>NZ_CP072865.1:397500-2797500 GCF_017948245.1 Rhizobium sp. NLR16a | reverse complement strand
ATCGCCAGCATCCTGCCCAACGATCACGGGCACGTGCAATATCGCGTCCAGTTCACCGGCGAGAATTTCGAGCGCCGCATTACCGATGACGATATCGACATCGGGGAATCGCCACGGGCGGCGTCACTTGAGGCGGCTGCCAAAGCCGATGACGCCGAGCCGTGGCTGAAATTTTCGGGAATCCGCATGGGCAAGTAGCCCGCCATTTTTTATCATATGACAGCGGCCTCGCCGCCGACAGGAAGGATATTCGTTTGCAGGTACTCGTTAGGGATAACAATGTCGATCAGGCGTTGCGCGTGCTTAAGAAAAAGATGCAGCGTGAAGGGCTTTTTCGGGAAATGAAAGCGCGCAGCGCTTATGAGAAGCCGTCGGAGAAGCGTGCCCGCGAAAAGGGGGAGGCCGTTCGCCGCCAGCGCAAGCTTGCCCGCAAGAAGCTGCAGCGCGAGGGCCTGCTGCCGGCGCCGAAGAAGGCTGTCCGCGCTCGCTGATCCGGCCGTGGCATGCCGGCCCTGGTGTTACGGGCCGGTCGCCACATCTCGGCTTTGTGGAATTACGTCCCGGCCGTAAAATGATGTTGGCATCCGAAATGCAAGGATCAAACGCCGCCATCACCTGAGAAAGGGGGCACATGACCGCCACCAAGGGAGAATTCTTCAATCCCGCCAAGCTTTCGTCTCGCGACAAGGCCGAAGCGACCGATCACACGGCGCGCGCCATTATTGCGGCCGAGGCATCGGCCCGTGACAAGAAGACGGAGAAGCTGAGGGCGCTTCGTCTGCAGCAGGCCGCCGAAGACGCGGATGCCGCACCTGCGCCTGCAAAAAAGCGCCGCTCGACGGCGAAGACCGCCACCCGGCGGTCCTGATCCCGCCGCAGACGTCACACCGGCGCGGGGCAGGGGCTTTCAGCCGTCGCCGGCCCGGCCGAGATTGGCCCGCAGCCGATGCAGCATGTCGCGCATCTCGGCCATTTCCTCGATCGTGCAGCCGGCGGCTTTCCCGATCGCCGTCATGATCGTATCGACCTCTCCCTTCATCGCTTCGCCCTTCAGCGTCAGCGACACGATCACCTGCCGCTCGTCGCGCAGATCGCGGATGCGCTTGATCAGCCCGCTCTGTTCCAGCCGTTTCAACAGCGGCGACAGCGTGCCGGAATCGAGGTCCAACTGCTCGCCGATCGTCTTCACCGGTAGGGCGCTGCGTTCCCACAGCACCAGCATCACCAGATATTGCGGATAGGTGAGGCCGACCCTGTCCAGGATCGGTTTATAGGCGCGGGTAAAAGCATGCGCCGTCGCGTAAACCGCAAAGCACAGCTGCTTTTCCAGCCGCTTCTCCTCCTCAGGTATCTCCATGGTCTTTGCCGTTTGCGCTTTCATATCCGTCATCCCCGAGGCTGCGATTGTCCTCTTTCCACTTGCGAAATGCAATTTGCAAAATTCACTTGCGTACAATTTAATTGTGCTATAGTAAAACTCCAACCCGATCGAAGGGCCAACCAAAGGAGATCGTCATGCCTATTCTCTATACGACCAAAGCCTCTGCCACCGGCGGCCGCGCCGGCCGCGCCGTATCCGAAAACGGCGTTCTGGACGTGACGCTGACCGTTCCAAAGGAACTCGGCGGCGACGGCGCGACCGGCACCAATCCCGAACAGCTCTTTGCTGCCGGCTATTCCGCCTGCTTCCTCGGTGCCTTGAAATTTGTTGCAGGCCAGCAGAAGGTCAAGATTCCCGAGGACACGACCGTCTCCGCCAAGGTCGGCATCGGCCCGCGCGAAGACGGCACCGGCTTCGGCATCGAAGTGGCCCTGACGGTCAATATCCCGGGCCTCGACCGCGAGACCGCCGAAAAGCTCGCCGCCGCGGCCCACATCGTCTGCCCCTACAGCCACGCCATGCGCACCTCGACCGAAGTACCGGTCACCGTCGCCTGATCGCAGCGACCTGCGATTTGCCCCTCACTGCAACCCTCTCCCCATTCTGACGGGGAGAGGGGAGTGCCCTGCGAAGATCGGCGTGGAACGGAGAGCTTGCGGCATATCCCTTCTCGCCGTCACAACGGGGAGAAGGTGCCGGCAGCCGGGATGAGGGGCAGGTCACTCTAATCGCCCGTCGCCCGTCCACTTTGACGCGGCCGGCGCGACCCCTCAGCCGGTTTCGGCGCTTCCACCGTCGCCCCGGACAGCGCCTGCAGATCCTGCCGCAGCCGCCCAACGCCGCCGCCCGGCAATCCGTCGTCGAGGGCCGCATGCGTGCTTTCCCAGATCGGCAACGCCGTTGCCAGCACCGCCTTGCCTTCCGCAGTAAGGCTGAGCAGCCGGCCGCGCCTGTCCTTCGGGTTCTCCGCCACCGTCACCCAGCCCCTGCGCTGTAAGGGCTTCAGCGCCGCCGTCAGCGTCGTCTGGTCCATGGCGAGCAGGGCGGCGACCGGCCCCATCGGGGGCGGTTCCGGCCGGTTCAGCGACATCATCAGGGAAAACTGCCCGTTGGTGAGACCGGCCGGCCGCAACGCATCATCGAACAACCGGGCAAGCGCGCGTGCCGCCCGCTGCACATGCAGGCAGAGGCAGGTGTCGCGCACCAGCAGCGTCGTCGAAAACGGGATCTCGATCGAATTTGACATGCTCAATTTCTATTGATATCAATGCAATTAGTCAAGGAGAAGGAGATGAGCCGGCTTCACCGGCGGGCGCCGGAGGAGGGCGCAGTTCATGCAGAACGAAGTAGTTTCCCGCGAGGAATGGCTGGAGGCCCGCCGCGCCCTGCTGCTGAAGGAGAAGGAGGCGACGAAGCTGCGCGACAGCATCAACGCCGCCCGCATGGCACTTCCCTGGGTGAAGGTTGACAAGGATTACGTCTTCGAAACACCCGAGGGAAAGAAGTCGCTCGCCGATCTCTTCGATGGCCGCAGCCAGCTTTTGATCTATCATTTCATGCTCGGTCCCGGCTGGCAGGCCGGCTGCCCCGGCTGCTCCTTCCTGTCGGATCACGTCGATGGCGCTCTGCCGCATCTCAACCATCACGACGTCACCTGGGTCGCTGTTTCCCGTGCCCCGCTCGAGAAGATCGCCGCCTATAAAAAGCGCATGGGCTGGAAATTCCCCTGGGTCTCATCCTTCGGCAGCGATTTCAATTTCGATTATCACGTCTCTTTCAGTCCGGAGGACCTTGCCAAAGACAAAGTCTTCTACAATTTCACTGCTATCGAGCCGGCTGAGGCTCATGACGAGCTGCCCGGCCTCAGCGCCTTCTACCGCAACGACAAGGGCGAGGTCTTTCATACCTATTCGAGCTATGCCCGCGGGCCGGAAGAACTGATCGGCACCCTGATGATCCTCGACCGCGCGCCGAAGGGCCGCAACGAGGAAAGCACGATGAATTTCGTGCGCCGCCACGACGAATATGAGGATGCTCCGAAGACCTCGTCCTGCTGTCACTGAGCCATCAAACATTTGGAATATCGTCACCCGAAGGGAGAAGCGATGATGAAAACGGCCGAAGTGCTGAAGGAGCATTCTTTTTTGGAAAGACTGGTCGGCGACTGGAGCGTCACCGCACCCGAGATGTCCGACGGCAACGACTGGACGGAGACCGTGCGTTCGCTGCACGGCATCTGGTTCGTCGCCGAAGGAACCGGCCTCATGCCGAATGGCAAGCGGGCCACCACGATCCTGACGCTCGGCTACAACGCCGAGAAGGGCAGATATGTCGGCAGCTGGATCGGCAGCATGATGGACTATATGTGGGTCTATGAGGGCGAGGTCGACGCCTCCGGCAATGTTCTCGACCTCTATACGACAGGACCAGACTTCAGCGGCGATGGCCTTGCCGATTACCGCGAGCGGATCACCTTCATCGACGACAATCACCGCACTTTCACCTCCAGCGCCAAGCAGGAGGACGGTTCGTGGAAGCAGTTCATGGAAGCACATTACATCCGCAGAATCTGACAATCACGGCGCCCCCAGCGAAAGGGTGGCGTCACAAGAGGGAGAACGTGATGTCCAAGACGCATGGAAAGTTCATCTGGTGTGAGCTGATGACATCAGACACCGCAGCCGCCGCGAAATTCTACAGTTCCGTCGTCGGCTGGACCACCTCGGACATGCAGGTGGAGGGCATGCCGACCTATACGATCTTCGAGGCGAACGGCATCGGCGTCGCCGGCCTGATGGAGTTTCCGGCCGAGCTTGAAGGTCAGGGCATCCCGCCGAACTGGACGGGTTATGTCGGCGTCGACGATGTCGACCAGACGGCAAGGGATTTCGCCGCCAATGGCGGGGCGGTGCGCCGGCCGCCCCAGGACATCCCGAGCGTAGGCCGTTTCGCCGTCGTCGCCGACCCGCATGGCGCCGTCATTTGCATCATGACGCCGGCGCCGATGGAACAGGAGTGGCCGGAACTCGCCCCCGACGCACCCGGCAACATCGGCTGGCACGAGCTCTACGCCGGCAACGGCAAAGACGCGCTGGCCTTCTATTCCAATCTGTTCGGCTGGACGAAGGACAGCGAGATGGATATGGGGCCAATGGGCGTCTACTACCTCTTCTCGCATGATGGCAGGCAGATCGGTGGGATGATGACCAAGCCCGACAGCGTGCCCATGCCCTGCTGGAGCTACTATTTCATCGTTCCCGCCATCGACGCGGCGATCGAACGCGTCACATCGGGCGGCGGCAAGGTCGTCAACGGCCCGATGGAAGTCCCCGGCGGCAGCTGGATCATCCAGGCCACCGATCCCCAAGGCGCCTTCTTCTGCCTGGTGGCGCCGAAGCGGTAGCTGCTGTGCCGGACGGCGTGCCCCTCATCCGGCTGCCGCCACCTTCTCCCCGTTCTGACGGGGAGAAGGGACATGCCGCAAGCTCTCCGTTTCACGCGACCTCTCTTATGGCACGTCCCCTCTCCCCGTCAGAACGGAGAGAGGCTAGGCTGAGGGGCTTGCGCCTGAAACGCTTTGGGCTACGGACGCCAGACCTCAAAAGCTTGTCACACTGCCACAGAAGCAAAAAAACCCTCCGGGCTCTCCACCTCCACCAGCCGCTTCTTCTCGATCAACCAGAAGCGGTTTCCAACCGCCCGCACGAAGCTGCGGTCGTGCGAGACCAGCAGACAACTCGCTTCATGCGCCATCAGCTCGTTTTCCAGCGCTTCCTGTCCCTCGATATCGAGATGGTTGGTGGGCTCGTCGAGCAGATAGAAATTCGGCTCCGTCAGCCTGAGCACCAGCATGCCGAGCCGCGCCTTCTGGCCGCCGGAAAGCTGGCCGATCGGCTTTGACTGCATGTCGATCGTCATGCCGGCTCCGGCGAGCAGTGCCCGCGCCCGCTGGTCGCCGACATCGAAGCGGCGGATGATCGTGCCGATCGGCGTATCCTTGTTGGCAAGATCGGCCAGCGCCTGATCGCCATAGCCGAGAACCAGCGACGGCGTCGCCTTGATTCCATTCTGCCCGGCCTCGGGTCTGTCGATCGCTTGTTTCAGCATCGACACCAGCCGTGATTTGCCGGCGCCGTTGAGGCCGAGGAGCACGATGCGGTCTCCCTGGCAGATGAATTGGCGGCCGGTCTTGAACAGCAGCGTCCCGTCCGGCGTCGTCACCGCCGCGTCGTCCAACGTCATCAGCACCTTGGCATGCGTGCCGCGGTTGGAAAGCCGGATGGCGCCGGCCGAGCGCTCGAGATGGGCCGGTTTTGCCGCGTCCTCCAGCTTCTCCGCCCGCTGCTTCAGCTGCTTCGTCTTGACGACCAGCAGGTCGCTGCCGGAATTGATGCCAATATTGTTGAGCTTGGCCGCCTGCTTGCGTAATTGCTCGGCCGCCTTCATGTCGCGCTCGTAACGCCGCGCCTCGGAAGCGTCGATCTTGTCGAGGGCGGCGCGTGCTCTGCTATAGGGGAGCGCGAAGACCGGCGATTGCTCCGGCCGCAGGAACAGCGTCCTGTTCGTCGTCGCATCGAGAAAGGCGCGGTCGTGGCTGGAGAGGATGACTGGCACCTCGCGCGGCAGCGCATTCAGCCAGCTTTCCAGCTGCGCGATCTTTTCGAGGTCGAGATGGTTGGTCGGTTCGTCGAGCAGCAGCACGTCGGGCTCGCTGACCCAGCTGCGCGCAAGCATCGCCAGCCGCTGCCAGCCGCCGCTCAATTGCTTCAGCGGCCGGCTGCGCATGACTTCCGGCACCTCCAGCGATTCCAGCACGACATCGACGCGCCAGCTCTCGCTTTCGGCCTGATCGGCCGGCAGCGCCTGCAGCACCGCATCATGGAACGGCGTGTCGAAAAGGGCGGTCGGCGCATTCTGCGCGACATGGCCGATCGTCAGCCCGCGCGCCTTGGTGATCTCGCCCGCGCTCGGCTCCAACGCGCCGTTGATGCAGGCAAGCAGGGTGGATTTCCCGCGGCCGTTGGCGGCGACGAGACCGATGCGGTCGCCTGCATTGACGACGAGATTGAGGTTGGAAAATAGCCGATTGGCGAGCGTCACGCCGAGATTGCGGATATTGATGAGGGTCATGTTCGTTCTCTGGTCCTGACCGGGGGCAGGCGCAATCGGTGGCGTCAGGCCATCACGGATTGCGTCTTGCGGGCCCGGGAATGAGAGGAATGCGCGCAGTCATCCGACGGCGGCGCATCGGCCACGAAGGGCAGACCAGGAAGAGAGTGAAAGCGTCTCTGGTCAGCCCTGCAAACGCATTTGCAGGGCGTTGACTGGACCACGCTGGCGATGATGCCGGAAATAATACTGCATAGCGTGATCCTCCTTTCTCGAAAGGGTTGCAGGATGGAAATACCATTGCCGACAAAAGGAGGCAAGGGAGGTTGGAGGAGGCCGCGCTCTCAATAAGCGGGGGTAGGGAATGGAAGGTGCCGCTGGCGGAGAGCACTGCTGCCCGCTTAAATCACCTACCCGCATCGCGGGCCCGGCAACTCCAGCCGCCGCGTTATGCCGATGGTTTCGAGAAACGTCTCGTCGTGGCTGACGACGATCAGCGCCCCGTCATAGGCGCTGAGCCCCGCCTCGACGGCAGATATCGAGTCGATATCGAGATGGTTGGTCGGCTCGTCCAGGATCAGCAGCGGCGGCGGTGCGGCGCCGAGCGTGCAGGCAAGACCGGCCCGCAGCAATTGGCCGCCGCTGAGGGTCGAAACCGTCTGCAATGCCGCATCCGCTCTGAACATGAAGCGGGCGAGCGCGGCCCGGCAGGTGTTTTCATCGGCTTGCGGATTGATCCGGCGAAAATTGTCGCGGATCGAGGCCGATGGATCGAGAAGGCCGATCTTCTGGTCGAGCATCGCGAAACCGGTCATCACCGCAACCGTGCCGGCCCAGGCATTCAGCTCGCCGGTGATGAGCGCGAGCAGCGTCGTCTTGCCCGAGCCGTTCGGCCCGGTGACGGCGATACGTTCCGGTCCGGTCACGTCGAAGGAGAGATCGTCGATGATGGGTTGATCAGGCCGGTAACCTGCCGTCACGCCGTCGATCTTCAGCACGATCTTGCTGGCCGGCAGCCCCGTCGGCGGCAAGCTAACCTGCAGCGGCTGGAGGATCTCGATCTTCTCGCGCGCCGCCTTGGCCTCTTCAAGGGCCTGGGCGCGCCGTCGTTCGGCAAGACGGGCATTGTCGCCGCCGGTGGTTTCGCTCCGCTCCTTCATGCCGCCGAGCATGATGCGCGGGATGCCGCCCTTGGCGGCCATCTTCCGCCCGGCGCTGTCTCTCTGTGCCTGACGCTCGACGTTCGCCTGTGCCTTCCTGGCCACCTCCGTCATGCGTCTTTCGGCATCGGCAAGATCATGCCGGGCGGCGGCCAGCTCAAGCGCCTTGCGCTCGCGATAATGGCTCCAGTTGCCGCCGTAGCGTGTCGCGCCGAGCGAGGTCAGCTCGACAATCTGATCGACGCTATCGAGCAATTCCCGATCATGGCTGACGATGACCGCGCCGGCCCGCCAGCCTGAAATCAGCGTGATCACCGCGTCGCGGCCTTCGCGGTCGAGATTGTTTGTCGGCTCGTCGAGCAGCAGGAAGTCCGGCTCGCTGAAGATAAGCGCGGCAAGAGCGGCGCGTGTGCGCTGCCCGCCAGAGAGTACGGCAAGCGGCGTCTGCGGCTCCGCGTCGAGCCCCGTCCGGTTGAGCGCGGCGGCGATCCGCGCCTCCAGCGTCCAGTCCGCCGAAGCAAGCTCGTCGGCCGTTGCCGCGCCGGCTTCGGCACGCCGAAGAAGCGGGAGCGCCCCGGCCGCGCCGAAGAGATCGGCAATGGTTTCGCTAGGCGTGACCTGGACGCTCTGGCGCAGCACGCCGAGACTGCCACTGACTGAAACCGTCCCCGACTGAGGTTGGATCTGACCGGAGACGAGCTTCAGCAGCATCGTTTTGCCGACGCCGTTGCGTCCGACGAGACCGCTGCGGTCCCTGCCGAAACTGAGGTCGAGATCGGAAAAAAGCGGCCGCCCGTCAGGCGTGGCCCAGGAGATTTGCGAGAGAGTGATGGAGGCAGGCATGGATATGGATTTCCCCGTTGGCAAGGCGAACTGGCATTGCGATCGGGTTGAGATCCATTGCGGCACACATCCTGTTGAAATGGTCGATGCCGGGCAATTTAGGAAAGAAAGGCCGAAGGTTCAAGGTAAAGCGGCGATTCTGCATTCTTTCCGGCAAACCGTGCCGATGCCCCTCACCCTCTCCCGTTTCTGACGGGGAGAGGGGACGTGCCCTGCGAGAGACTGGTGGGGAATGGATAGGTCGCGGTATGGTCCCTTCGCCCCGTTTGCGGCTTCCGAAGGACGGGTCGAGACCAGTGGCTCGACCCAGTCGGTGTCGGCAGGCGGATGAGGGGCTCAAGCGCGCCGCCGCGCAAAACGCCTACCGCTTCAAGCTCCCTAGGATCCCCCGCACCAATGCCCGGCCGACCTGGGTGGCGACCGTGCGGGCGACGCTCTTCATTGCCGCTTCCACCACCGTTTCGCGCTGGTAGCCGGAAGACCTGCCGCGCGATTGGCCGCGGCCCTGGCGGTTGTCGTCATCGCCGAAGCCCGGCAGGCTCCAGCCGGAAGTCGTGCCCGGCTGCTCTGCCGCTTCTTCCTGCGCTCGCTTGGCGGCCTCGGCTTCCGCCGCCTTTTTGGCGCGCGCCGTCAGCATTTCGAAGGCGGATTCCCGGTCCACGTCCTCGTCATAGACGCCGAGAACCGGGCTCTTGTCCATGACCTGCTGGCGTTCGCCATCGCTCAGTGGGCCGACGCGGCCCGACGGGGGGCGGATCAGCGTCCGCTCGACGATGGACGGCGCGCCTTTGGCCTCCAGTGTCGAGACCAGCGCCTCGCCGGTGCCGAGAGTGGTGATGACGGTGGCGCAATCGAAGGCCGGGTTCGGGCGGAAGGTGTCGGCGGCCGTCTTCACCGCCTTCTGCTCACGCGGCGAATAGGCGCGCAGCGCATGCTGGACGCGGTTGCCGAGCTGGGCAAGTACTGTTTCCGGCACGTCGAGCGGGTTCTGCGTCACGAAATAGACGCCGACGCCTTTGGAGCGGATCAGCCGCACCACCTGCTCGACGCGTTCGACGAGAACCTTCGGCGCGTCGTTGAAGAGCAGATGCGCTTCGTCGAAGAAGAAGACGAGCCTCGGCTTTTCCGGATCGCCGACCTCCGGCAGTTCCTCGAAGAGCTCCGACAGCAGCCAGAGCAGGAAGGTGGCGTAGAGCCGCGGATTCATCATCAGTCTGTCGGCGGCAAGCACCGAGATCTGGCCGTAGCCATTGTTGCTGGTGCGCATGATGTCGGAAATCTTCAGTGCCGGCTCGCCGAAGAAGTGCTCCGCGCCCTGCTGTTCGAGCACCAGCAGCGCCCGCTGGATCGAGCCGACCGAGGCTTTGGAGATCAGGCCGTACTGGCTGGAAAGCTCGCTGGCGTTCTCGCCCATATAGTTGAGCAGTGAGGTGAAATCCTTGAGATCGAGCAGCGGCAGCCCGGCCTGGTCGGCGATCTTGAAGGCGATGTTGATGACGCCTTCCTGCGGCTCGCTGGCATCCATCAGCCGGGCGAGCAGCAGCGGGCCCATCTCGGCGACGGTGGTGCGCACCCGGTGGCCCTTCAGCCCGAACAGATCCCAGAAAATCACCGGAAACTGGTCGAATTCATAATCGGCAAAACCGATCTGTTCGGCACGCTTGGTGAGGAAATCCTTCGGCTCTCCCCTGGCGCCGATGCCGGAAAGATCGCCCTTGATATCGGCCGCAAAGACCGGCACGCCGGCCCGGGAGAAGCCTTCCGCCAGCACCTGCAGCGTCACCGTCTTGCCGGTGCCGGTGGCGCCGGTGACGAGGCCGTGGCGGTTGCCGAATTTCAGGTCAAGATATTCCGGCTTGTTGATGCTGTCGTCGGGATTGCGGCTTGCGCCGATGAAAATCTTGCCGTCCTCGATCATCCCCAAATGCTCCCTTCGGCGCTGCCGCCATTTGTCGAGAAGGTCCGGCGTCCGCGGCCTTCATCGAACCATCGTTTCCCTGTTATAAGCAGGCAGGCAGATGCGGACAACTGTTTGCATGGGAAGCGAAACCGCTGGCTTGAGTTGCAATCGATTCTCGAATAACGTTGACGTTAACGTCAAAAAATAACAGGAGGCTGACGATGAACGAAATTGTGACTGAAATCGCCGATCGCGTGGGTATTTCCCCCGAGCAGGCGGAGAAGGCGCTCGGCATGATGCTCGGCTTCCTGCAGCGCGAGGCCGCCGACGGTCCGGTGGCGCGGATGATCGAGGCGATTCCTGGCGGGGCCGATCTCGTCGCCCAGTTCAATGGCGCAGGCGCCAGCGGCGGCGGCCTGCTTGGAGGGTTGATGAGCTCGCTCGGCGGCGGCGGCATCATGGGTCTCGGTCAGCAGCTGATGGGCGAGGGCCTCGGCATGGGCGAGATCACCTCGCTCGCCAAGGAAACCATCGCGATTGCCAAGCAATATGCCGGCGAAGAGGTCGTCGACGAAGTCGTCGCTTCCGTTCCGGGGCTCAGCCAGTTCGTCTGAGCGATGGCCGAACATAGGAGCCTCGCCGTATTCGCTGCGAGGCTTTTCTATTCGTCCGCGCCCGAAGGAGAGCCGCATGACCGTCTGGCGCCCGCCGCAGCAGATCAGGGTGAAAGTGATCGGCCTTGCCTGGCGAGAGAACCGGTTGCTCGCTGCAGAAGTGGAAGATGACAGCGGCCGCATCAAGGGCGTTCGCCCGCTCGGCGGCTCGATCGAATTCGGCGAGACACGCGAACAAGCCCTGCACCGCGAAATCCGGGAGGAGCTCGAGACGGATATCCGCATCGTCGGCCCCTGGCATCTTCTCGAAAACATCTTCGAACACCATGGCGCAATCGGCCACGAATTCATCTTCGCCGCCGATATCGAGTTGGCCGACAATGCCCTCTACGATCGTGACGAAATCCGCTATTCCGAGCTGGACGAGACGGCGGCGACGGCACGCTGGTTCGGCCGCGACATGCTGCGTGATGCCGGCCTCGATCTCTATCCGACAGGCCTCGAGAGGGTGCTGTCGCCCTGGCGTGATTGAGGCTTGGGGAGGTTTTTAATCTGCTCGCCAAACTTTGATCGCCCGGGCCTGCCCGATAGGGAACAAGGGGCGTAGAATGGCTGTTTCTGCCGCATTGCCGACATCAGAAGGAACAGCATCATGCGCAGGTTCATTGCAGCAACGTCGATCGCTCTCCTCAGCCTCTCCGGCCCGGTTCTTGCCCAATCGAACATGGGCATGGATGCCAGCGGCCGCTTTGACGGCACGCCGCCGCTCGGCACCGCGCCGGGCGCCGAGCCGCAGACCGGGCTGGTCATCCCGCTCGACTCGATCGAAACCGGCAGTGTCGATAACGGCGCTCCGAGCGGTCGCGTCGACTGGGCGCGCTGTCCGCCCCGCAAGGCCCGCGGAGCGCTTGCCACGCAAGGTGGCAATAGCGGCGCCTCCGTCAGCCCCGCCTGCAGCCAAGGTCAATGATCCAGGCAGGCTCTATTTGCTGTTCTTGCCGTCGCGGTGCAGGATGACGCCGAGTTCATGCCATTTGCGTCCGTCGCGCTCGATGAGCGCGTCGGCGCAGGCCGGTCCCATGCTACCCGGCGCGTAAGCTTCGGGCGTGCTCGGGTCCTTGCTCCAGACGTCGAGGAAAGGCTGCACCGCCGCCCAGCCGGCTTCAATGCCGTCGGCGCGCTGGAATAGCGTCTGGTCGCCGATGAAGAGATCGTAGAGCAGCGATTCATAACCGGTGGTCTTGCCGATATCGAACTTGTCGGCATAGCGGAAGTCGAGCGACACTGGCGTCGTATCGACGGAAAGCCCGGGCGATTTGATCGAGATTTCCATGCTCATGCCCTCGTCCGGCTGCACCTGGATCACCAGCCGGTTGGGCGGCAGGCGGCGATCGACCTCGGTCTCGCGAAACTGCGCGAAGGGCACCGGCTGGAAGGTGATGACGATCTCGGTGTCGCGCGCCGTCATTGCCTTGCCGGTTCTGAGGTAGAAGGGCACACCCGCCCACCTCCAGGTATCGGCATAGAGCTTCAGTGCCACGAAAGTCTCGGTCCGGCTGTCGGGTGAGACGTCCTTGCTGTCGCGATAGGCCGGAAGCTCGACGCCGTTGAGCGGGCCGGCCGCATAGGCGCCGCGCACGCCATGCGTCTTTGCCTCCTCGGGCGTATAGATGCGCAGCGCCTTCAGCACCTTGCTCTTCTCGTTGCGGATCGCCTCGGCATCGAAGCTGTTCGGCGGCTCCATGGCGATCATCGCCAAGAGCTGGAACAGATGGTTCGGCACCATGTCGCGCAGCGCCCCCGTGGCATCGTAGAATTTGCCGCGGCTGCCGACATCGACGATCTCGGCGGCGGTGATCTGCACATGGTCGATATAGCGACTGTTCCATAGGGACTCGATGATCATGTTGGCGAAACGCGCCGTCATCAGGTTCTGCACCGTCTCCTTGCCGAGGAAATGATCGAGCCGGTAAACTTGGCTTTCGTCGATCTGCGCGAGGATCTGCGCATTGAGCGCCCGGGCAGAGGCGAGATCGGTCCCGAACGGCTTCTCGATGGCCACGCGGCGGAAGACGCCCTCGCTTTCATCGGTCAGCCCATGAGCGCCAAGCTTCTCGATGATCGTGCCGAAGAAGGATGGCGGCACCGCCAGATAGAAGGCGGCATTGGCGTTCGGCCCCAGCCGCTTGCCGATCTCGAGGAAAACATCCTCCTTGGTGAAATCGCCCGACATATAGGAAATCCGCCGGCGCAGGCTCTCCCAGGCCTCGTCCTTAACCGTCTGCTCCTCGCCGTTCAGATGCTCGAGGAAGGCATCGAGCCGGCCGCGCAGGAATTCGTCGTCACCCGTTTCGATGCCGATGCCGAGGATATTGAGATCCTCGCCGACGAGGCGCTGACGCGTCAGGTTGATGATCGCCGGCACCAGGAGCCGGCGCGTCAGATCGCCGGTGGCGCCGAAGATGACGAGGGTGACCGGCGGGGTAGGGGCAGCGTGCATGTCTCACCTCCGAGATTTTGCGGCCGACTATAATGCCTGCCGGTTTCGCCGCAACCTGGGCGGCGAGGGGTAACAGGCATTTGACAATATTTGGAGCGGGCAGGTGCTGTGGCCCGGTCGTATGCAAAAGGTGTGGCGATGTTACAGTTGGCGCTCAGCCCCAAGGCATGCTCAGTTGCGGGCGAGCGAAGCGTAGAACCAGTCGATGAAGACGCGGACGATTGGCGTTGCGTGAGCTTCGGTTCGGCAGGCCACATAGACCGCGTCGTTGGCCGGAACCGTAAGGTCGAACGGCGCGATCAGCTCGCCACGCGCGATCATGTGCGCGGTGGTGATGTTATCGCCGAGCGCAATGCCATGACCGTGTATGGCAGCCTCGATCGACAGGCGCGCGTCGCTCATCATGTGTTGGCGTGCCGGCATCGCAACCCCGGCCGCGGTGAGCCAGGTGTTCCACTCATTGCCGCGATCAGCGTGCAGGAGCATATGGTCACGCAAATCGCGCAGGGAGCGTAGCGGGCGCCGGTTCATGAGGGCTGGGCTGACGACAGGGAAGAGCTCCATCCGGCTCCAGAGGCGCGACCAATAATTGGGCCAGTTGCCGCCGCCGTAAAGAATGCACAGGTCGACATTCGGGGAGCTCAGATTGTTCGGGTCGTTCGAGGCGCGCAAGTCAAGCAGGATGTCGGGGTACTGATCGGTGAACTCCTGTAGCCGCGGAATCAGCCAGAGTGACAGCACTGCCGCAACACAAGTCACTCGCAGCGTGCCGCCGGTCGCGGGCCGGGTCATCGCCGCCTTCGCTGCAGCGATATCCGAAAATGCATTGGAGACGACCGGCATCAACAACGCGCCCTGACTTGTCAGCTTCAGCCATTTGCCGCCGCGCTCGAACAGGCGCACGCCAAGCGACTCCTCCAATGTGCGTATCTGATGGCTGATCGCACCGTGCGTGACATTCAATTCGCGGCCCGCGGCGGAAACCGATCCATGGCGGGCAGTGGCCTCGAAGGCGCGTAGCGGGTTGAGGGGCGGAAGACGGCTGGTCATGGCGACAACCTGTGAGAAAAATTCGCATGAAACCGTATATTAATATCAATTGATTTTCCAGTGAGCTTGCCGTTCAATCAGTGGAAGAAGCCATCGGCCCCTGCCGCAGAGCTGCAGCCGAGGACCGACCTGCTACCCTGATCGCAGCATCGTAACCGTTAGGATGGCCGTCATGTCCTGGAATGAAACCAAGCTTTCCGAACTCCGAACCAGGTATGGCGACAGCCACGGCGGTGAGTTGCACGATCCTGAGTTCCGCAGGGTGGCCGAGAAGATCTTCAACAAGAGCGGCACTCGCCTTGCGCCCTATTCGGGCATTCCGACATTCCTCTCCGCCCCGCTCATGCAGATCGACAACGACAACCCGGATTTCGGGGACTTGCAGGTGGCGCTCCTCGGCGTGCCGATGGATCTGGGGGTAACGAACCGCCCGGGCTCGCGCTTCGGGCCGCGGGCGCTGCGCGCCATAGAGCGGATCGGGCCCTACAATCATGTGCTGGGCTGCGCGCCGGTTCAGGAACTGCGCGTGTCAGACATTGGCGACGTGGCGTTTCAGAGCCGGTACAGGTTGGAATTGTCGCACGAGGATATCGAAAAACGCGTGGCGCAGATCGTGGCGGCAGGCGTGCTGCCACTCTCGGTAGGCGGCGACCACTCGATCACCCATCCGATTCTGCGGGCCGTCGGCAAGGAGCGGCCAGTCGGCATGATTCATATTGACGCCCACTGCGACACCGGCGGTGCTTACGATCTGACCAAATTTCACCATGGCGGCCCATTCCGCAACGCGGTGCTGGACGGTGTGCTCGATCCGACGCGCGTGATTCAGATCGGCATTCGTGGCTCGGCCGAATATCTCTGGGAGTTTTCTTATGCCTCGGGCATGACGGTGATCCATGCCGAGGAGATCTCGGCGATGGGCATCCCTGCGATCATCGAAAAGGCCAAGGCCATCATCGGCGACGGGCCGACCTATCTTTCCTTCGACATCGACAGCCTCGATCCGTCTTTCGCGCCGGGCACGGGCACGCCGGAGATTGGCGGCTTCACCACCCGCGAGGCGCTGGAGCTTGTCCGCGGCTTCAAGGGCGTGAACCTGGTCGGCGGCGATGTCGTCGAGGTCGCGCCGCAGTATGACGCCACCACCAACACGGCCCATGCCGGCGCGCAGATGCTGTTCGAGATATTGAGCCTGATGGCGTTCAGCCCGGCAATCCGCCGCGCCGCCTGATGGCCTTGGCCGCAGCTCAAGGCGGCCCGGAATGACAAGAAGGCTGCAAAGGCCTCGAATAAACTGAAAGAGGGTAGCGGCGGTGCCGCATCGTTGAGGAGAAAGATCATGACGAAGTTGACAATGAACCGCCGCACCGTGCTCGGTGTCGGCATAGGTGCTGGTGTAGCCATGTTGGCGATGCCCAATGTGCTGCGCGCTCAAGCCAAGTCGCTGAAGGTCGGTGTTTATGGCGGCTACTTCAAGAACTCGTTCGACAAGAACATCTTTCCGGAGTTCACCAAGGCGACCGGCATCGCGGTCGAATCCGTCGCAGAGCCGACCGGCGAGGCCTGGCTGGTGCAGATGCAGCAGGCAGCCCAAGCAGGTCAGGCGCCGGCTGACGTTTCGATGATGTCGCAGGTGGCGATGCGCAAGGGTCAGGCCATAGAGCTCTGGGCTCCGCTCGACCTCGCCAAGATCAAGAATTCCAGCAACCTGCTCGAGCGCTTCATCAACAAATACCCGGACGGCCGCGTCGCCGGCATCGGCGCGGTCTCATGGTTCATCACCCTGGTCACCAACACCGATGTTTACAAGGAAGCGCCGGCCAGCTGGACAGCGCTTTGGGACCCGGCCAATGCCGACAAGCTCGGCCTGCTGGCGCTCGTCTCCAACTCCTTCCTGCTCGACGTGACGGCAAAGACCTATTTCGGCGGCGCCCAGGCGCTCGACACTGAGGAGAACATCCTCAAGGTGTTCGCCAAGCTGGCCGAGCTGAAGCCGAATGTCCGCCTGTGGTATCGCGACGAAGCGCAGTTCGAGCAGGCGCTGAAGTCGGGTGAGATCCCGATGGGACAATATTACCACGACGTGACCGGCCTCGCCGCCGCGGACGGCCAGCCCGTTCGCTCGACCTTCCCGAAAGAGGGCGGCATTCAGGACGCAGGCTCGTGGGCGCTGTCGAAGGCGTCGCAAAAGACGGAAGAGGCCCATATCTTCATCGACTATATGTGCCAGCCGTCCATCCAAGCCGTGCTGTCACGCAAGGTAGGCACGTCGCCAACGGTCAAGCGCGAAACGACCGACCTGAACGAGAAGGAATTTGCGGCGGTTTCCTCCGACATCGAACCGATCATCCCGCACTACGACATGTACACCTCCAAGGCCGACTGGCTGAATGAGAAGTGGACGGAAATGATCGCCAGCTGAGACTAATCGTGCTTTCGCAGGCCTCGTTCGCAGGCCTGCCTTTCAGTTGGGAAGAGGCATATGTCGGGACTCACGCTTCAGAATATCGTCAAGGACTTCAGCGTCATTCGCGCCGTCGACAATGTCGACCTGACGGTGCCGCACGGGGCATTCGTCTGTCTGCTCGGCCCCTCCGGCTGCGGCAAGACGACCTTGCTGCGCATGATAGCAGGTCTCGATCTGCCGACCTCGGGCCGCATCACGCTCAACGGGAAAGACATCACCAGGACGCCGACGCACCAGCGCGAGCTTGGCATGGTGTTCCAGTCGCTGGCGCTGTTCCCGCACCTGACGGTTGGCGAGAATATCGCCTATCCACTGCGCATTCGCGGCCGTCCGAAAGACGAACAGGCGAAGCGCGTCGAAGAGCTGTTGGCGATGATCTATTTGCCGGGCTACGCTGATCGCGCCGTGTCGAAACTTTCCGGTGGCCAGCGGCAGCGCGTCGCAATCGCAAGGGCACTGGCGATTTCTCCGAAACTCTTTCTGCTCGACGAGCCGCTGTCGGCGCTTGATGCGAAGCTGCGCGAAGCCATGCAGGTGGAGCTTCGCCAGCTTCATCAGAGGCTCGGCATCACCACGATCGCCGTCACGCATGACCAGCGCGAGGCGATGACCATGGCCGATACGGTTGTGGTCATGAACGGCGGTCAGATCCGCCAGGCAGCGTCGCCGACCGAGATTTATCGTAGACCGGCAGACAGCTTCGTCGCGGATTTCATTGGCCAGACAAACCTGGTCGAGGCCAGGCGGGAGGGCGGCGCGGTCAGCATATTGGGGCAGCCGGTCGCGGCCCTGTCGCTGTCGGCAGGGATCGAGCGCGCCACACTCTCAATCCGGCCGGAAGACGTGCGCCTGGGCCCGCCCGAGGCCGGCGCACTGACGGGCGAGGTCACCTTTGTGCGCGATCTCGGCGGCGTCGTCGAAACCTTTGTCAATGTCGGCGGTCAGCAGTTCATTGCGGTCTCGACGCCGCGCGAGCGCCCTGACGTGGCGGTGGGCCAGACGGTGGGCATTGCGCTCACCGACAGGGACTGTGTGGTGCTCGAGCAATGAGACGCGAAGCCCCGCAGACGCTTGGCGACTATGCCCCGCTAGCCTTCCCGGCGATCATGCTGATCGTCTTCTTCGTCGTGCCTTTCGGCACGATGATTTCCGTCAGCTTCTTCAAACGCCAGCAGGGCGGCTTCTACACGCCGGATTTCGTCTTCGACAATTATGTCCGCTTCCTCTCAGCCTTCTTCGGCGGAGTGCTCAGCTTTTCCCTGCTCCTCGCGGTCGCGGTGGCCGCGACCTGTGTCGTTCTGGCCCTGCCTTTCACATATCTGCTGATCCGCATGAAGCGGAGCACCCAGGTGGCCTGGTTGGTCGCACTTCTTTCGATCCTGTCCCTGTCTGAGGTCATCATCGGTTTCGCCTGGTCGACGCTGTTTTCGCGCACGGCCGGCATCACCAACCTGTTTGTATGGCTCGGCCTCATGCAGCAGGCCGTCGCCCTGACGCCGAGCATCGGGGCCGTTGTCACAGGCATGGTCTATCAGGCCTTCCCCTACACGGTCCTGGTCCTCTACCCCGCGCTGGTGCGGCTTGATCCGACGCTTTCGGAGGCCGCGCGCACGCTCGGCGCTTCGCCGGTCAAGGCCTTCTTCACGGTTGTCGTGCCAGCGCTGCGCGATACGATCGTCGCCACGCTGATCATGGTCTTCATTTTCGCGCTCGGATCCTATCTGTTGCCGCAACTGCTCGGCCGCCCGCAGCACTGGACGCTTTCCGTGCACATTACCGACCAGGCGATCTATCAATCGAATATGCCCTTCGCGGCTGCCATGGCGGTTTTCCTGGTGTTGGTCACACTGGCCCTTGTAGCGCTCACCTTGCTCGTTGGCCGCCACGGAGGGGCGAGCAAATGACCATTCTCCGCAACGTTCTTTTCGTGATTGTCGGACTGTTTCTCGCTTTGCCGCTGATCGTCGTCGCCGGCGTCTCGGTCAACGCAAGGCAGAGCCTCACCTTCCCGCCGCAAGGTTTCTCGCTCGGCTGGTACGGTCAGATATTTCTCGACATGGAATGGCGCAATGCGCTGATCGCGTCGCTTCTGCTGGCGCTCTCGTCGGCGGCGCTGGCAGTGCTGATCGCCCTGCCGCTCGCCTGGTTCCTCTGGCGCCGCTACGCGCCCTGGGCCAATATCTTCCAGTTGCTCGGCGTGGCGCCCTTTACCTTGCCACCGGTCATCACGGCGCTCGGCCTGCTGACTTTCTGGGCCACGACCGGATTCTACGGGCAACCCTGGACGGCGATGATCGGCCACGCCATCTTCTTCGTCACGCTGCCGCTGGTGACCATTTCGCTCGGCTTTTCGGCGATCGACCGCTCGCTGGTAGAGGCCGCCTCGACCCTGGGAGGCGACGACCGCACGGTGTTCCGAACCGTCGTTCTGCCACTGATCTCGCCGTACATCGTATCGGGCTACGCGTTTGCCTTTGTTCTGTCGCTTAACGAATACATCGTTGCCTACATGACGGTCGGTTTCACGCTGGAAACGCTGCCGATCAAGATCTTCAATTCGCTGCGTTACGGCTACACGCCGACCATGGCGGCGGTGACGATCCTGTTCGTGGCGACGGCAGCGATTGTCTTCAGTCTGGTCGCGCGCTTCGGCGACCTGCCGAAACTGCTTGGCGCGATGACGTCCAACGAGCCCTGATCGAAGCAACCAGTCCCGCCAGGGAACGCCAGGACGATCAGCCGTTCCTTCCTCCTGAACATCGAAGCACCCGAGATGGACCTAGCGCTAGAACGACGTTTTCCCTGCGTCGCCGACATGAAAAAGGCCGCGCAAAGACGCATGCCGCGTTTCGCCTGGGACTACCTCGTCGGCGGACTCGGGCGCGAAGCTTCCGTGCGGCGCAATCTGGCGGCCCTGGAAGAGGTGGTGCTTATGCCGAGCTACCTCGCCGACGCCGACGAGCCCGATACTGGCGCAAGCCTGTTCGGCCATCGTTTCGACGCGCCATTTGCCGTCGCGCCGCTTGGGCTGGCCGGCCTCCTGTGGCCCGGGTCCGAGCTGCCGCTCGCACAGGCTGCCAGGCAGCATAACCTTCCCTATATCCTGAGCACTTTCGCCAACACCTCGCTTGAGACGATCCGTCCTGCAGGCGGTCATCACACTTGGTTCCAGTTCTATCCACCGAACGATCCCGCCATGGAAGACGACATGGTGGATCGGGCGCGCAGAGCGGGCTACGACGTTCTTGTCGTGACTGTCGACATTCCAGCGTCCGCCCGGCGCGAGCGCGACATCCGCAATGGTTTGACCATTCCGCCGGTCTTTGACTTTTCAACGATCACGCAGGTGGCGATGCGGCCGTCATGGGCAATGGGCATTCTGCAAAACGGGGTTCCCGACTTCGCCAATCTCTCGCCTTACTACCCGAAGGGCTCGAGCCTTGCCGCAGCGGCCCAATTTGTCGGCAGGGTGATGACGGGTCACGTCACCCGCGAGCGCTTCAAGAAAATCCGAGACGCGTGGCCAGGCAAGATCCTGGTCAAGGGTGTGCTTCACCCCGAAGAAGCGGAGGAATATATGTCCTTGGGCGGCGATGGTCTGATCCTCTCAAATCATGGGGGACGGCAACTCGACGCCGCGCCGTCTGCGGCGGAGGTCATCGGTGAAATCCGCGCACGACTTGGCCCCAAGACCCTGCTGCTCGCAGACGGCGGTGTGCGCTCCGGCCTCGATATCGCCCGGATGCTGGCGCTCGGCGCCGATTTTGTCCTGATCGGCCGCCCATTCCTGTTTGCTTCCGCCGCCATCGGGCGTCGCGGCGGCGATCATTTGATGAACGTCCTGAAAGCCGAACTGACGGCAACGATGGCGCAACTGGGCTGCAGGACGGTCGAAGACTTGCCAGCGAGCCGGTGGCGGCCGAAAGGCGGGGCGGCGAAAGAACTTGATCTCGGATGGAGAATTGCGTGACTGAAGCCGTTACGATGAGCATCGAAGCCCTGCAAAATCGAATCGTTGCGATCTTCGAGCGCGCAGGATTGAACAAGGTGCAGGCGGCGGCTTTGGGCCATGTCATCGTGGCCGGCGAGCGCGATGCCTGCAAATCGCACGGAATTTACCGCATCGAGGGGGCGTTGCGCACGGTGAAGGCGGGCAAGGTGAAGCCCGATGCCGCTCCTGTCCTTGCGCGGGATGACGGCAGCGCGATCGTCAGGGTCGACGCGCAGGGCGGTTTCGCCAGTGCGGCGTTTGAACTTGGCGTACCCGTACTCGCGGAACGCGCCAGGCGGCTTGGTATCGCCGCCATGGTCATCAACGATTGCTCGCACTTCTCGGCCCTATGGCCCGAGGTCGAGGCACTGACCGCGCACGGCCTTGCAGCATTGGTGATGTGCCCGAGCTATGCGACGGTTGCCCCATCCGGAGGCAGCAAGCCTCTGCTCGGTACCAATCCATTCGCCTTCGGCTGGCCTCGCAAAGACCAACCGCCCTACGTGTTCGATTTTGCCACGTCGGTGGCGGCGCGCGGTGAGATTGAACTGCACCGCCGCGCTGGCAAGCAACTGCCGGAAGGTTGGGCGATCGACGCTGCCGGCAATCCCACCACTGACCCGGTTGCCGCGCTCGAAGGCGCAATGATGCCTTTTGGCGGCCACAAGGGGTCCGCCATCGCCACCATGATAGAGCTGCTCGCCGGCATCATGATCGGCGATCTTACCAGCCCCGAGGTTCTAGACTATCTCGGAACGACGACCTTGGCGCCGTTCCATGGCGAACTGATCATTGCAATGTCACCCGAAACCTTCGCCAGGGGCCGCCCCGGCGATCCGTTCGCGCGCGCCGAAATCCTCTTCGAAACGATCGTCGGACAAGGCGCTCGGCTGCCATCGCAGCGCCGCTTCGCCGCGCGCATGAAATCGGAAGCTGAAGGGATCAGCCTGACTGCAGCCGAACTCGCCCAACTGGACGCGCTGCTGGCTGGCGGGCTGGCCGCCGTTAAATAAAGCACGTCATTCGGAAATGTGCAGCGGTTTCGGGGCAACGACAGATCCACCGACGCCGGAACCTCATGTGCAATCCCTGCGGACTGTGAGCGCAAGAGTGCGAAGAGCATGCCGGGCGCAGCCGGTCATTTCTTCACCGCCACCATGAAAAGCCGTGGAAATCTGAGCAGCACCCGCCCGTCCGCCAGCTTAGGATGGGTTTGTTCGACCCGCGCGAGGTAATCGGCGAGGAATGCCTCGCGATGCTCTGCGCCGGCACGGGCGAGATAGGGCATCAGCCCGGTTCCCTTGACCCATTCGACGATCGCTGCCGCATCGGCCATCGGGTGATTGTAGATGGTGTGCCAGATATCGACGCGCGAGGCCTTGGCGATCAGCCTGTTGTAATAGGCCGACGGCGCGGGCAGGGGCCTGCGGCGCACGCTCTTTGCCTCGAATGCAACTTTCCAGGGGCCGCCATGGGCAGTTTCTTCCATCGCCAGATGTGAGGGTTCACCGAGATTGTCGGGCATCTGCACGGCAAGAACGCCGCCTTCGGCAAGCCCGTCCATCAGCCGCTCGAAAATGTCGAGGTGATCGGGCAGCCACTGGAAGACGGCATTGGCAAAGAGCAGGTCGGCGGGCTCCGTCGGCTGCCAGCTGCCAAGATCCGCCTCGACGAAGGCGGTGCCGGGAAGCCGCTTGCGGGCCGTCTCCAGCATGTTGATGTCGCTGTCGAGGCCGGAGACGCCGGCAGCCCCATAACGCTTGATGATGAGTTCGGTCGAATTGCCCGGCCCGCAGCCGAGGTCGACGGCGCGGCGAAGGTTCTGCAGCGGCACCTGCGCCAGAAGATCGCGCGCCGGCCGCGTGCGCTCGTCCTCGAACTTCACATACTGGCTGGCGGACCATGCCATGGCGATACCTCCTGATGTCGGGCCACTTCTTCCTGTGGCGGATGCGAATCGTGTCGTTGTTGCGCCCGTCGAGCTCAGTCGCGAACTTCAGACACAAGGATCTTGTCCACGCGCCTGCCGTCGAGATCGACGACCTCGAAGCGCCACCCATCCCTTGTGAAGCTCTCCCCCAATTCCGGCAGATGTTTCAGCTCCTCCAACACCAGGCCGGCCACGGTCTGATATTCGAGATCGTCGTCGAGCTTGAGGTTCAGGAACTCGGCGAATTCATCGATCGGCGCCCAGCCGGAGACGAGATAGGAACCATCGTCTCTGCGAGCGATCGCCTGCTCCTCGACCGGCCCCTCCTGGAGCGCGCCCATGATCGCTTCCAGAATGTCGCCGGACGAGACAATCCCTTCGAAATGGCCGTATTCGTCAAACACCAGCACCATGTGAACAGGCGATTTCCTGATCGCCTCAATCACGCTGGTCGCGGTTGCAAGGTCTGAAACGACCGGGACGTCCTGCGTCAGAGCCTTGATATCGGCGCTGCCGTGTTCGGACATCGAATCGTAGAAGTCCTTCACCGGAAGGATGCCGATCACCTCGTCCGAACTGCCTTTGCGAACCGGCAGTCGAGACCGCTTCGTCCGGTGCAGCTGCGCCCGGATTTCATCGAGGCTGTCGTCGATATCGATAATTTCGACGTCCCGTCGCGGCGTCATCAGCGCCCGGGCGGTGCGGTCCGCCAGCCGCATGACGCCCGAGATCATCGCGGACTCCTCGCTTTCGATGACGCCCGCCGATTGCGCCTCGGCCAGAACCGTCTTGATCTCTTCGTCAGAGACGTTGTCGCCCACTTTTCCTGTCTGGCCCAGCAGCTTGAGCACAAGATTTCCCGAGGCGTTCAGAAGCCAGACGAGAGGCAGCGCAATCTTTGAAAGCAGCGCCATGGCGGGTGCGACCCTCGCCGCAACCGCTTCGGGTTCCCGCAATGCGATCTGCTTTGGAACAAGTTCGCCGACGATCAGGGAAAGATAGGTGATGGCCACGACGACGAAACCGACGCCGATGGCGTCGGCAGCCGTCGATGACATCCCCTGCGCCTCCAGCCATGTCGTCAGGCGACCGCCGAGTGTTGCGCCTGAGAAAGCGCCGGAGAGAACACCGACAAGCGTGATGCCGATCTGAACCGTGGAGAGAAAGCGACCGGGGTTTTCGGCAAGTTTGATGGCTTGAGCTGCACCTTTGCTCCCATTTTCGGAGAGAACCTTCAGGCGGGCCGTTCGAGAAGACACGACGGCGAGCTCAGACATGGCGAGCACACCATTCAAGATGGTGAGAAACGCCACAATTCCAATTTCCAGAAACACAGGGACCCTATTCGTTGAGGTTTTGATGCCGCATAAGGCGAGGCGGCGGAAGCTTCGCAGAGACGCTATATATGCGCATCACCCATCGGCAAAGCTTTCTGTGAGCTCGGCTGGATGCAAGGCCAGGCAGACTTCGTCACACTGTCTACGACAGGCGCCAGCATCTTCTGCGGCGGCTTTCCGGTTTGAGCGGGCGGAGCGTGTACTGGATGGGTCGCTATCAGGCATGGCGCAATTTTGGCGGTGAAACAGGCCCGGCGCAAGAGGCGCTGGGCGAATTCCTTATAGCGCCTTGATGTGACAGTTTCGAAAAACGGCGACAAGGATGCCTTCTTGCTGGGAGTTTCAGGGAAATTCGCATTCATGCGTGATGCCGAGCCGAACGCTCCGGCATCACGCGCGCGAATGTCACGCCGCCAGAATGGTGATCCCATAAGCATTGGCAGTGGCCGTCATCCGGGCGATGGTCTCAGGCGAGGGGGCCTTGAGCGGCTCGCTCGTGCCTTCCGCTTCGATGAACTCAGCCATCTCCCGATCGACGATGGCCGAAAAGACTGCGGGGACGGTCCCGCGGTTTGCATAGCCGTGCACCACGAAAGGCGGAATCGTGACGATGTCGCCAGCACCTGCTTCGATCTCTTCAGGGCCGCTGTCGGTCAGCCGCCAGATCGTCAAACGGCCCTCGAGAATGCGGAAGACTTCCGGGCTTGCATGCGCATGTCTAGGCGTCCGGCTGCCTGATGGCACGGTGACGTCGAAAATGTTGAACCAGGTTCCGCGGAGCCGAAGCCGCCGCTCGATCCGGTCGCCGAGCACGAAATATCGCTTCGTGTTTTCGGCAGGTAATTTCACAAACGAGTTGGACATCATGTCTCTTTCTTCTTCTTGACGAGGCTTTTCTTGCAGGCGCCTTCTTGCCGGCGCAGCCGTTAGACCTTTGCGCCGCCTTTGACAACCGCTTCTGTTGCAGGGGGCAAGATCGCTGGATGGCTTCGGCACGGGATGGACCTGATGAAGCGTCGCGGCCGATATCGGTGCGGCGAGCCCTTTCCGCAAGGTCCCCGATCCAGGGCGGCCTGCGTGAAAATGACACGGGCTCGGCCGGCTCGTCGAGCACGTGCAAGGGCTCATCATGTAATTGGGCCAATCCAGCAATGTCATTGCTTCTAAGGCAGCGCCCTCGATGGTGAGGCCAGCCGGAATATCGTTTGGCGTGAAGTTTCGACAAAACCCACCGTGAGTAAGCCCGCTGCCTTCATGATGAAAAGCACCTTCACAAAGTCCTGCCGGTCGGCCGGCGCTATTCCCTCAAGATCGTATCACTCATCAAGCCACGCCCGCACACCGTCTTGTCGCCCGCTCGGATCAAGCTCCTGACCCAGCGTGTCGATTTCGGCCGATCCTGTTCGATTAAGACGGAGCGCCGTGAGCCAGTCAAAGGAGAGACAAGTATGGCTGCCACTATGTATTCCGAGCAAGTCGAACTACAGTCGCCGCGCTTCAGTGCGGTGGGCACTTTGCAAGCCGTTTGGATGCTGCTGGAACATCAGCGAAGGTACCGTCGGAGCTTGAGCGAACTCTCGCGGTTTGACTCTCGGCTGCTCCGTGACATCGGATTGGCGCCCCCAGAGTCTCCACTGGAAAGATCGGAGAATGACCTCTCCACCCAGACGATCAGAGTGCTGGAACCAGAATCCGTCCACGATGTCTGACGCCGTCGCCCCTCTTCCGGTAGTCGGCGCGTGAAAGTGCCGGCGAGACGGCATGCGGCCGTTCTCATGTATCCTCTTCTTCGGCACTGTGAGGCACCGGTCACGCAGAGCAGCAAGCCGCTCTCACCGGAAAGCGCAACTGGCAGCATTTTTTTGCTCTTTGTCGATTCGCGGTATCCAAATGCGACCAGATCGGCAGCACCATGGAGGAACCGATGCGCTACCTTTGTCTCTTCTACATCGATCAAACACTTGCTGATGCCGCCAGCAAGGAGGAATGGGCCGAGATCGACCGGGAGTCCTTGGCTTCCAATGAAGAACTCCGACGATCAGGCCACTATATCGCCTCCAATGCTCTTGCCGACCCAAAGACCGCAAAGACATTGCGGGTTCGGGCCGGCAAGGCAAGTTGGACCGACGGGCCCTTCGCAGAGACCAAGGAGCATCTGGGTGGCTTCCTGCTCATCGAAGCGAAGAACCTTGCGGAGGTAATGGAGATCGCGGTGCGGGACCCGCTCGCTCGGATGGGGGCGATCGAGGTGCGCGAGACCGCCGGCTTTTAGATTTGAGGTGTCCCGGCTAATGCCGTCGGCCATGCGCTCGACGTTCTGATTAGGGTCACAAGAATCCTTTTCGCCGGATTGTTCACGCTATTGACGAGACACGCCCTGAAGAGCCGGGTGGAGATCACTGAGGTAATCGAGAGCAACATGACACCAGCGGAGGAAAACACTGCAGCTATACCTACACGTCGAAATTGGTCGGCAAGACAATCATGTCCCGGATCGTGACGTTTCGCGGGCGGGTCAGCATGAAGATGATGGCATCGGAGACCTCCGAGGGCTCGATAAGACTCCCACTGGCTTTTGCCTTCTCGAGGTTTTCCGCGGGCCAATCGGCCAGCAGAGCGGAAACGACCGGGCCGGGCGAGACCTGGCTGACCCTGATGCCGTGGTTCTTCAACTGCCGGCGCATGATCTGGACGAAACTGGTAATCGCCCATTTGGAGCTGGAATAAACCGGCTCCCACTGGATCGGCGCATGGCCGGCTACGGAGCAAGTCACCAAAATGTCCCCGGTCCCGCGCTCGATCATATGCGGAGCGATGTCGCGGACGTTCTTCATGACGGCGTTCACGTTGAGATTCAGCATCCGATCAATTGTCGCGGTATCGGTATCGATAAGATCCCCGCCAATGTAGGACCCTGCATTGCAGTGCAGGATGTCGAGATGATCGACCTTTGCCAGGATTTCCGGCACCATGGCCGCGCAACTTGCGGCGTCCAGAAGATCGGTGACCTGCATGACTACGGCGTCGCCGAACTCGGCAGCGTATGTTTCCAGCGCCTGTCTGTTGTAGTCGACCATCACGACCTTGGCGCCGGCGTCGACCAGGGCACGGGTCGTCGCCAGCCCGATACCGGAAGCTGCGCCGGTTACCGCAGCGATCTTTCCTTCGAGTGATTTAGTCATCGTCTTGTCTCGCTCTTGGTTTTCAGACAGCAAGGAAGCCGCCATCGACTGGCAGGACTGCGCCACTGATCATGACTGCGTCCTCTGAAATAAGCAGGGCGATCGAGCGTGCGACATCGTCGACCTCTGCAAAGCGCCCCATCGGGTGGCGAACCATCATCGGGTTACGTTTGGAAGGCTCGGACCACGCCTTCGCCGCAAGCTCCGTCATGGTAACCGTAGGCGCCACTGCATTGACCCGGATTCCATAGGCGCCGAGTTCCTTGGCCATGACACGTGTCGCGCCTTCCAGTCCCGCCTTTGAAGCGGCGTAAGCCACGTGATCCACGAAACCACGATGTCCGGCGATCGAGGTCACATTCACGATCGTACCGCCGCCGCCGTTCGAAATGCGAGCCCGCGCGAACTCCTGCGCACAAATCAGCGCGGCCCGCAGGTTGATGCCGAGGACCTGCTCATAGCCCTCCTCCGTCATATCGATGACGCTTTCAAGCACGTTGGTTCCCGCGCAATTGATCAGCGCGTCTGCCAGTCCCGCCTTCTTCATGGCGGCGCGTGCTGCTGCATTGTCGGCGAGATTGACCGATATTACCGTCGCGCCGAACTTTGCCGCAAGATCATCCAGATCGGCCTGCGTACGCGACAAGGCGACGATTCGGGCGCCGCGGTGGGTGAGCAGTTCAACGCAGGCGCGACCAATACCCTTGCCGGCACCGGTGATGATGACCGTTTTTCCTGTAAAGTCCGACATGGTTGATCCTTCCGATGCCTGTTGCTCAGAACGGGAGTCTTTGCTCGGTTTGCTTGTCGAACACATGAGCCGCGGCAGGATCGACGTCGAGCCGTATCCTGTCGCCCGGCTTCAGCGCGTGGCGCTCGCGAAAGGCGCACAAGACCCGCTTGCCCGCCAACTGGGCTGCCAGCAGAATTTCGGCCCCCGTCGGTTCGATCAACTCGACAGTTGCCGGTACGCCCGCATCGCCGTTCGACAGCATCCACTGGTCAGGACGTACCCCGTATATCACCTCCTGGCCGTGACTCGCCCGCGTGCCTTGTGGAAGGGGAAGGGCCGACCCTTCAGCCAGCCGCGCTGAGTTCGAAGAGAGATCGATTGTGGCCGGTAGCATGTTCATCGCCGGGGATCCGATGAAGCCGGCGACAAAGGTATTTGCCGGCCTGTCGTAAAGCTCCAGTGGCACACCGATCTGCTCCACCTTGCCGTCGCGAAGCACTACAATGCGGTCCGCCATTGTCATGGCTTCAATCTGGTCATGCGTGACATACACGGAAGTCGCGCCGAGGCGCTGGTGAAGAGTTTTGATCTCCGAACGCATATCTACGCGCAACGCGGCGTCCAGGTTTGACAGCGGCTCGTCAAAGAAGAACGCCTTTGGGCGGCGAACCATCGCGCGCCCCATGGCAACACGCTGCCGCTGGCCTCCGGAGGGCGCCTTCGGATATCGGTCGAGATAGGGCGTAAGCCGCAACATCTCGGCAGCCTTGTCGACCTTGACGTTGCGATCCGCAAGGTTCTCGCCGCGCAATTTCAGTGCGAAGGCCATGTTCTCCCGAACGGTCATGTGCGGATAGAGCGCGTAGTTCTGGAAAACCATCGCCACGTCACGGTCCTTGGCGGCGATGTTGTCGACGCGATGTCCGCCAAGCTTGATCGTGCCGCCGGTGATCTCCTCAAGGCCGGCAAGCGACCGCAACAGCGTGGATTTGCCGCAACCGGAGGGACCGACCAGCACGACGAACTCACCGTCGGCTATGTCGAACGAGATGTTGCGCAGCGCGTGATAGGAGCCGTAATGCTTGTCGACCTGGTCGAGCTCGATCGTCGCCATGTGTCAATCCTCAGTCAGTTGTGGCGGCATGGCCGCCGATCAATCGGGACGGGTCCACGGGCAGTTTCACCATGAGGTGTATCCTGCATCCGCAACGACGATGCTGCCGGTCATCAGGCTGGCGGCATCGCACGACATGCGCGCCCGCTTCCGATAAGGCATCAGCGCAGGCATAGCCGATGTTGGGCCCCGCGCCGGTGACGACCGCCACTCTTCCACTGAGATCCAGCTTCCGCAGGTACATGCTACTTCCCAAGCTCGATCTGGATCTTGACGGAGGACGGCTTCGGTCGCACGGCGTAATCGAACGCTTCGACAGAATCCTCGAAAGCGTAGGTATCGGTGATCAGCGCATCGACATTGATCTGGTTCGATCCCAATAGCGCGACGATGCGCGGGTAGACATGGGCGTAGCGGAACACGTGTTCGATGCGCAGTTCCTTGGTCTGGGCGATGACGACATCGAGCGGGACCGGCTTCAGGGGCATGCCGACGAGGACGATGGCGCCGCCGGGGCAAGCATGGTGCGCCGTGTCTGCGATCACTTCGGCCGCGCCGGAACATTCGAAGACGACATCGACGCCCCAGCCGTCGGTTTCGCGGGCTATGACACTCTTCAGGTCCTGCGAGCGTACGTTGACGGTCATGATGGCAGGGCCGAGCTTGCGCGCCACGGCAAGCTTTTCGTCGACAACGTCGGTAACGATAACTCTGGCGCAGCCAGCCGACAGCGCCGCGATCGCTGTCACCATGCCGATCGGCCCGGCACCCGTGACCAGCGCGATCGCACCGGGCGTCAGCCTCGCCTTGGAGACTGCTTGAAAGCCTACAGCCAACGGCTCGACCATAGCGCCAGCGGCGTAGGAGACGTTGTTCGGAAGCTTAAAGGTGAAGGCCGCCGGGTGGACCACGCTCGGTCTCAGTACGCCATGCACCGGCGGCGTCGCCCAGAAGCGCACCGCGGGATCGAGATTGTAGAGACCCAGTCGCGACGCGCGACTTTGAGGATCGGGAATGCCGGGCTCCATGCAAACGCGGTCGCCGACTTTCAAGTTCTGCACCCTGCTGCCGACCTCTTCGATGATGCCGGCGGCTTCGTGGCCGAGGATCATCGGCTCGCGCACAACGAAAGGGCCGATCGCGCCGTGAGTGTAATAGTGAACGTCGGATCCGCAGACGCCAACGGTTTTGATGGCGATGCGCACGTCGGTGGGACCGAGCGCCTCCTTCGGGTCCAGGTCGCGAATGCGCAGTTCGTCTTTGCGTTCGAGGACGAGTGATCTCATGTCTTCAGCCCTTTCGGATAATGAACACGGCCAGCGCCAGGCAGAGCACCGTCGCCACCCATAGGGGCAACACGCCCTCAAGGAAGCGCATCCATAGAAGATGCACCAGGATCAGGATCACGACGGAGATGAAGCCCCTGTCGAAGCCGTTGGTTCGGATAGGCAGGAACCCGTCGCGTTGGGTTTTCTGGGGTTGAACGCCAGCCATCTTCTTACCCTTTCAACGCGCCGAACGTGAGGCCGGTCACGATGTGTTTCTGGACGAAGCCGAGCACGATTAGGGCCGGAAGCGTGGTCAGGAACGCCATCGCTGCCATCTCGCCCCAGTTCGTTCCGGTGACCGAGACATATTCAGCGAGCGCTGTCGTCACGGTCCTGGCGTTAGCCGAGGACGTTAGGGTCGCTGCGAACAGGTACTCGTTCCAGGCGAAAATCCAGGTCAGGATGAAGGTGACGGCCAACCCCGGCCGCGCCAGCGGCAGGATGACGTTGGACAGCACCTGGCCGGTTGTCGCACCATCGACCCGCGCCGCTTCGTCAAGCTCCAGCGGAATCCCGTCGAGCATGCCCTTCAAGAGCCAGACGGCGAAGGGCAGGTTGAAGACGCAATAAAGCAGGATCAGGCCAGTCTTCGTATCGAACAGCATGAAATCGCCGAACACGAACCACTTGGTGAAGAGCAGGAAGAGCGGCAGCAGAAACACGGCTGGCGGCGCCATGCGGTTGGTGATCAGCCAGAAAAACACATTGTCACCGCCGCCGATTTTGTAACGCGACAGCCCGAACGCCGCGAGCAGGCCGAGCGCGCACACCAGCGCTGCGTTCGATGTCGCCACGATCAGCGAATTCCAGAGATACTGCAGGAATGTCGAGCTGTTCAGCACCGCCAGAAAATTGTTCCAGTAAAGATCGTCGATGAGGAACGACTTCGAATAGAGCTTCACGCGGGGGCGCATCGAAACGACCAGCATCCACCAGACCGGAAGCAGCGTCAGAATGGTCAGGCATATCCAAAGGACGAACGAGGCTATACCGGAGCGTTTCATTGTGCGCCTCCCTTGCGGCCGGTCATGGCGACGAACAGCAGCCAGCTCAGAACGATCGTGACGTAAAGCGTCAGTAGCGACATGGCCGCACCGTAGCCGTAATCGGTCTTCGGAAAGACGTTGATCCAGATATGAAGGCCGATGAACCGGGTGGCCTCAGCCGGACCACCCTTTGTCAGCATCCAGATTTCGTCGACCGAGCGCAGCGCGTCCATCAGCCGGATGAAGACGGTTGTCAGCAGCACCGGCTTCAACATCGGAACGATCACGTACCAAAAAATCTGCAGCTTGTTGCCGCCGTCGATCTGCGCTTGTTCGAGCGGTTCTTTCGGCAAGGCGGTCAGTCCCGCCATGAGCGACAGCGTGACGAACGGCGTCCAATGCCACAGGTCCATGATGATCGCCGTGGCGAAGGCGTGATAGGCATTGGTCGAGATGTTGTAGTCGATGCCGAACCACAGTTTCAGGTAATAGGGCACGATGCCGAAGCCGGGAACGCAAAGCAGCCGCCAGGTAGCGCCGACTGCAATGGGCGCGACCACGATCGGCAGTGTGTGGATCGTGCGAAAGAACTGCCGGCCCCACAGCCGGTCTGCCATCAGCGCGCGGGCCAGGACATAGCCTAACAACAGCTCGCTCACAACGACGACGAATGCGAAGACCAGCGTGCGCGCAAGCGAGTTCAGGAATGTCGTGTCAAAAACGAGGCTGCGATAATTCTGCAGGCCTGCCCAGCGCAGGGTGGGGTCGACTGCGTTGGTGTTCCAGTCGAAGAAGCCGACATAGAGAATGTAGATGAAGGGAACAAACCCGACAACGAACAGAATTAGCGTGGCTGGTGCTAGAAACAGCCATCCGATGTTGGATTGTCTCATCCTGCGCTCCGTCAGATCGTCCTTGACACTCATTCGCCTGACTTCGAGCGTCGCGGGCAGGCCCCGCAAACCGCAGTCAGGAAAGGGGCGGCCACCTTGCTGAAGGCGACCGCCAACCGCTTGGGAGGTGCGGTCTTTTACTTGCGATAGCCGAGCTTCACGAGTTCGGCTTCGGCTGCGGTGGCGGCCTGGTCCAGCGCATCGTCCGGCTTGATCTCACCGACGATCGCTTTGTAGATGAAGGGCGCGACTACCTGCAGAACTTGCGCGTGGAACGGGAACGGCGGAGCTCCGGCGAACAGCTTTCCGTCCTCACGCATCAGCGTGTAGTAGCCGTTCATCTTCTTGTCCTGATCGACGATCTTGGGATCGTCGTAGGTCGAGTTCATGACGATGCGGGAGCCGGCCAGCGCCCAGTCGGTCTGCACTGAGGCCTGACCGATATACTGCAGGAATAGCAGCGCCGCGTCCTTGTTCTTGGACGAATGCGGGATGCCGAATGCACCACCATCGTAATAGCCGATATATCCCTTGCCGGATTCGGCTGCTTCCATGACACCCGCCTCGACCGGAGGCAATGACACTCCCACCTTGCCGACGACCGTCGATTTGCTTTCGTCGGTAGCGATCCAGGCAGCGTTTTCACCGTAGACGAGGCCTTGGGCTGCGCGGCCGGCGGCAAATGTCCCGGCAACCTCGTCCCAGGTGGACGACGTCGATTCCGGCGGCGCGTATTTCAGCAGGCCGATCCAGTAGTTGAGCGCCTTCTTCGCGGCGGCGGAGTTCATCTGGCCGCCGTTGGCTTCGGTGGCCGCGAAGGTCGTGCCATCGATGCCCCAGTTATACACGCCAAAGGTCGGCGCGACCGACTCGAAGAATTCGTAGAAGGCGGCGGGATGGCTCGACGAGGCCTGTACGGTGGTTCCCCAGAGCTCCTTGTCTGCGCCGTATTCGGTGAAGAACTTGGCGATCTGGGTATACTCGTCATGCGTCGTCGCGGGCTTCAGATCCGCACCGGTGGAATCCTTGTAGGCTTTCTGGATCGCCGGATCATCGAAAAGATCCTTGCGGTAGAGGTAAGGCTTGATGAAGGCTTCCATGGGGACGCCCATGACATCGCCCGACTTCGGATCCTTGAAATAGTTCAAGAAAGTAGTGAAATTCTCCGGCTTGAAGTCCGGCGAAGCGATCTTCGCATTATCGGTAAGCGACTTGGTGATGTCGACCAGGAAATTGCGAGCCAGATACGTATATACGATGTCCTGCTCGATATAGACGAAGTCATAGATGCCGGTATTGGCCTCCATGTCCTTGATCGCCTTGTCGTACATCTGGTCCCAGGATGTCGCTTCGAATTCGACCTTGATGCCGGTCTCTTCGGTGAACTTGGGACCGAGCACCTGCTCGACATATTTCGACGCTGGGGTCGATTCCGAGATGCCCCGGATGGTCGCGCCCTGGTAGGGTTGGGCGGCAGTTTTCCACCAGGAATCCTGAGCAAGAGCGGTCGAACTCCAAAGGCCAAGCGAAATGAAGCCGACGCCCACGGCTTTGACGAAACTGTTCATTGTTCTCCTCCATTTGGATCGCAAAATCGGTCCGGTTGTGCGTGCTAAACTCTCCTCCGACACGCTCAACGGACCACAATAGTTGTAGAAAGAACGGGTGGACACAAGCGCGGCCGTTGCGCGATACTGATACTCTCATGCGCGAAATGCCGAAAATATCCATGAAATCTTGTGTGCGTTGCACAATCCAATATTGATTGTCAGCGCAACGAGCATCGCGGGAAGCACTGGAGGATGTCCGCAATGTCAGTTGTTTCGCCAACGGTCGCGAGATTTGAATATGTCTTGACCGGCGCGGACGAGTCGTTCCTCTGGCGCCGCGACGACTATCCGTGGGAACGCAACGTCTGGAATTTCCACCCGGAGGTGGAGATCCACTACATTCCCAACGCCAGCGGCGTCCTGCTTGCAGGCGATCATGTCGGCGCGTTCACGCCGGGCCATATTTCCGTCATCGGCAGCAACCTGCCGCACGACTGGGTGACGCCGCTCGGACCGGGTGAGCGCATTCCAGGACGTGACATCGTCATCCAGTTTCTGCCGGCCAAGCTGGAGCAGGCTTCGGCCTTCCTGCCGGAACTGGCGGGGCTGCGTGACTTTCTCGCCCGCGCACAGCGGGGGCTCTCCTTCAAGGGCCGGGCGCGGGAGCAGGCGGAGGCGCTGATACTCGACATGGAGTTCCAGACCGGCTCGCTGCGGCTTTCGACCTTCCTGTCATTGCTCTCGCTGCTGCGGGACACCGACGAGTTCGATATGCTGTCTTCAGAGGCTTATGTGCCGGACCTGAGCTATGGCTCGCTCGAAGCCCTGCAACAGGTCTTCGCGTATGTCTTTGCCAATCTGTCGGAGGATATCCGGTTGCCTGATATGGCTCGCATGGTCGGCATGAGCGACAGCGCTTTCTCGCGATTCTTCAAGAAAAACAGCGGCCACACCTTCACCGACCACGTCAACAAGCTTCGTATCTGGAAAGCGGGTCAGCTATTGACCGATACCTCTATGCCGATAACGGACATCTGCTTCGAGGTGGGCTATCGCAATCTGTCAAATTTCAACCGGGTGTTTCTCCGCCACCATAACCTAACACCGACGAAATACCGGAAACTGTCCACCAACCGCAGAACCGTTCCGTTACCTCAGACAGCGACAGATCATATGCCTGTGCAGTCAGCCTAGCGATCAGTCGATGATACCTAAAGAGGAGGGAAGATGTATTCTCTCCTTGCGACTTCATTATGCCCTGGCTCGGACGATCCCTATGAAAACCGCGTAATCACGCTGATCCCTATCGCCTCCGCCTTATCGAGCGCCATCAGCGCCGGCACGGCCTCCTCGAGACTGACGCGGCGTCCGATCAGTTTCTGCGGCGCGATCTTCCCCGCCGCCAGCATGGACAGCATGGCGTCGTAGCGCCAGGCCTGCATGCCGTGGCTGCCGTAGATCTCCAGTTCGTGGCCGATCACCTGGCCCATCGGAATCCGCGGTGTCGCGTATTCGCCGAGCATCAGCCCCACCTGCACATGCCGGCCGCGCCGGCGCAGATTCTTGATCGAGTTGAAGCAGGTGGCGGGGTGGCCGAGCGCGTCGATCGAGACATGCGCGCCGCCTTTGGTGATATCGCGCACCGCCTCGGCCACGTCGGCAACGCTTGAGGCATTGACCGTCGCCACCGCGCCGCACTCTCTGGCGAAGGCGAGTTTCTCCTCCGATATGTCGATGCCGATCGCATTGGCGCCCAGCGCGGTGGCGATCATGATCGCCGACAGGCCGACGCCGCCGCAACCATGCACGGCGATCCATTCGCCGGGTCCGGTGCGCGCCTGGTCGACGACGGCGCGGAACGAGGTGGCGAAGCGGCAGCCGAGGCTTGCCGCTGTCGCGTCCTCGATCGTATCGGGCAGATGCACCAGATTGGTGTCGGCATAATCGATCGCCACATATTCGGCGAAGGAGCCCCAATGGGTGAAACCCGGTTGGAACTGGTTCGGGCAGATCTGCTGGTTGCCGGAATGGCATTCGCTGCAATGGCCGCAGCCGGACACGAAGGGCACGGTCACCCGGTCGCCCGCCTTGAAGCGCATGACGCCGCGGCCGGTGGCGACGACGCGTCCGGCAAGCTCGTGCCCCGGCACATGCGGCAGGCGGATATCGGGATCGTGGCCCATCCAGCCGTGCCAGTCGCTGCGGCAGAGCCCGCTTGCGCCGACTGCGATGACGACTCCGTCCTCGGAAGGTGTCGGATCGGGCAGCGTGCGGATTTCCGGCGCCTGCTCGAAGGCTTCGTAGAACATGGCTTTCATCGGCGTCTTCCCTTGCTGCTGTCCGGCGATTTCTCCTCATGATCGCATGCGCCAGCCCGCCATTCCAACAGAGATTCCATCATTTTTGCTGATGCACCCATCGCCAACGCCGCAGGTGTCGCGCACGAATATTGCGGCCGGACGCTGTGCTCCGGCATTTTCTTGCTTCCGTATTTCCGGCCGGGATTTGTCCTTGACCCGGCGTGCCGCCGGGGTTTTTGCTTTCCCGGATTCGCAAGGGAGATCAGCAATGGCCGTCGATACATCACCGCGTTCCACCACCTGGACTCATGTCGACGGCGAATGGCTTCCCGGCAATCCGCCGCTGATCGGGCCGACCTCGCATGCGATGTGGCTCGGCTCCACGGTGTTCGACGGTGCCCGCTGGTTCGACGGCATCGCCCCGGATCTTGATCTTCACTGCCAGCGCGTGAACCGCTCCGCACTCGCCATGGGCCTGAAGCCGGTGAAATCGGCCGAGGAGATTGCCGCGCTCGCCTGGGAAGGCGTTGGCAAATTCGACGGCGCGACGGCGATCTACATCAAGCCGATGTATTGGGGCGAACATGGTTCGCCCGGCAGCATTGTCTCCGTCGATGCCGAATCGACCCGCTTCGCGCTCTGCCTGTTCGAGGCGCCGATGGGCGGCCATGGCGGCACCAGCCTCACCGTTTCGCCCTATCGCCGTCCCTCGCCCGAAACGGCCATGACGGAGGCGAAGACCGGCTCCCTTTACCCGAACAGCGGCCGCATGATCACCGAGGCGCGCAGCCGCGGCTTCGACAATGCGCTGGTGCGCGATCTGAACGGCAATGTCGTCGAAACAGCCTCCTCCAACGTCTTTCTGGTGCGCGACGGCGTGGTGATGACGCCCGCCGCCAACCGCACCTTTCTCGCCGGCATCACCCGCGCCCGCGTCATCGGCCTCTTGCGCAAGGCCGGCTTCGACGTCGTGGAAGCCACGCTCTCGGTCGAAGATTTCCTTGCAGCCGACGAGATCTTCACGACAGGCAATTATTCCAAAGTCGCCGGCGTCACCCGCCTCGACGATCGCAATTTCCAGGAAGGCCCGGTCACCCGCAAGGCGCTGGAACTCTACATGGACTGGGCCCACGGGAGAAGTGAGAGCGAGGAGTGAGCAGTGGTTCGGCGTAGCCGAGGTAATCGATTCAGCGAATCGATTGCAACGGCGGACGTAGGTTTCAGTTCGTCAGGAACAGGGTCGTCACGCGACGATTTCAGCTTCGCAAATCGATCCCAAACCTTAACGCTCACTTGACGATGCAGAGCGGGCCTGCCCGAAACCGCTTCGCTTCCCCACACCTTTCCGCCATAGTGCGCCGAAATTTTCATACACAGAGGAACCACCCATGACCGTGCTCTCCGACGAACGGTGAGATCATCCGCGAGCTGGGCCTTGCCGCCGAGATCGATCCGGAGCACGAGATCGAGCGGCGGACCGCCTTCCTCTAGGATTATCTCGTGGCGTCGGGCATGCGCGGCTACGTCCTCGGCATTAGCGGCGGCGTCGATTCGCTGACGGCGGCGCTGATTGCTCAGAAGGCGGTGCGCGAGTTGCGTGAAGGTGGCCATGCGGCGGAATTCATTGCCGTGCGACTTCCCTACGGTGTTCAGGCCGACGAGGCCGATGCGAACCGGGCGCTGGAAACGATCGGCGCCGATCGTTCGATGGTGGTCAACATCAAGGAAGCGGCGGATGCGATGCTGGCCGCCGCGCAGAACGGCGGCCTTGCCTTTGCCGATGCCGGCCGGCAGGATTTTATCCTCGGCAACATCAAGGCCCGCCAGCGGATGATCGCCCAGTTCGCCCTGGCCGGCGCGCTCGGCGCCCTGGTGATCGGCACCGACCACGCCGCCGAGGCGGTCATGGGCTTCTTCACCAAGTTCGGCGACGGCGCCGCCGATATCCTGCCGCTCGCCGGCCTCAACAAGCGCCGCGTCCGCCTGCTGGCAAACCGGCTCGGCGCTCCGGATGAGCTGGTCTTCAAGGTGCCCACGGCCGATCTCGAGGACCAGCGGCCGCTGCGTCCCGACGAGGAGGCCTATGGCGTCACCTATAACGAGATCGACGATTTTCTTGAAGGCAAGCCGGTCGGCGAGATTGCCCGCCGCCGGATCCTTGCCGCCTATCGGGCGACTGCTCATAAGCGAGCCCTGCCGGTCGCCGTCAACGCTCTCTAAGAGCGGCGCTACGGCCGCACCGGTTCGCCGGCCCGTCCGGCCGAGGCGAGATAGGCCTGCGGGGCGAAATAGACGCCGCCGGCCTCGAAGGCCTGGAGATCTTCGGCCTGCAGTGCCTCTCGCACCTTGGGGCGCGCCGCGACGCGAGCCATGAAGCCGCTCAGTGCCGGCCATTGTTTCAGATCGATGTCGATCCAGGGCGACCAGTTGAGGCAGACGAAGAGATAGGCGTCGGCCACCGTGAAGGCATCGCCGGTAAGATAGGGTGCGGTCACACGGTCGTTCAGCCAGGCGAGCCGCTTCGAGATCACTGCGCGGATTTCTCCATGCACGCTGGAATAGATCGGGCTGAACAGCAGCACCATCGGCTTGTGCAGCTCGGCGGTGATGAAATTGAGATAGGATTGCACCTCGTTGCGCTTGATGTCGCCGACTTCCGGCAGCAGGCCCGAGCCTTCCGCCAGAAACTGCACGATCGCCGGCCCTTCGGTCAGTACCTTTCCATCGTCCAGCATCAGCGCCGGCACATAGCCGTTGCCGTTGATGACCAGGTAGTCTTCGCCTTTGCTTGTCCTGTGGGTCTTCCGATCGACCTGGACGAGCTCGATGTCGAGCCCCAGCTCCCGGCAGATGATGTGCGGCGAAAGCGAGCAGGCTGCGGCGTGCATATAGAGTTTCATCTCGGTTTCCTTTCTGCGGAGGCGGCAAGATGCCGCCGGCCGATATGTTTGGACATTTGTACTGTTTCGCATAAAATAACCGTCGTCAACAATTTAATGCGAAGCAGTACAAAATATGAAGGACGAGAAGAAACGCGGCCGCCCGAGGGCTTTTGACGCCAAGGCGGCGCTCGGCAAGGCGAGGGACGTCTTTTGGGACAGGGGCTTTGCCGCCGCCTCGCTCGACAATCTGAGTGCCGCGACCAACCTCAACCGCCCAAGCCTCTACGGCGCCTTTGGCGACAAGGAGGCTCTCTATCTCGAAGCCCTGGAGGCCTATCGGCAGGATGGCATGGACGTGCTGAAGCAGGCGCTCGACTCGTCACTGCCGCTGCGCGACAATCTCGCGAGCGTCTACGCCGGGGCGTTAGCGATCTATCTGCACGGCGAAACCGCCGCCCGCGGCTGCCTGCTGATCGGCACCGCCTCGGTCGAGGCGGTCCAACATGAGCGTGTGCGCGAGGTGCTCGGCCGCAGCCTCAACGAGTTCGATGGTGAGATCGAAAAACGCATGCGCATTGCCGTCGAAAGGGGCGAGCTTCCCGAGAGCGCCGATCCGCTGATGCTGGCAAGGCTCGCCTCCGCGGTCATGCATTCGCTTGCCGTGCGCGCCCGCGCCGGCGACAGCCGTGAGGTGCTGGAGTCGATCGCCCGCTCAGGCGTCGAGCTGATCTGCGGGAGCTCGCAGGTCTGATGTTGTGGCCTCCCTCGGCCGCACCAGCCAGGCATAGGCAGCACCGGCCAGAAGCAGCAGCGAGGTGCCGAGAAAAACCGAGCGCATGCCGATATGCCCGCCGACGAAGCCGCCGAGGATGGGGCCCGCGACCTGGCCGACATATTGCGACGAGATGGAAAGCCCGAGAATGCTGCCGGCCGCACTGTCCGGCACGCTATGGCGGATGACGGCGGCGATGCAGGGCAGCAGCCCGCCGAGTGCTGCTCCCATCAAGAAGCGCAGGATGATCAGCTGCCAGGGACTGGTGACGAGAGCCTGCGGGATCAGCAGCAGCCCGGCGACCACGAGCGCACCCGCGATCACTGGCCAGTGGCCGACCCTGTCGGCGAGCCTGCCGAGCCATGAGGCCGAAACGATGCTGCCGAGGGCGGCGGCCGACATGACGAGACCGGAGATCATCGTCACTTGCGCATCGACGGGCACGATCTCAGCGACATAGACGGTGATGATCGGCTCGATCGACATATTGGCGAGCATCAGCAGCATGCCGGTTGCCAGCATGGCAATGACGGGGCGCCTGTCGTTTATGGATCTCCAGCCGCCGCTCGCCTTGGCCGCCAGGCTGCGGGCCGGTGACTTCTCCTCCTTGATCAGCAGGGTGGTGGCGAGAAAGGCGAGGAAGATGATAGCCCCGGCGGCGAGAAACGTGCCGCGGATGCCGATGAGCTGCGGCAGTGCGCCGCCAATCAGCGGCCCGACGAGATTGCCGGCCATGATGCCGGAAGACAAGACGCCGAGCGCCCACGCCGAGCGGTCCTTCGGCGTCTGCGTCGCCACCAGCACCATCGAGCCGGAAGAGTAGCCGCCGGCAAGCCCGACGAACAGGCGCAGCGCCACCAGCTGCCAGACATTGCCGGCCATGCCCATCAGCGAGATCGCCAGCGTCATGCCGAGGCTGGCGCGCACCAGCATCAGCTTGCGGCCATAGATATCGCCGAGCCGCCCCCAGAGCGGCGCGACGAGAGCGGCCGCCAGGAAGGTGGCGCCATAGGCGATGCCCGACCATTGCACGATCGCCGCATGATCGGTCACGCCGAGCTCTTCGACATAAAGCGGCAGGAAGGGAAGCAGCAGCGTCATCGCCACGATCGTGGTGAAGGAGCCGATCAGCGAGACGGCAAGGTTGCGCCTCCAGTAGATCGAGCCTGGTCCAGCGCTGGCCGCGTCCCGTTGCGTGTCGGTCATTCTTGCCTCGGCATCGATCCTGCGGGGCAGTTGCGCCGCAAGCTGGATCATCTCGGGTAAAAGTGGTAGAAGATAGCCGATTGCATAATGCAATCGGATAATCGGAAGGTTTTGCCATGAACGAGATGCGATCCAGGCAACAGACTGTCCGCGATCTCTACACCGCCTATCTCGCCGATCGCAAGGACCTTGTCGGCGCCATGCTGACGGAGGATTTCACCTTCTCCAGCCCGCGTGACGACCATATCGACCGGGCGACCTATTTCGAGCGCTGCTGGCCCAAGGAGCCGGTCTTCCGCGCAATCCACATCGAGTTCCTGTCGGTCGACGGCGACGAGGCTGTTGTTCGCTACCGGGCCGAAAAACTGGACGGCACGAGCTTCGCCAACATGGAAAGCATTCGTTTCCGCGGCGATAGGATCGCCTCCGTGGAGGTCTATTTCGGCCGCAATCTCTGACACGCCGAAACGCCTTTAGAAGATCCGCAACGCCGACGTCGTGATGATGACCATTGAGACCGCCACCATCAGCGCCCGCACCGGCAGGCGCTTGACGAAGATGGCGCCGAAGGGGGCGGCGATGACGCCGCCGATAATGAGGCCGATCGCCGAATTGAGCTCAGACCAGCCGAGCGTCACGACGAAGGTGAGCGAAATCGTCAGCGTCACGGCGAATTCGGTAAAATTCGTCGAGCCGATTACCCGTTTCAGATCATGACCGCGCCCGACCAGCGTACTGGTGACGACAGGACCCCATCCGCCGCCGCCGATCGCATCCAGCAGGCCGCCGCAAAAGCCGACGGGCGGCACGGCCCAGTCGCGCACCTCGCGTTTGCTCGGTGGTCGGAAGCCCTTGTAGAGGATCAGCAGACCGATCGCGATCAGATAGGCCGACACGAAGGGTTCGATCACCTTGCCGTCTATATTGGCAAGCAGAGTGGCGCCAATCGCGCCGCCGATCATGCCGGCCGGGGCTAGACGCGCCACCAGCCGCCAGTCGACATTGCGATGATAGGCATGCGACAGGCCTGACGCGGCCGTCGTAAACATTTCCGTCACATGCGTCATGGCGCTGGCATTGGCCGCCGGCACCCCGAAGGCCAAGAGGCTCGTCGTCGACAGCACGCCGAAGGCCATACCGAGCGCGCCGTCGACGATCTGCGCACAGAAGCCGACAGCGATGAAAAAGAAGATATCCGATGGCATGCTGTCCCCTCAGGCGAACGGTAGCATCAGAATCGCCGATGCGGAGAAAACTTTTGCTCTCAGGAGGAAAAGCCGCGCTGCTTCAACCGGACGATCTTGAAAAAGCCGTTCGGAAAGACCGGCAGAATATCGGTCGTTGAAAAATCGCCGCGGCGTTCGGCCCAGGCGACGATGCGGTGGATGCGGAAGGCGGACGACCAGCCGATGTGACGCACCAGCGGCGCCACCGCCGCCTCGATCGCGCCCTGAAGGCCGGCGCCGTCGCCGAGCTTGCTGGCTAGGATGATCTCGCCGCCCGGCCGCAGCACCCGGGCGCATTCGTCCAGCGCCCGTTCGGGCTCGGGAATCAGCGTGATGACGAAGGGCAGGCAGACCACGTCGAAAGACTTGTCGGCAAAGTGCAGCGCATGTGCATCCATCACCTCGAGCGCCTGCACATGCTGCAGGTTTTCGCGCCGTACCTTTTCGCGCGCGCGTGCGATCATATGTTCGGAAATGTCGATGCCTGTCACCCGGCAGCGGCTCGGATAGTGGGCGAGCGTTAGACCGGTGCCGACACCAACTTCAAGAATATCGGTGCCGGCTGCGGCAGCCAGCGCGGCCAGCTTGCGGTGGCCGTCGCGCAGGATGCCGCGATAGACGCGGTCATAGACCGGTGCCCAGCGCTGATAGATTTTCTGCTGATCTTCCGCCCGGTTGCGAAGCTCCGACATGCATAAACCTCCCTGCGCCTGACCCCGAGAATCGAATCGATTTCGGAAAGCATCATGCGTTTATCGCAAACATAGAGCGCCTTGGCGCCTCTCATAGAGGCGCGGGGCTCTAAAAACTGAGCACTTCAACTCCTGAGAGTGGGTTTGGGTTCCGCTCGCAATGTGACCAAAGTCACATGACGCTGCGGTGGCCGGCTTCGCTGGCGCCAAGCCGAGCTCTTCAGCATCGATCTCGCTGCCGATCTCAACCGATTCCGTCTGCTTGTCATAGACGCAGATCTGGACGATGAGCCCCCTGGCCCCCTTCGACTTTCCCGTCACCAGGGCCAGCCCGTAATGCGAGGTGCCGAAGGGATCGACCACGGCCTTCGGCTTCTCGATTGCGACCGCCGCCTTCCTGCACTTGTCTTCCACGTCTGCGGCCAGCTGTTTCCAGGCCTCGTCCGAAGAGGCATGCGCCGCAGGGACAAGAGAGGGAAGCGCGGCAATGGCGAGATGCGGGATTATATTCCTGTTCATACCGGATCTCCATTGATGTCGGTGGCCGGTGAAGCGGTTTTCGGGGCGTCATGCCGGCGATTTTGCACGCCCGAATCCCGCCCTGAAACTGAGGCAAATTTTCCTCCGTCCGGTCGTTTTTTGATATTTCGGCGGTTGCCTCTCCCCCTTTCCCCTCCTATGTTCCGCCTCACCTGCCGATGACGCAATCTATTGCCAAGAGGAGATCTGACATGGCTTTCGAATTGCCTGAACTTCCCTATGATTACGAAGCGCTTGCCCCCTTCATGTCGAAGGAAACGCTGGAGTTTCACCACGACAAGCACCACAAGGCCTATGTCGACAACGGCAACAAGCTCGCCGCCGAAGCCGGCCTTTCGGACCTCTCGCTCGAAGAGGTCGTGAAGAAGTCCTTCGGCACCAATGCCGGCCTCTTCAACAACGCCGCCCAGCACTACAATCACATTCATTTCTGGAAATGGATGAAGAAGGGCGGCGGCGGCAACAAGCTGCCGGGCAAGCTCGAAGCGGCCTTCGCCTCCGATCTCGGCGGCTATGACAAGTTCAAGGCCGATTTCGCCAATGCCGGCGCCACCCAGTTCGGCTCCGGCTGGGCCTGGGTTTCCGTCAAGAACGGCAAGCTCGAAATCTCCAAGACCCCGAACGGCGAAAACCCGCTCGTCCATGGCGCCACGCCGATCCTCGGCGTCGACGTCTGGGAACACTCCTATTACATCGACTATCGCAACGCCCGCCCGAAATATCTCGAAGCCTTCATCGATAGCCTGATCAACTGGGACTACGTCCTGGAACGTTACGAAGAAGCCACGAAGTAAGCGCCCGGTCTCGCCGCCAGCCGCGGCGATCTCTCGATTTCGCACCCGGCGTTCTCCGAACGTCGGGTGTTTTCGTGCCGCGAGCCGTCACATCCCTGTCACCGGCCGATCCTAATCACGCTCGATGTCCTCTTCCGATGTTTCCCCGCTCCGCTTCGGCATCATCGCCGATCCGCAATATGCGGCGATCCCTCCGCATGCGGCCATGGACCGCTATTACGCCAACAGCCTCGCCAAGGTCGCCCAGGCGATCGAGGTCTTTAACGGCTGGGAATTGAGCTTCGTCATGACGCTCGGCGATATCATTGACCGCAGCTTCAGGAGCTTCGACGACATCCTGCCGGTCTACGGCAAGCTGAGGCACGAGGCGCTCTTCCTGCTCGGCAATCACGATTTCTCCGTCTCGGCGGGGCATCTCTCCGAAGTCGCCGCGCGTCTCGGCATGCCGTCGCCCTATTACAGTTTTTCCCGCCACGGCTGGCGCTTCGTCGTGCTCGACGGCAATGAGGTCAGCACCTTCGCGCCGCCCGATGGCCATCCGCACCGCGCCCTTGCCGCGCAAATGCTGGCCGAGCTGGAGGAGAAAGGCGCCAGGAATGCCCATCGGTGGAATGCTGCGCTGAGCGACGTGCAGTTCGCCTGGCTAGGCGATGAAATCGCAGAGGCAGCTGCGACCGGCGAGAAGGTGATCGTCATGAATCACTATCCCGTGCATCCGCCAAGTGAGCACGGCATGTGGGACAGCGAGCGCATCGTCGCGCTGCTCGCCTCTCATGCCAATGTCGTCGCCTATCTCAACGGTCACGACCACGTCGGCAATTACGCCAAGGCCGGCGCCTGCCACTTCGTCAATTTCAAGGGCGTAGTCGACACCGAAAGTGAAAACGCCTTCGCGATTGTCGAACTCCACCCTGACCGCATCGATATCCGCGGCTTCGGCCGCGAGGAGAACCGCACGCTGGCTTATTAGGCCAGAGATCGCCGCGTGCCCCTCATCCGGCTGCCGCCACCTTCTCCCGCACGCGGGGAGAAGGGAACATGCCGCGGCCTCGCCACTCCTCGCAGGCCTCTCGCAGGGCACGTCCCCTCTCCCCGTTTTTACGGGGAGAGGGTTAGGGTGAGGGGCAGCGCTCAACGTCAACCGACGCGTCGATGATTGGCCAAGTAGCTGATTTCACACCGTCACAGCCTTTTCCGCCCACCCGCTCGTCCACAATTGCCGCAGCCGGTCACCGTCGCCCTTGAAGAAATCGTCGCTCGCATCGCAACGCTCCACCCGGTCGCTGCGGAAATTGCGGATTGCCTGGCGCAGTTCGCACCAGGCGACGATATTGGCGGTCTGCGAATAGTAGATCAGCGCGATCGGCTGCACCGTCCGCTCGCTGGCGCGGCCGAGCTCGTCGCGATAGGCGAGCGTCAGCTTGCGTTCGTCGCGGATCGCCCGGCGCACGATCGCAAGGTCGAAGCCCACCGGCTGCACGGTCGAGCCCCAGGCATAAAGCGCCTTGTTGTCCAGCGCCTCGCGCAGCGGCGCCGGCACGGCGCCTGATATCTTCCGGTTGACCCGGCGGGCGGCCTGCTTCAGCTCCTCGTCGCCCGTACGTTCGAGCAGCGCCAGCGACAGAACGATCGCCTCCATCTCCTCGATCGAGAACATCAGGGGCGGCAGGTCGAAGCCCGGCCGCATGATGTATCCGATGCCGCGCCCGCCTTCGATCGGCACCCGCATTGCCTGAAGGGCGGCGATGTCGCGATAGATCGAGCGCACGGTCACTTCGAGCGTCTCGGCCATGACAGCCGCCGTCATCGGTTTTCTGGCGAGCCTCAGGATCTGGATGATCTCGAAAAGCCGCGAGGCCTTGCGCATTCTTGTCTCTCCATCCTCACGCTCCTGACAATACACTGTCAGTTGGGTTTGCGTATAGACCCGCCTATCGGATTGAAATCAATCGGGGCCTTTTGAAAGTGGCCCGCGGAACTGAGGGTGGCAACTGACATGAATTACCATGAAAACCTCTGGCTATTCTTCACCCTTCTCTTCGGCATCATCATCGTGCCGGGCATGGACATGCTCTTCGTGCTTGCCAATTCGCTGACCGGCGGTATCAGGCGGGGGCTCGCGGCAACGGGCGGTATCATGGCGGGCGGCGCCGTGCATTCGGCCTATGGCGCGGCCGGCGTCGGCGTGCTCGTCACCATGCTGCCGCAGCTCTTCAACCTGCTGCTCTTTGCCGGCGTCGGTTATATGATCTGGATTGGCGTTTCGCTGATGCGCAGTTCGATCACCGTCGAGGTGGTCGGGCCGGCGACGGCGCGCTCTGGCTGGCGCGCCTTCTGCCAGGGCGCCGTCACCTGTCTCGTCAATCCCAAGGCCTATATTTTCATGTTCGCGGTCTACCCGCAGTTCCTGAGACCGGAATATGGCCCGGTCTGGATGCAGGGTGTGATCATGGGCGCCATGACTATCGTCACGCAGTTCGCCGTTTACGGAACGCTGGCGATGACGGCAGGCCGCAGCCGCGACCTGCTGGTGGCAAATCCCGACGCCACGGCCTTTGTCGGCCGTTGCGCCGGACTGCTCCTGGTTGCGGTCTCCGCTTTCAGCCTCTGGCAAGGTTGGAAAACCACCTGAGACGCCGGTTATCACATTGTTTTTATGACCCTCCGGCAAAACGTGACTGCCTGGACGCATGGATTTTGTCATGCTCCCGGTGCAGATTGGCCATCGGCCGCCTTGGCCCCAGCAACAATGCTGAGAAAACGGAGAGGAAATATGAATTGGAAAGCAGTAGCTGCCGCCGCAGCGATGGCCGGCATCGCCTTCGGGTCGGTGACCGCCGCCGATGGCACCCATGATTCGCGCATTGCGCTGATGAAGAAGATCGGCGGTTCGGCGGGCGCCATGGCCGCCATCGCCAAGGGCGAGAAGCCCTATGATGCCGAGACGGTAAAGGCGGCGCTGACGACGATCGCCGCCACCGCCAAGGTTTTCCCCGATCAGTTCAATCCGGGCAGCGATATGAACGATCCCGAGGTCAGCCCGAAGGTCTGGGAAAACATGGACGACTTCAAGGCGCGTGCCGCAAAGCTCTCGACTGACGCCGAGACCGCGCTGGCTCAGCTTCCGGCCGATGCCGCCGCTGTCGGCGCGACCATAAACACCCTCGGCGCCAATTGCGGCGGCTGTCACAAGGCCTATCGTATCAAGAATTGATAGACCGTTCGATCTGGAACTTGATGCGCGATCCGCGCCGGCCTGGCCGCTGGCGCGGATCACCTTGTTCTCCGCGTGTGGGCTGGTGCCGAATCGTTCCGCACAGGAAAATCTCGGAAAAAGGGAGGCGGAGCATGATCCGCAGGTTCATCCGGTTTCTGCTCTGTCTGATCGGCGTCGTCGTTCTCGGCGGCGGCGCCTTCTATCTCGTCACCGCGCCCGATCCGCTGCCGGAGAGCCATTGGGCCGGTCTCGGCGCGCCGGATCCGGCAAACGGTGAGATGGTCTTCCGGGCGGGCGGCTGCGTCAGCTGTCATTCAGCACCCGGTTCCGAAGGCGATGCCAGGCTGACGCTGTCGGGCGGCCTGGCGCTGAAGAGCCCGTTCGGCACCTTCCACGTGCCGAACATTTCGCCGGATGAAAAGGCCGGCATCGGCGCCTGGACGCTGGCCGAATTCGGCAATGCGATGAAGCGCGGCGTCGGCCCGGATGGCCAGCATCTTTACCCGTCTTTTCCCTATGGCTCCTATTCCCGCATGAGCGACAAGGACGTCAACGATCTCTTCGCCTTCCTGAAGACCCTGCCGAAGAGCGCCAACGTCGCGCCCCCGCATGAACTGCCCTTTCCTTACAACATCCGCCTTGCGCTCGGCGGCTGGAAATTCCTCTATTTCAACGATCAGCCGCGCGTCGCGCTCGCCAAGAACGACGACAAGATCAAGCGCGGGCAGTATCTCGTCGAAGGCCCCGGCCATTGCGGCGAGTGCCACACGCCGCGCAATGGGCTCGGCGGCTTCCAGGCCGATTTGTGGCTCGCCGGCGCTCCTAACCCCGAGGGGAAGGGGCGCATACCCGATATCACCCCGGCCTCCAAGAGCATCGGCGGCTGGAGCGAGGCCGATATCGCCAACTACCTCGAAACCGGCTTCACGCCCGATTTCGATTCCGTCGGCGGTTCGATGGTCGATGTGCAGCAGAACATCGCCCGCCTGCCGGCTGCCGACCGCGAGGCGATCGCCGCCTATTTGAAGGCCGTGCCGGGGCGTTAGACAACATGGCTAGGCCCTGCCTTCATGCGCCCCCTTAAAGGGAGGTGGGACCCGGCATCAGATCATAGGGATGGCGCCAGCCGGGCATGCTGCTGATCCGGTCTTTCCAGGCCGCGATAGCCGGATAGGCGCTGTGATCAATCCCGGTTTCCTCTGGCATGAAGACGTAGCCTGCCAAGGAGAGGTCTGCGATTGTCAGGCGGCTCCCGACCATAAAGGCCCGGTGGGCAAGGTGGCCGTCGACAATTGCATAGGCAGCCTTGGCCCGCAGCCTCAAAAACTCGACGACCGGTGTCTCGCCGCTCTTCTGAAGGCCGTAAATGAACCTCAGGGTCGCGTAATAGCTCGTGAATTTATGGTTGTCGAAAAGGATCCAGCGCATGATCTCGCGCCGTTCTTCGGCTGTCTGCGCCCCAAACTGCCCCGTCACCTCTGACAAGTAGTCGAGGATGACCCCCGATTGGCTGATCTTCGTTTGCCCATGTTCGAGGACGGGCGCCTCGCCCTGTTCGTTGATGGTTTCTCGCCATTGTTCGGTTCGCGTTTCACCGCCGAGATAATCGACGAAAATGCTCTCCCACTCGATGCCGGCAAGGGCGAAGAAGAGGGCGACCTTGTAGGCGTTCCCCGAGAGAGCGAAGCAATGGAGTTTGAAGTCAGGCATGCAATCTCCTCATGACAACAAAGACTTAGACCCGCGACGCGGTTAAGCGATCGACTGCATGTAACGCATGCCGGTCACCGGCCTCGGCGTGAAATCCATCTGTTCGTAGAAGCGGTGGGCGAGCACATTGCCGGTCGCGGCGCTGACGGAAAGGTAGCCGCAGCCGGCATTGCGCGCCGTCTCGCGGGCCCGGTCGACGAGCAACTGGCCGGTGCCATGGCCGCGATGGCCGTCGCGCACGAAGAGATGGTGCAGGTCCATGCCGCGCTTGCCTTCCTGCGCCCTGTAGAGCGGCACCAGAATCGCGTAGCCGATCAGCCCTTCGCCGGTTTCGGCGACAAGCGCGGTAATCCAGGGCAGCGGGCCGAACAGGTCGCGCTCCAATTGCTCCGGCGTCGTGGCGGCCGCATCGCCGTGATGGGCGGCAAGCAGGGCGATCATGTCGTTGAGCTCGGGCAGATCGCGCGGTTTGGCGGTGCGGATCGTCACCACCGATGGCCGCATCAGTGAAATTTCGCTGTCTTCGATTTCGGTCATGGTCTTCGCGTCCTTTGATAATCTGCCGTCAGGACGCTGCCGATACAACAAAGCCGCCTGACGGCGGCTTGTTGACAATATGATCTGTCCGGCCGCCCTTTACAGGTACAGCCAAAAATACGAGCGGCTCTGGTGCACGTTCTTGATCATGCAGCATCCATCGCCGCAAACGCGGCATTTGTCAATGGCGTGAGCGCATGACGCTGAAACATGTCAGACCCTCGAATCCAGCCGAGAACGCCAATAGGATACCCCCTATACTAAACGAAGGTCTGCGATGTCCCACCCCACTCTGCAGAAGAAGAAGCTCGTTGCCCGCGTCAGCCGCCTGAAGGGGCGGCTGGAAGCCGTCGAGCGGGCGCTCGAGGCTGAACGCCCCTGCGGCGAAATCCTGCAACTGCTCGCCTCCATTCGGGGCGCGCTGACCGGGCTGACCAGCGAGGTTTTGGACGATCACCTGCGCCCCGGCCATCACGCGGCAATCGTCGCCATCGTCACCCCGCAGCCGCACGAGCCGGCGTTCTACAAGGGCAGGCTTTCGGCGCTTGAAGAATTGTCGCATGTGACGGTCGAGGTCACGCGCGCCGCCTGATCGGCTGCGGGCGGAGGACGAAATCGCCGCTGCTCAACAAGGTTGCAGCAGCTGACAACAAGTTGCAGCAGCTGACAACAAGTTGCAGCGGGGACGAGATGCCGCCGCAATCGGTCCTTAGCTCTATTCTCCGAATCGTCGGAGGAATTCATGGATATCAGCCTTACTCGCCGCACGCTGATCGGCTCGGTACTCTGCCTGCCTGCTTTGAGCCTGTCCACGCTGGCGCGTGCCGCCAATGCGCAGGAAACTGCCGGGGAGGGCGACGACAATATCGAGCATCGCCTTGCCGCGCTCGAAAAGCGCACCGGCGGCCGTCTCGGCGTCTCGGTGCTCGATACCCAGACGAGCATCTCCTTCGGCTATCGCGGCAGCGAGGCCTTTCCGATGTGCAGCACCTTCAAGGCGCTGGCCGCAGGCTTCGTCCTTGCCCGCGCCGACAAGGGGCAGGAGAGCCTCGAGCGGCGGGTGACCTACGGTAGCGACAAGCTCGTCGACTATTCGCCGGTCAGCGAAAAACACGCCGGTGCCGACGGCATGACCCTCGCCGAACTCTGCGAGGCGGCGGTGACCGTTAGCGACAACACCGCCGGCAACCTGCTGCTCGAAAGTTTCGGCGGTCCGCCGGCGCTGACCGACTGGCTGCGCTCGATCGGCGACGGCACGACCCGTCTCGACCGCACCGAACCGACACTGAACGAGGGTCGCAAGGGCGATCCGCGCGACACGACGGCACCCGACGCGATGCTCGATACGCTCGGCAATCTGACGCTCGGTTCGGTGCTGACTGGGGCCTCTTGCGACAAGCTGATCGCCTGGCTGGTGGCAAGCACCACGGGCAAGGAGCGGCTGCGGGCCGGCCTGCCTGCCGATTGGAAGGTCGGCGACAAGACCGGCACCGGCCAAAACGGCTCCCTCGGCGACATCGCCGTCATCTGGCCGCCCGACCGCGGCCCGATCGTCGCAGCCGTCTATATCGCCGAGGCGACCGTGCCGGCCAAGGAGCTCAACCTGATCTTTGCCGAAGTCGGCAAGATGGTAACCGAGATGGTGTGAAGCAGGGAGTCGCTTCAGAAGCAATTGATTACCGCATCGACATCAAGTTCGTGATAAGACCCGCTTTGATGTCGAGCACCGGCCGATTGGCCTCGGGGTGAGCGATGTCTCTCAGCTGATAAGGTGTCAGCTCTGCCAATTGTTTCCGACTCGCGATAGCCCGCTGCCATGTTCTCAGGGCAGCAAACAAAGTCGTTAGGATGTTCATGGGACCAGCCATCTGCCTTGTCGGCGCGCTGACGAAGGTCTGTGTTTCCGTATGAGCCATTTCCGATCTCCCACCTGTGATGTGCAGGTGGAAATCTCCCATGCGGGCGTTTTCACCCTGTTCGGCTGAGCGTGAACGGGGAAGAAAACTTCGACAAGCCGCCGCTAAATCGGTGTTAAATCCGTCTTTCCCAAATGCTATTCTGCCAACGGCGGTCCAAAGCTGGAGGCTTTCTGTGCGCATCAGGATGCTAGGCGGTCTCGAGGTTATCTCCGGAGAGGGCCGGCAAGTCCGCTTCGCCACGCGCAAGACGTCGCTGCTGTTTGCGGCTCTCGCCCTGGCAGGCCGCCGCGGCTGTCGCAGGGAGGTGCTTTCGGAAGCCTTCTGGCCGGGGCGAAGCGATGAGCAGGCCCGCAACAGCTTGCGGCAGGCGCTGGTCGATATCAGGCGGTCGTTCCCGGCAAGCAGTGACGCCACCACCTATATCGAGGGGGATCAGGAGACGGTGGCGCTGATTGTCGCTCCCGATGAAGTCGACATTTCACTCTTCGACCGGAAGCTGGGGACGGGCTCGAGCGCAGATCTGGCCTCCGCGGCGGATCTCTACCGCGGCGACCTGCTTGAGGGCGAGTCCATTCCGGATGAGTTGGGTGAGTGGTTCGCACCTTACCGGAGCACATATCAGCGCAAGGCGCTGCAGCTCGTGGAACGTTTGAGCCTTGCCCTCTTCGAACCAGGTTCCGCGGAAGAATTGCCCTGCGAAGCGCTTGCCGCGAGACTACTCGCCTCCGACCCGACGGCGGAGGCTGCCCACAGGGCGCTGATGCGGATCCACGCTCTCCGCGGCCACGAGAACATGGCCTTGCGCCAGTTCGAGACCTGCCGGGCTCTCCTGAAGAAGCATCTGGACGTCGAACCCGAAGCGGAGACCTCGTCTCTGGCCGCCACGCTGCAACCGCGGCAGCGACCCGGTGATCGGCGGGCTGCGGCCGCAGTCGAGCCGCAGCTGCAAGTCTTCTCAGCCCCGGCCAAGCATCATGACCGTCCATCGGTTGCGGTGCTGTCCTTCCAAAATTTGAGCGGCGATGCGGAACAGGACTATTTTGCCGACGGCATCGTGGAGGATATCACGATCGCTCTCGCGCAGTTCCGCCACCTCTATGTCATCGCCCGCAATTCGAGCTTCACCTACAAGGGACAGGCCGTCGACATAAAGCGGGTCGGGCGCGAGCTGGACGTGGACTATGTGGTCGAGGGGAGCGTGCGCCGCGCGGGCGACCGGCTTCGTATCGCCGGACAACTCATCGACACCTCGACCGGCGCGTATCTCTGGGCAGACCGTTTCGACGGGACGCTGGCGAACCTGTTCGATCTGCAGGATCAGATTGCATCGAGCATTGTTGGCGCAATAACGCCGAAAGTGGAAGAGGCGGAGATCGAGCGCGCCAAACGCAAGCCGACCGAGAGCCTTGACGCCTATGACTATTATCTCCGCGGGCTGGCGGCCTTCGATCGGACGGTGACCAACAGATCGGTCGTCGACGAGGCCCTGCGGCTGTTCACGAAGGCGATCGAGCGCGATCCGGATTTTGCCATCGCCCATGCCCGGGCGGCGCGCTGCTATGCGACCCGGAAGAGCAACGGCTGGATGGTTGATCCCGGCACCGAGATTGAAGAAGCGACCCGATTGGCGAGAAGAGCCGTCGGACTCGGCTGGGACGATGCAGTCGCGCTCTCCTACGGGGGATATGTGCTCGGTTATGTCGGCGGCGATCTCGATGAAAGCGCTGCTTGTATCGATCGGGCCCTCTTCCTCAACCCGAACCTCGCCATTGCCCTGGGCGTCAGCAGCTGGGTGCGAGCCTGCCTGGGCGAGCCGGACAAGGCCATCGAACACGCCGCTCTGGCCATGCGCCTGAGCCCCTTGGATCCGCGCCTGTTTGCCTGGCAGTTCAACACTGGGCTGGCTCACTTCTGCGCCGGTCACTACGACGATTCCGCCGCCTGGGCGGCAAAATCCCTGCGCCACCAGCCGAACTACCCGAGCGCGATGCGTGTGATGGCGGCGGCCCACGCCATGGCCGGGCGGAGCGCGGAAGCAGGGGAAACGATTGCGCGACTGCACCTGCTGGATCCGGCGCTTCGGCTTTCGAATCTCGCCGACATTCTGCCACCGTTCCGGCGGCCGGATGACCGCAACCGCTATATCGAAGCCCTTCGTATGGCCGGATTGCCGGAGTAGGCATGCGGCGAAGGAGTTCAATCCGATCTTTGCCGAAGTCGGCCGCATGATTGTCGAGATGGTTTGAGGGAGGAACATGCGAACGGTAGGATCGACAGATCTCCGATGCGCCCGGAAAACTCCTCCCCAACCCCTCCCCACAAGGGGGAGGGGCTCACCCGCAGCGGGATTCTGCCACTAAAATATGCCGCCACATGCTGAGCCCTCGGGGATGAATTTCGACGGTGCAGCAGAGTAGTCTCTCCCCCTTGTGGGGAGGCGTTGGGGAGGGGTTTTCTCCCAGGTCAGTGTTTTCCTTATACCGCTCAATCGCGTTTGAATGCGGCTCAAGGCCCTGCCTCTCCCATCACGGCAGCGTGTAGGCGATCACATAATCACCGGGCTTGGTGCCGACCGAGCCGTGGCCGCCGGCGACCATGACGACATATTGCTTGTTGTCGTCGGTCGTATAGGTCATGGGCGTTGCCTGGCCGCCGGCCGGAAGGCGCGCCCGCCAGAGCTCGCGTCCGTTCGTCACGTCGTAGGCGCGAAGATAATTGTCGACCGCCGCACCGAGGAAGGCGACGCCGCCCTTGGTCAGCATCGGTCCGCCGATGCCGGGCACGCCGACCTTGAAGGGCAGCGGCAGCGGCGTCATGTCGTGGACCGTGCCGTTCTTGTGCATATAGGCGATCTTGCCGGTGCGCAGATCGACGCCGGCGACATAGCCCCAAGGCGGCGCCTGGCAGGGGATCTGCATCGGCCCGAGGAAGGGACCCATGAAGACACCGTAAGGCGCGCCGTCATTGCGGTTGAGCCCCTGTTCGCTGCCCTTCTCGTCCTGGCCTCGCGGCGGAATGTCGGCCGCCGGCACCAGGCGCGAGGTGAAGGCGAGATAGGTCGGCATGCCGAACATGATCTGCCGCTCCGGATCCACCGCCACCGAGCCCCAGTTGAAAGTGCCGAAATTGCCGGGGTAGACGATCGTTCCCCCGAGAGACGGCGGCGTGTATCGGCCCTCATAGCGGTAGCGGTGGAAGTCGATACGGCAGAGGAGCTGGTCGAACAGCGACACGCCCCACATGTCCTTTTCCTTCAGCGGCTCGGGCGAAAAGGTGAGGTCGGAGATCGGCTGCGTCGGCGAGGTATGATCGCCGGTGACCGCGCCGCCGGGCGCCGGGATTTCCTTGACCGGGATGATCGGCTCGCCGCTGCGCCGGTCGAGCACATAGAGATCGCCCTGCTTCGTCGGGCCGACGAGGGCAGGAACCACGCTGCCGTCGGGTTTGGTCAGGTCGATCAGCGCCGGCTGGGCCGGCACATCCATGTCCCAGAGGTCGTGATGCACCGTCTGGCGCACCCAGCGCAGCTGGCCGCTGGCGATATCGAGCGCAACGATCGAAGAAGAGAATTTCTCGACATTGTCGCTGCGGCCGATGCCGATCTGGTCGGGCACCTGGTTGCCGAGCGGGATATAGACCATGCCGAGCGCCTCATCGACGCTGAAGACCGACCAGCTGTTCGGCGAATTGGTCGTATAGGTCTGGCCATCGGCGATCGGCGTCGTTACGTCCGGGTTGCCGGAGTCCCAGTTCCAGATCAGCGCGCCGGTCCTGACGTCGAAGGCGCGGATGACGCCGGACTGCTCCTCGGTGGAATAATTATCGTTCACCGCCCCGCCGACGATGATCTTGCCGGCCACCGCGACCGGCGGCGAGGTCGAATAATAATAGCCGGCCGGATTGAAGCGCATGCCGGTTTCCAGATGCAGCACGCCCTGATCGGCAAAGCTGGTGCAGATCTTCCCGTCGGCCGCATCGAGCGCGATCAGCCGGGCGTCTGAGGTCGGCAGATAGACACGCTCGGCGCAGGGCTGGCCGGCGGCGACATCAGGATCGGCATAATAGGTGACGCCGCGGCAGGTCTGGTGCTGCCGGTTGGGATTCATGCCCGAATTGGCGTCGTATTTCCATTTCTCCTTGCCGGTCTTGGCGTCGAGCGCAATCGCCCAGTTATGCGGCGTGCAGAGATAGAGCGTGTCCTTCACCTTCAGCGGCGTCACCTGATAGGTCGTCTCGCTGATATCCTCCGGCCGTTTGACGTCGCCGGTCTGATATCGCCAGGCTTCCTTCAGAGTCGAGACATTCTCGACATTGATCTGGTCGAGCGGCGAATAGCGCTGGCCAAAGGGCGTGCGGCCATATTGATGCCATTCGCCGTCGGGCACGTTCCCGCCGAGGGCGGGGGTGGCGGCGGCCGCATCCTTCGGCAGATCGCCGGCCAGATCGTGCGGGTCCGTCGTCATCGAATAGACGGCGACGAGGATGGCGAGAATGACGGGCACGGCGAGCGGCCATGGATTGGCGCCGTAGGTGATGCCGGTCGGGCTGCGAAAGCCGAGCGGCCGGCGGATCCACGGCGTCAGCAGCCAGAGGCCGAGCAGGATGATGACGCCGCCGCGCGGACCGAGTTGCCACCAGTCGAAACCGACCTCCCAGACCGCCCAGGCGAGCGCTGCGACGACGAGCACCGCATAGACCCAGAGCGCCGCCGCCTTGCGCATTAACAGTAGTCCGGCGGTGATGAGGAACATCAGGCCGGCAAACAGATAGAAGATGCTGCCGCCGAGCGTGATGAGCCAGAGCCCCCCGCCACCGAGCGCGACCCCGATGATGATGAAGAGAATGGAGGTGATGACGAGCGCCATAAGGCTGTCTCCCGCTTGGGTTAGCCGGGTGGGGGATCAGCGGAAAAGTACCGCCGGTCAGGCAGATAGAGCGAGGGAGATGCTATTCAACGGCTGCATTTGCCGCAGGCGGGTGTCACGGTACGGTTGTATTGAAGCCGCTTACGTCCCGCAGAAAGTCTGCAGCACCCGTTCCTCCGGCTTCGGAGGTTCCATATAGGCGGTGAAATCCGGCTGGTTTTCGTAGGGCTTCGACAGCACGGTCAGCAGCGCCTCGAACAGCGAGAAATCGCCGCGCTCGACCGCGGCCTCGAGCGCCTGTTCGACCCGGTGATTGCGGGGAATGAAGGCTGGATTGACGCGGCGCATGGCGCTGGCGCGTTCGACCGCCGTCTGCGGATCGCGCGACAGTCTCTCGCGCCACTGCATCAGCCAGGGCCGACAGGCCTCCGGTTCCCGGAAGCTCCTGGCAAAAGCGGGCTCCGCGCCGTCGTCGCCGGCAAGATCGGCGAGCCGCCGGAAGGCCAGGGTGAAATCGGCGCCCTGCGCCTGCATCAGCGACAGCAGCGCCTGGACGAGGTCGAGATCGCCGTCCTCTTGACCGGCAAGGCCGATCTTATCGCGCATGCCGGCCAGCCACGCAGCCTGGAACCGCTCGCCATAGGCCCGGATCACCGCATTGGCCTTGTCGACCCCCTTGTCCGGCTCGGTATCGATCAGCGGCAACAGCGTTTCGCCGAGTCGGGCAAGGTTCCACTGGCCGATGGCCGGCTGATTGGCATAGGCATAACGGCCATGCTGGTCGATCGACGAGAACACGGTCGCAGGGTTATAGACATCCATGAAGGCGCAGGGGCCGAAGTCGATCGTCTCGCCGGAAACCGTCATATTGTCCGTGTTCATCACGCCATGGATGAAGCCGACATGCAGCCAGCGGGCGATCAGCGCCGCTTGGCGCTCCGCGATTGCCGAGAACAGCGCGAGATAAGGTTCTTCGGCCGCCTTCAGTGCGGGATAGTGCCGGTCGATCACATAGTCGGCGAGGGCCCGCACACCGTCGGTGTCGCCTCTCGCCGCGAAATACTGGAAAGTGCCGACCCGGATATGGCTTGCCGCGACCCGGGTGAAGACGGCGCCTGGCAGCACCTCTTCGCGATAGACCGGGTCGCCCGTCGTCACGGCCGCCAGAGCCCTGGTGGCGGGAATGCCGAGCGCGAACATCGCCTCGCTTATGATGTATTCCCTGAGCACCGGTCCGATTGCCGCCCGCCCGTCGCCGCGCCGCGAAAAAGGCGTCGGTCCGGCGCCCTTCAGCTGGATGTCGAAACGATTGCCGCTGCGGTCGACCACCTCCCCGAGCAGGATCGCCCGCCCATCGCCGAGCTGCGGCGAGAAGCCGCCGAATTGGTGCCCGGCATAGGCCATCGCCAGCGGTTCGGCCCCTTCGGGAACGAGATTGCCGGAAAAGATCGCCGCGCCGTCGCGACGCAGCGCGTCGACGTCAAGCCCGAGCTCGGCGGCCAGCGGCTCGTTCAGCTTGATGAGCCAAGGTTCGGTTACCGGTGTCGGCGTTTGCGGCGCAAAGAAGCGCTCGGGCAAGCCGACATAGCTGTTGTCGAACGGAAAGGCCGCGCCGGACCGGATTTTCTGCGGGGTCGAGGTCATTGTTCATAGGTAGGGCCGGGGTGCCCCGCGTGCAAGCCGGTCTTGCGGCCGGATCGATCGGCCGTCACGCAGATCGCGCCGATGCAAGGAATCGTGATCCGCTTTTACCTCTCGTCAAAGCTGCTTTGCCATAAAGGACATAGCCCCGCCATGATCTCGGGCGTATAGCAGATCGTCTCCCCTTGGCCCTGCGCCATGTCATCCCCGCGGCCTTGCTGCTTCCTCTGCTCCGCCGCGCCACCGTGAGTGATTCCGGACGATGTCGGATCAGATTTACCAGGCGCCGATGGTTCGGCGCGCCGCGCCCAATTTCCGGGTGATCGCGATGATCGTCGCGAGTGCGATGCTGATGGAAAATATCGATGCGACCGTGCTGGCGACCGCGCTGCCCACCATGGCTCGCGATTTCGCTGTCAGCGCCCCGGCCATGTCGATCTCACTGACCTCCTATCTCCTCAGCCTGGCGATCTTCATTCCGGCCAGCGGCCGGATGGCCGACAGTTTCGGTTCGCGCACTGTCTTCAGGGCGGCGATTGCCGTCTTCGTCATCGGCTCCATTCTCTGTGCGCTCGCGCCGACGCTGCCCTTCCTGGTCCTGGCCCGGCTGCTGCAGGGCATGGGCGGCGCAATGATGATGCCGGTCGGCCGGCTGGTGCTGATGCGCAGCGTCGACCGCAAGGATATGGTCAGCGCCATGTCCTGGCTGCTGGTGCCCGCGCTGATCGGCCCGATCGTCGGCCCGCCGCTCGGCGGTTTCATCGTTACCTATCTTGACTGGCGCTGGATCTTCTACATCAACGTGCCGGTCGGCATTATCGGCATGATCTTCGTCTCGATCTATATCGACGAGGTGAAGGGCAAGGCGCCCGGCCCCTTCGATACGATCGGCTTCATCCTCTCTGGCATCTCGCTCGGCTCGCTGCTCTTCGGCTTCGAAATGTCGAGCCATGAAGGCGAGGGCGCTTTCTCGATCTTCCTGATATCAGTCGGCCTGCTCTTCGGCCTCGCCTATCTCAGGCATGCCCGCAGGCATCCATCGCCGATCATGGATTTTTCGCTGATGAAGGTGCCGAGCTTCGGCACCTCGGTCATCGCCGGTTCGCTGACGCGCATCACCCAGGGTGCGCAGCCTTTCCTGCTGCCGCTGCTCTTCCAGATCGGATTCGGCCTGTCGGCGGCTGCGGCCGGCCAGATCGTCATATCAACCGCGCTCGGCGCGCTCGCCATGAAACCGATGGCGCGGTTTGTTTTCAGGCGGCTCGGCTTCCGCAGAAGCCTCGTCGTCAACGGCATTCTCGGCACGGCCGGTTATGCCCTCTGCGCCGCCTTCCGGCCGGATTGGCCGATGCCGCTGATTTTCGTCGTCCTGGTGCTCAGCGCCTTCTTCCTGTCGTTCCAGTTCACCGCCTACAACACCATCGCCTATGACGAGATCGAAAAGGAGCGGATGAGCTCGGCCACCAGCTTCTACACCACCTTTCAGCAGCTGATGCTGTCGCTCGGCATCTGCATCGGGGCCTTGGCGCTGCACGGTTCGATGGCCTTCAACAATGTCGAAACGCCGTCGCTGGTCGATTTCTCCACCGCCTTCATCGTCGTCACCATCATCTCGATCACCGCTACCGTCTGGAACCTGCGTTTCTCGCCGACCGCTGGCGAGGAGATCAGCGGCTATAAGGCCAGAGGGATAAAGGTGCCTGGAGAAACAAAGGCTTGACGCGCGTCGCTTGAATCAAATTCTGAGCCAGCCTTCAGTCCTTATCCTCCATGTCAGCCGCGATTTCCGCGAGCTTGCGCACGGTGTTGAGATTGCGCGAGGTCCCGGGCTTCAGCGCCGGCAGCTTCAGTTTCGAGCGACCGGACCCATTGGGATAATGCACATAGATCTCCCGTCCGGCCAGCTTCGCCTCCTCGCCATCGGGCGCCACCATTTTGTCAAGCGCATCGCCGGACGCCTTTTCGGGCAGGAAGTAGACGAGCAGGAAACTCGGCTTGGCGTCGGGGAAGGGCGCGTCGGCGGCAATCGCCTCGAGTTCTTTCCGGCTGCGCACCATCACGCCCGGCCGCTTGCCCATCTTCTGTCCGAGCGCCGCGTCGAGCTTTTCCTCGACTGCCGTTTCGGACGCATCCGAGCGGAACAGCACATTGCCGCTCTGGATGTAGGTTTTCACGTCGGTAAAGCCGAGGCCCTCGCAGATCGATCTTAGTTCAGCCATCGGCAGCGACCCGGTGCCGCCGACGTTTATGGCGCGGAGGAGGGCGATATAGACGGGCATTTCTGTCTCCTGGGCTGTGCCGTGTGGCATGCCCCAACCCTCACATCTTCCCCGCCACCTTGATCGCAAACGCATACTCGAACGCGATCTCTTCCAGCCGCTGGAAGCGCCCCGAAGCGCCGCCATGGCCAGCGTCCATATTGGTCTTGAGCAGGATCGGCGCTTCGCCGGTTGTCTTGTCGCGCAGTTTCGCCACCCATTTGGCCGGTTCCCAATAGGTGACGCGCGGGTCCGTCAGGCCGCCGAGCGCCAAGATCGGCGGGTAGGGTTTTGCGCCGACATTGTCATAGGGCGAATAGGCGGCGATCTGCTCGTATTCTTCCTTGCTGTCGATCGGGTTGCCCCATTCCGGCCATTCCGGCGGGGTGAGCGGCAGAGTGTCGTCGAGCATGGTGTTGAGCACGTCGACGAAGGGAACGGCGGCGATGATGCCGGCGAACTTCTCCGGCGCCATGTTGGCGACGGCGCCCATCAGCATGCCGCCGGCCGATCCGCCCTCGGCGATGATCTTCGCGTAAGAGGTGAACTTCTGTTGATTCAGATAATCCGCCGCGGCGACGAAGTCCTTGAACGTGTTCGTCTTCTTATCCATCTTGCCGTCTTCGTACCAGGCAAAGCCCTTGTCCTTGCCGCCGCGGATATGGGCGATGGCATAAACGAAGCCGCGGTCGGCAAGCGACAGGCAATTGGTGTTGAAGCCGGCCGGAATGGTAATGCCGTAGGCGCCATAGCCGTAGAGCAGGCAGGGTGCTGAGCCGTCGAGCGGCGTATCCTTGCGATAGAGCAGGGTGACCGGTACTCTCTCGCCGTCCCAGGCCGGGGCGAAGACGCGGCGGGTGACGTAGTCGTCGGGATTGTGGCCGGAGGGCACTTCCTGCGTCTTCAACAATGTGCGCTCGCGCGTCACCATATTATAGTCGTAGAGCTGCGACGGCGTCGTCATCGAGGAATAGGAGAACCGGATGACATCCGTATCGTATTCCGCCGCGCCCGAAAGCCCCAGTGAATAGGCTTCTTCCGCAAAGGCGATCGCATGTTCCTCGCCGGTCGCCCGGTCGCGGATCATGATCCGCGGCAGCCCGTCCTTGCGCTCCAGCCACAGGAGGTGGCGGGCATAGGCCATGTGGCTGATGATCAAAGTCCCGGGCTTATGGGCGACGACTTCGCGCCAGTTTTCCTTGACCGGATTGTCGACCGGCGCTTCCATGATCTTGAAATCCTTGGCGCCGCCGTCATTGGTCAGGATGTAGAAGACATCGCCGCCTTCTGTCAGCGAATATTCGATGCCTTCCTCGCGCGCAGCCACCAGCTTCGGCTCGGCCGTCAGGTCCTTGGTCGACAGCAGCCGGTATTCGCTCGTTTCATGGTCGTGAATATCGATATAGATGAAGTCGTCGAGCAGCGAGCCGCCGACGCCCATGAAGAAGCCGGCATCGGCTTCCTCATAGACCAGCCGGTCTTCCGACTGCGGCCGGCCGACAATATGGTGGAAGACCTTCGACGGCCGGTGGTTCTCGTCGAGCGCTGAATAGAAGAAGCTCTTGCCGTCTGGCGCCCAGACGCCGCCGCCGCCGGTATTCTCGATCCGGTCCGTAAGATCTTCCCCGGTCGCGAGATCGCGCACCTTCAGCGTGAAGAACTCCGATCCCTTGTCGTCATAGCCCCAGATGCCGCGGCTGTGGTCGCTCGAATGGTCGAGGCCGGCGAGGCGGAAATAGGCCTTGCCGGCGGCTTCTTTGTCGCCGTCGAGCAGCACCGTGCGGATCGTCTCGTCGGCAACGTCGCCGTCACGGGGAATGCGGAAATAGCGCGGCTGTTCGCCGCCGGTGACATAGAACGTGCCATAGGCATAGGCGCCATCCTTCATCGGTACCGAGCTGTCGTCTTCCTTGATGCGGCCGCGCATTTCAGAAAACAGCGCTTTCTGCAGCGGCTTGGTGTCTTCCATCGCTGCGTTCATATAGGCGTTTTCGGCTTCGAGATGCCGGCGGATCTCGGGGTCGAGGATCGACGGATCCTTGAACATCGCCTGCCAGTTATCGGCGCGCAGCCAGGCATAGTCATCCGTGCGGGTAATGCCGTGGCGCGTATCGGAGAGGGGCTTTTTCGGTGCGGCGGGCGGTGTCGGCAGGCTCTTGAAAACGGACAAGGAATTGGCTCCGGTGGGAATGTCGGGTTGGCAAGAGATAGAGGCGCGCCGTCGCCGGATCAAGCGGCTAGGCTGTGCCAGGGGTGCAGACGGCCTTCCACAGCCGAGGAGACGGCACCGCTCGCCCTGCCTTGATGTCACCACAATATTTAAGGAGGTCCGCTATCACAGAGCGAATTTTGCACGTGCCCAGCCCCCGGCAAGCCGCCGGTGGCAGGATGAAGACTGTACAACAGTAAGGGATTTCCTCCGCAATGCCGAAACGCCTTCTCCTGTTTGTATCCCTGGCCGGCTTGGCTGCCCCCGCTTTTGCCGTCGACCCGGCCATCAAGAAGCAGCTGGAAAAACTTGATCCCTCCACCCGCCTGGAACAGAGCTGCGACACGGAAGCGATGAGCCGGATCAACAATGACAGCACCGGCTTCAAGCCCGACAAGGTGATCGCCTATACCTTCAAGGACCCGATCGCCGGCGACAATTCGCTGCAGGCGCCGGGCGCGGTCTTCCGCAGCAAGGGTGATTGGTATCATCTTTCCTACAATTGCATCACCGGCCCGCAGCATATCAACGTGCGCGAACTCGACTATCAGATCGGCGAGAAAGTGCCGCGCGAGAAATGGGACAAATATTATCTCTACGATTGATGCTGCTGCATCCGTCCGGGCTACTGCGGTGACATCCGGCCACATGGCGCCATGCAAAAATACCCGCTAGAATCGCCGGATCGAACCTTAGAAGCCCTGATATGAACCGCATCCTCGTCGTTTCGGCGTTCCTTCTGGCCGCGATCTCAGCCGCATCGGCGGACGAGTTGTCGTTGGCGCCGCCAGCTGCTCCGCTCTCGAAGGCGCCGGCGATCAAACTTGTCGAGCCGCATCTGCATATCGCCCGTTCCAACATAGCGGGCCATGCCCGCATCGCGCTCACCTTCGACGCCTGCATGGGGCAGGCGGACGAACGCATCCTTTCGACTCTGGTGCGCGAGCGCATTCCGGCAACGATCTTCGTCACCGCCCGCTGGCTGAAGCGCAACCCGCAAGCCCTTGCCGTCTTCCTGCAGAATCCCAATCTCTTCGAGATCGAAAACCACGGCGAGAACCATATTCCGGCCATCGATACGCCGATGCTCGTCTATGGCATTGCCTCGGCCGGCTCGCCGCAGGCGGTGAAGCAGGAAGTCGAAGGCGGCGCCGCCGCCATGGTCGCATCCGGCATTCCCGCACCGCACTGGTTCCGCGGCTCCACGGCCAAATACGATCTTTCTGCCATCGGCGAGATCCGCGCCATGGGCTATCGCATCGCCGGCTACTCGGTGAACGGCGACGGTGGCTCGCTGCTCGGCGCTGTCATCACCGAAAAACGCATCGCCTCGGCCAAGGACGGCGATGTCGTCATCTCCCACATCAATCAGCCGACCCATGCGGCCGGGGAGGGAGTGGCAAAGGCGCTGGTTGATCTCAAGATGAAGGGCGCGGAGTTCGTTCGTCTGGAGGATGTCGAGGATATGGGCGACGACAAGACGACGGAATAGAGCTGCGGTTGAAGGTGTACCGTGTGGCACGGCACAATAGCCAAAGCGAAGCCTCTACCGCAACGCATCCCCAGTCCCCAACCTATCGTCACCAAACCGCCGTATCCCTGGTCCTTCCCGGTCGAGCGCGAAATCCTCGAACCAGTCGCGATGAATCCCAGCAATCATCGCCCCGACCATCTGGGCGGCGAGATAGGAGAAGGTGATGCCGTTGCCGCCATAGCCGTGGGCGGCGAAGACATGCGGCATCCCGGGCGTCGGGCCGATCAGCGGCAGGCCATCGGCCGTTTCGCCGAAGGTTCCGCCCCAGGCATGGGCGATGCGGGTATCGACTCTCGGCCATAACCGCTTCATCTTCTCCTGGACGGCGCTGATCTTGGCCGGCAACTTTCGGTCCCGCGCTGCGGCATCGGTCGTACCGTCGTCCTCGCCGCCGGCGACGATGCGATTGTCCGCGGTCGTGCGCATGTAGAGGTAGGGATGGCTGTCCTCCCATAGCAAAGCCCTGTCGCGCCAGAACGTGGCGGGGTTCTGCGGCACGGTGGCGAAGGCCCAGCTCGAACGTGTGCGGTGCAGCTTCGGCATGTCGAGGCCCGGCATCGAATAGCCGGTCGCCAGCACGACATGCCGCGCCTCGATGACATAGGCGCCGTCCGTCTCCGCCGTCACGCGATCGCCTTCGCTGTGCAGTGCGGTCACGGAGGCGCTGACCGGCTGCGCGCCGCGCCTGATGGCCATCGCGATCAGCGCCCAGGTGAGCAGCAGCGGATCGGCTTCCGCCGAACCCGGCGAATAGATCGCTCCATCCCGATCGAGCTCGAATTGCGTGAAGAGATCGGGATGTTCGAGATAGACGCCGGGCAGGCCCGCCCGTCGGCGAAGCTGGCGCTCTTCCCTGAGGTCGCGGGCGCCTTCCAGATTGCAGGCGAGATAAAGCGTGTTGCGCGGCCGGAAGCCGCAGGCCACTCCGTTCGCTGCGATCAGCTTCGAAAGACCGGCGACGGCAGCGGCGCTGCGGCGATAGATTCCCGCCGCTCGTTCGAAGCCGTAATAGGCCTCGAGCTGTGTGAGCGTGCTGTCGATTTCCCATTGCAGCATCGCGGTGCTGGCGGCGGTGCTGCCGAAGCCCGGCTCTTCCCGGTCGATGATAACAACGGAAAAGCCACGCGCCGTCAGATGATCTGCGATCAGCGCGCCGGTGATGCCGCCGCCGATCACCGCGACATCGGTCGAAAAGCTCTGCGCCATCGGCCGCCATTGCGGACGTATGGCATTCTTTCCCCAGAGCGAATGGCCGCTGACCATCTGGTCATGATCGGATTCGTCGAGATCGAGATCGGACGCCACTTATGTCTCCTCGCGTGATTACTTCGGCAATTGCGGCTGCGGTTTTTCCTCGATCAGCAGTTCCTCGATGATGGTCATGACGATCAGCGACAGCGGCAGCGCCAGCATTGCGCCGACGGCCCCCCACATCCAGGTCCAGAACAGGATGGCGAGGAAGACGATAAAGGGATTGATTTCAAGCCGCCGCCCCATCACCGCCGGGAAGATCAGGTTCTCCATGACGAGATGCACCGTGAAGAAGGCGGCCGCCGGCACCAGACCGACGATGAAGCCGTCATAGGTGATGATCCCGGCGATCGCGACGGAAAGCGTCATCAGCGTGATGCCGAGATAGGGGATGAAGCTCGACAGGAAGGCGAAGAAGCCCCAGAGCACCGGCGCCGACAGCCCACTTGCATAGGCGATGACGGTCATGACGACGCCAAGCCCGACATAGATCAGCGAGGCGGTGGCGAAATAGAAGCCGAGCACCTGCTCGACGCCATTGATGACGCGGATCGCCGCCAGCCGCTGCGGGCGGGTGCGGAAGGTCATGATGATGGTCTTGCGCAGATTGACGCGGCTGGCAAGAAAGAGCAGCAACGCGGCGAAGAAGATCAGCCCCTGTATCAGTGCCGGCGTCAGGCTGGTTGTCACCACATGCAGCACGTTGCCGGTGTTTTCGAGCAGCGCGCCAATCGACATCGGCCCGCTTTCGAATGTCGCCGGCGTGATGTGCAGCCATTCGATGCGCTCCAGATAGGGCATGATGCGGCTGATCATCCGCTCGATGAAGGCGGGGGCTTCGTTCGCAAGCGTCGCCAGCGGATCGGCAAGCGAACTGACCAGCAGGACGATGACCAAAGCGACTCCGCTTGAAAGAAGGAAAGCGTTGGCAAGCCTTGGCACACCCATTTTACTGAGGTTTTCAGCGGCGAGGCCGAGGATCATGCCGACGACGACGGCAAGGGTGACCGGAATAAGAATCAGCGACATCATGTAGACGGCGGCAAGGCCGAGGATGGCGAAAATGCCGATGATCGCCCAGGCCATGCTGATGTCGAGCCCGTCCTTCTCAAGCCGATGCACCGGCGGCGACGGCAGTTCCTCCGCTGCCTCCTGCAACGACTGAGCCCAGGCGCTGGTTTGGCGTTCGCCGATGGCGATCTTCTTTGCGTGTTTGCGGATGCCGTTGGCGATGCCCATGTGGTGAGGTCCCCGAAGCCCCATTGCTTCGCCACAAAAACGCGCTGATGCGGTTCCGGTTCCGCGGCCATGGCGCTGTCGTAAAGACATCAGTCCGCCTGCAGGCAAGGGCGCTGATCGCGGAAGTGTCCGCTCCTTCTTCGGCTCGCGCCGATTTGATCCTGCCGCCGGAACAACCTCGCAGGCGCTGGCGTTCGGTCTCGGAAGGAGAGTGCTCATGATTGCAGATCCCGATCAGACGAAAACCACCGAGACCTATTCGACCGATCCCCCTTATGCGGACGAGGCGAGGTTGAAAGCCGCCGATCAGCGGCGTTGGTGGGTCTGGACCGTTCTTGCGGCGGGCGCGGCAGTTCTCATCATTGCCGGCGTGAGCGTTGCGATCTGGCCAAACCCCGGCAACAATGATCCGACCGCGACGGCTTCGACCAGGGCGGATCCGATCAACACGCAGCCCTCCGGTCCCGGCGCCTTCAACAACGACCCGGCCTCCGGCCCTGCACGACCGCCCGAAGCGACAGACCGGTCGCCAACGCCGAGCGGAAACGGCGGCGGACCGACGCAGGTGACGACGCCATCAGGAACCGAGAAGGTCCAATAGCACAGGCTCAGGACGAAAGCGTCAGGCCGATGCCCCAGGGATCTTTGAGGAAGACGCCGCCATCGCGCTTCTCGCTGTTGATCTCCAGCGCGTCGAACCTGGAGACCGCCGCGTCGAGCGTCGCCTTATCGTTGAAACGGATCCGGTAGTCGGAAAGCCCGGTCATATTGTCGGCGCGGGCGGTGGCGCCTCGGCTGTTCCAGATGTTGGCGGCGAGATGGTGGTGATAACCGCCGGTCGCAAAGAAGCTCGCGCCGGGATAACGGGCCATCAGCTTGAGGCCGAGCACGTCCCGGTAGAAGGCGTCGGCCTGCGGGATATCGCCGACCTGCAGGTGCAGATGGCCGATCGCCGTTCCCTCAGCCATGCCGTCCCAGCGATCACTGGGCGCGCTGTCGTAGAGCGCCTGCAGGTCCAGACGCCGCGTCGCCATTTCGACCATGCCGTCCTGATGGAATTTCCATTGCTCGTGCGGCCGGTCGGCATAGATTTCGATGCCGTTGCCCTCGGGGTCGGAAAGATAGATCGCCTCGCTGACGAGATGGTCCGAGGCGCCGTCGAGCACGACATTGTTGTGGGCGGCTTGACGCAGCCAGCGCGCCAGTTCGGTGCGATCGGGCATCAGGAAGGCTGTGTGGAAAAGGCCTGCGGCATTCCGCGGCGCGACTGTCGCGTCCTTTGCCGTCGTTAGCGTCAGCAGCGGATGACCCCCGACCCCCAGCACTTCGCCGCTCGTCGTCTTCTCGATGACCTTCAGGCCGAGCATCGACTGATAGAAGCCGGAAACCAGGCCGAGGTCGGTAACGACGAGATGCGACTGGTCGATGTGAGCAGGCCGCGTCAGCGCATAGGATGTTTCTGTCATCAATGGGTCTCCTGCCTCTGCAGTTGAAGCGTACCGGCGGTGGCGGCAACCATGCCGCCCGTGGCAAATCCGAGGAAGTCTCGCCGGTTCATGCGCCTGGTCTCCTCGGTTGCCGTACTTGATCTCTATATGGTCTATCCGGATTTTTCACAGAAGGCTTGTTTTTGAGGATGAAGCGTTGAGCAGATGTTGACGATGACCTGCACCGGCTTGATCGGAGTCAATGCGCCCGTATCTTCATCTGAGCAAGCTTATGCATCTCAGTCATGGAGGGAAGCCATGTACAGGAAAATCATAGTGGCGATCGCGCTCGGCAGCCTCGACAGGGGAGAGAACATTCTCCGCAAGGCCGCCTCGCTGCTCGACGCGGGCGGCCAGATTGTCGCGCTCAACGTCGTCGAGGATGTGCCGACCTATGTTGCGATCGAACTGCCAGCCAATATGCTCGAGGACGCCATGAAGGACGGCCGCGAGAAGCTGGAAGCGCTGGTCGCCGCAACCGGGATCGCGGCGACGATCGACATCCGCAACGGCCCGCCGGCCAAGGCCATCATCGCGGCCGCCGAAAGCTACGGCGCCGACCTCATCATCCTCGCCTCGCATATTCCGGATTTTTCCAACTATTTTATCGGCGCCACGGCCGACCGCGTCGTACGGCACGCCAAGTGTTCAGTGCTGGTCGAGCGGCAGAAGATCTGAATCTTCGCCGCTCCATTTTCGAGTGCTCTTCCCAGTCGTCGAGGCGGGGCAGACCTCGCGCGGTCTGTCACGAAGATTTACTGCCCGCGCGATGCGCCGCAGTTGCGCCCCCGCCAGTTCGGTGCGACCATCGCAATCGGGTACGAAACGGGTTGGCGTGCATGGCCGAGTTCAACGGCATTCGCTGGGCTTACGACAGATACGAGTTGATCGCCGACGGCATCGTCCATGGCGTCGGTCTCGTGTTGGCGCTGATCGGCGCCACCGCTCTGATCTTTTACGCCACGGTTTGGAGCTCCCACGGCGCGCTCGCCGCCGCCTGGATCTATGGCGTCGGACTGGTGCTGACGCTTGCCATCTCCTTTTCCTACAATGTCTGGCCGGTCTCGCGCACCAAATGGTTCCTGCGCCGCTTCGATCATTCGGCGATCTTCATCCTGATCGCCGCCACCTATACGCCTTTCCTCGAGCGCGGCGCCGACGATCCGCTGCTCTTCTTCATGCTGGTGGCGATATGGCTGTTCGCTGCCGTCGGCATCGTCCTGAAATGCGCCTTTCCCGGGCGCTACGACCGTCTCGCCATCCTGCTTTACCTCGCCATGGGCTGGAGCGGCGTGCTGGTGGCGGGGCCCGTCGCCGCGCGCATTCCCTCCGCTTCGATGCTGCTGATCATTATCGGCGGCGTCATCTATTCACTCGGCGTCATCTTCCATGTCTGGGAGAAACTGCGTTTCCAGAACGCCATCTGGCACGGTTTCGTCGTCATTGCAGCGGCCGTGCATTATTCCGCCGTCTTCGCTTGTTTCAGCCTGCCAATGCCGGGCTTCTGAGCTGCGGCCTGCCCGAGACCGTTCCGCAAGCCTTTCTCTGCCGTATCAGCCGTTTACATCTTTCGAACTGCGGCGTATGCCAACCCGCGCAGTCAATCCGAACCGGGTCATCATGACAGACGCCGTCCTCCTCCGCGACGCCACCGAAGCCGATCTTCCCGCCATCCGGGATATCTACAATCATGCCGTCGAGCACACGACGGCGATCTGGAACGAGACGCTCGTCGATCTCGAAAACCGACGGGAATGGCTGAGCGCGCGCAACGGCCGCGGCTTTCCGGTCATCGTCGCCGACAAGTCGGGTAAGGTCGCGGGCTATGCCTCCTATGGCGACTGGCGCGCCTTCGAGGGCTATCGCCACACGGTCGAGCATTCCGTCTATGTCGAGAAAGATCATCGCAGCGCCGGCATCGGCGAGGCCCTGATGCGCGAATTGATTGCGCGTGCGGCGGCCGCCAATATCCATGTGATGATCGCCGGCATCGAGGCCGACAACACCGCCTCGATCCGGCTGCACGAAAAGCTCGGCTTCCGTATTGTCGGCAGATTTTCCGAGGTCGGCACCAAGTTCGGCCGTTGGCTGGACCTCACCTGCATGGAGCTTCGCCTGCCCGGCGAGGCCGATTGACCTACTTGCTCGGGCAAGGCCGACGGAGGATGAGCGCTTGCCGGACGGAGTGACCGGCAAATCATTGCCGGAGCGGTCACTATCTTTTTATTGTATTCTGAGCTGTGTAGAAAAGAGAGGCCGCCTGCTTCGCGAGAGGCGGCGTGATAAGCGTCATGGAGTTCAACAGTTCAATGGTAATGCATAGATCGCCGCTCGGCCTCCTTGCCTTCCTTCTTCTCGCCGCTGCTCCGATTTCCTCGCGTGCTGCCGATTGTGGCAGCACGGCCTCGCCGAAGCTCGACTGGCAGGAATGCACGAAGAAAAACCTGATGTTGCAGGGCAGTGACCTCCAAGGCGCCAATCTCTTCAGCACCGATTTCTCGCTGACCGATCTCAGCGGTTCGAATTTCAAATCCGCCAATCTGGAAAAGGCGAGCTTGGTGCGGGCCTCGCTTGAGGGGTCACATGCCGAAGGGGCCAACTTCGCCAAGGTCGAGGCCTATCGCGCCAGCTTCGCCAATATTGCCGCCGAAGGCGCTTCCTTTGCCGGCGCCGAGCTGCAGCGCGCCAATTTTGCCGGCGCCCGGCTCTCCGGCGCGAGCTTCGAAAAGGCCGAACTCGGCCGCGCCGATTTCGACAAGGCGGTGCTGACGGGGGTGAAATTCTCTTTCGCCAATCTCTCCCGCGCTGACCTTTCCCACGCCACCTTCGAAGGCCCGTTAATCTTCGAGCGCGCCTTCATGTTCTTGACTCGCATCGAAGGCCTCGACCTCTCGGCTGCCGCCGGGCTCGAACAGGCACAGATCGACCTCGCCTGCGGTGACGCCTCGACCAAACTGCCCGCCGGCCTCTCGGCGCCGCCGACATGGCCTTGTCCGGCTGAGCACGAGTGATTACCAGGCGACACTATACGCCTATGGCAACACGCACGTCTCTCTGGGATGGTTCGGTTCGACTTAGTGGAGTTTGAACTCGCCCATGACGCGGCGCCACTCGTTCGGCCCGATCAGCCGCTGGTGGGTGTAGCGAACAGAATGCAACGGCCCGTCGAGGGAGGACTGCCAGAACTCGAGAAACTTATGCATCTCCGGAAAGTCCGGGGCAAGATCGTAATCCTGCCAGACATAGGTCTGCAACACGGATTCAAAATCAGGAATGCGATAGAGGATATGTGCAGTGGTCAGCCCATAGCCGTTCAGCTGACGTTCCAGATCTGAGGAAAATCGCATACTTCATCTCCGTTTCGTGACGCTCGAAAGGTGGCGCAAAATTTTGCAGCCATCAACGGATTTCTGAAACGCGTCCACCGTGTTTATTGTTCCTTTACAGGATGTTAGCAGCCACTTCGCACGAGTGCTAATTTTTTTATGGCGCCCTCTTGAAATGGAAAAACCGCAAAACCAGATCATTGCGCGCAGAACGCTCGATCGAGGTTTTGCACCCGCCCGGACTGGTCATCCGGTCCGGCCAGGGGAATAACATCACTATTGTTTGTCCATTGGAGGAAAACATGTCGTTCCGACCGCTTCATGATCGCATTCTCGTCCGCCGCGTCGATTCCGAGGAAAAGACCAAGGGCGGCATCATCATTCCCGACACTGCCAAGGAAAAGCCGCAGGAAGGCGAGGTCATCGCCGTCGGTCCCGGTGCACGCAACGAGGCCGGCCAGATCCAGGCGCTCGACGTCAAGGTCGGCGATCGCGTTCTGTTCGGCAAGTGGTCCGGCACTGAGATCAAGATCAACGGCGAGGACCTGCTGATCATGAAGGAAAGCGATGTCATGGGCATTATTGAAGCCCAGGCGGCCGAAAAGATCGCCGCCTGAGGCATGTCCGCGCATGAGTCAAAAAGCTGCCTATTGAAGGAGTGAAAGAATGGCTGCGAAAGAAGTGAAATTTCATAGCGATGCCCGTGAACGCATGCTGCGTGGGGTCGATGTGCTGGCCAATGCCGTGAAGGTGACGCTGGGCCCGAAAGGCCGTAACGTCGTGATCGACAAGTCCTTCGGCGCGCCGCGCATCACCAAGGACGGCGTTTCGGTTGCCAAGGAAATCGAGCTCGAAGACAAGTTCGAAAACATGGGCGCGCAGATGCTGCGCGAAGTCGCATCGAAGACCAACGACCTCGCCGGCGACGGCACCACGACTGCGACGGTGCTCGCCCAGGCGATTGTCAAGGAGGGCGCCAAGGCGGTCGCCTCCGGCATGAACCCGATGGACCTGAAACGCGGCATCGATCTCGCCGTCGACGCTGTCGTCGCGGAACTGAAAACTAACGCCCGCAAGATCTCCAACAATGCCGAAATTGCCCAGGTCGGCACGATCTCCGCCAATGGTGATTCCGAGATCGGCCGCTACCTTGCCGAAGCAATGGAGAAGGTTGGCAACGAAGGCGTCATCACCGTTGAAGAGGCCAAGACTGCCGAAACCGAACTCGAGGTCGTCGAAGGCATGCAATTCGACCGCGGTTATCTGAGCCCCTATTTCGTCACCAATCAGGACAAGATGCGGGTCGAACTGGAGGATCCCTATATCCTCATTCATGAGAAGAAGCTGTCGAACCTGCAGTCGATGCTGCCGGTTCTCGAAGCCGTGGTTCAGTCCGGCAAGCCGCTCCTCATCATTGCTGAAGACGTCGAAGGAGAAGCCCTTGCGACCTTGGTCGTCAACAAGCTGCGCGGCGGCCTGAAGATCGCTGCCGTCAAGGCGCCTGGCTTCGGCGACCGCCGCAAGGCCATGCTTGAAGACATCGCCATCCTGACCGGCGGCACCGTCATCTCCGAAGATCTCGGCATCAAGCTTGAGAATGTGACGCTCAATATGCTCGGCCGGGCAAAGAAGGTGGCCATCGAAAAGGAAAATACCACCATCATCGACGGTGCTGGTTCGAAAGCGGAACTCGACGGTCGCACCGCTCAGATCCGCGCGCAGATCGAAGAAACCACCTCCGACTATGATCGCGAGAAGCTGCAGGAACGTCTTGCCAAGCTCGCCGGCGGTGTTGCCGTCATCCGCGTCGGCGGCTCGACGGAAGTCGAAGTGAAGGAGAAGAAGGATCGCGTCGACGACGCGCTGCATGCAACACGCGCGGCGGTCGAGGAAGGCATCCTGCCCGGTGGAGGTGTGGCGCTGCTGCGCGCGGTCAAGGCGCTCGACAATTTGAAGACTGCCAATGACGACCAGCGGGTCGGCGTTGAAATCGTGCGCCGGGCGATCGAGGCCCCGGTTCGCCAGATCGCCGAAAACGCCGGCGCCGAAGGCTCCATCATCGTCGGCAAGCTGCGTGAAAAGAGCGAATTTTCCTATGGCTGGAACGCCCAGACCGGTGAATATGGCGATCTCTACGCGCAGGGCGTCATCGATCCGGCCAAGGTCGTTCGCACCGCACTTCAGGATGCAGCTTCGGTTGCCGGCCTGCTGGTGACGACGGAAGCGATGATCGCCGAAAAGCCGAAGAAGGAAGCTGCTCCGGCCATGCCCGCCGGCGCCGGCATGGACTTCTAAGCGATCGCTCGGCCCGCTCTGCCCTCGGGGCGGGCCGTGCTACGCACTACCGAATGAAACAAGTTCCATCGGTCGACATCAATGGAGCCAAGCTATGAGAAAGGAAAACATCAGCAATTCCATACAGCAGAATGCCGTGGCAGCTATCAGTGCGGCGCATCTGCTTCATCCGGCGAAGCATTTCGGTCACCCGCGTGACGTGCTTGCCGCCGCCGAGATCGACAACGACGAGAAGCGGGCAATTCTCGCTTCATGGGCATCCGATATCTTCGCAGTCGAATCCGTACCAGCCCTCCGCCTTTACCCTGGGGCCGAAAGAGCTGTATCCTATAACGAGATCCTTGAAGCGCTGAAGGCTTTGGATAATGGCGATCGCCCATCCGCGAGGCAGGATACGTCCGCTTCCCTGAGTTCCCACAGGACCCGTCGTCGAAAACCACCCACCCCCCGATTTCCCGGCCTTTGCTTGTGCAGCTATTGGAAAGGAGGACGGCGCCGACCGCTGTTCGAAACCTGACTCTCCGTCTGGCCTGCCGTGTGCCTCTCGAAGACGCAGGCATGATTTTTGCCGACGGCTCTTTGCTCAACTGAGGAGTTTTGCCGATGAAGATCGCTCAGATTGCACCGCTCGCCGAGAGCGTTCCCCCAAAGCTGTACGGCGGGACGGAGCGGATCGTTTCCTACCTTACTGAAGAACTCGTGGCAAAGGGACATGAGGTCACGCTCTTTGCCAGCGGCGATTCCGTCACACGGGCGACACTCGTGTCGTGTGCGGACGTCGCCTTGCGGCTCAACCCTGCGGTCAGGGACCATCTACCGCATCAGGTCGTGATGCTCGAGGAGATCCGGAGGCGGGCGCATGAGTTCGACGTGCTGCATTTCCACATCGACCTGCTGCATTTCCCGCTGATCCGCGATTTCGCCGATCGCACCGTGACCACGCTGCACGGGCGGCTCGACTTGCCGGATCTCAAGCCGTTCTACGCCGCTTTCCCCGATATTCCATTGGTGTCGATCTCCAATGATCAGCGTCACCCGATGCCACCAGTCGACTGGCGCGGGACGGTCTATCATGGTCTCCCGGCCGATCTTCTTCCATTCACGGAGAACCCTAGGGGTAACTACCTGGCCTTCCTTGGTCGGATCTCTCCGGAAAAGCGCCCCGACCGAGCCATTCAGATCGCGGCAAAAGTCGGCATGCCTCTGAAGATCGCCGCCAAGATCGATAATGCCGACAAGGTCTATTGGGAAACCGTCATCGAGCCGATCGTTAAGAGCCATCCGCATGTAGAATTTATCGGCGAGATCGACGAACGTGAGAAAGCTGACTTCCTCGGAAATGCAGGCGCTCTGCTCTTCCCGATCGACTGGCCGGAGCCCTTCGGGCTGGTGATGATCGAGGCCATGGCCTGCGGCACGCCGGTCATCGCTTTCGGCTGTGGCTCGGTTCCCGAGGTCATTGACAATGGCATCTCCGGCATCCTGGTCGACAGCGTCACCGAGGCGGCCGAAAATGTCGAATGGGCGCTGCGCCTCGATCGGCGCAAGGTGCGGGCCGCGTTTGAAAAGCGCTTCACCGCACAGCGAATGGCGTGCGACTATCTCGACATCTATCGCAACCTGCCGGGCGTTCGCATCAAAGCCGCGCCCCTCCGCCGGTCGAATGGTCAAGCGCTCGACCTGCAGGCTGTCGCCTGAGGCAAGGAGGAGGAGACCATGTCGAACGTATCTGCGGACAGCAACCCCGCCACAGCATCGTCAGGCGTGGTGGCGCCCGTCGCTCAGTTCTTCATTCCGGCCGCCGCATCGCTGCAGGAGCGCCGGCCGCGTACATTGAAGCACGGCGATACTTTCGCCGTCTTCGACCATAATGGCGATGCTCTTTCCGGTCCCGGCAGCCCGGAAGGCCTTTTTCACCGGGACACTCGTCATCTCTCGCATCTTTACCTGACGATCAACGAACAGCGGCCGATGCTGCTGTCGTCGACGCTGCGGGACGACAATGCGACGCTGACCTGCGATCTCACCAATCCTGATCAGTTCGATGAGAAAGGAAGGCTGGTTCTGGGCCATGACGTGATTCATCTGCGCAGATCGCGCTTTCTCTGGAATGCCAGTTGTTATGAACGGCTGGCTGTGAGGAATTATGACGAGCGGCGGCAACAAGTTCGCATTCAGATCTCGTTCGGGGCCGATTTCGCCGATCTTTTTGAAGTCCGCGGCACCGCAAGGGCAAGGCGAGGGCGCCATCTTCCCGCCGTCGTAGAACAGGATTGGATCCTGCTTTCCTATATCGGCCTGGACGGTCGCAAGCGGTCGACGCGCCTTTCCTTCATGCCGGAACCGGCCGAGGTTCGTAGCGATCTCGTCACTTATGACCTCCATCTGGAGCCGCACGAGACCAAATCGCTCTTCATCCAGATCGCCTGCGACCATACGTCCGCCGATCGACTGAGCCGTCTTTCCTTCTTCCTTACCTTGCGGGATGCCCGCCGCGCGTTGCGTGCCTCCTCCTCGCGCGCGGCGTCGGTCACAACCTCCAACGAGATCTTCAACGAAGTCGCGCGACGCAGCGCCTCCGATCTTTACATGCTGATCACCGACAAGCCGGAAGGCCCCTATCCCTATGCTGGTATTCCCTGGTTCAGCACTGTTTTCGGCCGCGACGCCCTGATCACGGCGCTTCAGACGCTTTGGCTCGATCCGGAGATCGCCCGCGGGGTTCTCGGTCATCTTGCAGCCAATCAGGCGACGGACGTCGATCCTGCTTCAGACGCCGAGCCGGGCAAGATCCTGCACGAAGTGCGTTGCGGCGAAATGGCCGAACTCGGCGAGGTTCCATTCCGGCGTTACTACGGCAGCATCGACTCGACGCCGCTCTTCGTGATGCTGGCCGGCGACTATCTCAAACGAACCGGTGATCTTGCGACCATCGACCGTATCCTGCCGCATGTCGAAGCGGCACTGACCTGGATCGACGAACATGGGGATCGCGATGGAGACGGCTTCGTCGAATACGGGCGGCTGACGGAAGAAGGACTGATCAATCAGGCGTGGAAGGATAGCAACGACTCGGTCTTCCATGCCGATGGCACATTGGCCCGAGGCCCGATCGCGATCGCCGAAGTCCAGGCCTATGTCTACGGCGCTTGGCAAAGTGCTGCCGAAATCTTCCGGTGGAGGGGCAAGCCGGAACGCGCGGCGAGCTTTCTCGCGCGCGCGGAGGGACTGCGCCGCGCCTTCGACATGAGCTTCTTCGATGAGGAACTCGGCACCTATGTGTTGGCTCTCGACGGGGATAAACGGCCTTGCCGGGTCCGATCCTCCAATGCCGGCCACGCTCTGTTCACCGGTATTGCTTATCCCGAACGGGTCGCACAGGTGACCCGCACCCTTATGAATGCGTCGTCCTTCTGTGGCTGGGGCATCCGGACGATTCCCTCGACCGAAGCACGTTACAATCCTATGAGCTACCACAATGGCTCGATCTGGCCACATGACAATGCCATGATCGCCAGTGGTCTTGCCCGCTATGGCTATCGCGCCGAAGCCGCGCGAATCTTCGAGGGGCTGTTTGCCGCTGCGACCTATATCGACCTGCGGCGGCTTCCCGAACTGCTCTGCGGCCTGCCGCGTCAGCGCGCACGCGGACCGACCTCTTATCCGGTTGCCTGCTCGCCGCAAGCATGGGCAGCAGCAGCCCCTTTGTCGCTGCTGGAATCCTGCCTCGGTCTCGACTTCGATCCGAATAGTTTGCAGATCAGCTTCAGCGTGCCGCGGCTTCCTTCTTTCCTCGATGAGGTGATCTTACAGCGCCTGCTGATCGGCAATTGCTCGGCTGACGTGGCCATCCGCCGGTCGAGACACCAGGTCGTGGTCGATGTCATCAATCGACAGGGCAATGTCAGCGTGCTCACCACGGCCTGATGAAGGACCGTGCAGGAAAGACGGGTCGACCGCCTTTTCTAATCCGGTTCCTCTTCGTCCGACCTCAGCAGGTCAACAAGCGCAGCAACCCTGCCGGTCGGTAGATGCCGCCCTTCACCCACCAGGGCCTCGTCATTGTTGGCCCATGCAAACGCCTCGACAAGCTCGGTTTGGGTTGCACCTGTCGCGATGATCTCGGCCACAAGCGTTTTGTCTGCAGGTCCAAGGACGGCGACGACGTCGTGTGAAGTCATTGTCATAACCATTGCTCCTCGCTCAAGCTCCAAAACATATGGGGGCGTCTTCGAAAAGATCAATTTTTCTCGTTAAGAAATTCGATCCCCTTGAAACTGTAAGACACTGAATTATATCAGTATTGTCGATCGCCCAATAGGGATCGGCAGAAAGTCCAGGAGACGCCGGTCGCTCTTGGCGTCTCCTTGTGTCCATGTTGCTTGCAAGGAGGATATGGCTATGAGGACAAACCTCGATTTCTCTCCCCTGTTCCGGTCGAGCATCGGCTTCGAGCGAATGTTGAACGCGCTTGAGGCTGCAGGCCGCGCCGAGACAATCGACAACTGGCCGCCTTACGATATCGTCAAGGCTGGTGAGAACGACTACCGCATTGCCATGGCAGTGGCGGGCTTTTCGCAGGACGAGCTGGCAATCACGCAAGAGCAGAACATGCTCATGGTATCGGGGCAGAGGGCAGAGAGCGAAGATGTTCAATACCTGCATCGCGGAATTGCCGGACGCTCGTTCCAGCGCCGGTTCGAACTGGCCGATCATGTGAAGGTTGTCGACGCCGGTCTTGCCAACGGTCTGCTGACCATCGATCTCAAGCACGAAATTCCTGAAGAGATGAAGCCGCGCCAAATCGAGATCGGAACTGGTCACGTAATGCCGAAGGCCGAGACGAAGCAGATCGAGGGCGAGACACAGGCGGCCTGAGCGTGGCGCCAGACGCCGTCTGGCGCCCATGAACCATCAGAAAGGAGTAGAGCCATGAGTGTTCGTGATTTGATTCCCTGGGGCCGCAACAACGGCAATCAGATGCCGAGTCTCCTTCGCGACGACGACCGCGATCCTTTCCTGTCGCTCCACCGCGAGGTCAACCGGCTGTTCGACGACGTTTTCCGCGGTTTCGGTTCCAGCTTGCCGTCACTTCGCGGCGCCAGCGGCTTTGGTGCCGGCTGGCCGAGCGTGGAGATCTCAGACACCGACAAGGACATCAAGGTGACGGCCGAAATACCCGGCCTTGAGGAAAAGGACATCGAGGTCTTACTCAATGACGGCGTACTGACCCTGAAGGGTGAGAAGCGTTCGGAAACGGAAGACAAGGAGAAGCAGTTCTCGGAGCGCTACTATGGCCGCTTCGAGCGACGCATCCCGCTCGGCACCGAGGTCAAGGAGGACCAGGTCGACGCCACCTTCAAGAACGGCATCCTCACCGTCACTTTGCCCAAGACCGAAAAGGCGCAGTCACAGGTCAAGCGCATCGCCATCAGAAGCTGACGAGCGCGGCGGCCGACACCTGGCCGGCCGCCGCTCATCCTTCACCAGTTGGGAAGGATAAACGATGAAGATTATCGGACGTACACACCGCGAAAACACAGCACCGATCTCCCGCTTCCGCGCCTCGAACGACGATCGGCGCAGCCGTCTTCCTTTCACAGTTCCGCAGTTCCAAGAGAACAGCGTCGCCCGCATCTCATTTCTGGCTTCCCACTACACCGTGACCGAGTTTTGCGGCGACGGCGATTCAAGCGCCGTCGCCGCAACCGTCTTCTGCCCGCAGGAGGCGGCCATTGATGATGCAACCAACTAAGAAGGAGAAATGATCGATGCTGAAGTCTCTGTCTTCCAACAACCGGACGGCTTTCGATATCGTCAATATCGTTGCCGGTCTTGGCCTCTTCATCTCGCCCTGGCTGTTCGGTTTCTCCGCTGAGACCTATGCCGCCTGGAATGCATGGATCGTTGGCGCGGCCATCACCCTGATCGCCGTTGCCGCTCTCTATGCTTTCTATGAGGCCGAGGAATGGTGCAACCTGGTCCTCGGGCTATGGGCTGTGATCGCTCCTTGGCTCCTCGGCTTTTCAGCCGTGGCAGCGGCCATGTGGGCGCATGTGATTGTCGGCCTGGTCGTCGCTGCCCTCGCAGCGGGCAGCATCTGGTTCAGTCATAACCATCCGTTGTCGACCGCATGACTGAATGCGAACGGGCTCGGGCGTCCGGGCCCGTTCGCCTTACCACTCCGCCCGCCGCCCCTGGAGGAGAGGCTTGGCGGCCGATCAGACTGGTTGACGACCGCGACGCGGTGATCGCCATCGATGGGTGCGCGGCTCTCCGTGCAAGGGCGGCGGATCGACGATCATTGGTTCAGCGCTATTCGGGCTCGAACACCATGGCATGGCCATTGATGCAGTAACGCAGACCGGTTGGCGGCGGGCCGCCGGGGAAGACATGGCCGAGATGGGCGTCGCAGGTGCCGCAGCGGATTTCGGTGCGCACCATGCCGTAGCTGGTGTCGCGATGCTCGGTCACCGCATCGGGAGAGACCGCTTCGAAATAGCTCGGCCAGCCGCAGCCGGCGTCGAATTTCGTGTCGGAGCGGAAAAGCGGGGCGTTGCAGCCGACGCAGCGGTAAAGCCCCGTCTCGAAGGAATCCCAGTAAGGGCCCGTGAAGGCGCGTTCGGTGCCGTGCTGGCGGGTGATGCGGTATTGCTCGGGCGTGAGCTGCTCTTTCCATTCGGCGTCTGATTTATGGATCTTGGCGGTGGTTGCAGTTTCGGACATGACGTGCTCCTTTCGCCGAAGGGCGGTTCCGTTTCGCCAGAAATGTGGTGCGCCGTCTTTGTTTCATCAAGCCTCCGGCGCCGGGCCGCGGGAATCGCGGCATGCAGCTATCAGGAAAGACGTCCGCTTTTACATCTATTAAGGGTTTTCTGTTAGGGTTAATGTTACGTGCATTGAGGAGCCATTGGTGTTTGAAGCCGCAATCGTCCTGCTCTACGGCCTCGTGGCCGTGACCGCCATGGCGGTCACGCTGCTGGAGGGCTGGGCCAATCACGCCGGTTTGACGTTTCATCGTCTCGCCGGACTTGTCGCCTGCCTGCTCTGGCCGCTGACGCTTCTGCTCTTCGTCCTGCACGGCTCGGTCGTCCGGCTGCTGACGCGTCTCTCCCGCTCGCTGGCCTGATCACGGCAACTCTCTGAGCCCGGCAATTGGCGTCTTAACCTGTTTTACGCCGAACTTATGCACAGGAAGCTGTGAGTAAAGCTTGGCCTAAAGTCCTATAATTCTTCATCAGCCATTTTTTCTCAAGAAAAACCACAAATAATAATTGGCCTTTCGGCCAAACGATGGTATTTGAAAATGCAAGTAGAATTCTGATTGTGAATTACAATCCTACTGCTTCCAAGTCCCTCAGTTTTGATTTTTCAATGTCTAACTGGGGCCATCGCCTGGAGCAAGACGGTAGTGGTTTTCGGTCAGGCAGTATAAGAACAGGTCTCGGACTTCGGAATCTAGGGGTGGATTTCACGTTTTTCGAAACAGAAGATTGCTTCCTGTGCTTTTGCTGTTCGCTTCTACGAGGCGGGTCTTTGGCGTGACAGTCAAAGATCGTTTGAGCATGCTAACAGGAGAAAAAATATGACGGATATGGCGACCGGCAATGGGCCGGAGCTGCTTGTGGAACTGACGGCCGACATCGTCGCGGCTTATGTCAGCAACCATGTTGTCCCGGTCAGCGACCTGGCAAATCTGATTTCCGACGTGCATTCGGCACTTAGCAACACATCCGTACCGCAGCCCGCTGCGGCTGTCGTCGAAAAGCAGAAGCCAGCAGTCTCTGTCCGCAAGTCCGTACAGGACGAGCAGATTACGTGCCTGGAATGCGGCGGCAACTTCAAGTCCCTCAAGCGTCACCTCATGACGCATCACAGTCTCTCGCCGGAAGAATACCGTGAGAAATGGGACCTGCCGACCGACTACCCGATGGTAGCGCCCGCTTATGCCGAAGCGCGTTCGCGCCTGGCGAAGGAGATGGGCTTGGGTCAGCGCCGCAAGCGCGGCCGCGGCTGAGCTTTTCCGCTGTCAATGACAAAAGCCGGGTCTTGTGCCCGGCTTTTCTGTCTGTACCGCAAACCTGAAACCGAAAACCGGAAGCCGTTTCCGGGCGCTATCCTGGTCCGGCCCGTTAAATGAAAGCAAGATTCAGACTTTAGTTCGGACGACCCCAGAGTTCATCCTGTTCCGGATGAGGATAATAATCTCCCCGACTATTCCGCCGCTATCGCAAGTCATGCACGGGGCAGACGGGATATTATCAGGGAACCTATCTTACGCTTTGGAGCGCGACGTAGAATGTATTCCTATACTATAAGAAAGTGTTAATATAGTCGGTTGGCCGTTTCCGCAAATGCCCAATCCGCCGCGCTCGCCGACCGAATCAATGACGTTCACGCCGCGGCGCGGACTATCGCCTCTTCCCGGATTCGCTTCACCATCGAGCGCAGCCCGTTCGAGCGCTGCGACGACAGGTTCTCCACCAGACCGATCTTCGAGAAGATCTCGAAGGCATCAAGCGCAGCGATTTCGGAAGCCCGCTTACCGGAATAGGTGGCAAGCACGATGGCGACGAGGCCGCGCACGATATGCGCGTCGGAATCGCCCTCGAAACTCATGATTGGGTTTTCCGGATCGCCCGACGTATGCGTCACCAGCCACACCTGGCTGGCGCAGCCCATCACCTTGTTCTCCGAGGTGCGTTTTTCCTCGGCGAGCTCGGGCAGCGCCTTGCCGAGTTCGATGACATAGCGGTAGCGGTCTTCCCAATCGTCCAGGAAGGCGAAGTCATCGATGATCTGGTCGAGGGATGCCATAAAAAGCCTTTCACCTTTTTGCATGCTGGCAAAACGACACGGCAATTTTGCGTCCGGACATGCTCTAGGACTGCATATAGGTGATAGACCGACAGATTTGAACCGCTAAAGCGCGCCGTCTTTTTGATGCGGCGCTTCAGCTTTTGTTTTTACGCATGTCGGTTATCGAAATCCACCGCACATTCTTGTGCGACATGCTCTCAAAAGAAACGCCGTGAGGGATGGGCATCCTCACGGCGCAGCAATCTGCTGAATTAAACAGGGCAGGCACGTCAGGCATGGGGCATTTCCGCGTCATGCGGACCACCGATGCAAGCTCTAAAGCATGTCGCGCAAAAGTGTGCAGCGGTTTTGCGTGAACGACATGCGGAAAACCAAGGGCCTAAAGCGCGGCAGGCGAATCTCAAAGATCGCACCGCGTTTAGAATTCCAGTGTGACGCAGTCCCGCGTCCGAACGTTGCTTATGTGCGGCGGGCCGGTTGCCCGCGCAATTTCGTCAGATCGCCGGCTTCGGCGTCGGCAGCGGGATCGCGCCGGTTACCACGGTCTCGGCTTCATCGTCGACCGGCGGCCGGTAAGGCATCGGCTGGTTGAGCGCAGCCTTTGCCTCGCGCACCTTCTCCTGGACGGAAGGGGAGGCAAGCGAGGGCATGGCGGGCGATGTCTGGTTTGCCGGCTCGGCAAGCCTTGCGGGCGTCGTCGGTTCGTCGGTGAATTGGCTGTCGAGAAGTTCGTAAGCGACACGGGCGCCCTCACGGGCCCGGTAGCCGAGCGCCGTCAGGGTCTCGGCGCCTTTGGCGCAGACATCCGGCTTTTCCGAGCACATGCCGGTGAGATAGTCATAGGCGCCGCTCGCCGCCGTAAACGCGTCTGAGAGCTGCAATTGTGGGCCGCCGGCAAGCTTGTCGGATCCCTCCGTGCTGAAGACGGAAAGAAGCACGAGCACTAGGCCAAACCAGAAGGATCCTTTGATCAGAAACCACATTGTCGTTGCCCATCCTGTTTTCCCGTCCGGTTCTTATCGCCGAATCAGGCCGGTTGTCCGGTGTGCTCTCACCCTATCGGCAAGTTGCGAATGCCGCTTTTCAAAACTCGCGCGCATTTGCGGCAAATTTAACTCAAATTTTAGCGAAGCGCATTTGAGCGGCATTTAAGTCAAATGCGAGCGATTGTTGTTAAGCATCAGGGCAGCACCTGCCTGCAATTGCAGGGCTTTTGCCGGATCGCCTTGCCACAGGAGTTAACGCAGTGCTGAAATATGAAGGAAATCCGCCGCTTACCGGCCATTAACCACAAGAAGCGAAGGAGCTCTCAGATGCTTCAAAACGGGAATTTCTGCTCTTTCTGGCTGTGAACAGCGCCTTTGCCTTATCCTTTCCTTAAGTCGCGGGGGCCTATTGTCCGGATCGACAGACAGCCTCTTTGGGCGGGTATTGCGTGCGAGTATTGAGTGACATTGGCGGCTGGGCGACGGCCCTCGTAGACCGGGCGGCGACAAGCTGGCTTTCCCGGACGGGTGGCGGCGAAGCCGTGCGCCAGCGCGAGCTTGCGATTCTGCGGCGCCTCGTGCTGCTCTCCTCGGCCGCTCTCGTCGCCGCGCCGGTCGGGCTTTCGGCGGTCACCAGCCCCGCCGTCGCACTGCCGGCCGGCGTCGCCATGGTCTGCGCCGCCTTTCTCTTTTCCGCCGTCGGCAGCATTGCACTTGCCCGCCAGGGCTCGTCGGCCGGCATTGCCACACAGTCGGCCGAGGACTTCTTCCTCGACGTCACCCCCGGCCTCGTCTTTTTCCTGGATCCACACGGCAGCGTCGCCACCATAGGCGGCCGCGACCGGCGCGATTTCCTTGCCTGGATGCGCGATCCGAAGGGCAGGGGCTTCCTGGAGCAGGTGCATGTCTCCGACCGCATCCTGTTCCTGCAGGCGCTCGATGAGCTCAGGCGCGGCGAAGATGCCGCAAGCGTCGATCTGCGCCTCGACCGGCCTTCGATCTCGCGCGATCAGCGCCAGTTCGCCTATCTGAGAATGGACATGACGGCTCGCCGTGATGCCGATGGCGAGCTTGCCGCCGTCATCGCCCAATTGCGCGATGTCTCCGTCGAGCAGCAGCTGCGGGCCGAAGCCCAGAACCGTGCGGCCGACGCCGAATCGGCAAACGACGCCAAGTCGCGCTTCCTCGCCGCGGTCAGCCACGAGCTGCGCACGCCGCTGAACGCCATTCTCGGCTTCTCCGATATTCTGATCGGCGAATATTTCGGCAAGTTCGAAAATGACCGCCAGCGCGAATATGTCGGTCTCGTCCGCGAGTCCGGCGCGCATCTGCTCTCGGTCGTCAATACCATGCTCGACATGAGCAAGATTGAAGCCGGCCGCTACGAACTGATTCTGGATGCCTTCGATATTTCAAGCTCCGTCAGATCCTGCGAATCGATGCTGGCATTGCAGGCCAAGACCAAGGGCGTCACGCTGACGAGCCGGATTCAGCGTGGGCTTGGCGAGATCGTCGCCGATCAGCGCGCCATCCAGCAGATCCTCATCAATCTCGTCGGCAACGCCGTGAAATTCACCGAAGCCGGCGGCGTCGTCTCGGTCGATGCGGCGGCGCGTGACGGCATCCTGAAGCTGACGGTCAGCGATACCGGCATCGGCATTGCCGCCGATAAGCTGGCGATGCTCGGCCAGCCTTTTGTCCAGATCCAGAACGATTACACCCGCCGCTTCGAGGGCAGCGGTCTCGGCCTCTCGCTGGTCAAGGGGCTGGTGGCGCTGCATGGCGGGAATTTTGCCATTGCCAGCCAGCCGGGCGAAGGTACGATCATCACCGTCGAGATTGCGGTGGATGGCTCGGGCGCCCGGCGCGCCGAACACGCCGGTCATGGCGCGACCGTCGAATTTCCGCCGCGGCTGAAGGACGCGGTCGGTACCGGAGCAGAACTGGAAGAGGGGCTTTTCGATGGCCGCGCGCAAGCGAAAATCGCCTAAGGGAAAGAAGCGACGGCAGCAGCCGGGCCTTGTCGTGTCCGGTGCGGCCGCTCTCGGCGGCCTCGGCCTGCAGGGCGCATCCGCGCTGGGTGGTCTCGGGCTGCAGGGGGCGTCCGCGCTCGGCGGCGTCATTGGCCGCAATCCGTCGGTCGCCGGCGGCATGATCGCCTTCTTCGTCATCTTCTCCTTCGTTGCGGCCAATGCCCTCTGGTATCAGCCTGGCCTGCATCCGCACCCGATTTTCCGCACCCGTGACCCGCAGTCCCCAAACGTGCTCGGCGCGCGCCGTCCGGCCGACGAACAACCGGCTGACGTCACCACCTTCCGGATCGAACGGCCGGAGGATGCCGCCACCACCAGCGGGACGCCGGTGCCGGCCGCACCCGCTCAGCAGCCGAGCGAGCTGGTCATGGACATCCAGCAGCAGCTAGTGCGCCGCGGCCTCTATAACGGCATCGCTGACGGCATCATCGGCCCCCGCACCAGTGCCGCCATCCTGTTCTTCCAGGAGACCGTCGGCATGGCCCAGACCGGGGAAGCGACGCCGGAGGTGCTGGCCGCGCTGAAGACCGACGCTGCCGGCCCCTCGACCGTGCCCGTGGAAAAACCGCGTGAGGATGTCACCTCGAAGGCGGCGGCGGAGGACCCGGTCGCTGCTGCGATCCGCAGCGCCGAAAAGACCGTCAAGACGGCTCCGTCAGCCGCAAAGCAGCTTCCATCGAGCGAGCTTGCCACCGTCGACCTGGTGCTGAAGATCCAGAAGGGCCTTTCCAATATGGCCTATGCCAACGTTGGCGTCGACGGTGTGGCCGGCGAGCAGACTCGCGCCGCCATCCGCCACTTCCAGAAGCACTACAACCTCCCCGAAAACGGCGAGCCGAACGAGGCGGTGCTGAAGAAGTTGAAGGAAATCGGTGCGATCTAAGGCGTTCGCGCCATGTACACCCTAAGTCTAAGACCCCAGCTTCGTTTGCAACTTGTTAACCATGTTGTCCGAAGCTTTGCCAATTGCGGCGGGGGAATGTCGGTCATGCATGCGCTGAAGGCGATAGACGATCTGACCGGAGAACCGACGGTCGAAGCGGAAAGCCCTGATCGCGAGGGATTGCGCCACATCCTGCAGCGCCTTGCCGAAGAAGCCTCCACCCTTGGCATCGATCTCGTCGATATTGCCGGCGCCATCCAGGACATGGCGGCGATGTCGGCGCGCCACGCCTCCGCCTTCGATCATGTCACCAGCACCGCACTTTCGATTGCCGAGACCAATCGCTCGGTAGCCCTGTCGCTGCGCGAGACCGACCGCACGGCGGCCGAAGCCCGCCAGATGCTGAAGGAGTCGGCCGACCGCATGTCCGGTTCCGTTGCCGAGATCGGCCATATGGTTCAGTCCTCCAACGTCATCGGTGCTGAAATCGCCAGCTTCTCGAAATCGCTTGCCGATGTCGACAAGATTGCCGAGGAGATCAGCACCATAGCCCGCCAGACCAACCTCCTGGCGCTGAACGCCGCGATCGAGGCGGCGCGCGCCGGCGATGCGGGCAAGGGTTTTGCCGTCGTCGCCGCCGAAGTGCGCGCTCTTTCGCTGCAGACTTCGAAGGCGACGGGCTCCATTCAGGACACGCTGGATGGGCTTCGGGTGAAGATCGACCGGCTGTCGGCGGTCGGCGGTGATGCCCGCGACAGTGCCGCCGGCGTGCGCGACAAGTCGGAGGCGATGCGCGGCGCCTTCGAAAGCATGGAACATGTCATCACCCGCATTCTCGACAGTTCGACTGTCATGGCCAACACCACCGAGGCGGTCGACCAACAATGCGCCGGTTTCGTCCAGAAGCTCGGCGAAATGTCCGGCGAGATCGCCGGTTCGAATGTCAGGCTGCAGCAGGCGGCAAAGCGCGTCGACAGCGTCGTCGGCCTCTCGGAAACGCTGATTCAGCTGACGGCGAGCGCCGGCGTCAAGACCGCCGACAGCCGTTGGATCGAGGAAGCACAATCCGTGGCAAGGCAGATATCAGGCGTTTTCGAACGCGCCGTCGCCGACGGTCAGATCGGTTTCGACGCCCTCTTCGACCGGCGCTACCGGCCGATGGCTGGCACCGATCCGGTTCAGATGATGGCTGCCTTCACCGAACTCACCGACCGTCTGCTGCCGCCGATCCAGGAGCCCGTCGTCGCCCTGGACGAGCGCGTCGCCTTCTGCGCGGCGGTCGACGAAAACGGTTATCTGCCGACTCATAACCGGAAGTTCTCGCAGCCGCAGCGGCCGGGCGACATCGTCTGGAACACCGCCAACTGCCGCAACCGCCGCATCTTCGCCGATCGCGTCGGCCTTGCCGCCGGCCGCAGCATCGCACCTTTCCTCGTCCAGACCTACCGGCGCGACATGGGCGGCGGCAATTTCGTGATGATGAAGGATATCTCCGCGCCGATCACCGTCAGGGGCCGCCATTGGGGCGGCTTGCGGTTGGCGGTCAAGGTCTGACGCATCCGCCAAAGCTCGGTTGCGGATTGCCGGCCCCGGCGCGCCGGTCTTAGAGGTTTTCCGGGTTAGATTGAAGCATTCTGCCGGAGCAGGTTTTCGTCAGGGCAAAGGCGATTGGCGACGGGCATACCCCAGGTACGTCCGAGCCGATCGCCTTTGATCCTGGCGGAAACATGCCCGGCCCACCGGCCGCACCGCTTCGCAGTGGCGAAGCGACAAAGTGGGTCCGGCGATTCCAAAGTCTTGCAGTTTTGCCAGGCAAATCTGCGGGATGTTGGCTGAAACGGGCCGGCTGATCGACCGGCCGGCTTGGCCGCAGAGTTGGGCTACGACGCACGCCGGCCGGTCGACCATCCTCTCCGTTTGAGCCAACAGAATGCTTCAATCTAACTCGGAAAGGCTCTATACCGCCCCGATGAGATTACGCGCCGACATCTTCGTTTCCTCGCTTCTGCGCCGCGTCTTCGCAAGCGGCGATTTCGCCGCTGTGGAGAAGAAGGGCGCGGAGGAGGCGGGCGCGATCTTCATCCGCCAACACTTTCGCGATGGTCTGGAAACGCTCTATGCGCCGGCGCCGCAGACCGCCTTCGGCGAAGACGAGATCCGCGACCGGCTGTTCGAAGTCCGCCTCGCGCGCAGCGAGCCGCAAGCGGTGCGGGCGATGCTGGATCGCGAACGCCGCTTCGACCCCGATCTCTGGATCGTCGAGCTGGAGGCGGAGGAATTGGGGGACATAATCCCGCTGGCGGGGGATCGCTGAGAGTCAGGTCTTCTTCAACTCAACGCGACCGCCGCCCCAGCGCGCGTATGTCGCGCTGCACCGGCGCCTGGCGGGCGAAGCGGTGGGTTTCGGTTTCCCGAGATGTGCGCGAATCGGTGGTCTCGGCCTTGTAGGTGTAGCGATCGGCGCGCCGCCAGGCCTCCACCCTTTCGTGGCATTCTTCCGGATCGAGCGCATCGAGCACCATCCAGCCGCGCGTCACATTATGCTGTTGTTCGGCAAGATGCGGATAGAATCGTTCCAGCACGAAGACAGCGTCGAGAAAGCCCATGCCGAGGCTCGTCAGCGTCGTGGCGAGCTGCTGGCCGGAGAGGTCGAGCATGATGCGTTCGGCAAGCCAGCGGCTGGCGGAAAGCGCATCGGCGAGTGCGGTGGCGAAATGCGTCGCCTCGTGCGAGCGGGCGAAGCGCACCAGCAGCGCCTCCTGAATGTCGGTGAGGGTGCGCAGGCCGAGCCTGTCTTGATCGTCGCGGCCGAGATGGCCGGCAAGATCGAGGATGCGACCGCGCAAGGCCTCTTCATTGGCGACCCGCTGTTCCTCCAGCGCTTCGGCCTCGTTGCTCTCCACCTGGACTGGCGAAAGCGGGACGGCCAGCGCTTCCGTGATCGGCGCCGAAGCGGTGGCGGAGCGCGGCTGGGTCTGGCGCAGCGCCACCAGCGCGTCGATGACCTTCGGTGAGAGCGAATCGCGGCTGACGATCGCCTTGACATGCGCCGCACCCTGCATGCGGGCGATGGTGATCAGCGTGTCGTCGGCAACGGCCTTCGAGGCGATAAGGAAAGGCGCGGCGATTTCGATCGGCTGATTGCCGATGAACAGCGCCACGGCTGCCGGCATGGTCTCGCATTGGGAAAGGGCGGCGACTGCCTGGCGCTTGGCTTCGTCGGAGGAAGCTTGGAACAGCGGTGTGAAAAGCTCGGCGAATTGGCGCAGTTCGGATCGTGTCGGATGAGACAGGCTCTCGAAACTGCTCACAGTCGCCATCAACACCACGTCCTTTTTCCTGACGGCCAACGGGCCCTCTAGGTCTCGAAACCGGTCACGCACAAGCACACCCTGAAAACGCAGAACCAAGGGAAACCATGGGGCCGATAGCGCTGGCGGGGACGCCTCTCGGACCACACGGATATGAACAAATCCTACACTTGTACGGTTAATGGATGCTGAAGATTTTATTAAAATGATACAGAAATATACCCGAGGAACCTGCGAATAATGGTTAGCCGGCAATGGAAAGGCTATGGGCTCCGAAAGGGCGCTGCGGCGGCAAGCAAACCGGTCCTCCTCCTGATCGGGTCCGGCGATGCGCCATCGCTTGCAGCAGTTATCACTATGCCGCAACGAGAAAGCCGCTTCGCGGACGGCGGGAATTGCAATCGGCGCGCCTCTAAAACGAGTGGGCACCCAGGATAAACCGAAGCCCGCGCTGATCTGCCACAACAAATATTTCTGTGCCGCATATTTGCAACAGCGGCTCTGGATAGATCGCTGTATCGTCGTCAACTATATGAATTTTTTGTAATTTTATATTGCTCGCTGCCTTCCGGTCTTTCAGCGGGGCATGAAACCAAATCGACTCCTCAAGCGTTGAAGAGGAAGTTACGGTAACTGTGTTTGGCATCCGCTGAATATTAGTAAACTGTTAACTGTCATGTGTCTCAATTCGGACAGGAACGACGCGATTTGAGTATTTGGATCGTCGAAACTCCGCATCACGGTATTTCAATCAGGTGCCGTGGGAAAGGCGCGAATGCCCTCGGTCCGGCCATGCCGGCACCGCAGGACGCGCCGGCTCGCAGAGTGGCGGGCAGGGTGAAATCCATCGCAAGTTCATCCGTCTCGGGCAGTGCATGGAGACGAGAATGGCAATAGTAGTCGCATTGGCGGATCGGCGGCCGCGGGCGCCGCGTCGCCTGGACAAGGAACAGCGCGAAGCCAAGATTCTCTGGTTCACGGGGGTCCGCTATGAGCGGCTCGCCGAGAGCCCTAGACATGGTCCGGCGCCCGCGCCGCGCGCCAGAAAGAAGTAAGCGCCTCTTCAACCCCGGAGCGTGATGCCGAATTGAGAACAGACATTCCGCTTAATTGCCGGGGGTGAATTGCTCACAGCCCGCTTCCGTCAGGAAGTTGCGTGCTGCTTCATCGAAGCTTGCCTGCGGTGCCAGCGTCCGTAGCACGGCATAACCATCCGGCCTCGCCATTTCCACCAGGATCGCTTGGTCCAGTTCCTGCGGCAGGTTCTTGCGCAGGTCCGTCAACTGGATCGGGCCGCCCGCCAGAACGTCGAGCGCGCCGCCCACCGAGGTCCGGTCGTTCATGCTGAACACCTCGTTGGAGGCGCTGTCGTAGATCGCGATCGACCAGAAGGGGACGTTGCCCTTGGCGGTGAAATGCACCGGCGCATCCTCGACGTCGAAGGAGCAGACGGCGGTCCGCAGGAAGGGGTCGCCATTGGCGAGACCAGCCTCGTCGTACTGCTCGCCGAGCAGATAGAAATTGTTGAGATCGCCTTCCGCCGCCACGCGGGTCGCCGCATCCCTGCCGGTGAAATGCGGCAGGGACAGGATGATGACGAGATGCAGGAGCGCTGCGCCGAAAAGACCGGTCAGGACGGCGAAGAAGATCCTAAGCATTGCCGCATCCGGTCTTGGTGAGCTTCGGCATGGCGAGATCGATCACGCCGGAGCTGCCGGCGGTTGGCGTGTCGAACAGCGTCAGCACCAGCCGGAAAGTACCGGCCTGCGGCAAGGCCAGCCAGTTGCCCGGCTGAGCGGCGGCGGAGATCTCGATCGAAAAGCTGCTGTCGGGCTGGCGCAGCACCGTCCAGGAATTGAGCGCCGCCGGAAGCCCGGTCTTCACCGCCGCCGGATTGCCGCCATTGTCGGCGGTAAAGAGCGTCCAGAGCCGGGCGGGCGGCGTCTGCCCGCTGAGGCTGTAGCGGCAGCCGGCGTTCAGCCGTGCACCGTCGTCGTCGACGCTCGCCGTGAAGGTCAGCCCCTCGGCGCTGCCGTAGAGCAACTTGCCGGCGCGTGCCCGGTGCGATTTGGCGTAAGGATCGGCATCGACCGTCTGCAACGCCGGAAAGGCCTCCCAGGCGCCAAGCTTGATCGCCCCGAAACCCTGTGTCGCATCCAGCGCATAAAGCGAAATCATGATGCCGCCGCCGAAGGCTACGATCAGCGTGATCAGGATGAAAAGGGGGAATCGAAACACGTCATGACCTTGGAAACCGGGATGACAGGGTTAGCACTGATTCTGGCAGGGTGGAATGCCGCGCCATGACATGGACGTCGATCTGTCCAGATCGCGGGGCACGCGCGTTGGACGCGGATGAGGGGCGGGTCTCGCCGATCTCCGACACGAACGAGCGCAGCGACCACGCAGCGTCTACTCCGAGCTTGCCACCTTCGCCGGCGTCAATGGCGCGGCGGCCTTCAGCTTCCCTCCGAGCTTCTTAAGGATATCAGTCGATTGGACCGAGAGCATGCGCGGCCGGATGAGCTGCGGCAGTCCGTCCTGCGGCTTGGCGGCGACGGTCTTGGCAAGATCCTTTTCCGAGAGCAGGGGGTTTTCGACGCCGGGGATGGGGCGCAACGTCACACCCTGATGGGCGTAGTCCATGGCGCGCTTGAAGGTCATTGCCGGCAGTGAGCCGCCCGTCATGTTGTTGGTCGAGGTATAGTCGTCATTGCCGAACCAGACGGCGCAGGTGTAATTGCCGGTGAAGCCGACAAACCAGGCATCGCGATAGGCCTGGGTCGTGCCGGTCTTGCCAGCTGTCAGGATGCCGTTGTCGAGGGCCGCCTTGCGCGCCGTGCCGACATAGGGAACGCGCGATAGCATCTGGTTCATATAGACATCGGCCTGTTCGGACAGCACGCGTTTCGGCGCCGGCTCGTCGTGGTCGAAATCGTAGAGCACATCGCCTTCGTAATCGAGGATCTGGGTAATGCCGTGGCGGCGCGACTGATAGCCGCCGGCCGGGAAGGTGGCATAGGCCGTCGCCTGGTCGAGCACCGTCACCTCCGATGTCCCGATCGGGATGGTGACGTCGTCGCGGATCGGCGTTTCGACGCCGAGATTCTTCGCCATTGCCCGGATCGGCTGGATGCCGAGCTTTTCCTTGGCAAGCCGCACCGGCACGGTATTGATCGACTGGGCGATCGCCGTCTCGAGTGTGATGCGGCCGACATAGCGGTTCGCATAATTGTGCGGGCTCCAGTTGCCCCAGGAAATCGGGGCGTCGACGATCGTCGTCTGCGGTGTCATCCCGCTCTCCATCGCCAGCGCGTAGGTATAGACCTTGAAGGAGGAGCCCGGCTGGCGCAGCGCCTTGGTGGCGCGGTTGAACTGGCTCTCGCCGTAATCCCGCCCGCCGACCATGGCCCTGACGGCGCCGCCGTTCTCGATCATCACCATGGCGCCCTGCTTGGCGTGATAGGCCTCGCCAAATTCACGCAGCGATGTCTCGACCGAATCTTCGGCCGCCTTCTGGATGCCCATGTCGATCGTCGTGCGCACGATCAGCGAATGCTGGTGGAAGCGCGGCGAAAGACGTTGCACTTCGTCGAAGGCCCAGTCGAGGAAGAAATCCGGCGATTCCACCTCGTTGCGGTCGACGACAGTCGCCGGATTGCGCCGGGCGGCGATCACCTGGCCCTCCGTCATCAGCCCACTCTGCACGAGATTGGTCAGCACCTCGTTGGCGCGGGCACGCGCGGCTGGCAGGTTGACATGCGGCGCATATTTGGCCGGCGCCTTGAACAGGCCGGCAAGCATTGCCGACTCGGCAAGGTTCACATCGGTAATGTTCTTGCCGAAATAGAATTGCGCCGCTGCCGCGGCACCAAAGGTGCCGCCGCCCATATAGGCGCGGTCGAGATAGGTGGAGAGGATTTCCTTCTTGGAGAGATTGGCTTCGAGCCATAGGGCCAGGAAGGCTTCGGTGATCTTGCGATCGATCGAGCGCTCGTTGGAGAGAAACAGGTTCTTGGCGAGCTGTTGCGTCAGCGTCGAGCCGCCTTGCACCACTTCGCCGGCCTGGGCGTTGGTGACCATGGCGCGGAAGAGGCCGATCGCGTCGATGCCGAAATGGTCGAAGAAACGCCGGTCTTCGGTCGCGAGGACGGATTTGATCAGGGAATCCGGCAGCTCGTCGATCGGGACGGAATTCTGGTGGATGACGCCGCGATGGCCGATGACGTTGCCGTAGCGGTCGGTGAAGGTGACGGCGAAATCGCCGCGATTGCGCCAGTCCTCCTTGGTCGCCTCGAAGGCTGGCTGGGCAAGCACCAGCATCAGCACCGCGCCGGCCGCCCCGAGGGTCAGCCCTTCGCCGGCAAGTTCGAAGACCATGCGTTTCCAGCCGCGAACGCGAAAGCGGCGGAAGAAGATGGTGGTGTCTTCCCAGATCTCGGCGGCGCGGAAGCCGGCGTTCCAGACGGTCGAATCGATCCATGAATCGATGCGCAACAGAATGTGGCGGCTCTTCGGCGGCCGCCTGCCCGCCGCGTCACCGGTTCGTTTGTCTGATTCCCTTTCAGGCCCTTTTTCAGGGTTGTCCGGATCCTGCACGTCCTGTATTCCCGCCTGATCGCGCTTGCCTCATGTCCGGCCGCCGGAAAGCGACGAAAGCGCGAGGCCCTCAAGGCCCGAAAAGCTCTCCGATACCAGGAGCATGCTGAAGAATTGATTGATTTTATGGCGGATAACAAGAGAGATAGAGCGGCGGTCACGTGAAATTGGGCCGCTGTTGCAAGAAACGGACGATGACCGATCTGCCCTTCTGGAAGAAGAAGACCCTTGCCGAAATGAGCCCCGCCGAATGGGAAAGCCTCTGCGACGGCTGCGGCCTCTGTTGCCTCAACAAGCTCGAGGAGTGGGAGAGCGGCGATATCTATTTCACCTCGGTCAGCTGCAAACTGCTCGACGGCCAAAGCTGTCGCTGCTCCAGCTATCAGAACCGGTGGGATTTCGTGCCTGACTGCGTGCAGCTGACCAGGGAGAACGTGCCTGAGATCGCCTGGCTGCCGCCGACCTGCGGCTACCGGCTGATTAATGAGGGCCGCGATCTCTACTGGTGGCATCCGCTTGTCTCCGGCGATCCCGAGACCGTCCATGCCGCCGGCATTTCCGCCCGCGGCCGCACGATCAATGAAACCGAGATCGATATCGATGATCTCGAGGATTATGTCGTCGACTGGCCGCTGACCGTGGGTGCGGAAAAGGATGAAGAAGAAGCGTGAGCGGGGTCAGGATTTCACCGCAGTCAGGAAGCGCCGCAATTCCGTCTCCACATAGGCGGCCACCGGGCCGCCCGCGCCAAATCCCCACCAGGTGAGCGATCCCTGCCATTGCGCCAGCATCAGCCGGGCGAGCGTTTCCGGCGCCTTCGCCGAGCCGAAACAGCGCGCGATCGCCGCTGTCAACGCCGTTCCCCAAGCCGCCCCGCGGGCGCGCAGCACCGGATCGCGAAAATCTTCGCGCAGCACTAGCAATCCCTCGCCATAGGCGGCGGCATCATCGCCATATTCATGCGACAGGCCGACGAGCAGCGCGACGGCGCCGTCCGGCGTCTTCGGCACGGCGCCGGCAAGGCGCGCCGTCTCCGCATCCAGCCGGTCCCAGGCGTAAAGCAGCGCGGCGCGCAGCATCGCCGCCTTTGTCCCGAAACGCTGAACCAGGGTTGAACCGGAAAGACCGCTCGCCTTCGCCACCGCGGCAAACGTCGCCGCATCCGGCCCTTCCGCATGGATCAGCGCCAGCACCATGGCGAGAAGCTGTTCGTCGGACAGGGTGCGGCGGCGCGGCATGAAATTCCTCTTGCGTTCATTTTGAATATGAACGAACATTCGTTTATATTCAACCAAAGCCAGTCGCAGTCGGCCGGCTCCCGGTTCTAGCGTGGAGGATGGAGACGTGACAGCGGACTTGCGCGAAAAAGTGGCCTTGGTGGCGGGCGCCACGCGTGGCGCCGGCCGAGGCATTGCGGTCGAACTCGGTGCTGCCGGCGCCACCGTCTATGTCACCGGCCGCACGACACGCGCCCAGCAGTCCGACTATGCCCGGCCCGAGACGATCGAGGAAACGGCCGAACTGGTGACGTCGGCGGGCGGCAAGGGCATTGCCGTACAGGTCGATCATCTCGTTCCGCATGAGGTCGAGGCGCTCGTCGCGCGCATCCGCGCGGAAGCCGGCCGGCTCGACATCCTCGTCAACGACATCTGGGGCTGCGAGAAGCTGTTCGAATGGGACAAGGCGGTCTGGGAGCATTCGCTGGACAAGGGCCTGCGCATGCTGCGGCTCGGCATCGAGACGCATTTGATCACCGCCCATTACGCGCTGGCGCTGATGATCGAGCGGCCGGGCGGGCTGCTGGTGGAGGTAACCGACGGCACGGCCGAATACAACGCCGCGCATTACCGGCTCTCGCCGTTCTACGACCTCGTCAAGACCGGCGTCACCCGCATGGCCTGGGCGCATGCCCAGGATCTGGCCAGACACGGCGCCACCGCCGTTTCGATCACGCCCGGCTGGCTGCGCTCCGAAATGATGCTGGAGGCCTATGGCGTGAGCGAGGAGAATTGGCGCGACGCGACCGGGGTGCAGCCGCATTTTGCCATTTCTGAAACCCCGCGTTTCGTCGGCCGTGCGGTAGCGGCCCTGTCAGCCGATCCCGACCGCGCCCGCTGGAACGGCCAGTCGCTGTCGAGCGGCGGGGTGGCGAAGGCCTATGGTTTCGACGATGTTGACGGTTCGCGGCCGGATTGTTGGCGTTACCTGGTGGAAGTGCAGGAACGGGACAAACCGGCTGACGTAACTGGCTACCGGTGAGGCTGACCGCCGCCCTTGGGCGCGCTGCTGCCATGAGGCGCCGTTTGGGCCGCCGTCTTCATCTGCCCGGCGAAGCTGGTTTCCGGCTTCGTCGCCAGCTTGTCCTTCTTCGGCTTGCGGGCCTCGCGATTGCTTCTCAGCTGTCCCTTTGCCATGGATGGATCTCCCTTTAGATCGGAATTGAAAGCCACGCACTACCGGCCTGCGGAATTGCCCGGCCGCGTCGGTCGGCGCTCGCGCGGCAATCCCTGGATCGCATAGCGGTTACAGACGGGGGTGACCGGTTTCTGTTGCTTCTTCGGTCTGCCGAAATGGTATTCGAGCGCCCGCAAGAGCATGGCCGGCGAGGTGACGCCCTCCTGGAACAGCTTGATCAGCAGCATGGCTGCGGCGTTGCAGGTCTGTTCGTCGCCGGCCGGTATTCTTGCTTTGTAGCCCGCGGTGTCGAGCACACCCTGAAGCATATCGAGATCGGATGACGTCAGATAGGGCTTATCGGAAGTGGAAGACATCGAAGTCCTCCTTTCGTCGGGGCGGGGGTTATGAAACCCTCAGTCGGCAGCGCCCGTGCGATGGCTGCCGAAGCCGAAACAATGCGCCTTTCGCTGGGGCAACGCAACGGGATTTTTGCGGCTGGCGGACGGGTGAGGGCTGCCCTCGGCCCGGCGGCCGCAAGGGTGATGGCGATCTCCAGAGCTACGGCCTGACGGCCGTTATATCTCGCCTTTGTGGAAATAGGCTTCGAGGCGATAGCCGTCCGGATCGATGACGAAGGCGGCGTAATAGAAGCGGCCGTAATCCGGGCGGATACCCGGTTCACCGTTATCCGTGCCGCCGGATTCGATCGCAGCCGCATAAAACGCGTCGACCGCGGCCTCGTTCGGGGCGACGAAGCAGAAATGCAGCCCGGATTGCATGTCGGCCACAACGGGATGGGCAACCTGCATCACCCAAAGGCCGACCTGTTCCGAACCGTAGCCGATCATGCCGTCGGAATTCGACAGGCGCTCATATCCGAGCGGCGCCAGCGCTGCGTCGTAGAAGCGGCGGGCTCTTTCGAGATCTTTGACGCCGATGGAGATATGATCGAACATGGACCGCAAACTCCGTTGATCCCAGGATTGACGGCAGCATCTTTCAATGGCAGCTCCGAGTCAACGAACGAACTTGGCTCGCTCGTAGGTGGGCCGCATACCGGACCGGCCTGTGAAGCCAGCCGCGGTTTCAGTCTTCGACGGCAGTCACGCGCGATGCGGCCCTATTGCAGCTGCGGCTTTTTCAGAAAGCTGTTGCGGTCGGCGGATTTGATCCGCAGCCAGGCTTCCCGGCCGTTGCGCAGAATTCGCATCGGAATCTCGGCGCCGGCCGGGCCGCTGCTCCAGAGCTTTCGGTAGAAATCGGCCAGGCCATCGACCTCCTCGTCGCGGATTTCCGAAATGATGTCGCCCTGACGTAGGCCGGCCTCGGCGGCCGGACCGCCTTCGGCGACGCTCATCACCACCACGCCACCACTGCTTTCGGCGGAGAATGCGCCGAGCCAGGGCCGCGGCGGCTTGTTGACCTGGCCGCGGTTCAAGAGATCGTCCAGGATCGGCGGCAGTAGATCAATCGGAACGACCATGTTGATATCGGCGACCTCGCCGTCCTGGCTCATCTGCAGGCGAAGCGAACCGATGCCGAGAAGCTTGCCGTCCGCGCCGATCAGGGCTGCGCCGCCCCATGCGGGATGGGCCGGCGCAGTAAAAATCGCCTCCTCCAGCAGATATTCCCAATAACCGGCGAATTCCTGTCGGGCCACGATACTTGCCTGGACATATTCGCCAATGCCGTCGGCAAGCACGACGGGATCGCCGGGCTTTGCCGCGGCCGCATCGCCAAAATCCACTGCTGGCGCGTTCAGGACGCCGAGCGCCTGCACCAGCCCGAACCCGCTCTCCTGGTCATAGGCAAGCGGATGGGCGGGAACCACCCGGCCGTCCAGCGTCGTCAACCAGACTTCGTCGGCCTCGGTGATGAGGTAACCAATCGTCAGCACCAATCCATTGTCGCGGATGACCACGCCGCTGCCCTCACGGATGGTTCCCAGCGTCTCCGCCGTGAAGGCATCTTCCGGAATGGAGGAGCGGATGCCCACGATTGACCGCAAGATGGGATTGATATTCATGCTTTCATCCTAATGGAGTGCCGGTACGGAATAAGACCGGCACATTCATTCTTGGATAGGTAAGAGAGTGGGCGACGGGTGCAAGACCGTGTCAAACGGAATCTCCGCCGGCCGATGCGCGATTGCCCGCTAATGGCACACGATCAGGTTCATCGAGCGCCAACCTCATTTCGCATGGTATCGCCGACCTGCTGAGCGGCACCATATTGCCGAGGTGAGCACCCCATGACCCGTTTGAAAGCGGTGCTGAAGGCGCTTTCCGAATCATAACCGAGCGACAGGCCGACGCTCGCAATTGCTTCGGCCGGATTTGCCAGCCGGTCTGCCGCGACAAGCATGCGCCAGCGCGTCAAATAATCCATCGGCGCCAGCCCGACCTTTGCCTTGAAATGGAGGGCAAAGGTGGACCGAGACATCGACGCCCGTTCGGCCAGCAACTGCAACGTCCATTTGCGTGCCGGATCGGCATGCATGGCCGCGAGCGCCGCTCCGATCCGCCTGTCGGTGAGTGCGAAAAGCCAGCCGACGCCGCGGGCATCCGGCGATGCGATATGGAGGCGCAACACCTGCATGAGCATCACATGCGCGAAATGCTCTGCCATCAGAAAACCGCCGGGTTGTCGGTCGCGCAGTTCGCGCGTCATCCGATCGAGCGACCAGCGCAGCACGGCGGCGTGATCGGAATCCCTTTTCACATGAACGATTGGCGGGAGGATGCCGAGAAGGATGTCGGAGTTTCCTCCCGAAAAGGAAAAACGGCTGCCAATCAGGAAGAAATCGCCCCCGCCGTTGCAGGTCGCAATTCCATCGCGGGCAATCGAATAGATCGCCTCGCATGGCATCGCTTCGACAGATGGATCACTGGCGAGACGAAAAGCCCGGCGGCTTGTCAGGAGAAAGCAGTCGCCTTCCTCCAGCCGGACGGACTCGGCAACGCCATCGACGCTGAGCCAGCACGCCCCGGAAATGACCGCGTTGAACTTGATGCCTTCAGGAGGTGGAAAATCGAGCGCCCAGGCGCCGCCGGCATTCAGTCCCGCGGAGACATAGCTTCGAGGTTTGAGCAATGCGAGGACATTGGATAAAGGGTCCATGCGGAAATTCCGGACGATAACGAAGAGGTGACGGACTCTAGCGCATGGATCGTCTGATCGCCACGCCCTATCCTCGCGACTGTCCTACTAGAAACGTTAATGAAGGCAATTATCATGAATGATAAGCAAGTCCCTATCGGCTCCGGCTTCGGAGCCCGCACGACCGCTGTCGAGGTCGTGGCCGGCCTTGATCTTTCCCGCAAGTGCGCCGTCATCACGGGCGGCCATTCCGGCCTCGGGCTGGAGACCACACGCGCTCTGGCTGGCGCTGGCGCTAGGGTAATCATCGGGGCAAGGAACATTGACGCGGCCCGAGACGCCGTTGCCGGCATTGATGGCGTACAGGTCGAACGGCTGGATCTCTCCAATCTGGAAAGCGTCCGCCGCTTCGCCCAGCGCATCGTCACGGCCGGCCGCAGCATCGATATTCTGATCAACAGCGCCGGCATCATGGCCTGCCCGGAGACCCGCGTCGGCGATGGCTGGGAGGCGCAATTCGCAACGAATCATCTGGGCCATTTCGCTTTGGTTAACAGCCTTTGGCCGGCATTGTCGCGGAATGCGCGTATCGTTTCGGTTTCATCAGGCGGCCATCGGATCTCCGGCATCCGATGGGACGACCTGCAGTTCGAGACTGGCTACGACAAATGGCAAGCCTATGGGCAGTCGAAGACAGCCAATGCGCTTTTCGCCCTGCATCTGGACAGGCTCGCGCGCGGCGTTGGTATCCGCGCGTTTTCGCTGCACCCGGGCAAGATCCTCACGCCACTGCAGCGGTATCTTTCACGAGAGGAAATGGTGGGTGCGGGGTGGATCGACTCGAACGGCAATCCGATCGACCCGACATTCAAGACGCCGTCGCAAGGCGCCGCTACCCAGCTATGGGCGGCGACCTCACCTCAGCTCGAGGGTATGGGAGGCCTCTATTGCGAAGATTGCGATGTGGCGAACAGGGCGATCGATGGGAAGCCGGGCGGCGTGAGCGATCACGCCGTTGACCCCGAGCAGGCCGAGCGGCTGTGGGCCCTGTCGGCCAGGCTGAGCGGCATCGACGCCTTCGCGTCACCATCAATGCGGTGAGACATCCAGTCGGCGTCGGCTTCCGTCGCGGAGGCTGACTTTTTTCGTGACAGTGGGGAGATGCAACAATATACGGTCAATGCTTCCATTATGTTGATCGGATCAAGAATGAAAGACTGGCATCCCGACCTGAGCCGCAGCAGCAGCCCGCGTTACATGGCGATCGCCGATCTGATCGAAATGGATCTGCGCAGCGGGCATCTGGCGGTCGGTGACCGGCTGCCGCCGCAGCGCGAACTTGCCAAACGGCTGAACGTCGATTTCACTACGGTGGCGAGAGGTTACGTCGAGGCGCAGAAGCGCGGCCTGGTGGATTCCCATGTCGGCCGAGGCACTTTCGTCACCGGCGCGGCGATCAAACACCGCCAGGACTGGGGCGTCGGCGCCGCACCCGACCCCCGGCGAGCGGCCGTCGTCGACTTCTCGATGAACCTGCCGCCGGAACCTGACGATCCGGAACTGATCGCCCGCATGCGCGAGGGCATGTCGGCGGTGGCGGCGAGCCTGATCCCGCTTCTGCGTTATCAAGGCTTCGGCGGTTCCGGCATGGACAAGGAGGCCGCCGCCGCCTGGCTCGGCCGCCGCGGTCTGACGCCTTCGCAGGAGCGGATCTTCGTCACGCCGGGCGCCCATCCGGCCCTTCTGGCGATCTTCGGCCTCCTGGCAAAGCCCGGCGAGACCGTGATTTCGGAAATCGTCACCTATCCCGGCATGCGCTCGATCGCAGCCCAGTTGCGGCTCAATCTTGCCGGCCTGCCGATGGACGGAGACGGGATCCGGCCCGATGCTTTGGCCTCGGCCTGCGAGCGGTTGAAGCCGAAGGCGCTCTACCTCAATCCGACGCTGCAGAACCCGACGACGTTGACGATTCCAGCTGGCCGCCGCGAGGAAATCGCAGCTGTCGCCCGCAAATATCGTCTGCCGATCGTCGAGGACGATGCCTACGGCTTCATTCCGCAGGAAGGGCCTGCGCCGCTTGCGGCAACGGCGCCCGAGCTGACCTGGCATATCGGCGGCCTGGCGAAATGCCTCGGCGCCGGCCTGCGCCTTGCTTATGTCGTGGCTCCGGACACCAGGGCAGTGTGGCCCTTCGTCGGCGCCATGCGCGCCAACAATGTCATGGCCTCGCCGTTGAATATGGCGCTCGCCACCCGCTGGATCGAGGACGGCACGGCCGATGCGATCCTCCGCTTCATCCGCGCCGAGGCGGGCGCCCGCCAACAGATGGTCGCCGCCATCCTGCCCGCCGGCAGCTACCGCGCCGATCCGATCAGCTTCAATATCTGGCTGCCTTTGGCCCACGGCTGGACCCGTTCCACGTTCGGCAGCCATATGCATTCCTCCGGCATCGGCGTGGTGGCAAGCGATGCCTTCGCGGTCGAGGGCGCCGCACCCGAGGCCGTCCGCGTCTGCCTCGGCGGCCCGATCGCCCGGGCAAAATTACAGGGCGCATTGGAGTTCATGGCCCATGCGCTGGAAGGCCCGCCGGAAATGGCGGGTTCGTTCTTCTGATCCGGCGATATCGCGGCTGAGCCTGCTAGAAGAAAAACGGAATTGGTCTAGGCGGGACGCTCTTCGAATGGATTTACGACAAGCCGCGACCGGTCCTTGACCGGTCGACTTGCTTGTGCGGCAATCTGGCAGATTGATTGGTCTATTCCATATAATGTATTTATATTGAATGCACTCATTATGCGGCATTGACTGAGCCGCGAGATAGGACAAGGTCATCATGGATACCGAATATCCCCCGCTTCCTCCGATGCAGACCGGCATCAGGGGACGCTGCCCGCGCTGCGGCCAAGGCCATATGTTCAAAGGCTTCCTGACGCTGCAGCCGCAGTGCGAAGCCTGCAGTCTCGATTATTCTTTCGCCGATCCGGCCGACGGCCCGGCCTTTTTCGTCATCTGCTTCGCCTGCATCCCGAGCGTGCTGCTCGGCGTCTGGCTGGAGGTGGCATTCGCGGCGCCGATCTGGGTGCAGCTTCTCGTCACCGGTCCCTTCATGCTCGCCACCTGCATTCCGCCGCTCCGGCCGCTGAAAGGCTGGCTGGTCGCCAGCCAGTATTTCTACAAGGCGGAAGAAGGCAGGCTTGCCTAATGCTATTTCAGCGTTGCGCGCAGGCGCGGCGTTGCGAAATTGATGAGGGCGCGCAGTTTCAGCTAGAATGGGATGAACTTGGACCGGTGAAGACCGTCTACGAACGCGCCGACATCGTACCGCTGCTCGCGGAAGCCTTCCGCGAGCTCGGCTATGAGGGCGCCACGCTCAGCCGCATCACCGAACGCACCGGAATTGGCAAGGGCAGCCTTTATCACTTCTTCCCCGGCGGCAAGGAGGAGATGGCCGGCGCCGTGCTCGCCGATGTCGGTGCCTGGTTCGAGCAGGCGATCTATCGGCCGCTGAGGAATGACGACGCCCGCCAGGCGATTGCGGCGATGTGGATCAATGTCAATGACTACTTCCGCGCCGGCGGCCGCATCTGCCTCGTCGGTGCCTTCGCGCTCGACGACACCCGCGATCGGTTTTCGTCTGCGATCGCCGATTATTTCTTCCGCTGGATCGAGGCGTTGAGTTCGGCGCTGACGCGGGCTGGCTGCGCTGAAACAGAGGCGCAGACGCTTGCTGAGGAAGGCGTCTGCGGCATTCAAGGCGCGCTGGTGCTGTCGCGCGCGCTCAGAGATGGAACGGTCTTCGCCCGGTCGCTGGAAACGCTGGCGAGCCGGCTTGAGGCTGCGACGCGATGAGGGCAGGCCTTACATCTGCACCGCTTTGCCTGTATCTCTCAGCGCTGTTGTTGAGGCTCCCGGATCGGGGCGGGCATTCTCGCGCTCAAGGCGAATCTGGCGCCACTCATTTTCCATCTGGTCGAGGACATGCTGGGGAATGGTGGTCTGTGTGTTGGCCGGCGCCTGCATCGGAAGTCTCCTCTTGTGGTGGTAAGGCTTCAGGGCAAGAAAATGCATTGCACAAGACAAAAGGCGTGTAAATCAGGGGCTTAGACACTTCAAACGATTAAGTTTATTTTAATCGATTAAGACGGTTTTAACCGTGGTGTTCACGGGGAGCGCGGAATGGTTGTCCACATGGACCGGGTATTCTTTTTTGATGCGGTGCAGCAAGAGCTCTTCAAAGGAGAGCTGACTCAGCCTCAGGTAGTGGGGATGACGGCGATTCTCGATGCCTGGGAAAAGCGCTCTGTTGAGGCCGACCGCCGGTGGCTCGCCTATATCCTCGCTACCGCCTTTCATGAGACCGCCTATACGATGCAGCCGGTGCGTGAGACGCTGGCGGAAAGCGATATGCGCGCGGTCGAGATATTAGAGGCAGCCTTTGCCGCAGGCCGGCTCTCCTGGGTGAAGACACCCTACTGGCGGCCGGATGAGGATGGCCGCTGCTGGCTCGGACGCGGCCTGGTGCAGCTCACCCACCAACGAAATTATGAGGCGATGAGCGTGCTGACCGGCATCGATCTGGTTGCCGATCCCGATCGGGCGATGGAGATGGAGGCGGCGGTGACGATCCTGATCGAAGGCATGCTGCAGGGCAGCTTTACCGGCCACAAACTCGCCGATCACCTGAATGCGACGACCGAGGACTGGGTCAATGCGCGCCGCATCGTCAACGGCACCGACCGGGCCGAGAAGCTTGCGGGTTACGCCCTGGCCTTCCATGCGGCACTGCGTCCGGATGCCGCGCAGGGCCGGCCGCGCGGTTGAAGGCCCGCCGCGCGCATGTTATCGCGCGGGCAAACCCCTCTGGAATCTGACAGGAGCTTCCGCGTGATCCGCCATATCGTCTTCTTCACCGTGCAGGAGGAACATCTGGAGGAGGTGAGGGCGGGTCTTTCGATCCTGACCGCCATTCCATACCCGCGCCTGCTGGAAATCGGCACCAATGTGAAGACCGATCAGCTCGGCACCGAGATCGATCTCGTGGTCTATGGCGAATTCGACGATGAGGCGGCTCTCGCTGCTTATAAGGCGCACCCCGATTACCAGCGTTCGATCGAGCGCGTGCGCCCGCTCCGGGAAAAACGCATCGCTGCCGATTACGACAGCCGCACGGCCGTGACGCGGCCGCTCTGACGCCGGCCATCTTCCGGTCGCCGCGCTTGGGGCGATCGTGGAAATCGCCGTTTGTTTTCAGAGAGATGAGCGATTCTTCGGATTCAAGTCGTTGCGACACGGACCGACCTTCTGAGACACCGGAATCACTTTTCGAGAAACCCGCCGCAAGGGACTCAAAAGACTCGCCGATCGCGACGGGCATGGCTCGTCGGAACAGCTGCAGCGGTCCGAAGATGCTGATCGAGAGATGTTCGGAACCGCTGACTTCCAGGCCCGAGCCTCACGAAACGACCGGGCTCGGCTCCGGTGCCCCGGCGCCCCGCACCAGCGTCATCAGCATCAGCACGAGAGTGAGCGCGAAAGCTGAGAGAACGGCGCAGGCGAGCAGCGCCGAATGGCGGTGAAGACGACGGGAGCGATGGCGTTGGCGAGGTTCTGCGGAAGTGACAGCCGGGCCGAATGCAGGCCGAATTCGCTCGGCGCGAACAGCGCCAGCGGTAGCAGGGCCCGGGCGACGGCGATGACGCCCGAGCCGAAGCCGTAAAGCAGGATGAAAGTGACGAGGACCGGCGTCGATGGGCCGGCTGTCAGCATGATCAGAAAGCTGATCACCGTCAGGCTGATGCCCATGACGGCGCTGAGGATGGGGTTGCCGCGGCGGCCGAGCAGCATGTCGAGGAAACGGGCCGAGATGCCGAGGGCGCCGCGCGCCGAGCCGAGCTGCAGCGCCAGGGCCGGTGAAGCCCCGGACTGGCGGAAGATTTCGAGCAGCGATGGGGCGATGCCGAAGGTGACGAAGGTCGAGATCGTTGTCACCGCGGCAATCAACAGGAAGGCCTTGCGCTGAGCCGTCTTCGACAATGGCACCGGCGGGATCTCCGCCGCGCTGCTCTCGGCATGCGTCATGATCGGCTTCGGCAGAGCGAAAAGATGCAGCGGGAGGCAGACGAAGAATTGCAGCGCCGCGCAGAAAACAAAGGTGAGCCGCCAGCCGACCGCCTCGTTGAGCAGGCTGAGGATCGGCCAGAAGATGGTGCTCGATAGCCCGGTGAACAGCATGAGGATGGCGATGACGCGTTTGCCGTTTGGCCCTTCGCGTTCGACGACCGCGGTATAGGCCGGTGCCGAGAGACCCAATGCGCCGCCGATGCCGATGACGAGCCAGGCGGCGGCGTAGAGCAGGATGCCGTTTGCCACCGCCAGCAGAGAGAGGCCGAGCGCGAAGATCAGCGAGGCGGCCGAAAGCACCCGGGCAGCGCCGTAGCGGCCGAGCCAACGGCCGGTCGTCGGGCCGGCGATGGCGCTGACCACCATCATGAGCGGCAGGCCGGCAAAGATCACCTCGTTCGCCACGCCGAGAGCCGGCGCCACGGCGCGGCCCATGACGCCGAGCATGTCGAACGTCGTGCCCCAGCCGATCAGCTGGGTAACGGCAAGCACGGTGACCGTCTGCGCCGAACGGAAGCGGAAGGAATTTGGCATCGGGGCTGAAAGGGTCTGAAATGCGGGGGCCAGCAAGGGATAGCAGTTTCAACCAACCGGCGAAAGCTGCGATCGGCAATTCCGCTATGCCTGCCGCCTGCGTCTCTTTTTTTGAACGATGAAAAGATGCACGGATGACATGAGGGATCGGTACAATTTGAGGACGACCCGCTGTGCCCCTGCCGCGTGCCGCCACCGGCCGGTCTATCGTGGTTGAACGACCTGGCCGATTCGGAAGCGACGACCGCGGTGGAGTGGCCGGTTTTGCATGCTTGCCGGAGGCGCTGGCCAACATCTGGTTGCCAGGGGTGGGACGCCTCGTTTTCAGGCGCAGGGAGGACCAGCGGCATTTGCGGCAGCAGCGGATTCCAAGGGCAGAAATCGATTGCCCCAAGCAGTCGAGAACCGTTCTAAACGCCCTGTATTACAGCGCATTCATTTGCCATTCAGGTCGCTTGAGTACATATTCGCAGCAAGTTGGAATTACCTTGAAAGCGTAAGACATGGCCTTTCCTCTGAGCGTCGCAGTAGTGGCCGCCGGACTGGTGGTATCGGCGCCCTCACCGGATGGCGCAGGCGCCCTCGTCCTGCGCGTGGCTGGCGATTGCAGCGCCGCCGCAGCCCAGGTCGTCGAACAGACGGGCGGGCAGCTCCTGTCCGTGCAACCGGTGGGCGATAGCTGTATCATTACCGTTCTCGTGTCGGGCAATGGCCAGCGTCCACGCAAGGTAACGGTAAAGGTTCCGATGTAAGCGGAATCGGTCTATTCAAACACGATCGATTTGAAGCGGACGAAGGCGGACCGATGCGCATCCTGGTAATCGAAGACGACGTCAACCTGAACCGGCAGCTGACCGATACGCTGAAGGAGGCGGGTTATGTCGTCGACCAAGCGTTCGACGGCGAAGAGGGCCATTTCCTCGGCGACACCGAACCCTATGACGCTATCATCCTCGATATCGGCCTGCCGGAGATGGACGGCGTCACCGTGCTGGAAAAATGGCGCGGCGCCGGCCGCGGCATGCCGGTTCTGATCCTGACGGCGCGCGACCGCTGGAGCGACAAGGTCGCCGGCATCGACGCCGGCGCCGACGACTATGTCACCAAGCCCTTTCACGTCGAGGAAGTTCTGGCGCGCATTCGGGCGTTGATCCGGCGCGCGGCCGGCCATGCCTCCTCCGAGATCGTCTGCGGGCCGGTGCGGCTCGACACCAAATCCTCAAAGGCGACGGTCAACGGCACGACGCTGAAGCTGACCTCGCACGAATATCGCCTGCTCGCCTATCTCATGCATCACATGGGCGAGGTCGTTTCGCGCACGGAGCTGGTCGAGCACATGTACGACCAGGATTTCGACCGCGATTCCAACACGATCGAGGTCTTTGTCGGCCGTCTGCGCAAGAAGATGGGCGTCGACCTGATCGAAACGGTGCGCGGTCTCGGCTACCGCATCCAAGCGCCGAAACATGCGAATTAAGTCGCTCACCGCACGCGTGTTGCTGCTGACCACGGTCTGGTCGACGGTGGCGCTTGTGGTGATCGGCCTGCTGATCTCCACGCTCTATCGCAAGAGCGCCGAACGCGGTTTCCAGGATCTGCTGCGGGCGCAGCTCTATAACGTCATCAATTCGGTGACGATCGGCGATCAGGGCGCGTTGAGCGGCAGCCCGCAACTCGGCGATCTGCGCTTTGCCCAGCCGAAGACCGGCTGGTACTGGGTGGTCGAGCCGCTCGGCACTTATACCACTGCGCCGCTGGTCTCGCCCTCGCTCGGCTCGGCGCTCATTCCGGTACCCTCCGTCGTCGAGGCGCCTTTCGACAAGAATTACGAGCGCTACTACCAGGTGACGGACGCCTCCGGGAACCGCGTGCAGGTGGCCGAGACCGAAGTGGTGCTCGACACCGACGGGCGCGCGGCGCGCTTCCGCGTCACCGGCAATGTCGACGTCGTCGAGGATGATGTCCGCACCTTTTCGCACAGCCTCTATCTGGCGCTCGCCGGTTTCGGCGTCGGCAGCCTGATCGTCAATGCGCTGGCGATCCTTTACGGCCTGAAACCGCTCGACAAGGCGCGCGCAGCATTGGAGCGCATTCGAGCCGGCGAGAGCGAGCAGCTGAAGGGTGACTTCCCGCGCGAGATCCTACCGCTCGCCAACGAGGTCAACGCGCTGATCGACAGCAACCGCCGCATCGTCGAGCGGGCGCGCATGCAGGTCGGCAACCTGGCGCACTCACTGAAAACGCCGATCGCGGTTCTCCTCAACGAGGCGCGGGTGCTGGAGAAATCCCATGGCGAGCTGGTGCGCAGTCAGGCGGAATCGATGCAGGGGCAGGTGCAATCCTATCTCAACCGCGCCCGCATCGCCGCGCAGCGCGAATCCGTGCTCGCCCGCACCGACGCCGAGCCGGCGCTGGAACGCCTGGTGCGCGTCATGCGCCGCCTGAATGTCGACACCGAATTCGATCTCGTCGTCTCGCCGCCGCATCTTGCCGTCGCCATGGAACAGCAGGATCTCGAGGAAACCGTCGGCAATCTCCTGGAAAACGCCGCGCGTTTCGCCAAGAGCAGGGTGCGGCTTTCGGCCGTCGAAGCCGGCGAGGACGTGAAAGGGGCGGAGGCGAGCGCCCGCCGGCGCTGGGTGGAGCTTGCCGTCGAGGATGACGGGCCCGGCCTTGAGCCCGACCAGATCCGCGAGGCGCTGAAGCGTGGCCGCAGGCTCGATGAAAGCAAGCCCGGAACCGGCTTGGGCCTTTCGATCGTCACCGAGATTTCCAACGAATACCAGGGAAGGCTCGAACTGTCCCGCGGCGAATGGGGCGGGCTGAAGGCGAAGCTTATCCTGCCCGGCGTCACAAAGGATGTTGCATGACCAACTGCTTGATGTCACAAGGATACTGGCAATGTATAGCATGCTTTGCCATAAAGCTGACACGGGGACGCTGCACTTCGATCGGCTGAATTTGACCTCTGATCGTGGTTCGACGCAATGATTCTACGCGCGCAAGGCATGATGGTTTCCATCCTTCTTCTCGCCGTCCCGCTCACCGGCTGCACGACGACGAAGGGTGCCGCTTCGCGCGGCATTTTTTCGAGCAAACCCTCCGCGTCGGCCGCCTTCATCACCGCGCTCCAGGGCGGCATCGTCGGCCGCAGCGGCGTGAGCTTGAGCGATAGCGACAAGCAGCGGGCGCTCGAGGCGGAGTATCGCGCGCTGGAAGGGGCGGCGGTCGGCCAGCCGGTGGTCTGGAGCGGCAAGGACGTGACAGGCAAGGTCGTGGCGGCCGCACCCTATCAGGTCGGCTCGCAGAATTGCCGGCAATATACCCATACGCTGACCGTCGACGGCAAGGAAACCGTGGCTCGGGGTGCAGCCTGCCGCAATGAGGACGGCAGCTGGTCGCCGCTCGGCTGAGGTGGTTTTCAGCGTGAATTGCGGCGAATAGCCTCAAATCTTCGTCATTCCGGCTTTGGCAGTTGGAATAGGCGTGAGCTTCACGTATTTGGGCCGATATGCTGTTCTGGATTCTCGTTGCCGTTCTGACGGCAGCCGTCGCTGTCATCCTGCTCTACCCCCTTCTGCGTGGTGCGAAGGCGGCGCAGAACAGCCGTGCCGGCGAGGCGGCAGTCTACCGCGACCAGTTGCGCGAACTCGACCGCGACCTTGCCGGCGGGCTGATCACGCCTGAGGAGGCTGATTACGCCAGGGCCGAAATCGGCCGGCGGCTGATCGCCGCCTCTGCCGGCGAGCCGGAGACGATGGAGAAACCCGCACGGCATCATCGTCTCACTGAAGTCTTCGTTCTCTTGATCCTGCCGGTGCTCGGGCTCTGTCTTTATTTGACGACGGGCAGGCCGGATCTGCCGTCGCAGCCGCTGGAGGCGCGGTTGGAAAACCCCGGCGACGACGTGGCGGTGCTGATCGCCAAAGCGGAGCGGCATCTGGCTCAGAATCCCGACGACGGCAAGGGCTGGGACGTATTGGCGCCGATCTATTTCCGCACGATGCGGATGGCCGATGCTGAGGTGGCCTACCGCAATGCGATCCGGCTTCTCGGCCCAAGCCCGATCCGGCTCGACGGCCTTGCCGAAACGCTGATGGCGGTCTCCGACGGCGTCGTGACGGACGAGGCGCGTCAGGTGCTGGAACAGTCGCTGACGCTGGAGCCCGACAATCCGCGTGCCCGCTTCTACATCGCGCTCAGCATGGAGCAGGCCGGAAGGGCCAACGAGGCGCGCCAGGCCTTCGAGGCACTGGCGCAGCAATCGCCGGCCGATGCGCCCTGGCTGCCGCTGGTCAATGAACATATCGCCAAGAACGGCGGCGAGGTCGCCCCGCCGGCGGCGCCCGGCGGACCGACATCGGAAGACGTAGCGGCGGCTGAAAACATGAAGGCCGGCGATCGTCAGCAGATGATCCGCGGCATGGTCGAAAGCCTCGATGCCAAGCTCAGCGAGGATCCCAACAATTTCGAGGGATGGATGCGGCTCGTCCGCTCTTACGCCGTATTGAACGATAAGGATCGCGCAGCCGACGCCCTGAGGCGTGGGCTGGCCGCCTTTCCGCCGTCCGGTGAGCAGGGCCGGCAATTGCTGGCGCTTGCCAGGGAACTTGGCATTGCCACGGAGGGGATAACGCGATGACGCGCAAGCAGAAGCGCCTTGCGGTGATCGCTGGCGGGATGAGTTTCATCCTTGCGGCGGTGCTTTTGGTGATGTTCGCCTTCAGCCAGTCGGTGGCCTATTTCTACATGCCGGCCGATCTGGCCAAGACGCCGGTGGCGCCGGAGACCCGCATCCGGCTCGGCGGCCTGGTCGGAGCGGGCAGCGTCGTGCGCGGCGCCGGTTCGACGGTGGAGTTTTCCGTCACCGACGGCAGCGCCAGTGCGGTGAAGGTTCAATATACCGGCATCCTGCCCGATCTGTTCCGCGAAGGGCAGGGCGTCGTCACCGAAGGCATGTTTACACCAGGCACGAATGTCTTCGTTGCCGACACCGTGCTGGCCAAGCATGACGAGACCTATATGCCGAAGGAGGTGGCCGACAAGCTGAAGCAGCAGGGGCTGTGGCAGGAAGGCCAAGGGGGAGCCGGTCAGGGACAGGAGGCGAAGGCGACGCCATGATCATCGAGATCGGCCATTACGCTTTGGTGCTGGCGCTGGCGACGGCGCTGATCGTCTCGATCGTGCCGGTGATCGGCGCCCGCCGCCATGACCCGGCGATGATGGATGTGGCGAGCGTCGGCTCGCTGGTCATGTTTGCGCTCGTCGCCTTTGCCTTTGCCGTGCTGACCTATGCCCATGTCGTCTCCGACTTCTCGGTCGAGAACGTCTGGGAGAATTCGCATTCGCGGGTGCCGCTGATCTACAAATATTCCGGCGTCTGGGGCAATCACGAGGGATCGATGATGCTCTGGCTGCTGATCCTGGCGCTGTTCAGCGCCCTGGTCGCGATCTTCGGCGCCAACCTGCCGGAGACGCTGAAGGCCAATGTGCTGGCCGTGCAGGCCTGGATCTCGCTCGCCTTCACGCTGTTCATTCTCTTGACCTCCAATCCCTTCCTGCGGCTCGATCCGGCCCCGGCCGAGGGCCGCGACCTCAATCCGGTGCTGCAGGATATCGGCCTCGCCATCCACCCGCCGCTGCTCTATCTCGGCTATGTCGGCTTTTCCGTCTGCTTCTCCTTTGCCGTCGCAGCCCTGATCGAAGGCCGCATCGACGCCGCCTGGGCCCGCTGGGTCAGGCCCTGGACGCTGGCCGCCTGGACCTGCCTGACATTAGGCATCGCCATGGGCTCCTACTGGGCCTATTACGAGCTCGGCTGGGGCGGCTGGTGGTTCTGGGACCCGGTGGAGAACGCCTCCTTCATGCCGTGGCTCGCCGGCACCGCGCTGCTGCATTCGGCCCTCGTCATGGAAAAGCGCGAGGCGCTGAAGATCTGGACGGTGCTGCTCGCCATCCTGACCTTCTCGCTGTCGCTGATGGGCACCTTCCTGGTGCGTTCCGGCGTGCTGACCTCGGTGCATGCCTTTGCCAGCGATCCCACCCGCGGCGTCTTCATTCTCTCCATCCTGCTGATCTTCATCGGCGGGGCGCTGTCGCTGTTTGCCCTGCGCGCCCCGAAGCTTGCGGCCGGCGGGCTGTTTGCGCCGATCTCGCGCGAGGGCGCGCTCGTCCTCAACAATCTGATCCTGACGGTTGCCTGCGGCACGGTGCTGACCGGCACGCTTTACCCGCTGCTGTTGGAGACGCTGACCGGCGACAAGATCTCCGTCGGGCCGCCCTTCTTCAACCTGACCTTCGGCCTCTTGATGGCGCCGCTGCTCGTCATCGTGCCGTTCGGGCCGCTGCTGGCCTGGAAGCGCGGCGATCTGCTCGGCGCCCTGCAGCGGCTCTATGTCGTCGCGGCTCTCGCCTTCGCCGCCGCGGTCGTCTTCTTCTATCTCCAGCATGGCGGGCCGGTGCTGTCGGTGCTTGGGCTGGCCGCCGGCCTGTTCCTGATCCTCGGCGCCATTGCCGATCTCTGGTATCGGGCCGGCATCGGCAAGGTGGCGGGCGCCATCGCCTGGCGCCGCCTGAGCGGTCTGCCGCGCTCGGCCTTCGGCACCGCGCTTGCCCATGCCGGGCTCGGCGTCAGCGTGCTCGGCATCGTCGCCGTCACCACCTTCCAGAGCGAACATGTCGTCGAGATGAAGCCGGGTCAGACGGTCGATGCCGGCGGCTACAGCCTTGAGTTCGACGGCATGCGGTCGGGCAGGGGGCCGAACTACACCGAGGAGCGCGGCCACTTCACCATCCGGCGCGCCGGTGTCACCATTGCCGACACCTGGTCGGCCAAGCGGCTCTACACCGCCCGGCAGATGCCGACGACGGAGGCGGGCATCCTGACCTTCGGCCTCAGCCAGCTCTATGTCTCGCTCGGCGACGCCACCAAGGACGGCGGCATCGTCGTGCGCATCTGGTGGAAGCCGTTCATCCTGTGCATCTGGGGCGGGGCCTTGATCATGGCCGCAGGCGGCCTCGTCTCGCTGAGTGATCGGCGCCTGCGCGTCGGCGCCCCGCGGAGAAAGGTCAAGGCCAAACCGGCCGCGCCTGCCATGGAGCCGGCGGAATGATGCGTCTCTCCCGTCTCCTCGTCGCCGTGTTCCTGTTCTTCGCACCCGTTTCCGCCTTCGCCGTCAATCCCGACGAGGTGCTGGCCGATCCGGCGCTGGAGGCTCGCGCCCGGGCGCTATCGGCCGAACTGCGCTGCATGGTCTGCCAGAACCAGTCGATCGACGATTCCAATGCCGAGCTCGCCAAGGATCTTCGCTTGTTGGTGCGTGAGCGCATCAGGAACGGCGACAGCGATGAGGCGGTGCTCAACTACATCGTCTCACGCTACGGCGAGTTCGTGCTACTGAAGCCGCGGTTCAGCATGAGGACGGTGTTGCTCTGGGGCGCCCCGGTGCTGCTGATCCTTGCCGGCGGCGTGTCGCTGCTCGTCTTTGCGCGCAAGAGGAGAGGCCGGCCGACTGGAAGCAAACTGACGCCGGAAGAGCAGGCGCGGCTGAGCGAGCTTTTGGATAAGTAACGTCTGACTAGCGATCCTTCGTCGCGATGGCTCGGATTCGCGCAAGCAGAGATCACAAACATTACCAACTTTTCATTGGCCGGACAGTTCGCAGTAAGGTGCCGCGTCCTATATCTTAAGTCATCGACTGATCCGGCGTCGCCGGTCTGAAGGTCTAAGAACAAGAGAAGGTGCTCCAATGCTGAAGAATTTCAACGGACGTCCGTCCCTCGCCACTGTGCTCAAGGCTTCTACCGTCGCCGGTATCGCAGCCGCTGTGCTCGCAACCGGCGTTCCGCTCGAAATCACCCGGTCTTACGCTGAAGCTGTCAAGGTTCAGGCGCCTGCCGTGCCGAGCTTCGCCAATGTCGTCGATGCCGTTTCGCCCGCCGTCGTCTCCGTTCGCGTCGAAAACCGCGTCAATCCCGTCGCCGACAATGACGGCTTCGCCTTCGATTTCAACGGCCGCGGCTTCGACGATCTGCCCGACGATCACCCGCTGAAGCGCTTGTTCCGTCAGTTCGGCCAGGATCCGAACGACCAGCAGGGCGGCCACCAGCGGCGCTTCGGCCAGAACGGTCCGGGCGGCCCGAATGGTCCCGGCGGCAAGGGCCGTCTGCGTCCGGTCGCTCAAGGCTCCGGCTTCTTCATCTCCGAGGACGGCTACATCGTCACCAACAACCACGTCGTTTCCGATGGTCAGGCCTTCGTCGCCGTCATGAATGACGGCACCGAACTCGACGCCAAGCTGATCGGCAAGGATCCGCGCACCGATCTCGCCGTGCTGAAGGTCGACGGCAAGGGCAAGAAGTTCACCTATGTCAACTGGGCCGACGACAACAATGTCCGCGTCGGCGACTGGGTCGTCGCCGTCGGCAACCCCTTCGGCCTCGGCGGCACCGTCACGGCCGGCATCGTCTCGGCCCGCGGCCGCGATATCGGTTCCGGTCCTTATGACGATTACCTGCAGGTGGATGCGGCCGTGAACCGCGGCAACTCCGGCGGCCCGACCTTCAACCTCAACGGCGAAGTCGTCGGCATCAACACGGCGATCTTCTCGCCCTCGGGCGGCAGCGTCGGCATCGCCTTCGCCATTCCGGCCTCGACCGCAAGGGACGTCGTTGCTGATCTGATGAAGGATGGCCAGGTTTCCCGCGGCTGGCTGGGCGTCCAGATCCAGCCGGTGACCAAGGATATCGCCGAGTCAATCGGACTTTCCGAGCCGAGCGGCGCTCTCGTTGTCGCCCCGCAGCCCGGATCGCCGGGTGACAAGGCCGGCATGAAGGCCGGTGACGTCGTCACGGCGCTCAATGGCGAAACGATCAAGGATGCCCGTGATCTCAGCCGCCGCATTGGTGCGATGCAGCCGGGCAGCAAGGCCGAGCTTTCGGTCTGGCGCGCCGGCAAGGCCCAGTCGCTCACGGTCGAACTCGGCACGCTGCCGGCCGATCAGAAGGATGCCAATGCCGATGACAACAACAATCAGCCGCAGCAGCCTGAGGCACCGGCTTCCGAGAAGGCGCTTGCCGATCTCGGTCTGACGGTTGGCCCCTCCGATGACGGCAAGGGCTTGGCGATCACCGGCATCGATCCCGACTCCGATGCCGCCGACAAAGGCATCAAGGAAGGCGAAAAGATCACCTCCGTCAACAATCAGGAGGTCTCCACCGCCGCCGATGTCGTCAAGGTGCTGAACCAGGCCAAGAAGGACGGCCGCACCCGCGCGTTGTTCCAGATCCAGTCCAGTGAAGGAAGCCGTTTCGTCGCGCTTCCGATCAACGGCCAGGGCTGATCCGCAAAGAAAACCGGAGCCGTGCGGACCGAGGTCCGCGCGGCTCGTTTCTTCTGACCTTTCAAGGATGATCGTGATGAGCGCTGCCCCGCAGCAGGATGCTTTGAGCCTTGCCGAAACCCAGCCGGTGGGTAATGTCGGCCGCATGAAGATTCTCATCATCGAAGATGATCTCGAAGCCGCGGCTTACCTCACGAAAGCCTTTCGCGAGGCGGGCATCGTCGCCGATCACGCCAGCGACGGCGAAGCCGGCTTGTTCATGGGGTCGGAGAACACCTACGACGTCATCGTCATCGACCGCATGCTGCCGCGCCGAGACGGACTTTCGGTCATCAGCGAGTTGCGTCGCAAGGGCATTCACACGCCGGTCCTCATCCTCTCGGCGCTCGGCCAGGTCGATGACCGCGTGACCGGCCTTCGTGCCGGCGGCGACGATTACCTGCCGAAGCCCTACGCTTTCAGCGAGTTGCTGGCGCGCGTCGAAGTGCTCGGCCGCCGCAAGGGCACGCCGGAGCAGGACGTCGTCTATCGCGTCGGCGATCTCGAACTCGACCGGCTCTCTCACGAGGTGCGCCGCGGCGGCAAGGAAATCCCGCTGCAGCCGCGTGAGTTCCGCCTGCTCGAATATCTGATGAAGAATGCCGGTCAGGTGGTGACCCGCACCATGCTGCTCGAAAACGTCTGGGACTATCATTTCGACCCGCAGACAAATGTCATCGACGTCCACGTCTCGCGCCTGCGCTCGAAAATTGAGAAGGACTTCAGCCAGCCGCTCCTCAAAACCATTCGGGGCGCGGGGTACATGATCAAGGATGAGGGATGAGCCGCTTCAGGGTTCTCTTCAAGTCCACTGCAGTCCGCCTTTCGGCACTCTACATTCTGCTCTTCGCCATCTGCGCCGCGACGCTCGTCTTCTATGTGACGGCGATGTCGGAACGGCTGCTGACAGGCCAGATCCGCGACGCCGTCCGGCAGGAGGTGGAGCAGGTGCAGCGCGCCTACGATACAGGCGGCATGAACCTTCTGCTGCGCACGATGGAACGGCGTGCCCGTCAGCCCGGGGCCAATCTCTACATCATTGCCGGTCCCTCGGGCGATATTCTCGCCGGCAATGTCGCATCGGTGCAGCCCGGTGTCTTCGAGGAGGTCGGCTGGACCTCGGCTCCCTTCTCCTATCAGCGTTATACGGACGGCGGCGGTGTCGAGCGCCGGCACAAGGCGATCGCCAACATTTTCGTGCTCGACAACGGCTTGAGAATTCTCGTCGGCCGCGATCTCGGCGATCCCGAGCGTTTCCGCCTGCTGGTGCGCCAGGCACTGATGGTGGCTTTGGCGATCATGGGGCTCGGTGCGATCATCATCTGGTTCGGCATCGGCCGCAATGCGCTGAAACGCATCGACCGCATGTCGGATGCGAGCAAGAAGATCATGGCGGGCGATCTGTCGCAGCGCTTGCCGGTCGGCGGATCCGGCGACGAATTCGACCGCCTGTCTATGTCGTTGAACACCATGCTCGAACGCATAGAGAAGCTCAATGAAGGCCTGCGGCAGGTCTCCGACAACATTGCCCATGATCTGAAGACCCCCTTGACGCGGCTGCGCAACAAGGCCGCCGATGCGCTCGATATGACAGATGGCGACACACGGCGTGCGGCGCTGGAAGGCATCATTTCCGAATCGGATCAACTGATCCGCACCTTCAACGCCCTGCTGATGATCTCCCGCGTCGAGGCCGGATCGGTCGCGGCGGAAATGTCGCCGGTCGAGCTTTCGGCCATTGTCTCCGACAGCGCCGAGCTTTACGAACCGGCGGCCGAGGAAGCCGGGCTCGGCCTCAGCGCCAGCGTCGAGCCCGGTGTCGAGGTACAGGGCAATCGCGAGCTGATCGGCCAGGCGATCTTCAACCTGCTCGACAATGCGATCAAATATTCCTCCGATACGGAAGGAGCAGGTGTGGTGTCGCTGAAGCTTGCCCGCCGCCCGGACGGCATCTGCTTGTCGGTGTCTGACCACGGGCCGGGCGTTCCGGCCGACAGACGCGACGACGTGGTGAAGCGCTTCGTTCGCCTCGACGAGAGTCGTTCAAAGCCGGGTACAGGGCTCGGGCTTTCTCTGGTGGAAGCCGTCATGGAGCTGCATAACGGTCGGCTGGAACTCTCCGACACTGATCCCGACAAGCCGGAACAGCGCGGATTGACCGTCAGCATGATCTTCCCGGCCAAGGCTGCCTGAAGTCCCGAATTGCGATAGGCTGAATCGCGTATTGGCGGTTTTCCGCCGGGACCCTAAGTTAACCCGGAACGAAGGCGACGACCGCGATTCCAGGTAATCGCCTCTTTTTTTGCAGAGCCAGGGAGAGCGCATGCTGACGAAATCGACGCATGGCCTGAAGGATGTCGCCGAAGGGCTGCTGCGTCCGCTGAGCCAGACGGAGCTGAAGCTGGCGCTGGCCGATCTTCAGGAGGTGAGCAAAAGCGAGCCCACGGTGGCCGCAATGCTGAAGACGGAGGGGCCTTTGCGCGATTTCGTCGCCGCCGTGCTGACGCTGTCACCCTACCTGCGCGAAATCGTCAATCTCGATCCGGCCGTCCTCGCCGGCGCCATCAGCAAACCGCTGGAGCCGCAGATCGAGGCGCTGATCGCCGAGGCGCGAAGCTCATGGCGGCCGGATGGCGAGGGAGCGGCGCCGGTGGAATCCATGGTGATGACCAGGCTGCGCATCGTCAAGCGCAAGGCCGCTTTCCTCGTTGCACTTGCCGATCTCTCGCGCATCTTCGACAGCCGGACGACAACGGCCTGGCTGAGCGCGCTTGCCGAAGCCTCGGTCGCAGCCGCGATCGACCATCTGCTGCTCACGGCGCATGAGGGCGGGAAGCTCAGGCTGCGCGATCCGGCGAAACCAAGTGAGGGCTCTGGCCTGATCGTTCTCGGCATGGGCAAGCTTGGCGCGTCCGAACTCAACTATTCCTCCGATATCGATCTCGTCGTTTTCTTCGACGAACAGGCCGGCATCGTGCCCGACCCGGATGATGCGATCGAGATCTTTCCCAGGATGATGCGCCGGCTGGTGCGCATCCTGCAGGAGCGCACGGCGGACGGCTATGTCTTCCGCACCGATCTGAGACTGCGTCCGGATCCCGGCTCGACGCCGCTGGCGATCCCGGTCGACGCGGCGATGATCTATTATGAGGGCAGGGGCCAGAACTGGGAGCGGGCGGCCTTCATCAAGGCGCGCGCCGTGGCCGGAGACCTTGCGGCCGGCGCGGAATTCCTGCGCGGGCTGTCGCCTTTTGTCTTCCGCAAATATCTCGACTACGCGGCGATATCAGATATCCATTCGATCAAGCGGCAGATCCACGCGCATAAGGGTCACGGCGCGATCGCGGTCAAGGGCCATAATGTCAAGCTCGGCCGCGGCGGCATCCGTGAGATCGAATTCTTCGTCCAGACGCAGCAGCTGATCGCCGGCGGCCGCATGCCGGCGCTGCGCGGCCGGTCGACGGAGGAGACACTCGGTGAACTCACCAAGGCGAAATGGATCGATGCGCAGACGCGCGACGAACTGACGGAGGCCTATTGGTTCCTGCGTGATGTCGAGCATCGCATCCAGATGGTGCGCGACGAGCAGACGCATCTTCTGCCGGAGACCGATGCCGACTTGAAGCGCATCGCCTTCATGATGGGCTTTACCGACACGCCGAGCTTCTCCGAAAGGCTGGTCGGCGTGCTGAAGACGGTCGAGCGTCGCTATGCCCGCCTGTTTGAGCAGGAGACCAGGCTTTCCACCGAAACCGGAAACCTCGTCTTCACCGGCCAGGGCGACGACCCGGATACGCTGGAGACGCTGAAGAAGCTTGGCTTCACCAGGCCATCCGACATTTCCCGCGTCATCCGCACCTGGCATTACGGCCGCTATCGCGCGACGCAATCGGTGGAGGCGCGCGAAAGACTGACGGAGTTGGGGCCCGAACTCCTTCGCGTCTTCGGCGAAAGCAAGCGTGCCGATGAGGCGCTGCTGCGCTTCGACAGCTTCATCTCGGGTCTTCCGGCCGGCATCCAGCTCTTTTCGCTGCTCGGCAGCAATCCGGCGCTCCTGTCGCTGATCGTCAACATTATGTCCTCGGCGCCCCGGCTGGCCGAGGTGATCGCCGCCAAGCCGCATGTCTTCGACGGCATGCTCGATCCAGGCCTGATGGCGGAGCTGCCGACACGCGACTATCTCGGCGAACGCCTGAAGGGCTCTCTTGCCCAGGCCCGCCACTATGAGGAAGTGCTAGACCGGCTGCGCATCTTCGCCGCCGAACAGCGCTTCCTGATCGGCATCCGCCTGCTCACCGGCGCAATCAATGGCGCAATGGCCGCTCGCGCCTTCACCCATCTCGCCGATCTCATCGTCGCGGCCGCACTCGATGCCGTGACGAGCGAGATGCGGGCTGCGCATGGCGATTATCCCGGCGGCCGCATCGCCATCTCAGGCATGGGCAAGCTCGGCAGCTTCGAGCTGACGGCAGGTTCCGACATCGATCTGATCCTGCTCTATGATTATGACGACGCGGCTTCCGAATCCGATGGGCGGAAGCCGCTCGATGCGACGCGTTATTTCACTCGCATTACCCAGCGATTGATCGCCGCCTTGTCGGCGCCGACCGCCGAGGGCGTGCTTTACGAGGTCGACATGCGGCTGCGCCCGTCCGGCAACAAGGGCCCGGTCGCCACCCGCATCAATGCCTTCGGCAAGTACCAGCGCCAGGAGGCCTGGACCTGGGAGCATATGGCGCTCAGCCGCGCCCGCCTGATTTCGGGCGATGAAAGCCTGATTGCCGAGGCGGAACATATTATCCGCGAGGTGCTGACTTCGGATCGCGACATCGCCAAGGTGGCGCATGACGTTGCCGAGATGCGCGAACTGATCGACAAGGAAAAGCCGCCATCCGGTCTCTGGGACTTGAAGCAGATCCCCGGCGGCGTCATCGATCTCGAATTCATTGCCCAGTACCTGGCGTTGATCGCGCCAACGAGGGGCGTCGGGATTGCCGTGAACGGCAAGAGCACCGGCGAGGCTCTTAAGCTGCTCGGCGACCGGCTGATGTCGGCGGCCGATCTCGACACATGCCTGGAAGCCTTTGCGCTCTACACCAGTCTTTCACAGCTGATCCGACTCTGCATCGAGAGCGAGTTCGACCCGAATGACGCGCCTGCCGGCCTCATCGAGCTCGTCTGCCGTGCCGGCGACTGCCCTGACATCAGAACCCTTGAGGGAGAGGTGAAGCGGCTTTCGAAAGCAGTGAGAAAGATATTCGTCAAAACCGTGAAAGCTTAGACATCATCCGGAATACGCAGCGAGATCACTGTGCCCACCGCCTCGCGGGAGCGGATCTTCATGCGGCCACCGTGCAGCGAGGTCAGCGAGCGCGAGATGGCAAGCCCGAGGCCGGAGCCGCCCTTGCTCTTGGCGTATTGGCTCTGCACCTGTTCGAACGGCTGGCCGATCTTTGAGAGCGCTGAACGGGGAATGCCGATGCCGGTGTCGGCGATGGTGACGAAGACGGCGCCGTCGACGCGGCGCGTGCGCACCGCGATGCGGCCGCCATTGTCGGTGAACTTCACCGCATTGGAGAGCAGGTTGAGCAGCACCTGTTTCATCGCCCGGCGGTCGGCCGTCAGCGTCAGGCCCGACGAGATGCGCTGTTCGATGACGATGTTCTTTTCGGCGGCCGGAATGGCGGTGAAACGCAGGCTTTCTTCGATCAGCGGCACGAGGTCGATGCGCTCGCAGTGCAGCTTCAAGTGGCCGGCCTCGATCTTCGACATGTCGAGAATGTCATTGATGACGTTGAGCAGATGTTTGCCGCTGTCATGGATATCGCGGGCATATTCGTCGTATTTCAGCGAGCCGAGCGGCCCGAACATCTGGTTCTGCAGGATCTCGGAGAAGCCGAGGATCGCGTTGAGCGGGGTGCGCAGCTCATGCGACATATTGGCGAGGAATTCCGACTTCGCCTTGTTGGCGGCTTCGGCGCGCTCCTTCTCCGCCTGGTAATTGGCGTTGGCCGTCGATAGCTCGGCCTTCTGAAGCTCCAGCGTCTGACGCGAGGCGGAGAGATCGCCGATTGTCGCCATCAGCCGGCGTTCGGATTCGCGCAGCCGCTCCTGATGACGTTTCATCAGCGTGATATCGGTGCCGACCGAGACCCTGCCACCGTCGCGGGTACGTCGTTCATTGATCTGCAGCCAGCGCTCGTCGGCAAGCTGCACTTCCGTCGTGCGCCCCGAGCCGTCGGCATCGGCGACCCGCCGCTCGATGACGGGGCGGGCGGCGGCTGCGTTGACGATGGAGCGCTCGGTGCCGGGTACCAGCACGTTGTCCGGCAGACCATAGGCCTGCTGGAAATGGGTGTTGCACATGACGAGCCGGTCGTTCTTGTCCCACAGGACGAAGGCTTCGGAGGTGCATTCGATGGCGTCGGCGAGCCGCTGGTCGGCTTCCGCATAGCGCTGGGCGAGCCGATGCTGTTCGGTCACGTCCATGGCGATGCCGATCAAGTGCATGCGGCCGGAATTGCTGCGGATCACCTGGGCGCGGGCGCGCATCCAGACATAGTGGCCGCCGGCGTGGCGCATGCGGAAGATCTGGTCGACCTGGCCGGAATGTCCGTTGGCGATGGCGCGTGCGATCTCGTAGAGCCCGCCGTCATCCGGATGCATGAGCCGCGCGGCCTCGCCGAAGCCCATCGTCTTATCGGATCCCGGCAGGCCGAGCATGTCATACATCGAGCGCGACCAGAAGAATTCGCGGTTCTCGAAATCGAAATCCCAGAGGCCGCAGCGGCCACGCGACAGCGCCGTCTCGACGCGCAGATTCGACTCCAGGAAGATGTCGTCGGCATCGCGGGCGCGTTTCACCTGGGTGTAATAGGCGTAGAGGATAACGAGCAGGATCGAGGATATGCCGGCAAACAGCGTGACGTTGAGCGCCAGCTCCTCGCGCCAGACCTGGCTGATCTCCTCGAGCGAGGTGGCGGCGACGATATAGCCGCCGGCATTGCCCATCAAAGTGATCTCAGCATAGTGCGGCACGCCGCCAATCGTAGTTTCGATGACGCCGGCACGATCGCCGAAACGCCGGATCGCCGATACCTCCGGGAAGAAATCGCCGACATTGCTGCCGACATGCGAGAGCCCGGCGGTCGTTGCGGCGAAAACCTTGCCGCTGGCCTGCACCAGCAGCACGAAAGCACCGCTGTCCAGTCGGTCCTGCGGCAGGTACTTGGTGAGGCGGGTCTGCGCCTGGCCGATATCGCCGCTGTCGAAAATCTGGGCCGCATCGGCAAACACGGCCGAGGCTGTTGACGCCGAGAGTGCTGTGGCATGGCGGGCGGAAGCCTCAAGTCGGGCATACTCGCTCGCCATGCCGAAGAAATGCGAGGCGGCGACGACGGAGAGGAAGGCGATGATCAGCGCCGGAATGGTGCGCTTCAGGATGAGCTCCGCCTTCGGCAGATGACGAAGGAGCGGTTCCGATGTCGCATGACCCGAAAGGCTGTTTCGCCAGGCTTTCAGCCCGTCAAAATCGACACGCAGCCGTCCTCCGGCCACGGTTGCCCGCCGCACGTCCATCATCTCTTCGCCTTGTCCCTCGTGTGATTCGCGCGCCGCTCGCCCGAACCTGACCTAGAGAATCACGGGTGATTCGCCTTGTCCAGAGGCAATGGTAAAAAACCGTTAACTATTTAAATTTCTGTATTTTTTGCGCTATTCTAATCAGCCGGCCGGCTGGCCGGCAGCATCCTGCGCGGCCGCCGGTTCGGCAAATCACCCCTTAAGCGTGCGCTCCACAATGTCGCGCACGTCAGTGGAAAGGTTGGGCGCCTGTTCGATCCTGCTCAATGCGGCGCGGGCATGATCGGCACGTGTTGGCTCCAGCGAGCGCCAGGAGCGCATCGATGTCAGAATGCGGGCGGCAAGCTGCGGGTTGCGTTCGTCGATTTCAAGAATCTCGCCGGCGAGAAAACGATAGCCTTCGCCGTCGGCACGGCCGAAGCCGGTCGGATTGGCAAAGGCGAAAGTCCCGACCAGTGCCCGCATCCTGTTCGGATTGGTCCGCCTGAAGAGCGAATTCTCCATGAGGGCACGCACCCGTTCCAGGGTCTTGGCGCCTGGAATGCCGGCCTGAATGGAGAACCATTTGTCGATGACGAGCGCGTTTTCTGCGAAGCGGTCGCGGAAGGTGGCCAGCGCCTCACCCGTCTCCGCACTCTCGGGAAAATGATGAACGAGAAGCGTCAGCGCATGGCTGAGATCGGTCATATTGTTGGCCGCGTCGAAGGCGGCCTTGGCGCGAGCCGGCGTCTGCTCGGCATAGGTGAGATAGGTGAGGGCGCTGTTGCGCAGCGCGCGCAGGCCGGCGCTTTTTGCATCCGGGCTGAAATCGTTTGATGTTGTCATTGCGGCGTAGAGGCCGGCAAAGACGTTCTTTCCGGCATCGGCGATCTGTTTCAGGATCGCCTGCCGGCCGGCATGGATGGCATCGGGATCGATGTTGCCGCCGAGTTCGCGGGCAATATCGGATTCGCTCGGCAGTGCCAGCGCCTGGGCGCGGAAGGCGGGCTCGAGGCTCTCGTCGGCGGCAGCCGCAATCAGCGTCTCGACGAAGGTCGCCTCGCAGGCGACGGGCTTGCCCTCACGCGCGTCGCGGGCGGCCTTGAGAAGGTTCGGCAGCGCCAGGTCGGTCAGCGCCTGCCAGCGGGCGAAATGATCCGTCTCATACCGGGCGAGGCGAGCAAGATCGGCCGGGCTTTGATCGAAATGCAGGTTGATTGGCGCCGAGAAGCTGCGGTTAATCGAGACGACCGGGCGCGAGCCGATGCCGTGGAATACCGCCGTCTGCGTGCGGCCGGTCAGGTGCAGCACCTCGTCGGCATATTCGGCGCCGCTGACGGAGCTCGGCTCGATCTTGCCGCCGTTTTCGCCGAAGAGCGCGAGGCTAAGCGGAATATGCATCGGTTCCTTGCTCGAATGGCCGGGTGTCGCCGGGACCATCTGTTCGAGCGACAGGGTGAAGGTGCCGGCCGCCGGATCATAGCCGCCCGATGCGGTGACCAGCGGCGTGCCGGCCTGATGGTACCAGAGCGAGAATTGCGTGAGGTCGCGCCCGCTTGCATCCTCGAAGCATTTGACGAAGTCCTCGATCGTCACGGCTTGGCCGTCATGGCGGTTGAAATAGAGGTCCATGCCCTTCTTGAAATCGTCCCTGCCGATGAGCGTCGCGATCATCCGCGTGACTTCGCTGCCTTTCTCGTAGACCGTCCGCGTGTAGAAATTGTTGATCTCGCGATACGTCGTCGGCCGCACCGGATGGGCGAGCGGGCCGCCATCCTCCGGAAACTGCTCGGATTTCAGGTGACGCACATCGGCGATGCGCTTGACCGGGCGCGAGCGCTGGTCGGAGGAAAATTCCTGGTCGCGATAGACCGTCAGGCCTTCCTTGAGGCACAGCTGGAACCAGTCGCGGCAGGTGATGCGGTTGCCGGTCCAGTTGTGGAAATATTCATGCGCGATGACCGCTTCGATATTGGCGTAGTCGGCATCGGTCGCGGTCTCGGGATCGGCAAGGACATATCTGTCGTTGAAGACGTTGAGACCCTTGTTCTCCATTGCCCCCATGTTGAAGTCGGAGACAGCGACGATCATGAAGATGTCGAGATCATACTCGCGCCCGAACCGCTCTTCGTCCCACTTCATCGAGCGCTTCAGCGCATCCATCGCATAAGCTGCGCGGGACTCCTTGCCGTGTTCGACATAGATCTTCAGCACCACTTCGCGGCCGGACATGGTGGTGAAGGTGTCTTCGACGACGCCGAGATCGCCGGCAACGAGGGCGAAGAGATAGCTTGGCTTCGGATGCGGGTCGAACCAGGCGGCGAAATGCTTGCCGGGGCCGTAGCCGGCGCCGCCGAGAAAGTTGCCGTTCGACAGCAGCAACGGGTTGGCGTCCTTGTCGGCGATGATGTTGACCGTGAACGGTGCAAGCACGTCGGGCCGGTCGGGGAAATAGGTGATGCGGCGGAAGCCTTCCGCCTCGCACTGCGTGCAGTAGATGCCGCCGGTGCGATAGAGGCCCATCAGCTGGGTATTGGCTTCAGGATTGATGATCGTGGTGATCGTCAGCTCGAAGGGAGCGCTCTCCGGCAGGTCGCGGACCGTCAGGCTTTCCGGCGTCGCGTCATAACGTGAAGGGTCAAGCTCCACCTGGTCGAACAGCAGCCCCGCCAGTGTCAGCTCGTCGCCGTCGAGCACGATCGGCGCCGCAATGTCGGCGCCCGGACGACGATGAAAGATGAGACGCGCTTCGACCTTCGTCTCCGTCGGATCAAGTTCGAATGTCAGGTCCACGCGTTCCAGCACGAAGTCGGTGGGACGGTAATCTGCCAGGTGAATGACCTGGCCGTTATCTGTTCGCATGGTGTTTCCTGAAGACCGTTATTTGACAACCGCGGATACAGAGGCGGGCGCACTCTGCCTAAATTGCCGGGCATGATTACATTAAAGTCTGAACTAAAGTTAAAGCAAATTGCCCGCGAACGCGAAGTTCGCAGGCAAAATATCTATTGGAAGCGGATGAACGTGGCTGTCGGCCGAAACGCTATACCGGATCGAGCGCCGCAGCGCCGCTCTGCGTCGGCTGCACGATGCGGCCAGTCGAGGCCGCCGCAATTCGCTTGGTGGTATTTCGCCTGACCGGCCGGATTGGATGCGAAAAGCGATAAATTTTCGCCCAACTCGATTTTCTTTAGCTACGATGACAGACGTCACTCGCCGCGTCCCCGAGTCGGACGCGTCTCCCCGTTCCTGTTAAGTCAGCATCAGAGCCAGGATCATGCACTCGGTTTTCAGAAACCCGATGAGAGGCATTGCGCTGAAAGTCTCATCGGTCGTGGTCTTCCTGGCCATGCAGACCTTCATCAAGCTGGCCGGCCCGGATATCCCGCCGGGCCAGGTCACCTTCTGCAGGTCCTTCTTCGCGCTCTTCCCGATCATGGCCTATCTCGCCTATATCGGCCAGCTACGCGCGGCCTTCCACACGGCCAACCCGGTCGGCCACCTGAAGCGGGGCACGATCGGCATCCTGTCGATGGCTTTTGGTTTTTACGGCCTGCTGCATCTGCCGCTGCCGGAGGCGATTGCGCTCGGCTACGCCTTGCCGCTCGTCGCCGTTGTCTTCGCCGCGGTTTTTCTCGGCGAAACCGTGCGCATCTATCGCTGGAGCGCCGTCCTCGTCGGCATTGTTGGCGTCGCCATCGTCTCCTGGCCGAAGCTGACGCTGTTGCGTGACGGCGGCATGCAAGCCGAACAGGCCCTCGGCGCGCTTTGCGTGCTGCTCTCGGCCGTTCTCGGCGGCATGGCGATGATCCAGGTGCGTCGTCTCGTCGAGGAGGAGAAGACCGCGACGATCGTGCTGTATTTTTCGCTTACCGCGTCGGTCTTCTCGCTGGCTTCCCTTCCTTTCGGCTGGCTCGTCCTGCCATGGCCGTCGGCGCTTTATCTGATCGCTGCCGGCTTTTGCGGCGGCGTCGCTCAGATTCTGCTGACGGAAAGCTACCGCCACGCGGATGTCTCCACCATCGCGCCGTTCGAATATACCTCGATCCTGCTCGGCGGTATCGTCGGCTACTTCGTCTTCGGCGACGTGCCAACTGTCACCATGCTGATCGGTACCGTCATCGTCGTTGCCGCCGGTATCTTCATCATCTATCGCGAGCATCAGCTGGGCATCGAACAGCGCGAGGCGCGCAAGGCGACGACGCCGCAAGCCTGAGGCTCACGGCCGGCAAGATTTCAGCGCGTCGATCGACATCGCGCGAGGCTTGCTTCCGGTGAGCGAAAAGAATGGCGAATTCTTGGGATGGCGTCGACCTGCGGAATGTGGTTGTTGAACATGAGAAACTATCATTTATTCAACGCTATGCATGTCTGAATGAGCCGCTTTACGGCTTTCGATATTACTGCTCCGAACGCTGTGTGCGAGCGGAGATGGAGAAAAGCATAATGGCGTTCACGGCGGAGCAATTGGCGGGGAACTGCTCCTTTTTGATGAGCATCCGCTTTCTGGCTGGGCAGACGCGCGGCATGTTCGACGCCGGTCCACGTCTGGCGCGACTGCTCGCCTCCCATCAGCGCTGGCTCCTGACTCAGACCGCCTATGCCCTCCACCTGGAATATGATCCGCGCGACCCGACGTCGGGTTTCACCGCCGTTCGGCTGACCGGCCGCATCACCGCACACAAGGTGGCGAGCCGTAACACCGTGCTCGCCTTCATCGAAGAACTTTATACCTACCGCTTCATCACCCACACGCCTGGTGACGAGCGGCGCCGGCCACGACATTTCGAACCGGCCAATGTCAGCCACCAGGCGATGTTTGGCTGGATCCACGCCAATCTGGCCGCCCTCGACCTGCTCGACAGCGGCGAAAGGGCGGCCTTTTTCCAGGCAAATCCAGCATTGATGAAGCTCGTTCAGCCGCGCATTGCCCGCCATTGCCTGGAAGATGCCGCCTGGCGGGAGCCGCCGGAGCGGGTGGCGCAGTTTCTCTGGACGGAAGCGGGCGGCCTCGTCGTCGACAACTTCATAAGCCGGATGGATACGGAGAACACCGAGTCCGACAGGTTTCTCGTCGGCCGCGTCGAAACCCGCGCGCTCGCCGCCGATTTCATGATGTCGCGCACGCACCTGCAGCGGCTCTTGGCAAAGGCGGCGCAGCGCGGCTGCGTCGGCTGGCTCGACGAGCCGCGCAAGACGCGCCTTTGGATATCGCGGGATTTCGTCGAAGAATATTGCGCCTGGCAGGCTGTCAAGTTCGCCTATGTCGACGAGGCCTTCGAATGGGCGAAGGCCCAGATCGACGCGCCGACGGAGGGATCACAACACGATCGCTCCTGAGCCCGAGGCGGCATCGGCTGGTTTTAGCGACAGCTCGCGCTCATATTCGCGCGCGGCGCAGACCGCGGCGCGGATATGCTCGAATGTTTCGATGTTGCGCAGAAGCGATAACAGGATCGTTGACATGGTGGATGATTCTGACATGAAAATGCAGCAAATTCAGAGTGCTACAGCACGAACCGCTCGTCTGGAGAGACGCGGCCTGTAGCGATTGCGCTCAGTATTGCTGGAAGTCCGAGAAAATGGCGTTCGGGCGCGCCGTGCGGCTGTTGATGCCGGTGCCGCGGGCAATCATCTGTTCGTTCGTGGCGAAGCCGAAGCGGCTGTAGCCATGTGTGGAGCGAAGCTGGTCGCCGGCAAGGCGAAGGGTTTCAAACCCGGAATGGATAGGACGATATCTTTTGTTCATGGCCTTGGTTCCTGTGATTCCTCCCAAGACACAGGCTTATATTGCAGTGCAACATAGATTCTGCAAGGCATGCTGACGCGGTGCAGCCATGCGAAAAATGCATGGCGCGCTTCATAAATTATTCAACTTCGGCTAATTTCTGAGCAAGGAGAGGGAAATGAGTTTCGCCTGAAAAGCGAGAAGATCGTTCCAGGCCAGCCGCTTGTTGACTGGCGCGGTTAACAGATCCTGGGGATGCAGGCTGGCGATGGCCGGAATGGCACGATCCGCGATGACGATGTCCTTCCAGCGGCCCCGCAGGCCGTGAATCGTGTCGTTTTCCCCGAAGAAGAATCGCGCCGCGAAATTGCCGAGCAGCAGAATCGCCTGCGGTTCGATGAGCGCGATCTGTCGTTCGATGAAGGGCCGGCAGATGTCGATCTCGGCCGCCGATGCCGCCCGGTTGCCCGGCGGGCGCCAGGGGATGACCTGCGTCAGCAGAACGCTCGAGCGGTTCAGCCCGATCGCCGCCAGCATCTTGTCGAACAACTGGCCGGACTTACCCGAGAAGGGCAGGCCTTCACGGTCGTCTTCGGCGCTCGGCGCCGAGCCGATCACCATGATGCCGCTTTCGGCGTCGCCGCTGGCAAAAATGGTCGAGCGGGCGCTGTGCTTGAGATTGCAACCGTTGAAGGCTTCGATCGCGGTCTTCAACTCGCTGAGCGACCGAGCAGCTTCGGCGACGAAACGCGCCTGCTGCACGGCCTCGCCGTCCGGGATCGCCGGCTGCGGCCCGGAGACCTGCGCTGGATGCGCCGCTGCAGTCGGACGAGGCGATGTCTGGCGATGCCCAGGGAGAGGACGTTCCTCAGCAATGGGCCTTTCCTGCTGCGCCTGCGCCGCCGGACGGCGCGCGGACTTCATCGCCTCGAATTCGGCGAAGCGGTCGACCGCCTCTTCTTCCAGCAGCCATTCCACGCCGGCATCCGCATGGAAATGCAGAAGCGCTGCAAGCTCGGCGGGCGAAAGGTCGTTGGCGGAGATCATGCGGCAAATCTAGCGAAGAGATCGTGGCATTGAAAGGGCGGGCGGCACATTGGCCGCGCTCGCCGACTTTATTGCACAGTCCATTGTGCGATGTCGTCGCGTTCGCCGATCAGCGCCAGTCCGTGGGCGATCGACAACAGCTCGCCGCCGCTTTCGATCCGGTCACGCTCAAACCGCTCGGTGAAGATGCGGCGCACCGCCGGCACGAAGGAGGTGCCGCCGGTCAGGAATACCTTGTCGATGTCAGCAGGCTTCGTCTCGGTCTTGACGAGCACCTCGTCGAGTGCGCCTTCGATGCGGGCGAGATCCTCGGCGATCCAGCCTTCGAAGTCGCGGCGCTTGACGCTGCGCTGTCCGCCGCGGCCAAGCGGCGCGAAGTCGAAAGGCGCCTCGTCGGCAGCCGAGAGCGCCATCTTCGTCGCCGACACCGCCTGGTAGAGTGGATAGCCTTCGTCATGGTCGATGAGGTCGATGAAAATTTCGAGCTTTTCCGGCTCCAGGCTGGTGCGCACCAGTTTCTTCAGATCCTCGAATTCGCGCGTGGTCTTGAAGATCGACAGCTGGTTCCAGCGGCCGAAGCTGGAATAGTAGTTGGACGGCACCTCGAGAATCTTGTCGAAGCTCTTGAAGTGGCTGCCCTTTCCGATCAGCGGTGCGACAATGTTGTCGATCATTCGATAATCGAAATGATCGCCGGCGACGCCGACACCGGAATGGCCGATCGGCGTTGCCGTCAGCCTTCCGGCGACGGTTTCGAAGCGGATTAGCGAATAGTCGGTCGTGCCGCCGCCGAAATCGGCGACCAGCACCGTCGCATCCTGCTTCAGGTTCTGCGCGAAATAGAAGGCGGCGGCGACCGGTTCGTAGACATAGTGGATTTCGGGAAAGCCGAAACGCGACAGCGCCTCGTTGTAGCGTTCGGTCGCGAGCGCCGGATCGGGGCTGGCGCCGGCGAAATGCACCGGACGGCCGGTGACGATGCGGCTGACATCCGAGGGCCAGCTGTCGCCGGCATAGTTGCGAAGGCGCCGCACGAAGACCTCCATCAGGTCCTCGAAATTGTGCCGCTTGGCGAAGATCAGCGTGCCCTGGAACAGCGCGCTTGCCGCAAAGGTCTTGATCGACTGCAGGAACCGGCATTCGCCGGGATTGTCGATGAATTGCCGGATCGCCGCATGGCCCGCCTCCACCTTCAGCGCCGAGGCGCCGAGCTGGGCGTCCTTCATGAAGGAAAGTGCCGTCCGCATGCTGTCGGCCGTCCCGGCCGCGCTTGTGAACGTCATCGAGCCCGTTGCTCCGCCATCCGCCATGGCGAGAACCGTATTCGTCGTGCCGAAGTCGAAACCCAGGGCCTGAGCCATGCCCGCACCTCTTCATGCCGATTGTTGTTGGAGACGGAGCAGCGCTCCGCAAGGGCGTAAGGACGCCCGGATCAAGGAGGGCGGTTGATGCCACAGGGGCGTGACACATTCAAGTGGATTGAAGATCGAGGCGCTCTGCCATGTCCGCTTCTTCGCCGATCGGCGGCAGGAAGCGGACCAGCAAGGCCCGGCATCGCCAGAACGCCTTACTCGGCGGCCAGCGCCCTTGTCTCCTGCAGCACTGGTTCCTCGACCCTCTTCCGGCCGCCCACCAACCGGCCGAGGAAGTTTCCGAACCGGTCCATCTCGACGAAGATGACGGGGGTGATGAACAGCGTCAGCAGCTGCGATACGACGAGGCCGCCGACCACGGCGATGCCGAGCGGCTGGCGCAGCTCCGAGCTGGCGCCGGTGCCGAGCGCGATCGGCAGGGCGCCGAGCAGGGCGCAGAACGTCGTCATCATGATCGGCCGGAAGCGTCGTACGCAGGCCTCGTGGATCGCCGCCGTCGCCTTTTCCCCCGTCGTGCGCATGGTCTCCACCGCCACGTCGATCATCATGATCGCGTTTTTCTTGACAATGCCGATCAGCATCAACAGGCCGATGAGGGCGATGATCGACAGGTCGAACCCCATGATGTCAAGCGCCAGCAGCGCACCGAACGCCGCCGCGGGCAGGCCGGACAGGATGGTCAGCGGATGGATGAAGCTTTCATAGAGGACGCCGAGCACGACATAGATGGTCAGCACCGCCGCCAGGATCAGATACGGCGTATTGCCTTGCGACTGTGCGAAGATCTCGGCCGTGCCGCCATAGGAGGTGAAGACATCGGCCGGCAGGCCGATCTCCTTCTTGATCTGGTCGATCGCTGCCGTCGCGTCGCTGAGCGAAACCCCTTCCGGCAGGTTGAAGGAAACGGTGGTCGAGACGAGCTGGCCCGTCTGGTTGATCGTCACGGGGCCGGTGGTGCGCTGCACGTGCGCGAAGTTCGAAAGCGGCACCAGACTGCCATTGGACGAGGCGATGCGAATCTCCGACAGCTTCTGGTCGTCCCAGGGTTTGCTGGTGTCGTATTCGACGATGACGTCGTAGCTGTCGCCGGTCGACTGGATCTCCGCCGCTGCATATCCGCTGAAGGACTCCTGCAGCGTCGTGCGCAGCGTATCGTTGTCGATCCCATAGGCCGCCGCCCGCTCGGTATCGATGACGATATTGGCTTGCAGGGCGTTGTTCTGGGCATCCGATGTCACATCGGTAAACAGCCCGCGGTCAACACGCATCGCCGCCTGGATCTTGCCGGCCCAGAGGTTGGTCTGGTCGGCGCTCAGCGCCTGAATGACCAGCTGATATTGGCTGGCGGTCTGGCGGCCGCCGAAGCGCAGGCTCTGGTTCGGCGTCACGAAGGCCTGCAATCCGGGGATCTTGTTGATCGCAGTGCGCAGCTCACGCAATGTCTGATCAAGCGGCGGGCGCTCCTTCTTGTCCTTGAGTTCGACGAACATCGAGCCATTGTTCTGCGGTCTGTTTGGATTGCCGCCGATCGTCGACATCACGTGGTTGACCGCCGGGTTCGCCTTGACGGCGGCTGCCGCCTGCTGCTGCAGCGCCTCCATGGCGGAATAGGAAATGTCCTGCCGGGCCTGCGTGCTGATCGACAGGCGGCCGATATCCTCCTGCGGGAAGAAGCTCGTCGGCAGCGTCATGAAGAAATAGACCGTCAGCGCCACCGAGCCCAGGAACACGCCGAGGATCGTCAGACGATGGCGAAGGCACCAGCCGACTGCCCTGTCGTAGCCGTTGAGCGTCCGCTCGAAGCCGGCATCGAAGAGGCGAATGAGGAGCGGCGGCCGGCTGTGATTGTTGGAAAGACGCGAGCCGAGCATCGGCGTCACCGTCAGCGAGACGATCGCCGACGAGATGATGGCGATGGCGACCACCATGCCGAATTCGTTGAACACGCGGCCGACGACGCCGCCCATCAAGAGAATCGGGATGAAGACGGCGATCAGCGAAACCGACATGGAAATGATGGTGTAGCTGACTTCGCCCGCCCCCTTGATCGCCGCTTCGCGCACCGGCATGCCTTCTTCGACGTGACGCAGGATGTTTTCGAGCATGACGATCGCATCGTCCACCACCAGACCCACCGCGAGCGTCAGCCCCAACAGCGAGATATTGTCGATGCTGTAGCCGAGCACATACATCATCCCGAAGGTCGAGATCAGCGACAGCGGAACGGCAAGCCCCGGAATGATCGTCGCCGTCGCATGGCCGGTGAAGAGGTAGATGACGAAAACCACGAGGCCGATGGTCAGGAACAGCGTGAACTTCACATCGGTGATGGCGGCGCGAATGGGTTTTGCAGCGTCGTTCATGACCACGGTCGTCATCGAAGACGGGATTTCGGCGTGAAGTTGCGGCAGCTTGGCGTTGATCGCATCGACGACGTCGACCGTGTTGGCATCGGGCTGACGCTGAATAGCGAGGATGATGCCGCGCTGGCCATCATACCAGCTGCCGGTATACTGGTTCTCGACCCCATCCTGCACATCGGCGACGTCGCCGAGATGGATCGGCGCACCGTTCGGATTGGCAATGACGAGCGATCGGAATTGTTCGGCATTGGTGCGCTGCGTGTTCGCGGTGATGGTCATGCTCTGCGAATTATTCTGCAGCGTGCCGACAGGCTGCTGGCTGTTGGCGGCAGCAAGCGCCTTGTTGACGGTATCGATGCCGATGCCGCGGGTGAGCAGCTTGTTGGGGTCGACTTCGACGCGCACGGCGTAGGTCTGCGCCCCATAGACGCTCACCTGGGCAACGCCGGGCAGCGTCGAAAGCGATGGCGAGATGATGTCCTCGGCGATCTCGTCGAGCTTGCTGCGGGGCATGGTGTTGCTCTGCACGGAAAGCAGCATCACAGGCGCATCGGCGGGGTTGGTCTTGCGATAGCTCGGTGGTGTCGTCAGGTTGTCGGGCAGCTGCCGGGTCGCGTGTGAGATCGCCGCCTGCACGTCGGCAGCGGCCGCATCGATATCGCGGTTGAGATCGAACTGCAGCACGATGCTGGTGCTGCCGAGCGAGCTCGAGGCGCTGATTTCGCTGATCCCGGGAATGGTCTCGAACTGCTTGATCAGCGGCGTGGCAACGGAGGTCGCCATCGTCTGCGGCGAGGCGCCGCTCAGCTGCGCCGACACGTTGATCGTCGGAAAATCGACCTGCGGCAGGGCTGCAACCGGCACGAGCCGGTAGCCGGCAAGACCGGCCAGAATGACGCCGATGGCAAGCAGCGTCGTCGCGACGGGGCGCTGGATACAGAAATTCGGGATCATTGCTGCGCTCCCACCGCGATCGTCTCGGACTGCTGCGGTTGCCGAGTCGCTTCGGCAGACGCGACGTCAAGCGTCTTGTCGTCGAACTGCTCGTTGATCGTCTGCTGGTCGCTGAGCTGACCCTGGCCTTCGACCACGACATGGTCGCCTGCCTGAAGCCCGGATTCGATGGCAGTGAAGCCGCCATTGGCGCGGGCGACGGTGACCGGTGTCAGATGTGATTTGCCGTCTTTGGTGACAAAGGCGAAGAACCCGTCGGGGCCGGGACTGACGGCAACCGTCGGCACCACAACCTGCTGTTCGTCGTTGTTGAAGTGCACGACGATGTTGACCGATTGGCCGGGCCAGAGCGCACCGGAGGCATTCTCGAACTGTGCCTTGGCCAAGATCGTGCCGGAGGCGGTATCGACCGTGTTGTCGTAGAAGCTGATTTCGCCCTTGCGGACTTGCCCCTTGGCGGAGGCGGGAACCGTGCTGACTTCAACCGGACCGACTGCCAGCGCCTTCTTCAGGGCGCGCAAATAGCGCTCCTGCAGGTGGAATTTCACATAGATCGGGTCGTATTTCGCGATGGTGACGATTGCCGAGCCGGCATTGAGGAAGGCGCCCTTGCTGACGGCAATATCGCCGAGCCGGCCGTCGAAGGGCGCCCGGATATCCGTATTCTCGAGGATGATTTGATCCGAGGCGAGGGTGGCCTTGTCAGCCTCGACTGTGGCCGTGGCGGTGTCGCGGGCAGCTCTTGCCTGGTCGAGGCTCTGCTGGGTGCCGGCCTTCTGGTCGAACAGGTCCTGTGCGCGAACCAGGGCCGTCTCCGCTTCCGAAAGCGTTGCCGTATCCCGGACGATCATCGCATTGTCCTTGTCGACCGCCGCCTTCGCCGTCCGGTCGTCGAGCTTGGCGATCAGATCGCCGGCTTTGACGGTGGCTCCATCCTGCGCATTGATGCTGACGATCAGGCCCTGTTCCTGTGCGGCCATGGTCGTATTGTCGTCGGCATCGGCCCAGCCGGACGCGGTGACATCCGTCGGCAGCGTCGTTTTCACCGCAGCGACTGTTTTGACGACGGTCGGACCGCCGCCGCGTCTGCGCCCGCCACCCTGGTGTTGCCCGCCATTCTCGGCCTGGTCGGTCGGCGCCTGATTGGTCTGCGTCTGATCGCCCTGTGCCTGCCTGCCGCCATTGCCGCCGGCCGGCTGCTTGATGAGCTGCGAGAGGTAGGGAATGTGCGCGGCATAGGGGACCAGATTCCCGAATTGCCAAACGCCGACCGCGGCGATTGCGACAAAACTGACGGTGATCCAAAATTTCTTCATGGGCGAGACCGGGGTTCGAGCAAGGGTGCGAATTTATGCTTGATTGAGCAGCTTATATTGCGGCGCAAAAAGGACATAATTCCCGTGTCGCGATCACTAAGTGGTTATAACGGCTTAAATTTTTGTAATGAATGTTCCGTAATATTCAAATTGTACTAATATAGTCCGGGTGCCACTTGGCGCGGCTTCGGCGGCTGCACGCCGACAGTTCCCGACGGGCCGATGCTGCTCGCCTGCACCCAAGGAACAGGGAAACAGAAAAGGCAGGTCGTCATGACAGAGTTGAACGTCAGCGAATTTCGCACCCTCATCACAAGCGTGTTTCCTGAACTGACGGGCTCCGTTTTCAAGCTCGCGGCAAAGGGCTGGGATTCGATGGCGGTCGACGTCGACGACACGCTGATTTTCAAGTTTCCCCGCCATATCGGCGCCGAAAGAGCGCTCGTGAAGGAAGCCGCCTTGCTCGATATCGTTCGACCGTCGCTGTCAATGGCGGTGCCCGACATGCGCATTCACGACGGGCCGCCGATCTTCTCCAGCCATGCCAAGCTCGAGGGGCAACATCTCATTGCCGAAGATTACGATGCGCTCGGGCAGGGCGACCGCCAGCGCCTGGCGGAGGATCTCTCGCGTTTCTACGCCGAACTGCACGCGCTCGATGCCGATCGCGTGCGGGCGGCCGGCGCCGGAGCGATCCAGCCATGGCAATCGCCAGAGGCGGTTCGAACGAAGGCTTTGCCGGTGCTGCCGGCTGATATCAAAGGCTTTGCCGAGACCGTTGTTTCGGATTTCGAAGCCTTGCCGCCGGATCCCTACGGCAACATCTACGGTTTCTTCGACGGTCACGGCTGGAATATGGCCTTCGACTATCGGCAGGGTAGGCTCAACGGCATTTACGATTTCGCCGATTCAGGTTTTGGTCCATTGCACCAGGAGTTCATCTATTCAAACTTCATCTCGCCCGATCTGACCGCGCGCATCGTCTCGGCCTATGAATTCCTGACCGGACGCAGGCTCGACCGACGGCGTATTGCGATCCTGACCGGCTTCCATCGGCTTTCCGAACTCGCCGAACTCGCCGACGATCCGGCCAATGTCGAACAGATGATCCGGAGCGCGGCGACCTGGGCCGCCGCGGCGGCCCGTGCGGCCTGAGCGGCTCTAGACGGACCGTGCCGCGCCGCCGTCGCAGCGGATCAGCGAGCCGGTAATGTAGCTTGCGGGCTGGCTGCACAGGAAGGCGGCCGTTGCGGCAAATTCCTCGACCCTGCCATAGCGGCCGACGGGAATGCGCGCCTCCTTGTCGGCGCGAATTTCCTCGAGGCTTTTGCCCGTCCGCTTTGCCGCGGCGCCGTCAAGATCGTCGAGCCGCCTCGTCAAGATGCTGCCCGGCAGAAGCAGGTTGGTGGTGATGCCGAAGCTCGCCACTTCGGAGGCAAGCGTCTTGCTCCAGCCGGCAAGCGCCGGGCGCAGCGTGTTCGACAGGGCCAGGTTGGGGATCGGTTCGATCACGCCTGATGAGGCGACCGTCAGGATGCGGCCCCAGCCTTGCGCCTTCATATCAGGCAGCAGCGCGTTGGTGAGCGTGATCACCCGCGCGACCATGGAGAGGAAATAGGTTTCGAGCTTTTCGGCCGTCATCTCTTCGGTCGTGCCGGGCGTTGGTCCGCCGGTATTGTTGACGAGGATGTCGAGGCCGCCGAACTTCTCCTTCACCGCCGTCGTTGCCGTCTCGACAAAGCGCTCGTCGCCAAGATCAGCCCAGATCCAGTCGGCCCGGCCATTGCCTTCGTTGTTGATCGCCGCGCAATTGGCCTCCAGCTGTTCGCCACTGCGCCCGCACAACAGCACGTTTGCGCCTTCGCGCGCGAGTGCCGCGGCGATGCCGAGGCCAAGCCCGCGCGAGGAGGCGAGAACGAGCGCCCGTTTTCCCTTGATACCGAGATCCATGATCTTCTCCGATGTCTTCGAGGGATGTATAAGGCGCGGGCGACGAAAAAGGAAAGGGAGGGTTGGGTCTCGCTGGTTTCGCAATTGACGTTAACGTAAGCGTTATTGTAACTCTCGTATCGGCAGAAATGTCTTTGTGCGAATTGAGGATTGGCTGTCGCATCCCGGCTCGACAATGCGTCGCGGTTTTGACAAGACAGTGGCCATGGGATGATGGCCACTGGCCGAGCGGAGACGAATGAATGACCGAGACGACTGAGCTGCCCGAACGCGAGAGCATGGAATTCGACGTTGTGATCGTCGGCGCCGGTCCTGCCGGTCTGGCGGCGGCGATCCGGCTGAAGCAGGTCGATCCGGAACTGTCGGTCGTGGTCTTGGAAAAGGGCGCGGAGGTCGGCGCCCATATCCTGTCCGGCGCCGTCGTCGATCCGGTCGGCATCGACCGGCTGCTGCCCGGCTGGCGCGAGGAAGCCGATCATCCCTTCAGGACCGAGGTGACGGCAGATCACTTCCTGGTGCTCGGCCCGGCCGGCTCGATCCGTCTGCCGAATGTGTTGATGCCGCCCTTGATGAACAATCACGGCAACTACATCGTGTCGCTCGGCAACGTCTGTCGCTGGCTGGCCGGCAAGGCGGAGGAGCTCGGCGTCGAGATCTATCCGGGCTTTGCCGCAACCGAAGTGCTCTATGACGACAAGGGTGGGGTTATCGGCGTCGCCACCGGCGACATGGGCATCGAGAAGAACGGCGAGCCCGGCCCGAACTACACCCGCGGCATGGAGCTGCGCGGCAAATATACGCTGATCGGTGAAGGCGTGCGCGGTTCGCTCGCCAAGCAGCTGATCGCCAGGTTCGATCTGCAGAAGGATCGCGAGCCGCAGAAATTCGGCATCGGCATCAAGGAGCTCTGGCAGGTGAAGCCCGAGAATCACAGGCGGGGCCTGGTGCAGCACTCCTTCGGCTGGCCGCTCGGCATGAAGACCGGCGGCGGTTCCTTCCTCTACCACCTCGAAGACAATCTGGTGGCGGTCGGCTTCGTCGTCCACCTCAATTACAAAAACCCCTATCTCTATCCCTTCGAGGAGTTCCAGCGCTTCAAGACGCATCCGGCGATCCGGGGAACCTTCGAGGGCGGCAAGCGGCTGTCCTATGGGGCGCGTGCGATCACCGAGGGCGGTTATCAGTCGGTGCCGAAGCTTTCCTTCCCCGGCGGCGCGCTGATCGGCTGTTCGGCCGGCCTCGTCAACGTGCCGCGCATCAAGGGCAGCCATAATGCGGTGCTGTCGGGCATGCTGGCGGCCGAGAGGGTGGCGGCGGCGATCGCATCCGGCCGCAGCCACGACGAGGTTGTCGAGATCGAGAATGAATGGCGCAAAGGCGACATCGGCAAGGATCTGAAGCGGGTGCGCAACGTCAAGCCGCTGTGGTCGAAGTTCGGCACCGCGATTGGCGTGGCACTTGGCGGCCTCGACATGTGGACCAACACGCTGTTCGGATTTTCCTTCTTCGGTACGCTTGGTCACGGCAAGACCGATGCGCAGTCGCTGGAGCCGGCCGCCAATCACCAGCCGATCGCCTATCCCAAGCCGGATGGCGTCCTGACCTTCGACCGCCTGTCGTCGGTGTTCCTGTCGAACACCAATCACGAGGAAGACCAGCCGGTGCATCTGCAGGTCAAGGACATGGGGCTGCAGAAGAGCTCCGAACTCGGCGTCTATGCCGGCCCGTCGACCCGCTACTGTCCGGCCGGCGTTTACGAATGGGTGGAGAAGGATGGCGACAAGACCTTCGTCATCAACGCCCAGAACTGCGTGCACTGCAAGACCTGCGACATCAAGGACCCCAACCAGAACATCAACTGGGTGCCGCCGCAGGGCGGCGAGGGGCCAGTCTATCCGAATATGTGAGGTGGAGCGCCGGACATCGGCGGTTGTTTCGACCGCTGACGTCTTCGTGATCGCCTTTCGGCGGCTGCTGTTAGCCGTTCGTTAACCATAAATTCCTTAGCTTGCGACATCTTGTTGACGCGCTAAGGACACATTCATGACGATCTCCCGCCGGGGTTTTCTGATCGCTTTGCCGCTCTTCGTCGCCGGCTGCTCCTCGACCGGCTTGAACAGCCAGACGAATTATGCCGCGCTTCCGGATGAAAAGTTTCCGCTGAGGCAGGTGCCGATCGACAAGATCAAGCCGGAACTTCGCCGCCAGGAAGTGGCCTATGAAAGCGCGCATGCGCCGGGCACGATCGTCATCGACACGCCGGCGCGTCGCGCCTACTACGTCCTCGGTGACAACAGGGCGATGCGATATGGCGTCGGTGTCGGCCGCGAGGGACTGGCATTTGCCGGCAACGCCTATATCGGGCGCAAGGCCGAGTGGCCGAGTTGGACGCCGACGGAAAACATGCAGCGCCGCGAGGAACGCTATCGCAGGCTTGCGGGCGGCATGCCGGGCGGCCCGAACAACCCGCTCGGCGCGCGGGCGATGTATCTCTATCGCGGCGGCAACGACACGCATTTCCGCATTCACGGCACCAATCAGCCGGAATCGATCGGTCTCGCCATGTCGAGCGGCTGTATCCGCATGATGAACCACGATGTGATCGACCTCTATAGCCGCGTCGAGGTCGGCGCCAGGGTCGTCGTCATCCAGGCCTGAACGACCGAGAACACACTGAAAAGCCGCCGCAGCAATGGCTGTCGGCGGCTTCGTATTGTCGGTCGCGGCTGACGGTCAGCGTCGCGCGGCAATCCCCGTCGAAAGTGCGACGCCGATGCCGGTGATCACGGCGGCGCTGATTTCGGCAACGCCAATTGCTTCGCCAAGCAGGAGGCCGCCGCCGAGCGTGGCAAGAACGGGCGTCAGCGCCGTGAAGGCGGCGGCCTGTGTTCCGCCGAGGGTACGAACGGCCGTGCCATAGGCGACCATGGCGACGAGGCCCGACAGAATGCCCTGGCTCAACACCTGCAGGCCGATTTCCGGAAGCGGGGCCTGCGGCAGCGAGATACCGAAGACGAGTGCGAGCACGGCCATGATCAGGAAGGACCAGACGGCAATCAGTGCGCTCGCCTGAATGGCCGTCAGACCCGAGCGGCGGAAGGCATGGGTGTAGCTTGCCCAGAGCACGGCGCCGGCCGGCAGCATGACAAAGCTTGTCCAGGGCAGGGAGGCATCGGCAAGGCTGCGGGCAAGCAGGATCAGGACCCCGCCGACTATGGCGGCCAGCCCGGCGAGGCGCGTGACATCCGGCCGTTCCCGAAACAGCACAATGCCGATCAGTGCGGTGGCAAGCGGCATCGAGCCGCCGAGCAGGATGCCGGAGGAGGCCGCCGGTGTGGAGTGAATGGCAAGCGTCGTCACCAGAAAGAAGACCGCGCCGCAGCCGGCGACCATGACCGCCAGCAGATAGAGCGGCACGCCCTTCGGCAGCAGACCGATGCGAAGCCAGACGGGCGAAAGCGCAAGCGCCGGAATGCCGTAGCGGATGAGGCCGATATCGATCGAGCCGAGCGACGTCGCGGCGCTGTGGCGGGTCGCCAGAAACCAGGTCGCCCAGATCAAGACGGTGATGCTGCCGGCGGCATAACCGAGCGTCTGCGAAGGTGACTTGTCGTTTGAAAATGCGATCGTGCTCATCGTTCCAATCCTTTCCTCCATCCGGATCTTGTCCGGTTGAGGAAGAGATTAGCGCCGGAGGCTGGGGCATGTCCTTGCTATCTGTGGCTTGAAAATCGTGGTACACGCAATCTTCTGCCAAATTATGCCTATGGATATCGCGGAAATGCCAAATCTCGATAAATTCGATATTGCCATCCTGAAATGCCTGCAGGAGGATGCCCGCGCCACCAATGTCGAGATCGCCGAGAAGGTGAATCTCTCACCGTCACCCTGCCTGCGCCGCATTCGTAATCTCGAACGCTCCGGTATCATCCGCGGCTACACCGCCGATATCGACCGCAAGGAGGTCGGTCTCGGCCTGACGGTCTTCGTCGAGTTCAAGGTGGTGCATCACAGCCGCGAAAATTCCGAGGCGCAGCAGAAGGCGCTGCTCGCCATCCCCGAGATCGTCTCGTGTTTCCTGATTTCGGGTACCGCCGACTTTCTGGCAGAAGTGGTGGTGGAGGATCTCGCTGCCTATGAACGACTTCTGACGGACACGCTGTTGACCTTGCCGAATGTCAGCGACATCCGCTCGAACTTCGCCATCCGCAGCATCAAGACGCATGGGCCGCTGAAGCTGCCAGAGGTGAGATAATTTCCCTCGGTTTGCTGGCAGTTTGTTGACGAACAATACTTTTTTCTCTGCTCGGACCTCGAGCCCGCCCCCTCATCCGCCTGCCGGCACCTTCTCCCCCGCACGCGGGGAGAAGGGGATAGGTCGCGACCTCTCAGCCTCCATAGGCCTCTCGCAAGGCACGTCCCCCCTCCGCGTCAGAACGGGGAGGGCTAGGATGAGGGGCTTTTTGCTCTACAGCAGCGTCCCACTGAGGATAAGCAGCGCCACCGAGAAGTAGATGACAAGTCCGGTGACGTCGACCAGCGTGGCGACGAAGGGGGCCGAGGCGCTGGCCGGATCGAGCCGCAACTTCTGCAGCATGAAGGGCAGCATCGAGCCGCAGATCGAGCCGAAGGTGACGATTCCGATCAGGGCGGCAAACACCGTGATGGCGACCATCTGCCAATGCGGGCCGTAATCATAGAGCCCGGCTGACTGCCAGAAAACGATGCGGATGAAGCCGACGAGGCCGAGGATCGCGCCGAGCACGATGCCGGTCGGCAATTCGCGGAACAGCACCTTCCACCAGTCCGAAAGCTTCAGCTCGCCGAGTGCAAGGGCGCGGATGATCAGCGAGGTCGCCTGCGAACCGGAATTGCCGCCGGAGCTCATGATCAGTGGGATGAACAGGGTCAGCACGACGGCCTTTTCCAGCTCGCCTTCGAAGTGCTGCATGGCGCTCGCCGTCAGCATCTCGCCGAGGAAGAGGGCGGCGAGCCAGCCTGCGCGCTTGCGGATCATGCCGGCAAAGCCGATCTTCATGTAGGGCTGGCCGAGCGCCTCCATGCCGCCGAACCTCTGGGCCGCTTCCGTGGTGTCCGATATCATCGTGTCGATCACGTCGTCGACGGTGACAATGCCGAGCACCTGCCCATGTTCGTCGATGACAGGCAAGGCGAGCAGGTCGTGCTTGCGGATCAGCCGGGCGACGTCCTCCTGCTTCATCAGCGGATCGGCCGAAACCGGAGCGCCTTTTTGAGCGACAGTGAGGATGGAGGCATCCGGCTCGCCGGTGATCAGGCGACGCAGCGTCACCACGTGCATCAGCGCATGGCTGACCTCGTCGAGCACGTAGATGGCGTAGACGGTTTCGCGCGAACGTTCGACCTGGCGCACATGATCGAGCGTCTGGGCAACGGTCCAGCTATCCGGCACGCTGACGAATTCCGTCGTCATGATGCTGCCGGCCGTGCGCGGCGGATAGCCCATCAGATGCTGGATAGAGACGCGCACCGGCTCGTCGAGGCTGGAGAACAGCCGGGCGCGGGTCTCGCCGTCGAGTTCGAGCAGCACGTCGGCGACGCGGTCGTTGGACATGCCATGCAGCAGCCGTGCGGCGTCCTCGGCGCTGATCAGCGCCAGGATCTGTGCGGCGTTGCGAAGCTCCGGCCGGTCGAGGATGTTGACGGCATAGTCGAGCGGCATGCCGGACAGCACCCGTCCGGCGTCCTGGATGCTAAGCGCGTTCAACGCGTCGACGCGTTCGGCGATCGTGGCGCCGCGGCTATTGTTGATGAAGGCACGGGCGGCATGGCCTGCCCGAAGAGGGAAGCGATTGATATTCATGAGGCTCGCCTTTCCGTCGATCCGCCGTAGCGTCCGATCGGGCGAGCCGACAGGAGTCGGTCAGCGCACGAGGGCGGCCGCGTACGGCAAAGGCAATCGACTGCTACTGTCGCTTGGCATCGCTAAGATGACTCCGTTGAAATCCGTGGCTGACAGGTGCCGTCCACGTGCATGCTACGTGGTGCCGAACGCGGAAAAAGTCAAGCCGGCTAAATGCTTAACGCCAGAATGTCGCACCTGCACGCGTTGCAGCGAAGATCGGTCACGCCGCCTGCGTGCTGCGGGTGCGGCTCTCCAGGCGGGCTGAGGCTGCGAAGACGAAGAGGCCGAGGAAGGAGAGTGCCGCGCCGACATAGCCGGTGGCCGCAAAGCCGTAACCCGAGGCGATGACGAGGCCGCCGAGCCAGGCGCCGATCGCATTGGCGATGTTGAAGGCGGAATGGTTGGAAGCTGCGGCCAGCGTCTGCGCATCGGCGGCGACATCCATCAGCCGCGTCTGCAGCGCCGGGCCGGCGGCAAAACCGCAGCCGACGAGGAAGACCGAAAGGCCGAGCATATAGGGGTTGGCGGCGGTCAGCGAGAAGGTGGTCAGCACGACGATATTATAGACGAGCGAGCCGCCGATCGTTCCGAGCAGCGACTTGTCGGCGAGCCACGAGCCGATGAAATTGCCGGCATTCATGCCGACGCCGAAGAGCACCAGCATGATCGGAACGGCCGTTTCCGGCAACATCGCCACTTCGGTCGTCGTCGAGGCGATATAGCTGAACATGGCGAACATACCGCCATAGCCGACGGCAGCAATCCCGAGCGTCAGCCAGACCTGCGGTCGGCGGAAGGCGCCGAGTTCGCGTGCGAAACTCGCTTCTTCGGAAACCCGGTCCTTGGGCACGTAGAACCAGATCAGCGTCACCGTCAGCAGGCCGAGCACGCCGACGGAGAAAAACGCCACCTGCCAGTCGAGCGACTGTCCGAAAAATGTCGTCAAGGGCGTGCCGAGAAGTGTCGCAACCGTCAGGCCGAGCATGACGCGGCCGACCGCTCGGGCGCGCCGATGCACCGGCACCATCGAGGCGGCGACAAGCGCCGCCACGCCGAAATAGGCGCCATGCGGCAGGCCGCTGACGAAGCGCAGCAGGGTGAAAGTCTCGAAGGTCGGCGCCATGGCGCTTGATATATTGCCGGCGGCAAAAATCAGCATCAGTGTCAGCAGCAGCGTGCGGCGTGCCATTTTCGCCGCGAGCACGGCGATGACGGGCGCGCCTACGACGACACCGAGCGCATAGGCGCTGATGACGTAGCCGGCCTGCGGCGTCGTCACCGAGAAGGTGGCGGCGACATTGGGCAAGAGCCCCATGATCGCGAATTCGCCGGTGCCGATGCCGAAGCCGCCGCAGGCGAGCGCCAGTTGCACCAGCGCCACGGTCGTTGCCGACGGCAGCGCTTCATCCTGGCTGTCGATGGAATCATTGACGGTAATCTCACTCACGAGAGTTCCTCGATGCGGTTTTGGCTTGGCGATGGCCGCTGGCGCAAGCGCGGCTGCGGGCCGATCATTCGAATGGCGGGAGGCGGAGATACGTATCTCCGATATTCCTCATCTATCCCGAACGCATCGGCTGGCGTCGAGTGCGTTTTCTGCAGTGCAGCGTCCTGCTATGTGCATATGTCAGTTGCAATATTTGCATTTCAGCTGCTTCTTAGGAAAAGCGGCCGCGCTTGAAATCGCCGATACCGCAACCATCTCAGGAGCAAAGGCAGTATTGTTTCCGCGCCAGGGACGGGAGCCCTTATGAAGTTTGTAGGCTTTTTCAATCGCGACGGTGGCACCTTCCGGACCACCGACATGCTGGCCTACGAAAAGAGGGCGGAAGAAGCATTCCGCGACGCCGGGCACGATTTCGACGCCATCGTCTTCTCCGGAAAGGAGATCATTCCCGCCATGGAGCGGGCGGCCAAGCGCGACGATATCGACGGGATCGTGGCCGGCGGCGGCGATGGAACGATTTCGGCGGCGGCATCGATCGCCTGGAAAAACGGCGTCGCGCTCGGCGTCGTACCCGCCGGCACGATGAACCTCTTTGCCCGCTCGCTGCGCGTGCCGCTCGATATCTGGCAGGCGCTCGATGTGCTTGCCTCCGGCGAGATCGATAATGTCGATATTGCCAGCGCCAACGGCCGGCCCTTCATTCACCAGTTTTCCGCCGGTCTGCATGCTCGGATGGTTCGCTACCGCAACGCCTACAGCTATCGCTCCCGATTGGGCAAAATACGGGCGAGCACGAAAGCGGCCTTGGGCGTCATCTTCAATCCGCCGGAATTCGAGGTCGAGTTCCAGGCGGCCGGCATGCGCGAACGCCGCAGGGTGTCGGCGATTTCGGTCTCCAACAATCCCTTCGGCGAGAATCCGCTGCTCTACGCCGACAATCTGAGAAGCGGCGAACTCGGCTTTTATACTGCAAATCCGCTAAAACCCCTCGGTGTCGCCCGCCTTGCCGTCGACATGCTGCGCGGCAAGGTCCGCGAGAACGCCGATGTCATGGTGATGCACCCGGCCGAGGTGCAGCTCCATTTCCCGAAGTTGCGCTCCAAGGCCAATTGCGTCATGGACGGCGAGCTGCTGCCGCTCGAACGCGACGTCTCGATCCGGCTGCATCCGGGCGAGTTGAAGGTTCTTGTCAAACAGGGTCTCGCCGCGCAGGTGAATGCCGATGAACGCCGCGAGCCCGCCGCGTAAACCGGCCGCTGAAAATTTCAGAGCCGCGGCAAATAGGTGCGATAGTCGAAATCCGAGACGGTGCGCAGATGCGCAAGCGCTTCCTTGCGCTTTGTGTCGCCATAGAGCGCCTGATAACGCGCGCCGAAAATATCGGTGATGAGCGGCGAGGTGCGGAAAGCCTCGACGGCGCTGAGGAAATCATGCGTCAGCCGTGTGGTATTCGCAGGCGTATGCGAGGGCGTCGTCTCCTCGCCGGGGTCGAGTTCGTGTTCGAGACCGGTGAGCATGCCGCCGAGGATTGCCGCGAGCAGCAGATAGGGATTGGCATCGGCGCCGGCGACACGATGCTCGATACGGGCGGCCGGCCCGTCCTTGTCGGGTATGCGGATCGCCGTGCCGCGATGGCCGCTGCCCCAGGTGAGATCGACGGGTGCGAACGAGCCCGGCTGGAAGCGGCGGTAGGAATTGGCGAAGGGGGCGAAGATCAGCTGCGCTTCGCGCATGCTGTTGAGCAGCGCGGCAGCAACCGATTTGAGCCGCTTCGGCTCGCCGCCCTTGGCATCGAGGATGTTGCGGCCTTGCCGGTCGATGACGCTTGCATGCACATGCAGGCCGGAGCCGGCATGGTCGGAATAGGGCTTGGCCATGCAGGTCGATTTCAGCCCGTGCCGGCGCGCCGCCTGTTCGGCGATGCGCTTAAGGTAGAGGCAGTCGTCGGCGGCCGCCAGCGCATCGGGGCGGTGCAGCAGGTTGATCTCGAACTGGCCGGGACCGAACTCCGCCGTCGTCGCTTCCGCCGGCAGCCCCTGCGCCTTCGCATAGGCCCTCAGCGTCCCGAGATAGTCGTCGAGTGCGTCGACGGCGCTCATGTCGTAAAGCTGGAAACCGTTCGGCTCACCGCGATAGGTGAGGCCTTCGGGCGGGGAGGGGCGACCGGTCTCACGCCAGTCTCCCGACATCACGTAGAATTCCAGCTCGGTCGCCACCACAGGCGTCAATCCCCGCGCCGCATAGCGCTCCAATACAGAAGCGAGGATGGCACGCGGGTCCATGAAGCTGGGGCTGCCGTCGAATTCATGCATGCTGGCGAGCACTTGCATCGAGCCCTCGGGTGCCCAGGGCATCGGCGCCAGGCTGCGCCGGTCGGGGAGTACCTTGCCATCGGGATCGCCGATCGTCAGCGACAGGCCGGTGATATCGTCATTGTCGTCGCCCCAGATGTCGAGCGATTGCGTCGAGGTCGGCAGGCGGATCTCTCCGGCCCAGACCTTGTCTTCTGCGCCCGGCGGCAGCTGTTTGCCGCGCAGATCGCCATTCATACCGACGATCAGGATTTCGAAACGCGGGTCGCCACCCCAGGCCTTGCCGTCCATCCTGTCGCTCGCCATGGCCTTGAAAATCCTCCGGGACAAGGCCAAGCTCCTATCTCATCGACAACAGCCTTTCAATCCGCGAGGGTCTTTCACCAGCCATGCTCGATACTTACCCACCCCCGAACCTTGCGGCGATCGACGCCGCGCACCACCTGCATCCCTTCGCCGACATGAAAAAGCTGAATGCCGAAGGCGCGCGCATCATCCAGCGCGGCGAGGGCTGCCACATCTTCGACGATCGCGGCAGGAAATATCTAGATGGCTTCGCCGGCCTCTGGTGCGTCAATATCGGCTATGGCCGCCGGGAGATCACCGAGGCCGTCGCAAGGCAGATGAACGAGTTGCCCTATTACAACACCTTCTTCGGCACGAGCTCGACGTCGGCGACGCTGCTGGCTGAGAAGGTTACGTCCCATGCCGGCGAACGGTTCAACCATATCTTCTTCACCAGCTCCGGTTCGGAAGCGAACGACACCTGGTTTCGCATGGCCCGGGTCTATTGGAGCGCCGTCGGCAAGCCGTCGAAGAAGATCGTGATCGCGAGGAAGAACGGCTATCACGGTTCGACAGTTGCCGGTGCCAGCCTCGGCGGCATGAAATACATGCACGAGCAGGGCGACCTGCCGATCCCGGGTATTGTCCATATCGGTCAGCCCTATTGGTACGGCGAGGGCGGCGATCTCTCGCCCGCCGAATTCGGCCTCAAAGTCGCACGCGAGCTGGAAGCGAAGATCGACGAGCTCGGCGAGGAGAATGTCGCCGCCTTCGTCGCCGAGCCGGTGCAAGGGGCTGCCGGCGTCATCATCCCACCTGAGACCTATTGGCCGGAGATCGACCGCATCTGCAAGGCGCGCAATATCCTGTTGGTGACCGACGAGGTGATCTGCGGTTTCGGTCGATTGGGCGCCTGGTTCGGCCACCAGCATTTCGACGTCGAGCCGGATCTCGCACCGATCGCCAAGGGGCTTTCCTCCGGCTATCTGCCGATCGGCGGCGTGCTCGTCAGCGACCGCATCGCCGACGTGCTGATCAATGAGGTCGGCGACTTCAATCACGGCTTCACCTATTCCGGCCATCCGGTCTGCGCCGCCGCCGCACTCGAAAATCTGCGCATCATCGAGGAGGAAAGACTGGTCGAGCGGGTGCGCGACGATATCGGTCCCTATTTCGGCAAGGCCTGGGCGGCGCTCGCCGAACACGATCTTGTCGGCGAGGCAGCCAGCATTGGCCTCATGGGCGGCCTGCAGCTCACTGCCGACAAGAGCACGCGCACTCGCTTCGACAAGCCCGATCAGATCGGCGCGTTGGTGCGTAACCATGCACTGGCGAACGGCCTCGTGCTGCGCGCCACCGGCGACCGCATGCTGGCCTCGCCGCCCCTTGTCATCACCCACGCGGAGGTAGACGAGATGGCAAGGATTACCAGGCTGGCGTTGGACGCGGCCTGGAAGGAGCTGAAGTCGTGACTTCGCTCAGGCCGGCTGATTGATCCAGGCATAGCCGAAACGATAGCTGTCACTGCCGCGGCCGTAGAAATAGGGCACGTCGATCGCCGATGTCTCAGGCGCGGAGGCGCCGAGATTGGTCTGGAGCCATTGCGCCATATCAGGAGGCAGCGCTTCGCTGCCTCCCTTCGGTATCAGCCAGACAAGGAGAAGCGGTCGGCGGCCGGTCAGATCCGGATGGAAGCCGGGATAATCGACGGAGAGGACCGGTACCCCGGCAATATCCTGCCTGACATTGCCGGCAAGAAGGCTATCGCCGGCAAGGATTGCCGCCGGTTCCGCCTGTTGACGCAGGTTTTCCAGCATCGCGGCATAGGGCCTGTTCAATCGTTCGTAATGACCGGTGAAGCGTGCCGTCGCGACGCTGCCGTAAAGGATCGCCGGCACGCCGATCATGATGACGGCGACTACGAGCATGAAGCGCCGGAAAGCCTTGCCGGTCTCAACGCCCGCGGCCTCGACCTTCAGGCAGAGATAGAGCGGCAGGATGAAAAGCATCGGTACCAGCCAGCGATCCTTGATGCCGGCCGCACCGCCGAAGACGACCAGAAACAGAATGCCGGTCAGGAAGACGAGCATCATCCGCTCGACGAGTCGCGTCCATTCCGAGCCGGCAGTAAACGCCTGGCGAAGGCGCTTGCCGAACACCATGGCGAAGACCGCCACCGTCAATCCGGCAAAGCTGATGACGGCGAGAGCGAGCGAGCTGATGCCCATGACGACCTGCATGGGATAGCTCGCATGGCCGCTCGCGGTCATCTTCTCCAGCGTGCGTGCTGTAGCGAAATCGAGATTGTCCTTCAGCCAGAAGAGGTGCGGCAGGGTAATGACGAGGGCCACGACAGCCGTCAACACCAGCCGCCAATCGAAAATCCGCGGCCGCAGGCGCTGATCCGCCAGGGCGGCAATTAGTGCTGCCGCCGGCAGGATGGCGAAATTATACTTGGCAAGCAGGCCGAAACCGATGCCGATACCGGCGACCAGATAGGAGGCAAGGCTTGGCTGCTTCAGACTGCGGATGAAACCGTAGAAGAAGATGCTGGCTGAAAAGAAGACCGCGACCGTGTGCGTCAGGTCCCGCTGCATCTCAAAAACCATCTGCGGGATGGTCAGCAGACCGAGTGTTGCGATCGCCACCAGCGCCTTGTCGCGCAGGACGAGCCGCGCCGTCAGGCCGTACAGCAGATAAGAGCTGAATAACAGGAGGTTCTTGACGAGGGACAGGGCAGCCAGCGAAACGCCTGTAAACTGGAAGACGGTATATTGCAGCCAGTTGTAAAACGGCGGCTGCGGGCCGTAACCGGCGGCGAGCCATTGCGAGCGGAAGGCCTGTTCGGCCTCGTCGAGATCGAGCGAATGCGAGGTTGCAAGCCGCACGCCGATCTGAAGGACGAAATAGGCGGCCAGCAGGACGAAAATCCATCTGATGTCGCGGAGGCTGGTCTCGGTCAACTATCTCGCCCCCGGCCGAACCCAGGCATAACCGAGAGCGAAATTGTCGCCCTGGCGGCCGAAATGATAGGGAAGCGACAAGGCGTCGACTTCCTGCGGCGCGATACCTGCCGCCGCCAGCGCCAATGAAAACCGCTCCGGCATGACCGCATCCGCGGCCGTTGCCGTCTTTTTGCCGCGCCAGACGATGAGCACCGGCCCGCCTGCCGTCGCATAGGCCGGAATACCGGGTGCAGGGAAATCCGGGATCACCACGGGCACGTCGGGAAACTGCAGGCGCATGTTGCCGCCGACATAGGTATCCGAGGCGATCACCAGCACAGGTTCGGCCTGCCGTGTCATATCGCGCGCGAGATCGGCCATCGGCACATTTGGCCTGCTATAGGTGCCGATCAGCCCGGCGCCGACGACGCGGAAGCCGAGCGCGACCAGGACGCAGGCCATCAGCACCGGCACGACAGGCCGGAAGCGGCGCAGTCCGGCGGAAAGGTCGAGCCCGCCCGCCTGCATCTTTGCCAGGAAATAGATCGGCAGCACCAGCAGGAATGGGTCGAGCCAGCGTTCACGCACCGTGGTGGAGCCGGTGAACAGCACGATCAGAAGAATGCCGGCGAGGCTCGCGAGCATCATTCGCTCCAGCATCCCGGTCCAGCGGTTTCCGGCTGAGAGCGCCCGGAAGAAGTCCCGGCGGAAGGCGGCGGCGAAAATTGCGACGGGCAGTGCTGCAAAGGCGATGATGGCGACGACAAAGGCAAGAATACCCTTGCCGATTCGCAAGGCGCCGACCGGTTCATTGCCGGCGGCCATCTTGACCAGAGTATCGGAAGAGGCGAATTCGAGGTTGCTCCGCAGCCAGATTGCGTGCGGCAACACGATGACGAGCGCGACGGCGATTGCCGCCAGCAGACGCCAGTCCAGCGCCCGGCGCCGCCATTCGGCATCGGGCAGGATGGCGATCAGCGCCACGACGGGCATCAGCGCAAAATTATATTTCGAGATCAACCCGATGCCGGTGGCAAGCCCGAGCAGGAGGTAGCTACCGATGCCGGGCCGCTCGAGCGTGCGGAAGAAGCCGTAGAGGAAGAGCGAGCTGGCAAAGAGCAGCGCCGTCGTGTGGGTCAGATCCTGCTGCGCCATGTAGGAAACCTGGGGCAGGGTGATCAGCGCCATCATCGCGACAGCGGCAAGCTTCTGGTCCTTCAGTGCCTCGCGCCCGGCAAGGCCGTAAAAGAGGTAGCACAGGAAGAGCAGGATGTTCTTCGGGATAATAAGGGCGCCCATCGACAAGCCGGTTAGCGAAACGACGGCATATTGCATCCAGTTGTAGAAGGGCGGCTGCGGGCCGTAGCCCGCCAGCAGATATTGCGAGAAGAAGGACTGCTCGGCCTCATCGAGTTCCAGCGCGTGCGGAAGTGCCAGCCTGAGCGCGATGTTCAGCACGAAATAGGCTGCAAGCAGCAGCGCCGCGGTTCTGATCGTCCTCGTCGCGCGGTCCAGCATCATGCTGCCGGCTTACGCTTGGCTTTGATCGTCGAAGATCTGCCGGACGATGTAGTTCGGGGAGGCATCGTCACGATAATAGGTGCGTGCGATCATTTCCGCCAGAATGCCGGTGGTGATCATCTGCACCGACGAAAGGAGGAGAACGACCCCGACCATCAGCATGGGTCTGGTGCCGATATCGTTGCCCAGGATGAACTTGTCGAAGCCGAGATAGAGCAGGATCAACATGGCAACCGCGCCAAGACCGAGACCGAGCGAGCCGAAGAAGTGGCCGGGCCGCGCCTTGTAGCGCATGAAGAACATGACAGACAGCAGGTCGAGGATGACGCGGAAGGTGCGCGAAATGCCGTACTTTGAAACGCCGTGCTCGCGAGCATGGTGGGTGACGGCCATCTCGCCGATCCGCGAGCTCGGAACAACGCCGGCGACCCACGCCGGGATGAAGCGGTGCATTTCGCCCATCAGCTTCACCTGCTTGATGATCGAGGCACGGTAGATCTTCAGGCTGCAGCCGTAATCATGCAGCTTGACGCCGGTGATGCGGCCGATCAGGTAGTTGGCGCACCAGGACGGGATCTTGCGCAGGAACAGGCCGTCCTTGCGGTTCTTGCGCCAGCCGACCAGGAGGTCGAGTTGGCGCCGCTCCAGCTCGGAGACCATCGAAGGGATATCCTTCGGGTCGTTCTGCAGATCGCCGTCCATCGTCGCGATCAGCCGGCCGCGGGCGGTATCGATGCCGGCCTGCATGGCGGCGGTCTGGCCGAAATTACGCTGCAGCTCGACGATCCTGAGCGCCAGGCCCTCGCGTCCGACGAATTTGCGGGCGTTGACGAGCGTCGCATCCGTGCTGCCGTCGTCGACGAGGATCAGTTCCCAGTGATGAGGATACTCGGCCATCGCCGCAACGATGTGCTCGACCAGCGGGCCGACGCTTTCCTCTTCGTTGAAAACGGGCACGACCAGCGACAGCTCGAGCGATTGTACCGGATCATTCGTGCCGCGAATGGGCTCTAGCGTTGTCTGCAACTTTGCATCTCCAAAAGGCCGGGCGGCCTTGCAATCTTACTGCCGCCACCGCGCTTGCGGAAGCCTACTACATGAAGTGTCCGGCCGTTGCCAGCGGGCAATGCCGCTTTCCCCGCAATCGGCCGACTTGCCGCAACCCTACTTCGCGCCGCCTTCCACCCAGGAATAACCAATCGAGAACGTATGTTTGCCGTCACCGAAAAGATAGGGAAGGGTCAGCGTCTTCACCTCCTGCAGATGAATACCCGATTTCACGAGATCATCGGCAAAGTCGGGAGAAATGGTGGGGTCATTTGCGGTTTCTCCGCGCCAGACAACGAGCACAGGACCCTTCGCAGCCGCATATTCGGGAACTCCGGGCCCTGGAAAGAATGGGATCACGACGGGAACGTCGGGGAATTCCAGCTTCATGTTGCCGGCCACGAACTTGGTTCCCGCCACGATGAGAACCGGCTTGCGGGTCGCGGTCAGTTCGGCCACGTAGCCGGAGAAGGGCACGTTCGTTCTCGTATAAACGCCGGTATATTGCATGGCGACGATCCTGAGCAGAAGGATCGCCAGGATGACGACCATGAAGACCGGCACCACTGGCCGGAAGCGTGCCAGGCCGGCGGAAAGATCGAAGCTCGCGGTTTCGAGCTTCAGGAGCAGATAAATCAGCAGGACGAGCAGGCACGGGTCGAGCCAGCGCTCGTGGATATCGCTCGCGCCGGCGAAGACGACAACGCCGGCGAAGGCGATCAGGCTGACGATCATCATCCGCTCGATGACCCGGATCATCGGACTGGACGCGGAAAACGCACGGAAGAAATCCAGTCGGAAGGCTGCTGCGAAGAGAACGATCGGCAATGCGACGAAGCCGAGGACGGCGATTGCGAGGGACAACAGCCCCTGTCCGATACGGGGAAGGCCAGCGGCGGCCTCGTGCTCGGCGGTCATCCGCTCCATGGTCGGGGCCGAAGCGCTGACGAGGTTATCGGGCAGCCAGAGCGCATGCGGCAGAATGATCAGCATGGCGATTGCGAATGCCGGCAGCAGACGCCAGTCCAACAGCCGGCTGCGCCACTTTCGGTCCACCAGGACTGCGACGAAGGCGGCAAACGGCAGGATGGCGAAATTGTATTTGGAGATGAGGCCGATGCCGGTGGCGATGCCGACGACGAGATAGCTCCCGATCGTCGGCTGACGAAGTGTGCGGAAAAAGCCGAAGAGGAAGAGCGAGGTCGCAAACAGCAGGGCAACGGTGTGGGTCAGTTCGCGCTGCGCCATCAGGCCAACCTGTGGCAGGGTAATCAGGCTCAGCATGGCGATAGGCGGGAGCAGACGGCTCTTCAGCACCTCGCGGGCGGCCAGCCCATAGAAAAGATAACAGCCGAAGAGGATGATGTTCTTCGGAACCGAGAGCGCCCACATCGTGACCCCGGTCACCGAAACGATGGCGTATTGGATCCAGTTGTAGAAGGGCGGCTGCGAGCCGTAGCCGGCCAAGAGATATTGCGAGTAGAACGATTGTTCCGCCTCGTCGAGATCGAGCGTATGGGGCAATGCGATGCGGAGCACGATGTTCAGCAGGAAATAGACTGCCAGAAAAATGCTCGCGCTCCTGATGTTTCTGGTAATGCGCTCCAACATCGATCTCCAAGTCAAGCCGGCAAGGCGCCGTGATTTGTCGGTCTGCCGCCGCGGTTGTCGGCCTTGAAGCGATCTCGCCGCCCGTGGCTTCAACTCCGCCGTTGTGCCCAACCTTCATTTCTCCTAAAACGCCTGGCAATGGAGCCGAGGCTCATGCCGACGCCAAGCGAGGAATGCCTACTACATGAAGAGTTCGATCGTTGAAAGCCGGCAATCCTGGTTTATGCGCAATCGCATGACGGCGCTGACGGTCGCAATTGTCGCAGCCTATGCGCTCTTCGTGCAATGGTTCTGGGGTTGGCCCGTCATCATCAGCCAATGGGCCGATGTCGGGGCAGGCCCGGTGATCGGTGCGCTCGTGGCGTTGACGAGCACCTATTTCCTGCGCACCTGGCGCATCTACGATTATTTTCCCAAGGAAACGGCGGGCCGGTTCGCAATCCTCTTCCGCGTCACGCAGATCCACAATCTCCTGAATATCATGCTGCCCTTCCGCACCGGCGAGACCAGCTTTCCGTTGTTGATGCGCACCGAGTTCGGCATCCCGCTGGCCCGCGGAACCTCGGCGCTCCTGGTCATGCGGCTGCTCGATCTGCACGCGCTCCTGGCGGCGGCCGGTATCGGCTTTGCGCTCGCTGCGGCCGATGCGCTTGTCGCGTGGTCGCTTTGGTCAGGCTTCCTGCTGCTGCCGGTCGCGGCCTTCGCTGCACGCAAGCCGCTTCTGCGGGTCGCCGCGAGGCTGTTGCCGGAAAAGGCGCAGAAATTCGTCGTCGAAATCGAAAACGGTCTGCCGCTCGATGCCGCCGCCTTTGCGCGCGCCTGGGCGATGACCATCGTCAACTGGCTGGTGAAGGTGATCGTGCTCGCATGGGCGCTCGGCCTGATGGGCGTGCTGCCGATGGCGGCAAGCTTCGGCGGCGCGCTCGGGGGTGAACTCTCCTCTGTCCTGCCGGTGCACGCGCCGGGCGGCGTCGGCACCTATCCGGCCGGCATCACCGCCGGTGCCATTGCGCTCGGAGCATCGGGTGAGCGGATGGCTCTGGCCGCGCTGGCGCAGGCAAGCGTCAACGCGCATCTCTTGATCATCGTTTCGGCGCTGACGGGCACCGCGATCTCACTGCCGCTCGGGCGCCGCGGCAAGCTCTGAAATCCGTTTCCGCAGAAATGCCTGCTCCGGCTCCTGCCGACAAAGCGACAGCGCCGTCTGATAGGCGGCGATCGCCTCTTCGGTGCGGCCGAGCCTGCGCAGGAAATCGGCGCGCGCCGAATGGGCGAGGTGATAGGCCGTGAGCTCCTGGCGGCCCAGAATGGCATCGATCAGATCCAGTCCCTTTGCCGGCCCGTCCGCCATAGCGATCGCCACGGCGCGGTTGAGTTCCGCGATCGGCGATGGCTGCGCCGCCAGCAGCAGATCGTAATAGAAGGCGATCCGCCGCCAGTCGGTCTCATCGGCCGTCGGCGCCCTGGCATGCTCGGCAGCGATCGCCGCCTGCACCGTATAGGCGCCGATCTCTGCCGCCCGCATCGCCTCGGCGAGCAGCGCCAGGCCTTCCGCGATTTTCACACGGTCCCAGAGCGAACGGTCCTGGTCGGCGAGCAGCACCAGCGATCCCTGCTGGTTGCTGCGTGCCAGGCGGCGGGAATCCTGCAGCAGCATCAGCGCCAGCAGCCCACGGGCGTCAGGATGCGGCAGCAGCGCCAGAAGCAACCGCGCCAGCCGTATCGCCTCGGCGGTCAGGTCGGCGCGGACCACATCCCCGCCTGATGAGGCGGAATAGCCCTCGTTAAAGACGAGATAGATGACGTGCAGCACCTGATCGAGCCGCTGAGGCAGTGCGTCGCGGCCCGGCACTTCGTAGGGGATATTCGCGGCCCGTATCCTGTTCTTGGCGCGCACGATCCGCTGGGCGACCGTCGGCGCCGAAACGAGAAACGCATGGGCGATCTCTTCGGTGCTCAATCCGCAGATTTCCCGAAGCGCCATCGCCGTCTGGGCATCGGAGGGGATAGCGGGATGACAGCAGGTGAAGATCAGCCGCAGCATGTCGTCCTCGATCGCTTCCATATCGCCGATCTCCGTTTCGTCGACGCTGTAGAGGCTGTCCTCGATGTGCTGCTGCGAGGCATCGAATCGCGCTCGCCGCCGAATGGTGTCGATCGCCTTGAAACGTCCGGTCGAGACGAGCCAAGCGAACGGGTTAGCGGGGATGCCATCCGTCGGCCATGTCCGGGCGGCCGCGGCAAAGGCATCCTGAAGCGCTTCCTCCGCCCGATCGAAATCCCCGAGCAGGCGGATCAGCGTCGCCAGCACCCGGCGCGACTGGGTTCGATAAATCTCTTCGATCACGCTCTCCAGAGGCGCTCCTCCTCACTGCGGCGCGGTGAGGGTCCGCACGGGCCTGAGCTCGACCGCGCCGAAACGCGCCGAAGGGATCCGTCCGGCAATCTCTTTCGCCTTTACGAGATCTGGCGCCTCGATGACGTAGAAGCCGGCGAGGTGTTCCTTCGTCTCGACATAGGGCCCATCGGTGGCGGAGAGCGTATTGTTTCGAACGCGCAGCACCGTCGCCTGGTCAGGCATCTCCAAGGCATCGGAATGGATCAGGATGCCATCGCGGCGAAGCTCCTCATCGAAAGCGAAATGCGCTTTGATGAGTTCACCGGTTTCATCAGGCGTCAGCCTGCCATCCGTGTCGGCGCTGTTATAAATCATGCAGATATAACGCATGGCTATTTCCCATCCTGGATGGCGTAAGTCGGGCGCACTTCGATTGAGGAATATTTGAGGATCGGAAAGCTCGACGCGATCGTCTTCGCCTCCTCGATATTTTCTGCCTCGATCAGCACAAAACCGCCGAGATGCTCCTTGATTTCGGCAAATGGGCCATCGGTCGCTGAGACTTCGCCATTGCGCAGGCGGACCGTGATCGCTGTTGACGGTTCATGCAAGGCGAGCGCCACCTGCAGATGGCCGCTCTCGCGCCAGCGATTGTCGCTGATGATGCACTCCTGTGTGAGCGCATCCCATTCGGTCTGAGGGACCAGCTTGCTTTTTTCGGTGTCGAACCAGATCTGGCATAGAAATTTCATCGGTTTGTCCTCATTGAGCTGCGAATTCGTGGATTGGCCGCACCTCGATCGCGCCCAGTTTGGCGAGTGGAATGCCGGCGGCAACGCGGATCGCGTCGTTAAGGTCCTTCGCCTCAATCAGAATGAAGCCGCCGAGCGCTTCCTTAGTCTCGGCGAATGGGCCATCCGTCACCGACGTCTCGCCGCTGCGCACCCGAACCGTCACCGCCGAGGTTGGCGGCTGCAGCGCCTGGGCGACGATCATGTGCCCGCTTTCGACGAGGTCCCTGTCGTAGTGCAGTGAATTTGCGTCGAGTTCGGCCTTCTCCTCTTTGGTCATGGCGTCGAGTATCGCGCCATCGAACCAGACTTGGCAGAGATATTTCATCGCGGGGCAGCCTCCTTGCAGGGTTTCAATACCTCTGGACGAATGGGGTGCGGGCATTTCGACAGCGTCAGGACAAATCTTTTGTGCCGGTCACCTGTCGAAATCGCAAGATAGCGCTCGACAAGGCTTCGTTGAAACCTGTCGAGGAGAATGGCAATGAGTATTCTTGAAATCGCGCTGGCAAGCCAGATATGGGCGCGCCGCCATGAGAAGCGCGGGCTGGCATTCGATGAAAGCGGTGGGCTGAAGGCCCTTCTGCGCGTCGCTTTTGTCTTCGTCGCCTTCACCCTGTTGATTGCAGGGCTGAACATTGCCGCCGGCAGACCGCAAATGCTTGCGCAGAGTTCGGCGCCTGTTGCGACCGGCCGGTGAAGAAAAGGCCTATTGGAAGGCCGTCTCGAAGAAGCTGCGCAGTTTGCGCGAATGCAGCGCTTCCGGCGGCATGGCCGCAAGCTTCTGGACGGCACGGATACCGATCTGCAAATGCTGGTTCACCTGCGTGCGGTAAAAGGCCGTCGCCATACCAGGCAGCTTCAATTCGCCGTGTAGCGGCTTGTCGGAGACGCAGAGCAGCGTGCCGTAGGGCACGCGGAAGCGGAAGCCGTTGGCGGCGATCGTTGCCGATTCCATGTCGAGCGCGATCGCGCGCGCCTGGGAAAGCCGCTTCACCGGCCCGCGCTGATCGCGCAGTTCCCAGTTGCGGTTGTCGATCGTGCCGACGGTGCCGGTGCGCATGATGCGCTTCAACTCGAAACCCTCGTAACCGGTGATTTCGGCCACGGCCGCTTCCAGTGCCACCTGCACTTCGGCGAGCGCGGGAATCGGCACCCAGACCGGCAGGTCGTCGTCGAGAACATGGTCCTCGCGCATATAGGCATGGGCGAGAACGTAATCGCCTAGCCGCTGGCTGTTGCGCAGGCCGGCGCAATGGCCGAGCATCAGCCAGGCATGCGGACGCAGCACGGCGACGTGGTCGGTGATCGTCTTGGCGTTGGAGGGGCCGACGCCGATATTGATCATGGTGATCCCGGCATGACCCTTCTTCCTCAAATGGTAGGCCGGCATCTGCGGCAGGCGGGCAAGTGTCGCATTCGTTTCCGGCGCGCTCGAGCCGGGCAGGGTGACGATGTTGCCGGGCTCGACGAAGGCGGTGTAACCGTCGCCGCCCTCCGCCATCAGCTTGCGCGCCCAGCTGCAGAATTCGTCGATATAGAACTGGTAGTTGGTAAACAGCACGAAATTCTGGAAATGCTCGGCATGCGTCGCCGTATAATGCGACAGCCGGGCCAGCGAATAGTCGATGCGCTGCGCGGTGAATGGCGCAAGCGGCGAGGGCTCGCCCGGCGGCGGGATATATTCGCCGTTGGCGATCTCGTCGTCGGTGGTGTTGAGGTCGGGCGTGTCGAAGATATCGCGCATTGGAACATCGACAAAGGCTGAGGCCGATGCTTCCACATGCGCGCCCTCGCCGAAGGCGAAGTGCAGCGGGATCGGCGTCGACGATTCCGAGACGACGATCGGAACATTGTGGCTCCTAATCAACAGTGACAGTTGCTGCTTCAGATAATGCTTGAAGAGCTTCGGCCGGGTGATCGTCGTCGTGTAGATGCCTGGCGCCGTCACGTGGCCGTAGGAGAGGCGCGAGTCGACATGGCCGAAGCTCGTCGTCTCGATGCTGACCTGCGGATAGAAGGCGCGGTAGCGCGAGGCGATCGGAGCGCCTTGGGCAAGCTCGGCGAAGTTTTTGATCAGGAACGCCGTATTGCGTTCGTAAAGCGCTGTCAGCGTCTCGACGGCCTTGGCGGGATCATCGAAACTCTCGGGCTGGAAAGGGGGCGGAGAGGAAATGTCGAGGGGCGACAGGGGGGAGATTCGTTTGTTCATGACGCATTATAGAGAGTTGTCTTTGACAAGCAAACGACGCCGCGCCGGCGGAATCCGATTTTTTCTCTTAAGAGTCTGATGTCAGTCACCGCACCGTCGGTGCGCAGAAAGTTCCGCTTCTCTCCAGGCAGGTATAGCTCGCGCCGAAATGCGACTGCGTGCCGCCGCCGCCATTGTGCACGACGACCGCCGAAAATGTGACGGCGAAGATCGCCGCGAACAGAGTGATGATTGTGAAACGTCTTGCCAGAATATAGAAGTTCATCCCGGACCCCCAATACGCAACTTAACCGTGACATGAGTTTTGCCACACCTCGGCTGAACGAGTGCTGAGATGCCGGTTCATCCGCCGTTCAGCTTGCGGGGCGGGGTCTGGCGATTGCAATGAGGATCGGCAAGCCTGGAAGACGTCGAGGCATACCGGCATTTCGGCCGGCATGATTACGTTTTTGGATGATTGTTGCGTCGGCCTTATCGCGTCAGAGCCGTGTCCAGGTCTGCGTCTTGCAGAGAATCTTCATCACGCAGCCCTGCATCTTCAGTGAATTGCCGGAAATCTTTCCTGAGCCGCTATAGGTCTTGTCGGCGGCTGGGTCGGTGATCTCGCCGGCATAGCTGCCGCCGGTCCCGGCAAGTGTGCCGATCTTGCGGCCGGTATATTTGCCGGTTTTCAGCGTCACGCAAAAGCTCCCGCCGCAGGCGGCAATCACCGCCGTTTCGCCGGAGGCCGTCTTCCAATTGCCGACGATAGGTTCCTCGGCATAGGCTGTCCCCGCGATCACGGCGATAGCGCCGGCAAGAACGAGACTGCGGATCATCTTTTCCTCCCTGATGTCTTCTGACCGGTCGCGAAAATAACTGACGCGAACGTAAAGGTAAATAGAGCCGGCTGTCCGTTCGCCGCTCGCTGAATGCAGCCGAAGGCCGACCATAGAACTTTTAAACCCGTCGCCTGCTGATTTCATGATGAACGATCTGTTTATTTCCAAATCTGAATCTTTTGTAAAATTTGAGCGAAAAGGCCTAGATCACAGGGAATCCGATGTTTAACAAAAACCCAATTTTACCAAGCGTTTGCAGTTTGTTTGTCTCAAATTAATCATGCATTTTAGGCGTTTTTTGAAAGCCATTTGGCATAGTCGAGTCATCAGACGAGCGGGGCAAGCCCGCCGGACCGGAAGGGCCGCAAAGCCGCGATAGACGGCAGGGCCCGAAGGTAAAACAGGGTAAGTCGTAAACAGGCTAACAGGGATAAAACCGATGGCACGCTTTGAAATGCACAATGCTGAAACGGCCACCATGGGTGGCGACAACAACAGCGCCGATGTCTTCTGCGAAATGGGTCTGATGTATGCGACCGGCCGCGGCTGCGCCGTCGATCTCATTGCCGCCCACAAGTGGTTGAACATCGCCGCGATCAAGGGCAACGACCGCGCCGCCGAGCTTCGCGCCGACGTGGCCGCCGCCATGAACAAGATGCAGCTCGTGGAAGCACTGCGCGCTGCCCGCGAATGGATGACGGTGCACTGACGCATCGACCGAAAATCTGAAGCCGTTTCAGACGGAACGATACGTCAGCTCGACGTGTTGGAGCGCCGCCTGTCCAAAAGGACGCACGGCGCTTTAACAGATGTTTTCCAAGCTGTCGGTATTGGCGTGCCTCGGACGTCCTTCGTTAGACGAGGCAAGACCTGGTCGATTGCAACGACACCTTGGAGATCAAAACATGGCGCTCAAGCGAATGGACAACGTGGGAATCGCCGTCGAAGACCTCGGAGAGGCGATTGATTTCTTTGGCGAACTCGGCCTCGAATTCGAAGGGAGGGCCACGGTCGAAGGCGAATGGGCCGGACGTATCACCGGACTGGGCGATCAGCGCGTCGAGATTGCCATGATGCGCACGCCGGATGGCCACAGCCGGCTCGAGCTCTCCCGCTTCCTGGCCCCGCCTGTCATCGCAGATCACCGGAACGCACCGGTCAACGCCCTCGGCTACCTCCGCGTCATGTTCGCAGTGGATGACATCGACGAGACGCTTGAAAGGCTCCGCAGGCGCGGCGCGCAGCTCGTAGGAGAGGTCGTTCAGTATGAGGATGCATATCGGCTCTGCTACATCCGCGGACCTGAGGGGATTCTGATCGGCCTCGCCCAGGAACTCAGCTGAACGCAACACCCAGACAAATGGCGAAGACCGACCGATGTCGGCGAGCGGACAGGAATGACAGCTCAGGCGAGTGTCTTCAAGACCTGCGGCAGCGCTTCCTCGAACAGCGCCATATCAGCCTCAGGCCCGACGCTGACGCGGATGCAGCGATTGAGCGGCGCGACACCCGGCATGCGGATGAAGACGCCATGCTCGATAAGGCCATCGACGATCGCCCGCGCATAGGCGCCGTCGTGGCCGGTATCGATCGCCACGAAGTTCGTCGCCGACGCCAGCGGCTCAAGACCGTTCGCCCGGGCAATGCGGCCGATCCGCTCCCGCGCAGCATGGATCTTCCCGATCACTTCGGCCAGATAGGCCTGGTCCTTGAGCGCGGCCAACGCTGCGGCGGTCGCCAGCCGATTCATGCCGAAATGATTGCGGATCTTGTCGAAGGCCTGTGCCGTGCCTGAGGTCGAGATCACGTAGCCGGTGCGTGAGCCGGCAAGCCCATAGGCCTTGGAAAAGGTGCGGGTGCGGACGATGTTCGGCAGATTGATGAGCGAAGCGATCGACGGCAGCGAATTTGCCGGCCCCGTTTCGCTGTAGGCTTCGTCCAGCACCATCATCGTGGTCTCGGGCAGCGCCCGGGCGAAAGCGACGATGCTGTCGGCGTCCCACCAGCTTCCCATCGGATTGTCGGGATTGGCGAAATAGACGAGGGGCGCTTTCTCGCGCCTGACGGCATCGAGCAGCCCGTCGAGATCCTCGCGGTCGTTTGCGTAGGGGACGGTCACCAGGCGGCCGCCAAAACCGGCGACATGGAAATTGAATGTCGGATAGGCGCCGAGCGAGGTAACAACGGGCGCCCCCGGCTCTATCACCAGCCGGACGATCTGGCCGAGCAATTCGTCAATGCCGCCGGCGATGGCGATATTGGCGGACGTCACACCGAGATGCGCGCCAAGCGCTTCTCGCAGCGCGAAATTTTCCGGGTCGTTGTATTTCCAGATGTCGCGTGCCTCTTCGCGCATCGCGGCAAGCACGGAAGGGGCCGGGCCGAAGCCGTTCTCATTGGCGCCGATGCGCGCCAGAACGGCACGTCCGCGCTGGCGTTCGATGGCCTCAGGGCCGACGAAGGGAACTGTGGAGGGCAGGGCGCTGATGAGGGGCGTGAAGCGCGAGAAGGCGGACATGCGAAAGCGGTTTCCCGGACATGTTGAGATCAGGCGCAACAATAGGCCCGGGCACGGCCAAGGCAAGCAAGATTATTCCGCAACCACAGCAGCCCGGCGCGCCTGTTCAAACGCGGCAGGGACGGCGTAGCGCTTTGAATCGCCGCCAAATTTCGCCTTCGATCGACGACTTATGCGAGACTGGCCGCCGGCCTTGTCTCCCGAAACATCGGCGCACGCCGGGCGTCGATCGCTTCCATATTGCCGACAAGGAAATCGGCGCGCACGACGCGGCGCAGAACCTCGGGGTCCAGGAGGTTGATGAACCTCACGCCGATGCGTTCCTTATTGCGGTAGACCTCGGCACAGCCGATCCGATAGGCTAGTCCGAGAATGTTGAGATAATAATGTTTCGGCAGACCGGCGGTGGTCGAGACGATGAACGTCGCACCGCCCTGCGATATGTCGATGATCTCGGCGCTTCGCATCGAGACTCCGGTGAGGCACGGCCGGACGGCGACGATACGGGCCGGGCGCTTGACGTTGAACTCTTCCCAGCGCAGGTCGTAAATGGCGGATTTGACCGTTGCAAGGTGTGTGGCGCGGAGCATAGTCATCTTACATTCTCCGTCAGGCAGGGCACAATTGGGGGTTCTTGCTCTGGAGCAAGCTGATCTTGCTTCAGCCACGGTCACATGAATGTTTTGCACATTCGTCAAATATAAAAAGACAATTTTAACGAGTTCAAATTTTGTTTCCATGCGGTGCGCCGAATGTTCAGAATCGGAACGCAGGCTCTCCCGCCAAAATGCATTACGGATTGTTCCCCGACCGATTTCGGCGCAGTTTTCTCGAACTCTTTCAATGGTCGGGCGTTCTGCCTAAAGCATGTCGCGCAAAAGTGTCAGCGGTTTGCGATAACGACATGCGTAAAAACAAAAACCGAAAGCGCAAGGAGCGAATCTGAAAGATCGCGACGCGCTTTCGATCGATGAAGCAAGGCGCTTCGATGACGACAGCGAGGAGTTGAAGATGACCGACATCAGAATCCCCGGGAAATCATGGGTCGTAGTCTGCAATGGAGCCAAGGCGCTGATCATGCAGAATGCCGGCGATGCCCAGCTGATGAGCCTGACGGTGTTGGAAACGCTGACGCAGCCGAACGAGCCCGATCGTGAGCTCGGCAGCGACAAGCCTGGCCGCAGCCATGCCGCTGATGGATGGAGCCGCAGCGCTGTCGAAGAGACCAGCTGGCAGGAGCAGGCCGAAGCGCAATTTCTGAAACATGTGGCTGAGCGAATGGACGAGCTGACGCAGGCAAAGGATGCGCGCCGTATCGTCCTCATCGCGCCGCCGAAGGCGCTCGGCACCCTGCGGCCGGCGCTGAGCGCCGGGACGCAGGCGGCTATATTGGCGGAATTGGCGAAAGACTATACCAATCTGCCGATCGACGATATCGAGCGGCATCTCGCCGCGTGATGAAACCAACCGGTGAGCAAACGCGGGCCCGCTGGCCCGCGTTCTTGTTCGCTTCAGACCAACGGTCTCTCTCCGGCAAAGAGATCCTCATGATCGGCAAACAGTGTGGCCAGGCGATCGATGACCGTCCTGACTTCCGGCCTTTGCCGCTCGTCGTCATGCGCGACGATCCACACCTCGTAGGTCAATGCATCGATGACAGGCCCAGCTCGGACGAGCTTGCGCTCCTCGTCGCCGATGAAACAGGGCAACACGCCGCGGCCGGCGCCCCCTCGGATCAGGTAAAAGAGCATATGCGGCGTGTTCGTCCAGCTGGTGATCCAATAATCCGGCTGTTCGAAAGTCCACTTGTCCGCCGGTGTTATGGCGATATCTGTTCCGAGCGAGATCCAGTTACAATTGCTCTCGTCATAATCGGCTGCCTGATAAACCGCATGCGCTACCTTGACTGAACGGCGGATCGCGACGTTGCCGCCATCCGGCCGGCTGTGGCGAATGGCGATATGCGCCTCGCGATAGGTGAAATCGACGCTCGCGTCACGAGTCTTATAGCACATGCGAAAGCAGTCTTTCGGCGTCCAGACGCTGGCCAGGTGGTCGGCGATGAAGCGCGACGTCCAGCTGTCGACGACCGTCGACACAATCGGCAGCGTCAGCACTTCACCGCGCCAGTCGGAGATCGCCCGCGCCGCATCCTGCATCAGCCGGACGCGATCGAGCAACTCCTGGCCGTCCTTGGCAAGCAGGTAGCCTGTGGGGCCGCGGTTGAACAGCGACCGGCCGGTCAGCCGTTCGAGCCCCAGCATGCGCCGGCCGATCGTCGGCGCACTGAGCCCCGTCCGCGCCGCCGCCGCCGAAAGCCCGCCGCCGGTCGCGACATGGAAGAAAAGCTGCAGATCGTCCCAGCTCGCCTCTTTCATGGATGAAAACCCCCTTTCCTCCATGCCTCTACATAGCGAAGGCGCGAAGGCTTAGCTCAACTACTCCAGCAATAGATGGAGGATAGGCAATGCTTCTCAACTGGGTAGTTCTCTTCAACGAAGTCGCGTCCCGCAATTACCGGATGCGCCGCGATCCCATGGCCGATCCGCTCGATGGCCCGGAATGGCGCGGACTTCTCTGGATCATACCGATCATCGCGCATCTCTCAGCAAGAAGGGGCGAGACGAGGAGGCCGCGCCCCGATCGGGCGGCGATTGGAGGCGGCCTCAGTTTTCGAAGCTCAATCGCAGCACGTGGTGCAGGAATTCCGGATTGAGCAGCATGTTGAAGCTGATCGTCACCAGTTCTTCTTCGCGTTTGACCACGGTGGCGCCGATCTCGTCATGGATGCCGAGTATTTCGAGAAAGAAATGGCTCGGCATCTCGAGGCTCGGACTGACTTCGAGCACCGCGCCGGCAAGCGTGATCGTGCGAATCAGGCAGCGCACCTGGGTTCCGGTGCTGAGGTGATGGCCGACGAAGATGATATTGCCGGGCCTGTCGAGGTGAAACTCCCTGTAGGCACGTTCCGGCTTGGGGTGTTCTGTGTCGAGGTGCATCTGAAAGGCCCTTTTAGCCTCCGCTCATCATAAGCAGAGAATAATGCAAGAGTGCTGACGATTGCTGAAGATCGTCGTTAAGATTGAAGGCTGTTGCTGAGAATCGCTGGAAATCGCATCGATTCCGGCCAGGTCTGCTCCAAATTCGCGCAATTCTGCGGGCAGTCGCGCCATTCTTGACATGCCGACGGCGATCGCGCATACAAGGCCCCGGTTCGAGGCACCGGCCGCTCGCGGATGAAAATCCATGGTGAAGCCCTCGTGATCATGGTCACGGCCCCTTGTGCATGCTGACTGACGGCAATGCGAGCTCCCATTTGCAGTCGAAGAGCATGCCTTGCGAAGGCTCACTCCATGACGACCTATCCCGGCATTGAAGAACTGAAGGCCCAGGCTAAGCGCTTGCGCCAGGCGATGAACGATCGCGGCACCGCGCTGACCCACGGTGCGGCCTTGGAAATGATCGCCCGCCAGCACGGCGCGCGTGACTGGAATACGCTTGCGGCTCTGGCGGCAAAACCCAATGCGGCTACGAAGACGCCGCTCTTCGTCGGCGCCCATATTCGCGGCCGCTATCTCAATCAGCCGTTCACGGGCGAAATTCTCTCGCTTTCGGCTCTGCCGGGCGGCCTCCACCGAATCAGCATCCATTTCGATGTAGCGGTTGACGTGGTCACCTTCGAGAGCTTTTCAGCCTTTCGTCGACGCGTGAGTGCACAGATCGATGCCGACGGCGTCTCCCCCAGGAAGACCTCGAACGGCGTGCCTCATTTGGTGCTCGATCTCTGATCGCTCCTCATCCTTTCCAGGCTGTCCGCATGCATGCGCTTGTTCAAGCCGCAGCGGATGTCGCCCGATATCGCAGGGATTTCTCCATGGCCGATCCTTCCAATGACAATGCCTTCCTCACCGGCTGGCTGCCGGGCGTATTCATCAGAACTGCGGCGCCGATCGTCGCGATCACCACTGTCAACGGCCTGTTTGCTGTCGTCGACGCCTATTTCCTGGGGGCCTATGTCGGCCCCGACGCCCTCTCAGCCGTCAGCCTGATCTTCCCGGGGCTTATGCTGCTGGTCGCCCTGCAATCGCTCGTCTCGAACGGCATGGGAAGCATCCTCGCCCGTCGGCTCGGTGCCGGCGATCGCCAGGGCGCGCGTCGGGTATTTTCCGGCGCCCATACGCTGGCGCTCGCCGTCATCGTGATTCTCATCATGGTCTACTGGACCCTCGGCGGGCGGATCATCGATGCCGGCGCCGCCGGCAACACCGCCGTGGCCGACGGCGCCATGCTCTTCATGGGCGCGATGATCGCCTCGACGCCGGTGAGTTTCTTCCTGTCGCTGCATCTCGACGGGCTGCGCTGTGAAGGCAGGATCGGGTTCATGACGGTGGTCACACTTTCGGCCTCACTGCTTAACATCCTCGCCAACTGGCTGTTCATGGCAGTGATGCATTGGGGCGTGGTCGGTTCGGCCGCAGGCTCCATCGCCTCGCAGTTCATCTGTCTCGTGGCCGTGCTCGTCTATCGCTGGCGCCGGCCGGCGACACTCAGGCCTTCTCCCGCATTCGCCCTTGTCGAGTGGCGCGGCATCGTCGCCTTGGGCGCGCCGATGAGCCTCGGTTTCATCGGCATATCGCTTGCCTCGGTCGCGATTCTGGTCAACGTCTCGCTCTGGAGCACGCGTGAGTATACCGCCACCCTTGCCGCCTACGGCATTATCACCCGCATCCTGACCTTCACCTATCTGCCGCTGCTTGGCCTCAGCATCACACTGCAGACGATCGCCGGCAACAATCACGGCGCCGGCCTTGGGTCGCGCGTCGGCCGAAGCCTGCAGATCGCCATGCTCTCGGCACTCGTCTATTGCAGCCTGGTGGAGATCACGGTGGAATTGCTGGCCGGTCGCATCGGCGCCGTTTTCGTTGGCGATCCCGCCATTATCGCCGAGGTCAGGCGAATTCTGCCCTGGACGATCGGCGCCTATTTTCTCTTCGGGCAGATGCTGATCCTGTCGTCCTATTTTCAGTCGATCGGGGATGCGCCGCGCGCGGCGATCTTCGGTCTGTCGCGACCCTATCTTCTCACCCTGCCTCTCACCTTCCTGCTGCCCTTCGTCTTCGGCGAGCAGGGAATCTGGATGGTGCCTGTCTTTGCCGAGGCAGGCATGGTGGTGCTTGCCTTGCTGGTGCTGTCTGAGAATGCCAGACGCCGCGGCTGGCGATACGGGCTTCTGCCCGCCTGAGAGGCGGAGGCCGCGCCTTCCCGGCGCGGCCTCCGGCGATTGCCCCTATTCGTTGCCGCTCTGAGCGGCCGACGTCGACGCTTCCGCCTCGTTCAGTGCCTCGGCGCATTCCTGGCAGCAGACTTCGACGGTCCTGCCGCCGAGCTTGACGGTGATGATCTCGGCGCCGAGTTCGCAGTCGCAGGCAGCACATGTGGTCTTCTTCATCGGGTAATCCTCCATTGATCGTCCCTGGATCGGGACAGCGCCATAAGAGCATCGAAGACCGCGTCATCGCTGTCGAAAACTTTAGCGATGATCAACTCGGAAAAGCTCTACGGTCGGCGCCGCAGTTGCGCCGAGCGCTGAAATTCGGCCGGAGTCTGACCGAAGGCCTGTTTGAAAGAGGCGCTGAAATGACTGTGGCTGGAAAAACCGAGATCGAGGCCGAGTGAGGTCAGATCGTCATACTGGCCGAGCAGATCGAGCGCCCGGGCAAGCCGCAGCCTCAGCTGATAGCGATAGAGCGGCGTGGCCTCGACCTGCTGGAAGACCTGGGTGAGGTAAACAGGGGAAACGCCGACTTCCGAGGCGATTTCCGCAAGCGTCCAGCGTCGCGCGAGATCGGAGGAAAGCACCAGCTTTGCCCGGTCGACGAGTTTCTGCCGGCCGAGGCTGGCGCCGGCGGCGTGCGACGTGCGCTCGCCGAGCGAGCGGCGAACCAGCGTCAGGGCCAGCGTTTCCGCCTCGAGTGTTTCGGCGACGTTGCGCCTAAGACCGTGACGCAGCAGGGCGACCAGCGCCTGCGCGCGCGGGTCGATCCGCCGGCGCTGGCGGCGGAAGGAAAAGGCCGGGCCGGGCTGCGCCTGCTCCTTCGGCGCCAACTCTTCCAGCATGGATTCGTCGATCGACAGGTCGATACAGGCATCGCCGCCCGCGATCGGATGACTGATCCGATAGCCCTGAGCGGCATTGAAGAACAACACCTGATTGGCTTCAGCCACCGTATCCGTGCGGCCGACATGGCGCATGAAGACGCCGCGATAGGGATAGACGAGGCTTGTCTTGTGAGCACATTCCTCGTCGCTCTTGTGGCGGCACTCGCCATTGCAGACGACGTCACGAATGGTGACGGTCTTCGTTTTCAGGAGCAGTGCTGTTGAAAACTGCAACATCGTATCATCCGGTTCAGGCAGGTAGCCCGACAAGGCTGCACAGGGGCACAGTAACACAGTGAGTTTGATGTTTCAGTAGCGGCTGTAAACGTGCACGTCGCTTTCTGTCTGCCCCCGGGAGAGGCCGACATCCTTCAACTGAGCGTCGGAAAGTTCCATCAGCGCATTGTAGTTGCGCCGTTCGCCGATCTTGCGCCCCAGCCAGCGGACCGCCGTGCCGACTGCAGAGAGAAGGCCGGGCCGGATGAGCCGCGAAGAGCGGATATTGCGGGCCGGTATCGTGAAATTCGAGCTATGCATGATGATCCTCCATCCTCATTGGATGGAGGCAGTGAACCATCATCGACGGTTTGGCGCTGTCAGATTATTTAGCGATCGAACGCGGCCTTTATACCTTCAGCAGCCATTCGTGCTCGGCGGCATTGTGGAATTTCCAGATCCGCTTCGGCCCAGCCATGACATTGAGATAATAGAGATCATAGCCATGCGTTGCCGCGCAGGGGTGATAACCCTTCGGCACCAGTGTCACGTCGCCGTCCTCGATCGCCATGGCCTCGTCGAGCGAGCGGTCGTCGGTGTAGACGCGCTGGAAACCGAAACCCTGCGGTGGATTGAGGCGATGGTAGTAAGTCTCTTCCAGGAAGCTCTCGTTCGGCAGGTCGTCCTGATCGTGCTTGTGCGGCGGATAGGAGGAGGTGTGGCCACCTGGCGTGATCACCTCGACGACGAGCAGGGAATGCGCCGAATTATCGTCCTCAGGCATGATGTTGTTGACGTAGCGCACATTCGTGCCCTTGCCGCGCGTCACCTGCGGATGCGTACCGGGCGGGATCGCCTTCGCCTGATAATCGCCGCCGCCGGGCGCCGAGCAGACGGCGAGTTCCAGATCAGTTTCCGCCGTGACCGACCAATTCGAACCCATCGGGATATAAAGCGCGTGCGGAGCCCCGTCGAAGGGGTTCATCCGATCGCCGAGTGTCCCGAAATCCTTCGCGCCGGCCGAAGCCTTGCCTTTGCCGCTGACCCAGACCAGGCACACCTCGCGCTCGCCGGTCTCTCCCGAAACAGTCTCGCCCGGTTTGATCCGGTGCAGATCGAACCCGACATAGGTCCAGCCGGCGCTTTCCGGGGTGACATGCGTGACGCAGCCATGCGTGCCTGATGGTTTCACCTTGAGGTTTGGCATTGGTGTTTCTCCTCGTATGTTGATAGGCGCAGCCCCCTCATCCGGCTCCCGGCACCTTCTCCCCGAGGGGAGAAGGTGTATGCCGCGCTGCCTCGTTTCCCCCTCTCCGCTGGGGGGCGAAGGACGGGTTGAGCCCCGTGGCTCAACCCCGGCAAAGGTGCCCGAAGGGCGGATGAGGGGGCTCCTTGCTCCGGCAGTTCGTTCAACCCATCACCGGTGGGGAGGGGCCTTCTTTCCGTTACCGCTTCGGGAAACCTTCCGTTTCCACCGTATAACCAGCCGCCGTCATCACGCGCATTAGTTCGGCATGGCCGATCTCGGCCATCTTCTGCGGCGGCGCCTTGCGCGGATCCTGTTCGGCCTCGACGACGAACCAGCCTTCATAGCCGTGGTCGGCGAAGCGCTGGACGATGGCGCCGAAATCGAGTGATCCATCGCCTGGCACTGTGAAGGCGCCGAGCGCTACGGCGTCGAGGAAGGATTGCCGGCTGCGATCGAGTCCGTCCACTACGGATTGGCGAATGTCCTTGACGTGGACGTGGTTGATGCGGGCGTGGTGATTGTCGATGGCGCGCAGCACATCGCCGCCGGCAAAGGCCAGATGCCCGGCGTCGAGCAGCAGCGGAATACCTTCGCCCGAATTGCGCATGAAGGCGTCAAGCTCCGGCTCGGTTTCGACGACGGCCGCCATGTGGTGGTGATAAGAGAGCGGCATGCCTTGCTCGGCGCACCATTCGCCGAATTCGGTGACGCGGCGCGCATAGGCCTTCATCTCGTCGTCGGTGAGGCGCGGCTTGGTGGCGAGCGGCTTGGAGCGGTCGCCCTGTATGGAGCGGCCGACTTCGCCATAGACGATGCAGGGCGCATTGACCGCCTTGAAAAGCTCGATCATCGGCGCGATGCGGTCCTTGTTGGCGGCAAGCTCCTCATTGACAAGCGTGCCGGAGAACCAGCCGCCGCAGAGCGTCACGTCGGCGGCGCGCAGGATGGGCAGCATCTCCTCCGGGTTGCTGGGGAAACGGCGGCCTTGCTCCATGCCGGTGAAACCGGCACTGCGCGATTGCCGCAGGCATTCTTCAAGCGACACATCGTCGCTAAGCTCAGGAAGGTCGTCGTTCCACCATGCGATGGGCGACATGCCGAGTTTGGCCTTCATCAATATTCTCCTTGAAGACATTGCGGAGGAGCGGGTCCGCTCCTCCGGAAAAATGGGGCTAAACCTGTTCAGCCGATGCGCTGGGAGCCGCGGGCTTCGACATAACCCCTGCGCGCCTTGTTGACTTCTTCGCGCGGGCTGACTTCCGGCACCACGACATCCCACCAATGGCCGCCGGCCTCAGTGGTGATCAAGGGATCAGTGTCGATGACGAAGACGGACGTACGATCATTCTTCCTCGAATCGACGATCGCCTGCTCGAGTTCGGCGATGGAGCTGACCTTGACGGCGATGGCGCCCATGCTTTCGGCATGCGCGCGGAAATCGATCTCCGGCATCACCTCGTGATAGGAGTCCTTCAGCAGATTGTTGAAGTTGGCGCCACCGGTCCCCATTTGCAACCGGTTGATGCAACCATAACCGCGATTGTCGAGCATGACGATATTGATCTTGAGGCCGAGCATGACCGAGGTCGCGATCTCGGAGTTCATCATCATGTAGGAACCGTCGCCGACCATGACGACGACATCCCGTTCGGGGCGCGCCATCTTGGCGCCGAGCCCGCCGGCGATCTCGTAGCCCATGCAGGAGAAGCCGTATTCCATATGATAACTGCCGGGCGCCGTCGCCGGCCAGAGCTTGTGCAACTCGCCGGGCAGACCGCCTGCGGCGCAAAGCACTGTCGTGTTCTCGCCGCCGAGAGTGCGCGCCACCGCGCCGATCACCTGCGCATCGGAGGGCAGGGCGGTGTTGGTCGCCGCCATCGCCTTGGTGGCAGCCTCCATCCAGAGTTTCTTTTCCGCAACTGCCTTCTCGCTAAGCGCTGCCGGCGCCTTCCAGCCGGAAAGCCCTGCCGAAAGCGCCTTCAGCCCTTCGCGGGCATCGGCCACCACAGGGTGGCTGTCGTGCTTCACCGCGTCATAGGCGGCGACGTTGAGGCCGACCATCTTCAGGCTGTCGTTCTTGAAGAGCGCCCAGGAGCCGGTCGTGAAATCCTGGCAGCGCGTGCCGACGGCGATGACGAGATCCGTCTCTTCGGCGATCGCGTTCGCCGCCGATGTGCCGGTGACGCCGACCGAGCCGAGCGCCAGCGGATGGGTCTCGTTGATCGACGACTTGCCGGCCTGAGTGACGACGACGGGAATGGCGTGGCTTTCGGCAAAGGCCGCGAGTTCCTTCGTTGCCTGCGAATAGAGCACGCCGCCGCCGGCAACAATCACCGGCTTCTCTGATGCCTTGATAAGGGCGATGGCATTTGCCAGTTCGTCGGCATCCGGCTGCGGCCGGCGGGTCGTCCAGACTTTTTCTTCGAACAGGCTTTCCGGATAATCGAAGGCCTCGGCCTGAACGTCCTGGCAGAGCGACAGCGTCACCGGGCCGCAATCGAGCGGATCGGTCAGCACCTGCATGGCCCGCTTTAGCGCCGTGATGATCTGCTCCGGCCGGGTGATCCGGTCGAAGTAACGCGAAACCGGGCGGAAGGCATCATTGGCCGACACGGTGCCGTCGCCGAAATCCTCGATCTGCTGCAGCACCGGATCCGGCGCGCGGTTGGCGAAGACGTCGCCAGGCAGGAAGAGAACGGGAATGCGGTTGACATGGGCGACACCCGCGGCCGTCACCATGTTCAGCGCGCCGGGGCCGATCGAGGTCGTGCAGGCCATGAAGCGCGTGCGGAAATTTGCCTTGGCATAGGCGATCGCGGCATGCGCCATGCCCTGTTCGTTATGAGCGCGGTAGGTCGTCAATTCCCCGCGCACCTGATAGAGAGCCTCGCCGATGCCGGCGACGTTGCCGTGGCCGAAGATCGCCCAGACGCCGCCGAAGATCGGCACCTTTTTGCCGTCGACAACAGTCATCTGTACTTTCAGGAAATGCGCGATGGCCTGCGCCATCGTCAACCGTATCGTCTTGCCCATCGGGGCCTCCCGAACTTTTAACTTTTTGTCTGGTTTCCCCTCCCCAACCCCTTCCCACAAGGGAGGGGCTAACTCGTGGGGGCTCGCCGCATTTCACCTCAACGTTGCGTCCGCAAGAGAGCTCGTTTGTGGCGTGAAGCGTTTCCTCAAGTTAAGTCCCTCCCCCTCGTGGGGAGGGGTTGGGGAGGGGTCTAATTCTCAGTGAAGCCCGCGCGTCTGAAGCCAGGCCTCTGTCAATTGCCGGAAACGGCCGGCCATGTCGGCGATTGCCGCCTCGTCGTTTATTTCGCCGGAGAGCCAGGCGCGCGCCGGATCGGCAAAGATCGTCCGGCCGACGGCGAAGCCCTTCACCGAGGGAGCCGCCAGCGTCGCCTCGAAACAGGAGATCAGTTCCTCTGCGGGCGCTTCGAGCCCGAGAAGCACGATACCACGGCACCATGGATCATTTTTGGCGATCACCGCATCGATCTTCTTCCAGGCTTCGCCGGAAGCCTGCGGCTCCAGCTTCCACCAGTCCGGCTTGATGCCGAGCGCGTAGAGTTCCTCCAGCGCGGTGGCGATCGTATCGTCCGTGAGCGGGCCGTTCTTGCCGGCGATGATTTCCACCAGCAGCTCGCGACCGACTTTGCGCGCGGCCTCGAAAAGCGTGCGCAGCTTCTCCTGCTGCTCCGTCTTCAATTCGGCCGGATCGTCGGGGTGGTAGAAGCACAGGCACTTGATGCAATGGTCGAGCGGCCATTCGACAAGCTGCGAGCCGATATCCTGGCTGAATTCGAAGCGCAGCGGCTTCGAGCCCGGCAGTTCGACAGGCCGGCCGATCCAGGAGAAATTCTTCGTCGCCGCATCGAAGAATGCGTCGCGGCCGAAACGTTCATCGATCAGCATGCCGTAGCCCTCGCGGCCGTTCGAAACGCGAGCGGCGGCTTCGACGGCGAGCCGCTTGAAGGCGACGATCTTGTCATGGCCGACGCCGAGTTCATCGGCGACGCTGACAAGCTGCGAGCGGTGGTCGATCGCCAGCGCCATCAGAAGCGGGATTTCGCCGCGCCGGGTCGATGCCCAATGGATATGGTTGATCGCCTCGTCCTTGCGCAGCGCCCGATGTTTGCTGCCGGTCTTCAGGAAGAAGTCGAGTTCCGCCCAGGTCGGATATTCGGGCGAGCAGAGCAGTCGGGAGACGGCGAAGGCGCCGCAGGCATTGGCCCAGGTGGCGCAGGTCTTCAGCGGCTCATCGCGCAGGAAGCCGCGCAGGAAGCCGGACATGAAGGCGTCGCCGGCGCCGAGCACGTTGTACACCTCGATCGGGAAGCCCTGGCCGACGATGCCGGCTTCGAGGTCGTCGGCGATCGGCCCGTCATAAACGATGCAGCCCATCGCGCCGCGCTTGAGCACGATGGTCGCCGGCGTCAGCCGTCGGATCTCCTTCAGCGCGCCGAGTACGTCGTCCGCGCCCGACGCGATGAGGATTTCTTCTTCGGTGCCGACGATGAGATCGCAATCCGGCAGCGTCTCCTTCATCTTCGAAGAGACGCGGTCGGACTTCACGTAGCGCTCGAAGCCTTCCGCATGGCCGGCAAGGCCCCAGAGATTCGGCCGGTAGTCGATGTCGAAGATCACCTTGCGGCCGTTCTCCTTGGCGATGCGGATCGCCTTGCGCTGCGCGGCCTCGGTGTTGGGCCGCGAAAAATGCGTGCCGGAAACGAGAACGGCGCGCGACGACTTGATGAAGTTCTCGTCGATATCGCCTTCCTCGAGCGCCATGTCGGCGCAGTCGGAGCGATAGAAGATCATCGGCGACACGCCTTCGGCCTCGACCGCAAGCAGCACCAGCGCTGTCAGCCGTTCCTTGTCGGTGACGATGCCGTCCGTCGCCACACCTTCCCGCGCCGCCTGCTCACGGATGAAGCGTCCCATCTGCTCGTCGCCGACGCGGGTGATGAGCCCGGACTTGAGGCCGAGCCGCGCCGTGCCGATGGCGATATTGGACGGGCAGCCCCCGACGGATTTGGCGAAAGAGGCGATATCCTCCAGTCGCGAACCGATCTGCTGGCCGTAAAGATCGACCGAGGAGCGGCCGATGGTGATTACATCAAGCGCCGGCTCCGGCTGTAATCCCGGATTCGATTGTATCATGATGTCCTCCCGCTAGATTTTGCGCGGCTTCCAGTGCCTGCGAATTTTTAATAATGAAACATCGGTTCCGATATTTTGTCAATTCGGAATGTTTATTCCATTTTGGCTTTTACAGCTTTTGAATGCTGACGTTTTCGACGCCGTTCGGCGATGGCGACCGGCAGCGCCATGGTCAGCGCCATCGAGGCCGACAGCGAGCGGAAGCCGGCAAAATCGGCCTCCGCCACTTCGAACCAGTGCGTGGCGCAGGCAGCGAGGGGCGAGAAGGCCGAATCGGTAATGGCGATGACGGGGACGCCACGGTCGGCAAGTTCCTGGCTCTGGCTGAGGCTGTCGGCCGCGTAAGGCGAAAAGCTCGCCGCGATCGCCGCATCCCTGGGTGTTGCGAACTGCACCATCTCAGGGTCGACTCCGTTCGGCGAGGCGACGATCTGATGGCGGATATTGAGCTTGGAAAAAGCGTAGGTCATGTGCGCCGTCAGCGGGTAGGAGCGCCGTTTGGCGATCAGATAGATCGTGTCGGCGCCGGCAAGGAGATTGACTGCCTTCGTGAACGTATCGCTCTGCACCGTCGCCGCCAGCCGGTTGACCGATTGGCTGGCCGCCGCAATGAAGCCGGAGAGCAGATTGGCGTCTTCGTCGTCGCCGCTCGTTTGCTCCAGCGTGACGAGCCGCTCTTCATAGCTCAGCGTCCGGTCGCGCAGCCGTTCGCGGAAGATGCTCTGCAGATCGGAAAAGCCTCCATAACCGAGATGATGCGCGAGGCGTACCAGCGTCGAGGGCTGGACGTCGGAGGCGGCCGCGATGCTCGCCGTCGTGCCAAAGGCGATTTCATCGGGATTGCCGAGCGCGAAGGCGGCGACCTGCGCCAGCCGCTTCGGCATGTTCGCCTTGCGCTCGATGATGGTGCTGCGCAGGCTTTCGAAATCGCGCGGCACGCGCGCGTGCCTTTGGGGATCATTATCCATGCTTGCGGCTCACCGGATGAAACAAATATTCCATATTGCCGAGCATAGACGATTTCGAACGGCGCGCCTAATTGTTTTTAATCGCCTGTAATTGAAGGGTTTTGTACAATCGCACCGATAGAATGAAGGCCATATGCCTGCCAACGGTCTCTTGCCAAAATGATCCAGATATTCCAAAAATCCGCGCACACTTCTGGAGGAGATGGAAAATGAAGCCACTTGGCATCGGTTTGATCGGCACCGGTTATATGGGCAAGTGCCATGCACTGGCCTGGAATGCGGTGAAGACCGTGTTCGGCGATGTCGAGCGTCCGCGGCTCGTGCACCTGGCTGAAGCCAATGCCGGGCTTGCCGAGGCCCGTGCCGGTGAGTTCGGCTTCGAAAAGGCAACGGCAGACTGGCGGGCGCTGATCGCCGATCCCGAGGTCGACGTCGTTTCCGTCACCACGCCCAATCAGTTCCATGCCCAAATGGCGGTCGCTGCCCTGGAAGCCGGCAAACATGTCTGGTGTGAGAAGCCGATGGCGCCCGCCTATGCCGATGCCGAGCGCATGCTGGCGACGGCGGAGCGGTCCGGCAAGATTGCCGCTCTCGGCTATAATTACATTCAGAATCCCGTCATGCGGCACATCAGGAAGCTTGTCGGCGACGGCGCCATCGGTACGGTCAACCATGTCCGCGTCGAAATGGACGAGGATTTCATGGCTGATCCCGACGTCTTCTTCTATTGGAAAAGCGAGCTTTCCGCCGGCTATGGTGCACTTGACGATTTCGCCGTGCACCCGCTGTCGTTGCTCTGGTATCTTTTCGGCCATGTCGAGGCCGTCATAACGGATATGGTGAAGCCCTATGCCGACCGTCCGCTCAGCGAGGGTGGCCGCCGCGCCGTCGAAAATCACGATGCCGCCAACGTGCTGATGCGCTTCGGCGGCGGCATCTCCGCTGTGTTGATGGCGAATCGCGCCGCCTGGGGTCGCAAGGGGCGCATCGCCCTGCAGATTTACGGCTCGAAAGGCTCGATCCTCTACGACCAGGAGCGCATGAACGAGTTCGAACTCTATCAGGCAGAAGGGCCGGGTTCGGAGCAGGGCTTTCGCAAGATACTGGCGGCGCCTGCCCATCGGCCCTATGATCGCTTCATCCCGGCTCCTGGCCATGGCCTCGGCTTCAACGATCTGAAGATCATCGAGTGCCGCGAGCTGATCCGGGCAATATCAGGCGAGCCGTCGTCGATCGTGACATTTAAAGACGGTCTCAGGATAGAAAAGTCGGTGCATGCCATGGCACAGTCCTTCCACGAGCGTCGCTGGATCGAAATCGGCTGAATGTAAGAAGCCGCTTTCCGTTGACGGCGCATAGGGCAGGGGATAGGCCTTGGCGTAAGTGTCGAGCCTAGTTTCAGGAGTGAGATCGTGACGGATAGAGTGGTGATCATCGGCGCGGGACAGGCGGGTTTCGCCTTGGCGGCCAAACTGCGTGCTTTGAAGGATACGCGCCCGATCACGCTCATCGGCGCCGAAGATGTAGCCCCCTATCAGCGCCCGCCGCTTTCGAAGAAATATCTGCTCGGCGAAATGAGCTTCGATCGCCTGCTGTTCCGCCCGGAACACTGGTATGCCGACAACGACGTCGATCTTCGCCTTTCGACCTGGGCCGAACAGATCGAGCGGGACAGCAAGCAAGTTCTGCTGCAGGACGGCTCCGTTCTCGACTATGGTACGCTGGTGCTCGCCACCGGCTCGACGCCGCGCCGGCTGCCGGCAGCAATCGGCGGTGATCTCGAAGGCGTCTATGTCGCCCGCGACAAGCGCGACGCCGATCTGCTGGCCGATGAAATGCGCCCCGGTCGTCGCGTCCTCATCATCGGCGGCGGTTACATCGGCCTCGAGGCTGCGGCCGTCGCGCGCCATCGTGGCCTCGAGGTCACGGTCATCGAAATGGCCGATCGAATCCTGCAGCGTGTCGCGGCGAAGGAAACGGCCGACCTCATGCGCGCCATTCACGAGAGCCACGACGTGGTGATCCGCGAGAAGACCGGCCTGAAGCATTTGATCGGCAAGAATGGCCGCGTCTCCGGCGCCGCCCTTTCCGACGACTCGGTCATCGATGTCGATTTCGTCGTCGTTGGCATCGGCGTCGTGCCGAACGATCAGCTTGCCAAGGAAGCCGGTCTCGAAGTCGCCAATGGCATCCTTGTCGATGAATTCGCCCGCACCTCCGATCCGGCGATTTTTGCGGCCGGCGATTGCGCCGCACTTCCATGGCAGGGTGGGCGCATCAGGCTCGAATCGGTGCAGAACGCTGTCGACCAGGCTGAAGCTGCGGCAGCCGTCATCGCTGGTGGCGACGAGCCCTATGAGCCGAAACCGTGGTTCTGGTCCGACCAGTACGACGTCAAGCTGCAGATCGCCGGCTTCAATCTCGGCTATGACGACACGCTTTTGCGTCCGGGCGCCCGCGAAGGGGCTCACTCGATCTGGTACTTCAGGGAAGGCCGGCTGATCGCTGTCGACGCGATCAATGACGCGAAGGCCTATGTGACCGGCAAAAAACTGCTGGAATCTGGCACTAACCCCAATCGAGCGATCCTCGCCGACCCCTCAGCCGATCTGAAGAGCCTATTGAGCTGAGTCCGCGAGCGCGCGCGCCGCAAGGCGTGCGCGCCTGAAGAATCGATCGGCCGAGCTTTTGGAGGCGGGCGCAGACGAGCGATTGTTCTCGTCTGGCCGTAAAAAGCCGAAAGGCCGCCGCTGCATTTCTTCTGGTGAAAACTCAAAAAACCCTTGCATTCACAGACCGCTCACCCTAGTTAGGCGGCACCGGAGAGGTGGCCGAGTGGTCGAAGGCGCTCCCCTGCTAAGGGAGTATACGTCAAAAGCGTATCGTGGGTTCGAATCCCATCTTCTCCGCCATTTCGATTTCCGCAGCGCATCCAAGTCTTATCTTCTGTTGGCGAATCGCGGCCGCTTAGTCGGCTATCGCCCCCAAGTCGCGCGAGGGAGAATCGTTTCGTCTCGACGAGAGAGAATCGTCGGCGGGAATCACGTTTTGCTCTTCTGCCTCAGGCAGCGCCGATAGCGGATCCGTGAACGTGCGGTTACGCTTTCGGGAGCTGCCATCTCTCCCGCAACTGCCGGATCTTGTCAAAAAGGTGTCGCGAATGCGTCGGAAGGCGCTTGTCCAGTTCTTTGTCGATTTCCGCTAAGCAGCCGCAAAACCAGGCTTTTCTTAACAAAGCATAAAGGAAATCGGGGCCGGTTGCCCGACTTGTGTCCTTTCGGCAACAGAATGTCGGGAAGGCTCCCGCAAACCACCCATTCGAGTAAGTTGGTGATTGCGTGACGGTCGCCGTCTTGTATTTTCACCCTCGGAAGCAAGGGCGACGGATCGTCCACTTCTTGAAACACGGGGATGGGGCAGGGAACGCTGCTCAGCGAAAGATCCCAAACCCGATCGAAACTTTGAATTGGAGGTCATTTATGAACATCAAGAGCCTTCTTCTCGGCTCCGCTGCTGCTCTCGCAGTAGTTTCCGGTGCTCAGGCTGCTGACGCTATTGTTGCTGCCGAGCCGGAACCGGTTGAATATGTTCGCGTCTGCGACGCTTACGGCACCGGCTACTTCTACATCCCCGGCACCGAAACTTGCCTCAAGATCGAAGGCTACATCCGTTTCCAGGTCGACGTTGGTGATCAGCCGCTCAATGGCTCGGCCAGCAACGATTCGGATTGGGATGCCAAGACCCGCGGTCAGGTTCAGTTCACGGCCAAGAGCGACACCGAGTATGGTCCGCTGACCGGCGTCATCGTCATGCAGTTCAATGCTGACAATGCCTCCGACCAGGAAGCTATTCTCGACTCCGCTTACCTCGACGTCGCGGGCTTCCGCGCCGGTCTCTTCTACAGCTGGTGGGACGATGGTCTTTCGGGTGAAACCGACGACATCGGCTCGATCGTAACGCTGCACAACTCCATCCGCTATCAGTACGAAAGCGGCGACTTCTACGCTGGTCTCAGCGTCGACGAACTGGAAGATGGCTTCTACAAGTCTGGCGAAGGCCCGAACAACGTCGGCGTTGCCTTCGGTCTCGGCGGCAAGGCAGGTGCCTTCAGCTACCAGCTCACCGGCGGTTGGGACTTCGACAACCAAGACGGCGCTATCCGCGCAATGGGTACGGTTGACATCGGCCCCGGCACGCTCGGCCTCGCTGCCGTATATTCTTCCGGCCCGAACTCCTACTACTCCGCAGCTGAATGGGCTGTCGCTGCCGAATACGCTATCAAGGCAACCGACAAGCTCAAGATCACCCCCGGCGTCCAGTACTACGGCGACTACTATGTCTCCGGCGACGACTTCAGCGGTGGTGATGCCTGGAAGGTTGGTCTGACGGTTGATTACCAGATCGTCGACAACTTCTACGCCAAGGCTTCGGTTCAGTACCTCGATCCGGAAGACGCTGACGACTCTACCTCGGGCTACTTCCGCCTGCAGCGTTCGTTCTAATCTGGTCTGACTTTGGTCGATCAGGAAAGCCCGGCTCTCGAGCCGGGCTTTTTGCGTTTGCGCAAAGGGGCTCCGGTGCCGAGGGGCTCAAAGCTGCCGCGCAGACGTCAGCAGTCGTTGCGCGATAACGGAGTGCATCAAATGGAAAACAGGAGCGTGCTGTATTCATCAGGGGCGACGGGTTGCATCACCGTACCGTGAGAGCATGGGCGCTGTCGGAGACAAAAACCTGTTAGTGCAGCGCCGAAGCCTTAGCTCTCTCACAACTGACGTCGCTTTGAGCGATCACGTCGCCGGATAAACTCGTGTTGCTGCGTTCGAGATAATGCCCATCAAGGAAGGAGCGGTAGGCGTCGGCGATGCCCTCCTTCAGACCGATCTTCGGAGACCAGCCGAGAGTGCGAAGCTTGTCGACGCTCAGGAGTTTACGTGGCGTGCCATCTGGTTTGGCGAGGTCGTGCGTGATCTTGCCTTCGAAGCCAACGACCTCCGAGACGAGGCGTGTCAGTTCGAGGATGGTAATGTCTTCGCCAGAACCTACGTTCACATGACTTTCGGCGGAATAGGTCTTCATGAGATGGAGGCAGGCGTCGGCGCAATCGTCAACATGAAGAAATTCGCGGCGCGGTGCGCCAGTGCCCCAGATGCACATCTCTTGCTGCTGGTTGACCTTGGCGTCATGCGCCTTGCGTATGAGTGCCGGCATGACATGGCTTGATCCGAGGTCGAAATTGTCGTTTGGACCATAAAGATTGGTAGGCATGGCCGAGATGAAATCCCTGCCGTGTTGTTTGCGATAGGCAAGGCAGAGCTTTAATCCGGCAATTTTGGCGATCGCATACCACTCGTTCGTTGGTTCAAGCGATCCCGTCAGAAGTGAATCCTCGACGATCGGCTGATCGGCGAACTTCGGATAGATGCAAGATGAGCCGAGAAACATCAGTTTCTCGACCTGAGCTCTATGGGCTGCGTGGATGACGTTCGCTTCAAGAATCAGGTTGTCGTAAAGGAAATCGGCTGGATAGTGAGCGTTCGCGAGAATACCGCCGACCCGCGCAGCAGCCAGGAAGACAGCGTCGGGACGATTCTTGCTCATCCAGGCCTCTACCTGCTCCTGCAGTCTGAGGTCGACCTCGGCGCGGGTGGCGGTTAGAATCTCGCAGTCCTCGGAAACAAGACGGCGCACGATCGCAGAGCCAACCATGCCGCGGTGCCCCGCGACATAGACCCTTTTTCCGGCAAGGCTGTAGATCACCTCAGGCATAGGCAAAACCTTTGGTTACACTTACCGCCGGAACATTTCGTGCCATGACTTTCAGGTCCTCGCGGACCATCTCCGTAACCAGCTGATCAAGACTGGTCTCATGTTTCCAGCCAAGCTTCGTATGCGCCTTCGTTGGATCACCGATAAGAAGGTCAACTTCAGTCGGGCGGAAATAAGCCGGATCAATCTCCACCACACACCGACCCGATGACTTGTCATACCCCTTTTCCTCAACTCCGGTCCCACGCCAATCAATCGGCATGCCCACCTTGGCAAAGGCCTTGTCGACAAAGGCACGGACCGAGTGCGTTTCACCGGTCGCAAGGACATAGTCCTCCGGTTCGTCCTGCTGCAGCATCAGCCACATCCCGCGGACATATTCGCGCGCATGCCCCCAGTCGCGCTTGGCATCCAGATTGCCGAGATAGAGCCTTTCCTGCAGTCCAAGATGGATCGCAGCCGCCGCCCGGGTGATTTTACGCGTCACGAAGGTCTCGCCGCGGATCGGACTTTCATGATTGAACAAGATGCCGTTCGAGGCGTGCATGCCATAGGCCTCGCGATAATTGACCACGATCCAATAGGCGTAGAGCTTGGCCGCGGCGTAGGGCGATCGAGGGTAGAAAGGCGTCGTTTCGCTTTGCGGGACTTCCTGAACTTTGCCGTAGAGCTCTGAGGTGGACGCTTGATAGAAGCGCGTCTTCCTGGTCAGTCCCAGGAGGCGAATTGCTTCAAGTAGTCGAAGTGTGCCGGTTCCATCCGCGTTGGCCGTATATTCTGGCGTCTCGAAGGAGACTTGAACGTGGCTCTGTGCCGCGAGGTTATAGATCTCGTCCGGCTGCGTTTCCTGAATCACACGGATGAGATTCGTTGAATCGGTCATGTCCCCGAAATGCAAGATGAACCGAGGATTCTCGACGTGCGGATCCTCGTATAGATGCTCGATGCGGCTGGTGTTGAAGGACGAAGAGCGTCGCTTGAGGCCGTGAACAATATAGCCCTTCCCCAAGAGAAGCTCGGCCAGATACGCACCGTCCTGACCTGTTATACCCGTAATAAGCGCAACCTTGTTTTTATTCTTCACGACAGCCCTCCGTAATTTGCTTCGCTGAACCAGGCGTGATGCTGCCGTTGTTCATGTGAATTCGTTGTATTTCCGCAAGGACTTCACAAACAGTTCTGAATCGCTGAAGTTGTACCTGGCGTGTTGTTTCGGATTGACGTTGTTTATGGCGACGCAAAGCTCCGCGTTGCGTGCGGTCTTCAGCTGATGCAAGCAGAATTCGACGGCTCGACGGCTCGTCTTACCCCATTTAACGACCACGAGCGTTCGTTCTGCCAAGGCCGTCAGATGCATTGTATCAGCCGAGGCGAGCACAGGAGCGCTGTCGAAGATGACGACTTGGCCCAGTGAGGCGGCGATCGAGACGATGTCAGCCGCATCAGTCACGCGGGCGCGCCGATGGAGAGTGGCATTGCCGGCCGGAATGAAGTCGATGCCGCTCGGATGGTGATCGATAATGTCCCGGATTCCAGCCTGTCCACACAGGAATTCATTCAACCCCTGCTGTAGCTCGGACCTGAAAAACGAGTCGAGATTTCCGTGTCTGAGGTCGCCATCAACGAGCAGCACCGGAATGCCGTTGGCGGCGAGATCGATTGCCAGTGATCTGGCGACGAGCGACTTGCCCTCTCCACTGTGAGCTGACGTCACGACGATACTGTGAGGCAGCTTTCCACCGTTGGACTGTTTGAGCGAAGTTATGACGGAGCGAATTGCTTCGTCAAACATCCCGTCTTGAATGTCCCCGAAGAGCATGGATGGCCCCCCCCGGTCTCTCCGTTTCAGGCGTGGGATGAATCCGGCTGGCACTATGCGAGGCATTCCGGCCATCTGATCGAAGCTGCGGACCGAGTTATCCAGCATCTCGACCACAAAAGCGGCCGTCACCGCGATCGATATCGAGGCCAGGAGGGCGCCGACCAGATAGAAAAGCCGTCCGCGTCCCTGCGGTGCCAGCGGCACTGCTGCCGGTGACAAAACTTCCAGTTCCGCTCCCGGCAGCATGGCTTGCGCAGCCAAGCCGCGGCGCTGCTCGTCGAGCTTATCAAGAGCGGTTTGCTCCTTGTCAGCCATTCGCTGGAGTCGCGCCAGTTCCGTCTGCGCCAGGGCCGAGCGAGCGCGTTTCTCATGAGCAACCGCCAAGGCCGACCGGACCGCGTCATCTTCATGATCGAGCGCCGCAAGCCTGGCGCGGACTGATTGAAGATATCGATCGGCCGCAAGGCTGAGATCGGTGCGGGATTTAAGGATCTTCGCGCGCATATCGACCACGGCTTCGGCCGTGTTGCCATAGGTCTCGAGAAGGCGCTCGAGATCTTGCTCCTGCGCACGAAGCTCCCGTTGCATTGCACCAATGCTGTCGGGAATAACCATATTCTGCAGGGCGAGCGAGAGGTCGTCAGCCGCTTCCATTGCAGATATCGTTGCTCTCGCTTCAGCGCGGCCTTGTTCGATTTTTGTTTGTCGCTCGCCCAGCTCCATTATCGACTTGATCTGTTCGACCTGATCGTCGTCATTTGAGACGACGTCCATAGTTTTCTGATACGCGTCGGCGGCGTCGCGTGCCGCCGCAGCACGGTCTTTCTGTTCGGCGATGCGCTGCAGAACCCATTCTTCTGCCGCGTCCAGGCGCCCACGCAGACTGTCCTTCCGCTCTTCGAGATAGATGCTGATGAGCCGGTTCGGGACCGAGGCTGCCAGTTGGGGGTCGCTCGCATCGAAGCCGATCTGAATAACGTCACCCTGGCCATCGCGCCATACGCGCAATGCCTTGTAGTAATTCGGGATGATTGGCTCGATGCTGTCTCGTACCGGCGAGGATGGTTTTTCTCTGTCGACCAGACCGCGCAACATTGCTCGCATCCTGTCGATAAGCGAGGTCTCTTGCAGCGCCGGATTGAATTCCGGCCACTCATCGAGCCTCAGGTCGCGGATGACCCGCTCTGCAATGCTTCTGGAAAGAAGTCGTTCGGTCTCCGATGTGGCGTCCAGCGGATCGTTGCGGCCGGAATCTTCAGGGCCGAGCTTCGTCGCCAGAGGCGTGTGGATAATCAGCCGGGACTCGGCATGAAAACTCGGCTTCAACCCGGAAACCATGATAGCGGCAATCGCCATCATCAGCGTGATGATAGCCACGATCATCACCATCCTTCGCCGGATAAGACGCAAGCCCGATGTCAGATCGAAGTCGTCCGAACTGGTTTCCACCTGAAACCGGGGGTCATAGCGCATCGACGAGAGCGAGGTGTTGCGGTCTGGCGGGATAGTTGAAATGGTCATCGTTCACCAACCGACGTTTGAGGTTGCGCGGAGACGGCGTCGTAGAGTTTTTCCAGCGATCGCATGTAGGCCCTCATACTGAACTGGCTGAGATAATGAGCCCGGGCCTTGGCCGAGAGGCGGTTGCGGATTTCCGGATCGCTGACGAGTTTCGCCAGCGCCGCAGCCAGGGCATCCTTGTCTCCGACAGGCACGAAGACGCCCGTTTCACCGTCGGAGATGACTTCGCCATGCGCACCGACGCGCGTGGTAACGACCGCAAGCCCGTGGGCGAGCCCTTCGACCACAGCCATTGCCAAGCCCTCGGCATGCGAAGGCAGAACCAGGATATCTGCCCGTGCACACAAGGCTTGCGCCTCGTCGGCGCCGAGCCAGCCCGGCATTTTCACCAGATTTGAAAGGCCCAGGGCTGCGGCCTGGCGTCGGTAGTCTTCCACGGGTCCGTCGCCGGCCAGCACGGCCCGCCACTGGAGCTCCTTCATAATCGGATGACTTAAGGCAAGCAGAAGCTCCCCAACGCCTTTGCGTTCGCTCAATCGGCCGAGAAAGACGATCAACGGCATCTTGCCGACGTGAACACTGCGCGCCCCGGGGTCGGGAACACAATTGCGGATGACGGCCACGCGGCGCTCGTCCACGCCGAGAAGCGTCGTCAGCGTCATGCGGTCGCGCTGACCCAGTGCTACCACCTGGTCGGCATGTTGAAACATCCGGCGTATGAGCATCTGTTGACGTGGCGAGCGCGCGGCAAAGTCACTCGCATAGTCGTAATCGTGCAGGTGCAATATGTGAGAGCACCCGAGGAGGCGGGCAGCCTCGGTGAGGATCAGTTTTCTTGCGGTGCTGCCGCGACCCGCGACATGAATATGGTGAATGCGTGCCGGAGCAATTATCCGATCCTTGGCCATCATCAAGATGGCGCCGAGCAGGCGCATCGGCGACGTAACCAGGGACCAGCGACGCCCTCTGGTATCTGTGACAAGGTGCGTTTCGCCCGCCTCCCTGGCGGTGCTCGATATATACCCGACCAGCCTGCCGATTCCGCCGCCGTTCTCGCAACCACCCGGGACATAGTGGCGGACCGTTGCTGCATTCCGCACTGCTATCCGATTCCCCTCCGTGAGCGCCGTCATCCGCATGCTCCGACCACCTCACGATAAACGGCCGCAGCCTTTGCGCCGACCTGCTCAGGCGAATTCGGACCTGTGGCCCAGGCGAGCGCGCTGGTCCCTAAGCTGCTTCTCAATTCGTTGTTTTCCGCCAGTGTCCGGATGGCACTGGCGAGCTGTTCGACGTCCCCTGGCCGAACCACCATTCCCAGTCCGTTTGGTAGAACGGTGTCGCGTAATTCGCCGACGTCGGTCACGATGACCGGTTTGCCAAATGCCGCGGCAAGGTTGAGGACACCGCTTTGCGAGGCTTCCGTGTAGGGAAGAACAACGATATCGGCATCCAGAAAAAGCTGGGCGACCTCCATATCCTCGATAAAGCGGTTGCGAATATCATAGCGGCCGGCTTCGCCCATTAGGGGCTGGAAGATCCAGGGATCATCGCCGCGGCCGGCGACCGTGATGCGCAGATTGGGGAGCTGGTCCTTCAGCATCGCCTCGGCGCGGACCAGATGCTCCAATCCCTTGTAAGCAAATATCCGCCCGAAAAGCAGGACGCGCAAGGTTCCATCTGCGTGGCGCCGCGTCAGCTTGTGCTGTCGAGCGAGCTCCGCGTAGCGATGAATGGCCGGATGCGACAGGACATGGACGCGATCAGGCGATTTTGAATATCGCTCGAGAACCATTCGTTTCAGCCCCTCACCATGAACGACCACATGACCTGATTGCCGCACCATCAGTTGCGGAGCCCAGGCGGGCAGCGTGCGGGTGTCGGAATCGCCGGGATGCACGTCAACATCGTGGACGGTCGTCACCAGAGGGATCGGGCGCCAGAATGGCGCAGCAAAGTTCAACCAGAGTGTGGAATTGCTCAGAAGGTGAATGATGTTCGGCCGCTCGGTCCGGATGAGACGCGTGAGTTGGTGCAGGAACCAGGGGTTGGAGAGTGAGCGGTGCCGTGGCCAGTCCAAAAGGTGCAGATCGACAGCCGGATCGAAGGCGGAGGCAAGGTTGGCATAGCGCCGATGCGGAACTGCGAGCACGACCTGCAGGTGTTGCGCAACACCGTTGGCGAAGGAGATGGTGTAGTCTTCGAGTTCGGAAACCAGCATCAGCGCCTTCATCGTGCCGACTCCGACAAGCCAACAGCCTGACCGCGTCGAGGAAGGTCGCGGGCTGTCCGCAATGCCTCACGCATACGCCTCAGCAAGTTTGGTTCTCCGGCGAAAAAAAGCCCTTCAACAGCAAGTCTGAACCGGGTGCGTGTATCTGCGCCCTCCAGCCTGACGGAGGCAACCCGGTACGGAAAGTGATCGGTCAGACGCAACCTTCCCGCTAAATCGTGGGCGGAAAGAAACTGGTTCGTCACTTCGACGACAGTCCGCCAATGGGCCATGCGCTTTCGCAGCATGGCGGCGTCATCGACTGACCGATACCAGTTATTGTTGTGAATTCGGTAGAATCCGAGTGAATCCGACAAGGCGACAACGTTCCCCAGAAATGGGTAGAGGCCCGCGAGCCAGGCGTCGGCGGAAATGTGGAACTGTTCGGGAATATCTCCTGCCGCATCCCACGCGCTACGTCTTACAGCGATGGCTGATGTCAGTGGGAAGGGCCACCAGCCGGCCGATCTCGCAAGCCGTGACGACAAATCTCCCGAACACAAGGTCCGAGGAATTGGCTTGAAGGCTATTGAGCCATCGATCTGCGTCGGCTGCAGTCGGTGATAAACAAGCGATGCATGAGGATTCGACTGGAAAGCAGCGGCTGTTGCCGACAGCTTGCCCGGCGCCCACCAGTCATCGGCATCGAGAAAACAGAGGATTTCGCCACTGCTTGCCTTCACAGCGGCATTGATGGCGGCGGCCTGTCCCCGGTTCTCCTGGAAGAGCACCTTCACCCGGTTTTCATATCCTTCCAGAACCGAGCGCGACTGATCGCTCGAGCCGTCATCGACGACGATGATTTCGGCATTAGACGCCTTTTGGCGCAGGGCGCTGTCGATCGCCCGAGGAAGGAAGCAACCGTAGTTGTAGTTGTTGATGAGGACGCTGATCGTCGGCCGCTCCATGACACCCCCTCTCAAGCGCGTTGCTGCGCGACACATCGGTACGCCGGAGTTGCGGACGCTCGTTCGTTTGGCAACGCGATTTCGTGGAAAGGGATGGGAGGCGGACAGGCATCATTCCGCGCGATCAGGCTTGCGCCCTGAGCTCGTAGGGTCACCACCACAACGCGTGACGCTTCCGTTATAATGCATACGAAACCAGGACCATGACGCAGAACCATAAAAATCCCAACCCTTCCGAGCGTCACCTGCCAACTGCCGGCTGCGCCAGAAATTATTGCCTCACTTCACCACCGACTGCGGCTTAGCGCGGCGTGCTTCGCGGTACGTTTTCATCGTCAAGCTACCGGCGATTGGTCACGGGTGACATCTGCTCTTATGGGCAATGCCGTTTGCCCAGGCACCAACTTTTGGGGGAGGCGTAGACCGTGAGCTTAACCCAAACAACGTCCTTGGACGGTGGGTACGCGCGTTAGGCTTAGCTCCGCCTTCGTTTGCGTCGGTTGACTAGGGAGGTGGCGGGATGTTCGTTGGTAAGCAGCGCAGCTGTGAAAGGGGACCCATGTCTTTCCAAATTGCCGCGACCAACAGCCTCTCATCTGTCCAGTCAAATCGGGACCGATAATGAGAGCCTATACGCTTAAAGCCTCGAATGGGCCGACCGTCAGTTGGCGAGCGATAGAGTGCTGGGGCGCAGGCTTTTGCCTTTTTCTTCAAACAGGCGCCCTTTTCCCGCTCATGCTGGCGGACGCCGACGGAGCCCTTGGCGATCATGCCAGGTCTATATTGCGTCTGCTTTGCCTGCCCGTATACGGCTTTACATTCTTGATGCTGGTAAGGAATTTTCCGCTGTTTCTAACGGCGCTCAAGCGAAATTGGTTTGTCCCCTTGATGGTCGCCATGCCGTTTGTGTCCGTCTTCTGGTCGGTGGGCCCATCAACGACATTCAGGCGCGCCATCGGCCTGCTCTTTACAGTGCTTCTGGCTTACGTGCTGGCAATACGCTTCACACCACGGCAGTTGCTTCTCCTGGCATTTGCCACCTTCGGAACATGCATCGTCCTCAGCCTTCTGGTCTTCGTGGCGTCGCCGAGTCTCGCTCGCATGCCAATGGACGGGTCCGTGCGTGGCATATTCATCCACAAGAACAGTCTCGGTTGGTACGCCGCCATGATGATACTGGTGTCGACGGCCGTTTTAATTGACGGTAACCGGGGTTTACGGCGAACCGCCTTGCTTTTCTTGATCGCGGGCGGGGCCTGTCTCGTGGCCTCCGGATCGATGACCGCGATCATTGCGACGGCATCGGCCTATTGCTTGATCGGGTTCTATTCCCTGTTGCGGCGGATCGGTGGCATCAGCCGCATCGTCTTCGTCCTGTTTTTTGTTCAAATGTTCGTTGGGCTCCTCCTTTTGCTTCACGAATTCCTGGTTCCATTCCTGGAGGCGCTTGGCAAGGATGCCACTTTGACGGGCCGAGTGCCCTTATGGGAGCTGGTCGATGGTCAGATCGCCGATCACCTGCTGCTCGGCTTCGGCTACCAGGCCTTTTGGACAGAGGCGAACCCCGAGGCCTGGATTATCTGGTCGAGGATCCAATGGATGGCTCCCCACGCCCATAACGGATTCCGCGACACGCTGCTGAACTTCGGAATAAGCGGAATGATCTTGTTCGCTCTGATGCTTTTGCAGGCCTTGCGCCAAGGGGCGGTCCTCCAATGCCGCGATCCGCATTATGGCTGGCTCTGGTTGAATGTCTTTACAGTCGTGATTTTGGTGATGAATCTGACCGAAACGATCTTCCTGATCCAGAATGATGCGATTTTCGTTCTGTTTATGTCGGGCATCATCATGTTCTCTCTATATGAGCCCGTTGTTTCGACGGCTCCCGGCCAGCAACTGCGGGCCTCGGCAGGCAGCACAACGGCGGAGCTGCAGATTTGATCAGGCTGCGCTTCGCACCGATCTTGAGCTTTCTGCTTGCTTCGCTCTTTCCGCAGCCGAGCAACCTGGCCGCAGTGAGTCCGGACGCAGATGCGCCCGACAGGCTGCAGGCAGCGCTCAGGGAAGCGACTTGCGCGGAAGCGTCGCCGGCGACCTTTTCGGACAGGCTGAAGGGGACTTCTCTGAGCAAAGTACTGACGGGCACATCCGCGCCCCGGGCGGTATTCTATGTTTCTCCCGATGGCAAAGACAGTTGGAGTGGGCGTCTTCCCAAAGCCAATCCTCAGCGTACCGATGGTCCTTTTGCCAGCATCGAGCGAGCTCGGGACGCTGCGCGTGAGAAGGGCCGCGAAAACACGATCGCAATAGGCAAGGGGGACTATTATCTCGCTGAACCGATAGTCTTCGACGCCCGCGACGCGGGCCTGGTCATCGCGGCAAGGTGCAACGAAGCGCCGGTTCTGCACGGTGGCCCGCTTATACGCAATTGGACGGCACAGGCCGATGGCCGATGGACCGCGTCGCTGAAGCTGCCTCCAGGCAGGGAGTTGGGCGACCTTTTCGTCAACGGGGCGCTCCAGACGCAGGCCCGCTTTCCCAATGCTCCGCTCGATGGAGACCCGCGCAAAGGATGGCTTTTTGCGGCCAAGTGCGCTGAGGACGACGACATATGGCATGGCAACACGCGTTTTTGTTTCCATGCCGGCGATCTTCCGATCTCCAAAAATACAGCGGGGCTTGTCACCCACATTGTCGGTGGTTTTCGCCCCGGCAGCCAATGGGGCAGTGACACCCTCCCTGTGGTTTCAATCGATACCGCCAACCGGGCCGTCAACACCAGAGGCACTGCCTATTTCTTCACCGCGGAAGGCAGCCGCTATTTCCTTGCCGGGGCGGCGGCCCTGCTCGATGCTCCCGGCGAGTGGTGGTATGACCGCGCTGGGGAGCAACTCGTCTACCTCCCAACCGATGGATTGCCAATCAGATCTACGGCTGTCGCCGGTATCCTGCCGACATTCTTCAGGCTGGATGGAGCCGACCGGATGGTTGTATCAGGGCTTCAGTTCCGGGAAGGGGACCCGCGCGGTAGCGGCAAGTTCGGTACCGACACCAGGAGCTTTGGCGCCATACGGATCGAGCGGGCGGACGGCGTCCGGCTGCTCGGCAACTCCATCGACAATGTCGGCGTCGGCATCCATGTTTCCGAGAGCAAGGATGTCTTGATTGCCGGCAACGAGATTGCGGATGTGGCCGGCAACGGGATTTATGTTGGCACGACCTACGGCACTTTCCTCAAATCGGACGGTGCGACAATCCTGTCGAACCACATCCAGGACATCGGCAGGGTCTATTTCGAAACGGCCGGGATATGGTTCCAGGCTGCCGACAATGTCAGGATCGCTCACAATCTCATCGAAAACGCGGCTCAGTTCGGTATTGCCGGTGGCTCGCTATGGGGACCTCAGGACGCAGTTCATGATGCGGTCATCGAACACAACGTGGTCCGCAACGCCAATCAGCAAACGGCAGATGGCGGCGCCATCAAGATGATGGGTGAGCAGGCCGATCCTTTGAACAGCAGCATTCGCTATAATCTCGTCACCGGAACAGGTCAGCTTATGAACAGGGTCGATGGGACATTCTGGCCTCCCGGATACGAAAATACCAGTGAATGGCCTTCTCCTATAAGTTGGGCGATCTATACCGACGGCAAGGCCAGTGGAGTGCGCATCGAAGGAAATACGCTTTCGGATAACATATCGGCGATCGGCATAAACGGCGGCTGGAGCAACCTGGTGACAGGAAACGTCATCACAGGCGGGTCTGGCGCTGCCTTTCGCGTCGATGACGGTACGGGCTGGGGGTGGCATCCCCCTTGGGCAGGCCCCAATCGCATCGAGGACAATATCGTCTCGGTCGAGAGCGGCAATGGGCTTGCAGCATACATTTACGTGCCGGACCACAAGCTCGGATCGGTGCAGTTTGCGCGCAACCGCTACAGCGGCAATCTGAACGACAAGAGCTTCAGGATACACCCGGAGATCATGCTTTCAGGAGAGTTTGGCAGTCTAGGCGATCTTCAGAAGGCCGGGATCGACATCGGGAGCGTGGCGTCGCACCCCGAGTAACGAAACCGGCGGCGCGACGGACCATAGCGCGTTCAGCCATGGCAGCTTGAAACTGCTCGACCACGTCGTGTGCGCGCTCCTTGTGGGTGTGTCTTATCATCCAAACCATGCTCGGCCCGCCGCCGCCGAGCCCGCCCCGAGTACCCACCTCGCGACTTCGGCATTGCTTGATAGTCAGCCATAAGCGTTCCACCTGATCAGGGTTCAGTGTCCTCTGATGGCGATATTCCCAATAGAACTCAAGTTTTTCTGCAGCTGATTGGTTTTCTCGGGCAGCTCTGAAGGCTCGCCAGCCATCTCGCCTATTGGGTTGGCCATTTCCCCCCGCTTTATTCGCGCAAACCACCCCAGCCTGGACGCGAGGGTGACTATCTTCCGCGGCTTTGTGAAGGTCAAACAGCTCTTTCGGGATCGCACTCATCAAAAAGAGCAACGTGGCAGGCATTGGGGGTACGTCGCCTTACTTCGAACATTGTAACTTATCTGGGCCGAAGGCGTAGGAATATGAAGTGTCTTCTACGTCCAATAGTTGGAATTGAAAGTATGGAGACAATCGCGCTGCCGGCATATTCTGATGACAGTTTAGATCGCGAAAGCGCAGGTCATGAGAAAGCAAACAGCAGACAGAATCCAAGCTTCAGTTCTTAAGCAAAAGGACTCTTTGGGATGGACTAATGTCCTTGGTGTTCGCATTTCGGCGGTTAATCTTAAAAGCGCGACCGGTTTTATTCAAAAGGGCATCGAAGACGGCAGGAGGGAATATGTGTGCGTTCGCGACGCCCACGGTGTCGTGCGATGTCAAGATGATCCAGAGCTGCGGTCGATACATAACCGGGCGTTCCTCGTAACCCCCGACGGCATGCCACTGGTATGGGCGTTGAAGCGTGCTGGCCATTCGGAAAGCGACAGGGTCTACGGACCTGACCTGATGTTGTCTGTTTTCGAGGCCGGAATATCCAAAGGTCTGCGCCATTTCCTCTATGGCGCAACAGCCGAGACGCTGGAGCAGTTGCAGGCGCGCCTTCTCGCAAGATTCCCGCAGGCGCAGATCGCCGGCACCTATGCACCGCCTTTTCATAAGCTGTCGTTGCAAGAGGAGGCTGATATCGCAGACCGGCTCAACCGGTCGGGTGCGGATATTATTTGGGTCGGCCTCAGCAGTCCCAAGCAGGAACTCTGGATGGCGCGCATGCGCGACCGTCTCGAAGCTTCGATGCTCATCGGTGTCGGAGCTGCATTCGATTTCCACGCCGGCCTCAAGCGGCAGGCTCCGAGGATAATTCAAAGAAGCGGCTTTGAATGGGCCTTTCGTCTTTTATGCGAACCGCGACGGCTGTGGCGGCGCTACGCGCTCGTCGTGCCGACCTTCATCTCACTGACAGCATTCCAGAGGCTGGGGCTTCGGAAGTTTCCGATCGAAGACGAGGTTTTTGGATCGAGCGCGCCAAAAACAGCAGCCGCAAAGGTGTGAAGCGATCATGTCCCTATTTGCGTCGTCAGCAATCACGTCCGACCTGCGGAAGGCGGCAAACTCCGTCCCATCAGTGGCAAGCCCCACGCCGGCCGCCGAATTCAACAAGCGGGCAGGGCTGAATATCCCTGTTCCATTGAGGCGCAGGTTGCCTCGGCTTGCTGCTTCGTCATTTCTGGTCGCCGGCGACATCGCAAGCTATCTGATAGCCTATCTTGTTCTGCTGCCGTTTCTTCCGCACGGTTCGGAGAATATGGTGCCGGAGCGCGCTTTCGCCCTCGCAGCACTGGCAGCAATCGTTCTTTATGCATCGAACGCGCTCTATCCCGGATATCGGCTTCACGACCACGAACATCTGCGCCGCCGAACGACAGCGTCCTTCAAGGTGGCCGTCATCGCAGCGCTTGGTGCGATCCTTCTGCCGGAAGGGTTAGGACTGCTGCTTCCGATCATCGGCTTCCTTGGCCTCGGATTGGTTGTTCAACCTGTTATGCGGGGGGCCGCACGAGGACTGTCCTGGAGGCTTGGTATCTGGGGTGAGCCGGCAGTGATCATTGGTGCCCGCAATCGTATCCCTGCGCTTGTGGCGTATTTCTCCGAGCATTGGCACTATGGCATTCGGCCGGAAGTCTCTTCTCCCGATACTTCGGAAGTATTTCTCGACAATGGGCCGTCGATTGCCCTGATCGCTGACGATACGGGTTCATTTATCGCCGAGTTGGCAACGATGCGTCGGCAGTTCGCCGAAGTCATCCTCCTCTCCGACACGCCGAACCTCAAGATAACCGGATTGCGACCGGCAGACGTCAGCGGAGAGATCGGTGTTCGCTTGGCCGTCGGTGGGAGATCGGCAGGCACGAACCTGGTTCGTCGAGTCCTCGATCTCGTGATCGCCGTCCCTGCGACGCTGGTGCTTATGCCCTGCATTCTGGTTGCCGCCGCCGCGATCTATGCCATCGATCCGGGGCCCGTCTTCTTCAGACACACCAGGGAAGGTTTGTCTGGCAAGCCGGTGCGCGTCCTGAAACTGAGAACGATGTACAGAGATGCGGAACAGCGCCTCGAAACCTTGTTCCGGGACAATCCGGCCATACAAGCCGAGTGGTCGAACCACTTCAAGCTTCGGCAGGACCCGCGCATCCTGCCGGTGATCGGGCATGTCCTTCGCGCGTCGAGTTTCGACGAACTCCCGCAGTTGGTGAACATCATTGCAGGAGAGATGTCCTTCGTGGGACCGCGCCCCTTCCCGGAGTATCACCTCTCGGCAATGGATAGCGAGTTTCGTGTCAAGCGGCGTTCGGTAACACCTGGGCTAACGGGGCTTTGGCAGATATCCGAACGAAGCAACGCGGATATCGAACTGCAGCAGCAACTCGACGAGTTCTACATCGACAATCGGTCCCTGTGGTTCGACTGGCACATTCTTCTCAGCACAATTCCTGCGGTTCTGAAAGGCAAGGGAGCTTGCTGAGATGGTTTTCACCCTTGCGGGCAAACATCAACAACGGAGCACATCAATGCACGGATACAAGCGAATCATGGTTACCGGCGGCACCGGATTTCTGGGATCATTCCTGTGCGAAAGGCTTTTGCGAGAGGGCAACGACGTCCTCTGTGTGGACAATTTCTACACCGGTTCGCGCGATAACGTACTGCACCTTCTCGACGATCCTCGTTTTGAGATACTCCGCCACGACATCACCTTCCCGCTTTATGTGGAGGTCGACGAGATCTACAATCTTGCCTGCCCGGCATCTCCGGTCCACTACCAGCACGATCCCGTGCAGACCGTAAAGACCAATGTGCACGGGGCGATCAATATGCTCGGCCTGGCCAAACGCACCAAAGCGAAGATCTTCCAGGCATCGACGAGTGAGGTCTACGGCGACCCGGCGGTTCACCCGCAGCCCGAGGAGTATCGCGGCAGCGTCAGTCCCATCGGCCCGCGGGCATGCTATGATGAAGGCAAGCGGTGTGCCGAGACGCTGTTTTTCGACTATCATCGTCAATATGGCGTGGAAATCCGGGTGGCGCGGATCTTCAATACCTACGGTCCCCGAATGCAGACGAATGACGGCCGCGTCGTCTCCAATTTCATCGTTCAGGCGCTTCGCAACGAGCCGATCACCATCTTCGGCGACGGCAGGCAAACTCGGTCGTTCTGCTACGTGGACGACCTGATCGACGGCTTCATCCGTTTGATGGCCGCCCCCGCTGGGGTTACGGGCCCGATCAATCTCGGCAATCCCGGAGAATTCCAGGTCCGTGAATTGGCAGAAATGGTGATCGAAATGACCGGATCGAAGTCCGGCATCGTCTACAAGGCTCTGCCGATTGACGATCCGACACAACGCAAGCCCGACATCAGCCGCGCGACGCAACAACTGGGCTGGCAACCGAAGGTGAACCTTCGCGAGGGGCTTGAGAGGACGATCGCTTATTTCGAGTGGAAGCTTTCTGGCGGAGTAACGAACAAACTCAGCGCCCACTCCTGGCAAGAGGCATATCCGCATCTGGCGTCACCGGGCGTCGAACTCAATGCTCCTGAAGCCATTCGATAGGGACATGAACAGCAAAGTCGATCATCGAAAGCCGCGGCTCGTTTTTTTTCAATGGGACCATCAGCCCAACGCGAACGCGGCCAGTTACCTGCTGCTGCACATGCAGCAGCAGGTCAAATGTCTTGCAACACATTTCGATGTCTTCGTCGTTAATCGCGACTGCGATTATGCAGAGATATGCGACAGGTACGAACCGGATCTGACGTTGTTTGAAAGCGGTTACCGGTCGCATGGCTCACGTCGGATAAAAATCACAAACACCAATACCCATCTCGCCGTTCCGAAGCTCGGTCTTCATAACGCCGATGCGTGGTGCGACCGACGCGCCGGCTTTCTTTCCGATATGGAGCACTGGGGCATCGAGACCTATTTCGCGATCGCAACCATGGCGCCGGAATATATGCCGGCAATGAGGGAGAATCTGTTCGTCTGGCCAAATTTCATCGATCCCGAAGTCTACCGCGACTATGGGCAGCAAAAGGTCATCCCGGTCACGCTCACGGGTCAGGCCTATGGTCTTTATCCCTGGCGACAGATGGTCTTTCCGACGATCCGCGACCGTTACCCCTGCCTGGTCTCGCCGCAACACGCCTATGAGAGCAAGCTGGCCGCCCAGCTCCTATCTGGAGAAGCCTATGCGCGCGCGCTGAACGCGAGCTTCGTCGTCCCCACATGCGGCACTATGGGCGGCGAGGTCGTGCGCAAGCATTTTGAGATCCCCGGGGCAAAGGCCTGTCTCGTGACAGAACGCACGGCAGCCGTGGAGGCGGCCGGCTTTGTCGACATGCAGAACTGTGTCTTTGTTGACGGCAGCAATGTAGTCGAGCGACTGGACTATCTTTTTGCCCATCCTGACGAACTAAGACGTATCACGACAGCCGGTTTCAGCCTGATCCATTCGCGTCATACGTTGAGCCACAGGCCGCAAGTATATCAGTGGTTCACGCTGAACAAGAGCCTGCAGTTCGGCGAAAGGATCATCCAGTCCGGCCCCTTCGGCGATCTTACAAAGGTCAGGCGTATCTCAAAGCAAGAGAGCGTCCATATCGTCGGGGAAGCATGCGATCGCACCTTGCTGAAGCAGGGAGACCTGCTTCTCCAGCAGGGCAGGGTGGAGGAGGCCAAGCACCGCTACCTCAGCTGTCTCGACTACGTATCCTACTTGCCCGAAGCGAAATTCCGCCTTGCCATCTGCGCATTACAGGAGGGCGACGCCGACCGCGCCTGTGATCTTCTGGTGGATCTGGTCAAGGTGACCATCATCGAATATGGGGCGCTCGATCCGGATCCGGTCGAATGGGCCTACTTCCTTCTTGCTTTGATTTGCAGAGGCCAGTTTGAACGGGCGCGGAAGCTGCAAGATTTCTATCCATCTCTGTCCCATGACGAATTCAGGCGCGCGCGCCTCGTCATCGCGCAGCTCGCTCGCTCAGCCGATGGGGTCGCCTTGGGAAGGCATGGCCGGGATCGAAAAAGCATTCATCAGCTTTTCGACCGAACCGACACCGAGTGGTTTGGATGGTTCGCCGAGATTCTTGAACGGTGCCGGCAGCCAGATCTTGCAAATATTCTTCGTCATGCTCCGCTTAGCGCAAGCGGTGGCGAGAAAGTGGCACCTCCACAGTTCAAACCTGGTGCTGGCTGGCGCCTGCGACTCTATTCGGGCATCGACGGCCTGATGATCAAACTGCGCCTGAATGGCTTGAGGCCGAATGTGCCGCCTCTGCCGGAGTTCCGATATCTCTGGCATCTTGCGCGGGGTCTTATCCCTCATTCGCAGAAAGCCCGGTTGCGCAGGATTCGAACGGCGCTTTCCAAGCATCCTGTGGGCACCGGCAATTAGCTGTGGGGAAAATGCAATTGCGGAAAACAAAGACCTGAAGCGTGACACGCGAATCCGAAAGATCGCGGCACGCTTTAGATCATCGACTCGGCGTATTTCCGTGCATCCACCGAGATGTTTTAAGAGAGAATGTGCTCGCGATGCGGAGCGGGATCTGATCGGCTGACCGCATTGGCATCCGTCAGTGTGCTGCTAACCCGCCCGAAAGATTATTCTGAAAAAGATCGTTGAGCTTGAACACGACTTCCGTTCTGTTCGTCGCTTTTACCTTTTTCATGATATTGCGAACATGCACCTTCACCGTGCTTTCTCGGAGATTGAGCTCATAGGCGATGATCTTGTTCGCCTTTCCGCGTCGGAGCGCCTCCACCACTTCTGCCTGACGATCCGTGAATATGCCGGCGAGCGGGTGGGCGGTCGAGTTGCTCGAGTCGAGCAGGTGACGCATGGCGAACAGGGCGCTTGCAGGCACAAATATTCCTCCTGCCACCGACAGCGCGATTAGCTCCATGCAGACGCTGACGCTGACTGAGGCGGGTATGAACCCTTTGGCACCATACTCAAGAGCCCTGACGATTTGGCCGAAATCGTCGCTATCAGCCAATACGATAAGGGGTGTGGCAGCGAATTCCGACGAAAGCTTCCGGATTTGCTCCGAAACGGCCGGTTCATCGACCTTTTTGCCGCCGACGTTCAAAAGGATCGCCGAAAGCGGAGCGTATTCGTCGCGCTTCTGCTTCCACTCCTCAATGGATCCAAAGGCCAGGATCTGCAAATCCGCCTTTTGCGCAGCCATGCATTGCGCCAGGCATTGGCGATCGAGCTCACGATTGTCGAGAATAACAAGCGAATGAGTTTGCCTTGCCGACTTTGCAGGTGCGTGCTCGTTATTTTCTAACTTAAGGGGAAGAGCTACGTTCTCCTGCCTGAGGTCCAAATTCGGTATAAGTGCTGAATTCACAGCTTCACCCTCCCTCTAACACGTTACGCTTCACTACGACCCGAGTACCGACCCCTCTCAATACGGGGGCTTAGGAAACTCTAAAGTAGGAATCGAATACCACAATTCGCGGAACGTTACAGTAGCTAATATAGGCTAAGTACAGCACAACTTCTATAACGGGATGAAAACGGGAAGATAAGCCTGAGTGTAGACTTAGGTCTTACTGGGATTCCTGCAAGATAGTCTCTGTTGTTACATGTCAGTTTTGCGACGAGCCACTAAATGTATGGAAACAATCACTGTCTCCGGCGTAGGCCCGGCAATGGGTGCGGAAGGTGTGAGCTTGCCACCAATGCTGGTGGAGGACGTGAACCAGGGTGTAAGTCGTCATAAGTAGGTACGCCTTTAGGTGAATAAGCTTAAACGTTTTGTTTCTTTACTCGGGCGAAGAAAACAATTCTCTTTGGAGTGCAGAGAAATAGTTGTCCTGTTGGTTTGAAACCTTGGACGCAATCGCCCGATTGTTTGTTCAACTGAAAAATCGGGCCCTGTTGGGAGTAGTAGGGGTTTGCAGGGATGATTGCATCAAATGTCAAGCTGGGTGACGGCAGCGTCATCTACCATCGAGATCTCGTGAATCTGTATGGCTGCACGATCGGCGCAAGGACGCGCATCGGCACCTTCGTCGAGATTCAGAAGAACGTCGTGGTCGGAAAAGACTGCAAGATCTCCAGCCATTCCTTCCTCTGTGAGGGCGTGACACTGGAAGACGGCGTCTTCATCGGCCACGGGGTCATGTTTACGAACGACACCTACCCGCGCGCCATTAATCCGGATGGCAGCCTGCAGACGGAGGCCGACTGGGTCCTCATCCCGACGCTGGTCAAGCGCCACGCGTCGATCGGCAGCAACGCCACCATTCTGCCAGGTGTGACCATCGGAGAGGCCGCGCAGGTTGGCGCCGGAGCGGTTGTAACAAAGGACGTGCCTGAGGGCGCCATCGTCGCGGGCGTTCCGGCTCGGGTGATCGGCCGCGTCAATGACGGACCGGTCGACATGTTTGCGTTGGGAGAAATCGAATGATCGGTATCGCTGTCGTCGGATATGGGTATTGGGGTCCGAATCTGGTTCGTAACATCTCGGAAGCGGCCGGCGCCCACCTCGTTTCAGTCTGTGATCTCAATGTCGAACGGTTGGCGGCTGTTAAGAGCCGGTATCCCGCAATAACGATCACCGATAAATTCGAGGAAGTTCTGGCCGATCCGAGAGTGGATGCAATCGCCATTGCGACGCCGGTCTCGACGCATTTCAAGCTTGCAATGCAGGCAATGATGGCCGGAAAGCATGTCTTCGTCGAAAAGCCTATGGCATCGACGACGGACGAAGCCGCACGGATGGTCGAGGAAGCCGCGCGCCGCCGCCTCGTGCTGGCCGTGGATCATACCTTCGTCCATACCGGCGCCGTCCGAAAGATGCGTGAACTGGTCGAAAGCGGCCTCGGCGACATGTATTATTACGACTCGGTTCGGGTCAATCTTGGGCTCTTCCAGCATGATGTCAGCGTCATCTGGGACCTCGCCGTGCATGATCTCTCTATCCTGGACCATGTCGTGCAGGAAAGGCCGGTGGCTGTTTCAGCGACGGGCATGAGCCATGTGCTCGGCGAGCCGGAGAACATCGCCTATCTGACGCTCTTCTTCGAAAGCAAGCTTATCGCCCACGTTCACGTCAATTGGCTGGCCCCGGTGAAGGTCCGCCGCACGCTGATCGGCTGCAGCAACAAGATGATCGTCTATGACGATCTGGAGCCCAGTGAAAAAATCAAGGTCTATGACAAGGGCATCACCATGTGCCCCAATTCCGATGCGTACGGCGAGAAGGTGCATCAGATGCTGGTCGGCTACCGCAGCGGCGATATGTGGGCGCCCAAGCTCGATATGACCGAGGCATTGAAACGCGAACTGGATCAATTCGTCGAGTGCATCGAGCAGAATTCGCGCCCCATTGCAGACGGCCAGGCCGGGCTGCGCGTCGTTCGCATCCTTGAAGCGGCGAGCCGGTCGCTCGCCCAGCGCGGTCGTATCATCGAGCTCGAAGAGGCGAGGCGCATTGCATGATCCCCTTTCTGGACCTCAAAGCACAATATCAATCGATCAAGAGCGAAATCGATGCCGCAGTGCTCGGCGTGCTGGCCTCGGGGCAATACATCCTGGGCGAGGAAGTCATCCGGCTTGAGCAGGAATTCGCCGACTATTGCAACGTCAAACATGCAATTGCCCTCAACACCGGAACGAGCGCCCTGCACCTGTCTCTGCTTGCGGCGGGCGTCGGTCCCGGCGATGAAGTCATCACCGTGCCGTTCACCTTCGTCGCGACCGTGTCGGCGATCTGCTACACGGGCGCAACACCCGTATTCGTCGATGTCGAGCCGATGACGCTCACCATGGATCCGGCTCAGCTCGAGGCGAAGATCACCTCCCGGACCAAGGCGATCATTCCCGTCCATCTCTACGGCCAGATGGCCGATATGGATGGCATCATGGAAGTCGCTGATCACCACCAGATCCCGGTCATCGAGGACGCCTGCCAGGCACATGGCGCCCGGTATAAGGGCGCGCGCGCCGGCAGCATCGGCGCATCTGGCTGCTTCAGCTTCTATCCGGGCAAAAACCTCGGCGCCTGCGGCGAGGGCGGGATCGCCGTCACGAACAGCGATGAGCAGGCCAAGACAATGCGCATGCTGCGGGATTGGGGTCAGGAGCAGCGCTATCACCATCTGCTGAAGGGCTTCAACTATCGCATGGACGCCATCCAGGGAGCCATTCTGCGCGTCAAGCTCCGGCATCTCGAAGCCTGGACCGAAGCCCGTCGTTCGCATGGTCGCCGCTACTCCTCCCTGCTTGCAGGATCGCCGCATTTGCGAACGCCTGTCGAAGTGCCGGAGCGGCGGCATGTCTACCATGTCTACGCCATCAGAAGCCACGATCGCGATGGCCTGCAACGTGTGCTCGCAGCAGAGGGCATTCCGTCTGGTTTGCACTATCCGATCCCCGTTCATTTGCAGAAGGCCCATGCCGACCTCGGTTACCAGGTCGGCGACTTCCCGGTCTCGGAAGCCGCCGCACGCGAGGTCCTCTCCTTGCCGATCTACCCTGAAATGCCCGTGCAGCACGTCGATCAGGTCGCGGCTGCGCTGGAGTATGCCTATGTCAGTTAATCCACGCGAGGCTCGCGTCGTGCAGGCCGTTCACGGCCGTAGCCAGAAGCCGGCAGATCCAGCCTATCAGGCGGGGCTCGCCGAAGAGCTCAGGCAATCATATGGACGTGGCGGTCTGATCGAACTCTACGGCCGTTTCGCGACGGGCGACGGGTTCGTCGACGCGCTGATGCGGAAAGCCATCTGGCAGGCTATCACACGGAACTGCGGCGAAGGCCTGCAGGTTGCCAGCGGCGCCGGTTTCAAACATCCGGAAACATTCGAAATCGGCAGCGGCGTGTTCATCGGCGCTCAGGCCTACATCCAGGGACGCTACGACGGCACCTGCGTCATTGGCGACAATGTCTGGATCGGGCCAATGGCCTATTTCGACGCGCGCGACCTGGTGATCGAGGATTCTGTCGGGTGGGGGCCGGGCGCCAAGGTGCTTGGCTCGACCCACACGGCACTGCCGGTGGATGTGCCGATCATCCGCACGGATCTTGAAATCAGGCCGGTGCGCATCTGTGCAGAGGCCGACATCGGAACAAATGCGACCATTCTTCCCGGAGTGACCATCGGGAAGGGGGCGATCGTTGGAGCGGGGGCAGTCGTCGTTTCCGACGTCGAGCCGTTCTCGGTTGCCGCCGGTGTACCGGCAAAATTCATCCGTTGGCGTTCGGAGAATGATCCGATGACGAACATGTCGCGTGAGGGAAGATCATGAGAAACAAACGAGTGCTCATCACCGGTGGTGCCGGTCTGATCGGTTCGCATATTGCCGATCTTGTTGCATTGGAAAAACCTCGCGAGATCATCGTCCTCGACAATTTCGTGCGTGGGCGCCGGGACAATCTCAGCACGGCAATATCAAGCGGCTCCGTCAACATCATCGAGGGCGATATCCGCGACAGGGCACTGCTGGCGAAAACCTTCGAAGGCGTCGACATCGTCTTCCACCAGGCTGCGATCCGCATCACGCAATGCGCGGAAGAACCGCGGCTCGCCTTCGATGTTCTGGCCGAGGGCACGTTCAATGTCCTTGAAGCTGCGGTCAAGGCAGGCGTGTCGAAGGTCGTCGCGGCCTCCTCTGCCTCCGTGCTGGGGCTTGCTGAAAGCTTCCCGACGACCGAACAGCATCACCCCTACAATAACCGGACGATCTACGGCGCGGCCAAGACCTTCAACGAGGGTCTATTGCGCAGTTTCGCGGAAATGTACGGCCTGCGCTATGTGGCGCTGCGTTATTTCAACGTTTATGGACCGCGAATGGACGTTTACGGTGCCTATACGGAAGTTCTGATCCGCTGGATGGAACGCCTGGCGGCCGGAATGCCGCCGCTCGTCTATGGGGACGGCAGCCAGACGATGGACTTCGTGGATGCACGCGATATTGCGCGGGCAAACATGCTGGCGGCAAAGAGCGACGTTACGGACGAGGTGTTCAACGTCGCGAGCGGCAGGGAAATAAGCCTGCTGGAACTCGCGCGGATGCTGAGCGACATCATGGGATCCTCACTCGAGCCGCAACACAAAGAGGCGCGCGCCGTCAACGGCGTCACGCGTCGTCTTGCCGATATCAGCAAGGCCGAAAGACTTCTGGGCTTCAAGGCGGAAATTTCGATGGAGCAGGGGCTTCGTGACCTTGTCATGTGGTGGCAGTCGAAGACTGCTTCGGCAGGAGGTCAGGCTGCATGAGCCCGTTGTTATCGACAATCCCCGTTGCCAAACCCGTCCTCGGAGAGGAAGAGGCTGAGGCCACGCGCCGTGTCATCCTGTCGGGATGGGTGACGCAGGGGCCGGAAGTCGCGGCATTTGAGAAAGAATTCGCAGCCTTCGTCGGCACCGAGCACGCTTGTGCCGTTTCCAACTGCACGACCGCGCTTCATCTCGCCTTGATGGCGGTGGGCGTCAGCGCTGGCGATGAGGTCATCACCGTCAGCCACTCGTTCATCGCAACCGCGAATGCTGTTCGATACTGTAATGCGGTGCCCGTCTTCGTCGATATCGAGCCGGATGGTTACAATATGGACCCGAGCTTGATCGAAGCGGCAATCACGCCCCGCACCAAGGCAATCCTGTGCGTGCATCAGCTCGGCATGCCCTGCGATCTCCGTTCGATCGTGGCGATCGGCAAACGCCATTCGGTACCGGTTATCGAGGATGCGGCCTGTGCGACGGGAAGCGAAATTCTGTGGGAAGGGCGTTGGGAAAAGATCGGCAAACCGCATGGCGATATTGCCTGCTTCTCATTCCATCCCCGCAAGGTCGTCACCACGGGTGATGGCGGCATGCTGACGACTGTGAATCCGGAATATGACAGAAAATTCCGGCTGTGGCGCCAGCATGGCATGAGCGTCACCGACGCTGTCCGCCACGGCTCCAAACAGGTGATCTTCGAGGATTATGATGAGCTGGGCTACAACTACCGTATGACCGACCTCCAGGCCGCGGTCGGACGGGTGCAACTGCGGCGGCTGCCGGAGCTGGTTGCGGAGCGAAGGCGGCTTGCATTGCAGTATTGCGAGGGGCTGTCCACGATCCCAGGCCTGTCGATTCCGACCGAGCCTGGCTGGGCTCGCAGCAACTGGCAAAGCTTCTGCGTGAGATTGTCTGACGAAATCGACCAGCGCGCAGTCATGCAAGCGCTGCTCGATCAGGGGATATCAACGCGGCGCGGCGTGATGAACATTCACCTGGAGGGAGCCTATTCCGGCCTAAGCTCTCATCGCGCCGCCACCAGCCTGACGCGAAGCATATCGGCGCAGCAGCAGACCGTCATCCTGCCGCTTTATGCGCAGATGACGCCAGTTGATATCGTCAGGGTCGTTGAGGCATTGCGCCAGGCCCTTGCCGACGCCAGCACCGAGCGCGTCGTCCGTCAGCCCGAGCCGGACGCCGTACCTGCCTGAACTGACGCCGGCACACGGCAGCATGTCGTACAACATCAGGAGCGTGCATCCTCTGATGCGCGCTTTTTTTCATGCGGATTTCGTGATCCATCCTCGGACGATTGCGGGCACCGACTCCGGCGGAAGCAGTTCGACCAACATGCGCAGCGAGTAAAGCCCGGTCGCGACGATGGCGATGCAGCCGATCACCATGGCCGACCATGACGGCAAGAGCAAAAAGGCCGAGACGACCATCCCCGACGCAGGCAGGAAGAGCAGCGCGTGCCTGCGATTGGCGCGCGACCAGCGGAAGCCGGTGAGGCGACGCACGATCAGGTAAATCAGAATACTATGCCAGACGTAGAGACCGAAAAACGCCATGCCGGCTCCAGTCGTGTCGAGCTTCGCTACGAAGAGCCAAGCCAGCCCCACATGTACCAGCGTTGCTGCGACCTCCGTCCAGAAGAAGATCGTCTGCGCGCCCCTCGCGAGCACGATGAAACCCATCGGCCAGGCGACGATCCTGAGCATCATTCCAAGGCAGATCCAGCGCAGGAGCTCCACAGCCCCATGAAATTCCGCGGAATAGAACATGCTCATCACGAGCGGCGCCAGGGTCAAAGTGGCGATCAGACCGGGGCCGGCCAGCAGCATGCTGATTTCCGCCTGCTCATTGACCAGCCGGTTGCACTCGGCCTTGTTGTCGGCGATTGCGGTCAGGCGCGGATAGAAGTCTGTTCCCATCGCCTGCAGGATGAAACCGGCGTAGAGACCGCCTAACGCCCAGGCTGCCTGGTATAATCCCGCCGCCACAACTCCCCCTTCATTCAGCACGATGATGCGGATGGCATAGGCGGCGCCGAACGTCAGAAGTCCGCTTGCCATGAACGCCATGCCGAGACTGAACAGGGCTTTCGCTTCCCGGCCGAACTGACGCACCGACATGGGCGGTGGCTGCGTGGATATGTGTTTGCTGTACCACCAGGTGGGAAGGAGCGAGACGGCCGCGATCGCCACGAGAGAGGGTACAATCGCCTTTTCGCCGAACAGATAGATCAACGGGATGCTGACCATCGTGCCGAAGAGTCCGGAAAGCACGTTGATGCGGGCCAGATTGGCAATGCCCCGCAAGCCTTGGATCAAAGCGGCCTGTCCGGTAGACACTATGCGAAAGAATACGGCAAGGGAGAGCAGTACAATGCCGCCGACGTGCTGGTAGTCGCCGAAAGTGAATTTCGAGACCGGAAGAGCCAACGCCGCAAGCAAAAGCCCGCCGAGCAGCCCGAGCACCAGCGAGATGCGTCTGAGCGCTGTCGCCGACCGCGCGATCCTCTCTCCGTCGTCGGCGCCCGCCGCCTCGGCGACCCGGCGCACACCGCTGCTGCTCACTCCCATACCAGCTATCGCTTGCGCGATATCGAGGATTGCCCCGTAAAGGCCGATAAGCCCCACCCCTTCCGGCCCGAGCAGAACAGCCAGGGCTTTGTTGCGAACGATGCTAAGAGCGACATTCACCAGCGAGGAACCGCCCATCAGCATCGTCGATTTCAGTATTTGGGTATAAGACTGGCCGCTGGGCGGGATCATGCGCAACGTCATCAGATATCCCCAGCGTTTATCCTGTCGGGCTGCATCTCCGACGCTTTACCCTGGGCCTGGCGCCCAACGCAGCTTCGGGGATGCACCGCGCGCGCGGTCTTTTTGCGACCGTCATATCGCTCATGATATTCGAGGCGGCGGGATCTCACCTCCGTAGGTCTCACCGCCGCTTTCACCTTGGTCATGCTTTCGTCGCAGGTCACTGGCTTGTCCGATTTGCGAGCGTCTCTGGCTCCATCTCCCCAGATTGATCGGAGGTGGGCCCGGACGGCTCGTCCGGAATTTGCGGCCGAACAACTCTCACGACGTCACCCGGCGCCAGTGTCGTCGTTTCTGAGGCTTGGAATTGATCGATTCGTCCTTCATTCCGCCGGCTGACGGTAAAAGTGATCGGGAGCTCCACGCTGCGGTTTTTCAAGCCGTCGTCGGCAGCAAGTTGATCGATAAGCAGCTTCTGCGTCATCTCACGCTTCATCTTGAGCTGATCGAGATTTGCCCGTTCCGCCTGCGCTTCGACCGCGACTTCGCTCCGACGCGTGTCGGACAGGCCCTCGAGATTCCGCGTTGTCTCGCTGACTGCCTGACGACCCCGCATGATGGCGGTAACGAGGTCGAGCTTGTCGGAACGGTAGGTCGTCAGCAACCGTTCCAGGTCCAACTGCCTCGACGAGATCGTGAGGCCTTTCTGCACCAGGGACTTGACGCTGGTCAGCTGGTCCTCGACTGATTTGATATTATCGTCGGCGCCCACCAGTTTCTCTTCCAAAGTTGAAATTTCGGTGGTCAAAAGTTCGCGCAATTCCGTGAGCGCCTTTGACTGCCGCTCCAGCGCATTTGCACGAGCTTGAAAAATGACCCTCTCCTCGCTGTATATCCCAGCGGAAAATTGCTGATCGGCCCCTGCCGCCTGATCGAAGGTAATTTCCTTCGCACCGGCCATCTCCGCCTGGAGTCGCGACAGTTTCGCCGTGCTGCGCAGGATAGAATGATCTATTTCCCGCAATTCTCCGACGAGCTTGATCGACTCCGTTTGCAGCGGAGTTTTAGAGCGAAACGGGCCGCCGCTCATCGCTAGGGATTGCAGAACGGTAAGCCCAGGGCGGTATTTATACTCTCCCGGCGTGGTTACGTCTCCCACAACATAGATTGGCGGATATTCGAGAATTTCGATCGTGACCGCGGGTGGCTGAACCAGTCCGATTTTCTCCTGCAGACGCTTGGCGATTTCGTTTGTGAGGTCACTCTTTTTAAGATTGTCGACGGAAAGGGATCCGAGAAAGGGCAGGAAAACCGTGCCCTCATCCGAGACCGTGTATTCGCCACCAAGTGCATCCCATCGTTCGTATTGGCCTTTGGACTGCATCCATTGGACGATCGTCAGACGGATCTTCGTTTGGGGTGCCAAGGATGCGCCATCAGCGAGAGCCGGAGACACGGCTCCGACAAGAAAGGCGAACGCACTGATGACATACGCCGTGCGAACGAGCAGCTTGGGGATGCGGTGCGATAAATTCATACACATATCTCGCCTGCGAAACATCCTTGCACGGATGCTGATCCAATGCCTTCACGCTGTTCGACCGCCGGCCGGTAGGTCCGACGCCGCATTGTTAGTGTGCAGTCTGGCGAAGGCTTGAGGAAGGTGGAGGTCGTTTGCTTTGCCTCATCAATTTTGATGAGGTGGGGGCGGGTGCCTCAGTCTAAATCGAGCAGGAGCGTATATCTCAGAGAGGTATCATCTTGGAAAATCAATAGCTCAAGCACGCAGGAATAGGCGTTCTAGCCGCGAACGACCGCGATCGCATCCTCGTTCCGGATTGAACACGCCGCGATCCCGACGGCTCTTGCCATAGCTCGGCAGACTACCTCCGTTGTTCCTGCTTGGGCGTTTCCAGCGTCAGTGCCGCCATGGGGCGATGGTGGAAGAAGCCACCGCCGCGGCTTGGGCCTTGCACCGAGCGCAGCGAAGCTCCGCGGCCCGCCGGTCTCAACTTTTATTGGTTTATACGATACGGCCGTTGCCCAAAGGATACCGCATGTAGAGCAAAAGGTGTAGGATATACTCGCCTGTTTTTCGGCTATACTTCCAGGCTGGTGTCAAACGATCGCTCATAGATTTGATCTTATAAATTTCGCGAGAGGTGCCTGCCATGTATCGCAACGCCCGCCGGTGGACTTCGCGCTCACTCCTCCTGGACTCGCTGGTGCCCCGGTGGTTCACCGTCGGCGGAAAAGAGAGACCGCGCAAGCCTGCTGAAAAGCATAGGGATAGTGCTCAACTTGCGGCATTGGTGCAAACCGCCGATGGACACAAGCAGGGCACCCTTGTCGACGATCCCTATAAGGATGCGGCCCTCAACGAACATCATGGGCAGAAAGCGCACGTGAACGGCGACTCGGACAAAAACGTCGACGAGCGGCCCTTAACCGACACGATCGCCACGCCTAGCGAAATGAGAATTCTAAGCGGTGACGGGGCCGCGCTGTCGGGTTCTATGCCGAATCTTGCGAGTTTCCCGTGGCACGCGGACGGAGTTGCGTTCGGGACGACATCGTCCCTTCAGCGCACCTATACCGGAATGAGCTCCTATCCCGGAATGAGCTCCATGGGCGACGATCCTCTGGCTGCCTATCTGCCGCAAAGCCCGGCATCGACAGCTTCGGGGGAAGGTGTTCCTAAGGTGGCGGCCGGACGTGCTCATTCGGGCAAGGTCGTTATTCTCGAATCGAGCCCGTCAGGGCAGGCGACCGCGCACGACGCCGGCGCGAATTCGCTGGCCTTCGGCATGCCCTTTGGCGTGTGCGGGTGCGGCTACTTTACCTCACCGACGCGCATCCTCGATTGGGCCCATGGCGGCGCCCTGCTTCAACAGGACGGTCAATTGCCGGGGACCAGGCTGACCGAAGGACCTGACTATGTCGCGACGATCAAGCAGGCCATCGGCGCCTCGATCAGCGATCCGCTTTTCGATCGGGACCTGTCCCCGCTCTCGGGCTGGCGCGGAACCGCAACATGGTCGGACGTGGCGCTCACCAATGGAACCCTGCCAGGCGGGGGAGAGACGGGAACGGGAACAAAATCCAAGGATATAGGTATCCTGTCCGGCTCTGTGACGAAGCCACCTAAGCCTTCTATGCAGGGGTCATCGACAACGCAAAGTCTGGCGGTCACGGCGGCGGCTGCCAGCAATGCGATCGTGCTGGAAAACCAGAAGCAGGGCAATCCGGAGAGCGAGTGGGGCATCAACGGTGCCGGTAGCTCCAACATCGAGGGGTTTGCGACAGACATCAGCGTCGATAACGGAAAGACGATCAGCTTTAAGATCAATACCAACTCCACCAATTACCGGATCGATATCTATCGGCTCGGCTATTACGGCGGCATGGGAGCGCGCAAGGTCGCGACCATGCAGCATACCGGATTGCAGACTCAGCCCAGTCCATTGCGCAATGCCACGACCGGCACAGTGGACGCCGGCAACTGGGCCGTCTCGGCGTCGTGGACGGTACCTGATGATGCCGTCTCGGGCGTCTATATCGCCAAGCTCGTGCGTCAGGACGGTACCTCCGGATCTAACCACATTCCGTTCATCGTGCGCGACGACGACAGCCACAGTGACGTCGTCTTCCAGACCGCGGATGAGACCTGGCAAGCTTACAATGGCTGGGGTGGCGCGAACTTGTATGGCGGCAACGGGCCTGCGACGGGGCAGGGCGCCGGCCGCGCCTATGCGGTCAGCTACAACAGGCCGATTGCCACCCGCGGCAATGTCGGCACTTACGCCGGTCCCCAGGACTATCTGTTCGGCGCCGAATATGCGGGTATCTACTGGCTGGAACAGAACGGCTATGACGTCTCCTACTTGTCGGGTGTCGACGCCGACCGCTATGGCAGCCTCTTGCTCAATCACAAGACCTATGTCGATGCCGGGCATGACGAATACTGGTCGGGACAGCAGAGAACCAATGTCGAGGCTGCGCGCGACGCGGGCGTAAACCTGATGTTCTGGAGCGGCAACGAGGTCTATTGGCGTACCCGCTGGGGCAACGCCTATAGCGCCGACGGCACGCCTTATCGCACCCTCATCACCTACAAGGAGACATGGGCCGGCGGCGATATCGATCCTTCCGACCAATGGACAGGCACCTTCCGCGATCCACGCTTCAGCCCACCGGCCATTGGCGGCGGCAATCCGGAGAATTCGCTGACCGGCCAGTTATTCAAGGTCGATGATGTCGGCAATAATCTTGGCGCCATCACCGTTGGCTATGATGATGCCAACCTGCGCTTCTGGCGCAATACGAGCGTTGCCAACCTCCAGCCCGGTCAGACGGCGACGCTCACCAAAAACTATCTCGGTTACGAGTGGGACGAAGCGCCCGATAACGGTTTTGATCCGGCTGGCCTGGTGAAGCTGTCGTCGACGACGCTTCCGGTCAGCACCTACTTGCTCGATTACGGAAACACGACAGGCAATGCGACGGCGACCCACAATCTGACCCTCTATCGCGCCCCCAGCGGTGCGCTGGTATTCGGCGCCGGCACGGTCTACTGGACATGGGGGCTCAGCGACAATCACGACCTCACGGCGACCCCGACGGACCCGCGTGTGCAGCAGGCAATGGTCAATTTGCTTGCCGACATGGGCATTCAGCCTGGAACGCTGCAGTCCGGACTCACCGCCGCAACCGCTTCGTTGGACCACACTGCGCCGACATCGGTCATCACGGTGCCCGCCACGGCGACCGTTGGATCCACTGTGACGATTACCGGCACCGCTGCCGATACCGGAGGTGGGGTCATCGCCGCGGTCGAGGTTTCGACCGACAACGGGGCGAGCTGGCATCCGGCGACGGGCGATGAGAACTGGACTTATACCTGGCAGCCGCAAGCCACGGGCACCTATACTATCCGGTCTCGCGCAGTCGATGATAACGTCAACCTGGAAACGCCCTCGGCGGGACGAACGGTCACCGTCAGCGGGCCGAGTTACACCTCTCTCTTCGGTTCGGCGACGCCAGCGGTCGTCAACACCAACGATACCTCGGCGGTTGAACTTGGCTTCAAATTCCAGACCTCCGTCGCAGGTACGGTCACCGGCATTCGTTTTTATAAGGGCAGCCAGGATACCGGCACGCATACCGGTTCACTATGGTCGAGTACCGGCACGCGGATTGCGACCCTCACCTTCGCGAACGAGACTGCCAGCGGCTGGCAGACCGCCTATTTCACCAGTCCGGTATCGCTGACGGCTGGACAAACCTACACTGCATCTTACCATACGAATACCGGTCACTATTCGTCGACCACCGGCTACTTCACCTCAAATGTAACCAGCGGTCCGCTCACGGCGCCGGCCAGCGGCAATGGCGTCTATGCCTATGGCAGCAACAGCCTATTTCCCACGGCCACCTTCCAGTCGACGAACTATTGGGTCGATGTGATGTTTACCACGTCGAGTTCGAATACGACGCCGACGGCGGTTGCCGATACGGGGGATGCGACCGAGAAGGGCGGGGTGGCCAACGGCTCGGGCGGCGTGGCCGCCAGCGGCAACGTGCTGACCAACGACACCGATCCGGATGCCGGCGATACCAAGACCGTGACGGCGGTCCGCTTCGGGGCGACGTCAGGCACGCTCGGCTCATCGCTGAACGGCACCTATGGCAGTCTCGTGCTCAATGCATCGGGCACCTATACCTATACGATCAACGAGACCAATACCGCCGTCCAGGCGCTGCGCCTGTCCACCAACACGCTGAGTGATGTCTTCAGCTACACGATGCGTGATGCCGCCGGGGCCACCGCTACGGCAAACCTGACCGTCACCATCCATGGCGCCAACGATGCGCCGGTGCTGGCCGTCCAGACGACGACCCAGAATGCCACCGTCGGCTCTGCCTTTTCCTTCACGCTGCCGACGACCACCTTCACCGATGTCGACAGCAACGAGACGCTGACCTATTCGGCAACCGCCGCCGACGGCACGGCGCTGCCCTCCTGGCTGACCTTCAACGCCTCGACGCGCACCTTCTCCGGCACGCCGACGACGTCGGCCACCTATGGCATCAAGGTGACGGCGACTGATCTCGGCGGCCTTGCGGCCAACGAGACCTTCAACATCGCCGTGTCAGTGCCCGGGAATACGACGCCGACGGCGGTTGCCGATACGGGCGATGCGACCGAGAAGGGCGGGGTGGCCAACGGCTCGGGCGGCGTGGCCGCCAGCGGCAACGTGCTGACCAACGACACCGATCCGGATGCCGGCGATACCAAGACCGTGACGGCGGTCCGCTTCGGGGCGACGTCAGGCACGCTCGGCTCATCGCTGAACGGCACCTATGGCAGTCTCGTGCTCAATGCATCGGGCACCTATACCTATACGATCAACGAGACCAATACCGCCGTCCAGGCGCTGCGCCTGTCCACCAACACGCTGAGTGATGTCTTCAGCTACACGATGCGTGATGCCGCCGGGGCCACCGCTACGGCAAACCTGACCGTCACCATCCATGGCGCCAACGATGCGCCGGTGCTGGCCGTCCAGACGACGACCCAGAATGCCACCGTCGGCTCTGCCTTTTCCTTCACGCTGCCGACGACCACCTTCACCGATGTCGACAGCAACGAGACGCTGACCTATTCGGCAACCGCCGCCGACGGCACGGCGCTGCCCTCCTGGCTGACCTTCAACGCCTCGACGCGCACTTTCTCCGGCACGCCGACGACGTCGGCCACCTATGGCATCAAGGTGACGGCGACTGATCTCGGCGGCCTTGCGGCCAACGAGACCTTCAACATCGCCGTGTCGACGGCGCCGACGACCTACAGCCTGTTCTCCGCCTCCAGTACGCCGGCCCGGACCCTCAACGATGGTCAGCAGCTCGAACTTGGCGTCAAGTTCACGTCGAACGTTGCCGGGGATGTCACGGGCATCAGGTTCTATCGCAGCGCCAATGACAACGGTCAGAATGTCGTCGACCTTTGGACCACGACGGGAACCAAGCTTGCCACCGCCACCTTCACCACCACCACCGCGAGCGGCTGGCAGACGGTGAACTTCACAAACCCCGTCACCATCGCCGCCAATACCACCTATGTCGCCTCCTATCACACGACAGGCGCTTACGTGGCGACCAACAATTTCTTCACGACCGCCGTCACCAACGGTCCGTTGACGGCGCCGGCCAGCGGCAATGGCGTCTATGCCTATGGCGGATCCGCCACCACAGGTCTTTTCCCGACCAACAGCTACAACTCAACCAATTACTACGCCGACGTCGTCTTCCGGCCGCAACTCGTCGCGTGATGCAAAGGATAAAGTTAGGATCGGGAATGAGGCTTATACGACGCAAATGCGGGTCGCAGAGAGGGGAGCTGCCTCCGCTCCCATTCAAGGGACCGCGATGAACAAGGGCGAGCGGCTCCCGGTGACAGTGCTTGCCGGCTTTCTCGGCGCCGGCAAGACGACGCTCCTCAGTCACGTCCTGAACAACCGTCAGGGCCTGCGTGTTGCCGTCATCGTCAACGACATGAGCGAAGTGAATATAGACGCCAATCTCATTCGCGACAGCGGCTGCAACCTCTCGCACACGACGGAGACGTTGATCGAGCTCAGCAATGGCTGCATATGCTGTACCCTGCGCGATGACCTCCTGACGGAAGTGCGGCGACTGGCCGAAGAGAGGCGATACGACTATCTGCTGATTGAAGGGACGGGCATTGCCGAGCCGCGCCCCATCGCTGCCACTTTTTCCTTCCGCGACGAGAACGGTGTTTCGCTCTCCGATTTTGCCAGACTTGACACGATGGTGACCGTCGTGGATGCCGCCAGCCTCCTGGCTGATTACAGCAGTGCCGATCTGCTTCGCGACCGCGGCATGCAGCGGGACGGCGAGGACCGGCGGACACTCATCGACCTGTTGGTGGATCAGATCGAGTTTGCCGACGTTGTCGTGATCAACAAGATCGCGGACGCGACCGAGGAGCTAAGAGCGGAAATCCGCAAGACGGTGGCTGCGCTCAACCCGGATGCGCACCAGGTGGAGACGGACTTCGGCAATGTTTCTCTTGCAACCATTCTCAATACGGGCCTCTTCGACGAAGCAAAAGCCGCCGCTCACCCGTTATGGCACAAGGAGCTGTACAGCCCGGGTGATCATGTTCCGGAGACGGAGGAATATGGCGTGTCGAGCTTTGTCTATCGCACGAGGCGTCCCTTCGACCCCATGCGGTTTCGAGCATTCTTGGACGAGCCCTGGCCGGGGGTCATCCGCGCCAAAGGTCATTTCTGGCTGGCCACGCGACCGCGTCACGTGGGTCTGATGTCGGCGGCCGGCGCGCAGCGGCGCTGCGAACCCATGGGGCTTTGGTGGGCGGCTGTCCCCCGGCAGGACTGGCCGAGCCACCACCAGTTTCGTCAGCAGATCGAGCGCCGATGGGACAGTGCCTGGGGCGATCGTCGGCAGGAACTGGTGTTCATTGGTGTTGACATGGACGAGACAGGCGTCCGCAGCGCGTTGGACGACTGCTTGGCCAGCTCGGATCCGCGGGACTGGTCGGTCCTCGAAGATCCGTTTCCGGCCTGGTAGCACGGCGCGGCGCAGTTCAGCCGGGTCGGCGAAACAATACCAGAGTTCCTTTTCAACGTGCGTCAGCGCTCAGCCGAGCGCTCTCCGCAGCGTCGCAGCCCTGTCGGTCGGGTGCGCGGCGAGGATCATCATATGGGCGTATGGAGGTACCACCCACATACCCCAGATTGCTGTCGTACGTTCCGTTTCGAAAGCTGGCAGGATGAAGTCATCCAATGCTGGTCGACGGGAAACGGGGACGCCGCTCTTGCTGAGATTTCATGTGCGGAATCGCAAATATCTGACTGCTGCCGGCGGCACGCCATGCGTCACTCATGCTATCACCGGCCGGGCCGCGCTGCTTGGAACTCCAACCGTAGTGTCTTCGAGCACCCAGGGTTCTTCCGGCTTTGCCAATCAAGGCAGCGCAACCGTCCAATCCTCTTTCACCGGCACAGTCACAGCTTCGCTGATGTCATCCGGCGATATGCAATCGTCCCCTGCCTCGTCGATGGCCATACCGGCGCCTGAGGCAGATGGCGGGGCACAAGACAGCTCCACGAAGACGGCGTCGGCTGCGACGGTCTTCCAGACGCCTTCCTCGATATCGCAAGACACCGTGCTTGCCCCGGATCCGTACGAAGAGGCTGCGACGCTGCCTGCCGCGCCTGAGCTGACGGGCATTACCAGCGATGCCGACACCGGAAGCGCCACGACGGCTGTGCCGGTCACTTATTCCAGCAGTCTCGACACTACTTCGTTGCGCCTTCAGGCCTCGATAGCATCCCTCTCGGTGGAGCCGAGCCAGGACGCTCCGGCCGACACGAGCGCGGTTTCAGCGCTGGCCGCACCGGCGGTCGCTCCGGCTGCGGTCACGCTCAACAGGATCGCACTCGAAAACCTGAAGCAGGGCAACCCGATCAGCGAGTGGGGTCTGGAGGGCGACGGCAACGGCACCATCCAGGGCTTCGCCACTGAAATCAGCACGAATATCGGCCAGACCGTCGATTTCAAGATCGCCACCGATTCCACGCATTACCGCATCGATATCTACCGAATGGGTTATTACGGCGGGGCTGGTGCGCGCAAGGTCGACTCGATCGAGCAGCAGTTGACGACGGCGCAGATCCAGCCGCATCCGATCGTCGATATGTCGCTCGGTCTCATCGACTGCGGCAACTGGTCAGTGTCCGCCAGTTGGCAGATCCCCACCGACGCCGTCTCGGGCGTCTATTTTGCCAAGCTGGTGCGCGAGGATGGCACCGAGGATGCCAACATCATTCCCTTCGTCGTGCGCGACGACTCCTCGCACAGCAACATCGTCTTCCAGACCTCGGACACGACCTGGCAGGCCTATAATGCCTGGGGCGGCGCCAGCCTCTATTATGGCGAGGTCCCCGTCGATCCGGCCGATATGATCGGCTACCTGCCGCCGAACTGCAGCTGCGGTCTGACCGCCATCGGCCGCGCCTCTGCAGTCAGCTATAACAGGCCGATCATCACCAATACGAGCCCGGTCGGCGGCTCGCACGATTTCGTCTTCGGCGTCGAGCATTCCGCTATCCAGTGGCTGGAGCAGAACGGCTATGACGTTTCCTATATTTCCGGCGTCGATGCTACGCGCAGTGGCAGCCTCCTGCTGAACCATGATGCCTTTCTGTCCGTCGGCCACGACGAATACTGGTCGGCCGAGCAGCGCACCAATGTGGAGGCCGCGCGCGATGCCGGCGTGAACCTCGCCTTCTGGAGCGGCAACGAGGTTTATTGGAAAGTCCGGTGGGAAAGCAGCATCGACGGCAGCGGCCAGGCCTACCGCACCATGGTCTGCTACAAGGAGACCTACGGCACGAGCACGGACCCGAGCAATGTCGGCACCGGCACCTGGCGCGATCCGCGTTATGCCGATCCGGGGCAGGAGCCGGAGAATTCGCTGACGGGCACGATGTTCCAGGTGGACAGCTACCGCCAGGATACGATCTCCATCCCCTACGACTATTCGAACCTTCGCTTCTGGCGCAATACCGATGTGGCAGAGCTTCAGGAGGGTGAAACCTACAATCTGGTGCAGAACCTGCTCGGCTACGAATGGGATTCCGATGTCGAGAATGGATTCCGTCCGGCTGGACTGATCGACCTGTCGCTCTCCTCGGTCGCGGTGAACACCTACCTCCGCGATTACGGTTCCACGATCGGCGATGCGGTGGCGACCCACAGCCTGACCATGTATCGGGCGGCAAGTGGCGCGCTCGTCTTCGGCGCCGGCACCGTCTTCTGGTCCTGGGGGCTGAATGATCAGCATCAGGGGCCGGCAACGCCAACCGATCGCAACGTGCAGCAGGCGATGGTCAACATGTTCGCGGACATGGGCATCCAGCCGACGACGCTCGATGCGAGCCTGATCCTCGCGACCCAATCGACCGATACGCTGAAGCCCACCTCGTCGATTACCTCGCCCATCGTTGGCGCAAGCTTCCTCGAAGGGCAGCACGTGACGATCACTGGAACGGCGCAGGATTTCGGCGGCGGCATCATTGCCGGCGTCGAGGTTTCCACCGACGGCGGCCAGCACTGGTTCAAGGCCACGGGCCGCGAGAGCTGGACCTATAACTGGGTCGTCCAGGCGAGCGGCACCTATACGATCTTGTCACGCGCCGTCGACGACAGCGTCAATCTGGAGGCGCCATCGGCCGGCAAGCAGGTCACCGTTACGCTGCCGGGCACGCAGGGCCTCTGGACACTGGCCGAAAAGCCCGCGACCGAGACGGCGGTCGATCGCGATTCCGTCGAGCTCGGCCTGCGCTTCCAGGCGACGACGGCAGGCTCGGTGGAGGGGATCCGCTTCTACAAGGACTTCTACAATATCGGCGAACATGTCGTCAGCCTCTGGAGCAGCACCGGGACACTGCTGGCGACCGGCGTATCGACAGGTGAATCGCTCTCTGGCTGGCAGACGGTGATGTTCTCCAGCCCGATCCAGATTGCGGCCGGCACGACCTATGTGGCCTCCTATCACAGCAACGGCTACTACTCGATGACTGCCAATTATTTCAGCGAGCCCTATGCCAGCGGCGCGCTGAAGGCCGTCGATGGAGGCGGCGTCTACGCCTACGGGACCACTGCCGGCACATTCCCCGGCCAGAACCCCGGCGGTACCAATTACTGGGTGGACGTGGTCTTCGATGCCGGCCCCAACAGCCAGCCGGTCGCGACCGACGACAGCGGGCTGATCATCGGCCACAACGGAACGCTTGTCATCTCCATTGCCGCGCTCCTGGCAAACGATACCGATCCCAATGGCGATGCGATGACCATCACCGCCGTCGGCAATGCCGTCAACGGCACGGTCGCTCTCAACAAGCAGACCGGCGCCATCACTTTCACGGCGGCCAACGATTATTCAGGCCCGGCGAGCTTCACCTATGCGCTGTCGGACGGGCGCGGCGGCACGGATCAGGGCAATGTCAGCCTGACCGTTCAGACTGGTTCGGCCGGCGAGACACTGTTTACGGCGAGTGAGGGACCCAGCGGCGGCAGCTTCAACGACAATACGGCGATGGAACTCGGAATGAAGTTCGTCGCTTCCTCAAACGGCACGATCTCGGGCATCCGCTATTACAAGGCTGCCGGCGATACCAGTGTGCACACCGGCTCCATCTGGAGGGCCGATGGCATGCTCGTCGCCACGGTCACCTTCACCAACGAGTCGCTTTCCGGCTGGCAGACCGCGAACTTCGCCACTCCGCTGCAGATCACGGCGGGTGCGACCTATGTCGCCTCCTACCACACGACCGGCACCTATGTGGCGACCTCGAACTATTTCAACGCGGCGCATACCAACGGCTCGCTGACGGCGCTTGCAGGCAGCAATGGCGTCTACGCGGTCGGATCGGGCTCGACCTTCCCGACGTCAAGCTACCAGTCGACGAATTACTGGGTCGACGTCGTCTTCAACCAGTCGGCGGGCAATACGGTGCCGGTCGCCGCCAATGACAACGGCTATACGACCTATACCAATACGGCTCTGTCGATCGCCGCTGCCAACCTGCTCGCAAATGACAGCGACGCCGATGGCGACCCGCTTGTCATCACCGGCGTCAGCGGCGCTGTCAACGGTTCGGTGTCCTACGACAGCCAGACGCAGACCGTCACCTTCACGCCGACGGCAGGATATACCGGGCCGGCAAGCTTCAGCTATTCCATCGCCGACGGTCAGGGCGGCACGGCATCCGCCCAGGTTTCGCTTGCCGTCAACTCCCAGGCAAGCGAGCAGAACGTCTTCAGTGCCAATGAAACGCCCGCAGTCGTCTCCGTGAACGACAATCAGCCGGTCAATCTCGGCATGAAATTTCAGGCAGACACGGCAGGCTGGGTCACGGGCCTCCGCTTCTACAAGGGCGCCGACAATATAGGCCCGCATAACGGTTATCTCTGGACCGCCTCGGGCACGCTGCTTGCCAGCATCACCTTCAGCAACGAAACGGCAAGCGGCTGGCAGACTGCCACGCTCACCCAGCAGATCGCGGTCGAAGCGGATACGACCTATGTCGTTTCCTACAGCACGAACGGCAATTACTCGGCGACGGGCAATTACTTCAGCACCGAGAAGACGAGCGGCGACCTCAGGGCGCTCAGCGGTGACAACGGTCTCTACGCTTATGGATCGAGCGGGTTGTTCCCGACCAGCAGTTACAACAGCACAAACTACTATGTGGACGTGGCGTTCAAACCGCAGCTCGCGGCGTAAAGGCGAGCGGGGGTATCGATGACGGGTGCAGACAATCGACTTCCGGTGATGGTCCTGGCGGGGTTTCTCGGCGCCGGCAAGACGACTGTCCTCAATCATGTCCTGAACAATCGCGAGGGACGCCGGATCGCCGTGATCGTCAACGACATGAGCGAGGTGAATATCGATGCCGATCTCGTCCGTGACGGCGGCGCCAACCTCTCTAGGACGGACGAAACCCTGGTCGAGCTCACCAACGGCTGCATCTGTTGCACATTGCGCGACGATCTCCTGAGCGAGGTCCGCCGCCTCGCCGCCGCCGGCCGTTTCGACTATCTGCTGATCGAGGGTACGGGTATCGCTGAGCCCCTGCCGATAGCAGCGACCTTCTCCTTCCGTGACGAGAGTGGAGCAGCACTCTGCGATGTCGCACGGCTCGACACGATGGTTTCCGTCATCGACGCGGTCAATCTTCTCGCCGATTATGCCAGTGCGGAGTTTCTGAGCGATCGCGGCCAGAGCCGTGATGGAGACGACGAGCGCAAGCTCGTCGAACTCCTCGTCGAACAGATCGAATTTGCCGACGTCGTCATCATCAACAAGGCAGGCGACGTGCCGCCCGCAATGCTCGCGGAAGTTCGCCGGGTCGTCGCGGCGCTCAATCCGGATGCCCGTGTCATCGAGGCGGTCTTTGGCCAGGTGCCGCTTGGCGCAATCATGGATACCGGGCTCTTCAGCGAGGTCAGGGCCGCGCGCCATCCGCTCTGGCACAAGGAGCTTTACGGCTGGGGCGATCATGTGCCGGAGACCGAGGAATACGGCATAACAAGCTTCGTCTATCGCAGCCGCCGGCCTTTCGATCCGGCACGGCTGGGCCGCATGCTGGAGCAGCCATTGCCCGGCATCATCAGGGCAAAAGGTCATTTCTGGCTGGCGACCCGACCGGACGAGATCGGCCTGCTGTCGATCGCCGGCACCCAATGCCGCATCGGTACCAGGGGTTTCTGGTGGGCCTCGGTGCCGCGCGCGCACTGGCCGCGCCATCCGCAATTCCGCCAGTTGCTCGACCGGCATTGGGACGATGTCTGGGGCGACCGCCGCCAGGAACTGGTCTTCATCGGCTCCGGCTTCGATGAGAGCGCCATCCGCATTGCTCTCGACGAATGCCTGACTGGGGAGGAGAGGGGTTTCGATCCCCAGACCGCCGTCGGTCTTCGCGATCCGTTTCCGCCATGGCGGCACGACACGCACGCATCGAACCGAAAAATGTGAAGCGGTTTTCGGATAATCCGATGCGTCGACTCAAAGGTGAACAGGTTTTGATTATCAACCAGAGGAGAGAACAATGAGCAGCGAACTTTATGCAGACGGTATCGGCGAAATCACCGTCACGGGAACGATCGTGCGCATCGACCTGATGTCGCTCTCGGCCACCGATCGTGACGCCAACAACAATCCGAAGCCGGTTTTCCGCCAGCGCATCATCATGCCTGTCGATGCCTTCGCCAATGCGGTCGACCTCATGCAGAAGGCGCTTGGCGGTCTGGTCGAGGCGGGTGCGGTTCGTCGCATCGGGGAGATGTCGGCTGCCGCCGCCACCGATATCCAGCCGGCGCAGGGTGCTTCAAACGCGTCGCCGAATTTCAACTGACAACAGGCAAAGCCTCGGTCTCGTAGTGTTTCGGGTGGGCCATGAGTGGTTTTCTGCATACCAATCTGCATTGTCTTGCGCTCGTCGCGCGTCATCACGGCGTCGATCTTTCGCCTGAGCGACTGCAACACGATTATGCCGTCGGCAACGATCCGGTGGCCGTGCGGCAAATGCTCCGGATGGCCAAGGATGCCGGCCTGAGGGCCAGGCATCTGACGCTCGACTGGCGAGGCATGTTCCAGCTCGGCGAGGCTTTCCCGGTGCTTGCCGAACTTTCGAACGGCAACTGGGTGGTCATCGCCGGCGCTCTCGGGGAGGGCGAGGATGAGCGGATCCGCGTTCTCGACCCGCTCGCCACCCGTCCCGAAGTCATGCTGCTGAGCGAGGAGCAATTCGCCAAGGCCTGGCTCGGATCGGTGGTGCTGCTGAAGCGCAACTATCGCATGTCGGATGAGGACCGGCCCTTCGGCTTCCGCTGGTTCGTCCCCGAAATCATCCGGCAGCGCAGCTTCTTCCGCGATGTGGCGCTTGCAGCCTTCGTGCTCTACGGGCTGGGGCTGACGACACCAATGTTCTTCCAGCTCGTTATCGACAAGGTGCTCGTGCATCAGAGCTATGCGACGCTGACGGTCCTGACCGTCGGTATCGCGGTCGCGCTCGTTTTCGATGCGACCTTCAGTTTCCTGCGCCGTTATCTGCTGCTCTATGCCACCAACAGGATCGACATCCGGGTGGCGACGCGCACCTTCGGCCATCTGCTCAACCTGCCGATCGCGCTCTTCGAGCAGGCCTCGGCGGGCGTTCTCGTCAAGCATATGCAGCAGACGGGACGCATCCGCGAATTCCTGACCGGCCGGTTGTTCCTGACGCTTCTCGACGGCGTATCGCTCTTCGTCTTCGTGCCGATCCTGCTTCTCTACAGCGTCAAGCTGACGCTCGTGGTGCTCGGCTTCGCAGCCCTCGTCGGGCTGGTGGTGATGATGCTCGTCGGGCCGTTCCAGCGCCGCCTGCAGGCGCTTTACCAGGCCGAAGGCGACCGGCAGGCCCTCTTGGTGGAAACCGTGCACGGCATGCGCACCGTCAAGTCGCTGGCACTGGAGCCGCGCCAGCGCAAGGTGTGGGACGATTATTCGGCGCAGTCGATCTCAGTGCGTTTCCGGGTCGAAAAAATCTCCACCATCGCCCAGTCGATGACCGGGCTTCTGGAAAAGCTGATGAGCGTGGCGATTATCGGCCTCGGCGCGCTCGATGTCTTCAGCGGCGCGATGACGATCGGCGCGCTTGTTGCCTTCAACATGCTCGCCGGCCGCGTCTCGGGGCCGCTGGTGCAGATCGTCACCATGGTCCACGAATATCAGGAAGTAGCGCTTTCGGTGCGCATGCTCGGCGAGATCATGAACCAGCGGCCGGAGCAGGCCGGCCGCGGCCGAGGCGCGCGACCGCATCTGCATGGCCGCATCGAATTCGACAGGGTCACCTTCCGCTATGCTCCCGATGCGGCGCCTGCGCTCGACAATGTGTCCTTCGCCATTCCGGCGGGCTCGGTCTTCGGCGTCGTCGGCAAGAGCGGGTCGGGCAAGACGACCATCACCCGGCTGATTCAGGGCCTCTACCAGAGCCAGGAAGGGCTGGTGCGCATGGATGGCTATGACAGCCGCGAAATCGACCTCGTGCATCTCAGAACCAGCATCGGCGTCGTGCTGCAGGATAATTTCCTGTTTCGCGGCACGGTGCGCGACAATATCGCCGCCGCCAAGCCGGATGCCAGTATCGAGGAAATCATGGAGGTCGCACGCATCGCCGGCGCGGAAGAGTTCATCGAGCGGCTGCCGCGCGGCTTCGACACAATGCTGGAGGAAAATGCCGCCAACCTCTCCGGCGGCCAGAAGCAGCGGCTCGCCATTGCGCGCGCGCTGATCACCGATCCGAAGCTCCTGATCTTCGATGAGGCGACGAGCGCGCTCGACCCCGACAGCGAGGCGATCATCCGCGAGAATCTGAGGCGTATCGCTGCCGGGCGCACCGTCGTCATCGTCTCGCACCGGCTTTCGACGCTTGTGGATGCCGATGCCATTCTCGTCATCGATCGCGGCAAGGTCGCCGATATCGGCCGGCACGATCAGCTGGTGTCGCGCTGCATGACCTATCGCCACCTGTGGGCACAGCAAATGAGGCAGGTCGCATGAACGCGCGTGTCAGAAAATCCAGCGAGAACCTGCCAATTCCATCAGACAAGGGTGCCTCAGACCATGGCCCTTCAGACAAGGGGCCGCCAGGCAGGGGCGGGCAGCTCGTCGCTCGCCCGCCGCTGCCGCCAGCAATTGCCGAATTCCAGTCCGACGCCGTCGAGCTCGAGGAACGTGCTCCGCCGCGCGTTGCGCGCATGACGCTCTATTGTGTGACGGCGCTGATTGCTGCGATCATCATCTGGGCCTCCGTCTCTGATATCGATGAGGTGGTGATTGCGCCCGGCAAGCTCGTCACCACCCAGCCGACCATCGTCGTCCAGCCGCTCGAAACCTCGATCATCCGCACGATCGATGTGAAGGCCGGCGAGGTGGTGCATGCCGGCCAGACGCTCGCAACTCTCGACGCCACCTTCAGCCAGGCCGATGTCGACCAGCAGCAGGCGAAGTTCTCGGCACTCGACGCCCAGGTGAAGCGCATCGAGGCGGAACTTGCCGGAGACGACTACACGATGATCGCGGGAACGACGCCCGACGAGATGCTGCAGGTGCAGCTCTTCGGCCAGCGGCGGGCCTTCTATACGGCGCAGCTGCAGAATTTCGAGCAGCAGATCGCCGGCCAGTCGGCAGCGCTTGCCGCGGCCAAGAACCAGGAGGCCGTGCTCATCGACAGGCGCGACACGCTCTCGCAGATCGAAGGCGCCCGCACGCGGCTCTACGACAAGCAGAGCGGCTCGCTGATCACCATGCTCGGCTCGCGCGACGCCCGCCTCGACGTCGAGTCCGATCTGACCGCCGTGCGCGGCAAAGCCGACGAGGCGGCGCATGCCTTTGCCAAGCTGAAAGCCGACCGCCAGGCCTTCATCGAGGATTTCCGCCGCGCCGCGATGGAACAGCTGGTGGAGCTGCGCGGCCAGCGTGACATGGCCGACGAGGAACTGAAGAAGATGGAGCTGCGCCGCAACATGGTGTCGCTGACAGCACCTGCCGACGCCGTCGTGCTCGATCTCGCCCAGCGCTCTATCGGCTCGGTCGTGCGCGAAGCCGAACCGATCGTCACGCTGGTGCCGATCAACGTGCCGCTCGAAGCGGAAGTCTCGATCAACACCCGCGACATCGGCCGCATCGCCGTGGGTAAGGAGGCTCGCATCAAGCTGGACGCCTATCCCTTTCAGAAATACGGCACCGCGTCGGGCGAAGTTCGCACCATCAGCCAGGACACGTTTATGACCGGCCAGCAGCAGGAACAGACCGCCACCTCGAGCCAGCCGGCCGCGCCCTTCTTCAAGGCTCGCATCCTGCTTGCCGACACGAGACTGAACGCCTCGGACGTGCCGGTCACACTGCTGCCGGGCATGACCGTCTCCACAGAGATCAAGGTCGGCAACAGGACGGTGATCTCCTATTTCCTCTACCCGCTGCTGCGCGGCCTGGATGATGCCATCCGGGAACCGAACTGAGAAAGCCGCCTCCTACACACGCCGGGGGACGGCGTGCGCCAGGATTTCAGGCAGCCGCCCGAAACGCTCGGGTATCAACGGGAGCCGAATTTCCGTTCCGATTAATCGACCTACCGGCAGGTTGCGAGAAAAGCGCGAATTGCTGCAGGGATATTGCCAAGATGAAGGAGGGGCGCATGTCCTTGCCCTTCGGCGCTATGAAGGATCAATCCGGGATGCAGTAGGGCCATTTCGCTCGCGGTTTCCTGCGAAAGCAGCGGTGAATTTTCGCCACGGATCAACATCAGCGGAAGGCGGCTCAGGCTTTCGAACTGTGCCCGGAGATCGGGCAGCGGCTGGCTGAAATCGATGGCTCTCAATGCCTCTGCGATCGCAGGATCGAAGTCGGCGACTGGCCTTCCGCCAACGTCGCGATAAAGGGCAAGCGCCATCTCGCGCCAGTCTTGCTCTCCAAGCGCGGTAAACGAGGCACCATGATTTTCCCTCAATAGTTCGGCCGCCTCGGTCCAGTCCGCCGGTCTCCTGCCGCCGTTGAGGTAATCTCGGATCAGCGCCAGCCCTTCAGCTTCGATCACAGGCCCGATGTCGTTGAGGATGACGGCTTCGAGAAGATCCGGGCGTGTCGCCGCGATCAAATGCAGGATCAGGCCGCCACGCGACGTGCCGATGAAAACCGCCCGTTCGATGCCGAATGCCGCGCAGGCGGCAATGATGTCGCCGGTCTCGACGGCGAGATTGTAATTGGCCTTGTTCTCATCCCATGCAGAATTTCCGCGGCCGCGCGAATCGAGCGCGATCACCCTGCGCGGGCCGGTTCTGTCGCGGCTGAGAAGCAGCGCAAGCGGATGAAAGTCCCGGGCATTTCGGCTCAGGCCGGGCAGGCAGATCACCGGCAGCCGTTCGGCGGCTGCCGCCTCCTCGGGTCGGTAGTCGCGGGCATAAAGCCTCAGTCCATCGGAGGAAGAGTAAAATCGTTCCTGGAAACCGCCTGCATCCACGTTCGGCATCGCATCCTCGAGACCTGTCTGATCCAGAAGGTGTAGAGCATGTCTCGCAAAAGTGTGCAGCGGTTTTGCGATAAAGACATGCGGAAAACAAAAGACCAGCCTGCTTTTCAAGCCGCGCCAAACGGTTCAGGAGGCGCTGCGTCCGCCGATCAGGTCGCGCTCGATATCCGTCGATTGGCCAAGGCGGGCCTTGTAGACTTCATAATTCTCCATCACCCGCTGCACGTAGTTACGCGTCTCGGGAAAGGGGATGCGCTCGATCCAGTCGACGATCTCGTCGATCGGCCTGCCGCGTGGATCGCCGTAGCGTCCGATCCATTCCGGCACCCGCTTCGGTCCGGCATTATAGGCGATGAAGGTGAGGATGTAGGAGCCGCCGAAGGCTTCGATCTGCTCGCCGAGATAATGCGCGCCGAGCGTCGCATTATAACCGGCATCGGCAGTCAGCTTGTCCTTCGAAAAGGTGATGTTGTGGCGCTTGGCCACCGCCTGGGCCGTGCCGGGCAGAAGCTGCAGCAGGCCGCGTGCATTCGCCGCCGAAACGGCGGCCGGATTGAAGGCGCTCTCCTGCCGGGCAATCGCATAGGCGAGGGCCTTGCCGGAGCCGGAGATATTGGCATTCGGCGGGATCACGCCGACGGGAAAGGCGAGCGCGGCGACATCGATGCCGCGGCCATAGGCGATCTTGCCGACCTGCAGCGACAGATGATGATTGCCTGATTGCTCGGCCTGCGCCGCAAGGATCGCCAGTTCACCGGGACTTTGCAGCTGATCGGCGAGCGCGAGATAGAGGATGTCGGCCCGCCATCCATGTCCGGCTGCCTCAAGCCGGGCGATTGCCTGCACGGCCTCGCGCGCCTGGAAACTCTGGCGGTCTGCTGCGCTCGGGATGGGATAGCTGACGTTGAGCGTCTTGCGTCCAAGCCTTTCGGCCGCGAGCTGCCCATAGAAGGTGCCGGGAAAATTCGCGGCCTTGCCATAGAATTCGCCGGAGTTGCCGGGACCGCCGGCCTCGGCGGCCCGCCCGAGCCAATACCAGGCGCGCGACACCGAGATGGGACCGTTCGAAGTCACCAGAATCTTGCGGAAATGCTTTTCTGCCGTTGTCGGGTCCTGCAGCCCGCGCAGCGCATACCATCCGGCATGGAACTCGGCCTCGACGATATCAGTCGGGCTGGTTGCCGCGGAGCTTGCGACGATGCGGTAGGCAGGCTTGAATTGTCCCTGATCGACGAGGCCGCGGCTGACGATCCGCTGCTCGTTCCACCATTCTCCGGAATTGACGAGTTCGCCCGGTTCACGCGGCATCTTCTCCAGAAGCGCCGCCGCTTCGGTATATTTGTCCTGCTTGCGCAGATATTCGATGCGCGCGAATAGCAGGCCGGCATCGCCACGCCATTTCGGCTCGACGCTATTGAGCAGCGCGCCGGCATTGGCGGCTTTGGCGTCGACGGCGGCCCAGGCCTTGTAGAGGGACTGCGCCTCGCCCATGTCGCCGAAGCGCTTGGCCTGCGCCACCCTGCCACGATACATCAGATAGTCCATCCGCGCCTTGTGATCGGCTGGCGTCAGCAGGGCGGAAAACTCGAGGAGGATCTTGTCTTCACTCGCCTTGTCGAGAGCCTCGGTGCGCCAGACCTTGCGGATATATTTTGCCGCCTGCGCCTGCTTGCCTGACGCAGTCAGCGCCCGCCCGAGAATGACGGCGCCCTGCATCGTTTCCGGCGCGGTATCGCCGAAGGCGGCGAGCACCGCTGACGGGGCGGGGTTTTCGTCGTAGAGCGCTCGTTCGGAATAGGCGCGCAGCCTTGAAAGGCCTGGCCATCCCTTGAGCTCCTGCGCGGCACGGGCAATTTCATAGGAGGGAACGCCCTTCAAGCCGGAGACGGCGATCGCCCAGGTGAGGATATGGCGGTCGAGCGTGCCCTCGCGCAGGCTGTCGCGGATCGAGAGGGCCAGTTGCGGATTCCTGGCGGAAAGCGCATCGAGGCCGGTTTTCAAGTCATTGGCGACCGGCGCGACGGCTGGATTGCGGGGGATGGCGCCGGTTGTCAGCGCTTCCGGAATCGATGTCTCGGGAACGAAGCCGATCGGCTTGACCTCAGGCGTCGGAATGCTTTCGCCGGGAAGCGGCGACGCGAGGCTGCCCCACGCGGCGGCAGCAAAGCCGAAGGCGGTCAGAATCAGCACAGCTTTCTTCATCCGGGATCTCGCAACGAAAACACGCCCTGCCCATTTGGCTGGAGGCATCTTAACGAAACCTTACCGTACCAGGTAAAATTCATTCACATCTGCTATCGGAATTTGCCCTAAACCGAACTCTCCGCGCTTGTCGCGATGATTTCGGCGCTCTATGGTGCGCAAAATATTCATGGAATGCGGCCGAAGCAAGGATTTGGTCGTGAGGAGCTTTGCATGTTCAACGGGTCCATTCCCGCCCTCGTCACCCCCTTCACCGATGCCGGACTGATCGACGAAGCGAGCTTCGCCGCCCATGTCGACTGGCAGATCAAGGAAGGCAGCAGCGGTCTCGTTCCGGTCGGCACGACTGGCGAATCGCCGACGCTGTCGCATGCCGAGCACAAGCGGGTCGTGGAACTCTGCATCGAAGTGGCGGCAAAACGCGTTCCGGTCATGGCCGGCGCCGGTTCGAACAATACGCGTGAGGCCGTCGAACTCGCCCAGCATGCCGAAAAGGTCGGCGCCGACGCCGTGCTCGTCGTCACGCCCTATTACAACAAGCCGACACAGAAGGGTCTGATTGCCCATTTTTCCGCGATTGCCGAGGCCGTCGCCCTGCCGATCTATATCTACAATATCCCCGGCCGTTCGGTGATCGACATGACGCCGGAGACGATGGGTGCTCTCGCCAAGGCGCACAGCAATATCGTCGGCGTCAAGGACGCAACGGGCAAGATCGAGCGTGTCTCCGAGCAGCGCATCACCTGCGGCAAGGACTTCCGGCAATTGTCCGGCGAGGACGCGACGGCGCTGGGTTTCAACGCTCATGGCGGCGTCGGCTGCATCTCGGTGACGGCCAATGTCGCCCCGCGCCTCTGCGCGGATTTTCAGGCCGCGACGCTGGCCGGCGAATACGCCCGCGCGCTGGAATATCAGGACCGGCTGATGCCGCTGCACAAGGCGATCTTCCTTGAGCCCGGTCTCTGCGGCGCCAAATACGGCCTCTCCAAGCTCGGCCGGATGAGCCGCAATGTCCGCTCGCCGCTGCTTTCAACGCTGGAGCCGGCAACCGAAGCAGCGATCGACGCCGCCATGCGTCATGCAGGCTTGCTGAACTGAGGGGACCGGTCGTCTTCACAAGGCCGGATCGTTCCCTTACATAAAGGGCAAGCAATGAGGGCGCGACTTTTCGCGCAACCTCGAAGGAAATATCGTCATGGCCCCAAAAGGCAGCCAGCGCGTGGTGAACAAGGTCGTGGCCGAAAACCGCAAGGCCCGCTTCAACTACGAGATCATCGATACTTATGAGGCAGGTCTCGTGCTGAAGGGCACGGAGGTGAAGTCGCTGCGCGAAGGCAAAGCCAATATCGCAGAATCCTATGCGTCGGACGAGGATGGCGAGATCTGGCTGATCAACTCCTACCTGCCGGAATATCTGCAGGCGAACCGCTTCAATCACGAACCGCGCCGGCGCCGCAAGCTGCTTCTGTCGGGCCGTGAAATCCATCGTCTGCGTTCCGCCGTCAACCGCGAAGGCATGACGCTGGTCCCGCTCAAGATTTATTTCAACGATCGGGGTCGGGCGAAGATGGAGCTGGCACTCGCCAAGGGCAAGAAATTGCACGATAAGCGCGAATCCGAGAAGGAGCGCGATTGGAACCGGCAGAAGAGCCGCTTATTGAAGGAAAACGGCTGACCATCACGCCGCAGCCGATCGGCTCGCGGCGTTTTCGATCAGTCCTCGAAATCGCTGGCCGGGGCGACTTCGGCCGGGCGCGGCGCCCGCTCCGCGGGATCGCGACCGATCTCAGCCTTCAGCGACAAAAGATCGATGAAATGATCGGCCTGCCGCCGCAGGTCGTCGGCGATCATCGGCGGCTGCGTCGCCATGGTCGAGATCACCGAGACCTTGCGGCCTCTGCGCTGCAGCGCCTCGACGAGGTTCGTGAAATCGCCATCGCCGGAGAAGATGACGAGATGGTCGACGGTTTCGGACTGTTCCATGGCGTCGATCGCAAGTTCGATGTCCATGTTGCCCTTGATCTTCCGCCGGCCCATGGAGTCGGTGAATTCCTTGGCAGGCTTGGTGACGACTTTGTAGCCGTTGTAGTCGAGCCAGTCGATCAGAGGACGGATCGATGAATATTCCTGGTCCTCGATCAAAGCCGTATAATAGTAGGCGCGCAGGAGGTAGCCGCGTTTCTGGAATGCCTTCAAGAGCTTGCGGTAATCTATGTCGAAACCTAGGCTCTTGGATGCAGCGTAGAGGTTGGCGCCGTCAATGAAGAGTGCAATTTTTTCGCGTGGGTCAAACATCGTTTACCAATTCCAATGAGAGAAATCGAAATTCGCAGGGCATCAAATTTCAATAAATACAATGGCTTATTGTGATTTTTGATCTGATGCTTACTTTACCATCTGTTCATATAAGAGAGATTTAGGGCACGGTTCCGCATATTCCAAGCAACCTTTGGTGGAATTGTCACATTCTCCATGGAAATTTAGCTCGGCACCGGATAAAGACGAGGGGAGCCGGAACGAAAAACTTGTATTTGCCCGGTTTTAATTGTATCGGGCGTGCTAATCCCGAAATGACGACCGTAAAGGACAGGCAATGGCCCGTGTCACAGTTGAAGATTGCATTGACAAGGTAGAGAACCGCTTCGAGCTGGTTCTGCTCGCCAGCCACCGCGCCCGGCTGATTTCCCAGGGTGCCTCGATCACCATCGATCGCGACAACGACAAGAATCCTGTCGTGGCGCTGCGCGAAATCGCCGACGAGACGCTTTCGCCCGATGACCTCAAGGAAGATCTGATCCATTCGCTGCAGAAGCATGTCGAAGTCGACGAGCCCGAGCCCGATCCGGCCAGCATGATCGCCGCCGGCGGCGCTGCTGCCGCCGACAGCGAGGAGCAGGATGACCTGCCGGAGACGATCACTTTCGACCAGATGTCGGAAGAAGAGCTGCTTGCCGGTATCGAGGGCCTCGTGCCGCCGGAAAAGAGCGACGATTATTAAGCGTCTCGACCGGATCTGATCCGGAAAAGAGCGACGATTACCAATCGTCAATCTTGCGCCTTTATTGCTTAGGCATATTATTGCCCATGTGTGCGCCAATCGTTGATTGGCGCGCTTTTGTTTTTGTCGGAGTGGCTTTGGAATGATGCGGCAGTACGAACTCGTGGAGCGGGTTCAGCAATACAAGCCCGATGCCAATGAAGCACTGCTGAACAAGGCCTATGTTTACGCCATGCAGAAACATGGCCAGCAAAAGCGCGCGAGCGGCGATCCCTACATATCGCATCCGCTTGAGGTCGCCGCGATCCTGACCGACATGCATCTCGATGAATCGACGATCGCGGTTGCCCTTCTGCATGACACGATCGAGGATACGACGGCGACGCGCGCCGAAATCGACGAGCTTTTCGGCGAGGATATCGGCCGACTGGTCGAGGGGCTGACGAAGATCAAGAAGCTCGATCTCGTCACCAAGAAGGCCAAGCAGGCGGAAAACCTGCGCAAGCTGCTGCTCGCCATATCGGATGACGTGCGGGTGCTGCTCGTCAAGCTTGCCGATCGCCTGCACAATATGCGCACCCTCGATCACATGTCGGCCGACAAGCGTGCCCGCATTTCTGAGGAGACGATGGAAATCTATGCGCCGCTCGCCGGCCGCATGGGCATGCAGGACATGCGCGAGGAACTGGAGGAGCTTTCCTTCCGGCACATGAATCCGGAGGCCTACGAGACCGTCACGAAAAGGCTGGAAGAGCTCTCCAAGCGCAACGAAGGCATCGTCAAGAAGATCGAGGCCGAATTGCGCGACCTCCTGGTCGCAAGCGGCCTGACGAGCGCTTATGTCAAGGGCCGGCAGAAGAAGCCCTATTCGGTCTTTCGCAAGATGCAATCGAAGTCGCTGTCGTTCGAGCAGCTTTCCGATGTCTACGGCTTCCGTCTGATCGTCGAGGACATCCCGTCCTGTTACCGGGCGCTCGGCATCGTCCATACGCGCTGGCGCGTCGTGCCCGGCCGGTTCAAGGATTATATCTCGACACCGAAGCAGAACGATTACCGTTCGCTCCACACCACCATCGTCGGTCCGTCCAGCCAGCGCATCGAGCTGCAGATCCGCACCAAGCGCATGCATGAAATCGCGGAATTCGGCATTGCCGCCCACACGCTCTACAAGGACGGCGCCACCAATGCCGATGGCGACATTCTTTCGCGCGAATCCAATGCCTATTCCTGGCTGCGCCATACGATCGAGGCGCTCGCCGAAGGTGACAGCCCGGAGGAATTCCTCGAGCACACCAAGCTCGAACTCTTCCAGGATCAGGTCTTCTGCTTCACGCCGAAGGGCAAGCTGATTGCCCTGCCGCGTGGCGCCACCCCGATCGATTTCGCCTATGCGGTGCACACCAATATCGGCGATACCACGGTGGGCGCCAAGATAAACGGCCGCATCATGCCGCTGGTGACGCGGCTTGCGAATGGCGACGAGGTGGAGATCATCCGCTCCGGCGTGCAGGTCCCGCCCGCCGCCTGGGAGGAGATCGTCGTCACCGGCAAGGCGCGGGCCGCCATCCGCCGCGCCACCCGCATGGCGATCCGCAAACAATATGCGGGCCTCGGTCACCGCATTCTCGAGCGCACCTTCAACCGGGCCGGCAAGATTTTCTCGCGCGAGGCGATGAAACCGGCACTGCACCGTCTGGGTCAGAAGGATGTCGAGGATGCGATCGCCGCCGTCGGCCGCGGCGAGATGTCCTCACTCGACGTGCTGCGCGCCGTCTATCCCGACCATCAGGACGAGCGCGTCACCGTCAAGCCTTCCGGCGACGACGGCTGGTTCAATGTCCGCAGCGCCGCAGGCATGATCTTCAAGATTCCCGGCAAAGCCAAGGCCGGCGCCGAAGGCGGCCATTCGGAACTCGATGCCGATGTCGACGTCGGCCCGATCCGCGGTCTGTCCGGCAATGTCGACGTCAAGTTCGCCTCGACCGGCGCCGTGCCCGGCGACCGCATCGTCGGCATCATGGATCAGAGCAAGGGCATCACCATCTATCCGATCCAGTCGCCGAGCCTGCAGCGTTTCGACGATCAGCCCGATCGCTGGATCGATGTGCGCTGGGATCTTGACGAGGCCAACAAGTCGCGTTTCATGGCGCGTATCATGGTGAATGCTTTGAATGAGCCCGGCACGCTTGCCAAGGTCGCCCAGACCGTGGCCGGGCTCGACGTCAATATTCGCATGCTGAATACGGTGCGCGTGGCAGCCGACTTCACCGAGATGATGCTGGAAGTCGAGGTGTGGGATCTGCGCCAGCTCAACCAGTTGCTCGCCCAGATGAAGGACCTGGATTGCATCGCCACGGTCCGGCGGCTCTATGAGTAGGCTTTTGTTAAGCCTGCCAGGGACCTGATCGACGAAAATGCACATTTTATGATCGGTTTATAATCGTCATGGCGCAGCAATAGGGCAAGGAATGCGTTGAGCGCATAGCTGTGTCCATGTTGCAGCGGTGGTAATTAGCCTTTGGCAGGACTATCTTCTGATCATCGAAAACGTAAACAGAAGATGAGGCAAGGTAATGTTTGATCCTATCAGGAAAATCGCTCGCGCCTTTCGCGCTCCGACCACACAGGAACGTGAAATGGCCTATCTGAACGGCTCGCTGGATCGTATCGATCTCGAGTTTCGTCAGCGTCAGGTCGACCGCGGTCTGTTCCGCAATCGCTGATACCGCCTTTATACTTGGTCGAGTGAGGGACGTTACGTACGACGAGCGCCCCTCGGCATGAAGATGCTCCTTTGCAAGAAAGAAAAGGGGGCTGTTTCGGGCGGTGCCATTTGCCGCTCTTGTCATGGTCCGGTGCACTGCACTAAATAGCGAACATGTTGTTTCGCCGTCGCAAGCCTGCGGGTTTCAAGGAAAAGATGCGGGAGCTTCTATGGCCCCGAAAAGGTTTCCTTCGCCCGATCCGTTACCTGACAATGCGCATCCTGCGCCTGAGCGCTTCGCCGCATGCGGTTGCGGCCGGCGTGGCCGCGGGCGTCTTTGTCTCGTGGACGCCGTTCATTGGCGTGCATTTCGTCATGGCTTTCGTCATCACCTATCTCCTCTCCGGCAATATGGTGGCCGCGGCTCTCGGCTGCGCCGCCTTCGGCAATCCGCTGACCTATCCCTTCATCTGGGGGGTCACCTGGGAGATCGGCCATCTGCTGCTCAGCCGTGAGGATCATCTGGCCGGTCAGGCGGTGGATCTCGCCGCGCTCTTTCACAAGCTGAACTTCACCGAATTGTGGAGGCCAGTGCTGGAACCGATGCTGATCGGCGCTATTCCGCCGGGGATCGTAACCGCCGTTGCGCTCTATGCGCTGACGTTCTACACCGTCAAGGGGTTTCAGGCCCGCCGCCGAACGCGGCTGATGGAGCGGGCGCGCCTGCGCCTGGCGGGTCCGGCCGGCGACATACCGAGCGTATGAACCGGTACAGAATTCTTGGGCGACGGAAGGTTCCGGCATGATCATCGGCATTGGCAGCGATCTGATCGACATTCGTCGTGTCGAGAAATCGATCGAGCGCTTCGGCGAGCGCTTCACCCACCGCTGCTTCACCGAGATCGAGCGCGCCCGCTCCGACCGCCGGGCAAACCGCGCCGCATCCTATGCCAAGCGTTTCGCCGCCAAGGAGGCCTGTTCCAAGGCGCTCGGCACCGGCATCGCCCAGGGCGTCTTTTGGAAGGACATGGGCGTCGTCAACCTGCCGAGCGGCAAGCCGACCATGCAGTTGACCGGTACCGCTGCCGTGCTCCTGGAATCGATGCTGCCCGCGGGCCATCGGCCCGCCATTCATTTGACAATAACCGATGATTATCCCTTGGCGCAGGCCTTCGTTATCATTGAGGCGTTGCCCGAGAGCCTCTGATCGTGACCCCGGGAGCGTTTGATCGTGACCCCGGGAGCGTTTGATCGCGACCTCTCGTCGCTTTTAATGTTGTCGCCATTGCCGCAACCGGCCGAAGCCGCTAGAGAGAACGGCAGAAAGAATTGCGCCTTTACGGCGTCTTGAAGGAATAAGACTGAGTGTCCGAAAAAGTCGATACCAAGCCGAACGCCCTCTGGGAAAATATCAAGGTCATCATTCAGGCGCTGATTTTGGCGATGGTGATTCGAACCGTGCTGTTCCAGCCCTTCACTATTCCGTCCGGTTCAATGATGCCGACGCTGCTCGTCGGCGATTATATCTTCGTCAATAAGTTCGCTTACGGCTATTCGAAGTATTCGCTGCCCTTCTCGCCTGATCTGTTTAGCGGCCGCATCTTGGGCTCCGATCCGAAGCGCGGCGATATCGTCGTCTTCCGCTTCCCGCCGAATCCCGATGTCGATTACATCAAGCGCTGCATCGGTCTGCCCGGCGACCATATTCAGGTCACTGACGGCGTTCTCTACGTCAATGGCAAGCCAGTTCCGAAGGTGGCGGATGGCAGTTTCACCTCGGACTACAAGCTCGATCCGGGCGAGGACGTGCCGGTATTCCGCGAGACGCTTGATAACGGCAAGACTTACGACACGCTCGACCAGTCGCCGGTGTCGCGCGGCGATAACACCCGCGAATTCATCGTGCCGGAAGGCCATTATTTCATGATGGGCGACAACCGCGACAACTCGCTCGACAGCCGCTTCGACGTCGGCTTCGTGCCGGCTGAAAATCTTGTCGGTCGCGCCAGCGTCATCTTCTTCTCGCTTGGCAACGACACGTCTTTCCGCGAAATCTGGAAGTGGCCGACCAACATGCGATGGGACCGCCTTTTCAAGGTCGTTGAATGAGCAAGGCGCAGACGCTTTCTGCGGCAGACCGCGCAAAGCTCGAAAGCCTGATCGGCCATGACTTCGCCGAAAAGGCACGCCTGGACCGCGCGCTGACCCATGCCAGCGCCCGGACTGAAAAGGGCGGCAATTACGAACGTTTGGAGTTTCTCGGCGACAGGGTGCTCGGGCTCTGCATCGCCGAGCTGCTGTTCCGCACCTTCGGCACGGCGGGGGAAGGCGAGCTCTCGGTTCGCCTCAACCAGCTCGTCAGTGCTGAAACCTGTGCCGCGGTCGCGGACGAACTCAATCTGCATCTCTATATCCGCACCGGCGCCGATGTGAAGAAATTGACCGGCAAGCGCATGATGAATGTGCGCGCCGATGTCGTCGAGAGCCTGATCGCCGCGATCTATCTCGATGGCGGTCTCGAAGTCGCCCGCCGGTTCATCCTGCGCTATTGGCAAGGCAGGGCGGTCAGGGCCGACGGCGCCAAGCGCGACGCCAAAACCGAGCTGCAGGAATGGTCACACGCGAAATTCGGCGTCACACCGATCTATCGGGTTGATGAACGTAGCGGACCGGACCATGATCCGCGCTTCAAGGTGACGGTGGAAGTTGCTGGCATAAAGCCGGAAACCGGCGTAGAGCGGTCGAAGCGTGCCGCCGAACAGGTTGCGGCGACCAAGATGCTCGAGCGTGAAGGCATTTGGCAGCAATCGCCTGCCGGAAACTGACGGGACAATGACTCAAGAAAAAGATATCGCGGCCGACGCTGCTGCACAAATCCATGGTCCGACGCATTCGGGCTTCGTCGCGCTGATCGGGCCGACCAATGCCGGCAAATCGACGTTGGTCAATCGTCTTGTCGGCGCCAAGGTCTCGATCGTCAGCCATAAGGTACAGACGACGCGGGCTATCGTGCGCGGCATTGCCATCCACGACAATGCCCAGATCGTCTTCATGGATACGCCCGGCATCTTCAAGCCGCGCCGCCGGCTCGACCGCGCCATGGTGACATCCGCCTGGGGCGGCGCCAAGGATGCAGACTTGATCATGCTGCTGATCGACAGCGAGCGCGGCCTGCGCGGTGATGCCGAAGCCATCCTTGAAGGCCTCAAGGAAGTCCAGCAGCCGAAGATCCTGGTGCTGAACAAGATCGACCGCGTCAACCGCGAGGATCTGCTGGCGCTGGCCGCGAGCGCCAACGAGAAGATTGCTTTCGAGCGCACCTTCATGATCTCGGCCGAAACCGGTTCCGGCTGCGACGACGTCATGGATTATCTGGCCACCACCTTGCCGGAGGGGCCGTGGTACTATCCGGAAGACCAGATCTCCGATCTTCCCATGCGCCAACTCGCCGCCGAGATTACCCGCGAGAAGCTGTTTCTGCGCCTGCACCAGGAGCTTCCATATTCCTCGCATGTCGAAACGGAAAAGTGGGAGGAGCGCAAGGACGGCTCGGTGCGGATCGAGCAGGTAATCTATGTCGAGCGTGACAGCCAGAAAAAGATCGCCCTCGGCAAAGGTGGCGAAACCATCAAGGCGATCTCGACTGCCTCTCGCAAGGAATTGTCGGAAATATTAGAGCAGCCGGTCCATCTCTTCCTCTTCGTCAAGGTTCGCGAAAACTGGGGTGATGACCCGGAGCGGTTCCGCGAAATGGGCCTCGAATTTCCTAAATAAGGATGGCAACGATTTTATCGGCTAGCCTCCAGTGCCTTGTTTCTTAGGAAAAAATTCGGTTCGTTGCGGAACGAATCCGAGCTTTGAGCATTTCCCCATCGACGGCGCGCCTGACGCGCCGTCGTTGCGCGACCGCAGGGCAGGCATGGCAACCTCGAAACGCATCCATTCCTTCAAGACTCCTTGCGAGCTATGTCCTTTGCGGCCCCTGCCGCATTTCAGGGAATTTAGCCAAGACGAGCTCGAATTCGTTTCGCGTTTTAAGCGCGGCGAACTTGCCGTCGATGCCGGTTCCACCATCCTCGTTGAGGGCGCCCACAGCGCTCATCTTTTCACCGTGCTGTCCGGTTGGGGCTTCCGCTACAAGATGCTGGAGGACGGTCGCCGCCAGATTCTGAATTACATCATGCCCGGTGACCCGATCGGTCTGCAGGGAACGATCGCCGGCGAAATGCAGCATTCCATCGAAGCGCTGTCACCCGTTTCGCTTTGCGTCTTCGAGCGTGACCGGCTGATGACGCTCTACAACAAACATGCGTCGCTCGCCTTCGACATCACCTGGATCGCCGCGCGCGAAGAGCGGATACTGGACGAGCATCTCCTGAGCATCGGCCGCCGCACCGCACTGGAAAGAGCGGCCTATCTCATCGCTTTCCTGTATGAGCGCGGCAGGAAGCTCGATCTCTTCGACGGCCGCAAATTCATCCCCATCACACAACAGCACATCGCCGACACTCTCGGTCTTTCCATCGTTCACACCAACAAGACCCTGAGAAAGCTTGGGGAACGCGGTCTGATCCGCTGGCAGGAACGCGGCTGCGAAGTTCAAAACGGTGAGGAATTGATGGCGATCGCCGGCTGGGAGGGGCTTGGAGAGGGCAAGCGTCCCTTCATTTAGCCGAAGGGCTATGTCTTTTTTAAATGCGGTTTAGCATTTGGGAAAATAAGGTCGGCCGTCATCTTTCCTCCGACTTTGATTCTTATCGACCGGGCAGAAAAATGGTTTACTCAGAACTGGTGGCGGAATTCACCGATAGCGTGCCATGCGGGGCACCGGAGGGCAATGATGTTGGCGAAAAGGCCGGGGCGCTGCGACAAGTGCCTGACGAGGGGCACGGAATCATGAATGCACTCCGTGTTTTGGTTCTCGAGGACAGTCTGATCATCGCAATGGAGGCGGAGGATATCTTGCGCCTGGCCGGTGTCGACAGCATCGATATTGTCGGCAGTCTCGATGAGGCAAGGGCTGCCATCGCTGCAGAAAAATATGATTTCGCCCTTCTCGACGTCAACCTCGGCGAGGGCATGAGTTTCGGATTTGCCCGCCATCTTCTTGATGCCGGTATTCCCTTCGGATTCGTCAGCGGCTATTCCGATATCCGTGACTTCCCGTGCGACCTTCAGCACATACCGCTGCTGGTGAAGCCTTTCGACGAAAAGGCGATGCGCGAATTCCTGCAGAGACTTCTGCCGGCTGCGGCATGACGCAGTCCGTGACGGAAGCGGGATCTGCTTGAGAGTGCCTGCGCGCAAGATGCTATCACTTTGAAACTGCGGGCAATCCTTCGGGAAATCGATTCCGGTTTCCCGACTTATGCGCTACGATAGGGTAATCGGCCGCAGGGACTTTTTATGCAGTGGCAGGACCATGCAATCATTCTGGGCGTCAAACGCCACGGCGAGACGAGCGTCATCGCCGAGGTGATGACGCGTGATCGCGGCCGTCACCTCGGTCTGGTGCGTTCCGGTCGCTCCCGCGCCATGCAGCCGGTGCTGCAGCCGGGCAACGCCGTCGAGGTCGTCTGGCGCGCCCGGCTTGACGAACATCTCGGCGAATTCCGCGTCGAGCCCGTGACGCTGCGCGCCGCCCGTCTGATGGAAACGGCGACAGCCGTCTACGGCGTCCAGGCGATGGGCGCTCTGCTGCGGCTGCTGCCGGAGCGAGACCCGCATCCGCACCTGTTCGACGCGCTGCAGGTGATCCTCGATCACCTGCATAACCCGGCTGATGCCGGCGAACTTTTCGTGCGTTTCGAGCTGGCGGTGCTGAACGATCTCGGCTTCGGCCTCGATCTTGCCGAATGCGCGGCGACCGGCGCCCGCTCCGATCTCGCCTATGTCTCGCCGAAATCCGGCCGCGCCGTCAGCCGCAGCGCCGGCGCGCCGTGGGCCGACAAGATGCTGATCCTGCCGCCCTTCCTCGGCGCCGAAGGCAATCATGCGGCGGACTTCGACAGCCTTGCAGCCGCGTTCCGTCTGACCGGGTTCTTCCTGCATCGCCATGTTTACGAGCCGCGCGGCATCGAGGCTGCGGCAGCCCGTGACGGTTTCGTCCAGGCCGCCCTCAGGGCGCTTGATCCAGCCTCGCGGACGCTTTCCGGTCCGAATGGCGTCTCCGCCTGACCTGGTTTTTTACTGCTGCAAAACATCCTCCGGATTTGGCGGTTTACCCGCCGATGGGCGGCACCTATCTCTTGACTGCCAATCAAGGAGGATCCCATGCTGACCAAGACCGCATCACCGACGACGATCACGCTCTGGAACGGTCGCGAAATCCCGCGCCTCGGCATGGGATGCTGGGCGATCGGCGGCCCTTTCTACGCTGGTGACACGCCGCTTGGCTGGGGCGAAGTCGACGACAATGAATCGGTCGAAGCGATTGATCGCGCCATCGCGCTCGGCATCCGCTTCTTCGACACCGCCTCGAACTACGGCGCTGGCCATTCGGAAGAGGTGCTCGGCCGGGCGATCGGCAATCGTGACGATATCGTCGTCGCCACCAAATTCGGCTTCGCGACCGATGCCGAGACGAAGCAGGCAATCGGCGCCTTCGCCGATGAGGCTTTCATTCGCCGCTCGGTCGAGACATCGCTGCTCCGTCTCAAGCGCGACCGCCTTGATCTGCTGCAGTTTCACATCAACGATTTTCCGCTGGAACAGTCGGATGCCGTCTTCGATACGTTGGAGGCCCTGCGCGCCGAAGGCAAGATCGACGCATTCGGCTGGAGCACCGATTATCCGGATCGCGCCGCCCGCCATGCCGGCCGCGCTGGCTTTGTCTCGGTCCAGCATACGATGAACGTCTTCGATCCGGTGCCGGAGATGATCGCGGTGATCGAAGGGAAGGGCCTGATCTCCATCAATCGCGGTCCGCTGGCCATGGGGCTCCTGACCGGCAAGTTCACCGCCGACAAGGCAGTGGGCGCCAAGGATGTCCGCGGCGCGGCACTTCCCTGGATGGTTTATTTCAAGGACGGGCGCATGGCTCCGGAATTTGCCGCAAGGCTCGATGCCGTCCGCGATCTCCTGACGTCAGGCGGCCGCACGCTGACGCAGGGGGCGCTCGCTTGGCTCCTCGCGAGGTCTCCGCGCACGTTCCCCATTCCGGGCTTCCGCACCGTCGCCCAGGTGGAGGAAAATGCCGGCGCGCTGGAAAAGGGACCGCTGTCAGCCGAGGTCATGGTCGCGATCGACGCCGCACTCGGGCGCGGGTAGGGGGCGGGCGCGACGCACGCCCCCTCATTCCTGTGACGAGCACGGGAATGAGGGGATGTCGCGACGTATACGGACGAAAGCGCCGTTCAAACAGCCCTTCCGCAATTCGGACCTACCCTCGCGCGCGAACCTTCAGTGCCCAGCCTTCCGGCCGCACTTCAATGATCTTGACGGTGTCACCGATCGTGATCCTTCCACTGTCACGCGGCGTGACGTTCCAGCCGAAGAGCGGCCCGGGCACACGCCGGTCAGCAGACATGCGGATACGGCCCATGGCTGGCATCGGGTTCGGCACCTCGCGCGAACCGGTCAACTGATCCTGCGTCGTCATGATGCAGCGGGAACAGGGCTTGACGAGATCGAAACGGATGCCGGCGATCTCGATCGCCGCCCAGCGGTCCTCCGGCCAGGCCTCGTCGATATCGATGACGATGTTCGGACGGAAACGTTCCATGCCGACCGCGCCTTCGCCATGAACGGCGAGATCGGCATTCAGCGCCTTCAACGAACCCGTCGTCGTCACCAGGATCTGGTAGCCGTCGGTAAAGGTGACGGGCGAGCCTTCGCCGGCCCATTCGGCGCTCGCCGTCCGTCGTGCCTGCCCATCGAAAAAAACCAGCCGCACCTCGCGTCCAAGCCATTCGGAAAGCCGGTGGTTGCTGTCGGGATCGGCGACGGCGGCGCTGACGGTCGATTTCCATACGGTCACATCCATGCGGGCTTCATGCCGAGGCAGAGGCACCGCTAGGTCAGACTTTCCCTGCATCAGCAGCCGAAAGGCGCCGGGTTCCGGGCGTACCGCGATGCGCGCGAGGTCCGGCAGTTCGCGCTGGGTGATGAAGTGACCCTGCGGGTCGGTGATCATCGCCCGCCGGTCGCCGGCAAGCCCCTCGGCGCCAATGTCGGCGGCGGGTAGCGCGATGGCGCGAGCGCTCTTGAGCGGGTAGATGAAGAGGTTGCTGATGCGCATGCTTTCTCCCTGAATCTCGTTCTCTAGATTTCATCCATGAACGCCGCGAGAAAATCGCGCAGGCTCTTGTCGCGCGCGGCCGCAATCCGGCGGCCGGTCTCGGTCTGGAATCCCTCCGCCAGTCTGAACAGCTTCGTCCGGAAGTGGTCAATGGCATAACGCTTGTCGTCGAGGGGACGGTTCGTAGCCGCAGGGTCGAACGGATCGTAGAGCCCTGACCCCATTCGTCCGCCGATATAAAAGCAGCGCGCGACGCCGACCATGCCGATCGCGTCCAGCCGGTCGGCATCCTGCAGGATCTTCGCCTCGAGCGTCTGCGGCGCCACCCCGGCGGAAAAACTGTGAGCGGTGATGGCGTGGGCCGCGGCTTCGATATCCGCTTCGCTCCAGCCGAGTTCGGAAAGGATCACCGAAGCCTTTTCCGCAGCCAAGGCCGACGCTTTTTCCCGCAAGGGCGAATTCTTCTCGACGGCGACGCAGTCGTGCAGCAGCACGGCGGCGGCAAGGATCCGCCCATCTCCGCCTTCTCCCGCATGGATGCGCATGGCGTTCCTGAAGACGCGCAGGATATGGGCAAGATCGTGTGAGCCGTCGTCGCCCTCGGCCGCGTGTGCGACCAGCGCCGCTGCGAGCGTTTCATGAGGGGAGAAGGCTTCGGCCTCGAACATTACGCCACCTCTTGTCGGAAGAAAAACGTCGAAGAGCGCCGGCCGAAAGCGAAGAGCTTCGCAGGAACCGACGCCGCTACGAAACCCGGGGATCTCGAAGTCGGTTTGTAGCGGCTTAACGTGCGAGTCGCAATCGAGGGAGGTCAGCGCTCGAGCGTCGGAAAAGCTGTCGCGCCGCTGCTCTTCGGCGGCAGTGAGAGAAGATGGGGCACGTCACGGACCGGGCGCGGCGGACTGATGTGATAGCCCTGGATCTCGTCGCATTCCTCGCATTCGAGCAGCGTCAGTTGGGCGGCCGTCTCGACGCCTTCGACGGTCACGCGCATGCCGAGCGCATCGCCGAGCAGGATGATCGCGCGCATGATCGCATGCGCTTCCTTGTTGTCGACGATATCGTTGACGAAGGATTTGTCGATCTTGATCTTGTCGAAGGGAAAGCTCGAGAGATAGCTCAGCGAGGAGTAGCCGGTGCCGAAATCGTCCATCGAGATGCGGATGCCGCGATCCTTCAGGGCATGCAGGATCGGCAGCACCTCGTTGAGGTTCTCCATCAGCACGCTCTCGGTGATTTCCAGTTCGAGCCGCGATGCCAAGAGCCCGGCCGCGGCAAGCGCTTCGCTGACGTCCTGCATCAGGTTGCCGCTGCGGAACTGGATCGCCGAAACATTGACTGCGACCTTGACGCTCTCCGGCCATTGGGCCGCATCCCTGCAGGCCCGCCGCAAAACCCAGCGGCCGATATCGACGACGAGGCCGACCTCCTCCGCAAGCGGAATGAAATCCATCGGCGGCACGCGGCCTCGGACCGGATGGTTCCAGCGGATCAATGCTTCGAAACCGCAGGTTCGCCGCTCGGCAAGATCGTAGAGCGGCTGGTAATGCAGTTCGAATTCCTCGTTATCGACGGCGGCTCGAAGATCTGCCTCCAGCGCGTGGCGCAACTGCATCTGCGCTTCCATTTCGCCGGTGAAGAAGCGCTCGCGCTTGCGTCCGTCCGCCTTGGCATGCGACAGCGCCACGCCGGCATTTTTCAGCAGGATATCGGTTTCCCCGCCGTTCTCGGGAGCGATCGCAATACCCATGGAGACGCTGAGCGTCACCTTTTTCTCGCCGTTCAGGAATGGCTCGGAAAGCGATCGGCGGATTTGGTCGGCCAGCGCCGTCACGTTTCTCGGCTGCTGCTTGCCCGTCTGCAGGATGGCGAACTCGTCCGAACCAAGGCGCGCCAGCATGTTTTCCGACCCGGCCGAGGCTCGGATCCGCTCCGCGACCTGCTGCAGGATCTTGTCGCCGACCGACACCCCGATCGTATTGTTGATCGATTTGAAACGGTCGAGATTGAGGTGGACGAGGGCGATCTGCTCGTGCGGCTTGCGCTCGCCGAGCGTCGCATCAACCAGCTCGCGGAAATGCATCCGATTGGGAAGTCCGGTCAGGGGATCGTGATGGGCGAGATAGGTGATGCGCTGGGCCGCCTTTCGATCCTCGGTGATATCGGCATGAATGGCAATGCTGCTGCCGTCGGAGAGGATGGTCACCACGCTTTGAATGATGCGGCCATCATGCATCAGCCATTCGCGCCGGCGGATGCTGCTGCTTCCCGCCTTGACGGGGGAAGGCCGTGCTGTCTGCCGGACGGGTTTGGATGCAGCGCTTTCGTTGCCGCGCATTTTGCCGATGAGTTCGTCGATCGTCGCGCCCGCGGCGACATCTTCCGGCGGCAGGCCGTAGAGCTGAGGGAAGCGGAGATTGTAAAGCGTCAGCCGCTGGCTGGCGTCAAAGACGCTGAGGCCGAGCGGCAGGTTGTTCAGGACGCTCTCGAAGAGTCTTTTCTGTCCGTCGAATGCCTGGCTGAGCGCCGACAGGTTCCCTCTCAGCGTCCGGTTTTCCTTTTGAAGGGTTTCTGCACTTCTCTCGATTGCATCATAGTCGCTTTCATGGCCGCGATAGGTTGCGATCACCAGCTCCATCAGACGTTGCGCATCGATCGATCCATCGGCCATGACGGCCTCGGTGCATTGCCGCCAGAAAAGCGCCTCGGCCTTCATGTGGAAGCGTCTTGGAGAACGGCAACGGCAAGAGCCGCCCGCGTCTGATGAACGTGCCTCAAAATTTCGGACATGAAAAACCTTCCTGAGAGAAACATCGAAATCAGTTCTTATGAATACGTATAATGGGTGACGCCGGATGATTACCTTGGAACGGCTGGATTAATATTCGGTTGCAGTGCAGCACTGGTGCACGCCGTCAGACGCTTGTTTCGATGCTGAAAATCGCCGAAAAACCGGGAGGGCTGCCGGCGGAGCGCGGGTCTGAGTGCACTCCGTTAATTTCCGTCAACCATTGTTAACGAGAAGTTAACAGCTTATTGACGCACTGCGCAAATCAGTTTAACCACCGAGTCAACAGTTATTTCCCACCCCGTATTGCGTAGAAACGCCACCGGCAAAAGGCGGTGAATGGAGGTTTGTGTGACCCGCACCACATCCGTTTCAGACACTTCATATGCGTATCTCGCGACGCTTTCGCGGCTTGATCTAAACGGCGACGGCGTGTTGAGCCGCGGCGAGCGTGCCGCCGATGAGAAGCCCGGCATCATCAAGGAACTCCTGGAGGAAGACATGGGCAGCGAGACTCAGCCCAAATTTTCCGGCAGCCTGATCGCGCTGATGATGGATACCCACGATAGCGGCACGACAAGCAGCATCGCCGTCCCCTATCCGCTGCAGCAGACCGCGTCGGAAACCGGCAGTCAATCCGACGATCTCTACCGCAAGACCTACGGCCAGTTCGATTTCGACGCCGTTGCCTGACACTGTCACAGCGCACGTGATCTAAAGCCGGCCCGTTGGCCGGCTTTTCTCTTTGGATGCTCCGCAGAGGAACACCTTTCGGGTTGATACGTTCAGAAGAACAACCGGAGGGAAGGAGATCTCCATGAAAGCCATGCGCTTCATCGCCGCCCTGAGCCTGCTGGCGGCTGCATTGCCGGCAAGCGCTCAGGACAAGCAGACGGCGGTCGCCAACTTCGTCGGCAAGGACGGCAAGGAAAATGGCCGCGCCCAGTTGACGGCCGCCGCCAATGGCGGCGTCCTGATCGAAGTGGAGATATCGGGGCTGCCGGCGAACAAATGGGTGGCCTTTCATGTTCATGAAACCGGCCGCTGCGACGCGGCGAGCCATTACGAATCGGCAGGTGGTCATTTCAACCCGGACTCGGCCGAACATGGCCTCCTTGCCGCCAAAGGGCCGCATGCCGGCGACATGCCCAATCAATATGTCGGACAGGACGGGGTGCTCAGAGCGCAGATCTTCGACGGCATGGTCACGCTCGATGGCAAGAAAGATGGCATTCGCGGCCGCGCATTGATGGTGCACGCCAATTCCGACGATTATCGCAGCCAGCCTTCCGGTGACGCCGGGGAAAGACTAGCCTGCGGCGTGGTCGAATAGGCCGACGAGCGCCCCTGCGCTGCAGCGTTTCACTGCCGTGTCGGCTTTTCCGTCGCCGTGCCGTTGGACCTTTTTCCTAGCGCGGAACTTCCACCGTCCCGCACAGCGGTCGGATCGCCCTTTTCATCGAAGGCAAGTTTTACCCGCTTCACCATGTCGCGGCTGACCTGCCACCAGTCACCGGTCTTTGCCCAGTAGCGCAGCGTTAGCGATATCGTGCTTTCACCAAGGCTGTCGATGAAAACGTGGGGTGCCGGTGACGCCAGCACTCTTGGGTTACCTTTGGCAATGCCCATCAACGTCTCCATCGCCAGATCGAGGTCATCCTCACGAGAAATGCTGATTTTCAGGTCGTTTTGCCGCGTAGGTTCACGACTGAAGTTGGTGATCGGCGTGTTCCATAGCGTCGAATTTGGCGCCAGCCGATAGAGCCCGTCGCCGGTTCTGAGTTCCGTGGCGAACAATCCGATCTCGCGCACCGTGCCGGCCACGCTGCTGGTTTCGATATATTCGCCGACGCGGAACGGCCTGAGAATCAGGAGCATGATGCCAGCCGCGATATTCTGCAGTGTCCCTTGCAGCGCCAGCCCGATCGCCAGGCCGGCTGCACCGAGGGCGGCGATGATCGAGGCGGTCTGGACGCCGAATTGGCCGAGAACGGTGATGAACACCAGGATCAACAGCGCATAGCGCACCACGTTGGTGAAGAAGCGCGCCAGGGTCTCGTCGATGCCATGGATGCGCGACAGGCCCTCATAGGCCCAGCGGCTGACAAAGCCGGCCAGCGTCCAGCCGATGACGAGCAGGATCAACGCCCCGAGGATCGAGAAGGAATATTGGACTGCAAGTGCGCTTGCCTGGCTGAGTGCCGTGCGGGTGGCGAGGAGGACGTCGGCTGCTTGTTGTTCCATGATCAGGCCTTGAGAATTGTGCATGGGTCGAGGCCAAGATGGAGCGGACGGCAGCAGCGTCAACTGCAGGCGTCGTCGCGGATCGTAAGCAGGAAGGGTGCGTTGCCATCGGCGTCGGCACCGCGGCCGATCGCCTTTACGGCCGCCACCAGCCGGCCGCCGCGGTCAAGCAATGTGTCGCCGATCTCGATCAGCCGGGCGTTCGGCGTCGCGAAAGGCGAGGCGGCGCGCAACCGACAGGCAAGTCCTTCCTCGTCCTGATCCGGCGCGATCGACAACGCTGCGATGAGTGCCGCGGCCGGCGATCGCGACACGCCCATCCAGCAATGGATGAGCAGCGGGGTCTCCTGCCGCCATGATGCGGCAAACTCGATGATCGCTTGCACATGCGTTTCGTCCGGCGCCACGAGACCGCCGGTGCCCTTGAACGCGATGTCGTTCATCGAAAGCGTCAGATGGCGGTCGGGGGCGATCACACCCGGCCGGTGAAAGGTCTGTTCTTTGGCGATCAGGCTGATCATGTCGCCCGCCTTGTGGCGCACCGCCATTTCGGCGATACGCGAGAGCGGCGAGACGACGATGAAGCTCACGATACCATCCCCCGCTCGGCCTCGATCGCCGCAAAGCGCTCGCAGAACAACCGCTGTGCTTCCAGCGCCGGCAAAGGTTCGATCATCAGCATCTCCTTGCTGATGCCGCGCGGCTGGCCGAAGAATTTCTGCGCCTCGGCGGGCGTGAAACCGGCAAGGACTGTTGCCTCGAAATAGGCGGCGATCGTGTCGGCCTTCTTGATCCGGTCCTTGAGATCGCCCGACGGATGCGGCGGCAGGCCGAAGCGCAGATGCACGGCGGCCTCCAGCCGCATTTCCACCGCCTTGTAGCCGCCGCCGACAACGGATTTGAACGGCGAGATCATGTCGCCGATCACATATTCGGGCGCGTCGTGGAGCAGCGCCATCAGACAGTCCTCCGGCCGCGCATTGTTGAAGCGGCGGAAAATATCTTCGACGACGAGGCTGTGCTGCGCCACCGAAAAGGCATGATCGCCTGATGTCTGGCCGTTCCAGCGTGCCACACGGGCGAGCCCATGGGCGATATCGATGAGTTCGACATCGAGCGGCGAGGGGTCGAGCAGATCGAGCCTGCGCCCGGACAGCATGCGTTGCCAGGCACGCGGAGCTTTGGCCGTCACGCGCTGGCCTCGTCGACGCTGGTGGGGAAGACAAGCCCGGACCATGGCGGCAGGGCGAGGGAAACCGGCGTTTGGCCGGCCAGCAGCGGCGTGCCTTCCGCCATCGCGGCACCGGCGCGGTCGATTCGCACGATCGCAAGCCCGCTGCCGCCCTCGACCGAACCGAGTGTCCCCACCGGCTTGCCGGCGGCCGTGATCTGCGTGCCCATTTGAGGCAAGGTCGTTGCGGCGGACACGGTGACAACGCGACGGCGCGCGGTGCCGCGGTGCTGCATGCGCGAGACAACCTCCTGGCCGACATAGCAGCCTTTCTTGAAGGAGAGGCCGTCATTCAGATCCATCAGCACGTCATGCGGGAAGGCATCCTGTAAGGCGAAGTCCGATCCTGAGGTGACGATACCATGGCGGATGCGCAGCGCGTGGTAGAGTGACGGCGCATCATCGCCATGCCTTCCTGCCCGGCGGCGCAGCGGGACACCCGCCTTGGCGAAGCGGCTGTCTCGAGCACCGCCGATGCTATCGGCATCCTCGCCCCAGCAAACGGTAATGCCATTCTCAGCGACGGTCGTAAGCGTAATGGCGGCCCGCAGCTTGTACATCGTCAGCCGCTTCGCCAGCGCTTCGCACTGGCCGGCATCCGTCTCGATCAGATAGCCGACGCCGTCCTGCCAGACCATGAAGTCGAACAGGATCTTGCCCTGCGGTGTCAGCAGTGCTCCGGGCCGCGCCTCGTCCGCGCCCAGGGAAATGACATCGGTGGTGATCAGGTTCTGTAGGAAGGACTGGGCGTCCGCGCCGCCGACGGAGAGCAGTGAGCGGTCTTTCAGGAATACGGCTGGCATGGCGGAACCTGTCGCGTTGGTCGTCGCTCAGAGGTATGACTTCGTAAAGCGGATCGCAAGGTCATGCGACATGCCGCGGGGCGGCGTCAGTCGCCCGCCGTGAAGAATTTCCACTTGCCGTCGGGCGTAATGCCGAGGCGGTAGAAATTATATCCGCCGAACTCCTGCATGTCGGAAAGATCGCCGGCGGTGACGATGCGCAGCAGCTCGACTCGCTCCGGCGGGGTCAGCGACTTCAGATCCTTCTCTGCAAAATAGGGCCAGACATACATGTCGTCGGCTGTGCCCTGGCCGACATGAACGAAACCGGTCGAGACGATGTCGAGCATGATGGCGAGAATTTCGTCTCCGTCGGGATCGCCGGAGAGATCTTTCAGCGTGCCGATCGGGTCGTCGCTCGCTTCGCCCACCGTCACCTGCGTCTGGTCTTTGCCAGTGCCCATCAGCGGCCGCAGCCGTTCGAGGTCGCCGGAGGCGGCGGCCTCGACGATCTGTTGCCGCATTTTTCGAACCGGCTCGGGCGCCTTATTGATGTCGTAAATCACCTCGACCGGCTTGGATGCGTCCTGGGCACCCGGCGTCTTGTCAACGCCCTGATTGTTCTGGCTGTTGACCAGCGGCTCCGCCATGGGAACGCTGGGAGTTGTGCCCTGGGTCTGGTTCTGCCCCTCAGCACTTCCCTGTGCGGGCGGCGCGTCGCTGGGGGCCTGGCCGGGGATCTTGTGGAGTTCGGAAAGCGCGTAGGCCGAGGGCGCAAGGAGGACGGTGCCGGCGGCAAAGCTCAGCGCAAGCAGCACCGGCGCGAGCCGAATTCGCGAAACTTTCTCTTTACCGATGCGCATCGAACTCTCTGATAGTAATTATTGCAGGGTGCGGTTGGCGGAAAATTCGCCGGCAAGCATACGGTCGCGCAGCGAATCGAGCAGAGCTTCGGCGCTGTTTTCCCCGTGCAATCGAATGGTTTCGCGCAGGGCATGCGCGATGGCGGCATCAGCAATGATCTCCGGTTCGATCCCGTCGGCCATGCCGTCGGCCCAAGCCTCGTTCTGGTACTCCAGAGCCGCCTGCATCTTTTCGTGGACGATCATGTCGTCGATGTCGTTGAGGCTTGCTTCCATTGTCTTTTCCTCAGAACTTCTCATGTCTTACTGCACCGTTAATAACACTAACAGCCTTTTCCCAAAACGACACGTCCGCATGCGAAAACAGGTTAATTAAACGTCAATTTCCAAAGCGCGAGGTAATTTCTGTGGCGAGTGTTGCACCTTCGTTACGGTAGCGCTCTTCTGCCACGATGGCCGCCGGGGTGCAATCCGTGTAGACGGACGCGAAGGTTCGGTAGCCGCGATTGAAGGCGGCGGTGAGCCTTTCCTTGCGCTGCGGTTCGTTGCCTGTCTCCGAATCGAGCAGTTGCTTCATGCCTTCCCGCCACTCATCCCCGCCCGGCGCCTTGCAAAGCGTTCTCAGATAATGCACCGAACCCAGCACTTCGGCGAGCCGCGCCAGCTTGTCGTCATAGGGCACGGTCGCGACCGGCGGCGCAATCTCCTCCTGCGCAGGCGCCGTATTCTTGCCCTGCGCCATGGCAGGGCCGGCAAGCACGAGCAGAGACAGGACAACGCGTCGAACGGGAATCATGCTTCCAGTTGATACGTTGAGCGTGACGGCAACAAGGCGCCCTTGAAAGTTTCCACTTCTATTCACCGCCCGCCAGCCGTTCCGCGCATTCGAGCACGCTTTGCGGCACAGGCAGCCGCCGGATCTCCTCCACGGTATACCAGCCAAGCGCCGCCGCATCGTCGGCGGCTTCCGCCACCATTTCCCGGTCGGAGTCGACGCAAAAGACTGACAGGAAGAAATGACTCCTAATGCTGCCATCCGGCCCATGCGTCTTGAGGTCATAAGTTGAAAACAGCCGCGGATTATGCGCCGAGATGCCGGTTTCCTCGCGGAACTCCCGCAGCGCCGTCTGCTCCGGCGTTTCGCCCGGCTCGGCGCGCCCGCCGGGAAAGGCATACATGTCGGCAGAGGGCGGGTTGCGTCGCAACACCAGAAGGAATCGCCCGTCGCGTTCGAGAATGGCGGAGGAGGCGGCTTTGGCGGTGGAGGTCATGGCTGCTCTTGCTGTGACGGCCTGTTCGATCTGACGGGCTGATGATTGCGGGTCGCGGCTGCGGGCCCTGCCCGATTTTCGTGTGGGATAGCGCCCGAGACAACCCCCAAAAATCTCCGCAGCGGTTCCTGAGATAACGATATCTGTGCAACAAGAAGTCAAAATATTCGAAAGGGCTTTGCGTGACCTATCTCATTTACGCCTTTGCCGCCGTTTTCGAGATCGCCGGCTGTTTCGCCTTCTGGGCGTGGCTGAAGCTTGAAAAGCCCATCTGGTGGCTGGCGCCGGGCATGATCTCGCTCGCGTTTTTCGCCTGGCTTCTGACGTTGGTGCCGAGCGATGCCGCCGGTCGAACCTTCGCAGCCTATGGCGGCATCTATGTTCTCGCCTCGCTCTTCTGGCTGTGGCTGATCGAAGGCCGCGTGCCCGATCGTTATGATATCGGCGGCGGACTGATCTGCCTCGCCGGAGCGAGCGTCATCCTCTTTGCGCCGCGAGCCTGAAACACGTCACGCAAAAGCATGCAGTACGCCTTGACCGGACTCGGGCCGGATGCAAAGACGGGCCGATGTGTGGACGTTTCGCCCTGACAAGTTCCAGCGCCGACCTGCGCAACTTCTTCTCCGGTCTCGATCTCGACGATTTTCCGGCGCGCTACAACATCGCCCCGACGCAGCCGATCCTCGTCGTCATCGCAGGCGAGGGCAGGGAGCGGGCCAGCAACCTGCCCGACCGGCGCGCCGTACTCGTGCGCTGGGGCTTCACGCCGGGCTGGGTCAAGGACCCGAAGGATTTCCCGCTGCTGATCAACGCGCGCGCCGAGACCGCGATCGGCAAGGCCTCCTTTCGGGCGGCGATGCGTCATCGACGCGTGCTTATTCCGGCCTCAGGTTTTTACGAATGGCAGCGCCCGTCAAAGGAGAGCGGCCGCAAGCCGCAGGCCTATTGGATCAGGCCGCGCCGGGGCGGGGTCATCGCCTTCGCGGGACTGATGGAGACATGGTCTTCGGCCGACGGTTCGGAGGTCGATACTGGTGCGATCCTCACGACGTCAGCCAATGCGGGCATCTCCGCGATCCACGATCGCATGCCTGTCGTCATAAAACCGGAGGACTTCTCGCGCTGGCTCGATTGCAAGACGCAGGAACCGCGCGAGGTGGTCGACCTGATGCAGCCTGCTCAGGCCGATTTTTTCGAGGCCATCCCGGTTTCCGACAAGGTCGACAAGGTTGCCAATATGGGGCCGGACCTGCAGGAGTTGATCGTCGTCGAAACACCGCTCGAGGCGCATGCGAAACAAGGGCCGGATCACGGCCAGCTCAGCTTTTTCTAAAAGCGGGACCGGCCGCTTCCGGCACGGCCGCTGTTCGGCTCACCCGCGATGCTTAAGGCAGGTCACGAGAGCCATGCCGCAGTCTTGGGATGACGCCATGCCGGATGGGCCAGAAACCGAACGTGAAGCGCGGATGACTGCTGTTCGAAGCTCGGCGCTTCAAGCGGATTTCTTGACGCTGTCCGGCTTGTTCTTTGCCATCAGCGATGCGGCGGCAACGGCCTTCAAGCCGACCGGGCGATAGTTGGCGGCGAGGTCTGGCTTGGCCGCCTGTTGTTCGCCGGTACTGCTCTTCTTCGAAGTCACGATACTCTCCTTGCGTGTTGCTTCCCTGGGTATTTTGTAATTTTGCTTTTCGTCGGAAATAGCGACAAAACGGCGGCGTCGCTTATCAGGATTTGTGAACGCCCACCATAATTCGCGAGGCTTAACTGAAGCCTACGTTGGTTAATACTTACTGAAGGTAGCGGTTCCAAAAAAACCGCAGAGCGGTTTTCCCCGGGAAGACGCGTGGGCGTATGTCCGGGAACAGGCGACAACAGGGAGAGAAGCAATTCCGTGGCCCGGGAGAATCCGGAAGCGCGCGCAGGTCAGATGTGCCGGCCGATATCGTCGTCGCCGACGCCGGGTTCTTCGATCGTCAGGGTTCCATATTTCCGCCGCCATCTGCGAGCGCCGAAGGGAAGGGAGACGAGGTAGGCGGCAACGGTGAAGACCATTACCTCCCAGGTGTAGCTCATCAGCAGGGCCACATAGAGCACAACACCGAGCATCATCGGCAGCACCAGATCGCGCCGCAAGCGGTTGCCTTCAGATTTGCCCGACCAGACCGGCAGCCGGCTGATGAGCAGGAAGGCGATGGCAACGGTATAGACCGAAGAGAGATAGGCGAAGGTGCGGTCCGTCGCCAGGCCGAGGAAGCCGAGATAGACCGGCAGCAGCACCAGCATGGCGCCGGCCGGCGCGGGAACTCCGACGAAATATTCCGATTGCCAGCTCGCCTTGTTTTCGCGCTCAGCCATGACATTGAAGCGAGCAAGGCGAAGGCCGGCGGCGATCGCATAAATCAGCGCGGCGATCCAGCCGAGCGAGCGGGCCTGGTCGAGCGCGAAGACATAGACGACGAGAGCAGGCGCAACGCCGAAATTGACGATATCGGCAAGCGAATCCATCTGCGCGCCGAACTTCGAAGTCGCCTTCATCAGCCGCGCCACGCGCCCGTCGATGCCGTCGAGGAAGGCGGCGAGCAGCACCATTGCGACGGCGAGTTCGTAACGGTTCTCGAAAGCGAGCCGGATGCCGGTCAAGCCTGCGCAGATCGCCAGAATGGTGATGAGGTTCGGAAAGACGAGGCGGAACGGAATCTCGCGCAGGCGTGGGCCGCGGGCGGAATCATCCGGGCCGTTTGGCTCGAAAGGCGGAAAGGGTGTTTCCATGTCGCGTTCCAATCGTTCCTTGAGCAATTCCGGCAAAGGCGCGGAGGTTCCGCGCTTTAGCTGCGGCGGCTGATGACCGGACCCTTGGCGGAGGCGAATTCGGCGATGACGGTTTCCCCGGCAATCGCCGTCTGACCGAGCGAGACGCGTGGCGCCGCACTGGCGGGCAGGAACACGTCGAGCCGCGAGCCGAAACGGATCAGTCCGAAACGTTCGCCGGCGTCCAGCGGCTCGTTGGTGTTTGCCCAGCAAAGAATACGCCGCGCCACGAGGCCGGCAATCTGCACGACGCCGATCTGGCCGTGCCGCGTTTCGATCACCAGCCCGTTGCGCTCGTTGTCCTCGCTCGCCTTGTCGAGTTCGGCGTTGACGAAGCTGCCGGAGCGGTAGTTGATGCTGACGATGCGCCCGCGCATCGGCGCCCGGTTCACATGGCAGTTGAAGACGTTCATGAAGACGGAAATGCGCAGCATCGGCTCGGAGCCGAGGTCGAGCTCTGCCGGCGGGGTCACCATCTGGATCGCCGAGACCTTGCCGTCGGCGGGAGAGATCACGAGATCGTCGTCCTGCGGGGTCACCCGATCGGGATCACGGAAGAAATAGGCGCACCAAAGCGTGAAGATCATGCCGATCCAGAAGAGCGGCTTGAAGATCCAGCCCAGCACCAGCGATGCGACGAAGAAGGCGGCGACGAAGGGGTAACCCTCCTTGTGCACGGGCACGATCGTGTTGCGAACCGTGTTGAACAGGCTCATGGCTGCCGGTCTCCTTGCTTTTCGGTTTTTGCTGGTTAGCGAAAAACCAGCTCCTGAGCAATGCTGCGACCCTGGCCCTGGTTCCGCCGTCGTGGTTCTGAACAACAAAAGCCGGTAACGCTACCCATCCACTAACGTAAATGTGGAATCGCTAAGGTTTTATGATCCCACTATGTAGCTTTTGACCGGCTTCGGCCCGATGCGGACATCGGCTAGGATTTCCGCAGCAACAGAAAGCTGCCTCGAAATTGCTTGCGAATCGCATAAGTACGTGCTTATGTGTTTTCATGATCGAGAATGACTTTTTCCGAGCTTTGGCAGACCCGACCCGCCGTGCGATCTTTGAGAAGCTGGTGGCAGGTAGCATGAACGCGAGTGCCTTGCGCGAGGGCATGGAGATTAGCCAACCGGCGATGTCGCAACACCTCGCGGTTCTGCGCAGTGCAAAGCTCGTGAGGGAAGAACGACAGGGGCGTTTCGTGAATTACGAAGTCAACCCCGATGGGTTGGCTCTCATCGCCCAGTGGCTCGCAAAATACCGCGCCTATTGGCCGGAGCGTATCGCAGCACTCAAAGTCTTGCTGAAGGACATGGATCAATGAACAAAGGGAAGACCAAGGAGCAGGATAGCGGCGTCGAGTTGGAGTTTGACTTGGGCGATCCGCCGCAAAAGGTCTGGCGTGCCGTCACCGTTCCTGAACTTCGGGAAAGATGGTTGCCGAAGGAAGCATTGGCTGATCCCGATGCGATCACCGTCACCCCGGGCCAGGAAGTTCGCTACAAGCTGCGTGACGATACCCCGCCTTTCCTTGAAAGTATTGTGACATTCACGATCACCCCGAATGCCATTGGCGGCACCTGCCTTCGGATCGTCCACCAACTGACGGACGCAAGATTCGATGGAAGGACAAGAGCGCCGGCGAACGGCAACAGCCCGCCTCTCATGCTCGCCGCCTGACCCGGCGAGCCTTCCCCTTAGCTTCTGAAAGTCTGGAGGTCGCCGATGCGCGAAGCGATGCAACTCGTCCCTATGGTCATAGAACAGTCCAGCCGGGGGGAGCGATCCTTTGATATCTATTCCCGGCTTCTGCGCGAGCGGATTATCTTCCTCAATGGCGAGGTGAACGATACCGTTTCGGCGCTCGTCTGCGCGCAACTGCTGTTTCTGGAAGCGGAAAACCCGAAAAAGCCCATCAACCTCTATATCAATTCGCCGGGCGGCGGCGTGACCAGCGGCCTGGCCATGTACGACACCATGCGCTTCATCCGTGCGCCGGTACATACACTTTGCATGGGGACGGCCCGTTCAATGGGATCGTTCCTGCTGATGGCAGGCGAACCCGGCGGAAGAGCCGCATTGCCCAATGCCAGTATCCTCATTCATCAGCCCTCCGGCGGCTTTCAAGGACAGGCTTCCGACATGTTGATTCATGCCGAGGAAATTTTAAAGACCAAGCAACGCATGACGCGGCTCTACGCGGAGCATTGCGGACGTTCCTACGACGACTTTGAGCGCGGGATGGATCGCGACCGCTTCATGACGGCGGAGGAAGCGCTTGAATGGGGTCTTATAGACCGTATTCTGAAGGTTCGGGAAGACACCAGCAGCCTATAAGCCTTGCCGCAAAAAAACGATTGCTGAAGATCGTTCCAGCGATTCCACATTTACGTTAGTGGCTGGGTAACGCTACCGCCTCCCGCTTCAGCCTGCCGGGGCAAGCCGCGTGATCACGCCCATCTCGTCGCTGTCGCGCACCTGCTTCAGATGCTCCTCCGCCTGCGTCGCCTCACGCTGGCGGTTCCACATCGAGGCATAGAGGCCGTTCCTTTCGAGAAGGGCGGCATGCGTGCCACGTTCGGCGATCTCGCCGCTTTTGAGCACGATGATCTCGTCCGCGCCGATGACGGTCGAAAGCCGGTGGGCGATGACCAAGGTCGTCCGGTTCTTCGAAACCACGTCGAGGGCCGTCTGGATTTCCCGTTCCGTCGTCGTATCGAGGGCCGATGTCGCTTCGTCGAGGATCAGGATCGGCGGCGCCTTGAGGATGGTGCGGGCGATCGCCACACGCTGTTTCTCGCCGCCGGAAAGCTTGAGCCCGCGCTCGCCAACCTTGGTATCGAAGCCTTCGGGCAGCGTCTCGATGAAATGGGCGATCTGTGCCACCTCGGCCGCCGCAAACACCTCGCCATCGCTCGCCGACGTGCGGCCGTAGCGGATATTGTAGGCGACCGTGTCATTGAACAGCACGGTATCCTGCGGCACCATGCCGATATGAGAGCGCAGGCTCTTCTGCGTCACGGTGCGGATATCCTGGCCGTCGACGGTGATGGTGCCGCTCTGGATATCGTAGAAACGGTAGAGCAGGCGCGACAGCGTCGATTTTCCGGCGCCCGACGGCCCCACCACCGCGACCGTCTTGCCGGCCGGCACCTCGAAGGAAATGCCTTTCAGGATCGGACGCGCCGAATCGTAAGCGAAGTGTACATCCTTGAAGGAGATCGCGCCCTTGTGGATCCGAAGCTCGGCCGCGCCGGGGGCATCCTTGACCTCCGCCTTCACCTCGAGCAAATCGAACATCTGCTCGATGTCGGTCAGACCCTGGCGGATTTCGCGGTAGACGAAACCGATGAAATTGAGCGGCGCGGAAAGCTGCAGCAGCATCGAATTGACGAAGACGAAATCGCCAACCGTCTGCTCGCCGCGCTGCACCGCCAGCGCCGACAGCACCAGCATGATGGTGGTGCCGATACCGAAAATGACACCCTGGCCGAAGTTCAGCCAGCCGAGCGACGTCCAGACGTCGGTCGCCGCTTTCTCGTAGCGTTCCATCGACTTGTCGAAGCGTTTGGCCTCCATCTCCTCGTTGCCGAAATATTTGACGGTTTCGAAATTGAGCAGAGAGTCGATCGCCTTGGTGTTGGCGTCAGTGTCGCTGTCGTTCATCGAGCGGCGGATGGCGATGCGCCAGTCGGATGCGCGGATCGTAAACCAGATATAGGCCCAGACGGTAAAGGCGGTGACGGCAAGATAGGAGAAGCCGTAGCCCCACCAGAAGATCACCGCCGTCAACAAAAATTCGATGACGGTCGGAACGGAATTGAGGATCGTGAAGCGCACGATCGTCTCGATGCCCTTGGTGCCGCGCTCGATGATGCGCGACAGCCCGCCGGTCTTTCGCTCCAGATGGAAACGCAGCGACAGCTCGTGCATGTGCACGAAGGTCTTGTAGGCGAGCTGGCGCACCGCATGTTGCCCGACGCTGGCAAAGAGCGCGTCGCGCAGCTGGTTGAGGCCGAGCTGGATCAGCCTGGTGACGTTATAGGCGATGACGAGGGCGATGGCGCCGGCAAGGAGCGGCGGTACCGCGCCGCCTGCGAGGTCCATCCTGCCGTTCAGTGCATCGGTGGACCACTTGAAGAAATAAGGGACGAGCAGCAGGACGAACTTGGAGATCAGCAGATAGACCGACGCCCAGACGACCCGCATCTTGAGGTCGGTTCGCCCGGCCGGCCACATATAGGGCCAGAGGTTGAATAGCGTCCGCAGCAGGTGTGATTCCGAAACTGTCTTGCCGTTTGCCATGCCGTGTCTCCAGTCCGGATGATTTGCTTCGATGTCCGGCAAGGCGTAGGGCAGGGGCGCGCCTGGCGCGCTTACCTGAATCCCGAACCGCCACCGGCAGATAGGGCGTCGGATCGAGGAATGCAACACGTACAGGGGCCGGGAAAAGTGAGACCGGGCGTTTCTCCCGCCCGGTCTCATCATGTCGCGTTGCGCTTAAGGCGCTACCTTTTAGAGGTGCTGCTTGGAGAGCCGTTTGCGGTGCAGTTCCTCGGCGTTCGGCAGCGCATCCTTCGGCAGGCCGAAAATCTGGCCGGGACGGATGCGATCAGGGTCGACGATCTTGTCCTCGTTGGCGATGTAGATCGTTGTATAACGCACGCCGAGGCCGTAGGTGCGGCGAGAAATCTGCCACAGCGTGTCGCCGCGGCGGATGATGACCGCCGCATTGTTTGCCGTCAGCGGCGCCTGTTCGATCGTCTTCGGCTGATTGCTCGCAGCATCGTTTGCGGTGGGCGCGGCCGGTGCGGGCGTGTCGGTCAGTTCACCGATGATCACACCCAACCCGTCGAGCCCGGCGCCGACCGATTTTGCATCCTTCGGCAGATCCTGCAGCATTTTCAGCGCCTTGGCGGCGGTTTGCGAGGAGGAGCCGGAGGCCTGCTTGAAGCTGTCGGACGCATCGGCTGCCGGGCGGAAGTCGGCGACAGACCGCAGCGCGAATTCCGTTGCCGAGCGCGCCGCCGCCAGCTGTTCGTCGCCGGGCAGCTTGCCATCGGCAAACAGCCCCTTCAAAAGCCCGAACGCCTTGCCGGCTTCGGCCTTGAGTTTGCCGAGTTCACCTTCGTCGAGCGGCACCATCGAGGAAGCACCATTTGCATCGGCGGGGCCGGCTTGAGCAGCAACCCGCACCTGATCGCCGGCCGGGCGATTGAAGTTCACCGCGGCCCGCACGATCACCTTGCCCGCGGGATCGACGACGTCGACGCGAATCTTATGATCGCCGACCGAAAGGGCCGCGACGCCGTCGATGACGAAATGGCCGTCGGGACCGGCCGTGTCCTGGCCGACAAGGCTGTCGTCGGCATAACCGAGGACCTTGGCGTGGGCCCGAGCCATGCCCGCAATGAAGATCTTGTTGCCCTCGATCTCCACGGCGTTGACCATCACATCGGGCGCAGTGGCCTTGTCGGTTTCGCCAGCACCGGGAACAGCCGGCGCCGCGTCTGTCCCACCGGCGGAGGCGCCGGGCAGACCGGGCGTCTGCAGCGCCAGCTCACCGGTCGGTGCTGCTGTTGCGGAAGGCGCGTCGGCTGCAGCGGGAGCAGTCGCAGCCTCGCTGGTTGCCGGCTTGTCGGCAGCCGGCGCCAATGGATTGGCGGCGTCGGCGACCTCGGTGCCGCCCGTCGGCGCCGTGATGATGCGGCTCGCCGCGCCGGGCTTGGAGACCATGGCGAGCAGGTTGGCGGCATTGCCGTCCTTCGGCACGGAAACGGTGGCGACTTCTTCGGAAAGAGCGGTCTTGCCATCCTTGCCCGTCACCTTGAGCACGAGCTGGTGGTCCCCGGCCGGAAGCGGGTCGTCGAGGACGGCGGCGAAATCGCCGCTCGGGCCGACATCGGCCGTCGTCACCACCTTTTCGCCGTCGAGTACTTCGAGCTTACCGTTCGGCTCGGCGGAGCCGGCGATGACGGTCGATCCATCAGGCTCGACGCGCAGGACGTCGAAGGCGGGAACCTTCGAGCCGGAATTTGCGGCCGCCGCGGTCGCGGCAGAGGCTGGCTCCGGCGCGCCGATCAGCGCAGCTTCGGCCTTGGCAATCGCGGCAGGCGCATCGGCGATGTTTTCCGGCAGCGACTGCACGATGGCGAGCGCCTTGGCACCGCCTTCCTTGGCCTTGGCGGCAATGGCCTGTGTTGCGGGATCGATGCCCTCGGGAACGGTGAAGCCGACAAGTGCGGTGAGCGTATTCATGGCCTTGGTTTTGGCGGCTGTGAAGACATCGGTGGCTGGGCCTTTGCCGTCGGCGAACAGCGCCTTCAACTCGCCGAGCGCCATGCCGGCATCGGCCGAAAGGCGTCTAACCTGATCGCCGACCGCAGCCGAGTCGGCCACGGCAGAGCGTGATGTCTTTGCCGCTTCGTTAACCGTGTTCTTGAGCTCCGTGCCCGCCTGGTTGATGGCGTCGCCGATTTTGGATGCATCGCCGCCGATGCGCGGCATGACGAAGAATACCATGAGTAGGATTGCGATTACGAGCACTGCAAGGGCCAGCAAGCCGGCACGGTTCTTCATCATTATGTCTCCCAAGGCGGCAATTTGCCGTAGTAACCGAAATTGCTAGCGATTTCCGATGCTTTTCACAAGCATTCAACGCAATTTGGCAAGCTCGGCATGCTTCTTTTCAGTCAATTTTCTTGACTGCATTGAAATGGAATAGTTGTTTTGCCCTATGACCGAACAATCTGTACCGATTCGATCCATCTGCGTTTACTGCGGCTCAAGGCCGGGACGCGATCCTTCCCACATGGCGGCCGGGCGTGCTCTCGGAAGAGAGATCGCCGAATACGGCCTGCGCCTCATCTACGGCGGAGGTACCAAAGGCATCATGGGCGCGGTTGCGAGCGGGGTGCTTTCAGGCGGCGGTCAGGTGACGGGTATCATCCCGGAATTTCTGATCGATATGGAAGCGACTCGCCATTCGCTCGGTCAGCTCAACGAACTTATTGTAACCCCTGACATGCACGCGCGCAAACATACGATGTTCGAGCGTTCCGATGCCTTCGTCGCCTTGCCCGGCGGCATCGGCACGCTGGAGGAGATCGTCGAGATCATGACCTGGGCGCAGCTTGGCCGTCATGAAAAGCCGATGGTCTTTGCCAATATCAACGGTTTCTGGGATCCGATGATGGAACTGATGCGCCATATGACGGAAGAAGGCTTCCTGCACACCGCTCATCGGGTGCAGCCGCTCGTCGTCGACGACGTCGCCGGCATCATTCCGGCAATCATGGCCCAGGCCGCCCAGCTCGCCGCCGATCGCGAGGGCGAGGACGAAGTGATCTCCAAAATGTAGGCAGGGTAGGAACCCCTGGCACTGACCAGCCTATCTCTATTCAGCTATAGGCGGAAACAAGCTCCGTCACCTGAGATCGCATCCATCGGTTGGCGGGATCATTGTCGCTTGCCGCCGACCAGACCATCGATATCGGGCTTACCGCTAGATCGAGGGGAACTTCGGCTATCGCCAAGCCGAACAGGCCGGCATACCGCTTCACGATTCTGGTCGGCAGGGTCGCGATCAGGGGCGCTTCGAGGACAGCGGTAAGCACGGTCAGGAATTCCGGCGCAGCCACCGACACGTCGAGTCGCACGTTGATCCGCTTCAAGGCATCATCGATGCATCCTTCGATGGCGTCCTTCTGTGAAACCAGGGCATGCTTGAGCCCGACATAGCTGTCGCGATCCAAAATTTCGGGAAGATCGAGAAGCTTCGGATTGTAGCAACACATTAGCGATTGCTCGAACAGCAGGCTCCGCCGATGTCTGTTGTTGCCGTCATCATAGCAGCCGACGCCGAGGTCGATGATGTTGTCGTCCAGAAGCTTGTGGACAAGCTCGGGGTCGACCGCTCGCGCAAGCACTTTGATACCGGGGGCTATCTCGTTCAACACAGCGGCGAGACGCGGCACAAGCAGCACCTCAAGCTCACTGGAAAAGCCGATGCGGAATATCTGCTCGGCTTGTCCTGGCTCAAAGGTCGCAGGCGTTACGATCGCCTGCTGGGTGTGGCTGAGTATCTGCTCCACCGCTTCGGCGAAACGCAGCGCCCGATGGGTCGGCTGCATGACCTGGCCGACACGCACGAACAGCTCGTCCTGAAGCAATGTACGGAGCGTGCCGAGATTGTGGCTCATGGCAGGCTGCTGGATTTTCAGGCGAACAGCAGCTTTCGTAACGCTCCGCTCCTTCATGAGCGCGTCGAAAGCCACGAGCAGGTTGAGGTCGAAAGACCACAAATTGAAATGATCGATGGAGACAATTTCGTTCATCGATTTGATCGTTGCATGAATCTTCCCTATTGTCCATAGGCATCAGACAGCGCTGTCCCCGGTTCCAATTCAACTCGAAAGGAAGTTCCATGAGCGATCTTGGAAAGGAATATCGTATTGCCGGCGCGACAGTGAGAAAAGTGCAGGAGCAGTATCTGCACAACATCCCGCCCTCGTTTCTCTACCCGGCTGCCGGATCTGAAGAGATCAAGGCCCTCGAGCCGCGGCTTTCCGCCGTCGATATGGAAGAGGGCCGCGATGCCCTTGTGGTGAGCATTCACAGCTGGCTTGTCATTACGCCCGACCACGTCATCCTCATCGATACTGGTTCGGGTAACGACAAGGAAAGGCCGCGCAATCCCGGCTTTCACCATCAGACCATTCCGTTTCTCGACAGGCTGCGTCAGGCGGGTGTAGAGCCCGAAGACGTCGACTTCGTCATAAATACCCATCTTCACGTTGATCATTCCGGTTGGAATACCGTGCTCGAGGACGGAAGATGGATCCCCACTTTCAAAAATGCGCGTTACGTCTTCCCGCGCGCCGAGCAGGAATATTACGCGTCGACGGCGAGCCACAACGACGTCAACATTCCGAGTGCCGGCGTCTATGAAGACAGCGTGCGGCCGGTGATCGAGGCGGGGCTTGCCGATGTCATCGACGGCGCAGGCGGTCCTTTCCTGGATCGATTTTCCTTCTTGCCGACGCCTGGCCACAGCATCGGCCATATGTCCGTTCTGCTCGAGGCGGACAATGAAGCGGCAATCTTCGCGGGCGATGTCACACACCATCCGATCCAGGTGGAGCGGCCCGACCTCAACACGGTCTTCTGCGAATTCCTGGATCAGGCTGCCCAGTCGAGACGCCGCATCCTCGAACTCGCAGCCGATAATCGCGCCCTGTACTTCTCCACCCATTTCCCCGGTTCGTCTGCCGGATATGTCACCCACGACGGCGAAAAATTCAGGTGGTCCTATGTCTAAGAACAATCTTGCATCTTCAGCTTTTGACCGCGGCGAGATCGTATTTGAGGAGCATTACATCGATAGCGGAACCGAAGGCATCAAGCTCTATCTCCGCAACAAGCGAAGGAAAGACCACGAGGACTTTCTCGCGGAGAAAACAATCGTGATGGTGCATGGGGCGACCTTCTCGTCCGGAAGTCTCTACGACGTACCCTTCAACGGGATGTCCTTCATCGACTTCCTCGCTCTTCGCGGCTTCGATGTCTTTGCAGTTGATGTCCGGGGCTATGGAAAATCAACCCGCCCGCCGGAAATGCAGGCGAACCCCGACCTCAACCCGCCGCTTGTCGCCACCGACACCGGCGTCGCCGATTTCGCAACGGCTGTCGATTTCGTTCTCCGGCTTCGCGGCCTGAGGGCCGTCAGTGTCTTCGCAATGTCGTGGGGCGGTACCGTTGCCGGCGCATACGCTGCGCGCAACCCAGACAAGGTCGTCAAGCTGGCGCTGCTCGCGCCGCAATGGCTGAGTGACGTTCCCATCCCCATCGATCAGGGTGGCGCCCTCGGCTCCTACAGGCTTGTTCCGGTCCATGCGGTCCTGGCGCGCTGGCTGGGCACCGCACCCGAATACGCGCGTGAACGTCTTGTGCCCGAGGGCTGGTTCGACCTCTGGGCCGAATTGACCCTCTCGGAGGAGACGTCGCAGGCCGACAGGGAGCAAGGCAGACTGCGAGCCACCAATGGGCCGATCCAGGACATCCGAACCTATTGGAGAGCTGGAAACCCCTACTATCGGCCGAGCGAGATTCGCGCGCCGGTGCTGCTGTTGCACGGCGAATGGGACATCGACGTTCCGCTTGACCTGGCTCGGGCCTATTTCGAGCAACTGACCGGCGCCTTCTACAGGCGATGGGTAGAAATCGGGGAGGCAACGCATCTCGCTCTCATGGAGAGCCACCGCATGCAGGCCTATTCCGAGATCGCCCGCTTCTTCGATGAAGCATTCAAACCGGAATAGAGTCTGAACGACGGGGCTCCGGTAGCGAATCCGGAGCCCTCGTCCTCCCTCAAGCCGGCAGCGTTCACGGCCATCAATCCAGTCGTTCCCATGACAATTCTGATCACCGCCATTTTGGATGCCGGACGAAGTGCCGTCGACATCGCGATATTCACCTTTCTGCCGCTCATGATCGTGACGTTTTCGCTGATGCGCTACCTCGAGGGCGTGAGTGCACTGCGATCGATCGCCGACAAGGCCAGCCCGCTCTTCCGACTTTTCGGTCTGGACGGTTTCGGGGCCTTGGCAATCATCCAGCTCAGCCTCGTCAGTTCGGCTGCCCCTGTCGCCGCCCTGTCGTTGATGGTGCACAAAGGAAGATCGGAGAAATTTATTGCCGCCGCCTTTGCCGCGGTGCTTGCGGCCGCACCGGCGAATGCCAGTTTTCCGCTCGCAAGCCTCGGGGTCGATCCGGGTTTGATCATCTTAAACGGCATTTGCGGAGCGCTCGTTGCGTCCACTCTCGCCTGTTGGATCGTTGGACGCCGTTCCTTGCCCGGAAAGATCTGTTCCTGCGACAGGGCGGATGACCGCGACGTCGCAAGGCATGATCTGCTGGCTGCGATCAATCGCGGCGGCGCGGATGCCATTGGCGTCATTTCTGCGATCCTGCCGATGCTCGTGATCTCACTTGCTCTGGTAAGGCTTACCCAGAGCACAGGCGCGCTTTCGGCCGTCACGTCTGCTGCGCAGCCATTGCTTCAGCTGCTCGGCGCCTCGCAGCAGGATGTCCTGTTCATCCTCACAAAGTGTCTGGCAGGATCGAGCGCAGCGGTCACGCTGTTAATCGACGCCCACAAGCAACTGAGCCTTCCGCCTGAGAAAATCATTCACGGATCCGCATTTCTGCTAAACCCTCTCGACCTTCCCGGCCTCTCCATCCTAGTCGCTTCGGTGCCGGCGCTCCGCTCGGTCGCAGGCGTCGCCGTCTTCAGCGCATTGGCCGGAATCCTCGTCCGCACAGCGCTGCTATCCTGGCTTTGAGCCAGGCGGTCGGATTTGCGATAAGCGCGATGGCTACTCCCTTCCTCGGCTTCCCTTCAGCATCGACCAGCTATAGAGGAACAGTCCCGCCCAGATCAGCGGGAAAGCGATCATGCGCGCCATGCCGAGCGGCTCGTGAAAGGCGAAGACGGCGATCAGGAAGATCATCGTCGGCGCGATATACTGCATGATGCCGATCGTTGAGAGCTTCAGCAGTTTGGCGCCGTTGGCATAGATCATCAGCGGCACGGCGGTGACGACACCGCAGCCGAGCAGCAACGACGTGTCGGCAAGGCCGGTACGGTAAAAATGGCCAAGACCGCTGCCATATTCGAGATAGAGGATGTAGACGAGCGCCGGCCCGCCGAGAATCAGAACCTCGAGGAAGAAGCCCTGGTTGGGCCCTAGCGGCAGCGTCTTGCGGAGCAGGGCATAAAAACCCCAGCTGACCGCCAGCGTCACCGCTACCCATGGAATGCCGCCGCTGTCCAATGCGAGAATGGCGACGGCAAGCGCCGCCAGCGCGATCGCTGCGATCTGCAGCGGCTGCAGCTTCTCCTTGAGCAGCACCGCACCGAGGAAAATGCTGAACAGCGGATTGATGAAATAGCCAAGCGCTGCATCAAGCGAATGGCCGGCGCCGATCGCCCAGACATAGGTGCCCCAGTTGACGGTGATCAACGACGCGGTCAGCGCGCCCATCGCCAGCATGCGCGGCGAGCGCAGTGCCGCGCGGATATCGGCTGTTCGCCCGAGCAGAACCAACACGATCCCGGCCAGCGGCAGCGACCAGACGATGCGGTGGGCGATGACTTCGGCCGGCGGAATATGCGCCACCGCCTTCATGTAGAAGGGCAGGAAGCCCCAGAGCAGATAGGCTGTCAGCGCAAAGGCGAAACCGCGCGGACTGTCTTCGTTCTTGATTAACGGAACGGATGCATCGGTCGACATCGGGTGTTTCCATCTTTGTTCTTCTTCTGATCCGGCCTAGCTTAAGCGCCGTGAATAGGCCAATTCATTTCGTTGAACCGACCCTCGATGGATCTGGGGCGAGACACTGGCGGCGTTTGCCCGCGGTTAGCCGAACCGGCGGGATGGGATTATTCCGCCGCGATCCTGCCGGCCAACTGCCGGTTCTTCATCAGCTTGTAGATAACAGAGTCCATCAGCGCCTGGAACGACGCGTCGATGATGTTCTCCGAGACGCCGACCGTCCACCAGCGCACGCCGTCGCTGTCGGTGGATTCGATCAGCACGCGGGTGATCGCCTCCGTGCCGCCATTCAGGATGCGCACTTTGAAATCGGCGAGCACCAGATCGTCGATTTCGTGCTGATACTTGCCGAAATCCTTGCGCAGTGCGAGGTCAAGCGCATTGACCGGGCCTTCTGCATCGGCAACCGACATCAGCGTCTGGCCGTCGATGGTGATCTTGACCACCGCCTCCGAAACGATCTTCACGCGGCCAAGACTGTCGAAGCGGCGCTCGATCATCACCCGGAAGCCTTCGATGGTGAAGAATTCCGGGATCGTACCGAGCGTGCGGCGCGCCAGCAGCTCGAAGCTCGCATCCGCTCCCTCATAGGCATAGCCGATGGATTCACGTTCCTTGACGATCGAGATCAGGAGATCGAGCTTCGGATCGTCCTTGGCGACGATAATGCCGCGCCGCTTGAGGGCATTGATGAAGTTCGCCTTGCCGCCCTGGTCCGACACCATGACCTTGCGGAAATTGCCGACGCTTTCCGGCGGCACGTGTTCGTAAGTGCGCGGATCTTTCAGCAGAGCGGAAGCATGGATGCCGGCCTTGGTGGCGAAGGCGGAGGCGCCGACATAAGGCATCTGGTGATCCGGCGAGCGGTTGAGCAACTCATCGAAGGCGTGCGAGAGCCGGGTGAGGTTGAGCAGCCGTTCCTCGTCGATCGCCGTTTCGAAACGGCTGTTGTAGGCACTCTTCAGCGCCAGGGTCGGGATCAGCGTCACCAGATTGGCGTTGCCGCAGCGCTCGCCGATACCGTTCAAGGTGCCCTGGATCTGCCGGACGCCGGCTTCCACGGCAGCAAGCGAATTGGCGACCGCCTGGCCGGTGTCATTGTGAGCGTGAATGCCGAGACAGCGGCCGGGAACACCTGACGCGATCACCGCTTCGACGATGGCGCGGACCTCCGGCGGCTGCGCTCCGCCATTGGTGTCGCAGAGCACGATCCAGCGTGCACCGTTTTCATAGGCCGTCTTCGCGCAAGCGATCGCATAGGCCGGATTGGCCTTGAAGCCATCGAAGAAATGTTCGCAGTCGACGATCGCCTCCTTGCCGGCGCCGACCGCCGCCTTGACGCTTTCGGCGATGCATTCGAGGTTTTCCTCGTTGGTGCAGCCGAGCGCCACCGCGACATGATAGTCCCAGCTCTTGGCGACGAAACAGACAGCGTCGCTTTTGGCCTGCAGCAGCCCGGCGATGCCTGGATCGTTGGAGACCGAAACGCCTGCCCGCTTCGTCATGCCGAAGGCGACGAAGGTGGCCTGGCTCGTGCGCTTCTCGCTGAAGAAGGCGGTGTCCGTCGGATTGGCGCCGGGATATCCACCTTCGACGTAATCGAGGCCGAACTCATCCAGCATGTCGGCGATCGCAATCTTGTCCTCGACGGAAAAGTCGATGCCGGGCGTCTGCTGCCCGTCCCGAAGCGTCGTGTCGAACAGGTAGATGCGTTCTTTCATGTCGTTTCCTCCCGGCGAGCGGGTGCTGTTGTACTGCGGATGCTGCCCCTCATCCGGCTGCCGCCCCCTTCTCCCCGTTCTGACGGGGGAGAAGATTTATGCCGGAGCGTCTCGCTGGGCACGTCCCCTCTCCCCGCGAGCGGGGAGAGGGTTAAGGTGAGGGGCTGCCCCAAATCATCAGTCCGGCTTCCCGGCAAACTTATCCGTCGCCCGGATCAACTGATCGAGAATCCCCGGCTCAGAATAGGCATGGCCCGCACCCTCTATCAGGTAGAACTCCGACTTCGGCCAGGCCTTGTGTAGCAGCCAGGCATATTTGGCAGGGCAGGGCATATCGTAGCGACCATGCACGATCACGCCCGGAATGTCCGTAAGGCGGCCGGCATCCCGGATCAGCTGCCCTTCGTCCATCCAGCCGGCATTGACGAAGAAGTGGTTCTCGATGCGCGCGAAGGCATAGGCGAATTCCGGCTCCTCGAATTTGCCGCTGGTCGCCGGCTCCGGCAGCAGCGTGATCGTTTCGCCTTCCCAGATGCTCCAGGCTTGCGCGGCCTCAAGGCGCACGTTCCGGTCCTCGTGCGTCAGACGGCGATGATAGGCATGCATCATTTCATGCCGCTCTTCCGGGGGAATGGGAGCGATGAAGCGTTCCCACTTATCCGGGAACATTTCCGAGACGCCGAACTGGTAGTACCAATCGAGCTCGGCCTTCGTCAGGGTGTAGATGCCGCGCAGGATGAGCTCGGACACGCGCGCGGGATGCGTTTCGGCATAGGCGAGCGCCAGCGTCGAGCCCCAGGAGCCGCCAAACACCTGCCATCGGTCGACACCGGCCATTTCGCGCAGCCGCTCGATATCAGCGACGAGGTGCCAGGTCGTGTTGGCATTCAGTTCCGCATGCGGCGTCGACTTGCCGCAGCCGCGCTGGTCGAACAGCATGACGTCGTAGCGAGCCGGATCGAAAAGCCGGCGGTGGGCGGGCGAGATGCCGCCGCCCGGGCCGCCATGCAGGAAGACGGCTGGTTTGGCGCCGGGCGTTCCCGAGCGTTCCCAGTAGATCACATGGCCGTCGCCGACATCGAGATGGCCGGAGGCATAGGCTTCGATTTCGGGATAGAGCGTGCGCAATACCTCGGTCATATTTTCACGCCTTTCGCGGGCCACGCCCGGGTGTCGTGGTCGGGATGCTGAAAGGAGATGATCGCCTCCTGCCGCGCGTAGAAATCCGGGTCCTTATAAACAGGAGCGTCGAAGATTTCCTCGACCCAGGGCAGGCGGGCCTCGTAATTGACCTGGATCTGCGGCGCGAGATCGCTGCGGTCGTCGAAGGTGCCGATCGCAAGCTCCAGCCCACCTGGATGCCGGTAGGTCATCGGCGTGCCGCAATTGCTGCAGAAGCCGCGATCGATATTGACCGAGGATTGAAAATAGCTCGGCTCGCCGCGCGTCCATTCCATCCCTTCCTCCGGTGCTGTGACCAGCGCGGAGAAGAAGCCGCCGAACTGCTTCTGGCACATGCGGCAATGGCAGATCGACGGCCGCCCCAACTGGCCCGATATGCGGAAGCGCACGGCGCCGCACTGGCATCCGCCTGTTCTGATCTTATCCGTCATGTGTTTCTCCGAGTGGCCAATGGGAAGTGTCCTGATCCGGGTGCTGATGGTTACTTGCCGCGATCGCCTCCTCGCGGTCGGGCGTTTCAGGCTCTGGTTCCACCGGCAGGCCGTCGAGTGTGTGGAACCACGACACCTTGCGCCCGGTGTTCGATTGCATCACGGGCTTGACCTTATCGGGCTCATCAAGCGAGCCGAGCGCGATGTTGATGAAGTCCGCTTCCGGAATATCGTAAAACAGCGGCGTGCCGCAATCGCCGCAAAAGCCGCGCCGGACGAGATCGGAGGAGCGGAACCACTTCGGTTCGCCGCGCGTCAGCTGGAAACGCTCGCGCTTGGCCGCAGCGAGCGGCAGGAAATAATTGCCGGCTGCCTTCTGGCACATGCGGCAATGGCAGATATGGGGATAACCCAGTTCGCCCAGCGCGCGATAGCGAACCGCGCCGCACTGGCATCCGCCGGTCTGTCTCGCCGTTTCCATCAGGCACGCTCCTCCGGCGGCCAGACCGGCGTATCGTGGTCGGGGTGCTGATAGGAAATCAGTTCGTGCAGGAAGGAGCCCGCCGTCAGATCCGCCTCGGTCCGTTCTCCCGGCAGTTCGTGCAGATGATCGACGAAGCCGATCTTGCCTTCCAGACCCCATTGAATGGTCGGCGGCAGCTGCGACGGATCGTCGAACGCGCCCGCCGCAATCGCCATTCCGTCCGGCGCCTCATAGGTCAGCGGCGTGCCGCAATCGCCGCAGAAACCGCGCTCGACGAAATTCGATGAGCGGTACCTTTTGCGCTCCCCCCGCGTCCACTCAAAGTCTGCGCCGCGCACCGAGACCAGCGGTGCATAATAGGCTCCGAACGCCTTCTGGCACATGCGGCAATGACAAATCGACGAATCCTTGAGTTCGCCGCTGACGCCGAAACGGATCGCCCCGCACTGGCAGCCGCCGGTATAGGTCTTGGTCATGGCAGGTCCCTCCGCCAGGATGCCGATAAAAAAGAGAAGACCCCTCCCATATTTGCGATTGCCGGGAGGTTGCTTCGAAGCAGCGTGGCATCGCAGCCCCTCACCCTTGTCGGGAGGGGTTGGGGAGGGGTATTTGCGGCAACTTCGCCGATCACCGCTTGACCTCCCACGTCGTCACCCGCTCGCCGGTCACCACATCCTTACCGTCCTTCAGCTGGATGCCCTTTGCCGTCAGCTCGTCGCGAACCTTGTCTGCCTCGGCGAAGTTTTTCGCCTTCAGCATTTCGAGACGCATAGCGACCAGCGCATCGACCGCTGCTGCGAAGGCTTCATCGATTTCGACCTTCTTCGGCAGCACTCCGAGGAGCGCCGCACTTGCGGCGAAGACGGCATCGTTGCCGGATTGCGCCAGCGCATGCAGCGCTTGCACCGCCGCGACCGTATTGAGGTCGTCGGCAAGGGCATGGAGCACGGCCTCGTCAGGCTCGGCATCGCCGGCTTCCGTCGCAGGCCACTTGGCGAGCAGGCGTTCGGCCTCTTCCAGCCGTTTGATAGAGAAATCGATCGGCTCGCGGTAGTGCGTCATCAGCATGGCAAGACGCAGCACTTCGCCCGGCCATTTGCGGCCGCCGAAGGTTTGCGTGTGCAGCAGCTCGTGGATGGTGATGAAATTGCCCTCGGATTTCGACATCTTGCGGCCCTCGACCTGCACGAAGCCGTTGTGCATCCAGACATTCGCCATCACCTCGGTCCCGTGGGCGCAGCGCGACTGGGCGATCTCGTTTTCATGATGCGGGAAGATCAAGTCCAGCCCGCCGCCGTGAATGTCGAAGACATCGCCGAGGTAGCGCCGGCTCATCGCGGAGCACTCGATATGCCAGCCGGGCCGGCCGCGGCCCCAGGGGCTCTCCCAGCCGGGTTCGTTGTGGCTCGAGAGCTTCCAGAGCACGAAATCGCCCGGGTACTTCTTGTGCGCATCGACGGCGACGCGGGCGCCGGCCTGCTGTTCGTCGAGCGGCCGCTTCGAGAGCTGGCCGTAATCGGCCATGGATCTGGTGTCGAACAGCACTTCGCCTGCCGCCACATAGGCATGCCCGTTGCCGATCAGCTTTTCGATGATCTGGATCATCTCGGCGATATTGTCGGTGGCGCGCGGCTCGACATTCGGCTCGAGGCAGCCGAGTTCGGCGACATCCGCGTGAAACTGTGTCTCGGTCTTTTCGGTGACCGCGCGGATCGCGTCGTTCAGCGGCAGCTCCGGATGATCTCTGAGCGCCCGCGCATTGATCTTGTCGTCGACGTCGGTGATGTTGCGGACGTAGGTGACGTGATCTCTGCCATAGACATGGCGCAGCAGCCGGAACAGCACGTCGAAGACGATGACCGGCCGGGCATTGCCGATATGGGCGAAATCATAGACCGTCGGGCCGCAGACATACATGCGGACATTGTCGGGGTCGATCGGCGCGAAGACCGATTTTTCCCGCGTCAGCGTGTTGTACAGCCTCAGTTCCGGCGTGCGGCCCATTTCACTCTCCCAAATGCACGATCAGAAAAATATCGCGACCGGCAGGCCGGGCGTTTCGCATCTTGACTATTGGGGAGACGAAAACGGCCAGGCCAGCGCGTGCGCTAGCGAATAATCTTTCCGCAGATAATGCAGATAACCGTTTTCATGCCGCGTTTTATGGCGCGGGAATGACGTTTGGTCAAGAGGGGCGAGGAAGGATCGGCGGCAACTGGAACGACCTCTCCGATGCCGTGCGTCCCCTGAGGCTTGTCTGCCATTTTCGTGGCGCAAATCGCGTATAGCCGCTTCAAAAGCTGCTGAAAACACGGGGGAATGAGTGGCAAGCGTTGTTCGATGGACGATCGGTGCGGCTGCAATTCTGGTGGTCGCATCCGCCGCATATTTCGCATACGATTTCGGCATGCTTCGCTTCAACTATCCGTCCTTATCGCAGTATCCAATCCAAGGCATCGATGTCAGCCATCACCAGGGCGACATTGATTGGAAGACGGTGGCCGCGCAGCCGAACGTGCGTTTTGCAATCATGAAGGCGACCGAAGGCGGCGATCACAAGGATTCGAGATTTGCCGAGAACTGGCAGCGTGCCGGAGATGCTGGGGTGGTGAGAGGCGCCTACCATTTCTTCACCTTCTGCCGCCCGGGCAGGGAACAGGCGCAGAATGTACTGGCGACGGTGCAGAAGGCGCCGCGCACCCTGCCTATCGCCATCGATCTGGAATTCGTCGGCAATTGCAACAAGGTCCCGACGGTCGATGAGATGGCGACGGAGGTGAATGCCTTCGTCACCGAACTGAAAGCCATCTTTCCGGAAAAGCCGATCTTCTACGTCACGCAGGAATTCTTCGATCAATATCTGAAGGGCAATGAGGCCCGCTTCCCCGAGCACTACCTCTGGCTGCGAAGCGTGTTCGACGAGCCGACGCAGGAGGGGTGCAATCGCTGGTCGATCTGGCAATTTGCCGACAATGGCGCCCTGGACGGCATCCGGGGACCAGTGGACCTCAATGTCCTATGCCCCGCCGAAACAGATTTCGCACATCTGTTCCCGGCCGTTGCCGCGAACTGAAGCGTCCGTTTATTCCGGCAGGCGGTAGTCGACGAGCTTGTTCTCGCGCACGATGAACAGCTTGCCCGTCTCTGTCACGCCCGGACCGAGCAACGGCAGGATCGCCTTGGCGACCTCGGAAGGATGCGGCAGCGTCTGCGCATCTTCGCCCGGCACGGCCTGCGCCCGCATCGCCGTGCGGGTGGCGCCCGGATCGACGCTGGTGATGCGCAGCGGCGTCGATTGGCTCTCGCCGGCCCATGTCCGGGCCAGTGCCTCGACAGCGGCCTTGGAGGCGGAATAGGCGCCCCAGAAGGGCCTGCACTTGTGGGCCGCGCCCGAGGAGAGGATCACGGCGCGGCCGGCATCCGAGCGGGCGAGCAGCGGATCGACCGAGCGGATCAGCCGCCATGTCGCCGTCACGTTGATGGTCATCACCTTCTCGAACACCTTCGCTTCGATATGGCCGATCGGCGAGATGACGCCGAGCACGCCGGCATTGGCGACGAGGATGTCGAGCTTGCCCCAGCGCTCGAAGATCGAGCCGCCGAGCGCGTCGATCGCGTTCATGTCGGCAAGGTCGAAGGGCACGAGGGTCGCACTGCCGCCGACGGCTTTGATCGCATCGTCGAGATCCTCCAGTCCGCCGACCGTGCGCGCGCAGGCAATGACATGGGCGCCAGCTTTGGCAAGCTCCAGGGCTGTGAAGTAGCCGATGCCGCGCGACGCACCGGTGACGAGTGCGATCCTGCCCTCAAGATTGATGTTCATCTGCCCGGTTCCGGATTTGCTTGCGAAGGTGAGGGGCGCAATAGGCCCCTCGGAAGCGAAAGTCAAAGCGGCAGCGGCTCAGCCGTTGCTGGCAAGCATCGAAAGCTTGTTGCCCATGGATTCGCCGTTCTTGTCGAGCAGCCGGGTCGGATAGTCACCGGTGAAGTAGTGGTCGGTGAACTGCGGGCGGGCCGGGTTGCGGTCCTCGCCGCCGACGGCGCGGTAAAGCCCGTTGATCGACAGGAAGGCAAGCGAATCCGCACCGATATATTTGGCCATGGCTTCGACGTCGGCATACTGATTGGCGAGCAGCTTGTCGGCGTCGGGCGTATCGATTCCGTAGAAATCCGGGAAAAAGATCATCGGACTGGCGACGCGGATATGGACTTCGCGCGCACCGGCCTCGCGGATCATCTGTACGATCTTCAGCGACGTAGTACCGCGCACGATGGAATCGTCGACCAGTACCACGCGCTTGCCTTCGATCATCGCCCGGTTGGCGGAATGCTTCAGCTTGACGCCGAAGGCGCGGATCTGCTGCGTCGGCTCGATGAAGGTGCGGCCGACATAGTGGTTGCGGATGATGCCGTATTCGAACGGGATGCCGCTTTCCTGCGCATAGCCGAGAGCCGCGGGCGTGCCGCCATCCGGCACCGGCACGACGACATCGGCATCGACAGGCGATTCCTTGGCGAGGTTCTTGCCCATGTTCTTGCGCGTCGTATAGACGTTGCGGCCGCCGACGACCGAATCCGGACGGGCGAAATAGACATATTCGAACAGGCAGAGACGCTCCGGTTGCGGCTTGCTGGGCTTGCGGGCATCGACGCTGATCGAGCCGTCAGCCTGGATTTCGCAGATGATGACCTCGCCGTTTTCCACGTCGCGGATGAACTTGGCGCCGATGATGTCCAGCGCGCAGGTTTCCGAGCAGAAGATCGGCTTGCCGTCGAGTTCGCCCATGACAAGCGGGCGGATGCCGGTGGGGTCGCGTGCGGCAATCAGCTTGGTGCGGGTCATGGCAAGCATCGAATAGCCGCCTTCCATTTGGCGGATGGCGTCGATGAACCGGTCGGATGTCGAAGCATGGCGCGACCGGGCGATGAGATGCAGGACGACCTCGGTATCGGACGTCGATTGACAGATGGCGCCAGTTGCGATGATCTGGCGGCGCAGCGTCAGGCCATTGGTGAAATTGCCGTTATGGGCAATGGCGATGCCGCCTTCCTCCAGTTCGGCAAAAAGCGGCTGCACGTTGCGCATCGCCACTTCGCCTGTCGTCGAATAGCGCGTGTGGCCGATCGCTATGCTGCCGGGCAGGCGGGCCAGCGTCATCGGATTGGTATAGTGATCGCCGACCAGGCCCATATGACGCTCCTGATAGAAGCGCTTGCCGTCGAAGGAGACGATGCCGGCTGCCTCCTGTCCGCGGTGCTGCAGGGCATGCAGCCCGAGAGCCGTGAGAGCTGCGGCATCGGGATGGCCCAGAATTCCGAAAACACCGCATTCTTCATGCAGCGTATCTCCGTCGAGCGGATCGTCGATTGGGAAGGAATGGGACTGGTTCATTTCTGCGGGCCTCTGCTCTCACAAGAATGGATCGGCATTTCCAATATCATATACCGGAAACCTGGCAGCTTTCCGATAACGTCATGCTGAACGACATTTGCTTTCAAAGCTCGTTTTCCGGCTCTGAAACGGCTGAGGCCCGGCGGAGCTGGAATGCCCGGCCGGACCTTAACTTTACGTCCCGCTCAAATGGCAATTGCCCGACGGCGGGTCAAGCTCTTGAACACTGCGTCAATTCGCCGGCTGCTGCGCGCTGCCTGCAGGCGCGTCTTCCGCCGGCGCTTGATCGGCCGCCGGCGGCGTGGCGCCTTCGCTGCCCTGTGCCGGCGACTGCATCTTATCACGGAAGCTCGCCTGTATCATCTGGGCGAATTGCTCCGGCAGCACCGCCTTCAGCTTTACGACCATAGAGTCCAGGAAGGGCTTCGACTTGGCTTCGTTGACCCAGGCCGGTCGATGGTCGACATCGACAAGCCAGTTCCAGAAGGCGACGGCGACCACCATCAGCAGCAGGCCGCGGGCCGCGCCGAACAGGAAGCCGAGCGTGCGGTCGAGGGCGCCGATGCGGCTGTCGATGATGAAATCGGCGATCTTCATGGTAATGAAGGAGATGACGATGAGCGCGATCAGGAAGACGACGGCTGCCGAACCGGCGATCGCGATGCGGTCGTCATCGGTATATTTCTTCGCATAGGGGAGCAGGTAGGGATAGAGGTAATAGGCGGCGGCGGCCGAACCGCCCCAGCTCGCGATCGAAAGGATCTCCCGCGAAAAGCCGCGGACCATCGCCAGCACGGCGGAGAAGAGCACGACGCCGATGACAATACCGTCGAAAATCGTAATGGGCATGTAAATTCAACTCCAGGACTGCCGCTCGGCGGCCGAGTCGCGCCTTATCGTGTGCCTCCTATATCATCACCATTCCCGGCAATGAAAGGATCAAACCTCGTCTTCCACACGCAGCGCTCCCTTCGACCCGGCGATGCGCGCCACCAGATCCGGCAGGCTTTCGACCTCGCTCCATCGTCCGCCGGATCCCTTCGGCAGCTCGGCGGAGGCGGAAGGAAGCAGCGCTGCGGAAAAGCCCAGCTTCTCGGCTTCCTTGAGGCGCTGGGCAGTGTGCGCAACCGGCCGGATGGCGCCCGACAGGCTGACTTCGCCGAAATAGACGCAATCGGCAGGAAGGGCAATACCAGCAAGCGAGGAAACCAGCGCCGAGGCGACGGCTAGATCGGCCGCCGGTTCGGAGATGCGGTAGCCGCCGGCGATATTGAGATAAACGTCGTGCTGGCCGAGCCTGACGCCGCAATGAGCCTCCAGCACCGCCAGGATCATCGACAGCCGGGCCGAATCCCATCCAACCACCGCCCGCCGCGGCGTGCCGAGCGAGGTCGGCGCCACCAGCGCCTGCACCTCGACGAGCACCGGACGGGTGCCCTCCATGCCGGCAAAGACCGCAGCACCGGGGGATTTTTCGTTGCGCTCGCCGAGGAAGAGCTCGGAGGGATTGGCGACTTCGCGTAAGCCTTTGTCAGACATTTCGAAGACACCGATCTCATCGGTGGGTCCGAAGCGGTTCTTCACCGTGCGCAGGATGCGGTAGTGGTGGCCGCGATCGCCTTCGAAATAGAGCACGGCATCGACCATGTGCTCGACGACGCGCGGCCCGGCGATCTGCCCGTCCTTGGTCACATGCCCGACGAGCACCATGGCGGCTCCCGTCTGTTTGGCGAAACGGATCATCGACTGCACGCCGGTGCGCACCTGCGTCACCGTTCCCGGTGCGGAGTCGGCAAGTTCGCTCCACAGCGTCTGGATCGAATCGATGATGACGAGATCCGGCCGTTTGCCCTCGGCAAGCGTCGCCAGAATATCCTCGACATTGGTTTCGGCCGCCAGCATCACGTCGGTATCGGCCGCGGCAAGCCGCTGCGCCCGCAGCCGGACCTGCGCCACCGCCTCCTCGCCGGAGACATAGATGATCTTGTGGCCGCGCCGCGCCAGGGCGGCGGCCGCCTGCATCAGCAGCGTCGATTTGCCGATGCCGGGATCGCCGCCGATCAGCACCGCCGAGCCGCGCACGAAACCGCCGCCGAGCGCCCGGTCGAGCTCCGACATGGCGGTATGGATGCGCGGCGCCTCCTCGATCTCGCCCGACAGCGCCGTCAGCGTCACCGGCCGGCCCTTCTTCGGCGTCTTGCCGGGACCGGAGCCGATGCCGCCCATCGGGTCCTCCTCGACGATGGTGTTCCACTCGCCGCAATTGTCGCATTTGCCGGCCCAGCGGTTGTGAACCGCGCCGCAATTCTGGCAGATGAATTGTGTCTTGGCCTTCGCCATCAATCTTTCTTTCAGTCGCGTTCCACAAATGAAGCCATCGAATGCTTCATCGAATCATTGTCGTGCTCGAGATAATGGCTATCGCGATGGATCAAAACTAATGATTTCCCCATCAGCCTTCGCCGTGCCTATGCTTTTCGCCTGTGATCATCAGGAACGGTGGAAGATGTTCGACTATTCGCTCGCGCATTGGCTTGCATTTCTGTCGGCGGCGGTTTTGCTGAACCTCTCGCCAGGCCCAGACATCGCCTTCATCCTTGGCCATACGATGAGAGGCGGGAAAAGCGCCGGTTTTTCCGCATTGTTCGGCGTCTGGTCAGGCGCCTGCCTGCATGTTCTGATGGCGGCATTGGGCCTTTCCGCGGTGCTTGCCGCCTCTGCCTTGGCATTCTCTGCGGTCAAATGGCTCGGTGCCGTTTATCTCGTCTGGCTGGGCATTCAAGCTCTGCGTGCCAGCGGCGACGGTGGCCTGATCAATGCCACTGGTGAGGAAATCCCGGCCGCAAGGATCTATCGGCAAGGAATCCTGGTGTCGCTGCTCAATCCGAAAGTGGCGATATTCTTCCTGGCATTCCTGCCGCAATTCGTTGCCGAGGGGGCAGGGCCGGCATGGGCCCAACTGATGCTGCATGGCGGACTCATCATCGCCGTCGCCGCCTTCATTGAACCGCCGCTCGTGCTCCTCGGAGGACGCCTTGCCGATGCGCTCAGGCGTAATGCGAAAATCCGACGATGGCTCGATCGCAGCCTCGGCGCGTTTTTCGTGGCGCTCGGTGTGCGTCTTGCCCTCAGCAGTCGATGACAGCGAGGCCTATTCCTCGGCGACGTAGCGCCGTTCGTGGCGCAGCCCCATGCTGGTGAGGATCTCGTAGCCAATCGTGCCCGCCGCCCGCGCCACGTCGTCGAGGGGCATGTTCGTTCCGAACAGCTCGACATAATCGCCGGCGCGCACGGCGTTCTCGGGCAGGTCGGTGATATCGAAGATCGTCAGGTCCATGGTGATCCGGCCCGCGACCGGCACCTTGTGTCCGGCAATGAAGCCTTGCCCGCCCTGCGGCACCACCTGGCGCAGCGGTACGCCGCCGCTCGACTGGCTGCGCATATAACCATCGGCATAACCTGCGGACACGATCGCCAGCCGGCTTGCACGGCGAAGCTGCAGCGCTCGCCCGTAGCTGACGGTCTCGCCGGCCTCGACGGTGCGAACCTGGATGACGCGCGCTTCCGCGGTGGCAACCGGCCGCATCGGGTTGGCCATGCCGCAGACCGCCTCGCCGCCATAGAGCGAAATGCCGGGACGAGTCAGGTCGAAGTGATAGTCTGCGCCGAGAAAGATGCCGGCCGAGGCGGCAAGGCTTGAATCGATGCCTTCATACGCGGCCGCAACCCTACGGAATGATTCGAGCTGCTGCCGGTTCATGGCATGGCTGGGATCGTCGCCGCAGGCGAGGTGGCTCATGACCAGCACCGGCGCAAAGCTGGCCGGCCGCGAGACGTCGTCGGCAAGGGCAATGGCGTCGTCGATGCGCAGCCCCAGCCGATTGAAGCCGGTATCGACATGCAGCGCGCAGGGATAATCGCCATAATCGGCAAGCACTGCCATCCAGAAGGCGAGTTGCTCGTCGGACGAAATCACCGGCACAAGATCGTTCTCGAAGAAGCGCCGTTCGGCTCCCGGCCATATGCCCGAGAGCACGAAGATGCGCGCCTCCGGCGCATAGAGGCGAAGCGTCACGCCCTCGTCGACGGTCGCGACGAAAAAATCCCGGGCGCCCGCCAGGTAGAGCGCTTCGCCGGCATCCTCGATGCCCATGCCGTAGGCATCCGCCTTAACGACCGCGGCGGCGCGCGCTGCGCCCGAGCGGCGCGCCATGTCGCGCCAGTTCTCCGTCAGCGCGGTCAGGTCGACCGTCAGCCGCAGTCCTGCGGAAGCGAAAAGATCGTCGTCTTCGAAGGGGATGGGAAAATCTGTCATGAATCGCCGTGAAGAAATGGAAGGTAACCACCCGAACCAGTCTAACAGGCTGCTGAAAAACTCGCTGGCTTTTGGTCTGAACACATGATTCCCTTGAGCGGGTGGCTTTCGAGGGAATTTGATGCGCGGCGGGGATGATCGGACGGGTTCGCTGTTTTCGTATGTGGATCTTGAGGGGCGGGTTCCGGTTCGGCATCCGCTTCGGGCGATGCGCGATCTGGTGAACACCTCGCTTGCTGCGTTGGATGGATCGTTTGCGGGGCTCTATGCCAAGACCGGTCGACCGTCGATTGCGCCGGAACGGATGCTGCGGGCGGTGCTGCTGCAGATGCTGTATTCGATCCGCTCCGAGCGTCAATTGATGGAGCGGCTGGAATTCGATCTGCTGTTCCGCTGGTTCGTCGGGCTTGGCATCGACGATGCGGTCTGGGATGCCTCGTCATTTTCGAAGAACCGGGATCGGCTGTTGACGACGGAGGTCGCCCAGAGCTTCCTGTCGGCGCTGCTTTTGCAGCCTGCGGTCAAGGCGCTTTTAAGTGCCGAGCATTTTTCGGTCGACGGCACGATGCTGAAGGCGTTTGCCTCGATCAAGAGCTTCCGGTCCAAGGACGGCTCGGACGAGCCGCCAACGGACGGACGCAACGGCGAGCGTGATTTCCGCAAGGAGAAGCGCTCGAACGAGACGCACGCCTCGACCACCGACCCGGATGCCCGGCTTTACCGCAAGAGCAAGGGCCAGGAGAGCCGGCTGGCCTATCTGGGACATGCGCTGATGGAGAACCGCAATGGGCTTGTGGTCGACGGTGCGGTGACGCATGCGACCGGCACGGGCGAGCGGGAGGCGGCCAGTATGTTGAGCGAGGGGCTTGGCGAAGGGGCGACGCTTGGCGCCGACAAGGCCTACGACGTGGAAGCCTTCATCGAAGAGTTGAAGGCGCGCAAGATCGAGCCGCATGTAGCGATCAACGGGACGGTGAGCAAGACGGGCAAGGTGCGCAAGACGGCGGTGCCGCCAGACGTCGCACAAAGCACCGGCTATGCGATGAGCCTGCGTTGCCGCAAGCGGATCGAGGAAGTCTTCGGCTGGGTCAAGACGACCGGCGGTCTCTCACAGCTCAAGGTGCGCGGACTGGATAAGGTCGAGGCGGTCTTCACTTTCGCCCTTGTCGCCTACAACATCATTCGTCTTCCGAAATTGATTGGGTCGACGGGCAAAGTGTGTCTTGAGGGAGCCACAAGCCCACAATGACCAGGAAATTCCCTGCCATCAGCGCAAATCCGCCGGCAATCCGGCTAAAAATTAAACCAACAGCAATGCGACGCGGTAGCGCAAAGCGATTTTCAGCAGCCTGCTAAAGACGATTGTGGTCAAGGGAAAGCGCAGGCAGTCCACATACCACCCTTTGCCTCTTGTCCGATCACTTTTGTTCAAGACGCCTACCAGCTTCCGCGCTAATCTTAGCGGATGCACAACGTATCCCAGAAAGAGGCCGCGGAGGCCATGCCGCTTGCCAATGTGGAATCGGCCCGCTTCTGGCGGGATACCCGTTTCCGCGGCATGGAGTGCCTGAGCGCCACCTTTCTCACGCATGAGTATGCGCCGCATGCGCACGATACCTTCAGCATCGGCGCGATCGAAAGTGGCACTCAGATTGCCACCCTCAGCGGCAGGCGGGAGGAAACCGGGCCGGGCGATCTTTATCTGATCGATCCCGGTGTCATCCATGACGGCGCCCCGGGCGGTGAAGGCTACCGTTACCGTATGGTCTATCCCGACATGAAGCTGTTCGTCGATATTCTGGAGGATGTCACTGGCAAGGCCTTCCACGCGACGCCGTCCTTCGCCGGCGCGCTTCCACGCGATCCTGAGCTCGCCAATGCCTTTCATGCCGCCCATCGCACGCTCGAAAGGGGCGCGGGGGCGCTGGAGGCCGATGAAGGCATGTTCTCGGTGCTGGCAGCGATCTTTGCGCGTCACGGCAGCACGATTGTCGTGCCTGTCGATACGCAGGAGCGAAGCGCCGTCGCCCGCGCCCGCGAATACCTGGTCGAGAATTTCGAAAGCGATGTCGGCCTTGAGGAGCTGGCGGGCGTGGCGGGATTGAGCCGCGCTCATCTCATCCGCGCCTTCCGCAAGGAATATCATATCACGCCGCACGCATTTCTGACGGATCGGCGCGTGCAGGTGGCCCGCCGGCTGCTGCGGCAGGGGCACATGCCGGCCGATATCGCGCTTGAATGCGGTTTTGCCGATCAGGCGCATTTCACCCGGCATTTCAAGGCGCGCACGGGGGTAACCCCCGGCCAATTCCGCCTGGGCTGATCACTTTCGTTCAATACAGCCATGGTGGGCTGGGCTAACCCTCCGCGATCTTGATCAGGAGATTGCCATGTTGCAGCACAGCCGGCCATCCAGCGAATTTCTCGCCGGAATGCGTGCCATTTTTCCGCTTGTTATCGCCGTCTTGCCGATCGGTCTCGTCTTCGGCGCGGTCGCCGCCACCAAGGGCCTTTCGCCGCTGGAAACGACACTGATGAGCGCGCTTGTTTTCGCAGGCGGTTCGCAATTCGTGGCGATGGACATCTGGACGCATCCGGCAAGCTGGGTCAGCGTCGGCTTCGCCGCCCTGCTCGTCAATATCCGCCATGTGCTGATGAGCGCGTCGATCGGCACGAAGATGCAGTGCTTCACCGGTGTCAAACGTTATATCGCCATGCTCTTCCTCGCCGACGAGCTCTGGGCCATGGCGGAATTCCGGGCCGGCAGCACGAAGCTGACACCCGCCTGGTATGCCGGAATCGTCATGCCCTTTTACCTCACCTGGGTCGGCTCTTCGCTGACAGGCGCACTGCTCGGCGCCTTTCTCGGCAATCCTGCCGTCATCGGCCTCGACTTCGCCTTTCCGGCCGTTTTCGTCGTGCTCGTCATGGGCTTCTGGAAGGGGCCTGAAACCGGCGCAGTCCTTGCTGCAAGCGGTGCCGCTTCCGTTGCTGTCCACCATTTCGTCCCGAGCGTCTGGTATATCGCCGCTGGTGCGCTGGCCGGTCTGGCAATGGCCCTCTGGCAGGGCAGGGCGCGGGAGCAGGCGGCATGACGCTCGACCTCAACACCTTTATCGCCATCCTCACGATGGCTGCCGCAACCGTCTTCACCCGCGTCAGCGGCCTCATCCTGATCCGGCATGTCGAGACCGACGAGCGCCGGACAACGGCGATCGAGGCCATTCCGCCGGCCGTGCTGATGGCCGTCATCGCCCCGACCGCCTTTGCGACCGGCTGGGCGGAGACGCTGGCCTGCGCGGCAACGGCAATCGCCGCACGCCGCCTGCCGATGCTTGCGACCGTCGTGGTCGGCGTCGCGACGGTTGCATTATTGCGGGCCGCAGGGCTCTGAAGAAAATCGACGCGGGAAACCGCGTCAATGTTCCTCGTATTGTATGAAGGAAGGATCTGCGAGATCGGCGAAGCGCGTGAATTCCGCCTGGAACGCGAGCTTCACCGTGCCCGTCGGTCCGTGACGCTGCTTGGCGATGATGACGTCGGCCGTGCCCTTCACCTTGTCGAACAGCGCTTCCCATTCCGGGTATTTGGGATCATGAGGATCGCGCGGCTCCTGGTTCTTGACGTAATATTCCTCGCGGAACACGAAGAGCACGACGTCGGCGTCCTGCTCGATCGAGCCGGATTCACGAAGATCGGAGAGCTGCGGGCGCTTGTCGTCGCGGCTTTCGACCTGACGCGACAGCTGCGACAGCGCGATGATCGGAACGTTGAGCTCCTTGCCGAGCGCCTTGAGGCCGGTGGTGATCTGGGTGATTTCCTGGACGCGGTTGTCGCTTGACTTGCCGGAGCCGGTCATCAGCTGCACGTAGTCGACCACGAGCACGTCGAGGCCGCGCTGGCGCTTGAGGCGGCGCGCCCGCGCTGAAAGCTGGGCGATGGAGATGCCGCCGGTCTGGTCGATATAGAGCGGCACCTTCTGCATCATCATCGAGCAGGCGACGAGCTTTTCGAAATCGGCATCGTTGATGTCGCCGCGACGGATCTTCGAGGAGGAGACTTCCGTCTGCTCGGAGATGATACGGGTGGCGAGCTGTTCGGACGACATTTCGAGCGAGTAGAAGCCGACGACGCCGCCGTTCTTGGCTTTCATGCTGCCGTCCGGCTGCACCTCGCCCTCATAGGCGGCAGCGATGTTATAGGCAATGTTGGTCGCAAGCGAAGTCTTGCCCATGCCGGGGCGTCCGGCGAGGATGATCAAGTCCGAACGCTGCAGGCCGCCCATCTTGGCATCGAGCGAATGGATGCCGGTGGAAATTCCGGAAAGGCCGCCGTCGCGTTCCTTGGCGACGGCCGCCATGTCGATCGCCAGCGCCACGGCGTCGTTGAAGGACTGGAAGCCGCCGTCGTAGCGGCCATTTTCGGCGAGCTCGAACAGCCGGCGCTCGGTATCCTCGATCTGCGACTGCGGCGGCATGTCGAGCGGCGCGTCATAGGCGATGTTGACGACGTCTTCGCCGATGGTGATCAGCGCCCGCCGCAGCGCGAGGTCGTAGATCGCCCGGCCGTAATCCTCGGCGTTGATAACGGTGACTGCATTACTGACAAGGCTCGCCAGATATTGCGAAACCGTCATGTCGCCGACTTTCTCGTCGGCCTTCAGGAAGGTCTTGATCGTTACCGGATTGGCGATCTTGCCCATGCGGATGATGTCGCCGGCGACCTCGAAGATCTTCCGGTGCAGCGGTTCGTAGAGGTGGATCGGCTTCAGAAAATCCGACACCCGGTAATAGGCGTCGTTGTTCATCAGGATGGCGCCGAGAAGCGCCTGCTCGGCTTCGATATTGTTGGGTGCTTCGCGGTAATGCTGCTCCGACGGAGCAACGGCTGCAATCTTTCGAGCGGCGTCGTTCATCATCATCCGTTCTGTCTTTTTCCAACTCCGGATTTGCAATTCCGGATGGAGAAAATCAAGGGGCTGCGACAGGAGCGGGGCTCGTCTCACTTAAATCCTGAACGCTGTGCCCATTGTTCGACTTCTCCACAGTCCCGGGCGACACAATTCAGAAATACTGGCAGTGTCACCCGCAGGACACGGTACGGAGCCGACTCAGCTCATCCGTTCCGGAGAAGGATATGTTAGCCCGATGGCATCGGGCACGCAGCAAAAACATCCGGGTATCCCCCGCTAAAAAGGCGACCGACGGCTGCGCGAACCCGGAACGCACGGAAAAGAAAAAGCCCGGCGCGGTGGCCGGGCTCTCCCTCTCGCGGACTGTCCGTCGAGAATTATGCTTCGTCTTCGTCGAGGCCGTCGGCTTCCGGATCGAAGAAATCTTCCGGACGCAGTGCGTCTTCGTCAACACCGTAGATCGCGTCGACCGAGGTGAGTTCTTCGCCCTTGGCCTGACGCTCTGCCTCTTCGGCAGAACGGGCAACGTTCAGCTCGATGTTGATTTCGACTTCGGCATGCAGCTGCAGCTCGACCTTGTGCAGGCCGATCGCCTTGATCGGCGTGTTGAGGTGAACCTGGTTGCGGCCGATGTTGAAGCCTTCCGCGGCGAGAACTTCGATAACGTCGCGGGCAGCGACCGAGCCGTAAAGCTGGCCGGTTTCGCCGGCGGAGCGTACGACGATGAAGGACTTGCCGTCGAGAACGTCGGCGACCTTCTGGGCTTCCGACTTGCGCTCGAGGTTACGGGCTTCGAGCGTCGCGCGCTCGGATTCGAAGCGAGCCTTGTTGGCGGCATTGGCGCGCAGCGCCTTGCCGAGCGGCAGCAGGTAGTTGCGGGCAAAGCCGTCGCGAACCTTTACGGTTTCGCCCATCTGGCCGAGCTTGGAGATGCGTTCGAGAAGGATGACTTCCATTTTCTTGTTCCTTTCTTGTGTCTCAGATTTTCGTGTCGGATTGTTTGGAGGTATCGGCATCTTTCGCCGGGGTGAGCGCGATCGCCTTGCGCGTATCGCTGAGACCCAGGACGAGGATGAGGAGAGCTGGCAGCAGCATGAGCATCGAAGCCAGGTAGCAGAGGATGAGGGCCGGTATGCGCCAGTCCTTTCCACGTGTGCGGAAATGCAGCGAGGCGAAGCCGGAGAGCATGAAACCGGCGCCGAAGGTGCCGATCACGGTCGCGCCGACGAGCGCTGGAACGCCGCCGAAGAAGCAGGCAGCAAGCCCGGCCAGAAAGATGAAGATCGAATTGCGGTTCATGCGCAGCGACGAAGGAATATCCTCGCGCGGCCGAAGGCCCCGGCCGGATGCGGCGACGATGCGCACGGCGAAATAATAGGCGGCAAACAGCATGCTGACCCACATGCCGCCCTGCACGGCCGGCAGCATCAGCAGGATAAGCGATTTGGTCTGCGCGGTTGCCGCCGGATCGGGCATGAATTCCGGCTGCTGCTGTTTGACCGAGGTGATCAGCAGATCGACGATCGGGTCGGTGATATCAGGCCCATAGCCGATCATCACGCCGATGACGATGACGGCAAGCGTCACCAGTCCGCACAGATGCAGCAGGATATCGGAGAGCGGATACCAGGCAAGCAGATGGTCGGGGCCGCCGAGTTCGGAGGCGGGACGCGCGAGATTGGCGAGATGGCTCAGCCAGCCGGCCGGCAGCAGCGTCACCAGCGTCATGATGAGCGCGAAAGACGGGGAGATGAGGACCGCACCAAGCGCCGCTCCCATGACGACGGCCGAAATCGCGGCGGCATTGCCCCAGCCAAGCCCGACGATCAGGATCGGCAGCGCCGAGGCCGTGTAGAGCAGCGCGCTGAAAAACGACGGCTGCATGCTCGCGCCCAACACCAGCAGGGCGGCGGTCAATCCGGCGAGTGCGCCGATCAGCAGCGTTTTAAGATCCGGTCGTTTCAAGGTCGCTGTCCTGCTTCATCAAGCAGTTAGAGGCTGTTGCTGAATCGAATTCAGAAACGTCTCAACATGGGTTTTAAGAATTCCGATCCGCGCCCATCGCGAAAGGGAGAAGGGAAGGCACGAATGCCTTCCCTTAAATGTCATCACATCGGCCGATCAGGCGACGACGTAAGGCAGCAGGCCGAGGAAACGCGCGCGCTTGATCGCCTGGGCGAGTTCGCGCTGCTTCTTCTGGGAAACGGCCGTGATGCGGGACGGAACGATCTTGCCGCGCTCGGAAATGTAGCGCTGCAGCAGACGTACGTCCTTGTAGTCGATCCGCGGTGCGTTTGCGCCGGAGAACGGGCAGGTCTTGCGGCGGCGATGGAACGGACGACGGACCGGTGCGGAGGAAGCTTCAGACATTCTTATATCTCCTTATGCACGGTCTTCGCGGGGAGCGCGGTCCGGACGCGGGCCACGCTGGAAATCGCCGTCGCGGCGCGGCGGACGGTCGCCGAATTCGCGACGCGGGCCACGATCGCCACCTTCGCGCGGGCCGCGATCGTCGCGGTCGCGCTTCTGCAGCATGGCAGACGGGCCTTCTTCGTGCTTTTCGACGGCGATGGTCATGTAGCGAAGAACGTCTTCGCTGATGCGCATCTGACGTTCCATTTCCTGGATCGCTGCTGCCGGTGCATCGATGTCCATCAGGGCGTAGTGTGCCTTGCGGTTCTTCTTGATGCGATAGGTGAGGGACTTGAGGCCCCAGTTTTCGATGCGCCCGACCTTGCCGCCGTTAGCTTCGATCACACCCTTGTACTGTTCTACGAGGGCATCGACCTGCTGAGCGGAAATATCCTGCCGGGCAAGGAATACATGTTCATAAAGAGCCATGACAGCTTTGCCTTTCTTGCGTTTGGTTCAACCCGATATTCGGCGGCTAAGCCTCAACGACTGCTCCTGATTGGGCGGGCCCAGGCAAGAAAAGCGTTTCCGAGACGGTCGAGAGCGGAGACACGGGAGGCTGGAACGCTTCCGTTCCGAACGATTTCCAAGCGGAAACCGGCCCTCCGTTCAGCCACCAGCCAGAAGACCGGGTTAACGAACAGCGCGGCTTATACGGATTTTTGCGCGAAACGCAAGGGACAGTCAGCATTGTTCTCGCGGCGAGTTCAACAAAGGTAGTCCTGCTTTGCGTAAACCGTCGACGAAATGGTCGTAGTGGTTGGTGGCGACATAGGGTGTCAGAAACTTCCAGTAGTGTTCGAGGTCCGTCGGTGCGTGTGCTAGAATTTCCGGTATTAGCCGCCGCGCTTCGTCGTGGCGATCGAGCTGTCCTAGACTCGCGAGGAGCACGAGTCGGTTGAAATAAGCACGGCGGAGCGACAGTCCGCGTTCGGAATAGTGAGTAGCCTCCTCGTAGTTGCTGAGATGGTAATGGGACAACGCTAGTCGGTCGAAAAAGAGATAGGTAAAGGGGTCATGCGGACTAAGCCGCAGGGCCATGTGCAGCGGGTCGCAGGCTTCGGCGAAATGGCCGGCGAAAATGCGAGCCCATCCGAGCGCCATGTGCGCGAGTGCAAAATTGGGGTTGAGATCGATCGCCTGCTGGGACGCCTCGACCGCGGCTGGAGCGTTATGAGCCGCAAAATGGCCGAGGCACATAACATAATGAGAGTAGGGATCGCGCGGGTCGAGCGCGACAGCACGTTCTGCCTCGAGGCGAAGTTCAGTACTGTCCCTGTCGACGTCGTCGCTGAAGCCGCGGAGACAGCGGGCGTAGAGCGAGCGGGCCAACATCATGTGGGCGCGCGCAAAGCTGGGATCGAGTTCGATGGCTCGCCGATGCCAGATGATGGCCTCGCTGAAATGCTCGGCCGTATCCTGTGCGTTATGCAGCCAGGTGCCGCGCATGTGGCTCTCGTAGGCATCGAGGTTGTCCGTGGTTCGCAGCAACGCACGGCGGCTTTCGCCGATAAGGATTTCAGGCTCGATGGCACCGACGACGTTTTGGGTAAGTTCGTCCTGAATGGCGAAGATATCGGCGATTTCACGGTCGTAGCGTTGTGCCCAGAGGTGCACGCCGCTTTCCGCCTCGATCAGCTGGCCTGTGACGCGAATACGCATCCCGACCCTGCGCACGCTGCCTTCTACGATATAGCGCACGCCGAGATCGCGCCCGATTTGCTTCACATCAACCGCGCGTCCCTTAAACACAAAGGACGAGTTCTGAGCGATGACGAAAAACCAGCGATAAAGCGAGAGCGCCGTGATGATGTCTTCGGTCAAGCCATCGGCGAAGAACTCCTGCTCCGGGTCATCGGACATGTTGACGAAGGGTAATACGGCGATCGAGGGTTTGTCAGGCAGTCTGAGTGGTCCGCCGAGCACCCCCGCTTCAACAGGGTCCTCGCGGCTCCAGTCAACCCGATGCACGGGCACCGGGCGGGGAATGTTTTTCAGTGTGCGATCGCCCATCGACACGAGCGGAAAGTCCAGCTTGCCCTCGATCTGCTCCCGCAAAGCACCGGAAACACAGATACCTGAAGGCAGCGCCACTTCTTGAAGGCGGGCGGCGACGTTCACGCCGTCGCCAAGCAAGTTATCTCCGGAGACGACGACATCGCCGAGGTTGAGCCCAAGGCGGAACTCCATGCGTCGATCCACAGGCAGGTCCGCATTTCGGCGATGGAGGGCGCGCTGGATCGCGACGGCTGCACGGACGCCTTGCACTGCGCTGTGGAATTCGGCGACCATGCTATCTCCGGCGCTGCCGAAAATCCGCCCGCCATGCTCGCGCACCAGATCACCGATGGTGGCGCCATAGACACTGAGTGTCGCAAGGGCGTCTTCCTCGTTGGCTGCAACAAGGCGACTGTAACCGGCAACGTCGCCGGCAAGTATCACTGCGAGCTTTCGTTCCACGGGGTGAGCGCTCCTGCGGCGCTGCCGGCACTATATAAATCTAGCTGAAATGCCGAGAACGGAGAAGCGAAATCGCCTCCGGAGCTTGACCTCGTCGTTGCAGTGCGTGGTGCGAGGGCCAGGCGATGTACGCTCCGCCGGGAGCGGATCCGACCACGAATGGCCGCATCGATTGTGGGATGTCCGTTTGCCTCACATCGGCATCGGGTACTGGCGGTGAACCTTTTCGATTTCAGCCAAAACCTCGATCGACAGCTTGAGATTGACGGAACACAGGTCAGTATCGAGCTGCTCCATCGACGTCGCGCCGATGATGACCGACGTCATGAAGGGCCTTGATCGGCAGAAGGCAAGCGCCATGGCTGTCGGATTGAGGCCGTACCGGGCTGCGAGCGCCACATAGGCCTTGGTCGCCGGCTCCTGCAGCGGCTGCAACCGGCCGCCGATATCGGGGTTGATCGACGCGCGCGAACCCTTCGGTCTCAGACCATCGACATATTTGCCGGTCAGGATACCGCCGGCGAGCGGCGAATAGGCAAGCAGCCCGACATCCTCGTGATGCGAGAGTTCGGCGAGATCGAGGTCGAAATGGCGGTAGAGCAGATTGTACTCGTTCTGTACGCTGGCGACGCGCGGTAGACCCTTCTGTTCTGAGAGCGTCAGATATTTCTGGATGCCCCAGGTGGTTTCGTTCGAAAGGCCGATCGCGCGAATCTTGCCTTCCTTCACCAGCGCGCCCAGTGTTTCCAGGATCTCGACCATATTGGCGACAGCCTTGTCTCGATCTTGGGTGAAGGGATTGTAGCTCCAGTTCTGACGGAAGTGGAAATGGCCGCGGTTCGGCCAGTGGATCTGGTAGAGGTCGACGTAATCCGTCCTCAGCCGTTTCAGGCTGGCCTCGAGCGCCTGGCGGATGTTCTTTGCATCCGCGCCTTCGCCGCCGCGCAGATAATCGCGGCCGCGGCCGGCGACCTTGGTCGCAAGCACGATATTTCGACGCTTGCCCGATTTGCTGAACCAGCTGCCGATATAGTCTTCGGTCCAGCCCTGTGTTTCGGGCGAAACCGGTGTGGTTGGGTAGAGTTCGGCGGTATCGAAGAAATTCACGCCCTTCTCGACGGCGTAGTCCATCTGCGCATGAGCGTCGGCTTCGCTGTTCTGCGAGCCCCAGGTCATGGTGCCGAGGCAGATTTCTGAGACGGAAATGTCGGTTCGGCCTAGGGAATTGTACTTCATGGAAAAACCTTGGGAGAGAGAGGGAAGCCTTGGAAGGGTCTGGGCAAATCTAGGCCGGATTTGACGGAGCGCAAGAGCAAAATCCGGGCTTTTGCGCGGGCGCGAAAGGCTTTGCGGAGAATGGCGCGCCACTTGACTCTGCCGGAAAGAATGTCAATTGGAGGCAAAACAGCCTTGAGGGGCACAGTCAGGGACATGAACATGACCATCGCTTTCACTTTTCCCGGCCAGGGCAGCCAGGCCGTCGGCATGGGCAAGGATCTCGCCGAGAATTTCGCCGAAGCCCGCGCCGTTTTCGAAGAGGTTGACGAGGCACTTGGTGAAAAGCTTTCCGATGTCATGTTCAACGGGCCTGAGGACACGTTGACCTTGACGGCGAACGCCCAGCCGGCGCTGATGGCGGTATCGATCGCCGTCGTCCGTGTTCTGCAGGCCAGGGGGCTGGATCTGAAGTCCAATGTTGCCTACGTCGCCGGCCACTCGCTCGGCGAATATTCGGCACTCTGCGCCGCCGGCACTTTTTCGCTCGCCGATACGGCGCGGCTGCTGCGTATTCGCGGCAATGCCATGCAGGCGGCCGTCCCCGTCGGCGTCGGCGCCATGGCCGCGATCATCGGCCTCGAACATGCCGATGTCGTTGCCGCCTGCGAGGAGGCGGCCGCCATCGGCGCCTGCCAGATCGCCAACGACAATGGCGGCGGCCAGATCGTCATCTCGGGCGAGAAGGCAGCTGTCGAAAAGGCCGCCGGGCTTGCGACCGACAAGGGCGCCAAGCGCGCCATCCTGCTGCCGGTCTCCGCTCCCTTCCATTCCAAGCTGATGGCGCCTGCGGCCGAGGCCATGCGCGCGGCGCTGGTAACGGTCGCCAAGTCCGATCCGGTCGTGCCGCTGATCGCCAATGTCCGCGCCGCGCCGGTGACCGGCGCCGACGAGATCGCCAGCCTCCTGGTCGAGCAGGTGACCGGCCAGGTCCGCTGGCGCGAGACGGTGGAATGGTTCGCCGCAAACGGCGTCACGACGCTTTACGAGCTCGGTTCCGGCAAAGTGCTGACCGGCCTTGCCCGCCGCATCGACAAGACAATCAACGGCGTCTCGGTCAATGGTCCCTCGGATATCGACACGACCGTCGCCGCCCTCATGGCCTGATTGATATCTCCAGATATAAGGAACCTTTCCATGTTCGATCTTTCCGGCCGCAAGGCTCTCGTCACCGGCGCATCGGGCGGTATCGGCGAGGAAATCGCTCGCCTTCTTCATAAGCAGGGCGCCATCGTCGGTCTGCACGGCACCCGTGTCGAGAAGCTGGAAGCGCTGGCGGCCGAGCTCGGCGAGCGCGTGAAGATCTTCCCGGCCAACTTGTCGGACCGTGACGAGGTGAAGGCGCTCGGCCAGAAGGCCGAGGCCGAGCTCGAAGGTGTCGATATCCTCGTCAACAATGCCGGCATCACGAAGGACGGCCTGTTCGTGCGCATGAGCGACGAGGACTGGGATGCGGTTATCGAGATTAATCTGACGGCGACATTCCGCCTGACGCGCGAGTTGACGCATCCGATGATGCGCCGCCGCTATGGCCGTATCATCAACATCACCTCCGTCGTCGGCGTCACCGGCAATCCGGGCCAGGCCAATTACTGCGCCTCCAAGGCTGGCATGATCGGTTTCACCAAGTCCTTGGCGCAGGAAATTGCCACCCGTAACGTGACGGTCAACTGCGTCGCGCCCGGCTTCATCGAAAGCGCCATGACCGGCAAGCTGAACGACAAGCAGAAGGAAGCGATTATGGGGGCGATCCCGATGAAGCGCATGGGCACCGGCGGCGAGGTCGCTTCGGCTGTTGCCTACCTTGCATCCTCCGAAGCCGCCTACATGACAGGCCAGACGCTGCACGTAAACGGCGGCATGGCGATGATCTGAAACGACAAACTGTTGGCACGGGGATATTTCCCGCAATAGCATGTTGAGCAATCACGAAGCGTTGATTTTCTGGCTTTGCGGCAGGCTTAAACCATGTTAAGCGGGCCAATGACTGTGAACAGTCGTCCCGAGAAAGCAGACGGACCGGCGGGCTTTTCGCAAGCCTGGGACATCTCTGAAGCCGGGTGAACGAGTTTGCCGAGGATGTCTGAAAACATCGCAGGCTGAAACAAGGTAGGGATGCCGCAACGGCATTCCGATCAGGACATAAGGTCGAGGAAACCGACATGAGCGATATCGCAGAACGCGTAAAGAAAATTGTTATTGATCATCTTGGCGTTGATGCCGACAAGGTCGTCGAGAGCGCCAGCTTTATCGACGATCTGGGCGCTGACTCGCTCGACACGGTCGAACTTGTCATGGCATTCGAAGAAGAATTCGGCGTCGAAATTCCTGACGACGCTGCCGACTCGATCCTGACGGTCGGTGATGCAGTGAAGTTTATTGAGAAGGCCCAGGCCTGATCCTATATATTTGAGAAAGGGCGGGCCTGGAGTCCGCCCTTTTCTTTTCGGCATATTTCTCCATAGAACATAAGAGACGGGGGAAAGCACGCGATGAGACGTGTCGTCATCACCGGTACCGGCATGGTATCACCCTTGGGATGCGGAACTGAGGTGGCGTGGTCGCGGCTGCTTGCCGGCCAGAACGGCGCTCGTCTGGTAACCGAATTCGAAGTCGACGACCTTCCCGCCAAGATCGCCTGCCGTATCCCGATCGGTGACGGTACCGACGGCACCTTCAGTGCCGATCAGTGGATGGAGCCGAAGGAGCAGCGCAAAGTCGATCCCTTCATCATCTTCGGCATGGCCGCCGCCGATATGGCGCTCGCCGATGCCGGGTGGCATCCCGAAACCGATGAGGATCAGATTGCCACCGGCGTGTTGATCGGCTCCGGCATCGGCGGCATCGAAGGCATCGTCGAGGCGGGTTACACCTTGCGTGACAAGGGCCCGCGCCGCATCTCCCCCTTCTTCATTCCCGGCCGCCTGATCAACCTCGTTTCCGGCCAGGTTTCAATCCGCCACAAGCTGCGCGGACCCAATCATTCGGTCGTCACCGCCTGCTCGACGGGCGCGCATGCGATCGGCGATGCCGCGCGGCTGATCGCGCTTGGTGACGCCGACGTCATGGTCGCCGGCGGCACGGAATCTCCCGTCAGCCGCATTTCGCTGGCGGGATTTGCCGCCTGCAAGGCGCTGTCGACCCAGCACAATGACGAGCCGCAGAAGGCTTCGCGCCCCTATGACCGCGATCGCGACGGCTTCGTCATGGGCGAGGGCGCCGGCATCGTCGTGCTCGAAGAGCTGGAGCATGCCACAGCCCGCGGCGCCAAGATCTACGCCGAGATCGTCGGCTACGGCCTATCGGGTGACGCCTATCACATTACCGCGCCTTCCGAAGACGGCGAGGGTGCCGGCCGCTGCATGGCGATGGCGCTGAAGCGCGCCGGGCTGACGCCGGCCGACATCGATTACATCAACGCCCACGGTACTTCGACCATGGCCGACACGATCGAGCTCGGCGCGGTCGAGCGCCTGGTCGGCAACGCGGCGTCGAAGATCTCCATGTCCTCGACCAAGTCGGCGACGGGACACCTTCTCGGTGCTGCCGGCGCGATCGAGGCGATCTTCGCGACACTTGCCATCCGTGACAATATCGCGCCGCCGACGCTCAATCTCGACAATCCCGAACGCGAAACGGCGATCGATCTTGTTCCGCACAAGGCGCGTGAGCGAGAAATCAATGTGGCGCTGTCCAACTCGTTCGGATTCGGTGGCACAAATGCATCGCTCGTGCTGCGCCGATACGCACAATAAGGGTACCGTCATAGCAGGCCGGGTGAAAGCACAACGACCGGCAGCGGCTTCGTTGAACGGCGGCAGAACCTGCTTTTGCCGCATTGCTTCGCGAAATAGCGGAATGAGGGCTGAGTTATAGAGGATTGCCGGTGAGCGATACGACGAACCAGAGCAACGACACCCAGGCGCAGAAGGGACCGATCATCCCGAAGTCGCCGAGCGAAGCCCTGCGTCCGGAACGTGTTCCGGAGCCGCCGAAACGCTCCAGGAACGCCCGCAGCCAGATCGTTCTTTTCCTGAACTTCATCATGACGATGACGGTGCTGGTCTGCGTCCTCGCCGTCATCGGCTTCTACTACGCGACCTCGACCTATCAGAGCCCGGGCCCGCTGCAGACCAACACCAATTTCATCGTCCGCAACGGTGCGGGTCTGGCGGAAATCGCCACGAACCTCGAGCGCAACGCGATCATCTCCGACGCCCGTATTTTCCGATATCTGACGGCGACTCATCTTTCCGCCGGCGAGAGCCTGAAGGCCGGCGAATATGAGATCAAGGCGAGAGCCTCCATGAGCGATATCATGGAGCTGCTGAAATCGGGCAAGTCCATCCTCTATTCGGTGTCCTTTCCGGAAGGCCTGACGGTCCGTCAGATGTTCGACCGCATGCTGCAGGATCCGGTCCTGGAGGGCGACCTGCCGGCCGCGTTGCCGGCAGAAGGCAGCCTGCGTCCGGACACCTACAAATTCTCGCGCGGCACCAAGCGCTCGGAAATCATCGAGCAAATGGCGGCTGCGCAGCAGAAGCTCGTCGATCAGATCTGGGATAAGCGCGACGCCTCGCTGCCGCTGCGATCAAAAGAGGAATTCGTGACCCTCGCTTCGATCGTCGAAAAGGAGACCGGTATTCCAGACGAACGTGCCCATGTCGCCTCCGTTTTCCTGAACCGGCTTGGCAAGGGCATGCGTCTGCAGTCGGATCCGACGATCATCTATGGGCTGTTCGGTGGGCAGGGAAAACCAGCCGACCGGCCGATCTACCAGTCGGACCTGAAGCGGGACACGCCTTACAATACCTATGTCATCAAGGGCCTGCCGCCGACGCCGATCGCCAATCCCGGCAAGGATGCGCTGGAAGCCGTTGCCAACCCTTGGAAGACCCAGGATCTCTATTTCGTCGCCGACGGCACCGGCGGCCACGTCTTTGCCGCGACGCTCGAGGAGCACAATGCCAACGTCAAGCGCTGGCGCAAGCTCGAGGCTGACAAGGGTTCGGATCCGAACATCGCCGTCGACGGCCAGCCGGAAGAGCAGCCGGGCGACAACGGCGCGACTGTCGTGCCGCCGAAGAAAAAGAAGATCAACTGACAGTTTTCGGGAGGCTCGGATGGCTTTGCAGTCCATGACCGGTTTTGCGCGGCGCGAGGGAACGAGCGGCCGCTGGCGCTGGGCATGGGAGCTGCGCTCGGTGAATGGCAAGGGTTTCGACCTGCGCCTGCGCCTGCCGCCCGGCCTCGAACGCATGGAGGCGGAGGTCCGCCGCCTTGCCGGCGAAACCTTCAGCCGCGGCAACCTGCAGGCATCCCTATCGGTCACTGCCGACGAGAACCGTTTCGAGGCGGTGCTGAACAAAGAGGCGCTCGCTGCCGTGCTTGCCATGCGCGAACAACTGGTTGACGTGATCGATCCTGCGCCGTTGAAGCTCGATACGCTGCTTCTCGTGCGCGGCATCGTGGAGTTCCGTGAAGGCGAGGATGGCGAGGAGGCGCTTGCCGCCCGTGACGCAGAAATTATTGCCGGCCTGCTCGCCGCGCTTTCCGATCTCAAGGCAATGCGCGCACAGGAAGGGGCGGCGCTTTCCCGCATCCTTCTCGATCACGTCGCGACGATCGAGGGTCTGACCCGGACGATCGAGATGGATTCCTCACGTTCGCCGGCTGAGATCGCGGCTAGGCTTGCGGCACAGGTCGCCTTGCTGATGGACGGCATGGCCGCCCTCGACCGTGACCGGCTTCACGCCGAGGCCGCTTTATTGGCGACGAAGGCGGATCTGCGCGAAGAAATCGATCGCCTGAAGGCACATATCGCCGCCGCGCGCGATCTCCTGGAGAAAGGCGGGCCTGCCGGGCGCCGGCTGGACTTCCTTGCACAGGAATTTAACCGAGAATCGAATACCATCTGCTCCAAGTCGAATGCCTCGGCGGTCACTGCCGCCGGCATCGAACTGAAAGTCGTGATCGACCAGTTCCGCGAGCAGGTCCAGAATTTGGAGTAGGACATGAAACCGGCGAAATCCTCGCCCGTACAGATCGCCCGTCGCGGTTTGATGCTTGTAATTTCGTCGCCATCCGGCGCCGGCAAGTCCACAATTGCGCGCACGCTTCTGGAGACCGACAAGCATATCGGCCTCTCCGTCAGCGTCACCACGCGCCAACGCCGCCCGAGCGAGGTCGAAGGCGTGCATTACCATTTTAAAAGCGTGCGCGAGTTCGAGCGGTTGCGCGATAGCGACGCACTGCTCGAATGGGCCGAAGTGCATGGCAATTTCTACGGTACGCCGCGCGAGCCGGTCGAGCAGGCCATGGCCGAAGGTCGCGATATGCTCTTCGATATCGATTGGCAGGGCGCCCAGCAGTTACAGGAGAAGATGTCGGCCGACGTCGTCTCGATCTTCGTGCTGCCGCCGACCATGACGGAGCTCCAGTCGCGACTGCATCGCCGTGCCGAGGATTCCGAGGCGGTCATTCAGACGCGTCTGGCCAACAGCCGCGCCGAGATTGCCCACTGGCGCGAATATGATTATGTCATCGTCAATGACGATCTCAACACCGCCTTCGACGCCGTCCAGTCGATCGTCAAGGCCGAACGCCTGCGCCGTGACCGCCGCCACGGCATGTTCGATTTCGTCCGCGAATTGCTGGAAGAGACGCCGTCGCTCTAGCGAGCCGATTGCGCGAGTTCGTGTCCTGATGCGGCGCTCGCCGGTGACAGCCAGGTCGACACTGGAATTCGCTGACATCAGGTTTGAGACAGCATCGCGCCAGGTCACCTACCACGGCATTGAAATGGCGCGCTCGCTACCTCGGAAAATTCGCTGGGCGCGCCTGCCCCCTCAGAAGGGATAGTGCTGGGCAGAATCCTCCACCGTGATCCAGCGTAGGTCGGTGAATTCGGCAATCGCTGCCTTGCCGCCGAAGCGGCCGTAGCCGCTGCCCTTGACGCCGCCGAAGGGCATTTGCGCTTCATCGTGCAGCGTCGGGCCGTTGATGTGGCAGATACCGGATTCGATGCGGGCTGCAACCGCCATCGCCCGCTGGATGTTGCGGCTGAAGACGGCGGATGACAGGCCGTATTCTGTGTCGTTGGCGATGCGGATTGCTTCCTCCTCGCCGGCGACGCGAATGATCGGCTTGACCGGGCCGAAGGATTCCTCCGCATAGACGCGCATGTCGGGGGTGACGTGATCGAGCAGCGTCGCCTCGACCACGGTGCCGGAGCGCTTGCCGCCGGCCACGAGTTTTGCGCCCTTGGCGGTGGCATCGGTGATCAGCTCCTCCATTTTCCTGGCGACGTCGAGGCTGATCAGTGAACCGAGAACGACATGGCCGCGCGGGTCGCCGGCCGGCAGCTGGCTGGCGCGGGCGACCAGTTTGGCGACGAACTGATCGGCGATCGCCGTGTCGACGATGATCCGCTCGGTCGACATGCAGATCTGGCCCTGATGCATGAAGGCGCCGAAGATCGCGGCATTGACGGCGCCGTCGATATCGGCGTCGTCGAGAATGACCAGCGGCGCCTTGCCGCCGAGCTCGAGCAAGGCGGGCTTGAGATATTTGCCGCAGGTCTCGGCAATGATCCTGCCGACCTTGGTCGAGCCGGTGAAGTTGACGCGCCTGACGGCCGGATGGGCGATCAGTGCGTTGACGATCTCAGGCGCATCCTCCGGCGCATTGGTCAGAACATTGATGACGCCGGCCGGCAGGCCGGCTTCGGTCAGCGCCGTGGCGATCAGCCGGTGCGTGCCCGGGCATTGTTCGGATGCCTTGAGGATGACGGTGTTGCCGCAGGCGATCGGCATGGCGATGGCGCGGGTGGCGAGGATGACGGGCGCATTCCACGGCGCGATTGCGAGGCACACGCCGGCCGCCTGGCGAACGCCCATGGAAAGCGATCCGGGTTTGTCGGACGGGATGATTTCGCCTGAAATTTGCGTCGTCATGGCGCCCGCCTCGCGCAGAATGTTGGCGGCGAGCATGACGTTGAAGCCGGCCCAGGGCGCGGTGGCGCCGGTTTCCTCGATCATCAGCCGGGTAAATTCGGCCGCTTTCGAATCCATGATGTCGGCGGCCTTCATCAGGATGGCGCGGCGCTGGCCGGGCCCGGTCTTCGACCAGGCGCCGAAGGCGGCGGAAGCGGCGTCGACGGCCGCAGCGACATCCTCGAGGCTCGCGGCGGCCGCGCGGCTCGCAAGCTTTTCGGTGAAGGGGTCGATCCGGTCATAGGTCCGGCCGCTGGTGGCGGCCCGGTCGGCGCCGTTTATGAGCAGGGAAATATTCATCGTGTGTCTCCTTGAGAAAGAACTAGAAGCCGAGAACCTCGGCATTGATCGATGCTTCGAGGCCGCCGTCGGCGGCAAGATTGGCGCCATTGATCCAGCGTCCGCCATCCGAGCAGAGGAAGAGCACGGCGGGCGCGATATCGGCTGATGTGCCGGCGCGGCCGACGCGGGTGATGTCGCTGTCGACCCTGGCGTCGCCGAGCACGGCGCGGAACTGCTTGAGGATCGGCGTTTCCACCGGCCCGGGGCTCACCGCATTGACGCGGATGCCGCGGTTCTTGAACAGGGGCTGGTGGGCGGCGCGCATGGTCCAGAGCAGCAGCAGCTCCTTGGAGAGCGGATAACCCTGCTCGTCCTTGAGGCCATGTTCGGCGGCAACGGCCGCCACATCTGGAAAGCCTTCGATCGAGGTCAGCGATTTGGCCCGCTCGAGATTGGCGCGCCAGCCGTAACCGGCGATCGAGGCGACGTTGACGATGGCGCCGCCTTCGCGCAGGCGGGGTGCCACGGCTTCCGACAGGGCGCGCAGCCCGTAGAAATTGACGGCGAGCGTCGAGACGACGCCGGTATTGCCGGAAAGGCCGGCGACATTGGCGAGCGCATCGAGACGCGACGGCAGCTGCGCGACAATCTCGGCAACGCCCGATGGCGTGGAGAGATCGCCTTTGATGAAGGCGGCACTTGCATTTGCCGGTTCGCGCACATCGACGCCGATGACCTCGGCGCCCATCTGGCCGGCCAGTTCCGCCGTCCGGGCGCCGATGCCGGAGGCGACGCCGGTCACCAGGATTGTTTTACCAAAAAGCATGGATTTCACCTTTCGCAAGAAAACGGGAAGCAGGTAGGTTCATTCTTCCCATTTGATTTTCGTCGGCCCGGGCAGTTTCAGCCGGTAGCCGACGGGCAGAAGCTGGAAATCGAAGCGGCGCTCGACTTCGCCCCAAAGGCCGCGCGGCAGATAGAGCGAGAAGATCAGCGCGGTGGCGCCAAGCCCGATCAGATACCAGACGCCGGCGCTGCCGAAGAAAGTCTCGATGACGAAGAACAGGATGGCGCCGAGGATCGCGCCCTCGAACCTGCCGATCCCGCCGACCAGCACCATGAAGATCATGTAGGCCGTCCACTGGACGCTGAAATAGGTTTTCGGCTGGAAGGTCGTGGCGGTCGCCAGCCACAAGCCGCCGGCGATGGCGATGCCGAAGGCGGCGAGTACGAAGAGCAGCCGCTTGGTGGCGGTCACCCGCACGCCGACCGAGGCCGCCGCCTCCTCATTGTCGCGGGTCGCCTGCATCGCCGCACCCGCGCGGCTGCGCATCAGCATGAAGAGCGCGCCGAGCAAGGCAGCCATGGACGTGAGGGCAAGCCAATAGATCGCCGCCCGCCGCGTGCCGCTGTCATAGACGTTGAGCGAAATCAGCGAGGTTCCCGTTTCCCCCTGGATCAGCCGGTCGAGATTGACGAGCAGATGCGCGAGTTCGGCCACGACCCACATGCCGATCGCAAACTCGCCGCCCTTCAGCCGCAGCATGAACAGCGAAAGCGGGATCGACAGCGCGCCGATCACGATCGCCGCGGCAAAGACCGAGACGAAGGGATCGAGCCCCGCATCGGCGAGCCGAATGGTGAAATAGGCGCCGAGGCCGAAAAACACCTGCTGGCCGACCGAGACCAGCCCGCCGAAACCGGCAAGCGCATTCCACATGGCGGCCAGGATCACATAGATGAACAGGGCGGTCATCCGGTCGATCGCACCGGCACCAAGCACGGCGGGGGCGAGGATCAGCAGCGCAAACACCGCGGCCATGGAGCCAAGCGCCACCCGCGACGAGGTCGTCCAGCGCTCGATCGATATTCCGTTGGCGACGAATGTCATGTCGGGCTCCGATGGCGTGCGCGAGGGTTGAGGAGGGCGCGGGGTTTCAGAAGCGCTGCGATCTTGTCGAGAACCAGCGGGCGGGAGCGGGACAGCCGGATGAAAAGCACCAGCAGGAACACGGCATGGCCGCCGATCAGGAAGCCCTGGGGATGCAATTGCGCGCCGAGCGATTGGGCAAGGCCGAGGACGATGCCGCCGGCAAGCGTGCCCCAGAGCGATCCCGCTCCGCCGATGACCGCGGCCTCGAAGGCAAAGAGCAGCTGCGGGCCGCCGGCATAGGGACTGAAGGTCGCCCGCATGCCGAGAAAGGCGCCGGCGATGCCGATCGTGACCATGGTAATGGCGGTGGCGACCGCATTCACCCTGCGCGCATCGATGCCGACGAGCCCTGCCGTATCGGGATCTTCGGCGGTGGCGCGAATGGCGCGGCCGAGCGCAAAGCGGCCGAGGAAGAACTGCAGCCCGCCGAGAATGAGGATCGCCGTAACCATCATCATCACGGCAAGCTCGCCGACGAAGATGTGGCCGGGCAGCTGCCAGGATGCGTAGGAGAGATTACCGATGAAGGGCGCGAGCGAGCGTGTGTCGGCGCCGAACTGTTCGAACAGCAGATTGTCGATGACGATCGACAGGCCGAAGGTCGTGAGAATCGGCAGCAGCGCGCCGCCGCGGGCGCTGCGTTCGAGGATGAAGCGCTGCAGCAGCCAACCGATCACCGCCATGACGGGCAGCACGATCAGCAGGCCGGCAAAAGGCGGGATGCCGGCTTTGGCGGCGAGCAGCCACAGCCCGTAGGCGGCGGCGACCGCCAGGCTGCCATGGGCGAGATTGATGATCCGCATGACGGAGAACATGAAGGACAGGCCGCAGGCGATGACGGCGTAATAACCGCCGAGCAGGAGGCCCTGGATCAGGGTGTTGATCATGATGCGCTCCTTTCGCCGGCTGTCCGGTGCAGTCCGAAATAGGCCTTGGTGACTTCGTCGCGGGTGACGGCGGCTGCCGGCCTGTCGAGCACGATGCGGCCTTCCAGCATGCAGATGACCCGGCCGGCGACCCTCATGGCGCGGCCAAGATCCTGCTCGACCAGCACGATCGTTGTTCCCGAAGTCAGGAGCGCCTGCAGCTGGGTATAGACGCGGTCAACGACGAGAGGCGAAAGCCCTAGCGAGACCTCGTCCAAGAGAAGAATATCGGGATTGCTCATCAGCGCCCGGCCGATGGCGGTCGCCTGCTGCTCCCCGCCGGAGAGGTGCCCGGTCTTGGCGTGCCGGCGGGGTTTCAGGTTCGGAAAAGCGTCGAGCACACGGTCGATGTTCCACTCGCCCTTGCGCCCGCAGCTCTTGCCGAGAAGCAGGTTCTCTTCGACGGTCATCTGCGCAAACAGGCGCCGGCCTTCCGGGACCAGGGCGATGCCCTTGGCGATCCGCTTGTGGGAGGGGACTGCAGCCAGGTCTTCATCGCCGAGAAGAACGCGGCCGGCGGCGGGCAGGTGGGCGCCGGCGATCGATCTCAGCAGCGTCGTCTTGCCGGCGCCATTGGCGCCGACCAGCGCCAGCACCTCGCCCTTGGCCAGGTCGAAACTGACCCCGCGCACCGCCTGCAGCAGGCCGTGGCGGACGTCGAGATTGTCGATGGAAAGCAGGCTCATGCGGGCGCCCCTCCAAGATAGGCCTTGACCACTTCCGCATCGCTCATGACAGTCTTCGGTTCGCCGTCGGCGATGATCCGGCCGGCATCCATGCAGATCAGCCGTTCCGCCACCTGCAGCAGGATATGGACGATATGCTCGATCCAGACGATGCCGATGCCACGGCGGCGCAATTCCAGGATGGTTTCGACGAGTTCGCTCGCCTCGCCATCGGTCAGGCCGCCGCCGATCTCGTCGAGCAACAGCAGCCTCGGCTGCGTGGCGAGCGCACGGGCAAGCTCCAGGCGTTTGCGGTCGAGCAGGCCGAGCGTGTCGGCGGAACGGTTAGCCACGCCGAGCATGCCGCAGAGCGACAGCGAATCCACCACACGCTCATAGGCCTCGTCCCGGCTTGCCGCATTGCCGTGCGAGGCGGCGACGAAGACATTTTCGAAGGTGGTCATGCCGCCAAAGGGCTTGGGAATCTGATGCGTCCGCACGAGCCCGGAACGGCAGCGCTCCGCCGCCGTCCGGTTGGTGACGTCGGCGCCGTCGAAGACGACGGTTCCCGCACTCGGCGGGGAGGCGCCGGCGAGCACGCTGAGCAACGTCGTCTTGCCCGCGCCGTTCGGCCCGACGATGCCGACCGCCTCGCCGTCGCCCATGGAGAAATCCAGGTTCTCCAGCACGACAAGCGCGCCGAACCGCTTGTGGATCCCCTTGGCCGAGAGAAAAGCTTCCCCCGGCCGTCTTTGCGCTTCTTGCCTCTGCACTGCTGTTATCCGTTGTAGGCGGTCAGCTTGGCGCCGACCGGGACATTGGGATCGGTGGCGTTTTCGGTGACGACGTAGTCGAGCGCGAATTTCGAGCCCTCCGGCGCCTTCACCCACTGCGTACCGATGATCGGCCCGGGAGAAACATTGGCGACGGGACCGCTAGTGAAGTCGACCTTGCCGGCGATCGTCGTGGTTTTCAGCGTGGCGAGCGCCTTGGCGACCGCCTCCTTGCTCTTGACGTCGGTGCTCGCCTTCAGCGCATCGAAGCCGGCATCGAGCAGCGCCAGGCTGGCGCCGAGCTGCTGCGTCCACTGCTTGCCGCTGGCCGTTTCATAGCCGTCGGCAAGTTTGGTTCCGGAGACGCCGGTCAGCGTCGATTTGTAAGGGAAGGCCTTGTGCCAGTAGGCGGCGCTGCCGATGTTGAGGCCGAGATCGCCGAGCGCCTCGATGTCGGATGGAAAGAGGCCGGTTTTCGCGACCTGGCAGATCTTGATCTGCTGGGTCAGGCCCTGCTGTGCCGCCTGACGCCAGAAGGCGGCGAAATCGGGCGGGATCGGAAAGGAGTTGAAGATCTCCACACCCTCCTGCCGGAAGAGAGCGATCTGCGCCGAAAAATCGGTGGTTCCGGTTTCATAGGCGCCTGGGTCGACAATGGTGAAGCCCGCCTTGGCAAGTGCCGGAGCCAGATGGGCGCGGATCGCATTGCCGTCGGCATCGTTCGGATACATGACGCCGACCTTCTTGTTGGTCTCGATCAGGCTCCACTGCGAGACATAGGCCTTGTGGAACTCTTCGACGCCGAAGCCGAAATGATAGGTCCATTTGAAGGGCGAGGGCGCGCCGGGCTTGGCGCCGCGGCCGAAATACCAGGCTTCCCAGGGCATGACCGTGGAAAGGCAGGGAATGCCTGCCGCCTCGCAGGCATCGGCCACCGGATTGATGGTTTCGGGCGTCGAGACGGCGAGCATCAGGTCGATCGCCTCATTGTTGATCAGGTCTTTCGCCAGTTGCCCGGCGCGGGAGGGATCTGACTGGGTGTCCTGGTCGAGTATCTCCACCTTCCAGGTCTTGCCGCCCGCCTGCAGGCCGTTCGCCAGCGCCTTGCGCGCCAGTTCCAGCACATAGCCGTCGGTCTCGCCGAAGCCGCCGAGAGGGCCGGTGCGCGGGCTGATGAAGCCGACCTTCAGCGTACCGCCTTGGGCAAAAGCCGTGCGGCCGGAAAGCGCCAGCGCCGCACCGCCTGCGGCAGCCGATGCGATGAAAGAGCGGCGGGTGAGAGTTGCCGCGTTGAGTTTGCCGTTGCGGAAAATGCCGTTCATGAAATCGTTCCTCCTCCTGATGCGGGCCTCCCAGCCCGTTCCCTGTGTTCATCCCGATCTGAAGTCAGATCGGGTAGTGTCGTTTTCCCGATGCCATGGTGATCCATCTGAGCTCGGTGAATTCATCGATTGCGGCCTTGCCGCCGAAGCGGCCGTAGCCGCTTGATTTGACGCCCCCGAACGGCATTTGCGGCTCGTCGGAAACCGTGGCCTCGTTGATGTGGCAGATGCCGGATTCAAGCCGCATGGCAACAGCCATCGCCGCATTGATGTCGGCGCTGAAAACCGCCGCCGAGAGCCCGTATTCATTGTCGTTGGCAACCGTCACCGCCTCGTCGACGCTGCCGACCCGGACGATCGCCGCGACCGGCCCAAAACTTTCCTCGCGGTAGATGCGCATGGCAGGCGTCACGTGATCGATGACGGTCGCATCCATCAGCGTGCCGTTGGGCCGGCCGCCGCAGACGAGCGCCGCGCCCTTCTGCATGGCATCCTCAACGAGCGACTTCACGCGGCGCGCCGCTTCGGCGTTGATCAGCGTGCCGAGCGGCGTATTGCCGTCCCCGGGATGGCCCGCGACGAGGGTCTCGGCCTTCGCCCGGAATTTGCCGACGAAATTATCGGCGATCTCGTCCATCAGGATGATCCGCTCTGTGGACATGCAGATCTGGCCCTGGTTCATGAAGGCGCCGAAGGCGGCGGCACCCACTGCCTCGTCGATATCGGCGTCGGCAAGAACGATGAATGGTGCCTTGCCGCCGAGTTCGAGCAGGCAGCGCTTCAGATGCCGTGCCGCGCTTTCCGCGATGATCCTGCCGACACGGGTGGAGCCGGTGAAGTTGATGCGGCGCACAGCCGGATGGGCGATCAGGGCATCAACGACGGCGGCGGCATCGCTCGGCGCATTGGAGACGACGTTGACGACGCCGCGGGGAAAGCCGGCGTCGCGGAGGATGTCGCCGATCAGGCCGTGGGTCTTCGGGCAGAGTTCGGAGGCTTTCAGGATGACAGTGTTGCCACAGGCAAGCGGCATGGCGACGGCGCGGGTGCCGAGAATAATGGGCGCGTTCCAGGGCGCGATGCCGACGCAGACGCCGGCCGGCTGGCGCACCGCCATGGCAAGGTTTCCGGGAATGCCCGATGGAATGAGTTCACCCGAAATTTGCGTGGTCATCGCCGCCGCCTCGCGGAAAATATCGGCGCCGAGCCGGCAATTGATCGCCGCCCATTGCCTCGTGGCGCCGGTTTCGCCGGTCATGGCGGCAATCAGTTCCGGCGAACGGGCATCGAGAAGTTCGGCGGCGGCGTTGAGCAGTCTGCGCCGTTCGCCCGGGCCGGTCTGCGACCAATCGGGAAAGGCGGCAGCGGCGGCATTGGCAGCCCGCCTCATGTCGGCGACGGATCCTGCCGAAGCGATCGTCGCGACGTCGCCGGTCAGCGGATCGATGCGTTCGAAGGTGGCCCCCTCGGACGCATCCATTGCCTCGTTGTTGATCATCAGCTTTGCCGAAAACACGGTTTCACCCATTCGTCACATGCTGGCGCCAAGTGCTGACGCCTGCATTATTGCCACGGGAAAAGACGAGCGGACGCGACGGCCTAGAGGCCGCTTAAGCGTTCGTGCGTCTGATGAAATGCCTCCTCCCAAAGGCTGATGACGAGAAGGTTACGCCGATCGATGGCGGATGGAATGCGATTTATTGGGTTAATATTGTCATTATCTGGCGATTGCGGCACTATTTGACAGAAGCGGAGGAGCGGCTTTGGCCACGGACGGAGGCATTCATCACTATGCCAGGGGCGATTGGCACGCGCCGTCGCTGTCGCATCGGCGCATCCGTCTGCAAAAAGGGCTCTATGCCGATTTCCATCATTTCCTGCTTCTCGGCGAAGGCGCCGCCGAGCTTCATTTCGAGAGCGGCGAAGATCGGCCGCTGCACGGGCCGCTGCTTGCCTTCCTACCGCCGCAGGCACGCTGCGATCTGTCGATTGCTGCCGGGAGTGCCGCCCATCTCATCGGCGCCTCGGCGCAGATCATGGTCGACGCGATCGGCGACAAGGTGGAATCCTACTCGCTGCGCCTCCTCATCGAGCAGCGCAAGCTGGTCGAGGCACGGGATCCCTTGCTGGTGGCCGAAATCGGTCCATTGATTTCGGGCTTCGTGCGGGAACTCGGCGATCCCTCCCGGGCCTCCTGGATGGTGGTCTCGGCCTATCTCAGGCTGATCCTGATGACGCTGTGGCGCGGCAGCGACGGCGAAAGAAGTGAGCCGCGTGGGCAGGGCGAAACTGGATCGATCCTGCAGCGCTATCGCCAGCTGGTCGAGGCCGGTTTCCGCCAGCACCGGCCGATCAGCGACTATGCCGCGGAATTGGGCGTCACCGCCGACCGGCTGCATTCGATCTGTCAAAGGACGCTCGGCCGCTCGCCGATCCAGCTTCTGCACGAGCGCGTGGTGCAGGAGGCAAAGCTGAGATTGGAGCGCTCGGCCCGCAACATCCAGGAAATCTCCGACAGCCTCGGCTTCCGCGACCCGACCTATTTCAGCCATTTCTTCAAGCGCAGGACCGGCCTTTCCCCTGCGGGCTACAGAGAGATCGCCCGCGCTTCCGCCGGCTCGGAAAACAGTATGCTCTCCTCGGGTTATGCGGACTGGCCTTAGGTCTGCGCGCATTGCTTCGCCGGAGTTGCCAAGGCTCCTGTTCTGCTCTGGCAAGCCGGCAAAGGGCGGAAGCGGGTTTCAGTCGCGCTTATATATCCGCTTCAGCGCAGCCAGCAGAGCATCCATTTCATCTTGCGAAAACCGGTCGATGAAACGCTGTTCGTGCGCATCGATCAGCTTGCGCGCCCGCGCGAGCATGGCGTGACCGGCCATCGTCAGATGCAGTTCCTGGCGGCGCCGGTCCGTAGCTGAAGGGCGGCGCTCGATGAGGTCGCGGCCTGCGAGCCGGTTGACGAGGGCCATCATGGTCGCGCGGTCGGTGCCGAGCGTATTGGCAAGGTCGATCTGCGATGCACCGGCATTGACTGCAAGCAGTTCCATCACCGCGAGCTGTTTTTGCGTCAGCCCCAGCTCCTCCATGGTTTCAGCGAAGTCGCGGTAGATCGCGACGTGCGCCATACGCAGATGAAAACCGAGGAGATTGCCAAGCCGGCCGACGTCGAGTGACGGGGTCGCCGGAACATCCTCGCTCTCAAAATCATCCTGCGGTGGTTTTCCGGCCATTATTCATTCTCGCCCAGTCAAGGCGCCATAACCATCAAAATCAGCAGGTTAGTCAATATCCGCCCCGAAGATTTCCCAGAGCTTGTCGGAGTGGATGGATTTGCGGCGAGCAGCCTCTTGCATCCTCCTAAAAAAATATTAGTATGTGTTACATACAAAATTGTCGGCCGCGGAGGAGCGGCTGGCATGGGAGGAAAAATGGCGCATTGCCTTTCCGGAAAGTCTTCGTCCGTCGATTGCGGACTGGTGGCGGATGATCCCATCCTTTACCGCGCCCGTGTCGCGCCGGATCGACAGGCCCTGTTCGAGATCGCGACCGGCCGAGAGCTTACCTATGCCGAGCTCGATATGCGGATCGCCCGATGCGCCGGTTTCCTCGATGATATGCTCGGAGCGCGCCGGGACGGGGCGCGGATCGCCATGCTGGCGCGCAACTCGATCGATTCGATCGTGCTGGCTTTTGCCTGCCAGCGCGTCGGCGCCGTTTATGTGCCGCTCAACTGGCGTCTCGGCGCCGCCGAACTGCTGCCGATCCTTGCCGATTGCGCGCCGGCGCTCCTGGTCTGCGACGAGGAGTTTTCGGCTGTTGCGGCGACCCTTGCCGATACCGATCCTGACATGGCGGTGATCTCGACGGCAGATGGCCCAGCCGGGCTTGCGGCCCGCATCGAGGCGAGCGCCTCCGCCGATCCGGTGTCCGGAGATGCCGATCGGGCGTGTGTCCTTCTCTACACCTCGGGCACGACAGGGCGGCCGAAGGGCGTCGTCATCACCGGCCGCAATGCTTTCTTTGCCGCCATCAATTTTTCCTTCGTCGGAGAGATCGGGCCGGCATCGGTCGCTTTGTGCGATCTGCCGTTCTTCCACACGATCGGGCTCATTGCCGTGGCTCGAACCACATTGATGCTGGGTGGTACGCTCGTCATCTGCGACCGCTTCACTCCGGCGCGCACGCTGGCCGTCTTGCGTGAGCGTGCCGTCACCCATTATTTCGCCGTGCCGCAGATCGCCCTCGCTCTGCGCAACGATCCCGCCTATAGCGCCGCGGCTCTCTCTGGCCTGCAGGCGCTCTTCGTCGGCGGCGCGCCGCTGACGCAGGCGCTGATCGAAAGCTATCTCGATGACGGCGTTGTACTGGTCAACGGTTACGGCATGAGCGAGGCCGGAACGGTGCTGCATGTGCCGATCGACCGGCGCGCGGTGCAGGACAATCTTGGCAGCGTCGGTCTTCCCGCACCATTGGTCGACATCCGCATTGTCGGCGAGGGTGGCCACGACGTTGGTCGCGGCGAGATCGGCGAACTCTGGCTGCGTGGACCGGCGGTGACGCCGGGCTACTGGAACAAGCCTGCGGAAACCGCCGCCGCCTTCACCGATGGCTGGTACCGTACCGGCGATCTCGGCCGGTGCGAAGCAAACGGCTTCTATCGCATCGTCGACCGGCTGAAGGATATGTATATCAGCGGCGGTGAGAATGTCTATCCGGCCGAAGTCGAGGCCGTACTCGCAAGCCATCCCGATATCCTCGACGTCGCGGTCGTCGGCTTTCCCGACAACAGGTGGGGGGAATGCGGCGTTGCCTATGTCGTACTGCGGCCGGGTGCCGTGGTGACGGGCGAGGCGATTGCCGGCCATTGCGCGGCGAAGCTCGCCGCCTTCAAGCGCCCGGCGCACATCCTCTTCGTCGAAGCCGTTCCCCGCACCGCCTCCGGCAAGGTGCAGAAACATGTTCTGCGCCAGCTTCATGCCGACGAAACCCGTCAACGACAGGCCTGATGAAACGGCCCTCGGCAATCACGCTGAAACCAATGGAGTGACCTCATGACTGAAGACCAATCGCCGGTTCTGGTCGAGTTCGATAACGGCATCGCTTTCGTGACTCTCAACCGACCGGAAAAGCGCAATGCGATGAACCCGGCCTTGAATGCACGGATGCTGGAGGTGCTCGATGAGCTCGAGGGCGATGAGCGCTGCGGCGTGCTCGTCCTGCGCGGCGCCGGCGAGTCCTGGTCCGCCGGAATGGATCTCAAGGAATACTTTCGCGACAATGACGACAAGCCGCGCGATGCCACATTGAAGGCGCGGCGCCAATCCGGCGGCTGGTGGGGTCGGCTGATGTATTTCGAAAAGCCGACGATCGCCATGGTCAATGGCTGGTGCTTCGGCGGCGCCTTCACACCGCTCGTTTCCTGCGACCTTGCCATCGCCGCCGAGGAGGCGAATTTCGGCCTTTCCGAGATTAATTGGGGCATCTTGCCGGGTGGCAATGTCACCCGTGCGGTGGCCGAGGTGATGCGCCATCGCGACGCCCTCTACTACATCATGACCGGCGAACTCTTCGGCGGGCGCAAGGCTGCCGAAATGGGTCTCGTCAACGAGGCCGTGCCGCTCGCCGAGCTCGAAAACCGGGTTCGCAAGATTTGCGCGAGCCTGCTCGAAAAGAACCCGGTGACGCTGAAGGCCGCCAAGGACACCTATAAGCGGGTGCGCAACCTGCCGTGGGATCTCGCCGACGATTACATCTACGCCAAGTTGGAGCAGATGCTGTTTCTCGACAAGACCAAAGGGCGCGATGAGGGGCTGAAGCAGTTCCTCGACGACAAGACCTATCAGCCGGGGCTCGGCGCCTACAAGCGCGGCTGAGGGCGCGGATTGATCTCGGGAGGGGGATAGAATGAAGATTCATGCCGCGGTGGCGCGTGCGCCGCATATGCCGTTTTCATTGGAAAGTCTCGATCTGGAGGAGCCGCGCGAGGGGGAAATCCTGGTTCGCGTCATAGCGACCGGCGTTTGCCATACCGATATCGTCATGCGGGACCAGCATCTGCCGGTGCCGCAGCCGGTCGTGCTCGGCCACGAGGGCGCCGGCATCGTCGAACGTGTCGGGCCGGGCGTTGCCAAGGTGGTCCCGGGCGATCACGTGGTTATGACCTTCAATTCCTGCGGTCATTGCCCGAGCTGCAACGATCATGAAGAAACCTACTGCCACGAGTTCTTCCCGCGCAACTTCTTCGGTGCGCGCGCCGACGGTTCGAGCGGGCTCTCACGCGAAGGAGAGCGTATTCATGGCAACATTTTCGGACAATCGTCCTTCGCAAGCCACGCACTCTGCCATGAACGCAATATCGTGAAAGTGCCGAAAGATGCGGATCTGGCGCTGCTTGGCCCGCTCGCCTGCGGTATCCAGACCGGCGCCGGCGCGGTGATGAATGCCCTCAGCGTCAAGCCTGGAAAAATACTTGCAGTTTTCGGCATGGGCTCTGTTGGTCTGGCTGCCGTGATGGCGGCGCGGGTCGTCGGTGCGTCACGGATCATCGCCGTCGACGTCAACGAGACGCGGCTGGCGCTTGCAGCGGAACTCGGGGCGACCGACATCGTCAATGGCAAGGCGTGCGACGCGGCCGCCGCGATCATGGCGCTGACCGGTGCTGGCGTCGACTATTCGATCGATGCCTCTGGTGTGCCCGCCGTCATCGACCAGTGCGTGCGGGTGTTGGCGCCGCGCGGCACATGCGGCATCGTCGGGGCCTCGCCTCACGGTGCAACGTTGACGCTCGATCTCACCCATATCCTGTCCGGCGGACGCCGGGTGCGCGGCATCGTCGAGGGCGATTCCAATCCCGACGTGCTGATCCCCTTGTTGATCGACCTTCATCGCCAAGGGCGCTTCCCGTTCGACAGGCTCGTCAGCTTCTACGATTTCGCCGACATCAACCGCGCGGTGGAGGACTCGGAAAGAGGCGTTGTGCTGAAACCGGTCGTGCGCCAGCCGGCCGCCTGACATCGTTTTAAGGGAGGAACCAATGAACACCGTCACCCCAATCGCCACCGATAACAGTGCTGACGCCATGAAGGCGCTGCTTGCCCGGCAACGGGCGTCCTTCCTCAAGGAGGGGCCGCCTGATATCGGGACCCGCATTAATCGCATCGACCGTGTCGTCGCCCTTCTCGTCGATCATAAGGATGCGATTGCGGCGGCTCTCTCGGAGGATTTCGGAAGTCGCAGCGTCGAGGCGAGCCTGCTTCTCGACGTCTTCACCTGCGTCGGTTCGCTCAAATATGCCAAGGCTCATCTTGCAGAATGGCTGAGACCCGAGCAGCACGAGGCATTGTTCCCGGACGCTGTTGCCGAGGTAGTCTATCAGCCGAAGGGGGTGGTCGGCATCCTGAGCCCCTGGAATTTCCCGTATCAGCTCGCCCTTGCCCCGCTTGCGGGCATTCTCGCCGCCGGCAACCGAGCCATGATCAAGCCGTCGGAGGTGACGCCGGCTTCGGCCGCGCTGATGGCCGAACTCGTTGCCCGCTCCTTCGACGAAACGGAAATTGCGGTGGTGCAGGGCGGACCGGCGACCGGCACCGCTTTCACCTCGCTCGCCTTCGACCATCTGATCTTCACCGGCGGCACGGCGATTGCCCATCAGGTCATGCGGGCCGCGGCGGAAAACCTCACGCCTCTGACGCTCGAACTCGGCGGCAAGTCGCCCGTCATCGTCGGCCGTTCGGCCAATATCGCAGACGCGGCGCGCCGTGTCATGACCGTCAAGACGCTGAACGCCGGCCAGATCTGCCTGGCTCCGGATCATGTCTACGTGCCTGAGGAAAGCGTCGAAGCCTTTGTCGAACATGCGGTCGCGGCGGTCGGTGCGATGTATCCGACGCTGAAGGACAATCCTGATTACACTTCGATCGTCAATGCCCGTCATTATGACCGCGTGCAGGGCCTGGTCGACGACGCCAGGGCCAAGGGCGCCCGCGTCGTCGAAATCAATCCGGCAGGAGAGAACCTCTCCCAGCAACCGGCCTACCGCATGCCGCCGACCCTGATCCTCGAGCCCAGCGACGACATGCGCGCGCTGCAGGAGGAAATCTTCGGGCCGGTTCTGCCGGTTCTTCCCTATCGCGATGTCGCCGACGTTATCGATCGCATCAACGCCCGGCCGCGGCCGCTCGCCCTTTATTACTTCAGCCAGGATGGCGAAGAGGAGCGTCGTGTGCTTGACAATACGACCTCCGGCGGCGTGACCATAAACGATTGCATGAGCCATGTTACGGCTGAAGGCCTGCCGTTCGGTGGCGTCGGTCATTCCGGCATGGGCGCCTATCATGGCAAGTTCGGTTTCCTCGCCTTCTCGCATCCGCGCGCCGTCTATCACCAGAGCAAGATGGTTGAGGCGGAACATATGATGCGGCCACCCTTCGGCGAGGCGATGCGCCGCTTTCTGGCCGAAGCGATCCGCAAGTAAAGCGCTTCTCATCAAGCCAGCAGAAAGGAATGCCTTCGGCCTGACATGAGTATCCTTCTTCCTCCCGCAGATCGACCCTGGAATGCGTGCGGCGTTGCACCGACGGCCCGAAACATCGCAGTAGGCCTGGGCGATCGATTCAACAGCCGTCGCGGCCCCTACGGCCCAACAATCAGGTTGTGGCCGAGGCTGTTGCTAGCGGCCTTTGCACTTAGTGCGCGGTGTAGGCTCCATCGACCGCATGGTAGCTACCTGTGATGAAACTCGCCTGCTCGGAGAGAAGGAAGCAGACGAGGGCTGCAACCTCCTCGGGTTTGCCGCGCCGACCCATCGGTTGGAGGGACTCGATTTTTTTCTGCATCGGAAGTTCCTGTTGTTCTGTCAGCAACGGCGTTTCGATCCAGCCCGGCCCGACAACGTTCAGGCGGATTCCAAACCTGGCATATTCAAGGGCTGCGGCTTTTGTCAGTCCGAGTACGCCGTGTTTGGCGGCTGTGTAAGCTGATGTTAACGGTAAGCCAACAGCGCCTAAAATGGATGAAACATTGACAATTGCTCCGCCGCCGCGCGCCATCATCGCTGCGATCTCGCTTTTCATGCAGTAAAAGACCCCATCGAGATTGACCTTGATCACCCGATGCCACTCCTCTATCGGATAGTCTCTCGTCGCTTTGTGGGGGCCGCGAATTCCCGCGTTGTTGACGGCCAGATCGATCCCGCCGCCTTCCGCTTCAGCGAAGGCCATCAATTGCTCCACCGAAAGGGGATCGGTGACGTCGGCAAAGAAGGGGAAGGCGATGCCACCTTCCAAGCGAACCTCTTGTGCAACGCGGCTTGCCCCAGCCAGGTTGATATCGGCGATCACCACGGCCACACCTTCGCTGCCAAGCTGCCGGCATATTGCGGCCCCTATTCCTGAAGCTCCGCCGGTCACAACCGCAATCTTTCCCTGAAGGCCAAGTTTCATCTGCTGGTCCTTGTCACCGCGACGTGAGGCTCATCGCACTTCCTTGAGAAGATAACAACACATCGCAAGCGAATAACCTATAATTCTCAAAATGCTGTTACAGGACCATCACTTGGCATGGCCACTGTATTCTGCAATGATAGCTTGCGGAGAGAGAATAAGAAGGCAGCAGGTGGAAATGGGGATAGACCACATTACGCGCCGGGCAATCATCTTGGGTGGACTGGCAACTATAGTTTCTGGATGTGGCGCTCCGGAAGATTGGACGATAAGGTCAGTCTTCGCTGGTAATCCCGATCAAGATCCGCGCTATCGCAAACAGGAGGTAGCTTACTACGGGTGGGAAGCGCCAGGTACTGTCATAGTTAACACCAGGGAACGATTTCTCTACTACGTAGAGTCCGGCGGACGGGCGACACGCTATGGTATTGCTGTCGGTCAGGAAGGTTTAAGCTTCAAGGGCGAAGCAATCATTGGGCGGAAAGCGGAGTGGCCATCTTGGAGGCCGACCGAGGACATGATGCGGCGCAAGCCGCGACTGGCACAATATGCCAACGGCGTTCCCGGTGGACCGCTTAATCCGCTTGGCGCTGCGGCGCTATATCTTTATCAGGGCGGGCAAGACACCTTGTTCCGCGTGCACGGGACGAACGAGCCCTGGTCGATCGGTCAGGCTGTTTCAAATGGTTGCATACGGATGACCAACGCAAACATCGTTGATCTCTTCAATCGCGTCCCGGTGGGTACTCGGGTAGTGGTAATTTGACGACGTTAACCATCTGAACTGAAGGGTTGGCTATTCGCATTTCAAGCTGCTAATGTAGCGAAGTTGCAGATTGTGTTCTTTATGCACTAGTCAGGAACCGGTTTGCCGCTAAACTTTGATTCGTTTTGTTGATAGCCACTCCAGACTAGCAGAGGACTTCTTGATGAGCAGAATCGTAGTCGTGATCTTTGCAGTGCTTGCTGTTGCCAATCTGAGTGCCTGCGGGACCATTGGCAAGGGAAAAGGTAAGGCGCCGCCGCCCGCTGCGGCTGTCTATAAGTAAATGCGATTTAAGTAGGGGAGGGCTGACATAGTCCTTCCCTCCTTTACATCCGTCAGGCTTGCTCGTCGGTTTTCGATGCTCGACGTTCAAGAGTGGTCGGTAATTTCCGGCCTGCGTGGCAGGGCAAGCAAATGGAGCGTATTGATGCTCTTTGGAAATGGTCGCTCGTGGCTGGCGATTCTGATGGTAGGTGTGCTGGTCTCTTGCCAAGGAACAGATAAGCCTCAACAACCGCGCTTTACATCCGTCAGTAAGAACGCTGCCGCAACAACCGGTAGGGTTGTCGGGAATCAGTATTTCATCGAATTTCGCTCGAGATATGCGTTGAGTTACGGCCACACTTATGTGGTTTTCGGCAAGTTGGACCAGAGCGGCAACATGATCAATCCAGAGGTGGCAGGACTTGCCCCGGCTTCTCACAGTCCGGCCGACTATGTGCTTGGCCATTTCGTGCCCGTCCCGGCTTCGACCGGGTGGACCGATGGGGATCTTGAAGAGCAATATCGATCTGCAAGTTGGCGTGTGCTGCTCAGCCCGGTGGAATACAGCAATGTTGTCGCCTACATTCGCAAGCTACAGGCTACGTCCAAAACCTGGGAGGCGACCGTCAATAATTGCAACGCCTGGACCGGGCAAATCGCTCGCCATATGGGATACAAAACTCCCGGCATTTGGCTCAGACCACAACAATACATTACTCAGCTTAGAGAAATGAATACGGGCTGAGCGCGTCGGCGTCTTGCCTAGGTCGCCTGCGCTGGGTAAGCTTGCGTTCTGTTTGCTCGTTGGCGTATGGGCGATTGGGCTGTTTGCCCGACACGTTTTCTGCGATCAGCGGCCCGCAACGTAGTGGGTGATCCCTGTGAGCCTTTCGCTGATTACGCTTGGTAAGACGATTTGGGTACTGGGAATCATCGCTTGGTACTTCGTCCGCCGGCCGGCCGCGAGGCGCGCCAAGCGCAATGCGATAGTCAACAATAGACGGTCCGCGCGGGACAGCTTTGGTCTTGTCGCCGCTATCATCGGTCTCGCAGTCATTCCAGGCATATATGTCTTTTCGGGATTTCCAGCTCACTTTGACTATCCATTGGCCGGCTGGGTCCTTGCGCTGGGCACAATCGTCTACGCCGCGGGGATATGGATTTTCCGCCGAACGCATAAGGAACTTGGCAGAAACTGGTCGATTTCGCTGGAGATCCGCGAGGAGCACAAGCTGATATCGACTGGCCCATACAGCGTCATACGCCACCCGATGTACACGTCATTCCTGCTGATGGCGCTCGGCCAAGCATGCTTGCTGGCAAATTGGTTTGTCGGAATGGCGGGACTGATCGGTTTCGCATTCCTGTTCTTCCTGAGAGTGCATAGAGAAGAGAAGATGATGATCGAATTCTTCGGCCCGCAGTATCGCGATTACATGGACAGGACCAAGCGCATCATCCCCTATCTCTATTGAGTGAACTTCATGCGGGGCAAACCGATCAAGCTTTCGGCAGCTAGGCGTCTTGTCGGAGACCTGATGCGATTCTCGATTCGCGTGCCGAGGGTGACCGTACAGCGGCAAATGAACCTTGCTCCATTGGTGGCAGCACGGCGAGCTCGGCCGGAGCGTCCCTCATGGACGGCGCTCTTCATAAAAGGTTATGGGCTTCTTGCCCTTGAAGTTCCCGAATTCCGCCGCGCCTATGTGAAGCTCCCACGGCCTCAGTTCTACGAATATCCCGAAAGTGTGGCGTCGGTGGCCCATGAGCGCGAATACGAGGGTGAGCGTATCGTCCTTTTGTGTCCCATCCGGCGCCCCGAACGCAAGTCCATCGCCGAACTCGATGCACTGATCCGGGACGCACGTACACGACCAGTCACGGAGATCAAGCAATTCCGCCGCAGTCTGAAATTCGCTCGGCTTCCAGCGCCGCTTCGCTGGTTTATTATGTGGATCGGGCTCAATCTCGGTCGGCAGCGGCCGCGCTTTTTCGGCACTTTTCAGTTTTCGGTCTATTCAGGGCTGGGAGCGGAATCATTAAATCCCCTGACGCCGTTGACCACCTTACTCAATTATGGGCCGATCAGCGAGGACGCAACCGTCACAGTCCGCATCCTTTACGATCACCGGGTCATGGATGGCGCGATCGTCGCACGAGCTTTGCAACGCTTCGAGGCGATCCTCAATGGGGAGATCGCTAACGAGGTAAGCGCACCTGCTCAAGACGCGGATGTGTCAACGAATCCTCGCGGGAATAACAATGAAAGTGGATAAAAATCCTCAACCAAGCGTCGTTGTCACTGGCGCGTCGCGAGGTATAGGTCGCGCGATAGCGAAGATCGCAGCAGGCGAGAGCGCCACCGTTGTTCTTCTTGCCCGCTCAGGTGAAGGATTGGCGGCGGCAGCGGCGGACGTACGAGCAGCCGGCGGTAACGCTGTCACACTCGAGCTGGACCTTGCCGCACCTGGGGCATCCCAGCGGCTGGAAATGTTTCTTGACGAGAGCGGTTTGTTTTGTGATGTGCTCGTCAATAACGCTGGCTACGGCGTACGTGGCGCGGCGACGATCATCCCGAGATCCGACCAGTTGGGCATCGTGGATCTCAATATTCGCGCATTGACAGAACTGACACTGCGATTTCTGCCTGCGATGGCGGCGAGAGGAAGGGGCGGAGTGATCAACCTCGGGTCTGTCGCCGGCTATTTGCCGGGCCCAAACATGGCGCTTTATTATGCCAGCAAGAGCTTCGTGCGTTCCTTTTCAACATCGCTGAATGAAGAGCTTCGCGGAACGGGCGTCACCGTGACTTGCGTTACCCCAGGCCCTGTGGCGACTGAGTTTCTCCGTAGCTCAGGTGCAGGCCGCGCCGCCTTGTTCAAGATTTTACCTAAGGTCAGCGCGGAATACGTCGCGGAAAAGGCCTGGCACGGATTTAAGGCCGGCCGCGGGTTCGTGGTTCCCGGGTTTTCGGCGAAGGTAACAATAGCAATTGCCACATTTTTGCCTAAGACCATTCTGTTGCCGCTGATCGGTCGGCTGCAACGGCGTACCAGCGACCTTTGCCCCTGCGGCTCTGGCAAGACTTTCAGACAGTGTCGCGCGTCGGGACATCAGGCAAAGCGCAACGTTGCAGAGTAACTTTCTGCGGTAATATCGCGAAGAGAGTTGGTGTATAGGTCGCTGAAAGAACTGACTTCTGTGTTTGAGGAGGAGTCGCCCAGACCGCGGTTTCCTCGCCTTCTCGCATCCGCGCGCCGTTTATCACCAGAGTAAGATGGTGGAGGCGAAGCATATGATGCGGCCCGCCCTTCGGCGATGCGATGCGCGGCTTTCTTGCCCAGGCGATCTGCAAGCAAAGTGCGCCTCATCAAGCCTGGCGTCCGATCGCCAGTGCGGAAGGCGGCCTTAGACCTAAGGGCGCGTCCTTCTGCATCCAACAGCAGATGTGGCGCTAAAGGCTATTTGCGAGAAGGCAGAATTCTTCGACTGAAAGGGTCTCCGCCCGTCGCGCCGGATCGATTCCCGCCTTGATGAGCAGGCTTTCGCCGCCGAGTGGCTTCAGGCTCTGGCGCAGCATCTTGCGGCGCTGGCCGAAGGCGGCCTGCGTTACTTTTTCCAGATTGGCGACAGCGCAGGGGATGGGGTTCGCCCTGGGAACAAGATGCACCACTGTCGAAGTTACCTTCGGCGGCGGCGTGAAGGCTTGCGGCGGTACGTCGAAGGCCATGCGTGCCTCCGTTCGCCAGCCACAAAGCACGCCGAGACGGCCGTAATGGTCGTCGTCCTCGCCGGCGACGATCCGCGCGCCGACTTCCTTCTGAAACATCAGCGTCAGCGACTGCCAGAATGGCGGCCAGGCCCTCGGCAGCAGCCAGTTGACCAGCAGTTGCGTCCCGACATTATAAGGTAGGTTGGCGATGATCTTGACGGGGCCTTCCGGCGCCAATGATTCGAAATCCGTCTTCAGCGCATCGCCTTCGATGACGTCCAGGCGGCCGGGATAGCGATCGGCGATCTCGGCAAGCGCCGGCAGGCAGCGCGCGTCCCGCTCGATGGCAATGACCTTCTTGGCGCCGAGCGCCAGAATCGCGCGGGTCAGCCCGCCGGGACCGGGGCCGACCTCGAAAACGGTGGTCTCTTCGAGCGCGCCTGCCGTGCGGGCGACCTTCTGCGTAAGGTTGAGGTCGAGCAGGAAGTTCTGCCCGAGCGCCTTGCGCGCATCGAGGCCGTGACGCTGAATGACGTCGCGAAGCGGCGGCAGGCCATCGAGTGCTGCCATCAGCGGCGGCCTTCGGCGGTGCGGCCGAGCTGGGCGGCAAGCTTCAGTGCCGCAACCAAGCTCTGCTCACGCGCCAGTCCCTTGCCGGCGATGCCGAAAGCGGTGCCGTGATCCGGCGAGGTTCGCACGAAGGGAAGTCCGAGCGTGACGTTGACGCTGTCATCGAAACCGAGGGCCTTGGCGGGGATCAGCGCCTGATCGTGATACATGCAGATGGCGACATCATATCGCGCCCGCGCCTCGTCATGGAACATCGTATCGGCGGGCAGGGGGCCGATCGCATCGATACCCTCGTCACGCAGCTGCTCGATCGACGGGCGGATGATGTCCTCATCCTCCGAGCCGATCGCTCCGCCTTCACCGGCATGCGGGTTGAGGCCGGCGACGGCAAGCCGCGGCGCGTCGATTCCGAAACGCTGCCTGAGATCCACATCGGCAATCCGGCAGGTTTCGATGATCAGTTCGCCGGTCAGTGCTTGCGGCACATCGCGGACAGGAATGTGGATGGTAACGGGAATGGCCCTGACTTTCGGTCCCGACAACATCATGACCGGCGTCACCGGACTGCCGGTCGCCCTGGCGGCAAGATCGGCGAGAAATTCGGTATGGCCGGGAAACCGGAAACCCGCCTCGTAGAGCACGGCCTTGGCGATCGGATTGGTGACGACTGCGAGTGCCTCGCCGCCGATGACAAGCGAGACTGCTTTCTCGATCGCCGCGATCGTGCCCTTCGCCGTTGCCGCATGCGGCTCGCCGGGCACCACCTCAATGCCGGCCGGGACGCTCATGACGGGCAGCGCATCGGCAAATATGCCGGTGGCCTCGCCGGCCGTGTCGATCTCACGAATGGAAACCGCCAGATTGAGCTGGCGGGCCCGCAGAGCCAAGACATCCGGATCGCCGATAAGGAAAAAAGGCGGAAGCCCGATTTCACGCCGCCGGAGCCAAGCCATCAGGGTGATATCCGGTCCGATGCCGGCGGGATCGCCCTGGCTCAGCGCAAGCGGTCGTGAAAAGGGTATCGCCATCGTCGGTCAGCGATAGGCGATCTGCGCCTTCTTGCGCAGTTCGTCCAGGTATTTCTTGCTGTTTTCGTTTTCCGGCGGGCCATTCTTGCCGGCCTTGGACTTGTCGAGGTCCTCCTGGCGGAAGACCATTTCGGCGGCCTGGTCGTCGGAGACCTGGCGCTGGCTGCAGATCGCCAGATATTCGACGCCCTTCTCGGTGACGCGGGTGCCTGTGGTGTTGCCCTTGGCCTGCTCGACCAGAGGTTTCCAGTCCGGCGGGATCTCGGGAGCGAGCATGCGGCCGAGGTCACGCACGGAAACATCGCGCATTGTCGCGGCAAAGGTCTTTGCCTGATCACAGCCAGGAAATTTTGAGCGCGATGCCTCGGCCTCGCCCTTGCGCTTGCCGGTGACGGCGCCGCGCTTGGCCTCGGGAATGACGAAGATGATCTGCTGCAGCATATATTCCGTTGTTACCGGCTTTTGCTTGTTGTTCTGCATCATGCGCGAGACGAGATCATAGTTCGACAGCCGCGAGGTCGAGCCGTAGCGCGCATTGACGACGCGCGGCCAGCTCATCTGCACGGCGATGAAGCCTTTGAAATGGTCGACGCCGACGCCGGCGCGATCGAGAATCTGCGACATCTGTTCCACGGAAAGTTTGTTGCCGGCCGAAAAGCGCGCGAAAGACGCATCGACGTCTTGCTGCGAAACCGACATATGGACGCGGGCGACCTCCTGGCGCTTGAGCGTCTCGTCGATCAATTGCTCCGTGGCGGTCTTGGCGTCGGCCTTGGTATGCTGCAGGCGCAGGAAGGCCTGACGCTTGGCGACATCGCCGCTGGTGATGGCTGTGCCGTTCACCACGGCCTGGACTCCGCTTGCTGCAAGCGCCGGGCCAGCAAGGCCCGTCAGCAAGGCAATCGCTGCGCCGGCGAGAAAGGCGGTTATGGCTTTTTTTGCGTCAATCATCTGTTGACCTCCCAATTGCGCCGCGAGAGGTTGATCGCGGCGTCCTTACCACAGTGCGAGACACGCGGAAATCGCTTCCGTGGCGGCGCGAAACTCCTATGCCTCTGATATCGACTGGCGGCAATGTCCTGCACAGGCTTACGGCGAAAGAATGACTTGAGGCCATGATTACGCCGTCCGCCCGCTAGTTGGAGAGAGTGTCGGAGCCGATCTTGATGTCGCCGAGCGTGCGGAACGTCAGCCGCGCGCCAATCGTCCAGTCGCTTGCCGACTCGTCGTCGGAATCCCTGCTATCCGTATAGGCGATCGTGAAGATCGTGCATTCGTCCTCATAGGAAAGGCCGAGCGTCCGGCGGCTGATCACATCGTTGTTCAGATCCCACGCGATGCCGCCGAAGATCGACCAATAGTCCTTGAACTTGACTCTGCTGCTGGTCTGGATCTCGTCGTTGTCCTCGGCGAAGCCATAGGCCGGCTGGGCGCTGAGATGCGTGTAGGTCACCTGCGTCTGGAAGGTGTCGTTCTGGTAGCCTGTCGTCAGGTCGCCACGGCGAAACTCGAAATCCTTCTCGTCGAGCCGGTAGGAGGCCGCAACGGAAACACCATAGGGTGTTTCGACGCCGCCGAGGCCGACATAGTCGGAGCGATCGGTTTCGAGGCCCGAATCCGCGCCGACATTGACGAGGTCATCGGTCGCGAACGAATTCTGGCCGGCAATCTGATAAGACTGGCCAAAAATGCCGTGCAGCTTGTAACCGCTGTCAAACGTCCCGGTATATTGGAAGCCGACATTGGCGCGAGTGCCGCCCTCGACGCGGTCGTAACCTGAGAATTTATCGCGGTCGAAGAGCGAGGTGGCATCGAAAACGAAACTTTGTGCATCCTCGTTCGGCAGCCGGCCGGCGAGCTGCTCGTCGGGGCGTGCATAGATTTGGACGATCGGCTCCAGAATATGCGTGCTGTTATCAGTCGTCATCAGGATCGGATACCGCATCTCCAGCCCGGCGGTGAGCATCGAGCGGGTGGCGGATTCGTCGTCAAGATAATTGCCGGCGTAACCGGTCGGGTCGTTCATGTTCAGCGCGAAAGCGTCGCCGCGCGCGGCCAGAAGCGGCGTGATCACCAGACCGGTCGGCGTGACATAGGTGCGTTTCCATTGAAGTTCGGCGGTCAGGCGCGAAGTCTGGCCCTTCAGGCCGCGGAAGCGGTCGAATCCGTCGACAGTATAGAAGTCGTCGTGTGTGCGCGAAATATTCGTCAAATTGACGTCCGCAGAAAGTTCGCCGCCTGCAAGCGGCTGAGGCGCGACATAGTGATAATCAAGCGCGGGATAGACGATGGCCTGCTGTTTTTCGGCCGTGTTCGTCCGGTCGGCATCCTGGACGTCGAAATAAAACGCCCGCATGTCGAAATAATTCCGTTTCCCGAGCCCCGTCAGGTAGATCTGGTTCGTGCGATCCGTGCCGCTCAAGCCGCGCAGTTTGTAGGTCTTCGAGAAATTATTGTCGCTCTGCACCATGACGTCCCAGCCGAACGTCCAGCGCGGATTGATGCGGAATTCCGCCTTTGACGCCACCATGGCGCGCTGCTCGGCTTCGGCATCGCTGGTGCCCGAGCTGAAATTGCCCGGCTTTGCCTGGTTGATGCCGGCGACGCGCAGGATATGCGTGCCGTTCTCGAAGCGCTGACGGAATTCGCCTTCGACGAGGAAGCCCTGGGCCGTGTAGCCGGTCGCCGTGACCGTCGCATCCATGCTCGGCGAGATCACATAATAATAAGGAATGGAAAGACCGAAGCCGAGGTTCTGCGACAGGCTCATCGTCGGGAACAGGAAGCCGGACTTACGCTTCACCGTATTGTCGGGAACCTCGATGAACGGCACGAAGGCAATCGGGTAGCCGAGCAGCTCGAAACGCGCCCGCTCCAGACGGATCGTATGGGTCTCGCCGTTCTGGATCACGCGCTTTGCCTTGACCTGCCAGAACGGTGCGCGCTTCGGATCTTCGGCGCAGGGAAGGCAGGCGGTATAGACGCCCTTGTTGAGAATCATCTTCGTGCCGCCGACCCGCTCGCCGCTTTCGGCGACGATACGCGTATTGTCGGCGGTTTCGATGCGCAGCGAGTTCAGGAACCCGTCGGCGAAATTGTCGGTCACGTCTAGGTTGTCGGCATAGATGCGGTTGCCGTCCGGACTGACGAGTTCGACATTGCCGAGCGCCATCATCCGGCCAGTCTTCTGGTTGTACTCGACCTTCTGTGCGACCATTTTATAGCCGCCATAGTTGATCTGCACGCCGCCGATCGCCGACACGAGTTCGGCGTCACGGTTATAGACGAGTTCATTGGCCGAAAGCAGAAGCTTGGCCCCTTCGGGAATCTTATTCTCGATATTTTGTTCAGGCGTGCTGGCCTGGCCATAGGAGGCCGGGGCACTGCCGAAATAGGAACATAGAGCCGCACCGACAAGCAGGGCAACCAACTGTTTACTAAAGTACTTGCGGTCGCCTACCGCCACTAGCCGTCCTCCTGATGAAGCAAAATAGTCGCGCCCAAGGCCAACGCGACGACGACCGGTATCCACGTCGCCACGAAGGGAGGCACGACTCCACTGCTTCCGAATGCTTTAACAAGCACGGTGATGACATAAAGCATGAAGCCTGACAGGATTCCACCCAGAATCACGGAGCGGGATTGGTTGAACCGGCTAAATTTTAGGGACACTGTTGCAGCAATGAGAGTCATGGCCACCAGCAGCAATGGCTGAGACAACAGAGAGTTGAATTGCGTCTCCAATGCCTTGGTCGAGATGCCGAATGACTTTGCCGCTGCAATGCGATTGGAAAGGTCAAAGAAACCAATTGTTTCCGGCGCTGTCAGCCGCTCCTGAACGAAATCCTGTTTCAGATTGGTGCGAAGTTGGACCGAAGCTTTGCGCAGCGGGATTTCGCCAGGCTTGCGCTCGACGACGCCGTTAAGCTGCCAGTAACCATCTTCCAACTTTGCCGTGGCGGCATCCTGTCTCAGAATGACTCGGCCGCTTGAATCGAAATGGATCAATACGGCGTCGACCAGCTTGGTTCCGTTCTCCTGGACCGTCTGGGCGCCAATGATGACATCGTCGCGGCCGCTGATCTGGCGCAGCCATGGGATCTGCGGCGCCTTGCGCAGAACTGCGTTTTCGCCACGCCAGTCGGACTCGACCAGCAGCGCCTGGCGCTGTCCCCAGGCGGCAAGCGGGTTGAGCGCCGTCATCGTCAGCACGCCGAGCGCAATTGAGCCGGCGATGAAGGGAAACATGAATTGCCAGACAGAGATGCCTGCCGCACGCGTGACCACGAGCTCATATTTCCGATTGAGCCCGATCAGCACCGTCATGCCGACGAAGAGGGCGACGAAGGGGATTGTCTGCTGCAGGATGAGCGGCAGGCGCACGGCGGTCATCACGATGCCGCCGCCGATCGTGTAGCCAGGCAGGCCGGACATGCGTCCCGCCGTCTCGCTGAAATCAAGGAGGAAGGCGATCGCCGACACGCCGATCAGAAACCAGCAGGTCGTCGCCAGGTAACGGCGAAAGAAATAACGCGACAATGTCCCGAACATCATTGGGCCGTGCCCCCGCCGGACCTGCTGGTCGCGGTAAGCAGTCTTTCTTGCATCCGTCTCCAGGAAGCCGATATCCGGTCCCAGACGAACGAAGGCATGACCAGCCGCTTGTGTAGGCCGAGGAAGATGATCGAGACGAGGCTGCTGACGATCGGAATGGCGTAGAGAACTGCGATATATTCCGGATCGGTGTCGATTTGGTTCGCGGCGTAGAAGGCAGCCCATCGTAGCGCAAAAGCATAGCCGAGCGCGCTCACCATTGGATGCAGCCGCGCTTCCCGGTGCGAGCGCGCATCGCCGGCGATCGCCAGTGAGAACAATGCAAAGACGACGGGCAGGATCCAGTCCGTCAGCCGTCGATGCAGTTCGGCGCGGTAGCTCTGCGGGCGGATCGTATAGTCCTTGTCGTTCGGATCCGGATTGAACAGGAACCACAGGTCACGGTCGCTGGCTTTCAGCGTCGCCTGCCCGCGGCTCTCCGTCATGTCGGAGAGGTCGAAAGAATAGGAATCGAAATTGATGACCGAGACGTTGCCGTCGGGCGTTTTGCGATGCACCTCGCCGTCGTGCATGATCAGCGTCGTGCCGGTATCGTCGACAGCGCCTTCCTTGGCGTAATAGATGAGCTCGTAGGCCGGGTCCCGCTCGTCGGCGACGAACAGGCCCTTCAGCATGCGCCCGGCCAGGCGCTGCGAGATCTGCACATAGAGACCCTCGTCGAGCTTGCGGAAGGTCTTTTCCTCGATGACCGAGGAGAGGAGATCGGCGTAGGTTTCGGCGATCATCTGACGCGCCACGGTCTTTGCCCGTGGCTCGACGATATTGTCGACGAAGAAGGAAAAGACGCTGATGATGGCGGCAAGCAGCAGGATCGGCCGGACCAGAATGCTGCGCCGTGCGCCGGCTGCGTCGATGACGGTTAGCTCGGAATCGTTGTTCATCGTCGTCAGCGTCTGGGTGATGGCGATGACGAGGGCGAAGGGCAGCACCACGGGAATGATCGACGGCAGGATCATCGTCGCGAGCTTGGCGAACGAGCCGATCGACTGGCCGCTGTCGGTGACGAGGTTAATGCGCTGCAAAACCTGTGTCGTCCAGATGATCGCCAGCACGGGCAGGAGCGCCACGAGAAACATCTGGCCGACGCGCCGCAATATGTATGTCTCGAGTAGTTTCATGCCGGCCCTTGAAAGCACCTGCACGCCCAAACGGCTTGCAGGAGAATCCCTCTACGCTCTTTGTCGCGCTTTTGCGACAAGCAGGTGTCAAAAATTCATTCAAATTTCAGAATTTTTTTGGTCCTGTTGCGACTCAGTTAACGCCAGCAGCGCCGCGAAGACGACAAGCGAGGAGAGCCATCCGAGCGTCACGTCGGAAAGATAATGCGCGCCGAAGGATAGCCGCAAGGCTGGCGTCAGGATCGAGATCGCGGCGACGGGCGGAACCAGCGCATAACGCATCGATTTCGGCACGAAGAGCAGAAGGCAGAACAGCCATCCAGCGCTCGCCGCCTCGCCGGAGACGAAGGAGCAGTTCGACACGCATTTGCCGGCAAGCGAGCCTGCCTCGACAAAATGCAGGCTCCCGCCGAAAATATCCGTCTGCACCGGCCGCGGCCGACCCCAATGTTCCTTCAGGATAACATTGACGAGCAGCACCGGCCCGATCAGCATCGTTCCGAGTGCGACTTTGAGCTTGCGCGCCCGCTCGGCGTTGAAGGTCGCGCCGTGCTGCTGGTAACATTCGATCAATTTCCACGCCATGACGATCGCCACGACGTAGGGCAGGCGGAAGAAGATGGTTCGCAGCAGGTCGAAATTCCCCGAGTCGCGATAAGGAAAGCCGCCGCAGATACTCCCGGCAGCGGCAGTCGCGTCACAATCTGCGCCCACGAAAAAAAGCTGGGAAAAATAAATGTCTATTCCAGGGAAGGCGCGAAAGATGGCAAGCAGCGCCCACCACGCCCAGAACAGAAGCAGGAATGCACCGAAAGTCGTTTTCGGCAGGCGGATCACCGGTCTCCGCCATCGATTTTTCGAAAAAACTGTCAACGCGAATATCTGCAAAACTGACGAAAACATGAGGGCCTGGACAGCCGCGGGCGACCATAACAATAGTCGCGAGCCATTGACAGACCCGCCAAACGCGAAATTATCCGCCTGGGACGGATTTCAAGAATCCCAGCGGAGAAGACATGTCAGTAAAGTTCGAAATTTCATTCTCGAAGTCGGCAAAGCTCAATGGCGGGCTGGCGATCCTGTTGAAGACTGCCGAGGCCGGCAGCGCCGCAGGCGCCGAAACGGCTGATCCGGCAGGCGTGATCGCCAAGGCTGCGAAGATCGCCCGATTCTCCGCGAAATCCACGGCTGCGCTCGATATTGTCGCCCCGGAAGGCGCACCCGTCGATCGCATCGTCGTCATCGGGCTTGGCAAGGCCGGCGAACTCGCCGCCCATGACTGGCTGAAGGCCGGCGGTGCTGCGGCATCGAAAATCAAGAATACTGACAAGGCCGCCATCTTCATCGACGTGCCCGGCCTTGAGACGAACGCACGCGCCGCCGCCGATTTCGCGCTTGGCATGCTGCTGCGCGCCTATAGCTTCGATGCCTACAAGACAAAGAAGAACGACGACGAGGAGAAGCCGGCAAAATCGGTCAGGGTGACGATCATCACCACCGATGCGGCCGGCGCCAAAAAGGCGTTTTCCGATTCCGAAGCGATCGCCGGCGGCGTCAATCTCGCCCGTGACCTTGTCAATGAACCGCCGAACGCGCTTGGACCTGTCGAATTCGCCGCCAGGGCGAAGGAGCTGGAAAAGCTCGGCGTCGAGGTGGAAATCCTGACCGAGAAGGAAATGCGCCGTCTCGGCATGGGCGCGCTGCTCGGCGTCGCTCAGGGCTCCGTGCGCCCGCCGCGTCTGGCGGTCATGCAGTGGAAGGGTGGCAAGAGCAAGGACCGTCCCGTCGCCTTCGTCGGCAAGGGCGTCGTCTTCGATACCGGCGGCATTTCGATCAAGCCGGCCGCCGGCATGGAGGACATGAAGGGCGATATGGGCGGTGCCGCAGCCGTGACCGGCCTGATGCACGTGCTCGCTTCCCGCAAGGCGGCCGTCAACGCCGTCGGCATCATCGGCCTGGTCGAGAATATGCCCGATGGCAACGCCCAGCGTCCGGGCGACATCGTCACCTCAATGTCCGGCCAGACAATCGAGGTGATCAACACCGATGCCGAAGGCCGCCTCGTCCTTTGCGATGCGCTCTGGTATTGCAATGATCGCTTCAAGCCGCAGTTCATGATCAATCTGGCCACCTTGACCGGCGCAATCGTCGTGGCGCTTGGCAACGTGCATGCCGGCCTGTTCTCCAATGACGACCAGCTTTCCGCCCAGCTGACGGCGGCCGGCCTTTCCACAAACGAGAAACTCTGGCGCATGCCGCTCGGCAAGGATTATGACAAGCTGATCGACAGCAAATTCGCCGACATGAAGAACACCGGCGGCCGTCAGGCCGGCTCGATCACCGCGGCGCATTTCCTCAAACGCTTCGTGCAGGACACGCCCTGGGCGCACCTCGACATTGCCGGCACGGCGATGGGTTCGCCGCAGGATGAGATCAACCAGTCCTGGGGTTCCGGTTTCGGGGTGCGCCTGCTCGACGAGCTCGTTCGCGCCCATCATGAATCCCGATGACCGACATTCTCTTTTATCATCTGACCGAAACCAGGCTGGAAGACGCGCTTCCGCCGCTCCTCGACAAAAGCATCGAGCGCGGCTGGCGCGTCGTCGTCCAGACGAGCGAGGCCGCGCGGCGCGATGCACTCGATGCGCATCTTTGGACGTTTCGCGAGGAGAGTTTCCTGCCGCATGGGATCGACACGGCTGATTTCGCCGAAAACCAGCCGGTGCTTTTGACGGTCACGTCGGACAATGCCAATGCGGCGACGGTTCGTTTCATTGTCGACGGCGCCGAGCCGCCGCCGGCCGATGCCTATGAGCGCGTCGTCTTCATGTTCGACGGCCACGACCAGGAGCAACTGGAAGCTGCCCGCGCACAATGGAAGAAACTGAAAGGCGAGGGGCATAACCTCACCTATTGGCAGCAGACACCGGAAGGGCGGTGGGAGAAGAAGGCCTGAGCGGGTGCCTGCCGTCGGAGCCGACAGGCAAGGACCGCCCAATCACTCAGTCGTGGAAAGCGTCAACAAATTTCCGCTTGCCGAGCATGAAGGCGTCGGCGACGTGGCGCAGGGGGGCGAGATCGACATCCGATTTGCCCGCCTTGATGATTTCGGCGAAGCGGCGATAGAGCGAGGGATATTCCTGTTCCGGTTCGGCGAATGTCAGCTTACCGTCGATGGAAAGCTTAGCGCCGCCCTCGGAGAGCACCATTTGGCCGGCTGCCGTTTCCGCGACGATGTCCCAGCTCTGCTTGCCGGTCTGGCGCCAGTCGAATTCGGCATGAACCGGCAGGCCGTCGGCATCGCGGAAGTGAATGTCGGCGGCGATCGGCGCATCACGATTTTCCGGGAATTCGAGCACAGCCCCGGTGATGAAGACCTGCCGCGGCAGGATATGGGTGACGATCGACAGCGCATTGATGCCGGGATCGAAAACGCCGAGGCCGCCGGCCTGCCAGATCCAGTCCTGGTTCGGATGCCAGTGGCGGACATCCTCTTTCCAGATCACATGCACGCTTTTGATCGTCGTCGAGGCAAGAAACGCTTTGGCGGCTTCGACGGCCGGCGCATAACGTGAATGCCAGCTGGCAAAGAGCGACGCCCCTTGCTTGTTCGCCAGCGCCTCGAGGTCGGCCACTTCGCTCAGTGTTGCACCCGGCGGCTTTTCAAGGAAGACATGCTTGCCGGCAACGAGCGCCTTATAGGCGGCTTCATAGCGGTACTGCGGCGGCATGCAGAGCGAAACGGCATCGATCGAAGGCTCGGCGTCGAGCATCGCGTCGATCGTGATGTAACTGTTGATGCCTTCGACCGTGCCGTGACGGCTTGCCGTGGCGACGAGCTTGAAATCCGGGTTCTTGGCGATGGAAGGAAGGTGCTGGTCGCGGACGATCTTGCCGACGCCGACGATGGCGAGATTGATAGGGGACATGGTGTTTCGCTCGTGTCTGTATGAAAAGTATGATTTATTAAGCCTCTTGTAGCAGAAAGAAGAGCGCCGACAAGCTCTGCTCCTCTACCTATTGCATGATGGTCTCGCGAAGGAAGCTGTAACCCATCGCCGCGCGGGCGGCGCGCTCCTCGGAACTGCCGTCGCCGCCATGCCCGCCCAAGCCGAATTCGTGGAAGAGCAGCTGATGTCCTTCTTCCTCCAGCCTCGCGGCAAAACGGCGTGCGTGCGAGGGATGCACGCGATCGTCATTGCTGGAGCTTTCAATATAGATCGGCGGATAAGTGACCTCGCCGGCCGGCCTGATATTGTGAAGCGGCGAATAGCCGAGCATGAACTCCCGGTCCGCTGGCGTCTCCGGATCGCCATATTCGTCCATCCACGCCTGGCCGGCGCTGAACAGGTGGAAGCGTGTCATGTCGAGCACCGGCACCTGGCACCAGACCGCGCCGAAATCGTGCGGGTAGCGCGTCAGCATCACACCCGTCAGCAGGCCGCCATTGCTGCCGCCCTGGCAGGCAATCCGCGATGGCACGGTGTAGCCGCGAGCGACGAGATCGCGGGCGATGGCGACGAAATCGGCAAAGGCCCGGTCTCGCCCCTGCCGCTTGGCGCTGCGATACCAGTCAGGGCCAAATTCACCGCCGCCGCGGATATAGGCCTGCACATAGGCGCCGCCTTGCTCCAGCCAGCGGCCGATTACACCGGAGTAATTCGGCGATAGCGAGACATCGAAGCCACCATAACCGTAGATCAGCACCGGCAGCGCTCCCTTGGTCCACTGTCGCGGCAGCACCAGTTGGTAGACGACCCTGGTTCCGTCCTCGGACACAGCCTCCAGCAGTTCCGACGACATATCGGTCGCATCGAAATAGCTCGGCGCTGCCGCGATGAAGATCGGCTCCGGCTCTCTGCTGCGATCGGAGAGTTCGAGGCGGTAGCAGGTCGGCGGCTGCAGGAAACCCTGGCCGACGATGTGGAGTGTGTCGTCGCCAAGATGCAGATCCGCATGGAGCGGCCTGACATAAGCCGTCTGCATCTCCGCCGGCAGCACGATTTCCCGCTGTTCGGCATCGGGCTTTGTCAGGTCGAGCACCAGAAGACGCGGGCGCAGCCGGTCGGAAACGATGAACACGCACCATTCGCGCATCAGCATCATCTGCGAAATAGACTGGCCCTCGCCAGGCTGAAACAGGATCCGTTCCGGCCCGAGCAGCGCCCGTGAGGCGGGATCGAAGGATTGCAGCACGAGGCTGCCGGTCGCAACGCGCTCATCGGTCTTTGCCCGCCAGAGGCAATGATTATGATTGAACTGAAAATCTGCCTCCTTGGGCAGATCGATGCGCCGTTGCCCGCCATCATCGGCAATGAGGAAAGCGCTGGCCACGCCGATTTCGTGGCTGGTGACGAAAATGTCGATCAGCCCGGCATTCGCCGAAGCGCCAAATAGGGCAGGGTCGATAACGAGATTGAAGCCATACACATCCTCATCGGCGGCTTCGAACATGATGGCGGCATCTTCCGGCCGCTGCCCGCGCTTCAACCGCCGCCCGACGCGCGGCCATCCCGAGCGGGTGGCCGAAAATCGGTCGATCGAGCCGAAATAACAGATCTCATCGCGGCTCAGCCAGGTGGCATGCGACCGCGCGGCGGGCGTGTCGAAACCGCCCTTCACGATCTGTTTGCCCTCGGCGTCGAATTCGAGCAGGCGGATGAGGTCTGAGCCGCCGTCCGAAAGCATCAGCAGAACGCGCGTCGGCTCCCACGGGCAGGTGACAGCGCCGCGCCAGCTCCAGCGCCTGCCTTCGTCCAGACAGAAGGCGTCGAGATCGAAGACTGGCTCCCAATCGGCCTCCGGCAACGGCTGCTGGCCGGCTGCCAGGCGCAGCCAGACCCCGAGCGGATTGTCCTTGCTCTGCCGGAAATCGAACAGCCAACCGCCGCGGCGCATCGGCACGATCAGCCTGTCCTGCCGCTCGATCAGCGCCTTGATCGCCTCACGATCTTCGGCAAATTGCGGCGTTCTCAATACCGTGTCGGAGAGCGCATTGTGTTCGGTGATGAATTGGCGGGTGCGCGAATCATCGTCCGTTTCGAGGTGAAGGTTCATAGCTGACCTGCCGCGTGCATTGACGTCGCCCAGATCTAGGCAGCCGGTCCCGGCTTGGCAAGCCGCCTTAGCGGGTCATCACCAGATCGGCCGAGGCGACGAGGTTGCTTGGCGCCTCCGGCTTCTTGAATTTCAGCGTCACGACATTGTAGCCCTCGGCTTCGAGATCCGAAAGCAGAGTCGGCAGCATGGTTACCGTACGTTTATGGATGTCGTGCATCAGGATGATGCCGCGGCCGCGCTTGTGCAGCAGGGCCATCGTCCGCTGAGTCACGGAGAGCGGCGTTGTGGCGAAATAGTCCTTGCTGTCGATATCGACATCCATGACCACCATATCGCGCATGGCGATCGCGGCACGCAGTCTGTGGCTTTCGGCAAGATAGGGGAAGCGGAAGAAGGCGACGTCGGTTCCCGTCGCCTTGGTCACCGCCAATTCGCCCTTGATCACCTCGGCCATCGCCGCGTCGAAATCGAGCGAACTCAGGTTGGCGTGGTCATAGGTGTGACTGCCGATCGCATTGCCGTCCATCGCCACCTTGCGCGCCAGCGCGGGATACATCTCGGCCATCTCGCCGACCATCATGAAGGCACCCTTGACGCCGAACTGGTCGAGGATCGCCAGCACCTTGTTCGTCCGGCCGAGGATCGGGCCATCGTCGAAGCTCAGGATCACTTCCTTGTCCTGCAGCTTGAGATCGGCAAGCGAGGAAACCTCCAGCGTCCGCCCGGCCAGATGGTGCCAACCGGTCATGCGCGGCGCTTCATCATCCTCGGAGCGCTTGCCGGAAAACGTCCGTCCCTCCGGCGCAATCACCGAGGCGGTTTTGATCGAGGTGTCGGGGGCTTGTCTGGTCGTGCTGCAGGCGGAGAGGGCGGCCGCAAGGGCGATGCAGGAAAGAACGAAAAATCGATGCATGGAAAGGGCTCAACAAATCAGTAATGAATGTTGAGACAACCTTTCGAATTATGGTTAACGATCGGTTGAGATCGGCAGAAATTGTGGTGACGCCGCGCTCCGCCGCGTTTCCCAAAAGACTGTGGCTAGCCTCCCATTGCCTCTTCATATTCGGTTGACAGCATCAGCCACTCTTCCTCGGCAGCAGTCAGTTTTGCCGCTGCCTCGCCACGCTGTTTTGCCTTTTCCGCGGCTTTGGCAGGCGTCTTCTCATAGAGAACAGGATCCGCAAGCTCCGCATCAAGAGCCTGAATCTGTTTCTCCAGCTTCGCCGTCAAGGATTCGATTTCGTTGATCTTTTTCTTCAGCGGCGTCAGCGAGGCGCGCCTTTCGGCATTGAGCTTGCGCTGGTCGGCCTTCGAGGTCGTATCGTCGCTGGTCTGCGGCCTCTCTTCTTTTTTCTTACCGGAACTAACGATGAGGTCGCGGTATTCGTCCATGTCGCCTTCGAAGGTGGTGACAGTGCCGCCGTTGACCAGCCACAGCCGGTCGACGGTTGCCTCGATCAGGTGGCGGTCGTGCGAAATCAGGATGACTGCACCGTCATAATCGTTCAGCGCCTCGATGAGGGCACGGCGGCTGTCGATGTCGAGATGGTTGGTCGGCTCGTCGAGAATGAGCAGGTTCGGCGCATGGAAGGCGGCAAGCCCCATCAGCAGACGTGCCTTCTCGCCGCCGGAAAGGTCTTTGGCGGCGGTAGCCATCTTTTCGGTCGCCAGCCCCATCTGCGCAACGCGGGCGCGCACCTTGGCCTCCGGTTCGGCCGGCATCAGCCGGCGCACATGTTCTACCGCCGACTGCTCGGGGATCAGGTCGTCGAGCTGATGCTGGGCGAAAAAACCGATCTTCAGGCTCGGCGCAACCTTTACTTCGCCACTCTCCGGCGACAATCGCCCTGAGATGAACTTGGCGAAGGTCGACTTGCCGTTGCCATTCGAGCCGAGCAGGGCGATGCGATCGTCGTTGTCGATGCGCAGGTTGAGGTTCTTCAGGATCGGCTTGCCGGGTTCGTAGCCGACGGCGCCGCCCTGGATTGCGACGATCGGCGAGGCGGGCTGCTTCTCCGGCTCGGGGAAGGTTATCGGCTGCACATGGTCCTCGATCACGGCGGCGACCGTTCCCATGCGCTCGAGCGCCTTGACGCGCGACTGTGCCTGCCGCGCCTTGGAAGCCTTGGCCTTGAAGCGATCGATGAAGCTCTGCAGATGTTTGCGCGCCGCCTCGTTTTTTGCCTTTGCCTTCGTCTGCAGCTCGTCGGCCTCAGCCTTCTGCCGCTCGAACTGGTCGTAGTTGCCGCGGTAGAAGGTGAGTTTTTTCTGATCGAGATGAACGATGGAGTTGACCGCATTGTTCAGGAGATCGCGGTCGTGGCTGATGATGATGACCGTATGCGGATAACGGCGGATATAGTCCTCCAGCCACATCGTGCCTTCGAGATCGAGGTAGTTTGTCGGCTCGTCGAGCAGAAGCAGGTCCGGCTCGGCAAACAGTACGGCGGCGAGCGCTACGCGCATGCGCCACCCACCGGAGAAGGAGGAGGCGGGGCGGGCTTGCGCCGCCTGGTCAAAGCCGAGACCGGCAAGGATGCTCGCAGCCCGCGCTTCGGCCGAATGCGCATCGATATCGACGAGGCGCATCTGGATTTCAGCGATGCGATGCGGGTCGCTTGCCGTTTCAGCTTCGGCAAGCAGGGCCGCCCGTTCCTTATCGGCCGCAAGCACGATCTCGATCAAGGAATCCTCGGTTCCCGGCGCTTCCTGGGCCACCTGACCGATACGCGCCGCCTTCGGGATCGACACCGCCCCGGTCTCCGAGCCGAGATCGCCGGTGATGACGCGAAACAGCGTGGATTTGCCGGCGCCATTGCGCCCGACCAGCCCCGCCTTCGTGCCCGAAGGCAACGAAACGCTGGCATTGTCGAGAAGCAGACGTCCGGCGATGCGGGCGGAAATGTCGGTAATCGTGATCATGGCCGGCGTTTTGGCCGAAACTGCCCGCCAAGGCAAGACCGCTTATCCCCCGGCGAGCTTGCTCGTCCGGGCGAACACGCTCGTCCCCCGGCGAGCTCGCTCGTCCGCGCCGACAGCACTCAAACGCCTGAGCGGCCGAAAGCCTGGACCGGCAGGCGGCGGTTCGATTGCGCGGCAAGCAGCGCGACGCGGGCGTTGGCCTGGAGCTGTCCCGGTGTTGCCGCATCGGCGCTGAGCGCCAGGCCGACCGAGATGGTCAGTCTGCCGCTATCACCCTTGTCGGAGGTGGCGAAGACGAGATTTTCTTCGACGGAGGCGCGCAGGCGCTCGGCGATAGCAATCGCATCCTGCATGCCGACATTGGCAAACAGCAAGGCGAATTCGTCGGCCTCTGTGCGGGCGACGAAGTCGTTCTTCTTCACCGACTTCCGAAAGAGGGCGGCAAGCTTCTTCAAGAGCTTGTTGCCTGCCTGAGTGCCGTATCTGTCGTTGAACTCGGTGAAATCGTCGATATCGACCATGATCAGCGCGCTGCCGGCGGCACCCTCTTCACGTTCGTAGAGTTCGGTGATCTGCCGGTTCAGCGCGATGCGGTTTGCAAGGCCGGTAATCTTGTCGGCGACGGTGGCCGATTGCATCGCCGAAATGCCGTGCTCCAACGTTTCCAGCCTGTTGATGTCGTCCTGCAGTCTGGCGCCGATTTCCATCTCCGCCGACATCACCGTTGCAAGCGAGGCGGAGAGGTAATCGACCTCGCCGATGAAGGCGGCAAGGCTCTGGTCCTCGTGACCACCGACAGATTTCAGGATCGTGCCACAGGCGCGAGCAAAGGCGTCTCTGTGCCGCAATCCTTCGGCAAGCCTTTCCGCCACCGCGCGCAGCGTCCGGCTGGCCTCGTTGCGCGACGTCTCGCCCGCCAGCCCGCAATGGCCGACGAGGCGGTATTTCAGCCCGAGTTCGTCGAGCATCGACTGCTGCGGCTGCGATCCGAGCGCCGCGATATCCTGCGCAAGACCAGGATTGTGCCCGATGATCGCCTCATGAAAGAGTTCGTAGTTGCGTGGCAGTGCGGCGACGTTGAGCCGCGCCATGTGCTGGGCGATCTTCTGGATATCCGTCATTGACCCTGGGCGTACAGGCTCCCGCGCCACCAGTGCCTTTGTACTTGCATTCTGCATGACGAACCCCTCGCGCCCGGTCTCATTACTCTCACGTCTGCTATGCTCGCAAGCTTTTAAGAGAGGCTGAATTTACGAAGGGAAGCGCCGGATTGGCGATGGGAACCGGCAAAGGCGGTTAATTGAGTCTTGATGGAGACGGCTGCCTCACATCCACTCGCGGCCTTCGCCGCGCAGAAAGTAGATAAGGTCCAGCCCGAGGCTCGGTTTGCCCAACGCCGTCAGCGTCATATGGCACTGGCCGCGGTGATGCGTCTGGTGATTGAAAAGGTGCGCGAGCGCGCTCGACAGTGGCTGAGTGATCCGGATCGGCTCCGTCACCGGGGCATAGGTGAAGTCACCGGCAAGGCTCGCCTCATCGAGCGTACTTGTCCAGGCAATGATGCGCTCGTCCTCCGCCTTGCGCGCGGCGGCAAGCGCATCCAGCTCTTCGAAAAGCACGGCATCGAGAGTCGCCGGCGCTTCGCCGATGCCGGTGAAACGCCTCATCCATATCCGGTCGGCGACGAGCAGGTGATTGAGCGTGCGATGCAGCGAGCCGAAGAAGGCGCCGCGGTCCCTGCGGAATTCCGTCTCGCTGAGTTCGGCCGCAGCCTCATAGACTTGGGCATTGGCCCAGCGGTTATAGGCCGCGAACATCCTGAAATGTCTAAGCATATATTTCCCCTGACGTTGCTGGAGCAGTCTAGCCGGTTTCCCAAGTAATCCGAGTGATGGCGCCATGAAATTTCCTGATTTGATCACGCTCGCTTTCTGTCGTCGAATGCAGGCAGATCAGACCTCGAAAGGATTATCATGACCAGAGCCCTCTATTCCCTCTGCGGCGCCGACGAACGGCGCTTCTTTTCGCCCCATTGCTGGAAGGCGGTGATGGCGCTCGCGCATAAGAGGCTCGATTTCGAGGAGCTCCCCACAACCTATGCCCGCATCCGCGAAATCGGCGGCGGCGTCTCGTCGACCCTGCCCGTGCTCGACGATAACGGCCGGCTGATCTCGGACAGTTTTGCCATCGCGCTCTATCTCGAAGAGGCATATCCGGAGCGGCCGTCGCTGTTCAATGGCGAGGGCGGCAAGGCGGTGTCGCGCATGGTCGAGGGCTATTCGCAGATGATCATCCACCCGGCGATCATGCGGATCGCCCTTCTCGATATCCACGCGATCCTGGACGAAGGGGACAAGGCGTACTTTCGTCAGAGCCGCGAGGTCAGGCTCGGCAAGCCGCTGGAAGTCTTTGCTGCCGATAGCGAGGCGGAGAAGGCTGCCTTCGGCGCCAAGCTGGAGCCGCTCCGTCACATGCTGAAGTTCCAGCCCTTCATCGGCGGGCAATCGCCGCTCTTTGCCGATTATATCGTCTTCGGCGCGCTGCAATGGCTGCGCGTGTCCGCAGGGCTGGCCATGCTGGCCGCCGACGATCCCGTCGTCGCCTGGTTCGAACGCTGCCTCGATCTTCACGAAAGCCGCGGCAGGACTGTGACAGCGGCGTGAAATTGCCGCCGACCCCTTGTTTTCGGGCGTTGGGGCGGGTAAAGACCGCCCACTTTTCCCGAGAAAACAGAGGATCTGACTATGGCGATTGAACGCACCTTCTCGATGATCAAGCCGGACGCAACCAAGCGCAACCTGACGGGCGCCATCACCAAGATGCTCGAAGATGCCGGACTGCGCGTCGTCGCCTCCAAGCGTGTCTGGATGAGCCGCCGCGAAGCTGAAGGCTTCTACGCCGTTCACAAGGATCGCCCCTTCTTCGGCGAACTCGTCGAAGGCATGACCTCCGGTCCAACCGTCGTCCAGGTTCTGGAAGGCGAAGGCGCGATCCTCAAGAACCGAGAAATCATGGGCGCGACCAACCCGGCCAACGCTGACGAAGGCACGATCCGCAAGGTCCATGCGCTGTCGATCGGCGAAAACTCCGTGCACGGCTCCGATGCCCCGGAAACGGCTGCCCAGGAAATCAAGTACTGGTTCTCCGACACCGAAATCGTCGGCTGAGGCCGCGCTTCGGCATTGCCTCGCAATACCTTGAATTGACTCTTGAAAGCCGGGTGTCGCTCCGGCTTTTTCTATGATGGACACTTGTCGGTGTTCGAGAAATCGACGCTGCCGTCAGGCTTGAAGACTTCCGGGTTCTTGTCATAAAGCGCGCCGACGACGAGCGGCTTGCTCGGCAGTACGGTTTGGTCGAGGTCGGAGCGGAACTCAGTCTTCAATTGCTGAAGCACCTTGCCGTCCTTGTCGACCAGCCGGACATTCACCGAATAGGGGCGGTCCTTGCGCACGCAGTGCAGGTTTTCGCTCTGCAGCGCGATCTTGTCGTCGATCGGGTAGATTTTCTGGTTCAGCACCAGCGGGTCGCCGCCTTGCGGGTTCTCGAATTCGGCGATGATGACCGAACCGTCGGGGATAGGACCTGTCTTCTTCAGCGTCAGCAGATAGGTGGCGCTCGCGACGCGATAATTGAAGACAAAAAGATGGCCGGTGATTTCGACGAGATTTTCGGCCTGCCGCTGGCAGGCGGACAGCAGAAGGCTTGTTGCCGCCGCTGTTACGATCAGATGTTTTCTCATGGCGTCTCCTCCTTCTTACGGCGATAGTGACGGTTCGCCTTGGCGCGGTTGCCGCAGATCGCCATGTCGCACCAGGCGCGGCTCTTGTTCTTGCTGCGGTCGATGAACAGCCAGCCGCAATTGCCGCAGATCTTCATGCGCTCGGGATCCGGCATGGCAATCAGCCTGAGCACCGAATGGGCGGTCGCCGCCGCCAAGCTTGCCGGGCTTGCCTGACGCAAGATCTTCGCTAGCGCCTCCAGCAATTCGGCCAGCAATTGGTCGTCGCCGCCATCCAGTATACGCTTGCGGAAGTAGCGGTCGATCGCCTCGCGCAGCGCGATAAAGCCGACTTCGTCTTGCGGCGCCACCGGCGTGATCTCACCGAACAAGGCCCGTTCGGCGCAGAATTCGGCGGCGGCGCGCGGGAAGTTGCGCATCTGCTCGCGGCTCGCGAAGCGGTCGACCCGCCGCTTTGGGTCGTCGCGAAGAACGACGCTGTTGGCGACATCGAGCGCCAGTGCACCGCCGGCAAAACGGTGAGGGGTCCAGGAAAAGCTCATGAGGAAATTATAACTGGTGAAATAGGTTTTACCAGTTATAATTTACCGACGTGGAGTCTTCGGAATGGCCTATCTTCTGCAACAACTGGCGAATGCGGTGCCGCTTGCCGCCCTCTATGCCGCGCTCGCCTTCGGTTATGCGGTTGCCTTCGGCGTGACCAAGCGGGCCGATATCACTTATGGGGCGATCTTCGCCTTCTCAGGCCAGATCCTGCTGCTTTTTACCGAACTCGCCTATATCAGGTTCTGGCTGGTGCTGCCGGCTGCCATTGCGATCGGCGCGTGCGCTGCGCTTGTCTATTCACTGGCCGCGGGCATCTGGATCGGCCGCTCCATCATGCTGCCGCTGGCCAGCAAATCGCCGAACACCGTCATCGTTGCCGCGCTCGGCATCATGATCGTGCTGATGGAAACCGCCCGCCTTGCCGCCGATACAAGAGCGATCTGGCTGCCGCCGTTCCTGAACCAGGTTGTTGTCTTCTGGAGTGATGGTCCGTTCAAAGTGACTCTCACCTATATCCAGCTGATCGACACGGCGCTGATGTCAGCCATCGTCGCGTTCGGTGCGCTGATCCTCAGGCGCACGGCCTGGGGTCGCCTCTGGCGAGCCGTCACCGATGATCCGCTGGCCGCCGAGCTCTGCGGTACCAGCGCCAGCCGTGTCTTCCTTGTCGCCTATGCGGCAGCTGCTCTCGTCGCCACCCTCTGCGGCATTCTCGCCACCTTCTATTACGGTTCGATGGATTTCGGCGCGGGACTGATGTTCGGGCTCAAGGTGCTGCTGATCGCAGCCGTCGGCGGCTATTCCGATCCGCTGCGTTCGGCTGGCGGCGCTGCCGGGCTTGCCGTTGTCGAAACCTTGTGGGGCGCCTATGGCGCATTCGTCTGGCGAGATCTGGTGGTCTTCTCGCTGCTCGTCCTGCTTCTGGTTATGAGCCGCAGGGAGCGTGTGGTGCTTTAGAAATGGCGCATGATGTTATCCGAAAACCGCGCACACTTTTCGGTATCATGCTCTGATCATTTCCACTTGTCGCGCGCCGCGTCGTCGGCGTCTTTCGCCGCGACCCAGTCGCCCCTGGCGCCGTCCTTGCCGTGCTCCTTCTTCCAGAAGGGCGCTGCGGTCTTGAGGAAATCCATGACGAGATTGGCGCCGTCGAAGGCGGCCTGCCGGTGCGGGGCGGCTGCAACGACGAGCACGATGTTCTCGCCAGGAGCGATCTTGCCGTAGCGGTGGATGGCGGTCAGCCCGAGCAGCCCGAAACGGGTGATGGCGACTTCGCCGATGCGAGTCATCTCGGCTTCGGCCATGCCGGGATAATGCTCGAGTTCAAGCGCCGCCAGCCTCCCGCCTTCATCGCGGCAGAGGCCGGAGAAGGTAACGACGGCGCCGATGTCGGCTTTGCCTTTCGAGAGGAGATCGACTTCGGCCTGCAGGTCGAAGTCTTCGCGCTGGACGCGGATGGTGGGGGTGATGGTCACAGCGAAATCCTCCGCTGCTTTGAAACCGCTATGAAGAATGCGGAAAGGCTGTGCCGTGTGGGGAGATCACAAGTGGCACGCTCTTCTTGACCATTTACCGCTTCGCCGGGCTGAAACGCCGGTTGTTTGAGGAAGCCCATGCGCCCAGCCAATCTCCCTACTTGTGGGGGAGATGCCCGGCGGGGCAGAGGGGGATAGCGACACGGCACCACCGTCACCGTCTCATCCCCCCGTCATCGGCGGAAAAATCCCGATCTCACGGGGCGCGCCAATCGGCTCGTCATGCTCGACATGCTCCATGTCGAGCGCCACGCGGATCACCTCAGGATATTGAAGTGCGGCTTCATATTCCTCGCCCAGCGTCTTCAAATGATTCAGAAGATCGGCGACCGTGACGACGGAGGAGGGGAGATCGATCTCCTCTTCGCCCTTGCCGATGCGCTCACGCACCCAGGCGAAATAGACAAGCCGCGTCATTCCTCGTCATCCACGATATGTTTCAGCCCGGCACGGAAATAGTCATAGCCGGTATAGATGGTCAGCAGTGCTGCGATCCACAAGAGCGCGATGCCCGTCTGCGTCGTATAGGGGAAAATCTCGTCGCCGGCAGGTCCCGCGAGCAGGAAGGCGATGGCGACGAGCTGCAGCGTCGTCTTCCACTTGGCGATCCGTGTCACCGGCACGCTGACCTTCAGCGCCGCCAGATATTCACGCAGGCCGGAAACCAGGATCTCACGGCAGAGAATGATGATTGCCGCCCAGATCGACCAGCCGGCGATGGTCTGGTCGGCCGCGACAAGCAGGAGGATCGAGGCGACCAGCAGCTTGTCGGCGATCGGATCGAGCATCCGGCCGATATTCGACGTCTGGTTCCAGATGCGCGCGAGATAGCCGTCGAGAAAATCGGTGATTGAGGCGATGATGAAGATCCACAGCGCTACCCAGCGCGCCGTATTGCTGATCGACAGCCTGCCCTCGACGAAGAAGCAGAGAACGATCAGCGGCACGGCGAGGATGCGGCCGTAAGTCAAAAGGTTGGGAAGGCTGTACGCACGCGATGCCATGGATCGTTTCTCTGAATTGAAGCGCCGCTGCCGCGCCGCGTCTTTACGAAAACCGATTCCGATTTTCGGGTCGATGTAGATGACGGCTTTGGCCGGCGACCGTCAACATTCTTTCTGTCTTTTCACCGCCATTGCGTGGAATTTGCGACGGCCGCCGCTTATTTCGCGGCGTCGTCGTGGAAATGGTTATAGACCTGCTTTGCCACGGCTTCCGAAATACCTTCCACCGCCATGAGGTCGGACAAAGCGGCACGCGAAACCGCCTTCGCCGTGCCGAAATGCTGGAGCAGCGCGCGTTTGCGTGACGGGCCGATGCCGCCGATCTCGTCGAGTGGGTTCTTGACCATTTCCTTCTTTCGCCGCACCCGGTGCGAGCCGATCGCGAACCGGTGCGCTTCGTCGCGCATGCGCTGGATGAAATAGAGCACCGGATCGCGCGGCGGCAATGTGAAACTCTCGCGTCCCGGCGCAAAGAAGCGCTCCCGCCCGGCGTCGCGGTCGACACCCTTGGCGACGCCGATCGCCGTCACGCTGTCGGTGATGCCGAGCTCGGCCAGGATGGCGCGCACCGCCGTCATCTGCCCCTGGCCGCCGTCGATGAGGATCACATCCGGCCAGGCGGGGAAGGGCATGTCGGCGGCGTCGGCAGCTGCTGCCTGCGCCGTCCGATCGGGAATACCTTCCTCCTTGATCAGCCGCGAGAAGCGCCGCGTCATCACCTCCTTCATCATTCCGAAGTCGTCGCCGGGAGTGATGTCGGTCGATTTGATGTTGAACTTGCGGTATTGGTTCTTCACGAAGCCTTCCGGCCCCGCCACCACCATGCCGCCGACGGCGTTGGTGCCCATGATATGCGAGTTGTCGTAGATCTCGATGCGCTGCGGCGCATAGGCGAGCCCGAAGGTTTCCTTGAATCCTTCGAGCAGCCGCGACTGCGACGCCGTCTCGGCAAGCTTTCGCCCATGCGCTTCGCGCGCATTGCCGACCACATGCTCGACGAGATCGCGCTTCTCGCCGCGCTGCGGCACGAGGATGGAAACCTTGTGGCCGGCCTTTTCGCTGAGGGCCGCGGCGAGAAGTTCCAGTTCCTCGACCGTTTCCGACAGCATGATCTGCTTCGGCACCGGCTTGTCGTCATAGAACTGCGCGAGAAAGGCATTCAGCACTTCGGCGCTTGAAAGCTGCGGGTCGGCCTTCGGGAAATAGGCGCGGTTGCCCCAGTTCTGCCCGGTGCGGAAGAAGAAAACCTGGATGCAGGAGACGCCGCCTTCATGATGGATGGCGAAAACGTCGGCCTCTTCGACACCGGCCGGATTGATACCCTGGTGGCTTTGCACATGCGACAGAGCGGCCAGACGGTCGCGATAGATCGCCGCCCGCTCAAAATCGAGATCCTCGGCCGCCTGGTTCATGGCTTCGGCCATGTGCGACTTCACCTTCTGGCTCTTCCCGGACAGGAAATCCTTGGCCTCCTGCACCAACTCGGCGTAACCGGCATCGCTGACCTCATGCGTACAAGGCCCCGAACAGCGCTTGATCTGGTAGAGCAGGCACGGCCGCGTGCGCGTTTCGAAGACGCTGTCAGTGCAGGTGCGGATCAGGAAGGCCCGCTGCAACGAATTGATCGTGCGTCCGACCGCGCCGGCCGAAGCGAAAGGCCCGAAATAGTCGCCCTTCCGCGCCCTGGCGCCGCGATGCTTGAAGATGGCCGGCGCCCGGTGATCCCCAGTAATGAGAATATAGGGAAACGATTTGTCGTCGCGCAGCAGCACGTTAAAGCGCGGCCGCAAGCGCTTGATCAGATTCGCTTCCAAGAGCAGCGCTTCGGTTTCCGTGCGCGTCGTCACGAATTCCATATTCGCCGTCTGGCGGACCATCTGGGCGATGCGGTTGGAATGCACACGGCCGACGGCGTAGTTGGCGACGCGCTTCTTCAGGCTGCGCGCCTTGCCGACATAGAGCACATCGCCTTCGGCGTTGAACATGCGATAGACGCCGGGGCTGTTCGGCAGCCGCTTGACGAATTCGCCGATCAATTCGGCGCCGACAAGCCCGGTCTCGTTGAGGCTGCCGGCATTCCAGTCGACCGCAGCCGCCAGAGGGGCGGCGGAAACCTCGCCTTCCACCTCGATTTCGTCTTCGCTCTCATCCGTATCGTCGTAGAGAACGCCGCCATCCGGCAGCTTTCGTCCGTTCATTCCTTAATCTCCGCCACATCGGGCGTCTGCCAGGCAAGGTGCTGGCCGCCGTCGAGGGCAATCATCTGGCCGGTGATCGAGGGCGTGTCGTAAAGGAAGCGAATCGTTTGTCCGAATTCTTCCAGTGCCGGCCCTCGCTGCAGGATAAGGGCTGAGACCTGCGCTTGGAAGTCCTCCAGTGACTGCCGCTCGCTCGGCATCGAGGGGCCGGGGCCGATCGCATTGACGCGAATACGTGGCGCCAATGCCTGGGCGAGCGTCTGCGTTGCCGTCCACAGCGCGGACTTGGAGAGCGTATAGGAGTAGAAGCTGGGCCTCAGTGCCCAGACCCGCTGATCAATGATGTTGACGATCATCCCCGCTGCCTGAGCTGGCACCTGCTGCGCGAAGGCTGCCGAAAGGATCGACGGCGCACGCACATGCAGGTCGAAGTGCAGCGCCCATGTGTCGGCGTTGAAACTACGTGCGGAATCATGCTGGAAGACCGACGCATTATTGACGAGCAGATCGAGAGGCCCGAGCGCTTCCGACGCCTTCGCGATCAGTTCGCCCGCTTCGCCGATATCGGTAAGGTCGGCCTGCAATGCGGCCGCCCTTTGTCCCTTTCGCCGCAATTCCGCCGCCAGCTCTTCCGCTTCGCGGAGGGAGCTGTTGGCGTGGATCGCAACGGAAAAGCCATTTGCAGCAAGGTCTTCGGCGATTGCCCGGCCTATTCTCTTGGCCGCCCCCGTTATCAGGGCTGAGCGAAGTCTTTTGTGGTTCAAAATCTTGCCTTCTGATCCCGCGAGTCTGTGTGCAGCCTATATAAGGGCGGGCGGAGATTATATAAATAGGCAGCCACGGTTGCATCTGCGGTTGGGATATTCTATGTATTATTTAATAATGTGATTTCTTAAAATAAGTATTTTAAGTTTAACCATTAGGTAGGGTTAATGAAACCTATGTTGCTCTCAAGCAACATCGAATTTCCGCCATCCGGCAGCCACAATGATATCACAATTTGGCTCTTTCAAATCCGCATTTCAGTTCCAATTTCAGTCTCGATCCGGAAGGGACATCTGGCAATTTCCCCGCCAATGCTTCGCTGATAGACAGATGAAAGCGGCGCGGGACTGAAAGGAGAAAAGTATGCGTGTACTCATTGCTGGCCTCATGGCCTCTGCTTTTGCAATCGCGGGCGTTTCGGCAGCTCAGGCGGCTGATGCCGTCGACCAGGTTCCGGAAGCACCGGTCGCCCAGGACGCCCCGGTCAAGCCGGCCGGCAACTGGGAAGGCTTCTATCTCGGCGGCGCCGGCACCTACAACATGGGTGACTTCGGTTCCGATCGCCACACCTACGGTTTCGGCGGCCAGGTCTTCACCGGTTACAACTGGCAAGCAGGCCAGATCGTTTACGGCGTTGAATCCGATCTTGGCTACAGCGGCGATGACGTCTCCTCGGGCGGCGTCAAGAACAAGTATGGTTGGAACGGCTCCGTCCGCGGCCGAGTCGGCTACGACATGAATCCCTTCCTGCTCTACGGTACGGCTGGTCTTGCCCTCGGCAATGTCAAGGTTTCCGACGGCACCTCGGACGAAAGCAAGACGAACTACGGCTATACGGTCGGCGCCGGTGTCGAAGCCTTCGTGACCAACAACATCACGACCCGCCTCGAATATCGCTACACCGACTACCAGAGCAAGGACTACGACCTCGACTCCGGCAGCTTCTCGCGCGGTTACGACGAGAACAGCGTCAAGCTCGGTATCGGCGTCAAGTTCTAAGCCGATTGACCCTTCCGAACATGCAGAAGCCGGGCTCATCGCCCGGCTTTTTGCTGTCCGCTCATGGTTTGCAGGCGCTCCGTTTCGGCTCCGGATCAGGCGCTGGCCTTGAGCTCGCGATGAGCCGGGAATTTCTTTTCGAACTCAGCCAGCCAGTCGATCAGCGGCGCATGCTCGGCTTCCCACTGGTCTTTAAAACGTAGGTCGAGATAGTCGAGCGTGGCGGCCAGCGCGAAATGTCCGCCATTGAGCTTCTTGCCTGTTTTTGGCGGCTTGGCGCCGAGATGGGCGAGTCCGGCCGTCACCTTCTTCCATTGCCGGTCGATCCAGGGCTGGTGAACCTTCTCCTCGTCACGGAAGCGGCGCTCGTAGACGATCGTGAGCAGGCAGTCGCAAATGCCGTCGCAGAGCGCTTCGAGCACTTCCGCATCCGTCCGCTTGCTTTTCTTGGCAGGATAGAGCCCGCCTTCCGTCAGCCGGTCGAAATAATGCATGATCGCCACGCTGTCGAAGATCGAGGTCCCGTCATCGGTCAGAAGCGTCGGGATCTTGCCGAGCGGATTGTTGTCCACGAGGATCGCCGGCCCGGTGTTGGTGTCGACCCGGATGGCATCCAGTTCGATGCTCAGAAAATGCGCGGCCATGCGCACCTTGCTGGAGTAGGGCGAGGCGGGCGAGCAGAGAAGTTTCATGGGGCACCTGGCGAGACTGTGGAGCTGCGGTGCCGACTATTTCCGAAGCCGGTTGCCCGGTCAATCGGCCTTGACCATCTTGTTCTCACCGCGCAACCAGAAGGCGCGGTGCGAGGCGAAACGGTCCTGCGCCAGATGGTCCTTCAGCGCCGGCAGCATCTGGTGCAGCTCATCCTTCAAGGTAAAGGGCGGATTGACGATGACGAGGCCGGAGCCGGTCAGTCCGGTAATGCCGCGGTCGCTGCGCACGCTGAGTTCGGCGCAAAGCATCTTCGGGATGTCGAGCGCCTGCAGAGTCTCGTGGAATTCCTTGATCGGCGCGCCCTTCTTCAACGGGTACCAAAGGCAATAGGTGCCGCCGGGAAAGCGGCGATAGGCCTTTTCCAGCCCGGCGGCGAGGCGCTGATATTCGTCCTCTTCCTCGAAGGGCGGATCGATGAGCACAATGCCGCGTTTCTCCTTCGGCGGCAGATGCGCGCCGAGCGCCAGCCAGCCGTCGAGTTCGGTGATGCGGGCATGGTGATCGCCCTCGAATAGCCGGTGCAGGCGGGCGTAATCCTCGGGATGCAGCTCCATCGCCGACAGCCGGTCCTGCGGCCGGAACAGCATGCGCGCAAGTTTCGGCGAGCCCGGATAGAAGCGGATGCCATCCTCGGGATTGAGTTCGCGGATGGCCGAGAGGTAGGGCTCCAGCAGCTCGGAGACCTGAGGCCCGAGTTCGGCCACGATTAATTTGCCGATGCCAGCCTGCCACTCGCCGGTTTTCTGCGCTTCCTCGGAGGAGAGGTCGTAGAGGCCGATGCCGGCATGCGTGTCGAGCACGCGGAAGGCGCCTTCCTTCTTCTGCATGTAGCGGATCAGCCGCGCCAGCACGGCATGTTTCAACACATCGGCAAAATTGCCCGCGTGGTAGATATGGCGGTAGTTCATTTTCGCTGATGCCCGTATGAATTCGTATCATGGGGAGTTTTTCTGGCTTTTGGCCATGCAGGCCTTGGCATATACAAATGCCATGAACATTACGACCCCCATCAACGCCAAATCCCCGAAGCTGGGCAGCAAGATCGGCCACACGGCCTGTCCGCACGACTGTCCCTCCACTTGCGCGCTGGAGGTTGAGATATCGGAGGACGGCCGCATTGGCCGCGTGCGCGGCGCCGGCGACCATTCCTACACCTCGGGCGTCATCTGCGCCAAGGTCGCCCGGTATGCCGAGCGACTCTACCATCCCGACCGGCTGATGCACCCCTTGCGCCGCGCTGGCCCCAAGGGGGCAGGGCAGTGGCAGCAGATTTCCTGGGACGATGCGCTGGATGAAATCGCCGAAGCCTTCGTGAAGGCCGAGGCGAGGGACGGCAGCGAGGCGGTCTGGCCCTATTTCTATGCCGGCACCATGGGCTGGGTGCAGCGCGATTCGATCGATCGCCTGCGTCACGCCAAGCGCTATTCCGGCTTTTTCTCGTCGATCTGCACCAACCCGGCCTGGACCGGCTTCACCATGGCGACCGGCGTGCTCCGCGGGCCTGATCCGCGCGAGATGGGCCGCACCGATTGCGTCGTCATTTGGGGCACCAATGCCGTCTCGACCCAGGTCAACGTGATGACCCATGCCATCAGGTCGCGCAAGGAGCGCGGCGCCAAAATCGTCGTCATCGATATCTACGACAACCCGACTATGAAGCAGGCCGATATGGCTCTGATCGTCAAGCCGGGCACTGATGCCGCGCTCGCCTGCGCCACAATGCACATCGCCTTCCGCGACGGCTATGCCGATCGTGACTACATGGCGAGATATGCCGACGATCCCGAAGGTCTGGAAGCGCATCTGAAGACGAAGACGCCCCAATGGGCCGCTGCCATCACCGGCCTGTCGGTCGAGGAGATCGAGGCCTTTGCCCGCCTCGTCGGCATGACGAAGAAGACCTTCTTCCGCCTCGGCTACGGTTTCACCCGCCAGCGCAACGGCGCGGTCGCCATGCATGCGGCCGCCTCGGTCGCCACCGTTCTCGGCTCCTGGCAATATGAGGGCGGTGGCGCCTTCCATTCGAACAGCGATATCTTCCGCATGAACAATGCGGAACTGACCGGCCGGTCGATGAAGGACGGCGATATCCGCATGCTCGATCAGTCGCAGATCGGCCGCGTGCTGACCGGCGATCCGGTGGCGCTACGCCATCGCGGCCCGGTGACGGCGATGCTGATCCAGAACACCAATCCCGCCAACATTGCTCCCGAGCAGCGCCTCGTCAGGCGCGGGTTCGCCCGCGACGATCTCTTCGTCGCCGTCCACGAGCAGTTCATCACCGAAACGGCCGAGGTCGCCGATATCGTCATCCCGGCGACCATGTTCGTCGAGCATGACGATATCTATCGAGCCGGCGGCCAGAACCATATTCTGCTGGGACCGAAGCTGGTCGAGCCGCCACCGACCGTGCGCACCAATCTCTTCGTGATCGAGGAGCTGGCAAGCCGCCTCGGCGTCGCCGATCGCCCCGGTTTCGGCCTTACCGCCCGCGAGATGATCGACCGCATCCTCCAATCGAGCGACCTGCCGGACTACGACCATTTCCTCGAACACAAATGGTTCGATCGCCAGCCGGCTTTCGAGGACGCCCATTTCCTGAACGGCTTTGCCCATCCGGACGGCAGGTTCCATTTCCGCCCCGACTGGATCAACCAGCCGGCGCCGAACAAGCCGCCGGCCGCAATCGGCGCGCTCGGGCCGCATGCCGAACTGCCGGCCTTCCCCGATCAGGTCGATATCATCGAAGTTGCCGATCCAGAGCATCCCTTCCGTCTCGCCACGTCGCCGGCGCGCAACTTCCTGAATTCGAGCTTTTCGGAGACCAAGACGTCTCGTCAGAAAGAAGGCCGTCCCGAGGTGATGATCAATCCTGTCGATGCCGAAGCCAACGGTGTCGCCCATGGCGATCTCATCCGCATCGGCAACAGCCGCGGTGATCTCCGCATCCATGCCCGTATCACCACCGAGGTGAAGCCGGGCGTGCTGATCGCCGAGGGCCTCTGGCCGAACAAGGCGCATGTCGACGGCGAGGGCATCAACGTCCTGACGGGCGCCGACCCGGTCGCGCCCTATGGCGGAGCGGCCGTTCACGACAACAAGGTCTGGCTTCGCAAGGACGCAGCATGATGCAGCCGAAATCACGGGTAAGGATTGTCAGCGAGGAAACGCTGTCGAATGGGTGGACGCGGCTCGCCAGCTATCTGCTCGACTATATCGACCGTAACGGCGCGACCCAGCGGTTGAAGCGGGAGGTCTACCACCGCACGCCGGCCGCCTGCATTCTACTTTATGATCCGAAACGCGATCTCGTCGTCCTTGTCCGTCAGTTCCGTCTTGCCGTGCATCTCAACGGCGACCCCGCCTGGGTGATCGAAGTGCCGGCCGGCCTGCTCGACGATGACCATCCCGAACAGGCGATCCGCCGTGAGGCGATGGAGGAGACCGGCTATCGCCTGCGTGAGGCGCGCTTCCTATTCAAATGCTACATGTCGCCGGGCGCAATCAGCGAAGTCGTCCACGTCTTCGCAGCCCTGATCGACACCGCCGACCGCGTGGCCGAAGGCGGCGGGCTGGACGAGGAGCATGAGGACATCGAGGTTCTGGAAATTCCTCTCGACGAAGCCGCCCGGATGATAGAGACCGGCGAGATTTTCGACGCCAAGACGATCATGCTTTTGCAATGGGCCGCGTTGAACCGGGATAGGATCAGATAATGGGGCGAGCCGTCAGGGGTGATCTTTCGATTGCCCATGATGGCTCCGGCATTGAGCCGCCAGCGCTCGAAAATTCATACGTTTGTCACGAAGCGGTTCTATCCGCTGCGGTTTGTCGATCATCGGATGCAGTCAGGAGAAAGCCCATGTGGCTCAGCAATTTCACCCTCGTTCTCCCAGACGAGGTGGTGAGCGAAGGTTCCGTGCGTGTTGAGGACGGCGCCATCGCCGAAATCCGGCCGGAGCCGGTTGCCGGGGCTGCGATCGATGGCGGCGGGCGGCTGCTGATGCCGGGCTTCGTCGACCTGCACGGCGACATGATCGAGCGCGAGATCGCGCCGCGGCCGAACGCGACGATGCCGATCGATTTCGGCATCCACGAGCTCGACAAGAAACTTGCCGCTGCCGGTGTGACCACCGCCTTTGCCGCGGTCTCCTTCGCCACCGAAAGCGTCTACGGCCATGTCCGCTCGCTGGAGACGACTTCGGCGGTGATCGAGGGCATCAACCGTCTGCGTAACGATCTGCTGATCGACCACCGCGTTCACGCCCGCTATGAAATCACCAATGTCGGCGCAGCACCTGCGCTCGAGCGCCTGCTGAATGCCCACCAGATCGACATGGTTTCGCTGACGGACCACACGCCGGGCCAGGGCCAGTACAACAACCTGCAGAGCTATATCCTCAGCATTTCCGAGCGCCGCGCCATCTCCGAGGAGATGGCCGCTGAGATCGTCGCCAAGCGCATCGCCATGCGCAGCAATCCTGACATCGAGGCCCAGCTGCGGGAGATCGTCGCGCTGTCGCTGAAGCACAAGCTGTCGCTCGCCTCGCATGACGACGACAGCGTCGAGAAGGTCGCAGAAATGCACGATCTCGGCGTCACCATCAGCGAGTTTCCGGTCACCGCACCCGCGGCCGAAGAAGCGCGCCGCCGCGGCCTCTGGACGCTGATGGGCGCGCCGAACGCGCTGCGCGGCCAGTCGATGTCGGGCAATCTCAGCGCGCTCGATGCCGCCAGGGCCGGCCTGCTCGGCGTCATCGCCGCCGATTATCACCCGGCCGCCTTCGTACCCGGCATCTTCAAGCTCGCCGACACGGTGGAAGGCGGCCTGCCGGCCGCCGTCGCCATGGCGACCGGCAACGCGGCCCGCTCCGCAGGACTCTCCGATCGCGGCGAAATCGCCATCGGTCAGCGCGCCGATCTGGTCGTCGTCGAGCGGGGCGAGATCAACCGCATCCGCGCCACCTTCCGCGCCGGCCAGTTCGTGTATAGCGACGGCACCCTGCATCCATTGCGGGCGCTGGCGGCTTAGCTGCAGGTTTGAACGTCGATGAAGAGATACCTCCGAGGCGAGCTTTCTCATCGGCGGTGCCCAACTATCACATTTCTCCGGAACAAGACTGGCAAGGATGGGGAATCAAGATGTCATCTGAGCCACGGTTGCTACACAAGGAATGGGGGCTCCTGCCGCTCGTTTTGAGTGGAATTGGGACGATATCTGTATTCATCATATCGATTTACTACGATAACCAATACGGAATTTCGTATGTCTATGTAGGTGGAGAGTATATAGAATGCGAAAAGTCGGTTGCTTCTTTGTTGAAGGCCATTGTCTTGGTATACAAATATCCCAGTTTGGCTCTTCTGATTATCTCATTTATTTCGGTAATTTTCTGCTGTGTCCATGACAGAGGTATATTTATCTTTATTACAATATGTCTCATATTTTTTAGCTATCCATTTGCTACCATGTGGGGTGGAGCCAGGATTGTTCTAAGTCAATCATCGACAGTGACGCTGTGCGAGAGGGGAAGTTACGGCTCGGTTGCGATCCACCTTCCGATGTTGTTTTTGTCGTCCTACGTCATCATTGGAAATATGGTTCTGCTGACCAAGCGATGGTTCGGGGGGAGAACCAGCAATACCGATATCTAACCGCAGTCGCCGATCAGCGAAATCAGCTGGGCCTTAGGCGCCGCCGTTGAAGCCTCGAAGCCAACGGCCTTGCCGCCCTCCATCGCCACACGCCCCTCGGCAAAGAGCCGCAGCGCCCTCGGATAGATCTGATGCTCGACGGTCAGCACCCGTGCGGCCAGGCTTTCGGCGGTGTCGGCGGAAAAAACCGGAACGGCGGCCTGGCCGATCGTCGGTCCCTCATCCATGCCTTCGGTGACAAAATGCACCGTGCAGCCTGCGATGCGCATGCCGGCGTCGATGGCGCGCTGATGCGTGTGCAGCCCTGGAAACAGCGGCAGCAGGGAAGGGTGGATGTTGAGCATCCGGCCTTCATAACGCTGGATGAAGGTCGCCGTCAGCAGCCGCATGTAGCCTGCGAGGCAAAGGATATCGGGGGAGAGCGTGTCGAGCGCGGAAAAGATCGCCGCCTCGTGCGCTTCCTTGCTGGCGTAGTCCTTGCGGGGGAAGGCGAAGGTGGCGATGCCTTCGGCCGCCGCCTTGGCAAGTCCACCGGCATCCGCCTTGTCCGAGATCACGCCGACGATCTCGGCAGGGTAGTCGGTGGCCTTGGCCGCCGCAACCAGCGCCATCATGTTGGAGCCACTGCCTGATATGAAGACGACGACGCGTTTGCGCTTCATGCTCATATGGCAAGCGTGCCCTTGTAGACCGTGCCGGCAGCGCGTTCGTCGCGCGCAATCATCCGGCCGAGCGTGATAACCTTTTCGCCTTCGGCTTCGAGCGCTGCGGAAACCGCCGCGACATCCTCTTCGGCGACGACGACGATCATGCCGATGCCGCAGTTGAAGGTGCGCAGCATTTCCTTGGCCTCGACGCCGCCAGATTTGGCGAGCCACGAGAAGACCGGCGGTACCTTGACGGCGGCAAGATCGATCTCGGCCGCCAGATGCTTCGGCAGCACGCGCGGAATATTCTCGGGGAAGCCGCCGCCGGTGATGTGGGCGAGCGCCTTCAATGCACCCGTCTCGCGGATCGCTTTCAGGAGCGGCTTTACATAGATGCGGGTCGGCTCGAGCAGCGCTTCGCCGAGCTTCTTGCCTTCGGCGAACGGCGCCGGCGCGTCCCAGCCGAGGCCGGACAGTTCGACGATCTTGCGCACAAGCGAAAAGCCGTTGGAATGAACGCCGGAGGAGGCAAGGCCGAGGATCACGTCGCCCTCGGCAATATCGCCTGACGGCAGCAGCTTGCCGCGTTCGGCCGCACCGACCGCAAAACCGGCGAGATCATAGTCGCCGGAGGAATACATGCCAGGCATTTCGGCCGTCTCGCCGCCGATCAGCGCGCAGCCTGCCTCGCGGCAGCCGGCGGCAATGCCGCCGACGATCGCCGCACCCTGGTCGGGATCGAGCTTGCCGGTTGCGAAATAATCGAGGAAGAACAGTGGCTCGGCGCCCTGGACCACGAGGTCGTTGACGCACATGGCGACGAGGTCGATGCCGACGGTGTCGTGGTAATCGGCGTCGATCGCGATCTTCAGCTTGGTGCCGACGCCGTCATTGGCGGCGACGAGAACCGGATCGGTAAAGCCCGCCGCCTTGAGATCGAAGAGCCCGCCGAAGCCGCCGATCTCGCCGTCAGCGCCCGGCCGACGCGTCGAGCGCACTGCCGGCTTGATCTTCTCGACGAGGAGGTTGCCGGCATCGATGTCGACGCCCGCATCGCTATAGGTCAGGCCGTTTTTTCCAGACTGGCTCATGCTGGTCTCCGATGGCTATTTCCAGGCGGCAGACGCGCCGCGTCATCTGCCGGTCGCAATTGCATGACAGGGGCCTTTATGCAAGCGTCGCATGGCAAAAGCCTCCAATTTCCCGTGTCTTTAATCGGCCTTTCCGGGATTTGGCGTGACAGGGTTGACCATCTTTGCGCCTGCATCCTATGTGCTGAATGGCCGCGTCGGACAAGAGGCGGCGTTCGGCGGCGGCGAGCGAAACGGGGAAGCAATGCCACAGCATGTCAGCGGCAACAGTCTGAAGCGCCAGATCTTCTTCTGGCTGGCCGTGCTCGTCTTCTTCATCGCCTTTCTCTATGTCTTCAGCTCGATCCTCTTGCCGTTCATCGCCGGCATGGCGATCGCCTATTTCCTCGATCCCGTCGCCGACCGGCTGGAGCGCCTGGGCCTCAGCCGCTTGATGGCGACGGTCGGCATTCTGATCGCCTTTGTCATCGTCTTTGCGCTGGCGCTGATGATCCTCATTCCCGTGCTGATCAGCCAGTTCAACGATTTCGCCGAGCGCTTGCCGAGTTATATCAGCCAGCTGCAGAAATTCATCGCCCAGTCGCAGCATTCGCTGCTGCCGCCGTGGATCAGGAGCCAAGTCGGCACGATCAAGGATAATTTCTCCGGCATCCTCTCCGAAGGCATGGGGTTCCTGACGGGACTCTTCGCGCAGATCTGGAATTCCGGCAAGGCGATTGTCGACGTCATCTCGCTGCTCGTCGTCACTCCCGTCGTCGCTTTCTATATCCTGCTCGATTGGGACCGCATGGTCGCCAAGGTCGACCAGTGGATCCCGCGCGATTACGTCAGCGATGTCCGCCAGATCGCCAGCGAGATCGATCAGGCGATCGCCGGCTTCATCCGCGGTCAGGGCTCCCTCTGCCTTATCCTCGGCATCTATTATGCCGCCGGCCTTTCCCTCGTCGGGCTGAACTTCGGCCTGCTGATCGGCCTCTTCGCCGGCATGATCAGTTTCATTCCCTATGTCGGCTCGCTGGTCGGCCTCGTTCTTGCCGTTGGCGTGGCAATCGTGCAGTTCTGGCCGGATTATCCCTGGATCGGACTTGTGCTCGTGGTTTTCTTCAGCGGCCAGTTTTTCGAAGGCAACATCCTGCAGCCGAAGCTCGTCGGCTCCAGCGTCGGCCTGCATCCGGTCTGGCTGATGTTTGCACTGTTTGCCTTCGGCGCGCTCTTCGGCTTCGTCGGGCTTCTGGTCGCCGTGCCGGCTGCCGCCGCCGTCGGCGTCCTTGTCCGCTTCGCGCTTTCGCGTTACCTTCAGAGCGATCTTTATTTTGGCGGGTCAGCAGACGGCCACGCCCGGAAGACGAAATCAGTACCCAATGAATGACGTGAAGAACGCTGATCCGAAGCGCAAGGCCGAAGAGCAGCTGCCGCTGGTGTTTTCGCATGATGCCGCAAGCGGGCGCGACGATCTCCTGATCTCGGAGCGTCTCGCCGCCGCCGTCTCGATCGTCGATGCGTGGCCCGCATGGGCGTCGCCGGTCGTTATCCTTGCCGGCCCGGTCGGCTCGGGAAAATCGCACTTGGCCGGCATCTGGAGAGAACACAGCGGAGCGGAGATCATTCACCCCAAGGCCGGTTCCAATGCCGCGGTCAGGGCGGCGAACGGCCCTGTCCTGTTCGAGGATGCCGATCGTCTCGGCTTCGACGACAACACGCTCTTCCATGTCATCAACAGCGTGCGCGAAAACGGCACCAGCCTGCTGATGACAAGCCGTCTCTGGCCGATGTCGTGGCCGGTTCTGCTGCCGGATCTGCGCTCTCGCCTCAAGGCCGCCACCGTCGTCGAGATCGGCGAGCCGGATGAAGCCCTGTTGTCGCAGGTGATCGTCAAGCTCTTCGCCGACCGGCAGCTTTATATAGATGACAAACTCGTGCTCTATATCGTCAACCGGATGGAGCGGTCGCTGAACGCGGCCCAGACAATCGTCGAACGGCTCGACCGGCTGGCCCTGTCGCGGGGCACGAAAATCACCCGCACTCTTGCCGCTGAAGTATTGAATGAATTGGGAAATTCGGAGCCGGCCGATTGACTGTCACAGTTCCGTCGTGAAACTGATATAATTGCCATCGCGATTGAAAACGGGGTAAGCCGACCATGGACAGCGCAGTCGCAGAACATCAGGAACTCACTCCGGAAACCAACGACAATATCCCCCCGCTGGACGAGTTGCTGGCAAGCCCCGAGCGCTTCATCAACCGCGAATTCTCCTGGCTGCAGTTCAACCGCCGTGTCCTGGAAGAGACGCTGAATACCGAACATCCGCTGCTCGAGCGCGTCCGCTTCCTGTCGATCTCGGCGGCCAACCTCGACGAGTTCTTCATGGTGCGCGTCGCCGGCCTCGAGGGCCAGGTGCGCCAGAACATCGCTATCCGCAGCCCCGACGGCAAGACACCGGCCGAACAGCTCGATTCGATCCTGCAGGAGATCGACCATCTGCAGATGGAGCAGCAGGCTTCGCTCGCTGTGCTGCAGCAGTACCTCGCCAAGGAAGACATTCTGATCGTGCGCCCGGGCGCCTTGAGCGATGCAGACCGCCAGTGGCTCGCCTCCGAATTCGAACAGGCGATCTTCCCGGTGCTGACGCCGCTGTCCATCGATCCGGCCCATCCGTTCCCCTTCATCCCCAATCTTGGCTTCTCGATCGGCCTGCAGCTCGTCAGCAAGAACGGCCGCGAGCCGATGACGGCGCTGCTGCGCCTGCCGCCGGCGCTCGACCGCTTCGTCCGGCTGCCCGACGATGGAAACACGATCCGCTACATCACGCTGGAAGACGTCGCGAACATCTTCATCCATAGGCTCTACCCGGGTTACGAGGTGCAGGGCTCCGGTACGTTCCGCGTCATCCGCGACAGTGATATCGAAGTAGAGGAAGAGGCCGAGGATCTCGTGCGCTTCTTCGAAACGGCACTCAAGCGCCGCCGTCGCGGCAAGGTCATCCGCATCGAGACCGATTCGGAAATGCCGGCCTCGCTGCGTCAGTTCGTCGTGCAGGCGCTCAGCATCCCCGAAAATCGCGTCGCCGTTCTGCCGGGGCTCCTGGCGCTGAACACTCTGTCGGAGATCACCAAGGCGCCGCGCGACGATCTCAGGTTTCAGCCCTACAATGCGCGATTTCCCGAGCGTGTCCGCGAACATGCCGGCGACTGCTTCGCCGCGATCCGCGAGAAGGACATGGTCGTCCATCACCCTTATGAATCCTTCGACGTGGTGGTCCAGTTCCTTCTCCAGGCTGCGCGCGATCCTGACGTTCTGGCGATAAAGCAGACGCTTTACCGCACCTCGAACGACAGCCCGATCGTCCGCGCTCTGGTCGACGCCGCCGAGGCCGGCAAGTCGGTGACGGCGCTGGTGGAGCTCAAGGCCCGCTTCGACGAAGAGGCGAATATCCGCTGGGCGCGCGATCTCGAGCGCGCCGGCGTGCAGGTCGTCTTCGGCTTCATCGAGCTCAAGACCCACGCCAAGATGTCGATGATCGTCCGCCGCGAGGAAGGGAAGCTCAGGACCTATTGTCACTTGGGAACCGGCAACTACCACCCGATCACCGCCAAGATCTATACGGATCTCTCCTATTTCACCTGCAATCCCGTCATTGCCCACGACATGGCGAATATCTTCAACTTCATCACCGGCTATGGCGAACCTGAAGAGGGCATGCAGCTCGCCGTCTCGCCCTATACGTTGCGCTCGCGCATCCTGCGTCACATCGAGGAAGAGATTCACCATGCCAGGAACGGCGCGCCGGCGGCGATCTGGATGAAGATGAACTCGCTTGTCGACCCCGACATCATCGATGCGCTCTATCGCGCCAGCCATGCCGGCGTCGAAATCGATCTCGTCGTGCGCGGCATCTGCTGCCTGCGTCCGCAGCTGCCCGGTCTCTCGGAGAAGATCCGCGTCAAATCAATCGTCGGCCGCTTCCTCGAACACAGCCGCATCTTCTGCTTCGGCAACGGCTATGGCCTGCCGTCGGACAAGGCGCTGGTCTACATCGGTTCTGCCGACATGATGCCGAGAAATCTCGACCGCCGCGTCGAGACCATGGTTCCGCTGACGAATCCGACTGTTCATGAGCAGGTCTTGTCACAGATTATGCTCGGCAACGTGATTGACAATCAACAAAGCTACGAGATATTGCCCGACGGTACGTCGCGGCGCATGGAAGTGCGCAGGGGCGAGGAGCCGTTCAATGCGCAGCAGTATTTCATGACCAATCCGAGCCTGTCAGGCCGTGGTGAAGCTCTGAAATCAAGCGCGCCGAAACTGATCGCCGGCCTGCTCGAAGGCCGCAACAACAAGTAAAACTGGACCATATGGTTGAATCTGAAGCCCAGGGGCGCCTTCCAGGGATCGCCCCGGTCTCCGTCGTCGACATCGGATCGAATTCCATTCGTCTTGTCGTCTACGAAGGCCTGTCCCGTTCGCCTACGATCCTCTTCAACGAAAAGGTCCTCTGCGGCCTCGGCAAGGGCATAGCCATCACCGGCAAGATGGATGAAGAGAGCGTCGCCCGGGCTCTGGCAGCGCTCCACCGTTTCAAGGCCCTGTCCGATCAGGCGCGGGCCGCTACCATGTATGTGCTGGCGACGGCCGCCGCCCGCGAGGCGAGCAACGGCCCCGACTTCATCCATCAGGCGGAGACGATCCTGCAGCGCCACGTCCGGGTGCTTTCAGGTGAGGAGGAGGCTCGTTTCGCCTCGCTCGGCATCATCAGTGGCTTCTTCAATCCTGACGGCATTGCCGGCGACCTCGGCGGTGGTTCTCTTGAACTGATCGACATCAAGGGCAAGGAGGTCGGCAAGGGCATTACGCTGCCGCTCGGCGGTCTGCGCCTGTCGGAATATGCCGGCGGGTCGCTCTCCAAGGCGCGAACTTTTGCCCGCAAGCAGGTGAAGACGGCAAAACTCCTGGCGAAAGGCGAGGGGCGCACCTTCTATGCCGTCGGCGGCACCTGGCGAAATATCGCCAAGCTGCACATGGAGATCACCCATTATCCGCTGCATATGATGCAGGGCTATGAGGTATCCCTCGAAGCGATGATGCTGTTCCTCGATCAGGTGGTGACCGCGCGCGATTCCAAGGAACCGGCCCTCCAGGCCGTCTCGAAGCATCGCCGTTCGCTGCTGCCTTTCGGCGCCATCGCCATGAAGGAAGTCTTGAGCGTCATGAAGCCGTCGGTGATCTCCTTCTCGGCACAGGGCGTGCGCGAGGGTTATCTCTATTCGCTGCTGTCTGAGGCCGAGCGCCGCGCCGATCCGTTGTTGGCTGCCGCTGGCGAACTAGCGATCCTGCGTGCCCGTTCGCCCGAGCATGCCCGCGAACTGGCGGAATGGACCGGCCGCATGATGCCCTTGTTCGGCGTCCAGGAAACCGAAGAGGAAAGCCGCTATCGTCAGGCCGCCTGCCTGCTTGCCGATATCAGCTGGCGCGCCCATCCTGATTATCGTGGCCTGCAGGCACTGAACGTCATCGCCCACTCCTCCTTCGTCGGCATCAGCCATCCCGGCCGCGCCTTCATCGCGCTCACCAATTATTACCGTTTCGAGGGCCTGCACGACGACGGCGCCACCGGTCCGCTGGCGCAGATCGCCACCCCTCAGTTCATCGACCGCGCCAAACTGCTCGGCGGCATGCTGCGCGTCGTCTATCTCTTCTCGGCCTCCATGCCCGGCATCGTCAAGCACCTGACCTTCCGCAAATCGTCGAATCCGGACTTCGACCTCGAATTCGTCGTGCCGCCGGAATACCGCGATTTCGCCGGCGAGCGCCTGGACGGCCGCCTGCAGCAGCTGTCGCGGTTGACGAACAAGAGGCTGGCGTTTCGGTTCGAGTAGAGAGGCATTCTTTCCGCGGGCTCCTTCCGCGCGGACCGTTCGACCTCCCTCATTCCTGTGACGAGCACAGGAATGAGGGAGGTCGAAGTAGTGCCATACGCAAAAGGGCGGCGCTGACCGCACCACCCTCCGGATGTCCTCAGGGTTTTCTGCTCACTTCGCGTTCAAAAACTCGCCAACCTCGAGCAGGCTGAACTCGTTATTGTCGGCCTTGTCGACAGCGCGGCCGGCCGAGAAGGGCAGGTTGTTGTCATTGCCGATGATGATGTGGGTGGCGTCGACGCGGTCGACGTTTTCGATGGTGACGAACGGCATGTCATAGACGCCATCCTTGCTGCCGGCCTGCTTCTTGTTGTCGGGGTCCTGAATATCAAGGAGATCGATGTAACCGATCTTGCGGACGGCCTTGCCGAGGTTAGCGTCGTTGAATTCGATCTTGTAGACGCGCTTCAGCACCGCCGGAGCTTCGAAGCAATCCGGCTTCGGCTGCTTCGGGTCGGAGCAGGCCTTGTCGCTGGTGCCGGCGCCGCTGTCGCGCTCGATGACGAGAGCGGTGGAGTCGTCGAGCATGTTGAAATCCCCGATCGATACACCCTTGTCTTCGAATGGATAAAGCCAGCTGCGGCCTGTCCACTTCTTGGAGCCAGCGTCGAATTCTATGACGCGGATGGCCGTATGGCCGTCAGCCGTTTCCATCGTGCCGTCATCCTCGTAGATGGCGCCTTCGAGCAGGCCGTAGAGCTTGGATCCGTCCTTCGACATGGCAAGGCCTTCGAAGCCGCCGGAGCGCTTCAGGTTGAAGACCGGCATCTTGGCGGCCGGATTGCCAGGCAGCTGGATCAGCGGGTTGTCGGGCGAAAGCACCGGCTTGCCGTCGAGCATCGTCGGGATCACGTCCGTCAGGCGACCTTCGGTATCGACCTTGAGGAGATAGGGACCGAACTCGTCGCCCAGCCAGAAGCCGTCGGCATCCGGCTGGATCGATTCGATGTCGAAGTCGGCGCCGGTAAGGTAACGCTTTTCCGTGCCTTCGAGCACGAGCGGGAACGGGGCGATCTTGTTTGGATCGGAGAGGAAGAGGTTCTTGACGACCTCAGCCTTGTTGGCAGTCCAGTCGAACTTCATCTGATGCAGGAACAGCATGGAGTCGGAAGAGTTGGCTTTCGAACCGAAGCCGTTGTCGGAGAGCGTCCAGAAGGTCCCGTCAGCCATCGTCTTGATGCCTGAGAAACCTTGGATCGGCTGGCCGTCGAACGGAAGCTTGAGGTCGGTCACGCGCGCGCCGTCCTTGCCTGGAACGGCGCCGAGAGCTTCGCTGCGCTTGCGGTCCGGCGTCGTGAACTTGCCGGAATGCTTGAGAAATTCGGGGGCGTCGGCCGGAGCCGGAACCATGGTATTGGCTGGCAGGATCGCCTGGCCGGTGAGCTTGGCCGGGAACTGCTGCTGGTCGGCCGAAACGGGGCCGGCAATCAGGATGAAAAGCGATACGGAAGCAAAAAGGACGTTCTTCATAATATCCCCATGGACGGATGCGAATGGCTTCCGCTTAACAGGGCTTCCGTGTCAGCGAATTGACGGTTGGGTGAAGCTTTGGTGACGGGTGATAAATGGACTTGCTCAGCCGTGCAGAACGACTGCGGGCGTGTTCAGAACGGTCACCGCACGCGAGGACAGCGCCATGACGCCGAGTGCCTGGCCGCGTCCCTTGACGGCATGGATCCCGAGATCCTCGCAGGAAATGTCATCGGGAAAGGTCATGCGCCGGGCCAGCTCCGCGGAGATCAGCACCTGCCGGTTCAGGCTGCGGCAGAGCGTCTCCAGCCGGGCGGTCGTATTCACCGTATCGCCAAAATAGCTGATCTTGTGGTGGTCGACGCCGACTTCCGCCGTGATGATCTCGCCGCCATGAAGTGCAACGTGAAGCTTCGGCACCTGGCCGTAATTTTTCCGCCAGCCGGCGGCATTGGCTTCGATATCGGCGAGGATATCGAAGATGCAGCGAACGCAGCGCGCATCCTTGACGCCGCGGGCCAGCGGCCAGGTAATGATCGCCGCATCGCCGACATAGTCGTTGATCATGCCCTTGTGGCGTCTGACCGGCTCGGCGAAAGTCGCAAACAGCGAGCTCAGCAGCTGCTGCGCCCTGAGGTCGCCGTGTTTTTCGGCAAAAGCCGTCGAATCGACGAGATCGATAAACAGGAAGACCCGCTCTTCCTTGACCGGATTGCGATAGCGGCTGATGAGCATGCTGGTGAATACTTCGCGGCCGAGCAGTTCGCGCACGCGCAGGATGAAGATCAGCGCCAAGCAGACGACAAGTGCATAAAGGAAGACGTCGAACGGCATGATGACGAGATCGAGGAGCGACGTCGGCTTCAGCACGCCGACCGAGCGAAGCAGCAGCCCGGCGCAGGCAAAGCCAATGCTCATCAGAATTTCGTAGATCGCCAGTTCGGTTATGATGAAGGCGAAGGTCGGTAGCTTCTGGATGCGTCTGTAGAGTCCGCGGAACAGCACCTTGCGCTCGAAGGCAATGATCGGCATGCCGATGAACAGCGCGAAGATCGCCCCGACGACCGGCGTCTGCTCCGAATAGAACATCGAATCATAGACGACGCCGCTCGCCGCGAGAACGATGACGATCAGGATCCAGTTCTGCGTCGGAGAAATTTCCCGCATGCCGCGCCCTTCGCTTCGCAGTGTCTCCGCCATTGTTTTCGGTTGGGAAAAAGGCGTTGAGCGAATTCGATTTGGTGTCAGAGTGCGACCGTTTCAACCTTCCGGCCGGCGAATCGCAATCCGATCTGGCCCTGGATCAGCTGCAGCGCCGGCTCGCCGAAAAGATCGCGCCGCCAGCCGTGCAGGGCAGCGACATCGGCCTTCTCGCCATCGGCGGCAATCTTGTCGAGATCCTCGCTGTTGGCGATCACCTTCGGCGCCACCCCATGTTTTTCCGAGATCAGCTTCAGCAGCACCTTTAAGAGTTCGACGGCGGCAGCTGCGCCCTCCGGGGCCTGTGCCTGACGTGGCACATGCGGCATCTCGGCTTTCGGAAGGGCGAGCGCCGCATTGACCGCTTCGACGACTGCCGTCCCGGCGGCCGAACGCTCCCAGCCCTTCGGAATGGTGCGCAGGCGGCCGAGCGCTTCGGAATCCCTGGGTTGCTGCTGGGCGATCTCATAGATCGCATCGTCCTTCAAAACTCGCGAACGCGGCACGTTGCGGGCCCGCGCCTCGCGCTCACGCCAGGCGGCGACGTATTTCAGGATTGCCAGCTCCTGCGGCTTGCGCAGGCGCATCTTCAGACGCTGCCAGGCGTCGTCGGGATGCATGTCGTAGGTCTCGCGCGCCTCGAGAATGTCCATTTCCTCGCGCAGCCACGACGTGCGGCCTTCGCGATCGAGTTCCGCCTTCAGCGACAGGTAGACGTCGCGCAGATGGGTGACGTCGGCCAGCGCATATTCCAGCTGCTTTTCGGAGAGCGGCCGGCGGCTCCAGTCGGTGAAGCGCGACGACTTGTCGATATGGACGTTCTTGATGCGGCTGACCAGCTGGTCATAGGAGACGCTGTCGCCGAAACCGCAGACCATGGCGGCGACCTGCGTGTCGAAGATCGGATGCGGAATGAGATTGCCGCGATTGAAGATGATTTCGATGTCCTGACGCGCCGCGTGAAAGACTTTCAACACCTTGGTGTCCGCCATCAGCTCGAAGAAGGGAGCGAGATCGATGCCCTTCGCCAGCGGGTCGACGAGTACTTCCAATGTCGGGCTTGCCATCTGGATCAGGCAGAGCTCCGGCCAGAACGTCGTCTCACGCAGGAATTCGGTGTCGATGGTGATGAAGTCGGACTTGGCCAGCTCTTTGCAGGCGGCCGCCAAATCGGCGGTGGTTTCGATCATATCATTTCATTCGCAAGGAAAAGGTTGGTTGAACCTTCCTTCTCCTTTCGCTTCGATATGTCAATACAACAGCATACGCTTCAAGCATTGCTGAAGAAGAATCACGTCCAAACTGAGGCACAGGGAATGCTTCAGCTCACTCTGATATAGCTGGTCATTCCCGTCTTCTGATGCTCGATGATGTGGCAATGCAACACCCAGTCGCCGGGATTGTCGGCGACAAAAGCCAATTGCACTTTCTCGTCCGGCTGGACGAGGTAGGTGTCGGACACCAGCGGCATCGCCTCCCGCGCCGAGGAGGAGATCACCGTAAAACTCATCCCGTGCAGATGGATCGGATGCGCGTGCGGCGTGGTGTTCTCGAGGTTGAAGACATAGCTTCTGCCGAGCTTCAGTTCCGCCAGCGGCGCCGTCGGATCGGGCGTGTCTCCGGGCCACGGCACCTTGTTGATCGCCCAGAAGCTGTAGCCGAGCGTGCCGCAGATGCTTTCCACGGCGGCATTTTCCGCAGTGGCGCTCAACACCAGCGGGATCTGTTCGGCAACGGAAAGATCGGCCTTCGGAACAGGATTATGGCCAAGAGGCCCGAGATCGCCGATGTCGCGCTTCAGCGATGCCCCGACCGCACGCAGGCTGGCGATCGTCTTCGGCGCCGTGCCGCGAATGTCTTCCAGTGTCGCGACGGCGCCTTCATCGTCCGGCATGCGCACCACAAGATCGAGCCGCTGGCCCGGCCCGATCTGCAGGAGGTCGAGGGGGAAGCGTTTCGGCACCGGATTGCCGTCGATTGCGATGACGGTCGCATCTGCGCCCGCCATCTTCAGCAAGAAGATGCGCGTCACGTCGGTGATGGCAATGCGCAGCCGCGCCAACCCGCCGGCCGGGGCGTCATATTGCGGCTCCTGGCGCCAGTTGGCCGTGCGCACCGTGCCGTAGGTGCCGCTCTTGGCAGCGTCGCGCGGCCGGAAGGGCGCGATGAACTGCCCGTCGCCTCCGAGACGCCAGTCGCGCAGATTGAGCAACACCTCGGCATCGAATTCCGGATCAGCCGGATCCTCGACGACGAGCATGCCGGTCATGCCATGTCCCATCTGCGTCAGCGTGTTGCAATGCGGATGGTACCAGAAGGTGCCGGCATCGGGCGGCGTGAAGGCATAGTCGAAGCTGTCGCCGGTATAGATATAGGGCTGCGTCACGAAGGGCACGCCATCCATGCGGTTGTCGATACGAAGCCCGTGCCAATGGATCGTCGTCGGCTCATCGAGTCCGTTCTTCAGCCTTGCCGCGTAGGGCCGCCCCTTGGTCATTCTCAGAACCGGCGGCATGCCGTCATGGCCCCAGCTCATGACATCCTGAGTCGGACCGGCCTCGGTCAGGATGGCCTCGGTTTTCACAGCCGTCAGCAGCTGCGGTTCCGACGCCGCCTCGGCCAGTCCGAATTTGCCCGCAATGGCCATGCCTGCGCCATATGCGCCCGCGACGGCGGATGCCTTCAGAAGGTTGCGGCGGGTCAGCAGAGGCATGCGGCGGCTCCAGGATGGGAATGCCGATCCTTTTAAAGTTGAGCCGCATCTTCATCAATACGGGAAACGCGGCCAAACTGCCGCAGCCTGTGGGTCGCAGCCTCGCCATAAACGCATGTCAAACCCAGGGGCGGGGCGCGCCAAGCCTTGACAAATCGGAGCGTCCATGCGCTTTTCCGCCCGATTTTCTTGTCGGCGCGGGAGGGTCTTCGAACCCCTGCTGCCGTCTTCAGCCACATGCCAGGATTTGAGATTATGCATCGCTACCGCAGCCACACATGTGCCGCCCTCCGCAAGACGGATGTCGGCTCGACCGTCCGCATCGCCGGCTGGGTCCATCGCGTTCGCGACCATGGCGGCGTTCTCTTCATCGACCTTCGCGACCATTACGGCATCACCCAGGTCGTCGCCGACCCGGATAGCCCTGCCTTCAAGACGGCGGAAACCGTGCGTGGCGAATGGGTCATCCGCATCGACGGCCTCGTCAAAGCCCGTACCGAAGAGACCGTCAACAAGAACATGGCGACCGGCGAGATCGAGCTCTACGCGCAGGAGATCGAAGTGCTCTCCGCCGCCAAGGAATTGCCGCTGCCGGTCTTCGGTGAGCCTGATTATCCGGAAGACGTTCGCCTCAAGTATCGCTTCCTCGATCTTCGCCGCGAAACCCTGCACAAAAACATCGTCAAGCGCACCCAGGTGATTTCGGCCATGCGCCGTGAAATGGGCGGCGCGGGCTTTACCGAATATACCACGCCGATCCTCACAGCCTCCTCGCCCGAAGGCGCGCGCGACTTCCTCGTGCCGAGCCGTATTCATCCCGGCACCTTCTACGCTCTGCCGCAGGCGCCGCAGCAGTACAAGCAACTGCTCATGGTCGCAGGTTTCGACCGTTACTTCCAGATCGCGCCGTGCTTCCGTGACGAAGACCCGCGCGCCGACCGCTTGCCTGGCGAATTCTACCAGCTCGACCTCGAAATGAGCTTCGTCACCCAGGAAGACGTCTGGGACACCATGGGTCCGCTGATGACCAAGGTGTTCGAAGAGTTTGCCGAAGGCAAGCCGGTCACCAAGGAATGGCCGCGCATCCCCTATGACGAGGCGATCCGCAAATACGGCTCCGACAAGCCCGATCTGCGCAACCCGATCGTCATGGAAGCGGTGACCGAACATTTCGCCGGCTCGGGCTTTAAAGTCTTCGCCGGCATGATCGCCTCCAACCCGAAGGTCCAGGTCTGGGCGATCCCGGCCAAGACAGGCGGCTCGCGTGCTTTCTGTGACCGCATGAACGCCTGGGCGCAGAGCCAGGGCCAGCCGGGCCTCGGCTACATCTTCTGGCGCAAGGAAGGCGAGAAGCTCGAAGGCGCCGGACCACTTGCCAAGAACATCGGCGAGGAGCGCACCGATGCGATCCGGACCCAACTTGGTCTTGGTGACGGCGACGCGTGCTTCTTCGTCGCCGGAGAGCCGGAAAAATTCTACAAGTTTGCGGGTGAGGCCCGCACCAAGGCCGGCGAAGAACTCAACCTCGTCGACCGCGACCGCTTCGAGCTCTGCTGGATCGTCGACTTCCCATTCTTCGAATGGAACGACGAGGAAAAGAAGGTCGATTTCGCCCACAACCCGTTCTCGATGCCGCAGGGTGGCCTCGATGCGCTCAGGAACCAGGATCCCCTGACGATCAAGGCCTTCCAGTACGACGCCGTCTGCAACGGCTTCGAGATCGCCTCGGGTTCGATCCGCAACCAGTCGCCGGAAACCATGGTCGCCGCCTTCGAGAAGGTCGGTCTCAGCCAGCAGGACGTCGAGGACCGCTTCGGCGGCCTCTACCGCGCCTTCCAGTACGGCGCGCCTCCGCATGGCGGCGCCGCCTTCGGCATCGACCGAATCGTTATGCTGCTCGTCGGCGCCAAGAACCTGCGTGAGATCTCGCTGTTCCCGATGAACCAGCAGGCCCAGGACCTGCTGATGGGCGCGCCGACCCCGGCAACCCCGACGCAGCTGCGCGAGCTTTCGATCCGGCCGATCCCGCCGGTCAAGAAGGACTGAGTTCGGCTCAGCGTCGAACAGAAAAGCCCGGCGGCCGCAAACGCCGGGCTTTTTGTCTGCGCGGATCGTTTGATTTGAAACAAGAAAGGACCCGGCAGCGGAACTGTCGGGCCCTTTCTTGCAATTTGAGCGATCAGTCGTTGGCCGAAACCTTGACGCCGAGCACCTGCGGCAGCGTGTTCGGAGCGCCCATCGCGGCGCCGACGATCGTCGGGAACGGCACCGGCTTTTCAGGAGCGGCCTTCACCGTCAAGCTCTTGGGGTCGTCGAGGAAGGTGTTGACGGCGGCCGAAACGGCGTTCTGCAGTTCCGGGATATTGAGCTGCGCCAGCATGATCGGCGTCATCGCCTTCAGCGAATCCGCCATCTGCTTGCCTGACATGTTCTGCTGCGAACCGGCGTAATCGAGCGCCCGCTTGGTGATCGAGGCATCTTCGAAGCGCACGTGAGCGCCCTCGAAGGACAGCTGCTGCATCAGGCCGAGCATGGCAAGGCCGAGCGCCTGCTGCGACTGTTCCGTGTTCGGATTGGATTCCGATTCCTTCACCGCATCCTGCAGTGATTTCATGAAGGCCATCGTATAGCCGGAGATCTTGAAGCCGAGGTTGAGCTTGCCGATGTTCGTGAAGTCGAAGGCGATTTCCGAAACGTCGAACGTGCCGGGCCCGAGCTCCCAGGCGCCTTTCATGGTGATGTCGCCCTGGACGTGCTGCAGGGCGAGCTTCTCGATCGCATCCTTGCCCTGCGGATCTTCGGCCTTGGTGAGATCGGCCTTCATGCTTTTGAAGGCGCCGTCGAAATCGAAGCCGGATTCGTCCTCGCGCAGCGTCAGGTTCATGTCGCTTTGCAGTAGCGAGAACACTTCCGCGCCGTCCTTGACCACCTTCAGCGGGCCGGTATGGGCGGTTTCGTAGAGCATCATTGTGTCGAGGCTGTCGCCGCCGGCTGTCGCCGGAATGGAAATGCCGCCGAGCGTCAGCTCTTGTGCGGTCATGGTGACGCCGTCTTTCGTCGTGTTGATATCGGGGAAGGCGGCCTCTTCGATGTAATAGCCACCTTCCTCATCTTCCTCCACGCCGGACAGGGTGACTTCGCCGATGGCGAAGCTCTCGTTGCCGGCCGGTTTGATGCTGACTTTCTTCAAGGTCACGGTGGTGCCATTGATATCGACGCCGTCAGCCGAAATCGTTCCGCCCTGTGCGGCATAGGCGGCATTGAGCTTCTTCAGCAGATCATTGCCGTCGAGGGCCAAGGCCGAGCCGGCGAGCGAGAAAAAGGCTGCGCCCGACAGCATCAGCCGCGTTGTCCGATAAATGTTCATAAGGGTGATTCCTCTGGTGGCGTGTGGCGGTTTGGAAATCTGCAGTTACGCTACTACGGATTGGGGCCGCTTTATATTTGCGGACTTCTAAATTTCTGTTGAAGGGAACGGCAAACGAAGTCCAAATTGCGGCGGAACGTTTGTCTCATCCTTTGATGTCGCCCCCAAGACTTCATCCACAGCTGCAATAGGCCGGATTCCTTGCCCGCCGGCCACTTCTGGGCTAGTCAAGGCCCATGGGACAAGAGATTTTGCCGCCTTCCGGCGGAGACGACGACAACATCCAGCCGGTCGACCTCAAGGCGGCGCTCGAGCAGCGTTACCTTGCCTATGCGCTGTCGACCATCATGCACCGCGCGCTGCCTGACGTGCGCGACGGGCTGAAGCCTGTCCATCGCCGCATCGTCTACGCGATGAACGAGATGGGGCTGAGGCCCACTTCGGCCTTCAGAAAATGCGCCAAGATCGTCGGCGAAGTGATGGGTAACTACCATCCGCATGGCGACCAGTCGATCTACGACGCGCTTGCCCGTCTCGCCCAGGATTTCTCGCAGCGTTATACGCTGGTCAACGGCCAGGGCAATTTCGGCAATATAGACGGCGACAGCCCCGCCGCCATGCGTTACACCGAATCGAAGATGACGGCGGTCTCCGAACTGCTGCTCGAAGGCATCGATCAGGATGCGGTCGATTTCCGCGACACCTACGACGAATCGAATTCCGAGCCGGTCGTGCTTCCCGGCGCCTTCCCGAACCTGCTCGCCAACGGCTCCTCCGGCATCGCCGTCGGCATGGCGACCTCGATCCCGTCTCACAATGCGCATGAGCTTTGCGACGCCGCCCTGCATCTGATCAAGCATCCCGATGCGACCATCGAAAAGCTCGTCGAATTCATTCCCGGCCCGGATTTCCCCACAGGCGGCATTATCATCGACAGCCGCGACAGCATCATCGAGAGCTACCGCACCGGCCGCGGCGGTTTTCGCGTGCGGGCGAAATGGCAGACGGAGGATCTCGGTCGCGGCGGCTATCAGATCGTCATCACCGAAATTCCCTTTCAGGTGCAGAAATCGCGGCTGATCGAGAAGATCGCCGAGCTGCTGATCGCCCGCAAGCTGCCGCTGCTGGAAGACATCCGCGATGAATCGGCCGAGGACATTCGCATCGTCCTGGCGCCGAAGTCCCGCAGCGTCGATCCGACCATCCTGATGGAATCGATGTTCAAGCTGACGGAGCTCGAAAGCCGCTTTCCGCTCAACATGAACGTTCTGTCCATGGGGCGCATCCCCAAAGTCATGGCGCTGAACGAGGTGCTGAAGGAGTGGCTGGACCACCGTCGCGAAGTCCTGCAGCGCCGGTCGCGCTTCCGCCTGGCCGCAATCGACAAGCGTCTCGAGATCCTCGGCGGTCTGTTGATCGCCTACCTCAACATCGATGAGGTGATCCGGATCATTCGCGAGGAAGACGAGCCGAAGCCGGTCATGATGGCGCGATGGGATCTGACCGACAATCAGGTCGAAGCGATCCTCAACATGCGGCTGCGCGCCCTGCGCAAACTGGAAGAATTCGAGATCCGCAAGGAGTTTGACGAACTCACCAAGGAAAAGAGCGAGATCGAGGCGCTGCTTGCCTCAGACGACAAGCAGTGGCAGACGGTTGCCTGGGAAATCGGCGAGGTGAAGAAGAAATTCGCCAAGGCGACCGAGGTCGGCCGCCGCCGCACCCAGTTCGCCGACGCGCCTGAGGCCGATGAAGAGGCGATCCAGCAGGCGATGATCGAGAAGGAGCCGATCACGGTCGTCATATCCGAAAAGGGCTGGATCCGCGCCTTGAAGGGCCACATCGCCGACACCGCGACGCTGACCTTCAAGGAAGGGGACGGCCTGAAGGTGGCCTTCCCGGCGCAGACGACGGACAAGATCCTGATCGTCACGACAGGCGGCAAGGCCTTCACGCTCGGTGGTGACAAGCTGCCGGGCGGACGCGGCCACGGCGAGCCGTTGCGTATCATGGTCGACATGGATAACGACCAGGCGGTGCTGACCGCCTTCGTCCACGATTCCGCGCGCAAGCAACTGATCGTGTCGACGGCGGGCAACGGTTTCGTCGTTCCAGAGGCGGAGCTGGTCGCCAATACGCGCAAAGGCAAGCAGATCATGAATGTCGCGCTGCCGGAGGAAACGCAGCTGCTGGTGCCGGTTAGCGGCGATCATGTTGCCGTCGTCGGCGAGAACCGCAAGCTGCTGGTCTTCCCGCTCGCGCAGGTGCCGGAAATGTCGCGCGGCAAGGGCGTGCGCCTGCAGCGCTACAAGGATGGCGGCATTTCCGATGTCCGCTGCTTCGCAATATCAGACGGCCTCGTCTGGGAAGACAGCGCCGGCCGCACCTTCACGAAGAACAAGGACGAGCTGGCCGAATGGCTGGGCGATCGCGCTAGCGCCGGCCGCACCGTGCCGAAGGGCTTCCCGCGCAGCGGCAAATTCGCCGGCTGAGGCTTTACGGCGCCGCGCACCTGTCCAGGCGCGCAAAGGACCGTCGTAACGCCTTGATTTTCTGTCGAATTAAATTCCGCGCTCGGCTCTTGGCGGGCGTGGGAACTTCTCTATCTCATTGCTGTTATCAAAATAAGAGAAGGCCGGTTGCGTGGGCGGACGGAACGGCTGTGGTCCGTTGCGCCTCGAGAAGGCGCCCGTGCCCCTACCGGAGGAAAATCGATGCCCGCCAGCACCATCAAATTGCATGTCAGCCAGACCTACAAGGCCCCGCCCGCTGTGGTCTACGACGCCTGGCTCAACCCCGAAATTGCCCGCCGCTTCCTGTTTGCGACCGATGATGGTCATGTCATCCGTGCCGACATCGACCCGCGTGTCGGCGGCCGTTTCTTCGTCGTTGACCGCCGCCCGACCGGCGACGCCTTTCATCAGGGCGTCTTTCTGGAATTGAAGCGCCCGCAACGCATGGTCTTCAGCTTTTCCGTCGAGGAGCACGACCACAATTGCGATCGCGTCGAAATCGACATCGAGCCTCTCGGCGGCGGCAGCCGGCTTACATTGACCCACGAAATGTGCGCCGAATGGGCCGCACACGAGGAGAAAACGCGGCAAGGCTGGGCGCATGTCGTCGAAGCCCTCGGCCGGGAACTGGAACAGCAGCAGTTGAAGGCTACCGGTTGAGCGGCACGCTGAAGTCCCAAGGGAAGCGCGTCGCTCCTTCATCGTTGTATGACATGGGGCCAGGCAAGCGACAACGTCACATCATGAGACTTGCCTGACGCTCTTGCGTCGCGCCATCCAGAGGGAATGCACGGCGATTGTCGCCGTCAGGATGCCGCCGCCGACGAGTGTCATGGTCGCGGGCGTTTCGGCAAAGATCAGCCAGACCCAGATCGGCGCCAGCACCGTTTCCAAGAGATAGAACATGCCGACTTCAGGCGCGGACAGATAACGTGGTCCTGTCGCCAGGCACCAGAAGGCGACCGGCATCACGATGGCGCCGTTGAAGAGGATCCAGCCGGGATGGACGATGGCAAGCCCTGAGGGCAGAGCCTGCGTGAGGCCGAGTACAGCCGGCAGGATGGCGGCAAGCAGCGGCACGAAGCCCATTTGCCGGCGAGAGGCACGCCCGACCGTAATGGCTGCGGCAAGAATGAGCGCGCTGAGAAGCGCCATGGCGTCGCCAAAAACATGGCCGCTGGAAAGTCCTTCGCTCACGATCAATCCGACGCCTGATATCATGAACAGCATCGCGACCAGCGTTGCGGCCGGAGGCTTCTCCTTGAGGAAAATCCAGGAAAGAAGAGCTCCGAACATCGGGTTGAAGGCGACGATGAAGACGACATTGGCTGTGGCCGTATTGAAGACGGCCAGCACGAAGGTGAGGGAAGAGAGACCGTAGAGCAGACCGGCGAGCAAACCGGGTCGCCCCGGAACGAGAACCGGCCACTTGCCCGAAACCAGGCGCATTGCTCCTAATATGACGAGCGTGGCGACGACCGTTGCTGCGCTCCGCATTCCGAGAATCGACCAGATGTCACCGTCGCCAAGGCGGACGAGCGGGATATCCATGGAAAGCGCCAGCCCGCCGATCGCCGTCAGCAGCAGGCCTTTCCGATGATCGGAAAGAGCGGTGGGGAGCATTTAGAGCCTTTGCTGGTCAGCTTGAAGCATTCTGCCGGAGCAGGTTTTCGTCAGGGCAGAAGCGATTGGCGACGGGCATACCCCCAAGTACGTCCGAGCCGATCGCCTCTGCCCTGGCTAGAGATGCCCGGCCCACCGGCCGCACCGCTTCGCCATGGCGAAGCGACAAGTGCGTCCGGCGATTTTTTAGTCTTGCAGATTTGCCTGGCAAATCTGGGGGAGGGTCGGCTGAAACGGGCCGCCTGCTCGACCGGCCGGCTTGGCCGTAGATCTGGGCTACGACGCGCGCCGGCCGGTCGACCATCCGACTCCGTTTGAGCCAACAGAATGCTCCAAGCTGACCGGGAAAGGCTCTAATCGTGGGTGCTTTCGGGCATGGAGGAGGGGTCGAAACGCTCCCAGCCGCGCGGAGTGAGATGCTCCTGCGGCTGGAAACGGGTCTTATAGTCCATTTTTCGTGAACCCTGAACCCAGTAGCCGAGGTAGACATGCGGCAGGCCGAGCGCTTTCGTGCGCCTGACATGGTCGAGAATCATGAATGTGCCGAGCGAACGCCGCTCGAGCGCCGGATTGAAATAGGAATAGACCATCGACAGCCCGTCGCTCATCGTGTCGGTGAGTGCGGCGGCAAGCAGTTCGCCCTTCGGCCGCTCCTCCAGCCCGGAGCCTTCCTCGCGCCGGCGGTATTCGATGATTCGCGTGTTCACATGCGTGTCTTCCACCATGATCGCATAATCGAGCACGGTCATGTCGGACATGCCGCCCTGCTGGTGGCGGAAATCGAGATAGCGCCGGAAGAGTGAATATTGCTCGCTGGAAGGCTGGGCTGCGAATTCGGTGGCGATGACGTCGGAATTGGCGGCAAGCACCCGTTTCATCGATTTCGTCGGTTCGAATTCCTGGGCGAGAATCCGCACGGAAACGCAGGCGCGACAGGATTCGCAGGCCGGGCGGTAAGCGATGTTCTGCGAGCGGCGGAACCCGCCCTGGGTGAGGATGTCGTTCATCTCGGCGGCCCGCGGGCCGACCAGATGGGTGAAGACCTTGCGCTCCATCTCATGCGGCAGATACGGACACGCAGCCGGAGCCGTCAGATAAAACTGCGGGGATGGCGTCGTCTGCGTATTCATTTGTCGCGGAAGTTTCCTTGTCGAGACAGTGCCGTTTTCTGACAGCATGACCTAAGAATAGAAAACGTCAACAGCGCGGCGGTCTCCGCCCTTCATTTCAGTCTTCTAATTTTGGATATGGAGCATCGTGATCCCCGGTACAGGGAAGGCGGAGAGTTTTTTCGTCTCCGCCACCAGGTCCCAGGCAGCAGGATCTCAGGCAGTGCGCACTGTCACCGTGCCGACCAGTAGGTCGTGGATGAGACGGCTGCGCTCGATAAACAGGCCGGCAAGCAGGATGAGCGGCGTCAGCACCGAGTTGAGGATCCAGAACAGCACCAGATGCACGATCGCCGTCAGGAAATCCATCGGCCGTCCATCGACGCGCACGATCGCAATCCCCATTGCCCGCATGCCGAGCGAAGCCTGGCTCGGTCCGCCGACGGTCAGGCCGAAGTAAAGGCCGGCGACGATGACGAAGAGGGCAGGATAGAGGAAGAAGCCGAGGCCGAGCGTGACGATCGAAAGGAAGAACAGAACGATCGCCGCGGGAATGCACAGCAGCGCCACGATGAGGTAATCGAGCATGAAGGCAAACACACGGCGGCTCAACACGCCGCTATAGGCGCGCCAGTCCTCCGGTGCGGCATAAAGCGGATTGGGGTTGTAGCTCATCTCGATCTCCTCTCGCAAAAGCGACGCCGCTGATATGGTGTCGGCGGGGCGAAATACAATCATTCGCCCCGAAATCACCTCTTTGCGAGAATTTTCGCCACCTCGACCGCGAAATAGGTGAGGATGCCGTCGCATCCCGCCCGCTTGAACGACAGCAGCGTTTCGAGCATCGCCCGCTCGCCGTCGATCCAGCCGTTCATCGCTGCCGCCTTGATCTGCGTATACTCACCGGAAACCTGGTAGGCGAAGGTCGGCAGGCCGAAGGCCTCCTTCATCCGCCAGCAGATGTCGAGATAAGGCAGGCCGGGCTTGACCATCAGCATGTCGGCGCCTTCCTCGACGTCGAGGGCGGCGTCGCGGATCGCCTCGGTGCCGTTGGCCGGGTCGATATAATAGGTCTTCTTGTCGCCTATCAGCAGGCCGCCTGTCGAGATCGCCTCGCGATAGGGGCCGTAGAAGGCAGAGGCGAATTTCGTTGCATAGCTCATGATGCCGACGCTCTGGTGGCCGGCGGCATCGAGCGCCATGCGGATGGCGCCGATGCGCCCGTCCATCATCTCCGACGGCGCGATGATGTCGGCGCCAGCATCGGCCTGCATCACGGCAGCGCGCGCCACCTGATCGACCGTCTCGTCGTTGACGATCTCGCCGTCTCTCAGAATGCCGTCATGGCCATGGCTGGTGAAGGGGTCGAGCGCGACGTCGGTGATGACACCGATCTCCGGCACCGCCTTCTTGATCGCCGCCGTGGCCTTATTGATCAGATTGTTGGCCTCGAGGCTGTTCGAACCGGCCTCGTCACGTAGCTCCATCTCGATATTGGGAAAGGTCGCCAGCGCCGGAATGCCGAGATCGGCCGCTTCGCGGGCGGCCTCGACGGCCTTGTCGATGCTCATGCGGTTGACGCCGGGCATGGCCGGGATCGGATCGATGATGCCGGAACCCGGCACGATGAAGATCGGCCAGATCAGGTCGTCGACCGTCAGCCGGTTCTCCTGCACCAGCCGGCGCGTCCAGTCCGCCTTGCGGTTGCGCCGCATGCGGCGATGGCCGGTGATGTCGTCGACGAGATGCGTCTTATCTTGCATGATATCTGTCCCTGGCCCATTCCATTTATCGGAGCGCTCATTATCATGGCGCCCGGAAAATCCAAACCGGACGATTGGCCGCGGCGGAAAAACTGCTTGTAACGATCCGATCCCGAACCGATGTTTGCGCCATGGAAACCGAATCCCCGACACTACCGAAACGCACGCTGGCGGATCTTCTCTTCATCCTCCTCCTGAGGCTGGTGGCCGTATCCTGCTTCTGGTTCGGTCTCCAATATTGGGCGATGCTCGTCGGCTATTCCTTGGTCGGCGCCGGCCGCTTCGATCTTTTGAACCTGCCGTGGAAGGTGGCGAGCACCAGCCTTGCCGTGCTTTTCCCCGTCGCCTCCCTCGGCCTCTGGCTTACCGTCTCCTGGGGGCCGGTTATCTGGGTGCTGGCAGCAGGCGGGCAGATCCTGATGTATGGCCTGCTGCCTGATATCTTCGGACCCAACAAGCTGATCATTCTGCTGCATCTCATGGTCGCCGCGGTCTACTGCATATTCCGCCTGTTGCTCTGGCTGGAAAAGCGCCGGCACCGCCGCCAGGTAAGTGTTGATTTACCCTGAGACAACGTGGAGTTTCCGGTAAGGCTCCATTAAGCCTGCGGTTTAAGTCGAATTTTATATGTATTCGATAGGGTCTCACTCAAGGCGGGAAGAAAACGACACCGCCAAACAAACAGTGAGGCAGTCAATATGAACACGAAAATCAAGCCGCAGGCGGTATCCAACTTCCGTGACCAGCAGGATCAGGGCATCCGTGATCTTTACATGGAATCCCTTCATCTGGTCGAACGTCTTCATCGCCGTCTTCTCGACGTCATCAAGGACGAGTTCGACCGCCAGGGTCGCAGCGACGTCAACGCCATCCAGGCGCTGCTCCTTTTCAACATCGGCAATTCCGAGCTGACCGCCGGCGAGCTGCGCTCCCGTGGCTACTATCTCGGCTCCAATGTTTCCTACAACGTGAAGAAGCTGGTCGACCTCGGCTTCATCAACCACCAGCGCTCCCGCATCGACCGCCGCTCGGTCCGCATCAGCCTGACCGACACCGGCCAGGACATCGCCGAAACGGTCGCCAAGCTCTACGAACGCCACATCGCCTCGATCGACAAGGTCGGCGGCATCGGCACCGACGAGTTCACCCAGATGAACAAGCTGCTCCAGCGGCTCGACCGCTTCTGGAACGACTCGATCATGTATCGCCTCTAAGACCCTCGACCTCCTTTCAGGGTTGAAGAAAACCGGATGCGTTCCCTGCGCGTCCGGTTTTGCCGTTTGCGCCCGCGTGGCATCTTTGCAACGCATGGCAGGCAAGCGTAAGGGCCGGTATTCAAGCCGTTTTTTAGCCGTTATTAACCGGCACGATTTACCTCGTCACATGGTTCGTTGCGTGATGACTCGGCCATCGGCAGCGATCTGCGGTCCCGGCAACACGAATTGGCCATATTGGTGTGGCAGCGGAAGGTTAGCAACCGGCGCTTTCAATGGACCAGGAACGTTCAGGCTTCCGCATCGCAGTCTTGTGATGCGGGGCAGGATTTTCCGATGTGCCGGGAGAACGAATGGATAGGGATCTGCGTTACGGCGCAGTGATATCGCAAAGCGCCGCGCTTCCTTGCATGCGGCATTCAGTGGTTGGGACTATGTCGAAGAAAAACGGAAATGAAGCTCTCTCGCGCCGCGCTTTCCTTGCGTCCGCGGCAACGATTGGCGCCAGCGCTATGGCCGCGCCGGCATTGGCGCAGTCGGCGCTCGATACGCTGATCAACGCGCCGCGCCGCGGCAACTGGGACGACCAGTTCGATGCCAAGGCGGCTTCGCGCACGGCGACCGCCGTCGTTTCCAATACGCCGATCCTCGGTCCCCAATCGGTCGCGAGCGCACAGCAGGCGATCATGCAGTATCAGCAGATTGCGGCAGCCGGCGGCTGGCCGGAAGTCAATCCCGGTGATCAGCGCCTGCAGCTCGGCGTTTCCTCTCCCGCCGTCCAGGCGCTGCGCCAGCGCCTTGCGATCACCGGCGACCTGCCGCGCGAGGCAGGCATGTCGAACGCCTTCGATTCCTATGTCGACGGCGCCGTCAAGCGCTTCCAGGCGCGTCACGGCCTGCCGTCCGACGGCGTTCTCGGCGAGTTCACGCTGAAGGCGATGAACATTCCGGCCGATGTCCGCCTGCAGCAGTTGAACACCAATCTGGTCCGCCTGCAGACCTTCCCGGAAGATCTTGGCCGCCGCCACCTAATGGTCAACATTCCGGCCGCCTATGTCGAGGCCGTCGAAGACGGCAGCGTTGCGACGCGCCACACCGCGGTCGTCGGCCGTCTGAGCCGACCGACGCATCTCGTCAACTCGAAGATCTACGAAGTCATCCTCAACCCCTACTGGACCGCGCCGCGCTCGATCGTCGAAAAGGACATCATGCCGCTGATGCGCAAGGATCCGACATATCTCGAAAAGAACGCGATCCGCCTGATCGACGGCAAGGGCAATGAGGTTTCTCCGGAGACTGTCGATTGGAACGGCGAGGCGCCGAACCTGATGTTTCGCCAGGACCCGGGCAAGATCAACGCCATGGCGTCGACGAAGATCAACTTCTACAACAAGAACGGCGAGTACATGCACGACACGCCGCAGCAGGGCCTGTTCAACAAGCTCATGCGTTTCGAATCGTCGGGCTGCGTCCGCGTTCAGAACGTGCGCGACCTGTCGACCTGGTTGCTGCGCGAGACGCCGGGCTGGAACCGCCAGCAGATGGAACAGGTGATCGCAAGCGGCGTCAACACGCCGATCAAGCTCGCCACCGAAGTTCCGGTCTATTTCGTCTACATCTCCGCCTGGGGCATGCCCGACGGCATCGTCCAGTTTCGCGACGACATCTATCAGATGGACGGCAATGCCGAGCTCGCACTCGACACCACGGCCGGCATGGAACAGCCGGTTCAGTAAGCGGCGACCTCAGCATCGTGATTTTGAGAACCGCGCCTCGAGGGCGCGGTTTTTTTATGCCGGGCAGGGCGCTGCGTCATGCGGCCGCCATTCATCGGCGCCGCGCTGTCGCAAAATGGCCGGAGCGCGCGCTTTGCTCAGCAAATGTCGTTCTTCGTATTGCCCTTGCCACGGCGGAAGGCTAATACCTCAGCGCATTCCAGTTGAGGAGCCCGCCCATGACCAATGCTTCCACCGAATCCTTCTTCAATCGCTCGCTTGCGGACGTTGATCCGGAAATTTTCGGCGCGATCGGAAAGGAACTCGGTCGCCAACGGCACGAGATCGAACTGATCGCTTCCGAGAACATCGTCTCCCGCGCCGTGCTGGAAGCCCAGGGCTCCATCATGACCAACAAATATGCCGAGGGTTATCCGGGCAAGCGTTATTACGGCGGCTGCCAGTTCGTCGATATCGCCGAGGAACTGGCGATCGAGCGCGCCAAGAAGCTGTTCGGCGTCAATTTCGCCAACGTCCAGCCGAATTCCGGCTCGCAGATGAACCAAGCCGTGTTCCTGGCGCTGCTGCAGCCCGGTGACACCTTCATGGGTCTCGACCTGAATTCGGGCGGCCACCTGACGCATGGTTCGCCGGTCAACATGTCGGGCAAGTGGTTCAACGTCGTTTCCTACGGCGTGCGCGAAGGCGACAACCTGCTCGATATGGATGAAGTCGCCCGCAAAGCCGAAGAGCACAAGCCGAAGCTGATCATCGCCGGCGGCACCGCCTATTCCCGCATCTGGGACTGGAAGCGCTTCCGCGAGATCGCCGACAGCGTCGGCGCCTATCTGATGGTCGACATGGCTCACATCGCCGGCCTCGTCGCCGGTGGCCAGCATCCGTCGCCGTTCCCGCATTGCCATGTCGCGACGACGACGACGCATAAGTCGCTGCGCGGCCCGCGCGGCGGCGTCATCCTCACCAATGAAGAGGATCTCGCCAAGAAGTTCAATTCGGCTGTCTTCCCGGGCCTGCAGGGTGGTCCGTTGATGCACATCATCGCTGCCAAGGCCGTCGCCTTCGGCGAGGCGCTGCAGCCGGAATTCAAGGATTACGCCGCTCAGATCGTCAAGAACGCCCGGGCGCTGGCCGAGACGCTGATCGCAGGCGGCCTCGACGTCGTCTCCGGCGGCACCGACAACCACCTGATGCTCGTTGACCTGCGCAAGAAGAACGCCACCGGCAAGCGCGCCGAGGCAGCTCTCGGCCGCGCCTATATCACCTGCAACAAGAACGGCATTCCCTTCGACCCGGAAAAGCCCTTCGTCACGTCAGGCGTGCGTTTGGGCGCACCGGCCGGCACGACGCGCGGCTTCAAGGAAGCCGAATTCCGCGAGATCGGCAATTTGATCGTCGAGGTTCTCGACGGCCTGAAGGTCGCCAATTCCGATGACGGCAACGCCGCCGTTGAAGCCGCCGTGCGCGGCAAGGTGGTCAACCTCACAGACCGCTTCCCCATGTATGGCTACATGGGGTAAGGAGTAGCGATGCGCTGCCCCTATTGCGGTTCGGAAGATACCCAGGTCAAGGATTCGCGTCCGGCGGAGGACAACACGTCCATCCGCCGGCGGCGTATCTGTCCGGATTGCGGCGGCCGCTTCACCACCTTCGAGCGCGTCCAGCTGCGCGAGCTGATGGTCATCAAGAAGACTGGCCGCAAGGTGCCCTTCGATCGTGACAAACTGGTGCGCTCCTTCGAAGTGGCGCTCCGCAAACGCCCCGTCGAGCGGGATCGCATCGAGCGCGCCGTTTCCGGCATCGTCCGCCGGCTTGAGAGTTCCGGCGAGACGGAAATCTCCTCCGAGCAAATCGGCTTGCAGGTGCTGGAAGCCATGAAGAGCCTCGACGATGTCGGCTTCGTGCGTTACGCCTCGGTCTACCGGGATTTCTCGCTTGCCGAGGATTTCGAGAAGGTCATTTCCGAAATCAACGCCAAGATCGCCCGCGACCCGCTGGACAGATGAGCCATGAGAGTCTCGGCGGAGGACGAAGGTTTCATGGCGGCGGCGATCCGCCTATCGCGCCGGCATCTCGGCCGTACCGCCACCAACCCTTCCGTCGGCTGCCTGATCGTTCGTGACGGCGTCGTCGTCGGCAGTGCGGTCACGGCTCTCGGCGGCCGCCCGCACGCCGAGCCGCAGGCGCTCGCCGAAGCCGGCGAACTCGCCCGTGGCGCCACCGCTTATGTGACGCTCGAACCCTGCTCGCACCACGGTAAGACGCCACCTTGCGCAGAGGCGCTGATCGCCTATGGCATTGCCCGCGTTGTCGTCAGCGTCACCGATCCTGACCCGCGCGTCTCGGGCCGCGGCATCGCGATGCTGCGCAACGCCGGCATCGAGGTGACGCCAGGCGTGCTGGAAACAGAGGGCCGGCGCTCGCTGGCCGGCTATCTCACCCGCCAAACGAAGAACCGCCCCTATGTGACTCTCAAGCTTGCCGTTTCCGCCGATGGCATGATCGGCCGTGAGGGGAAGGGCCAAGTGGCGATCACAGGTCCGGAGGCCCGCGCTGAGGTTCAGACGCTGCGCGCCGAAACCGACGCGATCCTCGTCGGCATCGGCACCGCGATAGCAGATGACCCGCTTTTGACGGTGCGCACGCCAGGCCTCGAAGCACAGTCGCCGATCCGCATCGTCCTTGATCCCGCGCTGGCATTGCCGTTGACGAGCAAGCTGGTTCAGACGGCGCGGGACGTGCCGGTGATTGTGGTGGCGAGGGAAGAGGTTTCGCCGTTGGGGGCGGATGCTGGGGCGCCGACCACTGACCCCGCCGACATGGACTCCCGCCGCACCGCGCTCGAAGCCGCCGGCGTCGAAATTGTCTACTGCAATCCTTATCACCCCGAGGTCCTGCTCCCGGCGCTTGCGACGCGGGGCATTTCTTCGCTTCTGGTCGAAGGCGGCGCAAAGACGGCGCGGCTATTCCTCGAAGCCGGTCTTGTCGACCACATCCAGCTCTATCAGGCGCCTGTCGCCCTCGGTGGGGGCGGTATTGAATCCCCGTTGCAGGCAACCGACATACCATCCGGTTTCATGCATATGAGCACGCGAATCTTTGGCGACGATCGCCTGGACGAATATGAAAGAGGGCTTTGATGTTCACCGGAATAGTCACCGATGTCGGTATAGTAGAATCCGTTTCCCCCCTGAAGGAGGGCATCAAGCTGCGCGTCGCGACCGCTTATGATCCCTCCACCATCGATATGGGTGCATCCATCTCCCATTCCGGCATCTGCCTGACCGTGACCGGCCTGCCTGATGAAGGCAGCAATGGCCGCTGGTTCGAGGTGGAAGCTTGGGAAGAAGCGCTGCGGCTGACGACGATCGGCACCTGGCAAGAAGGAAGCCGCATCAATCTCGAGCGGTCGTTGAAGATCGGCGACGAGCTCGGCGGCCACATCGTTTCCGGCCATGTCGACGGCAAGGCGGAAATCCTCTCGGTGACATCGGAGGGTGACGCCACCCGCTATCGCCTGCGTGCGCCCGAACATCTGGCGAAATTCGTCGCCCCCAAGGGATCGATCGCACTGGACGGCACTTCGCTGACCGTCAATGCTGTCGACGGCACCGATTTCGATGTCCTGCTCATCCGCCACACGCTCGACGTCACCACCTGGGGTGAGCGCAAGGCCGGCGATTTTGTCAATTTCGAAGTCGACACCATGGCGCGTTACGCTGCCCGGCTGGCGGAATTTCCGAGTGCGCGAGAAGCCGGAAACGTCTGATCCATACGGACGAACGCATAACTGCGAAAATCGCGGTCGATTTTGCAGTTATGCGGGTTGAAAGGGACAGCGCGTCTGGTCGGCCAGACAGTTCACCAATCCGGGGACAGCTTCCGCAGGTACTGGCCGTAGGCACTCTTGCCGAGCTTCTCCGCGAGCTTGGCGAGTTCGGCCTGCGAGATGTAACCCATGCGCCAGGCGACTTCCTCGGGACACGCGATCTTGAAGCCCTGGCGTTTCTCCAGGGTGCTGACGAAACCCGCGGCATCGTGCAGGCTGTCCGGCGTGCCGGTGTCGAGCCAGGCATAGCCCCGGCCCATCAACTCCACGAATAGCTGGCCGCGCTCGAGATAGGTGCGGTTGACGTCGGTGATTTCCAATTCACCGCGCGGTGACGGCTTCAGGTTGGCGGCGATATCGACCACCTGCTGATCGTAGAAATAGAGGCCGGTCACCGCCCAGTTCGATTTTGGCTCCTTCGGCTTCTCCTCGATCGACAGCGCATTCATCTTTTCGTCGAAGCCGACGACGCCATAGCGTTCCGGATCGGTGACATGATAGGCGAAAACTGTCGCGCCTTCGCGACGACTCGTGCCAGATTTCATGATTTCCGGCAAGCCGTGCCCGTAGAAGATGTTGTCGCCGAGAACGAGTGCCGAGCTGTCGCCGTGCACGAAGTCGGCGCCGATGATGAACGCCTGGGCGAGGCCGTCCGGGCTCGGCTGTACGGCATAGTTCAGCGAAATTCCCCATTGCGAGCCGTCGCCGAGAAGGCGCTTGAAGGCTTCGACGTCGTGAGGCGTGGTGATGATCAGCAACTCCCTGATGCCGGCGAGCATAAGCGTCGTCAGCGGATAGTAGATCATCGGCTTGTCGTAGACCGGCATCAACTGTTTCGAGACGGCCTCTGTGATCGGATGCAGACGTGTGCCTGTGCCGCCGGCGAGGATAATTCCCTTCATGCCAATCTCCTTAAAGACCTTTATTCAAAAGGTCTTGCATGACCACCATCATGGACTGCTTCCACTCCGGGAGTCGGATTCCATATGTTCTGGCGAGCTTGTCGCCGCTGAGACGCGAATTGGCGGGACGCATCGCCGCCGTCGGATAATCCGCCGTCGGGATGCGTTCGACCTCGACCTTTTTGCCGCCGGATTTATGAAGCTCCGCGAATATCTCTTCGGCGAAGTCCGCCCAGCTAGCTTCGCCGCTGCCGGTCAGGTGAAAGGTGCCGCGGAGCGATGGCGCAGGATCCGCTACGATGCGGGTTGCGATCGCAAGAACCGCGTCGGCGATGTCGAGTGCCGAGGTCGGGCATCCTGTCTGATCGGCGACAACGCGAAGATGATCGCGCGTCTCGGAAAGCCGCAGCATCGTTTTCAGGAAATTGGTGCCAAAGGGCGAATAGACCCAGGCAGTGCGCAAGATGACGTGGTTCGGGTTCACCGCCGCGACGGCCTTCTCGCCCGCGAGTTTCGAACGCCCATAGACGGAGATCGGCGCCGTAGCATCCTCTTCGGAATATGCGGTGGCCTTGTCGCCGCTGAAGACGTAGTCCGTCGAAATGTGGATCACCGGGACCTCGATCCGCGCGGCAGCCTCGGCAACCGCCCCGGCGCCGGTCGCGTTGACTGAGAAAGCAAGCTCGGCTTCGCTCTCGGCCTTGTCGACCGCCGTATAGGCGGCGGCCGAGACGATCAGATCTGGGCGCAGAGCCGAGAAGGCGGCCGCAATGCTTGTGGGATTCGCGAGGTCCATTTCCGGGCGCCCGACCGCACTGATGTCGACGTCCGTTTCGGCGCCACGTCTGAGCAGCGACTGAACGAGCTGGCCCTGTTTGCCGGTGACGGCAATGCGCATCGCTTATTGTCCTTTGAGAACGCCGAGGCGTTCGCCGGAGTAGACGTTCTCGCGCAGCGGCCTCCACCACCATTCGTTTTCCAAGTACCAGTGCACCGTCTTCTCGATGCCGGTTTCGAAAGTCTCTTGCGCCTTCCAGCCGAGTTCGCTTTCGAGCTTCGAGGCATCGATCGCATAGCGTGCGTCGTGTCCGGGCCTGTCCGTGACGTTGGCGATCAGATGTGCATGAGGTGCTTTGTCAGCGTAGACGCTGTCGAGGATCGCGCAAATGCGATGAACGACATCGATGTTCCGGCGCTCATTGCGGCCGCCGACATTGTATTTTTCCCCGGGGCGTCCTCTGGATGCGATCGTGAAAAGCGCGCGGGCGTGGTCTTCGACATAGAGCCAGTCGCGAACATTCGCGCCATTGCCGTAAACCGGAAGAGGTTTGCTCTCTAATGCGTTCAGGATCATCAGCGGAATGAGCTTTTCCGGGAAATGGAACGGGCCGTAGTTGTTGGAGCAATTGGAGACGACGACGGGCAGGCCATAGGTGCGGTGCCAGGCGACCGCCAGGTGGTCGCTCGCGGCCTTGGAGGCGGAGTAGGGCGAGGACGGATCGTAAGGCGTCGTCTCCGCGAAGAGGCCCTCGTCGCCGAGCGAGCCGTAGACCTCGTCCGTCGAGACATGCAGAAAGCGGAAGGCGCTCTTGCTGCGCGCGTCCAGCCCGTCCCAATAGTGCCGCGCGGCATCCAGCAGGCTGAATGTGCCGACGATATTGGTCTGAATGAAATCGGCAGCGCCCGAGATCGAGCGGTCGACATGGCTCTCTGCGGCGAGATGCATGACGATATCAGGGCGGAAGGACGCGAATGCTTCCTGCATCCTGGCGTGGTCGCAGATATCGGCGCGCAGGAATTGATAGTTCGGCGCCGATTCGACGGATTTCAGCGATGCCATATTGCCGGCATAAGTCAGTGCGTCGACATTCAGCACCTCGGCGCCGATCTCGCTGACAAGATGGCGCACCAATGCCGATCCGATGAAGCCCGCTCCGCCCGTGACCAGTATGCGCATCGACGATCAATCCTTGGGTTGCTGTGTTGAATAAGAAAAATGGCTTGGCAGATCGGCGAGCCGCGGCAGTGTCTTGTCTTTGTCGGACGACACTATCTCTCTCTCATCGAACGGCCAGCGAATGCCGATCATCGGATCGTTCCACGCGATGCCCCGATCATGCTGCGGGCTGTAGGGTGCGGTTACCTTGTAGCTGATAACGCTGTTCGGCTCGATCGTTACAAATCCGTGCGCGAAACCGGCCGGTATCCAGAGCTGCTTGCCAGTTTCCGGCGAGAGTTCCTGAGAGAGCCATCTGCCGAAGCTCGGCGATCCCTCGCGGATATCGACGACGACATCCATGATCCGACCGGCAAGGCAGCGCACCAGTTTGCCCTGGGCAAAGGGCGGGATCTGGAAATGCAGCCCCCGGACGGTTCCAGCCTGCGCCGAAAGCGACTCATTGTCCTGGATGAACGTGACGTTGGCCACATTTTCCCGGAACCAGGCATCCTTGAATACCTCGGAGAAGTAGCCGCGGTGATCGCCGAAGCGTGGCGGCGTGATTGCAACAATGCCCTCGATGGCTGCGGTCTCAATGCGCATGACTTACCTTTTCTGCGGCCTTCATGACGCTCATCAGCATGTCCGCCTGCGAGCGGCTCCGCATGGCCGCAAGGCCAGTCGCGGCAGTGGCATCGCGCTCGTCTGCGTCTGCGATCAGCCTGTAGCAGCGGTCGATCATGTCGTCATAGCGCTCAATTGCCAAGCCGCCGATAAAGGGCTGGAGGTCTGGATCGCGGCTATCACCTTCCGTCAGCACGCAAACGCGATTGGCGAGCAGATAGGAAATACGCACGATCTCGAAAACGCCACTCGCATAATGATGGATGTTTATGACGATCTTGGCGCGGGCAATCGCCGCATCGCGTTCCGCACCATAGATGTTAAAGAGATGCGCGACCTTGAGCCCGCTGTCGTTCAACGTCTTCAGGATATGGTGGCGGCGTTCGTTCATCGAGCCGTAGAAGAGGACGTCGATATCCTTGACGGGGTTGTGCTGGATTTGGCTCAGGCAACCGCTGTAACCGATTTCGAGGACACCGGCGTGATCGATGCCCTTGGCGGCAAGGTTTTCGCGGTTGCGCGGGCTGTAGTCGAGCACCGGCATCGCCCTCAGGATCGACATATAGCGCGAATTGATCCAGCTGCTTTCCTCGGACACCTGCTCGAGGTTGATGATGACGCTGTCCTTCGGCAGATGGGCGGCGATTTCGGCGGGGAGAAGATTGCCGCCGTAGATGATCGGCGCACGGCCTGCGAACGCGTTCATGTCGCGGACGATCGGTGCCGAGCCGCCGAGTTCCTCGAAGGCGCCTTGCAGGCCGAGCGCGACTTCGTCGAAGGCGTGGCTGTGATTGTAGTTTTCGGGCGTCACGATCCAGATGCAGTGACGGTCCTTGTGCGCCTGCCATCCGCCGGCAAAGGGCTGCAGCGGGTTGCGGAGCGGCTGCTCGATTTTCGGCGCGGCTGATATAGCGGGCCTTTCCATCCGTATCGGCTGCTGCGGCGTCGGGGTGGCGCCTGATGCCTGCGGAGCATAGGCGCGCATCAATTCGCGGCCGCCGATGAACTGGCCGCGCGGCATCCAGGCGGGCGGATCATCAGCCATCCAGATCAGATGCGGCTGCTTGATGAGCGGCTGGCGGCCTTCCTGCCACGAGGTCAGGAGCGCCTCGTCAAGGCTCTTCAGAAAGGCTTCCTTGGCGGCGAAGAGCCCATGCAGCAGACGGCCGAGGCGGATACCAAATTTCCATTCGAAATCGGCAAGGGCCGGCACGAAGGCGGCGATTTTCAATCCGGAGGCGGCAGCCTGCTGGACATAAAGCCCGAGCAGGCGCTCGATCACGAAGGGGCGCATCTTCGCATTGGCATCGCGCGAATAGTGAGCCGTGCCGGCATAGGCAGTACCCGCCGGCGTGCCGGCACGCGCTTGGTGTTCCAGCGATTCGAGAATGCGTTCGCAAAAGGCGAAATACCCGGACCAGAATTTCCGGTTGCCGCAGAAATAGTTGCAGAACGCGAAGGCAGTCTTGTCCTGAGGCGGCGCGATCGGATAGCCGAGGTTCTGGATATGCAGGAAGATCGGGTCCATGCCGGGATGACCGCCAAGCAGCGAATGTTCCCAAACGTTGCTGTAGATCGCCGCGTGGCCGATCAGCGGATTGTAAAGATAGGCGTCCGCACCTTCTGCCCTGGCCTTTTCCGCCTCCGTGACAAAGGACGGGAAGCTCGTCACCGACTTCATCTCGAATTTGCTGGAGAGCAGCCCCCAGAATACGTCGTCGCCGAGGCCGATCGCCTCGTGATGCTGATACAGGGTGCGGAAGAGTTCATATTCGCGGGTCGTGGCCTGCGTATTGAACGAGATATCGAGCGGCATGGCCGCTGCGTCGATCTGGCTGCGTTGCGAAGGGTCGAGATAAGGTTGATAGATAATGACAGATCCCGTCACGGCAGCTTTCTCCGTGAGAAGCGCCAGATCAGGAAGACCGGCCGGCAAAGAAGAAATGGGCTGATTGATCGTCAAGGTATCGTCCTTCGCGAATAGCTGCCGTCTTCGTGATTCACGATACGGCATTCGTATGGGGGTCGACTATTGGACGTGAAGCTTGCGCCACACTGTTGACAGGAATTTCGCTGGTCAGCTTCGCAACAGGTTAAGCCCTGATGTTCGTACCAGGCCCATTTCCGAGATAGGGCCCAACCCTGGACGGCGTCATGAAAAACGAAAAGATCTACGTAACGAAGCCCAGCCTGCCGCCGCTTGAAGAATTCATTCCTTCGCTTGAAGCGATCTGGAGCAATCGCATCCTGACCAATGGCGGGCCGTTCCATGAGCAACTTGAGCAGGAGCTCTGCAATCATCTCGGCGTGAAGCACATCAGCCTCTTTTCAAACGCTACCGTTGCGCTGCTGACGGCGCTTCAGGCGCTCCGCGTCACGGGCGAAGTCATCACCACGCCTTATTCCTTCGTGGCCACTTCGCATTCGCTTCTCTGGAACGGCTTAAAGCCCGTCTTCGTCGACATCGACCCGGTGACCCTCAATCTCGATCCAGCGAAGATCGAGGCGGCGATCACACAGCAGACGACGGCGATCATGCCGGTGCATTGCTACGGCCACCCTTGCGACGTCGATGCGATCCAGAAGATCGCCGATCTCTACAATCTCAAGATCATCTATGATGCCGCCCATGCCTTCGGCGTGGAAGACGAACGGGGAAGCGTTCTCAATCACGGCGACCTCTCCATCCTGAGCTTCCATGCGACGAAGGTTTTCAACACATTCGAAGGCGGAGCCATCATCTGCCCGGACATCAAGACGAAGACCCGCATCGACCAGCTGAAGAACTTCGGTTACGTCGATGAAGTGACCGTGGTGGCGCCGGGCACGAACGGCAAGATGAGCGAGTTCAACGCTGCGCTCGGCCTGTTGCAGCTGAAATACATCAAGTTTGCACTCGAAAGGCGGGAGCTCATCGACGGTGCATACCGCGAGCGGCTCCGCGGCGTTGCGGGCATTGAATGCCTGAACCGTTCCGGCGAGACCGTCTCCAACTTCTCTTATTTCCCGATCCTCGTCCGCGCTGGCTATCCCATTTCACGCGACGGGCTCTACGAGTTACTGAAGGAAAACGGCATTCATCCGCGCCGCTATTTCTATCCGCTGATTTCAAGCTTCTCGATGTATCGCAGCCTGCCTTCCGCCCAGCCGTCGAACCTGCCGGTCGCAAGCGAAGCAGCACTACAGGTGCTCTGCCTTCCTATCTATCCGGACATGGAGATGGAGATCGTCGACAAGGTCTGCGGGCTGATCCAGTCGGTTTAAAACACGATCTGCCGGATGTCATGTCGCACCGCAGATAGAAACGATCTGCTATGCGGTATCCCTCGCCAATAGGCCAGGCGGCCTCCCTTGTCAGCAGGATTTGGAACGCGGGGCCTGCCAAACAAGAAATTGCGAAACCGCGCATGCAGCCGGCAACTCACAAGAAAACGGCGTGACCATCGATCACGCCGTTTTCTTCATCCTGTAGACGACAGATTAGAGTGCCAGTTGCGGAGCCTGGATTTCGAGCCGCTCTGTCACAGGGCGCCGTACGCCCCGCGGCTCAATTTCGATCCAGCGCTTTTCCAGCCGCGAGCGTTCGATCGCTTCCAGCAGCCGCAGTCCTTCTTCCGCCTCATCGAGCCCGAGCACATAGGGATGGGGCAAGCGTGCGCTATTGGTCTTGCGCTGCAGGAGGGCGTCCGCAAGATCGGCATAATAATTCGCGAAGGCTTCGATGAAGCCCGAAGGATGACCCGCCTTGAACCGCTCATAGCGGCTAGCGTTGGCGATCATGATATCCGGGCTGGCGCGATCGAGGATCTGCTTGCGGCCGTTGCGGTCGTAGAAATGGGCAACTTCGGGGGTTTCCTGAAGCCATTCGATTGATGCCTTGGAGCCATAGAGCCGCACACGCAGGCCGTTGCGTTGCCCGAGGGCTGTCTTGCCGTACCACATGCTGCAATGCAGGCCGCCGGCGCATCGCACGAGCGCCTGCACATTGTCGAGCACCTGCGGGAAGTTGCCGAAACTCTGGCTGGTCGCGCAGACTTCTTCCGGCTCTCGCTGGGTAAGAAAATGAAGCAACGAGTGCACATGAACGCCGAGATCGAGCGAAACCGTCGGCACGGGACCGTCGCGCAAGCGCCAATCTTGTGGCGTCATCGGTGTCCCGTCGCGGCGGAAACGGAGGAAGCTCTCCTGCGGCATCTCAATATGGATCTGCTGCAATTCGCCGAAAACACCATGCTCGACCATGCCACGGATTTCGCGGAGCATGGGGTATCCCGTGTAATTGTAGGTTACGGCCAAAAAGGTCCCATTACTGCGCGCATTGTCGATCGTGCGCGTCTCGGCGCTCGAACCGGCAAGGGCCTTTTCCGAGATCACCGGAATACCCGCCTCGAGTGCGCCGACAACCTGCTTCGTATGCTGCTGCGTCGGCGTAAGCACGACGAGAGCATCGATGTTGCCGGCTTCTTTCGATAGCAAAGTATCGAAGTCGCCATGGCAGCGCTCCGGTGAAATGCGGTACTGTTCCGCCGTCTCGCGATTGATCTCCTCATGGCGGCTGAAGCAGCCAGCGACAAGATCGAATTTCTGATCAAGCTCGATTGCATCCCGATGAGCGCGGCCTACAGCAGAATTGACGGCGCCGCCCAGAAACGCGAGGCGCAGCTTTTCCGGTACTCCTTGGCTTGATCGGCTCATGCGAAGTCTCCTTGCATCGTTTGGAGCGAAATGAAGGTCTTGAAATCCGGCACCACCTTCAGCATCTCGTCTCGCGTCTCGAAGCGGGCGTAGAGGATGGCCAGCTTGTCGAACGGTGCCGAATTCATCGGCTTGCCGGTGGTCTTGAGTTGCGCGATGCGGACATCGGATGATGGAATGGAATGTGAGAAGGAAAACGGCGTCGAGGGCGTGTCGGAGGTGATGGTGTGGCGCCCAAAAAACAGCGGCGGTTTGAAGCGCGGATTGACTGAAAATTCCTCGCCCAGCAGCAGCGTTATGACGAGGTCGGCATAATCGATGCCGAGAGACTGATCCACAAGTGAGCCGTAAAGGTCACCCGGGCAGCGTCGCATGCATTCGACGATCCAGACATCGTCGCCATTTGACAGGAACTGCGTATGGATGAGGCCGTCCTGCAGTCCGAGCAGCTTGACGACACGCGCCATAATGGCACGCGTCTTCGAACGAACAGTTTCGGAGAGCCGCGACGGATGATTCGATGAATCGACCTGGTATGGGTAGATTGTGCAATATTCGTCGACGAAGACGTCGAAGACGATTTCCTGATCCTTGATGAAGGCGGAATGGCTGTGCAGGCTGCCTTCGACGAATTCCTCTATCACGATCTCCGCCGCGCGCGAGTTGCGCCGGGCGTCGGCGACGGCGTCGGTAAGTTCTGTCCTGTCGAAAACCTTCGTGACGCCACGACCGCTGAAACTGTCGCTTGGCTTCACAAGCAGCGGATAGCGCAGTTCGCCGGTCTCGACCGGCGAGTCTCCATGCAAGCGCACCGAACGTGGGGCAGGGATATCGTACTGCTCGGTGAAGCTGCGGAACGCCTGCTTCGTGTGAATGATCGTCGCGGTTTCCATGGAATCGAAGCGCGGGAATCCGAGCTTTCCGGCGACGAAGGTGGTCGACATATAGGCAACGTCGTTGCCGGTCGGCACGATGAAATCGAAATCGCCGTTCTCGACGAGGGAGAGCAACACGGTCGGATCGCTGTAGTCGATGAAATGCGACTGATCCGCATGCGCGTGGCAGGGCTCATCCGGCCGGTTTCCGCACACGGAAATATGCAGGCCGCGCCTCTTCAGGGCAAATAGAAGGGGAACTGCGCTGAAGTTGCTGCCGACCAGCAATGCTCTCTTGGTCATTCTCAAATCCCTCCCACATCCCCTGACGAGTTAGGGGCGTTGCGCATCAAACCGCTGGAGCTGCAGATCAACAGCTCTCTTCCATCCGCTTGCGGTGTTCAAAGACTCGAAAACGGACGCGGTGATCAAAATCATAAGCTGCGGGCGTTTCCCGAGGCTTGCTGATCGAGGCGGTTGACTTCCAATCGCTTCGATCAGTGTTTCAGCGCTACAGGATGACTTTCTGCAGGATCCGCTGGGGGCTTATGCCGAGGGCCTCAATCTGATCATAGATTTCCGGCGCGCTTTGCACGGCGCCGATCATGATCGGCAGGTCATCCGACAGGGCCGAATGAGGAGCGCGCACTTCGATGCCGCCGAGCCTCTGGCCGATCATTTCGGGGCGCGGATCTATGAAATAGGCGATCTTGCTCGTTTTGAAGAACTGCGACTTGCGGCGAATGATCTGAGCTTGTCCGCCAATCCCCCAAACCACAACGCCCTTAGGATGGACCGGCTCGAATGCCGTCTCCAGCACCGAAGGTTCCAACTTGGATTTCAGCAATTCCAGAGTATCCGGCGTAACCGTCAAGATCCGCTGCCAGACGAGATCGTCAAGGAAAATGAGACGCGCGCCGCGAACTCTCAGCAGATGGTGAAGTTCTACGATCGACACTAACTGCTCATCGGTCACGCGATCCGTTTTGAAATCGCAGCTGATTTGGAAGTTGCAATCGGTCAAGCCATTCTCGACGATCAGGTCGGCGTATTGCCGGAGTTCGTCCGAGGAGCTGTTTTCCGGCAAGAGAATATATTTTATGACGACGTTGCGCGAAGAGCAGGCAGCATAGCGGCGGAGGTTTTCGAATACTCGCTCGAAATGTTTGTACTTGCGAATCTCGTTGAAATTCTTGCTATTTCCGGCGTCGATGCTGGTAACGATATGAGCCTGATCCTTCCGGAGAAGGTCTGCAAGGGGCTCCGAATACATTGTCGCGTTGGTGATGACGCGCTGCTTAACATTGGAAATGCCCTCAGCCAGTTTGCTGAGCAGCTCGTCGAAGCGCGGCTCGACCGTCGGTTCGCCGCCGCCCCAGACGATATATTCCATGTTCTCGAGGGCCTTGGCATCCTTTAACGTGTCAATAAATGCGCCCGCATCATAAGCAGGCTTCTTGCCGCCAAAATACGTCTCGCTGCAATAGGTGCAGCGCATGTTGCAAAGCGAGTGATGCTCGAAGGAAAGATACTTGACGCCCTGATTGAGCGGCCGCCCCCAATCCTCGAATTTCAAGAAGGGACAACCGCGGCATTCATCTGAGTTGTCTCGGTTGATCTCGAGGAACAGGGCATCCTTTGCCTGCTTGATATCGCCGTAGGTGAACTCGAAGTCCTTGCCGTTACCGCCAAAAAGAACCACATCTCCTTTCAGCTCGCCTTCATAGGTGAAGCGCTTGCAGCAGGTGCGCACCTCGCCGGGTCCGAGCAGAATGGAATGATGAAGGTCGTAGCAGCTCCAGAGCTTCGGCGCGATTTCCGCGAAGACTTTCAGCATATCTTCGGTCGTATCGCCTTTTTCCATGCCGTTCATGAAGGCATCGAAGGTGATCCGGTATTTGGTGCGGAAGCCGGATGGCGGAACCGGCAGGGGATAGACGATCTCGGCAAGCTTCATTGAGCGCACGACACGGTCGTGAAGCGTGGAGAGGATCTTGCCGGCATCCTCGAGCTTGACCACCTTGCCGGGCAGCAGCCTGAGCAGGCGAGACGCGGTCACGTTGATGATGCCCGTCAGGAAAGGATTTTTCAGGTCAGGCCACATAGGCGTGTCCGCCACGAGCGCATGCATGGCGTCGAGCGCATCGAAGAAGCCGTCGACGTGACGGGTGCTGAGAGAATTGACGATTGAGCCCTGTGTATCGAGCTTGCGGTAGATCTGCCGGTCGAGACTCTTGACCGAACGCGCGCGCATCAGCGCGTGAAACATGTAATCGACGTCCTCGTGAAGGCCGCCCCGGAACATGATGTTGTTGTCGAGGAGGAAACGGCGGCGGAACAGATGGAAGATGACTGATCGATCAACGCGATCCTGAAGATAATCCGCCAGCCTGTCGGCGCCCTCGACTCGGGCGAGATCCTCGCGGATGCTGGCTTTCAGGCTATTGCCGGTTTCTGCGTCATGAAGGCTGGAGTTGAACGCGAGGATATCCGTGAGGTCTTCGACGGATGCTTGAAGCATCTCCAGAAAGTTGTTCTCGACGACGTCGTCGGCATCGACAAAGCAAATCCATTCGCCTTTTGCTCTGAGTACCCCTGCATTCCTGGCGATACCGGGTCCGCCGTTGCCGTCGAGGCGCAGGACACTAACGTTATTATGCCCACGAGCTATCTCTTCGGCTTTAGCGATCGTGTCGTCCGCCGAGCAATCGTCGACGACAATAATTTCAAATGCCGTCTGCCCCTGCTGACTTAATAGGCTCTGCAGGCATCGCCCAATGACGTTTGATGCGTTGAAGGCGGGGACGACGACGGAAAAAGACGCCTGCACGATCTGCTCGCGTCCGCTGATACCCGCCATTGTAGCATCCATCAACTGCATCATTTGAAATCCTCTGCCTGCATGATCGCTCCATGTCGACCATCAATTAAATCGTGAGAATTGTGCGAAACCTGCGGGTACCGCGAAGCTCGCCGGAATCGAGCGGCCCCAAACCGCTACGCGCTCCATCGCCCGGTATCATCAAGCAGTGTGCTCAGGCGAGCGATCCTCGCCTCAAGTTCCGGAAAGGCGGCGCGCCAATACTGGTAGACATTGATCAGATTGCGATAGGAGACCGGCAAATCCTGCGGGCTGAGGAAGCCGTTGGCGTGCGCATAATTCAGAATGTCTTCGTAAAAGATGATGGCGTAGATGAAGATCGGGTTCGTGGTATGGTTTGATTTGGAATTGGAATGTTGCCGGAAATAGGAAAGCGGGTGCGGATGGGCGACGAATGCGCCTTCCTTGGCGAGCTCCATCCAGCCTGAGAGATCAAGAAGGCCGCGGAAGATACCGTTTTCCGGTCTGAAAAGCCGGAACTCGCCGTTCTCATCGAAGCAGTCCGCCTTGCGCATCATCACGGTCGAATATTCGCCGATAAGGTTGAGGTGATGCATGGCTGTCAAGCGGATGAAATCCCGGCCTTCGATGACCTTTAAACCCTGGGCAACCTGGAAATGGTTGATCAGGTTGATGAAATTGTTCCTCTCGTCGATCACATGCCGCGGTGAAAAGGCAAGTTTCGTCCCTCTGCCGCGCGTTGCCTCCAGCGCTTCAAGAAGAAACTGCACGCAGAAAGGGCTAAGCACGTCGTCATCGAACAGAAATTTGATGTATTCGCCCTCGGCGAGACCGGCGAGCCTCATGATATTGGTGTATTCGCCGGGATGGGGATTGCGGCTATAAGTAATGAGGCTGGAATACCGTGAACAGATTGCCTCGATGGCGTCCGTCGGGCAATCGTCCGAGACGATGATCTCGACATCCGTATAGCTTTGCGCGATTGCACTCTTCAGGGTGAGTTCAAAGAAATCAGGCTTGTAGGCCGGTATACAGATCGACACGCGCGGCAAATGTTTCTCCCCTTGAAACGCTTTTCTCCAGCCTCAGCCGGCGAAAGCGGTGATCGCCTCGCCGGAGGACCGAAGCAGACGGCTTGCCATCACCATAGAACTCGGGCGTTACGCGAGGCTTGCGCGGAAGGACAGGCAAAATCGGCAAAAGACGCCGCGGATCTCGCCAGATAGATAAATGATTGCTGGGAGAAAGGTGGCACGCCCTCGGGCATTCGCAACTCCGCGTTCCACGAGCATTGGGCCTGCGCGGTGGACTCTCTGCGTTGCGTTCCCCGCTTGGCTGAATTCCCTAACGCGAAAACTGAATGATCTCGCCGTTGTACTGCGTGCGCGTGGTCTCGCGGAAACCGAGCTTGGCCGCGACCCGCAGCGAGGCGTAGTTCTCGGGACTGATGATGCAGCTCATCGGCTGTCCCGGAAAATGCGCCTCCGCCCAGCCGATCAGAGCCGTCAGCGCCTCTGTGGCATAACCGCGGCCGTGGGCTGCGGGCAACAGCGCCCAGCCGATCTCCATCGTTCCCTCGATCGACGGTTCCATATCGCGCCGGGCTTCGAGGAAACCAGCTTCGCCGATGAACCTGCCGCTTTCCTTTTCCACGATGGCCAGAAAGCCGAAACCCATATGGTGCCACATGCCGGCGATGCGCAGCATGCGGCTCCAGCTCTGCTCGCGCGTCGACGGCGCGCCGGTAATGAAGCGAACGACGGTTTCATCCGCCCACAGCGCCGCATGCGCCTCGAAATCGTCGAGGCGGTGAGGGCGAAGCGTCAGCCGCTCCGTTTCTAGGGTGGGGATGTCGATCACGATAGGTCCTTGGGGAAATCGCGTTCAGGCGCCGGGCTCGCCATCCCAATAGTCGAGATCGCCTTCAGTCTTTCCGATATGGCGGAAGCGCCCGGTTTCTGTCGCCTCCCTGTTGGTCTTGGCAAGGAACTTTCCGGAATCGGGATATTCGACGATTTCGGTTTTCGCCATCGTCGAAATGCCGAGATAGACGAGCGTGGTTGTGCCGGTATTGATAAGCTGATGCGCCGTTTCCGGCCCGCCCGCGGGTGCGCCGAGTACGTCGCCCGCCCGGACCGGATGGCGCTCGCTGCCGAAGCGGTATTCGCCGGCGCCTGCGATCACGTAGAACAACTCGTCCTCGACGTGGTGATTGTGGAAAGGGCAGCTCGATTTGCCGGATGGCACCTCATTGTAGCTGATGCCGAGGCCCGCAAGGCCGAGCAGCGCGCCGAACGAGACGTCGGCGCCTTCGTAGAACTCGCCCTGTTTCCAGTGGTCGAGCTTGAGATCAGCGATATTGATGATCGCTTTCGATTCCGCCGCCATGATGTCCTCCTGTTGCAGGAAGAGAAGCTATCATCTTGCCGGAAAATTCAATGGCAATCGCGCGCTGACCCGGGAAAATCCTCGGCATGGGCGGAGAGGAGAACGCCGCCCATGCTTCGAGCTTGCAACAGGTTGTGATCTCAGCGGACGTAGAAAGTCACGCTTCCGTCCGCCGCCTGTTCGGCGTTGACGATGTTGCGTACATCGACGCCCTCATTGTTCAGACGGTGTGCAAGCGATCTGTTGGCATGGATCGAGGCCTGGATTCCGTGTATCGCCTGGCCGGAACGTTCCGGGGCCGAGCGCGGACCTGTCGTCTCGTCGTCGAGATTGTGCCAGTTTCGGACCTGCTCGACATTGAAGTCATTGCCCCGGAAGGTCCTGAGCGTCTGCTCGATGCCCTGGGCGGAGTTCATTCTGAAGCTCTCGGCCCGACTGACGCCGGCAAAAGCGAGTGAGGAGAGGGCTGCGGCGATGGTTATTGTGACAACGCGGTTCATGATTTAATCCTTTCATCTGCTTTGACGGTCGGCTGTCGTGCAGGGGATCGTCTGCGTCACGAGATGGAATTGGCGTTGTCACTTTCGCGATTCAATGGGATAAGTACCTGAAAAAGAATTAAAAATTCTTCATGAAAACCGCCTTCGAATTGCCGTTTTCCACGCCCCCGGAAAAGCGGATTTCGAAGGCTTGGCAGGCTCGGCAGGGACGGTGCGGCTATCCCGCTGTCGATATTTCCTCTTTCGCTTTTGCAGCACTGGCCGAAAGTGCTTGCCATTCTGATGAAGGCATGTTTTGACCGCGGGCTGTCGAGTGGAAAAATTCCCGCCAACCGAAGGTAAACAATGTCGAGAGAGACCGCTCCCCATATTTTGATCGTCGAGGCCCGCTTCTATGACGACATGGCCGACGCGCTGCTCGAAGGCGCGACCTTTGCGCTCGAACAAGCCGGCGCCACCTATGAGGTTGTCACCGTTCCCGGCGCGTTGGAAATTCCGGCAGCGATTGCCATGGCGCTCGATGGGGACGACAATGGCGGCACGCATTATGACGGCTATGTCGCTCTCGGCATGGTCATTCGCGGCGAGACCTATCATTTCGATATCGTATCGAACGAATCCTCGCGCGCGCTGATGGATCTCGCGGTCAGCGAATCCCTTGCCATCGGCAACGGCATCCTGACCGTCGAAAATGACGAACAAGCTTGGGCGCGCGCCCGCCGTTCGGACAAGGACAAGGGCGGGTTTGCCGCCCGCGCGGCTCTGACGATGATCGCGCTGAAGCAGAAACTGGGTGCATAACGAATGAACGACGACAAGACGGAACGGCCGGTCAAGACTGCGAACCAGCGGGGCGCTGCCCGCCTGGCGGCCGTTCAGGCGCTTTATCAGATGGATGTCGGCGGCACCGGCGTTCTGGAAATCGTCGCCGAATACGAGGCGCACCGCCTCGGTCAGGAACTCGACGGCGCCACCTATCTGAAGGCCGATGCCGCCTGGTTCCGCTCCATCGTCTCCGGCGTCGTGCGTGATCAGGTTCGTCTCGACCCCCTGATTGCCGCGGCATTGCAGGATGATTGGGCGCTGTCGCGCCTCGATAGCACGGTGCGGGCCATCCTGCGTGCCGGCGTTTTCGAACTCCTCGATCGCAAGGACGTCCCGGTGGCGGTCATCGTCACCGAATATGTCGAGATCGCTCGAGCCTTTTTCGATGACGACGAGCCGAAGCTCGTCAATGCCGTGCTCGACCGCATCGCCAAGCAGGTCCGCGGCGAGGCGAAGAAGTAACTCTTTAGCCGCCGAACAATCTCCCTACGTCTTTCTTCGTACCGCAATGGTTTTCGGCCTTTGCGGGCTTGACGCCACGTGATCGACCACGCAATCTCCGCACCGCTTAGCTGTGCATTTCTGTGGAGAGGAAGGCGAGTCGGCGGCGTATCTGCCGGAGAAGGAGTGAGCTCCGGCCTATGGGAGGAAAGAGCGAAATGACCATTCTTTTATGCGTAATCGCATCCGGTCTGCTCTCGGTGGTCTATGCCGCCTGGGCAACCCGGTCGGTGCTTGCCGCCGATCAGGGCAACAGCCGGATGCAGGAGATCGCGGGCTACATCCGCGAGGGCGCCCAAGCCTACCTGACGCGTCAATATAGAACCATTGCGCTTGTCGGCGTCGTTGTTTTCATCGCAGCCTGGCTGCTTCTCTCCGCCACTGCCGCCGTCGGTTTCCTGATCGGCGCCGTTCTGTCAGGTGCTGCCGGTTTCATCGGCATGCACGTCTCCGTCCGCGCCAACGTGCGCACCGCCCAGGCGGCGTCCGCCAGCCTTTCCGCCGGTCTCGACATCGCCTTCAAGTCGGGCGCCATCACCGGCATGCTGGTGGCGGGCCTCGCGCTGCTCGGCGTCTCCATCTACTATACTATATTGACAGTCGGGCTCGGACACGAGAGCGGCTCGCGCGAAGTCATCGACGCGCTGGTGGCGCTCGGCTTCGGCGCCTCGCTGATCTCGATCTTCGCCCGTCTCGGGGGCGGCATCTTCACCAAGGGCGCCGATGTCGGCGGCGACCTCGTCGGCAAGGTGGAGGCCGGTATCCCCGAAGATGATCCGCGCAACCCGGCGACGATTGCCGATAACGTCGGCGACAATGTCGGCGACTGCGCCGGCATGGCGGCCGACCTGTTCGAGACCTATGCCGTCTCCGTCGTCGCCACCATGGTTCTCGCCGCGATCTTCTTTGCCGGCGCGCCGATCCTTCAATCAGCAATGGTCTATCCGCTGGCGATCTGCGCTGCCTGTATCATCACCTCGATCATCGGCACGTTCTTCGTCAAGCTCGGCTCGAACGGCTCGATCATGGGTGCGCTGTACAAGGGCCTCATCGTCACCGGCCTGCTGTCGATTGTCGGTCTCGGCGCCGCCACCTCGCTGACCGTCGGCTGGGGCTCGCTTGGCACGGTCGCCGGCGCCGACGTCACCGGTACCAACCTCTTCGTCTGCGGTCTCGTCGGCCTCGTCGTCACCGCGCTGATCGTCGTCATTACCGAATACTATACCGGCACCGGCAAACGCCCCGTCGTTTCGATCGCCCAGTCTTCGGTGACCGGTCACGGCACCAACGTCATCCAGGGCCTGGCAGTCTCGCTCGAATCGACCGCTCTGCCGGCCATAGTCATCGTCGGCGGTATTCTGGCCACCTATCAGCTCGGCGGCCTTTTCGGCACCGGTATCGCCGTCACCGCCATGCTCGGCCTCGCCGGTATGATCGTCGCCCTCGATGCCTTCGGTCCGGTCACCGACAATGCCGGCGGCATCGCCGAAATGTCCCATCTGCCGCCGGAAGTGCGCAAGTCGACCGACGCGCTCGACGCCGTCGGCAACACCACCAAAGCGGTCACCAAGGGCTACGCGATCGGTTCGGCCGGTCTCGGCGCACTGGTGCTTTTTGCCGCCTACGCCAACGACCTGCGGTATTTCGCGGCTCATGGCGACCAATATCCCTATTTCGCCAATATAGGCGAAATCTCGTTCGAGCTGTCGAACCCTTACGTCGTCGCCGGCCTGCTTTTCGGCGGCCTGATTCCCTATCTGTTCGGCGGCATCGCCATGACAGCCGTCGGCCGCGCCGCCGGCTCGATCGTCGAGGAGGTTCGCCGGCAGTTCAAGATGAAGCCCGGCATCATGCAAGGCACGGAAAAGCCGGATTACGGCAAGGCCGTCGACTTGCTGACCAAGGCCGCCATCCGCGAGATGATCGTGCCTTCGCTGCTGCCGGTGCTCGCCCCCGTCGTCGTATATTTCGGTGTGCTTCTTATCTCCGGCTCGAAGGCCTCGGCCTTTGCCGCCCTCGGCGCATCGCTGCTCGGCGTCATCATCAACGGTCTCTTCGTCGCCATCTCGATGACCTCGGGCGGCGGCGCCTGGGACAATGCCAAGAAGAGCTTCGAGGACGGATTCGTCGACAAGGACGGCGTGCGTCACATGAAGGGATCGGATGCACACAAGGCCTCCGTCACCGGCGATACCGTCGGCGATCCCTACAAGGATACAGCCGGCCCCGCCGTCAACCCGGCAATCAAGATCACCAATATCGTCGCGCTGCTGTTGCTGGCCGTTCTCGCCGGTTGATGGTCCAAGCACCGCGGTGCGCCGCGGATGCTACCCCGAACATATAAAAACCCGCCGGAGCGATCCGGCGGGTTTTTGTTGGAAATCTGTCCGATCAGCGCAGGCTGCTCGGATTTTGCGGCGTGCCGCCGGCGCCGCCGCCGAACAGGCTGCGGGCAGCACTTGCTGCGCTGCCGCCGGAGAGCATCTGCTGCAGGAAGGTGAGTTCCTTGCCGCCGGTCGGCGTGACGCGCGAGACCGTATCGAAGACCTTGCCGTCCTGCAGTGTGTAGTTGGCGCGGCGGGTGACGACGCCGTCCTTGTCGAAATAGATGGCCAGAACGGTCTGGTCGACGACCTTCAGCTTCTGGAAGGCGACGGCGCGCGTGCGCCGCTGTGAAATATAATAGAAGACCTCGCCGTCGAAGGTCGCCGTCGTCGATGGCGTGCCGAGCGAGAGCAGGACCTGTTCGCGGCTGGAACCTTCCGGAACGAGATTGAGCGACTGCTGATCGACGACATAGCCGCCGTTGAGCACGGTGCCGGTCTGGCAGCCTGAAAGAGCTGATGTGGAGGCGATTATGAAGGCAATGGCCGCGCTGCTGAAGAATTTCATGTCAGACTTGAAATACCGTTTCTTCAACGACATCTACTCCCTTGGGTGTCGATAGCAGCCATTTTGTGCCTTGCACGCTTTCCTCCTGCAAAACCATTGTGGCCATTCCGGGTCGAGTTTCCCGAATTCGCTTCGCTGGCGGCTCGAAGGCGTCGTCCCGAAGCAGGCCACGAACGGCATTGCAATTCGCGCCTGCTTCGGTAAACCAGCTTTCGAAATCATGCAACAAGGCCGGACGCTAGCCGGCGTGAAGAATGAGGCATTTCCGGAAAAAACAATGATCCTCGGGCTCTTCCGCAAGAAAAACAACAATCAGGCGATCGTCGACAGGCAATATGCGACGCTGACCGCAGCCGCGCGCATGCCCGATCTCTACGAGCGGCTCGATGTACCGGATACGGTCATGGGCCGCTTCGAAATGCTGTCGATCGTGATGATTCTGTTTTTTCGCCGCACGCGCGCCTCGGCCGTCAGCGGCCAGGAGATTGCTCAGGAGATCGTCGATGCCTTCTTTCAGGACATCGACTATTCGATCCGCGAGCTCGGCATCGGCGACAACAGCGTGCCGAAACGCATGAAGAAGCTCGCGGGCATGTTCTATGGCCGGCTCGAAACCTATTCGAAGGCGATGGACGCCGGCGACGCCGAGGCGCTGGCGCTTGCATTGATGCGCAATATCCACCCGGAAACCGAGACACCGGCGGATATGTCCGGCCTGGCCAGCTGGATGATGGCCGCAGAATCCCATCTGTCCGCCGTTCCGGAGGAGCTGATCGCCAGCGGTTCGGCAACGCTGCCGCCGGTCGCCTGAAGGAGGAAACGATGAAGAACGATCGGGACGATGTTCCCTTCTCCTATCGCGTCAAGGTCGGCCACATCTCGGCCAATCCCGTCGAGGTTCATATCGAGGCCGATGCCAGCGAGTTGAAGGCGCTTGCCGAGGCCTGGAGCGTTGTCTCCGTCGACGATCTCAGCGCCGATCTGCAGATCGCCCGCTGGAAACGCGACGGCGTGCGTGTCAAGGGCCGCGTACAGGCGAAGATCGTCCAGTCCTGCGTCGTGACGCTGGAACCGGTCGAAGCCGTGATCGACGAAAGTTTCGAGCAGATCTTCGTGCCCGAGGGTTCCAAGCTTGCCCGCCAGCCCGGCAACGACGCCGGCGAGATGCTGCTCGATCCCGACGGTCCCGACCTGCCCGAGGCCTTTGTCGGCGACACGATCGATGCCGGCGAGGTGGTTGCCGAATTCGCCGCGCTCGCCATTGATCCCTATCCCCGCAAGGAGGGTGTCGAGTTCAAGGGCCATATCGAGGATAGCGGCGAGAACGATAAAAAGCCCTCCGCTTTCGCGGTCCTCAAGGACTGGAAAAAGGACTGAAGCACCTCTGGCATTTGACATAATTCAGTTGTATGCGACGCCAAAACCGGTATTTTGGCCGAAATTTCGCCCCTCGGCGAAAAGAAGGATCAGGGACGCGTGATCAGAATATCTCTCGACCTCATGGGTGGCGACTTTGGTCCCCAGGTTGTCATCCCCGGCGCCGCCAAGGCGCTGGACCGGCATCCGGATATTTCCTTCGTTTTCTACGGTCTTAAGGAACAGTGCGATTCCGTTCTCGCCAAGTTCCCGAAACTCAAGGAAAAATCAGTCTTTCACGACTGTGAGCTTGCTGTCAGCATGGAAGAGAAGCCGAGCCAGGCGCTGCGCCGCGGCCGCTATGTCTCGACCATGTGGCGCTCGATCGAGGCGGTGAAGACGGGCGATGCCGATGTCGCCGTTTCGGCCGGCAATACCGGCGCACTGATGGCGATGGCGAAATTCTGTCTTCGCACGATGGCCAATATCGAGCGCCCGGCGATCGCGGCGATCTGGCCGACGCTGAAGGGCGAGAGCATCGTGCTCGATGTCGGTGCGACGATCGGCGCCGATGCACAGCAACTGATGGATTTTGCCCTGATGGGCGGCGCCATGGCGCGCGCGCTTTTCGAGATCGAACGCCCGACGATCGGTCTTCTGAACGTTGGTGTCGAAGAGGTGAAAGGCCAGGAAGAGGTCAAGGAGGCCGGCCGGCTGTTGCGGGAGGCGAATATCGATTCGCTCGAATATTCCGGCTTCGTCGAGGGTAACGACCTCGGCAAGGGCACGGTCGACGTCGTGGTCACCGAAGGCTTCTCTGGCAATATCGCGCTGAAGACGGCCGAAGGCACCGCAAAGCAGATCGCCGAATATCTGCGTGCCGCCATGTCGCGCACACTGCTCGCCCGTATCGGCTATCTCTTCGCCAAGAGCGCCTTCGATATGCTTCGTGAGAAGCTCGACCCAAGCAAGGTCAATGGCGGCGTGTTTCTCGGCCTGAACGGCATCGTCATCAAGAGCCACGGCGGGGCGAATGCCGAAGGCATCGCCGCTGCCATCGAGGTCGGCTACGACATGGCTAAGAACGGCCTCAATCAGAAAATAGAAAACGATCTTAAGAAATATCATGCCAAGCGGCTGCCTCCCATTGGCCCGGAAGCGGCATGAGCTATGGGGTTCAATCGAATATGATCCGTTCAGTGGTTCGCGGGTTCGGAGCCGCACTTCCGAAACGCGTGATGACCAACAGTGATATGGAGGCTATCGTCGATACGTCGGACGAATGGATCGTCCAGCGCACCGGCATCCGCCAGCGTTACGTGGCCGGCGACGACGAGACGACGGCCTCGCTTGGCGAAGCCGCCGCGCGTGCGGCGCTTGCCAATGGCGGCCTGACGCCTGCCGATATCGATCTTATCATCTGCGCCACCTCGACGCCGGACAACACCTTTCCGGCCACCTCGGTCAACATCCAGAACCGTCTCGGCATGAGCCACGGCTTTGCCTTCGACGTCCAGGCCGTCTGCACCGGCTTCGTCTATGCGGTCACGACCGCCGACGCCTATATCCGCGGCGGCCTTGCAAAGCGCGTTCTCGTCATCGGTGCCGAGACTTTTTCGCGCATTCTCGACTGGAACGATCGCACCACCTGCGTGCTTTTCGGCGATGGCGCCGGCGCGATCGTGCTCGAGGCGGCAGAAGGTGAGGGCACGTCTGCCGATCGCGGCGTGCTGACCGCGCATCTGCGCTCCGACGGTTCGCACAAGGACAAGCTTTATGTCGATGGTGGACCGTCGACGACGGGCAGCGTCGGCAAGCTGCGTATGGAAGGCCGCGAAGTCTTCAAATATGCCGTCGGCATGATCACCGATGTCATTCAGGCCGCTTTCGATTCGACCGGGACAACGGCCGAAGACCTCGACTGGCTGGTGCCGCACCAGGCCAATCGACGCATCATCGACGGTTCGGCGAAGAAACTGAACATCGATGCGGACAAGGTCGTCGTCACCGTCGACCTGCACGGCAATACCTCGGCCGCCTCGATCCCGCTCGCGCTTGCGACCGCCGCCGGCGACGGCCGGATCAAAAAGGGCGACCTCGTGATGCTCGAAGCGATGGGCGGCGGCTTCACCTGGGGCGCTGTTCTGCTGCGCTGGTAAGCACGAATCCTAAAAAACTGGCGGCGAACAAGAGCTTGACCGTGAGGCGCAAGACAAATACTCTTCGTTCGCTTTCAAAAAATATTTTGTAATGGGCGGGGAAACCATGACCGGAAAAACAGTGACGCGAGCAGACCTGGCGGAATCCGTTTTCCGCAAGGTTGGTCTTTCCCGGACCGAATCCGCTGAACTTGTGGAAACCGTCATCGACGAAATCTGCAATGCCATTGTGCGTGGCGAAACCGTCAAGCTTTCCTCCTTCGCCACCTTCCAGGTTCGCGATAAGAACGAGCGGATCGGCCGCAATCCGAAGACCGGCGAGGAGGTTCCGATCTCTCCGCGCCGGGTGATGACTTTCAAGGCTTCGAACGTGCTGAAGACGCGCATCCTCAAGGCGCATGTCGCCCGCAAGATCAAGCTGAAGCCGCAGAATCCGGCTCCCTGAGATCAGCCTTCCTCCTCTTGGAGCGGTGTTTTTTTCTCGCACTGGTCGATCCCCTGTGCGCAACGTCGAGACATGACTTGAATTGTCGACGCCAAACCTTTGAAATATGGTGAGTCGCTGTTGGATCGAGCCTGCGAGGTTGCGTAGCATATGACGTTGGACAAGAGCCCCGATGCCTTTCGCACCATCAGCGAAGTCGCAGACGATCTTGATCTGCCGCAGCATGTGCTGCGCTTTTGGGAGACACGGTTTCCCCAGATAAAGCCGATGAAACGAGGTGGCGGCCGTCGCTACTACCGGCCGGAGGACGTCGACCTCCTCAAGGGCATCCGGCATTTGCTCTATGATCACGGCTATACGATCAAGGGCGTGCAGAAGCTTCTGAAGACCAACGGCAACAAGTTCGTCATCTCGGTCGGCCACGGTGATCTCGCCAGCGTCGAGGCGCTTGCCTCGGGTGCGCAGGAGATGGGCGCCGGGGAACCGCGTGTCGGCATGGCGGAGGAGGATCAGATTGTCGGCCGCGCCAAGCCGCCGATCACCCGCCGGTTCTTCAATTTCGTCGCCGGCGACGACGAGCAGCCGGAGGTCTCGATCGGCAAATCGAGCGTCGGCAAGGAAGACAGGGCGCTGCTTCAGGAGGCGCTCTACGACCTCCTGGAATGCAAACGTCTGCTCGATCAGGTCCGCTGATTATGGAGAGCCTTTCCGGGTTAGATTGAAGCATTCTGTTGGCTCAAACGGAGTCGGATGGTCGACCGGCCGGCGCGTGTCGTAGCCCGTCTCTGCGGCCAAGCCGGCCGGTCGAGCAGGCGGCCCGTTTCAGCCAACCCTCCCGCAGATTTGCCTGGATCAAGACTTTGGAATCGCCGGACGCACTTGTTGCTTCGCCACGGCGAAGCGGTGCGGCCGGTGGGCCGGACGAAAACCTGCTCGGGCAGATGCTTCAAGCTGACCCGGAAAAGCTTGTCTTATGATTTCCACGCTTCTTGTTGAGATAAAGAAGCGCCGGAGAGGACGGCCATCCTTCTCCGGCGATGGGGGACGGATCGTGAAATGGCAGGTCGACGTTCTTGCGAATGCCGGGCCGAGCTAGAGTTTGATCGCCCCCATCTTTTCCTATCGTCCTGAACGGATAGCTGAGCTTTGGGCTCGGATGACAAGCATAGGAGGCGGAAAAGATGACGGATATTACCATCGGCGCGGACATCTCGAAAGACCATATCGACTTGCACCGCCTGCCGGACGGCCAAACGCTGAATGTTACCAATGACCGCAAGGGCTTTGCTGCCATTCTCAAATGGATCGGCCCAAAGGGCGCGGGGCGCATTGTCTATGAGCCAACCGGCCCCTATCACAAGGCCTTCGAGCGCTTCATGGCGATGCAGGGATTGCAGCTCTGCAAGGTCAATCCCCGCGTTGCCCGGCGCTTTGCAGAGGCCACCGGCCGGCTTGCGAAGACAGACAGGATCGATGCCGCACTGTTGGCCCGCTTCGGCGCGCTTCTTGAACCGCGCATCCTGCAAGCCAACACGCAAATCCACAATGATCTGAAAGAGTTGCATATGGCGCGGCTGGCCCTCATCAAGGACAGGACCGCCGCGAAGAACAGGGCGAAGAACCTGTCCAATCCACTGTTGAAGAGACATAACACCCACCGGCTCAGGCAGATCGAGCGCCAGATCAAGGCCGTGGACGAGGCCATCATGGCGCTCATTGCCGAAGACGCGACCCTGAAGGCCAGGCTCGAGATTCTCATCTCGATCCCTGGCGTGTCGCGGGTCACGGCCTTTACGCTGCTCATCGAGATGCCCGAACTGGGGGAACTTGACGAGAAGGCCGCAGCCGCGCTCTCGGGACTGGCGCCGATCTCCCGTCAGTCCGGACGATGGACCGGACGCGCTTTCATTGCCGGCGGAAGGGCCATCGTCCGGCAAGCACTCTACATGCCGGCCCTCGTTGCATGCCGCTTCAACCCGGAACTCAGCGCCAAATACGACCTCCTCATCAAAGCCGGCAAGCCGCCGAAGGTCGCCATCACAGCCATCATGCGAAAGATCATCCTGCTGGCAAACGCACTCCTGCGGAAAAACCAAAAATGGACACCAAAAGCCGCTTGATCAAAACGGATACTCTAGCTTTCGCAAAGCTGCCTCATCGCCTGTTCGAGCTCGCTGAGCTGGAACGGCTTTCGCAGCACCGGGAGCGCGCTGGGGCTGCTGCCTTCCGGGGCGCTGCCATACCCCGTTGCATAGAGATAGGGCTTGCCACGTTCATCGAGAAGCTTTGCGACCGGCAGCGAGCTCCGGCCGGCGAGGGAGACGTCGAGAATTGCAGCGTCGAATTCTGCATCCCTGGCGGTTGCGAGCGCCCGTTCCAGATCCGGTGCGCTCGCACAAACCCGATAGCCGAGATCGCTGAGCATGTCCTCGAGCAACATGGCGATCAGCGCATCGTCCTCGACGATGAATATGTCTTTCATGATCCCGTCCACCCATTCCCCTGCCGGGCATGAAGATTTATGTGGACCGCTTGCGAAGCTCGTCAAGACGCCACGCGCGGCGGTGGTAAAACTTGTCACACAAAACACTGCAGCGGTTTTGAAACGCCGATATGTGTAAACATAAAAGTCTAAGGCGCGGCAAGCGAATCTGGAGGATCGCGCCGCGCTTTGGAAACAGCATATTGCCCGGCGAAATTCGATGTGCAAAAGCTGGGATGTCGTTTTCGCGACGGCCGGGAAGGGGTGTGGAATGGATTTGTTGAGTGCCACGGATTGGCTGCGTCACAGGCCGGGCTATACCTATCCGCTGGCCGTTGCCTTCGTCGGCCTGACCTTTCTTCTGAGACTTGCCGCCAGTGATTATCTCTCCGGGTTTCCCTTCCTGAGCTTCCTTCCGGCGGTCTTGCTCGCAAGTTTCATGGGCGGCGCCGGGCCGGGCCTCGTGGCGGCCATGCTCGCCGGTTTCCTCGTCCAGCAGTTTTTCGTCGAACCGGACGATGCCTTCTGGCCGGTGAGCGCCGGCCAATGGATCGGACTTGCGACCTTTCTCATCAATGCGGTGATCATCATTGGCCTGATGGAGACGATTATTGTCGCCCATGGCAGGCAAAGTCGCCTCCGTAGCGAACTCAACAGCTTCAACGCGCGCCTTGAAGAAACGGTGGTGCAGCGCACTGCCGAACTCAGGCATGAGATGGAAGAGAATGCCGCCGCCCAGGCGCAGGTGCGACAATTGCAGAAGATGGAGACGATCGGTCAGCTCACTGGCGGCGTCGCCCATGATTTCAACAATATGCTGGCGATCATCATCGGCAATCTCGATCTCGCCCAGCGGCGGATGACCGGACATGAGGATCCCCGCCTGCTGAACTCCCTTCAGAATGCCAGAGACGGAGCCCAGCGGGCCGCGGTATTGACCGCACGGCTTCTGGCCTTCTCTCGCCAGCAGCCGCTGGCCCCCGAGGTGATTGATGTCAACAAGCTGGTCGGCGGCATGTCGGAGTTGCTGCGGCGCACGCTCGGCGAACATATCCGGATCGAGACCGTGCTTGCCGGTGGCCTCTGGCCGACCTTCGCCGATCTCAGCCAACTCGAAAACGCCATGCTGAACCTTTCCGTCAATGCGCGCGACGCCATGCCCGGCGGCGGTCATCTGACGATCGAGACCGCCAATACCGAACTTGACGAGCGATATTCGCGTATGCATTCGGAGGTCGAGGCGGGCCAATATGTGATGATCAGCATCACCGACACTGGCACCGGCATGTCGCCCGATGTAATCGACCGCGCCTTCGAGCCGTTTTACACCACCAAAGGACCCGGCAAGGGAACCGGTCTCGGGCTGAGCCAAGTCTACGGCTACATCAAACAGAGCGGCGGCCACATCAAGATCTATTCGGAGATCGACCGGGGAACGACGGTGAAGATTTATTTGCCGCGTCATGTCGGCAAGGCGGATGCCCGCCTGGCCGCCGCCGGCGCCCAGCCGATTCCCCAGGGAAGTGTCAACGATACTATCCTGGTAGTGGAGGACGACGAGCATGTCCGCACCATGACCGCCGAAAGCCTCCACGAACTCGGCTACAGCGTGTTGCAGGCGGCAAGTGGCGTGGAGGCGCTTCTCCTTTTGGAGGAGAATCCCGGCGTCGACCTGATCTTCACCGATATCGTTATGCCGCAGATGAGCGGACGTCAGCTTGCTGATGCCGTTCAAGAAAAATGGCCGGCGATCCGGGTCCTTTACACCACCGGTTACACGCGCAATGCCATTGTCCACAATGGCGTGCTCGACCATGGCGTTTCGCTGCTCGCCAAGCCATTCAGCCTGGAGCAACTCGCCCACAAGATCCGTGAACTCTTGAACGTGCCAGTGAACGCGGGAGATGAGGGGACGTGAAGTCGTGCAGGACTGCGCGTCTCCAGCCCCCAATCCCCTACTCGAGAATCTGGATCACGCGATGCGTCTTCGGCTCGACGATCACGCGCCGCTCGTTGACGACCGTATAGGCATAGCCATCGGCATTGGGCACGGTATGGACTTCAACGGTATCCGGCAGCGTCGCGCCAACGGTGATTTCGCCGTCATAGACGACGGATGGTGTGTTTTGCTCCATGACATAGGTGCGCACCTCCCCGGGCAGGACGACGGAGCCGGTTGGTGCCGGATCGGTGACAACCACGGTGCTCTGTGCGAAGGCGGCCGAGCAGATGGTCAGCATGGCGGCCGTAGCCAGCATGATCTTGCGCATGGGGTGTTCTCCTTTTTGAACTCTAGACCTCAGGGCAACGCCGGCCATACGGCATGGTTCCGCAACCGCCTTGATGTCCTGGCAGGGGCCAGCGCGCCGATTGTTTGTTGCTAAAGTGGTTTGTGCACCATACGGTTGAACCGTCCGAATCACGTTCAACGCGAGTCGTCTGGTGGCATCAGGGTCGGGCTCTTTACTCTTCGTTAACCATGTCGGCGATTTATGTCAGGCGAGCGGTCGGATGGCCGTTGATTCGACGGTCCGTCGCGTTTCGGTCTGCGAACGGATATCTGGAAAGACCATTACGGCGGCTCGAGACATGCGCTTGAGGAAGACGATATCGCTGTTGGCCGTGGCGGGTCTGATGGCCGGCTGCACGTCGACAGGCGGTGTGCGACAGCTTTCCGGACCGGAGACGGTGGCGCCTGAAAAGGCGCTGGTCCTGCCGCCGCCGGGCGGCCCGTCGATTGTCAGCGTCGTCGAGCGCAAGCGCGGCAATGGCGTCGAGCAGGCGATCTCGCTGTTCACCTCCTCTTCAGTAGCCGGCCAGAATTTTATCAAAGCTGAGTTCTTTGGCGCTTCCGGGAGAAATCCCGGGATGGGCAATGCCAGCTTCAGCATGATCAACGAGAGCGGCATTGCCCGCGAGGTAGCCCGTTCGGCTCCCGGCGTACCGATGGCGACATCGGCGACCTTCCTGCAGAACACTTATGGCCCCTTCGGCTATGCCTCCGGCCGCAGCCGCGCCGGCGATACCTGCATTTATGCCTGGCAGCAGATCCGCTCGAGCGCGGCCGCCAATACCCAGGCGCGCAATTTCGGCATGATCCAGCTGCGCGTGCGCCTCTGTGACGCCCGCGCGACCGAGCGCCAGCTGCTCGGCGTCGTCTACGGCTATACCATCACCGGCACCTTCGACGGTCCGACCTGGAATCCGTACGGTAACCCGCCGCCCACCAGCGCGGCGCTCGGTCGTACCGGTGAACCGATCTACCCCGATGAGGGCGGATATCGCGCCAGCCCGATGCCGATCGGCTATGAGCCGGCGCCTGCCGTAGTCCGCCTGCCGCGGACAGCTCCGGTTCGCAGCGCCCCAAGCCAGCAACCGGCGCAGGGCGCTGCGCGCTTGCCCGCGCCCATCGGGCCGCACGTGCCGCTGCCGAGCGAGGCCCCACAGACGAACGCAGCGCCGGATCCGGCCGCGCCGCTGGAACAATCGGCAAGAGCAATCGGCGTCACCGTGCCCTCGCCGGACTGCATAGGCGACGCGGCCATGACGGCCGTCTGCCGGAGATAACGAGAATGCCAGCGGCCGAACGGTGCCCGGTGGAGCAATTTCGAAGGAGCGTCGATGCGCAAAGCCCGCAGTGTCTTCATATGGGCCGTTGTTTCGCTCTGTATGATCGTGCTGATCACTCTGCCGGTTAATCTGCAGACCCAGCTCATCACCAGCATCACGGTCGTCACGGTGATGGCGCTGATTAAAATTCTGAAGGGCGAGGGGACATGGCGCCTGGTGGCGCTGGCCTTCGGCACGTCGATCGTGCTGCGCTACGTCTATTGGCGCACCACGAATACGCTGCCGCCGCTGAATCAGCCTGAGAATTTCATTCCCGGCTTGCTGCTCTACCTTGCCGAAATGTACAGCGTCGCGATGCTGGCGCTCAGCCTTTTCATCGTTGCCACGCCGCTCCCGCCGCGCCCGTCGCGTGCCGCCAATCCCGGTCGCTTGCCGCATGTCGATATCTTCGTTCCCACCTATAACGAGGATGCCGGCCTTCTCGGAAACACGCTGGCTGCCGCCAAGGCGATGGACTATCCGGCCGACAAGCTGCATGTCTGGCTGCTCGACGACGGCGGCACCCTACAGAAGCGCAATTCCGGCAAGTTGCTCGAGGCGCAGGCGGCGGCGGCCCGCCATATCGAGCTGAAGCAGCTCTGCCAGGATCTTGACGTCACCTATCTCACGCGCGACCGCAACGAGCATGCCAAGGCCGGCAATCTCAACAATGGTATGAAACATTCGACCGGCGAACTCATCGCCGTCTTCGACGCGGACCACGCGCCGGCCCGCGACTTCCTGATCGAGACCGTCGGCTATTTCGAAGACGACCCGAAGCTCTTTCTCGTCCAGACCCCGCATTTCTTCATCAATCCCGATCCGCTCGAACGCAATCTGCGCACTTTCGAAAAGATGCCGAGCGAGAATGAGATGTTCTACGGCATCATCCAGCGCGGCCTCGACAAATGGAATGCCGCCTTCTTCTGCGGTTCGGCCGCGGTTTTGAGCCGCAAGGCGCTCGAATCCCAGAACGGCTTTTCGGGCATTAGCATTACCGAGGATTGCGAGACGGCGCTGGCTCTCCATGGCAGCGGCTGGAACAGCATCTATGTCGACAAGCCGCTGATCGCCGGGCTGCAACCGGCCACCTTTGCAAGCTTCATCGGCCAGCGCAGCCGCTGGGCGCAGGGCATGATGCAGATCCTGCGCTTCCGCTTCCCGCTTTTCAAGCGCGGCCTGTCGATCCCGCAGCGCCTGTGCTATATGTCATCCACGCTTTTCTGGCTCTTTCCGTTCCCGCGCACGATCTTCCTGTTTGCGCCGCTCTTCTACCTGTTCTTCGATCTGGAAATCTTCACGGCCTCCGGCGGTGAATTCCTTGCCTATACGCTTGCCTATATGCTCGTGAATCTGATGATGCAGAACTACCTCTACGGATCCTTCCGCTGGCCCTGGATTTCCGAGCTTTACGAATATGTCCAGACGGTGCATCTGCTGCCGGCCGTCGTCTCGGTGATGCTCAATCCGAGGAAGCCGACCTTCAAGGTTACCGCCAAGGACGAATCGATCGCCGTCAGCCGCCTGTCGGAGATCAGCCGTCCCTTCTTCGTGATCTTTGCGGTGCAGATCATCGCGCTGATCATCACCTTCTACAGGATTTATGCCGAGCCCTATAAGGCCGACGTCACGCTTGTCGTCGGCGCGTGGAACATCATCAATCTGATCATGGCCGGCTGTGCGCTTGGTGTCGTGTCGGAACGCGGCGAGCGCGCTTTGTCCCGCCGCGTCCGCGTCAACCGGCGCTGCGAGTTTTACGCCAACGGCAAGTGGTATGCCGCCTCGATCGAGGACGTCTCCGTCCACGGTGCAAGGCTGCATATCTTCAACAAGCATCTCGATGAGCTGCTCGTCGGCGCCCCCGGCGAGATGCGCTTCCGGCCCTATAGCGGCGCAGATCTGGAAACCCTGCCGCTGATCGTCCGCAACATCGAGCCATCAGGCGATATCAGCAATGTCGGCTGTCAATACGTGCCGAAAAGCGCGCTTGATCATCGCCTCATCGCCGATCTGATGTTTGCCAATTCCGATCAGTGGACCCAGTTCCAGGAATCGCGCCGCCGCAATCCGGGCCTCATTCGCGGTACCATCTGGTTTCTCGGCCTGTCGCTCTATCAGACCAGCCGCGGCCTGGTTTACCTCTTCCGCAGCATGCGGCCGGAGCGGGAGGCGCAGCAGCGGGCGGCAAAGGTCAATGCCGGATGAGAAAGATCGTCGCCGCCGCGCTTCTCCTGTTGCATGCCCCCGCTGTCACCCAGGCGCAGACGGCGCCCTTCGATATGTCCGGCGAGCGGCCGCCCGGTGGGTCCACCGCCCCGAGATTGACGCCGCCCGCTCCGCCCGCAGCGGCGGCGCCGGTACCTGTCACGCCACCCATTTCCGTAACGCCCGCGCCCGTTCCCGCGCCGATCACTGCCGTGCCGCAGCCGGCGACGCCGGCGCCTCAGCCTGGCGCGGCGGCGAATGCCGCTTCGCAGCCGCGCCACCGCGATAGCAGGCGTTATCTTGTGCCCTTTTCGAAATTCAGCCTCAGCGGCGAATTTGACCGCCGGTCATGGTCTGTCTATCTGACGCCCGAGCAGGCGGCCGCCAAGGCAAGTTTCACCTTCGCTTACCAGAATTCGATCGTCGTCGCGCCTGAAGCTTCCGCGCTGACCGTCTATCTCAACAATCGTCCGATCGGTCAGCAGCGGGTCGGCTCGGCGGACGGCTCTTCCGCCGTCACTTTCGAGGTTCCCTCCGGCCTGCTGCAGCCGGGCGCCAATCTCGTGACCTTCCAGGCAGAGCAACGCCATCGCACCGATTGCAGCATCCAGTCCACCTATGAATTATGGTCGAATATCGATCCGGCCGGAACCTTTCTGAGCTTTGCCGGCGGGAATGCCGCGGAGCTTTCGAGTGCCGACGCGATCCGCGCCATCGGCGTCGATGGCGCCGGCAGGACAGAGTTCGATATCGTCGTCCCGGCGCTGGAGCAGCCGGGGACGACCAAGCCATTGTTGCGGCTGGCACAGGGTTTGTCGGTGCTGAGCAGCATGCCGAACCAAATATTTGCCTTCAACACCGCCTCCCTTGCAGCCGCCGGTCCTGGCAAGCTCGGGGTCCTCGTCGGGACCGCCGCGGAGCTGCGGCCGTTCTTTCCCAGCCTGCCGCCCGGCGCCGAAAGCGCGCCGCTGGCCGCTTTCGTGATCGATCCGCGCAGCGGTTCGCCCGTGCTGCTGATCAGCGGTCCCTCCTGGCAAGCGGTTTCCTCGGCGATCGATACCATTGTGTCGCCAACGGACAGGTCCGCAGATGTCCGCCGCGATGCACTGACCACCGAGCGATGGAGCGCGCCGAATGCGCCGCTGGTTTTTTCCGACACCAGCATCGCCCTCTCCCAACTCGGCGTGAAGACCACGGAATTTTCCGGCCGGCGGTTGCGCGCCAGTTTCAATGTCGCCGTGCCGGCCGACTTCTATGCCAATGCCTATGGCGAGGCGAAGGTGCTGCTCGATGCCGCCTATACCGACAATGTGCTGCCCGGCAGCCATATCGATATCTACGTCAACGACAACATCGCCTCCACCGTACCGCTTACCTCGACCACCGGCGGCATTCTTCGTCATCTGCCGATCCGCGTGACGATGCGCCACTTCAAACCCGGCCTCAATACGATTGGGATCGAGACGATCCTGATGACGAAAAACGATACAACTTGCGCTCCCGGTGCTACCGCCGGCGCCAGTCCCCGTTTTGCCCTGTTCGACACCTCCGAAGTGCACATTCCGGATTTTGCCCGCGTCGGGCAGCGTCCGAACCTGGCCGCCATGTCCGGCACGGCTTATCCCTACAGCTGGGCGACGGAGCCGACGCCGCTGTTCATCGATCGCGTCGATGCCGATACGCTTTCGGCCGCCGCTACGCTCCTTGGTCAGATGGCGGTAATGGCCGGTCATCCGATCGCCGTCGAAACCGTGGCTTCGCCGAATACGATCGGCGATCGGGACGCCATCTTTATCGGCTCGATTTCGCAGATGCCGGCAACCGCGCTGACGCAGGCCAACATCTCGGCGGCGAGCCAAGCCTCATGGCGTCCCGTCGCCGACCCGCAGCCAGGCGTCGTCGATACCGGCACGGCCTTCGAGGAGTGGAATTCCAAGGTGGGCGGCGGTATCTTGCGCAGCCGCATCACTGCCTTCCGTGAATGGCTGGGGCGCAATTTCGATATCACCCGCAGTTCGCTGCAGTTCATCCCCGTCGCCGAGAAGGTCTTCACCCCGTCCAACGCCGACACCCTCATGATTGCGCAGGGCTCCAGCCCCCTGGGAGAGGGTTCGTGGACCGTGGTGGCAGCACCCTCGGCGAAGGATCTGCGCGAAGGGCTCGAGGTGCTGACCGGTCAGCTGAACTGGCCGCAGATGTCCGGGCATATCACCACCTATTCGAGCAAGACGGGCAAGATCGATACCGTGCCCGTCACCCGCTTCGATTTCGTCGCGTCCACGCCTTGGTCGATCGCCAATTACCGCTTGATCGCCGCTAACTGGTTGTCGACGAACATCCTCTCCTATGCTTCGCTGCTCGTCGTCTTCGTGCTGCTGATCGGCGTCGCTACCTCGCGCATGCTAAAAACGCTGGGTCGGTCCAAATGAGGTGGTGGTGCGTGCTTCTGCTTGCGGCGACGGCTGCGTTCGCCCCCGCAAGCCCGTCCGCCGCCGCACAGCAGGCGATGATCAATGCCGATGCGTGGTCCGCCTACAAGGCGAAGTTTCTCGATGCGAGCGGCCGGATCATCGATAACGGCAACAGCAATATCAGCCACAGCGAAGGGCAGGGCTACGGCATGCTGCTCGCTTATCTCTCGGCAAGCCCCGCGGATTTCGAGCAGATCTGGTATTTTACCCGCACCGAGTTGCTGTTGCGCGACGATGGCCTGGCCGTCTGGAAATGGGATCCCAACGTCAAGCCGCACGTGACCGATACCAATAATGCCTCGGATGGCGACATATTGATCGCCTATGCTCTGGCGCTTGCCGGCACCGCATGGAAGCGCAACGACTATATCCTCGCCGCCTCTCGCATGGCGCAGGCGCTGCTTGCCGAAGCCGTCGTCCGCTCGGCGGGCCGGACCCTGCTGATGCCGGGCAGCGCAGGTTTTGGAGCCGCCGATCGTGACGACGGTCCTGTCGTCAATCCTTCCTACTGGATTTACGAGGCAATGCCTGTCATGGCGGCGCTTGCTCCCTCCGATGCCTGGAAAGAGCTGTCGGACGATGGCGTAGCGCTGTTGAAGACGATGCAGTTCGGTCCGCGCAAGCTTCCTGCCGAATGGGTCAGTCTCAGTGGCCCACCGCGACCGGCAGAGGGTTTCGATGCCGAATTTGCCTATAATGCCCTTCGCATCCCGCTCTATCTCGCGCGCGGCGGCATCACGGATAAGGCGCTGTTGAACCGCCTGCGAATGGGGATGTCGCAGAATGGCGTTCCGGCCACCATCGATCTGACCACAGGCCGGCCGAAGACCGTGTTGCTGGACCCGGGTTATAGAATTGTTAACGATGTTGTGGCCTGTGTAGTCGACGGGACCAGGCTGCCGGTCTCGGCTCTGCAATTCGCACCCACACTCTATTTTCCGTCCACGCTTCAACTGCTAGGGCTGGCCTATATCGGGGAGAAGCATCCGGAGTGTCTGTGAAATCTTCTCTCGTGGCGATTTCAGCGGCAGTCGTGGTGGCGACCCTCATCACCGGGCTGAAGGATCGTGGCGCCCTGCAGCAAAATTTAGGCCTCGGCTCTGCAGCCAGGCCGGCGCCGGAGCTGCTGCTGATGGGTCGCATCAAGCCGGACGACGCTCCCGCGGGCAATTCCGAATTCAATGCCGAGACCGTCGCCGACAAGATCGAAGCGATCACTTCGTCGCCGCCACCGGCACCGGGCAGCGGTGAGCCAGCACCACAACCCGACGTCCCCCGGACAGCTGCAGAGCCGACTCCGGTCGCACCGCCGATCGTCTCCAATCCGCCAGCGCCTCAACGGGCCGCCGCGTCCGCGCCGCCTGCCGTCGATGAAAGCGCGCTTCGCTATTTTGCCAGCCGCGGCGACAAAGTGCGCCTGCAGGCTGAAATCTCCCGCCTTCAGGCGCTTTATCCAAACTGGGTTCCGCCGGCCGATCCGCTTGCCGTGCCGCAAAACGGCGACAAGCAGCTCGAGGCTATGTGGAAGCTTTATTCCGATGGCCGCTATGCGGAGTTGCGCAAAGCGATCGCCGACCGCCAGGCTGCCGACGCCGGGTGGGAGCCACCGGCCGATCTGCTCGAGCGGCTTGGTGTCGCCGAAGCCCGCTCTCGCCTCATCAATGCTTCGGACCTCAAGCAATATGCGACCGTGGTCGATATCGCCGCCGCGACGCCGAGCCTGCTCACCTGCAGCGAGGTCGACGTGCTCTGGCGTGTCGCCGAGGCCTTCATCCGGACGGAGAGGCCGCAGCGCGGGCAGGATGCTTATGCCTATATCCTGAAGAACTGCACCGACGCTGCCGAACGGCAGGCGACGGTCGAAAAAGCCTCGACGCTGCTTGACTACCAGCCGATGCAGGCGCTGCTGGCGCTGGAAGAGCCAGCTGTCGACGGCAGCAGGGAATTCGATGCAATTCGTGATAATCTTGCCCGACGCTTCGTCGCTGAAAGCAATGACGATCCGAAGCTCGCCATCGCGCCGAATTATATCGCTCACCTCGAAAAGCTCGCCGAAAGCCAGGGGCTGGCCTCCGATGCGCTGCTGCTCGGCTGGCACCAGCTTCGCCGCAACAATCCTGCCGATGCCGAAAAGTGGTTTCGTGCCGCCCGCGACAGGGAGGATACGGCGGCCGCCTCGCAGGGGTTGGCGCTGGCGCTGATCGCCCGCAAGGCGCCTCAGGAAGCCGAGGACGTGATGTTCCGCTGGCGCGCCGTTTCCGATGATGCGACCGCGACCTATCTTGCCGCTACCGCCAATCTGATGGCGCTGCAGCCGCCGGCCGATCTCAGCGAGGACGTGCTTCATCGGATCGCAGCCGAGGTCATCGCCCGGAAATATGTGCCGACGGCGCAGCAGTTCGGCTGGTATGCCCGTTCTCTCAACCAGTTCCAGACTGCCGCGCGCTGGTTTGAAACCGCGCTTGCCTGGAAACCGGATGACGAACCGTCCGCCTATGGCCTTGCCGTCACGCGTGAGCAGCTGAACGACCGCAAGGGTGTCCTCGACCTCCAGCGCGGCTGGGCCGGCCGGTCGGCGCGCATCGCCAATCTTCAGGACACTTCCTTGTCGGTATCGAGCGCCGATACGCAGTCCGCGAAGGCGCCGCTCGCGCCGCAGCAGCCGGACCAGCCGGTAGAGACGCCGCAGCGTTCGGCCGCTTCCATGGCGCCGCTTCCGGCCGAGCCGGAAGCTATGCAGCAGCCGGAACCGGAAGTCGCCATCCGCGCCGCAAGGCCGGCGATGCAGACGGTGACTGTCAAGCGCGGTCCGCGCCAGGCGCGGGACTGCTCGACGACCATCGACGCATCACGACTCGGGCCCGGCGAGGCGCTGTCGCGCGGCTGGTGCCTGATGGATATTAACCGGCCGATGGAGGCGGTCTCGGCGTTCGAGACGGCGTTGCAGAGCCCGGTCCGCAAGATCCGCGAAGACGCAGCCTATGGTCAGAGCCTCGCCTATCTGCGCGCCGGTCTTTCCGGCAATGCTGCCGTTGCGGCAACCAAGGCGCCGCAGAGCCGCCAGCGCGCTGCCGAACTGCAGGTGGCGATCCTCGCTGATCGCGCCTTGTCGGCCTTCGACGCGGGGCGTTACCGTGAAACCCTCATCTATCTCGATCAGCGCGCCCAACTGCAGCAGGAGCGGATCGATCTGATGGTTCTGCGCGGCTACTGCTATCTCAATCTGAAAATGTACGATGACGCGATGCGAATCTTCGAAGCCGCCGCTGCGACCGGCAATCGCGACGCCGCACGTGGTCTGGCCGATGTTCGCAACGTCACGCATCCTGATGTCAACGACTGACGTTGACGCCGTCGCTGCTCTCGGCTACTCGCCTGCCGGAGAGGCCCCCACTGCCTCGTGCTCGCAAGGAAACACCCGTGCCCGGTCACCACGACGTCCTCGACAGATCCTATGACGCCTTCCTCTTCGATATGGACGGAACGCTGCTGAATTCCATTACCGTCGTCGAGCGCGTCTGGAGCGAATGGGCAAGACGCCACGGCTTTGAGCCGGAAGTTTTCCTGAAAACGATCCACGGCATCCGTGCCTCCGACGTGATCCGCGGCCTCGGCTTGCCCGATGTCGATCCGGTGCACGAGGCGGATCTGCTGCTGGCCGAGGAGATGGAGGACGTCTCCGGCATCGTCGAAATCCCCGATGCCGTCCGCTTCCTCAACGCCATCCCCGACGGCAGATGGGCGATCGTCACCTCGGCGCCGATCGAACTCGCCGAGCGCCGCATGGCAGCGGCCGGCATCCCGATGCCGAAGGTGATAGTCAGCGGCGAAACGGTCAAATCGGGCAAGCCGAGCCCCGAGGGTTATCTGCTCGGTGCAAGCCGCCTCGGGGTCGACCCCGCGAACTGCCTGGTCTTCGAAGATGCCGTTGCCGGCATTCTTGCCGGGGAGGCCGCCGGCGCCGACGTCACCGTCATCACCGACACCCACGCCACGCTTTTCGAAACCCCGCATTTTTCGATTGCCAATTATCGGGCGTGGCAGCCTCGCCAGACCGCCGAAGGTCGGCTGAAGGTCGCCGCGATCTGACCGTTGCAAGCGAACTGCTTGCTTTTTGTCGGATGCAGGTTTTTTCTGCTTGCATTGCACGCGCCGAAAAACTAAACGATGCAAGCCGTTTCGGCAGGTCGGGGCGTAGCGCAGCCCGGTAGCGCACTTGACTGGGGGTCAAGGGGTCGCTGGTTCGAGTCCAGTCGCCCCGACCATTTAACTCCTTGAAGACCCTAGTCACAACATCACGTTAACGGTGAGTGCAGCGCGTGCCTGGCTGCGGTAGAGAACGGGTTGTCAGTGCGGTTTTTGCGCGATTGCGATCATCGATTTTGCCAGAAGCGGAATTCTCCCGACATATTCGAAGTCGACGTCTTCGAAACCTGTGTCGAGCAGCAGCGTGCTGAGCGTCCCCGGGGACCAGAATTTGATGTGGCCGTGCTCCTTGAGCGGCATGAAATGATCATCCATCTTTCCGCTTACCGCCAAAGCCAAGTTTTTCCAGTAACCGTGAAAAGGCGTCGATACGACCGCGATGCCCCCCGGTTTCACCAGATCGAACATGGTCGCCGAGAAAGCCTTCGGGTCGTAAACATGCTCCACGACCTCTATGCTGATCACCGCATCGAAGGTCCCGTAGCGGCTGGAAAGATCGTCGTAGCCGGAACCGATTTCCAGCGGAAGACCGGGATGGACCGCTTTCGCTTTCGCAATGCCGTCCTCCGACGGATCGACGCCGACGACATCGTAGCCTTTCTCCACAAGCACCGAGGCAGCGCCGCCGGTGCCGCAGCCGAGATCAAAGACCGCCGTTTCGTTTGCCTCGTGGAAACTATTTTCAAGAACGTCGACAACGGCCGGCAGGATATAGGAATGAGCGGTCGTCGGCTTAGCGTGAACATAGGTAGTAGCATCCAGTTCAATAGACATTTCACCTCCTGAAAAAATTGAACACGCCGAGGCAATGGTACGGCGGACTTTGACGCCAGTGTGGTGCCGTTATGGCAATAAGGTGATCACGCCGGTCGGCATTCGCCGCTATCCTCCGATGCCCAACGGCCGAACCGCTTTAATATCCTCTTCACCACGACGCGATTGAGGGTCATGCTCGCGCCGGGAATATCCCGAAGCTAATTGACAGGGTGGCGCGAAGATGCTGAAAACGGCCGGACTTCGGGTCTATGCCATTGGGCAGAGAAAATGATCAGTGTATCGAATTCGATTTTGACCATTTGAAGTAAATTATACAATGAAGTACTCTCTTAACGGGAGTGCTTGGAAAATATTTATTCTCGTCCATTTTGGGGGGTCCATCAATAATATGGACTGATATTTGTATATTTTGTTAAGGATATACAGAATTTTACGCTGGATAGTCTGCTTTTAAATTTCAGAGAACCTTTTGGTGCTTCGCATTTTTGCGAATATGTGTAGATTAGGATTGTTCCTCTCAGTGATGGCCTGGTGCGAGCGCATGGCGGATATGAACCAGAACCTAACTTGCAGGCAGGCCCTTGCCGATGCTTTCCAAGCTCTGTCGGACGAGGCGGTCAAGGCCGGCTGGCCAGAGGGCGACGTTGCCCTCGCGCTTGCCGAACTTGCCGAGGAACGAGTGATCGAGCTGACCGCCAAGGTGATCATGGAAGGCTTCATCGATCCGCCGTTCATCGCCGCTGGAGGCCGCCGCAACGGCTGAAGAATGTTGCGGTAACGCCAGATCAGGATGAAGCCGAACGGCGAATCTGAAAAATCGCAACACGCCTGAGCCGGTTCGGATCCCTGCTGCAAAATGCGCCAGACGCGCGGAAGAAATTTTATTCCGCAGGAGTTTGCGCAGTTGCTAAAGTTCGGACCCTCACGCATAATAACTTCATTGCCGGTTGCGGAGGGCGGCCGGCGATGCAAGCGTGTAGGCGTTTGCCCTCGGAGGGAAGTGCGGCGTGATGTTACGGTCATCAATTCATCCGCATGATTTACCGCTCTTTTCGGAAGATCTCGATCTGCTTTCGCAAGTGCTCGACAAGGTCTGCGACGAACGCGGCCTGGTCAGAACGACGCCGGAAGCCGAGAGGATCGGTGCGGTTATCATTCAGCTTTACAGACAGGGCGTGAGAGACGGCGGCAAACTCGCTGACCTTGCCAAGGCCTATCTCTGACCCGTGGTTCCCGCGATAAAGGATCAGACAGCGAGACGCGACGGACCAATCTGGTCAGTCGTCATTGGCGGCATTGAGATTTTCCGGCCGGATGCCGTCATCGGTTGATGTGCGTGCCCGCAACCGGATGCCGGGGCCGCCTTCATCCTGGTTGCCGCTCGACAGGAATATGATGCCGTGCGCTTCGAGAGTGCTGCGCACGTCGAACAACGCATGCGGCTCACCCTCAAACTCGCCCTTTTCCAAAGCCGTCACGATCTCGACCGGCAGGCCGCTTGCGGCGGCGAGCTCTTCGATGCTCATGCCGATCATGGCGCGCGCGCCGCGTATCTGCGTTGCTGTGATCATGACGCAAAATCTAGCGCATTTGCCGCGCTTCGCAAGTGGCGCAGCGGCTGATTGCGAGCTGCTGCGATCTTCAAGCGTCCTGCAATTTTACACCGAACAGATCGTCATGCATGCGCTCGACGGCGATACCCATGCCTCCCATGAGAGCGGCGCGGTTGCCGAATCGGCTGATCTCGATGCGCGGCGGGTAAGGGGTGCAACGCGGCAGAAAAGCGCGGATGGCGTTTACGAGCTCCGGCCTTGCACCGATACTGCCGCCGGTGATCACCAGTTCCGGGTCGAGAGTTGCTCCGATGGTGGCAATAGCGATCGCCACCAGCCTCGCCGTCTCTTCGATTGCGGCGATGGCGCTCGTTTCGCCTGCATTGAACGCAGCGAAGAGGTCGGCCACGGTAGAGGCGTTGCGCCCGCCGAAACCGGTATAGCGCCGCAGCATGGCGACGCTGCCGACCGCGCTCTCGAAGGTTCCCAGTGTAAAACCGCCTGGATCGAAAGCATCGCCGCCGAGTGGAAGATAGGCGATTTCGCCGGCCGCGCCGCGGGCACCGCGCAACAGCGCGCCATTGGCGATAATGCCCATGCCAACGCCCGTCCCAAGCGCCACGAAAGCGAAATTGCCGACCTCGATGCCGTGACCCCGCCATCTCTCCCCTTGCGCGGCGAGGTTGACGTCATTTTCAATGATCACCGGTATGCCCATCTTATCGCTGAACGCTTGCCGCAGATCCATTGCGTCCACGCCGGGAATGTTCGGCGCGACGTTGATATGTCCGGTAGCCGGATCGAGGACGCCGGGACTGCCGAGAACGACGAGACGCAGCTTGTCGGCAGTCGTCCCCGCCGCAAGCGCGAGTTGAGTGATCAGGTCGCTGAACTGGTTGACGAGATGCGGTCCGCCGCGTGGGTCAGTGGGCACTTTGGTTTCCGCAACGACGTTACCCAACAGATCGCAGATAGCCGCAGCGATCTTGGTGCCTCCGAGATCGATGGAGACAGCCAGGCCCGCTCTTGCGTTGATTTCATAGATGATCGCATTCCGGCCGGGACGACCATCGGTCTGCCCGACAGCTTTCAGCCACCCATCATCCTCAAGATCGCGCACGACATCGGAAATCGTCTGTTTCGACAAGCCTGTCAGCTTGGCAATATCGGCGCGAGAGATCTTCCCCTTGGCTAACACGGTCCGGATCACCGTATTGGTCGAGATTTTTCGTGCGATGGGAGTCTGTACGATAGACGACGTCGTTGCCATCCGGCTGCGCGTTCCAATTAGTTCGAGGCGTATCCCTAATGTAAGGTCGGTCCGGTTCTCAACCATCGCGAAATGATGGGTTTAGTGCTCAATCCCCATCTCCGTAGCCCAGTTCAGTACACGGAAGCCGACAATTTGTCTACGTCCTTGACAAGAGAGGAGCCGCCTGTAGGCTGGGATCAACGCGTTGTCAAATGCGCGATTGAAACAGGGTCGAGGACAAGTATGCACCGTACATATTGTCTGGGTCGGCGCGTACGCGCCAAGATCGCCCAAAGAGGAACCGGCTCAGGCTGGTTCAGCTGTTTCTTCGTTTCGCATTCTGCAGGTTCCTCAATGCGGCTGTCGGGGACCTGTCTATGATTAAGCCCTCGACCAACGGGCAGCTTTCAGCCGACGCCGGTGTCTTGCTGCCTATAATGGCGCCACGCCTCCAGGCGGATGTTCATCCGGACGGATATGCCGATCTTGCCCTTTGGGGTGCCGGCAGCCTGGGGCGTGTGCGGTTTTCTCCGATCGCCGGCCCCTATAGCTACGCTCCGAACCGACTCGTCTCGAAACAGGGCGGCGTTTTCGTCGCGCAGTCGCTGCCGGTGATGCTGATCAATGGAGTGAGCCTGCAGGGCGTCTATCCAGCGCGCCGTTGCGCCTGGTGGCACGAGCCGGATGGGCGAGACGCGAAAGCGAAGGTGTTCCGCAGCGGTCATCGGAAGATTTTCGAAATGGGCTGGGGCGTCCTTATCGTGGAAGCTCGAGATGCCGATCTGCGGATTGCCTGCGGCGCCTCGAGAGACGAAGCCGAGAGAGCGCTCGATCTCAGCAGTGAAGCCATTATGACCCAAGCCGCGGAATATGTGGCGCGTTGCGACATGATGCCTGAGGCCGACCCGCTGATGCGCACTATGGTCAGCCAGGGGATCCATGCGGCCCTTTCCAGCATAAGGCGCGACGAAAATGGCGCCTTCGCCGGCCTTGCCGCCGGACAGGCCTATAGCGCTCCGGCGCGGACCTATTACCGCGACGGCTATTGGACGACGCAGCCTCTTTTGACGATTGCTCCGGAGGCGGTGCGCGACGAGATCCGACTACTCGCCAAGGGAATACAGCCCGACGGAGAGGCCCCGAGCGGAGTTATCCTGACGGGACCGGCGCAATCGGATGCCTGGCAGCGCTTCGTCGCCGACTGCAAGGCTAATCCCAAAAGCCATAAAAGAGCCGTTCCGGAGTATCATAACCGTCCGCAGGATTGGTGGAGCGACCACTTCGACAGTCCGCTTTTCTTCATTCTTTTTCTGGATGACTATTTCGGCGTGACGAAAGACGCGGCCGAGGTGCAGCTTCATTGGCCGACAGTGAGGGCGATCATGGATCGCTATGTCAGTCTGGCCGGTCCCGACAGCGTTCTGCCGCTGAAGCCGCGCAACGACCGAGATTGGGCCGACAATGTCTTCCGTGACGGCCTTGTCTCCTACGATCTCGGCCTCTTCGTCGGCGCTATGGATGCGGTGGCGAGACTGGGCGAGGGGCATGATCCGACCCTTGCCGAACATGCGCGCAAGACCGCAATTCTTGCTCGGCGGGAAATCGAAGCCAAGCTCTTCGTCCCGGCAACGGGAGGATATCTCGACTACGGAACGCCTGGCTCTTTTGTTGAGGATCATCTGGCTCTCGACAGCCTGACCTTATCGCGATTTAGTGCTATTTCAGAGGAGAAGGCTGTCGGCCTGCTGAGAGCGTTCGAAACCAGACTTGAAACGCGCAACAATCAGGAACAGCCCTATGGCAGCTGGGGTGTGATGTGCGCCTATCCACCATTCAAGCGGCAAAGTGATTTGCGGTCCAAGACCGCTTTTCCCTACCGCTACCATAACGGCTCGGACTGGCCTTATTGGGATGGCGCTTATGCCGAAGAACGCCTTCGCCACGGGCTTGGAGGCGCCCGCTACGCATTGACACGCTGGTGGGAAACCTGCCTCGACAATGGCTGGATAGGCGCAGTGGAATATTTCTCGCCGCCTTATGGACGCGGCTCCCTGCTTCAGGGCTGGAGCGCCATGCCGGCGGCCGTCGCTTTGAAATATGGGCTTCACGCTGCAAATGCGGAGCCGATGTCATGAGCGGTTTGGCGCCGGCGGTTTCAACGGGATCCCTGATCGATCCGCATAGCAAAGGCGACGGCGCCATCGCGTTCGAATTCGGAAAAGCCAAGGTGACGGTAGAAGCCTTTGGCGCGTTCGTTTGCAGGGTCGACCCCGAGATGCACGGCCGTGACCCCATGATTTCGAAGTGCCTGCAGCTCGGTGTCGATCATCTTTCGTCCCCAGCCGCTTGCCTGAAGGCCGGGAAGGACGTTGATGTGGAGATGCGCCGGGTACTGGTGCTGAAGCCAGACCGTTCCACTGCGCGGATTTTGGATTCGTTCCAAGACGTCGGCGTCGCGCGGACGGGTCGGCGCCAGTCCGGCGACCTCTCGGCGCACCAGCGGCCACCAGCTTGCCGCCAAGTCCTGATCGAACCGGCTGGTGTCGGGTGCGGCCACGACATAGCCGGCCGGTCGGTCGTGCTGGACGAGAACAAAGGCAAAGTCTTTGGCGAACTTGAGATATGGCACCGACCAGATGTAACCGGGCAGACGCGGGTCACTATAGAGAGCGCTGGCATCGTGACCGCCATTCGCGGTTTTCAGGCAGATTTCAAAAAAGGCTTCGATATCCGCTTCAGTCGCGGGACGGATGAAGCAACCGGTGTCCATCACTTTGCCACCTCCTGCGTGGCGCTTTGTCGTTTTGGGTCGCGAGAGGAGCTGATGCACTGACGATTACCTCAGATTCGCCGGTCAGGCAAAGCTCTGGGGGAAGAAAACGTTCGGCGGCGCCTGGCGCAAGGCTCGAGCGGGGAGTGGAGAATAAACCAAGTGAGGTGGAGCAGATGAAAAGAAGCGTGAAATCGATCAACATGCTGCCGGCATTTCAAATGAAAACGGCCGTCGCGCTTGCTGGTGCAGCGCTTATGAATCTTGGCCTTTCGGCAGCCGTCAGGGCTGACGATCTGGCTGTTTGGGATGACCAGACCTACGAAGGTCAGAGTGCGGTCATAGAGCAGTTGAACAAAGAGTTCGAGGCTGCGCATCCCGGCGTTACGATCAAGCGTACCGCCCGCACCTTCGATGACATGAAGTTGACGCTGAAGCTCGCGGTTTCGGCAGGGAACGGCCCGGTCGTCACGAAAGTCAACCAGGGCGCCGGCGATATGGGCGCAATGGTCAAGGAAGGACTGCTCCTGCCGGTTGACGACTACATCAAGAAATACAGCTGGGATAAGCGCCAGTCCGATTCCGTCCTGGCGCGAGATCGCTGGGATGGGCCAAAGTTCGGGGTCGGCAAAACCTACGGCATATCAGGCCTCGCCGAGATCGTCGGCCTCTATTACAACAAGAAGATCCTCGACGACGCCGGCATAGCACCGCCGAAGACCTTCGAGGAGCTTTTGGCCGATCTCGACAAGCTGAAGGAAAAAGGCGTGGCGCCCTTCATGATGGGCAGCGCAAAGCAGCATCTCGCCCTGCACATGATCGGTGCCATCGATCAAGCCCATATCGACGCGGGCAATCGCGCCGAACTTGACGATCTGATTTACGGCAGGGGCGGTTCCTGGAATACCAAAGGCAACATCGAATCCGCAAAACTGGTGCAGAAATGGGCGCAGGGCGGCTATTTCTATCCCGGTTTCGAAGGCATTTCGGGTGACGACGCCGTTCAGCTTTTCATATCGGGGCAGGGCGCCTTCCTGATCTCGGGAACCTGGTATTTCGGTGATATGCAGCACAACCAGGATATCGGCTTCATGGCCATTCCTGCCCCGAAAGGCATTACAAAGCCGCTGAGCGTCGGAGGCGTGGATCTTGCCTGGGCAATAACAAGCCTTGCCAAAGATCAGAAAACGCAGGACCTGGCCGGTGAATATATCGACTACATGGTTTCGGAAAAAGCTGCCGAAGCCTGGGCCAATGCCAGCTATCTTCCGGCAACGTCGCTTGCGGCGGATGCGAAGCCAAAGCTCACGCCGCTGCTGAGCTCCGGCATCGAGATGTGGAAGACGCTCAACGCCAACGACGCTCTTGGCCACTATCCCGATTGGTCGAGCCCGACGATGCTGAAGACAATCGACGACAACACGCCGCTTCTCCTGTCCGGCAAGATCACGCCTGAAGCCTTTGTCGACGCTATGGACAAGGATTATCAGGCTTACCTGAAAGGTCAGAAATAAATGGCGCGGACGCAGGCCGCGACCGTCCGCGGCCTGCGTCTCGTCGACATCATCTCAAGAAATCAGCGCCGCGATCTCAGGCTTGCTGCACGACGACCGTTGGCTTCATGGAGTACCGGAATGAAGCGCTCCCCACTTGATGGCTCCGAACATACCAATTGGATCTATCTATTCCCCGGATTGCTGCTTTACGCGGCCTTTGTCTTCGGGCCGATTGTCGCGGCTTTGGCGTTGAGCCTGACCAGTTGGGACGGCTTGACCGTGCCCAAGTGGGTTGGCCTCGGCAATTACATCGATCTCTTTTCCGATGATCGTTTTTACATCGCCTTGCGCAACAATGCCGAGCTGATGATATTCTATTGCGTCCTGCCGCTCGGGCTCGGCATAGGTCTTGCCGCCTGCGTCTGGAATCTGAAGCAACGGGAACAACTCGCCCTGCGGACATTCCTGTTCCTCCCATATATCATGCCGACTGCCGTGTTGGGCATCATCTGGGCATGGCTCTACAATCCTGCATTCGGTCCGTTCAACCAGTTTTTGAGAGCGGTGGGCTTGGGCATGTTCGCACTCCCTTGGCTGGGAGATTTCAACTTCGTGCTTCCCGCGGTCGGGATCGTTGCCACCTGGTATTTCTTCGGTTTTTGCATGGTGATCTTCCTCACGGGAATCCAACGCATCGATCCCTCGCTCTTTGATGCTGCGAAGGTCGATGGTGCTTCGGCGCGAAAGACGTTTGTCTGGATAACGCTGCCGCTTCTCATGCCGGAGATCAGGGTGGTTTTGCTGCTGACGGTTATCGCGTCGATCAAAAGTTTCGACCTGATTTTCACAATGACCCGCGGCGGGCCCGCCAATGCCACGCTCGTGCCGAATATCTACATGTACCAGCTCGGTTTCGAGCTCAATCGGTTTGGCGCGGCGGCGGCCATCGCCATTGTCGGCGCGCTGCTGACATTCGCCATCAATTTTGCAATTCACCGGCTGGTGGGCTCAAAAAGTAAAGGAATGGCTTGATGAGCCGCAAGTCCAACATTCCCGCTGCCCCGCTCTTCCTTCGCCTTGTCCTCTGGCTTCTTGCATTCGTAACGATTACGCCGTTCCTGCTTCTGCTGCTCACCTCGATCAAGAGCAAGGCCGACGTTCTGCAGGGCGCGTTCGCGCTCCCGGCATATCCGCATTTCGAAAATTACCTCGATGCCTGGAACGCCGGCCATTTCAACATCTACTTCTGGAATTCGATCATCGTTGTCATTCCCGTCGTCGCGGCAAGCGTCTTTCTGGGCCTGCTGACGGGTTTTGCCTTTGCTTATCTGTCCTTTCCGCTCAGGCGCAGCCTGTTCGCTATCCTGACGCTCGGCATGATGGTGCCGGCGGAGGCCTTCATCATTCCGCTTTATTATGAAATGCGGTATCTCGGGTTGATCAACACCTATGCGGCCGTCATTGTGCCCCAGATCGCGATGTCGATCCCATTCTCGACGATCTTCCTTGCAAGCGCGATGCAGCAATTGCCAGAAGAAATTCTGGAAGCGGCCGTTCTCGATGGTGCCGGGCGCTTCTATATTTTGCGCAAGATCGTCGTTCCGCTGATGATGCCGGCAATGTCGACACTGGCGCTCTTCCTGTTCATCTGGACCTGGAACGAGTTTCTGATCCCCTTCATTCTGGTGAACGACGATGCCTATCGGACACTGCCCCTCGGCATGCTGTTTTTCCAAGGACGTTATACTGTCAACACGCCGGTTCTGACCGCCGGTGCGGTCATTGTCATTGCCCCACTCATCCTGACCTATCTCGTTTTCCAGCGGCGGTTTATCGCCGGTTTGACGGCCGGCGCGACGAAATAGCCCGCCATAATGCGGCAAGACTACGCCATTCCTCCGGGCATTCGGCCGCGCCTGTGACGCGCTTCCAGCGCCGCGCAGCCCCAGACCGTGCCGAAGAGCAGATAGACATGGCGCCAGTGGTCGATGTCGATAACATTGCCGATCGTCGCATGGCCGAGAACGGAGATCCAGGCAATCATCAGGAAGGGTTGCCACGGCCGGTCGTGAAGCAGGTTCCGGAAACCCAGGATGAGCGTCCAGAGGAGCATTCCGACATAGCTGACGAAGCCGAGCCAGCCATAGGAGGTGAGCGACTTCAGCCAGATGTTATGCTCGTCCTCGGGAAACATGGTGCCGAACACGAGCGGACCGATGCCGAGCGGGCGCTCCATCATCATGGTGAAACCGATCCTGTGGCGCTCGAAGCGGCCGAGATGTTCGCCGTCATACTGCTGCACCAGCTGAGCGCGTGTTGAAAACAGCTCAGCGACCTTCGGAATCTGCAGCGCCACGAGCAGCGATGCGACCAGCATGACGATCGCCGCCAGTGACAGGATCAGCACCCGCAAGCGGAAGGCGCCGCTGCGCTCCTTCAGCAGCATGATGAAAATCAGGAGCACCACGCCGAGCGCAAAGAGACCCCAGGCGGCGCGGGAAAAGGAGAGGAAGATGCCGAGGGCAATCACGAGAAGGGCGGCTGCCTTCAACGGCGATTTCTTCAGATCGCCGACCAGAATGCCGTGGATGAGATGGAGCGACGGCGGCACCAGGAAGGGGCCGAAGACGTTCGGATCCTGGAATGCGCCTTTGGCACGGTCATAGAGAGTGAACACTTCCGAGCCGGGAAAGGCGTGGAAATAGCCGAGTACGCCAAGCGCCGACGTGACGACGGCAGCCAGGCTCCAGGCGTTGAAGATCAGCGGCAGCCGCTTATGGCTGTCCTCGATGATTGCCCCGTAGAAAACCGCGGTCAGCGCCAGGAAGGTCGAGACAGCGATATACATCGGCGCCGTCGCAAGATCCTTCATCTGCGTCAGCGACAGCATGCCACCGAGATTGAAAGTGAGCAGCAGGGCAAGCAACGGCGCGACGCTGCGCGAAATCCTGAGACCCAGGATGAACCAGAGGCCGATCAGCCCCGCCATCCAGAGTTCATAGGGCGCCGGCTCATCGATGACGAAGCCGGAAAGGAAAACACCGAAAGCGACGAAGGCGGAGCCGATCAGCCGCAGCGTTGCCCGCTGCGGCTGGGCGACGCGCGAATATGTCGCCTGGATCGCGCTCAATAGGCGTTTTCCGTGTTGAGCAGCCGGATCGGCGTCAGGAACAGGATTTTGAGATCGAACCAGAGCGACCAGTTCTCGATATAATAGAGATCGTAGGCCGTGCGGAACTTGATTTTCTCATCGTTATCGACCTCGCCGCGCCAGCCGTTGATCTGCGCCCAACCGGTCACACCAGGCTTGACGCGGTGGCGGGCGAAATAGCCTTCGACGACATCAGCGAAGGCGCGGTCGCGCGCCTGTGCAAGAACCGCATGGGGACGCGGACCGACCAGCGAGAGCTCCCCCCGCAGCACGTTGAAAAGCTGCGGCAGCTCGTCGATCGAGGTCTTGCGGATGAACCTTCCGACACGGGTGACGCGCGGATCGCCCTTGGTCACCGCGGCCTTGCCTGAGGGGTCGGCCATGTTGGTGTACATCGAGCGGAACTTGAAGACATTGATGACTTCGTTGTTGAAGCCATGACGCTTCTGCATGAAGAAGACAGGACCTTCCGAGGTCGCCTTGATGGCGATCGCGGTTGCGGCCATCAGCGGCCAGAGCAGCGCAAGCGCGACCAGAGTGAAAAAGATGTCGAAGCCGCGTTTGGCGACGGAATCCCAGTCGCGGATCGGCATCTTGAAAATGTCGAGCATCGGCACAGCGCCGACATGCGAATAGGCGCGTGGCCGGAAGCGCAGCCGGTTGGCGTGCGCCGCAAGCCGGATATCGACCGGCAGGACCCAGAGCTTCTTCAGGAGATCGAAGATGCGGGCTTCGGCCGAAAGCGGCAGGGCGATGATCAACATGTCGATGCGCGTCAGCCGCACGAATTCGACGAGTTCCGCCACGGTGCCGAGCTTTGGGTAACCGGCGACCATGATCGGTGAGCGCTTCTCGCCGCGGTCGTCGAAGATGCCGCAGATGCGAATGTCGTTGTCGGCCTGTTGTTCGAGGATGCGGATCAGCTCCTTGGCCGGTTCGCCGCCGCCGACGATGACAGCGCGCCGCTCCATGATGCCGTTGCGCGCCCAGTTACGGATGCCGTAGGCAACAAGGAAACGCTCGGCCGCGAGAAAGAGCACGCCGACGGTGAACCATGGGACATAGGCATCGACCATCGCCCATGTGGTGCCACGAATGAGCGCGAACAGGCCGATCGTGAGGACAAGCGCAATCGTCCAGGAGGCGAGAATGCGGGGCATCAGCCGTAGCTTCGCCCGGAGTGCGGGAATGGTGTAGGTGTCGGCAAGCTGCAGGGCGATGACGGTCGAGGCCGAAGCAATCGCTGCCATGCCCGTCCGGACCAGCAAGGGATCGCTGCCGTCGCCCGGCCAGAAGTAGCGGACGATCAGGGCAATCGAAAAGAGCGCCAGGAATTCCAGGAGCCGCAATTGGCCGATAATAATGACAGGCGAACGAGTGCCGTCGCGGAACTGTTCGGCGATCTGCCGGGCATAGGGGTTGATTTCGATCGGGTCGGCGGAGTGGGCCTGACCTGCGTCGCCGCGCGCCTCGATGTCGGAAATTTGCTTGCGCAGCGCTTCCACGTCGAATTGATCGCTTTTTTCCAATTTGTTCATGGGGTTTTGTCGCTCGTTGTCAGCAAGCGAAATACCAGAAAGCCCCTAAGAAATATTTACGGGGTAACGAACACTGCTTGTTCGGCGGCGGGACTGACGAGCTCATGGTATAATTGCAGGACATCCCGCGCCATCACGGTCGAGGAAAACACGGCCTTTACTGCCTCATGCGACGGCATAGTTCTGGCGTGCCAGCCGGGCGTGCTGAGCGCTTCCGCCATGACGCGAGCGAGATCGTCGGAATTGCCGGGCTCTACAAGAGCCGGACTGTCCTTGCCGAGCACCTCGGGAATGCCGCCGACGCGGCTGGCTATGATCGTTTTGCCGGCCCCCAGCCCTTCGAGCACGATATAGGGCATCGCTTCGGCGCGAGACGGGACGACGAGATTTTGCGCCATGGCAAAGGCTTCGTGGATACGCATTGCCGGCAGCATGCCGATCCGTTTTCCGAGGCCGCGTTCGATCATCATCTCGCGATAGCGGTCGCGGTCAGGTCCGTCGCCGATCATCAATGCCGAAAGCGGCCTGCCGAGCAGCCGCTCGGTCTTGGCGAAGGCATCGACAAACAGATCGGGACCCTTGAGGTCCCGAAGCATCCCGACATAGATGAAATGCACGGCATCCGACCGGGTGTGGATCGGCTCGAATTCACGCTCTCCGATGCCGTTATAGATCAGTTTCGTCTTCGTCCGCGGCTTGCCCACCTTGCGGGCATAGGTGTCGCGCTCGTATTCGCAGATGAAGACCAGCGCATCGGTGAAATATTCCTGCAGGCGCTCCATCCTGAGGACGAACTGTCCTGTGAATGAGGAGCGCGAATAATGCAGGCTTCCGCCATGCGCGGTATAGAGGCGGGCTACGCGATACCTGTTCACCCGCAGGGCTGAGCCGGCAAGTCGCGCGAGCACGCCGCCCTTGGCGCCGTGCCCGTGCAGCACATCCGGCCGCAAACTTTTAATCTTCTTGTACGTATCCCACATCGTCGCGATATCGGACGGGCTGACCGAGCGGCGGATCGGCACGCGCGTCAGGCCGAGCGACAGATATGGGCGGATATCGTCGAACAATCTGTCCTCGTGCTCGCCGCCGGTCGAGCTGTCGCAGAGAATGCCGATGTGATGCCCGGCCTTGCTGTGTTCCTCGACCAGGTCGCGGACATGGCGGAAAATTCCGCCGACCGGCGATCTGAAGCAGTGAAGAATGCGGAGCGGCCTCTCTCTTGCCATTGCTCAGAAGAGCCGTTCGCGAACGTAGATCGTGTCGCCCGCGATGATCGGGCCGGATATATTGATGCGGCCGGTCAGCACCTGTCCGTTTATCTTGCGGGTGACATCGACCATGCTTTGGTTGGCGCGGCTGGAGAAGCCGCCGGCAACGGCGATGGCATTCTGCACGGTCATGCCCGGAACATAGGCATATTGGCCGGGCTGGCCGACTTCGCCCATGATGAAGATCGAACGGTAACGGTCGACGTCGATGGTGACATCGGGATCGCGAAGATAGCCCTGCTGCAGTTTCTGGGCGATCTGCCCTGAGAGTTGCTGGAGGGTTCGGCCGCGGGCAGGGACCTGACCGATGAGGGGGAAGGCGATGTAACCGGCCTGGTCCACCGTGTAGGTATTGGTTAGGCTCTGCTGGTCGAAGACGGTGATGCGCAGCCGATCGCCGCTATCAAGCGTATAGGGCTGGATGATTGCCTCGTTGAAGGCTTTCGGAGCCGGCTTGTACGTCGTGCAGCCGCCCAATGCCGCCGTCATGGCTGCAAGGCTCAGGGCCAAAAGGATCTTAGGCGGGGCGACAGACATCCGCTTGTGCTCACAGAAAATGAACTCGGTGCAGCCGTTATCGATCCGTTAGGGTTAATACCCGGTAAAAGGCGCATGGCAATCCCCCAATTCTTTGCCGATCTCCTCTATTTCTTGGCGAGATCGAATTAACCGTTGCGTTACCATGGTCGTTTACGCTTGCGGCACCTTTGTTGTGGAGTAAGAGCATGTCCGGGGTAGTGCGTGATCAGGATGTGGACATCGACCTCGGCCAGTTGGTTCGCGCCGTGTGGGCGCGCCGGCTCAGGATTTTGACGATCACGCTTGCGGCGGTCGGCGTCGCCTTTGCCGGCGCCAAGATCATCTCGCCGCAATATCGCAGCGAAACACGCATCCTCATCGAACCCCGCGCGCCAGCCTTCGCCAGTACCCAGCAGGCGAACGAAGCCGGCGGCGGGCCGCTGATGGACGAGCTGAATATCGCCAGCCAGGTGCAGCTCCTGCAATCGGCCGATCTCCTCAAGAAGGTGATCAACGACCTGAAGCTCTACAATCTGCCGGAATTCGACGATGCCGCCAACGGCTCGGCGATGAGCAGCATCCTCGTGAATCTGCATCTGAAGAAGAATCCGATGGAGAACCCGCCGGAAGAACGAGTAATCGATGCTTTTGTCGAGCGGCTGCAGGTCTATCAGGTGCCGGGTTCGCGCGTCATCGGCATCAACTTCACGTCGAAGGATCCGAAGCTCGCCGCCGCCATCCCGAACGCCATGGCGAATGTCTACCTTTCCACCCAGAGCGGCGCCAAGCTCGCTTCCAATTCGGAAGCGACGCGTTGGCTCGAGCCGGAGATCGAAAACCTGCGGAAGAAGGTCAGCGATGCCGAGAAGAAGGTTGCCGAGTATCGCACCACCCACGGTCTGCTGCAAACGAACGGCACGACCACATTTCCCGCCCAGCAGCTTAATGACATCTCCGCAGAACTCACCCGCGTACGGGGCGACAAGGCCAATGCCGAGGCGAGGGCGCAGGCGGTGCGCAATGCGCTGTCATCGGGCGAAGCCTCCGATACGCTGCCTGACATCATGTCTTCCCAGGCGATCCAGCGGCTGAAGGCTACGGAATCGGGCCTGCAGTCGCAAATATCAGATCTGCAGACCAGCCTTCTCAACAGTCATCCGAGGCTGAAGAGTCTGCGCGCCCAGCTCTCCGATATTCGCGGCCAAATCCGCCAGGAGACGCAGAAGATTCTGGCCAGCATCGAAAATGAGGCGAAAGTTGCCGACCTCCGCGCAAGCGAGCTCGAGCGCCAGAAGGACGCGGTACAGGCTAACAGCGCCCGCGCCGGCGAAGACGAGGTCGGCCTCAACGCGCTCGAGCGCGAGGCAAACGCCCAGCGCCAGCTGCTCGAAACCTATCTGGTGCGCTACCGCGAGGCCGCCTCGCGCGCCGACAGCAATTCCAGCCCGGCTGACGCCCGTATCGTTTCCCGGGCCATCGAGCCGGTCGATCCCTATTTCCCGAAGGTGGTTCCGATCGTCGTCGTCGCGGCCGTCGCAACGCTGATCCTGAGCGCCATCGTCACCATGCTCGCCGAACTCTTCAGCGGTCGGGCGCTTCGTGCTGTCGATGCGTCCCGTGACGCGGTCGAGGCGGAAACGGTCGTCGGAGACAAGGATGTGCCGCAGGCAGCACCGGCCGCCGGAAGGCCCGTCCAGCCGAGCATGCTCGCCGTTGTCACGGAGGATGACGGAAAGGATATGATCGAAGAAACGGCGGCCGCCGAAGAGGCGCCGGAGGACGACCATGAATTTTCCATTGCCTCCGTTGCGGACTACCTCACGGGCAGCCGGGCGCCGCTGGCAATCGTCATATCTCCAACTGGTGATAACGGTTCGGCGGCGACGGTTTCGTTGACGCGCATGCTCGCCGATGCCGGCCGCCGCGTCATTCTGATTGATATGACCGGCTCCGGCTATCCCACAGAACTGATGGCCGAGAACCAGGTCGCGGCTGGCATCACCGATCTGCTGTGCGGCGAGGCGGCCTTCGGCGACACGATCCACAGCGATCGTCTTTCCGATGCTCATCTGATCCCGCAGGGTCAGAGCGACGTGCGCCGCGCCATGCGCGGTGTCGACCGGCTGTCGCTGCTGCTCGATGCGCTCGCCGCCGCCTACGACCTCGTGGTGGTCGAATGCGGTGCGGCCGACGTTGCAGGCGTCTCGCGGCTCACGCGCAGCCGGGATGTTGAAATTATCCTCTCCCTACCGCGGCTAGAGGAGACGATCTTCGTTGCCCTGATGACGGAATTCCAGGCGGCGGGCTATGACCGCGTCGTGCTGATGTCGGGCGGCCAAGTGGACGAGCAGGCGCTCGGCCAGGCCGCCTGAAGCATGTCGCGCAAAACTGTGCAGCGGTTTTGCGAAGAACGACATGCGCAAGACCAAGAACGCTCAGCCAATCCGTGCGCGGATGCCCTGGGCGAATTTATAGAGCTTCGGCCGCGCCTTGATATGCGCCTTGCTCCGGGTAACGATCCGGTGTGCCGCGCCGGCGGCGAGGCCAAATGGCGAAACCGGCAGCACCACGTCGTAATGAGCGGTCTCAACCGGCGCCCAGGATCGTTTGTAGGTCTGATCGCCGAGGCCAAAATCGAACAGCGCGACGCCTTTGCCGTGCAGTCCGGAAATGGTTTGCCAATAGAGGAATTCGCCGGGGCTGGTATCGGGCGCAAGATCTTCGTCGATCGCCCCGAACTGGCAGATGACGTGATCACCCTTGCGCGAAATGCCCGAGACCGCAGCGATCCGGTCCTTGTTCTCGCCCTTCAGCCGCAGCGCATGCATCTGCAGGCCGAGATACTGTCTCGCATCATCCCGCTTACCGATGAGGCCGTGCAGGAAGGCCTGTGTTTCCCGATCGGCAAAGACGTCGGGCAGGCCAAGGCTGGCGAAGCGAATACTCTTCAGGCGGAAGAAGATATCGAGCAGGCGGTGCTGTTCTTCCGATGTTTCCGGGATGGTGTGTTCGACGCCGCCGGCCGCCTCCAGACGCCTCGATTGAACGCGGAATTTCTTACGCCGGCTTTTGGCGTTGAGCTGCTTCAGCGTCTCCTCGAAATTGGAGAGGAACGGCAATTGATAGGCGTGGTTCTGGTTTTGCACCATCGGCAGTCCGGTGAGTGGGGTCTGCCTCCCGCGCCATTCCAGCGGAAGGTTTTGCAGCAGCAGCAGATCGGCATGGCCCTTTAAGGCCTGCCGAAGCTGCGCCGCGAACTTCTCCGCATCGATGCTGCCGCCACTTTCCGCAAAATTGCCGGAGAACAGACCGGTATTGATATTGCTGTGATCGGCAGCGATGAACTTTGCGACGGCCAATCCGCGGGATCTGACGATCTCGATCGGCAGAATGAAGGCCGTCTCCCCGGCATAGGTGCCTTTGAGGATCGCCAGCGGCTGGCGAAAGGCATTGACCCAGGCAGCGCACCAATCATAGCTCTGATGAAGCGAATGGAGATCATCGGTCTCCAGAGCCCGCCAATCATCCTCCAATGGCTCCATCGCATCAAAAACCGTAATGTCGATTTTCGCCATGGCAAGTTTCATGCTCGTCTGGCGTAGGCGTGAAATCGCCATCTCGGCCAGCGCGCCATCGTCCGACGACTGTTCATCAAAATCGAGCTTTTGCGTCTGCACGGGAACTCTCCGGTCAAAATGCTGAACGGGAAAGTAGGTGTGCAGGACGTATATTTGGTTTAATCGCCGCCCATCGACGAGGTTTTCCGCCGATCACGGTTATTCGGCCGTTAATGGTCTACTGCTGCCGCGGTCCGGCCATCCACTTGATGATGACCATTGCCGGCAATACCCAAAGCAGGCCGGTCAGCAAGAAGTAGAGCAGGTGCCCCCACCAGGGGGCGTTGCCGAGCGTCACCACCGCGATCGTGTTCGCCACCAGTGCGTAGACGAGCACAAGCACGATGATAATGATCGTGCCGATGAATTTGCGGAGGCGGACGGGCATTGTTTATCTCTTGTGTGGGTAGCGCGGAGCGGCGCGACGGCATGCCGCAAAGCTTCGGGGCTTGTTTTGCATGAGCCGGTGGGGCAAATCAACTGCCGGATAGAAGGAGACATCATGGCCGTCGCGAACCTCACCACGGAACAGGCGATCCTGAGCGAAGTACGCAAGCAGAACCGCAACCGGCGCGCATTGCGGCTGTGGCTCGGCTTTGTGCTTTTGGCGCTCTTTTGTCTCGTGCTCGTTGGAGGGGCAACGCGGTTGACCAATTCCGGTCTGTCGATCACCGAGTGGAAGCCGATCCACGGCGTCATTCCGCCGCTGACAGCCGCGGAATGGGAAGAGGAGTTCCGCCTCTACCAGCGTATTCCCGAATTTCAGCAGTTGAACAGTTCCATGAGCGTCGACGAGTTCAAAAACATCTTCTGGTGGGAATGGGCGCACCGGCTGATCGCCCGCGGCATCGGCGTGATCTTCGCGCTGCCGCTCCTCTATTTCTGGCTGACGGGGCGGATTGAGAAACGCCTGCGCTGGCCGCTCGTCTGCATCCTGGCGCTCGGCGGTCTGCAGGGTTTCATCGGCTGGTGGATGGTGTCCTCAGGCCTTTCCGTTCGCACCGACGTCAGTCAGTACCGGCTGGCGACGCATCTCGTCATGGCCTGCCTGATCTTTGCCGGCTGCATGTGGATCATGCGCGGGCTGTCGCCGCACTCCAACGATCCGGCGCCGGCACGCAGTTCGCGCGGCTTCGCTGCCGCAATCGCTGTTTTCGCGCTGTTCCAGATCTATCTCGGCGCCCTGGTGGCGGGACTCGATGCCGGTTTTTCCTACAATACCTGGCCGCTGATGGATGGCGCCCTCATTCCCTCCGATCTGCTGGTTCAGCAGCCCTTCTGGATAAATGCCTTCGAGAATCCGAAAACCGTGCAGTTCATCCACCGCATCGGCGCCTATACGCTCTTCGCAGTGGTGCTCATTAACATGGTGATCGCCCTTCGCGCCGCACCCTGGACCACCCATGCCCGCCGCGCCGTCCTGCTTTTCGCGCTGGTGACCGTTCAGGCGGCAATCGGCATTGCCACGCTGCTGATGCAGGTGCCGCTTCACTGGGGCCTGCTGCACCAGGCCGGCGCGCTTGTTGTATTTGGTTTCGCCGTCGCCAACTGGCGCGGCTTTTACGGCGAATACCCGCACGAGACGATGATCACCGAACGCGATTGAAGCGAGAGGCCTTTCGTTCTAACGCAGCACGCCGTCGAGCAGCGGCATGCCGATAACGGCAGCGGCCGCGATCAGCACGTAGCAGGCGATGCGGAAGGTCCGTTCCTCGGCAAGCCCGAACAGTTTCGAGCCGCCATAGAGACCCAGCGCATAACTCGGCAGGACGACGACGGTGAGCGCGAACACGGCGGGCACGAACAGTCCTCCGACATAATAGCTGATGGCGCTGAACACCGACGAGATCGAGAAATACAGCACGACATTCGCTCTGACACGCGCGAAGTCGGTCTTGCCGCCGAGCCAATAGGCGACGACAGGCGGCCCGCCGAGCTGCGCGGCGCCGCTGAAAAGTCCGGCAATCAGGCCGACGCCGCTGCCGAGCGGCGCGAACGGCGCGCCGTGGTAGCGCCATCCCGATACGAGAAGCGCGAGCAGACAGATGGCGATGATCGTGATGCTCCAGCGCAGCAGCGTCGGGTCGAGCAGCGCCAGCAGCGCCGTGCCGGTCGGGACGCCGAGTGCCGCACCGGCCGCCATGACGAAGACCTCGGACCGGTTGGCGTCGCGCCAGGCGGGTGGGATCATCCCCAGTGTGGCGATGCCGTCGATGACGAGCAGGATCGGCGAGACCAGCTTCGGCCCGACGATGGCACCGCCGAGCGGGACGAAGATCAACGCTGCGCCGAAACCGGAAAAGCCGCGAGCTAGCCCGGCGATCAAGGCAAACGCCATCAGCGCATAAATGCCGTGACCGGGTAGGGCGGCGGCAAACCACGCCTGCATATCGGCGACAAGCCTATCCAGCATCGTGGCCTCAGCTGGCGAGCATCAGGTCCATGTTCTGCACGGCAGCACCCGAGGCGCCCTTGCCGAGGTTGTCGAGCAGCGCCACCAGATTGACCTGGGAACCACCCGGCGTACCGAAGACGAAGAGCTTCATCGTGTCCTTGCCCTCCAGTTCGACGGCGTTGACGCGGGGGAGCGCCTTGCTTTCGGCGAGCGGCACGACCGTGACGATGTCCTGTCCGGCATAATGGGCAACCAGTGCCGCGTGAATGCTTTCCATCGTCGCGCCCTCGGCGAGATCGCCGAGATGCAGCGGCACCTGTACGATCATGCCCTGCGCGAACTTGCCGACCGACGGCGAAAAGATCGGGGCTCGGTCGAGCAGGCCATGTGCGGTCATCTCCGGCACGTGTTTGTGGGTGAGCGGCAGGCCGTAGAGGAAATGCGGCGCGGTGATCGCATCCGGATGATCCGGGTTTTCCATCTGCGCGATCATCTGCTTGCCGCCGCCGGTATAACCGGAGACCGCGTTGACCGTCACCGGATAGCCGTCCGGCAGGATGCCGGCGGCGCGCAGCGGCCGGATGAGCCCGATCGCGCCTGTGGGATAGCAGCCGGGGTTCGAGACGAAGCGGGCGGCCTTGATCCTGTCGGCCTGTGCGTCGTCCATTTCGGCAAAGCCGTAGGCCCAGGCGGGATTGACGCGGAAGGCCGTGGAGGTGTCGATGACGCGGACGTTGTTGTTGCCCGACAGCATCTGGACCGCTTCCTTCGACGCGTCGTCGGGCAGGCACAGAATGGCGATATCGGCGCCGTTCAGCATGTCTTCGCGCATGGCGGCGTTGCGCCGCTCGGCCTCGGGAATGGACAGAAGCTCGACATCGCGGCGGCCGGCCATGCGCGTGCGGATCTGCAGACCCGTTGTGCCGTGTTCGCCATCGATGAAGATTTTCGGTGCCATGTTAGACCTGCGCTTTCAATGGGTTCTGAGGATTTCCGGATTCAATTTGAACGATGATAAATCAGCCTTGTGAGGCCGCAATGGCGCGTCGCTCGGCATGAAGGCCAAGCATATACATTGCCACCGTTGCCCCCGCAATGGCGGTGATATCGGCATGGTCGTAGGGCGGCGACACTTCGACCACGTCGGCGCCGCGGATATCGAGCTGGTGCAGGCGCTGCAGCACCGAGAGGATTTTGGCGCTCGACGGTCCGCCGGCAACTGGCGTGCCGGTACCTGGCGCAAAGGCCGGATCCAGGCAATCGATATCGAAGGTGAGATAGGCAGGGGCGCCGCGCGTATGAGAGATGATCGCCGAGGCGATGTCGCCGGCATTCATGTCTTCGACCTGATGACCATAGAGAATATTGAGGCCGCAATCCTCCGGCGCATGGGTGCGGATGCCGATCTGGATCGAGCGGTCAGGATCGATGATACCTTCGCGCACGGCCCGCGCCACGAAGGAGCCGTGGTCGATGCGCCGCTCTTCGTCGAACCAGGTATCCTGGTGAGCGTCGAACTGCACGAGTGCGAGAGGCCCGTGTTTTGCCGCATGGGCTTTCAGCAGCGGCCATGTGACGTAGTGATCGCCGCCGAGCGTCAGCAGAAAGGCGCCGCTGTCGAGGATCGCGTTGGCCTGGCGTTCGATGGCACCAGGTGTGTCCTGATGATTGCCGTAGTCGAGCAGGCAATCGCCATAGTCGATCACCGCCATGTCGGCAAACAGGTCGCGGTTGAAGGGATATTGCGCATCATTGTCGAATATCGCCGAGGCACGCCGGATCGCCTGCGGGCCGAAGCGCGTGCCCGGCCTGTTCGATGTGGCGGCATCGAAGGGGATGCCCCAGACGGCGACATCGACGCCGGCAAGCTCCTTGGTGAAGCGGCGGCGCATGAAGGACAGCGCGCCGGCAAAGGTCGGGTCGCTGGCGGCGGAGGTGAGGCTGGTCGCCGTGAAGGCGTGATCAATGGTCTTGTTCGCCAAGGGGGGCTCCTTCTCTGTGGGCGCCAACGTAGTCGCGTTCGATGTCGACCTTATATTGCCTGGCCACCGTCACGACCAAACCGCCTGATCCTGCCCCGAAAGGAACTGATGTTCGGTTCGGGGTAGGTAAGGGGTAGGCGAGGTGCGCCGAGATTTCAAGCGATGCCTCGCTTGACGGCCGCTCTGCGTTTTGAGCTGCCGCCATTCCGTGGCAAATTCCTCAGGCGGCCTTCCGCGCTAGCTGACGCAATCCGGCCAACGTTATCAGCGCTGCCGCGCCGGTATAGGCAGCGAGTGGCCAGGCTGTGTTCCCGTCGAGCAGAACCACGAACAATGTGCCTGCAACGACCAGCAGGCTTTCGACACAGAAGTAGAGCGCCACGGCTGTTCCCGCGGTATCGCCGAAAGCCGCAAGCGCACCATTTGCCGTGACGGCTGTCGCAAAGACAATGCCGATCGCGATGATCCACATCGGCAGGATGAGGCCGATAAGGGGTGCCTGCAGAAACATCTCTCCCATAGCAAGCGTTACCGCGCCGACAAGCAGCAACGTCATGCCTCTTGCGAGGCTGCCTGTGATGCCCCAGCGTGTGACGAAGCGCTTGGCAAAACGCGCCGTCACGATCATCACCAAGGCCACCGAGGCAAAGATGAAGCTGAAGGTGATGCCGGAAAAGCCGGCCCGATCGATCAGGATACGGGGTGCGGTCGAGAAGAAGACGAAGAAGGCTCCCATCGCCGCGCTGAAACCGGTCGTGTAGATCCAGAAGGGCAGGCTCGCGAGGATCGGGCGTATGGCGATGGTTGTCGTCGCCGCAGCGGGGCGGGTTTCATGCCACCGCATGCCGGCATTGAGAATGGCAACGATCGAAAGCAGGCCGATGACGAGAAAGATGGCTCGCCACCCATAGTGGTCGGCAATCACCGCGCCGACGACCGGCCCGAACGCAGGCACAAGCGATAGCAGCGAACCGAGCAGGCTATAGATCACGCTGCTTTCCGGCCGTTCGGCGTAGACGTCGCGCACTGTTGCGAAGGTGGCGACAAGAGCCGCCGAGGCGCCGATCGCCTGCAACAATCGCAAGGCCACGAAGAGAAGTGCGGATGAGGCCCCGGCAAGCAGAAAGGACGCAAGGGCAAAGAGTGCCGCCCCGCCGATCAGCACGGGCCGTCGCCCGACGATATCGGAGATCGGACCAAAGACAATCTGGCCGACGCCGAGCACAAGCATGTAGAGGCTGAGGGTCAACTGGATGACTTCAGGCGAGGTGCCAAGTGCCTGGGGCATCGTCGGCACGACCGGGAGATAGATGTCCATGGCAAGCGACGCCAGGACGTCGAAAGGGGCGATCAGCAACAAGCTTGCCGGCACGGAGTAATTCCACGACGGAATTTTCGGATAAGACATGGGTAAGGTCCGCTCAAATGATTTTCATTCGGCGGCGATCTGTCTTTCATCAGTATCGGATTTGCTGGACAGATGCCGCAACAACAGCGCAAAGTTGTTGCGGCTTAGTTGTCTGCGGACTTGGTTGTTCCCATGATGCGACCTTGATTGCCGCTCCGCTCGTTCGCGAAGCGTTTTGTCGGATTTTTACCAGCAGAACCGGAGTGCGGCAATGGCGACCGGCAGGCGCTTCCCGGGATTCATCAAACACCCAAAGAAAAAGGCCGGGTTTTCCCGGCCTTTCGCAAATTCCGTCTGTCCGAAGCGATTAACGCTTGGAGAACTGGAACGAGCGGCGGGCCTTTGCCTTGCCGTACTTCTTGCGTTCGACGACGCGGCTGTCGCGGGTCAGGAAGCCGCCCTTCTTCAGCACCGAGCGCAGGCCCGGTTCGAAGTAGGTCAGCGCCTTGGACAGGCCGTGGCGAACGGCGCCGGCCTGGCCGGAGAGGCCGCCGCCGGCAACGGTTGCGACGATGTCGAACTGGCCGTCACGGGCAGCCGCGACGATCGGCTGGCGCAGGATCATCTGCAGCACCGGACGCGCGAAATATTCCGCGAATTCCTTGCCGTTGACGATGATCTTGCCGGAGCCCGGCTTGACCCAGACGCGGGCAACGGCGTTCTTGCGCTTGCCGGTGGCGTAGGAGCGGCCGAGCGAATCGACCTTGCGGACGTGGGCCGGAGCAGCAGCTTCGGAAGCCGTGCCGAGATCCTTCAGGGAGGAGAGGTCAGCCATGATCAGGCGCTCCTTACGTTCTTTTTGTTGAGCGCGGCAACGTCGAGGGCGACCGGCTGCTGGGCTTCATGGGGATGGTTGGAGCCGGCGTAGACGCGCAGGTTCTTCATCTGGCGACGGCCGAGCGGGCCGCGCGGAACCATGCGTTCGACGGCCTTTTCGAGGACGCGCTCCGGGAAGCGGCCTTCGATGATCTGGCGTGCGGTGCGTTCCTTGATGCCGCCGGCATAACCGGTGTGCCAGTAGTAGACCTTGTCGGAATACTTCTTGCCGGTGAAAATGACCTTGTCGGCATTGATGACGATGACGTTGTCGCCGTCGTCAACGTGGGGTGTGAAGGTTGCCTTGTGCTTGCCGCGCAGGCGCATAGCGATGATGGAAGCGAGACGGCCAACGACCAGCCCTTCGGCGTCGATGATCACCCACTTCTTCTCCACCTCTGCAGGCTTCTGTGAGAAGGTTGCCATGTGAATACTCTCTTTTAGGACCCTTGGCCCGAGGGCTTTAAGGGCGTTTCTTGTTGCTTGGATTGGCAAGCGCGAACCTGCCAAAAAGAAAGCAGCCCGGACAGGCTGCGTTCTGGCGCGGTGTATAAAGGCAATGTGACACCGGGTCAATATCGGCTTTCGCGACGGACGGAAAAAAGTACAAATGAAAACAAATGGTTATAAGTGTGGTGTTGTGATACCCCACAATCGAACTGAATATTTGCCCCGCCGTCGGTCGAAAACCATCGCTAATCCTCAAAAGCGCGCAGGCATTTTATCATTTCCCGAAGGCCGCGTGTCAGATGTTTGTCCCGGCGAAGAACCATGCCAAGGCGGCGTGTCAGCTTCGGCCGCAGCGACGATGCCGTCAGGAGACCGGCGCGGTCGCGCTTCACCGCCAACCCCGGCAGGATCGACCAGCCGAGTCCCACGGCCACCAGTTCCTTGATCGCCTCAATACTGCCGAACTCCATCGCCGGTCGGATCCTGGTGCCCGGGGCTGCCAGCCAGGCGTCGATTGCCCGTCTCGTATTGCCGCCCTCATATAGTAGCAGCGTCCTGTCGCGCATGAAGGCGGCGTCCGGTCCACCCTTGGGCACGGGGCTGCCCGCGGGGGCGACAGCCAGCAATTCCTCCTCGAAAAAGGGTTCGATCTCGAAGTTCCGTCCCGATGCCGGCAGGGCCACGACGGCGATGTCGAGACTGTTGGCTTCCAGATCGCGCAGAATATCGTCGGCATTGCCGATCGAGACGGTGATTTCGAGGCCGGGCATGGACTTCCGGGCGGCGGAGATGGCGCGCGGAAGCAGATGGATCGATGCCGTGCCGCCGCTGCCGATGCGCACACGGCCGCTGGCGCCATCCCTGTGGGGCATCATCGCTTCTTCCGCCACGGCTGCCTCCTGAAGCAGACGCCTTGCATGCGAAAGCAGGTCGATGCCCGCCGCCGTCGGTTGCGCCCGCCGTCCGACGCGCTCGATCAGCCTGACGCCGAGCCGCTGTTCGAGCCCCTTGATCTGCAGGCTGACGGCCGGCTGCGTCACGCCTTCCTTGTCGGCCGCAGCCGTAAAGCTCCCGAGGTCGGCGACATTGATGAAGGTTGCGAGTTGGTCGAGATTGAGAGCCATTCCAAAGAAATCCTTATGCATATAATAATATCCATAAGCTTCTTTCGCGGCACCTTCCATCGCATCTTTCGTCCATCAGGAAAGGATGAAGAGATGACTATAGAATTCGACGAAAGCTTGGAGATACCGCTGAGCGCCCTTCGGCTGAAACATCGTGAGACGGCGCGTTGGAGCAGGCGGCTGCTGGTAGCCGTCGAGTGTCGGCTCGAAAAGCGCCGCAGCCGCCGCAAGCTGTCGGAACTCACCGATGACGAGCTACGCGATATCGGTCTGACCCCTGCGCAGGCGAGGGCGGAGAGATCGAAATCATGGTTCTGGTTTTGACCGCGACGGCGGATCCTGCTCGAAATTGGCGGCGCCTTGTGGCAGAACGAATGTGTGAAAATCGAGTGCAGGGAGCAGCATCACGGCCGAAATCGTATCCTTCCGAAAGGAAGCGGACAGGACGGATGGATTGTTGCTCCGCTCGTTGCGCGACGGCGTGCTGCGGCTCGTGCTTAACGACCCGCCGGCCAATGTGCTTTCGATCGCGCTTCTCGAAGCGCTGATGGCTGAGCTCGAAAAGGCGCAGGCCGATTTGGATGTGCGCGTCATCGTCATCGCCTCCACCGGCGTCGTCTTTTCCGCCGGCCATGACCTCAAGGAACTCACGGCCCATCGCGTTGACGAAGATCAGGGCGCCGCTTTTTTCGAGAAAAGCTTCCGGCTCTGCGCCGATTTCATGCTGAAGATCGCGCATCTGCCAAAACCTGTTATCGCCGAGGTCGATGGGCTTGCAACGGCTGCGGGCTGTCAGCTCGTCGCCTCGTGCGATCTGGCGATCTGCACCGACACTTCGACGTTCTGCACGCCGGGTGTCAATATCGGCCTGTTCTGTTCGACGCCAATGGTGGCCGTTTCCCGTGCCGCGCACCGTAAGCAGGCTATGGAGATGCTCTTGACCGGTGAGACGATCGACGCCTCGACCGCCAAGGATTTCGGCCTCGTCAACCGCATCGTGCCGAAGCAGTATCTGGCGCAGGTCGTTTCCAAATATGCCGCCGTGATTGCCGGCAAATCGCCACTGATCCTGAAAATTGGCAAGGAAGCGTTTTATGGGCAGCTCGAACTACCAATGGAGGCGGCCTATGATTATGCCGCCAAGGTGATGGTGGACAACATGCTGACGCAGGACGCGCAGGAAGGGATCGGCGCCTTTCTCGGCAAGCGCAAGCCGGAATGGAAGGGCGAATGATCAGGCGAGTTTCAGAACCAGCACGCCGATCGCGATGACGACGCCAGCGACGTAACGCCAGATGCCGGCTTTTTCCTTGAATACGACAACCGAGAGCACCAGGGCAAAGAGGATCGAAGTTTCCCGCAGTGCAGCAACGGTCGCCACCGGCGCCTTCGTCATCGCCCAAAGTGCCAGTCCATAGGATGCAATTGATCCCGCGCCGCCGATCAGGCCGCGCCACCAGTTGCGGCGAACGTGACGCAGCACCGTCAAGCTGCCGCGCTGCGACGCCGCCCAGGCAAGTAGCAGTATCGGCGGCAGCAGCGACATCCACAACGTATAGGAAACCGCATTGCCTGAAAGACGAGCGCCGATGCCGTCAACATAAGTGTAGCTGGCGATGACGAAAGCATTGGCAATGGAGAAGGCGACCGCGTGGCCGCTGCTGCGCCGAGCCTCCAGGGCGAGCGTCAGGACGCCGGCTGAAATCGTCATGGTGCCGGCAAGAGCGGCGCCGGAAAGATTTTCGCGCAGGACGACACCGCTTGTCGCGGCGACCAGCAACGGCGCGCAACCACGCATCAGCGGATAGACGAGGCCGATATCACCGGCTCGGTAGGCGGCGGCAACCAGCTGGAAATAGGCGAACTGCAGGATGGCCGAGGCGCCGATGAACGGCCAGGCTGCGCTCTGCGGCAACGGCAGAAATGCCAGAAACGGCAGCGCGGACACCGCGCCGCCGGCCGAAATCAACGCCGCATCCAGGGATTTGTCGCTTCCCGCTTTGACGATCGCGTTCCATGTCGCATGCAGCAACGCACCGAACAGAACGAGCAGGATGACGTCGAGAGGCAAGGGATAAATCCGGTGCTGCGGAGGAAGGCGAAGCGCCTCGCCCCGACGGGGCAGAATTCTGGAAAGACAACTGATATTTGCACGAAAATGCATTGCCGCGGTCGCGGATGCGTTTTCGGTTCCCATAGCATCCTTTCAATATGCAGACAATGTCGGGCTCTGACGACAATTTTTACGTGCGCGCGATATGCGTTCAATCCAGGCGATCTTCTCAACTATGAGATGTTTCTAATGGACGAGAGAACATATATGGCTCTTACGGAGAACATAAGGGGAAAAATGCTGGGGGAAATCCGAAGCGGATCTTTCTATGCTGCTGAAATACAGATATTATTCTATAACTTTGATATACACAAAAAAGAAGCTTCAGATTGTATAATCTAGGGGAAATCGCAGCGCGCGATTGAGCTCAAAGCTTGTTTGCAAGCAGAGAAGGCGAACGGCGGCCGGGAGGAGGCGTGACGGCGGCAACGTCAGAGCTGATGATTCGGAATGAAGAGCATCCCGTCAAGGTTGTCTAGGTTTTGGCAGTTCAGAACCGGGCAGCGGGGATCGTCCTTTGACGGGATATGGGTCCACTCCGCATAATCGGTTGCGTCACAATAATTGCTGTTGCGGACGTAGCGATCATAAAGCGGTAGCCCGCGGGGAGATTGGTAGCGGAAGATGACGGCGCCCTGATTGTGGATGGCCGCCCGCACGCTGGCGCAGCTCATGGTGAGCGGGTTGTAGCGCGAAATCGCCGCTGCGGGTGACGCGGCGAGCACAAGCGTGAGGGCAAGAGCAATATTTCTCATTGAATCATCCTCAGAGCCATTCAACTCCTATATACGCAAAACACGTGCAGCCGGTTTTGTCGACATGCCAAAAAATGCCGGCGGGCTCAAAGGCATTCCCGGAATGGAGAAATGGAAATGGATCATGACGCCTACACGGATGATTATCTCACCGGAATCCTGCAATCGGTAAAGACCATCGCCCTGACCGGTGCCTCGCCCAAGCCGGCGCGGCCGAGCAACGGCGTCATGGGCTATCTGCTGTCGCGCGGCTATGAGGTCATACCCGTCAATCCGGGGCAGGCGGGCAAACAGATCCAAGGCCGCACCGTCTATGCCCGGCTTGCCGACGTTCCGGTGCCGATCGATATGGTCGACGTCTTTCGCGCCGCCGAATATCTCGATGGGGTCGTTAACGAGGCGTTGGCGCTGAGGCCGCTACCGAAGGTCATCTGGGCTCAGCTTGGCGTCCGCGACGATGCCGCGGCGGCAAAAGCGGAGGCTGCCGGCATTAGAGTGGTGATGAACCGTTGCCCGGCGATCGAATATCCCCGTCTCATTGCCTGAGCAGGGCTGCCCTGAGAGGGATTTTCCATCGAACGCCCAAGGGTTGAAACGGATCGCGATTAACTTTCGTCGGCGACAAGCTATGATCCTGCCTCGTGATCAACAATTCGGAGGGCGACATGGCCAAGAACGATCCTGGATTCAACACCTTGGCGATCCACGCAGGCGCACAGCCCGACCCAGCGACCGGCGCACGGGTGACGCCGATCTACCAGACGACCGCTTTCGTCTTCAACGATTCCGACCATGCCGCCGCCCTCTTCGGCCTGCAGGCCTTCGGTAATATTTACACCCGCATCATGAACCCGACGCAGGCCGTGCTCGAGGAACGCGTCGCCGCGCTCGAGGGCGGTACGGCGGCCCTTGCCGTCGCCTCCGGCCACGCGGCGCAGATGATCGTCTTCCACACCATCATGCGCCCGGGCGAAAATTTTATCGCCGCCCGCAAGCTCTATGGCGGCTCGATCAATCAGTTCGGCCATGCTTTCGAGAATTTCGGCTGGCAGGTGCGCTGGGCCGATTCCGCCGATCCGGCGAGCTTCGAAAGCCAGATCGACGACAAGACCCGCGGCATCTTCATCGAAAGCCTTGCCAATCCGGGCGGCACTTTCGTCGATATCGCCGCTATTGCCGACGTCGCTCATCGCCACGGCCTGCCGCTGATCGTCGACAACACGATGGCAACACCCTATCTCATCCGTCCGATCGAGCACGGCGCCGATATCGTCGTGCACTCGCTGACGAAATTTCTCGGCGGCCACGGCAACTCCATGGGCGGCCTTATCGTCGACGGCGGCACCTTCGACTGGTCGAAGTCAGGCAATTACCCGATGCTGTCTAGCCCGCGACCGGAATATAACGGCATGGTGCTGCACGCGACTTTCGGCAATTTCGCCTTTGCGATCGCTGCCCGCGTGCTCGGCCTGCGCGACCTCGGCCCGGCGATTTCGCCCTTCAATGCCTTCCTGATTCTGACCGGCATCGAGACGCTGCCGCTCAGAATGCAGCGCCACAGCGACAATGCCATCGCTGTCGCCCGGTGGCTGAAGGCGCACAGCAAGATCGCTTGGGTGAATTATGCCGGCCTTGAAGACGATCCGAACCATGCCCTGCAGCAGCGTTATTCGCCGAAGGGCGCAGGCTCCGTCTTCACCTTCGGCATCCGGGGCGGTTATGAGGCTGGCAAGACTCTGGTCGAAGGACTTGAGCTCTTCTCCCATCTGGCCAATATCGGCGACACCCGCTCGCTCGTCATTCATCCGGCCTCGACGACGCACCGGCAACTGAGCGACGAGCAGAAAATCGCCGCCGGCGCCGGACCCGACGTGGTGCGGCTTTCCATCGGCATCGAGGACGTTAACGACATCATCGCCGATCTTGAGCAGGCGCTCTCGAAGATCTGATTGTCCTTCGCAGCAAACGTTGTAATTTCGCAGACGATCATTGTCGAAATACAACCAGCGCCGCCTTGCGGATGCCTTCTGCTGGCCGCCATTGCGGGAACATTCATGCCACTCGTCATTCTCACCGGCGCATCGGGAGCCGGGAAAACTACCATTGCTGAGGCTGTCGGACGCCGGCACGGGCAGGAGATCGAAGTCTTTTACAAGGACAGCATCGGCGTTCCGCCTATGCAAGAGATGGTTGACCAATTCGGCTCCGTCGAAGAATGGCAGAGAGCGGCCACTTTCGCATGGATATCGCGACTGTCGCCGCTCCTGGCAGAAGGACGTAGCGTCCTGTTCGAGGGGCAGTCGCGTTTTTCCTTTCTGGCCGAAGCTGCCGAACGTGCCGGGATCGGTTCGCATTCCTGCCTCCTGATCGATTGCGACGACGACACCCGAGCCCGGCGCCTTTCGATTGATCGAGGCCAGCCTGAGTTGGCAAATCCGGATATGATGAACTGGGCCGCCTTCCTACGGCACGAAGCAGCGACATACGGATGCGAAATTCTCGACACATCGAAGCTGACGGTGGAACAGGGAATTGAACGAGTCCTTCGCGAATTGCGGCGGCAGCGTGTTTGATCCGGACCAAGCAGTTGAAGTTTGGCCGTTCCAGTGCGGCGGTTCGTCCGCTTGTTCTGGTAAAAGCATAGAATTCGCGCAGAGGGAGGCGCAGTTGCACCTGACGTTGGAGTTGTTTGTCCAAACGCCCCGGACATCGATTGATTTCTATCAGCGAGTCCTGGGCTTTGAAGTCGAGGGCTCGACGAGCACGGAATATGCGATGTTGAGAAACGGCGACGCCGCCATCGCGATCAATTCGCGAAGCGTCCTTTCGAGCGATCATCCGTTACGCGGCGAAATTGGCGACAGGGTCGGCCTCGGCGTCGAGATCGTCCTGAAGGTCGCTGATGTCGAGGATGCCTATCGCAAGGCGGACGAGAGCGGCTGGCCACTTTCCGCCCTCGCCGTGCAGCCTTGGGGACTGCGTGACTTTCGCCTTATCGATCCCGACGGCTATTATGTCAGAGTGACCAGTACCCACACGCACTGACAGGTCCATGATGGCGGCCATGGGCTTCGTGCCAAACGCTGAGCGGCTGCACTTCGGTGGCGACCGGTTGCAAATCGGTCGTATCAATTGCTGTCCTCGTAATCAGCGCGACCCATATCGCCGGGCCTCAGGACGCCCGGACAGGAGGTCCCTGAGCCCCTTTCTTTAGTCTCCGCTACTTCACGTTGAAGCAGTTTTATTGCTCAGTTTTCAATTCCAAATTTCAGAAAACAAGCGTATGTTGCGCGGTTAGGATTGCAGTAACCATGCCTTTGAGGGGTCGGGGACGATGTGCTGGAATACATCATCGGCATTCACGCCGGTCGCGCTTGCTTTGCGCGGTCCGGCAACACGCAAGATCGTCCGGACGCTCGGCGATGCGGCGCATCTCCTGATCAACGATTGGCCTTCTGATGACGGCGAGGAATACGTCGCTGCCGTAAAAGCCTGTGTCGATGCAATTACCGGGAAAATTAGCCCGGAACGATTCCGCGAGGCGCTTCTGCTTGCAGCCGATGAAGCGGGTATCGCTGCTCTGACAGTCGTCCCCGTCGGAGTGACAGAGCGGCGACCGGACCTGCGTTCGGCCGCGCCAAGATAGCCCCTATTTCAAGCGGCTCCTTATCAGCCTGGCATTGCGTCAGATGCGGCCGCGGCCAAGGCAGGCAAAACTCTCACAAACTGAAAGCACTACCGACAATTCTAACCGCCATCTTCACAAATGTCGCTCAAGGTGATGGGAGAAGGGGCTCCTGGAGGTTCCCAAGCGCGGTCAATGCCCTGTGAGACGAGAGACAAATTTCAAACAATCGCGCGCAGACCCTTGCCGCAAACGACACTGACAGCGGAGAGGTCCACGATGGTTGCGGCGAATTTCATCACCTTCAACATCGACAATGTCGAACCCGAGTTCGGCGCGCCGGAGCCCGCTCGGATCATCTCCGGTGATCCGCAATTTCGCACCTGGAATCTGGAGGAGGGCGACGGCGGCCTCTATTCCGGGATCTGGGAGGCGACACCCGGCAAGTGGCGGATCGTTTACGAGGAGTGGGAATATTTCAGCCTGCTGTCAGGCCATTCGATCGTCACGGAGGACGGCGGTGAGCCGGTCCACCTGAGGGAGGGCGACCGAATGATCTTGAGGCCCGGCTTCAAGGGAACCTGGGAAGTCGTTGAAACGACTCGCAAGGACTATGTGATCAAGGTCTGAACAGCGGCTGCGAGCCGGCTTTGGCGATGGCGGTCTGTCCCGGTTTGCGGCGATTATGATCCGTTTCCCCCGAAATAACCGCCTCTCTTTCACGGATAGAGGGCATTTGATCTTTCCCATTAACGAGACCTACATCGTCAAATGCTAGACCTTATCTGCAGCGCATTGCGGACATGATGTCTCCTGCCGTCACCACAGACATGACCTTGCAGTTCATCTTTTCGGGATTGGCATGTCGTCGAATCTTGCGGGTAGGCACGTTCGAACCCAAACGTCTTCCATCATTGCGACAACCGTTTTCTTCCTCGTCGTCGCGCTCGTCTTGACCGGCCTCATGGCGCATGTCGTCGCCACGATGACGCGGTCGGCGAACGAAATCGATGATGCCAGAGCCAGCCGCGCCGCTCGCGCGGCGATCGCAGCCTTTGTCAGCCGCCTGAGCGCGACAACGACTGACAACGCCGTATGGGATGATGCCTATAAGGCGATCGCATCTCCCGGCGCCGCGGATTGGGCTTATGAGAACTGGGGTAAAACCAGCGAGGATTATCCGCTTTACGACGGCGCCATCGTGACCGGTCCCGACCGCTCGTCGATCGTCTCCGCCTATGCCAAAGGCAAGCCCTTCCAGCCGAGCGCCTTTTTCGGCGAAGCTTTCTACCGGCAGATCAATACGGCCACCGATTTCGGACAGGCGCCGGTTGTCAATTTCATCAAGACGGAAACCGGCATCGCGCTCATCGCGTCACAACCGATCCAGCCTTATCAAGCGGAAGGCGAGCTTCCGACGAAGCTCAGCGTGCTGAGCTTCTACAAGGAATTCAACTCGGACGTTCTCAGCACGCTTTCGAACGAACACGAACTCGAGGGCTTGCGCCTTGCCGCCGCGCCCGAGCCGAGTCTGCTGAACACACCGATCACGGATATGAAGGGTGGCGTCATCGGCCATCTCGTCTGGCCGAGCAAAGCGCCGGGAAGCGCCGTGTTCCGACAGGTCTACCCTTTTGTTGCGGCCGCTATCATCATTCTCGTGCTGTTCCTGGCCGGCGTTCTGCTGGTGGGCGCAGCCGAAGCGCGGCGTCTTCGTCAACTGGCGCAAGCAGCGATTTTCGAAGCGAACCACGATAGCCTGAGCGGCCTCCTGAACAGGCATGGGCTTCTCGCCCTGCTGGAAGACCTGAAAGGCTCGGAGATTTCGCCGCCTCGGCTCTACCTGGTCGATCTCGACGGTTTCAAGGCGGTCAATGACGCCTGGGGGCATGCGGTCGGGGATGATCTGATCCGGATCGTCTCGAACGCGCTGATCGCCTGCCACCCCGAAGTCGTTGCCGTGGCCCGGTTGGGGGGCGACGAGTTCGCTCTGGTCCAGGTCGGAACTGTCGCGCGTCAGGAGATAGAAGAGACGATTCTGGCGCTGTTTGCCGAACCCTTCAAAATCGATGGACGAACGATCGAGGTTGGCGCGAGCATCGGCGCTGCTGCGCGTGACGCAGACATTGAGCCCCTGGAGCTTTTGCGCAGGGCTGACATGGCGCTCTACCGCGCCAAGGAAAATGGCAGAGGGCGGGCGATCGAATACGACCCCGAGTTGGATCGGGAGCGCCAAAGGGTCGCCGAACTGGAAACTCTGTTGAAGAATGCCATCGGCAATGGCGCGATCGAAGCCGTCTTCCAACCTCTCGTTTCGGCGACGACGGGCGTTGTCACCGGTCTTGAAGCGCTAGCCCGCTGGCGCACTGCGACAGGAAATATCAGTCCGGAGATTTTCATTCCGCTTGCTGAAAGATGCGGCCTCATCGATGCTCTCGGCGGTCACATGCTGAAAACATCGATCGAGCACGCCAAGAACTGGCCCGGTTTAGCGTTATCCGTCAACGTTTCGCCGGTCCAGCTCTGCAATCCGGAATTTGCCGCCGAGGTGATCTCTCTCCTGCAGGAACTCGATTTCGATCCCAGGCGCCTGACATTGGAAATCACCGAAGGCGTCCTCATGACCAATCCGGATCAGGCGCGTCGGTCGATAGATCACCTCAAGCGGGTCGGTATCAAATTCGCGCTCGACGACTTCGGCTGCGGCTATGCAAGCATCGGCGCATTGCGGCAGTTCGGCTTTGATCGGATGAAGATCGATCGCTCGCTGGTCTCCGCTCTCGACCAGGCCTCCAATGGCGCCGATGTTCTCAAGGCGACCATCGCTTTGGCGACCGCTCTGCAGATTCCCGTGACCGCGGAAGGCATCGAGAATATCCGCCAGGCGGCGATCTTGCGGGAGGCCGGCTGCGACCAACTGCAAGGCTATTTGATCGGAAAACCCATGTCGGCGCTCGACATATCCAGCAAGCTTCAAGAACAGGCAGCGTAATGCCGCGAGATCGCACAAGCACGCCGCGCAGAGCTTCCGCTGATCTGCCGACCGGCGCCGATCACCACCGGAGATCCAGCCGGTCGAGCCCGTGAAAATGATAGACGTCCTTGACGACGGGCGTCTTCGCCAGCCTGAGGCCGGAAAGCCGTTCGAACAGGATCGGCAGGACGACGTTGAGCTCCAGCCGAGCCAGCGGTGCGCCGATGCAGAAATGGATGCCGGCGCCGAAGGAGAGGTTCGGCGCCTCGTTTCGGTCTGGCCGGAAGGCGAGGGGGTCGGTGAATTTCGCCGGGTCGAGATTGGCGGCGGCGAGGATGAGGCTTACCTTGTCGCCGCGCCTGAAGGAAACGCCGTCGATCTCAGCGGGCTCGAGCGCCCAGCGCTGGAAGATGTGGACGGGCGCGCAGATACGCAGGGTTTCCTCGACGGTGCGCTCCGTCGCCGCTTCATCCCGGAAGAGTTCTGCCGGATCGCAGCCGCTGTCGAGGATGGTGTGTACGGAGTTGCCGATCTGGTGCACGGTCGCTTCATGGCCGGCATTGAGCAGCACGATCGTCGTTGAAATGAGCTCCTCCTCGGTGAGGTACTGACCCTTGTGCTCCGTGTGGATCATGTGGGTCAGCAGGTCATCGCGCGGCTCGGCCCGGCGTTCAGCGATCACTACTCTGACATAGTCGGAAAATTCTCTGGCGGCCCGTTCGGCCTCTTCTTCTTGCCGGCGCGTGCGGCCGAACATGTACATGCGCACATAGGCATGCGACCAGGCGAGCAGTTGCGGCCCCATCTCCTCCGGGATGCCGATCATCCGCGCGATCATCGTCACCGGGATGATGTCGGCAAAGGCCGAGAGCAGCTCGACCTCGCCCTTCTGCGCGAAGCCGTCGATCAGCCGGTTGGCAAGCTCGACAAGCTCCGGCTTCATCTTCTCGACATGGCGGGAGACGAAGGCGCGATTGACGAGCGTGCGCAGCCGCGTGTGCTCGGGTGGTTCGAGCTCGAGCAGGGAATAACGTTCCGAGAGATCGAAACTTTCAAGATGCGCCATCGGCTCGGCAAGGCCGAGTTCCTCGCGGCTGGCGATATGCAGGATCTGCCGGCCGAAGCGGCGGTCGCGCAGCAGCGCGTTCACATGGTCGTAGCCGGTGAAGAACCACTGTTTCTGCTCGGTCCAGTAGAAGGTCGGACAATGGGCGTGGAGCGCGGCGTAAACGGCATTCGGGTTGCCGTAGAAGGCCGGATTGCGGGCGTCCAGCGAGACATGGCGGAGGGCAGGGTCGATCGAAAGGAAGGGCGGTAACGTCATGAACCGAGGCTTAGCGGATTTACCGGCCCTCGAAAAGATGTGGAGAGGCGTGTTGGGCACGGAACCAGGAGCGCCCGATCTGAATGCGCCAACGGCTTTAAGATCTGTGTCTAAGCCCGGGGATTGATTCTGCTTTTTTTGACTTACGGCTAACTGGCCCGTGACAGGGCGCCCATGCGCCGCAGCGCCTCGACCTGGTCGTCGACCGTCGGCACGAGTTCGCCGGCGGTGGTGCTCGGCGTGGCCGGCGCCGGGGCCGCCGCTTCCTCTTCGCCGAAGGTGACCGTGCAATTGCGGCCGGCGGCTTTGGCCGCATAGAGGGCTCGGTCGGCGGCCGAGATCAGCTTGTCGATATTGGCGTCGATCGAGGAGGCGAGGGCGACGCCAATGCTGACCGTGACCGGAACGATCGCTTCGCCAGTGCTGACGGGAAGGCGGCAGAATTCGGTGCGGATCGCTTCGGCGATCGCCTCGGCTTCCGTCTGGTCTGTGACGCTCGCGAAGGCGGCGAATTCCTCGCCGCCCATGCGGCCGAAGATGTTGTTTGGAATATATTGCCGGGCCATGCGAGCGAAGGCGGTGAGCACGGCGTCGCCGGACTGATGGCCGAAGCGGTCGTTGACGCGCTTGAAATGATCGAGGTCGAAAAGGATCACCGCGACCTGCCGCTGCTCGCTATGGGCTCTCTCCTGGATGGACTCGAAATAGCCGAGCAGGCCACGACGGTTGAGCACGCCGGTCAGGGAATCGGTCAGCGTCATCGCGCGTAGATGCCGTTCGGAGCGTTCCATGACCAGTCGGCAAGTGAGCGCGAAGGCGATGGTGAGCAAGAAGGCGCTTGCCATGGCGGAGACACCGCCGAGATTGGTCGCCTCGATATCGCTTGGCAGCGTCACCGCCATCGTCAGCGCCGAGCCGAAACACAGGCAGCCCTGGATAACGAACACCCCCATCAGCTTGATGCGGGTGCGCTCGCGGCGCATGTCGCCGGCGGCGACCGCCATGGCCAATGCCGTGGCACCCGTCGCAGAAGCGAGATTATAGAGCACGACGCGGTTGGAATAATCGGTGTTGACCCAGGGCAAAAAGACCCCGGCAAGCCAGATTGCCGGCGGCAGCAGAGCCCACCATTCGATCTTTTTGCGGTCGAGCGCCAGAAAGCCCGCCACCCAGGCGCTCTGGCCGAGCAGCGCGATGGCATTGCCCACCTCGATGGAAAGCAGGCTGGGGATTTCGCTGCGCAGCGAGATCATCGCAAAGCCGATGGCGGTCAGAAAGAAGCCGAGGCCCCAATAGAGATAGGCTTCGTTCCTGACATTGTGGCGCCAGGCGACGAAAAGCACCAAAGCGAGCGTCATGGCCTCCGAACACCAGATGGCGAGACCCGTAGCGATATTGAACACGGCAGCAACCCCTTGCCCGTCGACCTGTCTGTTGGCCCGCATCCTTGCGGAGGAAGCTCGCCAGTTCCTTAATGTCGCTGCACTGCGGCATGATTTTCGGCCGGTATCTGGCGATAGGCTTTCCGTTGAGTAAACGTGCATGAGCGCTGTCGAATGGAGTAACCTTTCCTTCATCCTGTCATGGAGAAAAGCCGGGGAGTCGACATCGAGGGCTCGCGGCCAACAGGCGTTTGCGAGAAAGAGGCTGCCGGCGTCGAAGCCCTGCGGCCTTGCCCTCCTTCTTAACGTTATCCCAATGCGTGTCTTGAAGAGGAGGGCAGGGACACTCTATGTAGGGATAAGACATTTTCTTTGATTCCCGGCCTGCCGGCATGACGTTGACAAAGGACGCACATGAGAAACCCAGTTGATACCGCAATGGCCCTCGTGCCGATGGTCGTGGAACAGACCAACCGCGGTGAACGCTCCTACGACATCTATTCCCGCCTGTTGAAGGAACGCATCATCTTCCTGACCGGCGCCGTCGAGGATCACATGGCGACTCTCGTCTGCGCCCAGTTGCTTTTCCTCGAGGCCGAAAACCCGAAGAAGGAAATCGCTCTCTACATCAATTCTCCCGGTGGCGTCGTCACCGCCGGCATGGCGATCTACGACACGATGCAGTTCATCAAACCTGCTGTGTCGACGCTCTGCATCGGCCAGGCGGCGTCCATGGGTTCGCTGCTGTTGGCGGCCGGCCATAAGGACATGCGCTTCGCCACCCCGAATTCCCGCATCATGGTTCATCAGCCCTCGGGCGGCTTCCAGGGCCAGGCCTCGGACATCGAGCGCCACGCCCGCGACATCCTCAAGATGAAGCGCCGCCTGAACGAAGTCTACGTCAAGCACACCGGCCGCAGCTACGAGGAAGTTGAAAAGACCCTCGATCGTGACCATTTCATGGATGCGGACGAGGCCCAGGGCTGGGGCGTGATCGACAAGGTTTTGACGTCGCGCCTCGAGATGGAAGGCGAGCAGGCCTAGTAATTAATTGGGATGGTGTTTTTGCCGCCACAGTTCTATCTCATTTGTGATCGAACAAGGCTTTCATCTGGCGGCGAAGACGCTAATAGTAACTATTAATGCTATGTTGAATTTTTATGACATAGCATTTGGCATTCGAAGGGGATTCGTTGCCGCCGGAACCCGAACATGGTTGATTGGGACCGGTTCGTAGCCCCTGAAGCCCTTCTCGGCAAAGGCTCCGGAAACGGAGTGCCGCCAGGAGCTGATAGAGTGGACCGCGATTTCGCCTTGAAATGCGGCGTGCTGGAAGGAAAATGATATGAGCAAGGTCAGCGGCAGCAACGGCGGCGACTCCAAGAACACCCTCTATTGTTCGTTCTGCGGAAAGAGCCAGCACGAAGTCCGGAAACTGATTGCCGGACCGACCGTCTTCATCTGCGATGAATGCGTCGAATTGTGCATGGACATCATCCGCGAGGAAAACAAGTCCTCGATGGTCAAGTCCCGCGACGGCGTTCCGACGCCCCAGGACATCATCAAGGTCCTCGACGAATATGTCATCGGCCAGCGCCAGGCGAAGAAGATCCTGTCGGTTGCCGTTCACAACCATTACAAGCGCCTGGCGCACGCCTCCAAGAACGGCGAAGTCGAGCTGGCGAAGTCGAACATCATGCTGGTCGGACCGACCGGCTGCGGCAAGACCTATCTTGCCCAGACCCTGGCCCGCATCATCGACGTTCCCTTCACGATGGCCGATGCGACGACGCTGACGGAAGCCGGCTATGTCGGTGAGGACGTCGAAAACATCATCTTGAAGCTCCTGCAGGCGGCCGACTACAATGTCGAGCGCGCCCAGCGCGGCATCGTCTACATCGACGAAGTCGACAAGATTTCGCGCAAGTCCGACAATCCGTCGATCACCCGCGACGTCTCGGGCGAGGGCGTCCAGCAGGCGCTTCTGAAGATCATGGAAGGCACGGTCGCTTCCGTCCCGCCGCAGGGCGGCCGCAAGCACCCGCAGCAGGAATTCCTGCAGGTCGACACGACGAACATCCTATTCATCTGCGGCGGCGCTTTCGCCGGTCTCGACAAGATCATCTCCGCCCGTGGCGAGAAGACCTCGATCGGCTTCGGCGCGACCGTCAAGGCCCAGGACGACCGCCGCGTCGGCGAAGTCCTGCGCGAACTGGAGCCGGAAGATCTGGTCAAGTTCGGCCTCATCCCGGAATTCATCGGCCGTCTGCCGGTTCTGGCGACGCTCGAGGATCTCGACGAGGATGCGCTGATCCAGATCCTGTCCGAGCCGAAGAACGCGCTGATCAAGCAGTATCAGCGCCTGTTCGAGATGGAAGACGTCGAACTGACCTTCCACGAGGACGCGCTGCGCGAAATCGCCCGCAAGGCGATTGTGCGCAAAACCGGTGCCCGCGGCCTTCGCTCGATCATGGAGAAGATCCTGCTCGACACGATGTTCGAACTGCCGACGCTGGAAGGCGTGCGCGAGGTCGTCATCTCCGAGGAAGTGGTGCGCGGTTCGGCCCGTCCGCTTTACATCTATGCCGATCGCCAGGAAGAAAAGGCCAACGCGTCGGCGTGACCTTGGACTTTCGCACGATTCTTTTGGGGGCTTGCCATTGGCGGGCCCCTTTCTATTTGAAAAACCATGCGAGGCGCTGTTAGTATTTGCAGTGGGGACCGGATATGCCTTTGCCGATGTTGTGCAAGGGTGATGCTTGGCAATGATGCGATGATCTCGTAAGCCTGTTGCCGACGTTGTATTTTAGCCTGGTCGGAAGTGGTAAGCGCCGGTCCAGCCACGCGCTTCATAGTGTTGGCGTTCCGTTGTAATAAAGCTGTCACGTCCGGGGAACGCGGGCGTTAGCGTGGCTTGAAAAGCGTAGTCAGAACCTCCACTTGTAGAGCCAAGTGAGAGCCGGCCGGTCCCAAGCGGCCGTGCAGAGAGCCCGGTAACGGGACGATGGAAAGGACAAAAAAATGACGAAGAAAACGTCTGTAGCGAGCAGCACCGCCTACCCTGTTTTGCCTTTGCGCGACATCGTGGTGTTCCCGCATATGATCGTGCCGCTGTTCGTCGGACGGGAAAAATCGATCCGTGCGCTCGAAGAAGTCATGGGCTCGGACAAGCAGATCATGCTGGTGACGCAGATCAACGCCAGCGACGATGATCCGGACCCTTCGGCGATTCACAATGTCGGCACGGTGGCCAACGTGCTGCAGCTCCTGAAGCTGCCCGACGGCACCGTCAAGGTTCTCGTCGAAGGCCGCGCTCGCGCCGAGATCGACACCTATACCAGCCGCGAGGATTTCTACGAGGCGCTCGGCCATGTGCTCGAGGAGCCCCATGACGATCCGGTCGAGCTGGAAGCGTTGTCGCGCTCGGTCGTCTCCGAATTCGAAAGCTATGTGAAGCTCAACAAGAAAATTTCGCCCGAAGTGGTCGGCGCCGCCAGCCAGATCGACGACTATTCCAAGCTCGCCGATACGGTCGCCTCGCATCTGTCGATCAAGATCACCGAGAAGCAGGAGATGCTGGAGACGACCAGCGTCAAGCAGCGTCTCGAAAAGGCTCTCGGCTTCATGGAAGGCGAGATCTCGGTCCTGCAGGTCGAAAAGCGCATCCGCTCGCGCGTCAAGCGCCAGATGGAGAAGACCCAGCGCGAATACTACCTCAATGAGCAGATGAAGGCGATCCAGAAGGAGCTCGGTGACGGCGAGGAAGGCCGCGACGAGATGAGCGAACTGGAAGAGCGCATCGCCAAGACCAAGCTGTCCAAGGAAGCCCGTGAAAAGGCCGAGGCGGAGCTGAAGAAGCTGCGCCAGATGAGCCCGATGTCGGCGGAAGCCACCGTCGTGCGCAATTATCTCGATTGGCTGCTCGGCATCCCGTGGGGCAAGAAGTCGAAGATCAAGGCCGACCTCAACAATGCCGAGAAGATCCTCGAAGCCGATCACTTCGGTCTCGACAAGGTCAAGGAGCGCATCGTCGAATATCTGGCCGTGCAGGCGCGTGCCACCAAGATCAAAGGCCCGATCCTCTGCCTCGTCGGCCCTCCGGGCGTCGGCAAGACCTCGCTGGCCCAGTCGATCGCCAAGGCGACCGGCCGTGAGTATGTCCGCATGGCGCTCGGCGGCGTTCGCGACGAAGCCGAAATCCGCGGTCACCGCCGCACCTATATCGGCTCGATGCCCGGCAAGGTCATCCAGTCGATGAAGAAAGCGAAGAAGTCCAACCCGCTCTTCCTGCTCGATGAAATCGACAAGATGGGCATGGACTTCCGCGGCGATCCGTCCTCGGCCCTGCTCGAAGTGCTCGATCCGGCGCAGAACTCGACCTTCATGGACCATTACCTGGAAGTCGAATACGACCTCTCCGACGTGATGTTCATCACGACGGCGAATACGCTGAACATTCCGGCGCCGCTGATGGACCGCATGGAAATCATCCGTATCGCCGGCTACACCGAGGATGAAAAGCGCGAGATCGCCAAGCGGCACCTGTTGCCGAAGGCCATCAAGGAACATGCGTTGCAGCCGGAAGAATTCTCGGTCAGCGACGATGCCCTGATGGCAATCAGCCAGCAGTATACCCGCGAAGCAGGTGTCCGTAGCTTCGAACGCGAATTGATGAAGCTCGCCCGCAAGGCGGTCACCGAGATCATCAAGGGCAAGACGAAGTCCGTTCACGTGACGGCCGCCAACATCGCCGACTATCTCGGCGTCCCGCGCTTCCGCCATGGCGAGGCCGAGGGCGAGGATCAGGTCGGCGTCGTGACCGGTCTTGCCTGGACGGAAGTCGGCGGCGAGCTGCTGACCATCGAAGGTGTGATGATGCCGGGCAAGGGCCGCATGACGGTTACCGGCAATCTGAAGGACGTCATGAAGGAATCGATCTCGGCGGCGGCCTCCTATGTCCGCTCGCGCGCTGTCGATTTCGGCATCGAACCGCCTATGTTCGAAAAGAACGACATCCACGTGCACGTGCCGGAAGGGGCGACGCCGAAGGATGGCCCGTCGGCCGGTGTCGCCATGGCAACCGCCATTGTCTCGATCATGACCGGCATCCCGGTCAACAAGCATGTGGCCATGACCGGTGAAATCACCCTCCGCGGCCGTGTGCTGCCGATCGGCGGCCTCAAGGAAAAGCTGCTAGCAGCGCTTCGCGGCGGCATCAAGAAGGTGCTGATTCCGGAGGAGAACGCCAAGGACCTGGCGGAGATTCCGGACAATGTGAAGAACAACATGGAGATCATTCCGGTCTCGCGGATGGGCGAGGTGATCAAGCACGCGCTGATCCGGCGGCCGGAGCCGATCGAGTGGGATGGGACGGTGGAAACGCCCGTCATCACTTCGGTCGAAGGCCTCGATGACACGGGCGCAACCATAGCGCATTGAGTGGCATTTGCCACATTTGTGCCCTATTGGCGCAAAAGACGCAAAAAGGCTGGCGGAAACGCCAGCCTTTTTTGTGAAAACGTCATGGAGACGCTTGCTTTTCCTTGATTTGCAGGGCTTTTGGGTTCCCGGCGGGCCTGATGAAACCTAATCTGCGCCTAGCTTAGATTTGAGTCGTTTCATACCATTTAGAAAGGGGTGGAAACATGAACAAGAATGAACTCGTGTCCGCAGTCGCCGAAAAGGCAGGACTGACGAAGTCTGACGCGGCTTCCGCTGTTGACGCGGTTTTTGACGTTGTCCAGGCCGAACTCAAGAACAAGGGCGACATCCGCCTCGCTGGTTTCGGCAGCTTCACCGTTTCTCATCGCGCTGCAACGAAGGGCCGTAACCCGTCGACCGGCGCTGAAGTCGATATCCCGGCTCGCAACGTTCCGAAGTTCACGCCCGGCAAGGGCCTGAAGGACGCCGTCAACGGCTGATTTGATCGTCCGCCGGCCGTAAACGAGAACGGTTGAGCAGGATTTCGAGGGGTTCGGCGCGCCGGACCCCTTTTTGTTTTGCCGCTTGCCGCAGGCAGCGCTTTGTTTTACGAACGGTGCTGTTCTCAGGGCGGGGTGAAAGTCCCCACCGGCGGTAAGGGCTGCGGCCCGAGCCCGCGAGCGCCTTCCGAGGCTTTGGCCGGGGAAGGGTCAGCAGATCCGGTGCGATTCCGGAGCCGACGGTATAGTCCGGATGAAAGAGAATGAGCATGGCCGCGAGCGGGCAGGGGACTGCCGGCGTCTGCGCGCCGTCGCCTCATGCGTCCTGATTTATGTTGGTCGCCTGCATAATTCCCTAAATCGGAATCGATTTGAGGATGAAATTATGCAGCAATTAAAAGCGCTACAGCGTCCTTTGCGCGTCTGGAAAGACGCGCGGCGCTGTAGTTCTGGGTGGAAGACATGAATCAGAATTCCCTTACAATGCAGCGTTCCCGCGCCTTTGCTGGCGCTGCTTTCATGGTGCTTGGAGGCGTCGCTTTCTCGCTGCTCAACGTCGTCACCCAATGGCTGACCATGAAGCTCGCCTTTCCGCCAGCCTCTGCTGCTTTCTGGCAATATGCCTTCGCCTTCCTCTTCTCCTTGCCCTTCCTGCGCAAATCCGGCCTTGAGGCTATGCGTACGAACTATCCCTGGCGGCACGTCGTGCGCGTCGTCTTTGCCGCGCTCGGCGTCGAGGCCTGGGTTTCCGGTCTTGCCTCAGTGCCGATCTGGCAGGCGATCGCGCTGGTCATGACCTCACCCTTCTTCATCATTCTCGGTGCCCGCCTGTTCCTCGGTGAGCGCGTCGGCGCGGCCCGCTGGGCAGCGACCGGTGTCGGCTTTGCCGGCGCCATGATCATCCTCCAGCCATGGTCGGACAGCTTCACCTGGGCAGCGCTCCTGCCGGTACTCTCGGCACTGCTCTGGGGTGCCTCGTCGCTCATCACCAAGAGCCTGACCGGTATCGAGAGGCCGGAGACCATCATCGTCTGGTTGTTGGTGCTGCTGACGCCGATCAACGGCGGTCTGGCGCTTGCTGCGGGCTTCGCAGTGCCGCCAGGCACGACACTCGCGCTCTTCCTTCTGGCAGGCCTCCTGACGGTCGTGGCGCAGTATCTGCTGACCCTTGCCTATGCCAGCGCCGACGCCGCCTATGTCCAGCCCTTCGATGACCTGAAGCTGCCGCTCAACGTGCTCGCCGGCTGGCTGTTCTTCGGCTATGCGCCCGCCGGCTATCTGTGGCTGGGCGCTGCACTCATTCTTTCCGCGTCGCTCTTCATCATGAGGAACGAGATGCGTCGGGAAAAACAGGCAGCCTGACGCCGACCCTCTGAAATTTTGGGGGCTGTCATGTCTCTGTCATAGCGGTCCCGCAAAACCCCTCTGTTCGATCTTTTTGGACATTGGGGGTTTCCATGACAGTTTCATCCCGCAAGGCAGCGCTCGCTGCCGTGCTTCTCGCATCCGTGGCCTTCCCGGCTGCGGCCGAGCCGGTTTTCAACCGCATCGCCTCTTTCCCGGTCGCTCAGAACCTGCCTGGTGACAAGGACAAGCTGTCGCCGACATCCGCAGAAATAATCACCGCGACCGACGACGGCAACACCCTGATCTATAGCGACAGCCCGTTCGGTGCGATCGGCTTCATCGACATCACCGACGCCAGGGTTCCAAGGGCCGGCGGCGCGCTGATGATGGATGGCGAGCCGACATCGGTCACCTCGAGTGCCGGCAAGGCGCTGGTTGCCGTCAATACCTCCGAAAGCAAGGCCAGGCCCTCCGGCCGCCTCGCAATCGTCGACGTAGCGACAAAGAAGATCGAGAACACCTGCGATCTCGGCGGCCAGCCGGATTCCATCGCCCTCAACAAGGACAAGACGCTCGGTGCCATCGCGATCGAAAACGAGCGCGACGAAGACGTCAATGACGGCAAGATCCCGCAGATGCCGGCCGGCGACCTCGCCGTTTTCCAGGTCAAGAACGGCACCGTCGATTGCGGCACCATCAGGCATGTGGCGCTGACCGGCCTTGGCGGTGTCGCCCCTGAAGACCCGGAGCCGGAATTCGTTGCCTTCAACGGGCAGAACGAGATTGCGCTGACGCTGCAGGAAAACAACGAGATCGTCATCATCGATGCCAACACGGCTCAGGTGAAGGCCCACTTCTCCGCCGGCAGCGTTGATCTCTCAGGCATCGACACCAAACGCGACGGCGCCCTGAAATTCTCGAGCGAATCGAAGGGCGTCCTGCGCGAGCCTGATGCCGTGAAGTGGCTGGACGACAACCGCCTCGTCATCGCCAATGAAGGCGATTACCAGGGCGGCTCGCGCGGCTTCACCATCTTCGACAAGGCGGGCAAGGTTCTCTATGAATCGGGCGCTTCCTTTGAACGCGCCGTCGCCCATATCGGCCATTACCCCGAAAGCCGTTCGGGATCGAAGGGCGTCGAGCCGGAAGGCCTTGAAGCTGCCAAGTTCGGCGACGACCAATATTTCTTCCTGCTTGCCGAGCGCGCCTCGGTCGTTGGCGTCTATAAGGATACCGGCGCCGACCCCGAACTCATGCAGCTTCTGCCGTCGGGCATTTCGCCGGAAGGCGGGGTCGCCATCCCGCAGCGTAACCTCTTTGCGACCGCCAATGAACTCGATCTCGGCAAGGACGGCGGGGTGCGCTCGCACGTAATGATCTATGAGCGTGCGGAAGGCGACCAAGCCTATCCGCAGATCGTCTCCGCCGACAAGGAAGGCACTCCGATCGGTTTAGCAGCGCTTTCGGGTCTCGCCGCCGTTCCCGGCAAACCGGGCATGCTCTACGCCGTCAGCGACAGCGCTCTGGGCTCGCAGCCGACGATCTACACGATCGACGCAACCAAGAAGCCGGCCGTCATCATCGACGCGCTCGTCGTCAAGCGTGACGGCGCTCCAGCCCAGAAGCTCGACATCGAAGGCATCGCGGCGGCGGCCGACGGCTCCTTCTGGCTTGCCTCGGAAGGAAACAGCGAACGCCTCGTCCCGCAGGCCCTCTACAACGTCAATGCCAAGGGCGACATCAAGGCCGAGATCGCCCTGCCTAGGGACCTCGCCGCCAACGAGATCCGCTACGGCTTCGAGGGTGTGACCATTGTCGGCACCGGCGACGATGCCACGCTCTGGATGGCCGTCCAGCGCGAGTGGGGTGACGACGAGAAGGGCTTCGTCAAGCTCGTCTCATACAATCCGAAGAAGAAGGAATGGGGCGCCGTGCGCTATCCGCTCGACAAGACGGAAAGCGGCTGGGTCGGCCTGTCTGAGATCTCCGCCCACGGCGATAGCGTTTACATCATCGAGCGCGACAACCTCGTCGGCGACGCCGCCAGGCTGAAGAAGCTTTACAAGGTGGCGATCTCGGAACTGAAGCCGGCCAAGCTCGGGGGCGAACTGCCGGTCGTGAAGAAGATCGAAGCGCACGATTTCCTCGGCGAACTGAAGACGGCGACCAACGGCTATGTGCTCGACAAGCTCGAAGGCTTCACCTTCGACGCATCGGGCAAGCCTTACGCTGTCACCGATAATGACGGTGTGAGCGACTCGTCCGGGGAAACCCTGTTCTTCCCGGTCAACCTGACCGCCACGAACTGAGTTCGCGTTCCCATCGAACTTAAAGGCCGGGTTTTGCTCCCGGCCTTTTTCTTTTGGCCGATTCGCCCCTGAACGGCCGATGGCCTACGTCATGAATTTGGGCAAGGCAGCCGCCAATGCGTCGACCGCAAGACGAGTCCTGAGCGGCAGGTGCGATGTCTGCAGCCACAGCGCATGACAATCATACGGGAATTCCGGCTCGTCCGGCAGGACCACCACCAGCATCCCTGCCTGCACACGGTCCCGGATAAGCCAGGAGGGCAGCCAGGCGAGCCCCATGCCTGCCGTTGCCGCATCGGCAATGGCATCGAGATCATCGAGCCTCAAACGGCTCTTGGGCCTGATTTCAATCGGTGGCTCGCCGCCGCGTGGAAAAAGCCACGGACGGAACCGGGCGGAGCGGGCATAGACGATAGCATCGTGCCCGCCGAGATCCTTGAGCTGTTCAGGCCTGCCGTGGTCATCGAGATAGGCCGGCGAGGCGCAGACCACCATGCGCTGGCGCGCGACACGGCGCGCAATGACGCCCAATCTATCCTCCAACTCGCCGGTGCGGATCGCGAGATCGTAGCCGCCCTCCGCGAGGTCGACGACAGGATCGCTGAGCGATAGATCAAGTTCGAGATTCGGATGCCGCTGAGCGAGTTCGATTAGGATCGGGACCACGCAGCGCCGACCGAAATGAACGGGCATAGTGACGCGCAGCCTTCCGCAGGGTTCGGAAAGATGGTCGACTGCAAGCGCATCCGCAGCCTCGGTCTCCGCAAGGATCATCCGGCAGCGCTCGTAATAGGCGCGTCCGAATTCCGTCGGGCTCTGGCGCCGCGTCGTCCGGTTGATGAGGCTCACACCCAGGCGCTCCTCGAGAAAGCGGATATGCTTGCCGACCATCGGTCCGGACAGGCCAAGAGCCGCGGCGGCCGCTGCGAATGAGCCCAGATCGACGGCCTTCACGAAGACGGCCATGCTGGTGAGACGATCCATATTGCAAACTCTTGGTTTCTTCTGTCTTACCTCCGGGCCAATTTATCTTCTGGAGGCGGCTTGGCATAGATCATTCGGTTCAATCATTTTGGAGTTGATATCGAATGCCACGCGTAATCCGCTTTCATGAGCTTGGCGGCCCCGAGGTTCTCCGCATCGAAGATGTAGTGATTCCCGCGCCCCAGCCGGGGTTGGTTCAGATCCGTGTCAAGGCGCTGGGCATCAATCGCGCTGAAGCTTTGTTGCGGTCAGGCGCCTATATCGAAACCGCGCCGCTGCCTTCTGGCCTCGGCCTCGAAGCGGCCGGTATCGTCGAGGCGGTGGGCGAGGGTGTGGATGGTTTTGTGCCGGGCGACCGTGTTAGCATCATCCCGCCCATCTCCATGGTCCAGTGGCCGGCTTATGGGGAACTCATAAATTTTCCCGCCGAATTTGTCGTCAGGCATCCGCCGACGCTGTCCTGGGAGGCGGCCGCTGCCGTCTGGATGCCGTTTTTGACGGCCTACGGCGCACTCATCGACACTGCCGGGTTGAGCAAAGGTGATTTCGTCGCCGTTACCGCGGCCTCGAGCAGCGTGGGTCTTGCTGCGATCCAGATTGCCAACAAGGTCGGTGCGATGCCGATTGCGATTACCAGGACCTCCCGCAAGCGTAAGGCATTGCACGATGCCGGTGCTGCGCATGTCCTCGCTTCACAGGAGGAAGATCTGGAAATGAAGCTGAAGGCCGTCGCCGGCCGGGATGGCGTTCGGGTCGTCTTCGATGCTGTCGCCGGCCCCATTTTCGAACCGCTGAGCGCGGCAATGTCATCGGGCGGCATTTTCATCGAATATGGCGGATTGAACCAGGAGCCGACGCCGTTTCCGCTCCCTGCGGTGCTCGGCAAAGGCCTGACGCTACGCGGTTATCTCGTCCATGAGATTCTCCGCGACCCGGCACGGCTGCAGGCTGCAAAGACCTTTATCTACGAAGGGCTCGCGTCCGGCGCCCTGGAACCTGTCATATCAAGGACATTCCCTTTCGAACAGATCGTCGAAGCGCACCGCTTCTTGGAATCGAACGAGCAGTTCGGCAAGATTGTCGTGACGGTCTGATCCGGTCCTTCTTGGGATGATGTCTCAGGCCCGGCCAAGTGGCCGGGCGGGCTAGAACGGCCCGTCAGAGCTTACCAGCGCTGATGCACATGCGGTGCGATCAGCCGCTCGTAGATTTCACGCGTCGCCGCCATGACATCGGCCGAAAGCGGCGCGAGGTCGGCGGCGGCCGCGTTTGCCTTGGCCTGTTCGGCATTGCGGGCGCCGGGGATGACGACGGTGACCGCTTCAGCCATCAGGACCCAACGCAGCGCGAAGCCAGCCATAGTGGCGCCGGCAGGCACCAGCTTGCGCACTTCCTCGACCGCCTGCAGTCCGACCTCGAAGGGAACGCCTGCAAAAGTCTCGCCGACATCGAAGGCCTCACCATGGCGATTGAAATTGCGGTGGTCGTCGCTGGCGAAATGTGTAAGCCGGGTGATCTTGCCGGAGAGAAGGCCGCTTGCCAGCGGCACGCGGGCGATGATCGCCACGTTCCTGCGGCGTGCTTCCTGGAAAAACAGATGGGCGGGGCGCTGGCGGAAGATATTGTAGATGATCTGAATACTGACGACGCCGGGATATTCGATCGCCTTCAGCCCGTCCTCGACCTTTTCGACGCTGACGCCATAGCCCTTGATCTTGCCGGCCTTCTGCAGCGTGTCCAGGCTCTCGAAGACCTCAGGCTGGTAAAGCACCTCGCGCGGCGGGCAGTGCAACTGCACGAGGTCGAGACAGTCAACCGCAAGATTCTCCAGGCTGCGATCGATAAAGCCCTCGAGATTGGCCCTGGTATAGCCTTCCGCGACATGCGGGGTGAGGCGGCGGCCTGCCTTGGTCGCGACCATCGGGCGCTCGCCGCCGCGTGCCTTCAAGACATCGGCAATGATCTTTTCCGAGCGGCCGTCGCCGTAAACATCCGCCGTGTCGATGAACGTCATGCCGGCATCGAGCGCGGCATTCAGCGCCGCGCGCCCATCCGCCTCGCTGATATCGCCCCAGGAGCCGCCGATCTGCCAGGCGCCGAAGCCGACATTGGTGACGGTGAAGGGCGTGCGGCCAAAAGCATGGTGTTTCATGAACATCTCCCCAGGTTATGAAAGGCACTCGCCTATCAGGCGGGCAACTGTGCGGCAATTGCCAATCCGGCCTTGATCGGTCGCCTCGATCAAATATCGTCCGGAGACAAGGCTTCAACCGCAATGGACGGAAAGGAACGATCATGGAGATTAAACCCGCTGGCTCTCGCCCTTCAACGAAACCGCCGGCCGACTACTTTACCGGCAATGTTCGCCAGGATCCGCTGATCGAGCCGCCGGCGCCGGCCCGGGTGAGGGCAACCTCCGTCACCTTCGAACCGGGCGCCCGCACGGCTTGGCACACGCATCCGCTCGGCCAGACGCTGGTCGTCACCTCAGGCAAGGGCCTCGCCCAGAGCTGGGGCGAGGAGATTCGCGAAATCCGCGCCGGCGACACCGTCTGGTTTGCGCCGCGCGAAAAACACTGGCACGGCGCCGGCCCGGACACGGCAATGACGCACATCGCTATCCACGAGGCATTGGACGGCAGTCATGTCGACTGGATGGAAAAGGTCAGCGACGATCAATATTCCGGCAAGGCGTAAAGCATGTCTCGCAAAAGTGTGCAGCGGTTTTGCGATAAAGACATGCGCAAAAAAGACTAAAGCGCGGGCCAAGCGAATCTGAAGATCGCGCCGCGCTTTAGACGGATCAGAGGCGCTTCAGGCAATAGGAAAAATGCGCGTGTGATTCGACCGTCAGGAATTCGAATTGCCAGCCATAATCCTTGCAGAATTTGGTAACCGCCTCGACGACACCGTAGACGATCGGTTTGACCGTGTTGCCGGTGCAGAAATCATGACCGGCAATGCGTCCTGTCCGCTTCACCTTCTTCTCGCAGAGCAAGAGCTCCTGCCAGGTGAGCTCGAACGAATGGTCGGTGTCGATATAGGCCCAGTCGAGGAAGTCATCCGCGAATTCGGCGAGCTTGTCGAGCGATGTGCCTTGCATCAGGTGCAGCCGGCCGGCGCCGATCTCGGCTGCGAAATTCGTGTGAATCGCGTCGAGCCCGGAGCTGTAGCGATCCATCGACCAGGGATCGATGAGATAAAGCTGGGCGGGGCGATTCTTTTCCAGGATCTCCGCCGTATATTCGCCGAAGGCTGCACCCACTTCGACGCCGATGCCGCCATTCGGGATCCGGTAGAGCAGTTCGCCGCGATCCGGCAGCAGCCGGGCGTTTTCCATATGATGGGCGCTGAGCGGGGTGCGCGGCATGCTCGCCCGCAGCGCCTGCCTTTCTTCACGTGTCTTCATCTCTGATCTCGGGATTGGGGCGGCTGACGGCCCTGGTGCGGTTCGAGGGAACGTAGGACCAGCCGACGCCGATGACAACGGCATGACAAGAATTTGCTTCTTTCGGACAAAGCGTTAAGTTTCGCCTGTGAATGACGAAAGAGCCCTGGGAGGAGCGACTTCATGAGACGGATGTGGCCCGAAGAGTTCAATGCCATCATTGCCGATGCCGAAGAAGTGATGCTGGAATCATCCGCAGAAGCAGGCGCCGGCGAGCCGCTGCACCGGAAGGCGCTGAAGGCGCGCATCGCCATGGAAGATTACGAGCGAATCTGGCCGCTCGCCGAGATGCGCTTCCGATTGGGCGAGGGGCCGTTCGCCGGCAAGGCCATCACGCTCATCACCACCAACCCTCATTATCATCCCTGGCATCCAAAGGATGGCGGCAGCGTCGAATCCGTCTCGGACAGCGGCCGCCACTACAAGACGGATTACCTCGTCGTGCATTTCCTGCTCGATGACGTAAGGGAAACCTCACCTGCCTGATCGGTTGCCCCGGGGTTGCCAACGGCGACGCCGGGGATGCTGACGCCGAGTTGATCTTCACCCTGATGACAATGACGGCGATATCGCTAAGCTCGCCGGACCGATCCTTGCCAATTGGAGGTTCCCATGATGGGCAATGTGCTGGATATTCCGGTCAAGACGGTGGATGGTCGACAGATCACACTGAACGAATACAAGGGCAGGGTGCTTCTGATCGTCAACGTCGCCTCGAAATGCGGACTCACGCCGCAATATGAGGGACTGGAAAGGCTCTATGGCGAAAAGCACGAGCGCGGCTTCGTCATCGCCGCTTTCCCCGCCAACGACTTCAAGGGCCAGGAACCCGGCACCGACGCCGAGATCTTCGATTTCTGCACCACCACCTACGACGTCACCTTCCCGATTTTTTCTAAGATTTCGGTCAAGGGCGAGGCCCAGCACCCGCTCTACCGGCAGCTGACCAAATCGGGCGTGAAGACGACGGGCGAGGGTCCGATGCGCGAACGCCTGAATGCCCACGGCATTTCAGGCGGCGACGAGGATGACATCCTCTGGAATTTCGAAAAATTCCTGATCGGCCGCGACGGCAAAGTCGCCGCCCGCTTTGCGCCCGATGCGACGGCGGATGATTCGCGGCTGGTTTCCGCGGTGGATCAAGAACTGGCGAAGGCATGATTTGCCAGGAGCCGAGCAGGATCTTCAGATCCCGAGCACGGTCACAAGCGGGGGCGTAAAGTCCTTGAAACCCAGTCTCGGCTGGTCGCATCTTCTGTCAAACTTCGTCTTCGATACGTGGCGCTGACAGTTCGGATTCGTTTTGAACGCGTATCCGGGCAGGCTGACATATGTGGCGCTTGGCGCGCCAAGGGCTATCGCGATGCACAGCGTCAATGCGGAGCTGAGAGCCCTCATGGCACACCTCCAGGTGTCATAAGCCTCCAAACGCGAAGACTTTCCGGGCGGCGATTCTCCCACTTTTGCCGGCCCCCATCCATTCGCCCAATAGGAGGTGGCCCGGCGGCCGGAGTAGTCCGTTTTGGCGGAACCTGGTTTCCAGACGGCGCCGCATTTGACCTGCCGGACAGCTATGCTGCGCCGGAACGTCTTGCCGAAGGCGCGTTCCCAGCCGGCAGCCTCTGCAGAGGCAGATAGCTGCGTGAGCCAATCAGCGGCAGATGAGACTGCGGTTGTTGACATCACTCTTTGAAACTTGAGGGGAAGAATGGTGGGCGATGAGAGACTCGAACTCCCGACATCCTCGGTGTAAACGAGGCGCTCTACCAACTGAGCTAATCGCCCATCGCTGGCGAAGCCGATCGGCCTGCTGCGTTGGTGGCCGTCATCTATGCGGATCACGGCAAAACCGCAAGAGTGTTTGTGAAGAATTTTTGATTTTTTTGGCGGTCGTCTGCTGGTCTGCGCTGCCGATCAGGCGCAGTCGGCCTGTGGATAAAGGGGGGGCGGCGGATTTATCCATTTTGCCTGCGCCGCCGGCTCCCATCGTGCCTCGCTGCGGCTGCGGAGGTTGGAATTGCCGGCTTTCCGTTCTGCCTGCAGCGGCTTTACCGAAACAATTCAGCGACTGTCATGGTTTTGTCTCCAAACCTGCTTGACACTAAAAGGCGAACCCCGTAGTTAGCCGCTCATCGAAACGGCCAGCCGTTTTGGTGAGGGTGCGAAGGCATCCGGATTGCTTGAAATGAAGTGCGGGTGTAGCTCAGTCGGTTAGAGTGCCGGCCTGTCACGCCGGAGGTCGCGGGTTCGAGCCCCGTCACTCGCGCCATTTCAAAGCAGGCGTTCAGGCGCCGCCGTCCGGCTCTTCCGTCCGTCATGCGCGGGTGTAGCTCAGTCGGTTAGAGTGCCGGCCTGTCACGCCGGAGGTCGCGGGTTCGAGCCCCGTCACTCGCGCCATTCTCCTCCGAAAGCCATGCAGTTTCCAGGGGTCAGGCATGCAGCTTGAATCGACTTCTGCGGATTTGTCGCGACATCGTTGCATCTGCTTGATAATGTCCGCGCGCGACGCGTCGAATTGCCGCCGTAAAAGTCTTGCGCCGGGGCGTCGGCTGCGCTAACCACGGCTTGTTGCAACGCACGTTCGCTTGTCGGGCAATTGCCCAAAAGCGCCGTCTGGCGCCTCCGACAAGCAAGGATGAACATGATGACTGAACTGCTCAGTTCCTATATTCCGATCGCTATCTTCATCGCCATTGCGCTCGTTATCGGCCTGGCGCTGCTCATTGCGCCGTTCGCCGTGGCTTTCAAAGCGCCAGATTCGGAAAAGCTCTCGGCTTACGAATGCGGTTTCAACGCCTTTGACGACGCCCGCATGAAGTTCGACATCCGCTTCTATCTCGTGTCGATCCTCTTCATCATCTTCGACCTCGAGGTCGCCTTCCTCTTCCCCTGGGCCGTTTCTTTCGGCGCCATCGGCTGGTTCGGCTTCTGGTCCATGATGGTCTTCCTCCTCGTGCTGACCATCGGCTTTATCTATGAATGGAAAAAGGGAGCCCTGGAATGGGAGTGACCCCTGTGAGCAACCAGTCGCTCGTCGCGCCGCAGCCGAAGGGGATCATCGATCCGTCGACCGGCAAGCCGATCGGGAGCAACGACGCATTTTTTGGCGAGATCAACAACGAACTCGCCGACAAGGGTTTCCTCGTCACTTCGACGGACGAGCTGATCAACTGGGCCCGTACCGGCTCGCTGATGTGGATGACCTTTGGTCTTGCCTGCTGCGCCGTCGAAATGATGCAGCTCTCCATGCCGCGTTATGACGTCGAGCGCTTTGGTTTTGCGCCGCGCGCTTCGCCGCGCCAGTCCGACGTGATGATCGTCGCCGGCACGTTGACCAACAAGATGGCGCCGGCGCTCCGCAAGGTCTACGACCAGATGCCCGAGCCACGCTACGTCATCTCGATGGGCTCCTGCGCCAATGGCGGCGGCTACTATCACTATTCCTATTCCGTGGTGCGCGGCTGCGACCGCGTCGTGCCGATCGACATCTACGTGCCGGGCTGTCCCCCCACGGCCGAAGCGCTGCTCTACGGCGTGCTTCTGCTGCAGAAGAAGATCCGGCGCACCGGCACGATCGAACGCTAAGGGTTAAGGACAAGGCATATGAGTGAAGCCCTGACTGAGCTTGCCTCCTATCTTGGCGAAGCGCGCGGCAACCTGATCGCCGCATCGCAGTTGAAGTATGGCGAGCTGACGCTGACGGCGACGGGTGAAAACCTGATCGCGCTCCTGACCTTCCTGCGTGACGACGCCAAATGCGGATTCGTCAACCTGATCGATATTTGCGGCGTCGACTGGCCGCAGCGCGAGCTGCGCTTCGACGTCGTCTATCATCTGCTGTCGCCGAAGAAGAACCTGCGCATCCGCGTCAAGGTCGCGACCGACGAGGATACGCCGGTCCCATCGGCCTGTGCGGTTCATCCCGGCGCCGATTGGTTCGAACGCGAAACCTGGGATATGTACGGCGTCCTGTTCACCGGCCATCCGGATCTGCGCCGCATCCTGACTGATTACGGTTTCGAAGGGCATCCTTTGCGCAAGGACTTTCCGACGACCGGTTTCGTCGAAGTTCGCTACGATGACGCAGCGAAGCGCGTCGTCTATGAGCCGGTGGAACTGAAACAGGAATTCCGCAACTTCGACTTCATGTCGCCATGGGAAGGCACCGAATACGTGCTGCCGGGTGATGAGAAGGCGAAACAGTAGTTCTAGGCAGAAGCCAATAGGCAGTAGGCAATAGTGATAAGGGAGAATGGCAACGGCGATTAATTCCTATCAGGATCTTCCGGTGTGGCAGCGCTCCATGGATCTTGCAGTTGAATGTTACGGCCTGACCAAGGGATTTCCCAAAGAGGAAGTTTATGGCCTTACCTCCCAGGTAAGACGTTCGGCAGCGTCCATCGCGGCAAACATAGCGGAAGGTTACGGGCGCGAGGCAACGGGTGCATATGTTCACCATTTGAAAATCGCCCAAGGATCCCTGAAGGAATTGGAGACGCATCTGATACTCTCGGCGCGAGTAGGAATAGCCACGGTCTCGCAGACCCAGTCGGCGCTTTCCTTGATTGCGGAGATAGGGAAGATGCTGCGGTCGCTTATTCGCCGCCTGCAAGATGGACAGAACGAACGTGAGAACTAACCACTACACTATTGCCTATTGCCCACTGGCTAATGCCTGCAATAGCGGAGCGCCTAGCAAATGACCGAACATAACGTCCGCAACTTCAACATCAATTTCGGACCGCAGCATCCGGCGGCGCACGGCGTTCTTCGTCTTGTCCTGGAGCTTGACGGCGAAATTGTGGAGCGGGTCGATCCGCATATCGGCCTGCTGCATCGCGGCACCGAGAAGCTGATCGAGACCAAGACCTATCTGCAGGCGGTGCCCTATTTCGATCGCCTCGACTATGTCGCGCCGATGAACCAGGAGCATGCCTATGCCATGGCCGTCGAAAAGCTGCTCGGCATCGAGATCCCGATCCGCGGCCAGCTGATCCGCGTTCTCTATTCGGAAATCGGCCGCATCCTCTCGCATCTTCTGAACGTCACGACGCAGGCGATGGACGTCGGCGCGTTGACGCCGCCGCTCTGGGGCTTTGAAGAGCGCGAAAAGCTGATGGTGTTCTATGAACGGGCCAGCGGCTCGCGCATGCACGCTGCCTATTTCCGTCCGGGCGGCGTCCACCAGGATCTGCCGGAAAAGCTCGTGCAGGACATCGGCGACTGGTGCGATCCGTTCCTCAAGGCGCTCGATGACATCGACGATCTTTTGACCGGCAACCGCATCTTCAAGCAGCGCAACGTCGATATCGGCGTCGTCTCGTTGGAAGATTGCTGGGCCTGGGGCTTCTCCGGCGTCATGGTGCGCGGTTCGGGTGCTGCCTGGGATCTGCGTCGCGCCCAGCCTTACGAATGTTATTCCGATCTCGAATTCGACATCCCGATCGGCAAGAACGGCGACAATTATGACCGCTACCTCATCCGCATGATCGAGATGCGCCAATCGGTCCGCATCATGAAGCAGTGCGTCAATCGCCTCCTCTCGGATGCGAAGACCGGTCCTTTCTCGTCGATCGACGGCAAGGTCGTTCCGCCGAAGCGCGGCGAGATGAAGCGTTCGATGGAAGCGCTGATCCACCACTTCAAGCTCTATACCGAAGGCTATCATGTGCCGGCCGGTGAAGTTTACGCCGCGGTCGAAGCGCCGAAGGGCGAGTTCGGCGTCTATCTCGTCTCCGACGGCTCGAACAAGCCGTATCGCTGCAAGATCCGCGCTCCGGGTTACGCCCACCTGCAGGCGATGGACTTCATGTGTCGCGGCCACCAGCTTGCCGACGTCGCTGCTGTCCTTGGCTCGCTCGATATCGTCTTCGGCGAGGTGGACCGCTGATGCAGCTTCTGCCGCTGGCCGTCGCAATTCTTCTCTCGGCGTCCGGGGTTTCGGCTCAGGAGGCTGACACCCTCGGCACGCCGCTGGGTCATAAGGAAGTGACGCCGCCGGGGCAGCAATCGTCCATGGGCGAGCTTTTGTCCAAGGGCTATCAGATCAAGGCCGCCATCCCGAATGGCAGCAAATTCGTCGTATTTATGCAGAAAGACCAGTCGGCCTATGCCTGCGAAATGCAGTCTTTGACCGCTTCGCGGTGTGGAACCCTAAACTGACAAGGCGTGAGGAAGAATGTCCGTTCGTCGATTAGCCGAAGATCAATTTCAGCCTGCCGCATTCGCTTTCAGCGATGAAAATGCGGTCTGGGCGGACAAGACGATCCAGAAATACCCCGCCGGCCGCCAGCAGTCGGCGGTCATTCCGCTGCTGATGCGGGCGCAGGAACAGGACGGCTGGGTCACGCGCGCGGCGATCGAAAAGATCGCCGACATGCTCGACATGGCCTATATCAGAGTGCTCGAGGTCGCGACCTTCTATACGCAGTTCCAGTTACATCCTGTCGGCACGCGCGCCCATGTCCAGGTCTGCGGCACGACGCCCTGCATGCTGCGCGGCTCGGAAGCGCTGATGTCGGTCTGCAAGAGCAAGATCCACGCGCACCCTTTCGAGCGCAATGCCGAAGGCACGCTCTCCTGGGAAGAAGTCGAATGTCTTGGCGCCTGCGTCAACGCCCCGATGGTGATGATCGGCAAGGACACGTACGAAGACCTGACGCCGGAGCGCCTCGAAGAGATCATCGACACCTTTGCCGCCGGCAATGGCGCGAGCATCAAGCCGGGCACCCAGATCGACCGGATATTCTCAGCACCTGAAGGCGGCCTGACCTCGCTGACGACGGAAGAGCCGAAGGCAAGGACACGCGCCAAGAAGGCCGATACCGAAACCGTGTCGGCGCCGGTCGACGGCGCGCCGGTCCCGCCCTCCGAGGCTGGCCGCCCAAAGAGCACCGATGCCGAGACCAATGCCGCCTTGAAGACGCCGGCGACGGCGCCGAAGGCAGCAGCGAAGAATGCCAAGGCAGCCGCGCAGCAGCCGGTTTCCGGCACGGCGCCTGCCGAGCCGGCGCTTGCTGCGGCCAAGGCCGAAACCGCTCCAGCGGCCAAGCCCAGCCTGACCGACAAGAACCGTCCAGCCGGCATCGAAAAGCCCGCCGCACCGGATGACCTGAAGATGATCTCCGGCGTCGGTCCGAAGATCGAGGCGACATTGAATGAAATCGGCATCTTCACCTTCTCGCAGGTCGCAGGCTGGAAGAAGGCCGAGCGCGAATGGGTCGATGGCTACCTGAATTTCCGCGGCCGCATCGAGCGTGACGACTGGGTCAAGCAGGCCAAGGCGCTCGCCAAGGGCGGCGAAGCGGAATATATCAAGGTCTTCGGCAAGAAGCCGCGGTAAGAGGTGAAGCATGTTACAAGATAAAGACCGCATCTTTACCAACATCTACGGCCTCAAGGACAAGTCCCTGAAGGGCGCGATGAGCCGCGGCCACTGGGATGGCACCAAGCAGATCCTCGAAAAGGGCCGCGATTGGATCATCAACGAGATGAAGGCCTCCGGCCTTCGCGGCCGCGGCGGCGCCGGCTTCCCCACGGGTCTCAAATGGTCCTTCATGCCGAAGGAAAGCGACGGCCGCCCGCATTACCTCGTCGTCAATGCCGACGAATCGGAGCCCGGCACCTGCAAGGACCGCGATATCATGCGCCACGATCCGCACACGCTGATCGAAGGCTGCGTCGTCGCGAGCTTCGCCATGGGCGCCAATACCGCTTATATCTATGTGCGCGGCGAATATATCCGCGAGCGTGAAGCGCTACAGGCGGCAATCGACGAATGTTATGATTACGGCCTGCTTGGCAAGAACAACAAGCTCGGCTGGGACATGGACATCTTTGTCCATCACGGCGCCGGCGCCTATATCTGCGGTGAGGAAACCGCGCTGCTCGAGAGCCTGGAGGGCAAGAAGGGCCAGCCGCGGCTCAAGCCGCCGTTCCCCGCCAATATGGGTCTCTACGGCTGCCCGACGACCGTCAACAACGTCGAATCGATCGCTGTCGCGCCGACGATTCTGCGCCGCGGCGCTGGCTGGTTCTCGGCCATCGGTCGTCCGAACAATGTCGGCACCAAGCTGTTCATGCTCTCCGGCCACGTCAACAAGCCGTGCACCGTTGAAGAGGAAATGGGCATCACCTTCCGCGAACTGGTCGACCGCCACGCCGGCGGCATCCGCGGTGGCTGGGACAATCTGCTCGCCGTCATTCCGGGCGGTGCATCCTGCCCGATCGTTCCGGCCAAGGACATCATCGATTGCCCGATGGATTTTGACGGTCTGCGCGGCGTCGGTTCCTCCTTCGGCACGGCCGCCGCGATTGTCATGGACAAGTCCACGGACGTCATCAAGGCGATCGCCCGCATCTCCGCCTTCTTCAAGCATGAGAGCTGCGGCCAGTGCACGCCCTGCCGGGAAGGCACGGGCTGGATGTGGCGCGTGATGGAGCGCATGGCCAAGGGCAACGCCCAGAAGCGCGAAATCGACATGCTGTTTCAGGTGACCAAGCAGATCGAAGGCCACACCATCTGCGCGCTCGGCGACGCCGCCGCATGGCCGGTGCAGGGTCTGATCCGTAACTTCCGTCCCGAGATCGAAAAGCGCATCGACCAGTATACGGCGAGCGCGCTCGATCACGGCGCGGTTCTGGAGGCGGCTGAATAATCATGACCGACAAGGCATCCAAGAGTGGGAAGAAGGAAGAGACCGCCGATTTCGCGGCCGGCTTCGGCCGTCTTGCCGCCGAGATGCTGGAAAACGCACAGGCAATGCCGGTGCATCCGCTGATGGCACATCCTGCCGCAGCCTTTGCCGCCGCAACGGCTATTGGCTTCGGTTTCTCGACGCAGATGGCGGGAGCCTTTTTCGGGGCCTTCCAGAGTGCTCTGGAAACGACGGGCAAACTCGCCGCCGCCCTCGATGATACGCCGCCCGACGAACCGGCGCCCGCTGTCGATATCCGGTCGGAGAACATCCGCCCGGCCGTCAAGGCGTTCAGCAAGCCCGCGGCCGACAAGCCTGCCGCCGAAAGGAAGGCTGGGCCGAGGCTGAGAGTCGTCAAGCCGGCAAGCGAACCGACTCAGGCAAGCCAGCCGACGCCCAGCGTGAAGGTAAAACCGGCTCAGCGGGCTGCAAAGGCCGACGATCTCAAGCTGATCGCCGGCATCGGTCCGAAGCTGGAGCAGGTGTTGAACACCAAAGGCATTCGCGGCTTCGCCGAGATTGCCGCCTGGACCGACGAGGATATCGCCCGGCTTGACGCCGAGCTCGGCCTTAGCGGCCGCATCGCACGCGACGACTGGATCGGTCAGGCGAAGGTTCTGGCCGGGCGGGGCCGCAGAAGGAAATGAGCTGTCCGGCCGCGCAAACCGGCCGGAAATAGGGCGGATCAGCGAAGGGGCGGAGGGCCCACGCTGCAGATGCCGGTGCGGGTTCCGCGTCTGGAACGCGCGACAGACAATTTGGGCGACATCGGCTGCCAGCAGGACGAAAGATCCGGCTCGGCAAAGAGAATGTTGCAAAACAGGTTTGTTTGCCGTCATCAGGCAAACGGGAAACAGGACTGAGCGACGATGGCAAAACTGAAGATTGACGGCAACGAGATCGAAGTTCCGGATCATTTCACGCTATTGCAGGCGTGTGAGGATGCCGGCGCTGAAGTTCCGCGCTTCTGCTTCCACGAGCGCCTGTCGGTTGCCGGCAACTGCCGCATGTGCCTTGTCGAGGTGAAGGGCGGACCGCCGAAGCCGCAGGCTTCCTGCGCCATGAGCGTGCGCGACATCCGCGGCGGCCCGAATGGCGAACTGCCCGAGGTCTTCACCAACACGCCGATGGTCAAGAAGGCCCGTGAAGGCGTGATGGAGTTCCTGCTGATCAACCATCCGCTCGACTGCCCGATCTGCGACCAGGGCGGCGAATGCGACCTGCAGGATCAGGCGATGGCATTCGGCATCGACACCTCGCGCTACCAGGAAGACAAGCGCGCTGTCGAGGACAAGTATATCGGCCCGCTCGTCAAGACGGTGATGAACCGCTGCATCCATTGCACGCGCTGCGTCCGCTTCACCACCGAGGTTGCCGGCATTTCCGAACTCGGCCTGATCGGTCGCGGCGAGGATGCCGAGATCACCACCTATCTCGAACAGGCGATGACCTCCGAACTGCAGGGCAACGTCGTCGACCTCTGCCCGGTCGGCGCGCTCACCTCCAAGCCCTTCGCCTTCACCGCCCGCCCCTGGGAATTGAACAAGACCGAGTCGATCGACGTCATGGATGCCGTCGGTTCGGCGATCCGCGTCGACACCCGTGGCCGTGAAGTCATGCGCATCCTGCCGCGCGTCAACGAGGTGATCAACGAGGAGTGGATTTCCGACAAGAGCCGCTTCATCTGGGACGGTTTGAAGACGCAGCGCCTCGACCGGCCTTACGTCCGCCGCGACGGCCGCCTGCAGCCGGCCAGCTGGGCCGAGGCCTTCGGCGCCATCAAGGCTGCTGTCAGCGCCACTTCAGGCGAAAAGATCGGCGCGATCGCTGGCGATCTCGCTTCCGTCGAGGAAATGTATGCGCTCTCCGAGCTGGTCAAGGCGCTGGGATCGGCTAATCTCGACTGTCGCCAGGATGGGACGGCACTCGATCCGTCGCTCGGCCGTGCAAGCTACCTCTTCAACCCGACGATTGCGGGCATCGACCAGGCCGACGCGCTGCTGATCATCGGCGCCAATCCGCGTTTCGAGGCGGCTATTCTCAACGCCCGCATCCGCAAGCGCTGGCGTCGCGGCAAGTTCCCGATCGGCGTGATCGGCGAGCCCAGTGAACTGCGTTACAGCTATGACTATCTCGGCGGCGGACCCGACACGCTCAAGGATCTGGTCGATGGCGGCCATGCCTTCGCGAACGTCCTGAAGAACGCCGCCAAGCCGATGATCATCATCGGCCAGGGCGCGCTGTCGCGCAGCGATGGCGCCGGTGTTCTCGCAAGTGCCGCCAAGCTTGCCGGTTCGGTCGGTGCGGTTGTCGAAGGCTGGAACGGCTTCGCCGTCCTCCACACCGCTGCCTCGCGTGTCGGCGGCCTTGATCTCGGCTTCGTGCCGGGTGCTGCGGGCGTCAATGCCGCTGAAATGCTGCAGTCGATGGAGGTGCTCTTCCTGCTCGGCGCCGATGAACTCGACTTCACCGCCAAGAAGGCCAAGCTCACCGTCTATATCGGCTCGCATGGCGATAACGGCGCGCACCATGCCGACGTCATCCTGCCGGCCGCAGCCTATACCGAAAAGTCCGGCACCTGGGTCAACACCGAAGGCCGCGTCCAGATGGGCAATCGCGCAGGCTTTGCGCCGGGCGATGCCCGTGAGGATTGGGCGATCATCCGTGCGCTGTCCGACGTGCTCGGCAAGAAGCTTCCCTTCGATTCACTGAGTGAGTTGCGCGGCCGGCTCTATGCCGCTTTCCCGCATTTCGCCGCCATCGACGAGATCGCCGAAACTGATAGCGCCCAAATTGCCGCAGTCGCGAAAAAAGCCGGCAAGATGAACAAGTCAGGGTTTGCGTCGCCGGTCAAAGACTTCTATTTGACGAACCCGATAGCGCGCGCCTCGGCTGTCATGGCCGAGTGCTCGGCATTGGCCCGCAACAACTTCAAAGTCGCGGCAGAGTAAGGGCAGGAACTCATGGATTCTTTCTTCTCAACCTATGTCTGGCCGGGGATCATCATGATCGGTCAGTCGCTGCTGCTTCTCGTCTGCCTGCTCGTCTTCATCGCTTACGTGCTGCTTGCCGACCGCAAGATTTGGGCGGCCGTGCAGCTGCGCCGCGGCCCGAACGTTGTCGGTCCCTTCGGCCTGTTCCAGTCCTTCGCCGACCTTCTGAAGTTCGTGTTCAAGGAGCCCATCATTCCGGCCGGCGCCAACAAGGCGGTGTTCCTGCTGGCCCCGCTGGTGACCGTGCTGTTGGCGCTGTCCACCTGGGCGGTGGTGCCGCTCGCTGATGGCTGGGTGATCGCCAACATCAATGTCGGCATTCTCTATATCTTCGCGATCTCCTCGCTTGAAGTCTACGGGATCATCATGGGCGGCTGGGCTTCGAATTCGAAGTATCCCTTCCTCGGCGCGCTGCGCTCGGCCGCACAGATGGTGTCCTATGAAGTCTCGATCGGCTTCGTCATCGTCACCGTTCTGCTCTGCGTCGGCTCGCTCAACCTGACCGACATCGTCAATGCGCAGCATACCGGCCTCGGCACCATGCTCGGCCTGCCGGCCTCGTTTCTCGACTGGCACTGGCTGTCGCTGTTCCCGATGTTCATCGTCTTCTTCATCTCGGCGCTCGCCGAGACGAACCGTCCGCCTTTCGACCTTCCGGAAGCCGAATCGGAACTCGTCGCCGGCTTCATGGTCGAGTACGGTTCCTCGCCATACATGATGTTCATGCTCGGCGAATATGCGGCCGTCTGCCTGATGTGCTCGCTGACGACGATCCTCTTCCTCGGCGGCTGGCTGCCTCCTGTCGATATCTGGATTCTCAATTGGGTCCCGGGCATTATCTGGTTCATGCTGAAGGCATGCTTCGTGTTCTTCATGTTCGCGATGGTCAAGGCCTTCGTCCCGCGCTACCGCTACGACCAGCTCATGCGCCTCGGCTGGAAGGTCTTCCTGCCGCTGTCGCTCGCCATGGTCATCATCGTTGCATTCGTGCTGAAACTGATGGGATGGGCGTAATGATCCCAGCTCTCGTTTCCGGCAAAATTGGAGGTTGAAGATGGCAAGCTTGTCCAGCTCCATCAACTCGCTGTTCCTCAAGGAATTCTTCGGCGCGTTCTTTCTGTCGATGCGCTATTTCTTCCGCCAGAAGGCGACCATCAACTATCCCTTCGAAAAGGGTCCGGTCTCCCCGCGCTTCCGCGGCGAGCATGCGCTGCGCCGTTATCCGAACGGCGAGGAACGCTGCATCGCCTGCAAGCTCTGCGAGGCGATCTGTCCAGCCCAGGCGATCACCATCGAGGCCGGTCCGCGCCGCAACGACGGCACGCGCCGCACCGTGCGCTACGACATCGACATGGTGAAGTGCATCTATTGCGGCTTCTGCCAGGAAGCCTGCCCCGTCGACGCGATCGTCGAAGGTCCGAATTTCGAATTTGCGACGGAAACCCGCGAAGAGCTCTATTTCGACAAGGCGCGCCTTCTCGATAACGGGGACCGGTGGGAGCGCGAAATCGCCCGCAACATCGCGATCGACTCGCCGTACCGCTGATTGAGATCTGAAACGCCGCGGTGGAGCTGCTCGCTCCTGTCACGGTCAATATGCACAGGAGCTTTGCCGGCGAGTGCCGCGAAGCTCCATCGGGCAGGGAAAATTCCCGGCTGCCCGGGGGAAGATGAAAAAGGCACCAACATGGGTCTGCAGGCTCTATTTTTCTATCTTTTCGCCTTTGTCGCGGTGGCGTCGGCGTTCATGGTCATCTGGGCGAAGAACCCGGTTCACTCGGTTTTGTTTCTGATCCTGGTGTTCTTCAACGCGGCCGGCCTGTTCCTGCTGCTCGGCGCCGAGTTCCTGGCGATGATCCTGCTCGTCGTCTATGTCGGCGCCGTCGCCGTCCTCTTCCTCTTCGTAGTGATGATGCTCGACATCGACTTCACCGAATTGAGGGCAGGCGTGCTCGAATATGCGCCGATCGGCGGATTGATCGGGATCATCCTGGCGGCCGAACTGATCGTCGTCATCGGCGGCAGCGTCATCTCGCCTGAGATCGCCAAATCAGTCGCCATGCCGATCCCGGCACTGACCGAGCGCACCAATACGGCCGCTCTCGGCGACGTGCTTTACACCAACTACGTCTATTTCTTCCAGATTGCCGGCCTGGTGCTGCTGGTCGCCATGATCGGCGCGATCGTGCTGACGCTGAGGCATCGCACCAACATCAAGCGGCAGAATATTTCCAGGCAGGTTGCCCGCACGCCCGCCACCGCCGTCGACGTGGTTACGGTCAAGCCGGGGCAGGGCGTCTAAAGGCAGGTCAAGGAACAAAGAACATGGTCATCGGTCTTTCCCACTACCTGACGGTCAGCGCCATCCTCTTCACGCTCGGCGTCTTCGGCATCTTCCTGAACCGGAAGAACGTCATCGTCATCCTGATGTCGGTCGAACTGATCCTGCTTGCCGTCAACATCAACATGGTCGCCTTCTCTTCCTTCCTGAACGACATTGTCGGCCAGGTCTTCGCGCTGTTCATTCTGACGGTCGCGGCTGCCGAAGCGGCGATCGGTCTTGCAATTCTCGTTGTCTTCTACCGCAACCGCGGCTCGATCGCGGTCGAAGACGTCAATATGATGAAGGGCTGAGTGGCTCATGTTCCTCTATAAGGCTATTGTCTTTCTTCCCTTGATCGGCGCGATCGTCGCCGGCCTTTTCGGCCGCGCCATCGGCGCCAAGGCCTCGGAATATGTAACCAGCGGCCTGATGATCATCGCCGGCATCCTGTCGTGGATCGTCTTCTTCAACGTTGGCATGGGCCATCTTGAAGGCGGGCCGATCAAGGTCGAGGTGCTGCGCTGGATCCAGTCCGGCGGCGTCGACGTCTCCTGGTCGCTGCGCGTGGATACGCTGACCTCAGTCATGCTGATCGTCGTCAACACGGTCTCGACCTTGGTGCATATCTATTCGATCGGCTACATGCATACCGATCCGCATCGCCCGCGCTTCTTTGCCTATCTCTCGCTCTTCACCTTCGCCATGCTGATGCTGGTGACGGCCGACAACCTGGCGCAGATGTTCTTCGGCTGGGAAGGCGTCGGTCTCGCCTCCTATCTTCTGATCGGCTTCTGGTTCAAGAAGCCGTCGGCGACGGCCGCGGCGATGAAGGCTTTCATCGTCAACCGCGTCGGCGACTTCGGTTTCGTGCTGGGCATTGCCGGTGTCTTCGTGCTGTTTGGTTCGATTAACCTCGATACGATCTTTGCCAATGCATCGAATTTCGCCCCGCATGAAGGCGGCGGTGAGGCGAGCGAAGTGATCCTCAACCTCTTCGGCATGCAGCTCGACAAGGCGCACGCGCTGACCGGCATCTGCCTGCTGCTGTTCATGGGCGCAATGGGCAAGTCGGCGCAGTTCCTGCTGCACACCTGGCTCCCGGACGCGATGGAAGGCCCGACCCCGGTCTCGGCCCTCATCCATGCCGCGACCATGGTCACCGCCGGCGTCTTCCTCGTCGCCCGCATGTCGCCGCTGTTCGAACTGTCGCCGGATGCGCTCACGGTCGTCACCGTGATCGGCGCGATCACCGCCTTCTTCGCGGCAACCGTCGGCCTGGTGCAGAACGACATTAAGCGCGTCATCGCCTATTCCACCTGCTCGCAGCTCGGCTACATGTTCGTGGCGCTCGGGGTAGGGGCTTACGGCGCGGCGATCTTCCATCTCTTCACGCATGCCTTCTTCAAGGCGCTGCTCTTCCTCTGTGCCGGCTCGGTCATCCACGCCGTCGACGGCGAGCAGGACATGCGCCACATGGGCGGCCTGTATCCGCACATCAAAGTTACCGCCGGCCTCATGATCATCGGCACGCTGGCGATCACCGGCGTCGGCATTCCCTTCACGCCGTTCGGCCTTGCCGGCTTCTTCTCCAAGGACGTGATCATCGAGGCGACCTACGCATCGCATTCGCCGGTCTCGGGCTTCGCCTTCTCGCTGCTGGTCATTGCGGCTCTATTTACCAGCTTCTACTCCTGGCGCCTGATCTTCATGACCTTCTTCGGCAAGCCGCGCGCTTCGCATGAGGTCATGCACCACGTCCACGAGTCGCCCCAGGTCATGCTGGTGCCGCTCTATATCCTTGCGCTCGGCGCCATATTTGCGGGCGTGATCTTCGAAGGCCGGTTCTACGGCGAGGAATATGCCGAGTTCTGGAAGGGCGCGCTCTTTACCGGTGCCGAAAACGAACTCCTCGAACAGTTCCATCATGTACCCACGCTTGTCGGCTTAAGCCCCTTCATCGCTATGGTGCTGGGTTTCGTCATTGCCTGGTACATGTATATCCGCTCGCCGCAGACGCCGCGCGTCCTCGCCAAGCAGCACCGGGTGCTCTACCATTTCCTGCTCAACAAGTGGTATTTCGACGAACTCTACGACTTCCTGTTCGTCCGCACGGCAAGGGCGCTCGGCCGCTTCCTGTGGAAGAAGGGTGACGTCGGCGTCATCGATACCTACGGGCCGAACGGTGTCGCCGCCCGCGTCGTCGCCGTCACCGATCGCGTGGTCCGCCTGCAGACCGGTTACCTCTATCACTATGCCTTCGCCATGCTGCTCGGCATTGCGGCGCTCGTTACCTGGATGATGCTCGGGAGTTCCTTCTGATGACCGATTGGCCTATTCTTTCAACGGTCACCTTCCTGCCGCTCGCCGGCGTGGTGCTCCTGCTCTTGATGAATGGCGACAGCGAAAGCGGCCGGAGAAACGTGCTGGGGATATCGCTGATCACCACCGTCTTCACCTTCATCGTCTCGCTCGTCATCTGGATCGGCTTCGACAATGCCAATCCAGGCTTTCAGATGGTCGAGAAGCATGACTGGCTCGGCACCGGCATTGGCTACCACGTCGGCGTCGACGGCATCTCTATGCTGTTCGTCATCCTGACGACCTTCCTCATGCCCTTCTGCGTGCTGGCGAGCTGGCTCTCGATCGAGAGGCGCCTGAAGGAATACATGATCGCCTTCCTCATCCTCGAAACGATGATGGTCGGCGTTTTCGTCTCGCTCGATATCGTGCTCTTCTACGTCTTCTTCGAGGCGGGCCTGATCCCGATGTTCCTGATCATCGGAGTCTGGGGCGGCAAGGATCGCGTCTATGCGAGCTACAAGTTCTTCCTCTATACGCTGCTCGGCTCGGTGCTGATGCTGCTCGCCATCATGGCGATGTACTGGCAGGCCGGCACGACCGACATCACCGCGCTGCTCGCCTACAAGTTCCCGCCGGCGCTGCAGACCTGGCTCTGGCTTGCCTTCTTTGCCTCTTTCGCAGTGAAGATGCCGATGTGGCCCGTTCATACCTGGCTTCCGGATGCGCACGTTCAGGCGCCGACGGCAGGCTCGGTGATCCTTGCCGGCGTGCTCCTGAAGCTCGGCGGCTACGGTCTCATCCGCTTCTCGCTCGGCATGTTCCCGGTCGCGTCCGATTATTTTGCGCCGCTCGTCTTCGCCATGTCGGTCATCGCCATCATCTACACCTCGCTGGTAGCGATGATGCAGGACGACATGAAGAAACTGATCGCCTATTCCTCCGTGGCGCATATGGGCTACGTGACCATGGGCATCTTCGCCGCCAACATGCAGGGTGTTCAGGGGTCGATCTTCCAGATGCTGTCGCACGGCATCGTCTCCGGCGCGCTCTTCCTCTGCGTCGGCGTCGTCTACGACCGTACCCATACCCGCGAGATCAACGCCTATGGCGGCCTCGTCAACAACATGCCGAAATATGCCGTGGCGATGATGGTCTTCACCATGGCCAATGTCGGGCTTCCCGGCACGTCTGGCTTCATCGGCGAATTCCTGACGCTGATCGGCGTCTTCCGGGTCAACACCTGGGTCGCGCTCTTTGCCGCCACCGGCGTCATTCTCTCGGCCGCCTATGCGCTCTGGCTCTATCGCCGGGTAATTTTCGGCGCGCTGGAGAAGGAAAAGCTGAAGGCGCTGCTCGATCTTTCCAGACGCGAACAGCTGATCCTTTATCCGCTGGTCGCGCTGACCATCTTCTTCGGCGTTTATCCGGCTCCGGTCTTCGATGCGACGGCCGCCTCGGTGGATCTGCTGGTCAACAACTACACGGCCGCCGTGCACGCAGCGCAGAACGTTGCGCTGTCTATGAAATGATGACGGGACTTATCGGACATGACCGCTGAAACAATTCTCCTCAGTCTGCATCTTTCCGCGCCGGAGCTCATCCTCGCGGTCGGCGCCCTGGTCCTGTTGATGGTCGGCGTCTTCTCAGGCGAGCGGTCGGGCCTTGTCGTCACCGGCCTCGCCATCGTGCTGCTGCTCGCATCCGGTCTGTGGCTGCTCTTCGTGCCGGCGGAAGGCCTCGCCTTCGGCGGCGTCTACATGGCCGACGGCTTCTCGCGCTTCATGAAGCTGGTGGCGCTCCTCGGTTCGCTGGTCGCTCTGTTCATGACGATGGGGCATGCCCGCGAAAATCAGCTCGACAAGTTCGAGTTCCCGGTTCTCCTGCTGCTGGCGACTCTCGGCATCCTGCTGATGATCTCGGCCAACGACCTGATCTCGCTCTATCTTGCGCTGGAACTGCAGTCGCTGGCGCTTTATGTCGTCGCCGCGATCAACCGCGACAGCCTGAAGTCGACCGAGGCCGGTCTCAAATATTTCGTGCTCGGCGCACTGTCATCCGGCATGCTGCTCTACGGCATGTCGCTGGTCTATGGCTTCACCGGTCACACCCATTTCGCCGAAATTGCCCAGGCGCTGTCCGTCGAGGGCGCACGGTCGCTCGGCCTCATCTTCGGCCTGGTCTTCATCCTCGCCGGCATCGCCTTCAAGATCTCGGCCGTTCCGTTCCACATGTGGACGCCGGATGTTTATGAAGGCGCGCCGACGCCGGTCACCGCCTTCCTTGCCGCAGCCCCCAAGGTTGCCGCCATGGCGATGATGACACGCATGGTCATCACCGCCTTCCAGCCGGTTCTGGCCGACTGGCAGCAGGTCGTCGTCTTCATCTCGATCGCCTCGATGCTGCTCGGCTCCTTTGCCGCGATCGGTCAGAAGAACATCAAGCGGCTGATGGCCTATTCTTCGATCGGCCACATGGGTTATGCGTTGGTCGGCCTAGCTGCCGGCAATCAGACCGGTGTTTCCGGCGTCATGCTTTACATGGTCATTTACATGATCATGACGCTCGGCACCTTTGCAATCATCATGTCGATGCGCCGCAAGGACGGCACCGTCGTCGAAAACGTCGACGATCTCGCCGGCCTCTCCACGACAAACCCGTTCATGGCCGTCGTGCTGACGGCGCTGATGTTCTCGCTCGCCGGCATCCCGCCGCTGGCAGGCTTCTTCGCCAAGTACTTCGTTTTCGTCGCCGCCATCGAAGCCAAGCTTTATGCGCTCGCCATCATCGGCGTTCTCGCCTCGGTCGTCGGCGCCTATTATTATCTGCGCGTCATCAAGCTGATGTGGTTCGATGAAGCGACCGGCGAATTCGCCCGTGTCTCCGGCGCCCTGCGGCTGGTCTTCGGTCTCTCCGGTCTCTTCGTCACCGCTTATGTCCTCATCGGCGGCCCGATCGGCGGCGCGGCAGAGCTTGCCGCCGCGACGCTCTTCTGATGGCCTCCGACGGACGGCGCCGGATATCGCTCGGCGATATCAGGCATGAGGCTCTGTCGGAAACATCGTCCACCAACAGCGAATGCCTCGCCCGAGCCCGGGCGGGGGATCCCGGCAATCTCTGGGTGACGGCCGAGAGGCAGACGGGCGGCCGCGGCCGTCGCGGCAGGCTCTGGGTTTCCGAACGCGGCAATCTCTACGCCTCTCTTCTGCTGATCGACCCGGCGCCGATGGAGCGCCTCGGCTCGCTGCCGCTGGCAATCGCCGTTGCCGTTCACCAGGCGATCCGCCGGGTGCTGCCGCTGGGCGCCGAGCCGCTCGAGGTCAAATGGCCGAACGATGTCCTCATCGGCAGAAAGAAGACCTGCGGCATCCTGATCGAAGGCGAAAGGCTGCCGGACGGCCGCTATGCGCTGATCGTCGGCATCGGCATCAATGTCTCGGTCATGCCGGACAATCCGCTCTATCCCGTCACCTGCCTGCGCGAGCATGCGAGCGCGGCGTCGCCGGAGGAGCTCTTCGCCCATCTCTTCGCGGCGACGGCGGATGTGCTCGAAATATGGGATCAGGGCCGCGGCATTGCCGAGATCACCGCGCGCTGGCGCGCCATCGCCTGCGGCGTCGGGGAAAATATCACGGTCAATTTACCGGACCGGTCGATTTCCGGGCAATTCGCCGGGATTGATGATAATGGCTTGTTGATGCTCGATACCGGCGCTGGCACGGTCATGTCTATTGCCGCGGGTGATGTGTTTTTTGGATAGCGGAAAAAACGAAAATTATGGCGAAACAGGACGAATTGGTATTCCTGCCTCTGGGTGGCGTCGGCGAGATCGGGATGAATCTTGCCCTTTACGGCTACGGCCCGCCCGAGCATCGCCAGTGGATCATGGTTGACTGCGGCGTCACTTTCCCCGGACCCGACCTGCCGGGCGTCGATCTCGTTCTGCCCGATATCCGCTTCCTCGCCAGCGAGCGCAAGAACCTCAAAGCGATTATCGTTACCCATGCCCATGAAGACCATTACGGGGCGCTTGCCGACCTCTGGCCGGGCCTAAATGTTCCGGTTTTCGCCTCGGCCTTTACATCGGGTCTGCTCGAAGCCAAACGCAACTTCGAGAAGGCAACGATCGGCGAAGTGCCGGTGACGCCGTTCAAGGCAGGCGACACGATCAATGTCGGCCCCTTCAGCATCGAAGGTGTGGCCGTCAATCACTCGATCCCCGAGCCGATGTCGCTGATGATCCGCACGCCGGCCGGCAACGTTATCCACACCGGCGACTGGAAGATCGACCACGAGCCTTCGCTCGGGCCGCTGACCGATGAGACGCGCTTCCGCCAGCTTGGCGACGAGGGCGTGCTGGCGCTGATGTGCGATTCCACCAACGCCCTGCGCGACGGTGTTTCGCCCTCCGAGAAAGATGTGTCGGAAAGCCTGCGCAAGATCATCGAGGATGCCGAGGGCCGGGTGGCGATCACCACCTTCTCGTCGAATGTCGGGCGTATTCGCACCGTAGCCGAGGCTGCCGAGGCGGCCGGCCGCGAAGTGCTGCTGCTCGGCAGTTCGCTGAAGCGCGTCGTCGATGTCGCTAGTGATATCGGCCTGATGGAAGGGGTCAAACCTTTCATTTCCGAGGAGGAGTACGGTTACATTCCGCGCGACAAGGTCGTCGTCATCCTGACTGGCAGCCAGGGTGAGGCGCGGGCCGCCCTTGCCAAGCTCTCCCGCGACGAGATGCGCAACGTGGCCTTTGCGGCAGGCGATATCGTCGTCTTTTCCTCGCGCGCCATTCCCGGCAACGAGAAGGCGATCCAGGATATCAAGAACGGCCTTGTCGAGCAGGGCGTACATATCATCACCGATACCGAGGCGCTCGTCCACGTCTCCGGCCATCCGCGCCGCAACGAGTTGCAGAGGATGTATGAGTGGACCCGGCCGAAAATCGTCGTGCCGGTGCATGGCGAGGCGACGCATCTGACGGCGCATAAGGAGCTTGCCGAGCAATCCGGCATTGCGATCGTCCCGCGGGTGCGCAACGGGGATATCCTGCGGCTGGCGCCAGGTCCGGTCGAGGTGATCGGCGAAGCGCCGCATGGCCGGATCTACAAGGACGGCCTGCTGATCGGCGATTTCGATGAAATGGGTATCGGCGAGCGCAAGAAACTCTCCTATGTCGGCCATGTCGCGGTAAACGTCTTGCTCGACGCGCGGTATGACATTCTCGGCGATCCCGATCTCGTCTCGATCGGCCTGCCGGTTTATGATGACGAAGGCGAGGAGATGGAAGATACGCTCTACGATGCGGCGATCAGCGCCATCGAAAGCATTCCGCGCGCCCGCCGCAAGGATATCGACATGCTGCAGGAGGCCGTGCGGCGTGCCATCCGCGCAGCTGCAAATCACGCCTGGGGTAAAAAGCCCCTTGTCACCGCCTTCATCACCAAGGTCTGACCATGCTCGGCCGAGTGAACCATATCGCCATAGCCGTTCGCGACCTCGCAGCGGCGACGGCCGCTTATCGCGACACGCTGGGGGCCGCCGTATCGCAGCCGCAGCCTCTGCCGGAACACGGGGTCACCGTCGTCTTCGTCGAATTGCCGAACACCAAGGTCGAATTGCTGCAGCCGCTCGGGCAAGACTCGCCGATCGCAACTTTCCTCGAAAAGAACCCGTCCGGCGGCATGCATCATATCTGTTACGAGGTGGACGATATCATCCTCGCCCGTGACCGACTGGTCGTCGCCGGCGCGCGGGTGCTTGGCGACGGCCAGCCGAAGACCGGCGCGCATGGCAAGCCGGTGCTCTTTCTGCACCCCAAGGATTTCTTCGGCACGCTGATCGAACTCGAACAGGCCTAAAGCAAATACAATCGGACTCGTTTTCGCTGCGGCAGAGTGACCCGAAGACGGCGAAATGTTGCGTTCGCTTTGAGTTGGACGCTATTCCGCCGTATAAGTGCGCCAGCTCCAAGCGGCACCGCGCTTCACGCGTTCTGTCGGCAAGACACCACCGGGAAAGATAATGCTCCAGACCTTCCTTCAGGGATTCGCCGTCTATTTCATCATCTGGTGGATGACGCTGTTCGCCGTTCTGCCGATCGGCCTGCGCACCCAGGCGGAAGACGACGATGTCGTGCTCGGCACCGTGCCAAGTGCGCCCACCCGCTTTCGCGCCGCCTTCGTCTTTTCGCTGACGACGCTGATCTCAGCGCTGATCTATGGCATCTGGTATGTCTGCGACACTTATTTCGGCTGGGGATTTGACGCCCTTCCACAACTCGGGCCTAGCTTCTATTGAAATAGCTTTGCTCAAACTTTGAGCATATGCAAATCTTATCATGGAAGTCCAGTTGGCGTCATGCTGGCGCGTCAGAGCGCTCGCCTAACGGAATGAGGGGCTCACCTTACGGAAGCCGTCTGGAGTTTGAAGGGGGGAGAGGGTGAAAAACCAAAAAAAAACAAGGCTAAAAGCCTTGTTTTAAGTATCGCGTGATCTGTAACCGTTGCCGGGGCTGCGACGAGCGCGCCTAAGATCTGATCCTCCCAAGACTTGACCGCGAAATGGCAAGAATTAACTTCCTTGCCTGTTTTGTGAGCTAAAACTAGCCCAAACATTGGGCTTTGTCATTAGCTTTTTTTGTATTTTTGCTACACGCCAGCAAAATTTTTCTGTTGACAAGATTTTCGTTCAAGTCCTTATAAACACGCACTTTTTCACGCCCTTTCATTTTGCGGGTGCGAACAAGCGTGTCCCGGAGGCGCCCGACAGCAGTTGCGGGTTTCCTTCCCGCTGCGAAGCGGCTATGAACGCTCCCACATTCACAACCTATCTTCGATTCCGCTCGCCAGCGGGATCTCAACTGCTCCGGAATCGCCATGCGTCTGTCTCGCTACTTCATGCCCATCCTTAAGGAAAACCCCAAGGAGGCGGAAATCGTCTCCCATCGGTTAATGCTGCGCGCCGGCATGATCCGCCAGCAGTCTCAGGGCATCTATTCCTGGTTGCCGCTCGGCAAGCGTGTGCTAGACAAGGTCAACGCCATTATCCGTGAGGAGCAGAACCGCGCCGGAGCTATCGAGCTTTCGATGCCGACCCTGCAATCGGCCGAGCTCTGGCAGGAAAGCGGCCGTTATGATGCCTATGGCAAGGAGATGCTGCGTATCAAGGACCGCCAGGACCGGCCGATGCTCTACGGCCCCACCAACGAGGAGATGGTGACGGATATTTTCCGCTCCTCCGTCAAATCCTACAAGGACCTGCCGCTCAATCTCTATCACATCCAGCTGAAGTTCCGTGACGAGATCCGGCCTCGCTTCGGCACCATGCGCTCGCGCGAATTCATGATGAAGGACGCTTATTCCTTCGATTTGACGCGCGAAGGGGCGGAGCATTCCTATAATAAGATGTTCGCCGCCTATCTCAGAACATTCGATCGGCTTGGCCTTCGCGCCATCCCGATGCGCGCGGATACCGGGCCGATTGGCGGCAATCTCAGCCATGAATTCATCATCCTCGCCGATACCGGCGAATCCGAGGTCTTCTGCCATAAGGACTTCGTCGGTTTCGATATTCCCGGCGAAAACACCGATTTCGACAGCGTCGAAGGCCTGAAGGCGATCTTCGACAAGTGGACCTCGCTCTATGCGGCCACCTCGGAAATGCACGACGAGGCTGCCTTCAACGCCGTTCCCGAAGCCGAGCGCCTTTCCGCTCGCGGCATCGAGGTTGGCCATATCTTTTACTTTGGCACGAAATATTCCGAGCCCATGGGCGCGAAAGTGCAAGGACCGGATGGCAAGGAACATTTCGTCCACATGGGTTCCTACGGTATCGGTCCGACACGCCTTGTTCCCGCCATCATCGAAGCATCGCATGATGAGAACGGAATCATCTGGCCGGCATCGGTCGCACCCTTCGATGTCGTCGTCATCAACATGAAGGTGGGCGATGAGGCCTGCGACGATACTTGCGAGCTGATCTACGCCGCGCTGAAAAAGGCCGGCAAGGATGTGCTCTATGACGATACCGACGACCGGGCCGGCACGAAATTCGCGACGGCCGACCTGATCGGCGTACCTGTCCAGATCATCGCCGGGCCGCGTGCGGTCGCGAACGGCGAGGTCGAAGTGAAGGACCGCAAGACCGGCGCCCGTGAAACGATGACCATCGAAGCGGCGATCAACAGGTTCGTGGCTTAAGGAAACGGAGGCGAAATGGCAGAGGCAGCAGTGGACCGGAGTTCAAAATCCGGCTTGGGTCCGGCTGGCAAGCCATTTTCCACCTTTGAGCGCCTCGTGGCGTGGCGTTATCTGCGCGCCCGCCGCAAGGAGGCCTTCATCTCGGTCATCGCCGGCTTCTCCTTCGTCGGCATCATGCTCGGCGTTGCGACGCTGATCATCGTCATGGCCGTCATGAACGGCTTTCGCACCGAACTCGTCTCGCGCATCCTCGGCATCAACGGTCATATGATCGTGCAGCCGGTCGACGGACCTTTCACTGATTATGCGGATCTCGCCAGCAGGCTCGCCGCCGTGCCCGGCGTCAAGATGGCGCTGCCGCTGGTCGAAGGCCAGGTGCTCGCCTCCGCCCAGGCTGGCGGCAGCACCGGTGCGCTGGTGCGCGGTGTCCGCGCGGAAGATCTGACCAAACTCAAAGCGGTTTCTGAGCATATTAACCCGGGCGACATGGTGGGTTTTGCTTCCGGCCAAGGCGTGTTGATCGGCACCCGCATGGCCGACCAGCTCGGCCTGCGCGTCGGCGACCTGATTACGCTGACGTCACCGGATGGTGACATTACGCCGATGGGCGTCAGCCCGCGCGTCAAGTCCTACAAGATCTCCGGGCTGTTCGAGATCGGCATGTCCGAATATGATTCCTCGATCATCTTCATGCCGCTCGAGGAGGCGCAGCTTTATTTCAATGCCGAGGGGCTGGTGCAGTCGATCGAGCTTTTCGTCGATCACCCCGACGATATCGATGCTCTGAAGCCCAAAGTGGAGGAAGCGGCAGGCCGTCAGATCAACCTCACTGACTGGCGCCAGCGCAACCAGACCTTCTTTTCGGCGCTGCAAGTCGAGCGCAACGTCATGTTCATGATCCTGACGCTGATCGTGCTGGTGGCGGCGCTGAACATCATCTCCGGCCTCATCATGCTGGTGAAGGACAAAGGCAGCGATATCGCCATCCTGCGCACCATGGGCGCCAGCGCCGGCGCCATCATGCGCATCTTCTTCATGACCGGGGCGGCGATCGGCATCGTCGGTACTCTTGCCGGTGTGCTGCTCGGCGTTCTCGTCTGCGTCAATATCGAATCCATCCGCCAGTTCTTCTCCTGGATATCCGGCACCGTGATTTTCAATCCCCAGGTCTATTTCCTCAGCCAGCTGCCGGCCGAGATGGATATCAGCGAAACGATCTCGGTGGTCGTCATGGCGCTCAGCCTCTCCTTCATCGCCACCATCTTCCCGGCATGGCGCGCCTCCAGGCTCGATCCGGTGCAGGCCCTGCGCTACGAATAAGGAATGCCGCATTCATGAACCGCAACGTCGTCCTCAAGCTTACCGGCGTCGAGCGCCATTACGGGCAGGGTGATACGCTGCTCACGATCTTGAAGGGAGCAGATTTCTCGCTGTCGAAAGGGGAGATCGTCGCCCTCGTCGCCCCCTCCGGCACGGGCAAGTCGACGCTGCTGCATGTGGCAGGCCTGCTCGAGCATCCAGATGGCGGCGAAGTCACCATCAACGGCCATGCCTGTGACGGTCTTTCCGACGAGAAGCGCACGGCGATCCGCCGCCGCGAGATCGGCTTCGTCTACCAGTTCCACCATCTCCTGCCGGAATTTTCGGCGCTTGAGAACATCATGATGCCGCAGCTGATCGCCGGTCTGTCCTGGAAGGAAGCCCAGGAGCGAGCCGGTCAGCTCCTCGACTATATGCGCATCGGCCATCGCGGTTCGCATCGCCCGGCCGAGCTTTCAGGAGGCGAACAGCAGCGTGTCGCGATCGCCCGCGCCGTCGCCAATGCGCCGACGCTGCTTCTTGCCGACGAGCCGACCGGCAATCTGGATCCGGAAACGGCAAGCTACGTCTTCGATGCGCTGGAGGCGCTGGTGCGCCAATCTGGCCTTGCTGCCCTCATCGCCACTCACAATCACGAACTCGCCGGCCGCATGGATCGGCGCGTCACGATCTCCGATGGCAAGGTCGTCGACTTCTAGCTCGACTACGGGACGACCAGCCCGCCGCGGTAATCGAGCACATAAGCCTTCCGCCCGGCGACCATGATGCATTCATGGCCACTGAATCGCTCGCAGCCGCCTTCGCTGCGGTCGACATAGCGGCCGAACGGATGATCGAATTCCATTCCGCCGAGAAAGCGGCCCTCCCGATACATTGCCGACAGCGCCGCCTTGATCACGGTCCCGGCGGCTCTGCCGTCGATGAGATCGGACGCGACGACGCAGCCGAAATAATTCATCGCCCAGACGGGTTCGCCGGTAAACCAAACCACTTCCTGTCCGGCGAAATCGGTGCCGCCGAAATAGCTGTCCAGATAACGCCAGTCGCCGCTGAAGTAGCCGATATCATGGGCACCCGGCCGGCAGGGCGGGCGAGGCACACCGCCGCCGACATAGGTCGCGGCTTTCGCCTCTACGATGAAGTCGTTCAGCACCGCGGTGTCGAGCATGATCATCTTCCTCCCTGTCTCATCTGATACGGAAATAGCAGAAGACAGAGAACATAAGAAGTACAAAAGGCCGAGCATTGCTCGATCGCCTTGGGGCAGGTGCATCAGACATCGGATGCGCTGTATGGATCCGTTCGGCAGGCGATGTCGGGCCGGTCGCGCGGAGCATGTTCAAAGCCAGCGCTGAAGCTGTTCGATTCGCAGCACGGAACCCGCATCTTTCAAACGCAAGCGCGAAGGAAAAGATTCCTGTTGACATCGGAACATAGATGGAACAAAGTGAAAACATAACGAGTAAAGGAGAGCCAGATGACTGACATGATCCGTGATATCGCAGCATTCACCTCCATCGCAATGTTCGTTGCCAGCTTCTCGCTTATCGTCATCGCGATCTAAAGTTTTCAGGGGATCGCATGGCAGTCATGCGGTTCACACGCGGGTCTTCTTCTGGACATCATCGCCCTCAATGCCGACAATGCATCCGATTCATTTCGGCTGATTGGGAAGGCATATCATGGCGGAGACGGAAAAGGGTTCAATGGGTGAGGCGACCGGCGGCACGCCGGGCTTCATCCACCTGAGGGTCCACTCCGCCTATTCGCTTCTTGAGGGCGCGCTGCCTCTGAAGAAGATCCTCTACAAGGCGACCGGCGACAGTCAGCCGGCGATCGCCATTACCGACACCAATAATCTCTTCGTCGCCCTTGAATTCTCCCAGAAGGCAATGGACGAGGGCCTGCAGCCGATCATCGGCTGCCAGGTCTCGATCGACATGGAAGACGGATTGGAAAGCGAAAAGCGCGGCGGTCAGCCGGCCCTGATCAAGCTGCCGTCGATCGTTCTTCTTGCCGCGACGGAGGCTGGTTACGAAAGGCTGGTCGATCTCGTCAGCCGCGCCTATCTCGGCGGCGATAGCAACCAGGCCATTCATATCAGAGCTTCCTGGCTGGAAGAGGCAGGCACGGAAGGGCTGATCGCCTTGACCGGCGCGGTGACCGGGCCGGTCGACGCGGCTGTCAGGGAAGGTCACCACGCCCAGGCGGAAGCCCGGCTGCTCACGCTGAAGCGTCTCTTCGGCGACAGACTCTATGTCGAGCTGCAGCGGCACGGCACCTACGACAGGCGGCACGAACAGAAGATCGTCAGTCTTGCTTACACGCATGACCTGCCGCTCGTCGCCACCAACGAAGCCTTCTTTCCGACCCGCGACGATTACGACGCCCATGATGCGCTGATGGCGGTTGCGCATAACGCCATCGTCTCCGACGATAGCCGTTTTCGCCTGACTCCGGATCACTACCTGAAGAGCCGGGCCGAGATGGCCAAGCTCTTTTCCGACCTGCCGGAAGCGCTTGAGAACACAATCGAGATCGCCAGGCGCTGCTCCTTCGTGCTGAAAACGCGAAAGCCGATTCTGCCGCGTTTCACGGGCGCCACCGACGATGCCGAGGAGGCGGAACGCGCCGAGGCAGGCGAATTGCGCCGCCAGGCAGTGGAAGGGCTGGACATGCGGCTTTCGACCCTCGGCATGTCGCCCGGTTACGAGGAAAAGGATTATCGCGAGCGGCTGGAATTCGAGCTCGGCGTCATCGAGCGCATGCGCTTCCCAGGTTACTTCCTGATCGTTTCCGACTTCATCAAATGGGCCAAGCAACATGATATTCCCGTCGGTCCCGGTCGTGGCTCGGGCGCGGGTTCGCTGGTCGCCTATGCCTTGACGATCACCGACGTCGATCCGCTCAGGTTTTCGCTGCTGTTCGAGCGCTTCCTCAATCCGGAACGCGTCTCGATGCCTGACTTCGACATCGACTTCTGCCAGGACCGCCGCGAAGAGGTGATCCGCTACGTCCAGGCGAAATATGGCCGCGAGCAGGTGGCGCAGATCATCACCTTCGGTTCACTGCAGGCGCGCGCCGCCCTTCGCGACGTCGGACGCGTGCTGGAAATGCCTTACGGCCAGGTCGACAAAATCTGCAAACTCGTGCCGAACAATCCCGCCAATCCGACGCCACTCTCAAAGGCGATCGAAGAGGAGCCGAAGCTGCAGGAGGAGGCGGCGAAAGAACCGGTGGTGGCGCGTTTGCTCGACATCGCCCAGAAGATCGAAGGGCTTTATCGCCACGCCTCGACGCATGCCGCCGGCATCGTCATCGGCGACCGGCCGCTGTCCAAGCTGGTGCCGATGTATCGCGATCCGCGCTCCGACATGCCGGTTACCCAGTTCAACATGAAGTGGGTGGAGCAGGCCGGCCTCGTCAAATTCGACTTCCTCGGTCTGAAGACACTGACTGTGCTGAAGGTCGCCGTCGATTTCGTCGCCAAGCGCGGCATCAAAGTCGATCTTGCGGCCATTCCTCTTGACGACAAGCCGACCTACGAGATGCTGTCGCGCGGCGAGACGGTTGGCGTGTTCCAGGTGGAAAGTGCCGGCATGCGCAAGGCGCTGATCGGCATGAAGCCGGACTGCATCGAGGATATCATCGCGCTGGTGGCGCTTTACCGCCCGGGCCCGATGGAGAACATCCCGACCTACAATGCCCGCAAGCACGGCGACGAAGAGCTGGAATCGATCCATCCGATGATCGACCACCTGCTCAAGGAAACGCAGGGCGTCATTGTCTACCAGGAACAGGTGATGCAGATCGCCCAGGTCCTGTCGGGCTATTCGCTTGGCGAAGCCGACCTTCTGCGCCGCGCCATGGGTAAAAAGATCAAGGCGGAGATGGACCAGCAGCGGGAACGCTTCGTCGTCGGCGCCGTCAAGAACGGCGTATCCAAGCCGCAAGCCGACAACATCTTCGAACTCCTGGCGAAGTTCGCAAACTACGGCTTCAACAAGTCGCACGCCGCCGCCTACGCCATCGTCTCCTACCAGACGGCCTACATGAAGGCGCACTATCCGGTCGAATTCCTCGCCGCCTCGATGACGCTCGACATGTCCAACACGGAAAAGGTCAATGATTTCCGACAGGACGCCAAGCGGCTCGGCATCGAGGTGATCGCGCCTTCGGTGCAGACCTCCTTCCGCCATTTCGAGACCGGCGACAATCGTATCTACTATGCGCTGGCTGCCCTCAAAGGGGTCGGCGAATCCGCCGTCGACCACATCGTCGAGATGCGTGGCGACAAGCCTTTTGCCAGCATCGAGGATTTCTGCCTGCGCATCGATCCGCGCCAAGTGAACCGCCGCGTGCTCGAAAGCCTGATCTATGCCGGCGCCTTCGATTGTTTTGGCACGGACCGGGCCCAGCTGGCCGCCGGCCTCGACCGCATCCTCGGTTATGCCCAGCGCGCCCAGGAAAACAAGCTGAGCGGTCAATCGGACATTTTTGGCAGCGCACTAAACTCAGGTCCGGAGAAGATCTCCTTGCCGCCCTATTCACCCTGGCTGGCATCGGAGCGTCTGCTCAAGGAATTCCAGGTGCTGGGCTTCTATCTGACGGCCCACCCGCTCGATTCCTACAACAACATCCTGCAGAAGATGCGTGTGCAGACCTTTGCCGAGTTTTCTCAGGCGATCAAGCAGGGGGCTGCCAATGCGCGCCTTGCCGGAACCGTCATCTCCAAGCAGGAGCGCAAGACCCGCACCGGCAACAAGATGGGCATCATCGTCTTTTCCGATTCCTCGGGCCAGTTCGAGGCGGTGCTGTTTTCGGAGATGCTGAACCAGTATCGCGACGTGCTCGAGTCCGGGAAATCCTTCCTGCTGACCGCGACCGGTGAGGAGCGGCCGGAGGGCATCGGTCTGCGTATCCAGACGATCCAGTCGCTGGAGGAAAAGTCGCTCCAGATGCAGAAGGCGCTGCGCGTCTATATCAGAGATTCCGGGCCGCTGAAGATGGTCGCCGGCCATCTGAACGCCAAGGGCGACGGTCTCGTTTCCTTCATCGTCATCAAGGAGGACGGCAAACGCGAGGTGGAAGTGGCGCTGTCGGAGAAATACCGCATCACTCCGGAGATTGCTGCCGCTCTTCGCGCCGCGCCCGGCGTCGTCGACGTCGAGCTTGTCTGATCAACCCAGTTGATCGTGATCAACCCGGTCGATCGTGATCAGCCCGGTTGATCTCATCACCCGCGGGTGATCGTGATGAAATCCGTGCCCTCACCGGTTTCGCGACCAAGGCCGGTATCGGAGATCGTCAACGTCGAGCCGGGCGCGATCAGCGCGTCGATCCTGCGGCGTGTTTCGTCGGGGATCGTGATGCGGCTCAGCGAACGGGCGATCGGCCTGCCTGTGACGATCGAACTTTCCTGATTGGTGATCCCGAGCCGCTTCATCGTCTCGCGGGAGAGATTGTTCTCGAGCGTGATGCCCAGCCAATCCGCCGTGCCGGCATGTTCATCGACGGCATGCAGCGTGAAGAAATGCGTGCCGAGTGCTAAGCCCGGATCGGCGATCGTCATCGGGGCCTCGAAGATCGGCCTGAAGGCCTGGCGCACCATGATGACGCCGTTCGGCGGTTCACCCTTGCCGGCGGCGGAATAGACCGATGTGAGAAGTCTGTCGGAGACCAGGCTCCTGTCGCCGGCAAATTCCGCCGGCCGCAGCATCTTGAAGGCGTTGATCGCCTGCACGGTCGACGGACCGAGTAGGCCGTCCGGATCGCCGGCGGAAAAGCCGAGCTGATTGAGTAGCGTCTGGATGTCGATCACCGTCTCGCGCAGCGTGCGCCGCGTGACGAGCATGCTGATCGGTTCGGACGGCGGCTCGGCTTCGGGCGCCGTAATCGACGGATTTGCCGGCATTGGCATCGCCGCGGTATCGTTCATCGCCACCTGCACCGGTGTCCCGGCGCTGTCGGGCATCGAGGGCCGCAGTTCGACATCCGAAAGCAGCGGCATCGCTGCCGGCGCATCGGGGCGGAAAAGGTTCGGATGGTCGATCGGTTGCGGCACCAATTCGTCGTCGCTGATGATGACGGGAATGCCGGGCTCGGTCATTCGGTAGAGCATTTTTGCGAAGGCGCCGGGCATGCGCACGCAGCCGTGCGAGGCCGGATAACGCGGAACGGAATTGGATTCGTGCAGCGCGATGCCGGACCATGTCAGCCGTTGCATGAACGGCATCGGGGCAGCCGAATAGAGGTTGGATTCGTGGTATTTCTGCTTTTCGAGCACCGAAAAAATGCCGCTCGGCGTCGTATGGCCGTCCTTGCCGGTCGAGACCTTCGAGGTTGCGACGACCTCGGTGCCGTCATAAACCACAAGCGACTGCTTGTTCTTCGAGACGAAGATCTGCAGCGTGCGTGCATCCGCGGCCAGAGCAGGGTGCACGAGTGCGGTGGCCGACAGCAAGCCGAGGCCGAAGACGAGACGCGAGAACATGATACCCAACCATACGCAATACTGGTACGCACATTACGGGACGAAGTTTAAGGAAGATTTTAACCCCCGGACTCGGCGGCTCGCCCGGACCGGTGCAGCGGTTCCGCTCTAACGACGCGCATAGGATAAAAGGCAAAGCATGTCGCATCATCAAAGTTTCAGCTGTCTGATTTAACGCATTCGTACGAATTTCGAATAGCCGCGCGCACTTTGCGCGGGATGTTCTAGTGATCGCGCTTGCCGTTGCCGAAGGTGTAGCCGGTCTCGACTGTGTTCTTGCCGAACTTGTCGCGCAGCTTGTCCATCGCCGCTTCGGCCGCCGCCCGCCGGCCTGACTGCCGGTCGATGAGATCGGGCGGATCGGCGCGAGTGGCGTCGCCGAGATCGGTGACGCCGATGCCGATCAGGCGGAATTTCGTACCGTCCGTTTCCTTTTTAAGAAGCTCGAGCCCGATGCGGAAGATCCTGTCGGCAAGCTGAGTCGGGTCCTCGAGCTTGCGGTTGCGGGTGCGCGTCTTGAAGTCGGCGCTCTTCATCTTCAGCACCACGGTCTGGCCGGCGATATCGTTTTTCTTCAGCCGCCAGGAAACCTTTTCGGAAAGGTTGCGCAGGATCGGCACCAGATCGTCGTGCCGCGAGATGTCGTCGAAGAAGGTCGTTTCGGCCGAAACGCTCTTGGCGGCGTCGTTGAGATGCACCTCGCGGTCGTCGATGCCGCGCGACAGCCGGGCGAGCCGCTGGCCGATGCTGCCGTAGCGGCGCATCAGGTCGTTCTCCTCCATCTGCTGCAACTGGCCGATGGTGCGGATGCCATCCGCCTCCAGCGTCGCGGCAAAGGCCTTGCCGACGCCCCAGATGGTGGTCACGGGACGCGGGGCCAGGAATTCCACCGCTTCTTCGCGGCCGATAACGGAAAATCCGCGCGGCTTCTGCAGGTCGGAAGCGACCTTGGCGAGGAATTTGCAATAGGAAAGCCCGACCGAAACGGTAATGCCGATCTCCTTTTCGATGCGGCGAGCGAATTTGGCGAGCGTGCGCGCCGGTGGATCGTGATGCAGCCTCTCGGTGCCGCCAAGTTCCAGGAAGGCTTCGTCGATCGACAGCGGCTGCACCAGCGGCGTCAGATCCTGCATCAGCGCACGCACCTGGCGCCCAACACGGACATATTTCTCCATGTCCGGGCGTATGACGATGGCCTGAGGACATGCCTCCAGCGCCTTGAACATCGGCATCGCCGAACGCACCCCGTGGATGCGGGCGATATAGCAGGCAGTGGAGACGACACCGCGTTTGCCGCCGCCGATGATGACGGGCTTGTCGGCAAGTTCGGGATTGTCGCGCTTCTCGACCGCCGCGTAGAAGGCGTCGCAATCGATATGCGCAAGCGTCAATGCGTAGAGTTCGCGATGGCGCACCAGGCGCGGGCTGCCGCAGGAAATGCAACGACGCGCCTCGCCCTTCTGCTCGGCAAGGCAGTCGCGACAGAAGCCGGGTGTCTTGTCAGGCGCGGGCGTCATGGTGAGAACAAAGGTTGAACGGCGCGACACTACGCCTTAAGCTTATGAGTCACAAGAGAGGACGGGAGCTTTGCCTTTGGATAAAGATCTTCGTTTCGAGCCGGTGACGGCAGACCGGTGGGGAGACTTTGAAACTCTGTTCGGCCCGCAGGGGGCCTTTTTTAATTGCTGGTGTGTCGCGCTGCACTTGCCGCATGCGGTGAGGACGACGATGACGGCCGACGAGCGCAAGACGCATATGCGCGAGCGGATCGGGGCGGGGCCGCCGCCGGGGATCCTCTGTTATGCAGATGGCGGACCGGTCGCCTGGGTGCAGGTCGGGCCGCGCCACGACGTGCCGCAGTTCAATTCACCGCGCACCGTCTCGCGGCCGCTGGAGGAGGAGGATGCGCGTGATCCCTCTATCTGGGCTGTCAGCTGCTTCTTCCTGCTGCCGAAACTGCGCGGCAAGGGATTAAGTCATCGCCTGCTCGCCGGCGCGATCGACCATGCCCGGCGCCGGGGCGCGCGGCTGCTCGAAGCCTGCCCGATCGATCATGTGAAGCAGTCGAAATCGGTGACGCTCTGCATCGGCTCGACGGCAATCTTCGAGGCAGCCGGATTCGAGACGGTGGCAATGCGCAAGGACGGCCGTCCGCTCATGCGGCTGGAGCTGCGCGGTTGACCGGGCCGGAAAGGAAATGGGCCTCGATCAGCCCGGCCGCATGCGTCCAATCGGTGGCGCGGGTGATGTCGTCGGCTGCCGCCGGCGCGAAACGATGGACGGGCGAGTCCGGCATCAGGTGAATGAGCAGGCAATCGGCCACGTGTTCCCTGACCGAATTCAGATTGTGCGCCATATCGTCTATGAAGGCGACAGGAAAGGAGCGGCTGGCATGCAGTGCATGGACGATTGGCCCCTTGGGTTGCTCGCTGGCAAGCAGCGGAAAGAGCAGGCCGGCGCTGTCCAGCAGGCGGCGACGCGGATCCTGGTACCGTGGCGGCATCGCCGTCAGGAAAAGGATATCGGCGTCTTGCGAAAGCCGGCCGAGCGTTTCGACGACGCGGTCGACCGGCGTCTGCCACAATTCCTGCGCTTCGAAAAAATCTTCGATCAGCCGGCTGACTTGTCGGCCCTCGATCTCCGTGCCGTCCGCTTTCGAGACGATGTTGCCGTGAAGCCGGAACGATCGCGGCAGGAATTCGTGTCCCAGGCTTTGGAGAAAAAGCTGGAAGGGGTCGATGAACCGCAGCACGACATCGTCGACGTCGCAGACGATCAGCGGCCGCTCGCCGAGGCGGATGTGCGAAATATCGAGCTCTGTCACGCTCAGTATTCTCCCGAATCGAGCCCGGGCGAAGAGAAATGCCGCCAGGCGGCGGTTACCGTATCGGGGCTGAGGCCGCTCGCCGTGCAGAAGGCCATCGCCGTCGGTTCGTGGTTCATCAGGAAGTCCATCATGCCTGAGAGGAAACCCGGATCGTTGACCGCGTTGCGCACCTGCTCGGGCGCCACGCCGGTGAGTGCGAGGAAGCGGCCGAACATGTCGGGATCGGCGGCAAGCCAGCCAAGCACGGCGATCGCCGTCTCGTGCGGGTCGGCCGCCTGCTGTTTCGAAGTCTTGAAGTTGCTTTGCATTTCGAGGGGTAAGTTACCTTTTCTTCAACCAAATACCGGTAGCGTGCGCTATCGGTTTCACGGAGCTATTCATCCGCATGTGCCTTTCTCATGGGACGAACCGCTGCGCGAACGGACGTAGGGACAGCTTGTCATGCCCAAACAGGTGATGATTGTAGAAGATAACGAGCTCAACATGAAGCTCTTTCGCGACCTCATCGAGGCGTCCGGCTATACCACGATCCAGACTAGAAATGGCATGGAGGCGCTCGATCTGGCGCGCAAGCATCGTCCCGACCTCATCCTCATGGATATCCAGCTTCCCGAGGTCTCCGGCCTCGAAGTCACGAAATGGCTGAAGGAAGATGACGAGCTGCACGTTATTCCGGTCATCGCCGTCACGGCTTTCGCGATGAAGGGCGATGAGGAGCGGATCCGCCAGGGCGGCTGCGAAGCCTATGTTTCCAAACCGATTTCGGTTCCGAAATTCATCGAGACGATCAAGACCTATCTGGGCGATGCCTGACGCATCGGAAAGACGCTTATGACCGCGCGAATACTGGTGGTTGACGATATTCCGGCCAACGTGAAGCTGCTTGAAGCGCGGCTGCTCGCGGAGTATTTCGACGTGATGACCGCTGCCGACGGTCACGAAGCGCTAGCAATCTGCGAGCGCAACCAGGTCGACTTGATCCTGCTCGACATCATGATGCCCGGTATCGATGGTTTCGAGGTCTGCGAGCGGCTGAAGGCCAGTCAGAAGACCGCCCATATTCCCGTCGTCATGGTCACCGCACTCGACCAGCCTGCCGATCGCTTACGCGGTCTGAAGGCCGGCGCCGACGATTTTCTCACCAAGCCTGTCAACGATCTGCAGCTGATCTCGCGGGTGAAGAGTCTGCTGCGGCTGAAGACCTTGAGCGACGAGCTGCGCATCCGCGCCGACACCGCTCATACGATGGGCATGGGCGATCTCATGCGGGCAGGCGAAGGCCGTGGCGATGAGGCCGGCCAGGTGTTATTGGTCGATGGCCGCGCCAATTCGCAAGAGCGCATCGTCAGGGCGTTGAAGCCCGTCGCCGATGTGCTTGCCCTCTCCGATCCGCAGGCGGCCCTCTTCGAGGCGGCCGAGAACACGTTCGATCTCGTCATCGTCAATGCCAATTTCGACGATTACGATCCGCTTCGCCTCTGCTCGCAACTGCGCTCGCTGGAGCGCACACGCTTCCTGCCGATCCTGATCATCACCGAGCAGGGCTCCGACGACATGGTCGTCCGCGCCCTTGATCTCGGCGTCAACGACTACATCATCCGCCCCGTCGATCCCAACGAGCTCGTCGCCCGCTGCCTGACGCAGATCCGTCGCAAGCGTTATAACGACCGTTTGCGAGCCAGCGTCAAGCAGACGATCGAGCTTGCCGTGACCGATCCGCTGACTGGCCTTTACAACAGACGTTATCTCGACAATCACCTGAACGCACTCTTCAATCGGTCGATGGCGCGGGGCCGGCCGCTTTCGGTGCTGATCACCGATATCGACCGTTTCAAGCAGGTGAACGACACTTACGGCCATGACGGCGGCGATGAAGTGCTGCGCGAATTCGCAAACCGCGTCCGTTCGACCATCCGCGGTGCCGATCTCGCTTGCCGTTATGGCGGGGAGGAGTTCGTCGTGGTGATGCCGGACACCTCGCCGGAAGTTGCCGCAGCCGTCGCCGAGCGCCTGCGCGCGGCAGTCGAGAGCGCTCCCTTCATGCTGAAGCGCTCAAGTGAACTCCTGAGGGTCACCGCTTCCTTCGGCATCGCCTCGCGCAGTGGCGCGGTGTTGACCCCGGATCAGCTGATGAAGCAGGCCGATCTTGCCCTTTACGAGGCCAAGAATTCCGGCCGCAATCGCGTGGTCGCAGCGGCTGCCTGACGAATCACTTTGGGCGCCATATGCGCCATTTGCGAGTTTTCCACTGCGGTAAGCGATTTGTTACCGAATTTTAACCTTCGCCTGTGCGACGCAGGCCCAAGTTTTGCAGCCCGGTAGCCCAAAAATGGACTCCCGGCGTTGCTGTGGATATGGCGCGGCGCGACAGTCTCCGGAATGCCGGAGCCTAGCCCGAAATGAAATGAAGACTATAAAAAACGCCTGCCGCCAACAGGGTCAAATAAAGTGTGGCGGCATCACCTCACGTAAGGGGAGGGGCAGCTTAAGTTATTAAGTTATATTGTCGAACTTCTTCGGTTCCACCGTCATAAGGCTTTGCCGTCAAGCAGAGCCGTCAAATCTTTGCATGTTCCAAAACTGGACTTTTAACCATAGAATCAAGCTCAGAAAATTCATCATTAAGAATTTGTTGATTTTCTTTCATTTCTGCGCAAATTATCGGCTCATAAAAGAAGCGCTCCCGCAGAGGAGCTGTCGATACCCCATGATGCTCAGGTCCGCCGCATCTCCTGGGTCGTGGGGTCGGTCGGCTAGTAGGCAAGTCACAACGGTTCCTCGTGCCGTTTTGCATGCTGGCCGACCCCCTTTCAGGAAAACGCCGCCACTTCCCGAAGATGGAAGGGCGGCGTTTGTCTGTTTGCGCTATCATTTTCCAAGGCCATCCTCCGGGGCAATAAAAAACGCGCAACCCGAAGGCGCGCGTTTTTAAAATCCGTCAGGCCAAGTGATTACTTGATCTTGGTTTCCTTGAACTCGACATGCTTCTTCGCAATCGGGTCATACTTCGTCTTCGTCATCTTGTCCGTCATCGTACGGCTGTTCTTCGTCGTGACGTAGAAGAAACCGGTGTCGGCTGTCGACAGCAGCTTGATCTTGATTGTTGTAGCCTTGGCCATGGTCGTCCTGCCTTTAAGAAAATGAAAGCCGTGGAAGCCGGATGGGCTCCACGGCAAATTCTGGCGCGAAACTACGAATCCCGTCCGAAAAGTCAAGTCCGTTTTCGAACGAACATCAATCTGATGCCGGAAAGTAAGGCATAAAGACCGAAGAAAGCGGCAATCGCCCAGGCAAAACCATTGTTTCCGGCGACGTCGATTGCTGCGCCGATCACCTGTGGCCCAGCAACGGTTCCCATCGCATAACAGAAGACGAAGGCGGCATTGGCGGCAGCCAGATCGGAGCCCGTCAGCCGCGAACCGAGATGGCTGAGGCCGACCGTGTAGAGTCCGGAGACGCAGCCACCCCAGAAAAGCAGCATCCCGGCCATTAGCAGCCAGTTGTTGACGAGGATCGGCAGCGTCAGCGAGCCGATAAAGCCCATCAGCGCCATCCCTGCCAGAAGCGGTCGCTTGTCGCGGATGCGATCGGAGAGCAGGCCGAGGGGAATCTGGAAGATGACGTTGCCGACGCCCATCATGGTGAGCAGCAGCGCCGCCTGCGATTCGGTGAAATGGGCGCGCACGGCAAAAATCGGGAAAAGTGACAGCCCGCCAGCTTCGACCGCGCCGAAGATGAAGACGGCCGCCGTCGCTGTCGGCACCAGCAGGACGTAGCGCATGAAATGCAATTCCGGTTTTTCCTCGAGCACCGGGCTCTCGTCACGGGCGATGAAAATCGGAATGGCGGCAAGCAGGATGGCGCCCGCGCCGACCAGGAAGGGAAAGATGCCGTCGCTGCCGAGTATCGAAAAGAGCAGGGGCCCGGCAGCGAACCCGATGGAGAGCACGGTCGCATAAATGCCGAGCACAAAGCCGCGCTTGGATGGCGGCGAGGCGGCGTTGATCCAGAATTCGGAGAGAATGAACAGCGTCGTCGTTGCGCCATGGAAGGCGAAACGTAGCGGAAACCACATCCAGAAATCCTGGGCATAATAGAAGCCGAGCGCGCTCAGCGCCGAAATCAGCACCGCCCAGAGCATCGTCGGCGCAACGCCGTATTTGTGGGCGAGCTTGGTGGTAACGGGCGCCGCGGCCATCGCCGAGATCCCGGCCATCGCCGTATTCAGCCCGATCAACGTGGATGAGATGCCGCGTTTTTCGAGGATGATGCTGAGAAGCGGGAGTCCGAGACCGATTGCTATGCCGACGGCTGAAATGGACGAGATGGCTGCCACCAGAGAAGGCCAATGGATTTCTTCGACATCGCCCGGTGTGCCGGTTCTCGGCTGAGACATTTATCCATCCTTAGAAAGCTGCGCGAGCGAACCGACCTCTCGTCTCACATAGAAGGGACACAGATGTGCCAAATCCAGGTGACGGGCGGCGTTTCGCAGTATTTCCGATGTGATCTGCGGAATGTAAAGCCTGTTCAGACAAGAAAAGCTTACCATGTCAAGTCGTTGAAGATCGTTGACTCCCGCGTGTCGGTGGTGGTCGGTGGAGCGCTGGCACTACACGCTAAATATGTCTGGAAGGTGAAGGCGCTCAATCCGGCCGGCGGGGAAGCTCGTAATCATCGGGACTGTCGCTCTCGCCGCCGAAACCATGCATGCGCAACGCCCATTGCAGGCCGATGACGCCGCCCTTGATCGGTTGGATCGAGGCGAGCGCGGCGATGACCGTGATCGGCGCCCATATGGCAAGATGGACCCATACCGGCAATACCAAGGTCAGATCGGTCAGCATGTAGCCGCCGACGAGGACGTGGCCGAGGACCAGGATGACGATATAGGGCGGCAGATCGTCGGAGCGATGGTGATGCATCGCCTCGCCGCAGGCGGCGCAATGATCGACCGGTTTCAGGAACGCGCGGAAGAGCTTGCCGTCGCCGCAGGCCGGGCAGCGGTTCAACAGCCCGCGCATGATGGAACGTCCGAGCGGACGCTCGGCTTCGGGTCCATCCCCGTAGCGGACGACCGGATCGGTCGGTGTGTTCATTGCATCTTCCTCGTTCAGGCAAAAAGCATGAAGCGCCGCAATAGGACCATTGCTGCTTTCGGCACCGTGGCTTAGCGGCGTCCGCGCGGGGGACGCGTTCCCGGTTTCTTGCGGACCTGGCCCCTGTCGCGGCGGCCGGCCTTATGGAAGGAACGCGCCGCCGTCGGCATCTCGCGTCCTTCGCTCAGCATCTCGAACCGCAGCGCGCCGGCCAGCGGGATTGCTTCCGCAAGCTTCACGGTGACGCTGTCGCCAAGACGATAGCCGAGGCCCGTCTTTTCCCCCGACAGTGCCTGATGCGCCTCGTCATAGATGAAATAATCGGTGCCCAGCGTAGATATAGGGACGAAACCATCGGCGCCATAGTCCGGCAAGGTGATAAAGAGCCCGGATTTCGTAACTCCGGAGACGCGGCCGGCAAACTCCTCGCCGACGCGGGTGCTCAAATGATGGGCGATCAGCCGGTCGATGGTCTCGCGCTCGGCTGCCATCGCCCGGCGCTCGAAGGTCGAGATTTCGGCGGCGATATCGTCGAGCGAGGCTTCTTCGTCGGGGGTGATGCCGCCTTCGCCGAAGCCGAGCGAACCGACCAGCGCCCGATGCACGATGAGATCGGCGTAGCGGCGGATCGGCGAGGTGAAGTGGGCGTACTTCATCAGGTTGAGACCGAAATGGCCGATATTCTCGGGGCTGTAGATCGCCTGACTCTGCGAGCGCAATACCATCTCATTGACCATGGTCTGGTGTGCCGTGCCGTCCGCCTTGGCCAGGATGCCGTTGAAGCTGTTGGCCCGCATATTGCCGCCCTTGGCGAGCGAGATGCCGAGTGTCGCCAGGAACTCGCGCAAAACTTCCTGCTTGGCAAGCGTCGGGCCGTCATGAATGCGGTAGACCAGCGGCTGACGCTTCTTCTCGAGCGTCTCGGCGGCGCAGACGTTCGCCTGGATCATCATCTCTTCGATCAGCTTGTGCGCATCGAGCCGCGGCGGCACGAAGACCCGGTCGACCGTGCCGTCCGGTTTCAGCAGGATCTTGCGCTCCGGCATGTCGAGTTCCAGCGGCTGGCGCCGGTCGCGTCCGCGCTTCATTACTCCATAAGCGTGCCAGAGCGGTTTCAGGATCGGCTCGAGCATCGGTCCGGTCTGATCATCCGGTCTTCCGTCGATCGCCGCCTGCGCCTGCTGATAGGAGAGCTTGGCGGCACTCTTCATCATGATGCGATGAAAGGTATGGCCGATCTTGCGGCCTTCGCCCGAGAAGCTCATGCGCACGGCGAGCGCCGGGCGGTCGACGCCTTCCTTCAGCGAGCAGAGATCATTGGAGATGCGCTCCGGCAGCATCGGCACGACGCGATCGGGGAAATAAACGGAGTTGCCGCGCTTCAGCGCTTCGCGGTCGAGCGGCGAATTAGGGCGGACATACCAGGAGACATCGGCGATCGCGACGGTGACGATGACGCCGCCGGGATTGTCGGGGGAGGGGTCGATCTCGGCGTAAACAGCGTCGTCATGGTCCTTGGCGTCTGCCGGATCGATGGTGATCAGCGGCACGTCGCGCCAGTCCTCCCGATGCGACATGGTCACCGGCTTGGCGGCTTCTGCCTCGGCGATCACGGCCGGCGGAAAGACGTGCGGGATGCCGTGCGCATGGATCGCGATCATCGAGATCGCCTTTTCCGAGCCGACCGAGCCGACGACGGAGAGGACCTTGGCGCGCGGCAGGCCGAAGCGTCCGAGGCGCGCGACTTCGATCTCGACCAGGTCGCCATCCTTGGCGCCGCCGGTATAGTCGGGGTCGATCACCATCTCTTCGCCGCGCCGTTCGATTGGCAACAGGCGGCCGCCGCCGCCCGGCGCGCTGCGGAAAACGCCCATCGCCGCACCGCGGCGCCTGTCGATCACCTTGATGATACGCGCTGTATAAGCCGGCCCGCCGCGATCGACGGCCGGGAAGATCTTCGCCAGGATTCGGTCGCCGAGCCCGGCGACGGGCGCCTTGCCCTTACCCTGGCGGCCTGCCGGCGACTGCTGACGGATGGCGACGGCAGGCGCCACACCCTGCTCCTCCGGCCATTCCGCCGGCCGGCCGATCAGGTCGCCGTCCTTATCGCGCGTCGTGATATCGAGAACGGTGACGGGCGGAAGAGCGCCGGGACGAATGAGCGACTTGCGGCTCTTTTGCAGCATGCCTTCCTGCTCGAGCTCCTGCAGCATGTGCTTGAGCTCGACGCGGCTGTCACCTTTCAGCCCGAACGCCTTGGCAAGTTCACGCTTGGAAGCCTTCTGCGGATGATCGGCGATGAAACGCAGGATCACTTCCCGCGAGGGCAGCGTGCCGTGGACGATGTTCAGCGGTTCGACGGCGGAAGTATCCCTGCCGGCGCGGCCGACCTTGCCCGGGCGCTTGCCCGCGGGGTTCGTTCTGTCGCGCGGTGTCTTGCTCACGTCAGCTCTTTTTCGATTTCGCGGGCGCCTTCGCCTTCGTTGCCTTCGGCTTGGCGGCCGTCTTGGTTGCCTTGGCTTCGGCGGCGGCCGCCTTCGGCTTGGCTTTCGCCCTGGCCGTCTTGCCGGCCGGGGCCTTGCCGGCCTTTTCGGTGATCAGCGCAAGCGCCTCCTCGATGGTAATCGCCTGCGGATCCTTGCCCTTCGGCAGGGTGGCGTTTACCTTGCCCCAGTTGACATAGGGGCCGTATTTGCCGTCGCGAACGGTGATGGCGCCGCCATCGGGATGATCGCCGAGGGTCTTCAGTGCCGCCGGCGTACCGCGCGCACCCCGGCCCGGCGCCTTGTTGGCTTTTTCGGCAATCAGCGTCACGGCGCGATTGAGGCCGACGGAGAAGACGTCCTCGACGGTTTCCAGATTGGCATAGGAACCGTCATGCAGGAGAAACGGCCCGTAGCGGCCAATGCCCGACGAGATCATCTTGCCCGTTTCAGGATGTTTGCCGATATCGCGCGGCAGCGAGATCAGCGCCATCGCCTTTTCATAGTCGATATCCTCAGGCTTCCATCCTTTCGGCAGCGAAGCGCGTTTGGCCTCCTTGCCGTCGCCGCGCTGGATGTAAGGGCCGAAGCGGCCGGAACGCAGCGTCAGTTCCTCGCCGGTGGTCGGATCGGTGCCGAGATTCTTCGGTTCGTTGAGCGCGACCCCTTCCGCTTCTCCACCGTTTTCGGAGGAAAGCTGGCGGGTGTAGTTGCATTCCGGATAGTTCGAGCAGCCGACGAAGGCACCATATCTGCCGAGCTTCAGCGACAGGTTGCCGGTGCCGCAGACCTGGCAAATCCTGGGGTCGCCGCCATCCTCGCGTTTCGGAAAGACGAGCGGCGCCAGCGCCTCGTTCAGCGAATCAAGCACGTTGGTGACGCGCAATTCCTTCGTGTCTTCGATCTGCGCGAAGAAATCCTTCCAGAAATCGCGCAGCACCTGCTTCCAGTTCAATTCGCCGGCGGAAATCCGGTCGAGCTTTTCCTCGAGGTCGGCGGTGAAATCATATTCGACATATTTGGTGAAGAAGCTTTCGAGGAAAGCCGTCACCAGCCGGCCCTTGGCCTGCGGGATCAGTTTACGCTTGTCGATCGTCACATAGTCGCGGTCGCGCAGGGTCGCCAGCGTGGCGGCATAGGTCGAGGGACGGCCGATGCCGAGCTCTTCCATCTTCTTGATCAGCGATGCTTCCGAATAGCGCGGCGGCGGCTCGGTGAAATGCTGGGTCGAATTGATCTTCTGCTTGGCCAGCGCCTCGCGTGCATTGATCTCCGGCAGGCGACCATCCTCGTCGCCGTCATCGCTCTGCTCGCCGTCCTCCTTCTGGTCGGTATAGGCGGCGATGAAGCCGTCGAAGCGGATGACCGAACCGACGGCGCGCAGGCCGGCCTTCTCGCCCTTGTTCTCGGCGGTGATTTCGGCCGTCGTGCGCTCGATCTCGGCCGACGCCATCTGGCTGGCGATGCCACGCTTCCAGATCAGCTCGTAGAGCCGGATCTGATCGGCGTCGAGGAATTTGCGCACGCGTTCGGGCGAGCGGTAGAAATCGGTCGGGCGGATCGCCTCGTGCGCCTCCTGGGCGTTCTTCGCCTTGGTCGAGTAGAAGCGCGCCTTCTCAGGCAGGTAGCGTTCACCGAACTGGTCGAGGATGGCACGTCGCGCTGCGTCGATCGCTTCGGGCGCCATCTGCACGCCGTCGGTTCGCATATAGGTGATAAGACCGACTGTCTCGCCGCCGATATCGACGCCCTCATAGAGCTTCTGGGCGATCTGCATCGTGCGCGAGGCGGAGAAGCCGAGATTGGAGGAGGCGGCCTGCTGCAGCGTCGAGGTGGTGAACGGCGGTCCCGGGTTGCGCCTGACCGGTTTTGCCTCGACCGTGTCGACGATATAGCTGGCGCCTTCGAGCAATGCTTTCAGGCGGCCCGCATCCTCGCCGTTGCCGATCGCCCGCGGCTGCAGCCGCTTGCCGTGCGCCGAAACCAGCCTTGCCTCGAACTCGTCGCCGCGCGGCGTCTTCAGCAGCGCCGAGATGTTCCAGTATTCTTCCGAAATGAAGCGCTCGATCTCGGACTCGCGGTCGCAGACCAGACGAAGCGCGACCGATTGGACCCGGCCGGCCGAACGCGCGCCGGGCAACTTGCGCCACAGCACCGGCGAAAGATTGAAACCGACGAGATAGTCGAGCGCGCGGCGCGCGAGATAGGCGTCGACCAGCGGCACGTCGATATCGCGCGGATCGGCCATCGCATCGAGGACGGCCTTCTTGGTGATCGCGTTGAAGACGACGCGCTTGACGGACTTGCCGTTCAGCACCCGCTTCTTGTTCAGCATGTCGAGGACGTGCCAGGAAATCGCTTCGCCTTCGCGATCAGGGTCGGTCGCGAGAAACAGCCCATCGGAGGATTTCACCGCGTCGGCGATGTCCTTCATCCGCTTGGCCGAAGCCCCGTCGACCTCCCAGAGCATTTCGAAATCCTGATCGGGAAGAACGGAGCCATCCTTGGCAGGCAGATCGCGCACATGGCCGAAGGAGGCGAGCACTTTGTATCCCGAACCCAGATACTTATTGATCGTCTTGGCCTTGGCAGGCGATTCCACCACTACAACATTCATGATGATTCTCTAAAAAAGAAACCACGCCAGCTTGGGGGCCAGCGCAACACGCACCGTAACTTGGATACCGGCCCTCCGACATGGACAGGGAAATCGCTGCGGTCAAGGGGTTTGCTACAATTTTACTTCTTGCGTACGGTGCAAGCGAACCAAGATTTGCAGCAGAAAACAATTTTAAATTGCGTCAGTGCGGTTTTTCAACACGCAGTTTCCCCGTTCCCCGCAAGCATCAATCGGAAAGCGAGACGAGACCGCCCTGATGCCGATGCAGCCTGCCTGATATATCGAGTTCCAGAAGGATGAGATAGACCGCGGATGCCGGAAGGCCGGTGTGGCGGATGACGTCGTCGATCTCGACCGGCGTCGGCCCGAGCGCGCCGATGATGCGCATCCGGTCCGAATCGCCGGGTGGCATCGTCATTGCCCGGCTCTCGCGTGCCGGCTCTTCCGCCATCGACAAAGGGAAGAGGTCAAGTTGCGCAAGCGGCGCCAGGGCTTCGATGATATCGGCAGGTTCGGTAACGATCGAAGCGCCGTCCTTGAGCAGGCCGTTGGTGCCGTGACAGCGCGGATCGAGCGGCGAGCCGGGCACGGCAAACACCAGGCGGCCGAACTCGCCGGCGAGGCGCGCCGTGATCAGCGAGCCCGAGCGCATCGCCGCCTCGATGATCACCACGCCAAGTGCGATGCCGGCAATCAGCCGGTTCCGGCGCGGGAAATCGCGGGCGCGCGGCTCCCAGCCGAAGGGCATCTCGCTCACCGCCAGGCCGTTGCCGCCGGTTATCTCTTCGATGAGGCCGAGATTCTCCGGCGGGTAGGGCTTGTCGAGACCGCCGGCAAGGGCGGCGATCGTGCCCGTGCCGAGGCTTGCCCGATGCGCTGCCGTGTCGATGCCGCGCGCCAGGCCGGAGATCACCGTATAACCCGCCCGACCGCAGTCGCGCGCCACCATCGCCGCGAATTTGGTGCCTGCGGCCGACGCGTTACGGGAGCCGACGATGCCGACGGCCGGTCGTTTGGCGGCAGCGAGTGCGCCCTTGACCGCAAGAAGCGGCGGCGCGCCGTCGATCTGTTTCAGCGCCTGCGGATAGTCCGGCTCGCCAATGCCGATAAAGCGGGCGCCGAAACGATGCGCCGCCTCCAGTTCCCGGTGCGCCTCGGCTTCGCTGGCAATGCGGATGGCCCGTGTCGCGCCGCCGCGCGCTGAAAGCTCCGGCAGCGCCGCGAGTGCGGCCTCAGCCGAACCGAAATGATCGATAAGATCGCGGAAGGTTGCAGGGCCGACATTGTCGGAACGGATCAGGCGCAGCCAGGCAATCCTCTGCCTTTCGCTTAGCACCGTACCTGTTGATTCCGCGCTCGGCGCGTCCATTATCCTTTCGCCCCGATCTTGCTTTCCGTTCCGCCCATCAGGCGTGAAATATTTGCCTTGTGCTTCCAGTAGGAGATGAGCGTCATGATCGCCATGACGGCCGCGACCTTTTCATTGCCGAGGATCCACAGTGCGATTGGGATGACGAGCATGGCGACGAGGGCCGACAGCGAGGAATAGCGGGTGGTGACGGCGACCGCGAGCCAGACGGCGGCGAAGAGCACCACCATGATCGGCGCGACGCCGACAAGCGTGCCGATATAGGTGGCGACACCCTTGCCGCCCTTGAAGCCGATCCAGACGGGGAAGAGATGGCCGATGAAGGCGAAGAAGCCGGCGATGATCGCGGCCTCCTCACCGAGGAAATATCCGACAACCCAGGCTGCCGTCGACGCCTTCAGTGCATCGAGCAGCAGCGTCGCGGCGGCGAGCTTGCGGTTTCCGGTTCTCAGCACATTGGTCGCGCCGATATTGCCGGAGCCGATGCTGCGCACATCGCCCAGGCCGGCGGCCCGGGTGAGGATCAGGCCGAAAGGGATTGAGCCGAAGAGATAGCCGATAACGGCCGCCGCAAGTGCGATCGGCAGCGTGATCTGCCATGACATGAGATTGGATAACATGTGCCCCCTCAGCCCTCCGTAGCTTACCGTTCCAGCCGTCTCTCAAAGTGCGTGAACAGGCTTTCCCGAGACGTATGTCGCGACTGCCCGCCCGCTGAAGCGCGCGTCCTCGAACGGTGTATTCTTCGAGCGGGAGAGAAGCATGTCTTTGGTGACAAGCCAAGGCTCATCGAGATCGATGAGCGTGATATCGGCTGGCGCACCCGGCTTCAGCGTGCCGGCATTGAGACCGAAAATCTGAGCTGGGCGTGTGGACATGGCGTCGATCAGCCGCATCAGGCTGACCTGGCCGCCATGATGAAGCCTGAGAGCCGCCGCCAGCATCGTTTCCAGTCCGACCGCGCCATCGGCTGCCTCTGCGAACGGCAGGCGCTTCGTGTCGACGTCCTGCGGGTCGTGCGAGGAGACGATGATGTCGATCGCACCGTTGGCAAGCGCCTCGGCCATGGCGACTCGGTCGTCCTCCGGGCGCAGTGGCGGATAGAGCTTGAAGAAGGTGCGGTATTCGCCGATGTCGTTCTCGTTGAGCGCCAGATTGTTGATCGAGATGCCCGAGGTCACCTTGGCGCCACGGCTGCGGGCGCGTTCGATGGCCTCGACCGATTCGGGGACGGAGATCATCGCAGCGTGATAACGGCCGCGCGTCAGCTCTGCCACCCTGAGATCGCGTTCGAGGGGGATCAGCTCGGCTTCCTTCGGAATGCCGGAGAGCCCCAGCCAGCTGGCGAAAAGTCCCTCGTGCATGACGCCATTGGCGCCGAGATATTTGTCGCGGGTCTCGCAGGAGATGACGGCGCCGAATTCGCGAGCATAGGTCATGATCCGGCGCAGCACCTGTGTGTTATGGACGCTGGAATGGGCATCGGTGAAGGCGACCGCGCCCGCCTGCATCAACAGGCCGATTTCCGTCATCTCCTCGCCGGCAAGACCCTTGGTGAGGGCGGCTGCCGGATAGACGTTGACGGCCGCCGTGTCCCGCGCCGTCTTCTTGACGAATTCGACGAGTGCGATGTCGTCGATGACGGGATCGGTGTCCGGCATCATGATGATCGAGGTGATGCCGCCGGCTGCCGCCGCCCGGCTCGCCGAGGCGATCGTCTCGCGGTGCTCGCCGCCGGGCTCGCCGATATGGACGCGCGCATCGACGAGGCCTGGCGTTGCCACGAGGCCGGTGCAGTCGCGCACGGCGGCGCCTTCCGGCGCACCCTGGTTCTGCGCCTCGCTGCCGGCGGCAATAATCACGCCGTTTTTAGCGATGATCGTTCCGATCTCGTCGAGACTGCGCGAGGGATCGACGATGCGGACATTCTTGAGGACGATCGAGCTGCTCATGCCATCATTCCGTCGGTTCGGGGACCTTGGTTCTGCGAGACGAGCAGCGTCTCCATGACGGCCATGCGCACGGCGACCCCCATTTCCACTTGTTCGGCGATCACGCTCTGCGGACCATCGGCCACCTCGGAGGCGATCTCGACGCCGCGGTTCATCGGCCCGGGGTGCATGACCAGCGCATCATCCTTCGCTGCTTTCAGCGTTTCGGCGTCGAGTCCGTAGAAGTGATAATACTCGCGCACCGACGGCACAAAGGCGCCGGACATGCGTTCGCGCTGCAGCCGCAGCATCATCACGACGTCGGCGTCCTTCAATCCTTCCTTCATCGAGTGGAACACCTCGACGCCCATCTCGGCGATGCCGGCGGGCAGGAGGGTGGCGGGCGCGACGACGCGCACGCGTGCGCCCATCGCGTTAAGCAGCAGGATATTGGAGCGCGCCACGCGCGAGTGCAGCACGTCGCCGCAGATCGCCACGATGATGCGCGAAAGCTTGCCTTTGGCGCGGCGGATCGTCAGCGCGTCGAGCAGCGCCTGGGTCGGGTGTTCGTGCTGCCCGTCGCCGGCATTGACGACCGAGCAGGAGACTTTCTGGGCAAGAAGTGCAGCCGCCCCGGCGCTTGAATGGCGGATCACCAGCACGTCGGGGCGCATCGCATTCAGCGTCATCGCCGTATCGATCAGCGTCTCGCCTTTCTTCACCGAGGAATTACCGACCGACATGTTCATCACGTCGGCGCCGAGCCGCTTGCCGGCAAGCTCGAAGGAGGCCTGTGTGCGGGTCGATGCCTCGAAGAAGAGGTTGATCTGCGTCAGTCCGCGCAGCGTCGACGTCTTCTTTTCTCTCTGGCGGCTGATCTTGACGGCTTCGTCGGCCTTGTCGAGAAGATAGGTGATATCCTGCTCGGTGAGGCCCTTGATGCCGATGAGGTGGCGGTGGGGGAAAAAGACCATGACCCTGCCTCTTGCTGTCTCTTGCGGGTCTATAATGAGTGCCGCCCGCTGGGGCAAGCACGCGCTGTGGGCAAAGGCTTATGTCCCCATGCATTTTCGCTTGAATTCCGATAGAGCAGAATAAAGCGAATCATAACTTCCGGTTTTCCTTGCCGGGTTCTTGCACTAGAAGCGAACAATGACCTCCGCAAACCGGACTGACGACAAACTCGCAGAACTCAACCAGCCGAGCCTGTGGTCCGGCATCAATGCCTATCGATCCGATCCGCTGATCGTCGATCTGACGGCGGCCTTGCCGCGCGGCATCCGTGAAGACCTGGAAAATATCGGTCGCTACGTCACCTCGCCGGAGGCGCAGGAGCTCGCGCGCATGGCAAACCAGGGCGCGCCACAGCTGCGCACCCATGGTCCGCGCGGCGAGCGTCTCGACGTCGTCGAGTTTCATCCCGCCTGGCACGCGCTGATGCGCCGCTCCATGTCGGTCGGCCTGCATTCCTCTGTCTGGGATCCGCAGGCCGATATCGAGGCGAAGGACGCGGGCCACAAGGTCCGCGCCGCGCGATTTTACCTGACGGCACAGCTGGAATCCGGCCATCTCTGCCCGCTGACGATGACGAGCGCTTCGGTGGCTGCGCTGTCGGCGTCCCCTGCGGTGCAGAAGGACTGGGCGCCGAAGATCCTGTCGCGCAAATATGATTCGTCCAACCGGCCCGCCATGCAGAAATCCGCGGTGACCATCGGCATGGGCATGACCGAAAAGCAGGGCGGCACCGATGTCAGGGCCAACCGGAGTGCGGCTGAAAAGGTCAGCGAAGGCATCTATCGGCTCTCCGGCCACAAATGGTTCATGTCGGCTCCAATGAGCGATGCCTTCATCATGCTGGCGCAGACGAAGGAGGGCATGGGCTGCTTCCTGGTGCCGCGCCTGCTGGAGGACGGGTCCGCCAACGGACTGCAGTTCCAGCGACTGAAGGACAAGGTCGGCAACCGCTCGAACGCCTCTTCCGAGGTTGAGTTCACCGATACCTTCGGTTTCCTGCTCGGCGGCCCGGATGCCGGCATCCGCACCATCCTCGACATGGTGACGCTGACGCGGCTTGATTGCGCGCTGGCCTCATCAGGCATCATGCGCGCCTCGCTTGCCGAGGCCGTGCATCATACGCGCGGCCGCAGCGTCTTCGGCAGGATGCTCGTCAACCAGCCGATCATGACGCGCGTGCTCGCCGACATGGCGCTCGACGTCGCTGCCGCTACCGCGCTGTCCTTCCGCTTGGCCGATGCTTTCGACAAGGCGCGCGGCAATGCCGAAGAAGCGGCCTATGCCCGCGTCATGACGCCTGTCGCCAAATACTGGTGCTGCAAGATCGCGCCCTCGCTGATCTATGAGGCGATGGAATGCATCGGCGGCAACGGTTACATCGAGGAGCGCCCGATCGCCCGCCATTACCGCGAGGCCCCCGTCAACGCCATCTGGGAAGGCTCCGGCAACGTGATGGCGCTGGATGTGCTGCGCGTGCTCAACCGTGGCAAGGATCTGTTCGAGACAGTTTTTGCGGGCCTCGCGCGCGATCTCGGCCCCGCCGGCAAGAAAACGATCGACGTGTTACGCGCCGCAATCGCGCTTTGCGAACAGGACGAGGGCGCGGCGCGCCTGCTCGTCGAGCAACTGGCACTTGCCGCCGGCGCGGCGGAACTCTATCGGCTTGGAGCAGGGCGCATCGCCGATGCCTTCATCGAGACACGCCTTGCCGGCGGCTGGCGCTCCACTTACGGCATGCTCGATTCCCGTTTCGACGCCAGCTACATCGTCGATCTGCTCTACCCGCCGGCGGCCTGATCGCAAGGGCGATCAGGCGATCCTGAGACCGAGATGCTCGGCCATGGGATCGAAATCACTATCATCGTGCAAGAGCGAGTGGCCTTCTTGAATGCAGAATGTGCCAATGATTACGTCGATGATCTTGCGCACTGTGATACCGCGTTCCCGCAGCAGGCGATAATTACGGGCTGCCCTGACGGCGAGGCTGTCGTCAAGCATCGGACGGATCGTGAATTGGCGCAAATTCGCTTCGATGGTGGTTGCATGGCGGTCATTGCGCGCGCCTTGGAGGACCTCCATAAGAATAAGATCGCCAACAAGAATCTCCAGCGGATCTTCGATATTCTGCAGACGTCGTCTGGCGGCGTTTTCCATCCCGCGTAGATGCGCAATCCAGACCGAACTATCGACGACGATCACTGGTTTCGTCCGGTCGATCGCGGCGCATCCCTTCCAGATCACCCTCCCAGCCGATTCCCGAGAGATTTGCGATCGCATTTTTTCTGCGGTGCCTGTCGACGAGGCTTCTGAGGGCCTGTTCGATAGTAGCTTTTTTCGTCGCCAACCCCGTGGCGGTCATCGCTGCGGCGAGCAAGGCATCATCGATATCTATATTCGTCCGCATTTTTTCCTCATGTGTATAACCTTCGTAAAAGATACACATCAGCCCCACGGGTTCAAGATCAATGCTGATGCTGCCGCCATAAACAAAAATCCGGCCGCGTCGCCACGGCCGGATTATCGTCATTTACGTCCGAAAATCAGCGTTCAAAAGAAGCCACGGCGTTGCCACCAGCCGGCTTTCTTCGGCTTGCTGTCATCGCTTTCGGTTGTTTCGCTGCGGGTGGATTTCACCGTCGGCTCTGAGGAAGAAATATTGGATTCGCGGTTGGCGCGAACCGGCTTTGCTTCCTCCTGCGCGGGCGTTGCGAGATCGGCCGAGGCTTCGACCACCTCCGGCTCTGCTTCTACGGCTGGTGCCGATTCCGCTACCGGTTCTTCGACCGGCGCTGCGGCGGGCTTCCGGCGGCCGCGGCCACGGGCAGGCTTTACCTCTTCGGCGACGACACCCACGTCCTCGACGGCAGCCGTTACAGCTTGGCTCTCCCTGGCCTGTTCGGCAACCGTCTCGACAATTGCGGCTTCACCGGGAGCGACGTCATCCGAAGTGCCGTCGTCTTCATCCTCGCTGCCACTGTCTTCGCCGGCTTCATTCGCCGTCAGCTCGGACCCGTCCTCCCGGTTGCGGCGACCGCCGCGCTTGCCGCGGCGCCGGCGCTTGCGGCGCTGCGATTCCTCGTTTTCGGCGCGGCTCTCGGGTGCAGCGGTGGCGGTTTCGTCGCCCTCAGCGCCCTCGTCGTCGGCATCTTCCTCTTCGTCGCCGGCTTCGCCTGCAGCGGCTACCGGCTGCTCGGCATTGCCGTTGCGGCCACGACGGCGGCGGCGACGCTTGCGCTTACGGTTGCCTTCAGCTTCGCCTTCCGAACGCGCCGCAGCGGGACGTTCGGTCGCGGCAGCCTTTTCCTCGAGATCTTCGTCTTCTTCCTCATCAGCCTCGATAACGATGTCGTCGTCCTCATCCTCGGGGATGGCTGCGAAGTTGAAGAGGCTTTCGATCTTGACCGGGTTTTCGACGGGCTCGCCGCGGTCGATCGCAAAGTGCTGCGCGCCGACCGAACCATCGGCATCGATGATGATCGCTACGCCAAAACGCGCTTCGTAATCGACGATCGTCTGGCGCTTGTGGTTGAGCAGGTAGAGCGCGATGTCAGGCGTCGTGCGCACGGTGATGTTGTGCGTCGTGTTCTTGAGCAGATATTCCTCGATGCCACGCAGCACATGCAGGGCGACGGAGGACTGTGAACGGACGTGGCCGGTGCCGCCGCAATGCGAGCAGACCTGGGTCGTCGATTCGAGAACTGAAGCGCGGATGCGCTGGCGCGACATTTCGAGCAGGCCGAAATGCGAGATCCGGCCGACCTGGATGCGGGCGCGGTCATTCTTCAGGCATTCCTTCAGCTTCTTCTCGACGGCGCGGTTGTTGCGCTTTTCTTCCATGTCGATGAAGTCGATGACGATCAGGCCGGCGAGGTCGCGCAGGCGAAGCTGGCGGGCGATTTCTTCCGCGGCTTCGAGGTTCGTCTGCAGCGCAGTGTCCTCGATCGAGTGTTCGCGCGTCGAGCGGCCGGAGTTGACGTCGATCGAAACCAGCGCTTCCGTCTGGTTCATGATCAGGTAGCCGCCGGAACGCAGCGTTACCTGCGGCTGCAGCATGCGGTCGAGCTGGGCCTCGATGCCGGAGCGCGAGAAGATCGGGTGGATGTCGCGGTAGGGCTGAACCACCTTGGCATGGCTCGGCATCAGCATCTTCATGAAGTCTTTCGCTTCACGATAGCCTTCCTCACCGGCAACGATGATCTCGCCGATATCCTTGTTGTAGAGGTCGCGGATCGAGCGCTTGATCAGCGAGCCTTCTTCATAGACGAGGCAGGGAGCGGTCGACGCCAGCGTCAGCGTGCGGACGTTTTCCCACAGGCGCATCAGATATTCGAAATCACGCTTGACCTCGACCTTGGTGCGGTTGGCGCCGGCGGTGCGCAGGATAACGCCCATGCCTTGCGGCACTTCGAGCATGCGGGCGATTTCCTTCAGGCGCTTGCGGTCCTGCGGATTGGTGATCTTGCGGGAAATGCCGCCGCCGCGCGCTGTGTTCGGCATCAGAACCGAATAGCGGCCTGCAAGCGAGAGATAGGTGGTGAGAGCGGCACCCTTGTTGCCGCGCTCTTCCTTGGCGACCTGAACCAGCAGGATCTGGCGGCGCTTGATGACTTCCTGGATGCGGTACTGCTTGCGCGGCTTGCGCTGCACGCGGTCCGGCACCTCTTCCATTGCGTCTTCGGCGCCAACGGATTCGATGACTTCCTCTTCGCCGTGATCATCGTCGTCGTCGTCGTCATCGTGGCGACGCTTGCTGGTGTCGATGTCCTCGGAAATCGTGTCGGTTTCCACCATCGCGGCCATCGTGCCGCCGGCAGGGGCGTCATCGTCGTTGTCGACACCCGAAGCGCCTTCCGCTTCGACGTCTGTCGGAACGGCGTCTTCCGTCGCCGTCGTTTCGGCAACCTTCTTGCGGCTCCGGCGCGGCCTTGCCTTCTTGGCCGGCGCTTCCTCGGCGGCTTCAGGTGATCCTGCCACCTCTGCCGTTACGGCAATCTCTTCCGCCGCGGCCTCTTCCGTTACGGCAGCCGGTGCCTCTGTCGGCACGATGCCGACATCCGGCTGATCCTGGGTCGAAAGATCGACCATCGGCGCGGTTTCGACGTGCTCGACGTCTTCGTCGCGACGGTGCTCCTCGGCCTCGGCCCGAAGCAGCGCCTGACGGTCGGCGAGGGGGATCTGGTAGTAATCGGGATGGATTTCGGCGAAGGCCAGGAAGCCGTGCCGGTTACCGCCGTAATCGACGAAAGCGGCCTGCAGCGAGGGCTCGACCCTCGTTACCTTTGCAAGATAGATATTGCCGCGGATCTGCTTCTTGTGCTGCGACTCGAAGTCAAATTCTTCTATGCGGTTCCCGCGAACGACAACGACGCGCGTCTCTTCCTCGTGAGACGCATCGATAAGCATTTTGTCTGCCATGTAAGCTGTGCTCCTCGGCGTGGCCGCGAGAGCGCATTCCCGACTGCTGTTGAAACAGAAAGAATGCGGTCCACAGTGGCCGCGCCGGATAATGAAAGTCGCGCTTGACGCGAAGGGGAGAGCAGCAGCCAGACCGCAGCCGGAACCGTTTCGGTCCGGGGCCTGTGCACTTCAGATAAAACCTGCTGCGAAACCATCAACAACCAAGCGTGATCGACAAATACGAAGACCCGGTTCGGGTCCGATGAGGTTGCTCCCTGAGAGCGTGGTGGCTGATCCACCAATGAAGTTCCGACAGATGCCGGAAAATCAGGATCCAGTTCTCGGGTTGAAGCGCATGAGACGGCGGACGATGACCGATGTGGCGCCAGGTCCAGATCTGGCTGGCAGCCCTTGCGGCGACTCTATCCCGTCAACACTTCTACCCTAAAATGCGTTGTATGTTTTCTCTGTCACAATAGCAAGGGAAAAGCCAAATGTGCCATAATATTGATGGATTTCGAATCGCATAGAAACCGGGGGCAGGTGACCGCGATTCGGCAGGCGGCAAGGCGTTTCGCTCTCGGGCGTCCGTTCCGGCCATATCAGGTCCATCGCGGTATAAATAAGGTGTGGCGGTTTATTGTTTAAGAGGGCTCGGATCGTGGCGCAGTTCGCAACGCGGCGATCGACATTGGCTAGGCGGATTCAGACGGCGGTGCTCATTGCAGGTTGCCTCCTGCCCGGCCTCGCGGGTTCGGCCGAGACGAAGGATCCGCTGCTCGCTTATGGGGCGCGCATCATCGGCGATGATGCCAGGACGCGTATCGTCATCGATTTCGACCGCGAACCGCGTTTCTCCGTCCATTATCTCGCCAATCCGGAGCGGATCGTCGTCGATCTGTCAGCCACCGCCTTTGGATTTCCGGCGAAGGATTTGGCCGCCCGCGGCCTCTTCAAGGATATCCGCTACGGCAAGATGGATGATGAGAGCGCCCGCATCGTGCTGACAACGGCAAGGCCGGTGAAGCTCTCGCTCGCCAAGGTGCAAGCCGACGAGGCGGGCAGGGGCCATCGCCTGGTGCTCGATGCCGAGATGATCGACAAACAGGCCTTTGCCGAATTGGTCAAGACACAATCCTGGGACGATCGGACCGACGCGGCCCAGACGACGAGCGCCATTCCGGCGCCAGAAAAAACCGCCCCCGGCGATTTTGTCATTGCCGTCGACGCCGGCCACGGCGGCATCGATACCGGCGCGATCGGCGTCGACACGAAGACCGAAGAGAAGCAAGTGACGCTTGCCTTCGCCAAGGCCCTGGCCGACCGGCTGAACAAGGAGCCGGGCATCAAGGCGTTCCTGACGCGCGGTGACGACGAGTTCCTGTCGCTTTCCCAGCGCGTGCTGATCGCCCGCCAGAACCATGCCGGCCTGTTCATTTCACTGCATGCCGATACGCTGAAACAGAAGGATATCCGCGGCGCGACGGTCTATACGATCTCGGACAAGGCCTCTGACAAGCTCGCAGCCGACCTTGCCGAGCGCGAAAACCTTTCCGACCAGATCGCCGGCAAGGAGACCGTCGCCGAGCCGCCCGAGGTCGCCGACATCCTGCTCGATCTGACGCGGCGCGAGACGCAGGCCTTCTCGATTTCGCTGGCCGAGAGCGTGCTGAATTCCTTCAAGGACCAGATCGGCACCATCAACAATCCGCATCGCCACGCCGGCTTCCGCGTGCTGCAGGCGCCCGACGTGCCGTCGATCCTGCTCGAGCTCGGGTTCCTGTCGAATGCCGAAGACGAAAAACTGCTGCTCGACGAAACCTGGCGCACCAGGATCGCCGATCTTCTGACCGAGGCGGTGAAGCGATACCGCACCGGCGTCGTGGCGAATGGCGGCTGAAGAACGCCGCCCGGATATTTTAATGGGTTCGCTCAGGCGAGCTCCATGAACACAGTGACTTGGACGCATCCGATCAATCACGTTCTGAGCGGCGCGGTTCGGTTTGTCGCCCGGGAAGGGCGTTGCTTCGATGTGACAGTCCCGATGAAACGCTGCCGAGGCAGCGATTGCGGCGGGCAGAGCCCTATTTTGCTCACATTCGCGCCGTTACTCCGGCTTATGTTTCCTAGCTTGAGGCGCGGAATCGTCTTGTGGCGGTAGCGCTCATGGAGTAAGCCGCGCGCAACGTGCAAATTGTCTCGATCTGTGCAATCGTTGCGTCCGCGCCGATTGTAGATCGAAGAGACCGGTAGCTGAAAATATGCTTAGACTTCTTGGATATTTCTTCGGAATGGCCTGCGTCCTGTTTCTGGTCGCGGCGGCGGGCATTGCCATCTATCTCGCCAATGTCGCGAGGGATCTTCCGGACTATGCCGTTCTGAACAGTTACGCGCCGCCGGTGACGACCCGCGTCCATGCCGGCAACGGCGCTCTCATGGCCGAATACGCCAAGGAAAAACGTCTCTTCCTGCCGATCCAGGCCATTCCCGACCGCGTCAAGGCCGCTTTCCTGTCGGCCGAGGACAAGAATTTCTACAACCATCCGGGGGTCGACCTCACTGGTCTCGGCCGCGCAATCCTCGTCAACCTGCAGAATTTCGGTTCGGGTCGCCGTCCTGTCGGCGCTTCCACGATCACCCAGCAGGTGGCCAAGAACTTCCTATTGAGCTCGGACCAGACGATCGACCGCAAGATCAAGGAAGCAATCCTCTCCTTCCGTATCGAGCAGGCCTACAGCAAGGACAAGATTCTCGAACTCTACCTGAACGAGATTTTCTTCGGGATGAATTCCTATGGCATCGCCGGCGCGGCGCTGACCTATTTCAACAAGTCGGTTACGGAGCTGACTGTCGCCGAGGCCGCCTATCTGGCATCGCTGCCGAAAGGTCCGGCCAATTATCATCCTTTCCGCCATCCTGAGGCGGCGCTCGAGCGTCGCAACTGGGTTATCGATCGCATGGTCGAGAACGGCTATGTCAGCCAGAGCGACGGCGCGGAAGCCAAGAAGCAGCCGCTCGGCGTCACCGCCCGCAGCAACGGACCATCGCTCTTCGCGTCCGATTACTTCGCCGAGGCCGTGCGCCGCCAGTTGATTGACCAATATGGCGAGAAAGTTCTCTACGAGGGCGGCCTTTCCGTGCGCACATCGCTCGATCCGCAGATGCAGCTCGCCGCGCGCAAGGCGCTGCAGGATGGCCTCGTGACCTATGACGAGCGCCGCGGTTTCCATGGGGCCGTCAAGCAGATCGACGCAAGCGGCGACTGGGGCAAGGCGCTTGCCGATATTCCCGCGCTGTCCGACGTTCCGGAATGGCGCCTGGCCGTCGTGCTCTCCGTCTCCGACGACAACGTCGACATCGGCCTGCAACCGGCCAAGGAGGGGAGCGGCAAGGTTGCGGCGGACCGTCTGCGCGGCACCATCGACGCCAAGAACATGCAATGGGCCTACCGTTCGGCGGATGGCTCCCGCAAGACGGCGAAATCGCCGGCCGGTGTCTTGAGCCCGGGCGATGTCGTTTATGTCGAGAAGCTCGGTGACGACGCGTCGACCTCCTACCGTCTGCGCCAGCCCCCCAAGGTACAGGGCGGCCTTGTCGCCATGGATCCGAAGACCGGCCGCGTGCTCGCCATGGTCGGCGGTTTCTCCTATGCTCAGTCCGAATTCAACCGCGCCACCCAGGCGATGCGCCAGCCGGGCTCGTCCTTCAAGCCCTTCGTCTACGCAGCTGCGATGGACAATGGCTATACCCCGGCCTCCGTCATCATGGACGCGCCGATCGAGATCGTCTCGGGTGGCCAGGTCTGGAAGCCGGAAAACTACGGCGGCGAAGTCGGCGGCCCGTCGACGCTGCGCTCGGGCATCGAGCATTCGCGCAACTTGATGACGGTCCGCCTCGCCAACGATCTCGGCATGAATATCGTTGCCGAATATGCCGAACGCTTCGGTATCTACGATCACATGCTGCCGGTTCTCTCGATGTCGCTCGGCGCCGGCGACACGACAGTGCTGCGCATGGTCTCGGCCTATTCGGTCATTGCCAATGGTGGCAAGCAGATCAAGCCGACGCTGATCGACCGTATCCAGGACCGCTACGGCAAGACGATCTTCAAGCATGAGGAGCGCCTCTGCGAGGGCTGCAATGCCGGCGACTGGCAGAACCAGGAAGAGCCCAACGTCGTCGACAACCGCGAAACCGTTCTCGACCCCATGACCGCCTACCAGATCACCTCGATGATGCAGGGCGTCATCCAGCGCGGCACTGCCGCTGGCAAGATCGATCTCAGCGGTCGCGACGTCGCCGGCAAGACCGGCACCACCAACGACGAGAAGGATGCCTGGTTCGTCGGCTTCACCCCGGATCTGGTCGCCGGCCTCTATATGGGCTTCGATACGCCGGCCCCGCTCGGCCGCGGCGGCACCGGTGGCGGTCTCTCCGCCCCGATTTTCAACGAATTCATGCAGGCCGCCGTCAAGGACATGCCGGAATCGAAGTTCGTCATTCCGCAGGGCATGAACCTGATCCCGATCGACCGCAAGACCGGCATGGCCGCCGCCGACGGCGATCCGAACACGATCGTCGAGGCCTTCAAGCCCGGCACCGGACCTGCCGACAGCTTCTCCGTCATCGGCATGGACAGCACCATGGCGCCGGAGGAGATCCTGAAAACCTCGCCGCAGGCCAACCAGGCCGTTCAGACCGGCACGCCAGGACTCTTCTGAGCCCTCACCCGATTTTAGAAGCCCGCCCCGGCTCTTTACATCCGCGGCGGGCGTCTCTATGTCACCAGCACTTGAAGAAGACCGTTACAGAGAAGCAGGAAAATGCGAGCGGAAATCGAAAACGTGGTCGATGAAACCAAGCAGGCTATCACCCTGCTGAGGAGGCATCTTTGACTGGGACCAGGCGATAAGACGACTGGACTGGTTGAACAACAAGGCAGAGGATCCGAACCTCTGGAACGATGCGCAGGAAGCGCAGAAGCTGATGCGCGAGCGCCAGCAGCTCGATGACGGCGTTAACGGCGTCCGGCAGCTGGAACAGCAGCTGAAAGACAATGTCGAGCTGGTCGAACTGGGCGAGGAAGAAGGCGACGAAGGCGTCGTCAAAGAGGCCGAGGATGCCTTGAAGGCGCTGAAGGCCGAGGCTGCGCGCCGCCAGGTGGAGGCGATGCTGTCCGGCGAGGCCGACAGCAACGACACCTATCTGGAAGTCCATTCCGGCGCCGGCGGCACCGAAAGCCAAGACTGGGCGAACATGCTTTTGCGCATGTACACCCGTTGGGCGGAACGCCAGCGCTTCAAGGTCGAGCTTCTCGAAGTCCATGATGGCGAAGAGGCCGGCATCAAGTCCGCCACCTTGCTCGTCAAGGGCCACAACGCCTATGGCTGGCTGAAAACGGAATCGGGCGTGCATCGTCTGGTGCGCATTTCCCCCTACGACAGCAATGCGCGCCGCCACACGTCCTTCTCGTCGATCTGGGTCTATCCGGTCGTCGACGACTCGATCAACATCGACATCAACGAAAGCGATTGCCGCATCGACACCTATCGTTCGTCGGGCGCCGGCGGCCAGCACGTCAACACGACGGATTCGGCCGTGCGCATCACCCATATCCCGACCGGGATCGTGGTGGCCTGCCAGCAGGAGCGTTCGCAGCACAAGAACCGCGCCAAGGCTTGGGAAATGCTGCGTGCCCGGATGTACGAAGCAGAGTTGAAGAAGCGCGAGGAGGCCGCCAACGCCGAAGCCGCTTCCAAGACGGATATCGGCTGGGGTCACCAGATCCGCTCCTACGTGCTGCAACCCTACCAGTTGGTCAAGGACCTGCGCACCGGCGTCGCCAGCACCGCTCCGGACGACGTGCTCGACGGCGATCTGAACGAATTCATGGAAGCGGCCCTTGCCCATCGCATCAGCGGCGCCGCCGACGCGGTCGTCGAGGATGTCGACTGATAATTCAGCACTATAGAAATCGGAAAGCCCTGGAAACAGGGCTTTTTTGTTCAGCCTATCGCTCCGGTGTCGCCGTCGTGGAACAGCGCTGCCGATAGAGCGGCAATCTCGTCATGAACGGCCCCCCGTTCGATGCCCGGCGGATCGGTGAAGAGCTCGGCGGCAAAGGCAAGGCCGAGCCCGGTGCCCTCCGGCACAAAGACATAATGCCCGAGGCCGCCGCCGAAGATCTTCAGCGCGCTTCCGGTCAGCCGCTCATGCAGCCATGAAGAACATTCCTCGGCCGGTGCCGCCTTGTCGGCATCGCCGACAAGGATAAGAGTAGGCGCCACGACAGTTTTCAGGCTTTCCGCGCCGAAGCTGAGAACGGAGCGACCCGGTGCGCAGAGGACCGCCGCTGCGATCCTGTCGTCGCGATAGGATCGCGACATGCGGGACCATGATTTGCGAAAAACATCGCTGGTGCGGAGCAGTGAGGGGATATGATCGGCGAGGTCGGGATATTCCTTCGGGCCGTGCGGACCACCTGGCTTCAGCCGTGACGGTTCGAACTGCGAGAATTGGGTGACGGCGCCGAGAAGCAGCATGACGCTATAGGCCCCGGCGGAGAATCCGGCCGCGAATACACGGTCTGCATCGATCCGACCGGCAAGATCGCCAAGCCAGTCGCGACAGCGGTCGAGCATCAAGCTCAGATCCGGAGCCCGCTCCCAGAGACAGGCAAACCCTTCCGCGCGATAAGGCTCACTGCCCGTATTGCCGTGATGATCGACGCCGAGCGCTGCAAATCCGCGATCGACCAGGCGTCGCGCCAGCCATTCCAGTCCGGCCGCAGAACCGCCGGTGCCGTGTGACAGCAGGACGAGGGGATAGGGCCGGTCTGAAGGCCGAATTGGTGCGTCGCGAGCGACCGCCGCCTTCCGAAACCAGCTTCTCTCCTGAGTCTCGCATTCCCGCGCGTCATCGGCAGCCGGATACCATAGCGACCAGCGGACGGGCCTTGGGCCGGCTGCGTCCCAGTCCGGTCTCCGGTCGTCGTAGAGGACGCCCTCGCGAAAGCCGAGCTTCATCCTTGTCGCCTGGAAAACAGCGTCTCGCTGCTCAATTGGTTGCTTTCTCGATGGTGATGTCGCCGAGTTCGTCGATCAGCACGGTCCAGCCGTCCGGCTCGGCCGCGGGATCGGTCTTCAGATAGATCGTGGCAAAGAGGCCGGGTTGCTTGATGATGCCGCTCGAGTTTTCGGGGCGGATATCGGTCACGTAAGGCTTCAGGTCGCTGATCTCCTGCAGCTCAATGGTTGAGGCAATCGCAGGACCGGTCTCGGTCTGGGCAATCTGTTGAAGATAGACTTTCGAGGTCCTGTCCGGCTGACGCACGGCAAAGAGCTTATAGTAACCATGGCTCTTTTCCTGGGAGTCGGAAACGCTTTCGGCAGTGGTGGGCGCCCGCTCGACATCAGGCGCGTTGCCGTCGTTCTCCCAGTAGCCGGTGCTGGTCGCGAAAATCACCGAAGCCGGCAGGATGACGTCCTGCGTGGGAGCGGCGATCGCGGCCGAGCATCCGACGAGGAAAATCGTGGGCATCAATGTCAGGCGCATTGCCATCATCTCAATCCTTGAACTGCTCGGCGAGAATGCGGTCGGACCAGGAGCGGTCGGGATCGGAGAGGATACGCGCCGTCATATGCTCCGACTGGGCGATGCGGACATGCAGCACCGATTTGACTTCCGTATTGTCCGCCACCGCATTCACCGGCCGCTTCACCGGCTCGAGCACGTCGATATCGACAGTCACTTTGTTCGGAAGCAGGGCGCCCCTCCAGCGCCGCGGCCTGAAAGCGCTGACCGGCGTCATGGCGAGCAGGGGCGCCTCGAGCGGCAGGATGGGGCCATGGGCGGAAAGATTATAGGCCGTTGATCCGGCTGGGGTGGCCACCATCAGCCCGTCGCAGATCAGTTCCTCCAGACGCACGCGTCCGTCGACCACGACTCTCAGATTGGCTGCCTGATAGGACTGGCGAAAAAGATAGACCTCGTTGATGGCGAGCGCTGTCGAATTGGTACCGTCGGCATTGGCCGTGGTCATCTTCAAGGGGCGGAAAGCGTTTTCGACGGCGACGCAGATACGCTCCTGAAGTCGTTCTGTGCTGTAGTCATTCATCAGAAAGCCGACCGAGCCGCGGTTCATGCCGTAGACCAGCTTGCCCGAGTTCATGGTGCTGTGCAGCGTCTGCAGCATGAAGCCATCGCCACCCAGTGCGACGATGACATCAGCCTTGTCCTGCGGAACGTCGCCATAGATGCGAATCAGCTCTTCGCGCGCTGCGAGCGCCTCCATCGTCGGCGAGGCGATAAAGGAAAGCGTCTGGAATGAACGGCCCATACAATGCCCTTTGTGAAGCTGCTCTAGCTAAAGGATAAATGGCAGTTGCGACAAGGCCGTTTTGCACGACAAGGCGTTTTGGATCCACGCCGACTGTCTGCGCCGGCACGGATTTTCCTTTACAGGATCGCAGAATCTGTTAGTTGGGCAGCTATTGCCCTTGTAGCTCAGTTGGTAGAGCACCTGATTTGTAATCAGGGGGTCGCGGGTTCGAACCCTGCCGGGGGCACCAGCCTGCTCTGTGAGCTTCGGCTCGGCGAGCCGAAGAGAGCGGCCAAGCGAAGGCTGTCGCGTCGTAGTTCCGTTGGGAACGAAGGCGGACTGGTTCCGATAACCCTCCGGCGCTTTTCCTTGATGAACTCTATCTAAGGACTGCTTCAGCAGCAATTCAGTCGTGTTGGCGCAGTATCTCCTCATCGTCAATGAGGAAGCAGCCATGAAGTTCGCGCCTATTTTCCTGACCGCAGCCATGTCCCTCGGCGCGGCCTTTGCTGCCGTTGCGCCCGCCGCCGCCATGCCTGTCGACCGATCGGCGCTATCCGTGCAAAGCGACATCGTCCAGATTCATGACAGCTGGCCACACGACCGCTGGCGTGACGATCTTGATTGGCGTGACGACCGTGACTGATTGGCGCCGGTCTGAATGGCGTTATGAACGCCGCCCTTGGCGGCCGTGGCGCTGGGAAGAGCGTCGCGAGTGGCGCCAATTTGATCGCGACATGCCGCGATTCTATCGCAGCTGAGGATAGTCGGTCCCAGCCACTCGCCATTCCCGGTTTCAATGCGTGATGGATTCGTTGACTCTTGCCTCGATTCTGTCGCCGTTACCGGTCTGTCCGGCACCGGAAGGTGACATCATCGCGATGCTGAGCACGGAGGCGACCATGACAGCGACGATGGCGATCATTATGCGCATAAGCGTTCAATCCCCGTTCGGTGGGATTAACGCGCAATCGCCGTCCGCGTTCCTCTCGCCTATTGCACCGGTCCCGGCGTCGCGGGGCCGGGCGCCGTCGGCGACAGCGGATCGGGCTGGTGGACGGGATGCGACGTGTCCACCCAGATGATGCTGAGGATGATTCCCACAAAGGCCGCGATGAAGAGGATACCGAAAATCAGCGGTCGAATGGCCATGATGGGAATCGCTCCTTCTTGCTTGTGACCGGTCGTTACGGATCGATCGCCGCCAGATCATAATGCTCCAGAAGGTCATTCCAAGGCAAAAAGTGGATTTCTCCGGATCGAGCCCTCAGCCGGGATCAGTGGCGCACGAGCGAAAGCGGCTTGCCGCCTTCTTCGCCGGACTTGTCGAAATTACCGTCGGCGCGCATGTCGAAGCTGAGCGATGAACCATCATGGCTCATCAGCGTCAGCCCGAAACCGTCGATATTCCAGACGGCGAGCTTGAGCCTGGCGACATTGGCGGCGCAGTCTTTGGAAAGCGACAAGGGGGCGTGGCCGTCCGTATCGACGGTGGCGTCGAGTGTCACGCTGCAGAGCTTGTCGCCGCCCGGTCTTTGCATCGCCCATGTCCCGGCAAGGCTCCTGAAGGTCGGCAGGCGATCGACACCATCGGGTGCTGAAACCAGCAGGAGCGGTGTTTCGTCTTCCGTTTTCATCGGCGAACCTTCGTTCTCGACGAAACGGGCGATGACCTTGCGCGTCGCGTCGATCAGAATGAGACCGCCATTGCCGTCGAAATTCCAGGCATAGGACTCGGCAAGCGCCGGCAGCGGCTTAGTGCAGGCCTCCTGGCCGGACAGCGAATGGCCGCCGATCGCCGTACCGGTTTCAAGCGTCATCCGGCATCCCGCGCGGCCGTCTTGCGGGGCAAAGAGATAGGTCCCTGCCTGCGCTTTGAGAATATCGGCATCGATCTCCTGCCCCTGGGCCAGGCCACAGGCAAGGAGGGCAGCTGCCGCAGCCGGAAGCCGGACGACGAAACGGATCATGACACTTCCCCCTTGGCGTGACGACTGCGGTCGTTGGAATTGATCTGGTCGCCTGTTGCCCCGCTTATGGCTTCAGATAGAGCCGCGCCGCATAAAGCGCAATCGCCGCTGCATTCGAGACGTTCAGCGACTTGATTGCGCCCGGCATGTCGAGGCGGGCAAGCGCGTTGACGGTTTCGCGCGTCTTCTGCCTGAGCCCCTTGCCCTCCGAGCCGAGCACCAGCGCCACCTTGTCGCCGGAGAAGGTGCCTTCGAGCGGCGCCGGTCCTTCCGAATCGAGGCCGATGGTGGAGAAGCCGAGCTTGTGCAATTCGCCAAGCGCCTCGGCGAGGTTGGTGATCTGTATATAAGGTATCAGTTCCAGGGCGCCGGAGGCGGACTTGGCGAGCACACCTGACTCGGTCGGGCTATGTCTCTGGGTGGTGATAACCGCCCCGGCATTGAAGGCGACGGCCGAGCGCATGATCGCGCCGACATTGTGCGGATCGGTGACCTGGTCGAGCACGAGCAGAAGAGGGCTGTCCTTCAGCGCTTCGAGCCGGCGCACCGGTAGCGGCCGCGTTTCCAGCATGACGCCCTGATGGATCGCCTCGGGACCGAGCACCTTGTCGATCTCGTGCGGCGAGACGATTTCGAAGGGAATGCCTAGCGTCTCGACGTCGATTTCCAGACGCGCGAGCGCATTCTGCGTCGTAAACAGCTTGATCTTCTTGCGCTCCGGATTGTCGAGAGCAGCGCGCACCGTATGCAGGCCATAGAGATAGACCTGGTCGGGCGCGAGTACCGGCGGCTTCCAGTCCTCAGCTCCCCGCCGGCGCTTCTGTGGCTGGGGTGTCGGGATCTCGCCGCGTTCGCGCTTGGCGTCGCGGTGGGCGCGCCTCAGATTGGCGTAGTGCGTATCCTTGGCGGATGGGTCTGTCGCGGCCTTGCCGCCGGATTTGTTGTCTTTGCTCATGCGGCTTTATAGCCATGGCGTTCGCTGCCGCATAGGCTTTCTTTCATGTGCCGGCTTTCGGCGTCGAATGAAATTTTTCGTGTTTTTTCCATTGTCATCGTGTTGACAGACGGAAATGCTCCGGTCATATACGCGGCGCAGACGACGGGCGGCAACGCTTCGAAGTCTGACGAACTTGGTCTTCAAGATCCGGACGAAAAACTGGAGAGATGCCCGAGTGGTTAAAGGGGACGGACTGTAAATCCGTTGGCTCAGCCTACGTTGGTTCAAATCCAACTCTCTCCACCATTCGTCATTGGATCGGACCATCCCGCGGGTATAGCTCAATGGTAGAGCAGCAGCCTTCCAAGCTGAATACGCGGGTTCGATTCCCGCTACCCGCTCCAGTCTCCCCTAAAGCCAGTTGATGCGATCGCAGTCACGGTCGTCGCGCGCGCTGTTTCCAGCCGTGGGTGTACGCCGACTGCTGTTGCCGTAGGCGAGGGACGCCAATGGCGGCGGCTTCCGCGCGATTTTCTTTGAGATTCCAGCGATTTTTGGAAGGGTCCCGGCGAATCGCCTTGCAGGCGGCGAATTGTCTCCCATATGCGCTGTCACGCCAAGATTGGTCTCTGCAATTAAGTCTTGCGCAATTTCGCCGAAAGCCTTAAACGGCGGCACTAAACCGGTTCGCCGGGGCCACCATTTCGTTCACAGGAAGCATTCAAATGGCAAAGAGTAAGTTTGAGCGCAACAAGCCGCACGTCAACATTGGCACGATCGGCCACGTTGACCACGGCAAGACGTCTCTGACGGCAGCGATCACGAAGTACTTCGGTGAGTTCAAGGCGTACGACCAGATCGACGCGGCTCCGGAAGAGAAGGCGCGCGGTATCACGATCTCGACGGCGCACGTTGAGTATGAGACGCCGGCCCGCCACTATGCGCACGTCGACTGCCCCGGCCATGCCGACTACGTGAAGAACATGATCACCGGTGCGGCGCAGATGGACGGCGCGATTCTGGTTTGCTCGGCTGCTGACGGCCCGATGCCGCAGACGCGCGAACACATCCTGCTCGCCCGCCAGGTCGGCGTTCCGGCGATCGTTGTGTTCCTGAACAAGGTCGACCAGGTTGACGACGCCGAGCTTCTCGAGCTGGTCGAGCTCGAGGTTCGCGAGCTTCTGTCGTCCTACGACTTCCCGGGCGACGACATTCCGGTCGTCAAGGGCTCGGCGCTTGCTGCTCTTGAAGATTCCGACAAGAAGATCGGCGAAGACGCGATCCGCGAACTGATGGCAGCGGTCGACTCGTACATCCCGACGCCTGAGCGTCCGGTTGACCAGCCGTTCCTGATGCCGATCGAAGACGTGTTCTCGATCTCGGGCCGTGGTACGGTCGTGACCGGCCGCGTCGAGCGTGGCATCATCAAGGTTGGTGAAGAAGTCGAGATCGTCGGCATCCGTCCGACGTCGAAGACGACGGTGACCGGCGTTGAAATGTTCCGCAAGCTGCTCGACCAGGGCCAGGCCGGCGACAACATCGGCGCGCTGATCCGCGGTGTGAACCGTGACGGCGTCGAGCGTGGTCAGATCCTGTGCAAGCCGGGCTCGGTCAAGCCGCACAAGAAGTTCAAGGCAGAAGCCTACATCCTGACGAAGGAAGAGGGCGGCCGTCATACGCCGTTCTTCACCAACTACCGTCCGCAGTTCTACTTCCGCACGACGGACGTTACCGGTATCGTGACGCTTCCGGAAGGCACGGAAATGGTCATGCCGGGCGACAACGTCACGGTTGACGTCGAGCTGATCGTTCCGATCGCGATGGAAGAAAAGCTGCGCTTCGCTATCCGCGAAGGCGGCCGCACCGTCGGCGCCGGTATCGTCGCTTCAATCGTCGAGTAACCTTTCAGGTTATCCACAATCAGGAAACCCCGCTGGAAACAGCGGGGTTTTTCGTTTTTGATGCATCTGAGCCGTTTAACAGGTGTTGTAAAAATATCGTTAAAAACGCCCGTCACAGTATTTTGTTCATCTCACGTTCAGAAAGCAGTTGTGATTGGCTCATTTTAGTCCAGACTCCTCCTTGTAAAGAGGAGAGTCGGGATGATTCCAAAGGCCACATTCGTTGCGACGATATTCGCGATGTATGTTTTCACGATGTTTTTCATCGCTGCGATTCCGCAAGAGGTTGTTCAATCGGCCGGAGTGCAGATCAATGAGGTAAGCGTCGTCAAGTGACGACCTTTCCAGTTCATCGCACGGGGCTGCGGTGATAGGGCGATAATTGGCCAGGTGCTCCCGGATAGGGTGCTCCTGGCGCGGCGGGGTGAAGCCCCTCGCAGGACGCTCGCTTGCTCTTCGCGCGGAAGCGTCTAACTATGCCTCCGGTTTCATCATGCGGAGGACATTTCCATGAAAAAGCGGATTCTGTTCACAGGCGGTTCCGGCAAGGCAGGTCGCCATGCCGTGCCATGGCTCGTCAATGCAGGGTACGAGGTTCACAACCTCGATCTCGTGCCTCTGGACAGCCCCGGCGTCACCAATCTCATCGCCGACATCACCGATAGCGGCCAGGTCTTCAACGCGCTGTCGATGCATCGCGATTTTCCCGATCTCGACGCGGGCAGGGGCGTTCAGCCATTTGATGCCGTCGTGCATTTCGCCGCCATTCCGCGCATCCTGATCAAACCCGACAACGAGACCTTCCGCATCAACGTGATGGGCACTTACAATGTCATCGAAGCGGCGGTGAAGCTTGGCATCCGGAAAATCATCGTCGCGTCGAGCGAAACGACCTACGGCGTCTGCTTCGCCGAAGGCCACCGCGACTTCCACCAGTTTCCGCTGGAGGAAGATTACGACGTCAATCCGATGGATTCTTACGGCCTTTCCAAGGTCGTCAACGAAAAGACGGCCCGCGCCTTTGCCGAACGATCGGGCTTCGACATCTATGCGCTGCGCATCGGCAACGTTATCGAGCCGCATGAATATGAGAGGTTTCCGACCTATTTTGCCCATCCCGAGATGCGCAAGCGCATCACCTGGAGCTATATCGACGCTCGCGACCTCGGGCAGATCTGCCATCTCTGCATCGAGAAGGACGGGCTTGGTTATCAGGTCTTCAATGCCGCTAACGATACGGTTTCCGCCAATACGCCGTCGAAAGAGCTGGCGAAGCGATTCTTCCCGAGCGTGCCCTTCACCCGCGAGATCGGTGAATTTGAGGGGCTGCTTTCCAACCGCAAGATTCGCGAGGTGTTGGGTTTCAAGGAAGAACACGACTGGCGGAAATATGTGAAGGTCTGAATGCTCTCCGGTTGCGCGATCGAAAAGCGGACGCCTGCAGAAAAGCGGACGCTCGCAAATGAGCAGAAGGCTTTGAAAATCGAAAATCGTGCTTGCCAATCCGCTGCCGCCGTCTTAAAGGGAGCGCCATGCATTTCGGCAGCGATTTGCGGGTCTTGGCCCGGGGGGCTGAAGGACAGGCATGAAGGGGTATAGCTCAGTTGGTAGAGCGGCGGTCTCCAAAACCGCAGGTCGGGGGTTCGAGCCCCTCTGCCCCTGCCATCTTCCCTGATACGGACAGCGCGGCGATTGTCGCGGCATTCCGGCTCGGGATCGATCGGTGGCAACTAATTTCGTTAAACTTCGGTTTCCCTCTTGTGCATTCGGAAATCGGTGTTTATTTAGGGTTCAACAGACACGCGGTGCGTGGGGCTGATAGTTTCAGCTTTACGCGCCGTAATTGCGTGGGCAGTCGATGGCATCCAAATCCAATCCGTTTGCGTTTCTGCAGCAGGTTCGCTCCGAGACGTCCAAGGTCACATGGCCGTCGCGCCGCGAGACGATGATCTCGACGGTCATGGTGCTGGTGATGGTGGTTTTTGCCGCGCTGTTTTTCTTTGCCGCTGACCAGCTGATCGGCTGGGTCCTGAGCTTCGTGCTCAATACCGGCAACTGATACGGGTGGAGATGAAAATGGCGGCACGTTGGTACATCGTCCACGCGTACTCGAATTTTGAAAAGAAGGTGGCTGAGGACATCGAGAACAAGGCTCGCCAGAAGGGGCTCGAGCACCTGTTCGAGAAGATTCTCGTGCCGACCGAAAAGGTTGTGGAAGTGCGTCGCGGCCGCAAGGTCGATAGCGAACGCAAGTTCTTCCCGGGCTATGTCCTGGTCCGCGCCAATCTGACGGACGAGGCTTACCACCTGATCAAGAATACGCCGAAGGTCACAGGTTTCCTCGGCTCCGACAATAAGCCCGTTCCGATTCCGGATTATGAAGCCGAGCGCATTCTCGGTCAGGTTCAGGAAGGCGTCGAGCGGCCGAAGGCATCCGTTACCTTTGAGATCGGCGAGCAGGTCCGCGTTTCCGACGGTCCTTTCGCTTCGTTCAACGGCACAGTTCAGGATGTGGACGAAGAGCGTTCGCGCCTGAAGGTGGAAGTGTCGATCTTCGGCCGCGCAACGCCGGTCGAGCTGGAATATGCGCAGGTCGAGAAGGTCTGATTGCAAAATTGGAGGCTGGCCTTTGGGGCCTGTTTCCGGCGGACCTAGTCCGCATCCGCGTGGAAGGTGAGGGGTCTTAGCCGGACCCTAATGATCCGCACCACGCAACCGCAGCCGCCGGAGAAATCCGGCATCACGGGCCGGGCGACCGGCCGTTCATGAAAGGCAGAGAGATATGGCTAAGAAAGTTGCAGGCCAGCTCAAGCTTCAGGTCAAGGCAGGATCGGCAAACCCGTCCCCGCCGATTGGTCCGGCGCTTGGTCAGCGTGGCATTAACATCATGGAATTCTGCAAGGCGTTCAATGCCGCCACGCAGGAAATGGAAAAGGGCATGCCGATTCCGGTCGTCATCACCTATTACCAGGACAAGTCATTCACCTTCGCGATGAAGCAGCCTCCGGTCAGCTACTGGCTGAAGAAGGAAGCGAAGATCACCTCCGGTTCCAAGACCCCGGGCAAGGGCGCAAAGGCTGGTACCCTCACCAAGGCTCAGATCAAGACGATCGCCGAAGCCAAGATGAAGGACCTGAACGCAGCAGATATCGAAGGTGCAATGGCGATGATCGAGGGCTCTGCCCGCGCCATGGGCCTGGAAGTGGTGGGTTAAGATCATGGCTGGCAAGCGCACACGCAAGATCAACGAAGGTGTTGATCCCACCAAGCTCTACGCTCTGACTCAGGCCATCGGCATGGTCAAGGAGCGGGCTGTCGCCAAGTTCGACGAAACCATCGAAGTCTCGATGAACCTCGGCGTCGACCCGCGCCATGCGGACCAGATGGTTCGCGGCGTTGTCAACCTGCCGAACGGCACGGGCCGCACGGTTCGCGTCGCCGTCTTCGCGCGCGGCGCCAAGGCTGACGAAGCCAAGGCAGCCGGTGCCGATGTCGTTGGCGCCGAAGACCTCGTCGAAATCGTCCAGGGCGGCAAGATCGATTTCGATCGCTGCATCGCCACCCCCGATATGATGCCGCTCGTCGGCCGTCTCGGTAAGGTTCTCGGCCCGCGCGGCATGATGCCGAACCCGAAGGTCGGCACCGTCACCATGGACGTCGCCGGAGCCGTCAAGGCTTCCAAGGGCGGCGCCGTCGAGTTCCGCGTCGAAAAGGCTGGCATCGTTCACGCCGGTATCGGCAAGGCTTCTTTCGATGCCAAGGCTCTGGAAGAGAACATCCGCGCCTTTGCCGACGCCGTCATCAAGGCGAAGCCGGCTGGCGCCAAAGGCAACTACGTCAAGCGCGTGGCGATTTCCTCGACCATGGGCCCGGGCGTCAAGATCGAAGTCGGCTCGGTCACCGCAGCTCCGACTGCATAAGTTTATGACCGGGCTTCGGCCCGGTCACTGAATTTCCGGCCTCGCAAGGGGCCGGAATATTCCGGAGAAATCCGGAATCCTGTCCGAGATTGCAGGTGGTTTTCCCTTAATCACTTCGCCTGCATGAGACGGGTAAGACCCGAATTGCATGAAGTTCACTTCTCGTAACTCGGTTCGAGCCTTGGATGCCTTGTGCCTCTTTAGCCCTGATGGGCGCGGGAGCGCGGGGGGACAGGATCCTCAAGCGTCGCTTGGGATCTCTTTGGATCCCGGGAGGCAAAAGGCAACCCGGCGGGCCCGTTTTCGGTCCCGCCAACTGGAGATAGGCAGTGGAAAGAGCGGAAAAACGCGAATTCGTCACGGAACTGAACGAAGTCTTCAAGGCTTCGGGCTCAGTCGTCGTGGCCCACTATGCTGGTGCTACAGTCGCGCAGATGAACGATTTTCGTTCGAAGATGCGTGCAGCTGGCGGTACCGTCAAAGTCGCGAAGAACCGCCTGGCCAAAATTGCCCTTCAGGGTACGGAAGCGGAAGGGATTACCAATCTCTTCAAGGGTCAGACGCTGATTGCATACAGCACCGATCCGATCACCGCTCCGAAGGTCGTCATGGATTTCGCCAAGACCAACGACAAGATCGTTGTTCTGGGCGGCGCCATGGGAACAACCACGCTCAACGCCGATGCAGTCAAGTCGCTTGCGACCCTGCCTTCGCTCGATGAGCTGCGTGCGAAGCTGCTGGGCATGATCCAGACACCGGCTACCCGCATCGCTGGGGTTGTTGCCGCACCGGCAAGCCAGCTTGCCCGCGTGTTTGCGGCCTACGCCAAGAAGGACGAAGCCGCTTAAGGCGGTTTTTCGCTGTTTATAATCAACCGGTTCGAACCGAACAAAAGGAACTAGTAAAATGGCTGATCTCGCAAAGATCGTTGACGACCTCTCCTCGCTGACCGTTCTGGAAGCTGCAGAACTGTCGAAGCTTCTCGAAGAAAAGTGGGGCGTTTCCGCTGCTGCTCCGGTAGCTGTTGCTGCTGCTGCTGGTGGTGCAGGCGCTGCTGCTCCGGCTGAAGAAGAAAAGACCGAGTTCGACGTCATCCTCACGGATGCCGGCGCCAACAAGATCAACGTCATCAAGGAAGTCCGCGCCATCACCGGCCTCGGCCTTAAGGAAGCCAAGGACCTCGTCGAAGGCGCTCCGAAGGCTGTCAAGGAAGGCGTTTCCAAGGCTGAAGCCGCCGACATCAAGAAGAAGCTTGAAGACGCAGGCGCAAAGGCCGACGTCAAGTAATCTTGAACTGCACGTGGGAGGTGGCACTTACTGCCTCCCATTTGCCGTTTTCCTGAACGAATTACCCAAAAGCCGCGTGAAAACGGCTTTTGGGTAATGGGTTCTTCAAGAGCATGGTCTCGAACCGAAGCGCCAAGGCAACCCGGCCTGGCTGTTTCGGGAGGTGGGACGAGGTTGAACTACTCATTGATCGGCGGGGTCGACTGGCCATCGGTTCCCGTCCGTTGCAGGCCCGGATGCAATTTTGAAGGAGCGACGATGGCTCAGACCCTTTCGTTCAATGGTCGCAGGCGCGTACGCAAGTTTTTTGGTAAGATCCCCGAAGTCGCAGAAATGCCGAACCTCATCGAGGTTCAGAAGGCGTCCTACGACCAGTTTCTGATGGTTGAAGAGCCGAAGGGCGGTCGCCCTGACGAAGGCCTTCAGGCCGTCTTCAAGTCCGTTTTCCCGATCACCGACTTCTCCGGCGCCTCGATGCTGGAGTTCGTGTCTTACGAATTCGAACCGCCGAAGTTCGACGTTGACGAGTGCCGCCAGCGCGACCTGACCTATGCCGCGCCGCTGAAGGTCACTCTCCGTCTCATCGTGTTCGATATCGACGAGGATACCGGCGCAAAGTCGATCAAGGACATCAAGGAACAGTCCGTCTACATGGGCGACATGCCGCTCATGACCAACAACGGCACGTTCATCGTCAACGGCACCGAGCGCGTCATCGTCTCGCAGATGCACCGTTCGCCGGGCGTCTTCTTCGACCATGACAAGGGCAAGAGCCATTCTTCCGGCAAGCTGCTCTTCGCCGCCCGCGTCATTCCCTATCGCGGCTCCTGGCTCGATATCGAATTCGACGCCAAGGACATCGTCTACGCCCGCATCGACCGCCGCCGCAAAATCCCCGTCACCTCGCTGCTGATGGCGCTCGGCATGGACGGCGAGGAAATTCTCGACACCTTCTACACGAAGTCGCTCTACAAGCGCGACGGCGAAGGCTGGCGCATTCCCTTCAAGCCGGAAACCCTGAAGGGCGCCAAGGCAATCACCGAGATGGTCGACGCCGATACCGGCGAAGTCGTGGTGGAAGCCGGCAAGAAGCTGACGCCGCGCCTGCTGCGCCAGCTTTCCGATAAGGGCCTGAAGGCGCTGAAGGCCGGCGACGACGACCTTTACGGCAACTACCTCGCCGAGGATATCGTCAACTATTCGACGGGTGAGATCTATCTCGAGGCCGGCGACGAGATCGACGAGAAGACGCTTGCCGTCATTCTCGCGAACGGTTTCGACGAGATCCCGGTTCTCGGCATCGACCACATCAATGTCGGCGCCTATATCCGCAACACGCTTTCGGCTGACAAGAACGAGAACCGTCAGGACGCTCTGTTCGACATCTATCGCGTCATGCGCCCGGGTGAACCGCCGACGATGGAATCGGCCGAAGCCATGTTCAACTCGCTGTTCTTCGATGCGGAGCGTTACGACCTCTCCGCCGTCGGCCGCGTCAAGATGAACATGCGCCTCGACCTCTCCGTCGAGGACACCGTTCGCATCCTGCGCAAGGACGACATCCTGGCCGTGGTCAAGATGCTGGTCGAACTGCGCGACGGCAAGGGCGAGATCGACGACATCGACAACCTCGGCAACCGCCGCGTCCGCTCGGTCGGCGAGCTGATGGAGAACCAGTACCGTCTCGGCCTGCTCCGCATGGAGCGCGCGATCAAGGAACGCATGTCCTCGATCGAAATCGACACGGTCATGCCGCAGGACCTGATCAACGCCAAGCCGGCTGCCGCAGCCGTCCGCGAGTTCTTCGGTTCCTCGCAGCTCTCGCAGTTCATGGATCAGGTCAACCCGCTCTCGGAAATCACCCACAAGCGCCGTCTTTCGGCCCTTGGTCCGGGCGGTCTGACCCGTGAGCGCGCCGGCTTCGAAGTCCGCGACGTGCATCCGACCCACTACGGCCGTATCTGCCCGATCGAAACGCCGGAAGGCCCGAACATCGGTCTGATCAACTCGCTGGCGACCTTCGCGCGTGTGAACAAATATGGCTTCATCGAAAGCCCGTACCGGCGCATCGTTGAAGGCAAGGTAACCAACGACGTGCTCTACCTCTCCGCCATGGAAGAGGCCAAGTACTACGTCGCCCAGGCCAACGCCGAGCTGAACGCTGACGGTTCCTTCGTCGACGAATTCGTCGTCTGCCGTCACGCAGGTGAAGTTATGCTCGCGCCTCGCGACAGCATGAACTTGATGGACGTTTCGCCGAAGCAGGTCGTTTCGGTTGCTGCGGCACTCATCCCGTTCCTGGAAAACGACGACGCCAACCGCGCCCTCATGGGCTCGAACATGCAGCGTCAGGCCGTGCCGCTGCTGCGTGCCGAAGCTCCGTTCGTCGGCACCGGCATGGAGCCGGTCGTCGCCCGTGACTCCGGTGCCGCCATCGGTGCCCGCCGCGGCGGCGTGGTCGACCAGGTCGACGCGACGCGTATCGTTATCCGCGCCACGGAAGACCTCGAAGCCGGCAAGTCCGGCGTCGATATCTACCGCCTGCAGAAGTTCCAGCGTTCGAACCAGAACACCTGCGTCAACCAGCGTCCGCTGGTCACCGTCGGTGACGTCGTCAACCGCGGCGATATTCTCGCCGACGGTCCGTCGACCGATCTCGGCGACCTGGCGCTCGGCCGCAACGCGCTCGTCGCGTTCATGCCGTGGAATGGCTACAACTACGAAGACTCGATCCTGCTCTCCGAGCGGATCGTTGCCGATGACGTGTTCACCTCCATCCACATCGAGGAATTCGAGGTGATGGCGCGCGACACCAAGCTCGGCCCTGAGGAAATCACCCGGGATATTCCGAACGTTTCGGAAGAGGCGCTGAAGAACCTCGACGAAGCCGGCATCGTCTATATCGGCGCCGAAGTTCAGCCGGGCGATATCCTCGTCGGCAAGATCACGCCGAAGGGCGAAAGCCCGATGACGCCGGAAGAAAAGCTTCTGCGCGCCATCTTCGGCGAAAAAGCCTCAGACGTGCGCGACACCTCCATGCGCATGCCGCCCGGCACCTACGGCACGATCGTCGAAGTTCGCGTCTTCAACCGCCATGGCGTCGAGAAGGACGAGCGCGCGATGGCGATCGAACGCGAAGAGATCGAGCGTCTCGCCAAGGACCGTGACGACGAGCAGGCGATCCTCGACCGTAACGTCTACGGCCGTCTGATCGACATGCTGCGCGGCCAGGTGTCCATCGCAGGCCCTAAGGGCTTCAAGAAGGGCACCGAACTTTCGAACGCCGTCGTCTCCGAATATCCCCGCTCCCAGTGGTGGATGTTCGCCGTCGAGGACGAGAAGGTGCAGGGCGAACTCGAAGCCCTCCGCGGCCAGTATGACGAATCCAAGTCGCGCCTTGAACAGCGCTTCATGGACAAGGTCGAGAAGGTCCAGCGCGGCGATGAAATGCCTCCGGGCGTCATGAAGATGGTCAAGGTCTTTGTTGCCGTGAAGCGCAAGATCCAGCCGGGCGATAAGATGGCCGGCCGTCACGGGAACAAGGGCGTGGTCTCGCGCATTGTGCCTGTCGAGGACATGCCGTTCCTGGAAGACGGCACGCATGTCGACGTCGTTCTGAACCCGCTCGGCGTGCCTTCGCGCATGAACGTCGGCCAGATCCTGGAAACGCACCTGGGCTGGGCTTGCGCCGGCATGGGTCGTCAGATCGGCGAACTGATCGAAGCGTATAAGGCCAATGGCAACATCGAGCCGCTGCGCAAGACCATCGGCGATGTCGTCGGGGACGGTCCCAAGGCCGAACAGGTCCAGGACTTCGACGATGAGTCCGTTCTGCGTCTCGCCGACCAGTGGAAGCGCGGCGTTTCGATCGCAACGCCGGTCTTCGACGGCGCCAACGAAGGTGACGTCAACGACATGCTGCGTTTGGCGGGTCTCAAGGACACCGGCCAGTCGACGCTCTATGACGGCCGTACCGGCGAGCAGTTCGACCGCCAGGTTACCGTGGGCTACATCTACATGCTGAAGCTCAACCACCTGGTCGACGACAAGATCCATGCCCGTTCGATCGGCCCTTACTCGCTCGTGACCCAGCAGCCACTGGGCGGCAAGGCGCAGTTCGGCGGTCAGCGCTTCGGCGAAATGGAGGTCTGGGCGCTCGAAGCCTATGGCGCCGCCTATACGCTGCAGGAAATGCTGACGGTGAAGTCGGACGACGTCGCCGGCCGCACCAAGGTCTACGAAGCCATTGTCCGCGGAGACGACACGTTCGAAGCCGGTATTCCGGAAAGCTTCAACGTTCTCGTCAAGGAAATGCGCTCGCTGGGCCTCAGCGTCGAGCTCGAGAACACCAAGCTCGACGAAGCGCAGGCAACCCAGCTGCCGGACGCGGCCGAGTAAACATTGATAGGGCGTGCGCTGCCAATGCGGCGCACGCCGGTCCCGCCGGGAGCCGCATCCGTGTCGGCCCGGAAGGGAAGTTTCGCCGCATCTTGCGGTTATTCTCGTTTAAGCGAGGGAGGCGGCTCCCGGGAATTGCCGCCGGCCATCGCATTTTGAGGGCGCTTTAGCCCATGAAGGAGACAGGCATGAACCAAGAGGTCATGAATCTTTTCAATCCGCAGGTGCCTGCACAGAATTTCGATTCCATTCGGATTTCGATCGCGTCTCCGGAGAAGATCCTCTCCTGGTCCTACGGTGAGATCAAGAAGCCGGAAACCATCAACTACCGTACGTTCAAGCCGGAACGCGACGGCCTGTTCTGCGCACGCATCTTTGGCCCGATCAAGGACTACGAATGCTTGTGCGGCAAGTACAAGCGCATGAAGTACAAGGGCATCATCTGCGAAAAGTGCGGCGTCGAAGTTACGCTGTCGCGCGTTCGCCGTGAACGCATGGGCCACATCGAGCTCGCTGCTCCCGTTGCCCACATCTGGTTCCTGAAGTCGCTGCCGTCGCGCATTTCGACACTGCTCGACATGACGCTGAAGGATGTCGAGCGCGTCCTCTATTTCGAAAACTACATCGTCACCGAGCCGGGCCTGACTGCTCTCAAGGAGCACCAGCTCCTCTCGGAAGAAGAGTACATGCTCGCCGTCGACGAATACGGCGAAGACCAGTTCACCGCGATGATCGGCGCTGAGGCGATCTACGAGATGCTGGCCTCGATGAACCTCGAAAAGATCGCCGGCGATCTGCGCTCCGAACTTGCCGACACCACGTCGGATCTCAAGCAGAAGAAGCTGATGAAGCGCCTGAAGATCGTCGAGAACTTCATGGAGTCGGGCAACCGTCCGGAATGGATGATCATGAAGGTCGTCCCGGTCATCCCGCCGGATCTGCGCCCGCTCGTTCCGCTCGACGGTGGCCGTTTCGCGACGTCAGATCTGAACGATCTCTACCGCCGCGTCATCAACCGTAACAATCGCCTGAAGCGCCTGATTGAACTGCGCGCTCCCGGCATCATCATCCGCAACGAAAAGCGCATGTTGCAGGAATCTGTCGACGCGCTCTTCGATAACGGCCGCCGCGGCCGCGTCATCACCGGCGCCAACAAGCGTCCGCTGAAATCGCTGTCCGACATGCTTAAGGGCAAGCAGGGCCGCTTCCGCCAGAACCTGCTCGGCAAGCGCGTCGACTATTCCGGCCGCTCGGTCATCGTCACCGGTCCGGAGCTGAAGCTGCATCAGTGCGGCCTGCCGAAGAAGATGGCGCTCGAACTCTTCAAGCCATTCATCTACGCCCGCCTCGACGCCAAGGGTTATTCCTCGACTGTCAAGCAGGCCAAGAAGCTGGTCGAAAAGGAAAAGCCGGAAGTTTGGGATATTCTCGACGAGGTCATCCGCGAGCATCCGGTTCTCCTGAACCGCGCACCGACGCTGCACCGCCTGGGCATCCAGGCCTTCGAACCCACCCTGGTCGAAGGCAAGGCCATCCAGCTGCACCCGCTCGTCTGCACGGCCTTCAATGCCGACTTCGACGGTGACCAGATGGCCGTGCACGTGCCGCTGTCGCTCGAAGCCCAGCTCGAAGCCCGCGTGCTGATGATGTCGACCAACAACATCCTGCACCCGGCCAACGGCGCGCCGATCATCGTTCCCTCGCAGGACATGGTTCTCGGCCTGTACTATCTGTCGATCCTGAACCAGAACGAGCCGGGCGAAGGCATGGCCTTCTCCGATCTCGGCGAGCTGCATCACGCGCTGGAAAACAAGGTCGTGACGCTGCACACCAAGATCCGCGGCCGCTTCAAGTCGATCGGCGAGGATGGCAAGCCCTACTCGAAGATCTATGAGACGACGCCCGGCCGTCTGCTCATCGGCGAACTGCTGCCGAAGAACGGCAAGGTGCCGTTCGACATCTGCAACCAGGAAATGACCAAGAAGAACATCTCCAAGATGATCGACACGGTCTACCGCCATTGCGGCCAGAAGGACACGGTCATCTTCTGCGACCGCATCATGCAGCTCGGTTTCGCCCATGCCTGCCGCGCCGGCATTTCGTTCGGCAAGGACGACATGGTCATTCCGGACACGAAGGCCAAAATCGTCAACGACACCGAAAATCTGGTGAAGGAATACGAACAGCAGTACAATGACGGCCTCATCACCCAGGGCGAAAAGTACAACAAGGTTGTCGACGCCTGGGGCAAGGCGACCGAAAAGGTCGCCGAAGAGATGATGGCTCGCATCAAGGCGGTCGAATTCGATGAGAACACCGGCCGCCAAAAGCCAATGAACTCAATCTACATGATGAGCCACTCCGGCGCCCGCGGTTCTCCGAACCAGATGCGTCAGCTGGGCGGCATGCGCGGCCTGATGGCCAAGCCATCGGGCGAAATCATCGAGACGCCGATCATCTCGAACTTCAAGGAAGGCCTGACCGTCAACGAGTACTTCAACTCGACGCACGGCGCCCGTAAGGGTCTGGCGGACACCGCCTTGAAGACTGCAAACTCCGGTTACCTGACCCGCCGACTCGTCGACGTCGCGCAGGATTGCATCGTTACGCACGTCGATTGCGGCACCGAAACCGGCCTGACCATGACCGCTATCGTCGATGCCGGCCAGGTCGTAGCCTCGCTCGGCGCCCGTATTCTCGGCCGCACGGCGCTCGACGACATCGATCATCCGGTGACGGGTGAGCGCATCGTCGATGCCGGCAAGATGATCCTCGAGCCTGATGTCATCGAAATCGAGAAGGCCGGTATCCAGTCGATCCGCATCCGCTCGGCGCTGACCTGCGAAATCCAGACGGGCGTCTGCTCGGTCTGCTACGGCCGCGACCTTGCGCGCGGTACGCCGGTCAACATGGGCGAAGCCGTCGGCGTCATCGCCGCCCAGTCGATTGGCGAGCCGGGAACCCAGCTCACCATGCGTACCTTCCACCTAGGCGGTACGGCAACCGTGGTTGACCAGTCGTTCCTGGAAGCCTCGTACGAAGGTACGGTGCAGATCAAGAACCGCAACGTGCTGCGCAACTCTGAAGGCAGCCTCGTTGCCATGGGCCGCAACATGACTGTCCAGATCCTGGACGAGCGTGGCGTCGAGCGCTCTTCGCAGCGTGTCGCCTACGGTTCGAAGCTGCATGTCGACGAAGGTGACAAGGTCAAGCGTGGCCAGCGTCTGGCGGAGTGGGATCCTTACACCCGGCCGATGATGACGGAGGTCGCCGGTACCGTTCAGTTCGAAGACCTCGTCGATGGTCTCTCGGTTCTGGAAGCAACCGACGAATCCACCGGCATCACCAAGCGTCAGGTCATCGACTGGCGTTCGACCCCGCGCGGCTCGGACCTCAAGCCAGCGATCGTCATCAAGGACGCCAGCGGCAATGTCGCGAAGCTGTCGCGTGGTGGTGACGCCCGCTTCCTGCTCTCGGTCGACGCCATTCTGTCGGTCGAGCCGGGCACGAAGGTCTCCCAGGGTGACGTTCTCGCCCGTTCGCCGCTCGAAAGCGCCAAGACCAAGGACATCACCGGTGGTCTGCCGCGTGTTGCCGAACTGTTCGAAGCGCGCCGTCCGAAGGACCACGCCATCATCGCAGAGATCGATGGTACGATCCGCCTCGGCCGCGATTACAAGAACAAGCGTCGCGTCATCATCGAGCCGGCGGAAGACGGTGTCGAGCCTGTCGAATACCTGATCCCGAAGGGCAAGCCCTTCCACCTTCAGGACGGCGACTATATCGAAAAGGGTGATTACATCCTCGACGGTAACCCGGCTCCGCACGACATCCTGGCGATCAAGGGCGTGGAGGCTCTGGCTTCCTACCTCGTCAACGAAATCCAGGAAGTCTACCGCCTGCAGGGCGTCGTCATCAACGACAAGCACATCGAGGTGATCGTCCGTCAGATGCTGCAGAAGGTGGAGATCACCGATGCCGGCGACTCGACCTACATCGTCGGCGACAACGTCGACCGGATCGAGCTGGAGGACGTCAACGACCACCTGATCGAGCAGGGCAAGAAGCCCGCCAGCGGCGAGCCGGTTCTTCTCGGCATCACCAAGGCGTCGCTGCAGACCCCGTCCTTCATCTCGGCCGCGTCCTTCCAGGAAACGACCAAGGTGCTGACGGAAGCTGCAATCGCCGGCAAGACCGACGGCCTGCAGGGCCTGAAGGAAAACGTCATCGTCGGCCGCCTCATTCCGGCCGGCACCGGCGGCACCATGACCCAGATTCGCCGCATCGCCACGTCGCGCGACGAGCTGATTCTCGAAGAGCGCCGCAAGGGGACTGGGGCGGCCGTCGCCACCCCGATGCTGCAGGACATGGCCGAAAACGCCCCGGCTGCGGAATAATCCGCAGCCGAGGTCTACGAATTGAAAAACCGCCCGGAGCGATCCGGGCGGTTTTCGTTTGTGCTAGCCTCTGATTGATCGGGGGAGGGAAGGCGTTCCCGTCAGTTGAACCGGATGATCGCGACCTCGCCATCGACCGCACCCTGATAAGCCGAGGCGTGCGGCTCTTCCGCCGGAATTTCGGTCAGCATGCCGATCTGGTCGAGATCGGCCTCGATGAAACCCTCCTCGGCAAGAGCGTTCAAGGCTTCGCGCACGGCGGTGTCGTCATCGGGCGCCTTCAGCAGGATGTGCAGGTCGATGCCTTCGCTTGCCTCGGACTCATAGCCTTTGCCAATGATGATGAAGATCATCGGCCCGTCGAAATTATTGTCGTTATCAGGTGTCGTGATCATCGCCTGTCCTCGGTTCATGGAGATTCGCTTTGTCGAATCCGCTGAGAGGACCTAACGCCGCAATTGCTGATTCCTTAACCGCTTTTGCTGCAAGGCCCAAGTTTTTATCTTGGCGCACGTCCCTGAATGCGTCTAGAAGGATGAAAACAGGGCGTTCGGCCCGCATATCAAGGTGATGCGGCCAAGTTTATTTCTTAACCGGCCTTGACGGAACGGGTGGAAACCAGTAGTACCCCGCCCATCAGATCCCATGTGAGGCTTGGCTGTTCGGGGCGACGCGCCCTGAAGTTCACCTCAAACAAGGTTCTAAACGCACGTTGAAGTCATGATGCTGCACGCATGACGCAGGATTTTATGCGTCCTCTGCTCCTTGTGGTCCATCTGCGGAAGCGGATCGGGCCATATTTTGCGCATTGACGGAAAGCATGCGTCATTGCCGGAGACGGCGTGAGTTCAAGCCCGCAAGGGTACTGAGAAAAACGTAAGGGATGGTTGAATGCCTACCGTAAACCAGCTGATCCGCAAGCCTCGCCAGGCGAACGTAAAGCGTAATAAGGTTCCCGCTCTCCAGGAGAACCCGCAGAAGCGCGGCGTTTGCACGCGCGTCTACACGACCACGCCGAAGAAGCCGAACTCGGCTCTGCGTAAGGTCGCAAAGATCCGCCTGACCAACGGCTTCGAAGTCATTGGTTACATCCCCGGCGAAGGTCATAACCTTCAGGAACACTCCGTCGTCATGATCCGCGGCGGCCGCGTCAAGGACCTTCCGGGTGTCCGTTATCATATCATCCGCGGCGTTCTCGATACCCAGGGTGTCAAGAACCGCAAGCAGCGTCGCTCCAAGTACGGCGCGAAGCGTCCGAAGTAATTCGGTTTTGAATAATCCGGCGCTGCGCGAGGTCCTCCGCGTGATGAAGCGCCTTAACGGTTGAAGAGACGAAAAGTATGTCCAGACGTCATAAAGCAGAAAAGCGCGAGATCAACCCGGATCCGAAGTTCGGTGACCTCGTCGTGACCAAGTTCATGAATGCCATCATGCTCGATGGTAAGAAGTCCGTTGCTGAAAACATCGTCTACGGTGCGTTCGACGCCGTCCAGGGCAAGTCCAAGCAGGAGCCGCTTTCGGTTTTCCATTCTGCGCTCGACAACATTGCCCCGCACGTTGAAGTCCGCTCGCGCCGCGTCGGTGGCGCGACCTATCAGGTTCCGGTCGACGTCCGTCCGGAGCGCCGCCAGGCTCTCGCCATTCGCTGGCTGATTGCCGCCGCCCGCAAGCGCAACGAAACCACCATGATCGACCGTCTGTCCGGCGAACTGCTCGATGCGTCCAACAACCGCGGCTCCGCCGTCAAGAAGCGCGAAGACACGCACAAGATGGCTGACGCCAACCGCGCGTTCTCGCACTATCGCTGGTAATTCCGAACGGTATCGAAAGGCAGTCCACAATGGCTCGCGAATATAAGATCGAAGACTACCGCAATTTCGGTATCATGGCGCATATCGACGCCGGCAAGACCACGACCACCGAGCGTATCCTTTACTACACCGGCAAGTCGCACAAGATCGGCGAAGTCCACGACGGCGCAGCCACCATGGACTGGATGGAGCAGGAGCAGGAGCGTGGCATCACGATCACGTCCGCTGCCACCACGACCTTCTGGAAGGGCCGTGACGGCAAGATGCGCCGCTTCAACATCATCGACACTCCCGGCCACGTCGACTTCACCATCGAAGTCGAGCGTTCGCTGCGCGTTCTGGACGGCGCCATCGCGCTGCTCGACGCCAACGCCGGCGTGGAGCCGCAGACGGAAACCGTCTGGCGCCAGGCTGAGAAGTACAATGTTCCGCGGATGATCTTCTGCAACAAGATGGACAAGACCGGCGCGGACTTCTACCGCTCGGTCGAGATGATCAAGACGCGTCTCGGTGCGACCGCCGTCGTCATGCAGCTGCCGATCGGCGCTGAAAGCGACTTCAAGGGCGTTGTCGACCTCGTCGAGATGAATGCCCTGATCTGGCGCGACGAATCGCTCGGCGCCCAGTGGGACGTCGTCGAAATCCCGGATGACCTGAAGGCCAAGGCTGAAGAATATCGTGAAAAGCTGATCGAGACGGTCGTCGAGATCGACGAAGCTGCGATGGAAGCCTACCTCGAAGGCAACATGCCCGACAACGATAAGATCCGCGAACTCGTTCGCCGCGGCACCATCGACGTCAAGTTCCATCCGATGTTCTGCGGCACCGCCTTCAAGAACAAGGGTGTGCAGCCGCTGCTCGACGCCGTCGTCGACTACCTGCCGTCGCCGCTCGACATTCCGGCGATCAAGGGCATCGACTTCAAGACCGAAGCTGATATCGAGCGTCATGCAGACGACGCCGAGCCGCTTTCGATGCTGGCGTTCAAGATCATGAACGACCCCTTCGTCGGTTCGCTCACCTTCGCACGCATCTACTCCGGCAAGCTCGAAAAGGGCTCCTCGGTTCTGAACACGGTCAAGGACAAGCGCGAGCGCGTCGGCCGTATGCTGCAGATGCACTCCAACTCGCGTGAAGACATCGAAGAAGCCTTCGCGGGCGACATCGTTGCTCTCGCCGGCCTCAAGGAAACCACCACTGGCGATACGCTCTGCGATCCGCTGAAGCCGGTTATCCTCGAGCGCATGGAATTCCCCGAGCCGGTCATCCAGATCGCCATCGAGCCGAAGTCCAAGGGCGACCAGGAAAAGATGGGCCTCGCGCTCAACCGCCTGGCAGCTGAAGACCCGTCCTTCCGCGTGAAGACGGACCAGGAATCCGGCCAGACGATCATCGCCGGCATGGGCGAACTGCATCTCGACATCATCGTCGACCGCATGCGTCGCGAGTTCAAGGTCGAAGCAAACGTCGGTGCGCCGCAGGTTGCTTACCGCGAAACCATCACGCGCCAGACCGAAGAAGACTATACGCACAAGAAGCAGACCGGTGGTACCGGCCAGTTCGCACGTGTCAAGATCATCTTCGAACCGAACCCGGAAGGCGAAGACTTCAAGTTCGAATCCAAGATCGTCGGCGGCTCTGTTCCGAAGGAATACATCCCGGGCGTTCAGAAGGGCATCGAGAGCGTTCTGTCTTCCGGTCCGCTGGCTGGCTTCCCGATGCTCGGCGTCAAGGCGACGCTCATCGACGGCGCGTTCCACGATGTAGACTCGTCGGTCCTGGCGTTCGAAATCGCTTCCCGCGCTTGCTTCCGTGAAGCAGCGAAGAAGGCCGGCGCTCAGCTCCTCGAGCCGATGATGAAGGTCGAAGTCGTCACCCCGGAAGATTACGTCGGTGACGTTATCGGCGACCTCAACTCCCGCCGTGGCCAGATCCAGGGTCAGGAAAGCCGTGGCATCGCGGTTGTCATCAGCGCCAACGTTCCGCTGGCCAACATGTTCAAGTACGTCGACAACCTGCGCTCCATGTCGCAGGGCCGCGCGCAGTACACGATGACCTTCGATCATTACGCGCCGGTCCCGTCGAACGTCGCAACCGAAATCCAGGCAAAGTATTCCGGTCAGAAGTGACCGGAATACCAATTGACCGATAACAAGAATTAGCTCCTCTCGGGGACTAGCAAAACGGAGAGCCGAAAATGGCAAAGAGTAAGTTTGAGCGCAACAAGCCGCACGTCAACATTGGCACGATCGGCCACGTTGACCACGGCAAGACGTCTCTGACGGCAGCGATCACGAAGTACTTCGGTGAGTTCAAGGCGTACGACCAGATCGACGCGGCTCCGGAAGAGAAGGCGCGCGGTATCACGATCTCGACGGCGCACGTTGAGTATGAGACGCCGGCCCGCCACTATGCGCACGTCGACTGCCCCGGCCATGCCGACTACGTGAAGAACATGATCACCGGTGCGGCGCAGATGGACGGCGCGATTCTGGTTTGCTCGGCTGCTGACGGCCCGATGCCGCAGACGCGCGAACACATCCTGCTCGCCCGCCAGGTCGGCGTTCCGGCGATCGTTGTGTTCCTGAACAAGGTCGACCAGGTTGACGACGCCGAGCTTCTCGAGCTGGTCGAGCTCGAGGTTCGCGAGCTTCTGTCGTCCTACGACTTCCCGGGCGACGACATTCCGGTCGTCAAGGGCTCGGCGCTTGCTGCTCTTGAAGATTCCGACAAGAAGATCGGCGAAGACGCGATCCGCGAACTGATGGCAGCGGTCGACTCGTACATCCCGACGCCTGAGCGTCCGGTTGACCAGCCGTTCCTGATGCCGATCGAAGACGTGTTCTCGATCTCGGGCCGTGGTACGGTCGTGACCGGCCGCGTCGAGCGTGGCATCATCAAGGTTGGTGAAGAAGTCGAGATCGTCGGCATCCGTCCGACGTCGAAGACGACGGTGACCGGCGTTGAAATGTTCCGCAAGCTGCTCGACCAGGGCCAGGCCGGCGACAACATCGGCGCGCTGATCCGCGGTGTGAACCGTGACGGCGTCGAGCGTGGTCAGATCCTGTGCAAGCCGGGCTCGGTCAAGCCGCACAAGAAGTTCAAGGCAGAAGCCTACATCCTGACGAAGGAAGAGGGCGGCCGTCATACGCCGTTCTTCACCAACTACCGTCCGCAGTTCTACTTCCGCACGACGGACGTTACCGGCATCGTGACGCTTCCGGAAGGCACGGAAATGGTCATGCCGGGCGACAACGTCACGGTTGACGTCGAGCTGATCGTTCCGATCGCGATGGAAGAAAAGCTGCGCTTCGCTATCCGCGAAGGCGGCCGCACCGTCGGCGCCGGTATCGTCGCTTCGATCGTCGAGTAATTCCTTCGGCCACTCCGGTGGGGTGGCCGATTCGATGACAATATTGTGATGCAGGCGGCGCAAGCCGCTTGCTTATTACACAGAAATGTAGCAAATGGCGCGCGAGCGCGATTTGCGCGCCGCTTTGGATGACGAAGCGGTGACTGAACAAGCAAATAAGGTGGGCTAGAAGGCCCTGAAGACTGGATAGGGATGTCGGGTATCGGCGCCCTCTCGATCTTTGAAACCGGTGGTCCGCCTTAGGAAGAAAGAACAACCCGTGTCTTGTCCAGAGACATGCGGAAAACAAACACAAGGATAACGTCGAATGAACGGCCAAAATATCCGCATTCGCCTGAAGGCGTTCGATCACCGGATTCTCGATGCTTCTACGCGCGAGATCGTGTCGACGGCGAAGCGCACCGGTGCAAGCGTCCGGGGCCCCGTTCCGCTTCCGACCCGCATCGAGAAGTTTACGGTCAACCGGTCCCCGCACATCGACAAGAAGAGCCGCGAACAGTTCGAGATGCGCACGCATAAGCGCCTGCTCGACATCGTAGACCCGACCCCGCAGACGGTAGACGCGCTGATGAAGCTCGATCTCGCCGCCGGTGTCGATGTTGAGATCAAGCTCTGAGCTTGCTCGAGCTGAGTTGGAAGGATTGAACCGATGCGTTCAGGTGTGATTGCACAAAAGGTGGGAATGACCCGCGTCTACAACGACGCCGGCGAGCATGTCCCGGTAACGGTACTGCGTATGGACGGCTGCCAGGTCGTTGCCACGCGCACTGTCGAGAAGAATGGCTATACCGCAGTTCAGCTCGGTGCCGGCCAGGCGAAGGTGAAGAATACGTCGAAGGCGATGCGCGGCAACTTTGCCGTTGCCAACGTCGAGCCGAAGGCCAAGCTCGCAGAATTCCGCGTGTCGGAAGACAATCTGCTGGAGATCGGCACGGAGCTCAAGGCGGGTCACTTTGCCGCCGGTCAGCTCGTCGATGTGACGGGTACGACGATCGGTAAGGGTTTTGCCGGCGCCATGAAGCGCCATGGTTTCGGCGGTCTGCGCGCCACGCACGGTGTGTCGGTTTCGCACCGTTCGCACGGTTCGACCGGCTCGCGCCAGGATCCGGGCAAGGTTTTCAAGAACAAGAAGATGGCTGGTCACATGGGCCAGACGCGCGTCACGACACAGAACCTGGAAGTGGTTTCGACCGACGAAGATCGCGGTCTGATCCTGATCAAGGGTGCTGTTCCCGGTTCCAAGGGTGCCTGGATCATCGTGCGCGACGCCGTCAAGTCGGCCGCGAAGTAAGGGAGCCAGATCAATGGAATTGAACGTCAAGACCCTCGAGGGAAAAGACGCCGGGAAGGTCTCCCTTTCGGACGAGATTTTCGGCCTCGAGCCCCGCGAAGACATTCTCGCCCGCGTTATCCGCTGGCAGCTTGCCAAGAAGCAGCAGGGCACGCACAAGGCAAAGGGCCGCGCTGAAGTCTCGCGCACCGGTGCCAAGATGTACAAGCAGAAGGGTACGGGCCGCGCTCGTCACCATTCGGCTCGCGCTCCGCAGTTCCGCGGCGGCGGCAAGGCCCATGGCCCGGTCGTTCGCAGCCACGAGCACGACCTTCCGAAGAAGGTTCGGGCACTCGGCCTTCGCCATGCCCTTTCGGCCAAGATCAAGGCTGATGACGTTATCGTCATCGACAACCTGGTCGCAGCTGAAGCCAAGACCAAGGCTCTCGCGTCCGCTTTCGAGACGCTCGGCCTGACCAACGCCCTCTTCATCGGCGGCGCAGAGCTTGACGGCAACTTCAAGCTTGCGGCACAGAACATCCCGAACATCGATGTTCTGCCGATCCAGGGCATCAATGTTTACGACATCGTGCGCCGTGGCAAGCTCGTGCTTTCCAAGGCTGCGGTTGAAGCGCTAGAGGAGCGATTCAAGTGACCGATCTTCGCCACTACGATGTGATCGTCTCTCCGGCGATCACCGAAAAGTCCACGCTGGTATCCGAAAACAACCAGGTTGTTTTCAATGTCGCCAAGCAGGCGACAAAGCCGGAAATCAAGGCTGCTGTCGAGGCGCTGTTCGGCGTCAAGGTTACGGCCGTCAACACTCTGCTGCGCAAGGGCAAGACCAAGCGGTTCCGCGGTTTCGTCGGCAAGCAGAAGGACGTGAAGAAGGCTGTCGTGACGCTGGCTGAAGGCCAGACGATCGACGTCTCCACCGGTCTCTGAGGAATAAGAAAATGGCATTGAAAACATTCAATCCGACGACCCCGAGCCAGCGTCAGCTGGTCATCGTGGACCGCTCCTCGCTCTACAAGGGCAAGCCGGTCAAGGCGCTGACGGAAGGTCTGACCAAGAGCGGTGGTCGTAACAACCTCGGCCGCATCACGGCTCGCTTCATCGGTGGCGGTCATAAGCGCAGCTACCGTCTGGTCGACTTCAAGCGTCGCAAGTTCGATGTCGAAGGCACGGTCGAGCGTATCGAATACGATCCGAACCGCACGGCTTTCATCGCCCTGGTGAGCTATTCGGATGGCGAGCAGGCCTACATCATCGCTCCGCAGCGTCTCGCCGCCGGCGACAAGGTCATCGCTTCGGAGAAGGCTGTCGACGTCAAGCCCGGCAACACCATGCCGCTGCAGTATATCCCGGTCGGCTCCATCATCCACAATGTGGAAATGAAGCCGGGCAAGGGCGGTCAGATCGCCCGTTCCGCCGGTTCCTACGCACAGCTGGTGGGTCGAGACCAGGGCATGGCGATCCTTCGCCTGAACTCCGGTGAGCAGCGCCTCGTAAGCGGCATCTGCCTTGCTTCGATCGGCGCCGTCTCCAATCCGGACCACGCCAACATCAACGACGGCAAGGCCGGTCGTACCGTCTGGCGCGGGAAGCGTCCCCATAACCGCGGTGTCGTCATGAACCCGGTCGACCATCCGCACGGCGGTGGTGAAGGCCGCACCTCCGGTGGTCGCCATCCAGTGACACCGTGGGGCAAGCCGACCAAGGGCAAGCGCACCCGGTCGAACAAGTCGACCGACAAGATGATCATGCGCTCGCGTCATCAGCGTAAGAAGTAAGAGAGGAAGTCTCCAATGGCTCGTTCAGTATGGAAAGGTCCGTTCGTTGACGGCTATCTTCTCAAGAAGGCTGAGAAGGTTCGTGAAGGCGGACGTGCAGAAGTGATCAAGATCTGGAGCCGTCGCTCCACGATCCTGCCGCAGTTCGTCGGTCTCACCTTCGGCGTCTACAACGGCAGCAAACATGTCCCGGTCAGTGTCAATGAAGACATGGTCGGTCACAAATTCGGTGAATTCTCTCCGACCCGCACCTACTACGGTCACGGCGCGGACAAGAAGGCGAAGAGGAAGTAACAATGGGCAAGGCAAAAGCCGAACGCCGGCTGAAGGACAACGAGGCGCAAGCAGTCGCCCGCACGCTCCGCGTCAGCCCCCAGAAGCTCAACCTGGTTGCTGCGGCCATCCGCGGCAAGAAGGTCGAGCGTGCACTCGCTGAGCTGGAGTTTTCCCGCAAGCGCATCGCGGGCGCCGTCAAGAAGACGCTCGAATCCGCGATCGCCAACGCCGAGAACAACCACGATCTCGACGTCGACGCACTCGTCGTCGCCGAAGCCTACGTCGGCAAGTCGATCGTCATGAAGCGTTTCCACGCTCGTGGCCGCGGTCGCGCGTCGCGCATCGAAAAGCCCTTCGCGCACCTGACGATCGTCGTTCGTGAAGTGCAGGCAGCAGAGGAGGCCGCATAATGGGTCAGAAAATCAATCCGATCGGTTTCCGTCTCGGCATCAATCGTACCTGGGATAGCCGCTGGTTCGCGGACAATGCCGAGTATGGCCAGCTGCTGCACGAAGACCTGAAAATGCGCAAGTTCGTGATGAGCGAACTGAAGCAGGCCGGGATCTCCAAGGTGGTTATCGAGCGTCCGCACAAGAAGTGCCGCGTCACGATCCACTCGGCTCGTCCGGGCCTGATCATCGGCCGCAAGGGCGCCGACATCGACAAGCTCCGCAAGAAGCTGTCCGATATGACCAACTCGGAAACGCACCTCAACATCGTCGAAGTGCGCAAGCCCGAAGTCGACGCAACTCTGGTCGCTCAGTCGATCGCCCAGCAGCTCGAGCGCCGCGTGGCTTTCCGCCGCGCCATGAAGCGCGCCGTTCAGTCCGCGATGCGTCTTGGCGCCGAGGGCATCAAGATCACCTGCGCCGGCCGTCTCGGCGGTGCGGAAATCGCCCGTACGGAATGGTACCGTGAAGGTCGCGTGCCGCTGCACACGCTGCGCGCCGACATCGACTACGGCACGGCAGAAGCAGAAACCGCATTCGGTATCTGCGGCATCAAGGTCTGGATCTTCAAGGGCGAAATCCTTGAGCACGATCCGATGGCTTCCGAACGTCGCGCGCTGGAAGGCGACGCACAGGGTCCGGCAAGCCGCGAACGCGACCGTGGCGATCGTCGCCGCGAACGCGACAACGCGTAATTAGCGCTGGCGAAAGATAAGCTCGGAGAAGTAAGAAAATGTTGCAGCCAAAGCGTACTAAGTACCGCAAGCAGTTCAAGGGCCGCATCAAGGGCGTCGCCAAGGGCGGTTCTGACCTGGCATTCGGCGAATTCGGCCTGAAGGCTCAGGAGCCCAACCGCGTCAACGCACGCGAGATCGAAGCGGCTCGCCGCGCGATCACGCGTTACATGAAGCGCGCCGGCCGTGTATGGATCCGCGTGTTCCCGGACGTTCCGGTAACCGCAAAGCCCACCGAAGTCCGAATGGGTAAGGGTAAGGGCTCCGTTGAGTACTGGGCATGCAAGGTCAAGCCCGGTCGTATGATGTTCGAGATCGACGGCGTCAGCGAAGAGATCGCCCGTGAGGCGCTTCGTCTCGGCTCTGCCAAGCTCTCGGTCAAGACGCGCTTCGTACAGCGCATTGCAGAGTAAGGATTGAGCTCATGAAAGCCTCAGATGTTCGCGCGTTGACCGCCGACCAACTCAAGGACGAGCTTGCCAAGCTGAAGAAGGAGCAGTTCAACCTGCGCTTCCAGAAGGCGACCGGCCAGCTCGAAAAGTCCTCGCGCATCAACGAAGTCCGCAAGGACATCGCCCGCGTGAAAACCATTGCCCGCCAGAAGGCGGCAGAAGTTAAGGCCTAAAGGAAGAAAAATATGCCGAAGCGCATCCTGCAGGGCGTCGTCGTTGGCGACAAGAACGAGAAGACGGTAGTGGTTCGTGTCGAGCGTCGTTTCGCTCACCCGCTGCTCCAGAAGACCGTTCGTCGTTCCAAGAAGTACAAGGCCCACGACGAGAACAACCAGTACAAGATCGGCGATACCGTATCCATCGAGGAATGCGCGCCGATCTCCAAGGACAAGCGCTGGACGGTGATTGCCGCCCAGGGCAAGTAACAGAATTTTGGCCGAGGCCTTGCGTCTCGCCGAAATATCTGTATGAAGCAGCGTCAGAACGCTCGAATGCCGGGCGTTCTTTTGCTTTGAGCGCACGGAAGGTCCCGTTCGGGAAACCACCCTGGCACGATCGACCCCGCGCTATTCAGCTATGCCGTGTTGTTGCCTGCCGTTACGGCAGGTCGGCCGGCGAACATTTTCATAAGCCGGGGTAGGGGGCTTAGGCCCAACCATTCCGGTAAACCAAGAAGGCGACCTGATATGATTCAGATGCAAACAAACCTCGACGTCGCGGATAATTCCGGCGCACGTCGTGTCATGTGCATCAAGGTGCTGGGCGGCTCGAAGCGCAAGTATGCCTCGATCGGCGACGTCATCGTCGTTTCGATCAAGGAAGCGATCCCGCGCGGCCGTGTGAAGAAGGGTGACGTGATGAAGGCGGTTGTCGTTCGTACCGCCAAGGACATCCGTCGTCCGGATGGCTCGGTCATCCGCTTCGACACCAACGCAGCAGTCCTCATCGACAACAAGAAAGAGCCGATCGGCACCCGTATCTTCGGACCGGTTCCGCGCGAACTTCGCGCCAAGAACCACATGAAGATCATCTCGCTGGCTCCCGAAGTACTGTAAGGAGCGAACGATGCAGAAGATTCGTAAGGGCGACAAGGTCGTCATGCTCGCTGGCAAGGACAAGGGCCGCACCGGCGAAGTCGTACAGGTTATGCCGAAGGAAGATCGTGCGGTCGTCCGTGGCGTCAACGTCGTCAAGCGCCACCAGCGCCAGACGCAGGCCCAGGAAGCCGGCATCATCGCCAAGGAAGCTCCGGTTCACCTGTCCAACATTGCAATCGTCGACAAGGACGGCAAGCCGACCCGCGTCGGTTTCAAGGTCGTTGACGGCAAGAAGGTCCGTGTGGCCAAGCGTTCTGGAGAAGTGATCGATGGCTGAGGCAAAGTACGAGCCGCGGCTCAAGAAAGAATATGTCGAGCGCATCCGCAAGGCGATGCAGGAGAAGTTCTCCTACGCCAACGAGATGATGATCCCGAAGCTTGACAAGATCGTTATCAACATGGGTGTGGGCGAAGCCACGGCTGACTCCAAGAAGCCGACCGTTGCTGCTGCCGACCTGGCTGCCATCGCTGGTCAGAAGCCGGTCATCACCCGTGCACGCAACTCTATCGCTGGCTTCAAGGTCCGCGAAAACATGCCGATCGGCGCGAAGGTCACCCTGCGCGGCGCCCGCATGTACGAGTTCCTGGATCGCCTGGTCAACATCGCGCTCCCGCGCGTTCGCGACTTCCGCGGCCTGAACCCGAAGAGCTTTGACGGCCGTGGCAACTTCGCCATGGGCATCAAGGAGCACATTGTGTTCCCAGAAATCAACTACGACAAGGTTGATCAGATGTGGGGCATGGACATCATCGTTTGCACGACGGCGACGACCGACGACGAAGCACGGGCTCTCCTGAAAGAGTTCAGCTTCCCGTTCCGTCAATAACCGTAACGACGAGCGTAGAAAAGGAACCTGACATGGCGAAGACAAGCGCAGTTGAAAAGAACAAGCGCCGCCGTACTACGGTCGCCAACCAGGCCGCTAAGCGGGCTGCGTTGAAGGCGATCATCATGAACCAGGCTCTTCCGATCGAAGAGCGGTTCAAGGCCTCGATCAAGCTGGCATCCCTGCCGCGCGATGGATCGAAGACCCGTATTCGCAACCGTTGCGAAGTTTCGGGGCGTCCGCGCGCATATTACCGCAAACTGCGCATGTCGCGTATTGCGCTGCGTGAACTGGGCAATCTCGGCAAGGTGCCGGGCATCGTCAAGTCGAGCTGGTAAGGAGCAGGTTAGATGACAATGACTGATCCGTTGGGCGATATGCTCACCCGTATCCGTAACGGCGCTTCCCGCCGCAAGTCGTCGGTTTCGACGCCTGCGTCCAAGCTCCGCGCACGTGTTCTCGATGTCCTGCAGTCCGAAGGCTACATCCGTGGCTATTCCGTTGTCGATTTCGGCAATGGCAAGTCGGAGCTCAGCATCGAGCTGAAATATTATGAAGGCGCATCGGTGATCCGTGAGATCGGCCGTGTGTCCAAACCGGGCCGCCGGGTTTATGTCTCGGTCAAGTCCATTCCGCAGGTCGCGAACGGCCTCGGCATCACCATCCTTTCGACTCCGAAGGGTGTGATGGCCGATCACCAGGCTCGCGAACAGAACGTTGGTGGCGAGGTTCTTTGCTCGGTCTTCTAAGATTGGGCAGGGATCTCCATAGCGAACAGACAGGATTGAAACATGTCTCGTATCGGTAAGAAGCCCGTTCAGGTGCCTGCTGGGATCACGGCTACGGTCGATGGCCAGAAGGTTACCGCAAAGGGCCCGAAGGGCGAGCTGTTTTTCGTTGCTAACGACGAAATCAGCCTCAAGCTCGAAAACAACGCGGTCGTTGTAACGCCCGTGAACCAGACCAAGGATGCGCGTTCGAAGTGGGGCATGTCCCGCACGATGATCGAAGGCATCTTCAAGGGCGTCAAGGACGGCTTTGAGCGCAAGCTCGAAATCAACGGCGTCGGTTACCGCGCCGCCCTGCAGGGCAAGAACCTGCAGCTGGCCCTCGGCTTCAGCCACGACGTGATCTATGAGCCGCCGGTCGGCATCACGATCGCCGTTCCGAAGCCGACTGAAATCGTTGTCTCCGGCATCAATAAGCAGCAAGTCGGTCAGGTCGCCGCTGAAATCCGCGAATATCGCGGTCCTGAGCCCTATAAGGGCAAGGGCGTCAAGTACGCTGACGAGCGGATCGTCCGCAAAGAAGGCAAGAAGAAGTAAGGATCACGCGAAATGGCTAGCAGGAAAGAAGCACTTGCACGTCGTGCCAACCGCGTGCGCCGTCATCTCAAGTCGGTGGCCAATGGCCGTCCGCGCCTGTCGGTTCATCGCTCCTCGAAGAACATCTATGCCCAGATCATCGACGATGTGGCTGGCAAGACGCTTGCGTCTGCCTCCACTCTCGAGAAGGATCTGCGCGGTTCTCTGAAGACCGGTGCCGATACCGCCGCCGCTGCTGCAGTGGGCAAGCTCGTCGCCGAGCGCGCCTCCAAGGCCGGCGTGTCGGAGGTCGTGTTCGACCGTGGCGCCTTCATCTATCATGGTCGCATCAAGGCTCTTGCCGAAGCGGCCCGCGAAGGCGGTCTCACCTTCTGATCAGTTTCCGGCCGGACGCGTCAAGCGCCGGCCGGATATTCGCCGGACCGCGGCACTCTCCAAAAGGGGAGGCTGATGCGGTCCACATTTGTTTGCCGATTGCACCCGGAAAAGAAAAAGGAAGAGGACAATGGCACAGGAAAGAAGGCCGCAGCGGGAAGACCGCCAGAGCCGTGAAGAGCGCGATAGCGAATTCGTCGACAAGCTTGTCGCGATCAACCGCGTCGCCAAGGTCGTCAAGGGCGGCCGTCGTTTTGGTTTCGCAGCACTCGTCGTCGTCGGCGACCAGAAGGGCCGCGTCGGCTTCGGCCATGGCAAGGCACGCGAAGTGCCGGAAGCCATCCGCAAGGCAACCGAAGCCGCCAAGCGCGAACTGATCTTCGTACCGCTGCGTGACGGCCGTACGCTGCATCACGACGTTCATGGCCGCCATGGCGCCGGCAAGGTGCTGCTGCGCTCGGCCAAGGTTGGTACCGGTATCATCGCCGGTGGTCCGATGCGCGCCGTATTCGAAACGCTCGGCATGCACGACGTCGTCGCCAAGTCGACCGGTTCGTCGAACCCCTACAACATGGTTCGCGCCACCTTCGACGCTCTGAAGCACCAGGTTCACCCGAAGGACATCGCAGCTCAGCGCGGCATCAAGTATGCAACGCTGCAGGCTCGTCGTAGCGCCTCCGGCAACGCCTCTGAAGAATAAGAGGAGCTGACCAATGGCCAAGGCTACCAAGAAGGCTGAAGCGAAGACTGTCACGATCGAACAGATCGGCAGCCCGATTCGCCGTCCGGACGTCCAGCAGCGCACGCTGATTGGTCTCGGACTGAACAAGATGCACCGTCGCCGCACGCTGGAGGATACTCCTTCCGTTCGCGGCATGATCCGTGCTGTCCAGCATCTCGTTCGCATCGTCGACGAGAAGTGAGACGGAGGAAACGCTCATGAAACTCAATGAAATCAAGGACAACGAAGGCTCCACCCACAGCCGCAAGCGCCTCGGCCGCGGTATCGGTTCGGGCTCCGGCAAGACTGCTGGTCGCGGTGTCAAGGGTCAGAAGTCCCGTTCCGGCGTCGCCATCAACGGCTTCGAAGGCGGCCAGATGCCGATCTATCGTCGCCTGCCGAAGCGCGGCTTCAACAACATTTTCGCTTCCGACTTTGTTGTCGTGTCGCTTGCTCGCATTCAGGCGGCAATCGACGCCGGCAAGCTCGATGCCAAGGCGACTGTTGACGCAGCTGCGCTAAAGGCCGCCGGCGTTATCCGCCGCGCCAAGGACGGCGTTCGCGTTCTCGCTGACGGCGAGCTCAAGGCCAAGATCACCATCGTCGTCGCAGGCGCTTCCAAGCCCGCCGTCGAGAAGATCGAAAAGGCCGGCGGCACAGTGACGCTGCTTTCGGCTCCGGCTGCAGCAGAATAATATCTGATGATATATCGCCCGGGGTGCTTCACACCGGGCGATTTTGCTCCCATATGTGGGCCTCACAAAAACTTGGCTGGCGCCCCCGCGTCATGCCGGTAAGACTGGAAAACAAGGGTGAGGCATGGGGTTGCGCTGCAATCCGTCCAAAACCCAGTTTTGAATTATTTTCATACTGATTCCGGGGCCGGTATTTCCCCAGAGACGCCGGAATTGGTAGGGCGGAGAATCGCATGGCTTCTGCAGCGGAACAATTGGCATCCAACCTCAATTTTTCGACCTTTGCCAAAGCCGAGGATTTGAAGAAGCGCCTGTGGTTCACACTGGCGGCTCTCCTCGTCTACAGGCTCGGCACCCATATCCCGCTTCCGGGTCTCAATCCCGAAGCCTATGCCCAGGCGTTCCGCGGCCAGGCAGGCGGTATTCTCGGCCTTTTCAACATGTTCTCGGGCGGCGCCGTTCAGCGCATGGCGATCTTTGCGCTCGGCATCATGCCCTATATCTCCGCTTCGATCATCGTGCAGCTGATGACTTCGGTCGTGCCGACGCTTGAAAACCTGAAGAAGGAAGGCGAGCAGGGTCGCAAGATCATCAACCAGTACACCCGCTACGGCACCGTCATTCTGGGTGCGCTCCAGGCATACGGCATTGCCGCCGGCCTCGAGAGCGGCCAGGGTCTTGTCGTCGATCCGGGCTGGTTCTTCCGTATTTCCACCGTTCTGACGCTGCTCGGCGGCACGATGTTCCTGATGTGGCTCGGCGAGCAGATCACCTCGCGCGGTATTGGAAACGGCATTTCGCTGATTATCTTCGCCGGTATCGCAGCCGGCCTTCCGAGCGCTCTTGCCGGCACGCTCGAACTCGGCCGCACCGGCGCGCTGTCGACCGGCCTCATCCTGCTCGTCATCATTGTCGCGATCGCCGTCATCGGTGTCATCGTCTTCGTGGAGCGCGCCCAGCGCCGGCTGCTGATCCAGTATCCGAAGCGCCAGGTCGGCAACCGTATGTTCCAGGGCGATACGTCGCACCTGCCGCTGAAGCTCAACACATCGGGCGTGATCCCGGCGATCTTTGCCTCTTCGCTCCTGCTTCTGCCGGCGACGGTCGCGGGTTTTGCCAACACCACGGCGATGCCTGCCTGGGCGACGTCGATCGTTGCCGCCCTCGGTCATGGCCAGCCGCTCTACATGGTGCTCTATGCGGCGCTGATCGCCTTCTTCGCTTTCTTCTATACGGCCATCGTCTTCAATCCGAAGGACACGGCCGACAATCTGAAGAAGCATGGCGGCTTCATTCCCGGCATCCGTCCGGGTGAGCGCACTGCCGAATATATTGACTACGTGCTGACCCGCATCACGGTGATTGGCGCCATCTATCTCGTCTTCGTCTGCATCCTCCCGGAGATTCTGGTGTCGCAAACCGGCATTCCATTATCCCTTGGTGGGACTTCGCTTTTGATCGTGGTTAGCGTAACTCTTGATACGGTTGCACAGATCCAGGGTCACCTGATCGCGCAGCAATACGAAGGCCTGATCAAGAAATCGAAGTTGCGAGGAGGAAAGAGGGGGCGATGAGACTTATCCTTTTGGGGCCGCCGGGCGCGGGCAAGGGAACCCAGGCCCAGCGGATCGTGGAAAAGCACGGCATTCCGCAGCTTTCTACGGGAGACATGCTGCGTGCGGCGGTCAACGCCGGCACGGAGGTCGGCAAGCGCGCCAAAGCGGTGATGGATGCCGGCAAGCTGGTCTCGGACGAGATCGTCATCGCCATTGTCTCCGAGCGAATCGATCAGCCCGATTGCGCCAACGGTTTCATTCTCGACGGTTTCCCCAGGACGCTCGTCCAGGCGGACGCCACCGAGGCGATGCTGAGGGCGAAGGGTCTAGGTCTCTCTGTCGTCATCGAATTCCGTGTCGACGATGCCGAACTGGTCCGTCGTGTTGCCGGCCGCTATTCCTGCGCACAGTGCGGCAGCGTCTATCATGACACTGACAAGGTTCCGGCCAATGAGGGCGTGTGCGACAAGTGCGGTTCCACCCACTTCAAGCGCCGCCCGGACGACACTCCGGAAACCATGACGGCCCGGCTGCAGGTCTATTACAAGGAGACCTCACCGCTGATCGGCTACTACCATGCCAAGGGCAAACTCAAGTCCGTGGACGGCATGGCGGAGATCGATCAGGTGACCGCCGAAGTCGAAGCCATTCTTTCCAAGCTTTAAGGCTTTGAAAATAAAACTTGGCGGAACGGTTGCTTTTCAGCAGTGATTCCGCTAAACACCGCGCCAACTCGCGACATTCCATGCGATCGGCGCGGATTTCCCAGGGAAGTCCGGGTTCGGTCGTATTGACATGTTGCGGACCTAATTTGAACGGGCGGTTCTCAAGGACCGCATAACGAAGCCCACTTGCCGGATGGCAACTGGAATGCAAGGAGAACAGGCGTGGCACGTATCGCTGGCGTCAACATCCCGACTGCAAAGCGCGTGGTCATCGCGCTGACCTACATTCACGGGATCGGTCCGAAATTCGCACAGGAAATCGTCGAGAAGGTCGGTATTCCGGCTGAACGTCGTGTGCATCAGCTGACGGACGCTGAAGTCCTTCAGATCCGCGAAACCATCGACCGTGATTATCAGGTCGAGGGTGATCTTCGTCGCGAAACCGCGATGAACATCAAGCGTCTGATGGATCTCGGCTGCTACCGCGGCCTGCGTCATCGTCGCGGCCTTCCGGTCCGCGGCCAGCGCACGCACACCAATGCCCGCACCCGCAAGGGTCCGGCAAAGGCAATCGCTGGCAAGAAGAAGTAATTTCCGGGAAACCGGGGTGGGGAGGCTGGCGGTCCGCGCTGGCCTCTTTTGAGTTTGGAGCGGGACCATATAGGCGCCGTTCCGGTGTAGCCGCTGGTATTACGGCGGTGAAGAGATCAACGAAAGGAATAGCATGGCTAAGGAAGCCGTCCGCGTTCGCCGTCGCGAGCGCAAGAATATCTCGTCGGGTGTCGCTCACGTCAACTCGACCTTCAACAACACGATGATCACCATCACTGATGCGCAGGGCAATGCGATCGCCTGGTCGTCGGCTGGCGCCAAGGGCTTCAAGGGCTCGCGCAAGTCGACCCCCTTCGCTGCCCAGATCGCTGCCGAAGACTGCGCCAAGAAGGCCCAGGAACACGGCATGAAGTCGCTGGAAGTCGAAGTCTGCGGTCCGGGTTCGGGTCGTGAATCGGCTCTGCGCGCGCTCCAGGCTGCAGGTTTCATGATCACGTCCATCCGCGACGTGACGCCGATCCCGCACAATGGCTGCCGTCCGCGCAAGAAGCGCCGCGTCTGATCATCGCTCTCGTCACCGGTGAGCGCCCTGGCGCTCCTGGTGGTTTTCAAGCTCGGTTGTCACGATTGGATGGTGGCAACGAACGGAAGGCAAACTCATGATTCAGAAGAACTGGCAGGAACTGATCAAGCCGAACAAGGTGGAGTTCTCCTCGAGCTCGCGCACCAGGGCGACGCTCGTTGCCGAACCGCTGGAGCGCGGCTTCGGCCTCACCCTCGGCAACGCACTGCGCCGCGTTCTGCTCTCCTCGCTGCGCGGTGCCGCCGTCACGGCGGTGCAGATCGACGGCGTGCTGCATGAATTCTCCTCGATTCCGGGCGTCCGCGAAGACGTCACGGATATCGTGCTCAACATCAAGGAAATCGCCATCAAGATGGATGGCGACGACGCGAAGCGCATGGTCGTGCGCAAGCAGGGCCCGGGCGTTGTCACGGCTGGCGATATCCAGACGGTCGGCGATATCGAAATCCTCAATCCCGAGCATGTGATCTGCACGCTCGACGAGGGCGCCGAGATCCGCATGGAATTCACCGTCAACAACGGCAAGGGCTACGTTCCGGCCGAGCGCAATCGTGCGGAAGATGCTCCGATCGGTCTCATCCCGGTCGACAGCCTCTATTCGCCGGTCAAGAAGGTGTCCTACAAGGTTGAAAATACCCGCGAAGGACAGGTTCTCGACTACGACAAGCTGAACATGACCATCGAAACCGATGGCTCGATCACCGGCGAAGACGCCGTCGCTTTCGCGGCGCGCATCCTCCAGGATCAGCTTGGCGTCTTCGTCAACTTCGACGAGCCGCAGAAGGAAACCGAAGAGGAAGCAGTCACCGAACTCGCTTTCAACCCGGCTCTGCTCAAGAAGGTGGACGAACTCGAACTGTCGGTCCGTTCGGCAAACTGCCTGAAGAACGACAACATCGTCTACATCGGCGACCTCATTCAGAAGACCGAAGCAGAAATGCTCCGCACACCGAATTTTGGTCGCAAGTCGCTGAACGAAATCAAGGAAGTTCTCGCTTCCATGGGCCTGCACCTCGGCATGGAAGTGCCGGCATGGCCGCCCGAGAACATCGAAGATCTCGCCAAGCGTTACGAAGACCAGTATTAAAAACCAAAAAGGCAGGCTCTTTCGGCTGCCTTTCCCCGTCAAACAGCAGGCCGATCGCCTGCATGTGCCAGGAAACGGCAGGCCCGGTTAACGTAAGGGCACCTGCATTAAAGGAGAGTAGCAATGCGCCATGGTAAAGCCGGCCGCAAGCTGAATAGAACCGCAAGCCACCGCAAGGCGATGTTCGCCAACATGGCGGCTTCGCTCATCACCCACGAGCAGATCGTCACGACCCTGCCGAAGGCCAAGGAAATCCGTCCGATCGTCGAGAAGCTCGTCACGCTCGGCAAGCGCGGTGACCTGCATGCTCGCCGCCAGGCGATCTCGCAGATCCGCGATGCCGCCGTCGTTTCGAAGCTGTTCGACACGATCGCAACGCGCTACGCCACCCGCAACGGCGGCTACCTGCGCATCATGAAGGCCGGCTTCCGCCAGGGCGACAACGCCGCTTTGGCCGTGATCGAATTCGTTGATCGCGACACCTATGCCAAGGGCGCAGCCGACAAGGCCCGCGTTGCTGCCGAAGAGCAGGCCGTCGCCGCTTAAATTTTCCGCTTCGCCGGAAACGGAACAGCCGGGCTGCAAAGCCCGGCTGTTTTTCTTTGTCCATGCGCGTGCGTAAAGGCTCCTTTTGGCGCAATGCTGTCGCCGGAAGGTCCCGACATGGATGCGGCCCATCGATCCGCCGAAACTGCTCAGACCGCTCGAACTTCAGCGAGCCGCTTGGCGGCGTAGTCGTCCTGCCAGCAGACGGCGGCTTCCCATGCGGCTGACGCTTGCGCGGCGATGTCGTGCGCGCCGTCGTCGAGACCGGCAGCGTTGCCGGGCAGCACCAGGTCGAGGTCGGGAGCGTCGACATGTGACTCGTCCCAGTCGATCAACGCGACCCGGTCGGGGGTTATGCGGACGTTGCCAGGGCTGTTGGGATTGCCGTGGACAACGCATCTCTGACGTCCGGCGAGCCGCGCCCACGCTGCGCGACATCGAATAACGCCCTCGGGCGGCATCGCGGCAAGGTTGATCCTTGTTCCGGTTTCCGCGTGAAGGAGGTCGGTCGACGATCGCCAGCCCGGACGCTGCGGCCAGCCCTGTGTCAACCGATGCAGCTCGCGGAGCGTGTCGGCCATGCGACGCCAGTCGGACCCTGTCTCGGGCGCTCCGCCCTCCATGTATTTCATCACCACCAGCCCGTCCACGAACAGCCGGCCATCCGTCGTCGGGGTCGGCACTGGAACGTGCATGCCTTCACTGTCGAGGTATTGGATCAGCTCGGTTTCCCATGCGAGATCGGCGTTGGTCCGGCTGCCGAGACCACCGACCGCGATCTGCCCGTGGACGCGAACGCTCCACACGCCATTGGCAACTCCACCCGTCAGTCGTTCGATGCGAACCGCATCTTCACCCCATTGCCCGAGTACTTCCCATCCCATTGGCGATATCCCTGGCGGCTATGATTCAATTGACGGAAGAAATAGAGAAAGTTTAGGACGCCAAGATGTCCGTGTCCGGCGCAAAGCAGCCATGGCGGCAATCATCGAAACTGCCTAAAGCATCTTGGTCAAGGTGCGGCAGCGACACCGCTTACCAAACCCTGGAGATTAAGGTGGAAGGTTCTCTGCGCGAAGCACATTCCCGATCGCAGTTCCTCCGTCTCGCGGCTGTGTTTGTGGTGATTGCGGTCGGGCTGGCCCTCAGGCGCTTGGGCTACGCGGTCGATCTGCCTTTCGTCGTTGTCAAATATGGCGGGTCGGCGCTCTGGGGAGCGATGGTCTATCTGCTGGTGGCGCTCGTCTTCGGAAGGTCACCGCGGGCGGTCATTGCGGTCATGGCGCTTTTCATAGCAATCTCGGTCGAATTGTTCCGGCTTTATCATACGCCCGGGTTGGACGCGTTTCGGCTGACGACTGCAGGCGCCTTGTTGCTCGGCCGGATATTTTCCCTCTGGAACATACTCGCCTACGCGGTCGGCATCGCCGCAGCCTGTGCCTTTGATCCCGCGCGTCGTTGAGACTCGGCTGACTACCATCAGGAAACCGACGCCGCCGCACGATTGCGTTGCCGCCCCTGGCTTTTTTTCCGACTGCGTGCGATCGGCCGCCAAGAGCGGTAGAGGATGAGCGCGATAATCAAACCCACATAAATAAACTGCTGGAGATCGAGGATCTTGGTCGAAAGCGCAAAATGCAGAGCCCCGCAGGCGGCAATGATGTAGACGAGGCGGTGCAGCCAGATCCAGGTGTTGCCGAGGCGACGGATCGAGAGGTTATTGGAAGTCACCGCCAGGGGAATAAGCATCGCAAGGCCGGCCATGCCGAACATGATGAACGGGCGCTTCAACACGTCATTGATGACGGCCTGAATTTCCATCGCCTGGTCGAGCACCATGTAGACGGTAAAATGCATCAGCGCGTAGTAAAAGGTCAGCAAGCCGAGCGCGCGGCGATAGCGCAGATAGTTCCAGCCGAAAAGCTCGCGGGCAGGGGAGACGGCAAGCGTCAGAATCAAAAAGCGGATTGTCCAGATGCCAAGGAAGAGCTCGAAGGTCTTGACCGGATCGGCGCCGAGCTGATCGGTCGCGCCGAGATAAAAGGCCCAGGCGGCGGGCACGAGCCCGACGACATAAAGCAGCCAGACGGAGGCAGGCTGCCAGCGCTTCGGGATGGCAAGCGACAGTTCGGCCATCAGAAATTCGCCTTCAGGTCCATGCCGGCATAAAGGCTCGCCACCTCGTCGGCATAGCCGTTGAAGGGCAGGGTGGGGCGGCGGCTTGCGCCGAAGAAGCCGCTTTCGCCGATGCGCCTCTCGCTTGCCTGACTCCAGCGCGGATGGTCGACGGCCGGGTTGACGTTGGCGTAGAAGCCGTATTCCTGCGGATTGGTCACCTGCCAGGTGTTCTTCGGCTGCTGGTCGGTGAGCGTGATCCTGACGATCGACTTGATGCCCTTGAAGCCGTATTTCCACGGCACAACAAGCCGGATCGGCGCACCATTCTGGTTCGGTAGCGTTTCACCATAAAGCCCGACGGCAAGCAGCGTCAGCGGGTGGCGCGCCTCGTCCAGCCGCAGCCCCTCGACATAGGGCCAGTCGAGCGACTGAAAGAAGCCCTTCTGCCCTGGCATCTCCTCCGGTCGCACGACGGTTTCGAAGGCGACATATTTGGCGCTGCCGAGCGGCTCCACCTTGTCGAGCAGCGCCGCCAGCGGAAACCCGTTCCATGGAACGACCATCGACCAGGCCTCGACGCAGCGCATCCGATAGGTGCGCTCCTCGATCGGGAATTCCTTCATCAGCGCCTCGACGTCGAAGGTGCCTGGCTTGTTGACCATGCCGTCGATCTTGACCGTCCAGGGCAGCGGCTTGAAATCGCCGGAGAGAGCGGCGGGGTCGCCCTTGTCGAGACCGAACTCATAGAAATTATTGTAGGTCGTGACGTCCTTGATCGGCGTCGTCTTCCCATCGACCTTGTACTTGCTCTCGACGGCGGAAAGGGTGGCCGCGCTCGCCTTGCCGGCGCCATAGAGCGCCATGGCGCCAAGCGTCGCTGCGCCCAGGAACTCACGGCGACGCAGATAGAGCTGGCGCGGCGTGATCTCCGACGACGCGATCCTTGGGGGGCGATAGCTTGGCATGTCGAAAACCTCCAGGGCGGATATTCCGAATATAGTCCTTAAACGAACCGCCCGCATGTTCGGATCAATTTCTATGCCTTGAATATTGCTGACAGGAAGCCAATTTTTTGTGTTCGGCTGTGATGGAATAGGGTGTAACCAAAGGTCCCGCCGAACCGTATATATTCGAATTGCGCTCAACGCGCTTCTCCCGGCAGCGTACCGGATTTGGCCTTGCCGGTAGTGACAGCCCCCATCGATTGGATTAGGACAATTCCAAAAAGCGGCGTTCGCCCGGCCCGCAGGCTTCATTGCCGGCCCGGCTTCGCCTGATGTTTCCGACATGTCGAGGAAGACACCGATGCCAGCTTACCGTTCCAGAACCACGACCCATGGCCGCAACATGGCGGGCGCGCGCGGCCTTTGGCGCGCCACGGGCATGAAGGATTCGGATTTCGGCAAGCCGATCATCGCGGTGGTGAATTCCTTCACCCAGTTCGTTCCCGGCCATGTGCATCTGAAGGATCTCGGCCAGCTCGTCGCTCGCGAAATCGAGGCGGCCGGCGGCGTCGCCAAGGAGTTCAATACGATCGCCGTCGATGACGGCATCGCCATGGGCCATGACGGCATGCTCTACTCGCTGCCCTCGCGCGAGTTGATCGCCGACAGCGTCGAATACATGGTCAATGCCCATTGCGCCGACGCCATGGTCTGCATCTCCAACTGCGACAAGATCACCCCCGGCATGCTGATGGCGTCGCTGCGCCTCAACATCCCCACCGTCTTCGTCTCCGGCGGTCCTATGGAAGCGGGCAAGGTCGTGCTGCATGGGAAGACACATGCGCTTGACCTCGTCGACGCCATGGTCGCGGCTGCCGATGATAAGATCTCCGATGACGACGTCAAGGTCATCGAGCGTTCAGCCTGTCCGACCTGCGGTTCGTGCTCCGGCATGTTCACCGCAAACTCGATGAATTGCCTGACGGAGGCGCTCGGCCTGTCGCTGCCCGGCAACGGCTCGACGCTTGCCACCCATGCCGATCGTAAGCGCCTCTTCGTCGAGGCCGGCCACCTGATCGTCGATCTCGCCCGCCGCTATTACGAGCAGGACGACGTCAAGGCGCTGCCACGCACCATCGCCTCCAAGCAGGCTTTCGAGAATGCCATGGCGCTCGATATCGCCATGGGCGGTTCGACCAACACGGTCCTGCACATCCTTGCAGCGGCCCACGAAGGCGAGGTCGATTTCACCATGGCCGATATCGACGCACTGTCGCGCCGCGTGCCATGCCTATCGAAGGTCGCGCCCGCCAAGAGCGATGTGCATATGGAAGATGTCCACCGCGCTGGCGGCATCATGTCGATCCTCGGAGAGCTCGATAAGGGTGGGCTCCTGAACCGCGATTGTCCGACCGTCCATGCCGAGACGCTCGGCGATGCGATTGATCGCTGGGACATCACCCGCACCAACAGCGACACCGTCCGCAACTTCTATCGCGCCGCTCCCGGCGGCATCCCGACCCAGGTCGCCTTCAGCCAGGAAGCTCGTTGGGACGAGCTCGACACCGATCGCCAGAACGGCGTAATCCGCTCGGTCGAACACCCCTTCTCCAAGGATGGCGGTCTTGCTGTGCTGAAGGGTAATCTCGCAGTGGACGGCTGCATCGTCAAGACGGCCGGCGTCGATGAATCGATCCTGAAATTCTCCGGCCCGGCCCGCGTCTTCGAAAGCCAGGATGCGTCGGTCAAGGCGATCCTCGCCAACGAGATCAAGGCCGGCGACGTCGTCGTCATCCGTTACGAAGGCCCGAAGGGCGGCCCCGGCATGCAGGAAATGCTCTATCCGACGAGCTATCTGAAGTCGAAGGGCCTCGGCAAGGCCTGCGCGCTGATTACCGACGGCCGCTTCTCCGGCGGTACCTCCGGCCTCTCGATCGGCCATGTCTCGCCGGAAGCGGCGAATGGCGGCACGATCGGCCTGGTGCGCGAAGGCGACATGATCGATATCGATATCCCGAACCGCACGATCAGCCTGCGTGTCAGCGAGGCCGAACTCGCCGCCCGCCACGCCGAGCAGGAAGGCAAGGGCTGGCAGCCGACCGAGATTCGCAAGCGCAACGTCACCACCGCGCTGAAGGCCTATGCGGCTTTCGCAACCAGCGCCGACCGCGGCGCCGTGCGGGATCTCAACGCCCGCTGAGTAGTCGAAACTACAACCCCTGATTAAGAGTCCAGCGGCGCGGCCGCTGTCAAAGCGGTCGGTTGATGTTTTTGTAGGTCTCGCCGAGCTGCTTCATCCGCTCGTCATAGGCAGCCTTGATACAGGCGGCGTCGCCCCCGCATTCCTGCCGCTTCTTCAGCCAGGCGGTCTGCTCGTCCTGCAATGTTCCGCGCGAGCCCATGGCCAGCAGACCGGAGAGCAGCTCGAAGGTCGTCACCATCTTGACGTCGGCGTCGTTGAGGACGCGATTGTCGCAGATCGCCTTTTCGTCCGGCTTCAATTCCTTCGCATCACAATCGAAACTCGCCGACCATGCCAGATCCGATGAGAAAATCAGGATCGCCAAACCGAGCGCGGCCGACATTCGCCATGTCATCATCTTCTTCCTTTACTGCCGATCAAATCAGCTTGCGCACCGCCAGAGCCAGAAAGATGATGCAGGCGAGCCAGACGACAAGGATGAAGATCAATCCGGCCCGGCCGGAAGGGCGTTCGATCCGCCTAGCCGCTTCCACGCGAAGCGCAGCCATCACCTCTGCCGGCACGAGCCGCGTCGCCAGCAAGATGCCGAGCGGAACGATGACGAGATCGTCGAGATAGCCGAGCACGGGAATGAAATCGGGGATCAGATCGATCGGCGAAAGCGCATAGGCTGCGACGGCGCCGGCGACCGCTTTCGCATACCAGGGCACGCGAGGATCGCGGGCGGCAAGCCACAGCGCAACGATGTCACGCTTCAGTGACTTTGCCCAGATTTTAGCTTTTGATATCAGTTGCATGGTTGACCTTCCTGAATCAAATTCGCAGCGCCATCAAGGCACTCCCTTGCCTTATTCTTCCATGCTTCCGCCCTCTTTCCTTTCTAGCGTCGGACGCTACAACGTTGCTCAAGAGGATTCAAAAGGGATACCCATGCAAGGCCTGTTCAAGCGCGCCTCCGTTTCGCTCTTCGCTCTGATGCTCGTTCTGCCGGCTGCGGCCCAGGCGCAGACGGCAAAGACGGTGCCTGAGAGCCAGATGCAGATGCAGCTCTCCTTCGCACCGCTCGTCAAGCAGACGTCGGGCGCAGTCGTCAACGTCTATGCGGAAAAGATCATCCAGCGCCAGTCGCCCTTTGCGGGCGATCCCTTCTTCGAGCAGTTTTTCGGCCAGCAGATGCCGAATCGATCCGAAAAGCAGTCCTCGCTCGGTTCCGGCGTCATTGTCGAGGCGAACGGCACTGTCGTCACCAACAACCACGTCGTCGAAGGCGCCGACGATATCAAGGTGGCGCTGTCAGATGGCCGCGAATTCCCCTGCAAGGTGGTGCTGCGCGACGACCGCGTCGACCTCGCCGTGCTGAAGATCGACACCAAGGAAAACTTCCCGACACTACCGATCGGCAATTCCGATACCGTCGAGGTCGGCGATCTCGTGCTGGCGATCGGCAATCCCTTCGGTGTCGGCCAGACGGTGACGAGCGGTATCGTCTCCGCACTTGCCCGCAACCAGGTGGTCAAGAACGAGTTCGGCTTCTTCATCCAGACCGACGCCTCGATCAATCCGGGCAATTCCGGCGGTGCGCTGATGAACATGAAGGGCGAGCTGATCGGCATCAACACCGCGATCTTCTCGCGCGGCGGCGGCTCGAACGGCATCGGCTTTGCCATTCCCGCCAATCTCGTCAAAGTCTTCCTCGCTTCCGCCGATGCCGGCGTCAAATCCTTCGAGCGGCCCTATGTCGGCGCGAGCTTCGATGCGGTGACGTCGGAAGTTGCCGAAGCCCTTGGGCTCAACAAAGTGCGCGGCGCACTCGTCGTCAAGGTTTCGGAAGGCAGCCCGGCGGCGAAGGCCGGGCTGAAGGCCGGCCAGATCGTCACGTCAGTCAACGGCATCGCCGTCGAGCATCCGGACGCGTTGCTCTATCGCCTGACCACAGCCGGCCTCGGCAAAACGGTCAATCTTACCGTCATCGACAACGGCCACGAGCAGCAGTTGTCGCTGGCGCTCGACCGCGCGCCGGAGACCTCGCCTCGTGACCAGCGCGTCATTGGCGGGCGGACGCCCTTTACCGGCGCCGTCGTCGAAAACCTGTCGCCGCGCGTCGCAGATGAATTGCGCATGCCCTCGGAATCGGCGGGCGTCGTCGTTGCCGATGTCAAGCAGGATTCCCCGGCGGCTCGTCTGGGTTTTGAGCCCAAGGATATCATCGTTTCGATCAACGGAACGGAAGTAAAATCGACCAAAGAACTGGCCGAGATAGCCAGCAGCGATCCCGGTCTCTGGCGGGTCGAGATCGAGCGCGATGGCCAGCGTATCAGGCAGTTCTTCCGATGAGCAATGATCTCTTCGCGCCGCGTGTTCCGGAAGAGGTTGCCGCCAGGCGGCCGCTTGCCGACCGGTTGCGGCCGAAGACGCTTGCCGATGTCACTGGTCAGGAACATCTGACCGGTGAGGACGGCGTGCTGAAGAGGATGATCGAAAGTGGTTCGCTCGGATCGATGATCTTCTGGGGTCCGCCAGGCACCGGCAAAACGACGGTGGCGCGGCTGCTTTCCGGTGAGGCGGGGCTGGCCTTCGAGCAGATATCGGCGATCTTTTCCGGCGTCGCCGATCTGAAGAAGGTGTTCGAGGCGGCTCGCATGCGCCGCATGGACGGTCGCCAGACGCTGCTGTTCGTCGATGAGATTCATCGTTTCAACCGCGCCCAGCAGGACAGTTTCCTGCCTGTTATGGAGGACGGCACCGTCATTCTCGTCGGCGCCACCACCGAAAATCCCTCCTTCGAGCTCAACGCCGCTCTGTTGTCGCGCGCCCGCGTCCTCACTTTCAAGTCACATGACGAGGAGAGCCTGGAGGAATTGCTGACGCGCGCCGAGGCGATTGAGCAGAAGCCGCTGCCGCTGACCGAGGAGGCGCGCGCCAGCCTGATCCGCATGGCCGATGGCGACGGCCGCGCCGTGCTGACGCTCGCCGAAGAGGTCTGGCGTGCTGCCCGCGAGGGCGAGAGCTTCGATACCGAAGCGTTGACGCGTATCGTCCAGCGCCGCGCCCCAGTCTACGACAAGGCGCAGGACGGCCACTACAATCTGATTTCGGCGCTGCATAAGTCGGTGCGCGGCTCGGATCCGGATGCTGCGCTCTATTATCTTGCCCGCATGTTCGATGCCGGCGAGGATCCGCTCTATCTCGGCCGGCGTTTGGTGCGCATGGCGGTGGAGGATATCGGGCTTGCCGATCCGCAGGCGCTGGTGATCTGCAACGCCGCCAAGGATGCCTATGACTATCTCGGATCGCCGGAAGGGGAGCTGGCGCTGGCGCAAGCCTGCGTCTATCTCGCCACCGCGCCGAAATCGAATGCCGTCTACACCGCCTTCAAGGCCGCAAGCCAGGCCGCAAAGCAGAACGGCTCGCTGCTGCCGCCGAAGCATATCCTCAACGCGCCGACGAAATTGATGAAGGGCGAGGGTTACGGCGAGGGCTATCGCTACGATCACGACGAGCCGGACGCCTTTTCAGGCCAGGATTATTTTCCGGAGAAGATGGGCCGCCAGACTTTCTACGATCCGCCGGAGCGCGGCTTCGAGCGGGATATCCGTAAGCGGCTGGAATGGTGGGCGAAGCTGCGCAAAGAACGCAATCCGCGCTGACGCGTGGGCGGGGTTAACCGCCAAGAGCGACCGCTATGGCGACCAGAAGCAATCCGAGGCAAGTCATCGTCATCCCCGCATAAAAAGGCCTGCCTCCCGAAAATTTCGCCCACGCATAACCCGTCACGAACAGCAGCATGATGAGAAACAGGTTGCTGACTCTCAGAGCGAGGTGGGCGCTGTCGATGAGAAAGAAAGGGGTCACGGCCGGAATGGACGTGACCGAGACGAGAAAAACGACCGCGAGGGCGGCAAGGAGATCATTTTTCGATAGAGACGCCCTCACAGGATCGGCCCTGCGTGCGAGCGTCAGCAGTGATCTATAAAGCGCGTCTGCATCGGCAGCCTTTGCAGAAAACGGTGCTTCTTCGATCGGGAATTCTTTCGCGAGCATGTTGAGCGCCGCAGTCTCGCTTCCGGCGGCTTTGATTTGCCGAAAAAGGCGCAGCCGCCTGCTCTTGTAAAACGTCGTCCCCAGAACGAACAAAACGGCGTCAATGATCCCCCAGGCAACGTTGCATCCGACTGTTGCGACGATCAACTCCTGAGCATCCAACCCCTCTTCTTCAAAAACAAGTCTCGAGCCGACCGTCAAAGTCAGCGCCATGATCAGTCCGAAAAGGACTTCACCGAGTGCATCGCCGGGATCGATGATATCAGTGACACGATCGATCGGGTTCGAAGTCATGGGCTGCCCCAGGTGATGAGATCTTCGTCTGCTGTTCCTCTCTCGGCGATCCGAGTATGAATGGGAGCGGACTGCAGCTGGCGGCGTGGTGGAAGCCCCGCGACTGAGAATTGTGAACGACGACTCGGGATGATTCATTGATCGTGATCAAGATCAGTACGATTGGGCGTCTCGTGATCACGGTTTGTCGACAAAGCACGTCCGTGCCTGTCCTGGCGCGTCAGAAAAGATGCCGGTGCTGCAAAGCTCAGGAAGGGCGTGGTGTCTTCTGATTGACAGGCGCGGCGATCACCTTGACGGCGGATTCCGCGAGCCCGTGATGGCCTTCCATGTCGACGACGACATGCCAGTGGCCGCTTTCCGGAACGGCGAGCTTGACCGGCGACTTGCGCGCCACGCCGCCGATATATTTGAAATCGAGAACCTCGGTGAAACGCTGGAAGTTCGGCGCCGTCATCAGACGAACATTGTTCACCGCATTCAGCGACACCTCGACGATCGTTCCGGCTCGCTGTTCCTTGAGATCGTAATGGGTGAAGCGGAAATTCGGTTTCGGCATCGGTCTCGCGGCGTCTGATAACTTGGCGACGAGATTTTACCAGCATGCCAGTTAACGAAAAGTTGGAAATCGGCCCCTTTAGCCCATGCCTGCGATAGGAAATCCATGCGTGGCGAGGGGCAAAAATATAGTTATGGCATAAAGGCGGGCGGCGGAAATCTCCCACGCCATGTCGGGAAGGAATGGTCGCCCTGATGGCCGCCGTTCTCCTGGTTGTCAGTTGCCGCGCCGGTTTTCCCGATCCAGCTGCGTCACCAGCGCCAGGATCGTCTCCGATACCGGCGTCGGCACGGCAGTCAGGCGTCCGAGCGCCACCAGCATGCCGACAAGCGGGGTAATTTCGAGCGCCTTGCCGCCGATCAGGTCCTGCAGCATCGAGGTCCGAACGCCGCCGATGTGGCGCGACTGCTCCAGCCGCTGCTCGACAGACATGGCGAAATCCGCACCGACCGCATCGCCGACAGCGCGCACTTCCTTCATGACCTTGCTCACCATGTCCATGAGCGCCGGATCCGCCATGATGTCGGTCATCAGCGCCCGTGTCAGAGCGCTGATCGGGTTGAAGGCGGCGTTGCCCATCAACTTGCTCCAGATTTCACTGCGGATGTCGGCCGTGGTCGTAATATTGAGATCGGCGCCGCTCAGCACCGCTGCTATGGCCGAAAGCTCGGCAGACATTTCACCGGAGGGCTCGCCAAGTACGAAGCGGCCTTTGTGGGAAAGTTGGATCTCGCCTGGCTTGACCACTTCCGCACCTTGATAGGCGACGCAGCCGATCACGCGTTCCGGGCTGATCAGCCGCCAGAGCCTGCCGCCGGGATCGAGCTCGTCGAATTGCAGTTCCTGATGTCCGCTCCTGGGATCGCGATGGAAATACCACCATGGAATGCCGTTGAGGATCATGACGACGCGGGTGCCTTGCTTGAGCAGACCGGCGATCCCTTCGGCGGCAGGCGACAGCTGATGTCCCTTGAGGCCGGTGATGACGAGATCCTGCCGCGGCAATGTCTTCGGATCGTCGGTTGCCGTTACGCGTACCTTGAGCGGGGTTTGCGCATCGGCCTCGCGCAGACTGAGGCCGTGGCTGCGGATCGCATCGAGATGCGCCCCACGCGCGACGACGGCGACGTCGTTATCTTCCCTGCCTGCGAGCTTGGCGGCGATGGCGCCGCCAAGGGCGCCGGCGCCATAAATACAGATGGTCTTGATGGGCATGTGTTGCCTCTTCAGGGGTCACGGTCTGACTTACATCTAGGCCATCCCCGGCGAGAGGCGAATGCCAATTTGCCGCAAGGCGTTCTTTGTATCACCTCCATGGCGCTGCCGCACGTCCAAATCCGAATACGGCGGCATTGGTCTTGGCTGCTCAGGCCCGAGCGGTTGCGTCGCTTGCAAAATCCGTGGAGACGGCAAGCTCGCGCCAGACGGCCAGTTCCTTTTCGACACTCGCATGCTGCGCCTCGATCATGGCGACCGTATCGCTGCCGAACGGCATGCGCAGCGGCGGGTTGGCCGAGTTGACCATTGTCATGATGCCGGCCGCGAGCTTGGCGGGGTTGCCGGGCTGGGCGTGATTGGCGTCGACGGCGAAATTACGCATGTTTCCAGCCGGCGTGCCCTCGTAATCGGCGATGGAAGCAGGACTTATTGCCAGCGAGGTGTCGGCGAGGAAGTCCGTGCGGAAGAAGCCAGGCTCGACAATCGTCACCTTGATGCCGAAAGGTTCGACTTCGGCGGCCATGGATTCCGACAGCCCTTCGACTGCGAATTTGGTCGAGCCGTAGACGCCCCAGCCGGGATAGCCGAAATAGCCGCCGATCGAGGAGAAGTTCAGGATATGGCCGGAACGCTGGCGACGCATATAGGGCAGTACGGCGCGTGTCACCTTCAGGAGACCGAAGACATTGGTGGCATAGATCTTTTCGATCTCTTCGGCTGTGGCTTCCTCGACGGCGCCGAGCAGGCCGTAACCGGCATTGTTGGCGAGAACGTCGATGCGGCCGAAGCGGGCGATGCCGGCGGCCGCAGCCTCCTTGGCCGGCGCCTCGTTGGTGACGTCGAGCGCGACGGCCAGCAGGTTCGGATGGTCCCCGAATTGTTCGATGATGGTCTTCGGGTTGCGGGCCGTGGCGATGACGGCATCGCCTGATGCAAGTGCTTCCTTGGTCATCAGCGCGCCGAAACCGCGGGATGCACCAGTGATAAACCAGACTTTCATGACGAATTCCTTTGTTGGCGTCGCATCTCTGTGCTGACGGACTGAATTTGACTGAAAACCAGATGCTGTATAAGATTCGGTATTATTGAAACTATGATGAGCAAAACTCAGCAATGAGGGCCACTGAACTTTCCGAACTGGCGGCCTTCGTGGCCGTGGCGCGGCACAAGAGCTTCCGCAAGGCGGGCGAGGAGCGGGGCGTCACAGCCTCTGCCGTCAGCCATGCGGTGCTCAATCTGGAAGACCGAATTGGCATCCGCCTGCTCAACCGCACGACACGCAGCGTTTCGCTGACGGAAGCCGGCGAACTCCTGGTCTCACATCTCGTTCCGGCTTTCGGGGAGATGGCGGCCGCGCTCGATGCGCTGAACCGATACCGCGATACGCCGTTCGGCAGGGTGAGAATCAACGTGCCGAATTCCATCGGTCCTTTCGTCATTGGCCGTGTCATCGCCCCATTGCTTCAACGCAATCCCAATTTGCAGCTGGAAATCAACGCGACCGACAGGCTGGTCGACATCGTCGAGGAAGGGTTTGATGCCGGCATCCGTTTCGGCGAACGTGTCACCGAAGGCATGATCGCCTTGCGTATCAAGCCGCGTATCCGCCTGGTCGTGGTCGGTTCACCCGCCTATTTCGAGAGGCGCCCGAAGCCGGAAACGCCTTACGAGCTCAAGCGCCACCTCTGCATCCAGAACATGTTTCCCTCCGGTGCACGTTATGCCTGGGAATTCGAGAAGGACGGCCAGACGGTGAGCTTTCAGCCGACCGGACCACTGTCGCTCGACGATCACGAGCTGATGATGCAGGCAGCGCTCGGCGGCGTCGGCCTTGCCTATATCTGGGAGCCCCGCGTCGAAAAGGCCATTGCCGACGGCGAACTCATCCAGGTGCTCGACGACTGGTGTCAGCCGGAGGAACCGCTCTATATCTACTATCCGAGCCGCCGCCATATATCTGCGGGCTTCAGGGCGGTGATCGACGCGATCAGGGCGGTGTGAAAGAGCCCAATCCTACCCGCGCAAGCCAGCGATCGTTTGAAGCGCCTCAAAATAAATCGCCAAGTCTCGGGCAGGATCCGCCGGCAGGGTGGTTGCACGGAATACCTTGCCTCCTGCCGCCTCGACGCCTCCGTCGATCATCAGGTTGTCGGCCATGCCGTGATTTTCGATTGCGATGCCGTCAGGCCCGCGCGGGCGTCCGCTCGTCTCGTCGATCTCCATTCCCGCATACCAGATCGAGCGGACGCGCAAGCCGTAGTCGTCGGGGTGGTTGGTATAGGCGAAGACCGATTTTCCGAGAGCAATCATGAAGCCGATCTCGTAGACCGTGCCCGGATCGGCGCTGACGCCGCGAAAGGGTGTGATGTTGGCGAGGCAGATTTCCGCCTTACGCATGGCGACGTCATTGCGGGCGTAAATCTCCGCAGCTGTCCGCTTTATCGGCGTTTGATTTTCGTCGCTGCCGGGGCCGGTCGGTTCGAAGCCGCACTGACGCGCCAATCGGCGTTTTTCTGCCATGATGGGCATTGCATCGGGAAGAAAGACTTCCGGGCCGGCAAGGTAAATGGTGGTCATCGGTATCCTTCATTTCTACGCGAGCCGAAGCACGGGAGTTGAGGGCAGGGCGGGATCCATTTCCGATGGAAGCCTGGCAGATGGCAAGCCGCGCCGGCAACAATTTCGATTTCTTCCATTGACAGTCCGATCAGCCCGCAGCAGGCCGGCAGCTGCCGCGCGGGCCGGCATCAGCCTGCTCGTTGGAGACGTGAAAAAGCGAAAGGTTGCGCTTGTCACCCTTTTGACTTCGCTGGGCGAAGCAGCCAATGATACGGTCATGGCAGCATCATCGGGAGAGATTGATGAAGGGGCGGATTTTGTCAAATGCTGATCGAAGTGCGCCGAAGCGGCTCGGATATCTGTTTCCCGCCATCGCCGCGCTGATCCTATCGGCACCGCTGGCGCTGGGAGAAGAAATCGGGCCGCAAAGCCAGTCCTCGCGTGCGCAGGTCGAAAAACTGCTCGGCCTGTGGAAGGAGCACTTTGCCGGCGCCGACAGCCTGCAAGAGCGCAGGGCTGCTTTCGCCAGGCTGATGGAAACGATGCCGGGGCCGACGCGCATCCAGGTCCGGCAGGTCGATGCCGACGGCGTGGATGGCGAGCTGATGTGGCCCGCCCGGCTCCATCACCCGATCGGCAAAAGGGTGATTCTCTACATCCATGGCGGCGGCTTTTCCGGTGGTTCCATCCGTACGCACGGCTTGTTCGCCGGTTCGCTCGCCAAGGCCGCATCCAGCGACGTGCTTCTGATCAATTATCGGCTGATGCCGGAATATACCTATCCCGCCCAGATCAACGACGCGCTGACGGCCTATCGCTGGCTTCTTGATAACGGTTATAGCAACGAGAACGTCGTCGTGGCAGGAGACGGCGCTGGCGGCAACATTGCGCTCGAGGCGGTGCTGCGGCAGAAGCAGGCGGCCAAACCCTTGCCGGCGGCCGTGATTGCGCTGAGCCCGATCACCGATCTTGCCGCGACGGGCGGATCGATGACGGCGAATGCCGGCAGCGACCCGCTGGTCGATAAGGCGTTGATCGAGACTTTGCGCAAGACCTATCTCGGCAGCCGGCCTGCCACCGATCCTCAGGCATCACCGCTTTATGCCGACATGACCGGATTCCCGCCGCTATTGTTGCAGGTCGGTTCCGGCGAAGCCCTGCTTGATGACACGCTGCGCCTCGCTGACAAAGCGCGCGGGCAGGGCGTGGATGTCACCACCGAGGTCTGGCCGGGCATGCCGCATCAGTGGCAGCTGTTTCCCGCGATACTCGACGATGCCGATCGCTCGAGTCAGACTATTGCCGAGTTTGCGATTCGGCATTTTGCCGAAAAACCGGAAGAGTAGGGGCCACAGCCGCTGGCGTCAGCCGACACTGCATCATTGCGATGTGCCGCCCGAGGGTGAAGGCGCCAGGGGCCGCTCGACTTCCCGGCCGACACTGAGCGCCTTTCGCACATTCGGCTCCAGCCGCTCGATATAGGCGTGGTCGGGCGCAGCGCCGAGCGCATCCAGCATTTTCGAGAAAAAACAGCGGGCCGCTGTGGCGGCCGTGACGTCGAAAATTTCGGCGTCACTCAGCCCGTGTTTCTTCAACCCGTCTATATCGTGCTGCGTGATCGATGTCGCATCGCGCGCCACCTTGGCCGCAAAGGCCATGATCGCACGCTCGCCGGCATCGATTGGTGCCCTTTCGGTCTCGTTGACAACTGCCGTCAGTCCCTCGCTGGTAAATCCCTCGCGCAGCAGCACCGAGCCGTGCGCCAGCATGCAATAAGAGGATTTAAGCTCCTTGGCCGCCGCCAGCGTCACCAATTCGTAGCGCCTGAGGCTCATATGGCCGCGAATGCTCGAAAGCAGCCCCGCCCAGCTCTCCATCACCTCCGGCCGGTGGCCGAAGGCACGATACATGTTCGGCAGATAACCATAATTCGCCTCGGCCGACGCGTACATCGACGTCGTCCTCTCGCTGGCGGATGCATCCGGGGTGTGAATGAAAGCCATGACATGGTCCTCCTCTATTGCGAGAAGGATAGGGTAGATATGCCGGACAGCAATCCTGCGCAGTCAGTTCGGGAACGAGCCCTCGGCCGTACAGGACGCCGTTTGAGGGCCTGAATGATCAGGCAACGTCGTTGCTCGCCAGAATGTCAGCGGCTCTCTTGATGGGAAGAGTGACGGTGAAGGTGGATCCGCACCCTCTTGCACTTCGCACCTCTATCGAGCCTCGATGCAGTTCGATGATCTGCTTGACAAGATTGAGGCCGATACCGGTTCCGGCAATCCCGGTCGAGGTCCGCGCGCGGAAATAGCGTTGAAACAGCCGGGGCACGTCTTCAGCATCGATCCCCACGCCATCGTCGCTGATCGAAACCTTGATATTGCCCGTCTCCTCCCATGCCGTAACACGAATTTCGGAGGTTCCTGGCGCATATTTCACCGCATTCGAGAGCAGATTGGTAAAGACCTGGCTTAAGCTGCGGGGATCGGCATCGATGAATTCCGGCAGCCCGTCTATGTCGAGCACGAAGCCGTGCGTCTTCGAGATCGCCGACTGCCGCTCGCAGCAGGTTCTGATCAACGTTCCCACGGCGCAGGCGTCATAACTGATATCGATCTTGCCGGTATCGAGGCGTCCGGCCGTCAGGATGCTCTCCATGAGATCGACGATCCGGCTCACCGATGCACGGATCTGTTCGACCTTGTCGTTGAGAAATTCGGGCTCGACCGCGCCCCCTTTCCGGAGCAGCCGCTGAGCGGCAGCATCGATGATTGCAAGCGGGGTGCGGAACTCATGTGATGCCATCGCCACGAACTGCCGCTGCAATTCGTTGACGCTCCGCTCCTGGGCGAGCATCCGCTCAAGCTCGCGCGCCTGCCGTTCGACCTCCGCCGTTCGGTTTTGCACAGTAACTTCGAGCTGATCGTGATGGCGGCGCAGCGCTTCCGCGAGCCGCACGGTCTTCGTGACGTCCTCGTGTGTCGCCACGTATCCGCCGTTCTGCATCGGATTGTGGGTGATTTTGATGATGCGCCCGTCGGTGAGCGCGATGTTCTGGCTCGCCGGTGCGCCGAGTGCCGTCGCTTCGAAGACGACGTCAAAATAGGTGGCGGTGTCGGCCGGACCATTTCCCTGCTGGCTTCGATAGGCGAGGATGTCCACCAGCGACGTTCCGGGCCGAGTCAAAAAATCCGGCAGATCGTACATCCGTGCATAGGATGCGTTGCACAATATCAGCTTCTTCGTCGCGTCGAACATGCACAGCCCATGCGGCATATTGCTGAGAGCTGCGTCGAACCGGCGATGCTGTTCCCTCAGATTGTCTTCTACGCGGATATGGGCCGAGATGTCTTCATAGCTGAGGATCCAGCTTCCCGCTCTCGACGGGGCGCAGGTCAATGAGATCATCCGTCCGTTGGCCAGTGCAAACTGCGAGGTGTGCGGCCTGCCGGTAGTCAACCGTGAACAAGCCGCTGCACGGCAGTCGGCGGTGCCGGGCAGGCCGTCGATATTCATTCCTCTGCGCAGAGTGCCATCGGAAAGGCCGAGAATATCAAGCGCACGGGAATTGAAAGCCGTCACCGTATCGGCAGAATCAAGGAGAACAATGCCCTGCGGCAGGTTCTCCAGAATGGCTTCAAACGAATGCGGCATTTCCGGCCCCGCTTTAGATCTGGCGCGTCCCCTATCCCTAGCATTGGCCACAAACGATAAAGTTTCGCTAATACCTCCGGGAGGGAATTCCTCGAGAGCAATTCCAGCCTAATGGATCCACGACATCTGCCGCGATTCATCCTCAGACTTGAAGAGCCAGAGATTTCGCAGGCTGGCCCGAACTCGCAACGTTGGGAAAAGCCTGTCGGGTTGTTTCCATGATTTAAATCGTTCCAAAAACAAGTCCCCGCTCGTGACGTGATGGGGAGAGAGAAAGGCCAATAAAGAGCAACCCTAATTAAAATGGCTCTTGACATATTTGGAACGTTCCAAATAAATAAGCACCAGTCGACGATGACGTCGGGAGGGTGAAGTGACAAAGGCGCGGGTGACCGTCATCGACATTGCGAAGGCCGCCGGCGTCTCCAAGTCGACGGTGTCGCTCGTGCTTCAGGGCTCCTCCCTGGTCAATGAGGCGACGCGTGCCAAGGTCAATGCCGTGATGCGCGAGCTCGGATACGTCTATAATCGCGGCGCAGCCAATCTTCGGCAGGCCGGTTCCAAATCGAGGATCATCGGAGTTGTCGTGAACGATCTGACGAACAGCTTCTTTGCGGAGTTGGCGGTCGGCGTCGATATGGTCGTTCAGTCGGCCGGTTTCGTGCAGTTCCTGTCGAACACCGGCGAGAGCATCGACAGGCAGCGCGAGGTTGTCGCATCGATGCGCGAACATGGCATTTCGGGCCTGATCGTCTCGCCGGCGCGCGCCACCGATGCCGCCGACTTCAAGCCGCTGGTCTCGGCAGGCATTCCCGTCGTGGTTGTCGTCCGAAACCTGCCTGGCGCCAAGGTCTCGTCGATAGTCTCCGACAACCGGGCCGGCATGATGGCCGCCGTTCAGCATCTGGTGGGTCTCGGTCATAAGCGCATCGCATTTCTCGGCGGCTTTCCCGACACCGCTGTCTTCGACGATCGCCTTTCCGGTTACCGCAGCGGAATAGAGGCGGCCGGGCTCGGATACGACGAGGCACTCGTGATCTCGTCCGCGCCGTCGCGAGCGGGCGGCGTGGAGGCGATCGGAAGAGCGATCGCTCTTGGCGACCGGCCCACTGCGGCCGTCTGCTTCAACGATGCCGTCGCCTTCGGAGTCTGCGACGGATTGCGTTCGCGCCGTCTGGAGCCTGGCGCCGACTTCGCCGTCGTGGGTTTCGACGACGTCATCGAGGCTCAGGCGGCGGTTCCCGCGCTAACGACGGTCTCGGTCGATCCGCAGGGCATCGGGCGTCGCGGCGCACAGATGCTCCTCAAGCAGATCAATGCGGGCAAGGCCGAAGCGGAGACGGTGACGACAGCCGTTCGGCTCGTCGTCCGCGAAAGTTGCGGAGCCGGCACAGCCGCGCCGATAAGGGCCGGCAGAGCGGGAAATTGAAACGGGGTTCGAAGTGACGCACATGAAGAAGCATCTCACACCAGCCGAAGCGGCCGCGCTGATCCCGGATGGCGCCGTCGTTACGGTGTCGTCGTCGAGCGGTCTAGGTTGCCCCGACCTGATGCTGAAGGCGATCGGCGAGCGTTTCGAAGCGACCGGTCATCCTAGTCACATTACCACCCTTCACCCAATTGCCGCCGGCGATATGAGCGGCATCAAGGGCGTCGACCATATCGCGAGGAAAGGTCTGCTCAAGCGCATCATCGGCGGTTCCTATCCCTCGGGACCGTCCTCGGCCGAGCCGCCGTTGATCTGGCAAATGATCACCAATAATGAGATCCCGGCCTATAATATTCCCTCCGGCATCCTGTTCGACATCCATCGCGAGGCCGCCGCCAAGCGACCTGGTGTCTTGACCAAGGTCGGCATCGACACCTTCGTCGATCCCGAGCGGCAGGGCTGCGCAATGAACGCCCTCGCTTCGGGCGATCCGGTGGTCAGGCGCGTCAGCTTCGAGGGCGACGACTGGCTGTTCTTCCCCGCGATCGTCCCGCAGGTCGCGATCATTCGCGCGACGACAGCCGATGAGCGCGGCAATCTCACCTATGAACATGAAGGCGCCTATCTCGGCGGCCTCGATCAGGCGCTTGCCGCCCGCAATAATGGCGGCATCGTCATCGCGCAGGTCAAGCGTATCACCAATGAAGGCTCTCTGAAGCCCCATGACGTCCGCGTGCCGGGAATGCTGGTCGACTATGTGATCGTTGATCCCGATCAGAAGCAGACGACGCAGACTGGGTACGACCCAGCAATATCAGGCGAGATCTTCCGCCCGCTCGATAGCTTCCGCGTTCCGGAGTTCAATGTCCAGAAGGTCATCGCGCGCCGCGTCGCGCAGGAATTAGAGGCGGGAAGCTGCGTTAATCTCGGCTTCGGAATATCGGCCAACGTGCCACGGATTCTGCTGGAGGAGGGGCTGCACGGCGCTGTCACCTGGGTGATCGAGCAGGGCGCGGTCGGCGGTGTGCCGCTGCTCGACTTCGCCTTCGGTTGTGCCTCCAATGCCGATGCCTATATGCCGTCTCCCTATCAGTTCACCTATTTCCAGGGCGCTGGTTTCGATGCGTCGCTGTTGTCCTTCCTCGAAATCGGAAAGGACGGATCGGTCAACGTCTCGAAGCTGTCGTTCCGGCCGCATGTCACCGCCGGCGCTGGGGGCTTCGTCGACATCACGGCGCGGGCGAAGAAGATAGTCTTCTCCGGCATGTTCAACGCCGGTGCGAAGCTTTCGATCGCCGACGGAGCTCTCCTCATCGAAAAGGAAGGCAAGCTGAAGAAGCTGGTGAACGTGGTCGAACACGTCACCTTCAGCGGCAGGCGCGCAATCGAGCAGGGTCAGGATATCACCTATGTCACCGAGCGGTGCGTCATGAAGCTGACGCCTGAGGGCATCGTGTTGACCGAGATCGCGCCCGGCGTCGATCTGCAAACCCAGATCCTCGAGCAGTCCGAATTCCGACTGATCGTCGCGCCCGACCTGAAGGTGATGGACGCCGCACTGTTCCGGGAGGCTGAGATCGGACTCTCGCTTCCGGCAAGGAGGGCGCGGGCGCTGGAGGGCTCCTTCAATGGCTAGTGGATCGGTCAGGATCGATATCGATGGCCATGTCGCGACGCTGACGATCTCCCGGCCGGAGAAGCTGAACGCGCTCGATCTCGATATGCTGAAAGCCTTGGCGGAGGCGGCCGACGCGGTGGAGGCGAACCCGAATGTGCGCGCTGCCGTTCTCACCGGCGAAGGAAAGGGCTTTTCCGCCGGAGGCGACATCAAGGCCTGGGGCGGAATGCTGCCTCAGGAGTTCGGCCACGCCTGGGTGCGGCACGGCCACCGCATATTCGATAGACTGGCGACGCTCAGGGTGCCGCTGGTCGCGGCCCTCAATGGCCACGCCCTCGGAGGCGGGCTCGAACTGGCCGGCGTTGCCGATATTCGCATCGCAGAGGAACACATCAAGATCGGCCTGCCGGAGACCGGCCTCGGAATGGTGCCGGGCTGGTCCGGCACCCAGCGTCTCGTGCGCCGGTTTGGCGCGCAGGCCGTCCGGCGCATGGCGCTCGGCGGCGAGATTTTTACCGCCGAGGAGGCGCGTCTGCTCGGGATCGTCGACGCGGTGGTTCCGACGGGAAACGCGCTGGCGGCTGCCAGGGACTATGCCGAGCGGATTGCCGCACGGGGACCGGCCGCTATCGAGATCGTCAAGCTGATGATCGCATCGGCGAACGGTGAAGACAATGGAACCGCGGTCGAAGCCCTAGGCTCGATCCTCGCCGCCAAGACCGGCGATCTGAAGGAGGGCGTTGCGTCGTTCAGCGAAAAGCGCCCGGCAAAATTCAAGGGAGAATGGTAATGACGGTTCTCGTCAATCCGACCGCGCTTAGCAATGACAAAGCTCGCGATTTCAAGATGCTGATTGACGGCAAATGGGAAGCCGGCGCCGCCGATCCGATCGCGCGCGTCGCGCCGAGCCATGGTGTGGTGGTCAGCCGTTTCCCGGCCGGCAGCAGGAGCGATGCCGAACGCGCCATCGCCGCCGCCCGCAAGGCCTTCGATCTCGGGCCATGGCCGCGAATGACCGCTTCCGAGCGGTCGGCCATTCTGCTCAGGGCTGCCGATCTGATCGCGGCGCGTGCGGAAGAACTGGCATTTCTCGATGCCATCGAGGCGGGGAAACCCATCACCCAGGTTCAGGGCGAGATCGCGGGCTCCGTCGACATATGGCGCTATGCGGCGGCTCTTGCTCGCGACCTTCACGGCGAAAGCTACAACACGCTTGGGGACGGCACGCTCGGCGTCGTCCTGCGCGAGGCGATCGGCGTGGTGTCGATCATCACGCCCTGGAATTTCCCGTTCCTGATCGTCGGACAGAAGCTGCCCTTCGCCCTTGCCGCAGGCTGCACCACCGTCGTCAAGCCCTCTGAACTGACATCGGGATCGACGCTCGTGCTCGGAGAAATCCTGCAGCAAGCAGGCATTCCCGAGGGTGTCGTCAATATTGTCACCGGTACGGGACCTGAGGTCGGCGCGGTCATGACGTCTCATCCCGACGTCGATATGGTCTCCTTCACCGGCTCGACGGGCGTGGGAAAATTGACCATGGCGAATGCTGCGCAGACGCTGAAGAAGGTCTCACTGGAACTGGGCGGCAAGAACCCGCAGATCGTCTTCCCGGATGCCGATCTCGACGCCTTCATCGATGCCGCGGTCTTCGGTGCCTATTTCAATGCCGGCGAGTGCTGCAATGCTGGCTCGCGGCTGATCCTTCACAAGTCGATCGCTGCCGATGCCGTCAGGCGGATTGCCGAGTTGTCGAAGGCGGTCAAGGTCGGCGATCCCCTCGATCCCTCGACGCAGGTCGGCGCGATCATAACGCCGCAGCATCTGGAGAAGATCTCGGGCTATGTCGCCGGCGCCAGGAGCAGCGGCGCTCGGATCGCGCATGGCGGCGAGAGGCTCGACCTCGGCATGGGGCAGTTCATGTCGCCGACGATCCTCGAAGCGGTCACGCCTGACATGGCGGTGGCGCGCGAAGAGGTCTTTGGCCCGGTCCTCTCGGTTCTCACGTTCGAAACGACTGCCGAAGCAATCAGGATCGCGAATTCCATCGATTACGGCCTCTCGGCCGGTGTCTGGAGCCGCGATTTCGATACCTGCCTGACCATCGGTCGGTCAGTGCGGGCGGGCACGGTCTGGATGAACACCTTCATGGACGGCGCCTCGGAACTGCCCTTCGGCGGCTACAAGCAGAGCGGCCTTGGCCGTGAGCTCGGCCGCCACGCGGTCGAGGACTATACGGAGACCAAGACGCTGAACATGCATATCGGCAAGCGCACCAACTGGTGGATGCCGCGAACCTGAGGCTGGCTTCGCCAGCGACGAAACTACGCCTGAGGAGGGCGGGTGATCGGGTGCGGGAATGGGTCCCGCATCTCCAAACGGGAACTGGGAGGTTCTTCGATGCGTAAGTTTCTGACAATGACTGCCGTGATCGCACTGGCCGTGGCCGGCGCCGGCGTCTCCGCACGCGCTGCCGACGTGAAGGAAGTGCAGATGCTGCACTGGTGGACGTCGGGGGGCGAGGCAGCGGCTTTGAACGTCCTGAAGCAGGATCTATCGAAGGAAGGTTTTGCCTGGAAGGACGTCCCGGTTGCCGGCGGCGGTGGTGATGCGGCGATGACGGCGCTGAAGGCGATGGTGGCGGCGGGCACCTATCCGACGGCCTCGCAGATGCTGGGGTACACCGTGCTCGATTATGCCCAGGCCGGCGTGATGGGTGACCTGACGGAGACGGCCAAGAAGGAAGGCTGGGACAAGTCGGTGCCGGCGGCATTGCAGAAGTTCTCCGTCTATGACGGCAAGTGGGTCGCAGCCCCGGTCAACGTCCATTCGGTCAACTGGCTGTGGATCAACAAGGCTGTCATGGACAAGATCGGCGGCACCCAGCCGAAGAGCTTCGACGACCTGATCGCGCTGCTCGACAAGGCCAAGGCTGCCGGTGTCATCCCGTTGGCGCTCGGCGGCCAGAACTGGCAGGAGGCGACGATGTTCGATTCCATCGTGCTGTCGACCGGTGGGCCGGAGTTCTACAAGAAGGCCTTCAACGACCTCGACGAGGCGTCGCTGAAGTCGGACACGATGAAGAAGTCCTTCGACAACCTCGCCAAGATCGTCAAATATGTCGATCCGAACTTCTCCGGCCGCGACTGGAACCTGGCGACCGCGATGGTCATCAAGGGTGACGCGCTGGTGCAGGTGATGGGCGACTGGGCCAAGGGCGAATTCGTCGCCGCCAAGAAGACGCCGGATAAAGACTTCCTCTGCTACCGCTTCCCCGGCACCGAAGGCAGCGTGATCTACAACTCCGACATGTTCGGCATGTTCAACGTTCCCGACGACCGCAAGGCGGCGCAGGTGGCATTGGCGACGGCGACGCTGTCGAAGAGCTTCCAGTCGGCCTTCAATGTCGTCAAGGGTTCGGTTCCGGCCCGCACCGACGTTCCCGACACCGACTTCGACGCCTGCGGCAAGAAGGGCATCGCCGATCTGAAGGCCGCCAACGAGGGCGGCACGCTGTTCGGTTCGCTCGCCCAGGGCTATGGCGCGCCTCCGGCAATCGCCAATGCCTATAAGGACGTCGTCTCGAAGTTCGTCCACGGCCAGATCAAGAGCTCGGACGAAGCCGTGACCCAGCTCGTCCAGGCGATCGACGACGCCCGCTGAGGCCGCCGCCGATGAACACGCTTCCCCGCGTCGTCGCGGGGAAGCTGCAGCCCCTGACGGATATGCGGGGCGATCATGCGGGGAGGGGCATGCGGGCCAGCCCCCCATGACGACATACAGGGAGGAGATGACATTCCATGAGCACAGTTGCGACCACCGATCCGGTTCTGACGCCGCGGCAAGCGACGCGGGTCTCACTCAGGGGCCGGCTGCAGGATGCGCTGCCGAAGATCGTGCTGGCGCCGAGCTTTGTCATCACGCTGATCTTCGTCTACGGCTTCATCGTCTGGACGGCCTATCTCTCCTTCACCAATTCCAAGACCTTCCCCTCCTATGCGTTGACCGGCGCGCGCGCTTATCAGCGGCTGTGGCGCTGGACCTTCGAGAGCGACCCGCCATCCTCCTGGTACACTTCGATCACCAACATGGCGATCTTCGGCTTCCTCTATGTCGGCATCTGTCTGGCACTCGGCCTGCTGCTGGCCATCCTGCTCGACCAGAAGATCCGCGGCGAGGGGCTGCTCAGGCCGATCTTCCTCTATCCGATGGCGCTTTCCTTCATCGTCACCGGGGTGGCCTGGAAGTGGTTCCTCGATCCCGGCCTCGGGCTGGAGCAGACGCTGCACCACTTCGGCTGGACGAGCTTCCACTTCGACTGGATCAAGAACAAGGACTTCGTCATCTACACCGTCGTCATCGCCGGTGTCTGGCAGGCGTCGGGCTTCGTCATGGCGATGTTCCTCGCGGGTCTTCGCGGCATCGACGGCGAGATCATGAAGGCGGCGCAGATCGACGGGGCGTCGCCCTTCCAGCTTTATCGGCGCATCGTCATTCCGCTGTTGCGGCCGATCTTCCTGTCGGCCTTCATCGTGCTCGCCCATATGGCGATCAAGTCCTACGACCTGGTGGTGGCGCTGACCTCGGGCGGGCCGGGCGGCTCGGCCTGGCTGCCGTCGAACTTCATGTATGAATATACCTTCAAGCGCAACGAGATGGCCGTCGGCTCGGCCAGCGCCATCATCATGCTGATGACAATCTCGGCGATCATCGTTCCCTATCTCTATTCCGAACTGAAGGAGAAGGCCCGATGAGCAGCCTCACCTCTTCGATCGGCACGTCGTCATCGGCTGCGGCGGGCGCAGGAGCGGAGCGCGGCAACAGCGCCCGCTGGATCGGCCGCCTCGTCATCTACGGCCTGCTGGTGATCTTCGCCATCCTCTACCTGATGCCGCTCTTCGTCATGCTGACGACCTCGTTCAAGACGATGGACGAGATCCAGAACGGCAACATGCTGGCGCTGCCGCAGGCGCCGACCTTCGATCCCTGGGTGAAGGCCTGGGGCGAGGCCTGCGTCGGGCTGACCTGCGCCGGCATCAAGGGCTACTTCTGGAATTCGATCAAGATGGTGGTGCCGGCAGTGGCGATCTCCACCTTCATGGGCGCGCTGAACGGTTATGTCCTGACCAAGTGGCGCTTCCCCGGCCATACGCTGGTGTTCGGGCTGATGCTGTTTGCCTGCTTCATTCCGTTCCAGTCGGTGCTCTTGCCGATGGCGACCATCCTCGGCTCGCTCGGTCGCTTTGGGGTGACGCTGCAGAACGCCACCGGCTTTAACTTCGGCTTCGGCAATTCGACGGTCAATCTGGTCTTCGTCCATGTCGTCTACGGCCTCGGCTTCACGACGCTGTTCTTTCGCAATTTCTACGAGGCCTTCCCGACCGAGCTGGTGCGGGCCGCCCAGGTCGATGGCGCCAGTTTCTTCCAGATCTTCCGCCGCATCATGCTGCCGAACTCGCTGCCGATCATCGTCGTCACCGTCATCTACCAGTTCACCAATATCTGGAACGACTTCCTGTTTGCCTCGGCCTATGCCGGCACCGGTGACTCCATGCCGATGACGGTGGCGCTCAACAATGTCGTCAACACCTCGACCGGGGTGGTCGAATACAATGTCAACATGGCGGCGGCGATGATCGCCGCCGTGCCGACGCTCATCGTCTATATCCTCGCCGGCCGCTACTTCGTGCGTGGCCTGATGGCGGGCGCAGTCAAAGGGTAACCCATGGCTTTCCTGGAAATCTCCGGCCTCAGAAAGCGCTTCGGCGCTGTCGACATCCTCAAGGGCATCGATCTCGAACTCGAAAAGGGCGGCTTCCTGGTGCTGGTCGGCCCGTCCGGCTGCGGCAAGTCGACCCTGCTCAACACCATCGCCGGGCTGGAGACGATCACCGCGGGCGAGATCCGGATCGACGGGCGCGCCGTCAACGGCCTGCATCCTTCCAAGCGCGACATCGCCATGGTGTTCCAGTCCTATGCGCTTTATCCGAACATGACGGTGGCGGGCAACATCGCCTTCGGCATGGAGATGCGCGGCGTGCCGCCGGAAGAGCGCAAGCAGGCGATCGACAAGGTCGCCAAGGTGCTGCAGATCGGCCATCTACTCGACCGCAAGCCGAGCCAGCTGTCGGGTGGCCAGCGCCAGCGCGTCGCCATGGGCCGGGCGCTGGTGCGCGATCCCAAGCTCTTCCTGTTCGACGAACCGCTCTCCAATCTCGACGCCAAGCTGCGCGTCGACATGCGCATCGAGATCAAGCGACTGCATCAGGCGACCGGCAAGACCATCGTCTACGTCACCCACGACCAGATCGAGGCAATGACGCTCGCCACCCGCATCGCCGTGATGAAGGACGGCATCGTCCAGCAGTTCGGCACGCCGGCCGAGATCTACAACAATCCCGCCAACATGTTCGTCGCCGACTTCATGGGTTCACCGGCGATGAACCTGGTCAAGGCCTCGGTCGAAAACGGCGCCGGTGGGCTCGCCGTCTCGCTCGAGCGGCCGAACGCCGCTCCGCTCAGGCTGCCGGTCACGACAATCGCAAACGGTCTTTCCTCCTATGCCGGCCGGCAGGTGATCTTCGGCATCCGCCCCGAGGCGCTGACCGACCCCGACGGCGCCGACCGCAATGCCCGCTCGCTCACCGAAGGCGACTGCCTGATCGAGGTCGTCGAACCCGCCGGCTCCGACACCTTCGCCGTCACCAAGCTCGGCGGCAAGGAAGTGGTCGCCCGACTGCGCGCCGATGCCGGCATCGCACCCGGCCAGCACACACGCCTCGCCTTCAATCTCGACAAGGCTGTGTTCTTCGACCCGGACAGCCAGGCCCGCATCGCGTGATTGGCAAGGTGTTGACATGAGCGGTTCACCAGACATCGTCATCATCGGCTCGGGCGTCGGCGGCGCCACCGTCGCTGCCGGCCTGGCTGTATCTGGTGCGCAGATATTGGTCCTCGAAGCCGGCGAGCATATCGCCGATCTTCCAGTCAATCGCGACCAGCGCGCCATCTTCCAGCGTGGGCATTTCCGGCCGAAGGAGACCTGGTACGAGGCGGACGGCAGGGGCTTCAACCCCGGCAACTATTACAATGTCGGCGGCAATTCGAAATTCTACGGCGCCGTCTTGTCGCGCTATCGCAAGGAAGATTTCGGGGTCATCGAACATCGGGAAGGCGTTTCGCCCGCCTGGCCCTTTCCCTATGAAGAGCTGGAGCCATGGTATTCGCAGGCGGAGTTGATGTATCAGGTCCGCGGCACTCTTGGCGAAGATCCGACCGAACCGCATCACTCGGTTGCCTACGGATTCCCGCCCGTGCCCGACGAGGCGCCGATCGCCGAAGTCAGGGCACGCCTCAAGGCGAAAGGCCTGCATCCGTTTTCGCTGCCGCTCGGTCTGGATCTCCAAGCCTGGCTCTCCAAGGCACGTACGCCCTGGGATGCACATCCGCATTCACGAGACGGCAAGATGGATGCCGAGACCGCAGCCCTCGCGGTGGCGCTGAAACACGAGAACGTGCGGCTTGAGACCAATGCGCGGGTGATACGGCTCGACACAGGGGCGGGGAACCGGATCGACCGGGTCACCTATGTCAAGGACGGACAGACGCTGACCGTCTCGCCCAGGATCGTCATCCTTTCCGCCGGTGCGGTGCAGTCATCCGTGCTTTTGCTGCGTTCGAAAAACGACCGCTTCCCGAGGGGGCTCGCCAATTCTTCCGATCAGGTGGGCCGCAACTTCATGAACCACAACGCCTCGGCTGTGATAGCAGTCTCGCCGCGCTTCAGGAACACCGCCGTCTACCAGAAGACTTTCGCCTTCAACGACTTCTATCTCTCGGACGGGGAGGGCGGACCGCCGCTCGGCAATGTGCAGTTGCTGGGGCGTATTTCCGAAAAGGTCCTTAAGGGCTCTTTGCCGCAGGCGCCGGAATGGCTTCTGCGTTTCATGACGGACCATGCCATCGACTTCTATGCGATGAGCGAGGACGTTCCGAATCCCGAAAGCCGCGTGATGGTCGATGGCGATCGGATCGTCCTCAAATGGCAGAGGACCAACTGGGACGCGCATCTTGCGCTGGTCGCCAAGCTGAAGGCGATCCTGCGGTCGATCGGTTTTCCGATCGTGTTGTCCAGACCCTTCGACAAACGCACGCCGTCCCATCAGTGCGGAACGATCCGCATCGGAAACGACCCGGCAACGGCGCCACTGGATCCATACTGCCGGTCCTACGATCACGGCAATCTTTTCGTCGTCGACGCCGGTTTTCTGCCCACATCGGCTGCGGTCAATCCGGCGCTCACCGTCGCCAGCCAAGCGCTCAGAGTTGCCCATCACATCGCGTCGACAGACTTGCAGACACAGGCAGATCCGTTGGCGCGCGCCGGCTTCAAATAGGACAGTAAAATGGGATTCGACTATATCATCACCGGTGCCGGCCCTGCGGGCTGTGTTCTTGCGAGCCGCCTCAGCGAAGATCCCGATGTCAAGGTACTGCTTCTGGAGGCGGGCGGAGGTGACTGGAATCCTCTTTTCCACATGCCCGCCGGCTTTGCCAAGATGACCAAGGGCGTCGCCAGCTGGGGATGGGAAACCGTTCCCCAGAGGCACATGAAGGGCAGGGTGCTCCGCTATACCCAGGCAAAGATCATCGGCGGCGGCTCGTCGATCAATGCGCAGCTCTACACCCGCGGCAACGCGGCCGATTATGATCTCTGGGCCAGTGAAGATGGCTGCGCGGGCTGGGACTACCGTTCGATCCTGCCCTATTTCAAACGTGCGGAGGACAATCAGCGTTTCGCCGACGATTACCACGCCTATGGCGGTCCGCTGGGTGTCTCGATGCCGGCTGCACCCTTGCCGATCTGCGACGCCTATATCCGCGCGGGACAGGAGCTTGGAATACCCTACAATCACGACTTCAACGGCCGCCAGCAGGCCGGCGTCGGATTTTACCAGCTCACCCAGCGCAATCGCCGCCGGTCGTCGGCGTCGTTTGCCTATCTCTCGCCGATCAGGAACCGGAAGAATCTGACGATCCGCACGGGCGCGCGTGTCGTCCGTATCCTGCTGGAGGCAGGCCGCGCGGTCGGCGTTGAGATCGCCACCGGACACGGCCTGGAGGTCGTGCGCGCTGAACGCGAAGTCCTGGTCTCGTCAGGCGCGATCGGATCGCCGAAGCTCCTGTTGCAGTCCGGCATAGGGCCGGCCGATCATTTGACTGCGGTGGGCGTCAAGCCCCTCCATGATCTGCCTGGCGTTGGCGGCAATCTTCAGGACCATCTCGATCTGTTCGTTATCGCCGAATGCACCGGCGATCACACCTATGACGGCGTCGCGAAGCTGCACCGTACGCTTTGGGCGGGGATACAATATGTCCTGTTCCGCACCGGTCCGGTCGCCTCGTCGCTCTTCGAGACCGGCGGCTTCTGGTATGCCGATCCTAACGCACCGTCTCCCGATATTCAGTTCCACCTCGGCCTGGGTTCCGGCATCGAAGCAGGCGTGGAGCGGCTCAAAAATGCCGGGGTCACGCTCAACTCGGCCTATCTGCATCCGCGCTCGCGAGGGACGGTGCGTCTCTCATCCGCCGATCCCGCTGTGGCTCCTTTGATCGATCCCAATTACTGGTCTGATCCCCATGACAGGAAGATGTCACTGGAGGGGCTCAAGATCGCCCGCGAAATCATGCAGCAGGCGGCGCTGAAACCCTATGTCATGGCCGAAAGGCTGCCGGGACCGAAGGTCATGACCGACGAGCAGCTTTTCGACTATGGCTGCGCCAGTGCCAAGACCGACCATCATCCGGTGGGCACCTGCAAGATGGGAACAGGGCCTGACGCTGTTGTCGGGCTCGATCTCAAGGTGCACGGCCTCGAAGGCCTGAGGGTCTGCGATTCCTCCGTCATGCCGCGCGTGCCGTCCTGCAACACCAACGCGCCGACGATCATGGTCGGCGAAAAGGGATCGGACCTCATCCGGGGCCTGCCTGCGCTGCCGTCGGCGATCTTTGCCTATGAACGCAATGATACCAGGCCGCGGGCCCGCGCCGAAATACGCTAAGGAGTAACGACAATGTCTGTAGTGAAAGTTGCAGTGCTTGGCGCCTCTGGCTGGATGGGGAAGGTCCACACGATGGCCTATCAGACCTTTCCGCATTTCTTCGGCGTGTCGGATGGAACGGCGCGGATCGTTGCGCTTGTCGACAGCAACCCTGACGTAGCGCAGGATATTGGCAACAGGGCGCCGGGGGCCAGGATCTACCAGGATTGGAAGCTGGCGGTTGCCGATCCCGAAGTCGATCTCGTCGATATCTGCCTGCCCGACCATCTGCACTATCCGGTGGCCAAGGCGGCCCTGCTGGCCGGCAAACATGTCTATTGCGAGAAGCCGCTGGCAAATACCGCTAACGAAGCGCTGGAGCTGGCCGAGATCGCCAGAGAAAAGGGTGTCATTACCCGTGTCGGACACGCCTTTCCCCGAAACCCCGTTCATGATCTGGCGAAAGAGATCATCGAATCCGGTGAAATCGGCGAGGTCAAGCTGTTTCGCGGCTGCCAGCACGTCGACATGTATGGGGATCCCACAGCACCGTTCATGTGGCGCGCCGATGGCAAGCTCGCGCCGACCGGGATCGTCGGCGATACCGGTTCGCACATCTTCAGCTTTATGGATTTCCTTGTCGGCCGCGTCAGCTCTCTGATCGCCGACAATCTCATCGTCACCCCGCGCCGGCCGATCGTCGAGGGGCTTGCCTATGGGGAGCAGGTGAAACTGTCGGGCAACGAGGCCTGGGCCGATATCACCAATCCCGACGCGACGAACCTGCTGTGCCGGTTCGAAAACGGCGCCGCCGGCATCGTCGACTTCAGCCGCGTCGCCACCGGCCGCAAATTCATGCAGACCTACGAAGTCTACGGAACGAAAGGCAGCATCGCCTATACCTATGACGAGATAAACCGGTTGCGTTTTTACTCCAACGACGACAGCACGGGACGCCGGGGCTTTCGCGAGATCGACGTCGGGCCTGAGAACCCCACCTTCAGGGCCTTCCTTCCGCTGCCGAATTTCGGCATAGGCTACAATGAAAGCAAGATCATCGAGGTGGCCGAAGTCATAAGATCGATCGTCGCAAACAAGCCGATGTGGCCGACATTCGATGCCGGCCACCACATCTGCCAGATTGTCGACGCCTGCATGGAGTCCTCCCGGCAGAGACGCTGGGTGGATATCCCGCTCAATTGATTGTGACGCGCCGATGACCATAGATGTTCCGCAGGAAATTCTTGACGCACTGACCGATGTCGATATGCCGCGGCTTCCGCCGGAGCCGCCTGCTTCCGGTCGAGCCCGCCTGGCTGGCATCGACGTACCGATCTACCGAGCCGGCTGCGTCGTCGTCGGATCTGGCGCTGCGGGTTTGCGTGCGGCGGTGGAAATGAAGCGGCGCGGCGTCGATGTCGTCATTATCAGCCAAAGCGCTTGGGGCGGAACCTCGGCCTGCTCTGGCTCCGACAAGCAAACCCTCCACACCGCGAACACGGCCGACCAGGGCGACAATTACCGGGCGATGGCCCGCGCCATCGGCAGCGGCGGCGCGATGGACGAGGACACGGCCTATGTCGAAGCGGTCGGCTCGTCACGGATGATGGCATCGCTGCAGTACTTGGGGCTGCCGCTGCCCCAGGATCCGCTCGGCGGAACGCTGAGATATCAGACCGACCATGACGAGGTCGGCCGCGCCACCAGCTGCGGCCCGCGCACCTCGCGCTTGATGGTCAAGGTGCTGGCGGAGGAGGCGATCCGACTGGGCGTGCCGTTCTACAACCAGACCACCGCGGTCAAGATCCTCATCGAAGGCGAGGGGGCTGAGCGTAACGTCACCGGCACGCTCGTCATGCGCGCCGGGGACCGTAGGCAGGAAAACCCGCTCGGCATCGCTTTGTTCGTGAGTGACGTGATCGTGCTCGCAGCCGGCGGCCCAGGCGAACTTTATCGCGACAGCGTTTATCCCAACGGCTGCTTCGGCTCCCTCGGACTGGCGCTGGAAGCGGGCGTGGAACTCGTCAACCTGACCGAAAGCCAGTTCGGCATTGGAACGCGCAGGGAGGGATTCCCGTGGAATCTGTCCGGAACATATGTCCAGGCGATTCCGCACATTTATTCGGTCGACGGCGAAGGCGCCGAACACCATTTCCTGGCGGGATATTATCGAAGTACCCAGGAGCTGGCGTCAAACATCTTCCGTAAGGGCTATCAATGGCCGTTCCACGCGACCCGCCTGCTTGATTTCGGCTCGAGCCTGGTCGATCTCGCCATTTACCGTGAGACCGCAGCGGGTCGGCGCGTCTTTATGGATTTCAATCGTAATCCTCTGCCCGTTCCCGGCGACCTGCCATTCAGCCTGGAACGGCTGGACGAGGACGTCCGTCTCTATCTCGGCAAGGCTGGCGCCGATCAGGAAATGCCGATCGATCGGTTGAAGCACATGAACCCGCTCGCGATCGAGCTCTATCGCCGCTACAAGATCGATATTGCCGCAGAGCCGCTGGAGTTCGCGGTCAACAACCAGCACATGAACGGCGGGATCATGGTCGATAGCTGGGGCCGCACCAATCTTAGGGGCTGCTACGCGGTCGGGGAAGCGGCAGGGACACATGGGGTAACACGGCCCGGTGGAGCGGCGCTGAATGCCGGACAGGTCTTCGGCACCAGGGTGGCCGAACACATCGGCGCCGGCGGCGGGGCGAAGCGGGCTGCCGCAGGACCGGTACCGGAAGCCGCGGAGGCGGGCATCGCCGATCTCCTCTCCGCGCTGCGGACTGAAAGCCCGCTCACCGTCAAAGCGGTCCGCTCGGCGGTGCAGGCGCGCATGAGCGAGAAGGCGGGCATCATCTGCGATCAAAGGAGCGTCCGCCAGGCCTTGGTCGAAGCGCGGGCGCTGAACGCCAAAGTCCGCGCCAACGGCCTCGCCTACGACCGCGCGGCCGAAGCGGTCCGAGGTGTGCAATGGCGGCACATGGCGCTCGCCTCGGAAGCGGTGCTGAGCGCGCTCGACTTCTTCATTGGCAGGGGCGGCGGCAGTCGGGGTGCACGCGCGATCTGCGATGCGGAGGGCGAATTCCTTCCGCAGGCGAGCGCCGGTCCACTGGAGGACTATCGTTTCCGCAAGGAAAGCGAAGCGCATCGCCAGGAGCAGATCGTCGTTAGGCTCGACGGCGATGAGATCAGGCTTTCAACCCGTCCGAACCGCAATTTGGACGAAGGCGCCAGATCCTTTTTCGAACGCGACTGGCCCGCCTGGTTGACGGGCCGCATCTATGATCTGGACGGCGGCGAATGAGGCGATGCTGTAATCGTATCAATCAGGATTGGCGACCGCTGGCGGAACCCGGATGCGCTCCGTATCGTCGGAGTCTTCGGCAACGGCTTCCTCGCTTTTGCGCACATGCCGTGGTGGATCTTTTCCTTCGACCGGTTTCGGCGACAATTGATCGTCGGCCCGGATTTCATCGGTATTGAGATAGTTCTTGCTCTCGCCCATGACGATCACTTCCGGTTGGAGAATTGCGGGGCAGGAATGCGACCCTTCTGATCGACGCGGCTTGTCTCAGGGTCGGAGCCGGGGACGCCGTCGCCCGCCTCGCGGCTGATGCCCATGCTGACGGGAGGCTTGCGCTGGTCGTCGATATTGGCTTCGGGCAACTCGCCGTCCCGAGTATCCTCGTTCAACGATTTCGGCGGAAGCTTGACGGAATCGGAAATGGGCTTCGTGCGCATCGGACAATCTCCTTTGCAGGCAAACTCCGGCAGGCATCGCAGGTTCCCCGATATTCTGCGATCGATGGCATTGCCGCTCACCCGGCTTCAGCTGCGGCAATATCGAGCTCGATCATGACGGGTGCGTGGTCGCTCGTATGCTCCCACCCCCGCGGCTTGCGCCGGACGGTCGCAGATCGAAGCCACGGCGCCACCGTCGGGCTGAGCAGAAAGTGGTCGATCCGAAGCCCCGCGTCACGCTCAAAACTGTTCCGCCAGTATTTCCAGAAGGTGTAGATGCGCTCGTCCGGATGCAGATGCCTGATGGCATCCGTCCAACCCTGGGAGACGAGCCGGGCATAGGCTTTGCGGACTTCGGGCCTGAAAAGCGCATCGTCTCGCCAGCGCTCCGGCTTGTAGACGTCGATCTCCGTCGGCATGACGTTGAAATCGCCGGCAAGGATGGAAGGCACCTCGATTTCGAGCAGTTCGGCGGCATAGGCGTGCAGGCGACGGAACCAGCGAAGCTTGTATTCGAACTTGGCGCTCGGAAAGGGGTTGCCGTTCGGCAGATACAGGCATCCGATCAGCATGCCCTCGATGACGGCTTCGATATACCGGCTGTGGGTGTCATCAGGATCGCCCGGAAGACCGCGCCGTGCCAGGATCGGTGTCGTGTCCTTTGCCAGGATCGCGACACCGTTCCAGGATCGCTGCCCGTGCCAGACCGCGCCGTAGCCGGCCCGTTCGAGCTCTTTTCGCGGAAACCTGGCGTCGTCGGTTTTCAGTTCCTGAAGGCAGGCGACATCGGGACTATCCTCCTTCAGCCAGCGCAGCAGGTTGGTCAGTCGCCCGTTGATCCCGTTGACATTGTAGGTTGCGATTTTCATGAGAGCTCATGCGAAGCGGTGCTGGCAAGATCGGGAAGCTGGCGCAATCTAACAGGTTCACTTGTCGCGCGTCACCGGTCTACTTCAAACGCATGTCAGCGCTGCAAAGCCGCAGCATGATTTTGCGCGGCATGCTTCAGAAGCGCTCCTGAGTTTCCTCCTCCGGTAGTCCGCGCCCGCAGTTGGCCCAGTCAAGCCGGCTCTCCACGCCGTAATGACCTGCCGGGCGAATCCTGTCGGGGCGATCGAGCGAGCCGACCGTCACGCGGATCAGTTCGTCGCCGTCATACTGAAGGAAGAGCGGCGTTCCGCATTTGCCGCAAAAGCCGCGTGTCGCAATGGGTGAGGATCGGTATACGGCAGGGGAAGCTTTTATCCAGACGAGATCTTCAACCTTGGCCTGGACAAGAACCGCGAAAGGACCTCCGGTCGCTTTCTTGCACATGTCGCAATGGCAGTATCCCGAATGCGGCGGATCGCCGGCGAATTCGTAACGGCAGGATCCGCACAGGCAGCCGCCGGTCCATTGGCTCGCCATCGTGGTCCTCTCAGCGCGTCGCGCCGAAGACGAAGGCGATGCCGGCGACGATCGCTGCAGCCGTCAGGGGCTGCCGGCGGATCCGATCCTCGATGTCCTGGACGAAACTCCTAGCTTCCGCCTTTGCCAGACGGGCTGTTCCGGACGCCAGCTCCGAGGCGGACTCCGCCATCCGACCGGCTTCTTTCTGAAGCGCGCGCAGTTCCTCGCGGTCGGCATCGAATCTGTCCGAGGCGCGGGCAATTTGGCCGGTGGAGCGTAGGGCTTGATCGACCAGCGGATAGTCTTGGTCAAGCGCGGTCGGATCAGGCTCCCGCTTCACCCGCTCAGCCGCCTCGACATCGCTGCGACCGGCGGGGATGGAGGTATGAGTGGCGGAAACAGGATCAGACGCGGGAAACGTGTCTTCGATCGCTTTGTCCAGTTCACCCTTTCGGGACTGTTTTCGCTGCTCTGCCTGCTCTTTTCGCAGGGACTGGACGGCGGGTGAATCATTCGGGTTCGGCATCGCGGTGTCCTCTGTTGCACTTTGATAATCAAAGCGATGACGAGGAAAGAAGTTCCAGAAAAATGCGTCTGCGCCTCATCCAGCAACACCACGGCGACAATGTCGACAATATACGCGCCGAGTCAGTATTTGTGATGACATCGCTTGGGGGCGCATCCACTGCATGCCGGACCAAAGTCCTGCCTTTTCTTAGTACCTAGGTCCGGTTGCATTTAGGCTTCGGAAAAGCGAAAATCCTCAAGGCCTTCCATAAGCGTAGGAACGGCGAAAAACGGATGAACAAGGGAATGGCGTTGACTATCTCGAAACGGGATTTTCTGAGATTGGGCGGCAGCGCGGCTGTGGCCTTGGTAGTTGCCGCATCGCCTGTGACAATCAATCTCGATGGCTCGCTTCGCGTTCTGTCGGTGAAACACGCAGAGGCAAAAGACGGCAATAACGGGAACGGCAACGGCGGCGGAAGCGGCAACGGCGGAGGCAGTGGCAACGGGGGAGGCAGTGGCAACGGGGGAGGCAGTGGCAACGGGGGAGGCAGTGGCAATGGGGGCGGAAACGGCGGTTCCGGCAGCAGCGCAGGTGGAAGCTCCAACAGCAACGCCCGATCCTCTTCCTCATCAGCCTCGTCGCCGACAGGATCGAAGGCCAGAGCGACCGAAGGCACCGATGGGTCGATCAACGTTCGACACGCGAACGGCATCACCGAAAGCCTTCGCAGTGGCCGATATATCATGAAGGACTCGAAGGGCAGGACGATCATAAGCAGGCAGGCGACGGCTGGCGACGCAAACCGGCTGAGCAATTTCCTTCGCTGAGGCAGAATGCGGAAAACGGCGCGGTAGGGATCGCAGATCGACCAGGCGCTATCGCCGTTCGCGCCATTGCAGGGCCGCTTCGGTCCTGTTCGAAGCGCCGAGCTTGCTCAGGATCTGTGTCATATGGTGCTTCACGGTCTTTTCCTGCAGGTTGAGGCGCAGGCCGATATGCTTGTTTGACAGACCCTGGGCGACGAGATCCATCACCTCGCGCTCCCTTGGCGTCAGACTGTTCTTGTCGGAGTTTCCGTTTTGCAGCGAATTTTCCATCGCCTTCGCCGACATCGTCGGCGAGACATATCGCGATCCGCTGAGGACGGTTTTAATCGCTTCCGCGAGACCGCGGGAGCCGACACCTTTGAGAACGTAGCCCATCGCGCCCTGCTGCAGGGCTCCGAGCAGCGTGTCCACCTCCTCCGACACCGTCAACATCAGCACTTTCGTCGACGGGCTCAGCGCCAGGACATCGCCGATCGCAGCCAATCCGCCGCCGGGCATCGAAACATCTAGAAGCATCACATCGGGGCGGTTGTTCGAGGCGATCATGGCGGCGTCTTCGCTGCTGGCGCCTTCGCCAATGACCACGAAGTCGCTCATCTCCGACAAGCTGCGCGTTACGCCCTCGCGAAAAAGCGGGTGGTCGTCCACGACCCCGACGGTGATTGGTGTCATCTCTAGTCTCCAGCTTCCATAGGCTCGAAGGTCATGGTCACGGTCGTTCCCCCTTCGCCCGTCTCGATATCGAAAGATCCCCCCAGGCTGTCGATGCGTTCGCGCAGCCCCACCAGGCCGAGGCTTGTCGGCCTCACCTCCGTCGGGTCGAAACCATCGCCACGATCACTGACCGCCACACAAACATGACCATTGTGCGACACGGCTTTCACGGTCTGCTGAACGCCCCCGCCATGGCGATAGGCGTTGTTCAAGGCTTCCTGAACGAAGCGATAGATACAGATCTTTACGGCAGCGGCGAGTTCGGGTCCATCCTCGTCAATGATCGTTTCGACAACGGTTTCCGTCTTGTGCCGATGCGCTTCGACGACCCGCAGCACGATCTCGGTGATCGACGACTTTTCGATCTGCGGGAGCACCAGGCCACTGCAGATATTGCGGATTTCCGTCATGGCTTCGGCGAGGCTCGAGCGTATCCAGGCAAGTTCTTTTTCCCGTGCTTCGGGTTCGGTGGATGCGTTGATCAATAAGTCGCTGTCCAGCCGCAGTGAAGCATAGGCAATGTGCTGTGCCGGACCGTCGTGAAGATCGGCGCCGATGCTGCGCAGATATGTTTCGTTCAGCGCCGCCACGCGCTGCGAGGCGCGCTGCAGCCGCCGCTGCAACCCGCGATTTTCCGCCAGCAGCGCAGACAATTCCTTGACCCGTTCCTTGAGATCCCTGCGCTGTGCTTCTATCGTGCGGCTTCCCCGAAACACCAGGGCGGAGAGAACGAGGAAAAAGATGCCTGTGAGAGCGGCGACGGCCCCCCAACTCTGCAGCCTCGCGTGCGCCAGACTGTCGCCGAGGCCTTCTGCCGTCTCGTAGAATTCGAGCACAGCGACCGCCTGGCCGGACCACGGCTGGAGAACCGGATTGTAGATTTCCATCAGCGGCTTGCCGATCGCGCGCTCGGTACCGCTTTCCGGGTCATCGGCAATCTCGTAGCGCGCAACGAGCGAGCCGGCGAATGCCTTCTGCAGCTTGGCGTTCAGGGGAAACTTCTGGCCCACCAGTTCCTTGTTGTTCGAGTAGAGGATGGTGCCGTCGTTTCGCCACAGCCTGAAAGAGACAAGGCGCCTGCCAAGCGCCCCCTGGCCGAGCGTTTCGTCGAGAGCCTGAGCGCTGCCTTCGTCCAGCAGAGATTCCGTTTGCATGTCGGGAAGCAGCGGCGCCACCACACTGTCGACGTAAAGCGCCGTCGCCGCGCCGGAATTATGAATGACGGCTTCCTCGATCAGATGGGTAACAAGAATGCCCACCAGAAACATGGCGGCGACCGAGACCAAGCCACCCGCGATGAAAAATTGCGAGGCGAGTGAGCGGGCATTCCAGCGGCGAAGCCAATTCATTTTGATACCGGCATGAGACTTTGCCGACTAACCTACCGCGTCTTTAGAGTTTTTCCAGACGGGATCAGGGCAGATTCCTGGTATCGAAGACCTCTGCGCCTCTGATGCTCTCGGTCAATTGGAGGCTATCGCCTGACATGGCTGCGCCGAAGACATAGAGAAGGCCGGCCAGAACGATGACGAGGGCGATGACCGAGATGTTCCAAGCGTCATTGGCATGGGATCTGTTCCTCTGGGGCATGTGCGGATCTCCTTACGTATCCTTCAAACGACGCGGTCAGGCGCGTCGTTCCTCTACGGGGACTTCGGTCGAAGGGGCCTGGGACCAAGGTCCGTCCCCGTGGACAACAGCGGGTTCAGCCATATTTCAGTTCTGATGGAGTTGGGTTTGGAGGCTTATGGTGACAACTTCTGCGAACATCGAAGGCGGCGCAGACGCCGCATTTGTCGCGTCACCCACACCGTTCGGGGCAGGCGTCGCCGACCTTTACCAGGCCCTTCTCGTACCGATTCTTTTCGAGCCCTACGCGTCGGAGATGGCAATCGTCGCCGAACGGTCGAAGCCGGTCAGCGTGCTCGAAGTCGCGGCGGGGACTGGCGCTTTGACCCGCGCTCTGCGGGCGAAGCTCGATCCGACGGCCGAGATCGTTGCCACCGATTTCAGCCAGGCGATGATCGATGTCGGCGCACCATCACTGACGATGTCGCGAACGCATTGGATGCACGCGGATGCGCAGGATCTGCCGTTCGCCCATTTGATGTTCGATCTCGTCGCGTGCCAGTTCGGTGTCATGTTCTTTCCTGACAAGCCGAAGGCTTATCGCGAGGCGAAAAGAGTGTTGCGGAGCGGAGGCCATTTCCTGTTTTCGACGTGGGATTCGCTTGCTGCCAACGATTTCGCACGATGTGTGGACGAATGTCTGGCAGGCATCTTCCCGCCGGATCCTCCAGATTTCCTGAGGCGCCTGCCATATTCGTATTTCGACCCTGGCTCGATCAAGGCTGAAGTGTCATCGGCGGGCTTCGAGGCCGTTTCCTGCGAACGGCTCGAACTGACCTCTGCCGCGGCCACAGCACATGATGTCGCGACCGCTTTCTGCCGGGGCACGCCGCTCAGCGGAGAAATTGAATCGCGGGCACCGGAGCGCATGTCGGAGATTGTTGATGAGGTGGCCGAGCGGGTGGCGTCCCGCCATGGCGCCCGCCCTTGCGGCAGCATGAGCGCCCTGGTCGTCTCCGGCCGGACCCCTTAACCCCTTCCGGCATCCTCTTGCGCGCGGATAGCCGGTGCCGGGGCTCGTACGGACAACATTGCCCTGCCGCCTGGATTGAACTGACGGTCGCCGATTAGGGGATGAGGCTGTCGTTGGGGTGGGGAGGGGCATGGATCGCGCCGATGACGTGCTGTTCGATCTCGACACAGGTTTCGTCATATTCCCGCACCAGCTTCAAATTGAACCGTCGTCTTCTAAGCCGATCACGCGCTTCGACTGCCATCTGATAGGCCTCGAAAAGCTCGAGCTGCCACGGGTCCCGTGCCTGCATGATCAGCGTCCGCATTTGCGGCAGACGCATGGCCAGGCGCCTGCGTCCAGCTTCCCGGCGGTTGGATCGTGTCATCTCCTTCGGCCTCCTGCCCAAGCCGGCGATGCGATGGCGTTCGGCTCGAGAATAGCGCCGCCAACGAATATTGAAATCCAGACCAAGGGCCGGGATGCCTCAGACCGAGGTCCGGGGCGTGGAACGACCTCGTTGCCAGCAAGTTGGTTTGGCAGCGGCAAGCAGGCCGCATTGAAAGGCAAGGAGGAAAAGATGCTCTTCAAGCTTATTGCAGGCGCGGCAACTGCCATGACCCTGATGTCAGGTGTCGCATTCGCCCAGTCCTCGACCGTGAATGGTGCGGCTGGTGGCGCAATCACCGGAGCCATCGTCGGTGGTCCCGCCGGTGCTGCCATCGGCGGCGTTGCCGGCGCAGTCGTCGGCACGGCGATCGATCCGCCGCCTGAGAAGGTCGTCACCTATGTCCGCGAGGCTCCGGCACCGTCGGCACGCGTCGTTGTGAAGGAAAAGGTGGTCGTCGGCCAGCCACTGCCGGAAACGGTCGTGGTGACACCCGTTCCGGACGATCCGACATATGCCTACGCGGTGGTCAATGACGAGCGTGTCATTGTCGAACCCTCGTCCCGCAAGGTGATTCAGGTGATCAAGTGACGTGATTGTTCACGTGGCCCTGCCGCGTCTTCCTTTCGCACATCAGCTTTGAGGTTGGCCGCACGATGGACGACAGCGTCGTCGTGCGGCCGCACGGATCGAGGAGAGGGAACATGATCTATTCCGAAGAGAAATCCGCTGGTCTCGCCGTGCCGCTGATCGCCATCCTCTTGGCGATCGCCGGCATTATCGCCGTGCTGGTCGCCACCGGCGGTCACAGCAGCGCCGGGCCGCGTGTCTGGGTCCCCCAGGCACAACAGCAGGGAGCGAGCTGATGAATGCCATTGCGACCGTCGCCTTCGGCATCGTCAGCTCGGTTGGCGCCTGCATGGCAGCGGCCTCCGTTGCCTCGCATGTGGTGGCGGATTCCGGACCGCCCGCGCTCACGGACCTTGCCGCCCCCGATCTATGGACGACGAGTCCGGTGAAGGTCGATCCACGTCGGCAGCATTATGAGCGAATTCCGCCGGTCTATTCCAGCTATGTCACCGAGGCTCCGGCGACCGTCGCGCCAAGTATGGCTTCGCAACCCGCTCGTCCGTCGACAGAACTGCAGGCACCGCAGCCAAAATTCGCCGCCGAGCACCTTGCCTGGTGCGCCAAGCGCTACCGTTCCTTCGATCCTGTGACCAACAGCTACCGATCCTATAAGGGCGAGATCCGCGAATGCTCCTCACCGTTCCAGCAGAATATCGCCGCAAGCCCTGAAGACGGCCGCACGAAAGTCAATGCGCAGGCGGCAGCCCGATGTGCCGCCCGATACAGATCGTATCGGCCGGAAGACAACACCTATCAGCCATGGGATGGTCCACGCCGCAATTGCGACATGTCGGATCTGGTCGCGACGAGCAATTAACCATGGCCGGGCAGCCCGTACAAAATGGAACCGTGCCGCCTAGCCAGACTAAAGTCCGTGTTGTAATCGCACCGGTTGTGATATCCGGTTGCATTTGAGGGGGCGGAGAGCGGGGATGGCGACGACGCTGATAGCAGAAATCCACCAAGCGCAGACAAGGCTTCCGTTCTTGAGCAGGGCGGAGCGCGGAGCCCTTATCGTTCGCATTCTTCGCGAGTTGAAGATACTTCGTCGCGATATTCTCGGAAATGTGCCGGCCGATCGCTGCGTTTGGATCGATAAACTGATCGCGTCGGTTTCTTCGACGGTATCGGAAATCGTCACGATGCCGGACGCCGAGTTCAACCGTGTCTTGAACGAGTTCGAAAAGCTCATGGCGACGCTGCATAACATTTCGCACCCGCAGAAGCCGTCGAAGACGGTTCACTAGCGTCGTTAAGGCGACGCACGGCCCGAGGAAACCGATCCTGGCGCGGGAGCGTTCTCCCCCTATGATCGAAACAAAATCGCCCGCTGACCGGGACGAGAAGTCGCTCGGTGACCATGAGCCGAAGCCAGGTGCAGAGGTTTCCTTTCCTTACGACAGGATAACGGTCGACCAGTTCCGGAACCGTTTCCCTCGTGCCCGCTGGAACGACGTGCGAAAAGCCTGGTTCGTTCCCGGCCGAACCGCGTCCCGTCGCATCGGTCGATGGCTTGCCGAGCTGGAGGCCGAAGCCGACGCGCATGCGGATGCGAAGGGGCGCGATGCCTTCGCCTTCGATCCCATCGACAGTCCATATCTGGAACTCGGCAAGGCCGGCTTTCGAATCCGCACGCCTTATTCAAAAACTGTCGTCGATGAGCTGCGCGAGGTGCCGTTCTCGTTATGGGACGGCGATCTTCGAATATGGCACGTGCCCTTTCGATCCTATGAGGAACTGCGACGCAGATGGCCCGACATCGAAGCGGCGGCTCGCAGAAACGAACCGGAGGAGAGGCGACGGCGTGCCGAGGAGCGGAAGGGAACCGAAGGGGAGGTGCGCAGCAGGCTTCGCGCAGCGGAACGCAAGCGACGCCGTTACCCCCTTGCGGCCGACGACCTGCCGCCGACAGGACGTCCGGTGGCGACCGCGTATGGGATCGTTGTTTTTACTTATATCACCGGCGAACTGGTCGATCCGGCTCTGGTCGCGGACTTCTATCCCGGTGTCACCGAGGATCATCTCTGGGGAGTTTGGCGGGTGCCGACATTCGACGAACTTGTCCGTACCTGGCCTGCGAAAACGTCTCCCCGTCGAAATGCCGAATGGTGGCAGCCGACGATCGAAGAACTGAGGCCCGCCCGGCACGCCGCAAGATCACGCGAAGCCAGGAAGCAAGCGAAGGCGCAGTGACCGGAGTCTCGCGGACTTGTAGATGCTGCGTCGACAACGCCGGCCCGACGTGGGAACAAATTCCCACGTCGGCCATTTGTTGTCCATGAAGACAGCCCTGCCGATGTCGCTGCTCGCTCTGGCCCTCTCCGTTGGCGGCGCCGTCGCGCGGGAGCTTCGTCCCGAAGCGATCAATGCCGCTTCCCTTGCCGACATCGGGAAAGGAAAGCTGTCGCCGTCAGATCCGGATCCGGCGATCGTCCGCCTCCAGGTCCTGCTCGACCGTGCCGGCTCCTCTCCCGGCGTGATCGATGGTCTCTCCGGCGAGAACGTCGACAAGGCTGTGGCCGGGTTCGAGGCGATGAACAAGCTTCCTGTCGACGGCAGGCCGGATCCGGATGTCGCCTCCCGCTTGGAAGACAATTCGGCCATCATCGAAAGCTATGTCGTCTCGCCGGAGGACGCCACGGGGCTCGTTGACAGAATTCCTGAGGATTACGGCGAGAAGGCAAAGATGCAGAGCCTCGGCTATACCAGCGTTGCGGAGAAGCTGTCCGAGCGCTTCCACATGGATCTCGATCTCTTGAACGCGCTCAACCCGGGTTCGCAGTTCGCGCCCGGCGACAAGGTGTGGGTCGTTAATCCGGGCCCTCCCAGGCAAGGCAAGGTCAAAAGCATCGAGGCTGACAAGAAGGCAGGGCAGGTGCTGGCCTATGGCGAGGATGGATCGCTGCTTGCCGTCTATCCCGCGACCATCGGCAGCGAGGACAATCCGGCGCCCTCAGGAAAGCACAAGGTCAAGGGTGTCGCGCGAATGCCAGTGTACCGATATGATCCGAAGCGCAACTTCAAGCAGGGGAAGAACGACAAGGTTCTAACAATCCCGAAGGGACCGAACGGTCCGGTCGGCAGCGTTTGGATCGATTTGACGGAGCCGACCTATGGCATACACGGGACGCCGGAGCCGAAGCTCATCGACAAGATCGGCTCGCATGGCTGCGTACGGCTGACGAATTGGGACGCCGAAGAGCTGGCCGGCATGGTCAAGCCGGGCGTCCGCGTCGAATTCGTCAATCGCAGCTCCGCCGATCCGAAGTGAAACGCAGGATCTGACGACTACTCACACGCTACCGCCGCGTCAGGATTACGAAGCCTTGGCTTCGAAAGCCGGGGCGAAATCTCCCAGCGATTTCGCCTTGAGGATCGCGCCGCCGATATCCTGCTCCACGATCGACTCGAGATCGGCAAAGCTGTCGATGACATAGTAGATCGGCTGGAGGATATCGATGCGGTAGGGCGTCCGGAGCACGCTCATCAAATCGAACGGCCGGAATTCGCACGCCGTGCCTTCCGTTGCCGCCTTCGCTTCGCTCGGCGAGGAGACGATACCGGCGCCGAAGCATCGGCGTCCTTGCGGTGTGTTGATCAGGCCGAATTCGACGGTGAACCAGAAAATCCGGAACAGATGCCATGAATAGCCCTTGCCGAGGTGCATGGCAGTTTCGCCAAAATGCCGGACGAAATTGGCATAGCTCTGGTTGGTCAGCAGCGGGCAATGGCCGAACACTTCGTGGAACAGATCCGGTTCCTCAATATAATCGATATGCTCGCGGCGGCGCAGGAAGGTCGCCAGCGGGAACTTGCCCTGCGACAGAAGTTCATAGAAGCGCGAAGGCGGAATGAGCGCCGGCACGCCTTCGACGCCGAAACCGGTGGTCTCATTCAGGCGTCTGTTCACATCGAGGAGCTGAGGCACTTTCTCCGGTCTGAGCCCCAGCAATTTGACGCCGTCCAGATATTCCTGGCAAGCCTTGTCGGCCAAGAGCTTCATCTGACGCCGGTAGAGTTCGCCCCAGATTGCATCTTCTTCGGGGGTGTAGTCATAGAGGCCGTCCGGGCCGGGCAGTTTGGCGGTGTAGCTGCTTTCCTTGGTCATTGGCTGATCCTCCCGGGAATGGCGATATTTCTGCCATTATGCTCCGTGTTTGACGGATTTTCTTTTCTTTCATGCCGGTTATCGCCATAGTGGTGGGCGATATTTTCGAATGCGACGGCTAAAATGAAAGAAACTGGGAATTTCCGCCGCAAGCTTCTGCAGCTGATCCAGGCCGACGGCACCCTGTCGCTGGCGGACCTGGCTGAAAAGGCCGGCATGTCGCAGAGTTCGGCCTGGCGGAAGATCCAGGAACTCGAAGCCGACGGCGTCATCCGTAAGCGCGTGACGTTGCTCGATCCCGGCAAACTCGATCTCAAGCTCTGCGTGATTGCCCACGTCACGCTGGAGGATCACCATGAGGAGGCGGTGGCTTCTTTCGCTTCAGTGGTGCTGGAGCGGCCGGAGATCATGGAGTGCTACGCCTTGTCGGGCGCCTTCGATTACATGCTGAAGATAAGGGCGAAGGACGTCGAAAGCTACGAAGCCTTCATGACCCGCTATCTCATGCGCAATCCGCATGTGCGAACCGTCGTATCGAGCTTCGTGTTGCGCGAGCTGAAATTCTCCACCGAACTGCCGCTCTGAGCACGGCGACGAAATCATCGCGCGCTGTCGCCATGCCGGCTGCCCGGCGTCATCACCGGATAGCCTTCGAACGTTTTCAGCGTGTCGAGCACGATTGAGGTTTTCACGTGCTGCACGGATTCGTGCGGCAGCAGAACGTCGTTGACGAACTTCGACAGATCGGCGAGCCCACGGGTCGCCACCTTGAGGTGATAGTCCATTTCGCCGGTCAGCGCATAGGCTTCGAGAACCTCGGGCAGGCCGTTGATCAGTTGCGAAAATCGACGGGCATTGTCTCGGTTGTGGGTCGCAAGCGTGACGGAAATGACCACCAGCATATCGAGCCCCAGCTTCTCCCGATCGAGGTGGGCACGGTAGCTGCGAATATATCCCTCGGCTTCCAGTCTGGTGCGCCGGCGTGAGCATTGCGACGGTGAAAGCGCGATCCGCTCACCTAGCTCGTTATTCGTGAGCCTGCCATCCTTTTGAAGTTCCAAGAGGAGGCGCATATCCAACTTGTCGAGGGGCTCATCCATTGCGCAAAATCTCCATAATGCTCACAGGTCGTGCATAATTTGTTCCTTCTGCATCAAGAACGCAAGAACTTTGCGCGTGTTTTGAGCCATAGTTTGCATAGAAAATGCAGTCTCCTCTGGAGGAAAAGAAAATGGGTCCGTTCCCGCATGATGCACCTCCGTCGGAAATCACCGCCGACAATCCGGCCGGCACCGACGGCTTCGAATTCGTCGAATTCGCCCACCCCGAGCCTGAGAAGCTCAGCGAGCTCTTCACGCGCATGGGTTATGTAGCGGTTGCCAGGCATAAGACGAAAAACATTACCGTCTGGCGCCAGGGCGACATCAATTATGTCCTCAATGCCGAGCCCGGCAGCCATGCGGCCCGTTTCGTCGCAAAGCATGGTCCCTGCGCTCCATCGATGGCCTGGCGCGTGGTCGATGCCAGGCACGCCTTCGATCACGCCGTGTCGAATGGCGCCGTTCCCTATGAAGGAAATGACAAAGTGCTCGACGTTCCCGCGATTGTCGGCATTGGCGGCTCGCTGCTCTATTTCGTCGAGACCTATGGGGCAAAGGGATCGGCTTACGAGGCTGAGTTCGATTGGCTTGGCGAGCCCAATCCGAATCCCACCGGGATTGGCTTTTATTATCTCGACCATCTCACCCATAACGTCTTCCGCGGCAACATGGACAAGTGGTGGGATTTCTACCGCAATCTGTTCAACTTCAAGCAGATCCACTTCTTCGATATTGATGGGCGCATCACCGGCCTCGTCAGCCGCGCCATCACCTCGCCCTGCGGCAAGATCCGCATACCGTTGAATGAATCGAAGGACGACACCAGCCAGATCGAGGAATATCTGAAGAAGTACCGGGGCGAGGGCATTCAGCACATCGCCGTCGGAACGGAGGATATATACGAAGCGACCGACCGGCTTGCTGATAACGGCCTGCGCTTCATGCCGGGGCCTCCCGAGACCTATTACGATATGTCCTATGAGCGTGTGAACGGCCATAGGGAGCCGATCGACCGCATGAAGAAGCACGGCATTCTGATCGACGGCGAAGGTGTGGTGAACGGCGGCATGACGAAAATCCTGCTGCAGATCTTTTCCAAGACGGTGATCGGCCCGATCTTCTTCGAATTCATCCAGCGCAAGGGTGATGAGGGCTTCGGCGAAGGCAACTTCCGTGCGCTTTTCGAGTCGATCGAAGCCGATCAGATCAAGCGTGGTGTCATCGGCACGGCAGCGGAGTAAACTCTACGGCGCAGTAGAGTTTTCGGGGAGGAGTTGAGCATGGACCAGACATCGATCCAGGCCGCCGATGCGGAAGCGGCGACGGCAAACAGGCTGAAATATATGCCGGGTTTCGGCAACGACTTCGAGACGGAGTCGCTGCCCGGCGCTTTGCCGCAGGGCCAGAACAGCCCGCAGAAATGCAATTACGGCCTTTATGCCGAACAGCTTTCCGGCTCGCCCTTCACCGCGCCGCGCGGGACGAATGAACGGTCCTGGCTGTACCGCATTCGCCCGAGCGTGCGTCACAGCCGCCGCTTCTCGAACGCCTCCTATCCGCTCTGGAAAACCGCGCCTTGCCTGGACGAACATTCGCTGCCGCTCGGCCAGCTTCGCTGGGATCCCATCCCCGCGCCTGAGGAGAAGCTGACCTTTCTGGAGGGAGTGCGGACGATGACTACGGCAGGCGATGCCGTGACTCAGGTCGGCATGTCGGCGCATGCCTATGTTTTCAACGAAGACATGGTCGACGATTATTTCTTCAACGCTGACGGCGAACTGATGATCGTGCCGCAGCTCGGCGCCATCAGAGTGTTCACCGAAATGGGCATCATGGACGTCGAGCCGCTGGAGATATGCCTCGTCCCCCGCGGCATGATGTTCAAGGTCACGACAGTCGGCGAGCAGACGGTCTGGCGTGGCTATATCTGCGAGAACTACGGCGCGAAATTCACATTGCCGGACCGCGGGCCGATCGGCGCCAATTGTCTGGCAAACCCGCGCGACTTCAAGACGCCGGTCGCCGCCTTTGAGGACAAGGAAACACCCTGCCGCGTCCATGTGAAATGGTGCGGCAAATTCTATGTCACCGAGATCGGCCACTCGCCGCTTGATGTGGTCGCCTGGCACGGCAATTACGCACCTTACAAATATGACTTGCGAACGTTTTCGCCGGTGGGCGCGATCAGCTTCGATCATCCCGATCCGTCGATCTTTTCGGTGCTGACTGCGCCGACCGAAGATGCGGGTACGGCGAATGTCGATTTCGTGATATTTCCGCCGCGTTGGCTGGTCGCCGAGCACACCTTCCGGCCGCCCTGGTACCACCGCAACATCATGAGCGAGTTCATGGGCCTGATCCATGGTCAGTATGACGCCAAGGAGGAGGGCTTCGTGCCGGGCGGCATCAGCCTGCACAACATGATGCTGCCCCATGGGCCGGATGCGCTCGCCTTCGACAAGGCGTCCAACAGCGAACTCAAACCGGTGAAGCTCGATCACACAATGGCCTTCATGTTCGAGACCCGCTACCCGCAGCAGCTGACGAAATACGCAGCCGAGCTCGAAACGCTGCAGGAGGATTACCTCGAATGCTGGGATGGCCTGGAACGCAAGTTCGATGGGACCCCGGGCATCAAATGAAGATCCGCCCCTCCGGCACTGGAACTACGACATGAAACTTGCGACCTTGAAGGACTCCACCAGGGACGGCCGCCTCGTCGTCGTTTCCCGCGATCTGACCCGCTGTTCAGAGGTCGGCCACATCGCCCGCACCCTGCAGGCGGCGCTCGACGACTGGGAGCATGTCGCTCCGAGACTTCGGCTGGTTGCCGAAGGCATCGAGACGGGGGCTCAGCCGACCATCCGCTTTCACGAACACGACGCCGCATCGCCTTTGCCGCGCGCCTATCAATGGGCCGACGGCTCGGCCTACGTCAACCACGTCGAACTGGTGCGCAAGGCGCGCGGCGCCGAAATGCCGGCAAGCTTCTGGACCGATCCGCTGATGTATCAAGGCGGCTCGGATGGTTTCCTCGCGCCGCGCGATCCGATCCTCGTGGCGGATGAGGCCTACGGGATCGACATGGAGGGCGAGGTTGCCGTTATCACCGGCGATGTTGCCATGGGAGCCAGCCCCGAGGCTGCGCGCGGCGCCATCCAGCTGCTGATGCTCGTCAACGACGTGTCGCTGCGCGGCCTGATCCCGGAGGAGCTTGCCAAGGGCTTCGGTTTCTTCCAGTCCAAGCCCGCTTCGGCATTTTCTCCGGTTGCGGTGACGCCGGACGAGCTTGGGGCCGTCTGGGATGGCGGCAAGCTGCATCTGCCGCTGCTCGTAAGCTTGAATGGCAAGCCGTTCGGCAAGGCGAATGCCGGCGTCGACATGACATTCGACTTCGGCCAGCTGATTGCCCATGCCGCCAAAACCCGCCACCTCGTGGCCGGTACGATCATCGGCTCCGGCACGATCTCCAACAAGCTCGACGGCGGCCCCGGCAAGCCGGTGGGCGTGGGAGGAGATGGATACTCCTGCATTGCCGAATTGAGAATGATCGAGGCCATCGAGAGCGGATCGCCGAAGACCCCCTTCATGAGGTTCGGCGACCAGGTCCGCATCGAGATGAAGGATCATGCCGGCCATTCGATCTTCGGGGCAATCGAGCAGATGGTGGGAAGATACGAGGGAGCTGCCGGGGGATGAACGAGATCATTCTCTACGATTACTGGCGATCATCGGCGAGTTATCGCGTGCGGATCGCGCTCAATCTTCTGGGCCTCGACTATCAGACGGTGCCGATCAACTTGCTCGACGGTGCGCACAAGATGCCGGACTACCTCGCGCTCAACCCGCAGGGGCTCGTGCCGACACTGGTGATGGATGGGAAAACGCTGACACAGTCGCTGGCCATCATCGAATATCTGGCCGAGTCTCGGCCGGAATACGGATTGCTGCCATCGGATAGCTTCGATCGCCACAGAGTGCGCGCCCTCGCATATGCGATGGCCATGGACATCCATCCGATCTGCAACCTCCATGTCGTCTCGCATCTTCTGACGCTGACCGACAAGGCCGAGGCTCGCGAGGAATGGATGAAGCATTTCATCGGCGATGGACTTCGCAAGCTGGAGATCATGCTCGGCGAATCCGATGGCGCGTTCAGCTTTGGCGGCAGGCCGTCGATCGCCGATCTCTGCCTTGTTCCCCAAGTCTACAATGCCCGCCGCTGGGGCGTTGATATGACTGCTTTCAGACGCATCAGCGATATCGACGCCAGATGCGCTGAACTCCCCGCCTTTCAGGCAGCGCATCCGGACCGCGTGAAACCGTAGGAACTACGCGTCCCGCCACGATGAAAATATCGCAGCCTGGCCCAACCGCTTGCCCGTCTCATCGATAAGCTGCCAGACAGTGAAATTTTCGACCCAGAAACGGCGGCCCGATTTCGCGACCCTGAGGCCGCGGCCGTTATTGACGAAACCATCGCGCGTGACGGCATCGAGCAGCCGCTGGCGCTCGGCGCGATCAGGCTGCTCGGCCGATAGTCGCGACGGCAGCATGATGAATTCGTCCCAGTTATATTCGAAGCAGTTCTGCGCAGTCCTGTTTGCATAGATGAAGCGCGGGTCGGGCAGCGTATTATGCGCGAGGACCACGAAAGGCGCTTGGCTGTAAAGCCAGTCCGGCCCTTGCCCATCCTCCACAAGACGGCGGCCGACAATGCGCTGGTAGCTGCCGGCAAGAAGGGCGAAGAAATCGGGATCATTCCTCAGGTCAAGGGCGTGGTCGTCATAGGAAGAAGTCACGAACTGCCTCACTGGTCAAATGCCTCGGTCCAGGCGACATAGCCGATATCAATTGCACGCGTCTATGATGTCTGGTGAACTGCGATCCTTTTCGGCGAGGGCCGGCATTTACCTTGTCTCATCACTTCTGATTGTGACGCTTGCCAGAAGATCGCCCTTGTGCATTGATCTGAGCTGCTGGGGCAGCTGTCAACATTCTCTGCGAAGCTATTGTTCTTCGGACCGTTATCGGTTTTGGCCGGTCGCGGATGAGGCTGGGGTGGAGCAGGTAATTTTCATCGTCCGGCTATACAGACATGCGCAAGCAATGCTGCGAATGACGACAGGAGAAGTACGGGTGCTCGAGGGCTGGGGAAGAATGCGGAAATTCGTCTCGTTGATATCGATGCTGCTGGCGTTCGTCGCCATAGCCGGGGAGGGGCATGCGGCCATTTCCTACCAACGTCTGGAGACCGCGCCGGGAGAGCGCGCCCTGACGATAAAAGGCGTGTTCGAGGGTTCCGACGATGCGATGACGCTTGTCGACGAATATACGCAGTACCAGCCGAGCTATGTCACCTTTGACTCGCCCGGCGGAAACGTGGTCGCAGCGATCAGGTTCGGCCGGGCCCTCCGCCTCCTGAATGCAAAAACGATACAGATCAGAGCCGCCGAGTGCGCGTCGGCTTGCGCCTTCGCCTTCGTCGGTGGCGTTGAAAGATTTGCCGAGCCGGGCTCTATCGGCGTGCATCGGGTTTCCCTGTCCGACGATGTTGCCATCGACAACAAGTTGGCCGTCTCGACTGTTCAAGCACTGACCGGCGAGATCATCGGCTATCTCACCGAGATGGGGGTAAGCCCCAATCTGCTGCAGCTCAGCCTGTCGATCGACAGCACCGATATACGGTATCTCACCGCTGCGGAAATGCGGGACTGGAACATCAACACGCCCGAGGATATGCCCTCGGCACAGGAAAGCGCGCCGCCCCCGCCGGGCGCCGCACCGCAGGAGAGCGCAACACCCGCCGACATGCCGTCAGACCCGAGCGATCCCGAGGAAATGGCCGCCTCCGAACCCGGCGACCTGACCACGGAGGCGGTTGATTTCGTCAACCGATACAATGACGAATGGTCGAAAGACAGTGCTTCGGCGTTGGCCTTTATGAAGGGCGTCTATGCCGACGAGGTTTCCTTCTTCGGAAACTCGGTCGACAAAGATGCCGTCCTGGAGGAAAAGGCAGCCTTCGCCCAACGCTGGCCGGAGCGCATCTACAGCGTCAAGCCGGGCTCCGTGACGGCCAGCTGTGCCGGAAAATGCGAAATGTCGGGAATTGTCGAGTGGTTTGCCGGAAACAGAGACACGGGTAAGACGTCCTCCGGGATGGCCGAATTCTCTTTCGTGTGGAACACTGCCTCTCTGCAGATCGAGGCCGAGACCGGAAAGGTGCTCGCCACGGACAAGGGGGCAAAGGCGCCGGATCGGTTGATCCATCAGTGGACAGGACTGGACGACATCTGCCGCACGAGTGTCGATCGCAAGGGACCCGATACGCTGCGGGCATGCAAACGGCGCGACGAACTCGGTTCGCTGCTCAATCGCGCCGACTGGTGCTATGGCTATAAGGATGAAGCCGAAATAAACTGGGAGTGGCACAAATGCGATGCCAACTCCCGGAGCTATACGAGTAAGTAGCGCGCAGGCCCAAAGACGAGCGACCGCTGGTTCGCCCGGAGGAGGAAATGTTGGGAAACTCAGATTCCTGAGTGAGGCTGAGCATGTCGGAAGACGCGCATGCCCCATCGAATGCCGTCTTGTCGGGATCCGTTGACCCCGAGAAGCCCGCTGAGCGTTATAAACTCGGCCTCTGCCTTTCGGGCGGCGGCTATCGGGCCGTGCTTTTCCATGCGGGTTCGCTTGCGAGGCTCAACGAGGCCGGTCTTCTGGCGAAGCTCGGTATGATCTCGTCGGTATCGGGCGGATCCATCGCTTCCGGCCTGCTCGCCTACATCTGGCCCCGGCTGATCTTCGAGAACGACATCGCCGTCAACTTCAGGACCGCATATCTGGATCACGTTCTGGCCTTCAGTCAGCTATTCGCTGATGGGCCGAGCTTCCTGAAGGGCGTGTTCAATCCCTTTTCGAGCGCGGCGGACGAAGCCGCGAAACTCTACGAGCGACATCTGTTCCATGGAAAATCGCCAAGCCTGCGCGAGCTTCCAAGCTCGCCCTGGTTCGTATTTTGCGCCAGCAATCTCAGCACCGGTTCGCTTTTCCGGATGTCGAACCGCTATATCGCGGATTACAGGATCGGCTTGTCGTTCCACCCGACACTTTCGCTCGCAACCGCGGTTGCCGCTTCAGCTGCATTTCCGCCCGTGTTGTCACCGCTGCGATTGGACCTGTCGCAATTTTCGTGGGAGAGGGAAAAACTCGACGACACCGTCGGCGAACCGGTTGCTCCGGGCCGGGCAATATTGAGCGACGGCGGCGTCTACGACAATCACGGCATCGAACCGGCGCTGAAACGCTGCGACTGCCTGCTTGTCAGCGACGCCGGCGCGCCTTGGCGTTCCTCGAGCCGCGGTTACTGGAACTATCTCTCCCAGCTGAAACGCGTTCTCGATACGACGGACAATCAGGTGAGGTCGTTGCGGCGACGAGACTTGATCGGCGGCTTCAAGGCCGCAACACAGGCCGATAGGCTTGGCCTCGATGATCTCGCGAAATCGGCGCTGCGTGCAAGAACCCATGGCGTTTATTGGTCGATCGACAGCAAGGACGCCGAACTCAAGCCATACGCCTCTTACACACTGCCGCCGTCCTCGGTCGTTCCCTCCGAGGTTGGCACCTACCTCCATTTCCTCGGCGCCAGAGAGACGGAGCATCTGACGAATTGGGGGCACTACGTGTGTGACGCGATGCTCAACCGGTTCTACCAATCGCCACCGACTCCATCGTCCGGCCCTCCATTGGCAGCCGGGACCGTGACGCCGACTTGGGCGGCGAGGGCGAGCAAGCGCCTGTTCAACATTCTGCCCTTTTGACAATGGCCTGAGGTACCGGCCAAGGAGAGCCCGAAGGCGGAACTCTGACCGGGTGAGGGAAGCGGCTGCCCGGCGTGTAGCATCCGCCATATAGGGAAGAGATACCCGCAATGGATTACCTTGTGGAATCGATCCCAATTGGTTGACGAGAACGGCTTCTCCGGCCAGGTCGGCGCTGTCGAACCATTCTGCCGTGGACGGCCCGTTCGGACCGGCGCGGGCAGAATCGGAACCGTGCACCATGTCCACTAAATTCAAATCGGAAAGTGGCCTTGTTATCCCAAGGATCTCGGCGTTACGAACCGCTCGAGATAACCGGTGCCCGCCGCAATCTCGTCCCATCCGTCGAGATCGAGGTCAATGACGGCGAGTCCTGCCGTCGGGAACTTCTCCCGCATGCATCTCACGGCATCGGCATCGCCGTCCGGCGCGATCAGCGAGGCCGCATTCTCCATGCCGGGATTGTGGCCGACGATGAGCAGCGTGCGGATGCCAGGTTCGACGGCCCGGATCACATCGAGCATGCGCTCGGCCGGCACCTCGTAGATATCCGCCGCCTCGTGTTCGACCTTTTTCAAAATGGCCCCGCGGACGAGCTTCCAGGTTTCCTGCGCCCGGCGGGCCGGCGAGACGAGGGCGAGATCGGGGATCAGTTTTTCGCGCACCATATAGGCGCCGATGACGGATGCCGCCTTGCGCCCGCGATCCGCCAATGGCCGTTCACGGTCGGCCACACCGTCGGGCCAGGCGGATTTGGCATGGCGCAGAAGGATGAGGCGGTGTTTCGGCAGCATGGGGTTCAGCTTCATTTTATCGCGAGGCCGATGTCGTCGGTTAGAGCTTCGTTGCGTGTTGACTCCTGGAGCATGAAGGGCCTCCGATACAGCTCGCAAACTAGGCGGATGTCACAGGGAGGTCAGTCGTTTCGTCCCACCTTTGCGAAACTTGAGCATCCCGCGGGTTTCGGCGTGACGGTGTGCGATCGAGCCTGGAACGCGTCTTGTCCGAAATCGAATTAAGCTCGACCTCGCTGACGAAACTCTGGACGTCGCCCTGAGTTCCGATGCCAGGAGAACCGCAGCAGGTCTTCGAGCAGGCGTCAACCCTTTTCGAAACCCCAGATGGCAGGCTTATGCAGGCAGGCTATTCGCTGCGAATTCGCAAAACGGGCCACCGTCCGGGCACTTTAAGTGCCCAGACGGGCTGGCCATTGCTTCTGTCGGAAATGGCCAATTTCAGAGGCTTTTGGCCAGAACTAGCTTCGATTTCTCAACAGACACTGAAGAACTGCAAGCCTGCTCAGCTGCACCCGCTCGTCGCGCCGCACGTGTCGCACTTCTCGCACGTCCCATTCCGCACCATCGTGAAGTTCTGGCACTCCGAGCACATGTTGCCGGTATAGCCCTGCATAATTGAGCGCTGGCGGCGTTCGGCTTCCACCTTCTTGGCTTCGGTCTTCGCCGTCGCTGCGTCAGCTGCCGCCTTGTCGGAGAAGAGGGCGGTGGCGTCGCTGGTGATTTCCTCGCTTATCTCTTCGGCGATCTCCTCGGCCAATTCCTTGGCGCGTTCCTCGTAGTCGCGCTTGAAGGCGACGATTTCGGAGGTGGAGACGGCAACTGTCGGCTCCAGCTTGCGGGCCGCGGCACCTGCAAAGGCGGTCACGGTGCCGGTGGAGGCGGCGCGGGCAGGGGCTGCGGTGGCAGCACCCTTGGGTTCGCCCGCCTGGCGTTCGCCGCCGGTGCCGGAGACCAGCGTCGGCTTGTAGCCGCGGGTCCAGCCGGTGGAGAGCAGGTTGGTCTTGCCTTCCTGGATGCCCTTGCCAAGCGCCGTGTTCGAGAAGTCGGACGTGTCGACATGGGCGAGATCATGGCGGCCGAGATAGGAGACGGCGAGTTCGCGGAACACATAGTCGAGGATCGAGGTGGCGTTCTTGATCGCATCGTTACCGATGACCATCCCGGCCGGCTCGAACTTGGTGAAGGTGAAGGCCTCGACATATTCCTCGAGCGGCACGCCATATTGCAGACCGAGCGAGATGGCGATGGCGAAGTTGTTCATCATCGCACGGAAAGCAGCCCCTTCCTTGTGCATGTCGATGAAGATCTCGCCGAGGCGGCCGTCGCCGAATTCGCCGGTTCTGAGATAGACCTTGTGTCCGCCGACGGCGGCCTTCTGGGTATAGCCCTGGCGGCGGTTCGGCAGCTTCTCGCGTTCGCGCGAAACCCGTTCGATCACTCGCTCGATGATCTTCTCGGTGACCGTCACAGCCTGGGCGGCGACGGGCGCCTGCAGCAGTTCCTCCAGCGCATCCTCGTCGTCCTCGTCTTCGATCAGCGAGGCATTGAGCGGCTGCGACAGCTTGGAGCCGTCGCGATAGAGGGCGTTTGCCTTGAGGCCTAGCTTCCAGGACAGCATATAGGCGTTCTTGCAATCCTCGACGGTCGCCTCGTTCGGCATGTTGATCGTCTTGGAAATCGCGCCGGAGATGAAGGGCTGGGCAGCCGCCATCATGCGGATATGGCTTTCGACGGAGAGATAGCGTTTGCCGATCTTGCCGCAGGGATTGGCGCAATCGAAGACCGGCAAATGCTCGGCCTTGAGGAAGGGCGCGCCTTCCAGCGTCATCGCGCCGCAGACATGGATGTTGGCGGCTTCGATGTCCTTCTTCGAGAAGCCCATATGGTCGAGCAGGTTGAAGCTCATGTCGGCGAGCTGCTCGTCGGAAACCTTCAGCGTCTCCTTGAGGAAGTCGGCGCCGAGCGTCCACTGGTTGAAGACGAACTTGATGTCAAAGGCGCTCTTCAGCGCGGCATTGACGGCTTCCACCTTCTCGTCGGTCAGGCCCTTGGCCTTCAGCGTCGACGGGTTGATCGCCGGCGCCTGGTTCAGGTTGCCGTGGCCGACGGCATAGGCTTCGATCTCGGCGATCTGGCTTTCGGAATAACCGAGCGTGCGAAGCGCTTCCGGCACGGCGCGGTTGATGATCTTGAAGTAGCCGCCGCCGGCGAGCTTCTTGAACTTGACGAGGGCGAAGTCAGGCTCGATGCCGGTGGTGTCGCAATCCATGACGAGGCCGATCGTGCCTGTCGGCGCAATGACCGAGACCTGTGCATTGCGGTAGCCATGCTTTTCGCCGAGTTCGAGCGCCTTGTCCCAGGCCGATTTGGCATGGACTACAAGATCCTGGTCGGGGTTTTCCGAATGGATCAGCGCGACCGGATCGATCGATAGCGCCTCATAGCCGGAGGTTTCGCCATAAGCGGCGCGGCGATGATTGCGAATGACCCTGAGCATGCTCTCGCGGTTCGGCGCGAAATTCGGAAAGGGGCCGAGCTCGCCGGCGATTTCGGCCGAGGTCGCATAGCAGATGCCGGTCATGATTGCGGTCAGCGAACCGGCGATGGCACGGGCTTCAGCGGAGTCGTAGGGAATGCCCGACGACATCAGCAGGCCGCCGATATTGGCGTAGCCGAGGCCGAGCGTGCGGTATTCGTAGGAGAGTTCGGCAATGCGCTTCGACGGGAACTGCGCCATCATCACCGAGATTTCGAGCACGACGGTCCACAGGCGAACTGCATGTTCATAGTCGCCGATATTGATGCGCTTGGTGGCCTTGTCCTTGAACTGCAAGAGGTTCAGCGAGGCGAGGTTGCAGGCCGTGTCGTCGAGGAACATGTATTCCGAGCACGGGTTCGAGCCGCGGATCGGGCCGCCGGCCGGCGAGGTGTGCCAGTCGTTCATGGTCGTGTTAAAGTGGATGCCCGGATCGGCCGAAGCCCAGGCGGCATAGGAAATCGTTTCCCAGAGGTCGCGCGCCTTCAGCGTCTTCATCACCCGGCCGTCCTTACGGGCGGTCAGCTTCCATTCGCCGTCATCCTCGACCGCACGCAGGAAGTCGTCCTTGATCGAAACGGAGTTGTTGGAGTTCTGGCCGGATACCGTGAGGTAGGCTTCCGAATCCCAATCCGTGTCGTAGGTCTTGAATTCGAGATCCTTGTAGCCCTGGCGGGCGAACTGGATGACGCGCTGGACGTAGTTTTCCGGAACCTGGTCCTTCTTGGCGGCGCGGATTTCGCGCTTGAGGGCAGGGTTCTTGGCCGGATCGAAGCAATCGCCATTATCGCCGCCTTCGCAGTTGAAGCAGGCCTTCATGATCGCCTTCAGGTGCCTGGCGACGATCTTCGAGCCAGTGACGAGAGCGGCGACCTTCTGCTCTTCCTTGACCTTCCAGTTGATGTATTCCTCGATATCGGGATGGTCGATGTCGACGACCACCATCTTGGCGGCGCGGCGCGTCGTGCCGCCCGATTTGATGGCGCCGGCGGCGCGGTCGCCGATCTTCAGGAAGCTCATCAGGCCGGAGGAGCGGCCGCCGCCGGAAAGCTTTTCGCCTTCGCCGCGCAGCATCGAGAAGTTGGAGCCGGTGCCGGAGCCGTATTTGAAGAGGCGGGCTTCACGCACCCAAAGGTCCATGATGCCGCCTTCGTTGACGAGGTCGTCTTCGACCGACTGGATGAAGCAGGCATGCGGCTGCGGATGTTCGTAGGCCGACTTGGACTTGGTCAGCTTGCCGGTGAAGGGGTCGACGTAGAAGTGACCCTGGCCAGGGCCGTCGATGCCATAGGCCCAGTGCAGGCCGGTGTTGAACCACTGCGGCGAGTTCGGGGCGACGCGCTGGGTGGCGAGCATATAGGCGAGCTCGTCCTTGAAGGCGGCAGCATCTTCTTCCGAAGAGAAATAGCCGCCCTTCCAGCCCCAATAGGTCCAGGTGCCGGCGAGACGGTCGAAGACCTGGCGCGCATCGATTTCGGAACCGGTTTGCTCCTCCTTGGGCAGGGTCTTCAGCGCGGCATCATCGGGAACGGAGCGCCACAGGAAGGAAGGAACGTCGTTTTCCTCGACCTTCTTCAGACGAGTGGGAACGCCGGCCTTGCGGAAATATTTCTGCGCCAGAACATCGGTCGCGACCTGGGAGAACTGCGCGGGAACGTCGATATTCTCGAGGCGGAAGACGATCGACCCATCCGGGTTCTTGATCTCGCTCGTCGCCTTGCGGAATTCGATATCCGCATAGGCGCCTTGGCCGGCCTTCGTGAAACGACGTTCGATGCGCATAGTCTTGACCTCGCGTTGGCGCCCGTCCCCTGGGCGCAAATTTCCTATCCGGCGGCACATTGTCGTCGTGCAGCCAGTCTCGTTTCCGTATTGTCACAGGGGTGTCATCCGGAGATGGCTTTCCTGTATCTTGTGGTGATGGTGGCTGCAAACACTAAATATAGTATTAACAACTTATTATCGCCAGTCCCGATGTCACTTTTTTTGGAGGCTGAAAACTGCGCAGAGATTCCCTCGGGCCTGAACCGGTTCCGGCGCATGCCCTCAATCTGCGTCTTGTTTTTCAAAGGGAACCGGGCTCGTAACCTCCGGTCCTGTCGCCGCCGCAACATCACGAACAATAAAGTTTGAAACAGCTGATTCCGTCAAGGGCTGGTTTTTAATTGAATGGTAACCACAACATCTTGTGGATGCGCCTGTGGAGATTGGGGAAAGTCGGGGAGTGCTGAAAATACAAGGACTTGCGGGTGTCGCCGGCTAAGGAAAATCTCGTAGCAGCAAAAAAGCGTCCTGCGGCAAATCTTGTGATGGCATTTCCGGCACAAATGCGCATGCCGATTCGCTGAGCCGGCGAGCGCTGTCGAAGTGCGCCGAGAATGCCGGCGCACTCCGGATAGCGGCGGTTAGCGCGCGCCCTTGGCGATCGGTTCCTGATAAGTGAAGCCCATGTCCCAGGGGAAATAGATCCAGGTGTCCTGGCTGACCTCGGTGATGAAGGTGTCGACGGTCGGCACGCCCTTCGGCTTGGCATAGACGCAGGCGAAATGCGCCTTCGGCAGCATGGTGCGCACCTGTGCGGCTGTTTTGCCGGTATCCGTCAGATCGTCGACCACGAGCACGCCTTCGCCGCCGTTTTCGGTAAGCTCCGGCGCAATTCCCTTGAGGAGCACCATGTCGCCCTGGTTCACATAGTCGTGGTAGGAGGCGATGCAGACGGTCTCGATCAGCCGGATGTTCAGTTCGCGCGAGATGATTGCGGCCGGAACGAGGCCGCCGCGGGTGATGCAGACGATCGCCTTGAAGGCCTGATCGAGGCCGGCAAGCCGCCAGGCAAGTGCGCGCGCATCGCGGTGGAACTGATCCCAGGAAACGGGAAAGGCTTTATCGGGAAGGGACATAGGGCTGCTCCGCGGCATGATTGAGAGGACACGCCGTTTGTCGGCGACCGGACGGCTTCAGCGGCAAAACGCAAATCGCGCAGCCGGAACTGCGCGAGATCGCGAGCTGCCGCGCGAGATCGCACGTGCTACTGCGCGAGGCGTGGCCGGGGCTGGAAGCCTTCATCGGTGGCAGCAATTAGCGGGATTTGCCGGTAAAACGCAAGAGCAGCCGCTCATCGCGACAACAGCGTCAGCGCCGTCATCGATTGCAGCAGGCTCTTCGTCGTGCCGCCGAAGATCGCCTGCCAGAGCCGGGAATGGGTATAGGCGCCCATGACGAGAAGGTCGATGCTGCTGTCCGACAGCCGGTTTTCGATGACATTCGAGGCATTCCTGTCGACGCTGTGGCCCGTCGCAAGCGTCGTCTTCACGCCATGGCGGGCAAGTGCAGCGGCGATCTCGGCGCCTGATGTGAGCGGCGACTGCAGGGCGGTATCGGCCGGGTCGACCGAAAAAATCTCCACCTCCTCGGCCGCTTTCAGGAAGGGCAGCGCATCGAAGGTCGCGCGCGCCGCCTCCTTCGAGCCATTCCAGGCGATCAGCACGCGCTTGATCGGCCTCGGCTGGCGGATAACGTAAGGGATCATCAGCACCGGTCGCCCGGTTTCGAAGAGGAAGCTGTCGACGTCGACATGGCTGTCGGAGGGATTGTCCGGGTCGGCCTGCGATGCGATCAGAAGATCGGCGCTGCGGGCGCTTTCGATCAGCGGTGCGGAACCGTAACCGGTGGAGGTGGCAAAGCTGCGCCATTCCGAGGAGGCGCCGGCGGCCTGCGCTTTCGCCTGAAAGATGCGCTCGACGGCGACCGTTTCACCATGCGCCATATCCTGCAGCGCCTGCACCGCGACGGGATCGGGAATTTCCATCGGCGCCACCAGCGGCACGGCCGAGATGGTTTCGGCATGCAGGCCGATCACGTGAGCACCGCTTTCTGCGGCAATCGCAAAGGCGAAATCGGCAACGACGGCGCTATTGTCTGCCGTATCGAGAATGGCGAGGATGGTTTTGTAGGACATATCAATTCTCCTTGCGCTGAAATGACGTGCGCGAGGGACGGAATGCACCGGACCGTTCTCCCGTTCCATGACGGGAATCAAGTCCAGTCCCTCAAGCCTCGGCAGAATGGTTTTTTGCGATCGCCTTGTTCCGGCCGATGGCGTCGATCATCGCATGCACCTCGGCGCCGGCTGCATCGATTGCCGGTTGCGAGCGGCCGCGCACGACGATCTCGGTCGAGAATTTCTGGCCGAGATAACGTGGGTAGGAACCGATGCTGGTGTCCGGATGCGCTTTCTGGATCGCGGCAAGCGGGGTGCCGATATCACCCTCGCCGTAAGGGCAGGCGATGGCGAGCGAGAGCAGCGGCGTGCCGGTGCGAAGCGTCGGCAGCACATTGTCGACCATGGCCTGAAAGACCTGCGGCACGCCGGCCATGACATAGACATTGCCGATGATGAAGCCCGGCGCCGTCGACACCGGATTGGGGATATGAACGGCACCCCGCGGCATGCGCGCCATGCGCTGGCGCGCCTCGGTGAAGTCCATCTCGCGGCGACGGTACATATCGGCCAGCAGGGTCATTGCCGCTTCGTCATATTCGCAGGGCAGGCCGAAAGCCTTGGCGATTGCATCGGCGGTGATGTCGTCATGCGTCGGCCCGATCCCGCCCGAGGTGAAGACGTAATCATATCGAGGGCGAAGCGCATTCAGCGCCTCGACGATCGCCTCCTCGTCGTCGGCGACGATGCGCACTTCCTTGAGATCGATGCCTGACAGGGTGAGCAGATCGGCGAGGTGGCCGATATTCTTGTCCTTGGTGCGGCCGGAAAGGAGTTCGTCGCCGATGGCGAGCATGGCGGCGGTGACGACGGTGTCATGGCTCATGGGATGTTCCGTGATGTGAGGCTGGTCAATAGGTAGCGCCCTCGGGCCGCTTTGCAAACACTCGCGCGTGATGCGGAAAAGTGTGAGCGGTTTTCCGACGATATCATGCTCTTTGGCACCGACCGATGCGTCTCTTTCGCGCTGAAATGCCTGCTCATTCATTCCGGGGCCGGCAGAGCTGATCTTATTTTTACGCCCCACGGCTCTTCCCATAGTCGGTGACGCGAGATATTGAAAACGCCGCAAGCGGGCGTGGCGAAACTGGTAGACGCAAGGGACTTAAAATCCCTCGGCCTTAGGCTATACGGGTTCGATCCCCGTCGCCCGCACCAGCCTACGCTCTGTGAGCTTCGGCTCGGCGAGCCGAAGAGAGCAGCCAAGCGAAGGCTGTCGCGCCGTAGTTCCGTCGGGAACGAAGGCGGACTGGTTCGATAATGCCCCGGTTCGCTGCAACAATCTTTATAATCCTGTTTGAATATGCCTGTATATTGCGCGCAAAAAAGCGCGTTGTTGCTTGACAATGACATTTTCGGTGCAAGGATTGCGCCGCGGCGAGTAAGTGTTGTCTTGTGGGAGTAAGACGATGGTTTACGATTGGAGCGGGACCAGGGTTCGGCGCGTCCGGATCTTCAAGACGAGTGTCGCATTTGTTCTTGCAACTGCTGTGGCTGCGATACCGCTGTTTTTCTGGGCAATGGATTTGCCGGGTTTCTGATTCGCAATAATTAGCGTTCTGTGAAAGGCAGGCCGCTTGGAGCTCTGCTCTCGCGCCATCTGTTGATCACCCAGCCGGCAACGAGGCCGAGGGCGGCGCCCATGGCCTTGATGCCCGCGTCATGCAGGCGCGGATGGCGGGTCGGCGCGAAATACTGCAGATATTCGATGGCGACCGCCCCAACGATCAGCAGCACGGCCACCAGTTTCCACTGCTTCGGATAGGCGAGAGCAAAGGAGAGGCCGAGCAGAACATAGGCGGTGCCGCGGTCCGCATCGACCGTCGTCACCGTATTCGGTCTCAGCCCGATCGGCGAAACCGTGACAAACAGGATGAGGGCGAGCAGCAGCCAGGCGAGCGGTCTTGCGAATTTGAAGATCATCATCGCTCCATATAAGTGGCAGGCCTTTTCATTGACAGTTAAAATCAGTTCATCTGCCGCCGATTTTGCGATTGGCTTAAGAAAGGCTCTATGGGCTGGGCCGGCCGATCAGTGAACCCTTTCCTTTGGCCGCCGGCCTGTGCCATAGCGGCGGTGACCAATCATGAGAACGGACCACGCCCGTGACGAGACTTGAAGTCGAAAGCGCCGAAGAGGCAATGCGCAGCCTCTTTCCGGCAACGCCGCTGCAGCTCAATGACCATCTCTCGGCCCGCTACGGCGCCGACATATGGCTGAAGCGCGAGGATCTGTCGCCGGTGCGCTCCTACAAGATCCGCGGCGCCTTCAACTTCTTCCGCAAGGCGATCGGGCAGGGGGCGGCCGGCAAGACCTTCGTCTGCGCCTCGGCCGGCAACCACGCCCAGGGCTTTGCCTATGTCTGCCGTCATTTCGGCGTGCCGGGCGTCGTCTTCATGCCGGTGACGACGCCGCAGCAGAAAATCGACAAGACTCGCATGTTCGGCGCTGAATTCATCACCATCCGGCTGTTCGGCGACTTTTTCGACCAGTGCTATCAGGCGGCGCGCGAGCATGTCGAGGCGGTCGGCGGCGTCATGGTGCCGCCCTTCGACCATGCCGATATCATCGAGGGGCAGGCGACGGTCGCTGCCGAGATCATGCAGCAGCTGCCCGAGGGAACGGTGCCTGACATGGTGATTCTGCCGGTCGGCGGCGGCGGACTGGCCGCCGGCATCACCGGTTATCTCGACGGCATCGTGCAGAAATCGGCCTTCGTCTTCGCCGAACCGGCCGGCGCGCCGAGCCTCAGGCGCAGCATTGAGGCAGGCAAGGTGACGACGCTTGCCAAGGTCGACAACTTTGTCGACGGCGCAGCGGTCGCCCGCATCGGCGACCTGAATTTCGCCGCCCTTCGTGATTTCCCGGCAAGCCAAGTGCAACTGATGTCGGAAAACGCCATCTGCGTCACCATCCAGGAGATGCTGAACGTGGAGGGCGTCGTACTGGAGCCGGCCGGCGCCCTGTCGCTGACGGCGGTCGCTGCGATGGACGCCCAGGCAATCCGCGGCAAGAGCATCGTCGCCGTTGTCTCCGGCGGCAATTTCGATTTCGAGCGCCTGCCTGACGTAAAGGAAAGAGCCATGCGTTACGCAGGGCTGAAGAAATACTTCATCCTGCGGCTCGCCCAGCGCCCCGGGGCGCTCAGGGATTTTCTCAATCTGCTCGGCCCCGACGACGATATCGCCCGCTTCGAATATCTGAAAAAATCGGCGCGCAACTTCGGCTCGATCCTGATCGGCATCGAAACCAAGGCGCCTGAGAACTTCGCCCGGCTGATTGCGAATTTCGAAGCTTCCGGCATGGGTTACGAGGATATCACCGAGAACGAGATCCTCGCTAACTTGATCATTTGACTTGGCGATCGCAAGGCCGCCGTGCTAGAGACGCGTCATGGCTTCATTCTTTTCAAATCTCTTTTCGATGTTCTCCGGCGGGGCTAAACCAGCCTCGCAGGCGGCAGGCCCGTCCGGCGAGCCGCAGCTTTACGGCGATTGCACGATTTATGCGGAGCCGCGCAAGGAAGGCAGCCAGTATCGTCTGGCCGGCCGCATCGAAAAGAAGGTCGGCGACGAGGTGCTGGTGCGCAATTTCATCCGTGCCGATATGTTTTCCTCCTCCGACGATGCGATCGAATGCACGGTGCGCAAGGCGCAGCAGATTATCGATCAGCATGGTTCGTCACTCTTCAGCGATGGCGAGAAGATCCGTCAGGTCTGAAACCCGAATCCCGGCCGGGGGAGTTTTCTTGCTTTTCAAGTTCTGGTTCTGATCCCGGTCATGTGATCTTGCACACGCAATCTTAAAGGATTGCGGCGAAAGCTATCGCTTGCAGGATTTGCAGGGCCGCTCTTGTGCTTCAATTTTTCAGACGATCGATCAAGGGATCCGCTGCCGTTATCGCAGCGCCCGCCCGGCCGCGAAGGCGCCTCCCGGACGCCGCGGTGCCGTGATGGAGACTATCAACCTCGCGCTCTTCGTCGTCGAAGCCATTGCCTATTTCGTGCTGATGGTGACGCTTCTGCATTTCCGCCATCGGCTCGGCCTCGGGGTTTTTTTGACGGCGCTCGGCGTCATGCATTTCATGGAGACCTACCTAGCGGCGGTCTTTTACGTCTCGCTGCCGTTCGGCGACGTGTCCCCGGGGTCTTCGGTCTTCTTCTCCGGCAAGCTGATGATGATCCTGATGCTGTATCTGTGGGAGGATGCCGCGACGGTGCGCCAGCCGATCTACGGCTTGTTTCTCGGCAATCTGCTGACCGTCGGCATCGCCTGGGTGCTGCAGTTGCACCAGCCGCTGCAGCTGTCGTCGAACCACACGCCCGATGTCGATTTCCTGAAGGAGATGGGTTGGCTGATGATCTGGGGCACGGCGCTGCTCTACGTCGATTCGCTCGGCATCATTCTGCTCTATGAAAAACTCGGCGATTTCTTCCGCAGGCGTGTCGTTCTGCGTTTCATGATCTCCGGCTTTGTGCTGCTGACTTTCGACCAGGTTGGCTTCTTTGCCGCGCTTCACTATTTCCTCGACGTTCCGGTCGCCGTATTCTGGGGTGGCTGGAAGGCGAAAATGCTCTCCGTCTGCCTCTATGGGGCGATGTTTGCCGTCTATGAATATCGAATCCGCCGCCTTGGCGCCGACGCCGCCGCGCGCTCCATCAGCGACGTCTTTGGTGATCTCACCTTTCGCGAGCGCTATAACGATCTTCTGGAGCGCACCGGCCGCGATATGCTCACCGGCGTTTATGACCGCACGCGCATGGAACTCGAAGCGCCGCTGATGCTGCGGGAGGCCCTGAGGCAGGGGCTGTTTGCCACCGTCCTCATTATCGACGCCGATCACTTCAAGGATGTCAACGACGGTCATGGCCATCTTCAGGGCGACGAGGTGCTGAAGGCGATCGCCGCCCGGCTCGGCACGACACTGCGATCAAGCGACCGCATCTTCCGCTTCGGCGGCGAGGAATTCGTCGCCGTCTGCCCCGGCACAAGCCACGAAGAAGGGCTGCTCCTTGCCGACCGCCTGCGCTGGACGATCGAGACCAGCGTCAAAACACCGGATAACAAGCCGGTGACGGTCAGCATCGGCGTTGCCACAGCTGACGAGGACGGCATCAGCTTTACGACGGTGCTCACCGCCGCCGACGGCAGGCTCTACGCGGCAAAGAAAAGCGGCCGCAACTGCGTCGTCGGCCGCTCCGGTATGATGCAACCGAGTTAGAGCCTTTCCTGATTAGATTGAATCATTCTGTTGATCCAAACGGAGTGGGATGGTCGACCGGCCGGCGCGCGTCGTAGCCAGGCTCTACGGCCAGGCCGGCCGGTCGATCAGTTGGTCCGTTTCGGCCAACAATCCCGCAGATGCGCAGGGAGCGGGGGCTGGGCAGGTGTTGCCAACCCCCACTTCAGTCAGGCGGCGCGGAAGATCTTGGCCCCGGAGGGTGCGCTCGTCATGCCGCCGTCGACGGTGATCTCGATGCCGGTGACATTGGCGGAATCGTCCGATGCCAGATAGAGCGCCGCCTTGGCGATTTCGTCGGCTTCGCTCATGCGGCCGAGCGGGCTCAGGCCGCCCATGCGAGCCTCGAGCGCCGACATCGCATCTTCTGTGGGTGCCATCGGCGACCAGATCGGTGTCTTCGTGCCGCCAGGAGTCACCTGGTTGACACGGATGCCGCGCGGCGCGAGTTCCGACGCCATATTGCGCGTCATCGCGCGCACCGCAGCCTTGGTGGCCGCATAGGCCGACCAGCCGGGAGCGCCGAGCACGGCATGCACCGAGCCGTTGAGAATGACCGAGCCGCTGTCGTTGAGATGCGGCAGGGCCGATTGCACGGTGAAGAACACTGCCGTCAGATTGGTGCTGATGATCCGATTGAACTGCTCCGGCGAGGTGTCACCGAGCGGTGTTGCGCCGCCGATGCCGGCATTGGCGAAGACGATGTCGAACTTGCCGACCTTTGCGGCAGCCTCCGCAAAAGCCTTCTCGGTGGCGGCGGCATCGGTGACATCGACCTTCAGCGCCAGCACGCCGGCCCCAAGCGCCTTTTCGGCGGCGGCAAGCGTTTCCGGGTTGCGGCCGGTGATCACCACCTTGGCACCCTCATCGATGAACACCTTGGCGGTTGCAAGACCGATACCGCTGTTGCCCCCGGTGATGAGGGCGACCTTGTTTCTTAGACGCATGATGCATGCTCCTCTTGGAAATGACAACGATCTGGATTATAATCGTTAGCTACAAGGATTATGATTGTAATCCATGTAAGTCAAGACGTAATACGGGGAGAATTCGATGGGACGTTCGCAACTGGAAAAACAGAAGACGCACGAGAAGATCGTCGAGACCGCTTCGAAGCGGCTGCGCGAGGAGGGGCTTGACGGTATCGGCGTCGCCGACCTGATGAAGGAAGCCGGGCTGACTGTCGGCGGCTTCTACAAGCACTTCGCCTCCCGCGACGATCTCGTCGCCGAGGCAGTCCAGTTCGCCTTCGATTCATGGGGACGCGGGCTTGAGGCCGAAGGAGTGAACCCGGCAGAGATGACCGCGGCGGATATCGCCGATCGTTATGTCAGCGCCTATCATCGCGACAACCCCGGCGATGGCTGCCCTTTTGCCGCACTGACCTCGGATCTGTCCCGCAGCGGCGAGAAGGCGCGGCGCATTGCGACGGAGCGGCTCGAACGCAATTTCGAGGCTTTGGCGAGCAAGGCCACGGGAGCAAATGAAGCGGAAAGACGGCGAAAGGCAATCATGGCTTTCGCGATGATGGCAGGCGGCGTCGGCCTTGCCAGGGTTTCCTCGGATGAGGCTCTTTCGGGCGAAATCCTGGAGACGATCCGGGATTTCGTCGCCGATATCGACAAATGACGAACGGCCGGCAGGTGCCGGCCGTTCGATGGAGGCTTCGAAAGCCGATCATGCGGCGAGTGCGATTTCCTCGACGCGCGACTTGGCGGCGCCGATGGCCTTTTCAGCGGCTTCCGGGCCAAAAGCCAGGCCTTCGACATAGATGGTTTCGATATCGGTGATACCGAGGAAGCCGAGAACCGATTTCAGGTAAGGCACGGCATGGTTCAGGGGAGCGGCCGGTCCCTGCGAATAGACGCCGCCGGAAGCAAGTACCACATAGACCTTCTTACCGGTTACGAGGCCGACCGGGCCGCTTTCCGTATACTTGAAGGTCACGCCGGCGCGGGCGACATTGTCGATCCAGGTCTTCAGCGACGAATAGATGTTGAAGTTGATCAGGCCGGTGCTGATGACGATCGTGTCGGCGGCAAACAGTTCGGCGACCAGTTCGTCGGAGGTCTTGATGGCTGCGATCTCTTCGGCGGTGCGGGCTTCCGCCGGCTTGCGGATCGCGCCGGTGAAGAGGTCGTCGATATGCGGCAGCGGGGTGGCGGCAAGGTCGCGGCGGACGACGACGCTGCCCGGTTTCTGGTTTTTCAGCTTCTCGGCGAGATCGGCGGCGATCGGCGTCGAGAGCGATTCGGCACGCGGGCTGGACGTCAGAAGAAGAATGGACGACATGGATCATTTCCTTTCGAATTGAACGGAACGGCTCGTTGCAGGGAGGTGAGCCGCGGTGTCGAACAGGAAAATAAGTCTGGCCTGCTATCGAAAAAACGGAGATAATGTCGATCGAAACTATCGATGGAATGGATGGAAGATGCTTCCGAACCCGACTCTGGACCAATTGCAGGTGTTTCTGACCGTTGCCGAGACCGGCAGCTTTTCGGCCGCTTCGCGCGCGCTGAATCGCGCACAGTCGGTCGTCAGCTATACGATCGCCAATCTCGAGGCACAGCTCGAGATGCCGCTTTTCGAGCGCTCCGGGGCGCGCCAGCCGAAGCTGACGGAAGCGGGCAAGGCGATGCTGGAGGATGCGCGACGAATTCTCGGCGACCTGCAGGTCATGCGGGCGCGCGTCAAGAGCCTGAAGGAAGGACTCGAAGCGGAGGTATCCGTGGCCATCAGCGTCATGGTGCCGTCGAAGGCTGTGGTGGATGTCCTCCACGAATTCCGTGAGATGTTCCCGTCCGTTTCCATGAACCTCAACGTCGGTGAACTCGGAATGGTCATGGATCTCGTTCTGAGCGGCAAGGCGACGATCGGAATTGGCGGAGCAGTCCTGAAGCAGGACGATTCGGTCGTCACGGAGCGGATCGGTCACTCCTTCATGATGCCCGTCGCCGCGCGCAACCACCCGCTGGCCGAACTCGATCGGCCGCTGACCCTCGGTGATGTCCGCGAGGAGGTGCAACTCGTCGTCACCGATGCGTCGGGTCGGACGAAGGGGCGCGATTTCAACGTCCTGTCCTACAAGACATGGCGCGTCAGCGATATCGCCACGAAGCATCAGCTCATCAAGAGCGGCCTCGGCTGGGGCGGCCTTCCAGCGTCCCTGATCCATGACGATCTCCTGAGCGGCACGCTCGTCCATCTCGATCTGGATGCTTATGAGCAGGGGGAGTACGCCATCTATTCGATGCGCCGGCTCGCCAATCCGCCGGGGCCGGCGGCCACCTGGATGATCGATGCCTTCCGCTCGCGGCTTACGCGTTGCCCGAGCCAGGCGGACTTGCACGCCCGGATTGCCGAATTGCGGGAACCTGTCGTGCCGCTCGCGGCCGAATGAGGAAGGCGCGGTTCCCGCGCCTTCCTCCAGATTCTGCCCTTAGAGAACCAGCCGGAACTTCGAGAAGCCGTCGGCACCGTCGCCGGCATCCTCGATCTTGACGCTCTTGACCGCGGCGAGGAACTGTTTTGCCTTGGGACCGCTTTCGAAGGTGACGGTCGTTCCTGGTAGCGGCTTGAAGGTCCAGTTCGCATCGGCCGACGGATTGATCGTACCCTGGTCGTGGACATAGCGGACGATGACGTCGCGATTGGTATCAGGTGCCTGGAAGATCACCTTGTCCGCTGCAATCTCGGGGAAACTGCCGCCGCCGCCGGCGCGGTAATTGTTGGTGACGACGACGAACTTCTGAGCCGGATCGATCGGCTTGCCATCGAAGGCGAGATTCTGGATGCGATTGGAGTCCGGATTGATCGTCTTGCCGGATGAATCATACTTCGGCGGCTGCGACAGGTCGATCTGGTAGGTCACCCCGTCGATGACGTCGAAGTTATAGGACGGGAAGTCTTTGTTGAGCAGAGCCGCATCCTTCGAGCCGGCTTCGATGTGATTGAACATGCCGGCAGACATTTCGAGCCAGTTCTTCACCTGCGCGCCGGTGATGGCGACAGCCTGCACCGTGTTCGGATAGAGGTAGAGGTCGGCGACGTTCTTGATGGCGATATCGCCGGCCGGAACGTCGGTATAATAATCCGCGCCGCCTCGACCGCCGGCCTTGAAGGGAGCCGCGGCCGAAAGCACCGGCAGATCCTTGAATTCAGTGTCGGCGAGCATCTGCTTGATGTACCAGGTCTGCGCCTGGCTGACGACCTGCACGGAAGGATCGTCGGCGACGAGCGCGAAATAGGAGTAGAGCGGCGCGGAGGTCTTGCCGACGGGCGTGCGGACATAGGCGAGCGTCGCCGCATGCTCTGATTTGGCCGCCTCGACCACCTCTTTCTTGTCGGCGTAATCGGCGACGACTTTCTTCTTGTCGTCGCGATGATAGATCGGCCGTGCTTCCGAGGTGAAATCGACGATCTTCCAGCTGTTGCCGTCCTTTTCGAGCAGCAGGTCGATAAGGCCGAGATGCGAGCCCCAGAAGCCTGCCATCACGGCGGGCTTGCCATGCAGTGTGCCCTTGACCGGGTCGGCATTGGCGACGCCGTCCCAGCTCTTCGGGCCGGGGAAGACGAGATGCTGGTGACCGGTGAAGATCGCGTCGATCCCGTCGACGGCGGCCAGATGCAGTGAGGCGTTTTCCATCTTTTCGGACGGCGCGCTGCCGTCGATGCCGGAATGGGAAAGCGCGATGACGATATCGGCGCCGGCTTCCTTCATCGCGGGGACCCAGGCCTTGGCGGCCTCGACGATGTCGCGCGTCTGCGCCTTGCCTTCAAGGTTCTTGATGTCCCAGAGCATGATCTGCGGCGGTACGAAACCGATGAAGCCGATCTTGACCGGGCTTTCCTTGCCGGCACCGTCCTTGATCTGCTTTTCCACGATGACGTAAGGCTTGAAGAAGAGGTCGTCCCGCTTGGGGTCCGAGGCGAGCTGGCCTTTGGTCAGGTTGGCGCAGACGAAGGGGAAGTTGGCGCCCGACAGCACCTTGAACATGAAGTCGAGGCCGTAGTTGAACTCGTGATTCCCGAGCGTGCCGACGGTATAGCCGAGCGTGTTCATCGCCTTGATCACGGGATGGACGTCGCCGTCCTTCATGCCGTGCTGATAGGCCATGTAGTCGCCCATCGGATTGCCCTGCAGCACATCGCCATTGTCGATCAGCAGCGAGTTGACGGCTTCCGCACGGATATTGTCGATGATCGTCCCGGTGCGCGCCAGACCCATCGTGTCGTTCGGCTTGTCGGCATAATAGTCATAGGGGAAGACGTTGACGTGAATGTCCGTCGTTTCCATCAGACGGAGATGCGCCTGGTTGGCGCTGGCACGCGCACTGAATGGGTGCAGCAGCACCAGGGCGGAGGTGGCGGCAAGGCCGCCGAGCAGGGAACGGCGGCTCATCAGGCCGACATCGAAAATGGAAGACATGGAAGCTCTCCTTCAAAGATCATGCATCGTCCGGCCCCTCAGCATTAGGACGATTTGGCGAGGAGTACACTGCGAAAATGACAGGACGGAAACAATCCGTGGCAAAGGCGAAATGGTTTTAAAACGCAACCTATAGCGAGATCTTCCGACTGAATCCCTCGGGGCGCGGCGCGAGCAGCGTCGTCACTGCAAAGGGTCAAAGATTTCGGGCGCACCGCGGCCGGTGTGGTCGACAAAACGCAGGCGACTTACGGCGGCGATGTGCCTCGGCGCAAAGGCGGTGCGGCCTTACGATTTCAGCGTCGACGTCGCCAAATGAGGTGGGCGGTCGCCGCTGGTAGCGGCTCTAAGCTGACGAACCGCCAGCACCGGCCGTATTTCCTTATGGAAAAAGCGGAAATAGGAAGAGACCTGTGCCCGGGCATTCGAATTCACATCGAACTGCACGCCGATGCGGCCATTGTGCTTCCAGCGGATGATGCCTTCGAGCAGTCCGATATTTTCGGCTTCGATGCGCACCTTGCTGCCGGAAGCGGCATGGAGTGGCGTCTTCGTCTCCAGGGCGGCGCCGGTCACCGACAGGTTGAGAATGCGGACATCCACTTCGCTGTTCAGATATTTGACGCTGCCGAAGACGCGGCAGTTTTGCCGGTCCGCCTTTCGCGCGGTGATTTTCAAGTTTCGGGTCATGCTGTCTCCCTCGGATACAGTCGGAGAGCATAGCGCCCGAAAATTGAAATGGTTTTAGTGGCTTGGCTAAAATTGCAATGAAACGGTTGGCGTTACTGCAGGTCGCCGAGATGCGTGCAGCGATTCTGGAAAGCCAATGTGTAAGACCCGCTAGCGCAGGTCGCCTGACTCAAATGCGACGCCGCGGGCGTTGGCCGTTCTGCGCGCCACCACATGTTCGCGCCAGACAGTGAAGATGCCGGCTCCAACCACGATTGCCGAGCCGACGATCGTGTTGAGACTGAGCGTTTCGCCATAGATCGTCACGCCGATGATCGAAGCGTAGACGAGGGACAGATAGGTCAGCGGCTGAACGGCGGCGGCATCGAGACTATCGTAGGCGCGGATCAGGAAATAATGGCTGGAAATGCTGGTCATACAGACCAGCGCCATCCAGCCCCAGTCGCCCGATGACATCCAGCTCCAGTAGAACGGCCCGATCAGCGTCATCGCGACGGCGCCGACGACACCGGTATAGAAAAAGCTGGTCGTCGAAGAATCGTCGCGGCTGACGAGGCGTGTGGCGATGACGTAGAAGGCGAAATTGAAACAGGAGGCGACGGCGAGAAGCAGCTTCACGTCGAAAAAATCGCCTTCCGGTTTCAGGATCAGCAGCACTCCAAAAAGCCCGGCGCCGATTGCCGCCCATCGCCTCCATCCGACTCGCTCGCCGAGGATCGGCATTGCCAGCAGTGCGATGAGGATCGGCGTCGCCGAAAAGATCGCCTGTGAACGGGCAAGGCCGATCACGGCAAAACAGGTGATGGCCAGAACCACCTGGACCGCGAGCAGCACACCGCGCGCCACCTGCAGGACGGGGCGTTTGGTACGGGCCGTCGCCTTGAGACCGCCGCGCATCTTCGAAGCGAGAATGACTGTGAAAAGCCCGAAGGCCCAGTAGCGGATCATCGTCACGAAGATCGGGGGATAGGTGGAAGCCAGGTGTTTGGAGATGGCGTCCTGCAGCGAAAAGATGGTCAGCGCCAGCAGGGCGAAAATGTAACCGTGTGTCTTCGATTTCATGACAGGCCAATAAGCGGGAGACGCCCGCGCGTGGCGAAAGTCTGGTCAGGCATTCGGGAAATAAGCAAGGCCTCAAAACCCTACATTCGGCCTGTCGATGATTTCTCTGAGCGCGAAACTCGAATTGATCTTGACCACATGGGGGAGGGCCGACAGCCAGTCGCGATGGATACGCTCATAGTCTTCGAGGTCGCGGGCAGCGACCCTGAGGATGTAGTCATATTCGCCCGACATCAGGTAGCAGACGAGCACGTTGGGACAGAGCTTCACCGCCGACTCGAACTCCGCCAACGTCTTGGCGAACTGGCCTGAGAGTGAAATATGCACGATGGCGATCATCTTGTAGTCGAGCGCCTTGTGCGAAAGCCGCGCATGGTAGCCGTCAATGACGCCGCTTCTTTCAAGAATGTCGAGCCGGCGCGAACAGGCCGAGGGGGAAAGTCCGATCCGCTCGGCGAGCTCGGCATTGGTGATGCGGGCATTGGCCTGCAAAACCTTCAGAATCGCAAGATCGATGGTATCAAGGTTGACCATTCGAAGAACCTTCGAAAACAAGAGTTAGTGACGCAATAATCACCGAAAAATCGCATCTGCGCAAACCGTCTTTGCAAGGACATTTCGCAGCCTTGATGGTTGGATCGGTCGCAGAGGAGATCCGCGACCGCGGAGACAGAAGGAGAGGAACGCGAAATGCGTGTCGGTTGCCCGAAGGAAATCAAGAATCATGAATATCGCGTCGGCCTGACGCCTGCTTCGGTGCGCGAATATGTGGCTCATGGCCACGAGGTCTGGGTGGAAACCAAGGCGGGTGCCGGCATCGGTGCAGATGATGCCGCCTATGCCGCGGCCGGCGCGAAGATTGCCGCCTCCGCCAAGGATATTTTCGAAAAGTGCGACATGATCGTCAAAGTCAAGGAGCCGCAGCCCTCCGAATGGGAGCAGCTTCGCGATGGTCAGCTGCTCTACACCTATCTGCATCTGGCGCCCGATCCCGATCAGACCAAAGGTCTTCTCGCCTCCGGCGTCACCGCCATCGCCTATGAGACGGTGACCGACGAGCGCGGCGGCCTGCCGCTGCTGGCGCCGATGTCCGAAGTCGCCGGGCGCCTGTCTATCCAGGCGGGAGCGACAGCCTTGCAGAAGGCCAATGGCGGTCTCGGTGTCCTGCTCGGCGGCGTGCCCGGCGTGCTGCCGGCCAAGGTCGCAGTCATCGGCGGCGGCGTAGTCGGCCTGCATGCCGCCAGAATGGCCGCCGGACTCGGCGCCGATGTCAGCATCCTCGATAAATCCCTGCCGCGCCTGCGTCAGCTCGATGACATTTTCGCCGGCCGTGTCCACACCCGTTATTCCAGCATTCAGGCGCTCGAGGAGGAGGTCTTCTCGGCCGATCTCATCATCGGCGCTGTGCTGATCCCGGGTGCTGCCGCTCCGAAGCTCGTTACCCGTGAGATGCTGTCCGGCATGAAGAAGGGCGCCGTCATTGTCGACGTCGCCATCGACCAGGGCGGCTGCTTCGAAACCTCGCATGCGACGACGCATTCCGATCCGACTTATGAGGTCGAGGGCGTGGTGCATTATTGCGTCGCCAACATGCCCGGCGCAGTACCGGTCACGTCGGCGCATGCGCTGAACAACGCCACGCTGGTCCACGGGCTTGCGCTTGCCGACCGCGGCCTGCGCGCCATCACCGAAGATAAGCACCTGAGGAACGGCCTCAACGTGCACAAGGGCCGCATCACCAACAAGCCGGTCGCCGAGGCGCTCGGTTACGAAGCCTTCGCGCCGGAAAGCGTGCTCAACGTCGCGTAAGCTGTCTGGCCCAAGGTCACGTAAAGGCGCCGGTCTCTATCAGGGCCGGCGCCTTTACCTTGTCGATCCGACACTGGAAGCAATTGTTTCGTGCCGAACGCACATGGACATAGGCGATGTCGGCTCGTGCCAGCAGTGTCTCGGCATAGGCCGGAATTTGGTCGAAATCGGTCACCGCGCCGGTGCCGTAGACGATGCGATCATTCGTACTGTAGCCGCGGACGATGAAATTGGGGCTCATCGTCAGCATCGGCGGTTGGACCTCCTCGGCGGCGTAGCGTCGGCAGACTTGTTTATGCAGGAAGACCGGCCCGGTTTCGGCATAGGGCTGCAGCGCCGGAAAGGGCCGGTAGGCGAAAACCAGCAGTTCCTCGCCTTCTTCGATATTCTGCAGGCAATGGCGGCAGGGGTTGCCGTCACCGTCTGATATCATCGTCTCGGGCAGGTTGTCATAGGCATCACGGCCACCGTTCCAGAGGGCATCGGCATCGGCGGTCGGCATAGCGGCAAAACGAATGACGGTCATGACAAATCTCCTTTGTGATTGCCATGAAATTGCACCTGGACGAGCGTGCAAACCACCCGTTTCTTGCACGCAGACAGCCCTTGGACGAGCAAATCAAACCTTCAGCTTTTCCGCGCAAGCTCCAGCAGTTCCTTGTCACTCAGCGGCCGCACAATGCCGGTGCCTGTGGACACAGGGGAGAAGCCGTACATCTGATAGAGCTGCAGTGCGCGCGGATGGTCGAGATTATTGGTGGTCGTGGTGACGCGCTTCGGATCGAGCGCCCAGATCGCATAGAGCGCCTGCAGCAGAAACCATTTGCCGATGCCAAGCCCGAGCGCATGTTCGATCAGGCCGAAATGGCTAAGTTCGATCGTCTCCTCGTCCTCGCAGAAATACTCGTAGAATCCAGCCGGCGCGCCATTCACGTAGAGGACGCTGATATTGTTGCGCTTGTCGTTCAGCGTTTCGGTGAGTTGCTCGTCGCTCATGCGCAGCCGGTCCACCCATTGCCAGCGCGCCCCCACCTGTCGGTAGAGATAGCGGTAGAAGGGCAGTGGTATGCCTGGCGCACGCATGATCGCCGTCTGGATATTGACGGGCACCGGCATGCTGGCCTTCGGCGCCGCTGTCATTTCAAGACGGGTGATATGAGCTTTGAGCGAAGCGGGCGTCTTTCCCATGGCGGTTCAGGCTTTGACCGGCGTCGGTGGACCGGTGACAACAGGGGTATCGTCACGGCTGCCCCATTCGCTCCATGAACCATCATAAAGCTTGTTGTCGTGATGGCCGAGGGATTCCAGCGCCAGCGTGATGATCGCGGCCGTTATTCCCGAGCCGCAGGAGGTGACGACCGGCTTAGAGAGATCAATCCCGGCCTTTTCGATCGTCTGCCTGAGTTCGGCTAGCGACTTGAACCGACCCTGGTTGGCGAAGACACCGGAGGGCAGGCTTCGGGCGCCGGGCATATGGCCGGAGCGCATGCCGGCACGCGGCTCGGGTTCGGTAGCGGCGAAGCGGCCGGCGCTACGGGCGTCGGCGATCTGCATCGCACCGCTCGAGACGATGTCACGCATGGTATCCAGCGTCACGACGCGGCTCTCGTCGAAGTCAGGCGTAAACGTCGTCGGGGCATAGCTGGGGGCCGCTGTTTCGAGCGGACGGCCCTCGGCCTTCCAGCCGTCGAGACCGCCGTCGAGGACGAAGACGTTCTTGGTGCCCATCACCCGGAACAGCCACCAGACGCGGGGCGAGGCAAACACGCCGATACCGTCATAGACGACGATGCGATGATTCTCGCTGATGCCGAGCTTGCCGACTTCGGCGGCGAAGTAATCGGGCGAGGGGATGGTGTGGGGCAAAGACGTCGAGTGGTCGGCGATCTTGTCCTGATCGAAGCGGATGGCCCCGGGAATATGGCCGGCCGCATATTCGGCATCGGCGTCGCGCTTCTGCGCCGGCAGGTAGAAGGAGGCGTCCAGCACGCGCAGATCCGGCTTGCCGAGCTCGGCCTGCAGCCAGTCGGCCGAGACGACGAAACGGCTCTTGCTCTCAGTCATTATGGTCTCCCCTTGTCAGGCTTCTTCGCCGGGCGTGCCGAATCGGATTCGGAAGCGCCGGTTCTCCTTGCCCTTCTTTTCGATCTTGGCGATATGGATCTGACCGACTTCCTGCGTCTCCGAGACATGTGTGCCGCCGCAGGGCTGGCTGTCAATCGAGGAGTTCTCGCCGATACAGACGAGACTGACCCGGCCGAGCCCCATCGGCGGGCGCACGTTCTTTGATTTGACGATGTCTGGGTTGGCCGCAAGCTCGTCGTCGGTAATCCATTGCAAGTAGACCGGATGGTTCTGGCCGACGAGTTCCATCAGCTTGGCCGTGACCTCGTCCTTGTCGATCGTCTCGCTCATGTCGAAGTCGACGCGGCTTTCTTCCTCGCCGACCGCGGCCCCGGTGATCGGATAGGAGCAGATGACCGACAGCAGGTGGCAGGCCGTGTGCATGCGCATCAGCCGGTAGCGGCGCGGCCAGTCGACATGCAGCACCAGCGTCTCGCCAACCTCCGGCCGCGGCTCGTTCTCGAGCGGCACGTGGATGATGACGTCCTTGCCGGCGCCGTGTTTCGTCTGGCCGAGTGCGATCTTGGTGCCGTCGGCGCGTTCAAGCTGGCCAGTGTCACCGGGCTGGCCACCCGAAGTGGCATAAAAGCAGGTCTGGTTGAGCTCGATGCCCCCGTCGTCGTGAACGGCGGTGACGACCGCCTCGCATGTCGAGAGATAGAAGTCGTCACGATAGAGGGCATTGACGGGCATCGGTCTCACACGGGTTCGTAGGGAACGTGTATGTCGGAAGACCGAGCCATCCAGCCCGGAACGGGCAGTCCTTTCGACCTCAGGAAATCCGGATTGAAAAGCTTCGACTGGTAGCGGTTGCCGTAGTCGCAGAGGATTGTCACCACCGTGTGACCGGGGCCGAGGTCCCGGGCGAGATTGACGGCGCCGGCAACATTGATCGCCGTCGAGCCGCCGAGGCACAGGCCCTCGTTTTCGACGAGATCGAAAAGATAGGGAAGTGCTTCGGCATCGGAGACCCGATAGGAAAAGTCCGGCATGAAGCCCTCGAGATTGGCGGTGATGCGGCCCTGGCCGATGCCCTCGGTGATCGATGAACCTTCGGATTTCAGCGTGCCGTTCTTGTAGAATTCGTAGAGAGCGGCGCCATCGGGATCGGCGATGCCGATCTTGACGTCGGCCTTGAAGGCCTTGAGGCCGGCAGCGACACCTGCCAGCGTGCCGCCGGAACCGACGGAGCAGATAAAGCCGTCGATTTTGCCGTCGGTATCCTTCCAGATTTCCGGCGCGGTCGTTTCGACATGCGCCTGCCGGTTGGCGACGTTGTCGAACTGGTTCGCCCAGATCGCGCCGTTCGGTTCGCTCTTTGCCATTTGCTCGGCAAGGCGCCCGGACACTCTCACGTAGTTGTTCGGGTTCTTGTAGGGAACGGCCGGCACTTCGACGAGTTCGGCGCCGAGCAGCTTCAGCGCGTCCTTCTTTTCCTGGCTCTGCGTTTCCGGGATGACGATGACGGTGCGGTAGCCGAGCGCCTTGGCGACCAGCGTCAGCCCGATGCCGGTATTGCCGGCCGTGCCTTCGACGATGACGCCGCCGGGCCGAAGCAGCCCCTTCCGCTCCGCATCGCGGATAATGTAGAGCGCGGCACGGTCCTTCACCGACTGGCCGGGGTTCAGGAACTCCGCCTTGCCGAGAATGGTGCAGCCGGTTGCCGCGGAGGCACCCTTGAGTTTGATCAGCGGCGTGCTGCCGATGGCTTCGAGGACGGAGGGATGGAAGGTCATGGAATCTGCCTCTTTCGAACTCTTACTTTAGGAACGGTCTTTTCCCTTCACAAGGCTGTGTTGGCAAGAAATGCTATTCCATGCCCCTGACGGCCACGATAAAATTTAGCTTTCTTGCCCGAAATGGCCCGCGAGCGCGATCCCACCGTGTCGCGGTGATCCGAAGATTGACTTCCCCCGTACGGATGAGGACAAAGCGACAACGGAACACGGGCAGCGGGGCGTGGCCGAAAACCGAATGGATTACAAGCAGATCGACACGATCGACGCATTGATGGCGCATTATGTCGCCGGCTCCTTGCCCGAGCCGGCACGCGTGCTCGTACACTCCCACCTGGAAATGAAACCTGACAATCGCAACTTGGTGAAGGCACTCGAGCTGCTGGCCGGAGAGGCGCTGGAAAACACGACGGAAGCCGCCATTGCCGACCGCAAGCAGCGCCTTGCGGCAATCTTCTCCACCGCTTCTTCCGATTCTGAGCCAGAGGCAGCCAGGAGACCGGCAACTGCGCTGTTTCCCCGTGGGCTGCGCGACCTTGTCGGCTTCGAAGTCGAGGAGGTCGCCTGGCGCAGGCGGCTGCCCGGATTTAAAGAATACTCGCTCAACATGGACGGCTGCGAGGTCCGTCTGATGTGGATTCGCCCTGGACGCGCCTTTCCGGCGCACACGCATAAAGGCGTGGAACTGATCCTCGTTCTCGACGGGGCTTTCAACGATGAGCGCGGCCATTTCGGCCCCGGCGACATCTCGATTGCCGATGAAACTGTCGATCACCGGCCGGTTGCCGAAAGGGACAGGCCTTGCATTGCCTTGGCTGTTTCGGATGGACCGATCCGGCTGACCGGGTCCTTTCGTCAGATGATCGGCGACCTGATCGGCTGAAAGCAGCCACAATGGTGTGATAAAGCCGTAAATCCGGGAGGCGCAAAGAACTTCCGGGCCTGTTTTCGTGCTGGTCAGGCAGAGCCGGAGGAGCATGTCATGCGTGATTTCATCGCCCGTCCCGAACATGGAATCGTCTGGATCTCGGGCGCGAGCTCGGGTATCGGCCGGGCGCTTGCGCTGAAGCTTGCCGGCGAAGGATACAAGGTCGCGGTCACCGCCAGAAGCCACGAAAAGCTGGTCGAGCTGCAGGCCGAAGCCAGCGGCCTTTCCGGCAACATTATCGTCCTCGACGGTGATGTCACCGATGCTGAGGACATGGAACATGTCCTGGCCTCCATCGAATATGAGCATGGCAGGCTGGCCATGGCCATCCTCAATGCCGGTATCCATCTGCCTGTTCACGCCGAGGACCTGAACCGCGCCGATTTCGAAATGAGCTTTGCGGTCAATCTTTCCGGCGTCGTCAACTGTCTGTTGCCGACGATCCGCCATATGAAAGCGAAAGGGCAGGGACAGATCGCCATCGTCTCTTCCGCCACAGGCTATGGGGGCCTGCCGACGGGGGCTGCCTATGGCGCCACCAAGGCGGCGTTGATCAACATGGCCGAAAGCCTGAAATTCGATCTCGACAAGATGGGCATCCGCATCCAGCTCATCAGCCCTGGCTTCGTTGACACGCCGTCGGTGGGGAAGAGCGCATTTCCCATGTCAGCGGCGCTGGTGTCGCCCGAGGAGGCTGCCCGCCAGATTGCTGCCGGGCTGAAATCGGAGGCTTTCGAGATCGCTTTCCCCAGGCGCTTCACGACGATGCTGAAGCTGGCGCGTCTGCTGCCTTATGGCGCTTATTTCCCGCTGATGAACCATCTGACTGGCTGGCGGCAGCGGCCACCGCTCGATGATCACCATCCGGTGATGCCGCACCCTGCGGAATGATCAATGGCGCAATAAGACGTGTGGTCGGAACGCGCGGATCAAAAGGTCTGATGCGGAAGAAGTCTTTATCCGCCGCGACATGAAAAGGCCGGCATAAACCGGCCTTTTCCGATGTGGTGCGCTTTTGCGCGACATGTTTCAAAACGGGCGATTGCCTGCTCAGTTGTCGTATTCGCGGCAAGCTTCGCTGATTGATGCGCCGCTCTCACCGCCGCGCGTATCGACACCGGTCCGCTGCTGCGGCATGCCGGCGCATTCCATCGCCTGCGGCGGTTGGATGCTCTGGGTCGTGGTCGGATCGACGGGCGCGACCTGGACAGGGTGCATGCCATTGTCGCTGTTGGTGTAATCGGACGAATAGTTACCCGAACCCGGATCGGTCGAGCCGCCATTTGTCGGTCCGATGGGATCCGGATTCGACTGAGCAAAGGCTGACGATGCCATGCCGATCGCGAGCAGCGAAGCGGCAATAAGGGATTTGGTCATGAGGATATCCTCCTTTGATTTTCATCACGGATGACCTCTGAGTAACCACCTGCAGGAGTCATTGTTCCGATCTTTTTGAAAAACCTGCACGCGGAGTTTGCATCGTGCGCAAACCTTAACGGCCCAAGTTGCTGGAAAGGCTCCAAACCACGCAGCGTCGCTGTCCTGCGCAGGCTTGCAAAACGCAGCGATTTGCCGTTTCATCGGCACCACCACCGTCCGACACTCCTCCTTATCGAGCTACGCCCTTGTACCCGCCGATGCCCCATGGCTTCGAAAAGCCTTATGCCGCCTTCCTCTTCGACATGGACGGCACCATCCTCAATTCGATCCTCGCGGCCGAGCGTGTTTGGAGCGACTGGGCAAGAGGCCATGGGCTCGATGTCGGCGCCTTCTTGCCGAAGATGCATGGATCGCGTGGCATTGACACAATCACCCGGCTTAACCTGCCGGGCGTCGATCCCGAACACGAGGCAAGGCTGGTGACCGAGGCTGAAATTGCCGATGTCGGCGATGTCGTTGCCATTTCCGGTGCCGCGGCGTTCCTCAGTTCGCTGCCGCTGGATCGCTGGGCGATCGTCACCTCTTCGCCCTCGCGTCTTGCCCACCGCCGGATGGAAGCGGCTGGCCTGCCTCTGCCGAAATTCATGGTGACGGCGGAGGATGTGACGGTCGGAAAGCCCGATCCGCAATGTTATATTCTCGGCGCCGAACGCCTCGGCGTCAGCACGCGGGATTGTCTGGTGTTTGAGGATGTTGCAGCTGGCATCAAGGCCGCCGAGGCGGCGGGCGCTGATGTCATGGTCGTTACGGCAACCCATCACCATAAGATGGAGACGCCGCATCCGACCATCTCTTCCTATGACGAGATCGCCGTCCGCATCTCAGCCGACCGTCAAATGCTTGTCGTTCCGAGCGCAACCTGACATCCGACGTCAGCATCCGCGGTTGCGCATTCACTCCGCCGCTGCGGCAAGACAGCGATCGATGATCCTGCCGATTTCGCTGCGGCAGGAGCCGCAATTGGTTCCGGCGCTCGTTTCCTTGCCCACCGCTTCGACGCTATGGCATCCGCCGCGCACCGCGGCAGCGATCTGGTTGACCCCGATACTGAAGCAGGAGCAGACGGTGGCACCGGGATCCGGTCGACCGGCCCCGGGGCGGCCTGCGACCAGCGCAAAGCGTTTCCTGAGGTCGCCATGCACGACGGAGAGTTGCGAGATTGCCCAGTTGCGTGCGACGGCAACCGGTTCGCGAGCGAGAAACAGAGCGGCAAGCAGGATCTCGCCATCGAAGAAGGCGAGCCTCAGGTCGCCGGATTGCCGATCGGCGTAACCCAGGGGTTCGATCTCGGCCGGAATGGCGAAGACCTTCCGGCACCAAGCCGTCCAGTCTTCGACAGCCTCGGTGAAGGCAAGCTCCAGCCGCCAGCCGCCGGCAGCCTTTGCCACCGCCCAATAGGCCGCGGCGGGTGTGTCCGGTTTGATGGCCGAGACCGCGAAACCGTAATGGGTGGCGCGGAAGGGCCGAACGGCAACGGCAACATTCTTCGACGCCGGTTGGCCGGAAAGAGGGTCGGTGATCGGCGCGACCACGGCGTCGATCCGCGCTTTTGCCGCGAACTGGTCGTTCCAGTGCATCGGTGCGAAAACGCCGCCGCGCGCTTGGCGGTCGGCCACCAGCGCCCGCACGATTGCTGTGCCCTGGGGGCTCTCGATTTCGACGAGGCCGGCGCTTGATATGCCGTTCTCGATCGCATCGCGCGGATGGATCTCGGCAAAGGGTTCGGCGATATGGGCGGAAAGCCGCGCGCTCTTTCCGGTTCGTGTCATCGTGTGCCACTGGTCGCGGATGCGGCCGGTGTTCAGGGTGAAGGGAAAATCGGCATTGGTACGATCGGTTGCCGGTGGTTTGACCGCAACGAAGCGCGCCTTGCCATCGGGATGGAAGAAGCCGCCCCCGGCGAAGAAGCGGGTGACGGCGGGAGCCGTCCCTGCCGGCTGCGGCCATTGAAAGGGCGACAGTTCGTCGAAGGCGCCACCGCTGATGTCGGCGTGGACGCCGATATCGAAGTCGCGGCTGCCGTTGTTTTCGAAGGCGGAAAGCGCGGCATGTTCCCCAAAGATTGCCGCCGGCGCGTCAAAGTTGAAGGCGGCGCCGAATCCCATGCGGCGTCCGACCTCCGCAAGCTGCCACCAGTCGGCCCTGGCGTCGCCCGGGACGTCGAGAAACGGCCGCTGCCTGGAAATGCGGCGTTCGGAATTGGTGACGGTACCATTCTTCTCGCCCCAGCCGAGCGAGGGCAAAAGCACATGGGCGTGGCGGGTCGTATCCGTCTCTTTCAGGATGTCCGACACGACGACGAAGGGACAGGCGGCGATCGCGCTTTCGACGCTGTCGGCATCCGGCATCGACACAACAGGATTGGTGGCCATCACCCAGAGCGCCTTGATGCGCCCGTCCGCCACTGCGCGGAACATGTCGACCGCTTTCAAACCGGGCTTTGCGGCAATGACGGGCGAATTCCAGAAGCGTCGCACGCGGTCCCGGTCATCCGCATTCTCGATCGCCATATGGGCCGCAAGCATATTGGCAAGGCCGCCGACCTCACGCCCGCCCATGGCGTTGGGCTGGCCGGTCAGCGAGAACGGCCCCATGCCGGGACGGCCGATGCGGCCGGTCGCGAGGTGGCAGTTGAGGATGGCATTGACCTTGTCGGTGCCGGAGGAGGATTGGTTGACGCCCTGGCTGTAGCAGGTGACAACCTTCTCAGTCGTCTCGAACAGGCGGAAGAACTCCCGGATCTGCATGGCCGGCAGGCCGGTCCGTTCCAGGAGCTCGTTGATATCAAGCGCGGCCGCTGCCGCAAAGGCGTCGCCGAAGCCTTCCGTATGGGCGGCGATATAGTTCTGGTCGATCGCCGGGCTCGTGGCGAGATGCGCAAGCAGTCCCGTGAACAGCGCGACGTCGCCGTCCGGGCGGATTGCGAGATGCAGGTCGGCGATATCACATGTCATCGTCCGGCGCGGGTCGATGACAACGATGCGCATGTTGGGCCGCACCACCCTTGCGGCAGCGAGCCGCTGGTAGATGACAGGGTGGCACCAGGCGAGGTTGGAGCCGGTCAGGACCACCAGGTCGGCAAGCTCGATATCCTCATAGGTTCCGGGCACCGTATCGGCGCCGAAAGCACGACGATGGCCCGCGACGGACGAGGACATGCAGAGCCTGGAATTGGTGTCGATATTAGCTGAGCCGATGAAGCCCTTCATCAGCTTGTTGGCGATGTAATAATCTTCGGTCAGCAGTTGCCCCGAGACGTAGAAGGCAACCGAATCCGGCCCGTGTTCGGCGACGGTTTCGGAAAAGCGCCGGGCGACGAGATCGAGCGCCTCCTCCCAGCCGCTGCGTTCGCCCGAGATTTCGGGATAGAGAAGCCGGCCGTCGAGATCGATGGTTTCGGCAAGAGCCGAACCCTTTGAGCAGAGCCGGCCGAAATTCGACGGATGCTCGGGATCGCCCTTGACGCTGACCGCGCCAGCCTCGTCGACCGTGGCGACGACGCCGCAGCCGACGCCACAATAGGGACACGTGGTCTTGACCTCTGTCGTCATCTATTCCGCCGCCATCATCAGGCTTTCGAGCGCGATGAAGAGAGCGCCGTCCTCGTTACGGATCGGGATGATCCGCACCGCGCCCTCGTCGGCGCCGAGCGCCTTGCCGGTTTCGAGAGAGATCACCCAGTTGTGCAGAGGGCAGGTGACGGCTTTGGCGTGCACGATCCCTTGCGAGAGCGGACCGCCCTTGTGCGGGCAGTGGTCCTCGATGGCGAAAACCTCATTTTCGGCCGTGCGGAAGACGGCGATCTTGCCCTGCGGTGTCTTCACGCAGCGTGCACCACGCAAGGGGATATCGGAGATGTCACCGATCGGATGCCAGTTTTCATTGGGCCAGGTCATATCAATCTCCTTATTCAGCTGCCTGCGGGTAGCCGATCGTCGCCATCGGCTTGAACTCGTGCTTGTCCTTGCCGGAGACACGCTCCGACCACGGATCGACCTGGGCGAATTTCTGGGAGAAGACGAAGCGGTCGTAATAGGCTTTGCGCTTTTCGGCATCGCCCATGATCTGCCGGCGGATTTCCTCCAGGCCGATACGCTTGGCCCACTTGTAGATGCGCTCGAGGTACCGGGCCTGTTCGCGATACATCTGCGTCAGGGCCACGATATGCTCCAGCGCCTCGTCTTCGGTCTTCACCAGCCCGAGCACCTCGGTGCCCTTGATGTCGAGACCGGCCGCACCGGCGAAGTGGATCTCGAAACCGGAATCCACACAGATCACGCCGATATCCTTGCAGGTTGCTTCCGCGCAGTTGCGCGGGCAGCCGGACACCGCCATTTTCAGCTTGGCCGGCGTCCAGGAGCCCCACATGAACTTCTCGATGCGGATGCCGAGCCCGGTCGAATCCTGGGTGCCGAAACGGCACCAGTCCGATCCCACACAGGTCTTCACGGTACGCAGACCCTTGGCATAGGCCTGGCCCGAGACGAAGCCGGCCTTGCCGAGATCGGCCCAGACGGCGGGTAGATCTTCCTTCTCGATGCCGAGCAGGTCGATGCGCTGGCCGCCCGTCACCTTCACCATCGGGATCTCGAACTTGTCGACGACATCGGCGATAGCGCGCAGCTCGTTCGAATTGGTGACGCCGCCCCACATGCGCGGAACGACGGAATAGGTGCCGTCCTTCTGGATATTGGCGTGGACGCGCTCGTTGATGAAACGCGACTGATAGTCGTCGGCATATTCATCCGGCCAGTCGCAGACGAGGTAATAGTTGAGCGCCGGCCGACATTTGGCGCAGCCGCATGAAGTTTTCCATTCCAGCTCCTGCATGACGGCAGGGATGCTCTTCAGGCCCTTGGCCTTGATCAGCCGGCGAACGTCGTCATGGCCAAGCTCGGTGCAGGTGCACATCGGCTGCACGGCAGCCGGATTGTAGCTGTCGCCGAGCGTCAGCGCCATCAGTTGCTCGACGAGGCCGGTGCAGGAGCCGCACGAGGCGGATGCCTTCGTATGGGCGCGCACATCGTCGAGCGACGTCAGCCCCTTCGACTTGATCGTCGAGGTGATCTTGCCCTTGCATACGCCGTTGCAGCCACAGATTTCCGCGTCATCCGGCAAGGCTGCAACGGCCGCCATAGGGTCCAGCGGCGACCCTCCCTGATAGGCCTGACCGAAGATCAGCGTTTCGCGCATCTCCGAAATGTCGGTCGCCTTCTTCTTCAGGTCGTTGAACCACGCGCCGTCGGCGGTTTCGCCATAGAGCACGGTGCCGATGATCTTGTTGTCCTTCAGGACCAGGCGCTTGTAGACGCCGGCGCTGGCATCGCGCAGCACGATCTCCTCGCGATCGTCGCCGTCGGCGAAATCGCCGAGCGAATAGAGTTCGATGCCGGTGACCTTCAGCTTGGTCGGCGTGTCCGCGTGAACGAAGGCGGGGGACCGATCGCCCGAGAGATGGGCGGCGGCGATACGGGCCATTTCATAGAGCGGCGCGACGAGGCCGTAGACCATGCCGCCCACCTCGGCGCATTCGCCGAGCGCCAGGATATCGCCGTCAGAGGTCTGCATGCCGGCATCGACGACGATGCCGCGGTTGACCGCAAGACCGGCGTCCTTCGCCAGACCGACATTCGGCCGGATGCCGACGGCCATGACGACGAGGGTTGCCGGGATGATGCGGCCGTCATCGAGCTCGATGCCTTCGACCCTGCCGTTGCCGATGATTGCCTTGGTGTTAGCCTTGCAGATCACCTTGATGCCGCGTTCCTCGACCGCCTTCTGCAGGAGATAGCCGGCGGCAGGATCGAGCTGGCGCTCCATCAGCGTCGGCATGACGTGCAGGACGGTGACGTCCATGCCGCGCTGGGCAAGGCCGGCCGCCGCTTCCAGACCGAGCAGGCCGCCGCCGATGACGACGGCCTTTTCGCGCGACTGGGCGGCAAGCAGCATGGCCTGCACGTCGTCGAGATCGCGATAGGTGATGACGCCCGGCAGATCCTTGCCTGGAACCGGGATGATGAAGGGCACCGAACCGGTTGCGATCACCAGCTTGTCGTAGCTTTCGGTGACGCCGTGGTCTGACGTTACGGTCTTGGCTTCGCGATCGATGTTGACGATCTTGTGGCCCTTGTAGAGCATGATGCCGTGCTTGATATACCAGCCGTCACCGTGAATGATGATCTGCTCGTAGTCCTTTTCCCCGGAGAGAACCGGCGACAGCATGATGCGGTCGTAATTGACGCGCGGCTCGGCATTGAAGATCGTCACTTCATAGCGTCCGGGCGCCTGTTCGAAGAGGTGCTCCAGCATGCGCCCGGGCGCCATGCCATTGCCGATGATAACGAGTTTTTCAGTCATATCTACAGTCCTTAGATCAGGTTGCAGCCACGGGCGCGGAGTGCCCCTCGCGCGACAATTGCTTGACGGACAGGTGCATCCAGATGAGCGAGATCGCGACGATCGCGAAAAGCAGCAGGAAACAGCTGGACCAAAGGCCGGTCATATCCTTGAGGAGGCCAAAGGCGATCGGCAGGATGAAGCCGCCGAGCCCGCCCATCATGCCGACGATGCCGCCGACGGCGCCGACGCTGTCGGGGTAGTAGGCCGGAATGTGCTTGTAGACGGCGGCCTTGCCGAGGCTCATGAAGAAGCCGAGCGCGAAGATGACGACGATGAAGATGACCGGAGTGATCGCTGTGGCCGGCAGCGAAAGGATGAGGGTGGCCACAGCCGACACGGCAAACATCGCGTACATGACGCTGCGCGCGCCCTTCTTGTCCGACAGCACGCCGCCGAAGGCGCGGAAGATGCTGCCCGGGATGGAGTAGGCGGCCGCGATCATGCCGGCCGTTTCCAGGTTGAAGCCGTAGACGCCGACGAGATAGCGCGGCAGCCACAAGGAAAGGGCGACGAAGCCGCCGAAGGCGAAGAAATAATAGAGCGAGAAGCGCCAGACCTGAACGTTCTGCAGCGGCGCGAATTCCTCGGCCAGGCTCTTGGAGGCGACGCCGCGGTTGCGGCGCAGCCGGAAGGCCGGGTCATCTGATGTGGTGAACCAGAAGACGATTGCCATCAGCGCCAGGCCGACGGCCCAGATCTCGGCAACCGCCTGCCAGCCCCATGCGAGCAGAACGAAGGGGGCCGCGAATTTGGTGACGGCCGCGCCGACATTGCCGGCGCCGAAGATGCCGAGCGCCGTCCCCTGCTTCTCCGCCGGGAAGAAAGGCGAGACATAGGCGACGCCGACTGCGAAGGAGCCGCCGGCGAGACCGACACCGAGGCCGGCGATCAGCATCTGCGTGTAGGTGTGGGCGTAGGAAAGCAGGAACGTCGCCAATGCGGCGGCAAGCATCGTCAGCGTGTAAACGAGACGGCCGCCGTAACGCCCTGTCCAGATGCCGAGAACGATGCGGACGATCGAACCTGTGAGCACGGGCGTGCCGATCAGCAGGCCGAACTCGGCCTCGTTCAGCCCGAGTTCCTGTTTGATGCGGATGCCGATGATCGCGAAGATCGTCCACACGGCAAAACAGAGGGTGAAGGCCACAGTGGAGATCCACAGTGCTTTGGCTGGTTCGCCGGCTGACATGGGCTGCACTTTCTCAATGGCAGACATAGCTTCTCCGTGGCCCGACAAGGTCGTGCCGATCCATTGCTGGGGGTTAAAACAAAAAAGCCGCTGGTCAGGACGCGCTTGCACGAGGCGCGCGAATATCCTGATCAGCGGCTTTGCTGGCGGCGTCCGCCGTTGGACGCCCAATCATTGGCCTTCCGGCCTATCTACCTCAAAGCAACCCGAAGACCGGGTTGCCGAAAATTTGATCGACTACCGTTTGCTTTGCATGTCGCAACGTAGCCCGTGTCTTGATGAGCGCCTGCGTGTGCCCTTGCCCCGATCGTCGTTGATCTGTGCAATACAAGCAATGCAAACCGCGTGCCAATTTTCTACGTGTTGCTCAAGTCTTTGAAATAAAAGCTCTTCGAGGGAGATTTTGGCCTTGCCTGTTTTTCGAGCAGCGGCAGAAGTGCAAATCTTTTGTGCGTTGCGATAGGGCGAGCGCCGATCCGTGCTGGCGTTTTGTGCAGGCAGGTCTGGCATCAGCTTTCGTCGTTGCCGGTGAAGAAGGGCAGGGTACTCCTGACGGCAAAGCCCGCGACATAATCCGGCAGCTCTGCGGGATCGAAGATCCGACCATCCATGAAGCGATCGTTCTCTTCGCCGCCTTCGATGCGAATATCGGCGTCAACAGGCGCGTTGTTGTCGCCTAGAGCTGCGCGATAGAGGTCCGGGCGGTAGGCGGAGGTGGCGGCCCGTGCCTTGTTGAGGCTGGTCTCGGCCTGCCCCCAGCGAATCATCTGGCTGTAAATCCAGAGGGCATGGCTCGGCCTCGGATAGTTGGCGAAACCGGAATGGAACTGGAAATAATCGGGGATGACGCGGCGGTTGCTCCTGGCATCGAGGTTGAATTCGCCGGCGAGAACGCTGCGGATGATGTTTACCGGGGCGGCGATGTAACGGGGATCGGCAAGGGCGGCCGCCAACGCGTCGTGATTGTCCGAGCGGTCGCACCAACGCGCTGCAGCGTCGAGCGCCACGATCAATCGGGAAACGGTTTCGGGATGGCTTTCGGCCCAATCCGGCCGCATGCCGATCACCTTTTCAGGAGCCGAGGGCCAAATATCCTGCTTGGCGGCGACGATACGGCCGAGCCCGCGCTCAGAGGCAACCATATTCCACGGGGCGCCTACACAGAACCCGTCGATCGCACCGGCCGCCAACGCGTCGGACGTCATCGGCGGCGGCACGACGACGAGCTTGACGTCCTTGTCGGGATCGATGCCGCCCGCCGCCAGCCAGTAACGGAATTCGTAATTATGGGAAGAGAAGGGATAGGTAACGCCGAAGGTCGGCAGCGGCTCTTCGCGTGCCTTCATTGTCGCCAATGTCTTTGCCAGGGCGCAGGCATTGGCGAGCGCGCCTGCCGTTTCCGGCAAGCGGGCGTCCTCGCGCATCCTCTCGAAGAGCCGGGCCGACAGGGTGATGGCATTGCCGCCGCGCCCCAACGAAAAAGGCGTGATCGTCGGCGACGGGTTGGAACCGAGGCCGAGCATCGAAGCGACCGGCATCGGCGAAAGCATATGGGCGATGTCGAACTGGCGAAACGCCAGGCGGTCGCGAACATTCGCCCAGGAAACGTCCTTGACGAGATCGAGGGTCAGGCCTTCTTTCCGTGCAAAACCGAATTCTGTCGCCGCAATCAGCACTGATGCGTCGACAAGCGGAATGAACCCCGCCCGCAGCACCTTCGCGCCTTCGTTGTTCACACGTGCGGGCAAGGGCAGCCCGCCGGAATTGGCGGTCTTCGTCATCATATCCACTCCGGTGTCCTCCGGAAACTCGCAATATCGGCCATTACATCAAAAGCCCCGCGGCGGTGACGACGCTCTGAGCGATCTCCGACATCTTCTTCTTTTCGTTCATTGCCGTCTGGCGCAGCAGGGCGAAGGCCTCTTCCTCGGAGAGGCCGCGCATTTTCATGAGTATGCCCTTGGCGCGCTCGATGAGCTTGCGTTCTTCAAGCGCCGAGCGGGCATCGGCGAGTTCGCGCCGCAGCCGGCTGAAGGCATTGAAGCGGCTGACGGCCATGTCGAGGATCGGCTTGACTCGCTCCTTCTTCAATCCGTCGACGATATAGGCCGAGACGCCGGCGTCGACGGCGGCCTCGATCGACGCCGTATCGGAGCGATCGACAAACATGGCGATCGGGCGGCTGACCGTGCGCGTCAGCTGGAACAGATGTTCCATCATATCGCGGTTGGGATTTTCGATATCGATGATGATCACGTCAGGCATCAGCGTTTCGATCGTTCGCGCGATGCCGTTGACCTCATGTACCACGGTGACGCGCGCATGCCCTGCCTCGCGCAGTCCTTCCTCGATGATGGAGGCGCGTATGGCATTTTCGTCGATCACCAGAATTGTCAGATCGCGATGCGTCATTGGTACAATTTATGACGCGCTGCAGCAATTTTTGCAAGATGTACGCCCGAAAAATGTGCGCAAGAAAACGCTGCACAAATTATAATCATGTTGCGGTGCTTTCGCGCGGAATTAAGGCGTAGCCAAGATCAATCTGCTGCCCTTTGGATGTGACGGAGGAGGTGAGCGCGGTCAGCACCTTTTCAGCGGCCAGTTTTCCGGTTTCGAAGCGGCGGGTCAGGACCGAGGAGAGGGACGGTGCGGCGCAGGCGGCAAATTCGAGATCATGAAATCCCATGATCGCTATGTCGTCCGGCACCCGAATGCCGCGTTTGCGGCACTCCTGCATGGCGCCGAGCGCCAGATTGTCATCCGTGCAGAAGATCGCCTCCGGAACCTCGCCGCCGGCACACGTGATGGCGAAGAGATTGGAGCCGAGCGCGACGGAGCTGTAGCGCGGCTTCTCGGCGATGATCTGCATATTCGGCAAATCGGCCTGCTGCATCGCCGCTCGGTAGCCGTCGAAGCGCGACTGAGCACGGTGATCGAGATTGCCGGTGAGGAACGCGATCCGGCGTAGGCCGCGTTCGATCAGATGTTGCGTGGCGGTCTGCCCGGCTTGTTCCTGCGACATGCCGATATTGAGATCGATCGGATCCGCCGAAAGCTCGAAGGTCTCGACCACGGGAAGATGCGCTTGTGCCAGAAGCTGCCGCGATAGTGGCGTGTGATGAGTACCAGTGATGATGATCGCCTCTACCCCCTGGCCGAGAAGCGCCTTGATGGCGTTTTCCTCCTCGATCTCGGAATAGCGGCTATTGACGACGATTACCTGGAAGCCCGCGGCGACCAGGACGTCGTGAAGCGCAAACAGATATTCCGCGAAGATGACGTTGTAGAGGGTCGGAACAATGACGCCGATCGCATGCGTGCGCGCGGAGGCGAGGCGGCTTGCGGCTATATTGGGGACATAGCCGAGTTCCTTGATGGCGGCGTCGACGCGCAGCCGCAGGGCTGGCGAGACCGCATGAGGCTTGCGTAATACTCTCGAAACAGTAATCGGGCTGACACCCGCGAGATTGGCAACGTCATCAAGGGTTATCCGCCGCATGGAGTTCCGCCGCTCGTTTGAAAAATCAGATTTCATATTCTCTCATGGCAAACAACATTGCCACAACTATAGTTGATAGCGCTAACAAATGCGATTTGACAGCGCTGTCAGCTATGTTAATTTGAAATGTACCGGAAAAATAGGGATGAATATTTCCGGGCCAAATATGCACATTTAGAAGCATAGAAGAGGCGGCTCAGTTCGCCGGAGGAGGAGAACATTCATGCGTAAGGTGAAGAAAGCAAAACTCGCCCGTATTGCCGCGTTTTCTGCGTCCGCATTTGCCTTGCTCTGTGGCGCGGCCAGCGCGGAGCCAAAGGTCGTATCCGGTCCCGCCGCCGACCCCGGATGCATGGTGCCCTGGGCAGCGGACACACAGTTCCTGCAGTATCCGAAGAAGGACGGCCCCTATCGTATCGCGCTGGCGAACGGCTATATCGCCAATACTTGGCGTATCCAGATGGTGCAGACGGCCAAGGCCTATGCCGCTCAACCGGATGTCGCGGCCAAGCTCAAGGAATTCAAGGTTGTTTCGACCGGCGAGGACGTGCCGGCACAGATCTCCGCGATCAACAACTTCATCGATGCCGGTTATGACGCCATCGTGGTGAACGCTCAAAATCCCACCGCCTTCGGCCCGGTGATCAAGCGCGCCAAACAGGCCGGTGTGATCCTCGTTGCCTTCGACAACATTCTTGACACCAAGGACGCGATCAACGTCAACGTCGATCAGAAGGGGCTCGGCGTCATCTGGGCAGACTGGCTGATCAAGCATCTGCCGAATGGCGGCAAGGTGCTGGAAGTGCGCGGCGTCGCCGGCACTTCGGTGGACACGGATCGTCACAATGGCATCCATGAGACCCTGGACGCCTCCGGCAAGAAATTCACCGTGACCGAAGTGGTCGGAAAATGGGATGACGGCGTTGCTCAGAAGGCGGCGGCCGATGCCATCGCCACCAACGGCCCGTTCGACGGTATCACTGCCCAGGGCGGTGATACCGGCGTCGTGCAGGCGATGATCGATGCCAAACATCCCTTTGTTCCTTTCGGCGGTGAGACGGAAAACGGTTTCCGCAAATTCTGCGCCGCCCATGCCGCCGACGGCTTGAAATGTTCGTCCGCCGGCACGGGACCGGCCCAGGTCGCCGTCGCCATCAAGACCGCGATCGCGGCACTTGAGGGCCAGGTCGTGCCACAGGCGATCAAGCTGCCGACAGCGCTGGTTTCTGACCCGGATTTCAAGGATGGTCAGGATTATTATCCAACTCAATCCGACAACTTCTTCGTCGGCAATTCCTTCCCGACCTGCGGCATCAATTTTACCGCCCAGGAAATCATGGGGCAGACCAAAGAGAACCAATAGCAGCCTTCCTCGGATATGATTGCGGGTGTTCGCACCCGCAATCTGGCCACGACAGAGCGAACGGAGGCTGGACGCATGACTTTGTCCGAACCGATTTTCCGCATGGAAGGCATATCGAAGCGTTATGGCGGAGCCGTCGCGCTTAAGGATGCCCATATCGCCATTCGGCCAGGGGCGATTCATGCCGTCCTTGGCGAGAACGGTGCCGGCAAGTCCACACTGATCAAGATCATGGCGGGCGTCGTGGCGCCGGACGAAGGACACATGCTGCTTGATGGCAAGGAGGTCACCTTTGCCTCGCCGGCGGCCGCCAACGCCGCGGGCATCGTGTGCGTTTTCCAAGAGCTTTCGCTCATTCCCGATCTCTCTGTCGCCGATAACATCGTCATCAGCCATCCGCCACAGAGGTTCGGCATGATAGACCGGCACAAACAGCGCAAGATAGCCGAGGAAGCGCTGGCTCGCGCCGGCGCGTCCGATATCCATCCTTCAGTATTGGTCAAAGAGCTACCCTTGTCTCGACGGCAAATGGTGGAGATTGCTAAGGCACTTGCCCGCAAGCCGCGACTGATGATCCTCGATGAGGCTACGTCGGCGCTGACGCAGGCGGATGTCGAAAAGGTCTTCGCCGTACTGAAGCGCCTGCGCGCCGAAGGGATGGCGCTTATCTACATCTCTCACCGCATGCACGAAATCGCCCAGCTGGCCGATGACTGCACGGTGTTCCGCAACGGCCGCAGCATCGAATCCTACCCGGCGGGCACCAAGAGCGATCAGCAGGTAGTCGAACTGATGATCGGCCGTGAATACACCAATGTCTTCCCGCCGAAGCCCGCGCATCGACCGGAGAAAAAACCGATCCTTTCCTGCCGCGATCTTTCCTGGGGCGATCGGCTCTCCGGCATCACTTTCGACATCAGGCCCGGCGAGATCGTCGGCCTCGGCGGGCTGGACGGCCAGGGGCAGCGCGATTTGCTGCTGGCCTTCTTCGGCGTGCTGCGTGACCTGAAAGGGGAGATCGCGATCGACGGCATGCCGGTCAGACTGAAGAGTCCCCGTCATGCCAAGTCTGGCGGCATATCCATGGCGTTGATCCCCGAGGACAGGAAGACCGAAGGGTTGATGCTGCCAATGACCGTGCGCGAGAACCTCTCGATTGCAGCCCTCGACCGCGTTTCGCGTAATGGCGTCATTGATCGGACGGCAGAGCGTCGCGAAATCGACGAACTGTTCAAGCTTCTGGCAATCAAGGCTGCGACGATCGACATGCCCGTTGCAGGCCTCTCAGGCGGCAACCAGCAGAAGGTGGTCATCGCCAAATGGCTGATGAACCGGCCGCGCATCATCCTGCTCAACGATCCGACGCGCGGCATAGACGTCGGCACCAAGCAGGAAATCTATCTGCTGCTGCGCAAGCTTGCGGATGCCGGAGCGGCCATCATCTTCTACTCCACCGACTATGACGAACTGATCGGATGCTGCGACCGGGTACTCGTCATGTATGATGGAAGCATTGTCCGCGAGCTTGAAGGCGCCGATATCAACGAACATGAGTTGATCGGCGCCGCGCTCAATATCGGCGGCGACCACGCACAACAAAGGACAGCGCCATGACAAGACTGGCTTTCGGCGAACGACGGTTTTGGTATGCGCAACAGAAGGGGACGTTGTTTGCCGCACTGCTCTTCATCGCCATGTTCGCCCTCTACGTTTCGAACCACCCGGCGGGTTTCACCCCCAATGTCGTGCAGACGGCATCGAACAAGGCGACGCTGCTTGCCTTTGTAGCGATGGCCCAGTGCCTGGTCGTCATCACCGCCGGCATTGACCTTTCGGCCGGCATGGTTTTGGTCCTCTGCAATTGCATTGCCTCCTGGCTGGTCGTCGGAACGCCGCTGGAGACGGCGGCGGGCGTCGTCGTGGTGCTGTTTGCCGGACTCGGCTGCGGCATGCTGAACGGGCTCATCATTATCTTCGGCCGGCTGCAGCCGATTGTCACGACGATTGCGACCAGCGCGATTTTCTACGGCTTGGCGCTATTGCTGCGGCCGACTCCCGGAGGCTCGGTCAACGAGGATCTGGCCGATGCGTTCACCTCGAAGCTTTTCGGGATCGTTCCGGCAAGCCTCACCGTCCTTCTCGCAGTCATCATCGTCATCTGGATACCGTTCAGCCGCTCGACGATAGGCAGGGCAGCCTATGCCGTCGGGTCGGCCGAGAATGCCGCCTTCATGTCGGCGATGCCGGTCAAGCGGGCAAAACTTGCCGCCTATGCCTTGGCCGGGCTCCTTTCGGCGATCGGCGGGCTCTATCTCACCTTCTTCTCCTATACCGGCGAAGCGGCCCTGGCGAGCGGCAACGCCTACACACTCTATTCGATTGCGGCGGTGGTGCTCGGCGGCGTTTCCCTCGCTGGCGGCAAGGGAAGTGCCGTCGGCGCCGTCTTCGGAGCCTTGGCATTCCGCACGATCGGCGACCTGCTGTTCGTCTTCGATTTCGATCCGCTTTGGCAGCCCCTTTTCCAGGGCGTCGTGTTGATGCTGGCGATCAGTATCGGCTGCGTCGGCCTTTCGAGGGTCCGCAATCGGCTGGAGTGGTTTCAATGAGCGAGGAAACTACTTTACGGCAGCTTCGAATGCCTGCACGGCTGCGCGGCGTCGATCCGGCGGTCGCCACCGCTTTCGGATGCATCATCCTGCTGCTGCTCGCCGGCTCAATTTATTCGCGGAATTTCCTGTCGCCCGATTATCTTCTGCAGCAGTTGAAGGTGGCCTCCTTCCTCGGTGTCATCGCCACCGGCATGATGGCGGTTATCCTGCTCGGCCAAATCGACCTTTCTGTCCCGTGGGTCGTGACCACAGGCGCGATGATGGCCTGCGCCGCGACGGCTTACGGAACGACGGGTTCGATCCTGGCAATCCCCTTCGGCATTTTCTGCGGATGCGCGATCGGCCTCGTCAATGGCGTGGCGGTCGCTTACCTCCGAATTCCCTCGATGATCATCACTTTGGCCACCAACGCTGTCGCGCAAGGGCTGATGGTCGTTTACACCGGCGGCTTCTCTCCCCAGGATTCGGCCTCGCCGGCCATGCGATTTCTCGCGGCCGGATATACCGTTCCCGGGCTACCGAATGGCGTTCTCGTCTGGTTCCTGATCGGCCTGCTTGCGGTCTTCCTGCTGACGCGCACGACCTTCGGCCGATCGCTTTATGCCATCGGAAACCGTGAGCGCGCCGCCTATCTGTCCGGCATCGACACACGCCGCATTACGCTTCTTGCCTTCGTCATGTCAGGGGGGCTCAGCGCGCTCGGGGGCGTGTTGCTGGCGGGTTACGCGTCGAAGGCGTCGCAATCCATGGGCGACGCCTATCTGCTGCCCTCGATTGCCGCCGTCGTCCTCGGCGGCACTCACGTGCTCGGCGGCAAAGGGTCCTATCTCGGGACAGTTGCCGGCGTCATCCTGATTACGCTGCTGCAGTCGATCCTTTCTGTAATGCAGATCGAGGAAGCAGGCCGCCAACTCATTTATGGCGCTGTCATCATCAGCATGCTCCTGCTTTACGGCCGCCAGCGGCCGATCTGACGGGCAGGTCCGGACTGCAGACCTCGCCGATCCGGCGCTGCTACGGCTTCGGTTCTCCAGCGACCGATAGAAAGACGATCGGTCTTGTTCTCGCGACAGGGCCGGAAAAATAATACCGGGCGCCGGCCGCAAATCGGAAGAGAATGCCTTCGGTTCTCGTGGTATATGGCTTAAGGAAATGCGACGAAGATCTTGGGATGGGACGGTTTTCTGTCCGCAGCTGCTGCGATCCGTAAATTGCGGTCGACGAAACCTCCGGCAGCCAGCGTCAGTGACCGCCATTTGAGATAACGAAACCCGACAACGGCTTTGGAGGGCCGACCATGAGCTTACGTATCAACGACATCGCCCCCGATTTCACCGCCGACACGACACAGGGACCGATCAACTTCCATGATTGGATCGGCAACGGCTGGGCCGTGCTGTTCTCGCACCCGAAGAATTTCACGCCTGTCTGCACGACGGAGCTCGGCGCCATGGCCGGCCTCGCTGACGAGTTTTCCAAGCGCGGCGTCAAGATCATCGGCATCTCCGTCGATCCGGTAGAAAGCCATGCCAAGTGGAAAGGTGATATCAAGACCGCAACCGGCTTCGACGTCGATTATCCCCTGATCGGCGATAAGGACCTGAAGGTCGCCAAACTCTATGACATGCTGCCGGCCGGCGCCGGCGACAGCTCCGAAGGCCGCACGCCTGCCGACAACGCGACGGTGCGTTCGGTCTTCGTCATCGGCCCGGATAAGAAGATCAAGCTGATCCTGACCTATCCGATGACGACGGGCCGCAATTTCAACGAGATCCTGCGCGCCATCGACTCCATCCAGCTGACGGCCAAGCACCAGGTGGCGACGCCGGCGAACTGGAATCAGGGCGAAGATGTCATCATCACCGCCGCCGTTTCCAACGACGACGCGATCGCGCGTTTCGGCTCCTTCGATACGGTTCTGCCCTATCTCAGGAAGACGAAGCAGCCATCGGCCTGAAACGGCTTTCAAATCCGTTCCCGGAGCCGCCGCGGCCATTGCCCGGCGGCTTTTTCATGCCCGCATTGCGAAATGGGGAAGCTTCGCGCCTTGATCGATGTTATCTAACATGAGCGTCGCGATGGAAGTTAACCTGCTGAGATCCGATGATAGGGCGAAAGCGTCAGTCCGGCATTTTGAGGAGATCGGCGAAGGCCTTGCTTTCGCTCTCCTTTCTGTTTTCCGCCGTCGACACGCCGAAAGCTCAGCCGGAAGAGAGTGCTGCCGAGCCGGCCTGTCTCTATTCGGGACCCTCGGCCTCGGGATCGGGCGAGAGGCTCTGCATCCGCAAAGACAGTTTCAATCGTGACCTCTGCAATGCGATCGAGCATTTCGCCGAGGCCAGTCGGTTGCCGCCAGCTTATTTCGCTCGGCTCATCTGGCGCGAAAGCACGTTTCGCCCCGACGCGGTCAGCTTCAAGGGCGCGCAGGGCATTGCGCAGTTCATGCCTGGAACGGCGAAACTTCGCGGCCTCGAGGACAGCTATCAGGCGCTGGAAGCCTTGAGGAAATCGGCGCAATATCTCGACGAGTTGCGTAACCGTTTCGGCAATCTCGGCCTTGCCGCCGCCGCCTATAACGCCGGCGAAAATGGTCTTGCGACTTACCTTACATCAGGCAGGTTACCCTACGAGACGCGTAACTACGTGATGGCGATCACCGCGCATACGGTCGAGGAGTGGAAGGACAATCCGCCTGAAGACGCGGCCGTCCCGCTGGACAAGAACAAGCCCTTCCTCGAAGGCTGCGTGGCGCTCGCCGAAAGCCGGATATTGAAGGACACGCCTTGGCGTCAGGAGGGCATTTGGGCACCCTGGGGCATCCAGCTGGCGGCGAATGCAGATATGGCGGTGGCGCGGCGCATGTTTCGCGATGCCGTGCAGGATCTGCCGGCGCCATTGAATGCGGAGCAGCCGTTGATCTTGCGCCAGCGCGATCGCAGCTTCGGGTTCCGCCCGCGTTACGCCGCCCGTATCGCCCGGCAGACACGTATGGAGGCCAACGACGTCTGCAGCCAGATCCGCAAGCATGGCGGCACCTGCCTCGTTTTCAGGAACCAATAGCAGGCCTGCCCCATTCGCGGCGAAAAGTCTGCTTGCGGGATCGCCGGACGGAGCAGCATAGTCGCAGCGGATCATGCCATCGGGAGGAAGACAATGCGTGTTTTGGTCATTGGGGCAACGGGCCACGTCGGAACCTATCTCATTCCCCGTCTAGTGGAGGCGGGTCACGACGTCGTCACCATCAGCCGCGGCGCGGCAAAGCCTTATACGGCAAACCGCGCCTGGGCCTCTGTCGATCAGCGACAGATGGACCGGGTAGAGATGGAGCGGAAGGGTGATTTCGGTCCGGCCGTGCGGGAAGCGAAAGCCGATATCGTCATCGATATGATCTGCTTCACGCTGGAAAGCGCCGAGCAGCTGGTGATGGCGCTGTCAGGGCATGTCGGCCACTTCCTGCATACCGGCACGATCTGGACACATGGATATCCGGTGGCCGTGCCGACACGGGAGGAAGCGCCGAAGTCTCCGTTCGGTAACTATGGCATCCAGAAGGCGGCGATCGAGACCTATCTGCTGCAGCAGGCAAGACTTCGGGGTTTTCCGGCGACCGTCATTCATCCCGGCCACATTGTCGGCCCCGGATGGGCGCCGCTCAATCCGGCCGGCAATTTTAATCTGCAGGTCTTTTCGACCCTGGCCCGCGGAGAGGATCTGGCGCTGCCCAATTTCGGCCTGGAGACCGTTCATCACGTCCATGCCGATGACGTGGCGGCGATGTTCATGGATGCGATCGCCAATCGGAACGCATCGATCGGCGAAAGTTTCCATGCGGTATCGGAGCAGGCCGTGACGCTTCGCGGTTACGCCGAATCCATCTCGCGATGGTTCGGGCGCGACCCGAAGCTCACCTTCGCGCCCTTCGACGTTTGGGCGAAAGGCCAGACGGCCGAGGACGCGGAGGCGACATGGGAGCACATCGCCCGCAGTCCGAACTGCTCGATTGCCAAAGCCCGGCGCCTGTTGGGCTATACCCCGAGATATACATCTCTGCAGGCGGTGCGGGAATCAGTCGGCTGGCTGGTCGGGCAGGGGCGGATCAAGACCTGATCGCCGGTTAATCGTTCATGGGCTCTAATGGATGAGGATCGCTCGGAAATCGTTGACGTTGGTTCCGGTCGGACCGGTCTCGAAGAGATCGTCGATCGCCTGGAACGCCGTGTAGCTGTCATTGCCGTCGAGCAGCCGGCGCGGATCGAGCCCGGCGGCTCGCAAACGCTTCACCGTGCCGCCATCGGCAAAGGCGCCGGCATTGTCTTCCGAGCCGTCAATCCCGTCCGTGTCGGCAGCGAGCACATCAATACCGTCTTGCCCATCGATCGCAAGCGCCATGGCAAGGGTGAATTCGCCATTGCGCCCGCCCTTGCCGCCCTTGGCTCTCAGCGTCACCGTCGTCTCGCCGCCGGACAGGAGGACGACCGGCTTCGAGAATGGCCTGTTCCGCCCGAGAACCTCGCGGGCGATGGCCGCATGCACCAGCGCCACGTCACGCGATTCGCCTTCGATGGCATCCGAAAGGATTGCCGGCGTGATTCCTTGCGATTCCGCCTTGGAGGCCGCCGCCGCCAGCGAAACGCCGGCAGAGGCGATGATGTGATGCTGGTGCCGCAGGAATACCGGATCGTCCGGCCGCGGTGCATCTGCCTTCGGCGAGTTCAGATGGTCGAGCGCGGCCTGCGGCAACCGCAATCCATATTGCCTGATAATCTCCAGCGCTTCGTGCCGTGTTGAACCGTCGGGCACCGTCGGCCCGGAGGCGACATGGGCCGGGTTGTCGCCAGGAATGTCGGAAACAATCAGGCTGACGAGTCTCGCTTTCGTCGCCGCCGCCAGTCTGCCGCCCTTGATGGTGGAGAGATGTTTGCGCACCACATTCATCGCCGAAATCGGCGCGCCCGAAGCAAGCAGCATTTCGTTGAGCGCAATCTCGTCTTCGAGCGTCAACCCCTCCGGCGGGGCGGGCAGCAGCGCCGAGCCGCCGCCGCAGATCAGCGCGATCACCAGATCGTCTTCCGTCAACCGGTTCACCGTTTCCATCAACCGCCTCGCGGCAGCGAATCCCGCAGCGTCGGGCACCGGGTGGGCTGCCTCGATGATCTCGATGAAGCGTGTTTCGCAGCCATAGCCGTATCGCGTGACCACCAACCCCTCGATCGGTCCGTCCCATGCGCTTTCGAGCGCCCGCGCCATCTGCGCCGCGCCCTTGCCGGCGCCAATCACGACGGTTCTTCCTTTCGGTTTCTCCGGCAGGTGCGATTTGATGCTGGTCAGCGGATCGGCGGCGAGAACCGCCGCGTCGAACAGGCTTTTCAGGAAATCACGGGGGGTGGTTATCGTCATCGGTGGTCTCTGCTGCCTCAAGGTTCGATCATGATGGGGACTGTCGGCGCATCGGCGTGGCGGCGTCAAGGCCGAAGATGCGATGATCTGACGGCAGGACGCAGAGTCTGGCCATTGAAAGAGGCGAACGAATAGAAAGCATTAACCATCGTCCCGTAGACAACATATAGGATCAAAGGAAACCTGTATTCGATGGCCACTGAAACGACCCGCCGCCCCGCCGCCTCTCACGAAGGCAAGGTTATTGCCTTTCCCTCCGCAACCGGAACCGCCAACGTCGAGCGTTGCGCTCGGGAACTCGGCCGCCGGCATGGTGCGGACGCGATCGAATTTTGGAAGGCCGAGTGCCGCAGGCTTGCCGATCAGCTTCTGGCCGCGGGAATGCCGGAGAGCGAAGTCCGCCAGCGGGTGATGGAGTTTCAGCAAGATGTCCAGATCGAACTGGTCCTCACCCACCAGAAGCAGGCTGTTGCCAAATCGCGGAAACGCTGATGCGTGGCAGCTGGAAGTGGGCAGCAGTTCCAGCTGTAGTTATAACGTTATTGCGCGTCGCACCCATCAGGTTTAACCCTACGCATCTGACCTGCAATCTCTTGCATTGGTGCGCTGTCTGCCGTCTGGACCTCGCTCGACGGCATGAGGAACTTCCGCCCGGATCTGGAGTTGATGTTGTCGATTGACAGCATTGACGCTGCGGGAGCCTTCTTGAATGTCGAACAAATCCAACTTCTTCTCTTCCTTCGCAACCGCCGTCGCCGAGCTGTCGGGAAGGCCGTTCACCTTTGTCGCGGCACTGACGCTCGTCCTCGTCTGGGCAGTGTCCGGGCCGTATTTCGATTATTCCGAAACGTGGCAGCTTGTGATCAACACGACGACCACCATCATCACCTTTCTGATGGTGTTTGTGTTGCAGAACAGCCAGAACCGTGACGGAAAGGCTCTGCAGGCCAAGCTCGACGAGCTCATTTTGACCAGCCAGGCCGCCAACAAGTTCGTCGGCATCGAAAAGCTGGACGAGGGCGAGCTCAGGGAAATGAGCAAGACGCTTTCAGAAAAAGCTGAAAGCATGGAGGAGAAGGCGGAGGAGAAATCTGGCGCAGAGGCAACGTCTGACTAACTGCTTCGCACTTCAGGTTCGCCTCGCCGAAATCTGGTCTCGATGCTGCTGCCGCATGCCTTCAATGGCGTCGACATCTTTCTTCTCCGCCGCAATCCAATGGTTTCCTGCCTCACTCGATCGAATCAGTTCGTCAAGCTTGGTATGCAGCGCCTTCATGTCCCGATTTTGGGAGTGCTGCACCAGCAGCAAAATGAAGAATGTAATGAGTGTCCCCACCATGTTGGTCAGCAAGAACCACTGTCGGGGGAAGGAAAAGCTCAAACCCACCGCGGTCCATGTGGCTGTGAACGCGACCAGCGCGGCAGGAAGCACATGATGCCCTGCCCATGATACGGCGAGGTCGGAAATCTCTCGAAAGCGCCAGCGCATACGGCTCTCCACAGCCCGTATAAAGGAAGATGGAGCAGATCGGAGCCGTGTCCATCAACCAAAGCGCGTTGCATGTCGTTACCGCAAAACCCGGCCTGGTTTTTGCGCGACAATTGCCTGGATGGTCGCGGATAATCCAACCTCCGGAAAGCCGGGCCATCTGAGGGGGCGCAGCATTCAGCTTGCGCCCCATGGGTGCATCCATCAGAGCCGGGAAGTGACGACGAGATCTTCCTCTGCGTCGCGTTGCGATCCTCCCAGAGCCGCAGCCGCAGCGGCTATGAAAGCGCCGACCAGAAGCGACAAGGATCCAAGCAATGCCGTGGTCGAGGCGGCTTTTCGTGCCTCGTCGGCAGCCTTCTGGGTGGCGGCCTTGGCGTCGTCGATACGCTTCAGCACCGCATCCACGCGGGTGCGCGCATCGGCTTCGGAAAGACCGGTTCGCGCAGAGACGATAGTGGCGAGATAGGCCTTGTCCTCATCTGGAACTTGCCCTTCGGCAGCGCCATTGAGGAGGATGCGGGAGACTTCCGATGTTGCCGCAGCATCGTTGGATGTCGCTGCCGCGCGCGCCTGATCAGGGCGTAGCAACGCGTCGGTAAAATAGGCGGTGGAAAGATCCAGCGGCGAGGTTGACGAGGTTGCTGCAGCCGTACCGGCGACCGCAGCAGTCGAGCCAACGGCTTGCGCGGCCGATCCCACCGCCTGTGCTCCGGCACCGGCGAGCGATGTCAGCGACGATGCGAGGAATCCGGCGACAAAGATGGTCGCCAAAGCCCAGCTTAGGAAACCATGCGCGGTGTCGCGGAAGAAAACCTCATCGGTGTGGACGGCCGCCCATTTTGTGCGCAGGCGGCCGGTTACATAGCCTCCGAGTGCGGAGGAGAGCCATTGCACGACGACGAGCCAGATCGCAGCTGTGATGCCGAGCGTGCCGAGCGAACTGCTTTGCCCCGACCAGGGCGACACCATCGTCAGCCCAAGCCCGGATCCCAGAAGCAGGAGGATGAGGGTCACTCCGATGGCGGCGGCTGCGCCACCGAAAATGGGTCCCCATGTCATGGCGGATTTGGAGGATTCGACCGGAGTGGCAACCTCTCCGGAACCTGTCACTGAAACCGACATGATCCGTTCCTATCGCATAAACAGAGCCAGAAGAATGATGATAGGCAGTGGAACGCCAAGCAGCCAAAGTAGAATACCGCGACCCATGAGAGACCTCCTGTCCAAGGCGACGTTACGTGGTTGATGCCACACAACTTTTAACCACGGCGTTTGTTCCCGCCGGTGGAAGCGGTCGGTTTGAAGCGCGCTGGTTTCCTTTCAATCGCGCGGCAGCATTTGAAGGAGCAGCAGATTGCCGGAGCGGTTGCCGCATCCTTGGCATTGAAGGCGTTTGGCCAGACCGGCGAGAGTCAGGTTCTGGCCGCAGCGCCGGGCAACATCCCGCCGGTCGATAAACATCTGGCGGCGACATATGCGGCAATGGCCGTAAATGACAAACCACTCCGGTAACGTCGCCAATGTTGCCTCTTCGATTTCGACGGCGTGGCGATCAGGGGGCGCGAGGCCGATACCGCGCGACGATGTCTCATCGCCTTTCAAAACTCGTAGTCCGTTCACATGCCATGCCGCGGCTCAGGTCCTTATCTCTCAGGGCAAGCTGAAGTCTGAGATGATGGCAATCCAGCAGCAGCGTCGTAATGGCGGCACGGACGTCCCCTTGGTGAAAAGCGACAACTGCGTCGACTTCTCCTCTCAACGTTTCTTCTGCCAATTTCTCGGCTGCCTGCGGACGCACGACCTCGATCTCCTTCAGAGCTTCCAATCCGATTTTCATCTGCCGCCTCACCGATGTTCCTATTATGTTCCCATCGAGCTCCGAGTCAAGAATGAAGGCGTTTCCGCGGATCGTTCGGTCATCGACCGAGGCGGTGCGCGACGCAGCGACGTTCCTGTACGTTTTCGAACTGAAACAATCTCCAGAGGCTTTTGTTTGCTGCCTATCGGCAATGAAGCAGCGAGGAGGATATCCAATGCTTCTGAGAATGATGGCAGTAGCAGCAATTACGATCGGTCTGGCATCGTCGGCGATGGCGCAATCAGGTGGAGGCTCGGGATCGGGCAGCGGCAGCGGAGCTTCAGGTTCCGGCAGCGGCACCATGTCTGGTTCGGACGCCAGTGGTTCCGGCAACACCAACTCCAGCGATGCCGGGGCAAATACGACGATGGGCGCCGGTGCGACTGGTGCGAACGGATCCGGCGGCGATCCAAACGACTGTCAGCGCCAGCAGGCCGGCGGCACCGGCAACCCGGCTCCCACCTCCGGCAATAGCTCGACACAACCCGATGCGGCAAATGCATGCCAGTGAAGGCTCGAGCGGCTTCATCAATTTGCCCCGGAAATCAGTGTCGCTTCCGGGGCGCATGCGGCGGGTGCTTGCTGGTAATGCCGCAGGCATAGCCGGCGATATCCGCTCATCCCGCGCGCAGAATTTATAAAGGTCGGCAAGATTTTCGCGGCTGGAACTTATGTCCGTCGAAGGGAGCGCCTATATCTTTAGACACAGAGTGACGTCGGGGGAGATGAACTCGGGAAATGCTCCCGTTATTCCCGAGGGAGGGGCTCTCGCTCATCGAGCGCAGCGGAAATGGGAGAAGAAGTATCCATGAACAGATTTCGCGCAACTTTAACAGCTGCGGCAATTATTCTGGCGGCCATTGCCTCGGCGTGCTCGACACCGCCAAATTCATATGGCTCAGCATCGGGGTATCAGCCGGGCGATTCGATGAACCCGGCCTGCGCCGACGGCTTCCGACCTGGCGACGGGCGTTCGTGCAGCTATTAGGGCCTGCGCCGCTTCAAATCTGATGCGGGCATACTGAATCCCCTATCGAGCCCTCCGCCGGCATGAGCGAGGGCCAATTCTGTCACTCGCTGCCCACATGAAGAATTTTGGTTCTGCAATGGTTGGCGGCATGCCGAAGCGGAACCCTTATCGCTCGTCTCCGTTCCTCTTTCCTAACGATAGGAGGAATAAGCCATGGATTGGAACCGCGTCGAAGGTAACTGGAAGCAGATGAAGGGCAAGGTCAAGGAGCAGTGGGGCAAGCTGACGGACGACGATCTTGACGTCATCAACGGCAAGCGCGATCAGCTCGAAGGCAAGATTCAGGAGCGCTACGGCTACGAGAAAGACCGAACCCGGCGAGACATTGACGATTGGTATAATCGCCAGGCCTGGTAAGTGGCTTTATCGGAGCACGGATCGTTAACTCGGCACGCCCAACTTGATGGGCGTGCCATTTTCACATTTTTATCCGACGTGCCGGCAGCAAGGCAGCGGCGGCGTGCGCGCCGCGTCGCTAGCCGGTTGCCGCCGGCTGACTGCCCATGGGCGCCTGTTCTGTCCCCGGCGCACAGCATGAACGCCAATGGCCGGCTCGAGCGCCAACCGCGACCACACCAGAGGCGCGTCGGCTGGTGTTTTCTGTGGGCGGGCAGTCGTTCATCGAAGGTTAATGCTTGTTAATCCAGAATCGCAGCTTGAAAGGATGCGCCGATGAAGATGCTTTTTTCCACACTTGCAGCCATTGTCTTGTCTGCATCTTTCGCCCTGCCGCTAAACGCCACGCCTATCGTCGTGCCGAATGCCGTACATGTGCATTCTCCCGACGTCGAGCAGGTCAAACACCGTCACCATGGTAATGGACATGCGTATGGCCACTGGAAGAAACATCGGTACGTGTACCGCGACTGCCGGTATTATGGCTCGTGCTATCGTCCGCGGTATTACGGCTCCCGCGACTATTACGGCTATCGCGACGATTACCCCTATCGTCGTCGGTCGGGTATGACCGTGTATTTTGATTTTTAGTCGGTAGCACCAGGGACACCAGCCTTGGACCCCACAAGCGCGCCGTCGGTCTCACCAGCCGGCGGCTCTTTTGTTTGAGTGGGGTGACCTGCGCCGTTACCTGTCTGGATCTGATCAACTGCGATACGAGGAGATCAAGGCGTCGGACAGGAGAGGAAGCTACATCAGTAGCCACAGAACTGTCGCAAAAAAGAAGGGTCGGGGCGGTATGGACCGATCGCCAAAGTGGAGAGGGGAGTGGAGAAACAAGTGCCTGTTTTTGGATTTCTCAACAAAAACAGACACTTATTCTCTAAAATGGCTCCCCGGGCCGGATTCGAACCGGCGACCTGTCGATTAACAGTCGAATGCTCTACCGCTGAGCTACCAGGGATCACTGCTTGGCGCGGTGTGAGTGGGCTAATACAAATGCTTGCCCGATTTGCCAAGCGGTTTTTTCAAAAAAATGAAATGAACTTGTATTTGGACAGTCTGCGCCCATCTCTGGGAAATGACAAATAGGAATGATCGCCAAGAGACAACGGGCAACGAGAAGCGCAGAGGGCGGGCAGGGCGCTTCGGTATCGACCACGTAAACCACAGGCTTGTGCTCGGCTCTTTCAGCATCGGCATGCCACGCTCACGCATCGGGCGGATGGCAATCGGCACGGCCCTCGTTTTCTGTGGATTGCTGGGCTTCCTGCCGGTCCTCGGTTTCTGGATGCTGCCGCTCGGCCTCCTGGTGCTCTCGCATGATCTTTCCATCGCCCGTCGGCTTCGGCGCCGGCTGGCAGTTTGGTGGCACAGGCGGCGAAAGCCGGCCGGGTAGCGGCGGTCGCCGGAGACGTCCTGCGGAACTTCGATCGTTTTCTGCATTGGTGCTTTATGGCGCTGAAACGTGCCATGATGGTCCGGGTGAGGATATGAAGCCATTTTTTGTTGTAGTCTTCTGGGTGGCGGCGATCGTCTCAGCCACATCAGCCGAGGCGCAGGCCGTGGACAGCCGCGGTTTTGACGCGAGCGGTATCTGCCGCCGCCCCGAAGGCTGCGTCATCGATCAAGGCCAAGGCGGCTATAATGGGCCGCGCAACTATCGCAATTTTAACGGCCGTAACGAGCGCGACGGCAACAACGATCGCGGTCGGGACGATCGCCGCTTTCGTTCCCAGAACAGGACCTCGCTTGAGAGCGTCGGTATCATCGCTGGCTGATGACGCAAGCCCGGTTGTCGAGTTCGATCTGGATGCATCCGGGTGAATGCGATTCTAATTCGATCTCAATTCGCTTTCCTCGAAAATCCCGCCATGGCCCGGATCAAGCTCGGTTGCCATCAAGAGACTGCAGGCGGCAAGAAGCAGAACGAGCTTCAGCCCGTGGACTGCCATTGAGCCCGATTGTCGACGGGCCGGTGGGACGCGCGATGGCGCGATATAGTATCGGTAATAGAAGTGTGGATCGTTCGTCTCCAGAAGGTTCTGATAGACATGTGGCGGAATGTTCGCATGTCTCACCGGCGCGGAACCAGCGAACTTTACGTGGAGATCCCGGGTCTCGGCATCATATGCCGCACGTCCCTGCCTTTCTTTTAGGGCAGCCCATTCCATCGCAGCTCCTATCCCTCCCACGGCGATAAGATGGCGGGCAGGCGCTCTAAGTCAAGTTGGGAGTTGTTCAAATACCGCCGGTTCTTCGTGTCCCGAGTGGCAGGCAATTCACCAGGATCGGCCGGCGTCGAAATCTTCGCACTCGTCCTCAGTCATCTGGCGGTGAACAAACTGGCCGTCGACGACCTTGCGCATCACGTGGCCGGTGATCGGCATCTTCGTGTTGATGTCGGTGACGGGTTCGGTAACGAGGGCATAGCCCCACTCGTCTTCCTTGCCTCCGTTCACATAGGCCATCGAGCTTCGCCTGAGCGTCGCAAGCAGTGAAAAGAACATGTCTTTTGCGGTCTCGCCGAATGTCGCGTCGTTCATGATTTCTCCCCAGAAAATGGGGATCAACCAAATCGGTTCGCATTACAATCCTAACTATTTGGGGGGATGCCGGAGGGCCGGACTTTTATTGGTATTTAGTTAACCGGCTATCATCATCAGAGGGTGTAGCCGGTCCCGGAGGATTTCCGCAAACGCCTATTCCGAATGAAAAAAGGATCACATTCAGAATGAAAGGTCTTGCGCTCATTCTAGAGCTGGTCTAAATCGCGGCCACCACACGATATTTTTCGATGTCGGTCACAGGTGAGGCCTCGTGGCGGAGTGGTGACGCAGAGGACTGCAAATCCTTGTACCCCGGTTCAATTCCGGGCGAGGCCTCCAATTTCTCCTCATGTCTGCTAAAGAGTTGCGAAACCTCGCTGATTTTCGAGGTGGCGGCTCGGCCGCACGCTATTTTACAGGCAAGCGTACACGTCTTGCGTCGCCCGCCTTAGATTGTCGCAGGCTCAATGCCAGCTACGCGGCAGCGCGCTTCGGCGCTCGGCCTCCTCAGGTCGTTTCACCGTCCAGCAGCCCGCAGCAGAAGATACCGATGAGCGCTGCGAGGATGAAGAAATCGAACAGGGTCAAATATTCGAAAATCGCAGACATGGCCTGCTCCTCCTACTTCTATAAATCATAACATGACGCGGTTGGGCATTCCACGCAGGCGTTGCGCCTGTGGCGTGAAAGAGGCGCCTGGCGGATTCTTTTCGCCGACCGCTGCCAAGCCTTGAAAGCATCCGTGGCGGGGATTAAGAGACGAGGGACAGGAACCGCTTTTCAAGAGCGAGAGGACATGATGGATTTCGAAGCAGCGCGCGCAAAGATGGTCGACACCCAAATCCGCACCACGGATGTTACCTCGCATTCCGTGCTGACGGCATTTCTGACGGTGCCGCGCGAGGCTTTCGTGCCGGAGAAGTCAAAGCTGCTCGCCTATATCGACACTGACGTCGAAATATCAGCCGCCGCACCGGGCAAGCCGGCCCGTTTCCTGATGGAGGCCTCGCCGCTCGCCAAGCTGCTGCAGCTGGCCGCCATCGGCAAAGACGATTTCGTGCTCGAGGTCGGGTGCGGCACGGGATATACATCGGCGCTGTTGTCGATCATCGCCGGCTCGGTCATTGCCCTCGAATGCGACGAGGCACTGGCTACCGAAGCGAAGGCAAAGCTTGCCGGCTACGGCAAGGTCGAGGTTGTGACCGGCCCCCTCGAAAAGGGCTACGCCGCCGGCGCGCCCTATGATCTGATCTTCGTCAACGGCGCGGTCGAGGAGGTTCCGGCCGCTCTTCTCGGTCAGCTTCGCGATGGCGGGCGTCTGGTCACCGTCGAAGGCTATGGCAATGCCGCTCGTGCCAAGGTCTTCGTCGCCGAGCGCGGCGCCATTTCGGAGAACGTCTTCTTCAACGCTTCGGTCAAGCCGCTGCCGGGTTTCGCCAAGGCGCGCGAATTCGTTTTCTGACGCCGTTCTCCCTGTTGAATTCGAGCGACGGGCGCCATTGGCGCCCGTTTTTGTCAGTGCTGCGGAAAAGCCTTCACAAACATCGTTTATTCTGACGCTGCCATCTCCGAATATCGGCGGCAAGCATTCGGTAACAAAACTGTGCATGGCTGCATTCATTTGATTCTCGATGATTTTTTTCGCGTCTGGGGTATTCTAAGGTCGTGGTGATTCGGATGAACGCTCCACACCGTCCGATCGTTGTGTTGGGATAACGGGGATAGATATGGCTCAGCCAAGTGTAGCGCGTGAACCGTCCATGGAAGAAATTCTGGCCTCCATCCGCCAGATCATCGAAAGCAATGAACCCGGCGCCGGCAAGGCGATTTCAGCTTCCGTGCCGCCGGTTTACGGCGCCGACGACGACGAAAACGGCTCCGAAATCCATCTGACGGTGGATGACACCTATGCCGGCGTGGAGTTTCCCGAACCGGCCATGCGCTCGTCCGATCCACGTTTCGTCGCCGCCAATTCGGCCGGCACCGCCCCTGAGACCGAAGCCCCGGCCCGCGCGCTGTCGCTTGCCGATGTCGCAGCCCGCGTGCGCGCCGCCTCCGAGCGCAGCGCCGTGCAGGCCGGTCAAGCCTTGCGCGAAATTCCGAGCGGCTTCCGCCAGCCGGAGCCGCAGCCGGCCGTGATGCCGGAGCCCCCGCGCGCTGCAAGTCCGCAGCCGCAGCCGACACGGCCCGCTTTTGCCGCTGCCGCAGCACTCGTTTCCTCTGTTCCCGTCCAACAGCCGCCAGAACCGACGCATGCCGAAACACCGCGTGTCGCCGTCGCCGAGCAAGCCGCTGCTGCCGCCGAAACTGCGCCACCGGCTTTGGAGTCCGCTACTTCGTCGACCGAGCGTTTCCTCCCGAGCGTTGTCGACGAGACCCAGCCGTCACTGCTTTCGGAAGACGCCGGTCTGCAGATCAGCCGCTCCTTCGAGGAGCTTGCCGCGGCGATCGACGGCGCCGAGCGCCGCTCGCTGGACGAGATTGCCGAGGACATGCTGCGCCCGATGCTGCGTGAATGGCTTGATGACAATCTGCCAACTTTGGTCGAACGGCTGGTGCGCGAGGAAATCGAGCGCGTGGCGCGCGGCCCGCGCCGCTGATCGGATTGATTTTTCCTGGAAAAGCCGCTCCGGTCTCCGGGGCGGCTTTTTTATTGACTTGGTCGTGGCCATCCTATTTACAAACGCCCATCCTCGAACCTCGAAATTGGTCAGAAAATGCTCGACAAGACCTATGATTCCGCTGCCGTCGAACCGAAAATCGCCGCGAAATGGGATGAGGCGGATGCCTTCCGCGCCGGCGCGAACGCCAAACCGGGGGCCGAGACCTTCACCATCGTGATCCCGCCGCCGAATGTCACCGGCTCGCTCCATATGGGGCATGCGCTCAACAATACGCTGCAGGACATCATGGTGCGCTTCGAGCGCATGCGCGGCAAGGACGTGCTCTGGCAGCCGGGCATGGATCACGCCGGCATCGCCACCCAGATGGTCGTCGAACGCAAGCTGATGGAGCAGCAGCTGCCGGGCCGCCGCGAGATGGGCCGCGAGGCCTTCATCGACAAGATTTGGGAATGGAAGGCAGAATCGGGCGGCCTGATCTTCAACCAGCTGAAGCGCCTCGGCGCCTCCTGCGACTGGTCACGCGAGCGCTTCACCATGGACGAAGGCCTGTCGCAGGCCGTTCTCGAGGTTTTCGTTACGCTCTATAAGGAAGGCCTGATTTACAAGGACAAGCGCCTTGTCAATTGGGACCCAAAACTCCTGACGGCGATTTCCGACATGGAGGTCGAGCAACACGAGGTGAAGGGCCATCTCTGGCATCTGCGCTATCCGCTCGAGCCGGGTGTCACCTATCAATATCCGATCGCCTTCGACGAGGAAGGCAAGCCGACTGCGTTCGAGACGCGGGACTATATCGTCGTCGCCACGACGCGGCCGGAGACGATGCTCGGCGATACCGGCGTTGCCGTGAACCCCGAAGACGAGCGTTACAAGCCGATCATCGGCAAGCATGTCATCCTGCCGATCGTCGGCCGCAGGATACCGATCGTCGCCGATTCCTATGCTGATCCGACAGCCGGCACAGGCGCGGTGAAGATTACGCCGGCCCATGATTTCAACGACTTCGAAGTCGGCAAGCGCGCGAAGCTGCGTGCGATCAACGTCATGAATATCGATGGCACCATTGCCATCAAGGATAATGAGGATTTCCTTGAAGGTCTCGACAATCCCGCGGCACTGCATGGCGCCTGGGACCGTCTGGAAGGGCAGGACCGGTTCCATGCGCGCAAGGTGATCGTCGAGATCTTCGAAGAGGCCGGCCTTGTCGACAAGATCGAACCGCACAAGCATATGGTCCCGCATGGCGACCGCGGCGGCGTGCCGATCGAGCCGCGGCTGACGGAACAATGGTTTGTCGACAACAAGACATTGGGGCAGCCTGCCCTGGAGTCCGTTCGCGAGGGAAGAACCAGGTTTATTCCCAGGAACTGGGAAAACACTTATTTCAATTGGCTGGAGAACATCGAACCGTGGTGTATCTCTCGCCAGCTCTGGTGGGGCCATCAGATTCCCGCTTGGTACGGTCCTGACGGCCAAGTCTTCGTCGAAAAGACCGAGGAGGAGGCGCTGCAGGCGGCGATCCAGCATTACCTCTCGCATGAAGGGCCGATGAAGGCCTATGTCGAGGACCTGCTCGAAAACTTCAAGCCTGGCGAAATCCTGACGCGGGACGAGGACGTGCTCGACACCTGGTTCTCTTCTGCGCTCTGGCCTTTCTCGACACTCGGCTGGCCCGACGAGACGCCGGAACTTGCGCGTTACTACCCGACGAATGTCCTCGTCACCGGTTTCGATATCATCCCGTTCTGGGTCGTTCGCATGATGCAGATGGGCCTGCATTTCATGAAGGACGAGAATGGCGATCCCGTCGAACCTTTTCATACGATCTATATTCACGCACTGGTGCGCGATAAGAACGGGCAGAAGATGTCGAAGTCGAAGGGCAACGTCATCGACCCCCTGGAACTGATCGACGAATACGGTGCCGACGCACTGCGCTTCACCCTGGCGATCATGGCCGCACAGGGCCGCGATGTGAAGCTTGATCCGGCCCGCATCGCCGGCTACCGTAATTTCGGCACCAAGCTCTGGAACGCCACGCGTTTTGCCGAGATGAACGGCGCCAAGAGCGATCCGCATTTCGTGCCGGAGGCGGCCGAGCTTACCATCAACCGCTGGATCCTTACGGAGCTTGCCCGTACGGAACGTGACGTTACGGAAGCGCTTGAAGCCTTCCGCTTCAACGATGCGGCCGGCGCGCTCTACCGTTTCGTCTGGAACGAAGTCTGCGACTGGTATCTCGAGCTTCTGAAGCCGGTCTTCAATGGCGATGACGAGGGCGCCAAGGCCGAAGCCCAGGCCTGCAGCGCCTATATTCTCGAAGAGATCTACAAGCTTTTGCACCCCTTCATGCCCTTCATGACCGAAGAGCTTTGGGCGCATACCGCAGGCGAAGGCAAGGAACGCGACACGCTGGTCTGCCATGCCGAATGGCCGGCGCCGTCCTATGCGGATGACGCGGCTGCCGACGAGATCAATTGGCTGATCGACCTCGTCTCCGGCATCCGCTCCGTGCGCGCCGAAATGAACGTGCCGCCGTCGGCGACCGCCCCGCTGGTCGTCGTCAAGGCCAACAATCTCACGCGCGAAAGGCTGTTCCGCCACGACGCCGCCATCAAGCGGCTTGCCCGCGTGGAAGCGATATCACTATCCGACGATGCGCCGAAGGGCGCGGCCCAGATTGTCGTCGCCGAAGCCACCGTCTGCCTGCCGCTCGGCAATCTGATCGACCTTGCTGCCGAAAGGGCCCGCCTGGAAAAGGCGATTGCCAAGATGGATGGAGAAATCGCCCGCATCAATGGCAAGCTTTCCAACGAGAAGTTCGTCGCCAACGCCAATCCCGAGGTGGTCGAGGCCGAGCGCGAGCGTCTCGATGAGTTGAAGGGGCAGATCGCCAGCTTGAATACCGCGCTTTCCAGGGTCAGCGAAGCCGGATAAGTTTCATTGTCGATTTTGGTAAGTTATTTCAAAGACGCGCCTGCTTCGGGGCGCGTCTTTCGTCGTTTGGGGAACGCCTGATTCGGTCTTGAGCGGGGCTGATTTGAGGCGCTGAGCCTGTGGATTTTGGCTTTAGGGGTATCCCTTTGGTGAAAACTGTCACTGTTGTCGGATTGATACAGCTTCTGCACTGTTTGGAATGAAAACCCAAAAGACCGTCTCAAAATCGATGGCTCTAGAATAGAATTTTATTAACCAGATTTTTTGACGTGTCCGTCAATTTCTTTACGTAAGTTAGCCACTGCAATGCCTGGGAGCGCCGCCGTGGGGCGCGTTGCCATGTCGAGCGAACGCTTACTAAAGTGGCGTACATCAATTGCTGGAGTGGGGGAGACACAATGGCATCGCGTATGTTTTCCAAGGGCGTAACGTCGCTCGTTCTTCTTTCGTCGCTTGCCTCGCCGTCCTTTGCCGGCGGCCTGGAGCGCGGCGGCTATAACATCGATCAGCTGTTCGATACGTCGCCTTTCTCATTTCAGTCGGGCGTGACTTACGTCACGCCGCAGCGCAAGCTGAAGGATGTCCGAGACACGAATACGTCGATACTGACAGGGGGCGGCAATCTGAACAGCCGTCCAGACACGGCTGACGATACCTCAAATTACACCATCCCCTATATTGGTTTTAAGGCTGGTTTTGGCGATGCGGTCGACTGCCTCGTTGACTATTCGGAGCCCTTCGGCGCACACACCGACCCCGGCATGAATTGGGCCGGCGCCAACGATAACATTGAGACAGAGATCAAAACACGGAACTATGGCGGCACCTGCTCCTATCGTTTTGATGTCGGTCCTGGGCAGCTTCGCTTCATTGGCGGCGCTTTTTATCAGGAAGTCGAAGGCTTCAAGGAACGTCTGGTTTCAACGCTTCCGCTTCTGCTCGGGACTGGAACTGGCGTCGGTCGTCTGGATATCGACGATAGCGGTTGGGGCTGGCGCGCCGGTCTTGCTTACGAGATTCCGGAATATGCGATGCGCGCGAGCCTCGTCTATAACAGTCGCGTCAAGTACGATGACCTGTCCGGGACTGTTGATCTCCGTCAAGTTCCGGTTGTGCCGCTATATGGGGGCCTGGTCACACCAGTTTCCGGTTCCGCCGAAGCTCCGGATTCGCTGGAGCTGAAGCTGCAAAGCGGTATCGCTCCGGATTGGCTTGCATTCGGATCGGTTAAATGGACGAATTGGAGCGTCCTGCAGTCGGTAGCATTCTGCCCGACCAACGGCTTGCCTTGCCCCGCGGGTGGTCTAACCTCGCTCGACCTCCTTTATCGTGATGGTTGGACGATCTCCGGCGGTGTCGGCCACAAATTCAATGAACAATGGGCCGGTGCAGTCAGCCTGACATGGGACCGCGGCACCAGCCAGGGGTATGGCGCGCAGACAGACAGCTGGACGCTGGGGCTCGGTGCAGCCTACACACCGACCGAACATATCGAATGGCGCTTTGCCGGTGCCGTGGGCGTGTTGACGAGCGGTTCGTCTGGTGCTGTGACCCGGAATGGCGTCACATACGGAGATGATGTTTCCTACTCCTTCGATGACGATCTGGTCGCTGCACTGTCGACAAGCATAAAGATCAAGTTCTAAATTCCTGATTTGAAGAATTGAGAGCCCGGCACTGCCGGGCTTTTCTTTGTGCGCGGCCCGTTAATCATGTCATTTGCTGGTCTCGTTTTGTGACGATTCAGCAACAGTTTTTTACGATGAATGGCGTATGGTGGCGATGGGGCGAATTTGTCCATTTCCCGCCACAAAGAGAGCGCAGCGGTATTGCGGGCGAGGTGATGGCAGACTTACGGTGCGTGTAATCAGTAGCATGGGTCGATTTTTTTCCGGTAACACCAGATCGTACGGCGCAAGTGGCGACAGCCGCGTGATTGCGGCCGTTTCTCTTTCCGGGCAAGGCTATTGCGACCGTAAATTCGACCTCACGATCATGCCGTCGATCCATTCATTGCCGTCGTTATCTGTCCGTTCGCATAGTCAGGCGGGCTTAGCGGCAGATGTCGATACCGGTTTGGTCACATTTGCTATTTACGAATGCGATAAAGGCGGGAAGGCGGATGCCGCGCCCGCCGACGGGGTGCCAGGAAGATTACAGTCGGGCCATGCCGCGAGCCGGGTGGTCCTGAATGAGATGCTGAAAATTCGGCCTCTCGAAAGAGGCCAATGGGCTGGAAGCGACGCGGGCAAAGGGGCCATGGAGCTCGCCGCGGGATCGCTCGCCTCGAAGGAATACATCGGTGGTATGCCCGGCGTCAGCGCCGGCTGCGGGCGATGAGCGAAAGAAATCGGTTGAAATGGTAACGTCCGAGTTCAAATTGTTCAAAATCATGCTGATGGGCATGTGGGTGGCCATGGCGCTGTCCGGTCCGGTTCTCGCTTTCGACATCAAGAGCGACGTCAGCAAGGAATCCGGCCCTTTCGACCTCTTCAAGTTCGGCTTCAAGGCCTACAAAAACGGTCAGAAGGAGGAGGCGGTCGAGGCCTACAAATACGCCGCCGAAAAGGGCCATACCGGTTCGCGCTGGGCGCTCGCCAACATGTATGCCGACGGCGACGGCGTCACCCAGGACGATTTCGAAGCCTTCAAGATCTATAGTGAGATTGCCCAGCAGGGTGTCGAACCCGGCTCGGAAGACACGGGTTTCTTCGTCAACGCGCTTCTCTCGCTCGCCAACTACTACAAGCACGGTATTGCCGGCAGCCCGGTGAAGATCGATCTCACTCAGGCGCGCCAGCTCTATTTCCAGGTGGCCTCCACCTTCGGCGTTCCCGAGGCACAGTTCCAGCTGGCGCAGATGATGCTGGCCGGCGAGGGCGGTAGTGCCAGCCCGCAGCAGGCGAAAAAGTGGTTGAACCAGGCCCGTAAGAGTGGCCATCCCGGCGCCATGGCGGTTTTCGGAAACATCCTTTTCGACGAAGGCCAGACGGCCCGCGGTCTCGCGCTGATGACCGCCGCCCTCGACCGCTGCAAGCCGAAGGATTGCGGCTGGATGGAAGCGCTGCAGGAGCAGGCCTTCTCGGTTGCCAACGAGGCCGACCGTCGCACGGCTGTTTCGCTGTCGCACGCCATTTCGAGCGGTTCTGACTGAAACCTACCACTCAGCGCCACGCGGCATTCAGCCCGCGCATCCTCCACCGCGTCTCTGAAATGACGCTCTGCCAAGTGCTCGGATCTCAGGCCGCGAAATCGAAATAGGCGATCACCGGTACGTGGTCGGACGGCTTTTCCCACGCCCGCACATGTTTTTCGATAGTTGCCGACGTCATCCGGTCGGCTGCTTCGGGTGACAGCAGCAGATGGTCGATGCGGATGCCGTTGTTCTTCGGCCATGCACCCGCCTGATAGTCCCAGAAGGAATAGAGCCGCGTCGCATCCGTCGTCGCGCGCACCGCATCGGTCAAGCCGAGATTTTCAAGTCTGCGGAATGCCTGCCGCGTCTGCGGCAGGAACAGCGCATCGCTTTCCCAGACCCTGGGATCGAAGCAGTCGTGCGGTTCAGGAATGACGTTGTAATCGCCGGCAAGCACCAGCATCTCTTCATAGGCCAGCCGTTCGGCCGCAAAGCTCCTCAGGCGCTCCATCCAGGCGAGCTTGTAGGGGTATTTCTCGGTGTCGACGGGATTGCCGTTCGGGAGATAGATGCAGCAGACGCGCAGGATGCGCGTGTCGGGCAGCGTGAACACCGCTTCTAGGAAACGCGCCTGTTCGTCCAGCGGGTCGCCGGGCAGGCCGCGGTTGACCTCAAAAGGTGAAGTCTTGGAGAGGATCGCGACGCCGTTGAATCCCTTCTGGCCGTGCGTCTCGACATGATAGCCGAGCGCTTCGATCTCCAGCCGGGGGAAGCCTTCGTCGATCGTCTTGATCTCCTGCAGGCAGACGACATCGGGATCGGAATCCTTGAGCCATTGTGTGAGATTGTCGATGCGCGCCTTGACGCCGTTGATGTTCCAGGTCGCGATCTTCATGCTCTGTCCCGTTCGCTAGGGCATGTCGCGCAAAAGTGTGCGGCCGTTTTTGCGATTCACGACATGCGGAAAATCAAAGACCTAAAGCGTGGCAAGCGAGTCTGAAAGATCGCGACGCGCTTTAGTGCGCTCCTTTTATCGCGGTCTTTCGCCGCTGGACAAGCCAATAAACCGGCCGGAAGCAATTCCTCCGACCGTCGTTGGGGACAACGTTCTGCGCTCGGATATTCAGATCGAGAAGCTGGTGCCGCAGCCGCAACTTGCCACCGCGTTCGGGTTCTTGATCTGGAAGGATTGGCCAAGCAGATTGTCGACAAAGTCGATCTCGGAACCTGCCATATAGACGAGCGACAGGCTGTCGATCAGCACCTTCGCGTCGTCTTTTTCGACGACGATGTCGTCATCCTCAGCGCTGTCGGCAAGGTCAAACTTGTAGGAAAAGCCCGAACAGCCGCCGCCTTCAACGGAAACGCGCAGCGCGCTCTTGCCGGCCTCCGCACTGATGATGGCGGCGATACGCTTTGCCGCGGCATCCGAAAGAGTTACACTCGTATCCGTCATATTTCCTCCTGCCGGGGTCAAGATCCGGAGAGAATGGGTTTCGGCACTCAAATGTTCAAATGCCTGATATCAAAGGAACTTAGCATGATCTTCGCAAAAAGACCATGACGCGCCGAAGCGGTCGGGAGAGCGCCTCTTTGCCGTTTCCTCGGGCTATAGGTATGAAGAGGGCAAAGCGGCGTCAATGGGCAGATGCGGCAACAGGCAGAATGACGGTGAAGAATGACGATTGACAGGCGAGCTTTGGGTTTCGGCGGCAGCGAAAGGGCGGTCTATGCGGCAGACCCGTGGACGACGCGTGGGCGTCTCTATCCGGAAGACAGCAGCCCGACTCGCTCCGATTTCCAACGCGACCGCGACCGCATAGTCCATACCACCGCCTTCCGCCGGCTGAAGCACAAGACCCAGGTCTTCATCGCCCAGGACGGCGATCACTACCGCACCCGGCTGACGCATACGATCGAGGTGGCGCAGATTGCCCGTGCGCTTGCCCGCGCCCTGAAACTCGACGAGGATCTGTCCGAGGGCGTGGCGCTGGTGCACGATTTCGGCCACACGCCGTTCGGCCATACCGGCGAGGACGCGCTGCACGAGGTACTGCTGCTCTATGGTGGCTTTGACCACAATGCCCAATCGCTGCGCATCGTGACCAAGCTCGAGCGGCGGTATGCCGAATTCGACGGCATCAATCTGACATGGGAAAGTCTCGAAGGTCTCGTCAAGCATAATGGTCCAATGCTGACGCCAGATGGTGTGGGCACGCACGGCCCGGTTCCGCAGCCGATCCTCGATTATTGCGAACTGCACGATCTCGAACTGGGCACCTATGCCAGCCTCGAGGCCCAGGTTGCGGCGATCGCCGACGACATCGCCTATAACACCCATGATATCGACGACGGCCTGCGCTCCGGCTATCTGAGTTTCGACATGCTGGAGGAAATTCCCTTTCTCGCCGAGTTGATGGCCGAGGTGAGGGGGCGCTATCCGCATCTGGAACCGAGCCGTTTCACCCACGAGATCATGCGCCGCCAGATCACCCGCATGGTCGAGGACGTTATCGGCGTCGCGCAGGAGCGCCTTTCACTTCTTCGTCCTGAGAGTGCAGCCGACATCCGCGGCGCCGACCGGGTTATCGCCACCTTTTCCGAAGAGATGGCCGAAACCGACAGGCAGATCAAGGCGATGCTCTTCAAGCGCATCTACCGCAATCCCGATATCATGCGGATCCGTGCCGGTGCTGCCCAGATCGTCACGGATCTCTTTGCCGCCTACATGGCCAGTCCCAAGGAGATGCAGAGCCATTACTGGGTCGATCATATCGCCGGGCTCGCCGATGCGCCGAAGGCTCGCCATGTCGGCGACTACCTCGCCGGCATGACCGACACCTATGCGATCAGTGCCCACAGGCGATTGTTTGACCACACTCCGGATTTGCGATAGGCAGCGGTCGCCCGCCGAAGGCCGATTTGCGCCTTTGGCACAGCCTATGCATGGAAGAGTGCGATGAACCTTTTTACCGACTTCGAAGCCAGGATCAAAACCGCCCTTGAACAGATTGATCTGGTCAGGGAAAAGCGATCTGAGCTCGATTTCGGCCGCATCACAGTCGAACCGCCGCGCGATGCGAGTCATGGCGATGTTGCGACCAATGCCGCGATGGTGCTGGCAAAGCCGCTCGGCACCAATCCTCGCGCCCTTGCGGACGTCATAATCGCCAAGCTCAAGGAGGATGCCGACGTCGCCGATGTCTCGGTCGCAGGTCCGGGTTTCATCAACATCCGTCTCGCCGTCCGCTATTGGCAACGGCTGCTCGCCTCGATGATCGGCGCCGGCACCGACTATGGCCGCTCGACCCTAGGCCAAGGTCGCAAGGTCAACGTCGAATATGTCTCGGCCAATCCGACCGGCCCGATGCATGTCGGGCATTGCCGCGGCGCCGTGGTCGGCGATGCGCTCGCCAACCTGCTCGCCTTTGCCGGTTACGGCGTCGAGAAGGAATATTATATCAACGACGCCGGCTCGCAGATCGACGTGCTCGCCCGGTCGGTCTTTCTGCGTTATCGCGAAGCGCTGGGTGAACGGATCGGCGAAATCCCGTCGGGTCTCTATCCGGGTGACTATCTCGTGCCCGTCGGCCAGTCGCTTGCCGCCGATTACGGCGTCCGGTTGCACAATATGCCGGAGGAGCAGTGGATGCCGATCGTCAAGGATCGCACCATAGACGCGATGATGGTCATGATCCGCGAAGATCTGGCGGCGCTGAACGTCCATCACGACATCTTCTTTTCCGAGCGGACCCTGCATGCCAATGGAGCGGCGGCGATCCGCACGGCGATCAACGACCTGACCTTCAAGGGTTACGTCTACAAGGGCACGCTGCCGCCGCCGAAGGGCCAGCTTCCGGAAGACTGGGAAGATCGCGAGCAGACACTGTTCCGCTCGACCGAGGTGGGCGACGACATGGACCGGCCGCTGATCAAGTCGGACGGCGCCTACACCTATTTCGCCGCCGACGTCGCCTACTTCAAGAACAAGTTCGATCGTGGTTTCGACGAGATGATCTATGTGCTTGGCGCCGACCATGGCGGCTACGTCAAGCGCCTGGAAGCGGTTGCACGCGCCGTTTCGGAGGGCAAGGCGAAGCTGACGGTGCTGCTCTGCCAGCTCGTCAAGCTCTATCGCAATGGCGAGCCGGTGAAGATGTCGAAACGTTCGGGCGATTTCGTCACGCTTCGGGACGTCGTCGAGGAAGTCGGCCGTGATTCGGTCCGGTTCATGATGCTTTATCGCAAGAATTCCGAGCCGCTCGACTTCGATTTCGCCAAGGTGACGGAGCAGTCGAAGGATAATCCTGTTTTTTACGTGCAGTATGCGCATGCCCGCTGCATGTCGGTCTTCCGGCAGGCAAGAGAGGCTTTTCCCGGCCTCGATGCTTCGCCCGAGGATCTTGCGAAAGCCGTTGCTGGCGTTGGCGATCCGGCCGAATTGCAGCTCGTCGCCAAGCTTGCCGAATTCCCGCGTATCGTCGAGGCGGCCGCCCAGTCGCAGGAGCCGCATCGCATTGCATTTTACCTCTACGATCTCGCCAGTGCGTTCCACGCGCACTGGAATAAAGGTAAAGATCAGCCGGAATTACGATTTGTTAATGATAAAAACCGAGAATCAAGTATTGCCAGACTTGGGCTGGTGTACGCCGTCGCGTCGGTTTTAAAGTCGGGACTTGCTATTACAGGCACTGCCGCACCCGACGAAATGCGATAACGTCACCATTTACCCACAATGCGCTGGCATTTGAGCGTTGGCGTTTGCGAGTGGGATAGGCATGGCTGAGAAACAATTTGCGTATGATACGCGCGGAAAAGACGATCTGTTTGCGGACGACGATCCGTTGGCTGAACTTGCCCGGATTGTCGGTTTCGAGCCGCGTGTTGCAGCGAATACCGTAAGCGACGCCGCCCGGCGCGAACCTGCCTTCGATCTGGAGGATGAGCTCGGGCGAGAATTCGATCGATACGATTCACCACGTCCGCTGGCCGAACTCGATCGGCCGGCCGAGCCGATCTCCGATGGCATCACTTCCGAAGACTATGTCGAGCCCGTTCTCGATGCTTCTCCCGCTGCCGTAAGCGTGGATGTTCCGGAGCCCGTCTCCGTTGGTCCCGTCGCCGCAGAAGAAGCTGCCCGACCTCCGGCAAGAAACTGGGACGTAGCCGCTGCCGACCCGGCGGCCGGTCAGCCGCAGCTGTCCGCAGATCCTGTTTCCGAGGTGTCGGTCCATACCGCTTTCGGCGGCGCCCGCGACCTGATCGAGGAACTCGAACTGTCGATCGGTGCGGCGCCGATCTCTTCGCTGGCGCAGCCCGCCAAAACCCCGCAATGGTCGGCCGCCAGCATCAGGTTGCCGCTCGCCAATTTCCACGCCCCCAAACGTGAGGAGCCGGTGGCAGCGGTTGAGCCGGCCGCCGAAGCAGTTGCTGCGCCTGCGGCTGAACCAGTCGCTGAACCGGTGGCTGAAGCAGTCGTTGCCGATCTTGCCTCGGCGGAGCCGGAGCCCGTGATCGAGCAGCCGGCGCCCGCCGCCGCTGTCGAACCTCTGGAGGAGTTCGAATCCGCGGCGCCGTCGTTCGGCTTTCCCGCTGAGCTCGATCGCCACGATGAGGCAATTGCGTCGCAAGAAACTGCTGGAGCCGAGGAATTCGTTGAAGTCGAGGATGATCTGGAAGAGTTCGGCTCCGATGCTGGTTTCGATCTCGCGGCCGCCATCGAGGGCGAGATCCAGGCCGATGCCGCGCTGACTGAGGTCGGACAGGAAGTTCCGCATATCGCCGGCACCTTCGATGTCGACGACCTGCTGGCCGACGTCTCGCGCTATCCCGTGCCCCGCCCGGTATTGCAGCGCGCTAATCTGGCGCCGGCTTCGCCGGAGCCCGCTCCCGTCGAAGTCGACCCGGTCGCTGCCGCACCGGTTCAGCCCGAGGCGATCGCGCCCCTACCGGTCCTCTCAGCTCCGATCGAAATGGCGCCTGCCTATGCTGGCGAAGCCGCAAGACCTGTCGCGTCTCAACCTGTCTCAACGGCCTATTCACCGGCGCCGCAGCCCGCGCCGGAAGCCGATGATCCCTTCGCGGGCCACGATTTCGAACTGGACCTCGCCGGTATCGAGCTGGAACTTGCCGATCTCGATTTTTCCGAAGCAGCCGAGCCTGCGCCGCAGCCAAAGGCACAGCCGGCGCCCGCCGCGCCGGAGCAGGCAACGCCTGAGTACCCGCAGGCCGCTGTCCCGGCGCAGCCCGCGTCGGCCCTGGTTTCCGAGCAGCCGGTCCCAGCTCCGGCTCCGGTTTTCAACTGGGCACCTGCCGGAGAGGCGTCCGCCGCTGAATCGACCGAAGATCTGCCCTTCGATCCGGCGATGATCTCCGATCCGGAGGATCGTCCCGAGACGGTGGACGATATGCATGTGCCGACGCTGCCGCCGGTCGAGCAGCCCGCTCCGGTCGCGAAAACCGCGGATTTCGATTTCGATCTCGATGCAGAGATCGCGAGCTTTTTCGAGCCGGCCAAACCGCGCGAAACGGCGGCGTCCGCCCGTAATATGGCTGCCGCTGCGGCAACGCCGGTCAAGCCGACCATTGCCGACGGTCTCGACGATTTCGAACGGGCGCTGGAGGAAGATTTCCGCCGCAGCGTGCGCGAGCCGGTCGAGCGCCGGGAAACCTCCGAGGTCCACATCGAGTCGGCAAGCCAGGCCGCTGATTTCAGCCGCGCTCGGTCGATGCGCCGGCTGCTGGCCGGCGCCGTCATGCTGGTGGTCTTCGCTGGCGTCGGTTATGGCGTCTATTCCTCCGTCTGGAACGGCGAAGGGCTCGGCATTGTCGCGTCCGGCGAGCCGCGTGTGATCACGGCCGACAAGGAGCCCATCAAGGTCGTTCCGGAAAATCCCGGTGGCAAGACGGTTCCGAACCAGGATAAGGCCGTCTACGACCGCGTTGCGGGTTCTGCCGAGGAGCCGAAGCAGAAGGCGCTCGTCTCCTCGGACGAGGCCCCGGTCGATGTTGTCCAGCGCACCTTGACGCCGGAGGCATTGCCGGAGGATGACGAGAACGCCGGCGCTGACGATCGGGTCACGCCGACCGCGGTTGGTGAGACGGAGGATCCGCGTCTGTTGCCGAACCACGCCAACGCCGACGACGCTTCCGCCAGCGACGCCGACAAGACGCCATCCGTTTCGCCGCGCAAGGTCCGCACGATGATCGTCAAGCCTGACGGCACGCTGGTCGCCCGCGAGGAGTCCGCGCCGGTCGACCAGCCGGCCGCGCCTGCTCAGCCGATGCCGTCTGGCCAGCCGCCAGTAACGGCGCAGTCCGCCCCGTCTGCGCCATCGGCCCCGATCGCACCGCCGGTGGCCGGAACGGCTGCGAGCTTCCCGGCAAGCGCCGAGATTGCTTCCGTCGATGCGCGTTCTGCAGCACCAGTTCAAACCGCGCCGACGCAGCCGTCGCCTGCCGCAACTGCCGATGAGCAGGCGGCAAATCCCGCACCGGTCGATGCGCCGGTACGGCCGGTCAAGACGGCAACGATCGCCGATACGGCCCCGGTTCCGATCGCCCGTCCGGCCGATCAGCCTGTCAACGTCGTTGGCACGGTTACCGATAAGGGCAATGTCCGCACCCCCGCGCAGCAGCCGAAGCCGACGCAGGTCGCCTCGGCAACGCCGGCCGCCGCCCAGCCGCAGCAAGCCGGTTCCGCCGGCGGCTACGGCCTCCAGATCGCTTCGCTGCCGTCGGAAGACGAGGCCAATAAATCTTACGCAAACCTGTCGAAGAAATTCGCCGGCGTGCTTGCTGGCCGCGCCCATGAGATCCGCAGGGCCGATATCGCCGGCAAGGGCACTTTCTACCGTGTCCGCATCCCGGTCGGCTCGAAGGATGAGGCAGCAGCCCTTTGCGAACAGTATCGCGCAGCCGGCGGAAGCTGCCTGATTTCCAAGTAACATCGGGTTATCAAATAGGGAGCGGCGAGCCGGATCGGCCCGCCGCTCTTTTTTGTGCATCGCGCCCGCAGTTACTCGCATTTGGCCCGCCGCCGTCTATGATTCGTCCATGACCGAATCAAAAGCGATGATCCTTGGCTGCAGCGGCCTTGCCCTCACATCCGAAGAAAAAGCCTTTTACCGGGACGAACGGCCCTGGGGCTTCATTCTCTTCGGGCGCAATATCTCCGAAGCAGCGCAGATCACTGATCTCGTCGCCGAACTGCGCGACAGCGTCGGCTGGCATGCGCCGGTGCTGATCGATCAGGAGGGCGGTCGCGTCCAGCGCATCCGTCCGCCGGTTCTGCCGCGTTATCCCGCAGGCCAGGCGCTTGGCGATGTCTATCGCCGCGATCCGGCGCTCGGGCTGCGCGCCGCTTGGCTGATGTCGCGCCTGCATGCCTTCGACCTTTCGAAGCTCGGCATCAATGTCGATTGCCTGCCGGTTCTCGACGTGCCGGTCGAAGGCAGCAGCAACGTCATCGGCGACCGCGCCTATGGCGGCGATCCCGAAACCGTCATCGCCATGGGACGGGTGGCTGGCGAGGGGCTGAAGGCCGGCGGCCTGCTGCCTGTCATGAAACATATGCCCGGCCACGGTCGCAGCTTTGCCGATTCACATCTGGAGCTGCCTGTCGTCACGGTCTCGCGCGATGAGCTGGAGGCCCGTGATTTCCCACCCTTCATCGCGATGAAGGACGAGCTGATGGCAATGACCTGCCATCTCGTCTTCACATCGATCGATCCGGACAATCCAGCGACGACCTCGCGCAAGGTGATCGACGGCGTCATCCGTCAGCATATCGGCTTTGACGGTCTGCTGCTTTCCGACGATAGCTCTATGAATGCGCTTTCCGGCACGATCGGCGAACGGGCGGCGAATATCATTGCAGGCGGATGCGATATCGTGCTGCATTGCAATGGCCATATGGACGAGATGCGGGAGGTCGTGGCAAATGTTCCGCCGCTCGCCGGTCTTTCGCTTGCCCGCGCAAAAGCGGTAGAAGCAGGCTTTGCCGCGCCGGATGGTGCCGATGAGGCGGAATTGAGGGCGGAATTCGAGGCGATGTTTGTGTCGGTGTGATCGTAGGAGAGCAGGGTGGTCAGCACGGTCAAGGGCTCGGAACGTCCGCAGGCGGCAACGCCGATGGACAAGCTGTGGCAGGAGAACGGCGCCGAGCGCGCCAGCCACGAGCCGGCGCTGGTGATCGACGTCGCCGGATTCGAAGGCCCGCTCGACCTGCTGCTCTACCTCGCCCGCAACCAGAAGGTCGACCTGTCGCGAATTTCCGTGTTGGCGCTCGCCGAGCAATATCTGCAGTTCGTCGAAAGCGCCCGGCGCATCCGCATCGAGCTTGCCGCCGACTATCTCGTCATGGCGGCCTGGCTTGCCTATCTCAAATCGCGGCTGCTCATTCCCCAGCAGGTCAAGGATGACGGTCCCTCGGGCGAAGAAATGGCGGCAAGCCTTGCTTTCCGCCTGAAGCGTCTCGAGGCCATGCGTCAGGCGGCGGATGGCCTCGTCAACCGCAACCGCCTCGGCCGCGATATCTTCGCCCGCGGTGCACCCGAGCATATTCCCGACCGGCAGCAATCCGCTTATGCGGCAAGCCTCTACGATCTCCTGACCGCCTATGCGGCGCTGCGTCAGCGCCATGCCGTCACCCAGGTGACGATCGAGAGGCGTAATGTCTGGTCGCTGACCGATGCCCGCGAGCTGCTGACCCAGATAATCGGCGAGGTCGGCGACTGGACGGCGATGGAACATTATCTGCTGCGTTATCTCGCAGGGCCTGAGGAACGCGTCACGGCGATCGCCAGCGCCTTTGCCGCCTCGCTAGAGCTGGTGCGCGAGGGCAAGCTCGAAATCCGCCAGGACGGCGCCTTTCAGCCGATTTTCATGCGTCGCGGTCCCAAGCACGCTACGCTGCAGGTGGTGGAACAGGAGCGGCCGGCTTGATCGATCCCAGGAGCGACGAGGGGGAAGGCCGCGACTTGCGGGCCGAGATCGAGGCCGAGCGCACCGCCGAGGCGCTGGTCTTCGCCTCCTCGCAGCCCGTTTCCGAAGTTTTCCTGGCCGAGCGCCTGCCGAGGGGCGCTGACGTGCGCGCGATCATGCTGCGCCTGAAGGAGCAATATGCGCCACGGGGCGTCAATCTGGTCCAGGTCGAAGGCGCCTGGGCCTTCCGCACCGCCGCCGATCTCTCCTTCGTCATCCGCCGTGACGATAACGAGGTGAAGAAGCTTTCGCGCGCCGCGCTGGAAGTGCTGGCAATCATCGCCTATCACCAGCCGGTGACGCGCGCCGAGATCGAGGATATCCGCGGCGTTCAAACCTCGCGCGGCACGCTCGACGTGCTGATGGAAGCCGGCTGGGTGCGGTTTCGCGGCCGCCGGCGCACACCGGGCCGGCCGGTGACATTGGGTACGACGCGCGATTTCCTCGACCATTTCGGCCTCGAGGAACTGCGCGATCTGCCCGGTCTCGAAGAATTGAAGGGGGCGGGCCTGTTGTCGGGCCGTATCCCGGCGAATTTCAATATTCCGTCGCCGTCGATGAACGACGAATTGACCGAGGACGAAGATCCGATCACCCAGATGGATCTCGAAGAACTCGGGTTGCTCGCCCCCCGTTCTACCTCCGAAGATTGAAGGACTTCCTCTTGCTTTTGCCATGCAAGACGAAAACAATGGTGCTCACGATTTTTCGATGGGTCAGTGGCTTGTCATAAAGGGCGATACCGTGACATTAAGCGCAGTTCAAAGGGCTTAATGTTGGAAACGGTGTCAGAAATCCTTACATCGTGGGAACATCGAAACAGGGAGTTAGAGTGATGGGTTCTCTTAGCATGTGGCACTGGCTGATCGTTCTGGTCATCGTGCTGTTGTTGTTCGGTCGCGGCAAGATTCCGGAACTGATGGGCGATGTTGCCAAGGGCATCAAAAGCTTCAAGAAGGGCATGACGGACGAAGACGCGCCGGAAACGGCAAAGACCGTCGATCACAAGGCCGACGAAACGAAGTAATCAAGTCCGGGAAAAAGCGCAGCCCCCGCGCTTCCCGTCCAGGAGCCTTGCATGTTCGATATTGGCTGGACCGAGCTTTTGGTCATCGCGGTCGTGCTGATCGTCGTTGTCGGTCCGAAGGATTTGCCGCCGATGCTGCGCGCTTTCGGCAAGATGACGCAGCGCGCCCGCAAGGTTGCGGGTGAGTTTCGGGCGCAATTCGACGAAGCGTTGCGCGAAGCCGAGCTTGACGATGTCCGCCAGACGATCAGCGACGCCCAGAAGCTCAACCCGGTTAATAGCCTGCGCGAGGCGATGAACCCGCTTCGCCAGATGGGCAACGAGATCAAGGCCGACTTGCAGAAGACGACTGTGGCTCCGGAAAATAAGACCGAAGTGCCGCCGGCTGCCGTCTCGGCCCCGACGCCGACGATGAGCCTGCCGGAAACGCCGCCCCTGGTGCCGGCGCCTGCGCAGCCCGAGCCCGTCGCAGCAGCGACTGCCCAGGCCGATACGGTTGCCGGCAAGCCGAAGGCCGTGCGCAAGCCACGCGTCAAGGCCGCCGACAAGGTCGATGCCGCCGAAGTCGTTGCCGTACCTGTGGAAAAGCCGAAGCGGGCCGCGGCGGTCAGGAAGCCTGCAACGTCGAAGAAGCCGACGCAGACGAAGAAGAAGGACGAGGCATGAGCGGTGATATCGAAGACAAGCCGCAGCCGCTGATCGAGCACCTGATGGAGCTGCGCACACGGCTGATCTGGTCGATCGGCGCGTTTTTCGTGGCTTTCATCGCATGCTTCTTCTTTGCCAAGCATCTCTTCAACTACCTGGTCATTCCCTACAAGACGGCTGTGGAGTGGGCGCATCTCGACGTCGAGAAGGCCCAGCTGATTTATACGGCGCCCCAGGAGTTCTTCTTTACCCAGGTCAAGGTGGCGATGTTCGGCGGCCTGGTGGTCGCTTTCCCCATCATTGCCGCCCAAGTCTATAAGTTCGTGGCACCCGGCCTCTACAAGAACGAGCGCCAGGCCTTCCTGCCGTTCCTTATCGCGTCGCCGGTCCTGTTCCTGATGGGGGCTGCGCTCGTCTATTTCTTCTTTACGCCGATGGTCATGTGGTTCTTCCTGTCGATGCAGCAGGCGCCGGGTCATGACGAGGTGGCGATCTCGCTGATGCCGAAGGTCTCGGAATATCTGAGCCTCATCATGACGCTGGTCTTCTCCTTCGGCCTCGTCTTCCAACTGCCCGTCATCACGACTCTGCTTGCCCGCGTCGGTCTGCTGACGTCGCAATGGCTCGCCGAAAAGCGCAAGTTCGCCATCGTGCTCGCCTTCGTCGTCGCCGCCGTGCTGACGCCGCCGGATCCGATGTCCCAGATCGGTCTTGCGCTACCAACGATCCTTCTCTACGAGATTTCCATCTATGCGGCGCGACTCGTGGAGCGCCAGCGTGCCCGGCAGGCGCTCGAAAAGGAAAGCGGATCCGCGGACGTTGCCAAGACCGACAGCGTCTGAGGCGATCCGGAAATCCTTTTATGACGCCGTCTCATCCGGTCGAGGCCCGGTCAGGCTTTGGCCGGTCATTTCTGTTGCAACGACCTGGAACGACGATGCTCGATATCAAATGGATCCGTGAGAATCCCGAAGCGCTCGATGCCGCTCTTGCCAAGCGCGGCGCGGAGCCTCTGGCCCAAAGTCTCGTGGCCCTCGATGAAAAGCGCCGCTCCGCCGTGCAAAAGACGCAGGATCTGCTGTCCCGCCGCAACGCCGCATCCAAGGAGATCGGCGCAGCGATGGCCCAGAAGAACGGCGAGCTTGCCGAGAAGCTGAAGGCCGAGGTCGCCGAACTGAAGAACTTGCTGCCGGCGATCGAGGAAGAGGACCGTCAGCTGACGGCCGAACTCAACGACGCTCTCTCGCGCATCCCGAACGTGCCCTTCGACGACGTTCCTGTCGGCAAGGACGAGCACGACAATGTCGTCAGCCGCATCGTTGGCGAAAAGCCGCGTTGGAACCACACGCCGAAGGAGCATTTCGAAATCGGCGAGGCGCTCGGCTATATGGATTTCGACCGTGCTGCCAAGCTCTCCGGTTCGCGCTTCACGGTTCTGACCGGGCCGCTCGCGAGACTTGAACGGGCGCTCGGCCAGTTCATGATCGACCTTCACACCAGCGAGCACGGCTATACCGAAGTCAGCTCGCCGCTGATGGTGCGCGCCGAAGCGGTGTTCGGCACCGGCAGCCTGCCGAAGTTCGAAGAGGATCTGTTCAAGACGACGGACGGTCGCTACCTCATTCCGACGGCTGAGGTGACGCTGACCAATCTGGTGCGCGAGGAAATCCTCGACCAGGAAAAGCTGCCGCTGCGCTTCACCGCCTTGACCCCGTCCTTCCGCTCGGAAGCGGGCTCGGCCGGCCGCGACACGCGCGGCATGCTGCGCCAGCACCAGTTCTGGAAATGCGAGCTCGTTTCGATCACCGATGCCGAGAGCTCCATTGCCGAGCATGAAAGGATGACCGCCTGTGCGGAGGAGGTGCTGAAGCGCCTCGGTCTGCATTTCCGCACGGTGACGCTTTGCACCGGCGACATGGGCTTCGGCTCGCGCAAGACCTACGATCTCGAAGTCTGGCTGCCGGGGCAGAACACTTTCCGCGAGATCTCCTCCTGCTCGGTCTGCGGCGATTTCCAGGCCCGGCGCATGAACGCGCGCTACCGCGGCAAGGACGAGAAGAGCAACAAGTTCGTTCACACGCTGAACGGATCCGGCACTGCCGTCGGCCGCTGCCTGATCGCCGTCCTTGAAAATTATCTGAACGAAGACGGCTCCGTCACGATTCCGGGCGTTTTGCTGCCCTATATGGGCGGAATGACCAAGATCGAACGGGCGGCCTGAGGCGATGCGCATCCTGCTCACGAATGACGATGGCATCCATGCCGAAGGCCTTGCTGCGCTGGAGCGGATCGCCCGCACACTGTCCGACGACGTCTGGATCGTGGCGCCCGAGACCGACCAGAGCGGCCTGGCCCATTCGCTGAGCCTTTCCGAGCCGTTGCGGCTGCGCAAGATTTCCGACAAGCATTTCGCCTTGCGCGGCACGCCGACGGATTGCGTCATCATGGGCATCCGGCAGGTGATGGACATCAAGCCTGATCTCGTTCTCTCCGGCGTCAATTCGGGTTCGAACGTAGCAGACGACGTGACCTATTCCGGCACGATCGCGGGCGCCATCGAAGGCACGATGCAGGGCGTGCGCTCCTTTGCGCTGAGCCAAGCTTACCTTTACGAGAACGGCGCGCGCATCGTGCCTTGGGAGGTCTGCGAAGCGCATGCGCCGGCTCTTCTGGAAAAGCTGATGGTGCTCGACCTGCCGGAGGGCACGTTCCTCAATCTCAACTTCCCGAACTGCCGTCCCGACGAGGTCGATGGCGCCGAGGTCACCATGCAGGGCAAGCTTGCCTTCAACCTGCAGGTCGAGGCTCGCTCCGATGGCCGGGGTTTTCCCTATTACTGGCTGAAGTTCGGCGAACGTGCCGGTGCCTTCATCGAAGGTACCGATATTCACGCCTTGAAGCATAATAAGATTTCGGTAACGCCTTTGAAACTGGATCTGACCGATTATTCCGTGACGGACCGCGTGGCGCGGGCCCTGGGATACGGAGCACAAGTTTGACGGCAAGACTGGCGGAGAAGGAGGGCTTCGCGGCGCTTGTCCTCAGACTGCGCGCCGAAGGCATATCCGATCTCGATCTGCTGACGGCGGTCGAGCAGACGCAGCGCTCGCTATTCGTGCCGCCGCAATTTTCCGACGACGCCTATTCGAGCCGGACGATACCGATCGAATGTGGCTCCTTCCTTGAAGGCATCGATTTTGTCGTCCGCATCCTGCATCACCTGAAGCTCAAACCGGGGCAGCGCGTCCTGGAAGTCGGCACCGGCAGCGGCTTCACCGCCGCTGTCATGGGCCGTCTGGCCGAGCGTGTTCTGTCGATCGACCGCTACAAGACGCTGACGACGGCCGCACAGCGGCGCATGGAATCGCTTGGTTTGCGCAACGTCGTCATCCGCCACGCCGACGGCAGCGCCGGCATGCAGGGAGAGGGCACTTTCGACCGTATCCTGGTCACCGCCGCATTCAATGCCATGCCGCGCTTTTATACCGACCAACTCGTTTCCGGTGGTTCGATGATTGCGCCGCTGATGATTTCGGAGAATGAGTGTCGCATGGTGCGGCTGACGAAAACCGGCAGCCGTTTCGAACGCGAGGAACTGTTCGAAGCGCCCTATCTGCCGATCGTTCCGCGTCTTGCCTCGCTGCTGTAGAGGCGGCGTCCGAAAGCCCGCGCAGTTTTCGGCATCACCTTCCAGACACTGCGATTTTTCACCCGTAAGCTATGGTTATCAACTTCTCAAAAATATCGCACTGATTCCAGCGTCTTAACCACGTGGTAATACTAACGCGTTTTAATAGACTCACAAATGGTTGCGTTCTCAGTGGGTCGAGTCAATGCGTTTCAGTCTTTCGCCGAAGTTCGGTAAGTCGGCCGGTAATCTCCTGGTTGTGGGCCTGCTGGCGAGTACCGCAACGGGCTGCAGTTCCGATGTGACACGGTTCGGCGGCCTGTTTTCCTCCTCAGGGCAGGATCAGATCACCACCAGTTCCATTCCGCGCGGCGGTCAGCAAGGTGATCCGGTGCCGCGCGCCGATCTCGGCGGTTCCGCCGTCGCCACCCAGTCGGGTTACGGTGGCAACAATACGCTGAATCAGCCCTATCCCGCGCGCCAGGGTTACGAGCCGGTGCGCACGTCGAGCGCACGCATGGCTTCCTCGCCGGTGTCGATACAGCGTTCCGAACTCGCTGCTCCGACGGCTGTTGCGCCCTCTCGCCAGCGGGAAAGGGAAGTTGCGCTTGCCCAGCCTTTCCCGGCTTCAACGCAGCCTGAAAAACCGCGGCTCGTAGCGCCGGCTGCCCCGAAGCCGACGCCCGATTCTTTGACGACGGGCACGACGCCGAAGGTTTCCGGCTGGTCCGCGACCAACGCGCCTTCTGTCACGCTGCGTCCGGGTGAGAGCATTGCGACGTTATCGCGGCGCTTTGGCGTTCCGGAAAAGGAAATCCTGCGCGTCAACAATCTGAAAATGGCCTCGGCCGCCAAGCCTGGCCAGGCAATTCTGATCCCGACTTTCAACGGCGGCAATGCCGCCAAGGCGGCCTCGCAAGCGACCGATCTTTCCAAGCCCGGCAATATGCCCGACCCGGCCAAGGCGCCGGAACAGAAGGTCGCTGTCGTCCCCGGCGCCAATTCCGCGCGGGACAAGGCCGTGGCGAGCGCCGATCCCACCGGCAAGGTTCCGGTTGGCGCCGGCAAGGACCCGAAGACGCCGGCCGGCAGCTATGTCGTGAAGCAGGGCGATTCTCTGGCGAAGATCGCGAAGGCCACCGGCACCAACATCGACGATCTCAAGGCCGCCAACAATCTTTCGGCGAATTCGCTGCGCGTCGGACAGGCCCTGAAGCTCCCGAACGGCGGTGCCGACACTGTCAAGACCGCCTCGATCCCGGCTGAGAAGGTCGATTCGAAGCCGGCTGATCCGGCGCCCGCTCAACAGACCGCGTCCGTTCAGCCTGCGCCCTACAAGGCGCCGGTCGCCACGCAGACCGTTGACGATGTCGAGAAGAAGTCCGACGTCAGCTCCGACGCGCCGGAATCGACCGGCATCGGCAAGTATCGCTGGCCGGTCCGCGGCCAGGTGATTGCCGCCTATGGCGCCAACGTCAACGGCAACCGCAATGACGGCATCGATATCTCGGTGCCGCAGGGCACGCCGATCAAGGCCGCGGAAAACGGCGTCGTCATTTACGCAGGCAACGGCCTGAAGGAGCTCGGCAACACGGTTCTCGTCCGTCACGACGACGGCACCGTCACCGTCTACGGCAACGCCGACACGCTGAGTGTCACTCGCGGTCAGAAGATTCAGCGCGGTCAGACCGTCGCCGTCTCCGGCATGAGCGGCGATGTCAAGCAGCCGCAGGTCCATTTCGAGGTGCGCAAGGACGCCTCACCGGTCAACCCGATGACTTTCCTGGAATAGGTATAGCGTACCAGGAGCGCAAAAGCCCGGCCACCAGCCGGGCTTTTGTCATTTTAAGATCTCGTCGCGTCGATTCCGTTTCGAGAGGCGCCTACGTCCGGTCGATATGAACGCGTGTGCGTCCGGCCAGATCCTGGATATATTGCCAAGCGACGCGGCCGGAGCGCGCGCCGCGCGTCGTTGCCCATTCCAGCGCCTCGGCATGCATTTTGTCACGGTCGAGTCCGAGCTTGAAGTGATCGGCATAGCCGTCGATCATGCCGAGATAGTCTTCCTGGCTGCATTTGTGAAAGCCGAGCCAAAGACCGAAGCGGTCGGACAGCGAGACCTTTTCCTCGACAGCCTCCGATGGATTGATCGCCGTCGACTGCTCGTTTTCCATCATGTGACGCGGCAGAAGATGGCGCCGATTTGACGTGGCGTAGAAGAGCACATTGTCGGGTCGCCCTTCGACGCCGCCATCGAGTGCCGCCTTCAGCGACTTGTAGGCGGTGTCGTCGTGATCGAAGGAAAGGTCGTCGCAGAAGACGATCACACGGTACGGCGTGTCTTTCAGGAGGTCGAGCAGGTTGGGCAGGCTGGCAATATCCTCCCGATGCACTTCAACCAGCTTCAGCGGCGCGCCGCTTTCCCGCCGGACATCCTCATGCACGGCCTTAACAAGCGAGGATTTGCCCATGCCGCGCGCGCCCCAGAGGAGCACGTTGTTGGCGGCATAACCCTCGGCAAACCGCACCGTATTCTCATGCAGGATATCGCGCACATGGTCGACGCCGCGGATGAGCTTCAGCGCCACCCGGTTCGGCTTCTTCACCGGCTGCAGATACTGACGCAACGGTGCCCAGACGAAACAGTCGGCCGCATTCCAATCGTTGGCGGCAGGTGCCGGCCCGGCCAGACGCTGCACGGCGTCAGCGAGCCTTTTTAGTTCGGCAAGCAGGGCGGTGTTGATTTCCTCGGTCATCATGGGCCTCCTGATTTCTCGCTGCGCCAAGCCGCTTTGATCTTTCGATGCCGCCTACCATGGCGTTTTGCCGGCGGAAAGGTTATGAGGCAGCGAAATCGGTACTGTTCCCGGCTGTTTCTGTTGCATTCATCCAAGCGGCAACTATAGTCCGGCAACCTGAAAAGCAGGCGGAGTTCCGCCACAGAAGCCTGAGGAGTTTAGCATGTTCATCACCCCGGCATTCGCCCAGACTGCGACCGATACCGCAACAGGATTCGGCGGTTCCGGTTTCGAAATGATCATCCTGTTCGTGCCGCTGATGGTCGTCTGGTATTTCCTGCTGATCCGGCCGCAGCGCGCGCAGGCCAAGAAGCGTGAGGAAACTCTCAAGGCGATCCGCCGTGGCGATCAGATCGTGACCGGCGGCGGTCTTGTCGGCAAGGTGACGAAGGTCGTCGATGATAAGGAAGTCGAGGTCGAGATTGCCGAAGGTGTTCGCGTGCGCATCGTCCGCAGCGGCATTTCGGACGTTCGCGTCAAGGGTGAGCCCGTCAAGGCCGACGCGGCGTAACAAGCGATAACGGCGGAACCGCCGGATCGGAAGATCGTCGAGAGAATGTTGCATTTTTCCCGCTTGAAAACACTTCTGATTTGGCTGGTTGCGTTTGCGGCCGTCGTCGTTGCTGCGCCCAATCTCCTGAGCGAGGCGCAGCGCTCGTCTCTGCCGACATGGTGGCAAAACGACCGCGTGACACTCGGTCTCGACCTGCAGGGCGGTTCCCATATCGTTCTGAAGGTCGAGCGTTCCGATATCGTCAAAGACCGCTTGGAAGAGACCGTCGCGAATGTGCGCAAGGCGCTGCGAGGTGCCGGCATCCGCTATACCGGCCTGACCGGCAACGGCCAGACAGTCACTGTCCGGATTACCGATCCGGCTGAGGCGAAAAAGGCAGTCGATCTCCTGAAGCCTCTGACGAACGGTGACGAACATTCAGGGCCTGGCCTTGCGCTTCGACAGGGCGAGGAAGGGCAGCTCTCACTGCAGATATCCGATGCCGGCATCACCGCCGACATCGCCTCGGCCCGCAGCCGGTCGCTCGACATCGTTGGCCGCCGCATCGCCGGCTTCGGCTATGAAGACTTTCAGGTTCGCCCCGATGGCGACGACCGGATCGTCGTGCAGGTGCTGGGATCCGTCGATGCGGAGCGGCTGAAGAATATTCTGAACCAGCCGGCAAAGCTTTCCTTTCATCTGCTCGACGAAAGCATGTCGGGACAGGAGGCGCTGAACGGCCGCTGGCCGGCCAGCTCGGAGGTGCTCTATTCGCTCGACGATCCGCCTGTTCCGTATCTCGTCGACCGCACGGCATTCGTCACCGGCAGCAACATGATCGATATCGAGCCTGTCGTCGATCCGCAGACGCAGGATACCTCGATTGACTATCGCCTCGATGCGGAGGGTACTCAGCGGCTGGCGCAGGCGACAGCGCAAAATATCGGCAGGCACCTTGCCATCGTCTTTGACGATCAGGTGATGTCTGCGCCGGTCATCGATGCGGCGATCATCGGCGGCGAGGGCCGGATTTCGGCGAATTTCTCCGAGGATGGCGTTCGCGACCTTGCGGTGATGCTGCGCGCCGGCGCCATGCCGGCGACGCTGACGAGCGTCGAGGAGCGCAGCGTCAGCCCGAGCTTCGGCGCCGACTCCATCTTCTCCGGCCTGGTTGCCGGTCTCGTCGCCGTCGTGCTGGTCGCAGCGCTGATGATCGCGCTCTACCGTATTCTCGGCGCCATCGCCGTCGTCTCGCTCTTCCTCAATCTGATCTTCATCGTCGCTGCGCTCAGCCTTGCCGGCGCCACGCTGACTTTGCCCGGTATTGCCGGCATCGTGCTTATCGTCGGCATGGCGGTCGATTCCAACGTGCTGATCTATGAGCGCATCCGCGAAGAGGAAAGAGCCAGTTCCTCCTTTGCGCAGGCCGTCGGCCGCGGCTTCTCGCGCGCCTTCGCAACGATCGTCGACGCGAATGTCACGATCTTCATCGCCGCCATCATTCTCCTGTTTCTCGGCAGCGAGTCCATTCGCGGGTTCGCGGTGACGCTGGCGGTCGGCATTCTGACGACTGTCATCACGGCTTTCACGCTGACGCACTCGATCGTCGCCGCCTGGCTGAAAGCGCGCCATCCCAGGCATCTGCCGAAGAGCGTTCTCGCGCATCTTTTCGAGCACGCCAATGTGCGTTTCATGGGAATCCGCCGTTATGTCTTCACGGCGTCGGCAGTGATCTCGCTGACCGCGATGGCGGCCTTTGCCACCGTTGGCCTGCAGCTCGGCATCGATTTCACCGGCGGCTCGCTCATCGAGGTGACGGCGAAACAGGGCAATGCCGACATCGCTGATCTCAAATCACGCCTCGACGATCTCAATCTTGGCGAGGTCAGCGTCGAGCGTACGGGCGGCCTTTCGAATGCGCGGATCCGCATCGCGTCCCAGGGCGGCGGCGAGAATGCCGAGCAATCGGCGGCGACGCTGGTGCGCGGCGAACTCGAGGCCGATTACGATTTCCGCCGCGTCGAGGTCGTCGGGCCCGCCATCTCGGGCGAATTGACGATGATGGCTACGCTCGGTGTCGCAGCCGCACTCGCGGCGATCCTGATCTATATCTGGATCCGTTTCGAATGGCAGTTCGCCGTCGGCGCCATCATTGCCACACTGCACGACGTCATCATCATGCTCGGTCTCTTCGTGCTGACCGGCATCGAGTTCAACCTGACGAGCATCGCCGCCGTGCTGACCATCGTCGGTTATTCCCTGAACGACACGGTCGTCGTCTATGACCGCATGCGCGAGAATCTTGAACGATACAGGAAGATGCCGCTGCCGATCCTGATCGATGCCTCGATCAACCAGACATTGTCGCGCACCATCCTGACGGCGGCGACGACATTGCTCGCCTTGCTGGCGCTCTATCTGTTCGGCGGCGACGTCATCCGCTCCTTCTCCTTTACGATGCTCTTCGGAGTAGCTCTCGGCACTTTCTCTTCGATCTATATCGCTGCTCCCGTGTTGATCGTCTTCCGGCTGCGGCCGGAGGCTTCCGACGGAGAAGAGAGCAACAAGACAGATGCTGGTCGAAAATCCGGCACGGTGGTTTGAAAACATGGCAAAAGGCATAGAAATCCGCGCGGCGCATTTTCCCGGCCGGGCTCCGATCGACACCTACGGCAATGGCGGTTTCCGTTTTGCCGACATGTCGCATCGCGGCTCGATCCTTTGCCTGCCCTCCGGCATTTACGGCTGGGACATGGACATGTCGAAGCCGCTGTCGCCTGAAAATTTCCGCCGTGTGCTTGATGAGGCTGATGATATCGAGGTTCTGCTCGTCGGCACCGGAACCGAGCTTCGCCGTCTGCCCGACGAATTGAAACAGGCGCTGAAGGCGCGGGGCATTTCTTCCGATCCGATGAACACGGGTGCCGCGGTACGCACCTTCAACATCATGCTGTCGGAGCAGCGCGCCGTCGCGGCGGCGTTGATTGCGGTCTGACGATGGCTGATGCGAAGATAGCGACCAACCAGGACGTCTGCCTGGCGATGCTGCGCGACAATGATCGCGACCGATATCTCGCCTGTCTTCTGTCGCCGGAGGAGAAACGCGGCGCGCTAGCGGCCCTTTACGCGTTCAATGCGGAGCTTGCCCGCATCCGCGACCTTGTGCACGAGCCGCTGCCTGGCGAAGTGCGCATGCAATACTGGCGTGACCTGCTAGAAGGCAGCGCGCATGGCTCGACGGCCGCCAATCCCGTCGCCGCCGCACTTCTGACCGCGATCGAAACCCATCGCCTGCCGCGCAGGACGCTGCTCAATATGATCGACGCCCGCACCTTCGACCTCTACGACGATCCAATGGAGACGCGGGTCTCGCTCGAAGGTTATGCCGGAGAAACGGCCTCCGCGCTGATCCAGCTGGCAAGCCTCGTGCTTTCGCCGGAGGCCGCCCCGCGCTCGGCGGATGCCGCCGGCTATGCCGGCGTCGCACAGGCGATTGCCGGGCTGTTGCTGCTGATGCCGCTGCATCGCCGCCGCGGCCAGATCTATATTCCGCTGCAGATCCTTGCGGCCACCGGCCTCGATCGCGACGCCTTCCTCGCCGGCGAAGACCGGCCGCGCATCTCGGCCGCCATCGAGGCCTTCGCCGGCCTCGGCCTTGAGCATCTGGCAAAGGCGAGAGGGGCAGGGGCGATTGCACCAGCCGTGTTCCCGGCCTTCCTGCCCGCAACGCTGGCCGAACCGGTGCTGCTCAAGGCGCAGAGGCGGGGTGTTCTCCTGTTCGACCGGCCGCTGCAATCGCCGCAATGGCGCCGCCAGCTCAGAATGGCGCTGGCAGCGGGCCGCCGAAAAATCTGATATCGGTCAAATTCGCGCAAGTCTCGCGCACTACAAGGTCCTTACCACTATGCTTTGAACGGAGATTCGGCGTGGGCATTATCGTCTGGTGCGTCCTTTTCGCCATCGTCATCTTCTTTGCTTTCGTGGCCACACGCATGGCCGCGCAAAACAAGGAGGACAGTCTGCACGACACCGGTCTGGCCATCATCGAGTTCGGCCGCGCCTTTCCCAACGAGGCGATCCGCCAGCTGCAGGCGACGGAAAACGGTCAGGCGATCTTCGTGCGCCTGCACGACAACAAGGCCGGCCTCATGCGCAACATGGCACGCCATTTCTCTTGCCATCTGATCGAGCCCGGCCGCGTGCGTGCCGTAAGCACCGAGACGGGCAGGGGGTTGGCGATCGAATTTCTCGATGCGCCCAGCCACAATGGCAGATTCGAGTTTGCTTCGCCGAAGGAGGCTTCCGAAGTTGCGCTCTGGCTGCTCGGCAATTACATCGCCGAGCCGGATAAGGATCTGCCATCCGACAGTATTTCCGCGGCCAACAAGCAGTAGAACAGCTGCTTAGGCACTTTCGGCAAAGGTCGGTGTCTGACCGAGCCAGGCGGCGCAGTCTGCAAGCGCGCGACGTGCAATCAACTGCCGTTTCATGATCGTTTTGTCCTTGCCGCGAAAGCGCTTGAGGCCCTCGGGCTTGACGATCGAGCCGGGCTCGAGCTCCGGAAACAGCCCGAAATTGATGTTCATCGGCTGGAACGATCGCTTGCCCGGCTCCTCGTCGGTCACAATGTGCCCGCCGGTGATATGACCGAGCAGCGAACCGAGCGCCGTCGTCGCCGGCGGCAGCGAGATCGCCTCGCCCTTGCGTTCGGCAGCGGCGAAACGCCCGGCCATCAGACCCACGCTGGCGCTTTCCACATATCCCTCGCAGCCGGTGATCTGGCCCGCAAAACGCAGGCCCGGCCGTGATTTCAGCGTCAGCGACGGGTCGAGCAGAGTGGGGGAATTGATGTAGGTGTTGCGGTGCAGGCCGCCGAGTCGGGCAAAATCCGCGTTTTGAAGACCGGGAATCATCCGGAAGATTTCCGCCTGCGCGCCATATTTCAATTTCGTCTGGAAACCGACCATGTTGTAGAGGGTGCCGAGCGCGTTGTCCTGACGTAGCTGCACGACCGCATAGGCCTTGACGCTGGGGTTATGCGCATTCGTCAGCCCCATCGGCTTCATCGGCCCGTGGCGCAGCGTCTCGCGGCCGCGTTCGGCCATGACCTCGATCGGCAGGCAGCCGTCGAAATAGGGGGTGCCTTCCCATTCCTTGAAGCCGACCGTGTCGCCTGCGATCAACGCGTCGACGAAGGCGTTGTATTGCGCTTCGTCCATCGGGCAGTTGATGTAATCCTTGCCGGTGCCGCCGGGGCCGACCTTGTCGTAGCGCGACTGATACCAGCAGATATCCATGTCGATGCTCTCTCGGTAGACGATCGGAGCGATGGCGTCGAAAAAGGCGAGCGAATCCTCACCGGTCTCCGCCTGGATAGCGCTGGCGAGCGACGGCGCCGTCAGCGGTCCGGTGGCGACGATGGCAAGATCCCAGTCGCTTGGCGGCAGGCCGGTGACCTCTTCGCGCACGATGGTGATGAGCGGGTGGTCGTGGATGGCGCGGGTCACGGCATCCGAAAAGCCGTCGCGATCGACGGCGAGCGCGCCGCCGGCCGGTACCTGATGGCGGTCGGCAGCGGCCATGATCAGCGAGCCCGCCATGCGCATTTCCGCATGGATGACGCCGACGGCATTGCTTGTCGCATCGTCGGAACGGAAGGAATTGGAGCAGACGAGTTCGGCGAGATCGTCGGTCTTGTGCGCATCCGTGCCGCGCACGCCGCGCATCTCATGCAGGATGACGGGAACGCCCACACTGGCGATCTGCCACGCGGCTTCCGAACCGGCAAGCCCGCCGCCGACGACGTGGATAGGGGAGTAGGAAGAGATCGTGTTCATTCCGGGCTGATATCATGTCGGCAGGTGCGATCCAACACCCCGGAATCAAAAACGGCGCCGATGATGGCGCCGTCTTGAAACATCGTGCCCGTTGCCAGAACCGCGATTAGCGGAAAGACCGGGATGCGATGTTGCGGATGTCGTAGCGGCTGACGCCGATATCGGACAGGGTCTGGTTCGACAGGCTGCCGAGTTCATTGAGTGTACGACGATAGCTGAGCCAGCTTTTTGCGATGCGGATCGGGTTCATTGTCTTCTTCCTCGAACAAATGTCCGCGGGACGGCGGGATCGCCTGTCTCTCTGCGGTTGATGTTTATATAGGCGATATCGGTCGCATTGTGCAGTGCAAATAAAAGGCGTCTGCCATGCAATTGTGCACGATGATGCTCTCAATTTGAGCGGTGAATAATTTTTAAGCGGGCGAAAGAGCTGGGAAGGTCGCAACCGGAGCGGCGGCGGATTGCGTGCAAATGAAAACGCCCGCTGCGGTGCAGCGGGCGTTTCAATCATTGGCGGATCTGCTCGGGAGGAAGCAGCGATCGACTTGAATTAGCGAGAAGAAGCCTCGCGGGCAACGCGGTGAATGTCCGAACGGTCGATGCCGAGGTCATGCAATTCGCGGTTGGTCATGCGGCCGAGTTCCGTGACCGTCTGACGATACTTGCGCCAGTTGTTGAAAGAGCGAGTGATGTTCATGTTGGGCCCCTTTCCGAGGGTTTGATCTGCCAGCAGCCACCGATCGGCGCTGACCTCTATTTGATGGCTGGAATATATGTTGCGACGCGAAGAACGAAAACAGCCAAGTTTTCAAGACACCCATGCGATCTGTGCAATGCTTTACACAATCTTACCGCAGCCTGGTCAACGAATAGGCAAAATAATCCCTGGAGAATTCTGCCTGTTCTCCCGCTCGCTCGGTCTTGCGATGAAGCAAAGCTGCCCCTCTCGCGATCGGCCCGACCGCGTTTTGCGCTGAGGCGCCAAGCTGTTCATTCATCCCAATGCCGGTGGCAAAGCAATGGGCTCGCGATGCGGTGCCATCAGTTCATGAGGCGGAGCTTCTAGTGCCAAGCTTTGCCGCCAGGGCTGTAATGCGAATGCCGATAAGTGGTTGAATTACAGGCTGTGTTGTCGTCAAAATAAAACGCCCGCCGGGGGAGGATCCGGCGGGCGCATTATATTGACTGGCAACTGGGAGGAGGAGTGTTGCCAGTCTATCGCAACGCGCTTGGGAGGAGGAGTGCGCGGCTGCGAATCTCGTCACGAACAAAACATCCGCGGGCTTCCGGGGAAACCGGGCCGGGGCGCCATCCCCGTGCTTGGTTGAATCGACAAATAGTATGACTAATTGATATTTTGCAGTGCAATAAATACATGAGGGGTATGCGAAAACCGCATACCTTTCCTTCATGCACTCATATTAGCAGTTCCGACGTTACCGGCCGGTTAATATCTGACCCAAATTAGACCAGTGAGGAATTTGCATGTTTGTCGCCGGGCGGGCGTTTGCGAAGCCGCCCGCTGCGGCTATAACGATGGAAGCCGTAGCGCCGGCGTGCGTCACGGAAATGAGGGATGAGGCATGTATCGCGGCAGATTGGAGCGGGATCTCTCGCTCTGGGTGGGCAAGGGTCTGATTGGAGAGGAAGCGGCGGCCAAGCTTCTCGCCGAATATGACAGCCGCCCGGCAAGCTTTAGCCTAGGCCGGGTGTTGATGGCGCTGGCGGCGGTGTTGCTTGCCGCCGCCGTCCTGCTGGTCGTCGCGTCCAACTGGGAGGCCATTCCGCGGCTCGTCCGCGTCGGCGCCATTCTCGCCCTGATTTGGGCTGTGCACATTGCAGCCGCCTCCATGTTTGCCCGGGGTGCGACAGCAGCAGCAAGCGGGCTGCTGGTCATCGGCGCGATGAGCTTCGGTGGCGCGATTTCGCTGGTCGGGCAGATGTATCATCTCTCCGGCGACGAGCAGACGGTGATGTATCTCTGGTTCGCGATTGCGACGATCTCGGCGATCCTGTTCCGTTCGGGCGCGGTCGTCGTCGTCGCAGGCTTTCTCTCCTGGGCGTCCTTTGCCGTCTATCTCGAGAGCAACGACACGCATTGGATCGGATTTGATCCCTGGATGGCGCCGGTCATGGCGGTGATCACAGTCGCTCTGGTGCGTTACACCGGTGCCGAGCGCGCCCGTCATCTCGCTTATCTGCTGCTGATCGGCTGGCTCGCCTGGCTCTACGCTCTTTATGAGGAGATTGCGGTGGCGCTCGCCTTCGCGATCGGCGGAATGGCGGTGTTCGCGCTGACGGCGTTGCCGCACCCCCGCATCGCTTCGCTCTTCAGGAGTGCCGGCGCAGCGCCGGCCTTCTACAGCTTTCTCGTCGCCGTAGTCGGCTTGCTGCTGCTGCATATCGAGATTGAACAAGGCTGGCGGCTGGTGGTGCTCGGGGTGGCGACGCTCGCTGCCGCCGTGCTGGCTATTGCCCTGCACGGCAGGGATAATGGCGCGGTGCGTTATCTCGCCTACACGACCTTTGCCGCGGAGATGCTCTATCTCGCCTCCGTTACCGTCGGCTCGATCCTCGGCACGTCGAGCCTCTTCCTGTTCTCCGGTCTCGTAGTGGCGCTCGTCGCCTGGATCGTCATCCGTCTCGAACGGCGCTTTTCGCGGGAGGCGCGCGCATGAGCTCGTTGATGGCTAGGCTGCAGTCCGGCAAAGGATATCTTATTTCGGCGATCATCGTCGCCGGCTTGCAGACTTTAATCCTCGGCACGATCATTCAGAGCCGTGCGTCGATCCTCAGCAGCGGCGCTGAGGTCCTGCTGAAGACCGCCCCGGTCGATCCTCGCGATTTCCTGCGCGGTGATTATGTCGTCTTGAATTACGACATTTCCACCGTGCCGGTACAGACGATCTCCGGTGGCGTTCCCGCAGAACCCGGCGAACGCACGCTGTGGGTCCGGTTGAGGAAGCAGGCGGACGGTTTCTGGACGGTGAGCGAATCGTCTTTCCAGGCGCTGCCGCCGCAGCCGGAGACGGTGATCCTGCGCAGCAAGCCTTTCTACAGCGGCGGGCTGGCCGCGGGCGACAGCATGCGGGTCGAATACGGCATCGAGCGCTATTATGTTCCGGAAGGTCAGGGCAAACCGATCGAGGAGGCCCGCAACGATGGCAACGTCGCCATAGCGGTGAGGGTCTCGCCGGATGGAAGCGCGCAGATTCGCAGCCTGATCGTCGACGGCAAGGCGGTTTACGACGAACCGCTTTTCTGATCTCCGGCGCCTTCGGGGCAGCGCGGTTTTCGGGCCTTGAACAGCCCGTCATTGGACGTTCATTTTTCCTTTGCCTCGACCAAATCGGGTGATATAGAGACGCCGCGCTCCGGAAGGCCTCATGCGCAGGCATAGGCATGCGGTTCTGTGAACGCGGGTATGGTGAAATTGGTAGACACGCCAGATTTAGGTTCTGGTGCCGCAAGGCGTGGGAGTTCAAGTCTCTCTACCCGCACCAGGCTGTTTGCAGGGGGAGACTAAGAAGTTAGTTATCCCCGATACCCGGAAGCGAGTGCCGTTCCCCCTTGGGTGGAATGATGCAGGAATTGGGAAAAGCCACGCGCGGCACGCTGCCGGCGTCGTGCTCATAGAAACGAACGGCGTCTGGGCACGGCCGCCACGACATGAAGGTAGGAAGACATGCAGGTTATCGAAACGCTCGCTGAAGGGCTGAAGCGCGAAATCAAGGTCGTTATCCCGGCCAAGGACATGGAAGACAAGATGAATGAGCGTCTTGCCGACGTAAAGGACAAGGTCCGCATCAACGGCTTCCGTCCGGGCAAGGTTCCCGCTGCTCACCTGAAGAAGGTTTACGGCAAGTCGATCATGGCCGACCTCGTCAACGAGATCGTCCGCGAACAGCCGGCCGCCATTCTGTCCAGCCGCGGCGAAAAGTCGGCCACCCAGCCGGAAATCGCCATGACTGAGGACAAGGACGAGGCCGACAAAATCCTTTCCGCCCAGCAGGATTTCGAATTCACGCTCTCCTATGAAGTGCTGCCGCCTATCGAGCTGAAGTCCGTCAAGGGCATCAAGGTTACGCGCGAAGTCATCGACATCTCGGATGAGGAAGTCAACGAACAGGTTCTGAAGGTCGCCGAAAGCGCCCGTTCCTACGAGAGCAAGACCGGCAAGGCTGCCAACGGCGACCGCATCACCATGGATTATGTCGGCAAGGTCGACGGTGAGGCCTTCGAAGGCGGCACCGATCAGAGCGCCGAACTGGTGATCGGTTCCGGCCGCTTCATCCCGGGCTTCGAAGACCAGCTCGTCGGCGTCAAGGCTGGCGAAGACAAGACCATCACCGTGACCTTCCCGGCCGACTATCCGGCCAAGAACCTTGCCGGCAAGGAAGCGACCTTCGACATCACGGTCAAGGACGTCGCAGCCCCCGGCGCCGTCGAAATCAACGACGAACTCGCCTCCAAGCTCGGCATCGAATCCGCCGATCGCCTGAAGGAAATCGTCCGTGGCCAGATCGAATCGCAGTACGGCTCGCTGACCCGCCAGAAGCTGAAGCGTCAGATCCTCGACCAGCTCGACGAGATGTACAAGTTCGAGACCCCGGCTTCGCTCGTCGATGCCGAGTACAACGGCATCTGGAGCCAGGTGAACAACGATCTCGCTCAGTCAGGCAAGACCTTCGAGGACGAAGACACGACCGAAGAGAAGGCGCGTGAGGAATACAAGACGCTCGCCGAGCGTCGCGTCCGCCTCGGCCTCGTTCTCTCCGAAATCGGCGAAAAGGCCGGCGTCGAAGTCACCGAAGACGAGATGCAGCGCGCGATCTACGATCAGCTGCGCCAGTATCCCGGCCAGGAAAAGCAGATCCTCGAATTCTTCCGCAGCCAGCCGGGTGCCGCCGCTTCGATCCGCGCGCCGATCTTCGAAGAGAAGGTCATCGATCACCTGCTGACCGAAATCGACGTCACCGACAAGAAGGTGACGAAGGAAGAACTGCTCGCCGAGGAGGAAGGCGAGACGAAGGCCGAGACCAAGAAGGCCGCGCCGAAGAAGAAGGCTGCCGCCAAGGCCGAAGCTGCCGACGGCGGTGAAGGCGAAGAAGCCGCACCGAAGAAGAAGGCTGCACCGAAGAAGAAGGCGGCTGACGAAAGCGCCGAATAATCGCTTTTCAGTTCTGAAACTTGTGAAGGCCCCGCCGTCGTGCGGGGCTTTTTCTTTTCGGGTCATCCGGACGGGGTACTCGACGCCCTCTCCGTCCTGGTGTTATCTTCGCTGGCAACAACAAATAGTTGAGCAAACTGCAAGCATGTCGCCCGGGATGACGACATGCATAAAAAACAAGAGCGTTGGGTAATGGAGGACCTGAAAATGACCGCAAAGAATGACATGAAGACGCTGGTAGAGGAAATCTATTCTGTGCGTGGTCGTGGCGACATCGAGGGTACGCTTGCGCTGTTCGGCGAGGGTTGTACCTTTCGCATGGTCGGCAATGCACGGCTGGCGCCTTTGACGACCGAATCGAGCGGGCATGACTTTCGCCAAACGATAACGCAGCTTATCGCGGCATGGGATCTATCCAAGGTCAGGACGACCGGCATCTATGTGGATGAGGATGAGCAGATGGTCTTTGCCCATCGTGAAGGCGAGGTCAGACACATCCCATCGGGCGTAACCTTCTCTACGGAATTCGTCGACAAGATCCATTTCCAGGATGGCAAACCGGTCAAGATCGTCGAATTCGTCGACACGCTACAAGTGGCCGAGACGAGCCGGATGATCCAAATCGCATAGAGCGTGGCGCGTCTCTGGAAGATCGCGACGCGCTTAGCCGAATCAAAGTCGGAGGCTCCAAGCTTCGCCTTGATGTCGCCTGTGCTCTCCGGCCGGCGGGGAGTCGGCCGCTATTGCAAGAATTTCCGCTTAATGCCCCGTCAGTTGCGCGACTTTCCTGACATGGCTGACGGCTGCGGCGCCGCCGGCGGTCTGGGTGAAGAGGTGGAGCGTTTCTTCTTCGTCGTCGGCGACGGGCGTCAGAGCCTGATCCATATAGGTCTTCGACTTGGCATCCCGTGAAATCAGGAAGGCCGAAATCGTCAGTCCGATAATCGTGCCCGCGAGCGAGGCATGTTTGCGGACGGTGTCCCAGGCAAAACGGGGCCAGAAGACCAGCGGATGTTCGCGCGGCAGTTCCGGGCGCCGCTCCGACGGCGTCTTCAAGCGCAAGAGGCCGCTCTGCAACGGATGCACGTTTTCCAGTGGCACCGTGGTTGCGAAGGAGACGAGTACCTTGACGAGCCTTGCGAGCGGAACCCCGGTCGCCACGGCGCGGCGCAGCAGCGTCTTCATGTGATCAGGTGAATAATAGAGCGACCAGGCCTCATGGTAGATCTCTTCCCATTCCTGCTTGCTCATCTTGGGATGGGCGGTGCAGACATGCTCGACATCGTAGATATTGAGGTCGCCATTCATTTCCACGCCCTTCTTCCAGAGAACCTGATGGTCCTCGGAGCCGGGCAGCGGCGTCAGGATGAAGAATTCGATGACGTCGAGCGGCAGCTCTTCCTGGATGATGGCGATGTCACGGCGGATCGAGTCCGGCGTGTCGGCGGGGAAGCCCAGGATGTAGCCGGCAAGCGTCATGATGCCCTGTGCTTTCCAGGCGAGCAGCATCTTGCGGTACTCGGTGATCTTGTTCTGGTTCTTCTTGGCGGCCGTCAGATTATCCGGATTGACGTTTTCGAGGCCGATGAAGACACGGGTGACGCCGGCGCGCTTGGATTTCTCGATGAAATTGGGGATCTTATGGCAGAGCGTATCCACCTGGATCATCAGGCCGAGCGGAATGCCGTCCCGCTCCTTGAGTTCGATCAGCCGGTCGAAAATCGCCTCCCAATCCCTGTTGCGGGCGAAATTGTCGTCGGTGATGAAGAACTTGTGAATGCCCTGCGCCCAGTTCATCCGCACCAGCTTCTCGACATCGTCGGCCGAGCGGAAACGCGATTTTCGCCCCTGCACGTTGATGATGGTGCAGAAGGAGCACTGGTAGGGACAGCCGCGTCCGGCATCGAAGCTGGTGCTGAGGCCGAGCGTGCGCTGGATATTGTCCTTCGGCAGGAAAGGAACGGGGGTGCCGCCGATGCCGGGAAGGTCGTTCATGAAATTATAAAGCGGCTTCAGCTCGCCGGCGGCAGCATCGCGCAGCACCATGTCCAGCCGCCCCTCGGCCTCGCCGGCGAACATCGAGATGCCCATATCGCGGCAGGCATCGAGCCCGACCGCTTTGCCGTCGAGCATCGACAGGCAACCGGACACATGGAAGCCGCCCATCGAGACCGGCAGGCCGGCATTGCGGAAGGGGCGGGCGATGTCGAGTGCGCGCGGATATTGGTTGGACTGGACGCCGACCAGCGCGACCATGCCGAAATTGCCGTGGCGCCTGAACTGGGCGAGCAGCCCGGGAAAATCGATCCGCGTATTGGTTTCATCGATTACGGTAATGTCGATCGCGGTATCGGGTCCGAGCACCTTGCGCTCGGCGCATTCGGCGGCGATGCCGTAGAGGGCCGCAAGCGAATTGGACGGGATCATCGCCCGCCACCAGCGGATGACGTAGCCATCGTCGTCATAATGCGACGGCTTAATCAGGATCAGCTGAAAACGTCGGCGCGCGGCTTCCGGGACATGGGACAAGAGTATCTATCTTTCTTAGAAGCTTTTGCGAGGAGACAAAATGGCATTGAAGGCAAATATCAGGCACGGCGTAAGGATACGAACCATCGGGCTTCAAACTCGGCCATACAAATCAGCACCGGCGCGATACTCCACGCGGGTTCTCAACCATCAATATACTACATGATGTCAAGCAGCAATGCGCGGTGGTCGGATACCTCCGGCGCCTCGACCACCTCGAATTTGGCGATATTCACCCCCGGTGTCACAAGCATGTAGTCGGCATATCGACCCTCTTTGAGATAGTAGGAGGTTCGCGTGTCTACAAGGCCGTTTCCGGTGACGAGATCGGAAAGCCCAAGTCCGGCGAGAATCGCAAAGGTTGTGCTGTCAGGCAAAACGTTAAAGTCGCCGCAGACGACGAGCCCCTCGTCGCCGGGCCAGACGCGCTCGATGAGCCGGACCAGCGCTGTAGCCTGCTCCTGACGCGCGGCCGTATCGCCCTTGCCGGCGGGATCGCGCAGGCCGTGCATGTGGACGATGGTGACGGTCGAAGCGTGCTCGTGGCTGAACAGACGGATGCAATGGGCGTTGCGCGGTCTGGGATGTTCACCCCAGCCATCGGCGGAAAAACCGCCATGCACGAAGTCCAGCGCCTGGGCGATGACGGAATGTGATTTGCGGACGAAGGTCGCCAGCCCGAATTCAGCGACAATGACGGCGTCGCCGTCGAAGAGCTCGCCTCTCGATGTCGGGCAGAAGAAGCCGTCGTGGCCGGGCAGGGCGGCGCCGATCTCATCGAAGAGGTTGGCGCGCTGCGGCAGTTCCAACCCCGCATCCCGGTATATCGACCATCCGTGGTCGGCATTCGGCGTCCGCAGCACCTCCTGCAGGCACAGCACATCAGGGTTGGCATGCCTGATATAGGCGATCAGGGCCCCGTGCAGTCGGCCGCCCCATGCATTCAGCGAAATGATGCGCAAGCTCTCGGCTCCATCTTAGCTGGCGGAATCAGATGGTGGCGCCGCCTTCAGAGTTCCGACTTGATGTCGCCCATCCGGTTCCAGGCGTCGAGGCCGGCGATCTTGTAGGCTTCGGCGAGCGTCGGATAGTTGAAGGTGTTTTCGACGAAATATTCGACCGTGCCTTTCAGATTGAGCACCGCCTGGCCGATATGCACCAGCTCGGTGGCGCCCTCGCCGACGATATGCACGCCGAGCAGTCGGCGGGTCTTCAGCGAGAAGATCAGCTTCAGAAGCCCGGTATCGAGGCCCATGATGTGGCCGCGCGAGGTTTCGCGGAAGCGGGCAATGCCGCATTCATAGGCGATGCCGCGCTCCTTCATCTCCTCTTCGGTCAAACCGCAGGTCGAGATTTCCGGCACCGCATAGATGCCGTAGGGGAAATATTTCTGCGGCTCCTTGGCGACCGCGCCGATCGCCACGCGCGCGGCGATGCGGCCCTGTTCCATCGAGGTCGAGGCAAGGCTTGGAAAGCCGACCACGTCGCCGGCGGCATAGATGTTTGCAACCGATGTCTGGAAGGTCTCCGGATTGACCTTGAGACGGCCGCGGCTGTCGGCCCCCAGTCCAATGGCCGGAAGGTTCAGCGCGTCGGTGGCTCCCATACGTCCGGCGGCAAAGAGCACCATGTCGGTCACAAGATGGCGGCCGTTGTCGAGCGTCAGCTGGACCTTGCCGCTATCGAGCCGCTCGACCTTCTCGGCCTTCGTGCCGAGCAGCAGCTTCATATTGCGGTCGCGCAGCTGATAGGTGAAATCCTCGACGATTTCCTTATCGATAAAGTCGAGCATGGTCGACTTTGGATCGATCACGGTCACGGCAGTATCAAGCGCCGAGAAGATCGTCGCATATTCGATGCCGATAACGCCGGCGCCGATGACGACCATGGTGCGCGGCAATTCTTCGATATCAAGCAACTCGTCGCTGTCGAGCACGGTCTTGCCATCGAACGGCATATAGTCCGGCCGGAAAGGCTTCGTGCCCACGGCAAGCAGGATACTGGCGCCGCTGACCGTCAGCGCTTCGCCATCATCCTTGATGACCTGCAAGGTGGTGGAATCGATGAAACTCGCTTTGCCGCGCATGTGGTGGACACGGTTTCGGGCGAACTGATGCTCGAGCACCTCCACTTCATGGTTGAGCGTAATCAAGAGGCGACGACGCAGGTCTTCCGCACTGATCTCCTGCTTGACGCGGTAGGATCGCCCATAGAAGCCGCGCTCGCGCCAGCCGGAGAGATTAAGCGCGGTCTCGCGCAGCGTCTTCGAAGGGATGGTGCCGGTATGGACGGACACGCCGCCGACGCGCTTGCCCTGTTCGATGACAAGCACTTTCTTGCCGAGTTTCGCAGCCTGGATCGCGCCGCGGCGCCCTGCGGGACCGCTACCCACCACAACGAGATCGTACTGAAACATCCTCTAGCCTCGGATTGGAAATGGAATCATTTGCGACAAAAATGTCGCTCCTCTATCGGTAGCCGGTCAATGTTACAGATTGTTTTACGGCTGCCGATTCAGCCGGACCTGTGCTTTTCAGATCAGGTCCAGCCCTTTCAAGCTCACATGGCCGTCCTTGCCGATGATGATGTGGTCGTCGACAGTGATATCAAGTGCCTTCGCCGCGTCGGTGATCACCTTCGTCATATCGATGTCAGCGCGCGACGGTTGTTTATGCGCGAGTGATGTAATCCGTGGAAATATCGCTCACTCCAGTGACCCCGAGCAGCGCCATATTGCTATGCAGTTCCGTTTTCAGGATATCCGCCGCTCTGAGCACGCCCGGTAGCCCCGCGACGGCTGCAGCATAAAGGAACGGCCTGCCCACAAACACGAAACAGGCGCCAAGCGCGAGGGCCTTCATGATATCCGTTCCACGCCGGATGCCGCCGTCGATCATGACGGCAATGCTGTCTCCAACGCGTGCTGCAATCTCCGGAAGGACCTGAAGGGGGGATGCGGTGCCGTCGAGCTGGCGGCCGCCATGATTGGAGACGATCACTCCATCCGCGCCGGCATCTGCAGCCCGTGCCGCGTCTTCAGGATGCATGATCCCCTTGACCACGAGTTTGCCGGACCACCGCTTGCGTATCCGCTCCAGGTGGCTCCAATTGAGATGGTCACGCTTGCCGAAATCGCGCGTGACGTTCGAGGAGATGATCGGCGCGCCTCTTGTGGCGTAGGAATTTTCAAAATGCGGAATGCCGTGCCGGACGATCGTGCGCAGGAATGTACCGGTTGTCCAGCGTGGATGCGAGATGCCCTGCCATGCCAAGCGGAGCCCGGGACGCAAAGGCGTCGAAAACCCCGCCCTTACATTATTTTCGCGATTGGGCAGCGTGGCGGTATCCACGGTCAGCAGAAGGGTGGCGAGGCCGGCCGCGGCGACCCGATCGATGAGAGCGTCGATGCGGTCGGGTTCGCCGGGGAGATAGGCCTGAAACCATGCTTGTGGCGAAACCGCCGCGATCTCTTCCAGCGGGATGAGTGACGAACCGCTTATAATCATCGGGATTCCCGATTGGTCCGCTCCTTGCGCGAGCACAATGTCCCCCCGGTAGGCCATCAGCGCGCTGATCCCCATCGGCGCAATGCCGAACGGTGCGGCATAGTTTTTGCCGAAGAGGCTCGTCTCAGTGCTGCGCCTCGAGACGTCCCGAAGTACACGAGGCCGAAAGGCATAGGCCTTGAAGGCCTCTGCGTTATGCCGCAGCGACGCGTTGGTCTCGGTCGCGCCGGCGATATAACCGAACAGAGGCTTCGGCAGATGCCGCCGTGCCCTCATTTCAAAGTCATCGAGGCAGAGCGCATCGCGGCAGAGCCGGGTCGATCGATCAGTGTTACCGCTGGAGATCGTCATGAAGCTTTATCTTCTTGGTATTTCGGGCGGGTATTGTTCAGCGAGTGGCGGCGCAGGATTGCATAGAATCCCGCGCCGGCGACCTCTGTCAACTGAAGCTTTCCGCAGTGTTCGCTTGCCTCGGATGCTTGCCTGCGACCTCCGGTCGAACGGCAGAATGAGCGTCGGCAGCTGCCGCCGGGAAGAACAGCAGAGCGCCGCTGATCGGACCGCCGGTCCAGCGCGCGCTCGGCCGCGACCTTTCCGTGCAGGAATGTCGCTAATTATCCGTCAATAGAGTAAACCGACGTCTGTCGCTCCGCTCGCGCGCCAACTGCCCCGCCGCTGCGCAGAGATCGGGCGCATAGAGCTGGCAAGTTTTTCGCTTTTCGATTCCCCTATCAATCAGATCCAGAAGTCGTGCAGGTGCGATGTCGGGCGGCGCGGCAATGCGACCGGTGACGACGTGTTTCTCCATTTTCTCATGATCGGCGTGATCGATGTCGGGGTTGCGCCAGCAATTTGCGCACATGATCCTAAAGTTTTCGGTGTGTGAATAGATAATGGCGTCCTCGTCCAATTCCCCGCTTAGATCGATCAGTTGCCCTGCTGTCTCTTGCGTGCCCGCGAAAGCAAAAAACTGGTAGTTCCGGCGCACAAGCGTTGCCAGATGCGGGAAGACCGGGACCTCTTGTTCACCGTAGGTATGATACGTAATCGGAGCGCCGTCCATGAGGACGACATCGCCATAGTCGACGCCGAGACTGCCGAACAGTACGCTGCGAATAATGCCATGACATGGACTTAAACGCTCGATCCATACGGTCTCCTCCTCCCCTGGATCATCCGAGTCCGCCGTCCGCTCAGCAAGAGGCCGCTGGGCAAGTCTCACCTTGCAGGCCGCATACCCGCCTTCCGGTAACCCGAACCGCCCAAGCTCGATCTTCTGACCCATCCGCTTCCACACGTCCAAAGCGGTCTCGGCGTCCCCTGCGCCCGTGGCGCAGATTCCAAGGTTCCACTCGGTGCTGTCGATAACCTCCCGCTGCAAGCTTGCAGCAGCCAGGCCCGCCGCTACGCCTTCTGCGAATCTGCCCCGCGTCTTGTAGAAAAGGCCCAAATTGTATTGATGCGCGCTGTTCCGTGGATCGATTTCCGTCAGTTTCCGGAGACTGTTCTCGGCGATTGCATCCATTTGGCGTGCCATCATTCGCGCCGACGTGGCGAGCCCGCGCAGTATCTGCTCCTGTTCAGGCCGCCCGTCATGAAGCTTGGCTAAGCGGTCCAGCGTCGCGACCATCGACTGAAATATCGGGTGTTCCGGCGGTGGCGCGTTCAGATCATCGATGTCGCGGACGGATTCCAGGCATAGTCCGATCGCCGAAAGGAGATCGATATTGTCTTCGTGGGCATCTGCGATCTCGGAAAGAACGTCTGTTGCGTCTTCTCTTGCGAGGCTTTGTTGGTCAACTATCCATAACAATGCCATCGCGGCCTCAGTCTGGCGACGCTGGGCTTTTCGAAATGGTTGGATCTTCTGCCATGCCGCCGACGTGCGGCCCGCCTGTCCTTCTGCAACGACGTCACGCGCTATCGCGTCGATCTCATCGGAAGTGAGAACAGCATTGGGACCATTCGACATGTCGTCTCCGTGGAGGGCTTCGGGGCGGACGATAGTTATGTAGTCGCGTCTCAGCGTAGGGGGATTACATCAACTTCAGCCCCTTCAGGCTGACATGGCCGTCCTTGCCGATGATGATGTGGTCGTGGACGGCGATATCGAGCGCCTTGGCCGCCTCGACGATCACCTTCGTCATGTCGATGTCGGCGCGCGAGGGCGTCGGATCGCCGGAGGGATGATTGTGGACGAGGATGATCGCCGTTGCCGACAGTTCGAGCGCGCGTTTGACCACCTCGCGGGGATAGACCGGCGTATGGTCGACCGTGCCGCGGCCCTGCACCTCGTCGGCGATCAGCACGTTGCGCTTGTCGAGGAACAGGATGCGGAATTGTTCTCGTGTCTCGTGCGCCATGGCGGCGTGGCAATACTGGATGACCGAGGTCCAGGAGGAGAGAACCTGCTTGCTTCTGATCTCGCTCTTCAGGGTCCGGTGAGTGACGGTGGCGATCAGTTTCAAATCGAGGGCGACATTCTCGCCGACGCCCTTCACCTCCGTCAGGAGACCAGCCGGCGCGCCAAAGACGCCGGAAAGCGAGCCGAATCGTTCGATGAGCGCCTTGGCGATCGGCTTGGTGTCACGTCGCGGGATCAGCCGAAAAAGCAGGAGTTCGAGGATTTCGTAATCGGCGAGCGCCGTATCGCCCAGCTCCCGGAAGCGGTCACGCAGCCGCTCGCGATGGCCGTGATAATGTTCCGGCCCGGAAAGCGAGGCGGGTAGGGAGGTCAGTGCGTTCGGCGCGGCTGGTTTTTGCGGCCGGCCGCCGAAGAACGAGCGTTCGTCGGCAACAGGCTCTTCAGTCTCGAAAGGCAGCGTGTCGTCGGAAGATGTCGCAACAGGCCGCTTCGCCATCAGATCGTCACCTGGCAAGCGGCGGCAATCCGGGCCGGTCGAGGCCACCCGGTGACAGCGTGAAGATTTCGCAGCCCTCGGCGGTGACGCCGACCGTGTGTTCATACTGGGCTGAAAGCGAACGGTCGCGGGTCACGGCCGTCCAGCCGTCGGCGAGCACCTTTACATGCGGCCGGCCGAGATTGATCATCGGCTCGATGGTGAAGATCATGCCTTCGCGCAGCTCCGGCCCTTCATTGGCGCGGCCATAATGCAGGATGTTCGGCGAATCGTGGAACAGCCGGCCGACGCCGTGGCCGCAGAAATCGCGCACCACCGAACAGCGCTCGGCTTCCGCATAGGTCTGGATCGCCTCGCCGATCGCGCCGGTGCGGGCGCCTGGCCTGACGGCTGATATGCCGCGCATCAGGGATTCATAGGTGACTTCCAGCAACCGTTCGGCGGCGCGCTTGATCGTGCCGACCGGATACATGCGGCTCGAATCGCCATGCCAGCCGTCGAGCACGAAGGTAACGTCGATATTGACGATGTCGCCCTCGCGCAGCGGCTTGTCGTTCGGAATGCCGTGGCAGACGACGTGATTGATCGAGGTGCAGGTGGATTTGGTGTAGCCGCGATAATTCAGCGTCGCCGGATACGCGCCGTGATCCATGCCGAAATCGAATACGAATCGGTCGATCTCGTCGGTGAGCAGGCCGGGCCTGACGATATCGGCGAGTGCATCGAGGCAGCGCGCGGTCAGCTGGCACGCCTTGCGCATGCCTTCGAACGCCTGCGCATCGTAAAGCCGGATGGCGCCCGTATTCTTCGGCGGCGCGGAGGAGGCTTCGATATAATTCACCATTGCAGGGCCTTAGCGGGGATTGTTAGATTTGTTCATAATGCAGCTATGCCGGGTTCGTCCATCGCGATCAACCGTCGGGACGAGATTTCTGAAGGGTTTCGTGCCGCCTTTCGCGCCCATGCGACGCCGGATTCTGAGTGCTGGAGGAAATATCCACAGTCTTCCCAAGGGGATAGGATTGATCGGATAAGGTCTCCCCGCTACTCACCGATTGGTGACAGTGGGGAACGGTCGGTGATGCTGAATGAAGCTGAAAATCTTGATAATTCGATGGAGGTCGGCGCGGAGCCGGAACGGCGCGTGCGCGATCGCGGCGCCACCGAGCGCGCCATCCTTGCCGCCGCCAAGGGCCTGCTGGCGCAGGAGGGCTTCCAGAATTTCGGCATCAATGCGGTCGCCCGCCGCGCCGGCTGCGACAAGCAGCTGATCTACCGCTACTATGGCGGCCTTGACGGTTTGGTCGAGGCGATCGGCGCGGATCTCGGCACATGGGTGAGGGATCGCATTCCGGAAGATGCCGGCGGCATGTTCATGCTCACCTATGGCGATCTGATGGAGCGACTGGCGCTTCTGCTGCTCGACGCCTTGAGAAATGATCCGCTGATGCGCCGCATCCTCGCCTGGGAAGTATCGGAAAACACCGAGCAGGTGAGGCGGTTGTCCGAGGCCCGTTCGAAGGCTCTCGCCCTTTGGCTGGATCGCATGCGCGGTTCGCTGGCGCCGCCAAAGGGCATGGATGCGGCAGCCGTCAATGCCGTCGTCATCGCGGCAATCCAGCACCTCGTGCTTTCCGGCGCAGCCGGCGGCCAGTGCGCGGGCCTGTCGCTGAAGACGTCGAAGGACTGGGAGAAGGCCGCGACGGCACTGAAGCGTCTCGTGCGCGGCGTCTACGGCTGACCCCCTTTCATCCACGGGCCCCATTCATCCACAGGGAGGAGGCGCGGCGTTAACCTTAACGAATGGTTTACGTTGCGTGGGGCTGGTTAACCCGACAGTGTGGCGGGGAGCAGAGATGATACGAGTGAGAACCTGCGAGTTGACGCCCATGGGAAGCAAGATCGCCAAAGCCGCAATTCTGGTGACGGCAATGATGTTCTTCGCAGTCCTGGCGCTGGATATCGCAATTCCGACGCTGGTGCTTTGCATCATGGCATTGTCGACCTGGCTGGTTTCCCTCGGTCTGCCCGTCGCCCGCAAGCAGGGAGGAGAAGCCGCATGAGGTGGTTTCTGATCTTCTGGGCCGGTCCCATCGTCTTTCTGGGCGCATGGTACTGGCTCTCCTATTACGACATGAATTTCGGCATCTTCATGCTGACGCGGCAGGTCCATGACCTGACCTTCGCGATCTATGGCGAAGCCCTCGGTGTGCCGCCGGAGACCATCCCGCCGCTCGTTGCCCGCGCCATTGCGGTGGATAGCCTCGTCGTCTTCGCCATCATGGGCTTCAGAAAGCGCAAGTTGATCGCCGCCTGGTGGAAGGCGCGTCAGGCGCTGAATTCGTCTCCCGCAGACCTTGCGAGCGAGGACAGCCTGTCGAGGGCGCCCTGAAGGATGAAGCTTGCCGCGGCCGAATCGATCCGTTCGGCCCGCTTGGCGCGCGAAACGTCCATTTCTATGAGCGTCCGTTCGGCCGCGACCGTCGAAAGCCGTTCGTCCCAATAGACGAAGGGCAGCACCGTTTTCTGCTCCATGTTGCGCACGAAGGCGCGCGTCGCCTGCACGCGCGGCCCCGCCGATCCGTCCATATTCATCGGCAGGCCGATGATGAAGCCGGCAACCTTTTCCGCCATCGCGAAGTCCAGCAGCGCCTGCGCGTCGATCGTGAACTTGACGCGGCGGATCACCGGACGTGGCGTGGCGAAACGCCGGCCGAGATCCGACATCGAAATCCCGATCGTCTTGGTGCCGAGATCGAGCCCGGCGATCGCCTGCCCGGGAGCAAGGATTTCGGCCATTTCCTCGATCGTCAGCACCGTCATTGCCGTTTCATCCCGTCAAAAAGAAATTGAAGCCGCCGCCGCTTTCCTTTGCCGGCGCATGAGATATGTCCTTACCATCGAAATCCAGTTTTGCATCACGTGAGGATAGATTTCATGAAGATCACCTGGCTTGGCCATTCCGCCTTCCGCATCGAGACATCAAAGGCGAAGATCCTGCTCGATCCCTTCCTCAGCCATAACGCCTCCTTTTCCGGCCAGGACATCAAGGATGTGTCGGCAGGCATCACCCATATCCTGCTGACCCACGGCCATGGCGACCATGTCGGCGACACCGTGGCGCTTGCCAGGGAGACGGGTGCGGTCGTTCTTGCCAATGCCGATCTCGCCGCTTGGCTCGGCTCCAAGGGCGTCGACAGGATCGAGATGGGCAACACCGGCGGTACGGTCACGTTCGGCGGCTTCTCCGCGACGTTCACCAATGCGCTGCATTCCTCGGCCCAGATCACCGAGGACGGCGTCTCGCATGCGCTCGGCAACGCCAATGGTCTGATGCTGCATTTCGACGACGAAGCCTCGATCTTCGCCATGGGCGACACCGACATCTTCTCCGACATGGCGCTGATCAACGAGTTGCACCAGCCCGATATCGGCTTCGTGCCGATCGGCGACCGCTTCACCATGGGCGGCGCGGTGGCGGCACTCGCCTGCCAGCGCTATTTCAGCTTCAAGACCGCGATCCCCTGCCATTACGGCACCTTCCCGATCATCGACCAGACGGCCGACAAATTCGTTGCCGGCATGGAGGGGTCGAAGACTGAGGCGAGGGCGCTGAAGCCTGCCGAGAGCCTGTCGATCTGACGAAACCCCGTTGCACCGGGCGGACATGGCCTTTATAGCGGGTAGGAAAAATCCTATCCGGAGAATGCCATGTCCGTCGATCTTGCCACCGTGAAGCGCGTCGCCAAACTTGCTCGTATTGCCGTCTCCGAGGATGAGGCAAATCGCATGGTCGGCGAGCTGAACGGCATCCTCGGCTTCGTCGAGCAGCTCTCCGAAGTCAACGTCGATGGCGTCGAGGCGATGACGTCGGTGACCCCGATGGCGATGAAGAAGCGGACCGACGAGGTGACCGATGGCAACAAGGCCGCCGATATCGTCGCCAATGCGCCCGTCACCGACCATAATTTCTTCCTGGTGCCGAAAGTCGTCGAATAAGGCTTCGAAGGCCTCTTTCCGCCCCTGTTGCCATTTTCAAGACCGAAGCGAAAACACGATGAGCGAACTCACCAGCCTGACCATTGCCGAAGCCCGCGAGAAGCTCCGCGCCAAGGAAATCACCGCAATCGAACTGACTGAAGCCTATATTTCGGCGATCGATGCGGCCAATGACCGGCTGAATGCCTACGTAAAAACAACGCCGGATCTCGCCCGCGTCATGGCCAGGAAGTCCGACGAGCGGATTGCAGCTGGCTCGGCGGGCGAGCTCGAAGGCATCCCGCTCGGCATCAAGGATCTCTTCGCCACCGTCGGCGTCCACACCCAGGCCTGCAGCCATATTCTCGATGGTTTCGAGCCGCGTTACGAGTCGACCGTGACGCAGAACCTCTGGGATGATGGCGCCGTCATGCTCGGCAAGCTGAACATGGACGAATTCGCCATGGGCTCGTCCAACGAGACGTCCTATTACGGCCCGGTGATCAATCCCTGGCGGGCAGAGGGCTCCAACCAGCAACTCGTCCCGGGCGGCTCCTCCGGCGGCTCGGCCGCTGCTGTTGCCGCCCATCTTTGCGCCGGCGCCACCGCGACCGATACCGGCGGCTCGATCCGCCAGCCGGCCGCCTTCACCGGCACCGTCGGCATCAAGCCGACCTATGGCCGCTGCTCGCGCTGGGGCACCGTCGCCTTTGCTTCCTCGCTCGACCAGGCAGGCCCGATCGCCCGTGATGTGCGCGACGCCGCGATCCTGCTGAAGTCGATGGCAAGCGTCGACGCGAAGGACACCACATCCGTCGATCTGCCGGTGCCCGATTATGAGGCCGTCCTCGGTCAGTCGCTGAAGGGCATGAAGATCGGCATTCCGAACGAATACCGCGTCGACGGCATGCCTGAGGAGATCGAGACCCTGTGGCGCCAGGGCATTGCCTGGCTGAAGGATGCCGGCGCCGAGATCGTCGATATCTCCCTGCCGCACACCAAATACGCGCTTCCGGCCTATTACATCGTCGCGCCCGCCGAGGCGTCCTCGAACCTCGCGCGGTACGACGGCGTGCGCTACGGCCTGCGCGTCGACGGCAAGGATATCGTCGACATGTACGAAAAGACGCGCGCCGCCGGTTTCGGCAAGGAAGTCAAGCGCCGCATCATGATCGGCACCTACGTGCTGTCGGCCGGCTACTACGACGCCTATTACATCCGCGCCCAGAAGGTCCGCACGCTGATCAAGCGCGATTTCGAATTGGCCTTCGATGCCGGCGTCGACGCCATCCTGACGCCGGCGACGCCGTCCTCCGCCTTCGGCGTTGCTGACGAAAACCTCGCCGCCGATCCGGTGAAGATGTATCTGAACGACATCTTCACGGTGACGGTCAACATGGCGGGCCTGCCCGGCATCGCCGTTCCCGCCGGCCTCGACCAGAAGGGCCTGCCGCTCGGCCTGCAGCTGATCGGCAAGGCCTTCGACGAGGAAACCCTCTTCAAGACCGCCTACGTCATCGAGCAGGCTGCCGGCAAGTTTACGCCGGCCAAGTGGTGGTAACGGGTCTCACGATCCGAAAGATAGCCTTTGCCGACCACGAAACGGTCGGCGCCGTCGGCTTTGCCTCATGGGCCGCAGCCGATGCCTTCGACCACAGTTATCGCGACCCCGATGTGATTGCCAGAGTCAGGCAAGAGTTCACAGTGTTTCCGCGAGAGACAAAAGGTGAGATCTTCGTTGCCGAACTCGACGCGGAGATCGTCGGCTGGGGCGCACGTGAAGGCCAACCCAACTATGTGTCCGATCTCTGGGTGCATCCCAATCATCAGGGCAAGGGGTTGGGCGGGGCTCTGCTGTTGCATCTGTGCGAGCTGATGACGGCCGAAGGACTGACGACCGCCCGGATCGACACGCATGCCAGGAACATAGGCGCGATCCGGCTTTACAAACGCTGCGGTTTCACCATCATCTGGCACGGTATCGAATTCTCCAGGAGCATGGGCGTCCCGCTCGAAAAGGTGCATCTGGAGAAGCAGGTAGGCTGAGCAACAGCCGAAACTGGGAGGGCTTCATGGCAGGCAATGATCTTATGCGCCTGATCGATGCAATCGATCGCCTTGCTGCCGGCGGCTTCGCCATGGGCGCTGATTGGCAGGCGGTTCACGATATCTGTCAGCGCCACGAAGGCGAACAGCCGTTCGACTGGGGCCACGCCCTCTGCCATCGCATCGAGGGCGATGACTGGAATGCCGACTACTGGTATCGCCGCGCCGGCAAGACCCGCGGCACGGGCACGATCGCCGACGAATGGGCGGCGATGCGGGCGGAATTGTCTGCAAAGGCTTGAGCTTTGCCCTGACCGCGTCGGTTTAAGGCGCGATCAGGGTTGCCGGACCTATCTGCTGCGACCTGACTGTCCCCAAAAGGCCTGTCGCAAGAGGAGCTCGCACATCAAGCAGGCATCGATCGTACCTATATCAGTTCGCTGGAACGCAGCGTTTATAACGCGAGCATCGACGTCGTGGATCACCTGCAACCGTTTTGGAAATAGAGGCCTCTGTTTGTTGAAACGGCGGCCGAAAAAGTGAAGCTGCCATCGCTCGTGATAGCCGAAATTGCAATCGGTCTTTACGCCAACCTTCGCTCAATATATATTCTCCTGAAGGAGAATGATTATGGTTGCTACATCACGCGCCTACACGCCCGCCGAAGCAGCAGCTGTCAGTGAGATTGCTGTAAAGTCGGTCCATAATGCAATCGACAAGCGGATCGTCAAGGCACATTTTGGCCGCGCTGGCCGAGAACTTTCGGATGACGACCTGCTCCGCCTGAAGCTCTGGTATGGTGTGGGATCGATCCTCTCTGCGGAGCGCCGCAAACGCTTGTTCGAAACGATCGACGAGAATCCTGATGCGGATACGGTGAGGGCAGACGATTATCTAATCGTCGACGTGGCGCGGGCAAGGGAGCAACTGGCTGCGCGGGCAGAGACCCTTCGAGAAGCCGAACGCGCGATCCGAAGCACCAAAGGGGTCGTCGGTGGCGAGCCGGCATTCAAAGGAACCCGAGTTCCGGTGCGCATGATCGCGGCGATGAAGCAGCAGGGCGCCACTACCGAAGAAATCGTCGAGGGTTACCCTTCCGTCACGGCCCGGATGGTGGAACTCGCCGAAATCTGGACGGCAGCTCACCCGGCCCGAGGGCGGCCGAAGAAGCTGTCGGAACAGGGACTGAAGGTGAAGGCCGTGAAGAGTTTGCGTCTCGCCACGACTGGGTCCCGGAAATCCTCGGGCACGACTTCGTGAAGTTCCTGATCGATGAATGCCTGCACACATCGCTCGTGGCCGTGGCTCAAGATCACGGGCACGACTGCTTTCACGTCAACTGGCTTGGCCTAAGCGGCGAGACCGACTGGGATCTGATGCCTCGCATTGTCGCGGGTGATTTCACCTTCGTGACGAACAACGCGCGCGACTTCCGGAAACTCTACGCAAAAGAGGAATTGCATGCCGGCCTGGTCATCATCGTTCCTCAGGTGCTGCCGGCACTGCAGCGGGAATTGTTCCTGGCTGTTGTGCAAGAGCTCGCCGACGCCCAGGAGATCGTGAACGAAGCCATAGAGATTGCGATCGAAGATGGCCAGGCCGTGCTGACACGCTACGCACTGCCGGGATGAAGTTCAATTTCAACCGATAAGCGACAGATCGATCCGAATCCCATCTCGGTCAACGTCCTCGTTTCCGCCGACTCCCCGTCGTTTGGCTCCGCTGCAGAGTCGGTCCCAAGATTGCCGAAACAGCAAAGCTTTCAGCCCCGACTCCTGCATCGAATCTTATGGGGATTCTCTCTTCTCTGTGCTTGGCGTCCGATGAACTTGCATCGTTCACCCGCATCTCCTTGAACTTATCTTCAGATGCGATCAATACCTCAGCTGTTGATGATTGAGAATTATTTCTTGAACCTCACACTTGTCTACTTGCGTTCTTAAATATTTTCGACTTTAGAGAGTGGAAATTTCAGTACGTCTTGATTCATCCGGGGATTCATGCGTCAGTTTCGTTTGCGTGTTGCGGCTTCGGCTGCAGCGGTTCTCTTTGCGTTGTCTGTCGCGCCGGGCATAAACTCCGCGGTTGTCGGAACCGCGGTTGCGGCCGATACCGCCAAAACCAGTGGCAGTGGCCTTGGCAATGGAAGCACGGCCGGCCTCGGCGCGAAAGCCACCGAGGCTCCAGCAACGTCCAATCTCACCTCCACCGCTGACGCTTCCTCGCAACCAGATAAGACGGTCGACCGAACCACGCTCGGCAAGGGAGGTCTGGCGCCGGCCGAAGGCGCCGCCGACGGTGAGACGCTGACGGTTGACGGGCAGGCCAAGGACGCGGCTTCGTCGGCTGAGTCGAATACGACGCAAGCGGCAGGCGCCACCACGCTAGCGGCGACGGCCACGACAGTCCAGCCGGATTCGGCTGCGGTCAATGCGCCCGAGAAAGCATCGGTTCCGCAAATCTCCAGCAATGGATCATTCACACAGCTCATCAGCCTCGACCTGCCGGATTATTACGATATTGCTCCCAGGCTGACGCTTCGTTACAATTCGGCGCGCAAGTCTCGGCTCGGCGGCCTGTATCAAGGCTGGCTTGGATACGGCTGGGGTCTCGACGGCCTCGATGTCATTGAGCGGGAAAGTCCCGGTGGCGGCGTCCCGACATGGAGTGACGCCAGTGACGTTTATGTGCTGAACGGCGAACCTCTCGTTGCCTGTTCGGCTGCGTCCAGCTGCCAGCCCGGATCGACGCATACAACCGAACATGAGTCGTCTCAGCGGATTATTCTCAGTTCCAACAGATGGACAGTTACAGACAATAAAGGGGTGTTGACGACCTTCCAGTCTGTGGCGGAAATTGCCAACGCACCACATAGTGATCCTAATTGGCGCGGGCGTTATTTGCCCACCTCGGTGGTGGATCCGAACGGCAATCGGGTGACTTATTTCTATACCTGCCCTGATATTCCCACCTGTTATCCGACGCGGATCGAATACGACAGCCGCTCCTATATTACGTTCGGCTACGAGCCTCGGCCTGACTATCAGCCGGTGGCCAATGGTTCGGGGATTACATGGAACCGTTACCGGTTGAAATCCGTCGCTTATAGCGTGGCTGCCGAAGCCGGCCTCAGTGGCGGCTACGCCCTCTTTTACAATCAGGCGCCCTTTTCGAACGCATCCCGCCTTGTGCGTGTCGATCGTTATGGCCGCGATTTGGTCGTCGATTCGAATACCAACATCACCAGTGGGACCCATAAGACCATACGGTCGATGGTCTATGACAACATCAACTACAGCTACACGCGGCTGAACAATCAGTTCCCGGCGCTAACGCCTGGAGATGGCGCCAAGCAGCTCTCCTATTTCCTCTCCCGGCAAATCGGCGATCTGAATTTCGATGGCAGAGACGAGTTTTATGGATCCTTTCTCGCTTATCACTATGATTCCGGTTTGCGTACCTATGTGGCTGACCCCCTCAAATTTACGTTGACGAAATTTAGCGGCACCGGCGCTGTCGCCGGCACGTCGACTATCGCTGTTCCAACGAATTCTTGTTACGAGGGAGCGCTGGTTCCGAACTATTTCGGCGGCCGTTTTGTGTCGGGAAAGCTGACCAAGGATCTCGCATTTACCTATAACGTGCGAAACAGATGCAGCATTATCGACAAGACCCGTGTTAGCGGCATTATCACAACCGATGCCTCGTTGAACGTGTCGACTTCGCTGTGCCCGAACGCCAATACTGCTGTCTGTAACGCCATTCCCACGGATTACGACGGTTCTAATACAGTCAAGAACGCGTCCGTGGATCCGGACGGCGATGGATACGATCAGCTCTTCAATGTCGGCGATTATATTCGCGGTGTTGCAGATTTTTCTGGCGGCGGTCGCCAGGGTTACGTCAGAGGCCAGATTCTCAGCGCGTACAAATACGCCGGCGGCAGCTCGTTTACCGGCCAGGCGATGGGCGTTGACTGCAGTTCCGCGTCCTATTACTGCGCCCTTGCGGATATGAATGGCGATGGCACAACCGACGTTGTCAAGGCGACGCCGTCCGGATCGGGGAGCTACGTGGCAACGGTCTGGCTCGGGACTGGCTATAGCTTCATCCAGGTTGCAAGCGGCCTGGCACTTGAGGGCACGCCGATCCTGCGCGACATGGACAATGACGGCAAGGTCGACGTTGTCGCCGCCAAGGATCGAAAGGACACCGATCCCTTCAAGGACCTCAGAGCCTATGGCCTTTGGTTTGGAAGCTCCGGCAACAGTCTCGTCATCTCGCCTTTCCTGCAGCGCGGTTCCGGTCTGTCGGGTGACTTCAATGGCGATGGCCTTCCCGACTTCGTCGCTTCCCAGACGGACACTGTCATTTCCAATGCCGGTCCGGGCAACCCGAATCTCTTGCGGACCGTCACCTTAGAAACGGGTGGGACGATTTCGGTCAACTACGCCCCTTCGACGAGCTTTACCAACAGCTTCATGCCGGTCGTCATGCATCCGGTGACGAAGGTGACCGTCGCCGATGGACGCGGAAACTCTGCCGCCACCAGCTATTCTTATTCCGGGGGTCTCTACAATCCGGCCGCCCGGAAGTTCCTGGGTTATCGCACCGTCAGCACGACCAAACCAATCCTAGCTGGAGATACCGCCGCTCCGATCGTCGTGACGACGTACCGACAGGATCTGGCGAGCTACGGATTGCCGGACACCACGGTTTTGCGCAACTCGGCGAACACGGCATCCAAGACGATCACCGAAACCTATGACGCCAGCATCGCCTCGAAGCCTTACAAGGCCAGAAACATTGCGACGACAACGAAGCTGACGGAGGGGGGCACGACGGCCTACCTGCGGACGGAACGCAGTTTCGACGCCTATGGCAATGTAACCGAGATCAAGGATCGCGGCCGCACGGTGGATGCCGCCGGCACGGAGAATGTGAACACCACCGGCGACGAGAAGACGACGACCTTCACCTTCGCCCCGAACACCTCCGCTTACATTGTTGGGCTGCCGACTTCGAAGACGGTTCGTCTCGGTGTCGATGCCGCGTCGCCGATCGGCAGCAAAGAGGAATATCTCTATGACGATGCGACGGCGGTTGCGACGCCGCCGGTCAAGGGCAACCTGACGCAGAAGCTTGCCTATATGAGCGTCGGCAGCACACCGCGGGTGTCGCCGACCAGCTACGCTTACGATGCCTACGGCAACCGGATTGCCGAGACCGATGCGCTCGGCAACCGCAGCGAATGGGACTACGACGCCACCTATCATCTTTACCCGGTGGCGGAACGGGCGCCGCGCTACTTCGCCAATGGCGCCCTGACGGGTGACAGCCGCTTCACCAGCACGACCACCTACGATCTGGTCTGCGGGCTGCCGGCGACGAAGACCGACTGGAACGGCATCGTCGAGACCTTCACCTATGACGCCTATTGCCGGCCCTATGGCTATGTGAATGCCGGATCGGGCAATTACCTCAACACCCGCTATGAGAACGAGGGCAGCCCGACGACACAGGCGGTGGTGACCTCTTCGCCGCGGACCAACGGGACAGGCGAGGTCTTCAGCCGCACCTATTATGACGGCCTCGGCCGGCCCTGGCAGGTGGAGACGCCCGGGGCGTCTGCCACCGGACCGGTTCGCATCACCGAGACCGCCTATGATGCGCGTGGGAACGTGCAGAAGACATCACTTGTCCGATTCAAGGCCGCCGCGACCGAGCCTGAGACGATACAATGGACGACCAACAGCTATGACTGGCAGGACCGGGTGATCAAGCAGGTCAATCCCGACACCAGCCAGAAGCTCTATCAATATGCGGCGCAGTCGGCACTTGTGACCGACGTCACCAGGCTGCCGGTGTCGCTAACGGTCATGACCGACGAGGAAAACCATCCGCATCGCAGCTATGCCGATGCGGACGGCAATGTCATTGCCCTGCAGTCGCAGCTCGGCGCGAACTGGGTCACGGAAAACCGCAGCTACGACCCGCTCGGCCGTCTGCTGGGGGTGCGCGACCCGAAGGGCGCGCAATGGACCTATACCTACGACCTGCTCGGCAACCGGCTGACGGCAAGCGATCCGGATCTCGGCAACTGGTCCTATGCCTATGATGATGCCGGCCGGCTGATCCGCCAGACGGATGCGCGCGGCGCGGTGACGACGATCGCCTACGACCAGATGGGCCGGGTCACCCGCAAGGAGGTGACGGAACCGGGTGCGACGGTGCCGACCCTGCTGGCTGAGAACAGCTATGACGAGCCGGCCGCCACCGGTTCGTCGCACAATGCCGGCATGCTGACCAAGGCCGAGAACGCCAATGCGACGCTGACCTACACCCGTTTCTATAACGGTGCCGGCGACAAGGTCATCACCCGGGCGGTCATCGACGGCGTGGCGAGCACGACCACCGTCGAGCATGGCCCGACCGGCAAGACCACGGCGATCGGTTATCAGCCTGCCAACATCGTCGTCGGCAAGCGGACCTTGCCCTGGCTCTATAACGACGCCGACCTGCTTTCCAGGATCCCGGGACTGATCGACTCGACCAGCTACGAGGCCGACGGCCAGACGCAGACGATCAATTACATCAATGGCGTAAAGACGACCTTCGCCTATTCGCCGACGCGACGCTGGCTGGAGCGGGTGACGACGGCGAAGGGCACGACGGTGCTGATGGACAATCAGTACAGCCGTGACAAACTCGGCCGGATCAAGACCATCACCGGCCTGGCAGCCAACGACAACTGGACCTATGGCTATGACGATCTCTCTCGCCTGACCGGCGCCGACAATGCCGGCGACAACAGCCTCGACGAGACCTACAGCTACGACACCAATCACAATCTTCTCTCCCGCACGCGGGTCGGCAGCTATGTCTATCCGACGACGGCATCGGCGATCCGCCCGCATGCGGCAACGCAGATCGGTGCCAAGACCATCGACTATGACGCCAACGGCAACATGGTCTCGGATGGTAGCCGCACGCTGAGCTGGGACGGCGCCAACCGGCTGGCGAGCGTCACCCAGGACGGCGCCACGGTGAGCTTCGCCTATGGCCCGGACGGCGCCCGGGTGAAGAAGAGCTGGGGCTTCGGCACGACCCTCTATCCCGACGCCAATGTCGAGATCGACCGCTCGACGCCCGGCACCGACATCTACACCCTTTATCCGCATCCAGACGCCAAGATCGTCGTCACATCAGGCAGCACCGAGCAGGACAAGTTCTTCCTGCACCGCGATCATCTCGCCTCGGTGCGGCAGGTGACCAACGAAAGCGGCTACCGGGTCGAGCAGACCGGCTATGCCGCCTATGGCGAAGCCACCAACACCAGCTTCCAGACCAAGAAGAGCTATATCGGCGAACGCTTCGATGCCGAAACCGGGCTGATGTACCTCAATGCCAGATACTACGATCCGGCCTTCGGGCGGTTCATCTCGCCGGATGACTGGGACCCGACCAAGGAAGGCGTCGGCACAAACCGCTACAGCTACTCCGAAAATGATCCCGTCAATAAAAGCGATCCGAATGGGCATATAGGTGGTACGGTCGGGAACGTTGGAATGAAGACATTCTCCGAAACAATTGGGAATGCTTTGCGCGCACTGGAGAGTTTTTTTGGTGGAACGACAGGGCAATCTGTAGCTCGATCGGCCGCAGGAGCAAGGACGTTTGCTGCGGCGGGACCATCGGGCTCCCCAGCAATGGCTGTCGCAGCAACTACCACTGCAGCACTTCTCGCAACGACAACCTCGACCGCGACTAAGGCGCAGGAAGAAGCCAACAAGCGTCTTGTCTATCGAGGGCTTCGGCAAGACGAAGTGCCCTATCTCGCAACAGGTCTGATGGCGAAAGATCCCCTTGCCCAACTCGACCCGAGCTATCATATTGCTGACGACGGACAGGAGCGGAGCCAGTATATTTCGACGTCTAAATCGCTAGCCGTAGCGCAAGAATATGCGGCCAGCGGAAGAGCGCCATCGGATACGGTGGTTGCTATTGATCTGAACCGTGTTCCGAGCAGACACTTTGATTATTCCCAAGGCGGCACTGGGAATCCAAAAACTGACAGCCTTGCTATCGCAGATCAGGAAGTCTTAATCGAGAGATACGTGCCCGCAGCGGCTATTGTCGGAATTATGAGAGGCGCCAATGGCTGGAAAATGGGGGAGGGCAAACGATGAGGTTTGCTGAACAAATTCAACAGGAATTCAGTCGCGGTGGCTTCTTCTATAACATCCGGAAGATGGCTTTTATAAAGATTGAAGCCGTGAGAGCCATTGAGAAGATACGTCATCTTGATGCTGCTGCGTATAGTGATAGTGAGAAAATGGAAGTGGCACTGTTGATCTGGGACCTTCCAATCTTGATGTTGTGGTGGAGGGACGGATGTGTGGATATGGGAGCAGACAAAAGCGAATTTGAGGCGTATGCCCGGGAATTCCAGCGCGTTGTCGAAGAAAAACTTAAAATTCTTTTGCAGAAGCCGTCGAGCAAAGACGATATATCCCGTGAGCATTAACCGAAAGAAATGGAGCTGATGCGGCAGCAAGAGTTAGATGACGTTTCGCGCTTGGAACTAGTTACCAGCTGACCTGCCACCGAGAGTTTCTGTCCGACGCGTGGAAGTCGATCCCAACAACTTCACTTTGGTTTTCGGGAACGGAAGATGGACGCGTTCACCACTCGCCGCGCCGATAAAGGCCGATACCGGCAATGTAGTTGGCGGGATGTTCGGCCTGCGCTGAACTTTCACCCAGTGACGACTTAGAGCCTGGGGGTTTTGAATACGCCAACAGGCGCGGTGTGAGCAACGGAAACGCGAAGCTTCATCTTGCGTAGCGTTGGAGCCGGTTTCGGCCATGGTCCCGGCGAAGTCTGCCGGGGTTTGACACCAAGCGATGAGTGCGGCGGGAAAGGGTTTGGTCGTCCGCCTGACTTTGCCCCGTTGAAATATTCCAATTCGAAGCTGAGCCCCGACCGCGCCGATCTAAGGCGCGGTCAGAGTGAGTTGATCATGACCTGCCACTGAACTTTCATCCAGCGGCGATTAGAGCCCCGGCGGTTTTCGATACGCCATTTGGCGCGGTGGGAGCAACCGGCGGAAACGCGTAGCCTTCATCTTGCGCAGCGTTGGAGCCGGTTGCGGCGATAGTCCCGGCATAGTTGGCCTCTGATATCCGAGCGATGAGTGTGGCCGGAAATTGTTGTAGTCCTCCGCCCATTCGGAAATGGCGCTGCGGGCGTGGCCGAGACCGAAGAACAGGCTCTCGTTCAGCAGTTCGTCGCGCATGCGGCCGTTGAAGGATTCGACGTAGCCGTTCTGCATCGGCTTTCCCGGCGCGATGTAGTGCCATTCGACCTTGTGCTCCTTTGACCAGGCGAGGATCGCGTTCGACGTGAACTCCGTGCCGTGGTCGGAGACGATCATGCCGGGCTTGCCGCGCCGTTCGATAAGCGCCGTCAGTTCGCGGGCGACCCGACGCCCGCAGATTGATGTGTCGGGGATTGCCGCCAGGCATTCGCGCGTCACGTCATCAACGATGTTGAGCACGCGAAACCTCCTTCCGCAGGCAAACTGGTCGTGGACGAAATCCAGCGACCAGCGGGCATTGGCCTTCGCTTCGACCAGGATCGGCGCACGGGTGCCGACGGCACGCCGTCTGGCTTTGCGCTTGCGGACCGAAAGACCTTCCTTGCGATAAAGACGATAGATGCGGTTGACCCCGGACGGCTCTCCCTCCCGCTTGAGCAGGACGAACAGCCGCCGGTAGCCGAAACGCCGTCGCTCGTTGGCGAGGTCGCGCAGTCTTGCCCGCAGTTCGACCTCCGGCGGTCGGCTCGGCCGATAACGGATCATCTTGCGGTCGGCGGATATGATCTGGCAGGCCCGCCGTTCCGAAAGATCCATCACGGTCTTCAGATGCGCGACGGCGTCACGCTTGGCGGCAGGCCCTACCATTTTTTTGCCAGAAGCTCGCGGAGTGCGGCGGCATCCAGCATCTGCTCGGCGAGCAGCTTCTTCAGCTTGGCGTTCTCCTCTTCGAGCGCCTTCAGACGCTTCGCCTCGGAGACCTCCATACCGCCGTATTTGGCTTTCCAGTTGTAAAATGTCGCGTCCGAAATCCCATGCTTGCGGCAGAGCTCGGCCACCTTCGCGCCAGCCTCCTGCTCCTTCAGCACCGCAATAATCTGCTCTTCCGTAAATCTCTGCTTCTTCATGCGTCCGTCCTTCAATGGGCCGGACTCTAATCCAATCTGGAGGAAATTACCCGTGGCAGGTCACGAGCCAGCAGGAGTGCGGACCTCGCGAACGAGGCGCTGAATGGAAAAATTACCAATCGGTCCCACGACAAGCGCGAAAATGTGGCAAGCCCGTGGGGGCAGCGGTAGGATGGGCTGTCGAAGATACGGAATGGAGCGAAGATGGATATCAAGGAAATCCGCAAACGTGCGCAGGGGGTAGCTCGCGGAGAGGTAACCGCGAATGAATTGGAGTATGCGAGAAGTATCCTTAGATCGTCGCGAGGAAATATCAGTTCTGCGATATATGTTGTCGGTCTTTGCGGCGACGCTTCTGATGCGATATTGATCGAAAGGTATTTGTCGGGTCCGGATCGCGACATTTACGGGGAGCTGGCTCTAAAAGCGTTATGCAGATACCTGGGCCTGGTCGAAAAATACAGAGAAATGCTGCGCTCTTTGATTATGTCAGACGACGATATCGGATGGGAGAACAGCCGGATGAGCGCGATAAACCTAGCTGACATCTATCTTGAAAATTTCGATGATCGTGAATTAGGGTGCAGGTTATTAGAGATCATGATCAACGAAGCGGATAAAGACCGGATTGCCGCCCGCAATAGCTTAGTGCATATCCTTCAACTGAGATCAGAACTGGCAGAGCCTTTTGCAATGGACTTAGACATAACCTCCGGTGATGCTAAGATGATCGTGGCCGCAGCAGAAAGGCGGTTTCGCTGCTCCGCTCTTAACAGATTTCATTGACTCGAGTGTCGAAGCCCAAACAAGGCGAGTCGGTGTCATTGACAGTGGCACGAGCCAACGGCGGCTTCGAGTGTTGAAGGGGGACCGCGCCAACCGGTTATCAAACGTCGCCGAGACGACGCTCCGGTGACCTTCACTTATCCGGTCGCCAAGGTCGCAATCGGTGCAGGTAGCACCACGCAGGAAAAGTCCTTCTTACACCGCGATCATCTCGCCTTGGTGCCGCAGACGGCGAACGAAAACGGCACCCGGTCGAGCAGACCGGCTAAACCTCCTAAGACGAAGCCACCAACAGCAGCTTCCAAACTATGTAGAGCTATATCGGCGAAAGCTTCAATCTAAGCCGACCGGATGTGTCTGCGTTAGCCCAAGAGGGGACGGTTAAGAAGCCGACGTTGGAGGCTTCTGAGGTGAAACGCTATACTGAAGACCAGCGGCGTTTTCCATTCATTAAATATCTACTAATAATTGTGGAAACTAATAGCATTTCAGCCGCCCTCGGATGCGGGCAGATGACGAGGTGCGTAATGTCTCTTCATTAGAAGAGCGAGTCCCTTTCATGAAATCTGTGGTGCCCCTTTGTCTGTTCGGCTTGCTGCTGCTCGCCGCCTGTAGCTCCACGGATTCAGTAGAAGATGTGCTGTCGGTCAAGCTGAACGAACTGGATTCCACCGGCAAACCTCTTCCGACCACCCGCTTCTCGTCCCGCGTTATTGGTAGCGCGTCATCGGACCAAAACTTCAATGGCGCCATGCACCAAGGGAGCGGCACATTCGTGTCTTACGGCGCTCCGCCCGTGTCAGTCGGACAGCTTTCGAAGGGTGGAGATGGCTACAGCCTCAATCTTGTCGGGGCGTCCATTGCGGCGGCCGCAAAAAGCGTACTCGGAGATACGCTCGGCCTGAACTATATCGTCGATCCACGCGTCTCCGGCACCGTGACATTGCAGACGACAAGCCCTGTGTCTCGCGAGGCACTCCTCGATATTTTTGAGGCCGCTTTGTCCGTCAACGGTGCAGTCGTGGTGAAGCGGCAAGATAGCTATCAAGTCGTTCCTTCTTCTGAGGCGTTTTCCTCGACCCCACAGGTGAGCGTGCCATCGGTCTCGCCGAAGGGGCCTGGCATCAAGGTGCAAGTGGTCGAGCTCAAATATGTCTCCGCCGAGGAGATGAAGGGTATCCTTGAGCCGATCAGCCGCCAGGGCTCGATCCTGCGGGTGGATGCGACACGCAACCTTCTGATGCTTGCCGGTACGAACAATGATCTTTCCGCCATGCGCGAGGCAATCAGCGTATTCGACGTCGATTGGATGGAAGGCATGTCGGTCGCTCTTCATCCCTTGAAAGCGTCACAGCCATCTGCCGTCGCCAAAGAGCTCGACACGATCTTTGCCAACGACAGCGGCGGCGGCAAGATCATTCGCTTCATTCCCAACGAGCGTCTGAACTCGGTATTGGTGATCACCTCGCGCCCGGCGTACCTGCAGCGCGCTTCAAGCTGGATTCAGAAGCTCGATCGGCTTGCAAGCACCAACGAAGAGCAGCTCTTCGTTTATGACATCCAGAACCGGCCCGCAAAAGAGCTTGCCAAGGTATTGCAGGCTGTCGTCAACGGACAGTCGTCTTCAGACGCGGCCGGCCAGTCCGCAAACGCAGTTGCTCCCAATCTCGAGCAGGCGAGCCTTTCAACGGCGGATGACCAGGCCCAAACGGCAGAGGCGACTGAAACAGCTGCGCCGAGCCCGCTCGAAGGCTACAGTGCGGAACCGGCCAAGGTGAAAACCTCGATTGTTGCCGATGTCGAAAACAACGCCTTGCTGATTTCCACGACCGCTCGGGAATATGAGCATATTCAACAGCTCTTGCGGCAGCTGGATGTCGTCCCGACCCAGGTTCTTCTCGAGGCCGTTATCGCTGAGGTGACGTTGAACAACGAACTGAAGTTCGGTCTTCGCTGGTTTTTCGAAAACGGCAATTTCGGCGTCGCATTTTCAGATCTTGCAAGTGGAGGCACTCGCATGGCATTTCCCGGCTTCGGCTGGAGCTATGCGACCAACGACATCCGCGTGACGCTGAACGCTCTCTCCAGCATCACAGACGTCAACGTCGTTTCGGCGCCAACGCTGATGGCGTTGAACAATCAAAAGGCGACATTGCAGGTTGGTGACCAGGTTCCGATCGTGACGCAGCAGGCCGCAAGCGTGAACGGAGATTCGCCGGTCATCAATTCAATCCAGTTGAAGGATACAGGCATTATTCTGTCGGTGATTCCGCGGGTGAATAGTTCCGGGCGAGTCATGCTCGACATCGAGCAAGAGGTCAGCGACGTCGTGAAGACGACTTCATCAGGCATTGACTCGCCAACCATTCAACAGCGCAAAGTCTCGACGCGGGTGGTTGTGAACGACAACGAAAGTTTGGCTCTGGGCGGTCTGATCCAACAGAAAAACAGCGTGGACCGCAGCCAAGTGCCGCTTCTCGGCGATATTCCGCTCCTCGGCAATGCCTTCAAGAACAAGACGGATTCGATCAAGAAAACCGAGCTCCTGATTTTCATCAAACCACGCATCGTTCGCGACGTGAGCGAAGCCCGCGATGTGACCGACGAGTTTCGCAGACAACTGGACTTCCGGTCGGACATTCAAAAAAGACGCGGAGGAAAAAATGCCGTTCAACAGGATCTCAAGCGGCTGGCCTATTGATGTTGCTCGTTCCCTTCGCTGTGATCCTCGCTGTCTGCATGCTTGCGGTCAGCTATGTCGACTTTCACCGTCTGGTGATTCCGAACCGGTTGAATGCGATCGTTCTCGTTGTCGGCGCGGCCTTCAAACTCTTGGCCGGGCTTGAGGCATTGGCCCTCGCGCTCCTGTTCGGCGCATTTGTCTTTCTGATGTTCTGGACCCTGAGGTACGTCTATTGGCGTTTCAGAGGCGTCGTCGGTCTTGGCCTCGGGGACGTCAAGTTCGCAGGTGCCGCAGCGGTTTGGCTGGATCCGTGGAGCTTTCCCGCCTTCCTGTTCATCGCATCCGCTCTTGCACTGCTTTATTTCTGCGTCATCGCCAAGCGAACACCTGACATCACATTGCTTCGGGTTCCCTTCGGCCCGTTTCTGGCGCTCGCGTTGTTCGTCACATGGAATTTCAACACCTTTTACAGTCAGGCGATTGGATAATGACCAAATACATTCCGAACAGTAATGAGCAGTCAGCGGATCGCAATCAGGCGATTGAAGGCTTTACACTCGTTGAACTATTGGTCGTACTCGCCATCATCGGCCTGATTGCCGCTCTCGTGGCGCCACAGGTGTTGAAGTACCTGGGTTCAGCAAAAGTCGAGACCACAAAAGCTCAGATCAAGAACATCGAAAACGCGATAGAGCTCTACTACATCGATGTCGGCCGTTACCCCTCTACCGAGGAGGGGCTAACCGCACTCACGCAGACGCCATCCGACGGCAGTGTCTGGAACGGCCCCTACCTTAGGAAGTCCGGTGTCATCCTGGATGCCTGGGGCACGGCTTATCAGTATAAGAGCCCGGCGGAGGACCGGCCTTACGAGGTAATCTCCCTTGGGCGCGACCGCAAGGCTGGGGGGCAGGGGCAGGACGCAGATATTCGGAGCGAATAGCTTAATGGCTCACCGCAAGAAGGCTATTCTTGCGGCGGAAATCGGCGCCGTGCCGCGTTTTGCCTCCAAGGTTATCTTGACAGCATAAGGCATCTTTTCCGGACGATTCCATTGGTTCAACCACGTCGGAGCGGTTTGGCCTTCGGGGGGCTGCGGCGCGTCCATGAATTCAAAATGGGCGTCAACGATATCCTCGATGATGGAAAAGGATACCGGCGCGGGCATCGCTCTTCCCAAGCGGCGTGGAGCATCACGCAGCACGATTGAGACGCTTCCGCCATTTTCCTGGAGCTCGATGAGGACGTCCCGAAGAGCAAGCTGATCCGTCCCCACTCTCAGCACGGTCGGAAAATGCAACGAATGAGAAGTTCCTTCGAATGCAAGCCGTTTTTCACTGGTGCCCGTAAGAAGATAAACGCTGCGTGCATCGGCGATCGTTTGCTGAAGAAATTCGATTGCGGCGATCATTTCCGTTTGGCCATCAGCGCCTTCAGTCAACCTTCTTAGCGGGCGAAACTGAGTGATTGCCCCGATCATGACGGCACTCAGCGCGGCAAGCAGCGCAAGCGTCACCAGCATTTCGACAAGAGTGAACCCTTCTTCGTCCTTCCTTGAGTTTACGGACAGCGTCATGGCTGTTGACCTTGCACCAATGACGTAACCAGGAAGGTCTGACGAAACGCGCCGGCTTTTGGTCCGACAGAGATGATGGCAAATGAATTCGAACTGCTTGTCGCGTCTCGTTCGCGCGGCGAGACCATGCGAATTCTCCAACGCAACAGACCCATTTTTCCTTCTTTCTGCCGTGCGCTGGCGCTTGTCAGTTTGGGAATTTCTTCCGCCCGCAATGTCTGCACTAACTCCAACATTTCATTTCGTTCAGTCGCGGTTCGGTAACTCCTAACAGCAACTGCCAAAGTCTGAGATGCGATAGCCATCGAAATCGATAGGATGACAAAGGCTACGATCATCTCCAATAGAGTAAAGCCTGCATCGTTCTGCAGTGGCGGATTAATCATCGGACACCATTGTGGCGGAGCCCGTTAGCCAACTGATCTTGACCCTGATCTCCTTCTCCTTATCGGTACGAAGCCGGATCTCGCCACCCGACGAGCTTCCATCAGCAAGAAACTGAATGCTCCCCTTGGAGGCAGTGGTCGCGGCATTGCGGCCAACCGTCGCGACCATCGACATAGAAGCCGGAATAACGATATCTTCATGTTTGATATCAAAATGCACGGTGCGTGTGGCCGTATCGATCGATAGAGTGGTATCTGACCCCCGCTTGATGGCGACCAATCGCGCTAAGCGCGCGCCTCGAACGATTGAAGACGCGACGGTTGCTGTTGTAGACGAACCCGCACGATGAAATTGCGGTAGTGCGACGGCGAGAACCATCCCTAATACCGCCAAAACCACAAGCATTTCCATGAGCGTAAAACCAGCACTCCCGGCATGGCGATGGGCGGAGCTTCTTGCGCTCATTGCGTGCTCAGCTCGTTGACGCTGAGAAGCGCCGTCATGACAGAGATGACCAGTCCGCCGACGAGCAGTCCCAGCAGGATCGTTATCGCTGGAGTGATGAGCGAGAGAAGACTATCGAGGGTCCTCTGGGCCCCAGATCGCAGGATATTCGATCCGTTGGCGAGTACGGCAGGGAGCTTGTTCACCTCGTCTCCGACTGCGGTCAGCGACACGACGCTCGGCGGGAATAGTTTTGTCTCCGCTAAGGCCTCGGCAAGGCGCCGCCCTGATATCACCGCTTCGCGGATCGGTGACAACTTCGTTCTGCAAATGGAAATCGTGCACGCATCGGCAGCCAGAGCCAGAGCCTGGGGCATGGCAACAGCATTTTCGAGTAGCAGCGCTAGGGTCTGCAGGTAGCGGGCAAGCGCCATCTTGATAATGAGTGGCCCGAAAATCGGCATCTTGAGCGCGACAGCCATCATCAATCGGGAGAGCTCTTGGGCCCGCCATGCAAAAAGAATTCCGGTAAGGGTCAGAACCGACACAGCGACAGGCGGGAAGGCTGGATTTTCAATGAACTTTCCAACTGCCGACAAGACGGCGATCAGCAAGGGGGTCTCTCGCTCCGAGCTCTGGAAGATTGGTTCAAGAGCCGGCACAAGCACGAATGTGACGACGCCGAGCGCTATGATCATCATGACGAGCAGAAAGGCCGGATAGAGCAGCGCATCCATCAACTGCTTGCGTTGATTCTTCCGGCGTTCCAGGTCGGAAGCGATGACCGAGAGAACATGCCCCAGCCGGGCCGTTTTCTCCCCACTTGCGATCAGCGACAGAATGTCATCCGGCAGATCGTCGAGCGAAGCGAATGCTGATGAGGCCGCCGCCCCGGCAGATATCTGCTCCAGCATAGCGTCGAGACGCTCGCGCTCGTTTTGGTGGGTAGCGGAAGCGCTCAGCGAACGCAGGGACTGGTCTAACGTTAGCCCGGCCGCCACCAAGACTGCCAAATTGCCGAAGAACCGGGCTTGGTCAAAACTCGGCTCGAACTTGGGAAGACGCAGATATGACTGCAAACCTCGATCGCCATAGGGCCGAACGTCGGAAATCGTCACGCCCGGTGAGCGAAGCTTCCGGCGAGCATCGGCGATATCTGTGGCTTCGACCGTGCCAGACCGTTTTCGGCCGTCACCAGAAAAAATGCTGTATCCAAACTTAGGCATGGCGACTAATCCGCATCGATGACACGCAAGACTTCATCCATCGTTGTCAGGCCTCTTTCCACCAGCTTTTGCCCGTGTTGGCGAAGTGGAACCATGCCGTTCTCAATGGCCACAGCTTCGAGATCTTCTTCGGCGCTGGTCGCGCGCATCTCTTCCTTGAACCGCTCGGAAACCTCCAGGATCTCATAGGTAGCCCTGCGTCCCTTGAAGCCGGTCCCTTCGCAAGCGACGCAGTCGGTTTTGAACGAAAGGTCTCGACAAACTTCGCAGCATTGCCGCAGAAGCCGCTGGCCGATCACACCTCTTATTGTCGCCGCCAGCAAAAACGGCTCGACGCCCATATCGCGAAGCCGATTGAACGCGCCGATCGCGCTGTTCGTATGCAAAGTTGAAAGAACGAGTCGACCAGTGAGCGCTGCCTGAATTGCGATTTCGGCGGTTTCCCGATCGCGAATCTCGCCGACCAGAACGATATCGGGATCCTGCCGCAGAACAGAACGGAGCGCAGTGGCAAACGAAAGGCCGATCGCTGGATCGATCTGCAATTGCGTGATGCCGGCAATGCGATATTCGACAGGATCTTCCACCGTGAAAATCTTCACGCTCGACCGATTGAGCCCCGACAGGATCGAATAGAGGGTTGTTGTCTTACCGGATCCGGTCGGGCCAGTCACCAGAATGAGGCCATTCGAGCGCCTCGTCAGATTGTCGAGCTTGCTCGCCGCGGCCGGATCATAGCCTAGTGATGCCAGATCGAGTTTGATGTTCTCGCGATCGAGAACGCGAAGTGCTGCCGTTTCCCCATGCACCGAAGGCACGACGGAAAGACGGAAGTCGACCTCCTGGCCTCTGACGGGCAAACGCAATCTGCCATCCTGCGGCAGACGACGTTCGGCTATGTTAAGCCGCGCGAGAATTTTCAAACGGCTTATCACGCCCGTATGAAGCGATTTGGGCGCATTATCCGTTTCGAGCAGGATACCGTCGCGGCGAAGCCGGATACGGAGCGTCTCTGCCTGCGGCTCCAGATGAATGTCTGTCGCTTTATCGTCGATTGCTCTTTGGACAATCTTCGAGACAAATTTAACAACAGGGGCATCGCGCGCCACATCAAGGAGTCGCTCGAGATCGACATCGAGGGCCCCTTCCTCTACAAGCGACTCATCGAGCGGGGCGTTCGACTCTCGTCGAAGACGGCCAATATGCTCTTCGATGGTGCTTCTCGGCGCCACACCAATTCGCAATGGCAGATCGAAGAGGTAAGAGACTGCCTCGGTTGTTTGATGATCAAATGGGTCGGCGACAGCTAGGCGAAGATAGTCATCGGCCTTCTCCAGGGGAACGATCGCCTTCTCGGTTGCGAAATCCCAGCCCAGCCTTTCGAGCCATTCAAGGCCGTTTCCGGGGAGGCCATCCTCGATGACCTCGAGATCGAGGGAGCTCGCGATCTCTGATGCAATCGTAAGTTCGGCAAGTACGCCCAGTTCCCGAATAACCACGTCCAATGGCTGGCCGGTCTGCCGCCTTGCAGATCTTATTCGCTGAATGGCTTCCGGAGTGACCAACCCGCTATTGACGAGATGAGCGAGAAATTTCTCAGAACGTTCCATCACCTGCATTGTTACAATGCCTCCTTGAGCCAAGAGGCCGCATCAGGTCCTAAGAGGAGCCCACAATCCGAAAGACCGCGCCGTGAAATCGACGAAAGCGGCAACGCCCACACACGGCGGTTGGTTTGTCGACCGTCACCGGTCGTCACAATTCTGGCATCAGTTGCCCATTCGCCTTGGCTGTTGATTTTTGTCGCCAGCGTATAGGTGCCCGAAGGCTGCAGCCGATGTCGAATTTCACCGCTAACATCAGTCAGATGAGAGCGGAGGGAGGCAGATGCGAATTCGCGGCTGACAGCGGCGCTGTGGCTATCGACGGTGAATATTTCGCTGATCTGTTCCGGGCTGAACCGCCGCATTTCCGGAAAATCGAGGAGTTCAACCACATCTTCGAAGGGCGCGTGCTTGAAGCCGTATTCCGGCTCCGACTTGGCCGGGATCGGCGAATTGGAATATTGCCGAGAGCGAAATAGAATAACTGCGCTGGCGACATCCGTAACTTGTGGGGCGGTCAAGCCTAAGGCCGCCAAGCCGGCTTCTATGGTGGCTAATCCAGCGACATTAAGATCAATGAGACCGGCATGATCGAGAATGCGAAGCGTCACGATCGCGTCGCCGGAGGCGCATGACCTTCCACTCGCTTCTCCGGCAATGGTTGCGCCCCAGGCGCCATCGGTTTCAAGCTTCATTGCGGTATAGGCATTGATCGCCTCCGCCGCATAGGCAAGCCGGCTCCGCTCGAAACTGTGATGGGAGGTCAGAGCGGCGAGACGGGCAGCGGATGAAAACGGGATCAGTAGCGCAGCGAATAACAACAGAAAGGCAAGCACCGCGAGGAGCGCAAAACCATCCTCATCAGCGCAGTCGTCTGCTCGCCTCTTAGTTTTGTCGGACATCGAGGCCTTCAGCGGGATAGAGGTTGACGACCGCCTGCTGATCTCCGGCGCGCAAGACGACGCTGTCAATGTCGATACGGTCGATGGTCCACCCCTCGATCGTGCCGCCGATTGGCAGCCATTGCGATGGGGCATCTGTGTTGACCGCCAATAGCGCCGATAGGTCAGGGCCAATTTTTCGAATGCCTTCAAGGCGAAAGGCGGGAAGCTGCACCGCTGGCGCAGCGACAACCGGCTCGGGCGGAGGTATTGCAGGGACAACAACGGGGAGGAATTCCCGGCGTGTTGGACTGAATACTGGCCTGGACAAGGTCTCAGGTGAAGTGGACAAGTCTACTGTCGCCTTGGTCTCCAACGCTGGCGTGGCCGAAGGACGAATTGTCCTTTCTTCGGAGGCGTCAGGCGGAGAAATATCGACCGCCATTTCATACAGTGCGAAATTGACAAGGCAAAGCGTGCTGAGTGCAGCAGCGGCGCTCAACGTCGTCAGAAAACTCGTGTCAGGGACTCGAAATCTCATTTGGCTTCTGCCGCTCTTTGCCGGCCGCTCGTTGCCGGATTGACCGACCCGTAGATTTCCATGCTTGTTGAGAGCTGAAGCGGCGCCTGAAGCTGTCCCTGTTGGATAGGGTTGGTTGCCCGAATGGTAGCTTTTCGAATGACAAGCGGAGGTCTCGACGTCTCGATGCCGACCATGGCTCTATGAACGGACGATAAGCTTCCCTGGATATCAGCTGTGACCCCAATTAACGGCACGCCGTCGCGCGAAGATTCCGAAAGAACACTAATGGAAATAACGACCGCCCCGGCTTCTCCTGCGATCGCGTTGATGCGCTCCTGAAGTCGCGCACGTGTCACGGGCATTGTATCGCCCTGGAGGTAGAGGGCAGCGGCAACGTCGGCGGAAATGGCCGTGGATGCTCCATCCAGAGGCCGTCGCGACAATATTGCGTTCAGCTTGCCGAGTTCAAATCGCTTCGCGTCAATGTCGCTCGCCAGGCCGCGCAGCTGGTCTCCTGTAAGCACTGAAATCCAGATGACGCACAACGTGCCAAAGGCGAGCAATCCAAAGGCAACCATCTGCTGCACCCGCTGCGGTGCGTTCATCAGTCCGATCAGCAGGTCCGTCATTTCCGCTCGACCTTCAGGCGCATCTCAAAATGCTCGTCTGTTCCGCCAGCCTCGCGCACAACCGGTGACGTAAAACTGGGCTCGCTAAAGAGCTGAGACTCTTCCAGCGGCCCGATCAAGCTCGCCGCCGACTGGGAAAAGCCCGACATGGTCACTGTTTCCTCGTCGATCGACATGTCGGAAAGCCATGCCGTATCCGGCAATTGACGGCTCATCTCTTCCCATATTTGGATGACGGGAACGGACTCATCTTTGCGCCGCCGCGCGGTGTCCAAAGCGGCGACGGCTTTCGCGCGCTCATTTAAAGATGCCCGCACTGCGCTTGCCTGCTCTCGCTTTGCGGCGATCTCACTTTCAAGATCCGATAGTGCGCCCTCGTATCGAAGGACCGCGTGCGCAAGCGTCAGGCCGGCCGCCAAAAGCAGCAGAGATAGGGTTATTGCCGTTCGTGTCGAATGGGACAGGGAAAGAGCAGCTTTCGGCAAAAGCTCGCTGACTGCTCTTTGCGTGAGATGAATGGCCGAGCCATCTGAGACGGCGAGCGAGATGCCTCCGATCTTTATTTTGGCGGCGGTGAGAGCGGAAACGACCGGATCGAGCAAGGGTTTCTTTACAATGGCGTAGGTCGTGCCTTCGGAGGCGTTGCCTGTGATCGGCATAAGGTAAACGTCGTCGTGACGAAATGGAGTTGCCGCGGTCAAGTCGGCGGCCGCTATCTCCCTGGCCCTGGAATAGGGAAGCTGGGATCTCGTAATCGTGCGGCGAATGTAGCGATCCTTGGCCAGCACAAGCGAGCAGGTTCTGCGACGTCCGAAAATTGCTTCGATCTCGGCAAGCGATACCTCCTCCGCTCGCGAGCCATCCGGCCAGATAACAGAAACTCCCGATCGTCCTATCTCGACAATGGGGTAGTGCCTGCTTTGAGGTCGCAGAAATAACATGCGCCGAATTTCGGCGCACCACCAGTCGCGGAAATCGAGCGCGCTATCGACAATCATGGTTGCATGAATTTATGAGGACCGAATCACCGGTTTTGTAATCAACACTGTAATGCGAACTACCACGCGTTGCAGGATTCATGCGCGTTGAGTTGCACTATCCACAGGCTTTCGGAGCGTCGTAGAAGTGAATGCCGAACGCTGGATCATTACTGATCTCAGATGCTTCCTGCAACTTTCGTTAGTTGCATTTTTTTGCATTTCGGCGGAGTGCTACTTGCATTATGAAGTGTTTTCGACTTTAGAGGGTGTAAATTTAAGCACGTCTTGATTCATCTGGGGGATTCATGCGTCGGTTTCGTTCGGGTGTTGCAGCTTTTGCTGCAGCGGTTTCTTTTGCTTTGTTCTTTGCTCCGAGTATAAACCAATCTCTTATCGGGACTGCGGTTGCTGCCGATTCCGGTAAAGCCGTCAACGGTGGCCTTGGCAATGGAGGTTCGGGACTGGGCGGGGAAACCCAGAATGTTCACCCATCTGAGGCAGGCGCCGATCCTACAGCGGCGGCTCCTGAGCCCGACAGGGCTGTCGACCGAACCGGTCTCGGCAAGGCTGGCGTGGCGCCGGCTGACGATACCGCCGAGGATGCGACCGAAAGCGAAGCGCCGACCACTAGCGTAAAAGCGAAAGCTGCGACATCGTCTGCTACAGCGATTGCCGCTGCAGCGGCGGTCGATCCGGATGCGCCGCCTGTCGGCACATCGGCGCGTGCGACGACGCCGATACCGGAGGTTTCCGGCTCCGGCACGTTCAACGAGGAAATCGGAATCGAAACCCCGGCTTTTCATGGCATTCAGCCGGAAATCGCACTTCAGTATATCTCATCGCGAAAGACGAAGCTCGGCGGGCTCTATCAGGGCTGGTTGGGTCACGGTTGGGGGCTCAAAGGCTTCGACGTGATTGAGCGTGCCAGCATCGGCCAAGGTCTGCCGGCATTCAATTCGAGTGATATTTACCTGTTGAACGGCGAGGAACTCGTCCCTTGCGGGACAAACACGGTTTCCCCGTCATGCTCGACCGGCGGCACGCATGCCACAGAGGTGGAAAGCAATCGCCGCATCGCTCGCGATTCTTCTTCTGCCAACGAATGGATCGTCACCAATCCCGATGGCGTCAGACTGACATTCAAATCGCTGACTGCGATAACAAACGCAAACCCTGCTCCGGGGGCGCTTTCTGATCTTTATAATAGTTCTCGCTGGTTGCTCACTTCCGTCAGCGACACGAATGGCAATACGGTTGCATATGCCTACACGTGCCCCGACCTGTTTGTCTGCTATCCCAGTACAGTGTCGTATGGCGATACCGTCATCCGGTTCCGCTATGAAGCTCGGCCTGACCAGATCATCATGGCCAACGGCCATCGTTTCTCCTATACCAAAAACCGGATCAAGACGATTGCTGTCGAGGTCAATGGCCAACTGCAGGCGGCCTATGGGCTTTCATACAACCAGGCGCCATTCTCCAACAGATCCCGGTTGATCCAGGTCGAACGCTACGGCAGCGACGCCGTTATCGCTTCTGACGGCACTCTTTCGGGGCCAGCGCATAAGCCAATCCGCAAGATGGCCTATCACAATCTAAGCTATAGCTACGATTATGCCCCAAATCTGTTTACCGCGCCCCGAACCAATGGTGATCCTTCCAAATATGAAACATTCACAAACGTCGAGACATTTGCCACGACGGACATGAATCTGGACGCCAGGGATGAGCTGTTAATAAATCGGGCGACGAAAAGGGCGATCAAGGAACAGGACAGTTCGGGATTTTCCTACACGTATTCCTGGACCATGACAGTTAATTCGTTTGGGTCGGATGGCCGCTCAGTATATCCAAGAAGTATATCGCGAGCGGATTATGGCGCTACAGTCCATCTTCTTTCTTTTCCAGGGCGATACTTCCCAAGCGTTAAGGACATTCCTTACAGCTCGATAACCGCCGACAGTTCGGGCTATAAAACATTGAACGATGTGGTTGGCACGGCCTGGGATCAGTCGGTCTCTGACGGAAGATGCACCAACTCTTCCTATACGGCAATGTGCGCCGCGCTGCCCTCCGTTTCTAGCCCGTCTACCGATCCATTTTCTCAGAGCCAATCATTCGTGGCCGATCCTGATGGAAATGGCGTTGATCAGCTTTTCAAATTCACTTCCTCGTTCTTGGGCGGCAGCGGTGGATACATTGTGGGGCCAGCCGACCTGCTCGGGAACGGTCGGCAGGGTGCCGTCATCGGCGGCGCATCCTCGATTACGAAAGTCCTGAGTTATACCGGCGGCAGCTGGGCCAACATCCGGGATGCGTCGATCGATTGCCGCAACAGAGTTTGTGCTCTCGCCGATGTCAACGGCGATGGAGCCGCAGACCTCGTGCAGAACACGTCCTTCTCGAATGGGAAGTACAGCGGCCTATCGATCTGGCTATGGACAGGGCGCGATTACGAAGCATTTATACAGAATGCGTCATTTTCAGGTTCGCCGTTGTTGCGCGATTTCGATAATGACGGCATGACCGACATCCTGCTTGCTGAGGGCGCGACGCAAGCAAATCCTTATAGAACGACCTATGCCTGGGGAGTATGGTTCGAGCCCTCGGGCACCCGATTGGTTCAGTCTCCGTTGGCGATTTCGGGATCCAATATTTCCGGCGATTTCAATGGCGACGGTTTGCCGGATTTTTTGAATTCTCGGACCGGTGTGTTGCTCTCCATCGCCGGAACCGGCAACCCCAACCTCCTGCGCAGCATGACTCTTGAAACCGGGGCTACGGTTTCGGTCGATTATAAGCCGTCGTCAGCGCTGCCTGGTGCTGATATGCCATTGATGCATACTGTCAGCAGGATCAGCGTCAACGACGGAAAGGGGAACGTAAGCAATACCGACTACGCCTTCTCAGATGCCCTCTATAGTTTCGATCTGCGCAGGTTTTATACTTTTGGCGCTATGGTCAAAACCCTGCCGCAGGCTTCAGGAGAGGCGGCTCGCCCTACCGTAAAAACATCTTATCGCAGAGATCGTGCAAGTTACGGGCGACCGTGGGTTGTGTTGAGAAGTGATGCCAAGGGAAACTCCAAGCAAATTACCGAGGACTATTCGTTCCAGATCGATACAAAGCCCTATTCGTTTAGGCATATTGCGACGACGACGAAGCTGACGGAGGGGGGCACGACGGCCTACCTGCGGACGGAGCGCAGCTTCGATGCCTATGGCAATGTGACCGGGATTAAGGATCGCGGCCGCACGGTGGATGCCGCCGGCACGGAGAATGTCAACACCACCGGCGACGAGAAGACGACGACCTTCACCTATGCGCCAAACACCTCCGCTTACATCGTCTCGCTACCGACTTCGAAGACGGTTCGTCTCGGTGTCGATGCCGCGTCGCCGATCGGCAGCAAAGAGGAATATCTCTATGACGATGCGACGGCGGTTGCGACGCCGCCGGTCAAGGGCAACCTGACGCAGAAGCTTGCCTATATGAGCGTCGGCAGCACACCGCGGGTGTCGCCGACCAGCTACGCTTACGATGCCTACGGCAACCGGATTGCCGAGACCGATGCGCTCGGCAACCGCAGCGAATGGGACTACGACGCCACCTATCATCTTTACCCGGTGGCGGAACGGGCGCCGCGCTACTTCGCCAATGGCGCCCTGACGGGTGACAGCCGCTTCACCAGCACGACCACCTACGATCTGGTCTGCGGGCTGCCGGCGACGAAGACCGACTGGAACGGCATCGTCGAGACCTTCACCTATGACGCCTATTGCCGGCCCTATGGCTATGTGAATGCCGGATCGGGCAATTACCTCAACACCCGCTATGAGAACGAGGGCAGCCCGACGACACAGGCGGTGGTGACCTCTTCGCCGCGGACCAACGGGACAGGCGAGGTCTTCAGCCGCACCTATTATGACGGCCTCGGCCGGCCCTGGCAGGTGGAGACGCCCGGGGCGTCTGCCACCGGACCGGTTCGCATCACCGAGACCGCCTATGATGCGCGTGGGAACGTGCAGAAGACATCACTTGTCCGATTCAAGGCCGCCGCGACCGAGCCTGAGACGATACAATGGACGACCAACAGCTATGACTGGCAGGACCGGGTGATCAAGCAGGTCAATCCCGACACCAGCCAGAAGCTCTATCAATATGCGGCGCAGTCGGCACTTGTGACCGACGTCACCAGGCTGCCGGTGTCGCTAACGGTCATGACCGACGAGGAAAACCATCCGCATCGCAGCTATGCCGATGCGGACGGCAATGTCATTGCCCTGCAGTCGCAGCTCGGCGCGAACTGGGTCACGGAAAACCGCAGCTACGACCCGCTCGGCCGTCTGCTGGGGGTGCGCGACCCGAAGGGCGCGCAATGGACCTATACCTACGACCTGCTCGGCAACCGGCTGACGGCAAGCGATCCGGATCTCGGCAACTGGTCCTATGCCTATGATGATGCCGGCCGGCTGATCCGCCAGACGGATGCGCGCGGCGCGGTGACGACGATCGCCTACGACCAGATGGGCCGGGTCACCCGCAAGGAGGTGACGGAACCGGGTGCGACGGTGCCGACCCTGCTGGCTGAGAACAGCTATGACGAGCCGGCCGCCACCGGTTCGTCGCACAATGCCGGCATGCTGACCAAGGCCGAGAACGCCAATGCGACGCTGACCTACACCCGTTTCTATAACGGTGCCGGCGACAAGGTCATCACCCGGGCGGTCATCGACGGCGTGGCGAGCACGACCACCGTCGAGCATGGCCCGACCGGCAAGACCACGGCGATCGGTTATCAGCCTGCCAACATCGTCGTCGGCAAGCGGACCTTGCCCTGGCTCTATAACGACGCCGACCTGCTTTCCAGGATCCCGGGACTGATCGACTCGACCAGCTACGAGGCCGACGGCCAGACGCAGACGATCAATTACATCAATGGCGTAAAGACGACCTTCGCCTATTCGCCGACGCGACGCTGGCTGGAGCGGGTGACGACGGCGAAGGGCACGACGGTGCTGATGGACAATCAGTACAGCCGTGACAAACTCGGCCGGATCAAGACCATCACCGGCCTGGCAGCCAACGACAACTGGACCTATGGCTATGACGATCTCTCTCGCCTGACCGGCGCCGACAATGCCGGCGACAACAGCCTCGACGAGACCTACAGCTACGACACCAATCACAATCTTCTCTCCCGCACGCGGGTCGGCAGCTATGTCTATCCGACGACGGCATCGGCGATCCGCCCGCATGCGGCAACGCAGATCGGTGCCAAGACCATCGACTATGACGCCAACGGCAACATGGTCTCGGATGGTAGCCGCACGCTGAGCTGGGACGGCGCCAACCGGCTGGCGAGCGTCACCCAGGACGGCGCCACGGTGAGCTTCGCCTATGGCCCGGACGGCGCCCGGGTGAAGAAGAGCTGGGGCTTCGGCACGACCCTCTATCCCGACGCCAATGTCGAGATCGACCGCTCGACGCCCGGCACCGACATCTACACCCTTTATCCGCATCCAGACGCCAAGATCGTCGTCACATCAGGCAGCACCGAGCAGGACAAGTTCTTCCTGCACCGCGATCATCTCGCCTCGGTGCGGCAGGTGACCAACGAAAGCGGCTACCGGGTCGAGCAGACCGGCTATGCCGCCTATGGCGAAGCCACCAACACCAGCTTCCAGACCAAGAAGAGCTATATCGGCGAACGCTTCGATGCCGAAACCGGGCTGATGTACCTCAATGCCAGATACTACGATCCGGCCTTCGGGCGGTTCGTCTCGCCGGATGACTGGGACCCGACCAAGGAAGGCGTCGGCACAAACCGCTACAGCTACTCCGAAAATGATCCGGTCAATAAGTCCGATCCGAATGGGCATTCGATCAATTACTCAGACAGTTGGGGACAGCGCAGCACCGAGCCGCTTAATGGACGCTTGTCCCGCGCTGATGATGGCTTGAAATCTGAAATCAACGTCAGTCTGAACGCCGGAGCGACAGCTGGCAGCAGGTCGTTTGCAGGCGGCCTATTCGGTGACGAGCCGGATGTAGAAGAAGAAGGTGAAGCCAGCAACTTTGAGTTCCAGCGGCATCAAATGGATGAGCAACTGGAGAAACATATTCTTAGCCCGTCGGCCGGTTTCTTTAACAAAGAAATGCATGGCGTCGATATCAAAGGCATCGGAATTGGCGCACCCATGTCGATGGGAACGTTCAAATCTCCAGCCACAAAAGCATACGCTCGCCCCTCGAATGCCACTACGCCAAAGCAAAGAACCTTTGTTCAAGGTAAATCATGTGTTGAGTGTGGGGCCGCAGGTGGAAAAATGATCGCCGATCATATCAAATCCCTCGTAATAGAATATTATGAAAATGGATCAATCGACAAAACGCGGATGCGAGATATAAAATCGGTTCAGCCACAGTGTGTTATCTGCTCTGCTAAACAAGGCGGATACTTAAGCAATTTTTCTCGTCAGATGAAAAAGGAAAATGGATTTGAATAAGAGCCTTGCAATAGCCCAGAAGGAGATCTGCGATCGCTATGGCTCCCCACTTGTCGCTCCGCTGCCTCATCAAATTGTCGGAATTGCTCGCAATGTTAAATCTGGCTTTCGGCCGATTAATGGCCTCCGGCACCCAGTAGTAGGAAACACAACTGGTTGGTACATCTGGGCAGGTGAATACTCTTTTGCGGATGATTTTTTCAGTCCGCTTCATATCAGTCACTTGGCTGATTGGGCTCCGATCGTTGAACAATATCTTGGCCTTGCCCCGGGATGGCGTTTCTTGATCGACGGGGACTATGAGGACGTATGGTTTGATGAAGCGCTCCTTAGCGAAAGCTAAAGCCGAATTTAACTCTCTTTTCCCTTATCCTGTAAACCAGGGCATCGATTTGGCTGTTGGTGTGGCGATTGATGATCCTGGTAACCACGTCTGCCAGATAGGCCATCGACGCCGATGAGCTTTGCCGTTTTGATGAACGAGGCAATGGTCGCCAATGTTCGGCTCCTGTGCCGGAACCGGTTAAGAGCGCATTCTTACGATTGAGAGCAATTGGCGTTGAGGATCGTTCGACTGTATTGGAATCAAAACGACATGTCTAAGCCCTCGTTCGAGCTCAACATCGTCAATCAGACACTGATCCGGAAGGTGCGATCAAAACTCCGCTTACGCTCAACCCTGAACGCGCGGTCTGAGGCACGGTCAGAGCGCGTCGGTCGCCTGACCCTATCTATTGTCCAGCTGCGACCTGACCAGTCTCAGCCCTCGTTCGGTAATCCGGTAGGGTTGGCCGCCTGAAGACTTGATCGCCTTCAGCCGCTTCAGCCTGCGGAAGAGATCGAGGTCGACGCCGGGATAGAGCCAGCCGTCGCGGGTGAAGCAACTGACGTTTTCGATCTTTCTGTAGTCGTCGCGGGTAATTTCGATGCGGCCGCCTTGGGCCATCAGATGCAGGATGCGCTGCTCCGTGCGGGAAATGTCCATGTTGTGAGATCCGGTATCGCGCCTTAGGCGCGCACAAAAACGATCTGGCGCTCATTCGAACGTCAGGGCTTCGTTTTTTCGGGCCCATGCGCGCAAGAAAACTTGCGGGCAGGGCCTTTACCGGGTCTCAGGCAGGCTCAACATAAAATATCTATTATTCAGCCCCGAAAAAGCGGTCAAGCGCATCGCTGTCGGTGAAAACTGGTCGAAAACCTTGGTTTCGGTTGATCATCCCTTTGCAGCTACTGGTAAATTCCGCGACTCAGTGCTCTAGTTGGAGGGGTAACGCGGAGGTGTCGTTGATCCACATTCGCAATGCCCGCGACGGGGAAGCGGAACTGTTGAGCGAGATCGGGCTCAGGGCCTGGCAAAAGGCGATGGCGTCGATTGGCGAATCGGATGCGATGATCGACGCGGCGCGCAACGCCTTTCGCAACTTCGTGGAGAACGACTGGCTGACAATCACCGTCATCGAGCAGAACGGCCAGGTCGCAGGCTGGGCTGCACGCGAGGGATTGGACGAAACCATCTCGGATTTCTGGATCGATCCCGTCTTCACCCGGCAGGGACTCGGCTCAGCCCTTCTCGAACGCATCGAGAAGGATATCGCCGGCCGAGGCTTCGAGACGGCGGCGGTGCAGACCCATTCCGGCAATAGCGAGGCAATCGGCTTTTTTCGGAAGCACGGTTACGGTATCCACTGGCTGTCGGTCGCCTATAATCCGAAGCTTGACCGAGACGTGCCCTCTGTCGGGCTGACGAAGCCGCTGGTTTCGGAGAGCCAAGGCGGCTACGGGCAGGAATTCTGAGGTTTCAAAAATTCAGATGAAGGCGAGGGGCCCATAGCGGCGCGAAGGCCAGCGCCGTAGCCAAGGCGCCGTGGAGGATCAGGATCGCCGTCAGGATCGACCGGAACGGCTCCTTCCTCGTTTTGTGGCGCAGGAACTGCTGTGCCGCCACCGCGCCGAGGCTACCGCCGATCAGCGCAAGGATCAGAAGCGTACGCTCGCTGATGCGCCATCCGCCCTGGCGCGCCGCCTGCTTGTCGAGGAAATAGACCGAAAAGACGATCAGGTTCAGCGCCAGCAACAGTGCGATCAATTTGGTGATGTCGGTCATGGTCATGCGGCTACACTGCCATGCCCCGGTTAACCCGCGGCAAATGTCGCCCCGTCAAACCGCGATCCGCAATGGGGAAAGCCTTGCACCGGAATGCCATTTCCTTTACCTCACCAGTGGAAAAGAACAGCCTGCAAAGAGCATCAGATGACCATTGTCGACGTCCGCACGCCTGATCCGAAACGCTTCATCCCCGGCGCCACCGGCGACTGGGAAGTCATCGTCGGCATGGAAGTCCATGCCCAGGTGCTGTCCAATTCGAAGCTCTTCTCCGGCGCTTCGACGGAATTCGGCAAGCCGCAGAATTCGAATGTTTCGCTGGTCGATGCCGCCATGCCCGGCATGCTGCCCGTCATCAACGAGGAATGCGTCAAGCAGGCCGTGCGCACCGGTCTCGGCCTCAAAGCTGAGATCAACAAGCGTTCGGTCTTCGACCGCAAGAACTACTTCTACCCCGACCTGCCGCAGGGCTATCAGATTTCTCAGTACAAGGATCCGATCGTCGGCGAGGGCAAGATCGTCATTTCGCTCGGGCCGGACCGCCAGGGCCAGTTCGAGGATATCGAGATCGGCATCGAACGCCTGCACCTGGAACAGGATGCCGGCAAGTCGATGCACGACCAGCACGCGACCATGTCCTATGTCGACCTCAACCGGTCCGGCGTGGCGCTGATGGAGATCGTCTCCAAGCCCGACATGCGCTCGTCCGACGAGGCCAAGGCCTATATGACCAAGCTGCGTTCGATCGTGCGTTACCTCGGTACTTGCGACGGCAACATGGACGAAGGCTCGATGCGCGCCGACGTCAACGTCTCCGTCCGCCGTCCGGGCGAGGCTTTCGGCACGCGCTGCGAAATCAAGAACGTCAACTCGATCCGCTTCATCGGCCAGGCGATCGAATACGAAGCGCGCCGCCAGATCGGCATTCTGGAAGACGGTGGCACGATCGATCAGGAGACACGCCTCTTCGATCCGAACAAGGGCGAGACGCGCTCCATGCGCTCGAAGGAAGACGCGCATGATTATCGCTACTTCCCCGATCCGGATCTGCTGCCGCTCGAATTTGACGACGCCTTCATCAAGGCGCTCGAAGCCGATCTGCCGGAACTGCCCGACGACAAGAAGGAGCGCTTCGTGCGTGAACTCGGCCTGTCGGTCTACGATGCCTCGGTGCTGGTTTCCGAAAAGGCAATCGCCGATTATTTCGAGGCCGTGGCCGCCGGCCGCGACGGCAAGACGGCGGCAAACTGGGTGATCAACGACCTGCTCGGCGCGCTCAACCGTACCGGCAAGGACATCGAACAGACGCCGGTGTCGCCGGCTCAGCTCGGCGCCATCATCGACCTCATCAAATCAGGGACCATCTCCGGCAAGATCGCCAAGGATCTCTTCGAGATCGTGCTGACCGAGGGCGGCGATCCCGCCGAGATCGTCGAATCGCGCGGGATGAAGCAGGTGACGGATACCGGCGCCATCGAGAAGGCCGTGGACGAGATCATCGCCGCCAATCCCGAACAGGTCGAAAAGGTCAAGGCGAAGCCGACCATGGCGGCATGGTTCGTCGGTCAGGTGATGAAGGCGACCGGCGGCAAGGCCAATCCGCAGGCGGTCCAGGCGCTCGTCAAGGCGAAGCTCGGCATCGAGGAATAGCCCGTGTATTTCGTCCGCACCGCCGGAGAGCGCGACCTCGAGAAGGTGCGCGTCCTTCTGGCGGAGAGCTTTCACGCCACCTATGACGAGCTCCACGGCAAAACAAAGGTGGACGATCTGATCGCCCATCTCTTTACGCCGGCAGCGCTGAAGGCGCGGCTGGTGCGCAGGGACGCCGAGTTCCTCGTCGCCGATAACGGCCGCAACATCGGCGGCGTGGGTTATGCGGCGATGTCGCACGCGCTGACGAAGACGGTCATGCTGCATCTCCTCTATGTCAGTCCGTCGCTGCAGCGCCAGGGCATCGGCCGCGATGTCTTCGCCGAGCTCGAAACCTGCTTTCCGGATGCTGAGATCATGCGCCTGGAAGTCGAGCCGCAGAATGCGGCGGCGATCGCCTTCTACCGGGCGCATGGCTTCACCGAAGTCGGCCGCAATGAGAACAGCGGGCCCGGACAATCCGGCATTCCCTCGCTGATTTTCGAAAAACCGCTGGAAGGGCATTGATCCCGTGGCGGTCGAATTGTCCGATATTCTCATTCGCGAAGCGCGCAGCGACGATCTGCCGGCGCTTGTGGCGCTGTTTGCCGCCGATGCTCTCGGCGGTCACGGCGATACGACGGTTGCCGGGGCTTTTGCCGATTATGCCAGGGCCTTCGCCGTCATCGAGGCTTCGCCCGACCAGACGCTTTATGTCGCAGAGCGCGGCCGCGAAGTCGTCGGCACGTTCCAGATGATGCTCACGACCTCGCTGACAGGCCGTGGTTCTTCGACGATGATCATCGAGGCGGTGCAGACGCGGGCTGACATGCGCGGGCAGGGCATCGGCACTGGAATGATCGAATTCGCCATATCAGAGGCAAAAGGCGGCGGCGTGCGGCTGGTACAGCTGACCTCGAATGCCATACGCAGGGATGCCCATCGTTTCTACGAAAGGCTTGGCTTCAAGCCTTCGCATCTCGGCTTCAAGATGGCCTTGAAATGACCCCTGCCTCTCGTGGAATCGCTGGACAATTCGGCTTGGCGACGGCATAAGCGAGGAGCTAAATTCTGGTTTGGCCCGTACTGGCGGGCACAAGGAAAAGACATGCGGAATCTTCTGGTTCAAATCTTCACCTGGTGGAACAGTCAGACGATAGGCACGCGTTTTGCGACCTGGCGTTTTGGCAAGCGCGTCGGCGAGGATGAATTCGGCAACGTCTATTATGAAGGCGGCATGTCTTCCTATGGTCTGCCGAAGCGCTGGGTGATCTACAAGGGCTATGCCGAAGCCTCCGCCATTCCGCCGGGCTGGCATGGTTGGATGCATCATCGCACCGATGTTCCGCCGTCCAAGGAAAACTACGTCGCCAGGGAATGGCAGAAGGCGCATCGTCCGAACCTCACCGGTTCGCCGCAGGCTTACCGTCCGCCGGGCTCGCTCGCGGTTCCCGGCGAGCGGCCGCGCGTCACCGGCGATTATGACGCCTGGACGCCCGGCAACTGAGACGGCTCGACCGGGCGATCGCAAGCCCGGCTTTTGGCCACAATTGACCTTTACCCGCAGGTTGGCCGCGCTTGACGGTGGCCGTGAACCGAAAACGTCTGGAGACGGGTGCATATGAAGCTCTTCACGCGGAACATGGTCCTGCGTGGCGCCGGATCGCTGCTGGCGCTCTCGGCTCTGCTTCCACCGGTTGCGGCGCATGCCGCACGCATCGACAATCCGGTTGCCGTCTTCTCCGGCCTCGACAAGATCACCGGCCGCATCACGACGTTCGATGTCTATGTCAATGAGACGGTACAGTTCGGCGCGCTGCAGGTGACGCCGAAGGCCTGCTATTCGCGCGACCAGGCGGAAGCACAGAAGATCGACGGCTTTGTCGAAGTCGACGAAATCACCCTTGACCGCAAGATCCGCCGCATCTTTACCGGCTGGATGTTTGCCGACAGCCCCGGCCTCAATGCGGTCGAGCATCCGATCTACGACGTCTGGCTGAAGGACTGCAAGACAAGCTCGGACGTCCCGGCTCCGGACAAGGCGACAGCCCGCTGATTGATATCAGCTGGGACAGGCTCCGAAAAAGCTTCACAATTTCCGCGCCGTCTCCTTGTTAAGCCGCGAGCCTATGCCGTGGGTGTCTTGTTTCGGGTGAAAAGACCTTTGGCAAACCGAAGCGCACCGCCAAGCACGACGACAATAAGGATGCCGGCCTTTTTCAGGAAGGCGGCGGCAAGCGCCAGGAGACCCACCTTTGCGGCGATCTTGGCGCCCGCACCCGCGGCGATCATCCCGGCCATTCCGTAGGCTGCGATCTTGTCGCCTTCGACGAAGTCGGTATAGGCCATTCCCTTGTCGAACTGCACGAGCGTCGTGACGGTCGGAATGACCTGCTCGATCTCCTTCAACTGGTTCAGGCCGGCAACGAAATCGAACTCGAATACGCCTTGGCGGCCAAGAACGCGTACGGAATAGTTAAGCGTATGCGGGGCTTGCGCATCACCGCCGAACAGCAGATCGCGCGCCCAATGCATCGCATGCGCAGACTTGTCGTAATGCGGCGTCGAGGCCCAGCCGACAAGCGTGATCTTTTGAAAACCCTGCTTCTCGCGCTCGACGTTGTTTTCGCGGATGGAATCCTTGATGTTCTGCAGCAGTTCATCGTAATCGGTCGTGGCGGCGTCGGCGTCTGAGACATAACCGTCGGCGCTGTATTCGACGATGGAACCCCACGCCTCGACATCGGTCGGCGCGTATTTCGCCGGGAAGATCATCCCCATCGTTCCCTCCGCCGCTTGCGGCGGATTTCCCCAGATATCGACCAGCACCTTCTTCGTATCCGCGGAATTGAGATAGTAGAAGCCTTCGGGGATGTTCAGCGTTGCCTTTGCAGCAGGCAGCTTGATCGCGCCCTGCTGAAAGTCGAGCTTTTGCAGCAATGGTTTTTCTGCGTCCGAAAAAACCCTGGCAGGGAACATCTCCTGGTAAGGGCGTGCCTCGGCTTGACCCGTGAACAAGGCGAAAAGGATTGCGGCCGCAAAATATCGTTTCAAAATTCTATCCCCCGTTGCAGGGCCAAACCTACTCAATTCGGCTCGAAAAGCAACGCAAGGAGGAAACGATCACGCTCAAAACTTCAGGTGTGGCGATTCCATCGCGCTGGCAAGCAGCACCGCATATTCAGCCTTCGGCACGTCGATCGCTCCGAACGTCTTCAGGTGCTCGGTGGTGAACTGCGTGTCGAGCAGCGTGAAGCCCTTTTCCCTCAGCCGGTCGACCAGGTGTACAAGGCAGATTTTCGAGGCGTCCGTCCGGCGTGAAAACATGCTTTCGCCGAAGAAGGCCGAGCCAAGCGAGACGCCGTAGAGACCGCCGACCAGTTGATCGCCGTCCCAGGCTTCAACGGTATGGGCATGACCGATTTCGAACAGCGTGGAATAAAGCGACCGAATCGTCTGGTTGATCCAGGTGCTCGGGCGCCCCGATGTTTCCTCGGCGCAGGCCGCGATCACCTGGTCGAACGCGTGATCGAATCGGATGTCGAAGGGTTTCCTGCGCACCGTCTTGGCGAGACTTTTCGAGATATGGAAATTATCGAGCGGCAGAACGCCGCGCAATTCCGGTTCGACCCAGAAGATCTCCGGGTCGTCGGCGGACTCGGCCATCGGAAACAGGCCGATGGAATAGGCGCGCAGGAGGATATCAGGGGTTATGCCTGGTGACTTCCTGCGCGATCCTGCCATTCCTGTCCTATGCCGCCGGCGTGTTGGCGAGGTAATGTTCCAGCCAGTGAATGTCATAGTCGCCGTTGGCGATATCCTGGTTGGAGACGAGATCCTGGAACAACGGCAGCGTCGTCTTGATCCCGTCGACGACGAATTCATCGAGGGCGCGGCGCAGGCGCATCATGCATTCGACACGGGTGCGGCCGTGCACGATCAGCTTGCCGATGAGGCTGTCGTAATAAGGCGGGATCTTGTAACCCTGATAGGCGCCGGAATCGATGCGCACGCCAAGGCCGCCCGGCGCATGGAAATGGGTGATCGTTCCGGGCGAGGGCACGAAAGTGCGCGCGTCCTCGGCATTGATCCGGCATTCGATGGCATGGCCGGAGAAGTGCACCTCGTCCTGCGTCACCGAGAGACCGCCGCCGGAGGCGACGCGGATCTGCTCGTGCACCAGGTCGATGCCGGTGATCGCTTCGGTGATCGGATGCTCCACCTGCAGGCGGGTGTTCATTTCGATGAAATAGAACTCGCCGTTCTCGTAGAGGAATTCGATCGTGCCGGCGCCGCGATATTTCAGCTTCTTCATGGCATCGGCGCAGATCTGGCCGATCTTCATGCGCTGCTCGACATTGAGCGCAGGCGAATTCGCTTCTTCCCAGACCTTCTGGTGGCGGCGCTGCAGCGAGCAGTCGCGTTCGCCGAGATGAATGGCGTTGCCTTCACCGTCACCGAACACCTGGATTTCGATGTGGCGCGGCTTGCCGAGATATTTTTCCATGTAGACGGCATCGTTGCCGAAGGCGGCTGCCGCCTCAGTGCGCGCCGTCGACCAGGCTTCGATCAGATCGGCCTCGCTCTTGGCGACCTTCATGCCGCGCCCGCCGCCGCCGGCCGTTGCCTTGATCAGCACGGGATAGCCGATTTCGGCGGCCGTCCGCAGCGCGTCCTCCTCGGTCTTCACCTCGCCGTCCGAGCCGGGAACGACGGGAATGCCAAGCTCCAGCGCCGTCGTCTTGGCGGTGATCTTGTCGCCCATGATACGAATATGATCCGCCGTCGGCCCGATGAAGGTGATGCCGTGCGCTTCGAGGATATCGGCGAACTTGGCATTCTCGGACAGGAAGCCGTAGCCCGGATGCACGGCGTCGGCGCCGGTGATCTCGCAGGCCGCGACGATCTGGTGGATGTTGAGATAGCTCTCGCGCGAGGAGGGCGGACCGATGCACACGCTTTCGTCGGCAAGACGCACATGCATGGCATCGGCGTCGGCGGTGGAATGCACCGCGACGCATGCGATGCCGAGCTCCTTGCAGGCCCGAAGCACGCGAAGGGCGATTTCCCCGCGATTGGCGATGAGGATTTTCGAAATCATGGGCTTGGGCCTATTCGATGACGACGAGGGCCTGGCCGTATTCGACGGGATGTCCGTCGTCGACGAGGATCTCGGTCACCTTGCCTGACTTGGGCGAAGGAATCTGGTTCATCGTCTTCATCGCTTCGATGATGATGAGCGTCTGGCCTTCCTTGACGGTGGCGCCGATTTCGATGAAGGGACGTGCGCCCGGAGCCGGTGCCATATAGACGGTGCCGACCATCGGCGCATTGACGACATTCGCCGGGTTGCGGCCGGGTGCTGCGGCGGGTGCGGCAGCGGCCGCTGCCGGAGCGGTGGCTGCTGCCGGAGCGGCAAAGGCCGGTGCAGCGATCGGCGCCTGGACGTATTGCGGCGTGCCGCCGCGCGAAACGCGGATGCGCAAATCGTCCTGCTCGACCTCGATCTCCGTCAGATCCGTCTCGTTGAGAATATTGGCGAGATCGCGGATCAGTGCCTGATCGATACCCGATTTCTTTTCAGCCATGGTGTTGCCCTGTCTTCTTCTTATGCCGTGATGTTCTTCAGCGCATGGAGCGCCAGGATGTAGCTGTGAGGCCCGAAGCCGCAAATCACGCCCTTGCATGCCGGCGCGATCATCGACTCGTGGCGAAATTCTTCCCGTGCATGGACGTTGGATATGTGAAGTTCGATGACGGGAATTGAAATAGCGCGGATCGCGTCGTGCAGCGCGACTGAAGTATGCGTGTAGGCGCCTGCATTGATGGCGACGCCAGCGGCCTTTTCGTCGGCCTCGTGGAACCAGTCCACGAGCGTGCCTTCATGGTTGCTCTGACGGAAGTCGATATCAAAGCCGAGCTCGCGCCCTGCTGCCTTGCAGTCTGCCTCGATGTCCTTGAGCGTCTTGCCGCCATAAATCGCGGGCTCTCGTTTGCCCAGCATGTTCAGGTTTGGCCCGTTCAGGACAAAAATCGTTTGCGTCATCGAATGTTCCGTAAATGCACGACGGCAACCTATAGACTCCGCGAGGGCTGAATGAAAGCCCTTACGGGTTGGCCGGCAGGAATCGCGCCACATTTGTCCACATGGCTGCAACGCTTCGATTCTGGCGGTTTGATGAGCGGCCGGTCGGCTGTCTGATTCCTCAGCAGGCGGTCTTGCCGCAGCTGCGCATGTTCTTGACCTTGGCTTCGAGATCGTCGAGCCCGACGGCGCCCGGGACCAGCTCGTTGCCGATGACATAAGAGGGCGTGCCGCTGATGCCGAGACTGGAGGCAAGCTGATAGGTCGCCTGAACGATCCCATCGTTCGGGCTCTTCGCCATCTCGGCACGAATCTTGTCTTCGCTGATGCCGAGAGAGCCTGCGACGGCGATCGCGCTTTCTTCCGAGGCGCGGCCTTCGCTGCTGAGAAGGGCGATATGGAAATCGGCATATTTCGCAGGCGCCAGCCTGCGGAAAGCGTCGGCCACTTTGTGGGCGGCAACCGAATCCGGCCCGAGGATCGGGAATTCCTTGAGTACGAAGCGGACGTTCGTGTCCTTCTTCAGCATCGCCTGCATATCGGGAAGCGCGTGACGGCAGTAGGTGCAATTATAATCGAAGAATTCGACGACGGTCACATCGCCCTTGGGATTGCCGAGCGTGACGTCATCCTTTGAATTGAAGATGTTCGCGGTGTTCTCCTCGATCGCCATATTGGCCTTCACCAGCCGCGCGGCTTCCTGCTTCTTCTGCAGCGCCTCCTGGACGTCGAGCATGATCTCCGGATTTTCGATCAGATATTGCTTGATGAATTCGCCGAACTCCTTCTTCTGCTGATCGTCGAGCGCTGCGGCCGGAAACGGGATCGCGATCGATGCGGCAAGCGCCAGTGCGGTGAAGTTTTTCGGGAAGAAGGCCATGATATCCTCGTCATCGGCGATGTGGTCTTGGTCGAGAAAACCGTCGCCGGGTTATGGACTTGAACGCGTCGCGTCAAGGTACGGTGCGTCGAGTTCTGTTCAAACAGGAATTTTCATCCCTGCACCGCCCTCGCGGGATTGTGATGAGCCGATTAATGCGGCAATTGTCTGGCCAACAGCGAAGAAGCCAAGCGAGAAGCGATCTTGTTTTCCATATCGAAACGCAGCGAAGTCGAGCCTTTTCATGCCATGGATGTGTTGGCGGAGGCGACGAAGCGGCGGGCAGCGGGTCACGCCGTTATCTCGATGGCGGTCGGCCAGCCCTCGCATCCCGCGCCTCGAGCTGCGCTCGAAGCGGCACGCGCCGCCCTTGTCGAAGGCCGGATCGGTTATACGGATGCGCTGGGGACGGCGCGGCTGAAATCCGCACTTGCCTGGCACTACAGGGACCGTCACGGCCTGGAGATCGATCCCAAGCGCATCGCGATAACCACAGGTTCCTCGGCAGGGTTCAATCTTGCCTTTCTGTCGCTTTTCGATGCCGGCGATGCCGTGGCGATCGCGAGACCGGGCTATCCCGCTTATCGCAATATTCTCGGCGCGCTTGGGCTGAAGGTTCTCGAAGTGCCGGTGACGGCCGAGACCCACTTCACCCTGACACCTGAGAGCCTCGAGGCGGCGCAGCAGCAAAGCGGCGTCAGGCTCAAAGGCGTGCTGCTCGCAAGCCCCGCCAACCCGACCGGCACGGTGACCGGCCGTGACGGGTTGAAGGCGCTTGCGGATTACTGCGCGGCCCAATCCATCGCCTTCATCTCGGATGAGATCTATCATGGGCTGACTTTCGCTGGGGAGGAGGCGAGCGCGCTTGAGCTGACCGACGAGGCGGTCGTCATCAACTCCTTCTCCAAATATTACTGCATGACTGGCTGGCGAATCGGCTGGATGGTGCTGCCGGAGCGCCTGGTGCGGCCGATCGAGCGGGTGGCGCAGAGCCTCTATATCTCGCCGCCCGAGCTCTCCCAGATTGCAGCGGTGGCCGCGCTTGGCGCAAGCGAAGAGCTTGATCATGTCAAGGCGAGCTACGCCGCAAACCGCGCGCTGCTGCTCGACCGCCTGCCCAGGATCGGTCTTGCGCCCGCTTCGCCGATGGACGGCGCCTTCTACGCCTATATCGATGTTTCGCGCTTCACCAATGACAGCATGGGTTTTGCCAAACGCATGCTCGCAGAAATCAACGTCGCGGCGACGCCGGGCCTGGATTTCGATCCGCTGGAGGGACATCGAACATTGCGTCTCTCCTATGCGGGTTCGCAAGGCGAGATCGCCGAGGCGGTGGAGCGGATAGCAGTCTGGCTGAAGTAGGGCTGCGGGGGCAAGCGGCTGCTTGCCCACCTGCTCCCAGAGCTTTTCCGGGTTAGATTGAAGCATTCTGCCGGAGCAGGTTTTCGTCAGGGCAAAGGCGATTGGCGACGGGCATACCCCAAGGTACGTCCGAGCCGATCGCCTTTGATCCTGGCGGAAACATGCCCGGCCCTTCGGGTTGGCTGAAACGGGCCGGCTGATCGACCGGCCGGCTTGGCCGTAGAGCTGGGCTACGACGCGCGCCGGCCGGTCGACCATCCGACTCCGTTTGAGCCAACAGAATGATTCAATCTAACCCGGAAAAGCTCTAAACTAGCTGCGCGACGAAAACAGCGAGGCGAGCGTCGAGGCGGGCTTGTTGTTCAGCCGCGGCACCACCACGAGCTGCTTGATCTCGCCGCGTTTGTAAGCGGCCAGAAAGCGCTTGTAATCCTTGAAGGAAACGCAGCCGTTGGAATCGCCGTTCTTGCCGAGCATATAGGTGTGGGCGAGCAGGCCGACGCGGTCGAAGATGGCGTCCGAGCCTTCCACCGGTGTCAAACGCAGCGCTTCGACACCGTGAAAGAGGGCCTCGCGCATCGTGAGGACATAGGTGTGCGGCGGCGTCGGTCCGCGCATCTTCTTATCCACGTAGCGCGGGTTGTCGCGCATCTTTCCGAGACCGGAATGAGCCTCCAGCCGTTCGCCGTTCGGCAGGTAGACGGTGCTGTTTTCGATGTCGTAGATCGCGACGCCTGCCCGCAGTTTCGGCGAGAAGACCGGCTTGTCGTAACGCGGCACGGCATCGTCCTCATCGTCCACGATCGGCGAGTTCGGCTGGGCATAGGCCAGGGCCGGCCCAGCTGAGCGCTGCGCACCCTTGGCGGCCGGCGCCGGTTTGCCGATGAGTCCGTCCGGACGCGCCATCGGCAACGGCACGGAACCTGCGTCGGGCGACAGGACGAGATCGAAGGGTTGATCCTCTGCCGTTGCGACCACCACCGGTGCTGATTCCGTTGCAGGAACTGAGGCGGTCCTGACAGGAGACGCGATCGGCTCGATCGGGGCCGGCGCGATCTGCCGGGGGTCTGCATCGGCAAGCACCAGCATCGCCTGGAGTTGGGCTGCGGCGACGGCCTCCTTCGACGGGACGATGATCCGGTTGCTGTCGTCTTCTTCAATCTCTGCCGAGGCGAGTTCGACCGGCGGCAGCGCGATCGCATCATCCTTGCGGAACTTGGCACTGTCGGAAATCGCGGCGACGACCGGTTGCTCGGCGGCCGTGACGAGCCGATTGCTTTTCGCAAGAGCTGCCAATGCCGTTGCGGCGGCGGCAGTCTTTTCGGCGTGAGACTGGATGAGGCTTGCCGTCAGCGGCATCTTCGGCTTTGCGTCGAAGGCTGTCAGCCGGTCACCCTTGCCGACATGGATCAACCGCTCAAGGCGAGCTGACGGCGCCACCTTTGGGGCGGCCCCGATCTGTGCCAGCCGATCGGGTGGAGAAAAGGGCGTGGCCACCGAATGCATCGTTGCCAAGGTCGCGATCAGCCATGTTGAGGTTAAAAGCCCGGCGCCGACGACACCGTAAAGAAAACCGCGAGATCTGCGCGAACGCAAAGCAGATCCGCCAAGAGGGGCGACGTTATCCAACGTCCCTACCGCAAACGCCATACTACACTCGTCTTTCAAACTCGCTACGCAGGCCGGCGGCACTGACTGACTAAAACTTCGCCGGGGCCGGTAAGGGCGCAAAGGGGCCGAATTTAGGCCGCCCGCGACTTCCGACTGTTTCGCGAGGATGACGAATTATGGTTTCTAATTTGTTTACGCGATATCGCTGTTTCTTGGGATGCCTCAAAAAGAGATGCCTGCCGGCGTCTCAGGTGCGTTCCATCACATAACTTCCCGGTGCTTCTTCGATCGCGTTCAGCGCATCGCCGCCGGGTTTGCGCGCCGCAACGCGTCTGCCGTCCTGCGTCTCGATCCACGCCTGCCAATGCGGCCACCACGATCCCGGCGTCTCGGTGGCCCGCTCGAGCCAGGTCTCATAGTCGCCCTTGGCCGGGCCGCCCGTCCAGAACTGGTATTTCTTCTTGTCGGGCGGGTTCACGACGCCGGCAATATGTCCCGAGCCGGTGACGACGAATTCCACCTTGCCGCCGAAGAACTGGCTGCCGAGGAAGACCGATTTTGCGGGCGCGATGTGGTCCTCGCGTGTGGCGAGATTATAGATTGGGATCTTCACATCCTTCAGCGATACGCGCTTGCCGTCGAGGATCATCTCGTTCTGCGTCAACGCATTGCGCAGATAGCAGTTTCGCAGGTAGAAGGCGTGGTTTGCCGCCGCCATGCGCGTCGAATCGGCGTTCCAGAACAAGAGGTCGAAGGGCAGGGGCTCCTGGCCCTTGAGATAGCTGTTGACGAAATAAGGCCAGATCAGCTCGGAAGCGCGCAGCATGTTGAAGGCCATCGACATCTTCGTGCCGTCGAGATAGCCGGTCGCCTTCATATGCTCTTCGAGCGCGGCAAGCTGCTCCTCGTCGACGAAGACCTTGAGATCGCCGGCATGGGTGAAATCAACCTGAGTGGTGAAGAGCGTCGCGGTCTTGATGCGCCGGTTTTTCTCCTTGGCGTGCAGCGCCAGTGTCGCGGCCAGAAGCGTGCCGCCGACGCAGTAGCCGACGGCATTGACGTCCTTCTCGCCGGTCGCCTTCTCGATCGTCTCGAGCGCGAAATCGACGCCCTCGCGGGCATAGGCCCCCCAGTCCTTCTCGGCGTGACGCGCATCCGGATTGACCCAGGATATGACGAAAACGGTCTGGCCCTGGTCTACGCACCATTTGATGAAGGATTTCTGCGGGTTGAGGTCGAGAATATAGAACTTGTTGATCCAGGGCGGGCAGATCAGGAGTGGCCGCTTCAGCACGGTTTCGGTCGAGGCTTCGTACTGGATGATCTGGCAGATATCGTTCTGGGCGATGACTTTTCCCGGGGTCAGCGCCATGTCGCGGCCAACGGCGAATTTCGTCATGTCGGTCTGTCGAAGGCGAAGCTCGCCGTTCCCGGCAGCGATGTCCTCGGCGAGCATCTTCATGCCGCGCACCAGGTTTTCGCCGTTGCTTGCGATCGTCTCGCGGTAAAGCTGCGGGTTGGTAGCGATGAAGTTGCTCGGCGAAAGCGCTGCCGTGATCTGCTTCACGTAGAATCCGGCCTTGTGCTTGGTGTGCTCGTCGAGGCCGTCGGTCTCCGACACCAGCTTGTCAACCCAATCGCTCGTGACGAAATAGACCTGGCGGAGGAAATCGAAGAACGGATTTTTCTGCCAATCCTCGTCGGAAAAGCGTTTGTCCTTGCGGGTGTCGGGCTCGGGCGGCAGGGGCTCGCCCTGCATCCCGCGCGTGCCCTGCACGCGCTGCATCGAGCGCATCCAGATGCCGAAGAAGGACGACATCAGCTGAGTCTGCGCCTCGAAGGTGCGGCGGGGATCGGAAATCCAGTATTCGGTGACCTTGGAAAGCGTCTTGACCATGTCGGTCATGGGATCGATGGCGGTTTCGGTGATCTCGCCGCGTTCGCGCGGCGCAAGCCAGGCCGAGGCGGCCTGACCGAGATTTTCGAGCGCCCGGGCGAAATTCATCGCCATGGTCTCGGGATCCTTCAGCAGATAGGGTTCGAGATCGGTCGCGTCGAAACCGGTCTTGTCGCCATTCTTCTGGCCGCCACGCTCCTGCTTGCTGTCGGTCACCATTTCCTCCGGCGGCAGCACTCTTTTTATCCGTTTGTTGTACATCGTGACCGAACGAGAAAACAAGTTCCACCCGCATCGGCTCGTGCTATTGCTTTGTGGCTGCGACAAATTTAACAGTCGAGGCAATCAGAACTGGATTTTGAGGCATGATCAAGAACGGCATTCGGCGCATCGCAACCTTCAACCGCATCGCATTGATCTGCGCCGCGGCGGCGATGACCCTTGCCGGATGCAATCTGACGGCGGAGGAAAAAGCCGCAGCCGCCGCCAAGCGAGCGGCGCCGACCGCCGTCGTCATGCCGGCAACCAAGGGCGAGGCGGTCGAGGGCGGTCTGACGAAATCACCGGACGGCTATCCGAATTTCGGCGCGCCGCTGACGGCGGCCAATGTCCAGATGAGCGACGAGCAGGCGGCCGAACTGCAGCATCAGTTGACCGCGCTTACCGCCCGGCGCAAGGCCGGCACGATCTCGGAAGCCGAATATCAGGCCAAGGTCGCTGAAATGCGCCGCCTGGCTGCCGAGCACGGCGCGCAGACGCTCTCCGAAATCTCCAAATAGATCTTGCCTTTCAGGCAATTTGGACGCAAAGCCTTCCGGATGGATCGGAAGATGCGATTTTCCCGATAATGCGTGGTTGTGCGGCCTTTCCGTCAAAGATTTGCCGCTTGGCTTGGGTCTGATGAATACGGCGCTGCGATTGTGAAGTTCGTGTCGCAGCCGCCGGAAGACGGAACGAACTTCGACCGCGGCTTAAAATGCCGCCTTTCCATGGGGAATGAAATGGAAGAGTTTCACAAAGTCCGGCGTTTGCCGCCTTATGTTTTCGAACAGGTCAACCGTTTGAAAGCAAGCGCGCGAGCGGGCGGCGCCGATATCATCGATCTCGGCATGGGAAACCCTGACCTTCCGACTCCCCAGGCGATCGTCGACAAGCTGTGCGAGGTCGTACAGGATCCGCGCACGCACCGTTACTCCTCGTCCAAGGGCATACCGGGCCTGCGCCGTGCCCAGGCCGCCTATTATGCCCGCCGTTTCGGGGTCAAGCTCAACCCGGATACCCAGGTGGTCGCCACCCTCGGCTCCAAGGAAGGCTTCGCCAATATGGCGCAGGCGATCACCGCGCCCGGCGATGTCATCCTTTGCCCGAATCCCACCTATCCGATCCACGCCTTCGGCTTCCTGATGGCCGGTGGCGTGATCCGCTCGATGTCGGTTGAGCCGGACGAGACCTTCTTTCCGCCGCTTGAGCGCGCTGTCCGGCATTCGATCCCGAAGCCCCTGGCGCTGATCCTCAACTATCCCTCGAACCCGACGGCCTTTGTCGCGACGCTCGATTTCTACAAGGACGTCGTCGCCTTCGCCAAGAAGCACGACATCATCGTGCTGTCCGACCTTGCCTATTCGGAGATTTATTTCGACGACACGCCGCCGCCGTCGGTTCTCGAAGTGCCGGGCGCAATGGATGTGACGGTCGAATTCACCTCGATGTCGAAGACGTTTTCCATGCCCGGCTGGCGCATGGGCTTTGCCGTCGGCAACGAGCGGCTGATCGCTGCGCTCACCCGCGTCAAATCCTACCTCGATTACGGCGCCTTCACGCCGATTCAGGTGGCGGCGACGCATGCCCTGAACGGCGACGGCTCCGACATTGCCGAAGTTCGCAACGTCTATAAGCGCCGCCGCGACGTCATGGTCGAAAGCTTCGGCAAGGCCGGCTTCGAAGTGCCGCCCCCGGCAGCCACCATGTTCGCCTGGGCGAAGATCCCGGAAAAGTTCCGTCATCTCGGTTCGCTTGAGTTCTCCAAGCTGCTGGTCGAGAAGGCCGACGTCGCCGTTGCTCCGGGCATCGGCTTTGGCGAGATGGGCGACGACTATGTCCGTCTGGCGCTTGTCGAGAATGAACACCGCATCCGTCAGGCTGCGCGCAACATCAAGAAGTTCATGTCGACGGCAGACGAGACGATGCATAACGTCATCTCGCTCAACGCCCACCGTTAATTCCAACTCTTGGGCAGCCGCGTTCGGCGGCTGCCGCCACAAGACATTTCAGGATCGATCCATGGCAGATGCCCTCAAAATCGGCATTGCGGGCTTAGGCACCGTTGGCGCCTCGCTTGTCCGCATCATTCAGCAGAAGAGCAATGAGCTTGCCGTCACCTGCGGGCGTCCGATTACGATCACCGCAGTTTCCGCGCGCGACAAGACGCGGGATCGAGGCGTCGATCTTTGCGGCGTCACCTGGTTCGATCGGCCCGAGGATCTGGCCGAAAAGGGTGATATCGACGTCTTCGTCGAGCTGATGGGCGGCGCCGAAGGGGCTGCCAACGTCTCGGTGCGCGCCGCACTTCAGCGTGGTCTCCATGTGGTGACAGCCAACAAGGCGCTGCTCGCCTATCACGGCGTCGAGCTTGCGACGATCGCGGAAGAGAAGGGCTCGCTGTTGAATTTCGAGGCGGCGGTCGCCGGTGGCATCCCCGTCATCAAGGCGCTGCGCGAATCGCTGACGGGCAACGCCGTCTCGCGCATCTACGGCATCATGAACGGCACCTGCAATTACATCCTGACCAAGATGGAGAAGGAGGGGCTTTCCTTCGCCGAATGCCTCAAGGAGGCGCAGCGGCTGGGTTATGCCGAAGCCGACCCCGCCTTCGACATCGAGGGCAACGATACCGCCCACAAGCTCGCTATTCTGACGACGCTTGCCTTCGGCAATCGCATCGCGGCCGACGACATCTATCTCGAAGGCATCACCAATATCTCGATCGAGGACATCCACGCCGCCGCCGAGCTCGGTTATCGCATCAAGCTGCTCGGCGTCGCCCAGCGCACGGAGACCGGCATCGAGCAGCGTGTGCATCCAACCATGGTGCCGGTCGATTCGGTCATCGCCCAGGTCGACGGCGTCACCAATGCGGTGGCAATTGAATCCGACGTACTCGGCGAACTGCTGATGGTCGGCCCTGGCGCTGGCGGCAAAGCGACGGCTTCGTCCGTGCTCGGCGATATCGCCGATATCGCCAAGAGCCAGCCGGGCGCTCAGCGCGTGCCGGTGCTTGGCCATCCCGCAAAGGCGCTGGAGCCTTACCGCAAGGCACAGATGCAGAGCCACGAGGGCGGATATTTCATCCGCCTGACTGTGCTCGACCGCACCGGCGTCTTTGCAAGCGTCGCCACCCGCATGGCGGAAAACCACATCTCGCTCGAATCGATCGTCCAGCGCTCCACGCAGCACCTGGCCCCATCGCATCACCAGACGATCATCCTCGTCACCCATGCGACGATGGAGGAATCCGTGCGCAAGGCGGTCGCCTCGATAAAGTCGGAAGGTTATCTCTTCGGCGAGCCGCAGGTGATTCGCATCGAACGGCCGAAAGAAGAAGCTTAAGCATTTCTGCTGGGCACATGAGCCGCTCTGTCTCTGGCAGGGCGGCTTTTCGATTCGTTCAGTCTCCCTGGCGGAAGTTATATTACCAAATGCCGAAATATTGATATAAATAAAACCATAGATGGTGAGTCGTCGGCGTGGAGTATTTCATGAGCAAGGACAGCCACGCCGGAAAAGAGCATGGCAGCCCGAGCAAGGTGCCGCCAGCCCGCCCTGATATGTTTGCGGACATCCTCAAGCCGGTGATCCCTGACATTCGTGACGAGAGCCATGACGAGGCCCTTGACGATGAACACACGGAAGGCCGCAACTGGGCTATCCTGCTGACGCTGTTTTCGGTTCTGCTGGTGCAGATCGGCGGCATCGCCGTGATCGTCTGGCTGATCTTCTGGTAAAAATCCGTGTCTGCAAATCCATCGCTATGTTATCTCCGCTGCTCCTGTAGAAAGAACAGATGAAGTCAGCGGAGTTGGGCATGGCAGATCTCGTCGATCCGGTACAGCGCGCGTTTCTCGGCGTGGAGAAATCCGCGCTCGACAATCGCTGGGTTGCAAGACTCGATCAGGCAGGCCAGAACCGGGCGCTGGCCATGGCGCAGGTTCATGGGCTGCCGGATCTGATCGCCCGTGTTCTCGCAGGACGCGGCGTTCCGGTGGACGAAGCGATCGAATTCCTCGATCCGACGATCCGCAGCCTGATGCCTGATCCTCACACGCTGACCGATTGCGAGAAGGCGGCAACCAGCCTCGTGCGTGCGATCGAGCGCGGCGAGAGCGTGGCGATTTTCGGCGACTACGACGTCGACGGCGCCGCGTCCTCGGCGCTGATGTTCCGCTTTCTCAATCATTTCGGCGTCAAGGCAAACATTTACATTCCCGACCGCATCTTTGAAGGTTACGGCCCCAATCCGGCGGCGATCAACCAGCTGATCGACAACGGCGCCCGACTGATCGTCACCGTCGATTGCGGCTCCACCAGTCACGAGGCGCTTGCGGCCGCCGCCGCGCGCAACATCGATGTCGTCGTCATCGATCACCACCAGGTGACACATGAACTGCCGCCCTGCCATGCACTCGTCAATCCGAACCGTGAAGACGATCTGTCGGGGCAGGGGCATCTTTGCGCAGCCGGCGTCGTCTTCATGGTGCTGGTCGCGACATTGCGGCTGCTGCGCGCGGCCGGCAACAAACGCATCCTGGCGCTCGACCTGCTGCAATGGCTTGATATCGTGGCGTTGGCGACGGTCTGCGATGTCGTGCCGCTGAAGGGCCTCAACCGCGCCTATGTGGTGAAGGGGCTGGTCGCTGCCCGGCACCAGAGCAATGCCGGGCTTGCCGCGCTCTTCCGCAAGGCGGGGCTCGCGGGCCCCGTGACGCCTTATCATTTCGGCTTTCTGATCGGCCCGCGTATCAACGCCGGCGGACGGATTGGTGACGCCGCACTCGGAAGCCGCCTGCTGACGCTCGATGATGCCGGTGAGGCGGAAATGATCGCGCAGCGCCTCGATGAGCTCAATCGCGAACGCCAGGCGATGGAGGCGATGATGCTGCAGGAGGCGGAAGCCGAGGCGCTTGCCGAATATGGCGACGGCGAGGGCGCCTCCGTCATCGTCACCGCCCATGAGAAGTGGCATCCGGGCATCGTCGGGCTTATCGCCGCGCGGCTGAAGGAGAAATTCAAGCGGCCCGCCTTCGCGATCGCTTTCGATCCTTCCGGCCGCGGCACCGGCTCGGGCCGCTCCATCAATGGTTTCGACATGGGCAGGATGGTGCGGGCTGCGGTCGAGGAGGGCATCCTCGTCAAGGGCGGCGGCCATGCCATGGCGGCTGGCCTGACGGTCGAGCGCGCCGATCTCGGCAGGTTGAGGACCTTCTTCACCGAGAAGGCCGCAAGGACGGTGGCGAGTCTCGTCGCCAACGAGACGCTGAAGATAGACGGTGCGATCGGCGCGAGCGGCGCCACGCTTGAACTCATCGACCGTCTGGAAGCCGCTGGCCCCTATGGCTCCGGCCACGCCCAGCCGCTCTTTGCCGTACCGGCGCATCGGGTGCGAGACGCGCGCCTTGTCGGCGAGAAACATGTGAAGGTGACGCTGGAGGCGATGGACGGTTCGCGGCTCGATGGAATCGCCTTTCGCGCCGCCGACACCGGCCTCGGCGATCTTCTCATCAATTCACGCGGCGCGAACCTCCATGTCGCAGGCTCGCTCGGCGCCGAACATTACCAAGGCGCACGCCGCATTCAGCTGCGCATCTGCGACGCGGCGCCGGCAAGATAGAATGGTTGAGAAAAAACGCTGTCGGATGAGCGAATATAAGGAAGTAGAGTGGCACGCCCTAGGGGAGTCGAACCCCTCTTCCCAGAATGAAAATCTGGTGTCCTAACCGATAGACGAAGGGCGCTTCCTTCGTGGTGGCGCCCTTATAGTCAGCAGCTTCGAAAGCCGCAAGCGCCAAGGCGCGAAAAAATCACAGTTTTCGCCGATTTTTTTGGGCTGTGGAAAACCGTGGCGCTGCGAGGCCTGATAGCTGGAAATATCGATCCGACGGGTGGTGGCGACAATCACAAGCTCAATGGTACGCCCTAGGGGAGTCGAACCCCTCTTTACAGAATGAGAATCTGTCGTCCTAACCGATAGACGAAGGGCGCAGGCCAGCCTCGTTAAAATAGGCGTGTGCGCCGGCTTCTGCAAGCGGATGCGATGGCTTCTATATGGAGAGAAAGTGGCACGCCCTAGGGGAGTCGAACCCCTCTTCCCAGAATGAAAATCTGGTGTCCTAACCGATAGACGAAGGGCGCTTCCTTCGTGGTGGCGCCCTTATAATCAGCACCTTCGTATGCCGCAAGCGGCAAATTCGATTTTCTTCAAAAAAATGACAGATATTTTCGCGGCGGAGTCATTTGAGATTACCTGTGTCGAATCAACGGCTTGCGCAGCTTGCCAGAAGCGCATGAAACTCAGTTGACGTAAGGTCAGGGGGCAGACTTGCGATATCAGATCGCCCTTGCTGTGGTCACCGGTGCCCGTTTGCCACCGCAGCCCCAGTTCCAGTCGCGGGTCTTGCCGGTGTCGAGGTGGACCGAGTCGGTGTGGCAATAGGTGCCAACGCCGCCGCGATCGGGCAAGGAGCGGATATAAGTGGCGATATCCCATTTGGATACGCCGTCGATCTGAATGTCCGCCGCCTCACAGCTCTTGTGCATCGATTCGTCGGCGCCGCCAACGAGGCGGTTATGTTCTTCGTCGCGATAGCCGGATGTGACGATGACAGGCCGGCCGAAATGGTTCTCGACCGTCTTGATCACTTTCAGCAGGTTCGGCTTGAAGCAGCCGACCGCGACATGATCGTTCTGGACGTGCAGCCCGTTCGGCGCAACGCGCGTCATGCCGGGCAGGGCGGCTTTGTGCAGGAGGCCGGAAAGACTGCCGAGCAGGTTCTGCTTCGGTGCGCTGTAAAGCGCGTTTGTCGTCGAGGCCGGGATAGCGCCTGTCGCCAGCGAGGATGTTTGTACGGGTGCAGGCTTCGTGTCAGAATTTTCCGACGATTGCTGCGGCAGCACCGGTGCTGCCGGCTGTGAGGGGATGATCGGCTGGCTGTAGACGCTGCTTTTTGCGGGCGCCACTCCGTCCGTCGGCGCATAGGCTTGCGGCTGAATGACGGTGGACGTGCTGTTGTTTTGCGGCGGCGGCTGGTGATCCGAAAAGATGCTCATCGCCTGCGCGTTGATCCGTGTCGACTGCATGACGAGCCCGCCTATATTGGCAGGCGCCGCCATTGCCGGATCGGCCGGCGGGACGGCGGCACTCGCATCCCCTGCCACGACCTGTGGCGCGGCCTGGGCGCCGGAGACATTGACGAGCCGGGGGTCGGAATTGACTGAGCGCGGGGCAGATTTCACGGGCGCCGTTGCGCCAAGCTGTGGCGCTGCGGCCGCCGTCGCCGGAACCGCCGGAACGGCCGCGGCAGAATCGAGCGCCTTCTTGCTCGATACGCAGCCCGAGAGCGCCAGCATCGAGGTGGCGATCAGCAATGCGCCGGTAATGGGCATCCGCGTCTCAATATTACGCAAGCAATCAGTCTCCGGTTGATGCGGAAAACGGCGAAATATCGCCATCCTCCGCTTCGAGTCATCGGGAGATTGCCTAAGGGGCCGGGTCGCGGCAAGCGCCAAGGCGCCGGTCGGACCCGAAATCGCAAAAGCCGCAAGCTTCGCAAAAGCCTTGGGGCCAAAACCCTTACCAGGCGCCGGTATTGCCCATCGAAGCCCAGGGTTCGGCGGCCGGAAGCGGGCTTCCCTTCTGCAGAATTTCGATCGAAATGCCGTCGGGCGAGCGCACGAAGGCCATGTTGCCGTCGCGCGGCGGCCGGTTGATGGTAATGCCGTTATCCATCAGCTTTTGGCAGATCGCGTAAATATCATCCACCTCATAGGCGAGGTGGCCGAAATTGCGTCCTCCGCTATAATCCTCCGTATCCCAGTTGTAGGTAAGCTCGAGGCAGGGGGCTTTTTCGCTGCGCGCACGGTCGAGATCGTCGCGAGCGGCCAGGAAAACCAGGGTAAAGCGGCCCTTCTCGTTTTCGTGACGGCGAATCTCCTCCAGTCCGAACAGCGTGGTATAGAAGGCGAGCGAAGCGTCCAGATCTTTGACGCGAACCATCGTATGAAGATAACGCATTCTATCTACTCCTTTATAGGGGCTGGCCTTTTTGGCGAGCCGAGGTCAGCTTCGGGCAAGTCATCTTTATAAAATGTGCAGCTGGGAATAACCGAAAACTAGGACTTGCGCTTATCCGTTACCAAGATGTTAATCTTGATTTCAAGAATCAGTTAACCGTAACAGTGTGACGCGTATTCGAGGGGCTGGCGATAATGGCTGATAGGATTTCATCGAACGCATACACCGATGTCGACGAGCTGTCGTCAGAAGCGGTCGATCTTGTCGAAATCACCGGTGTCGTCAAGTGGTTCGACGTCGCCAAGGGCTTCGGCTTCATCGTGCCTGATAACGGCATGCAGGATGTTCTCCTGCACGTGACCTGCCTGCGCCGCGACGGCTACCAGACGATCCTCGAGGGAACGCGCATCGTCGCCCTTATCCAGCGTCGCGAGCGCGGCTACCAGGCCTTCAAGATCCTTTCGATGGATCAGTCGACCGCCATTCATCCCTCGCAGCTGCCGCCGGTGCGCACCCACGTACAGGTCACCGCGACGAGCGGGCTCGAGCGCGCGCTCGTCAAGTGGTTCAATCGCACCAAGGGCTTCGGCTTCCTCACGCGCGGTGAGGGCACCGAAGACATTTTTGTGCACATGGAAACGCTGCGCCGCTTTGGACTGACGGAGTTGCGCCCGGGCCAGGTCGTCCTCGTCCGCTTCGGCGACGGCGAAAAGGGCCTGATGGCCGCAGAGATCCATCCCGACGTTCCGAGCCCGGCAAGCCGGTCGCACTGAAATGCGCGGCATCGTCCTGTTTCATGCGATCAGAAGCGCCGTCATGGCGCTTTTTTTCTTGGTCGCCCTGCCGGCTTTGGCCGACGAGGAGATGCGGTTCGACAAGGAGCCGCTGCTCATCCAGACAGCCGCGGGCAAGATGCTGCATTTCACCGTCGAGGTCGCCGCCACTGGCGATCAGCGCGCCCGCGGGCTGATGTTTCGCAAGTCAATGGCCGATGACGCCGGCATGATTTTCGACTTCGGTCAAACCCGACGCGTCGCCATGTGGATGGAGAACACCATCCTGCCGCTCGACATGCTCTTTGCCGACGACACCGGCACGATCCGTCACATCAAGGAAAACGCAAAACCCTATTCACGCGACATCATCGATTCGATGGGCCCGGTGAAATACGTCGTCGAACTCAATGCCGGCATCGTCGGCAAATTCGGAATCAAGCCAGGCGACAGAATCGTGAGCGCCACGACGACGAAGGCGAAGTGACGGGCGCGTAGTCGCGAGCGCACCAGCTACGATGCGCCTATCAAGGAATTCGCTGGGATATTGAATGGTCGGAGTGGAGAGATTCGAACTCCCGACCCTCTGGTCCCAAACCAGATGCGCTACCAGACTGCGCTACACTCCGTGCCGTGATTGGCAGCGGGAATACACGGTTCACTTCACCGTCGCAACCCATAAATCCAGTCGTGGCCTGAGATTTCTCACCAGGCCTGTGGACGCAAGAGAAAATCTCGTTCGGGCGTCAATTTATCTGTTGAGCGAATTGGACTCAGAGCGACCGGCCTCAACCGCGGGCGATCAGGCCGATATATTGGGCATAGCTGATCACGACATAGAAGAAAGCGGTGATGACAGCTCCTATCATAATGGCATTGAACTCTGCCGAACGTCTCATGATGCGTGCAATCCACTGAAACCGATTGAGCCGCAACCTAGTGCCGGTGGCTGGCTGCGGCAATCAGGTTGTGATCACAACATGAGACAATTGGTAATATTGCGCAACTGCCCGGAATTCCTGTAGTTTTGACTGGGATGGCAAAGCGACATGAGGGAAGAATGTGCTGAGCCGCCTTCCCCAACACATTGGCGCATCGTCGGTGTGGCTGTGGCTACGGCGTCGCGATCCGCTTTTTTCTTGAAAAAACGGGGATTCGCGGATAAGCAAAATTCATCTCTTCGCGTTGTCGCTGACGACGAAGCAAAGGCCCGGCAACGGGATTGAGACCATGAAAGGCGGGGCGCGCTATCCCCCGCATATTCGGAGATGCCGCAGTCATGTCTGCCAAGATCTATCGTCCTGCTAAGACCGCCATGCAGTCCGGCAAGGCCAAGACCCACCTCTGGGTGCTTGAATTCGATCAGGAGTCGCCGCGCAAGATCGATCCGATCATGGGCTACACGTCCTCGGGCGATATGCGCCAGCAGGTAAAACTCACCTTCGAAACGCAGGCGCTCGCCGAAGCCTACGCCCAGCGCAACGGCATCGAATACCGAGTCATCGCGCCGAAGGACCCGGCCCGTCAGGTGGTGGCCTATCCGGATAATTTCCGCTATACCCGCACGCAACCCTGGACGCATTGAGAATTCTCGTCCACATATGCTGCATTCGGCCGCGCCTCTTGGGCGCGGCCGGCAGTGGGCCCCTTAGCTCAGCTGGATAGAGCACCTGCCTTCTAAGCAGGTTGTCGCAGGTTCGATTCCTGCAGGGGTCGCCATCAATTTTCTACGGGATTGTGTTTGTTTCGCTTTCCGGCGTGAACCCCTCATCGGGTCTAGATTGAGGGGTTAGGCTGTTCTCATTCAGTTTCGCAGCGCCCGAAATAGCTAACCTCTTTTTATCGGCCTTGCGCGTGTAGTGGTTGGCCATGGCATCGCTTCGCCAGCCAAATCGCGCCTCAGTTCGCTGTTGCTATTGCCGCTTTCGGCAAGCAGCTGGGCAAGCGTTTTCCTAGGCCGTGCGCCCGGCCTTCCACTTCTGCCTCGGCGCACATGTCCCCGAACCAGTTCCCAAATGCGGCCGCGCTCCTGAACGGCCGGCCGTGAACTGGCGTGACCAGGTAAGCGAGGTGATCAGTTTTCGTCACCTCGAGCACCGCCTTCAGATCCGGGTGCATCGGGATATAAACCCACTCGTCGTTCTTGCCGACGCGATACTCGATCACGTCGCCCTTGATGTGCTGCGGGCCGATTTGGAAGATGTCCGACCGGCGAGGGCCGGTGAAAAGCAGCATGTCCCTGGCGAGCCGCGCCTGCGAGCCTTCGGGGTGGGTGGCATAGAACTTTTCGACGTCGGCTGCCTCCCAAGGCTTGAAGCCATCGGTTTTCGCCTTCGGCATCTTCACGTCGCGGGCTGGGTTATGCTTCAAAATGCCAGCATCAACGGCAGAGCAAAAAGATAGCCCATGATCTTGAGGTATGAGATCGCCGCAAAAGGGGTATCGGCCCGGCGGTCGCGGCCGGCTGCGATTGCGGCTCGCTCGATCTTTGACAGGATCATCTTGCCGCCTGTCTTGCAAACTGCCTTCAGCACGTTGGCGCGGGCGCGCTGCGTTGACGGCTTTAGTCCCTTGAATACTGCACTTTCCTGATATTTGTCGACGAGCCACTGCAGGGTGTGCCGGCTAGGCTCCGGCTCGGTGTCTTCCTGGGCCATGCACCGCTTGTAGTCGGCGACGAATTCTTTCGAGCCCCAGTCACCCCTCAGGCGCGTTCTCTTCCCTTGCCGACACGGAAATACCAACGGACATTGCCGATCGGCGCGCTGATGGAATGGCTACGGCTACCGTGAAACGTCGATGGGGAATTTGGAGTAGTTACAATTGTTCAACGAATAGAAGGACACGTCGTCGTCTAATTTGTTGGCCGAAAGTTCCCATTCAAAGGTATCTTGGCCGCCCAGACCAGCTATCAAAGCCATCGTGCCAAGCTCCCGCAATCGATCCGGAGGGGGGTACGGAAAGCCATACAATGTCGCCTTCTTACCGGTGAACGTGCCTTTGATGACCCTCTTAATCTCCAGATCGATACGTATCATCCGGTCCGGAAAATCCGGACCGAGCAGCAGGCCGGACGCTCCGATCCAGAACGATGTCACGCGTGCCTCAACCACGAGCTTGGCCTTCGCAAACGTATCGTCACGACATGGAGGTGTAGCGGCGGCCACGCCTGGAAAGGAGAGCATTAAGGTCAGAATTATCTGTATGCACAGTCGCAGAGATGAGTTTGCAAGCATCTGCGGAATCGGTATCCCTATGGTTTAGCCGATGCCTATTTCAGAAGGATTGTGTGAGGCTTAATAGCACCACCGTAAGCGGTGTTCTCGGGTCACGGTTTGATGGTGGCTTGGGTCTGACCGATACCAGCCGATTCATCGGACCGTAACGCTTTCTTGATCTCGATAGCAGCATCAACGAAACTGTCGAACTCTTCTGCATCGAAAGGGTAATATTGATAGTTGCCCGATGCTTTAGAGGCTAACACCACATAGACGCCGCCGCTTCCGCTATCGCGTTTAATACGCAAGGACATAATACAACTGCCGTTCATAATTTGAACGTCTGATTGTCGGATTATCTTTCCAGTCAGCACTCTCTTCAATGATTTAAACAGTCCCGCCACCTAACCCTTAGAACTCCAACAGCAACATCGTTTCTCATTGATATCATCGTGTACAGCGGAACGAAAGCTTAGCGATTTATCGCGAGGGGCTTGGCAAAATTGCATAATGGAATCAAAGGCGCTCATTCGCCCCTCAAAATAAGCAGATTTCATTGAAATCATTAATTTTCGACAATTCGCATTCCTGCAGGTCGCCACAAATTCAATGACTTGAATCTGTCCCATCACCAGCCTGAAGGAGCTTGGTCATTGGACCCTTGCATTTGGACGGTCGTCCGGCCAATCCGGCGTACGGCCGCCCCCCGGCCAACTGTCTCTGGAAGCGGAGGACAACACGCTAGACCGGCGCGGAACTCTGATTTCGCAAAACTTCGAAGAGGCGCCACCTGATCACCAGCAATCTTCCGTTCGACGAATGGACAGAGCCCAGAGCGCCGAATGGGCGCTCTGCTGATCCGCATCACCCGCCAAGTCAACGTCCTCGAGATGAACGGCGACCGCTTTCGCCACGTGCAAAGCTGCACCGGAAAGGCGGGCTGACACCTGTAAAAAAAAATGCAGCGCGTGGATGGGATCGCCGCTCGGGCTCCGCCCTCCCGGCTTGCTCATCCACGCGCTGAAGTAGCCGAAGCTTGCGCGCCGCGTGGCGGGTTTTTACTCCGCCGTCGACATACTTCCGATTGTCAGCCCGATTGTTGCGGCGATCGAACGACCGCCACAACGGGTATTAGTTACAGGAGAAAATCGCTTGCCCCCACCTGTACGTGGCCCTGCAGCTGAATCTCGAAGTCATGAACGCCGTCGCCGTTCAAGTCGGCCTGAATAACGGTATGGTCGTCCTCGTAGTGCCAGGCGAGCGCGCCAGCCTTCTTGTCAAACAAGGCATTCTCCTGCGCCTGGAAATGGAAGGCTGCATCGCCAAGCGCAGAGCCATTCGCATCTATCGCTGAGAGGTCGATCTTATCGACGCCGTGCTGGAAGTCGGTGATGACGTCGCGGTCCCAGCCCGACCCGGTTTCCGTCGCTGTTTTGAAGACAAACGTATCCGAGCTGGTGCCACCGGTCATCATGTCCTTCCCGGCACCGCCGATGATGACGTCCCCGCCGGCGCCGCCGTTCAGCTTGTCCGCGCCGGCCCCGCCATTGAGAACGTTGCCGCCGTTATTGCCGCCGGTCAGCACGTCGTCATGGCTTGAGCCGATCAGGTTTTCGATGCTGACGAGCTTGTCACCGGTGGCGTGCCCGCCCGATGCGGTCCAAGTCGCCAAGCTGACGTGGACCCCGGCGTCGGAGCCCGCGTAACTGGCCGTGTCATTGCCGCTACCGCCGTCGAGCACGTCCGCGCCGGCGCCGCCCTTCAACAGGTCATTGCCGGCGAGCCCCTTGAAGGTTTCGTTGCCGCCGTTGGACTGACCGGTGTGTGGCATGATGTCGTTGCCGTTGGTACCGGTGTATAGCTTCGTCGTCGTGGTCGGCGTTCCCGTGGTTGGGGTCTCCGTAGTCGGCGTGGTCGGCGTTCCCGTCGTCGGCGTCCCGGTGGTCGGCGTTCCCGTGGTGGGCGTTTCCGTCGTTGGCGTCCCGGTAGTCGGCGTACCGGTGGTAGGCGTTGTTGGTTGCGTCGGTGCGGTCGGCGCGGTTGGCGTTCCCGATACCGGGGCAGAGCCGGATTCGTAGGCACCCATATCGACAGTTCCGACGACGCGCGCGTCGCCGTCGAGATCGACTGAGCTGACCCCGTACTTGCTGGTTCCGCTGTCAACCGCCGCCGAGCCGGAGCCGAGGTGGAAGTCGTCGCTCGAGGCCCCAAGGAACTTCGGGTCGACGCCGAGCTTGTTGCCGTCCGCCGAGCTGGGCATTGCGTTGCCGCCATCGGTTTTGACCGAGGCCTGTCCGGCCGTGCCGTTGTAGGTGATGTTGTTGGCCCAGACGACGTTCTTGTTGGTGTAGGCGTCGGTGGACGTATTATCGATCGCAGTATTGTTCTTGTTCAGCGATGGGTCGGCTACGGCGATGTTGTTGACCCAGGTGTTGTTGCTCGACGCCGAGTTGCTGAGCTCGCCCCGCCAGGTGCCGGTGTTCGCCGGGTCTTGATTGTTGTGGTACGCGGTGTTGTTCTTCACGGTGACGGAGTCGCTCCAGGTAACCTGGATACCTTTGCCGCCGTTCCCGTAGACGAGGTTGTTGTCGACCAGCGTCTTGAATGTGTAGTTCGGATTACCGCTCGCCTGCGTGCTCTGGAAATCGTCAATGATGATGCCGTTGCCATCGGTGTGCTCACCCGACTTCGTGATGTTGTCGTGCGAGATGTTGTTCCGCACGATCGTCCGGTAGCCGTCAGTCGAGGTGTCGCCGGTGATGTTCCGGTTCTGGTAGATCGAGATGCCCGAGAACCAGCCTGTGGAAGCGTTATTGTAAGTCTCGTTGCCTTCAATGCGGATGAAGTCCGACTGGTTGAACTGGATGCCCGACTCCCCGCTGCCGTGGACCTTATTATTGAGAATCTGGACGTGGTGGACATTGTTTGCTTCGATCCCGTCGCCGTTGGCGCCGGCGATGTCAAAACCGTCGATGACCACGTGGTTGGCGTTGACGCTGATCGCGTTCCACGAGCCCGCGGGCGGCCGGATCAGCGCCCCGCCCGGCACTTCCGAGCGCAGCGTGATGTCGCCTGCCGCCGAGCCGTCCTTGTCGATGTTGATGGCCTCATTGTAAGTCCCCGCCTTCACCACGACCTCGTCGCCAGGCTTAAGGTTCGAAGCCATCGCCTCACTGATCGTGCGAAAAGGAGAGGAGGCACTGCCGTTACCGCCGCCGCTGCTGCTCGAAGCTACGTAGTATGTTGTCATGGTTTTGTTCCTCAACTTCAGCGTTGTCTAATATTTCGTAGTTAATCATGTGTTGCGGCGGGGTTTATAGGGCGAGGTTTTGAATGGTGCAACAGCACCGAAACAGTAAGTACTTGAGAATCATAGCCATATTGCTGCCACAATATCCGGATCACTCCCAAGTTACATTTTGAAATATTTGCGGAAATTCGATTCGCCCAAATTGGGACAAAATATATGTCTCGCTTTCCGCGAATTATTCTTTCTGCAACCACAGCGACGTCCGCTTATTGAAAAGATTAGGAAAATCTGATGGATGTGACCGGAATCCTGCCGCCGACGCGGGATCCAACATTTTTTCTGAATTTTTCAATTTTTGGCAGTTTCGCCTTCACGATTGGGGCCAATTGAGATGGCCGTGGCGAGGCCGGCCCCCTCACCAGGGTGCTCGATTCGATCATGAGTCGCTTTCAAGACTGATTAGATAATGGGCACACCGCTCCTCCGCCGACACATGCTAGCAGGTGAAATTCGCCTTCGAAGCGCAGGCTCTGGCGGAAGCCCATACTCAGCGCAACGGCATCAAATGCGTGTGATCGCGCCGACAGAACACCCTTCAGGTGGTGGCGTATCCTGATCAATCCTGAACTCGAACCCCGCCAATTTAGAGGGCGTGGGCAGGGCAATTCATCCGCGGCTCGGGTTCCAATCGCCAGATTATAAGGGAAATTTGCTCGGACCCATCATCTGGCATGGAGGCGGCTGATCCCAATTGCGCCGCGGGTCCGTCGGCGTCACATCGAGCGCCACGGCGAATGTTCAGACGCTCTCGGCCTCGCAGTTCTTCCATAGGAGAGAGAAATATTGATCTTCTTCGTGGCTGGTCTTTCCGATACCGGAGCCATGACGATTTCGGTTGGCTGTCATGTCGTCATGCAGGCGGCAAGCAGTTCCATGGAGATCATCTTTGATACATCGCGGACGCGAATAATATTGTCCAAGACTGTCCAGTAATCGTCGCAAGAGGTTTATTTCGTGTGGTGCGACGCAGCCAATACAAAGACAGAAATTCTGAGGATGTCGCCGAAAAGTTGAAATGTCGTAGGATTACATATGTTCAACCTGCGCTATACTGTTTCATAGCTACAATAGGTAGGGATTTGGCTGCTGTAGACGGCGTGTACCCTCCCTGGCAATTCTTAGTGGGAGAGTATGAGAGCGATCTTCCCGAGCATAAGCGCTGCTGCATTTCTATATGCAATGAATGCCTACGCCGTTGATCTTCCTGCGGGGGCAAAAAAGGCCACAATGGACGAGTTCAAAGCTTTTGCTGACGGGCAAGCAGGTGGAAGTGGAAATTCTCGATCTGAAAAAACCTGTAACCGCCGAACTCGTTTGGAGTTGGAAGAAGGGGACTACGACCGGCAGGGCCGATGTCGCCGGCAAAATGATCGACGTGAAAACGAAACTCACCTTCAAAGGCGATAAGGCCTGTTCAGCCGGCAAAGGCGAAAAGCCAAGCTGCCATTTTATCTATATCGACGGCGACAAGTTCTACGAGTTCGAGATGACATAAGTACAGGCTGTGTCGACCGTCGGTTGAGGTCCGCGCTGCCCTGAAAGCAGCGCTGCAGCTTCCGTCATCCCTGTCGTAATTGCCGGACGGCAACGGCCGGCCATCCGACAGCCGCCAAAAGCTGATATGCGGCCGCCGCCGTCGACAAGCCATGCCAACAGCCGTGCTTATGTTCCTGGCTTTTGAAGTTCTATGGCAGACTACATCCGTTCGGTTCTTCTCAGCGATCCAAAAAATGATCGAAGTAAATCTTGGGGATGGGGTAAGCGTAGACGCCTCTATCGACAATGCCGCGCCTGTAGAGGCAATTTCTGAGCGCCGCGTTATAATGCAGGCTCTGCGGATCCGGCGACCCGCGTCGCCATGAGCCCGCCTCCGGCACGCACCACCTAAGAGCTTTGTCGTATCGAGAGAGGAGGGCAGGGTCTGTGTCGACCCGAATGCCGCTGTAGGATTGATAGTTTGAAGGAGATTCTGCGGCCGAAATACAGCCCAGGCTAAGTGCAACGCCAACGACTGCCATCAATCTCATTGGGTTTAGTTCTCCTATGGTTGATCATCGAAGTAATCGAGCGGGAGGTTATTTGTTTCAACGCCTGCGGGCAAGAGGGATGGGCTGTCAGAGCAATTCTAGAAAAAGCGGCAAACGGCTTTCCGTCAGGAATTGCGTAAAAACAAAAACTTAAGCAGTTCTGCGCTTCCATGAAAAAGCTGAACCGCTCTAGACATGGCCGGGACCGCCGAGCGTGGCGGCGGGCATCCCTCCTCTTAATGACTCAATCCAGGAGATCGGGTGGCACCTTCCGCTGAGCGGCGGCGATTCCGCCCTACCCGCATCTGCAGTCTGTTGCAGGCGACCGCCGCCCGCTGAACATGAAAGACCCGCCGAACCCAAAGGGGGTGCGGCGGGTCTTAAACAAGTTGAGCGTTCGGGGGTCAGTGCAGGATCTGGCTGAGGAACAGCTTGGTGCGCTCGTGCTGCGGATTGTCGAAGAATTCGGCCGGCGAGTTCTGCTCGACGATCTGGCCCTGATCCATGAAGATGACGCGGTTGGCGACCTGGCGGGCAAAACCCATTTCGTGGGTGACGCAGAGCATTGTCATCCCTTCTTCCGCGAGGCCGACCATGGTGTCCAGCACTTCCTTGATCATTTCGGGATCGAGCGCCGAAGTCGGCTCGTCGAACAGCATGATCTTCGGGTTCATGCACAGCGACCGGGCGATCGCCACGCGCTGCTGCTGCCCGCCGGAAAGCTGGCCCGGATATTTATTGGCCTGCTCCGGGATCTTGACCCGCTTCAGGAAATGCATGGCGATTTCTTCCGCCTGCTTCTTCGGCATCTTGCGCACCCAGATCGGAGCCAGTGTGCAATTTTCGAGGATCGTCAGGTGCGGGAAGAGGTTGAAGTGCTGGAACACCATGCCGACCTCGCGCCGCACTTCGTCGATCTTCTTCAAATCGTTGGTGAGCTCGGTGCCATCGACGATGATCTGGCCTTTCTGGTGCTCTTCGAGACGGTTGATGCAACGGATCATCGTCGACTTGCCCGAGCCGGACGGCCCGGCGATGACGATGCGTTCGCCGCGCATGACCTTCAGGTTGATGTCGCGCAGCACGTGGAAATCGCCGTACCACTTGTTCATGTTGATGATTTCGATCGCCACTTCCGTTGCGGAAACGGTGAGCTTTTTCGCTGGAGCTTCAGCCATGATTATTTTCCCTCATTTTTATCGTTTGTGGCCGGTGTCGAGGTGACGTTCGATGAATGCTGAATAGCGCGACATGCCGAAGCAGAAAAGCCAGAAGGCGAATCCGGCGAATATCAACCCCGTGAGCGGCGTTACTGCGGTTGCCCAATTCGGATCGACGAAGTTGAGGCGAACGATGCCGAGAAGGTCGAACATGCTGATGATCGACACCAGCGATGTGTCCTTGAACATGCCGATGAAGGTGTTGACGATGCCAGGGATCACCAGCTTGATTGCCTGCGGCATGATGACCAACCGCATCTTCTGCCAGTAGCCCAACCCGAGCGAATCCGCCCCCTCGAACTGGCCCTTGGGAATAGCCTGCAGGCCGCCGCGGATGACTTCCGCCATATAGGCGGAGGCGAAGATCGATACCCCGATGATCGCGCGCAACAGCTTGTCCACGGTCCAGCCGGCCGGCAGGAAAAGCGGCAGCATGACGCTCGCCATGAACAGGACCGTTATCAGCGGCACGCCGCGGACGACTTCGATGAAAACGACGCAGAACGTCCGGATGACCGGCATCTGCGAGCGCCTTCCCAGCGCCAGGATGATGCCGAGCGGGAAGGAGACGGCGATGCCGACAAAAGAGAGCACCAGCGTCACCAGCAGCCCGCCCCAGAGTGGGGTCTCGACGATTTCCAGACCAAATCCGCCGTAAAGCAGAAAGAAGGAAACGATCGGAAGAACGCCGAAGAGCAGGAGGGCGTTGACGCCCTTGCGCGGCGCCGAGGGGATGAGCATCGGCACCAACAGGAGTACGAAAAGAATACCGACCAGCGTCGGGCGCCAGCGCTCGTCGAGCGGATAACGTCCAAAGATGAACTGGTCGAATTTGGCATTGACGAAGGCCCAGCATGCACCACTCCAGCCATCCGGCTGGATGCCACCCTGTACGGCAGTGGCGCAGAAGGTGCGGTCCGGACCGCTCCAAACCGCCTGCACGAAGAGCCAGTCGAGCGCGTGCAGGAGGGCCCAAACGACAAAGACCAGCGCCAGGATGGTAAGGACGATGTCCTTGGGCGTCGCAAGAAGGTTGCGGCGAATCCAAGCGACCGGGCCTTTCTCTGCTGAGGGCGGCGGCTCCGGCGCCAGTATGGCGGTTCTGACGAAAGCGTTGCTCATCTTACCTCTCCACCAGCGCCATCTTGGCATTGAACCAGTTCATTAACAGCGAAGTGACGACACTGAGGCTGAGGTAAATGACCATCCAGATGAGGATCACCTCGACAGCCTGACCTGTCTGGTTCAGCGTCGTGCTGCCGACCGCGACCAGATCGGCAAAACCGATGGCGATCGCCAGCGACGAGTTCTTGGTCAGATTGAGATACTGGCTGCTCAGCGGCGGAATGATGATGCGGAAGGCCTGCGGAATGACGACCAGCCGGGTGATCGACGAGGGGTGAAGCCCGAGTGCGCCTGCAGCTTCCGTCTGTCCCTTCGGCACGCCGCGAATGCCTGCGCGCACGATTTCAGCGATGAAGGCAGCGGTGTAGAAGGAAAGTGCAAGGAAGAGCGACATGAATTCCGGCCCGACGACGGAGCCGCCGGTGAGGTTGAACTTGCCCGCGATCGGATAGTCGAAGGAAAGCGGCGCGCCTGCGACCAGGAAGACGATAAGCGGCAGGCCGACCAGCAGCCCGAGCGAAGCCCAGATCGTATGGAACGGCTGACCTGTCGCCGCCTGCCGGCGATGCGCCCATCGGGCCGTGACGATAACGGCGATGATCGCGACGACGAAGGCGACGCCGACGAGCCAGAAAGTCTCGCCGAAAATCGGTTTGGGAAAGGAAAGGCCACGGTTGTTCAAATACGCTCCGAGCGGCAGATGCAGCGACTCGCGCGCATTCGGCAGAACCGCCAGAACGCCCGAATACCAGAAGAAGATGACAAGCAGCGGCGGGATGTTGCGGAAGACTTCGACATAAACCGTGCACAGCTTGGCAATCAGCCAGTTCCTCGACAGGCGGCCGATGCCGATGATGAAGCCGATGATGGTGGCGGTGATGATGCCGGTAACGGCGATCAGGATTGTATTCAGAAGGCCGACGACCAGCGCGCGGCCGTAGGTCGAATCACTCGAATAGGCGATCAGCGACTGACCGACCTCGAAGCCGGCACGGCCGTTCAGAAAGCCGAAGCCCGACGCGATGTTGGCGCGCGCCAGATTGACGGCAGTGTTGTGCGCAACCCACCAGACGAAGACGACCAGCAGGACGATGGTGAGAACCTGGAAGAAAATGCCCCGAATTGTCGGGTCGTAGAGCGCGGACTGAAAGCTCCAGCCGCCTCTGGATAAACGTGTTGAATCCAAAGCCTGGTGCGTCATGCTTGGCCAATTCCCCATTATGCTCCTTTTCGGAGCTTTTTTATTGGAGGAGGAAAGGCGGTCGCCCGCCTTTCCGTCTTCATACGTGACGCGCTCAGCGAACCGGCGGAGCGTACTGAATGCCGCCCTTGTTCCACAGGGCGTTGAGACCGCGCGCGATCTTGAGCGGGCTGCCCTGGCCGATGTTGCGCTCGAAGACTTCGCCGTAATTGCCGACGTTCTTTACGATGTTGTAAGCCCAGTCGTTGGTCAGGCCGAGATCGGTGCCGATCTTGGTATCCGCCTCGACGCCGAGGAAGCGCTTGATGTCAGGGTTCGGCGAGTTCTTCATGTCGTCGACATTGGCCTGGGTGATGCCGAATTCTTCAGCATTGATCATGGCATAGCCGACCCAGCTGACGATATCGAACCACTGGTCGTCACCTTGACGAACGGCCGGGGCGAGCGGTTCCTTGGAGATGATTTCCGGCAGGATCGCGTGTTCGTCCGGATTCTTCAGCGTCAGGCGCAGCGAATAGAGACCGGACTGGTCGGTGGTGTAGACGTCGCAACGGCCGGCATCATAGGCGGCGTTGACCTCGTCCAGCTTTTCGAAGACGACCGGATTGTACTGAAGGTTGTTCGCCTTGAAATAGTCGGCGAGGTTGAGCTCGGTGGTCGTGCCCGACTGGACGCACACGGATGCGCCGGAGAGTTCCAATGCCGACTTCACGTTGAGGCTCTTGCGGACCATGAAGCCCTGGCCGTCATAATAGTTGACGAAACGGAAGTTCAGGCCGAGTGCCGTATCGCGGTTGATCGACCAGGTCGTATTGCGGGCGAGCACGTCGATTTCGCCCGACTGTAGGGCAGGGAAGCGATTGGCGGCGCTGAGCGGGGTGAACTTCACCTTGGTAGGGTCGCCGAACACGGCCGAAGCGACAGCCTTGCAGAAGTCGACGTCGAAGCCCGCCCAGTTGCCGGAAGCGTCAGGCGCGGCGAAGCCGGCGAGGCCGGTGTTGACGCCGCACTGAATGAAACCCTTTGCCTTTACATCACCGAGAGTCGTGGCCGAAGCAGCCGAGGCGCCAAGAGCGAAAACTGCTGCGCCGATCGCGGCGGACAGAAGCTTGTTCTTCATTTTTTTCCCAACCTTTTCCGTTGTATTATATTTTCTTGTGGGGCGTTCCGGCGGAAAACTCTGCCACCCCCATCGTCTCGACACCCTCCCGGCGCGAGTACCCTATCACAGTCGCAAATGTCACCATGGTCAAGTGTCGCGATCAATAATTGCGGCAAAATTCAGCATTTTGCCGGATTGCGCCACATTCGAAGGCGGTTGGCTAGGAAATGAGCGCCCTATTGCGGAAAAATAACGCGAATTTAGAAAAACCCAGCGACTGCTGTCCCCCTCTTCGAGGGGTTGACCAGGCCGGTCGAGGGGTCCAAAAGTCTGATTTTGCGCCCCCGCCAAAGGCTTTTTCCGACATGAAAGACAAAGACAGCTTGCTGCAGACCGCCGGCATCAATACCCGCCTGACCCATATCGGCAACGACCCCTTCGACTATCACGGCTTCGTCAATCCGCCGGTCGTGCATGCCTCGACGGTCCTGTTTCCGAATGCGGCGACGATGGACACGCGCTCGCAGAAATATACCTATGGAACGCGCGGTACGCCGACGACGGACGCGCTCTGCGAAGCGATCGACGCGCTCGAAGGTTCGGCCGGCACGATCCTCGTTCCCTCGGGGCTGGCAGCGGTCACCATTCCGTTCCTCGGGTTCAGCGCCGCCGGCGATCACGCGCTGGTCGTCGATTCGGTTTATGGCCCGACCCGCCATTTCTGCGATACGATGTTGAAGCGGCTCGGCGTCGAGGTGGAATATTATGATCCCGCGATCGGCGCCGGCATCGAGGCGCTGTTCCGGCCGAACACCAGGATCGTCCATACCGAGGCTCCCGGCTCCAATACCTTCGAAATGCAGGATATCCCGGCAATCGCGGCCGTCGCGCATCGTCTCGGCGCCGTCGTCATGATGGACAATACCTGGGCAACGCCGCTCTATTTCAGGCCGCTCGATCACGGCGTCGATATCTCCATCCACGCGGCGACGAAATATCCGTCCGGCCATTCCGATATCCTGCTCGGAACGGTATCGGCCAATGGCAAGCACTGGGAGCGGCTCAAGGAGACGAACGGCGCCCTCGGCATCTGCGGCGCGCCCGACGATGCCTATCAGATCCTGCGCGGATTGCGCAGCATGGGCCTGCGCCTCGAGCGCCATTATGAAAGCGCCCTTGATATCGCCGAATGGCTGGAGGGCAGGGAGGATGTCGCCCGGGTGCTGCATCCGGCGCTGCCGAGCTTTCCCTCTCACACTATCTGGAAGCGCGATTTCAAGGGCGCCAGCGGTATCTTTTCCTTCGTGCTTGCCGCTGAGAGCCCCGAGAAATTCAAGGCGAAGGCCCATGCCTTCCTCGACGCGCTGAGGATTTTCGGTCTCGGCTATTCCTGGGGCGGCTTTGAAAGCCTCGCTCTGCACGCCAATCTGAACGACCGCAAGATCGCGAAGGCCCCGAAGGAGGGGCCCGTCATCCGGCTACAGATCGGCCTTGAAGACGTGGCCGACCTCAAGGCCGATATCGAACGGGCTTTTGCGGCGGCAAGCGCCGTCTGAGCCGTTGCGGCGTAAAACAGACACCTAAAGCGCAAGGAGCGGATCTGAAAGATCGCGACGCGCGCTTTAGGCGCTGCGGCCGCTTGCGGCGCCAGACAGCGTGCTATGAGCCCGGTAGCCATAGATCCAGTCGAGACCGGCCGCCAGGCTTTGCGGCGACTTCAGGCCGAGCACCAGGTCGCGGCCGATCCGGATCGGCCCCTTCGCATGATAGGCAAATTTGTTGAAGGCGCCGCGCTGGCGAAGCTTTGCAATGCGCGGCATACGATGCCTCTCAAAGAGGCCCAGTGCCTCCGCCGCCGGGCGGTTCGAAAGAAAAGTGGCAAGTTCGTAGGCGTCTTCGATCGCCATGGCCGCTCCCTGAGCGGCAAAGGGCATCATCGCATGCGCGGCGTCGCCGATCAGAACCGTCCTTCGGCCGTCCTGCCACGCGCCCGATGTGGTTTCGAAGAGCGGCCAGAACGTCAGCTTCGGCTGTTTATCGAGCAGCGACACGATCGCGGTGTTCCAGCCGGAAAGCTGCGCCCGGAGCCGCGCGCACTGCTCTGCCGTCGGCTCGTTTCGCCAGGCCTGCGGCGCGGTATTGCCCGCGGTGATCGCCACCATGTTGATGCTGCCCGTCTCCTTCAGCGGATAGCAGACGAGATGCGCCGATCCGCCAAGGAAAGCCGAAACGCTTGTCCGGTCGAGAAAGCCCGGCGCCTCGCCTTCGGCAAGAGTGAAGCGGTAGGCGATGTTGCCGGAAAAACGCGGCAAGGGGCTGCCGGGTACGGATTGCCGGAGCTTCGACCAGACGCCGTCCGCGCCGATGACGACATCGGCGGCCCGCTCGACGGGCGGCGAATTCGAATCCATTCGCACACCAAGATGAAGCCGGCAGAGCGGATCGGCCTCGACCGCGGTGAGGAGCGCATTCTGCAATGTGGCGCGGTGCAGCACGCCATAGGGTGCCCCCCAGCGCTGCCGCGCGAATTTGCCGGCCGGTACAGCCGCAAGTTGGCGCAGCGAAGCGCCTGACATCAGCCGGATCGTCTCCGGTTCGAGCCAGACTTTTGAAAGTCCCTCGAGGACACCGAGTTCTGCCAGGATGCGGGAGGCGTTCGGCGAAACCTGCAAGCCGGCGCCGACTTCGACAAGCTCATCCGCCTGCTCGAAAATCTCCGAGCTGATGCCCCGCCGCGAAAGCGCAAGCGCAGCGGTCAGCCCGGCAATGCCGGCGCCGATGATGGCGGCATGTTCGACCGGCATTATCAGTCCGATCCGAATTCTGGACGGTTACGCCGCCTTCACGTGGAAAACGCAGCCGGCCGGATTGGTCTGGCTCGGTTTGAGAGAAGAATTATAACGGTAAAGCGTCGAGCAATAGGAACAGACCTTTTCATTGTCGTCGCCCATGTCGATGAAGATATGCGGGTGGTCGAAAGGAACCGAAGCGCCGGTGCACATGAATTCCTTGACGCCGACTTCGATGACGCGGTGACCGCCGTCGTTCTGGAAGTGGGGAATGTTGTGGCCGGCCATGTCGCTCTCCGAATGCTTTGAAAGTGCGCGAACCTTATAAGCCTTCGCCGCAAATGTGTAGAGCCAAAGCGCTGCGCCGGGCACAGTTTTTACCCACATTCTGGCTTCCCGCCGAGAGGCGGCTCGACTATGGTCGCGCCAGAAGGAAGGCCCGATGAACCTGAATATACCTGCATTTTCAAGCTTCACCCATGACGGATTGAACATCGCTTTTTTCGACGAGGGCGATCCTTCCGGCTCGCCTGTCTTGCTGATCCATGGCTTTGCCTCGACGGCCAACGTCAACTGGGTGCATCCGGGCTGGCTGAAGACGTTGGGCGATGCCGGCTACCGGGTCGTCGCCATCGACAATCGCGGCCATGGCGCAAGCGACAAGCCGCACGACGCCGAAGCCTATCGCCCCTGGGTCATGGCCGGCGATGCGATCGCCTTGCTTGACCATCTCGGTATTCCCGAGGCCAATCTCATGGGCTATTCGATGGGCGCGCGCATCTCCGTCTTTGCGGCACTCGCCAATCCCCATCGCATCCGCTCGCTGGTGCTCGGCGGTCTCGGCATCGGCATGACCGATGGGGTCGGCGACTGGGACCCGATCGCCGATGCGTTGCTGGCTCCGTCGCTGGAGGTCGTGACGCATGACCGCGGCCGCATGTTCCGCGCTTTCGCCGAGCAGACGAAGAGCGACCGTACTGCGCTCGCCGCCTGCATACGCGGCTCGCGCGACCTTGTCGCTCGCTCCGATATGGGCAAGCTCGACATGCCAACCCTGATCGGTGTCGGCACCAAGGACGATATTGCCGGCTCTCCACAGGAGTTGGCTGCCCTGATGCCCCAGGCCGAGGCGCTCGATATTCCCGGCCGCGATCACATGCTCGCCGTCGGCGACAAGGTTTTCAAGCAGGCGGTGCTGGCCTTCTACGCAAGGGTCGCTGAGGGGTGACATCATCGTGATGCCGAAAAACCATGCTAAAAAACCATGGTGACGGCACCCATTTATGTTATGGGCGTTTTCCACTATATATGGGCATTCCGAAAACGGCATTCCGGCTGGCAACGAGGAGAGCGGCGATGGTCGCCAAGACAGATATTCGTGCTTTTGAGACAGGCCATCCGCTGAAGGTGATGGATCCCATCTGGGACAGCCTGCGCGAGGAAGCTCGGATCGCGGCCGAAAAAGACCCGGTTCTTGCCGCCTTTCTCTACTCGACGGTCATCAATTACCATTCGCTTGAGGAATGCGTCATCCACCGCATCTGCGAACGTCTCGACCATCCAGATATGCAGGCGAACCTGCTGCGTCAGACCTTCGAGGAAATGCTGCTCGACTGGCCGGAGTGGAGCTCCATTCTTCGCGTCGACATCCAGGCCATCTACGACCGCGATCCCGCCTGCCTGCGCTTCATGGAGGCGGTGCTTTATTTCAAAGGTTTCCATGCGCTGCAGACCCATCGTCTGGCCCACTGGCTGCTGAACCGCGGTCGGCGTGATTTTGCGCTCTATCTGCAGAGCCGTTCCTCCAGCGTCTTCCAGACCGACATCAATCCGGCCGCGCGTATCGGCAAAGGCATCTTCCTTGACCACGCCACCGGCCTCGTCGTCGGCGAGACGGCCGTCATCGGCGACAATGTTTCGATCCTGCATGGTGTGACGCTCGGCGGCACCGGCAAGGAGGGCGCCGATCGCCACCCAAAGATCGGCAGCGGCGTCATGATCGGCGCCGGCGCGAAGATCCTCGGCAATATCGAGATCGGTTACTGCTCGCGCGTTGCCGCAGGTTCCGTGGTGCTGAAAGCAGTGCCGCCGAAGAAGACGGTCGCAGGCGTTCCGGCCAAGGTCGTCGGCGAGGCCGGTTGTTCCGAGCCGTCGCGCAATATGGATCAGGTGATTGGCGCCGATATCTGAGCGCTAGATAAAGGGATGAGGGAAGGTCGGCGGGCACCGGGCGGGGACAGTCGTCGCCAAGTGGCAACCTTGCCTTTACACCGCTGCTTTTCGTGTGCAAGAAGCGGCCAAGCAAGACCGCTTACGGAGATGACAGAGTGAAGCCAGAAGAAATCAAGAAGCTCGACGCCTACTTCAAACGTACGCTCAACCCGCAGATCGTCGTCAAGGCGCGTCCGCGCAAGAATGATTCTGCGGAAGTCTATCTGGGCGAAGAATTTCTGGGCGTCGTCTATGTCGATGACGAAGATGGCGACCGCTCTTACAACTTTTCGATGGCGATCCTCGACGTCGATCTTTAATCGCGCGTGAGAGCTTGAAGTGGACCGGGCGGCGCCATCCGCCCGGTCATTTTTTTTGTTTTTTTGCTGTCGAATCAAAATTTCTTTAAAACGCATGGTTGTAGCATTGTGCTATATATTAGCAAAAACCGTTAAAGACGTACGTTCACCGGCGCGCTTGCTTTGTTTTGTCTCCGTAGTGCAACCTATAGATGTTTTGCGTCGCACAAGACTACTTGACTATTTGTGCGTTGCAGCTACCCTGACGGCACTAACAGCCCAAACGGAGGATGGCTCATGTTCAACTTTGACGATGCAAACAGGAAGAGCAAGGAAGCCGTCGACACGGCGCTGAGAACTTATTCCGACACGGCCAAGGGCTTTCAGGCGATCGCTGCCGAAGCCGCTGAATATTCGAAGAAATCCTTTCAGGATGCGGTGACGCACTTCGAAACCCTCGCCGGCGCCAAGAGCTTCGAGGCCGTCTTCGAGCTGCAGACCAGCTATGTCAAATCTGCCTATGAGAGCTTCGTCTCCGAAACGACCAAGCTCGGCGAAATGTACGCCGACCTCGCCAAGTCGGCCTACAAGCCCTACGAGGCTCCGATTGCCGCTGCCGTCGTCAAGACCACCAAGTCGGCGCAGCCGGCTGCGCCTGCCGCTGCGTGAACTGATCTTAACGGCGCAACCTGCGCTGCATATTGAAAATCGAGGACCGGCTACACATTTGTGGCCGGTCTTTTTGTTTCCTCTTTCGCTGCAACCTTCACATTCGACAGGCCGGGGACTTTTTTGGTCTTTCCCGTGCATGCCGGCATTTCTTGATTGCAGTGTCTGACAGGGGGCTTAAAATCGGCCTATTATGAACTAAGTTAGTGTTTCAGATATTCGGCGGGAAAAGCGCCCTCCCATGCTCCGCCGGATTGATCGAGGAATGAATGACAATGATCGCAAAGCCGATCCGGATGCAGAACGACAGCGAAAGGAACGGGGATAACGGAAATCGCGGAACCTCGGTCATCACGCGCACCAAGCCGAAGACCAAGAAGCCCAACCTCTATCGCGTGCTGCTTTTGAATGACGATTATACGCCAATGGAATTCGTCATTCATATTCTGGAGCGTTTTTTTCAGAAGGACCGTGAAAGTGCCACCCGCATCATGCTCCATGTCCACAATCACGGCGTCGGCGAGTGCGGAATATTCACATACGAGGTGGCGGAAACGAAGGTCAGCCAGGTGATGGACTTCGCCCGGCAGCACCAGCATCCGCTGCAATGCGTCATGGAAAAGAAGTGAGGATCTCAACGTGCCAACATTTTCGCCTAGCTTAGAGAAGGCGCTCCATCAGGCACTGACCTTTGCCAACGAGCGGCATCATGAATATGCGACGCTCGAGCATCTGCTGCTCGCACTGATCGATGATGCCGATGCGGCCGCGGTCATGGGCGCGTGCAATGTCGATCTCGACGCGCTGCGCAAGACGCTCGTCGAATATGTCGATAACGAACTGTCCAATCTGATCACGGGTTACGACGAGGATTCGAAGCCGACCTCCGGCTTCCAACGTGTCATCCAGCGGGCCGTCATCCATGTGCAATCGTCCGGTCGCGAGGAAGTGACCGGCGCCAACGTGCTCGTTGCGATCTTCGCCGAGCGCGAAAGCCATGCCGCCTATTTCCTGCAGGAACAGGAGATGACCCGCTACGATGCCGTCAACTACATCTCCCACGGCATCGGCAAGCGGCCAGGCGCGTCGGAGACCCGCACTCCGCGCGGCGCCGAGGAGGAGGCCGAGAGCAAGCCGACGGCGCGCGGCGGCGAGGAAGAGGGCGGTCCCAAAAAGCAGCAGGATGCGCTCAAGGCCTACTGCGTCAATCTCAACGAGAAGGCCAAGGGCGGCAAGATCGATCCGCTGATCGGCCGTCATGCCGAGGTCAACCGCACCATCCAGATCCTGTGCCGTCGTTCGAAGAACAACCCGCTCTATGTCGGTGATCCCGGCGTCGGCAAGACGGCGATAGCCGAAGGTCTTGCCAAGCGCATCGTCGAAGGGAAGGTTCCCGAGGCGCTCGCCGATGCGACGATCTTCTCGCTCGATATGGGCACGCTGCTTGCCGGCACACGCTACCGTGGCGACTTCGAGGAACGTCTGAAGCAGGTCGTCAAGGAGCTGGAAGAATATCCGGGCGCCGTCCTCTTCATCGACGAAATCCATACGGTGATCGGCGCCGGCGCCACCTCAGGCGGGGCGATGGATGCATCGAACTTGCTGAAGCCCGCGCTGTCATCCGGCGCCATCCGCTGCATCGGTTCGACCACCTACAAGGAATATCGCCAGTTCTTCGAGAAGGACCGGGCGCTGGTCCGTCGTTTCCAGAAGATCGACGTCAGCGAACCGTCGATCGATGACGCGATCGAGATCATGAAGGGCCTGAAGCCCTATTTCGAAGAGTATCATCATCTGCGTTATTCGAACGACGCCATCAAGTCGGCCGTCGAACTGTCGGCCCGCTACATCTCCGACCGCAAGTTGCCCGATAAGGCGATCGACGTGATCGACGAAACGGGTGCGGCCCAAATGCTGCTGCCGCCGTCAAAGCGCCGCAAGCTGATCACCGAGAAGGAGATCGAAGCGACCGTCGCCACGATGGCGCGCATTCCGCCGAAGACTGTCTCCAAGGACGACGAGGCGGTGCTTGCCAATCTCGAGCAGGAACTGCGTTCGGTGGTCTACGGACAGGACATCGCGATCGAAGCTCTTTCGACCTCGATCAAGCTGGCGCGTGCCGGCCTTCGCGAGCCGAACAAGCCGATTGGCGCCTATGTCTTCTCCGGTCCGACCGGCGTCGGCAAGACCGAGGTGGCAAAGCAGCTGGCAGCGTCGCTCGGCGTCGAGCTCCTGCGCTTCGACATGTCGGAATATATGGAGCGGCACACGGTCTCGCGTCTGCTCGGCGCACCTCCCGGCTATGTCGGCTTCGACCAGGGTGGCCTCTTGACCGATGGCGTCGACCAGCATCCGCATTGCGTGGTCCTGCTCGACGAAATCGAGAAGGCGCATCCGGATATCTACAACATCCTGCTGCAGGTCATGGACCATGGCACGCTGACCGACCATAATGGCAAGAAGATCGACTTCCGCAACGTCATCCTGATCATGACGACGAATGCGGGCGCCTCCGAAATGGCCAAGGCGGCGATCGGCTTCGGTTCGTCCAAGCGCACTGGCGAGGACGAGGAGGCGCTGACCCGTCTCTTCACGCCGGAATTCCGCAACCGTCTCGACGCGATCATTCCCTTCGCGGCGCTGCCGACGGCTGTCATTCACAAGGTCGTTCAGAAGTTCATCATGCAGCTGGAGGCCCAGCTTTCCGAAAGGAACGTCACCTTCGACCTGCATGAGGATGCGATCGCCTGGCTTGCAGAAAAGGGTTACGACGAGAAGATGGGCGCCCGCCCGCTGGCCCGGGTGATCCAGGACACGATCAAGAAGCCGCTCGCCAACGAAATCCTCTTCGGCAAGCTGAAGAAGGGCGGCGTCGTCAACGTCACCGTCGGCCCGAAGGAAGATGGCAAGCCCGGCATTCTGCTGGAAGCCATTCCGGATACGGCGCCGATCAAGCCGAAACCCGAGGCCGAGGTCGTGCATCCCGAAGCTGACGACGAGGATGATGGCGAGCTGAAGACGAAGACGGCCCGCAAGACCCGCGCCAAGACGGTCCCGCAGGCCGAGCCCGAAGTCCGCGACGCACCGAAGAAGGGAAGCACGGTTCCCAAGGTTCCGCGCAAGAAGTGAGGGCTCGTCACCGAATTGGAAAAGGCCGCGTCACCCGCGGCCTTTTTTGTTTCCCTCGTTGGCAGAGATCCGCGTTACGCCAGGGCCGCCCGGATTTTTTCGGCATTGGCGGCGAGTACCGCGCCGTCTTCCATCTTGCCGGAATGCGGCTTGAGCGCCACGCCCTCATGGCGGGGGATGATGTGGAAATGCAGATGGAACACCGTTTGTCCAGCCGCCGGTTCGTTGAACTGGGCGATGAACACGCCATCGGCGTCGAAAACTTCCTGAACCGCCTGGGCGACCTTTTGAACGACGGTAATGGCATGGACGAGGGTGGCGGGATCGGCATCGAGGATATTGCGCGAAGGCGCCTTCGGAACGACGAGCACGTGGCCCGGCGCCTGCGGCATCACATCCATGAAGGCGAGCGTATGCTGGTCCTCGTAGATTCGGTGCGAGGGAATTTCGCCGCGCAAGATCTTGGCGAAGATATTGTTGTCGTCATAAGCGCTGGTCATCGCGAAATCTCCTCACGTTCCATTGATCGGGTAGCGCGCTCGGCGGGGCGGCGTCAATCCTCCTGCTGACGCTCACCCTTGCGGAAGGGGCTGTGTTCGGCCAGCACCTCGCTCATATGTTCGACATCGGCACGCTCGCGCGCGAGATAATCGCCGATCGCGCGGCGCAGTCCGGCATGAGCGACATAATGAGCGGAGTGCGTCGTCACCGGCAGGTAGCCGCGGGCGAGCTTATGTTCGCCCTGCGCCCCGGCCTCGACCCGTTTCAACCCTTTCGCCAGGGCGAAGTCGATCGCCTGGTGATAGCAGACCTCGAAATGCAGGAAGGGGTGGTCCTCAATGCAGCCCCAGTGACGGCCGTAGAGCGTATCGCCGCCGATGAAATTGATCGCGCCGGCAATATAGCGCCCGTCGCGCTTGGCCATGACGAGCAAGATATCGTCGGCCATGCGCTCGCCGATCAGCGAGTAGAATTTGCGGGTGAGATAGGGCCGGCCCCATTTGCGGCCGCCGGTATCCATGTAGAATTTGAAGAACTGGTCCCAGATCCGCTCCGTCAGATCGCGGCCGGTCAGCCAATCGACGCTGATCCCGTTCTCGAGCGCGGCGCGGCGCTCCTTGCGCAATGCTTTGCGTTTGCGCGAAGCGAGCGTTTCGAGAAACTCGTCGTGATTGGCGTAGCCGTCATTGATGAAATGGAACTGCTGGTCGGTGCGGTGCAGATAGCCATCCATCTCGAAGACGCCGATCTCTTCATCAGGGACGAAGGTAATATGGGCCGAGGAAACACCGAGCCGGCGCACGACCTCTTTCAGGCTTTCGGCGATCGCGCTCTGGATCGGCAATCGCTGCAGCCCTTCGGCGACGAGAAGACGCGGCCCCGTCGCCGGCGTGAACGGGATCGAGCACTGCAGCTTGGGATAATAGCGCCCGCCGGCCCGCTCGAAGGCGTCGGCCCAGCCATGGTCGAAGACATATTCCCCTTGGCTGTGGCTTTTGAGATAGCCGGGCAGGGCGCCGATCAGCTCGCCGCGATCGGTTTCGAGCAGCAGGTGATGGCCGAGCCAGCCGGTTTCGGCGGCGGCCGAGCCGGATTCCTCCAGCGACGATAAAAAAGCGTGCGAGACGAAGGGATTGTAGGCAAGCGTGCTGCAAGTCTTCGACGCCCCGGAAAGCCTGGACCAGCTCTCCGGGGAAATCGCGGTGAAGGAGCGTTCTACGCGAATGGATAGTTCATCGGTCATGGGGCAAATGCGAAGCCTGTGGGGAGGGGACGGTTCGGCTCTACCTCAGTCTGCGCATGATCTTGGCCAAAAAGCGAGCATCAAACGGCCTCGCGCGGATCGAAGCCTTCGAAGGTCATCTGGTCGGCGTTTTGAAATGTACGCCGGCATGCCTCTTCGTCACGCACCGTCCAGGTGATTACAGGCAAGCCCTTTTCGCGTTCGCCTGTGATGAAGGCATTCGGCAGATCGCCATAATAATAGGAGATGAAATCCAAACCGATCTCCATCGCCTGCGCATGTGTTCTGAACTGCTCCGGCGTATTGCCGTCGGCCGTCAATCCGAGCGGGTAGGGTGCATCAAGCGCCTTCAGATCGCGCAGCAGCCAATGGTCGAAGCTCATCAGCGCCACCTTGCCTTCATAGCCTTCGAGTACTTCGAGCACGGATTCGGCAAAACCCTCGTCGTCGGCCTCACGGCCCTTCAGCTCCAGCACCAGCGGCACCTTGCCCTTGACGAGGTCTAGGAGCTGGCGGAGCGTCGGCACCTTGTCGCCCGTGCCGCCGACGGCGATCAGCCCGAGTTCCCTGGAGGTGCGCTCGCGGACGTCGCCGTTCAGATTGCACAGACGCTGAAGATCCTCGTCATGAAAGATGATCGGTACGCCGTCGGAGGCGTAATGCAGGTCGCATTCGATCGCAAAGCCGGCTTCGACCGCGCGCGAGAAGGCCGAAAGCGTATTTTCCCAGACAAGCTTATTCAGGTCATGATAGCCGCGATGGGCGACCGGCACGTCCTTGATCCAGTCCGCATTGGTCATTCTGCGATTTCCATGATAGCGTCGATCTCGACGGCGGCGTTGAGCGGCAGAGCGGCCATGCCGACGGCGGCGCGCGCATGTTTGCCGGCCTCGCCGAGCACACCGGCAATCAGGTTCGAGGCGCCGTTGATGACGAGATGCTGCTCGATGAAGTCGGGCGCCGAGGCGACGAATCCGTTCAGCTTGATGACGCGCCGGATGCGGCCGAGGTCGCCGCCGAGCGCAGCTTTGGCCTGGGCGAGGATGTTGATGGCGCAGAGCTCGGCCCCACGCTGGCCGCTCGCAACGTCGACCGTTTTGCCGAGATGGCCGGATACCGCGACCTTGCCCCCTTCGAGCGGCAGCTGTCCGGAGATGTAGAGAAGATTGCCGCTGATCACATACGGAACGTAGTTTGCGGCAGGTGCCGCAGCTTCAGGCAGGGTTATCCCCATCTCGCTCAGGCGCGCAGCAATTTCATTGGACATTTTCGTCTCCGCTTTTGTTGTCAATGTTTCAAAAATTATGCATCAAGACTAGAATCTTTAATATGACAGCTTCGAGCCTCGATTTGGCCGAAAGCTTTCTTATAACATCGCGGCCGAGTCCAACAGGAGTGAATGAATGTTCCGATCGAGTCTAGCCGCTCTGCTTCTCGCCGGCCTTTCCGCCCATGCATGGGCGGCTGCGCCTGCGGCAAGTGCTGCGATCGCGACCGGCCTCGTCGCCCATCGCGCGGTCTACGATCTGGAATTGAAGGACGCGTCGGACCGCTCCGGCATCGCCTCCATGTACGGCCGCATGGTCTATGAATTCGACGGCAGCTATTGCCAGGGCTTCACTACAAATTTCCGCTTCGTGACGCAGATCGATACCGGCGACAGCGTGCGCGTCAGCGATCAGCAGACAAAGACCTTCGAGAACCTGAAGGACCGCAAGTTTACCTTCGACACCAAATCCTTCACCGACGACCAACTCGACAAGGAGGTCAACGGCGCGGCCGAAAATCAGGCCGATGGCGTCAAGGTCGATCTCAAGCAGCCGGCGAGCCGCGAGCTGCAGCTTGGCGAAAGCCGCTTTCCGACAGAGCATATGCTCGATGTGATCCAGAACGCCAAGGAGGGAAAACGTTTCTTCGAAGCCCGCGTTTTCGACGGTTCCGATGACGGCGACAAGTCGCTGGTGACGACGACGATCGTCGGCAAGCAGGAAACGCCCGCTGCCGAGGAAGCCGACGCCGGCAATGCCGGCGCCTTCTCGAAGACAGCCTTCTGGCCGGTGACCATTGCCTATTTCAACGAGAATGCAAAATCGGATTCGGTGCCGGTCTATCGCATGTCGTTCAAGCTCTACGAGAACGGCATCACCCGCGACCTGACGATGGATTATGGCGATTTCGTCCTGACCGGGAAGCTTGCCAAGCTCGAGCTGCTCGATCACAAGGCTGAGGTCTGCAAGTAGGCCGCAGCTCCAGCGATCGGAAAACGCCGGGCTCGCCGATCAGCAACGGTCAAAGTGCCGTCAGCAAGCTGATCTTCCGCTGCGATGACGTCAATTGTTGTCCTGCATAGGGCGTTGGATCGGTTTTTCCAGCATGGGCCTTGCTTTCGTGCCAATTCGAATGTATGGGCACCGGCATTCCACACGTAAGGCATGGGATCGCCCGGGAGAAATCCGGGCTGTTCCGCCGGTGGCATTCTCGAAGAGGGTGCTGTTCGTCTTGCGGAGGTTCAACCGGAAAAGGAGTAACAAGGCATGGCATTGCCTGATTTTTCTATGCGTCAGCTTCTTGAAGCAGGCGTCCACTTCGGCCACCAGACCCATCGCTGGAACCCGAAGATGAAGCCGTATATCTTCGGCGATCGCAACAACATCCACATCATCGACCTGGCCCAGACCGTTCCGATGCTGTCGCGCGCCCTCCAGGTCGTCAGCGACACCGTCGCCCGCGGCGGCCGCGTTCTCTTCGTCGGCACCAAGCGCCAGGCGTCCGAGATCATAGCCGACAGCGCCAAGCGCTCGGCCCAGTACTACGTCAACTCGCGCTGGCTCGGCGGCATGATGACGAACTGGAAGACGATCTCCAACTCGATCCAGCGCCTGCGCAAGCTCGACGAGATCCTCAATGGCGAAGCGCAGGGCTTCACCAAGAAGGAACGCCTGAACCTCGAGCGCGAGCGTGAAAAGCTCGACAAGGCTCTCGGCGGTATCCGCGATATGGGCGGCACGCCCGACCTGATGTTCATCATCGACACCAACAAGGAAAAGATCGCGATCGACGAAGCCAAGCGCCTCGGCATCCCGGTCGTCGCCATCATCGATTCGAACTGCGATCCGGACCTGATCGACTATCCGATCCCGGGCAACGACGACGCATCGCGCGCCATCGCCCTGTATTGCGAGCTGATCTCCCGCGCTGCCATCGACGGCATTGCGCGCCAGCAGAGCTCTTCCGGCCGTGATCTCGGCGCATCCTCCGAAGTTCCGGTCGAGCCGGCTCTCGAGGAAGCAGCCGAAGGCTGATGAAGGCGGGCGGAGACAAAACTCCGTCAAAGCTTGCAGACTGGGAAGGCCGCTCGCGACTCATCGAAGTTCGGCGGCCTTACCTGTTTCAAGGCGGAGGCGTCAGGCGCTCCGTCAGTAAAGTTTCGTTATGGCGCGTCTTCATCACGCTGTCATACATACAGGTACATTTCGTGCCTCAATCCGGTGCCGCGCCGCTTTGCGGTCCACCGTTTGAACCGACAAGAGGAAGATAATGAGCGAGATTACGGCTGCAATGGTGAAGGAACTGCGCGAAAAGACCGGCGCAGGCATGATGGACTGCAAGAAGGCTCTTGCTGAAACCGGCGGCGACATGGAAGCGGCGATCGACTGGCTGCGCGCCAAGGGCATCGCCAAGGCTGACAAGAAGTCCGGCCGTACCGCCGCCGAAGGCCTCGTCGGCGTTTCGAGCGAAGGCACGAAGGCCGTCGTCGTCGAAGTCAACTCCGAAACCGACTTCGTCGCCCGTAATGATGCCTTCCAGGATCTCGTCCGCGGCATCGCCAAGGTCGCCGTCTCGACGAACGGCACTGTCGAGGCCGTCGGCGCTGCGACCTACCCGGCATCCGGCAAGTCCGTTTCCGACACCATCAAGGATGCGATCGCAACGATCGGCGAGAACATGAACCTGCGCCGTTCGATCGCTCTCTCCGTCGAGGACGGCGTCGTCGCCACCTATATCCACAATGCGGTTTCCGACGGCCTTGGTAAGCTCGGCGTTCTCGTGGCGCTGAAGTCGACCGGTGACAAGGAAGCCCTGAACGCAATCGGCCGCCAGGTCGCCATGCACATTGCTGCGACCGCGCCGCTGGCGATCCGCCCGGAGGAGGTCGATGCCGCCGTCGCCGAACGCGAGCGCAACGTCTTCATCGAGCAGTCGCGCGCTTCGGGCAAACCCGACAACATCATCGAAAAGATGGTCGAAGGCCGCATGCGCAAGTTCTTCGAGGAAGTCGCTCTTCTCTCGCAGTCTTTCGTCATCAATCCCGATCTCACCGTCGCAGCCGCCATCAAGGAAGCTGAAAAGGCCGTCGGCGCCCCGATCGAAGTTGCCGGCATGGCACGTCTCCTGCTCGGCGAAGGCGTCGAGAAGGAAGAGACCGATTTCGCGGCTGAAGTCGCGGCTGCCGTCAAGGGTTGATCTTTCAGCCATAATTGGGAAAACGCCAGGGCATCGCGTGACAACGCGGTGCCCTTCGTGTATCGGGCATTCACGGCAATTTACGAGGAGCCAAGATGTCTTTAGAGCCTGTCTATAAACGCGTTCTGCTCAAGGCTTCCGGCGAAGCGCTCATGGGTGGCCAGGGCTTCGGGATCGATGTCGCGGTGGCGGACCGCATTGCATCCGATATCGCCGAGGCAAGGCATATGGGCGTGGAAGTCGGCGTCGTCGTCGGTGGCGGCAATATCTTCCGCGGTGTCGCAGTCGCATCCAAAGGCGGCGACCGGGTGACCGGCGACCATATGGGCATGCTCGGCACCATCATCAACGCGCTCGCGCTGGCAACCTCGCTGCGCAAGCTGAACATCGATACGGTGGTGCTTTCGGCCATCTCCATGCCGGAGATCTGCGAGAGCTTCTCGCAGCGAGCGACCCTTTATCATCTGTCGATGGGACGCGTGGTGATCTTTGCCGGCGGCACCGGCAATCCCTTCTTCACCACCGATTCCGCCGCAGCACTGCGCGCCGCCGAAATGGGCGCGCAAGCGATCTTCAAGGGCACGCAGGTGGACGGCATCTACACCGCCGACCCGAAGAAATATCCCGATGCGACCCGCTTCGACCGCCTGACCCACCAGGAGGTGCTGGACAGGGGGCTTGCGGTGATGGACGTTGCCGCCGTGGCGCTTGCCAGGGAAAATTCCATTCCGATCATCGTCTTCTCGATCCACGAGAAGGGTGGTTTTGCTGAAATCTTGACGGGCGGTGGCCTCAAGACCATCGTCTCCGACAACTGATACAAGCTGCGCCGCGGTTTCGGCGCAGCCCTCGCTAGAACATGGTTGAGCTTTAGGTCCGGTTGGCCTGAAATCTGAAACATGTTCTACATTAAAGAATTAGAGCATGAGACGTCCCGAAAACCGCTGACTTTTCGGCATCGCTCTAAACGGGAGCATCGACATGAGTGAAGGTATCGATATCAAGGAACTGAAGCGCCGGATGGACGGCGCGGTCTCTGCATTCAAGAGCGACATCGCATCGTTGCGCACCGGCCGTGCTTCGGCCAACATCCTCGATCCGGTGACGATCGAGGCCTATGGTTCGCGCGTGCCCTTGAACCAGGTCGCCAACATCACCGTGCCCGAGCCGCGCATGCTGACGGTTTCCGTCTGGGACAAGTCGATGGTCAGCGCCGTCGAACGTGGCATCCGCGAATCCAATCTGGGCCTCAACCCGATCGTCGACGGCCAGAGCCTGCGCATTCCGTTGCCGGAGCTGAACGAGGAGCGCCGCAAGTCGCTCGTCAAGGTGGCGCACGACTATGCCGAAAAGAGCAAGGTCGCGATTCGCCATGTCCGCCGCGACGGCATGGACGGACTCAAGAAAGCCGAAAAGGACGGTGCAATCGGCCAGGACGAGAGCCGTGCGCAGTCCGAACGCGTACAGAAGATGACGGACGAGACGATTTCCGAAATCGACCGCTTGCTTGGCGAGAAGGAAAAGGAAATCATGCAGGTCTAGTGGACCTGTGCCTTTGCCTGGAAAGACCGGACGGGAAATGTCGGAATCTGTATTTGTGACTGTGCCAGAGCATGTTGCCATCATCATGGACGGCAATGGCCGTTGGGCCAAGCAGCGCGGCTTGCCGCGCACGATGGGCCATCGCAAGGGTGTCGAGGCCGTACGCGAGACAGTCCGCGCCGCCGGTGCGGCCGGCATAAAATATCTCACCCTCTTCGCCTTCTCCTCGGAGAATTGGCGCCGGCCCGAAGCCGAGGTTTCCGATCTGCTCGGTCTGCTCAAGGCTTTCATTCGTCGCGACCTGGCCGAGCTTCATCGTCAGAATGTGCGCATCAAGGTGATCGGCGACCGCCACAGCCTGCGCAGCGACATTCTCGGCCTGCTGCTGGAGGCGGAGGAGACCACCAGGGACAACACGGCGCTGACGCTGGTCATCGCCTTCAATTACGGCTCGCGCGATGAAATCTCGCGCGCCGTGGTGAGCCTGGCGAAGGACGTCGAGTCCGGCCGCCTGCGGGCACAGGACATCACCCCCGCGCTGATCAACGCCCGTCTCGACACGGCGGGCATCCCCGATCCGGATCTCATCATCCGCACCAGCGGCGAGGAACGGCTTTCCAACTTCCTGCTTTGGCAGGCCGCCTATTCGGAATTCATCTTCGTCCCGGAATACTGGCCCGATTTCAGCCCGGAGATTTTCCGCTCGGCGCTGGAAAAATTCGCCTCCCGCGACCGGCGCTTCGGCGGCCTGTCATCGCAGGCAGCTGCGGTCGGCACCTGATGCAGAGGGAATTGAAGCTCCGCATCGTTTCAGGATTGATTCTCGCGGTCATCGTTCTCGTCGCCACCTGGTATGGCGGCCCTGCCTTTCGCACCCTGGCGACGGTGATTGGCCTGCTGATCTATTATGAATGGTCTAAGATAACCGGCATTGCGCGGGATTGGGTCGCCAATGTGGTCGGCTGGATCGGCGAAGCGGCGGTCGCCTTCCTCGTGCTTGTCGGCAATTTCGAATTCGCCGCCGGCATGCTGGCCGGGGTCACCGCCGTCGGCATAGCCCTGATCATTCTGCACGGCACGAGTCGCTGGCTGCCTGTCGGCCTCTTCTATGCCGGCGCCACGGGCCTGGCACTCGCCGCGATCAGAAGCGACGACCAGCCCGGTCTTTACGCCATGCTTTTCGTCTTTGCTGTCGTCTGGGCGACCGATATCCTTGCCTATTTCGTCGGCAGGAGGCTCCGCGGACCGAAGCTTGCCCCATCGATCTCCCCGGGAAAGACATGGTCTGGTGCAATCGGGGGCGCCGTTTCTGCGGTCGCAGCGGGCATCCTTCTCGCCTATTTCCTCTTTCCGGGCGCCGAAGTCGCCGCCGCCGGCGTGGCGCTCATCCTGTCGATCTGCAGCCAGTCGGGCGATCTTTTCGAATCCTTCATCAAGCGAAAATTCGGCGTCAAGGATTCGAGCCGTCTTATTCCGGGCCATGGCGGCGTCATGGACCGCGTCGACGGGCTGATTTTCGCCTGTTTTGCGGCGTTCTTGCTTGCTACACTGTTTTCCCTGATAAAGGGGGCTGGCATGACGTCGCTCGGAGCGGCATTGTTCGGCCTCTGATGACGCGGCAGCCTGACGGAAGGAACCCATGGACGCGATGACCGGCTTATACGCATTTGTGATGGGGAACATCGTCACCTTCATCCTGGTGCTCTCGCTGCTCGTCTTCGTGCATGAGATGGGCCATTACCTTGTCGGGCGCTGGAGCGGCATTCGTATCCTTGCCTTTTCGGTCGGGTTCGGTCCCGAGCTGTTCGGCTTCACCGACCGTCATGGAACACGCTGGAAGATCTCCGTGATCCCGCTTGGCGGTTACGTCCGCTTCTTCGGCGACGAGGATGCGTCGAGCAAACCGGACAGCGACAAGCTTGCCGCCATGTCCGAGGAGGAGAGGGCGCGCTCCTTTGCCGGCGCCAAGCTGTGGAAACGTGCCGCGACTGTCGCAGCCGGTCCGATCGCCAATTTTCTGCTGGCGATCGCCATCTTCACTGTTCTCTTCACCGTCTATGGCCGCATGATCGCCGACCCGGTCGTTGCCGAGGTCAAGCCGGAGAGCTCGGCGGCCGCGGCCGGCATCCTTCCCGGCGACCTCCTGGTTGCCCTCGATGGCGGCAAGGTCGAGACGTTTGAAGATGTGCGCCGCTATGTCGGCATGCGCCCCGGCCAGAGGATTGTCGTCACAGTCGAGCGCGGCGGCCAGAAGCTCGATGTGCCGATGGTGCCGCAGCGCGTCGACCAGACCGATCAGTTCGGCAACAAGATGGAAGTCGGTCAGATCGGCATCGCTACCGACAAGAACTCCGGCAATTTCCGGCTGCAGACCTACACGCCGCTCCAGGCGCTGCGTGAGGGCGTGATCGCCAGCGGGCAAATCGTCACGGACACCTTCAAATATATCGGCAACATCTTCAGCGGATCAATGCGGGCTGATCAACTGGGCGGGCCGATCCGTGTGGCGCAGGCTACCGGCCAGATGGCGAAGCTTGGCCTGGGGGCAGTGTTGCAGCTTGCTGCGGTGCTGTCGGTTTCGATAGGATTGCTTAACCTGATGCCGGTTCCGGTACTTGATGGTGGCCACCTGATGTTCTATGCGGTGGAAGCGGTCAGAGGAAAACCGCTGGGTGCCAAGGCCCAGGAAATTGCATTTCGTATAGGCCTGGCAATGATATTGACATTGATGGTTTTCACGACCTGGAACGACATCACCCTGAGCTGAGGGTAAACGCGTAAGGCAAGGGAATTACTATTTATTTACGATGTTTCAAGGCTGTAGTGGCGAATGGGTCACGCTTGGAAATGAAGTAAACAGAAATTAACGCCCTCCCTTGCTTGTATGTCAAAAGCGGGTAAAACGACACACGTGACCGGAATCGGGTTCTCCCGGGGACGGGGACGAGGGAAAAAAGGTAATAGGTGAAATGAAGGCTGGTTCAAAGTTTTTGAACGCAGTATCGGCGGTTGCGCTGTCTGCTAGTGTTGTTGCTTCGGGCGCAGGTGCTTTGACGTTCGTTTCCGCTACGGCCGCTGAGGCCGCGGTCATCCAGCGCATCGATGTGCGTGGCGCAAGCCGCGTCGGCGCGGAAGCTGTCCGGTCGAACCTCACCATCACGCCGGGCAAGAGTTTCTCGAACACTGATATCGATAACTCGGTCAAACAGCTTTACGGCACGGGCTACTTCTCCGATGTGAAGATTTCGGTTTCCGGCGGCACGCTCGTCGTCAACGTCCAGGAGGCCCAGCTCGTCAATCAGGTCGTCTTCAACGGCAACCGCAAGATCAAGGACGACAAGCTCGCGACGATCGTCCAGACGCATGCTGCCGGTCCTTACAGCGACACGCAGATCCAGTCCGACATCCAGGCGATCAAGGATGCCTATGCCGCCACCGGCCGCAGCGAAGTCGAAGTGACGACGCAGGTGGTGCCGCTCGGCGAGGGCCGCGTCAATCTCGCCTTTGTCATCAACGAGGGCGATCGCACCAAGATCGATTCGATCAATTTCGTCGGCAACAATGCCTACAGCGCCGGTCGTCTGGCTGCCGTCATCAATACCAAGCGTTCGAACTTCCTTTCGTTCCTGACCCGCAAGGACGTCTACAACGAAGACAAGCTTCACGCCGACGAGGAAGCGCTACGCCAGTTCTATTACAATCGCGGCTATGCCGACATGCGCATCGTCTCTTCCGATGCCAGCTTCGACGAGGCGACCAACAAATACACGCTCACCTTCAACATCGAGGAAGGTCAGCGCTACGACTTCGGACCGGTGACCGTCCAGTCGACCGTCGAAGGTGTTGGCTCCGATCAGCTGCTGCCGCTGGTGCGCACGAAGGAAGGTCACGTCTATAGCGCCAAGGAAGTGCAGAAGTCGATCGAAGCGATCTCTGATCAGGTTGCGTCGGCCGGTTATCCCTTTGCGCGCGTCACACCGCGCGGTAACCGCGACCTCAACAACAACACGATCGGCGTCGAATATCTCGTCGACCAGGGCGAGCGCGCCTATGTGGAGCGCATCGAGATCCGCGGCAACAGCCGTACGCGCGACTACGTCATCCGCCGCGAATTTGACATGAGCGAAGGTGACGCCTTCAATCAGCAGATGATCACCAAGGCCAAGCGTCGTCTGGAGGCGCTCGGTTACTTCTCTTCCGTCAATATCTCCACGCAGCCGGGCAGCTCCCCCGATCGTGTCGTGGTGGTGGTCGACGTGCAGGATCAGTCGACCGGTTCGTTCGGTGTCGGCGCGGGTTATGCCGCCGGCGGCGACGGTCTGCTGCTCGAAGCATCGATCGAAGAAAAGAACTTCCTTGGCCGCGGTCAGTACATCCGCATCTCGGCCGGCGGCGGTCAGGAAGGCTCGCGCGCCTACGGCGTCAGCTTCACCGAACCCTATTTCCTCGGCTACCGCCTGGCGGCGGGCTTCGACGTCAACCACAGTGAAACGTCGAGCAACGACAATTACGACTACCAGGAAACCAGCGTCGTTCTGCGCGTCACGGCGCCGATCACCGAAGATCTGGCGACGACTTTCCGCTATAACTACAAGCAGATGAAGTACGACGCTGACAACAGCGATCTTTCCGATCTGTCCGCTCCGTATCAGCACCTCGTTGAGGACAGCCCGTGGACACGTTCCTCCGTCTCGCAGACGCTGACCTACAACACGCTCGATGACACTGTTCTGCCGCGCGAAGGCATCTACGCGACGGCGACGCAGGAAATTGCCGGCCTCGGTGGCGACTCGCAGTTCTATAAGATCTACGGCAAGGCCCGCTACTACCACCTGCTTGCTGATGATGCCGATATCATCGGCTCGGTTTCGGCCTCGGCGGGTTATGTCGTCGGCTTCGGTGAGCACCTGAATGTCTTCGACCAGTTCACGCTGACCAATGGCGACATTCGCGGTTTCGAGAACAAGGGTATCGGCCCACGCGTCAGGGGTGACAACGACGATCCGCTGGGCGGCACAACGTACTTCACCGCATCGGCCGAAGCGACGTTCCCGATGCCGGGCTTCCCGCGCGACTTCAACCTGCGCGGCGCGGTCTTCGCCGATGCCGGCACGTTGTTCGGCAACGACGTTGACCTGAGGGGCGACGGCATTGAGGGCGAAGACGCCTCGCTGCGCGCTTCCGTCGGTGTCGGCGTCGTCTGGCAGTCTCCTTTCGGTGCATTGCGTCTGGATTACGCAATCCCGGTTCTCAAGGAAGACTTCGACAAGACGCAGAACTTCAAGTTTGGCATCAACAACCAATTCTGATATCGGCAGTCCGGAACTGTAAGACTCAATTCCGTTCTGGAGCATTGCCGATGGAGCAAAACGGTTTTTTTCTGCCCCATGAAGGTCTGAGGCTCGCTGAGCTGGCAGAGTTTCTTGGGGCAGAACTCGCCAATTCCGATCATGCCGATGTTATCGTCAAGTCTGTCGCCCCCATCAGCCGGGCGCGGGCTGGCGATGTCTGTTATATCCTGTCGCGCCGTAACCGGGAGGAGTTTGCGACATGCGAGGCCTCGGCGGTGATCTGCGACAAAGCGCTTGCCGATCTCGTTCCTCCGCATCTTCCGGTTATCTTTTCGTCCAATCCGCATGCTGCCTTCGCAATGGCGGGAGGCTTGTTCTACCCCGCAGCATTGCGTCCGGTCGCTCTTTCGGGTGAAAGCGAGATTGCTCCGAGCGCGATCATCGATCAGAGCGCCAAACTTGAAAAGGGCGTGATCGTCGAACCGTTGGCCGTGATTGGTGCGCATGCCGAGATCGGGACGGGAACGCGCATCGGCGCGAACAGCGTCATTGGCCCGAATGTCAAGATCGGCCGGGATTGTTCGATTGCGGCTGGAGCGAGCATTCTTTGCGCGCTGATCGGCAATGGCGTCATCCTCCACAATGGCGTTCGGATCGGCCAGGATGGTTTTGGTTATGCACCGGGGCCGCGCGGCATGATCAAGATCGTTCAGATCGGCCGGGTGATTATCCAGGACAATGTCGAGATCGGCGCCAACACCACCGTCGACCGCGGCGCCATGGACGACACTGTGATCGGCGAGGGGACAAAAATCGACAATCAGGTCCAGATTGGCCACAACGTCCAGATCGGCCGCCATTGCGCCATCGTTTCGCAGGTCGGCATCGCCGGCAGCACGAAGATCGGCAATGGCGTGCAGATCGGCGGCCAGGTGGGAATCAAGGGGCATGTGACGATCGGTGACGGCGTGCAGATCGCTGCCAAAAGCGGTATCATGACCGACCTTGCCGCCGGCGGACAATATGGCGGTGTCCCTGCACGTCCGTTAAAAGACTATCTGAGAGAGGCCGCGCAACAGGTGTCGAAGTCCAAGTTGCGCGGGAGGAACCCTGGAGGCAAGCAAGATGACTGAGGAAGCCACGACGACGCTTTCTTCGGCTGATATTTCCGAAATCATGAAGCTGCTGCCGCATCGCTATCCGTTTCTCATGGTCGACAAGATCATCGAGATCGACGGCGACAACGCGGCGATCGGCATCAAGAACGTCACGGTGAACGAGCCGCATTTCACCGGCCATTTTCCCGAAGCGCCGATCATGCCCGGGGTTTTGCTGATCGAGGGCATGGCGCAGACGGCGGGCGCCATCTGCGCCAAGAAGGAAGGGCAGACCGGCAACCTCGTCTACTTCATGACCATCGAGAATGCGCGCTTCCGCAAGCCGGTCGTGCCCGGCGACCGCGTCGAATTCCACGTGAAGAAGCACAAGCAGCGTGGCAATATCTGGAAATTCCATTGCGACGCCAAGGTCGACGGCGCACTTGTCGCCGAAGCCGATATCGGCGCGATGATCGTTCGTAAGGATCAGGCATGAGCAATATCGCCGAGAGCGCCCGTATCCATCCGATGGCTGTCGTCGAAGACGGAGCTACCATCGGCGAGGGCGTCAAAATCGGTCCTTTCTGCCATGTCGGGCCGCATGTTGTCCTGCATGCGAATGTCGAGCTCCTGGCGCATGCGGTCGTCAACGGCCGCACCGTGATCGGCAAAGGCACGCGCATCTTTCCGATGGCCGTGGTCGGCGGTGATCCGCAGAGCGTGCACCACGGCGGCGAGGAAACGACGCTGACGGTCGGCGCCAATTGCACGATCCGCGAAGGTGTGACGATGAACACCGGCACGGCCGATTTCGGCGGCCAGACGATCGTTGGCGACAACAACCTTTTCCTTGCCAATTCCCACGTCGCGCACGACTGCCGGGTCGGCAACCATGTGATCATGTCGAACAACGTCATGCTCGCCGGCCATGTCGTCATCGAGGATCGCGTTATCCTGGGCGGCGGCTCGGCTGTTCACCAGTTCACCCGCGTCGGCCGCCACGCCTTCGTCGGCGGCCTGTCGGCGGTGAGTTACGATGTCATTCCCTATGGCATGCTGAACGGTAATCCGGGTCTGCTGGGCGGCCTCAACGTCGTCGGCATGACGCGGGCCGGCATCGACCGCGCCGTCATCCACCGGGTGCGCCGCGCCTACAAGGCGATCTTCGAAGGAACGGGCTCCGTGCGCGAAAACGCCGCCGCGATCCGTGAGGAATATGCCGATTGCGAGCAGGTGGTGCAGATCCTCGACTTCATTGCAGCCGACAGCGACCGCGCACTGTCCTCGCCGACCCGGGGGCAGAAGGGCTAGTCCGTGGCTTTAACAGGCGACACCGCTGCGGGCCGGTTGGCGATCATCGCCGGCGGTGGCCTTCTGCCTTGCTATGTCGCCGAAGCCGCGCGCGCGGCTGGCGAAAATCCCGTTATCGTCGCGCTGAAGGACGAAAGTGATCCACGTTGGGAAGGCTATGATCACGCCGTTATCGGCATCGGCGATTTCGCCGCCCTTGAGGGCCTCTTCAACCGATATGGCGTCGGACGTGTGGTGATGTCGGGAAGTGTGCGCCGCCGGCCGGAATGGCGCGAGGTGCGCCCGACGTTGCGCATTCTGATGAAGGTCCCGGCCGCCATTCGCACATTGCTCTCAGGCGGCGACGATACGGTTCTGCAGATGGTGATCCGGTTGATCGAGGGGAACGGGCGGCGGGTCGTCGGCGCCCACGAGATCGCCCCCGACCTGCTCGCTTCCGTTGGCCCGCTTGGTGCCGCCGCCCCCGGCGAGGAAGACCGGCGAGATATCAGCCGAGCCGCCGATGCCGCCGAGACGCTTGGCCGGCTGGATGTCGGGCAGGGTGCAGTCAGCATCGGCGGGCGCGTTGTCGCGCTGGAAGGACTTGAGGGCACAGATGAGATGCTGGACCGTGTTGCCGGCCTCAGGACCGCCGGACGGATTTCGCCGCGCCGCCGCGGCGTGCTCGTCAAGCTCTGCAAGCCGCAACAGGACATTCGCGCTGACCTGCCGGCGATCGGCGTTGCCACAATCCTGAACGCTGCGAAAGCCGGCCTTGCCGGCATCGCAATCGAGGCCGGTCGCTCGCTGGTGCTTGATCGGACCGCGGTCATCAGCGCCGCCGACGAGGCTGGGTTGTTCGTCTGCGGCATCGATCGTGGTCTGCCGGCATGGGGGCTCGAATGAACGGAGCGCCGCTGAAGATCGCCGTCATTGCCGGGGAAGTGTCGGGCGATCTGCTTGGCGCCGATCTCATCGCGGCGCTGAAGCGGATTTACAGCGGGCCGGTGGAGCTTGTCGGCGTTGGCGGCGAGGGGCTGCAGGCGGAGGGGTTGAAATCCCTGTTCGATTTTTCCGAGCTGTCGATCATGGGCATCACCCAGGTGCTGAGCCGGCTGCCAAGGCTGTTTGGCCTGATCCGTCAAACCACGGCTGAGATCGTCGCCGCAAAGCCGGATATCCTTGTCATCATCGACAGTCCCGATTTCACCCATCGCGTCGCCAAGCGCGTGCGCACCGCGTTGCCCGATCTGCCGGTCGTCAATTACGTCTGTCCGAGCGTCTGGGCCTGGAAGGAATATCGCGCCACGCGCATGCTCGCCTATGTCGATCACGTGCTTGCCGTCCTGCCCTTTGAACCGGCAGCCATGCAGCGCCTCAATGGGCCGGCGACGACCTACGTCGGGCATCGTCTGGTCGCCGACCCAGCGCTGCTGGAGACACGTCGCCTGCGCCTGGGAAGGCAGCCAGGTAACGGTCCGATCCTGCTTCTTCCCGGCTCGCGCTCCTCCGAGATCCAGAAGCTTCTGCCTTACTTCGAGATCGCCGCGAATGAACTCGTCGCCCGCAATGGGCCGACACGCTTCATTCTGCCGACGGTGACGCACAGGCAAGCGCTTGTCCGCGAAATCACGGCGGCGTGGGCGGTAAAGCCGGAAATCGTCGTCGGCGCGCAAGCAAAATGGAAGGCCTTTGCCGAGGCCGATGCGGCCATGGCGGCGTCCGGAACCGTTATTCTCGAACTCGCCCTTGCCGACGTTCCCGTCGTCTCCGCCTACAAGGTCGACTGGATCATGCGCATGCTGACATCGGGCATCAAGACCTGGACCGGTGCGCTGCCGAACCTGATCGCCGATTACCCGGTCGTGCCGGAATATCTGAACGATGTCGTTCGCGGTGCAAGCCTTGCGCGCTGGATGGAAAGGCTGTCGGCCGACACCTATCAGCTTAAGGCGATGAAGGAAGGCTACGAGCTCATCTGGCAGCGCATGCAGACGGAAAAGCCGCCCGGCGAACAGGCCGCCGAAATCCTTCTCGACGTTTTGAACAAGAAAAAACCCGGCCATTCCTGACCGGGTTTCTTTTGAGCTCTGAAGCGATCAGCGCTTCGAAACCGGGATGTAGTCGCGCTTCGGTTCGCCGACATAGAGCTGGCGCGGACGGCCGATGCGCTGTTCCGGATCCTCGATCATCTCGTTCCACTGGGCGATCCAGCCGACGGTGCGGGCAAGCGCGAAGAGCACGGTGAACATGGTGGTGGGGAAGCCCAGCGCCTTCAGCGTGATGCCGGAATAGAAGTCGATATTGGGATAGAGCTTCTTCTCGATGAAATATTCGTCGGTGAGCGCAATGCGCTCCAGCTCCATCGCAACTTCCAGCAACGGATCGTCCTTGATGCCGAGTTCGCCAAGCACTTCATGCGTCGTCTTCTGCATGATCTTGGCGCGCGGATCGTAGTTCTTATAGACGCGGTGGCCGAAGCCCATCAGCCGGAACGGATCGTTCTTGTCCTTGGCGCGGGCGACATATTCCGGAATGCGGTCAACGGTGCCGATTTCTGTCAGCATGTTGAGAGCCGCTTCGTTGGCGCCGCCATGGGCGGGGCCCCAGAGGCAGGCGATGCCGGCAGCGATGCAGGCGAACGGATTGGCGCCCGACGAACCGGCGAGACGGACGGTCGAGGTCGAAGCGTTCTGCTCGTGATCGGCATGCAGGATGAAGATGCGGTCCATGGCGCGGGCAAGCACCGGATTGACCACATATTCCTCGCAGGGGACGGCAAAGCACATGCGCAGGAAGTTCGACGCATAGTCGAGGTCGTTCTTCGGGTAAACGAAGGGCTGGCCGATATGATACTTGTAGGCCATGGCGGCAAGCGTCGGCATCTTGGCGATCATGCGCAGGCTGGCGACCATGCGCTGGTGCGGATCGGTGATGTCTGTGGAGTCGTGATAGAAGGCCGACAGGGCGCCGACACAGCCGCACATCACAGCCATCGGATGCGCATCACGGCGGAAGCCGGTGAAGAAGCGGCTCATCTGCTCATGCACCATCGTGTGGTGCGTGACGCGATAGTCGAAGTCCTTCTTCTGCGCGGCCGTCGGCAGTTCGCCGTAGAGCAGGAGGTAGCAGACCTCGAGGAAGTCGCCGTGCTCGGCAAGCTGCTCGATTGGATAGCCGCGGTGCAGCAGCACACCTTCGTCACCGTCGATATAGGTGATTTTGGATTCACAGGATGCGGTCGAGGTGAAGCCCGGATCGTAAGTGAAGGAAGCGGTGTTCTTGTAGAGGGCACCGATGTCGATGACGCTCGGGCCGATCGTGCCGCTTTTAACGGCGAGGTCGACTGATTTGTCACCGATTTTTATTGTAGCGCTTTGATCCGTCATGCTGATCCTCCGAAATGTCGGTGGCGCCACAAAAGCGCCATAGGGGTTAAGCGTCCTTTCCGATAGCTATATGATCGTGACGCTAATGCCAAGTTACCGTGATGGCATTTTGTGCATTGCGGCATCACCTTTTAGGCACCGCAGCGATGAGCCGCACGCATAACGGAAGCCGATGATTCGACTTGCCTTTTGCTTCTTTGGTTTTTCCTTCGTATTTCAACCGATTATTCTTGCCGGATTTGCGTGAAGGTTGCATTCTGGCGACTTCGCGGGGGTCATTTTGGGCGGCGCATGCAGGAACAGACGACAGCCGAATTGCGGCCGCAAGTGGGCGCCGGCCTTGCCGATCCGCCGAATTTTCCTGCGCCTGCGGTGGTGACTCAATCGGTAAGGACGCAGTCGCAGACCCCGTTGCGTCATCGGCTGCTGGCCGCCGCCCGGCAATCGCTGCCTGCCGGAGCCTGCATGCTGGGCGAAGAGGCCGATCATGGCCGAATGCTGCTGTTCTCGCCGGTCTTCCTCGGAGCCGGCTCGGCCTTCTGGTTTCTTGCGGCATCGGATTTGCCCCTCGTTCCATCGCTGCTCTGCTTGCTGGTGTCGGCGGCCGCGGTTTTCCTCACCGGTCCCAGCCGGCCGGCCTTGCGCGCAAGTTTGATGGCGCTGGCACTTTTCGCCGGCGGCATGCTCTCGGCTCAGTTTGAGAGCTGGCGGGCTTCGACGGTGATCCTCGATTCATCCGTGACGACGACCGTGACCGGCCGTGTCGAACGGCGGGAAGGGGACGGCCGCGGGCGCTGGCGCTACATTCTTGCCGTCACCGGCACCGAGGCTCCGGAGCTGAAACGGCCGCCGAGACGCATCACCGCGATCGTCCGGGGCGCCGATGCGCCTTTCGAAATCGGCGACATCATCACCGGCAAGGCACGGCTGACACCGCCGGCGGGCCCCGCACTTCCCGGGCTCAACGACTTCTCCTTCGGTGCCTATTTCGACGGCATCGGTGCCAACGGTTTCTTCTATGGTGCGCCGGAGAAACTCGACTTGGAGGCAGGCCCGCAGGCGGCCAGCTCGACGTCGGACGCTCTGCTCGAATGGCTCTACCGGCTGCGCAGCAGCATCGGCGACCGCATAAGATCGATCCTGCCCGGCGATACCGGCGCTTTTGCCGCTGCTCTGGTGACGGATGAACGGCGCGCCATCTCGAAGACGACGACGGAGGCGCTGCGCCAGTCCGGCCTTGCCCATATCGTCGCGATCTCGGGCCTCAACATGGCGCTGTCGGCCGGCATCTTCTTCGTCGGCTTCCGCATGCTGCTCTGCCTCTTTCCCGGCGTCGCCCAAGCCTATCCGACAAAGAAGATCGCCGCCGCCGGTGCGCTCATGGCCGTCACCGCCTATTACCTGATCTCCGGTTTCGGGGTTTCGGCCGAGCGCGCTTTTATCATGATGACCATCATGCTGATTGCCGTCTTCTTCGATCGGCCGTCGATCAGCCTGCGCAATGTCGTTCTCTCTGCGCTCATCATCATCGCCATTTCACCTTCGGAAGTATTGGGACCGAGCTTTCAGATGTCCTTTGCCGCGACATTGGCTTTGGTATCGGGCTATCAGCTGTGGAAGGACAGGCGTGTCCGTGAAAACGCTTTCCTGAAATTGCCGATCATCAGGCCGGTGGTTGTCGTCGCCGGTTTCTTCGGCGGCGTCTTCCTGACCTCGCTGATCGGCGGTTTTTCCACCGCCCTGTTTTCGATCGAGCATTTTCATCGCCTGACGGCTTACGGCCTGCCGGCAAACCTTGCGACGATGCCGATCATCTCCTTCATCGTCATGCCGGCCGGGCTGCTGGCGATGCTGCTCATGCCCTTCGGGCTGGATGCTCCGCTCTGGACGGTGGTCGGATTCGGCCTCGATCTGGTGATTGCGGTTGCCAAGACGGTGTCCGGCTGGGGCGGCGATATCGGCATCGGCCGCTTGCCCGCCTGGTATTTCGCAGTGGCGGTGGCAGGCTTTCTGCTGCTGACGCTGCTGCGCACCCGGCTGCGCCATGTCGGCACATCCATCATCGCCGTCTCGACACTCACCGTACTGCTGCTGCCGGCTCCCCGCCCGCCGGATCTGGTGATTTCGGAGGATGGTGGTCTGGTTGCGGTCGTTGCGGCTGAGGCAATCGCGTCCAACCGTGAAAACCCGCCGGATTTCATCTTCGACCAGTGGCAGCGAGCGCTGGTCCTGCCGACACATGTTCCACCGAAGATGCTGGATGGTCCGGCTATCCCGCCGGAAGGAGAAGACCGCCGAGTCAGGCTTTCCCGCGATCAGCAGAACGAAGCGAGCGCAGCGATGCGGGCAGCCGCAGCAGGCGGTGAAGCAAACCGGTTTTCCTGCGTCAAGAAGGCGTGGTGCACATCACGACTCGGCAATGGCCATATCGTCACCGTCATCGACAATGCCGCCTATCTCGGCCCGGCCTGCGATACGGCCGATATCGTCGTGACCTCGGTCCGCCTGCGTTTCAACAGCTGCCGTTCAGGCGGGACGCTCTTCACCGGCGAGACGCTCCGCAGGACCGGTTCCGTCGAATTGCGCTTCGCCGATGCCGGCCTGCAGGTCGCAACCGCATTCGAGGCGCTATCGCGGCCATGGATGCGCCATCGCGCCTATGATTGGCGCAAAGACAGTTTTACCGAATCCGGTCCGGCTGCTGTCAGTGATAACGGCGAATGAGGCCGACGAGCTTGCCCTGCACCTTGACGCGGTCCGGCCCGAAAATCCGGGTCTCGTAAGCCGGGTTGGCGGCTTCCAACGCGATCGAGGCGCCCTTCCGGCGGAAGCGTTTCAGCGTTGCTTCCTCGTCGTCGACGAGGGCAACGACGATGTCGCCGGGACTTGCGGTGCTGCCGTTGCGGATGATCACGGTGTCGCCGTCGAAGATGCCGGCGTCGATCATCGAATCGCCCTTGACCTCCAGCGCGTAGTGCTCACCGGAGCCAAGCATGTCCGCGGGAATGACGATGTCATGCGTGTTGTTCTGGATCGCCGAGATCGGAACGCCGGCGGCGATTCTTCCCATGACCGGCACGGAGACAGAGTTGCCGTTGTCGGCGACCGGCTTTGCGGCAGCGGGGGCGGCGACCGGCTGGGGTTTGCCGAGGCTGCCCTCGATGACGCTCGGCGAAAAACCGCGGCGCTGTTGCAGGCTGGGGTTATAGGCCTCCGGAAGCTTGATCACTTCAAGCGCCCGGGCGCGATTCGGTAGGCGGCGAATGAAGCCGCGCTCCTCGAGCGCCGTGATCAGGCGGTGAATGCCGGATTTCGAGGCGAGATCCAGGGCATCCTTCATTTCGTCGAAGGAGGGAGGGACGCCGGATTCCTTCATGCGCTCATGAATGAAAAGGAGAAGCTCCTGTTGTTTGCGCGTGAGCATCGACGTCAGACCCCTGATTGAAACAAATCCAGAACAGACACTATATGTTCCATATGTGTTCCGCAAGTAGCTAAATTTCCGTAAAACTTCGGGCCAACTCGTCGAGATTTTTAATTTCATTCGACGGGATTGGCGCACATCGCTTGCATTCGGGGAGGGGCTGTCGCACATCTTTGCCCCTTTCAGGAGGATATCATGAACGCGCATTCCGCCAAGTCGCATCCGCTGGATCACGTCGTGCTGCCGGTGGTCAATATCGATCTGGCGCGTGAGAGGCTCGGCAAGCTCGGTTTCACCGTCGCCGCCGATGGGCGCCATCCCTTCGGAACGGAGAATGCCTGCGTCTTTTTCGCCGACAAGACCTATCTGGAGCCGCTTGGCGTGGCGAGCGTCGAGGAGAGCGAGGCAGCGGCCCGCCACGGCAATGTCTTCATCGCCCGCAATCGCGCCTTCCGCTTCCGCTGCGGCGAGGAGGGATTGTCTGCGCTGGCCTTCCTCAGCGAGGATGCCGGCCTCGATCATAAGCGCTTCGTCAGCAACGGCGCGAGCGCCGGCGAGATGTTGCAATTCAGCCGGCCGATGCGGATGCCGGATGGTTCGGAGACCGTCGGCAGCTTCAAGCTGGCCTTTGCAGCTGATCTGCGCGCACCCGATTTCTTTCTCTTTACCTGCCAGCGCATCAATTCCTTCCCGACAGATCGCGCCGCGCTGGAGACGCATGCCAATGGCGTGATCGGCATTGCCGAGATCGCGCTTTGTGCGCCGGACCCGGCGGCATTCGCCGCCTTCGTCGGGCTTGCGATAGGGCAGGCGGCGGCGGAGAAAACCGGTTTCGGCGTGAATATCGCGGCATCAAATGCGAAGATCAGCCTGATGACGCCCGAAGGGCTGGAGGCCTATTTCGAGCTTGCCGTCTCATCCGCCGATCGTGGTCTGCGCGGCCGGGTAATCCTCTTCACCGTCGCCGATCTTGCCGTGACAGAAGCGCATTTGGGTGCTAACGGGATCACATTCACGCGCAAGAACAATCGCATTCTGGTGAAGTCTACGCCCGGGCAGGGTGCGCTCTTCGCCTTCGAGGAAACACGATGAGCACCGACACGAATTCCGAAGTCAGGATCGGCGAAGGCGAAGGTCAGGTCACCTTTTCCAATACCGCCCGCCTGTCGCTGATTGCCGGCCCCTGTCAGATGGAGAACCGGGACCACGCCTTCATGGTCGCCGGCACGCTGAAGGAGCTTTGCGCAAAGCTTGGCATGGGTCTTGTCTACAAAAGCTCCTTCGACAAGGCCAACCGCACCTCGCTCTCGGCCGAGCGCGGCATCGGCCTGGAAAAGGGCATGGAGGTCTTTGCCGACCTCAAGAAGGAATTCGGCTTTCCGGTCATAACCGACGTCCATACGGCCGAGCAATGCGCCGAGGTGGCCAAGGTGGTCGATGTCCTGCAGATCCCGGCCTTCCTCTGCCGTCAGACCGACCTACTGATCGCCGCCGCAAGGACCGGCCGTGCCGTCAATGTCAAGAAGGGCCAGTTCCTCGCCCCCTGGGACATGAAGAACGTCCTGAAGAAGCTCAACGCCAGCGGCAATCCGAATGTGCTCTTGTGCGAGCGTGGCGCTTCCTTCGGCTACAATACGCTGGTCTCCGACATGCGCTCGCTGCCGATTATGGCGGCGATGGGCGCTCCCGTCATCTTCGACGCGACGCATTCCGTCGCTCAGCCGGGCGGGCAGGGCGATTCCTCCGGCGGCCAGCGCGAGTTCGTGGAAACGCTGGCGCGCGCGGCAGTGGCGACGGGAATTGCCGGCGTCTTCCTCGAAACCCATCAGGACCCCGACAACGCGCCGTCCGATGGCCCGAATATGGTTTATCTCAAGGACATGCCGCGACTGCTCGAGAAGCTGCTTGCCTTCGATGCGATCGCCAAGTCCTGACGTTCAACAAGCTGACATGTTCGTGGTTTAGGCCACGACGGAATGCTGGTTCGGAGGCCGGAAATTGCGGCATTGTAATTTGCACGCCTTCGATTATGACAGGCTTCGAACGACTTATCACCCACCGAGCAGGAAGAACCCATGACTGCAATCACCGATATCATCGCCCGCGAGATCCTCGATAGCCGTGGCAACCCCACCGTCGAAGTCGACGTCTATCTCGAAGACGGCAGCATGGGCCGCGCGGCCGTTCCCTCGGGCGCCTCGACGGGCGCGCATGAGGCGGTCGAGCTGCGCGACGGCGGCAAGCGCTATCTCGGCAAGGGCGTCGAAAAGGCGGTCGAGGCCGCCAACACCGAGATCTTCGACGCGATCGGCGGCATCGACGCCGAAAACCAGATTCAGATCGACAACATCATGATCGAGCTCGACGGCACGCCGAACAAGTCGCGCCTCGGCGCCAACGCCATCCTCGGCGTCTCGCTCGCCGTCGCCAAGGCTGCCGCCCAGGCATCCGGCCTGCCGCTTTACCGCTACGTCGGCGGCGCTTCCGCCAGCCTCCTGCCGGTGCCGATGATGAACATCATCAACGGCGGCGCCCATGCCGACAATCCGATCGACTTCCAGGAATTCATGATCCTGCCGGTCGGCGCCGATTCGATCGCCGACGCCGTGCGTATGGGGTCGGAAGTCTTCCATACGCTTCGAAAGGAGCTTGCCGCGCAGGGCCACAACACCAATGTCGGTGACGAAGGCGGCTTCGCCCCCGGCCTGAAGAGCGCGCCCGAAGCCCTGGATTTCATCATGAAGTCGATCGAGAAAGCCGGCTACAAGCCGGGCGACGACATGTGCCTCGGCCTCGACTGCGCCTCGACGGAATTCTTCAAGGACGGCAAGTATGTTCTCGAAGGGGAAGGCCGTACGCTCGAATCGGGCGCCATGGCCGAATATCTCGCCGAGCTCGCCGGCAAATACCCGATCATCTCGATCGAGGACGGCATGGCCGAGGACGACTGGGACGGCTGGAAGGCGCTGACCGATCTGATCGGCAAGAAGACCCAGCTCGTCGGCGACGATCTCTTCGTCACCAACTCCGCCCGCCTTCGCGACGGCATCCGCATGGGCGTCGCCAACTCGATCCTCGTCAAGGTCAACCAGATCGGCTCGCTGACGGAAACCCTCGACGCCGTCAACACGGCGCATAAGGCGGCCTATACCGCGGTCATGTCGCACCGCTCCGGCGAAACCGAAGATTCGACCATCGCCGATCTTGCCGTTGCCACCAACTGCGGCCAGATCAAGACCGGTTCGCTGTCGCGTTCCGACCGTCTCGCCAAGTACAATCAGCTGATCCGCATCGAGGAAGGCCTCGGCCCCCAGGCCCAGTATGCCGGCCGCTCGATCATCAAAGGCTGATCGTTCCGATTTTCAACGGCTCGACCCGCGCCACCCGGCGCGGGTTTTTTCGTGCGCGCTTTCTACGGTCAATGAACGGTTAATCTCTGCGCGTTATGCTGAGCGAATTGGTAATGCGTTCAAGAGCATGCGTGTATGTGGACAAAGCATCATAAGAAGAGAAAGCTCGGCCGCTTCGTCATTCCGGCCATGACGGTCGCCTTCCTTTCCTATTTCGGTTATCATTGCATCCATGGCGATTATGGCCTGCGGGCGACGGAGACGTTCGAGCGTCAGCGCGTCGCGCGCGAAAGGGAGCTTGCCGTCCTTAAGGCGAAGCGCGAACATCTGGAAAGCCAGGTCGCGCTGCTGAGTGATGGCTCGCTCGACAAGGATATGTTGGACGAAAAGGCGCGATATCAGCTGAATATGTCGCGCGCGGACGAGATCGTCATTTTCAACCATTATTCCAATTAACCGAAATCGGGTTAATTGGAATTCCCGATTTGTTTTCAATGATTTAGCGACGAATACGAGCCATGCAATTATGGCATTGCTGTGGTCATATTTCTTCCCTATGGTACGCGCCACCGAGAAACGACAAACCCATAGGGAGGGTTGAATGGCGCCGCGAAAGACCGCGACCGTTTCCAGCCGCAAAACTGCAGCAAAACCAGCAGCCAAAGCATCGAATGGAGGCCCGGTAGCCGACTTCGATCGGGATGAGGAACTCAAGGCCTATCGCGAGATGCTACTGATCCGCCGCTTCGAGGAGAAGGCCGGTCAGCTTTACGGCATGGGCTTCATCGGCGGCTTTTGTCATCTCTATATCGGTCAGGAAGCCGTCGTTGTCGGCATGCAGATGGCACAGAAGGAAGGCGATCAGGTCATCACCGCCTATCGCGACCACGGCCATATGCTGGCAACCGGCATGGAGGCGCGCGGCGTCATGGCGGAGCTGACCGGGCGCCGCAGCGGCTATTCCCACGGGAAGGGCGGCTCGATGCACATGTTCTCGAAAGAGAAGCATTTCTACGGCGGTCACGGCATCGTCGGCGCCCAGGTTTCGCTCGGAACGGGGCTTGCTTTTGCAAACCACTACCGCGGCAACGGCAATGTCGCCATCGCCTATTTTGGCGACGGCGCTGCCAACCAGGGCCAGGTCTACGAGAGCTTCAACATGGCGGCGCTCTGGAAGCTGCCGATCGTCTATATCGTCGAAAACAACCGTTACGCCATGGGCACCTCGACCGCCCGTGCCACCGCCCAGTCGAACTATTCGCTGCGCGGCTCCGGTTTCGGCATTCCCGGCATTCAGGTCGACGGCATGGACGTTCGCGCCGTCAAGGCGGCGGCCGACGAGGCGCTAGAACATTGCCGCTCCGGCAAGGGGCCGATCATTCTCGAAATGCTGACCTATCGTTATCGCGGCCACTCCATGTCCGATCCGGCGAAATATCGCACGAAGGAAGAAGTGCAGAAGATGCGCTCCGAGCAGGACCCAATCGAGCAGGTGAAGGCGCGCCTCATTGAAAAGGGCTGGGCTTCCGAAGACGATCTGAAGGCGATCGACAAGGATGTCCGCGACATCGTCGCCGACAGCGCCGACTTCGCCCAGGCCGATCCGGAGCCGGATGCATCCGAGCTCTATACCGACATTCTGCTTTAATCGGGGAGGGAACCCATGCCTATCGATATCCTCATGCCCGCCCTCTCTCCGACCATGGAAGAAGGCACGCTGTCCAAATGGCTGAAGCAGGAAGGTGACAAGGTCACTTCAGGCGACGTCATTGCCGAAATCGAGACCGACAAGGCGACGATGGAAGTCGAAGCCGTTGACGAAGGCATCATCGGCAAGCTGCTGGTCGACGCCGGCACCGAAGGCGTCAAGGTCAACACCAAAATTGCCGTGCTGCTGCAGGACGGCGAATCCGCTTCGGATATTTCCGCCAAGCCGGCCGCCGCCGCTCCGCAGGTGGCCCAGGAAGAAAAGCCGACCAACACCGGTTCGGCCTCAGCGCCGCTTCCGGCCGAGCCGAAGGCTGTCGTTCCGAATGACCCGGAAATTCCAGCTGGCACCGAAATGGTGTCAATGACCGTGCGTGAAGCGCTGCGCGACGCCATGGCCGAAGAAATGCGCGCCAGCGACGACGTCTTCGTCATGGGCGAGGAAGTCGCCGAATATCAGGGCGCCTACAAGGTCACGCAGGGCCTGCTGCAGGAATTCGGCCCCCGCCGCGTCATCGATACGCCGATCACCGAGCACGGCTTTGCCGGAGTCGGCGTCGGTGCCGCCATGGCCGGCCTTCGCCCGATCGTCGAATTCATGACCTTCAACTTCGCCATGCAGGCGATCGACCATATCATCAACTCGGCCGCCAAGACGCTGTATATGTCTGGCGGCCAGATGGGCGCTCCGATCGTCTTCCGCGGCCCGAACGGTGCCGCCGCACGCGTCGGCGCCCAGCACAGCCAGGACTATGCCGCCTGGTACAGCGCCATCCCCGGCCTGAAAGTCGTCATGCCCTACACGGCATCCGACGCCAAGGGCCTGCTGAAGGCGGCAATCCGCGACCCGAACCCGATCATCTTCCTCGAAAACGAAATTCTCTACGGCCAGCACTTCGACGTGCCGAAGCTCGATAATTTCGTGCTGCCGATCGGCAAAGCGCGCATCCATCGCCCGGGCAAGGACGTCACGGTCGTGTCCTTCGGCATCGGCATGACTTATGCGACGAAGGCGGCCGCCGAGCTCGAACAGCTCGGCATCGATGTCGAACTGATCGATCTTCGCACCATCCGCCCGATGGATCTGCCGACCGTTATCGAATCGGTAAAGAAAACCGGCCGCCTCGTCACCGTCGAGGAAGGTTATCCGCAATCATCCGTCGGCACCGAAATAGCCACCCGCGTCATGCAGCAGGCCTTCGACTATCTCGATGCGCCAATCCTGACGATCGCCGGTAAGGACGTGCCGATGCCTTACGCCGCCAATCTCGAAAAGCTGGCCCTTCCGAATGTCGGCGAAGTCGTCGATGCGGTGAAGGCCGTTTGCTACAAATAAGGGGAGGGTATTTCGATGCCGATCAATATCACGATGCCCGCCCTCTCTCCGACCATGGAAGAAGGCAATCTTTCCAAGTGGCTGGTCAAGGAAGGCGACACGGTCAGGTCTGGCGATGTCATCGCCGAGATCGAGACCGACAAGGCGACGATGGAAGTCGAAGCCGTCGATGAAGGCACGGTTGCCAAGCTGGTCGTTCCGGCCGGCACCGAAGGCGTCAAGGTCAACGCGCTGATTGCGGTTCTCGCCGCTGACGGTGAGGATGTCGCCGCCGCCGCAAGCGGTGCCGGCTCCGCCGCGCCGGCCAAGGCTGAAGCCGCCCCCGCTCCGAAGGCAGAGGCTGCACCGGCGAAGGCTGAGTCCGCTCCGGCTGCCGCCGCTGCACCGGCATCGGTTTCGGCAGGCGGTAACCGCACCTTCTCTTCGCCGCTCGCCCGCCGTCTCGCCAAGGAAGCCGGTATCGATCTTTCCGCTGTCGCAGGCTCCGGCCCGCATGGGCGCGTCATCAAGAGCGATGTCGAAGCCGCCGTTGCCGGCGGTGGAGCCAAGGCTGCGCCGGCTCCGGCCGCTGCTGCTTCCGCTCCGCAGGCCGCTCCGGCCCCGGCCGCTGCAGCGCCGAAGGGCGCTTCCGAGGAAGCCGTGCTCAAGCTCTTCGAACCGGGTTCTTATGAGCTCGTGCCGCATGACGGCATGCGCAAGACGATCGCCCGGCGCCTGGTCGAATCCAAGCAGACGATCCCGCATTTCTACGTCAGCGTCGATTGCGAGCTCGATGCTCTGATGGCGCTGCGCGCTCAGCTGAACGATGCGGCCCCGCGCAAGGACAATGCCCCGGCCTACAAGCTCTCGGTCAACGACATGGTCATCAAGGCCATGGCGCTGGCGCTGCGCGATGTTCCGGATGCAAACGTCTCCTGGACCGACAGCAACATGGTCAAGCACAAGCACGCCGATGTCGGCGTCGCCGTCTCGATCCCCGGCGGCCTGATCACGCCGATCATCCGCAAGGCCGAGCAGAAGACGCTGTCCGTCATCTCTAACGAGATGCGCGATCTCGGCAAGCGGGCCAAGGACCGCAAGCTGAAACCCGAGGAATACCAGGGCGGCACCAGCTCGGTCTCGAATATGGGCATGATGGGCGTCAAGAACTTCGCAGCCGTCGTCAACCCGCCGCACGCGACGATCCTCGCGGTCGGCGCCGGCGAGCAGCGGGTCGTCGTCAAGAACGGCGAAATGGCGATCGCCACGGTCATGAGCGTTACGCTGTCGACCGACCATCGCTGCGTCGACGGTGCGCTCGGCGCCGAGCTGCTCCAGGCCTTCAAGGGCTACATCGAAAACCCGATGGGCATGCTTGTCTGATAGCGAAGCGGAGGCGGAAATGACCAAGACCGTTCTTTGCTATGGCGACTCGCTGACCTGGGGTTATGACGCCGAGACGATCGGCCGTCATGAGTACAAGAATCGCTGGCCGAGCGTGCTTCAGGCAGCGCTCGGCAGCGAGGCGCGCGTCATCGCCGAAGGCCTGAACGGTCGCACGACCGCTTTCGACGATCACCTCGCCGATTGCGACCGCAACGGTGCGCGGGTTCTGCCGACGATCCTGCAGACACATGCGCCGCTCGATCTCGTCATCCTGCTGCTCGGCACCAACGACATGAAGCCGGTTGTTGCCGGTTCGGCCTTCGCCGCATGCCAAGGCATCAGCCGCCTCGTGCGGCTGATCCGCAATCATGCCTGGCCCTTCGAATTCGACGGGCCGGAGATCCTGATCGTGGCGCCGCCGGCGATCTGCGCGACGGGCAATGTGCCTTTCGCCGCCTCCTTTCCCGGCGGCATCGAGGAATCTGCCAAGCTCGCGACACTCTACCGTGACCTTGCCGACGAACTCGGCTGCGGCTTTTTCGACGGCAACTCCGTCGCCAAGACCACGCCGATCGACGGCATTCATCTCGATGCGGAGAACACGCGTGCGCTCGGGCGCGGCCTGGAATCGATCGTGCGGATGATGCTGGGGATCTGAGGATATGACCGCCTTCATCGCCCTGCGGCAGGCCTCACGGCGCGATGCCTCGGAGCTGGCGATCCTGGCGGATATCGCATCGCATGGGTTTGCCTCCTGGCTCTGGTTTGCCGATGTGGCGAATGGCGTCAGCGACACGCCGTTGGAGCGGGGGCGGCTGAAAATGAGTGAGGAGCAGGCTGTCGGCGGCTGGCGGGATGCTGTGATCGCCGAGGCTTATGGCGAGGTCGCCGGTGTGGCGATCGGCCATGCGCTCGATGAAGGCATAGGCGATATCGAGGCGACGATCCCGGCGACAGAGCCGATGCTCGCCTTGCAGAAGACGGTGGTGGGAAGCTGGTTCATCGGCAGTCTCGGCGTCTATCGCCATCTGCGCGGCATCGGCATCGGGCGCAGGCTGCTGGACGATCAGATCGAAAGGGCGGATTACCGCCCGGTCAGTCTCATCACCGCAAGTGATAACGAGGCGGCTCTGTCGCTTTATGGAAGAAACGGATTTCTGGAGGCTGCGCGTGCCGATGCCGTGCCGCTCTTCGAAAACAGCAAGAGACACGCGTGGGTGCTCATGACCCGCAGCGCAGCGTAACAAAAGGGCAGGAAACACATGGCTGAATCCTACGACGTCATCATCATTGGCTCCGGTCCGGGCGGCTATGTCGCCGCCATCCGCGCCAGCCAGCTCGGCCTCAAGACCGCGATCGTCGAGCGCGAGCATATGGGCGGCATCTGCCTGAACTGGGGCTGCATTCCGACAAAGGCGTTGCTGCGTTCGGCCGAGGTGCTCGATCATGCCAATCACTTCAAGGATTTCGGCCTCGTTCTCGAAGGCACGGTCAAGCCGGACGCCAAGGCCGTCGTCGGCCGCTCGCGCGCCGTTTCCGCCCGTCTGAATGCCGGCGTCGGCTTCCTGATGAAGAAGAACAAGATCGACATCATCTGGGGCGAAGCGAAGTTGACGAAGCCCGGCGAGATCGTCGTCGGCAAGTCGTCGAAGCCTGTTGTCGAGCCGCAGCATCCGCTGCCGAAGAACGTCAAGGGCGAGGGCACCTATACCGCCAAGCACATCATCATCGCGACCGGCGCCCGCCCGCGCGCGCTGCCCGGCATCGAGCCGGATGGCAAGCTGATCTGGACCTATTTCGAAGCGCTGAAGCCGGACGCGCTGCCGAAGTCGCTGATCGTCATGGGCTCGGGTGCGATCGGCATCGAATTCGCCAGCTTCTACCGCTCGATGGGCGTCGACGTCACGGTCGTCGAAGTCATGCCGACCATCATGCCGGTCGAGGATGCCGAAATCACCGCTATCGCCCGCAAGCAGCTGGAAAAGCGCGGCCTCAAGATCTTCACCAGTGCCAAGGTGACCAAGGTCGAGAAGGGTGCGGGAAGCATCACGGCGCATGTCGAGACGTCGGACGGCAAGGTGCAGCAGATCACCGCGGACCGGATGATTTCGGCTGTCGGCGTTCAGGGCAACATCGAGAACCTCGGCCTCGAGGCACTCGGCATCAAGACCGACCGCGGCTGCGTCGTCGCGGACGGTTACGGCAAGACCAATGTCGCCGGCATCTATGCGATCGGCGACGTCGCCGGCCCGCCGATGCTGGCGCACAAGGCCGAGCATGAAGGCGTCGTCTGCGTCGAAAAGATCGCCGGGCTGCCGAATGTTCATCCCACAGACAAGGGCAAGGTTCCCGGCTGCACCTATTGCAACCCGCAGGTCGCTTCCGTCGGTTTCACCGAAGCCAAGGCCAAGGAACTGGGCCGCGACATTCGCGTCGGCCGCTTCTCCTTCGCGGCGAACGGCAAGGCGATCGCGCTCGGCGAAGACCAGGGCATGGTGAAGGTGATCTTCGACAAGAAGACCGGCGAGCTGCTCGGCGCCCACATGGTCGGCGCCGAAGTTACCGAGCTCATCCAGGGCTTCGTCGTCGCCATGAACCTCGAAACGACCGAGGAAGAGCTGATGCATACGATCTTCCCGCATCCCACGGTTTCGGAAACCATGAAGGAAGCGGTGCTCGATGCCTATGGCCGTGTGCTGAACGCTTGAGAATTTCGGGGCCGCCCTTTTTTGCCGGAGCGGGAAGTCGCTCCGGTCGGGTGGAAAAAGCGAAAGGAAATCATCATGTCTATGGAGACGCAGGCGTTGCTGGTGTTTTTGCTGATCGGTCTGGTTGCGGGCTTCCTGGCAAGTCTGGTCGTCGGTGGCGGCGGCCTGATCAGATGCCTGCTGAGCGGCATCATCGGCGCCTTCGTCGGCGGTTATCTGTTCAGCGCGCTCGGCATTTCGCTGGGCATTGAAAACGCGCTGGTCGTGCAGATCATCCACGCCACGGTCGGCGCCATCATCGTGGTGCTGGTCGCAAGGGCGGTCGCGTAGCGCAGTTTGAGGTCAGGACAGGCATGGAAGGCGTGGGCTGGATTTCGGCAATCATCATCGGCGGACTTGCAGGCTGGCTCGCCGGCAAGCTGATGGATGCCCGATACGGGATTTTCCTGAACATTGTGCTCGGCATCGTCGGCTCGGTCGTCGCCACCGCCATCCTCGCCCAGTTTCACGTTCAGCTGGCCGGCGGACGGCTCGGCTATTTCGTGACGGGTTTCCTCGGCGCCTGCCTGCTGATATTCCTTGCGCGACTGGTGCGGCGCTAGATCGCGACGCGCTATAGAGACTGTGCCGCATAGGGCGGCGGAAAGCTGATACCGTAATGGTGACCATTCTCGACACGATCAATCCTGACGCCAAGCGCGTACGCCATCCGGAGAAGGCGCATCGGCCGGATACGGAAGTCATGCGCAAGCCGGACTGGATCCGCGTCAAGGCGCCGACCTCCAAGGGATATGCCGAGACCCGCGCTATCGTGAAGGAGCACAAGCTCGTCACCGTTTGCGAGGAGGCCGGCTGCCCGAATATCGGCGAGTGCTGGGACAAGAAGCACGCGACCTTCATGATCATGGGCGAGATCTGTACCCGCGCCTGCGCCTTCTGCAACGTCGCGACCGGCAGGCCGAACGCGCTCGACATGGCCGAGCCCGAGAACGTCGCCAAGGCCGTCAGGGAGATGGGCCTCAGCCACGTCGTCATCACCTCCGTCGACCGCGACGATCTCGAAGACGGCGGTGCCGAACATTTCGAAAAGGTGATCTGGGCGATCCGCGAGGCCTCGCCGGCAACGACGATCGAAATCCTCACGCCTGATTTTCTGAAGAAGCCGGGCGCCTTAGAGCGCGTCGTCGCCGCCAAGCCCGACGTCTTCAACCACAACATGGAAACGGTTGCCGGCAACTATCTGACGGTTCGCCCCGGCGCCCGTTATTTCCATTCCATCCGGCTCTTGCAGCGGGTGAAGGAACTCGATCCCGCCATGTTCACCAAGTCGGGCATCATGGTCGGCCTCGGCGAGGAGCGTAACGAAGTGCTGCAGCTGATGGACGACCTGCGCACCGCCGATGTCGACTTCCTGACGATCGGCCAGTACCTGCAGCCGACCCGCAAACACCACAAGGTCGAGAGCTTCGTCACCCCGGACGAGTTCAAATCCTACGAAACCGTCGCCTACAGCAAGGGCTTCCTGATGGTCGCCTCCAGCCCGCTGACCCGTTCTTCCCACCATGCCGGCGATGATTTTGCCCGGCTGAGAGCGGCGCGTGAGAAGAAGTTGTTGCTGGCGGCTGAGTAAGGTTTGGGTGCTGCCAAGCTCTCTCTCGTCATGCTCGGGCTTGTCCCGAGCATCTGCAACCGATCGATAGGGCAGCAGATCCTCGGCACAAGGCCGATGATGACGTCGAGTAGGATGGGGAGGTTAGGCAACAAACTGACTGCGGTGGATTTTGCCAAGGTTTTCTTTGGGCAGCCAATGAATATCATATCCGGATTGAAATCGACGCTGGCCGATGCCGATCGCATCCTGGTGATCGGTTGCCCTGGCAGCGGAAAGAGCACGCTTGCAAGGGGGCTCTCGCGAAAGCTCGATCTTCGCTACATTTCCATGGACCGCGACTTCTACTGGCTGCCGGGCTGGAGAAAGAGGCCGCGCGACGAGATTGACCGTCTTATCGCCGATGCCGTGACGGAAGAGCGCTGGATCATGGATGGAACCGGCCTCAATTCCTTCCATCTCCGGCTGCCGCGCGCCGAGGCCGTGATTTGGCTTCGTCCGTCAAGATATGCGTGTCTGTTTGGCGCCGTCTCAAGAACGTTTCGTTATTTTCGGCGTAACCGTCCCGAACTGCCGGCCGGCTGTCCTGAGCGCATCTCGCTGGATGCGCTTGCCTATATCTGGAATTTCGAGCGGGACGCCGTGCCACTGATCGAAGCCGCACTTCGGGATTATGTCGCCGGAAGCGCCGAACGCGGCCTTGGCAACCAGGTTCTTCAGCTAAAATCCCGCCGCCAGATGCGCGAACTCCTTGATCTTCTGGGCGCGCCCGCTTAAGTGCCGCCTATGCCGCAGTTCGAAACGCACCGATCCGTACCGCATACGCCCGACCAGATGTTCGATCTCGTTGCCGATGTCGAGCGTTATCCCGAATTCCTGCCGCTCTGCGAAGCGCTTTCCGTCAGGAGCCGCAAGGAGCGCGACGGCAAGATCCTGCTCCTGGCCGACATGACGGTTGGTTATAAGGCGATCCGCGAGACCTTCACGACCCAGGTGTTGTTGAACCGAGCCGAACACGTCATCGAAGTCAAATATATCGATGGTCCGTTCAAATATCTGGAAAACCGGTGGCATTTCGCCGAGACCCCGGCCGGCGGCTGCACGATCAATTTTTTCATCGACTACGAGTTCAAGAGCCGCATTCTGGGCGCGCTGATGGGTTCGATGTTCGACCGCGCCTTCCGCATGTTCACCGAAGCCTTCGAGACAAGGGCGAACAGGATCTACGCCACGGTGTGACGGACGATCGCAGCCGCGTCAGTCGACGAGCAGCGAATGCACCATCTCCAGCGCCGTCTTGACCGTTGCCAGCCGCACCGCGCTGCGGCCGATATCGCCGTAAAGCATTTTTCGATGAATGAGTGCGCCGGTGCGCGATCTGGCGGCGAGATGCACGAGCCCGACCGGTTTTTCCGACGACCCGCCGCCGGGGCCGGCAATGCCCGTGACGGCGACGGCAATCGTGGCGCGCGAGCGGAAGAGGGCGCCATGCGCCATCTGCCGCGCGGTTTCCTCAGAGACCGCACCGAAACGAAGCAATGTTTGTTCCTGCACCCCGAGCAGCTCGACTTTGGCTGCATTCGTATAGGTGACGAATCCCCGGTCGACGACGGCGGATGAACCGGATATCTCCGTCAGTGCCCCGGCGATCAGCCCGCCGGTGCAGGATTCGGCGGTCGAGACCATCTGCCCCGACGCGGTGAAATCGCGGATGATCGCCTCAGCCGCCGAAATTATATCCGGGGGAAAAAGGCTCATCATTTCCTCCCGCGATAGACGACGGTCGCCGTGGCGATTGCCGCGATGCCTTCGCGCCGGCCGACGAAGCCGATCTTCTCGTTGGTCGTCGCCTTGACCGAGCAGCGTTCGAGATCGATGCCGAGATATTCCGACAGTCTTGCCCGCATGGCCTCGCGATACGGGCCGACCTTCGGCGCCTCGGCGATCAGCGAGACGTCGGCATTCATGATGGTGCCGCCGCGCTCGCGTACGATCCGGGCGGCATGCTCGATGAAGATCTTCGAGGCCGCGCCCTTCCATTGCGGGTCGGACGGCGGGAAGTGATCGCCGATATCGCCGGCGCCGCAGGTGGCGAGCAGGGCGTCGGTCAGCGCATGCAGCGCGACGTCGGCGTCGGAATGGCCTTTGAGCTTCTGATCATGCGGAATGAACACGCCGCAGAGCGTCACGCCATCGCCCGGCTCGAGCTGGTGCACGTCATAGCCGTTGCCGGTGCGCACGTCCGGAAGCAGCGAGGCCGAGAGTTTGTCGTCGGCCATAGCGATATCGCGCTTGACCGTCAGCTTGACGTTGTCGGGCGTGCCCGCGACGATCGTCACCGGAATGCCCGCCCATTCGGCGATCGAGGCGTCGTCGGTGAAATCGCTTCGCCCGCTGGCCGCCGCCTTCTCATGCGCGCCGAGGATGGTTTCGAAGGCGAAGGATTGCGGTGTCTGCGCCGCGTAGAGATGCTCGCGCGAGACCGTCGTCAGCACGGTGCCGGCGCTGTCGGCGCGTTTCAGCGTATCGGTGACCGGCATGGCCGGCAGCACCGCCTGCGCGCCGTCGCAGAGGCGCTCGGCAATGCGGCCGAGAAGCCCATGGTCGAAGAAGGGCCGCACCGCATCGTGGATCAGCACATGGCTGACATTCTTGTCCTTGAGATATCGAAGGCCGGCAAGCACGGATTGCTGTCTGGTCGCGCCGCCATGCACCGTTTCGATCGGTGTCGCCGAGACGACGTGGCAGAGCGCCGTCGCAAACAGCGCCTCGTCATCGGGATGAATGACGACGACGATCTCAGCTGCCGGCTCCCATGTCATGAAGTTTTCAAGCGTATGCGCGATAACCGGCTTGCCGCCGATCATGCGATATTGCTTGGGGCCTTCCGTGGAGGATCCGGCGCGCTCGCCGCGGCCGGCGGCGACGATGACAATCCCAGCCGATATTGGTTGCTTGGACGGCATTTGCAGCATAAATCCCCTATTATGCGGAATTGACCGGAGTGCTCTAACCCCTTGCTTTGGCCTTTTCCAGCATCTGCCCGAAAAATATCGATTCCGATCCGAGCCCCCTTGGCAAAGGCACCGATCTGTGGCTAAAAATAATGCAGTTCCATGGTGTGCCTGAAAGATAATCATTTGATTTGCAAGAATCTCGCAGCGCCTTTCCGAATCGGACCCGTTTCCGTGCGGAACCGCGTTGTGCTGGCGCCGATGTCCGGCGTCACGGATATGCCCTTCCGTGAGCTTGCCTGGCGCTTCGGTGCCGGCCTCGTCGTCACCGAGATGGTGGCGAGCCGCGAGCTGGTCAACGACACCGCCGAATCCTGGTCGCGGCTGAAGGCTGCCGGCTTCCGGCCGCATATGGTGCAGCTCGCCGGGCGCGAGGCGCATTGGATGGCGGAAGCGGCGAAAATCGCTGCCGATCATGGCGCCGATATCATCGACATCAATATGGGTTGTCCGGCAAAGAAGGTGATCGGCGGCTATTCCGGCTCGGCGCTGATGCGCGATCCCGATCACGCGCTCAGCCTGATCGAGGCGACGGTCAAGGCCGTCGACATTCCGGTGACGCTGAAGATGCGCCTCGGCTGGGACGAGAATTCCATCAACGCGCCCGACATTGCGCGCCGCGCCGAGGCGGCTGGCATCCAGCTCGTGACCATTCATGGCCGCACCCGCATGCAGTTTTACGAAGGCCGCGCCGATTGGGAAGCGATCGGCGCTGTCCGCCAGGTCATCTCCATTCCGCTGATCGCCAATGGCGACGTCGAGACCGCCGACGACGCGCAGGAAATCCTGCGCCGGTCCGGCGCCGATGCCGTCATGATCGGCAGGGGCTGCCAGGGCAGGCCGTGGCATGCCGGCGTGCTCGCCGGAGTGGCGGAGCCGCGACGCCAAGAGATTGCCGATATCGCCGTCGAACATTACCGGATGATGCTCGACTTCTACGGCGAGGCGGTGGCGATCCGCCATGCCCGCAAGCATCTCGGCTGGTATCTCGAGCGTTTTGCTCCCGCGCTTGCCGGTGGCGAGAAGGCAGACATCATGACCTCGCGTGACCCGCGTGAGGTAGCCGGGCGCCTTTATGACGCGCTGGCTGCAGGTGCGCTCGATAGCCGGGAGGCGGCATGAACAAGGATATGACCTCTCCGCCCGACTACGCCGGCGGAACCGTTGCCATGGCCGTGCTGAACGCCATCCAGAACCCGGTCGTCATGGTCGACGAATCCGGTTTCGTCGCCTTCGCCAATTGGGAGGCGGAGGCCTTTTTCGGTGCCAGCGCCTCGCATCTGGCGCGATACCGGATCTCGACCTTCATTCCCTTCGGCAGTCCGCTGCTCGCCCTGATCGACCAGGTGCGTGAGCGCAAGGCGCCGGTGAACGAATACCGCGTCGATCTGAGTTCGCCGCGCCTCGGCCAGGACAAGCTCGTCGATCTCTATGTCGCCCCGGTGCTGAGCGAGCCCGGCGCCGTCGTCATCGTCTTTCAGGAACGCTCGATGGCCGACAAGATCGACCGGCAGCTGACGCACCGCGCCGCCGCCCGCTCGGTGACCGGTCTCGCCTCGATGCTGGCCCATGAGATCAAGAACCCGCTCTCCGGCATCCGAGGCGCCGCCCAGCTGCTCGAACAATCCGTCATCGACGACGACCGGGCACTGACCCGGCTGATCTGCGACGAGACCGATCGCATCGTCTCGCTGGTCGACCGCATGGAGGTCTTTTCCGACGAACGCCCGGTCGACCGCATGCCGGTCAACATCCATTCCGTGCTCGATCACGTGAAGGCGGTCGCCAAGGCGGGGTTTGCCCGCAATATCCGCATCACCGAGAGTTACGACCCGTCGCTGCCGGCGGTCTATGCCAATCGCGACCAGCTCGTTCAGGTCTTCCTCAACCTGGTGAAGAACGCCGCCGAAGCGGTCGGCGATCGGCCGGATGGCGAGATCATGCTGACGACGGCCTATCGTCCCGGCATCCGTCTTTCGGTCGCCGGCACCCGCGAAAAGATCTCGCTGCCGCTGGAATTCTGCGTCCACGACAATGGCCCCGGCGTTCCTGCCGACCTGCTGCCGCATCTCTTCGATCCCTTCATCACCACCAAGACGAATGGCAGCGGCCTCGGCCTGGCGCTGGTCGCCAAGATCATCGGCGATCACGGCGGCATCATCGAATGCGACAGCCAGAACAGCCGCACGACTTTCCGCGTTCTCATGCCGGCGTCGAAGGACGCCTCGCTCGAGGATGCTTCTTCCGCAAGCTCGACAGGACCTTCTCGATGACAGCCACGATCCTCGTTGCAGATGATGATGCCGCCATCCGCACCGTGCTCAACCAGGCGTTGAGCCGCGCCGGTTATGACGTTCGCATCACCTCCAACGCCGCAACGCTGTGGCGCTGGATCTCGGCGGGTGAGGGCGATCTTGTCGTCACAGACGTGGTGATGCCGGACGAGAACGCCTTCGACCTGTTGCCGCGCATCAAGAAGGCCCGTCCGGATCTGCCTGTCCTCGTCATGAGCGCCCAGAACACCTTCATGACCGCCATCAAGGCCTCCGAGAAAGGCGCTTACGACTATCTGCCGAAGCCCTTCGACCTGACAGAACTCATCGGCATCATCGGCCGGGCGCTCGCCGAGCCGAAGCGCAAGCCCGCCAAGCTCGAAGAGGATATGCAGGACGGCATGCCGCTGGTCGGCCGCTCGGCGGCGATGCAGGAAATCTACCGTGTGCTCGCCCGGCTGATGCAGACCGACCTGACGCTGATGATCACCGGCGAATCCGGCACCGGCAAGGAGCTCGTCGCCCGCGCATTGCACGATTACGGCAAGCGCCGCAACGGCCCCTTCGTGGCGATCAACATGGCGGCGATCCCGCGCGACCTGATCGAATCGGAACTCTTCGGCCACGAGAAGGGCGCCTTCACCGGCGCGCAGACGCGCTCGACCGGCCGCTTCGAACAGGCCGAAGGCGGCACGCTGTTTCTCGACGAAATCGGCGACATGCCGATGGACGCCCAGACCAGGCTTCTGCGCGTGCTGCAGCAGGGCGAATACACCACCGTCGGCGGCCGTACGCCGATCCGCACCGATGTGCGCATCGTCGCCGCCACCAACAAGGATCTGAAGCAGGCGATTAATCAGGGCCTGTTCCGCGAGGATCTCTACTATCGCCTCAACGTCGTGCCGCTGCGCCTGCCACCGTTGCGCGACCGCGCCGAGGACATTCCCGATCTCGTGCGCCATTTCATACAGCAGGCCGAGAAGGAAGGGCTCGGCTCCAAACGCTTCGATCAGGAAGCGCTGGAGCTGATGAAGGCCTATGCCTGGCCGGGCAATGTGCGTGAGCTGGAAAATCTCATCCGCCGGCTGATGGCGCTTTATCCGCAGGATGTCATCACCCGCGAGATCATCGATGCCGAGCTGCGCTCCGACGTGCCCGACAGCCCGATCGACAAGGGGCCGATCCGCAGTGGCTCGATGACGATCGCCCAGGCGGTCGAGGAGAACATGCGCACCTATTTTGCGAGCTTCGGCGACAACCTGCCGCCGCCAGGCCTCTATGACCGCGTGCTGACCGAATTGGAATATCCGCTGATACTCGCTGCGCTCACGGCAACGCGCGGCAATCAGATCAAGGCGGCCGACCTGCTCGGCCTCAACCGCAACACCTTGCGCAAGAAGATCAGGGAACTCGGCGTCTCTGTTTACAGAAGCTCCCGCACCGCCTGAAAAAAAGGCGGTGGGCTCCTCGTTTGCCCACCGCCACTCCTCCCCAGTATCCGCCGCCACGGTCGGGAACAAAACCTAATCTATCCAAGCTCGGTCGCGGTTTGTATCTGCGCCGGCAAACAAAATCGCAGTGTCATTCAATGGTCACATAGTATTTGTGAGCTATTATTTGCCGTGTACCAAATGTCATTGAAGTTGCTGCGGTCATCGGCGCCGGGCCTGTGGATAAGCTGTGGATAACTGGTGGATGGCATGGCTCGATCAGCGGGCGAGAGCATTCCCAAATCCGCTCGCATGTTGCCTATCTGTTCCGCATCTCGTCATCTGCCGCTGCTGCTGTCGACTTCCGCCGCAATTGTCGTCGCCCGCATGCCATGGGCGCTCCGGCTGATGCCGTGGAGCGCCCTTTTCTTTACGGTCGGGCTGACCAGAGCCGCGGCATCGTGTTTCAGGCGGCCAATTTAGCGGGCTGCGCCTCGTATATCCGTGCGGGCGCCATAGATTAGACCGATCGATCGCTGATCGAATGTGATGTCGAGGCCGGTAAATTGTCGGCCCATGTTCTAACCTGCGGGAGCTGCGTGATGGAATATCGTCGTTTGGGAAAATCGGGCCTGAAGGTGAGCGAGTTCTCCTTCGGCTCATGGGTCACTTTCGGCAAGCAGGTGAATGGCGGCGACGCTGTCGACCTCATGCGGCTTGCCTATGATAACGGGGTGAACTTCTTCGACAATGCCGAAGGCTATGAAAGCGGCAAGTCGGAGATCGTCATGGGCGAAGCGCTCAAGTCACTGGGCTGGAGCCGAGACAGCTTCATCGTCTCGAGCAAGGTCTTCTGGGGAGGTGAGAAACCGACGCAGCGCGGCCTGTCGCGCAAGCATGTGACCGATGCCTGCCATGCGGCGCTGAAGCGGCTTCAGGTCGATTACCTCGATCTCTATTTCTGCCACCGCCCTGATATCGACACGCCGGTCGAGGAAACGGTCCGAGCCATGCACGATCTCGTCGCCCAGGGCAAGGTGCTCTACTGGGGGACGTCCGAATGGTCTGCCCAGCAACTGACCGAAGCCTACGCCGTTGCCCGTGACCTGCGCATCACGCCGCCCACGATGGAGCAGCCGCAATACAACATCTTCGAACGCCAGAAGGTCGAGGCCGATTATCTCCCGCTCTACGAACTGCTCGGCCTTGGCACTACGATCTGGTCGCCGCTCGCCTCCGGCGTCCTGACCGGCAAATACAATAACGGCGTGCCCGCCGACAGCCGCATGAATCTGCCCGGCTACGAATGGCTGAAGGAAAAATGGTCGAGCGATGCCGGCCGCGCTCAGCTCCGACAAGTCGGCGAACTCGCAAAACTCGCGGACGAGATCGGTTTATCGATTACCCATCTCGCGCTTTTGTGGTGCCTCGCCAATCGCAACGTCTCGACCGTCATTCTCGGCGCCTCGCGCGCCAGCCAGCTGCAGGATAATCTCGCGGCCCTTTCGCACAGGCACAAGCTGACCGCTGATGTGTTGGAGCGCATTGATGCGATTGCCGGAAACAAACCGGAAGAACCGCGTCGCTTCTAAACAGTCGCCAAAACTGTGACGCTGCGGGTGCTTCGCCTTGACAACATGACGAGGCGCGTTGCATTTTCGCCACAATGCGTTGCTTAAAGGTCACGCAAGGGTTTTGGACATTTCGCTCCCGATCGAGTCGTTCCGACGCTGGCTCTCCTGAGCCGGCGTTGTTTGGTTTCGATCGGATGGCGGACGGCGGATGCCGTCTGAAGAGAGGCCGAATGACGCAGGATGGGGTAGCGCCGGCGGCGGCGGCCGAGGCGGTGACGACGGTGACCGATCGCCGCGCGCTTTTCGCCGTGCCCGGCCTCGTGCTCGCAGGCGGCGCGCTGCTCTGCGCAACGATCACACTCTTCATACTGCTTGGCCTGACGCCGATCGCGCCGACCTCGCATGTCGTCATCACCTCGGTGATCGTCAATTCCTTCTTCGTCCTGACACTGCTGGCGCTGATCGCCCGCGAGGTGGCAAGGCTGCTCAAGGCGCGCACCCGGGGCAGGGCGGCTGCGCGCCTGCACATTCGTATCGTCGTGCTCTTCTCGATCGTCGCGATCACGCCGGCGATCCTCGTCGCGATGTTCGCCAGCATTACGCTGAATGCCGGCCTCGATCGCTGGTTTGCGCTGCGCACCCAGTCGATCGTCAGCTCGTCGCGCAATATCGGCCAGGCCTATATGATGGAGAACGCCAGCTACCTGCAGGGGCAGACGGTGTCCATGGCCAACGACCTGGAGCGCAACCGCGCCCTTTACAGCCTCGACAGGACGGGCTTTGCCGAACTGATGACGCGCCAGGCAAGGGGCCGCGGCCTGCTCGGCGCCTTCCTTGTCGAAAGCGACGGTTCGGTGGTCGTCCAGGCCGATATCGCCACGGAAAAACCGTTGCCGGCCATTCCGCAGGATGCGCTGGAAAAGGCGGCGGCCGGCCAGCCGACGCTGATCCCGCCCGGAGTCACCAACCTCGTCGGCGCCATCATCAAGCTCGATGCCATCCAGGGCACGTTTCTCTATACGGTGCGGGCCGTCGATCCCAAGGTCATGGGCGCCATGCGCATGATGGAGGAAAACGCCACCGAATACCGCTCGATGGAGGCCAACCGCTTCTCGCTGCAGATCGCCTTCGCCGTGCTCTACATCGGCTTCGCGCTGATCGTGCTGCTTGCGGCGATCTGGACGGCAATTGCGGTCGCCGACCGCATCGTGCGGCCGATCCGGCTGCTGATCACCGCGGCTGACAGCGTTGCATCGGGCAATATGGATATTGTCGTGCCGGTGCATGCCGTCGATGGCGACGTCGCCAATCTGTCGCGCACCTTCAACAAGATGATCTCGGAAATCCGCACCCAGCGCGACGAGATCCTCGAAGCCAAGGACGAGGTCGACGATCGTCGCCGCTTCATCGAAGCGGTGCTGTCGGGCGTGACCGCCGCCGTCATCGGCGTCGAACAGGATCGCCGCATCGCCATCGTCAACAGTTCGGCCGAGACGCTGATGTCGCTGTCGGCCGACGAGATGCTCGGCAAGCAGCTCGCCGACATTGCGCCCGAGGTCGATCAGGTGCTGACCGAGGCGGCGGTGCGTCATCGCGGCGATTTCCGCAAGCAGATCGCGCTCGTGCGCGGCGGCACGGTGAGAACACTGAGCGTGCAGGTCACCCGCGAGGAAGTGCGCGACATGAGCGAATCCTACGTGATCACGCTCGACGATATCACCGATCTCGTCATCGCCCAGCGCTCGACTGCCTGGGGTGACGTGGCAAGGCGCATTGCCCATGAGATCAAGAATCCGCTGACGCCGATCCAGCTGTCCGCCGAGCGCATCCAGCGCCGCTACGGCAAGCAGATCAACCAGGACGACCGCACCGTCTTCGATCAGTGCACGGATACGATCATTCGCCAGGTCGGTGATATCGGCCGCATGGTCGACGAATTTTCCGCTTTCGCCCGCATGCCCAAGCCGACCAAGGAGCCGAGCGACCTGCGCGATATCCTGCGCGACGCGATCTTCCTCCGCGAGATGGGCAATCATCACGTCACCTTCCTCTCGGAGTTCGGCGATAAGCCGCTAGAGGGCCTGTTCGACAGTCGCATGCTCGGCCAGGCGTTCGGCAATCTTATCAAGAATGCCGTGGAATCGCTGGAAGCCGTTCCGAGTGACGAACGGGACGAGCGCAAGGTTCTCGTGCGCGCCGCGCTCGATGTGGCCCGCGACCGTTTCACCGTCGACGTGATCGACAATGGTCGCGGTCTGCCGGTGGAAAACCGCCACAGCATTCTGGAACCCTATATGACGATGCGCGAGAAGGGCACCGGCCTCGGCCTCGCCATCGTCAAGAAGATCATCGAGGAACATGGCGGGCAGCTCGAGCTGCACGATGCGCCCGCCGATTTTGACCGGGGAAGAGGGGCCATGATCCGCGTGCATCTGCCACGCCTGGAGCCAGCGCCCGCCGCTCCCGCAGCCAATGACAAGGAAAGCGCTTATGGCCTCTGATATTCTCGTCGTCGATGACGAGCACGATATTCGCGAGATCGTTTCCGGCATTCTCTCCGACGAAGGTCATGAGACACGCACGGCCCATGACAGCGACAGCGCACTGGCGGCGATTTCCGATCGCGTGCCGCGGCTGATCTTCCTCGATATCTGGATGCAGGGCAGCAAGCTCGACGGCCTGTCGCTGCTGGATGAGATCAAGACCCGTCATCCCGATCTCCCCGTCGTGATGATCTCCGGCCACGGCAACATCGAAACCGCGGTCTCGGCGATCAAGCGCGGCGCGTTCGATTTCATCGAAAAGCCCTTCAAGGCCGACCGGCTGATTTTGATCGCCGAGCGCGCGCTGGAAAATTCCAAGCTCAAGCGCGAGGTTTCCGAGCTGAAACGGCGCACCGGCGACGCCTTGGAACTGATCGGCACTTCGGTCGCCGTCTCGCAGCTGCGCCAGACGATCGAGAAGGTGGCGCCGACCAACAGCCGCATCATGATTCTCGGCGCGTCCGGCTCCGGCAAGGAGCTGGTAGCGCGGATGATCCACAAGAAGTCGGCCCGTGCCAACGGCCCCTTCGTGGCGCTCAACGCCGCCAATATCACGCCCGATCGCATGGAAGTGGCGCTCTTCGGCACCGAGGGAACGCCGGGCCAGGCGCGCAAGATCGGCGCACTCGAGGAGGCCCATCGCGGCATCCTCTATCTCGACGAGGTCGGCGAGATGCCGCGCGAGACGCAGAACAAGATCCTGCGTGTGCTGGTCGATCAGCAGTTCGAGCGGGTCGGCGGATCCAAGCGCGTCAAGGTCGATGTCCGCATCATTTCCTCGACGGCCTATAATCTCGAAAGCCGCATCGCCGAAGGCTGGTTCCGCGAGGATCTCTATCATCGCCTGGCCGTCGTGCCGGTGCGCGTGCCGCAGCTTGCCGAGCGCCGCGAGGATATTCCCTTCCTCGTCGACCAGCTGATGCGCCAGATATCGGAACAGGCCGGCATCCGTCCGCGCCGCATCGGTGATGACGCCATGGCGGTGCTGCAGGCGCATGACTGGCCGGGCAATATCCGCCAGCTGCGCAACAACATCGAGCGGCTGATGATCCTTGCCCGCACCGACGGCCCGGATACGCCGATCACCGCGGACATGTTGCCGACCGATCTCGGCGACATGCTGCCCAAGGTTTCGGCCAAGAACGATTATCACATCATGACGCTGCCGCTGCGCGAAGCCCGCGAGATGTTCGAGAAGGATTATCTGATCGCCCAGATCAATCGCTTCGGCGGCAATATCTCGCGCACCGCCGAGTTCGTCGGCATGGAGCGCTCGGCGCTGCACCGCAAGCTGAAGTCGCTCGGCGTCTGATCATACCGGCGCGGCAACGCCGCGCCCGGTCTCTCTCACATCTCGAAGACCAGGTTTCCCATGCCGAGAATCGCCTATGTGAACGGCCGCTACGTCAAGCATTCCGATGCCAGCGTGCATATCGAGGACCGCGGCTATCAGTTCGCCGACGGGGTCTACGAAGTGTGCGAGGTGCGTCACGGCTATATCGTCGATCTCACCCGCCATCTGAACCGTCTCGACCGTTCGCTCGGGGAACTCAGCATCGCCTGGCCGATGAGTCGGGCCGCGCTGACGCAGGTTATTCGCGAGACGCTGCGCCGCAATCATGTGCGCAACGGGCTTTTCTACCTGCAGGTGACCCGCGGCGTCGCTCGCCGCGACCATGTCTTCCCAGCCGAGGGTACGCCGCCCTCGCTTGTGATCACCGCCAAGAGCACCGACCCGAAGATCATCGCGGCCAAGAACGCCAACGGCATCAAGGCGATCACCGTCACCGACAACCGTTGGGACCGCGTCGACATCAAATCCGTCGGCCTGCTGCCCAATGCCATGGCCCGCCAGCAGGCCAAGGAAGCCGGTGCCCAGGAGGCGATCTATGTCGATGGCGACGGCATGGTGAAGGAAGGGGCGGCGACCAATGTCTGGATGGTCGATTCGGGTGGAACGCTGGTGACGCGTCCGGCCGAACACGGCATCCTGCGCGGCATCACCCGCACCACATTGTTCGACGTGGCCGCCAGGCTGGGCTTGAAAATCGCCGAGCGGAGTTTCTCCGTTTCCGAAATGCTCGCAGCCCGCGAGGTCTTCCTGACGGCAGCGACAAGTATCTGTTTTCCGGTCGTTTCCGTCGATGGCCTGCCGATCGCCAACGGCCATCCCGGCAGCATCTCGCAGAAAGTCCGCGAAGCCTTTTTCGACGTTGCGGAAAAGATTGCGATTTGATACCAAGATTTGCTGGACCGGTGGAATGAGGGTGCTGCCGGTCTCGCATGGAGAGGTTGATTGATATTCTACCGGCCAACTCGGGTCGGCAATAAAGAAAGAAGCGGCGCGATGGCGGAACGTTCTCAGAATCTGCAGGACTTATTTCTCAATACTGTTCGCAAGCAAAAGATTTCCCTGACAATCTTTTTGATCAACGGCGTGAAACTCACGGGTGTTGTTACCTCTTTCGACAATTTCTGTGTTCTTCTTCGCCGTGACGGCCACTCGCAGCTGGTGTATAAGCATGCGATCTCGACGATCATGCCGGGTCAGCCGATGCAGATGTTCGAGAGTGAAGAAGCCGCGTCCTAACGGGATCAGCCGTCATTTCGACACGCGATACCAAGAACGATTCGATCATCCCTGAGGCCGCCAAGCACAGGGACGACATGCGCGCGACTGTCGTCGTGCCGGTTCTGAAATCGCGCAGCCGCGGCGGCCAGACGGAATCGGCCTCGACCCGCACGCCGGAAAGCCGGCTCGAAGAAGCGACGGGCCTTGCCCAGGCGATCGACCTCGACGTCGTCAACGGTTCGATCGTGCCGGTCAATGATCCGAGACCGGCGACCCTGCTCGGCACCGGCAAGATCGAGGAGATCAAGGCGCTGCTCGACGAGCGCGATTCGGGTCTCGTCATCGTCGATCATCCGCTGACCCCGGTGCAGCAGCGCAATCTCGAAAAAGAATGGAACGCCAAGGTCATCGACCGGACCGGCCTAATTCTTGAAATTTTCGGCCGCCGTGCCTCCACCAAGGAAGGCACGCTGCAGGTCGATCTCGCCCATCTGAACTATCAGAAGGGCCGACTGGTGCGCAGCTGGACCCACCTTGAACGCCAGCGCGGCGGCGGCGGCTTCATGGGCGGCCCCGGCGAAACCCAGATCGAAGCCGACCGGCGGCTCTTGCAGGACCGCATCATCAAGCTCGAACGCGAGCTGGAACAGGTCGTGCGCACCCGCCAGCTCCATCGCGCCAAGCGCCGCAAGGTGCCGCATCCGATCGTCGCGCTCGTCGGCTACACCAATGCCGGCAAATCGACCCTGTTCAACCGCATCACGGGTGCCGGCGTGCTGGCCGAAGACATGCTCTTTGCCACGCTCGACCCCACGCTTCGTCGCATGAAGCTGCCGCATGGCCGCACCGTCATCCTGTCCGACACCGTCGGCTTCATCTCCGACCTGCCGACCCACCTCGTCGCCGCCTTCCGTGCCACCTTGGAAGAGGTGTTGGAAGCCGACCTCATCCTGCATGTCCGCGACATGTCCGATCCAGACAACCAGGCGCAGAGCTCCGATGTGATGCGCATCCTCGGCGACCTCGGCATTGATGAGGCCGAAGCGGAGAAGCGGCTGATCGAGGTCTGGAACAAGATCGACCGGCTGGAGCCTGAGGTCCACGACACTATGGTGCAGAGGGCGGCGGGCGCCAGCAACGTTGTCGCCGTCTCGGCCGTCAGCGGCGAGGGCGTCGATACGCTGATGGACGAGATCAGCCGCAGGCTTTCCGGCGTGATGACCGAAACGACGATCCGCCTTCCCGTCGACAAGCTGGCGCTGCTGCCCTGGCTCTACGACCACGCGATCGTCGACGGCCGCGAGGACAATGAGGACGGCTCGATCACGCTCGATCTGCGCTTGTCGGAAACCGAGGCGGCCGAACTCGAGCGCCGCATCGGCAATGGGCCGAAGGCTTCGAAGGACGATTGGGAGCGGTAAGGCGGCTTTTTCCTTCTCGCCAGGGGGCCGAAGGACGGGTCGAGACCCGCGGCTCGATCCCGGTCAGTGGCCCGAAGGGTCGGATGAGGGGGACACACGGCAGAACATCCATGTTGCCCTTCGCTTGCGCTCAGTGCCTCGCTCCTATTGTCGCTCGCTCCCTCATCTGCCTGCCGGCATCTTCTCCCCGCTGGGGAGAAGAGTCTCGTGGCAATGCGTTAGCTCCTCAGGCCGGCTAGTTTGGCGAGAAGCCAACCTCAGTCTCCGTCATCCTCGGCCTTGAGCCGAGGATCCATGCCACTGGCGCTGGTGGATGAGGTGTGGATGCTCGGCTCAAGGCCGAGCATGACGGAGGGTGGGGCTGCCGTCACAGCCCTCTCGATCGCCTTCGCCGCCTGCCAGATTTCCTCCATTCGCTCCAGCGTCGCGCCTTCAAGCGTCTCGCCTTCCGCTTCAAGAACATGCTCTATATAGCTGAATCGGCGTCTGAATTTCGTGTTCGTTCCCCGTAGTGCCTGTTCCGGATCAGCCTTCACATGTCGGCCGATATTGACGACCGCGAAGATCAGATCGCCGAGTTCGTCGCTGACCTTGGCGCGGTCGCCTTCGCGAAGTGCCACTCTGAGTTCGCCGATCTCCTCCTCGATCTTGTCGAGGATCGGCTCGGGCGCTGACCAGTCGAAGCCGACCTTGGCGGCGCGTTCCTGCAGCTTCAGCGCCTCGGTCAGCGCTGGAAAACTGCGCTGCACAGAGCCCAGGAAGCCGCCTTTGAAATCCTCGGTGATCCCGCGCCTGGCCCGGCGCTCGGCGCGCTCGCGCTTTTCAGCCTGCTTGATCTCGTCCCATTGGATCTTCACAGCGTCGGGTGTGTCCGCTTCCGAGCGGGCGAAGACATGCGGGTGGCGACGGATCATCTTGGTGGTGATGGCGTTGACCACGTCGCCGAAGGAGAATTCGCCGGCCTCCTCGGCCATGCGGGCGTGAAAGACGACCTGTAGAAGCAGGTCACCGAGTTCATCACAGAGATCGTCCATATCGCCGCGCTCGATCGCGTCGGAGACTTCATAGGCTTCTTCGATTGTGTAGGGCTTGATCGTCTGGAAATTCTGCTCGATGTCCCAGGGGCAGCCGGTTTCGGGATGACGCAGCGCCGCCATGATCTCGATCAGCCGTGAAATGTCTTTGGAAGGTTCCATGGTGCCTCAATTAAGCGGAATGTCGTTGGCGCTCTTCGACGACTGGTAGGTGGAAGACAGCGCGTCGTAGCGCGCCTTGATGCGGGCGGTCTGCGCCTTCAGCGCCGTTTTCCGAGAAACTTCCTCGGTCTCGACCAGATCGGCGATGGCAAAACTGTTCCAGAAGGCGTTCTGCCTGCGATAGCCGCCGGGTTCAAGCCCGAAGACCTCCTTCAGGATCTTCAGATCATGCGGAATGGCGAAGGCGTCGCGGGAATCCTCGTGGCTGAAGAAATAGTAGAAATTGTCGAAGCCGGCCCAGGTGATCGCCGACATACACATGGTGCAGGGTTCGTGCGTCGACAGGAAGATCAGGTCCTTGGTCGCCGGCTTGTCGCCAAGCTCGTAGAAGCGCTTCAGCGTATGCACCTCGCCATGCCAAAGCGGATTGTCGAGCTCGTTATTTGTCTCGGCGACGACCAGCGACAGATCGGATTTGCGCAGGATCGCTGCGCCGAACACCTTGTTGCCCAAGGAGACGCCGCGTTCCGTCAGCGGCAGGATATCATCCTCGATAACCGAAAGAAGGCGGGCGGCAATGGTCTTGTCGGGCATTGATGGTCTCCGGTTTTGCCACAGTCTATCGCCTTGGCGGCACGAGCGAAATGCGGCAAACGCCGGTGGACGTCGTTTGCCACAGGCTTTACACTGCACCGCAACAAAGAGAGTGGGAACAGGTGGTTGTCGTCAGCACGGTTGACTTTTCTCAAATCGCCGATGAGGCGAGCAAAAGAATACGCGCTTGCCTGGGCTTTCGGATTTCTGTTCCTTCAATCCCTTGTCGATCACGGGCATATTCTGGCAACTTCGAAGTGGATTGATAATGTCTTCCAGGACTGAGCAGCTTTCGGTATTTCCAGCCTTCTTTCGCGTGGAAGGCCAGAAGACGGCTGTCTTCGGCAATGGTGACGAGGCTTTCGCCAAGGTGCGGCTGCTGTTGAACACGCGGGCGCGGATTATCGCCTATGCCGACCAGCCGGAAGCCGATTATCATGCCTTTCTGATCGCCAACCGCATCGAGACGGTGCGCGCCGGCTTTTCCGCCGGCCAGGTCGAGGGTGCGGCCCTTGTCTTTGCCGCCACCGGGAATGAGGCCGAAGACCGCCGCATCGCCGACACCGCCCGCGCCGCGAATATCCCCGCCAATGCCGTCGATCAGCCCGATTACTGCGATTTCTTCACGCCGGCGCTCGTCAACCGCGCCCCCGTCGCCGTTGCGATCGGCACCGAAGGCGCGGGACCGGTTCTGGCGCAGATGATCCGCGCCCAGATCGACCAGCTTCTTTCCCCCTCGCTCGGGCGCCTGGCCGCACTGGCGACGAACTACCGCAGATCAGTTGAACAGCTGGTCCCCCGCGGCGTTTCCCGCCGGGTGTTCTGGCGCCGGTTCTTCTCCGGCCCCGTTGCCGACGCAATCGCCAATGGCAATCTGCCGCAGGCTCGCCACGCCGCCGACCGGTTGCTGCATTCCATGGATCGGGTCGCCGGCCATGTCTGGCTTGTCGGCGCCGGTCCGGGGGCTGAAGATCTGCTGACGCTGCGCGCTCAGCGCGTGATGATGGAAGCCGATGTCATCGTCTACGATGCGCTCGTGCCGCAGGCGATCGTCGATATGGGCCGCCGCGATGCCGAGCGGCTTTCCGTCGGCAAACGCAAGGGCTGCCATTCGAAGTCCCAGGAAGAGATCAACGAACTGCTCGTCGAGCTCGGCCGCCAGGGCAAGCGCGTTGTCCGCCTGAAATCCGGCGATCCGCTGGTCTATGGCCGGGCAGGGGAAGAGATGGCCGCGTTGCGCGCCGCCGGCGTCACCTATGAGGTTGTGCCCGGCATCACCTCGGCCTTCGCTGCCGCTGCCGATTTCGAGCTGCCGCTGACGCTGCGCGGCGTTGCCTCCTCGCTCGTCTTCACGACCGGCCACGATCTCACCGGCGACGTGCTGCCCGATTGGGCAAGCCTTGCCGTCTCCGGCGCGACGATCGCCGTTTACATGGGCCGCACGGTCGCCGCCTCGGTCGCCGAGCGGCTGATGCGGGCCGGCATTCCCTCCGAGACCACGGTCGCCGTCATCGAGAATGCCAGCCGCACCGAGCGCCGTCTGCTGCATGGCACGCTCGCCGATCTGCCCGATCTGCAGCATCGCGACGAGTTGACCGGGCCGGTCATGGTCATTATCGGCGATGCTGTCGCCGGCGCCAATTTCGAACTGTCCGAGCCGCTGACGCGCGAGAACGCCCGGCTCGAGGAACTTGCAAGGAGCTGAATATGGGTGACAAGGTTCTGACAGCCAACCGGCTGACGGACGGCATTGCCGTCTGGCTGGATGCGAACGGCAAATGGTCGACCTCGCTGCAGGAGGCGCTTGTCGCCCGTCACAACGAAGCCGTCGAAGCATTGGAAGCCATTGGCAAAAAGTCCTATGCCGACAACGAGGTCGTTGACGTCGCCGTCGTCGATGTTCAGGAAACCAACGGCATTCTCTGGCCGTTGCGCCTTCGCGAGCGCATCCGCGCGCAAGGGCCGACCATGGAATATGCGCCGGGCTACGCTCCTGCCGATCCCGAATTCATTGCAGTCTGAGGAAGACGATGTACCGTTACGACGAATTTGATCATGCCTTTGTCAGCGAGCGCGTCGAGCAGTTCCGCGACCAGGTTCAGCGCCGCCTTTCGGGCGAGCTTGCCGAGGATGCGTTCAAGCCGCTGCGCCTGATGAACGGCGTCTACCTGCAGCTTCATGCCTATATGCTGCGCATCGCCATTCCCTACGGCACGCTGAGCGCGCGCCAGCTGCGCATGCTCGCCCATATCGCCCGCACCTATGACCGCGGATATGGCCACTTCACCACGCGCCAGAACCTGCAGTTCAACTGGCCGAAGCTGTCTGACATTCCCGATGCGCTGGCCGATCTGGCGAGCGTCGAGATGCACGCGCTGCAGACCTCGGGCAACTGCATCCGGAACGTCACCGCCGATCACTTCGCCGGTGCGGCCGCCGATGAGATCGCCGATCCCAGGCCCTATGCGGAAATCCTGCGCCAGTGGTCGTCGGTCCATCCGGAATTCTCCTTCCTGCCGCGCAAGTTCAAGATCGCCGTGACCGGCGCCGAGCGCGACCGCGCCGCGATCCAGGTCCACGATATCGGCCTGCACCTGAAGAGGAACGACAAGGGCGAGATCGGCTTTGCCGTCTATGTCGGCGGCGGCCAGGGCCGCACGCCGATGATCGCCAAGCTGATCCGCGACTTCCTGCCCGAGGAGGATCTGCTCTCCTACACCACGGCGATCGTGCGCGTGTACAATCTGCACGGCCGCCGCGACAACAAGTACAAGGCCCGCATCAAGATCCTGGTGCACGAAACCGGCGCCGAAGAACTGACGCGGCAGGTGGAGGCCGAATTCGCCGCGCTCAGGGATAGCGAACTCAAGCTGCCGGAACAGGATGTCGAGGCGATCGCTGCCTATTTCGCGCTGCCTGCTCTGCCCGAGCGCGCCGAGGGCTGGGAAAACCTCGCCCGCTGGAAGAAGGCCGATCCGGCCTTCGCCCGCTGGGTCCAGCAGAATGTGCAGCCGCACAAGAATCCCGATTACGGCATGGTGACGATCTCGCTGAAGCCGATCGGCGGCATTCCGGGCGACGCCACCGATGCGCAGATGGAGGCCATCGCCGATCTCGCCGAAGAATATGCCTTCGACGAAATCCGCGTCAGCCATGAGCAGAACCTCATTCTGCCGCATGTGGCGTTGGCCGATCTCGAAGCTGTCTATCGTGGCCTCGTCGCCATCAATCTGGCCGAAGCCAATGCCGGCCTGATCACCGATATCATCGCCTGTCCGGGGCTCGACTATTGTGCGCTTGCCAATGCGCGCTCCATTCCGGTCGCACAGGAAATCTCCCGCCGCTTCGGTAGTCCCGAGCGCCAGGCCGAGATCGGCGAGCTGAAGATCAAGATCTCCGGCTGCATCAATGCCTGCGGCCATCACCATGTCGGCCATATCGGTCTGCTCGGCGTGGAGAAGAAGGGCGCCGAACTCTACCAGATCACGCTTGGCGGTTCGGGCGACGAACATACCTCGATCGGCGAAATAATCGGCCGCGGCTTCGAGCCGGACCGGGTGACGGATGCGATCGAGACGATCGTCGACACCTATCTCGGCCTGCGGCTTGATCCGTCCGAAACCTTCCTCGCCGCCTATCGCCGCGTCGGGCCGCAGCCGTTCAAGGATGCGCTCTACGGCTCGGCCGCCGAAGCGGCTTAAGGAGGGGATGATGACGAAGATCTGGAGAGAAACCGGTTTTGTCGACAACGATCCCTGGGTTGTTGAAACCGACGAGGTGAAGGCAACAGGCGCGCAGAAGCCGCTGCTCGGCCTCGACGAACTGATCGCCAGGGCCGGTGAAAGCAATGATGTCGGCCTCGGCGTGCTGATCAAGCCGGCCGATGACGTGCGCCGCCTCGAGCCATATCTCGATCGCCTTGCAATCGTGGCGGTCGCCTTTCCCGCCTTCAACGACGGCCGCGCCTTCAGCCATGCCTCGCTGCTGCGCCAGCGGCTCGGTTACACCAGCGAGCTGCGCGCCGTCGGCGACGTGCTGATCGATCAGGTGCCGCTGATGCTGCGTGTCGGCATCGACAGCTTTGCCGTGACCAACGCGACGGCGCTGAAGCGGCTCGCCGAAAACCGTCTTCCCGGCATTCCCCATCATTATCAGCCGGCGGTGCGTGACGCCGAAGCCGGCAAGGGCTATAGTTGGCGCCGTCAGGCGAAGCCGGCCGCATAAGCGGCCGGTCCGCCTCTTTACGATGGCGGAAATATAGCATGAAGACATTCGAAATCGCGGTGATCGGTGGCGGCCTCGCCGGCATGATCGCCGCCATTGCGCTTGGCCGCGGCGGCCGCAGTGTGGCGCTGGTGGCTCCCGTTGCTGCAAAGGAGGACCGGCGCACCACGGCGCTGATGGATCAGTCGATCCGCTTCCTCGACCGCCTGACGCTCTGGGAAAAGCTGCGCTCGGCGGCAGCACCTCTCACCAGCATGCGAATCATCGACAGCACCGACCGGCTGCTGCGGGCGCCGACCACGACTTTCCGCGCCGCCGAGGTCGGCCTTGATGCCTTCGGCTACAATTTCCCCAACACAGCGCTGACCGAGATCCTCGAAGCGGCCACGGTAGGCGAGGGCAATATCACCCGCTTCACCGAAATGGCCGAATCGATCGACATCTCCGCCGAGAGGGTGTCGATCACGCTTGCCGGCGGCGAGACGATGACGGCCGATTTTGCCGTTGGCGCCGACGGCCGCGGCTCGAAGCTGCGCGAGGCGGCAGGTATCGGCGTGCGCAACTGGTCCTATCCGCAATCGGCCATGGTGCTGAATTTCGCCCATTCGCTGCCGCACCAGAATATATCGAGCGAATTCCACACCAAGCATGGTCCCTTCACCCAGGTGCCGCTGCCAGGAAGCCGCTCCAGCCTCGTCTGGGTGCAGGATCCCGCCGAGGCGACCGCCCGCATGGAACTGCCGCTGGCCGAACTGGGCTCTCTCGTCGAGGCGCAGATGCAGTCCATGCTCGGCAAGGTGAGCATTGAGGAAGGTGTGCAGGTCTGGCCGCTGTCTGGCATGATGGCTCATCGTTTCGGCAAGGGGCGCATCGCGCTGATCGGCGAGGCCGCCCATGTCTTCCCGCCGATCGGGGCGCAGGGGCTGAACCTCAGCCTGCGCGATATCATGGCGCTCACCGACATTCTCTGCGACAGGGCGGAACTGCCGCTGCCGGCCGATGCCGGCGAAAGCTTCGACCGCCGTCGCCGCGCCGACGTCATGACGCGCACCGCGAGCGTCGATCTGCTCAACCGCTCGCTGCTTTCCGATTTCCTCCCCGTTCAGATGCTGCGCGCTGCCGGCTTGCATCTTCTCTCGGCCATTCCGCCGCTGCGCAACCTCGTGATGCGCGAGGGCATCGAGCCGGGCCGGGGCTTCCGCGATATTCCGGACTCGCTAAGGGAAAAGCTGAAGCGGAAGAAGGCCTGAGCGGATCGCGATCAGCCAGAGCGAAACGCTGGCCACCGAAAGCACCGTCGTGATCAGGATCGTCGCCGAGGCCCGTTCCTGCCAGACGCCATATTGCTGGCCGATGACAAAGACATTGGTCGCCGTCGGCAGCGAGGCCAGCAGCACGGCCGCCTGGATCCAGACCGGCTCGAAACCGCCCACAGCGGTCAGCGCGATGAAAACCGCGATCGGATGCAGGATCAGCTTCGCCGGCACGATGTAGCCGATCTCAGCCGGAATCCGCTTCAGCGGCCTCAGCGCCAGCGTCACCCCCATCGCGAAGAGGGCGCAGGGCGCGGCCGCCTGGGCGAGGTAGTCGACGAGGCGCTGGAACGCCAGCGGCTGATCGATGTGGAAGGCGGCGACGGCAAAGCCCGCCGCCGTCGACAGGATGAAGGGATGCAGCGCCACCTTGCGGGCAATATCGGCGGCAAGCCGGCCGGCCGAGCGCTTGTCGTCGCCGGCTGCCGCCATCAGCGCCGGCGCCACGATGAAATGCAGCGCGTTCTCGAAGCAGATGATCAGCGCCACCGGCACGGCAGCCCCTTCGCCGAGCGCCAGCAGCGCCAGCCCAGGCCCCATATAGCCGATATTGCCATAGGCGCCGGCAAAGGACTGGATGGTGCATTCATCAAGCGGATTGCCGCGCACCAAACGGCCGATGACAAAGAGCAGGATGAAGACCGCATAGGTAGCGGCGATATCTGTGACGATGAAATCGAGCCGCGTCAGCTCTTCGATCGGCGTGCGCGAGACGAGCTTGAAGAACAAAGCGGGCAGGGCGGCGTAGATGATGAAGGTGTTCAGCCAGCCGAGCGCTACGGCCGGCTGCTTCGTCGCCTTGGCGGCGGCATAACCGATCAGGATCAGGCCGAAGAACGGCAGCAGCAGGCTGATGATGTCGGCCAAGGGAAAGTCCGGTTTTCGCGGGAAGGTCGGCGGGGAAGAATCTCTTCTAGCCGATTTGCATCAGGATCGGAAAGGTCTGCTGGAACCAGATCGCCACATCGCTGACCCAGCCGAACAGGAAGGCGAGGCCGGTGAGGACAAGGAAGACGCCCATCACTTTTTCCACCGTGCCGAGATGGCGGCGGAAGCGCGACAGGAAGCGCATGAAGGCGCCGGAAAAGCCGGCGGCGATCCAGAAGGGGATAGCAAGACCGAGCGAATAGATCGCAAGCAGCCCGGCGCCGGATCCGACCGTCTCGCGCGAGGCGGCGACCCCGAGGATGGCGCCGAGCACCGGCCCGATGCAAGGCGTCCAGCCGAAGGCGAAGGCAAGGCCCATGACATAGGCGCCCGTCAGCGTCGCCGGCTTGCCACCAGCCTGGAAGCGCGCCTCGCGGGCGAGCAGACCGATCCGAAAGAGGCCGAGGAAATTCAGCCCCATGACGATGATGACCAGCCCGCCGATCTTGGAGAGCAGATCGAGGTGCTGGCGAAGCGCCATGCCGATGCTCGATGCACCGGCGCCGAGCGCCACGAAGACGGTGGCAAAGCCGAGCGTGAAGAGCAGCGCCGAAAACAGCACGCCGCGCCTGATCGTCGGCGAAACCGCCACCGCCCCGCCGCCGCGGAACTGCTCGACCGAAATGCCGGCCATATAGCAGAGATAGGGTGGGACGAGGGGAAGCACGCAGGGCGAAAGAAAGGATAGCGCCCCTGCCAATAACGCGCTCCACAGGGAAATATCGGCAATCGACACGCATTCTCTCCGGCTGCAATCTGCGCCCTGTTCCTAGCGTCGCAGGCCCGGATTGCCAATCACCTTTTTGCGTGGGCGACAAATCTGCCTTTGCGCGCCAGAGAAATGTGCCTTACCTTTGCAAAAGCCGAATTTTTCGGTTGACCGCAATGGGTCACCTGCCTATGTTCCGCCCACTTCCAGCCGGGGTGCTTCACACCCGCGGAGAGGGAGAGCGTAGCTCAGCCGGTAGAGCAACTGACTTTTAATCAGTAGGTCTCGGGTTCGAACCCCGACGCTCTCACCAATAGTTTCAATCACTTAGTAAGAATGCCAATCCTGCAACGGCTTGCTGGTCGCCACCGAGTCGCCACCGATCCAAGTGCGTGCATCTTCAGCCTTTTCGTTTACCTGCACTTAATTCGTATTTGTTCGCCTAAACTCGATTCGGAAAATACATCATATCACCGGCATCAACCTGAAACATGGAGGTGCCAATGCAACGAAACATCCGAGTCAAAGAGGCCGCTCACTATATCGGCCTTTCAAAATCCAGCCTCGACAAGCTTCGCCATTTTGGCGGAGGCCCAAAATACTTCAAACTCGGTCGAGCCGTGGTCTATTCAACCTCAGATCTGGACGCGTGGATGTCCGAACGCCGTCGATCCGAGACATGGGACGGCGCCAACGACAACGGTCGAGTTCGCGCCGCCTAGGCCATTTTCTGGACAATCGCCGGCTTCACGCCGACAAAGCCCCGCCACCACCTCATCACGTTTGCCGACCGGCCCGCGCCGGCGGAGAGGAGACACATGCGCATTTCCGACATTCAAGGTCCGTCCTTAACCGAAGTCATCGCATTCACCATGATCGAGAAGCCCGAAGACGTCGCGATAGTCGAGCGCCAGGCTGCCGATCGCATGGCTACTGTCCGCGGCTGGTACGGCTGGCACGTAGTCGACGTCGAAGTCATCGACGACGCTGACGAACTGGTGCGCCTGACCATCTACGCCCAGCCCGTCGGCGCCGGATACCGTGAAGAGGCAACCTTCACCTTCCTCACAGGCCAGGAAGGCAAGCGTCGATCCGCGCGCCTTGATGCATTCCTGGCCGCTTGCGGTGTGGAGGAGCGGGTAGGCGACACCCGAGAAATCAAGGGTCGCTTCTTCGCAACCAAGAATCGCGGCCGAGGCGCCAGAGACTTCGGACCGCTGACCAACGCACTGGTCGGCTGACCATGATAGTCGCCAACATGACGCCTGCCGCCGATCCGGGCGGCGGGGTGATGAAGCACGTCGCAAATTTCGACCTGCAAATCACCGATGACATCAGGATCTGCGGAATGCGGTTGTTGCGAGCGCCGGATGGCCGACTCCTGACCTATGCGCCCACCGCGCTTGGTGGTCGCCGGGCGGTGACTTTCTCGCCTCAAACGACTGCAGCAATTGTCGACGCCGCCCGCAACAGTTACTTGGAGCTCGTAACAGCCGATGACCGCAGCAACCCGGCAGCAGCCTGAACCCTCTACCGCGCTAGCCGTTGCGCTCGAATACAACGCAATGGGCTGGCCTGTCTTTCCCTGCCGCCACGCTCCCGAAGATGTCGCAGACCCGCAGACCGGTGAGATCGAGACTCGCGGCGCCAAGACGCCTCTTATTTCCAACGGGCTGAACGGCGCGACGCTAAACACGCCACTCATCGGCAGGCTCTGGGCGCGCTTTCCAGACGCAATGATCGGCGTGCCCACCGGGGAGAAGATCGGTGCGTGGGTCCTCGACATCGACGTGCCACCTGGTCACGCGGACGGCCGCATTTGGCTCGCTGAGATGGAGGCGAAGCACGGTAGGCTGCCGGAGACCCGAACGGCCACAACGGCCAGCGGCGGCCGGCACTATTTTTGGAAATATAGCTCCGACGTAAAGAACCGAGCGTCGATCGGTCCTGGCGCCGATCTGCGAGGCGAGGGCGGCTACGTCATTGCTGCCGGCAGCGTCATGGCCGACGGCCGACGCTATGCCTGGGACAACGACTTCGACATCGCTGAGGCTCCAGAGTGGCTGATGAAGCTGGCGACACCGCAGCAGTCGGCGCCGACGCCGGGTCACACCTTCGACTATCGTACCCGCGCCACCGATCGCTACGTGGAAGCAAGCGTCGACGACGAGCTACGCATCCTCGCGTCGACAGCGCAAGGCGCCCGCGGCCACCAGGTCAATGCCTCGGCTTACAATCTCGGGCGCTTCGTCGGTGCCAACCTCTTGAGCCGCTCCGAAGCCGAGGCCGGTCTCTACGCCGCTGCGCAAGCTAATGGGGTCGTCGCAAAAGATGGAGAGCGGGAGACGTGGGCGAAGATTAAGCGCGGGCTCGATGCGGGCATCCTGAATCCGAAACAGATCCCGGAACGAGAAGTTGCTGACAACACACCCCCGATGGATCACTCGCGGATGGTCGAGCGAGCGAGAGAGAAATCAGCTGCTCAAAAGCTAGAAGCGGCTAATGACAACGTCCCGCCCGCATCGATCATTTCCGAATTGCCTGTGGTCAATCCGGCTGATTGGGAAGGCAAAGAGGTGCCTCCTCGTGAATGGTTCATCGCCGATTGGATTCCTCACCGACAGGTGACAATCCTATCCGGCGATGGTGGCGTAGGTAAATCTCTGCTTGCGCTTCAGTTCGGCGCCGCGTCGGCGCTCGCGGTAGACACCGCAGGCCTTTCGCCCAAGCCTGGCAAGGTTCTGTATCTCGGCGCTGAGGACGAAGAGGATGAGTTCCATCGACGGCTTGCCGATATCGTCCGCGGACATGGGCGACAGCTCTCCGACCTAAGCGATTTCCGGCTGGTGCCGATGGCCGACTTGGACGCTCTGTTGGCAGTGCCCGATTCTAAGGGGGTGCTGCAGCCGACGAAGGTCTGGACGAAGTTCTGCGAGCTCGCTCGAAGCTTCGAACCCAGGTTCATCGTTCTCGATACTGTCGCGGATCTCTTCGGCGGAGATGAGATCAAACGTGGGCAGGCGCGGCAATTTATTGGCATGCTTCGGAAGTTGGCCATTGAGCTGGACTGCTCGATCATGCTCCTGGCGCATCCATCGCAAGAGGGTATTCGATCCGGCACGGGATCGTCGGGCAGCACGGGATGGAAAAATAGCTCACGCTCCATGCTCTATTTCAGCCGGTCCGATGACAAGGAGGCTGACACAGATCTTCGGTTCCTGACAAATAAGAAGATAAACTACGCCGGCGTCGGTAACGAAATCCGGCTCCGATGGGAAAGCGGATGTTTCGTTCCAGAGATTGCTGGATCCTCACCGGCAATCGGACTGCTTAACCGGCAGGCAGAGAGAACCTTCATTGATCTTCTTCGCACCTTCTCGAGAACCGGCCAGCATGTGGGGGCGTCGCCAGGGACAAACTTCGCACCGGCGAAAATGGCGAAGCATCCAAGCGCCGGCGGCGTTTCGAAGAAATCACTCGAAGCTGCAATGCAGCGGCTCCTGGAGGATGGGACAATCAAACTGGTTTGGGAAGGCCCGGCCTCGAAACAAAGACAGAGGCTAATCGTCACCGCGGATGATTATTTTTCACGAAAAAGGGACGAAGAGTGATTTCCACCGACCTTCCACCGGCCTTCCACCACCCTTCCACCGCGTTCCACCGACCCTTCCACCTCTCCCCCTATAACCCCCGGCGAGGTGGAAGCACCTCGCGGTGGTGGAAACCACCGCAGCGCTCCCACGCTCTGAAAGGAAAAGACATGCCGTTACGCATACGCGTCCAAAATATCGGCGGGCCGTTCCCGGGCCGCGGTGCTGCGCCCGAGATGCTGCACGACAAAATCCTCCCCCGCGGCCAGCGGGCAGCGTTCGAAAGGCTCAACGACTTGGCCGCGATGCGGCCAACCGTCACCGATGCCGGCAGCCTGGTGGCTGTCAATGACAACGAGCCGATCCTCTCAGCAAGAAAGGCCCACAAGTGAAATTCAAATCATTCGCCGAGGCCCTGTCGGCCGATCGTCCCATTCCCGCAAATGACAATAAGACGCGTAAACCAAAGCAGCCCCGTTATCGCGGCACGCTCCCGGCGCTCCGGTGGTTGTTTGACAACCATCCGGATTTGGCTCCAGCCATGGCGGCAGCTAAGCCGAAAACAGAGGGTAACTGGTCAGCTGACCTCGCCGACGGTCGGCAGGAGATCCGCCCCACAGTCGGCGAGCTGTTAAAAGCCGCGGAAGGCGCCTCGCAGAAGTTTGATCCGACGGACGATCGAAAGAACAATGAACGCATTTCGCTCGGATCCCTGAAGTTTCTACGCGGCCGCCTCATCGAGTGGGCGGTAACAAAGAAGGGTCACCGGCTTCGGCCAGTCGATCGAGTAGCGCAGGTCGGCGGAGACGCTGTTCATCAACGCGATCCAGCCCGCTACCTAAAAACAAGGGCAACGGCGCCGTCCCCATTCGATGCCTATCCGTTGCCTCGGAATATGTCTGGCCAGCCGATGCTGCCTCCCATGCTGGATCCTTTGAATGGTGTAGCGGAAGGCCGGCGCCTGCTGCAGAGCCTGGGTATCGACGGGACGGTGCCTTTGGAAAAGTTGCCGATTCCGGCGACGAGGTGCAGTGACGCTGTCGCGAAGAACGCCGTTTTCCTAGGCGGGATCTCGAGCCCAAAGGGCAATACATCGAGCGGAGCCCAAGCCTGGGAAGCACCAGAAGCAACGCGAGGCGAAGCGGCGACGGTGATTGAGGAAGTCTTTGCACGAGGCACGCTCAGGTCGATCGGCTTGCGACTGGGGTACAGTGAAGACTATGCCGATCGGGCCGGGAAAGCGGCTTTAATCGAGGCGGCGAGGGTTCTCGCCGTAGCAAACGACAATAAAGTTTCAATCGATGTGCCCAAATGTGGCGCGCTGTGATGTATTTGATTGAAGATAAAGGGCCGCCATTCGGTGGCCCTCTTCAGTTTGGGGCGCCGTCAACCGCGGACGTTTGAGACTCGCGAGTTCGCCGGGCCAGCCTCTTTCCTATTCGTCTTGCGCTGATGCCTCCTGCTGCCGCGCATGCAATTCCCGGATGATCTGATCGCCTAGGTGACGGGTGTTTTTTGGCGTCCCAGTGCTGTTAAGATGATCAATGCCGAGTTCGATCGATAGCTCGCGAAGAACAGGCAAAGCGGGTGCGAGAAGCTGGCCATCCCTCAAAACCTCGACAGTCCCGTTCTCGTACTGGCGAATTTGTATTTGGCCGGCATTCGCCACTTTAGTGATTTGTAGGTTGCTGAGTGGAACGTGGTCGGCCTGTGTTGGCGACTTGTAGGTTGGAAAGACAAGCTTTCCAGCGCGTGTCCGCATGCTGTCTCGAGCTTCTGATGCCGGAAGATCCATCAATATTTCGATCGCCAGCTCCTTCGCGTTGATCCTGAGGACCACCACCCGATCGACATCGCCGAATGTGTTTTCATTGAATGAGACTTGGGTTGAAGAGGTCACTGTCTTAACAGAGATCTTCTGCCCGTCCGCGCTCACCACGTCATAACCACGCTGCTTCGATTCGGGCGCCATTTGCCCGTAGGTGAACATAGCTGTGTAGAGTTCACCGATACGGCCAGTGAGATGATTAAGTTCCGACGCTGGAACACCCCAGGCAAGCTCACGCTCGAACCACGACAGGGCTTCGCCTAACGACTTGATTATCTGAAACTGACTTAAGGCCATCTCGTATCCCTGGAAAATATCCGGGGACGTTACAGCAAAAATCTTACCAATTGCCGCAGCGCGCCTCCTCTCGCGACGCGGTAATCCTGCGCCGGGCTCCCTTCGGGTCGAGCTCGGCGCTTTCGTTTCTGCTAGAACATGTGGACGCAGCGAACTCTGCCGTTTTCAAATCTACGCGTTTATGTTGTATTGTCTCAACTATACTGGGTTGGGCAATGAATAAGAGTTTTACTTTTCGCTTCTACAACGTCACTCGTGATGATCCAAAAAAACCGCCGATGGTCGACATCCTTAGGCAAATTGCCAAAGAGCCGGATCGCGCAAAACGAGAACATCCTCTGGCTGAGGATTATACCATCCGGCTGGAAGAACTTGAGGATGACGGCGGGGACGCTGTTGTTGGTGAGTTCGTCCGTTGTCAATCAACAAACTTGCCAAGTGAATTAGATGGATCCGTGAGGAAACCGCTAACTGCTAAACAGCTTGGTCACAGCATTGTCTTTCGCCTTAACCACAAATTGGGTGTTATAGGTTTTCAACACGATCCCCGTGTCGTTTCGTTGGGACGAGTTCTAGAATACCTGCGCATCTATCACGGCGCTGCGTTTTATTCCGTGGAGCCGCGGCTCAACAAGGATGCGTGGAAGAAGTTCAATGCGGGGTCAGTGCGAAAGCTTGCCATACGGGTGGCATCGCCAGACTCGATGAACGATTTGGCCGGCGACGGTCATGCTGCGTCATCGGGATTAAAGGCGCTTGCGGAAGCATATGAAGCACCAAGCATAAGCATCGAGTTGTCGATGGGTCATCGCAAAGGCTATTTGTCGGACGCAGTGAAAGGCCTCGCCGACCTACTCTCCACTGCTATTGGTCCGCACGCTCGTGTTGACAAACTGTCAGCGGTGACGACTGTTGACGACTCTACAGAGGAAATCGATCTCATCGAAGAGAGGCAGGTGCTGCGTGACACACTGGCTATCGATGATCGCGACCCAGTAAAGAACTATTGGGTAAAGGTAGGCTATTTGACCGCCGAGATGAAGAAGATAATCGGATGAGCGATCTCTTTGAGCGATTTGGTCCGGTCGCCGCAGCCGCCTGCATGGTGGCTGCGCTCTACTTTTTTCGCACGGACCTTACATATGCTGCCGCTAGCAAGAGCTTCGATCTAAGCAACGTTTATTCCTCTGTATTCGATTGGTCTTCTATCCAGACAGGTTTCGTTTTCGGTATCTTTGGCTTTGTTGCGGGAAAGAGCGGCGGCTTCATCGAAGCGATACGCGAAACCAGGGAGATGGCACTCTTTTTAACATACACAAAGAGAGCAATATACCTCGGCTTCTGCCTGACCTTCTCAAGCATTGCGATGTCGATAACGTCCTTCAATATAGATGCCGAAGCATCGTGGCGGTTCCACGTATTTGCAGCATGGTCATTCCTGTCGCTATGGGGCTTTTTGGCGTTTCTGCGTGTCGCCTATATCTTCGGTGATATCCTGAGAGTGCGGGATCGCCATCGCATTCCTGGTTGAGGTTGTCGCGATGGCGCCCACACCTGACACCAAACAGCGCGCCGATAGCGCCGCATGGCAGCACCTATATAAGGGTGCGGCATGGCGCCGGTTGCGACAGCATCAGCTGGCGATGCAACCGCTATGCGAGTTCTGCTTGGTGACCGAGGAGATCACAGAGGCGGACGTCGTCGACCACAAGCGGCGTCACAATGGCGATCCTGAACTCTTCTTCGATCCAACCAATCTGCAGTCCCTTTGCAAGCACCATCACGACAGCGCCAAGCAGATGATGGAGCGCGGCAAGAAGGTCGTGACCTACGGCATTGATGGGTATCCCATCGAGCTAGGGTAGGGAGGGGTGGTCGCCGTTTCGGCGCCATCGCCTATGGGAGCGGCGTCGGGCATTCGCGTTAGTGCTAATACAGATTTTTGCCTCCCGTGCGCGCAAGCGCGCGAGGCCGAATGAGGAATCCACCGCCATGGCAAAGAGGAAAGCGCGCATCGACAGCGCGGCCGAAGCCGTGCGCGTCATGGCCAAGGCGACGGCGGATATTCTGCCGCCGGACAACGTGCCGCTCGACGAGGAAGACCTTCCGTTCTTCCGCAACGTCATCTCAGAATATGCGCGGTCAGACTGGTCGGCCCACCAGCTCGAACTCGCCGCAATGCTAGCCCGCAACATGGCCGACCTGACGCGAGAGCAAAAGCTTTTGCGCGACGAAGGCGGCGTTGCCTACTCCGAAAAGGGCACGCCGGTAGCTAACCCGCGAAAATCAATCGTGCAGATGCACGCCAGCTCGATACTGTCGTTCCGTCGGTCGTTGTCGCTCCACGCGCGTGCGCAAGCGGGCGAGGCGAGGGATGTAGCGAAGCGCCGCGGTGCGGCCAAGGCAATCGAGGGTGACAACCCACTAGAGGATGATCTGCTGGCGCGACCGGACTAGCGAAGTGAATGGCAAAGAAGCCAAAGCCGCTCACCCGCGGCGAGCGCGTGATCGCGTTCATCGAGCGTTACTGCCTGGTGCCGGAAGGCACGCTGCTCGGCAAGCCGGTGAAGCTTCTCCCTTTCCAGCGCAGATTCATTCTGGCGGTCTATGACAATCCGAAAGGAACGTCGCGCGCATACCTGTCGATCGCCCGTAAGAACGGGAAGACCGGTCTGATTGCCTGCCTGCTGCTGGCGCATATCGTTGGCCCCGAGGCTTATACCAACGGTCGCATTGTGTCTGGCGCCCGCTCGCGCAAACAGGCCGCCGAGGTCTTCAATTACGCCGCCAAGATGGTGATGATGTCGCCGGAGCTTTCGAAGCTCGCGCGCATTGTGCCGTCGGCCAAGATGATTGTCGGCCTGGCAAAGAACGTCGAATATCAGGCTAGCTCGGCGGAGGCCAAGAGCGCGCACGGCGGCTCGCCGATCCTGGCCATCCTCGATGAGGTCGGCCAGATCAAAGGCCCGACTGACGATTTTGTCGAGGCGATCGAAACGTCGCAGGGCGCCTACGAAGGGCGCGCGATGCTGTTCGCCATCTCGACGCAGGCCGCCACAGACAACGATCTCTTTTCGCGCTGGATAGACGACGCCGAGACGTCGAAGGATCCTCGCATCGTTAGCCATATCTATTCCGCGCCGGCGGAATGCGACCTTGATGACCGTGACGCATGGGCCGCAGCTAACCCGGCGCTTGGCGTGTTCCGGTCTATCAAGGATGTTGAGGACTTCTCGCTCCTAGCGAGCCGCATGCCCAGCAAGGAAGCGAGCTTTCGCTGGCTGTTCCTAAACCAGCGGATTGACGCGTCGGCGCCGTTCGTAGCTCCAGCGGTGTGGCGCGCCTGCGATGCGTCGATCGAAGATTTTGAAGGCCTGCCAGTATTCGGCGGCCTCGACCTGTCAGAAGTTTCAGACTTGACGTCGCTGGTGCTCATGGCGCCTCGCGACGGCATCTGGCACGTCAAGCCGACGTTCTGGCTGCCCGGTGATAGCCTTCGAGAGAAGGCAAAGGCCGACCGAGTTCCTTATGACGTCTGGCACGGCCAGCAACTGCTGGAGACGACACCTGGGCCAACGGTCGATTACGAGTTCGTCGCACATCACTTGCGCGGCCTGTTCGATCGTCTGGACATTCGCAAGATCGCTTTTGACCGCTGGAACTGGCGGCACTTGAAGCCCTGGCTTCAAAATGCCGGCTTTACCGACGAGCAACTGGACGGCGATCAAGCCGTATTCGAGCAGTTCGGCCAAGGCTTCGCATCAATGTCGCCGGCTCTGCGGGAGCTCGAAAGCTTGATCCTCAACAAGAAGATTGCCCACGGCGGCCATCCCGTTCTGACGATGTGCATGATGAATGCCACGGTGAAGCAGGATCCAAGTGGAAACCGTAAGCTCGACAAGCAGAAGTCACGCGGCCGCATCGACGGCGCCGTGGCGCTCACCATGGCAACGGCAATGGCCGGCACCTACGAGGGTGCAGCCGACATGGCGAGCCCATGGGATGACCCAGAATTCTCCATCAACAAGGCGGCATAAATGGCTTTGAAAGACTGGTTTAGCCGCCCAAATGCGGAAAAATCGCCAGAAACCCGAGCAACCATCGAAAATCCGACGATCCCGGTGAGCGCAGACAACTTTCTTGCGTTCTTCGGGATCAATTCGGCGAATCTGCCGGCCGTCACGGTTGATAGCGCCCTCACGGTGCCGGCAGTTTGGGCCGCGGTGGCATTCATGTCGCGCACGCTCGCTGCGCTGCCGCGGCATGCTTACCGCAATACGAAGGCCGGCGCCACGCGCATCACAGGGCGGCTGGAAACGGTCGTCAATGTGGCGCCGAACGACGGCATTGGCTCCTTCGCGTTCTGGCAGTGGTTCTGGCAGCAGGTTTTCACCCACGGCCGCGGGCTCGCCTACATCGAGCGCACGCCGCAGGGCGTGGATTCGCTTTGGCCGATGGATCCGACGAAGACGACCGTGAAGCGCGTCGGCCTCAAGATTTCCTACGAGTACGACGGCAAGACGTACGACGCGGCTGACGTCATCGACGTTCCGTTCATGCGCCGCAGCTGCGGATTGAGGCATTACGGCCCGATCGCGCAGGCATCCAAGGCGATCCAGCTCGCGATCGCCATGAACGACTACGGCTCGAATTTCTTTGCCGGTGGCGGCGTCCCGCCGCTCGCGCTGAAAGGGCCGCTGCCGGCAAGTGGGGAAGCGCTCAAGCGCGCCCAGGCTGACATTAAGCGAGCCGTCGACGCAGCGAAGGGCGCCGGGGAATCGGTATTCCCCATTCCGCCTGGCTACGACCTTACCGCAGTCGGCCTTGATCCTGCCAAAGGGCAGATGATCGAGGCCCGCCGATTCCAAGTGGAGGAGGTGGCGAGGACATACCAGCTGCCGCCGGTGTTTCTACAGGATCTCACCCGGGCCACGTTTAACAATGTAGAGCAGCAGGATCTGCACCTAACCAAGCACCTGATAGGCCAGTGGGCCAAGGCGCTTGAGGACGAGATTAATCTGAAGTTCTTCGGTCGGTCCGCCGGCAACCGCTATATTGAGCACAATCTCGACGGTCTTCTGCGGGGCGACTTTAAGACTCGCATGGAAGGCTATGGAATCGCGATCCAAAACTCAATCCGAACGCCGGATGAGGTTCGCGAGCTGGAGAACCTGCCGTCCAAGGGCGGCGAGGCGGCGAAATTGCATATCCAAGGAGCGACCGTGGCACTCGGCTCGCAGCCGAAGCCCGCCACAGAACCGCCGGCCAACGACAACAACACCGATGATGATGGGGCGCAGGCCGCATGACGACAGAAATTGAAAAGCGCAGCCTCATCGCTGACGTCGAGCACCGCGCGGCGGACGACAAGCGCACGCTGGTCGGCTACGCCGCCGTATTCGAGCGGCTGGCCGATATCGGCGGCTACTTCCAGGAGAAGATCGCTCCTGGCGCCTTCACAGATGCCGTCAAAGGCGACATCCGCGCCCTCGTCGACCACGACATGGGCCGAGTGATCGGCCGCACCAAGAGCGGCACGCTGCGACTGCAGGAAGACGGCAAAGGCCTTCTCGTGGAAATCGACGTGCCGGACACGACCGACGGAAACGATCTCTGGGTTCTGGTCGAGCGCGGCGATATCAGCGGCATGAGCTTCGGATTCCGCGTGACCAAGGAAACCTGGGACGAAACCGGCGCCGTCCCGGTGAGGACCATCGAGAAGCTCAACCTGCTTGAGGTCTCCGCAGTTGCCTGGCCGGCCTATGATGACACCACCATTGGCCTGCGGTCGCTTACAGCGGCCAGGGCTGAGGGCGGCGCCCGGAACGCCGCGGCAGCGCGCCGACGCATTGCCGAGCGCGAAGCTCGCCAGGAACAGAAAATTCGGGGCATCCGGCAGGACTGACCCGTAGTCACCCGGCCACCAGCCGGAGGGCCGGACACGACGTCCTGCCATTCACCCCCACAGCACCACATTTTGGAGACTTGCATGACTCTCACCGAGCTGCAGGAAAAGCGCGGCCGTCTCGTCACGGAAGCACGCGCTGCCCTGGAAGAAATCAAAAAGAACACCGACGAGGCCCGCGCGGCTGAGCTTGAAGCTCGCCACGACACGATCATGTCCGAGTTCGACCGCGTCGAACGCAACATCAAGCGCGAAGAAGATCAGGCCGCTATCGAAGCCCGCTTCGCTGCTCGCCAGGAAGAAGAGCGCGCCAAGAAGCGTCCCGGCGCCGGCTCTGAAGAGCGCGCATTCGGTTCCGAAACTGGCGAACAGATCGAATACCGCGAAGTTTTCCTGAAGTTCATCGCCAATGGCGCGTCAATCGACGCCCTCGATCCCGAAGAACGCAAGGTCTTGCGCGCCGGCGTCGAGAACATCGAAAAGCGAATCCAGACCGGCGGAACGAACGCGGCTGGCGGCTATACCGTGCCCGTCGAGATGCAGAACCTGCTGGTTCGCTCCATGAAGGCGTTTGGTCCGATGTACGATGCTGATGTTGTCAGCGAGCTCGTCACGACCGCGGGCAACCAGCTGCCGATCCCGACGACCGACGATACCGGCAAGACCGGCGTCCAGGGCACCGAAGGGACGGCGCTCACTGACGACGGTTCTGCCGATGCAGTATTCGGTCAGAAGCAGCTTGAAGCCTACGACTTCAACACGAAGTTCGTGAAGTTCTCTTGGCAGCTCGCGCAGGACTCCATCTTCAACATGGAAGCCCTGCTCGCTGACCTGCTCGGCGAACGCCTCGGCCGCCTCGCCAACGCACAGCTGACGACCGGCACCGGCACCAGCGCGCCGAACGGCATCGTGACCGCTGCAACCCTCGGCAAGACGGCCGCTGCTGCTGCTGCGATTGCCTCTGATGAAATCATCGACCTGACGCATTCCGTCGACCCGGCATATCGTATGTCGCCGAAGGTTCGCTTCATGTTCAACGACCTGACGCTGGCGGCTATCCGCAAGCTGAAGGACGGCCAAGGCAACTACCTCTGGCAGATGGGCAACGTCAAGGAAGGCGTACCGGGCACGCTGCTGGGCTACAACTACAGCATCAACCAGGCGATGGCGAACATCGCAACCGGCAACAAGACCATCATCTTCGGCGACCTCGGCAAGTACTGGGTCCGTAAGGTTGGTTCGCCGGTGATCGGCGTCCTGCGCGAGCGCTTCTGGCCGGATCTCGGTATCGCTGGCCTCATCCGCTTCGACGGTGAGCTGCTCGATACGGCATCCGTCAAGTATCTGCAGCAGGCTTAATCGATTGGCGGGCTGGCTTAGGCTGGCCCGCCATTCTTTTCAGGAGGCGACATGCTTTTGAAAATGATAGCCGGCCTGTCCGGCCCTGAATTCAACTTGGCGCCTGGCGACGAGCGTGAATTTGTAGATGCCGAGGCGGAGCGCTTGATCGAAGCTGGCTTTGCCGTGAAGGCGGAAGCTGACGAAGTGCCGGCCGCAGCACCGGCTCGCAAGAAGGGCAAGGCCAATGTGGTATCCGCCGAAGGTGACGCAGGCTCCGAGTGAGCCTATCTCAGTCGCGGATGCGAAACGCCATTGCGTGGTTTTGCACAACGATGATGACGCGCTATTCGATGCCCTCATCACCGCGGCACGTGATTATGTCGAGCGATACTGCAATACGCCCTTGGCAACGCAGACGATCGAAGTGAAATGCGACACCTTCTGCGATTTCGATCGCTTGCCGGTGGCACCTGTGCAGTCGGTCACCTCGATCGCCTATATCGCCACCGACGGCACGAATGCGACCGTTGACGCCGCCGACACAGAGACGCGCTTCGACGGCCTCGAGTCGTCGATCCTGCCAGCATACGGCAAGCAGTGGCCGGTCACGCGCAACGGGTCGCGCATCACGATGACCGCTGTCGTTGGCTATACCGCTCTGCCGCCATCCATCAAACACGCGATGCTGCTCTGGATCGCCGATGCCTACGAGCAGCGCGAAAGCAAAGAGCTGCCAGTCTGGACTGCGTTCGACGCGCTGCTTTGCAACCATAGACGCGGCGCGTAAGCCGCAGGAGACCTTCCCATGGCAGACATTACGGTTACGCCAGCAAACGTGCTTCCTGGCACCAATGCAGGCATCGATTCCGGCATCGCTGGCGAGGCCATCGCAGCCGGCAAGACGATATATCTTAACGCCACAACCAATCGCTGGATGCTTTCCGACAACAACGGCACTGGCACCCGCCAGGTTCACGGCATCGCGCTCAACGCTGCATCGGCCGGTCAGCCGGTTGCTATCCAGAAGTCTGGCGACATCACTATCGGCGCGACGCTCGTTGCCGGCCAGGACTATTGGCTTAGCGGCACTCCTGGCGGCATCTGCCCTCGCGCAGACCTGACGACCGGCATGGATCCGGTTCTCGTCGGTATCGCAAAGACGACGGCCGTCCTTGCAATCTCGCCGATCGATCCAGGGGTTACACTCTAATGTGGGTTCGCTTTGTCGCTGATTTCGACTGGCGCGCGACGCCCGCCGTGACCATCGCGTACAAAGCGGGCACCATCGAGTTTGTGACGCGGGCTTGCGCCGAAGAGGCTGGCGAGCGGGCCGAAGTCGTTGACCGGCCAGCTGGTCGGAAGTCACCAAAAGCGGGTGGACGATGACAGAGACCAAAGGCGCTGGTAGGCTTCGAGAGAGGCTGCACTTCCAAAGGCGCCAACTCGTCGACGACGGGTTTGGCAACGAGCAGGCCGGTGATTGGATCATAGTCTTCACGACTGCGGCCGAACTGAGGCCTTTGAAGGGAAGCGAGCCAGTCATAGCCTCTCGTCTGTCTGGTGTGCAGCCGTTCGTCATACAGATCCGCAGCTGCATCGAGGCGAGGAGCGTCACCACAGCGTGGCGAGCCGTTGACGCGCGCAACCAATCGCGCATTTTCAACATCACGTCTGTGGCGAACTTCGACGAGAGGAACGCCTATCTAGACTTGATGGCGGTGCAAGGAGTTGCGACGTAGTGGCTATCACAGCGGAGCTAAAGGGGCGCGAGGCACTCATGCGGCGCCTGAACCAACTGGCGCCGAACGTTGAGAAATATGCCGCAAGCGCAAAGCTTGAGGCGGCCAAGGAAGTTGCTGATGCCATTCAGGCGCGGGCTCCTCGCGGCGATACGCTGGAATATGCGGAAAGCATAGAAGGCGATCGTCTGTCGAGCCGGCCTCAGCAAGAAACCGTCGGCACAACCGCCACCAAAGATCCGTCGGCGGCCGGCATCTTTGCGGAATACATCTGGCGTTTCCTCGAGTTCGGAACGGCTCCGCACAGCACAGCAAAGGGCGGCGGCACAGTGCTCGGTAAGAAGCTTGCCGCAGCATCGGGCGCCGGTATGCATCCAGGCACCGCGGCCCAGCCTCACATCTTTCCGACTTATCGCGCCATGAAGCCGGCAATTCGCAAGCGAATTCGCGCGGCCGTCAACAAAGCTGTGCGCGAGGCCATGGGCAAATAGCCAGAAGGCAGGATATCTCATGGCAAGCCCAGATCTGGAACTGCAGGGCTCTATAGTGGCGCGATTGAAGGCTGACGCCACCCTTTCGGCGCTTATAGGCTCGCGTGTCTATGACCAGCCGCCGGAAGGCGCGATTTTCCCATATTTCACGATCGGCGAGGCGCAATTCCTTCGTGATGATGCAACTTGCGTCAGCGGCGGCCAAGTCTATCTGACGATGCACGCGTGGTCGCGTGCCGTCGGCTTCCCAGAGGTCAAGCGGATCGCTGATGCAGTTGCCGAAAGCCTGCACCTCGCACCACTGACGCTGGCCACCAATCATCTGATTTCGATCAATCACCGTCAGACGCGCGTTTTCCGCGACGCCGACGGCCTCACTTCGCACGCAGTCATCGAATTCGTTGCCCGCGTCGAGAAGCCAACTGCGTAGCGCGGGCGGCATAATAACCATCGCGCCAACCGCGCTAATCACCACATCAGGAGACTATTATGGCATCAGTCGGTCAGGTACTTGGACGTACCCTGCTCATTCAAATCGGTGACGGCGGCTCCCCGACGGAAGTATTCACCAACCTTTGCGGCCTCAAAACCCGCAGCTTCAACCTCTCGGCGGGCGAAGTCGACACGACCATTCCGGATTGCGCCAATCCTGGCAACGTCGTTCAGAAGACGAGCCGCCCGGGAATTGCAAATCGCACGTTCACGGGATCTGGGGCTTACGTCGCCGGCGCCAACATGTCGGCGTTCATGACGCATGTCATCAACGCGACCGCATTCAACGCGAAGGTGATCGTGCCCGGTCTCGGAACCTTCTCGGGCTCGTGGTTTGTGACCGATTTCACCGCGTCTGGTGACGTCGAGCCGAACATGGAATTCTCCGCGACCTTCACCGCCGGTGACACGCTCACCTTCGCGCCTGAAGTCTAAGCGATCAGAAAGAGGAGAATTCTGTGACTGATCAAGAATACAAGCATCCGGTCAACGGGGCGCGCGGCGAAGCGCGTCTCGTCATTGACGGCGTCGAGCTCGTAGTTGCGGCAACAATGGGCGGCCTGTCTGCCTTGTCGAGCCGCCTGCAGTGCAAGTCTCTGAATGATCTGTTCCTGCGGCTGTCTGGCGTCGAGGCGGCCGCCACTGTCGCAGCCATCGAGCTTCTGACCGTCAAGGGCAACGCTATTGAGGCGATCACTAAGCTGAAACTGAAACACTTTCCGGCCTGCGCCGTGGCCTTTTCTGCGATCTTGGCCCATCACTTTGACGGTGACGAGGGAAACGTGGAAGCCGTCGACGAGGCGGCGTAGACAAGAAAGGGCGCGGCGTCCTGGATGACACGCCGTTTCCTTGGCGCCAATGGATGAGAATCGGCATCGGCGGCCTCAAATGGCGGCCTGCGGATTTTTGGGATGCCACGCTCACCGAATTCTTCGATGGGATCGAAGGTCACAATGAAGCGCAGGGCGTTGACGAGCAGAATACCGATGCGCCAAGCGATCGCGAGTTGGAAGCGCTCGTGGCGAAGTATGGCTAAAGACCTGCGCGATAAAATTCGTCATCGGTGATATAGCCTTCGTCGCGACAAACCAGACGCATTTCTCGCATGCCTTTGTCAAGCAGAGCTTGACGGCATCCTCCACGGATCGTTTCTTCCTCGGCCGCGGCGAGGCGCTGTAATCGCCGCTGATTGATGTCGTATGCCATGTATGCGCCCCCGGCAATCACGACGACGCAGGCGCAGGCAATCAGTCCTTTCAGCCACCCATCCATCATTTCCCCCAAAGGCCCACAACCACCGCGGGCTTTTTCATTTTAGGATGCGCAACGCATGGCTGACAATACCGATGACCTGATTATTTCAATCAGCACTGATCAGGCCACGCTCCGTCGCAGCATCCAGCGCATCGAGCGCGATCTGGCGGGCTTGTCGGGATCGGTGCAGAAGCAGTTCACGGCTGTCGGCAAGTCGATCGACAACTCCATTTCTTCCACAATGCAGAACCGCATCAATGCCATGGTCGGCATTGGAACGAAAGCATCGAAGGAGTGGACTGGAGCGCTCGCCGACCAGGGCAAGGAATTGGAACGGCTCCGCGCCAAGTACAATCCGCTGTTTGCGACGATCACGCAATACAAGGCGGCCGTAGCCGAAATCAAGCAGGCGCACGCCGTCGGTGCAATCTCCGCGAATGAAATGGCGCTCGCGATCAGCAAGGAGCGCCAGGCTGCGCTTGCATCTACAGCAGCCATAAAAGGTCGCAATGCCGCCCTTGAGGCGACTCCTGCGCAGCGAGCTGCTGGTGGCGCCGGCGCATTCCAGACAGCAAACATCGCCGCTCAGTTCCAGGACATTGCGGTTCAGCTTCAGGGCGGCAGCAAGCCGCTGACGATTGCATTGCAGCAGGGCACCCAGCTCGCGTCTGTTTTCCAGACAATGGGTTCTGGCAAGCAGATTATTGCTGGACTCGGCGCGGCGTTCGCTAGCCTAGTTAGCCCGGTCTCGTTGGTCACTATCGGGCTTATCGCGGCCGGTGGCGCTGCCTACCAGTATTTCACATCGGTGGGCGAAGGCGGCAAAAAATCAGAAGAGGCCCTCAAAAAGGAAGACGAGCTGATCCAGCGCGTCGCCGACAAATGGGGCAGTGTCCTTCCAGAGCTCAAGAAATACGCGGACGAGCGTCAGAGACTTCTCGACGTCAAAGAACAAAAAGATGCTTCCCTTGCGGAGGCAGACAAGCAATGGACTGAACTCCGCAAGAATATCGGCCTGACACAGGCAAAATACGCCGAGTTCCTCCAGACCTTCAATGATCAAGCGGCCGACACTGCGAAGGTCGGCGCGCTCCAAAAGGCATATAAAGAACTCAGCGATGGAATCGCCAACGGCACAGCCACAACTGAGCAGGCCAAGGCAGTGCAGGCCGCCCTTCTTGCTCTCATGCAGGAAACGGGCATTAAGGCTGTTGGTGATTTCGCGAAGACATTTGATGTTCTCGCGACTTCGATTGCTGGCGCACGAAGCGAGGCGGACAAGCTAAAAAGCGCGCCGCTGTTCAACGAGAACGTTGATAAGAGCCGCCTTCCGACGCTCGGCACTCTCGGCCCCATATATTCGGACAATGGAAAGCTGCTGACCGATCCAAACGAGATCGAGCGTTATAGGAAGCAGCAGGAGGAAAACCGAAACCCGACGATCGACACTGGTCGCGGGCTCCCCGTTCCAGTTCCGACACCGACGGCAAAGCCGATCCAGCTTGGTGAAGAGCCAAACAAGCAGGCGGAAACGGCTGCGACCAAAGCGGCGAATGCGTATCGCGACCTGGTGAAGATTGCCGATGACCGTATCGGCCAACTGCAGCAGGAGATCGACCTCCTCGGTAAGTACGGCGTCGACGCTGATGCTGCCCGCTTCGCGCTGGACCTATTCCAGCGGTCAGAGGATAAGGGCAGGTCGCTAAGTGAGCAGCAGCGCAAGGAAATCGAAAAGAAGGTTGCGCTCTACAAGCAGTACTCTGAAACGCTGTCGAAGGCAAAGCTGCAGCAGGATTTGCTCATGGACGCGCGATACAACTCGCTGTCCAAGCAAGACCAGCAGATCACAACGACGCTTCGCCAGTACGGCTTGCCGGAGGATTTGAACAGCCCAGAAGCCGGCCAAATCCGCAAGTTTCTGAATATCGAGGACGCGCGATCCGATCTCAGGTCGTTCTTCGGCGACTTCAAAAATGCTCTGCTGAATAACGGGGGCGACATCGGCAAGGCATTTGCTGACGCCATCCAAAACGCCGCGCTAAACCAGATCTCGAAGATTGCCGACCGGCTTATCGATCAGTTGATCAATGGCATTCTCGGCGCTGGATCTGGTGGCGGGATCCTCGGTAACGTCGGAGCCCGCTCTGGCGCCGCCAATGCCAATTTCGTGGCGAACACGACGCTCGGCCAGCTGATCGGAGCCAACGACAATCTCGGCCGGGCGCCAGTTATCCCGGTCACGCGGGCGCCGCTTGGCAACATCGCGGCCTACGCGGCCGCAATCAAGTCCATCGAAAGCGGCGGCAACTATTCGGCCATGGGGCCTGTGACTGCTTCTGGCGACCGCGCATATGGCGCCTACCAGGTGATGGGTGCCAATGTCGGCCCCTGGACGCGGCAGGCGCTTGGCTATTCGCTGTCGCCGTCACAGTACCTTGCATCCTCGTCGGCGCAGGATGCTGTCTTTCAAAAGATCTTCGGCGGCTATGCAGGGCGTTACGGTGCCTCGGGCGCTGCGCAGGCTTGGTTTGGCGGCCCAGGATCGGTGGGCAGCGGCGGCAATGCGGCCGATATGCTTGGCACGACCGGCACGCAATACGTCGAGAAATTCAATAGTGCGTTGACGCGGCTTTCCGGCACGACCGACTCCGCAACCGGCGGACTTCGGAACTTCAACCCAGCTGTTGGCTCTGCGACCCAGAACCTCGGCCAGTTCGGCAACGGCCTTGGCCAGCTAGGCAATACCCTTCAATCTGGCGCAACCGCCGGCGGTTCTTCCGGTGGTGGCGGCGGCTTGTTTGGCTGGCTCGCTAGCCTGTTCGGTGGCGTGAGTTCGGGTGGAGCAGCCTCCTCGGCGTTCAATACCCGCACTTATGCTGATGGCGGCCATGTCTCAGGCCCTGGCGGCCCGACCAGCGATAGCATCCCAGCGATGCTTTCCAACGGCGAGTTTGTCGTGAATGCCGCATCTGCGCGCCGGCATCGAAGGTTGCTGGACGCGATCAATTCCGGCTCCATCGCAAGATTTGCGAGCGGTGGATTGGTCGGGGCCGCCGGCGGTTCTCGTGTTGCCGGCAGGGCGTCATCTGGCGCTTCTGGCGTCGTGGTGAACATCACGAACAACGCAAACGCGCAGGTCACGCAAAAATCGCGACAGACGTCGAGCGGTACGCAAATCGACGTGCTGATAGATGAAATGGTGGCTGACAAGGTCTCAACGCCGGGATCGAGGTCGCGCGGCGCAATGCAATCGCAGTTCGGGCTGCGCGGAGGATTGGCAAGGCGATGACTGTTCCAGTTTGGCCGGTGACCCTGCCGAAGTTTTTCACAGCAACATCATACGACGAAGGGGGCGCAGACAATGTTCTGCGCTCCGAAACATCTATCGGTCCAGCGAAGACTAGGCGGCGCACCTCGGCGAATGTCTGGGGCCAAAGCGGACAGATGGTCATGTCTTATGCCGAGTATGGAGACTTCCTTACATTCGTGCGGGATTCCATTTCGGACGGCGCGAAGGCCTTTACGTTCCCCGACCGCCTCGGCGGGTCGGATCTCCTGGTTCGATTGAAAGAACCCCACAAGGCAACACTCGACGGCAATTCCTGGGTCGTTTCATTCTCCCTTGAGGTTTTGCCTTAACAGCCTGGATATCAGATGAGCCGTATTCTTTCGCCTGGGTTTCTTGCTGGGATTTTCTCACAGGAGACAGACGAGGTTCCGATCTGCCTCTTGACCGTGACTCACGACGATCTCGACGAGCCGATCTATATCTCCAGCGACCCGACGACGCGCCTGTCAGACGACCCGCTGGTCTATGGCACGGAAAGCCGGGGCGAGCAGTTCATCTTTTTGCCTTTCGACTTCACGCTGCCGGATGATCGCAGCGATGCTCCGCCGCGCGTCCAACTGACGATGGACAACATCGACCGCACTCTGGTCTCTATTCTTCGCACCTTCACCACGCCGCCAGCAGTCAAGTTGGAGATCATCCTCGCGTCGGATCCTGACATGGTCGAGATCACGATGCCGGTGCTGCAGATGTCTGACGCGACGATGGATGACCACGCGATATCGGTCACGTTGGTGGCGGATGCGCTGGTCAACGAGCCGCATCCTGCCGGCCAATTTACGCCAGGATCGTTCCCGGGGCTGTTCTGATGGAACGCTTCATCGGAATTCCTTACGTGCCCCATGGGCGCGACTACACCGGCGCGGACTGCTGGGGTGTCCTTTTTCTTTATTATCGGGACGTGCTCGGGACATCAGTTCCGTCCTACTCGGCGGAAATGGACGCTCGCGAGTTTCACCGCAGCGCCATCAGCCCACTGGTCGCCGAGGAGCGTGAGAAACACTGGCATCCAGTTGATGTCCCGAAGATTGGCGATTGCGTGCTGATGCGGGCAGGGCGCCACGACAGCCACGTCGGCGTGTTCCTTGGGCATGGCCTCGTGCTCCACAGCGAGGGGCCGCATCCCTCAGTCATCGACCGAATCGGCGACATGCGCTGGCGAAACCGGATTTCCGGATTCTACCGCCTCAACCAATAAGGCAGATCCATGCAGCTTGTACCGACAACGGCGCCTGTTGAAATCATTGCGCCTGGCGAAAGCGTAGACGTTTATCTGCGTCGATCTCCGCTGCGCTCGGGACGAGAGCACATCAGCCTTCCGGCCGGCCTCTCGATTGAAGAGATCATCGAGCGCTGTGATATTGAGCCGAGCAGGCTCTACATTGCGATCAATGGGAACTCCATCGAGCAAAAGAACTGGCGCCGCGTCCGCGTCAAGCCGGGCGCTTCGGTTACGATAGTGAAGGTTCCTGGGAAGGGCGCCCTCCGCGCGATTGCCGGGCTCGTCGTTGCCATCTTCGCCGCAGTTGTTGCACCATGGCTCGCGACGAGCGTTCTTGGCCTTGCTGCTGGCTCTACGGCAGCCAGTGTGGCAACCGGCCTTATAGGCGCCGGCATATCGCTGGCCGGCAGCCTGATCATCAATGCTTTGTTTCCGGTCGCCAAGCCAGATTCCCTCCCGAACACGACCACGCTTTATTCGATCGGCGGGGCGCAGAACCAGGCGGCGCAATATGGCGCGATCCCGGAGATCTTCGGCACGCACCGGATCTCGCCGCCATACGCTGCCGGCGCGTATACGGAACTGGTCGGAGACGATCAGTATCTGCGTATGCTGTTTGTGGTCGGCTATGGTCCGATCGCCGTGTCAGACCTGAAGATCGGCGAGACCGCGATCTCGAAATTCGAGGATGTCCAATACCAGATCCTCGAGGACCATACGGTTACGCCGCCAACGCTTTACACGAAGCCGGTTTATCAGGAGGACGTCTCTGTCGTTCTGGATGCCGAGGCGGGTTGGGTGCAGCGCACGACAGCAGACAACATTGATGAGATCTCTGTGGATGTTAGCGCGCCGAGCGGCATCTATCGGTACAAGTCATCCAACGGCAATCGCGTCAACTATACCGTTACCATCGAAGTTCAATACAAGCTTTCGACCAGTAGCACATGGCTCTCCTTCGGCACCTTCGACCTGACGTCGAACTCGCCCCAGGCATTGCGCCGGACGCTGAAGAAGACGGTCACCCGCGGCAAGTATGATGTCCGGCTGAGCAAATCGTCTTCCGATTACAGCGGCAAGGACACCGTTTCCGAGACCGTCTATTGGACTGCCGTGCGGGGCCGGCGCAATGAGCCGGTGGTCAGCTTCTCGAAGCCTCTGACGTTGATCGCGATGCGGATCAAGGCGACCGGTCAGCTCAACGGCACTGTCAACACACTGAACTGCATCGCCAGCCCGAAAATCCGGTCATGGAATGGTGTTACCTGGTCATCCGGGCAGGTAACTCGCAACCCAGCCGATCACTTCCGGCAGGTGTTGCAGGGCAATGCGAACGCGCGACCCGTCGACGGGAGCTCGATAGACATCGTCAGCCTGCAAGACTGGCATGCGTACTGCGAGACGAACGGCTTCACCTTCGATCTTGTGGCGACCGACCAGAAATCTGTCTACGAACGATTGACGGAAATCGCGGCCGCCGGCCGAGCTGCGGTCACTTTCCGCGACGGGCGGTGGGGAGTTGTCTGGGATATAGCCGACTCGCCGATCGTGCAGCATTTCACGCCACGGAACTCCGCCAACTTCTCTTCGGTGCGGGCCTACACGGATCTGCCGCACGGCTTCCGCGTCAAGTTCATCAACCGCGACAACAGCTACCTGAACGATGAGCGGGTTGTCTATGACGACGGATATGACGAGGACAACGCCACCAAGTTCGAAGGGATCGATTTCTCCGGCGTTACGGACAAGGATTTGATCTGGAAACACGGGCGCTATCACCTGGCGCAGCTTCGGCTGCAACGGGAGACCTATTCGCTCGACACAGACTTTGAACATCTGGTCTGCACCAGGGGCGACCGTGTCCGCGTAAACCATGATGTCGTGCTCTGGGGCGCGGGTGCGGCGCGGGTGCGGTCAGTCACATCCTCGCCCGATGGCGTTGTGATTGACGATCTGCTGACGATGCAGGCCGGCAAGACCTATTCGATGCGCTTTCGCGGCGCTGATGGCTCGTCTATCATCAGAACGATTACAGGCGTCGACGGCGAGTTCAACTCGTTCCAGTTTTCAGATGCCGGTGATTTGCCGGCGCCAGGCGATCTCGCGATGTTTGGCGAGAATGGATTTGAAAGCGTCGTTCTGCGCGTCAAGAGCATCACGGCGAGGCAAGATCTTTCTGCGCGTCTGGAACTCGTCGATGACGCGCCGGCCATCATGGACGCAGATAAAGGGGACATCCCTGAGTTCGAAACGGGCATTGCCCCGGTTCCGGATTATCGGGCCTCGGCGCCGAGCGGATTCTCTTATGTCGAGACGGTCTGGACGACTGCGCCGGCTACGTCAGCGATCGATATGGCGTGGCAGGCGCCGGACGCGGGAGCTGCTGCATCTTACATCGTGCAATATCGAGCCAACGGCGATACGCAGTGGATCACGACATCGAGCGTTAGCGCGCCGGCAATCCGCCTCGTCGATCTCGCGACGGGTGTCTATGACGTCCGCATAAGGGCGGTTTTTGCCAATGGCGAGTTGTCGGACTTTCTCACTTCGTCGTTCATTTGCGCGATCTTCGCCAACAACCCGGCGGACATTGAAGACTTCCGCGTCGCCATCAACGGCGACATCGCAATGCTGCAGTGGACGCTGCAGGCAGATCAGGCGCTCTCGCATAGTGAAATACGGTTCTCTCCGGCCGTCACCGGTGTCACCTGGCAAACGGCAGCGCAATTGCGCACGAATGTCATCGGATCGCAGACGCAGGTTCCCGCCATGGTGGGCACCTATCTGATCAAGGCCGTCAACTATGCCGGCCTGATGTCACTGAATGCGGCCATTGTTGTCAGCACTGTCAATCCGCTGACCGCTTTCAACGCGGCAGAGGTGCTGCAGGAAGATCCTGATTTCCTGGGCAACAAGTCCGGTGTTATCGCCGCTGGCGGCGGGTTGATGCTCGATACCGCGTCGAACGTCTTCGATCTCGTCGACTGGTTTTCAGTCACCGACTACTTCCTGTCTACGACAGGATATGAGGCGGATGGCATTTACGATTTCGCCGACATCATCGATCTCGGCGAGGTTTACACATCTCGCCTAACGGCCGCAGTTGGCGCGTCCGGCGTGGTTTCCAGTCTCAATCTCTTCGATCGGCCGGATTGGTTTGATGTGCCCGAATTCTTCGGCCTAGCATCGGATTCGTTGTGGAACGTTCGCGTTGAGGTCTCATTGACCAATGACGATCCGACTGGGGCGCCGGCATGGTCGGACTGGGCTGAATTGGTGACGTCCGATGTGTCTGCGCGAGCTTATCGCTTCAGGGCGAAGCTGCAGTCATTCCAGTTTGACGTCACGCCGATTGTCCACTCGTTGGGTGTGACGGTCGATATGCCTGACCGCGTCATCGCCGAAAACGATTTGTTGGTGCCAACCTCTGGGCGCACGATAAACTTCTCGCCCGCCTATTACGTGCTGAGCGGCATCGCGATCGTCGCGCAAGACATGCAGACCGGCGACTACTACCAAATCACCAGCAAGACCGCAGCTGGTTTCACGATCATCTTCCGCAATTCATCTGGGGCGCCGGTTGTGCGAACCTTTGACTACGTGGCGAAAGGATATGGATACGTTCAATGAGCCAGCCAACAGATTTTAGTGTGCCGACGACCGGCCCAGCCTCGCCGACACTCATGGCGACGCGCATGGATGATAGCCTTCAGGCCCTTCTCAGCGGCAACTCCGGCGCTACCCGGCCGTCTTATGCGGTCGCCGGGACGTCATGGGTTTCCACGGCCATAGCAGGGCAGTTGCAGCTATATTTCTACGATGGAGCTGACGACATTCTGCTGCTGGCTGTCGATACCGCAACGAATGTCGTTACCTTCAGTGGTCTCGGCGCATCGATCAATGCAGCGACGGCAAAGACAACTCCCGTCGGCGCCGACAAACTGGGCATTTGGGATAGCGCGGCGGGCGGCACGAAGAGCCTGACCCTCACCGCCTTGAGCACCTTTCTCGCGCCGCTGCTCGGTCCGGACTTTGTCGAAGGCGGCATTGTCTTGCCAAACGGCTCGACGCCGCTGACGCATCTCGATATCGCTGCCTTCAAAGTCAAGGCGCTGAGCAAGGTGGCGATTTCGGCTGGCACTCTGACAAAAAATATCAACGGCACTTGGGTGGCCGGCAATGGCGGCGGCCTGGACACTGGCACCAAAGCTGCCAATGCCACTTATTTCGTCTACGCGCTGCGCAAGCAGTCGGACGGGACGGGTGAGGTGGTGCTTTCGACTTCTGCCACTGTGGGCGGCGTAAGCTTGTCGCTGCTGACCGGCTATGATGTCCTTACGCCGATCGGCGTTGCGCTGACTGACGCCAGCTCGAATATTCGAGAGTTCACGATGGAGCCCAGCGGCGAGTATACGTTTACGACGCCCATCAGAGAAGCAACGAACATTGCTATCTCGACTACATCAGCGCTCTTGGCCATCACGGTGCCAAATGGCGCTAGGGTCAAAGCTAAGCTCCGACTCATGTTTTCCTCCGCGGCGACCACCAACTCGGCTCTGGTCCACGACCCCGCCAAGGGCGTCCTTGTCGCCGGCGGCAACGACTCAGGCGGTAGCGTTGGCACTATTCAGGTTGCCAGCGGCTTTGCAGTCGGGGGAGGAGACGTCTTCACGAACACGAGCAAGCAGGTCAGATATGTCGCTGGCGCTTCCGGCACCATTTGGGTCTGGAATGACGGGTTCTATTTCCCATGCAAGAGGGTCGCATAATGCCTTATGTTACACGAAGTGCCGATGGCGAGATCGCTGGACTGTTTGAGCAACCTCAGGAAGGCTTCGCTGAGGAATTTCTGGCGAACGATGATCCTGCGGTGCTTGCCCATCACTACAAGCCCCTGCCGGCGGTATCGGTGTCGGCACGCCAGTTCAAGCTTCAACTCCTGGCGGCAGGGTTGCTCGATAGCGTGGATGCATGGGTGGCGCAGCAGCCGCGTGATGTACAGATCGCCTATGAGTATTCCGGCACTTTCGTTCGGACGGAGCCGATGATGGCGGCAGGCTTTGCCGCCATGGGATTCACTCCGCAGCAGATCGACGGTTTCTTCGTTGCGGCGGCCCAACTATGATCCTTCGCTACCTGGCCTATTTCCCGATCAATCTCGCGTTCGTGCTGCTGTCCTATCTTTTGGCGCCGGCACTTGCTGGGTTGTCGCTTCTGACCGGCCCACGCCTGCCTGGTGTGCTGCAGTGGTTTTCAACGCTCGATGCCGATCTCGACGGTGGCGTAACGCAGCGGGTGAGGGGATACAGAGCCGGTCTCCGCGGCTGGCGCCTCTGGTGGCAACGCACATGTTGGATCTGTCGAAACCCGGCCCACGGCTGGCAGTCGACAGTGCTCGGCATGCCTGCGGCCGGGTCTGCCATTGTCCAAGCGCGGCTCAGCCTGGATCCAAACCAGCAGCTTTATCTGATGAAGACGGCGGCTGGCGTTCCGTTCTTCTGCTTCAAGCGTGACCAGCCGCTCGCCGCCAGCTTCTACGTCAAGCTGTGGTTCGGCTGGGTTAACCGGGCCTACGACGGTCGGAACCACCACTACAGTTTCCAGATCGGCCTCAAGCGGGTCTAACCCACTCCCAAAATCGGAGCCCACCATTGCTTCGCACGCTTTACTCAGGCGCGCGTGACGTTGTCGCGCGCGTGCTCATACCCGATGCGGCCAGCACACTCAAGCGCGCCTGGTCGCTTCGTCTCATCGAGCTGGCGATGCTTGCCGACATCATCCTCAACGTCGTGCCGGTCGTCTCCGACTACCTGCCGTGGTGGCTGACGCTCGCGCTGCTCGTCGGCGCGTATGTCGCGCGCCTGCTCATCCAGAACAAGGAGGCACCAGTTGCCGATAAATAAGATTGTCGCGACGAAGCGCGGCAAGGCTGCCATTGCCGGCGCCATGTTCGCGGCCGTGCTGGCTGGCGGCCAGTCATATTTCGCCGAACCGGAGCGCCCGGCCGCCGTCATCCTCGCCACGGAAACGCTGATCAAGCCGTGGGAGGGCCTGGTGCTCAAATCGCACTGGGATCCTTACGCCAAGATCTGGGACATCTGCCACGGCGAAACGCAGATCGACGGCAAGCCGGTCAAGCCCGGCATGAGCTTCACGTCCGCCGAGTGCGAGGCCATCCTCGAGGCCCGCGTCAAGCGCGACTATTACGGGCCGCTGACGAAGCAGATCAAGGGTTTCACCCGCTTCCCGATCGGCGTGCAGGCAGCGATGATCTCCGGCGCTTATAACTTCGGCGTGTCCGGCATGGTCAACTCGACCGCGGCGCGCCTGGCGGTGCAGGGCCGCTATCGCGAGGCATGCGAAGCCCAGACCGCGTGGAACAAGGCCGGTGGCCATGTCGTGCAGGGCCTGGTGAAGCGCCGCGAGATGGGTGATGCCCAGCGGGCCGGCGAGGCTGAAATCTGCGTGTCGGGGCTGTCGCAATGATCGCGTTCTTCTTGAGACCCATCGGCCGCCGCGTAGTCGGCGCGCTGGCCGCGCTCGCGCTTCTGCTGGCCGCTTATGCCTACGTCGACCACCGCGGCTACGCCCGGGCCGAGGCGCACTATAAGGGCGTCATTGCTGCGGAACATGCCGCAGCCGCCGAGGCAGCCAACGCTGAGACCGAGCGGCAGGCCGCGGCGAACAACGCAGCCAAGGCCCGCGAGGCGGAACGCATCGCCCAGATGCAAGCCGAAAACGAATCCCTGGAATTGAAGATTAAGGAGCTCGAGCGTGAAGCTGGCGAAGATCCTGATGCTGGCCGCACTGCTCTCGGTGCTCCCGGCGTGCGCCGCATTAACAAGGTCCGATAGACTGATCGTGCCGCCCGCGCCACCGAAACTGGTGCGGCCGGACAGCACATTAACGGCGCGCTGCCTCGGCCCGGTCGACCTTGGCGACAAGGCGTTGACGCAGGCCCAACTAGAAAAGCTCTGGATCACCGATCGCGAGCGGCTTCTGACATGCATCCGGCGGCATCTGGCGCTGCGCGATTTCTATGCTGACCGCGACGGCGGTCTGGAGGCGAAGCCATGACCGGACCAGAGATAATGGCCGTTGTCGGCTTCTTCGTCATGCTAGCCGGCGCCGGCTGGCGCGTATGGGCTCGCGTCGAGGCCAAGGTGAAGGTCGCCGAGGACAAGGCCGACAAGGTCGGCGCCGACCTCGCCGCGCACAAGCTACACGCTGCAGAAACATTCGCGACCAAGACCAGCCAGGCCGAGCAGACCGCACAATTGCTGCGCGCTATTGAGGGCGTGGGCAACCGAATCGACGGCGTGCATGAGCGCCTCGATCGCCTTTATGAGAACTCACCACAGCGGCACACCACGCGCGGCTAATTCCTCTCCCAATCTCCTGGATATCATCATGGCAACCGAACTTCTCGCGGTGGGCTCCACCGCGGCCAATTCTGCTGATCTCGTTGTAGCGTCCGGCTCCACCGTCACCGTCGGCATCAAGGGCGCTCTGGGGTCTCAGGCCCGGGTGCGCGTCACGCTGAAGGACGACGCCGGCGGCTATACCGACGTTGGAGAGCTGACGCCTTTCCGCCCCGCCATCGCCATCACCGCGCCAGGCACATACCGCTTCAGCCGCGTCGCAGGCGAAACGTGCGGGGTCTTTGGTGCTTAGTTCTCCTTTTACTCCGCTGTTCTCGCCGATCGGGCGATATAGCGTTGCTGCCCGCCGTCAGGGCGGGGGAGATGCTTACCCTACGTTCGTCAATCCGAAGATTGGCACGATCGGAGACAGCCTGATCGCTCACGGCATCGAGGGCGCAAACCCAGGCACGGTGAACTGCTGGCAGACCAACGCCGGCGAGTTGAACCTAGCTCTGATGATGCATCAGCGGTTTCGACACGACAACTGGCCGGCCGATACAGGGGCTTTCAGCCCGTCGAGCGACCGATACACGACAGGCGCCAATCAGGCCATTTCCGGATCGAATGCGGCCAGCCATCGCGCAATGATGGTTAATTACCTTCTGCCGATGCATCCCGATATGATGTTCTACCGGCCATCGGTGAATAACTCCGTTGGTACTGGAACAGGGCCAGCAACGTTCGCCTACTTCCAAGAGACCCTGCAAATGGCGATGGACGCAGGTGTGTTCTGCGTTATCGGCACCATGCCTCCTTGGGTGAATGATCCGGCCAACGCCTTCAACGGTGCCGACAACAATATCAATCGCGCCTACATCAATGCTGCTATCCGCGCATGGGTGCCAACCCTGCCGAAATCAAAAGCCATCCTGGTTGACTATGACATCGCGCTCGACCCGACGAATACCGGATGGACCGATCGTTCCAACATGTCGGACTATATCCATCTTGGAACGCAAGGCGCGCTCAAGTGCGCCCGGCTGATCAATCAGATCCTGGATCTGCTTATCCCGGCGCGCAACTATGCGCTGGAGCTGTGGAATACCGGTCTCAACAAGTATCCCTATCCTACGCTCCTGGGCAACGGCGGCGTGACGGCCAACGGTACGGGCTCAACGCCGACCGGTATGAGGACGCAGAAGGGCGGGACCGGAAGCTCTACGCTCGCTCTCTCGTCGGAAGATAACCCAGACACTGGCGGCAAGACGCGCATTTTCGACATTACCGCTGTAGGTACGGGCGCGACTGCTTATTACCAGCTTGGTATCGGTACCACGGGCGATTTCACGGTGGTGGGGCAAACCGGCCAGTGGGTACGGTCTATCGCCGAGATCGAGGTCATGGGCAATGACGCCCTGCTTGTCCCGCAACTTTGGGCGAACGGCCGTCGCGCTCTGTACGAAGGCGGATGGAGCGGCCTTATCGGCGACGCGCAGCAGCAGACCTATTGGCTTATGACTGACGCCGTTCAAGTCAGCTCCGACACCGCCAATCTGTCAATCCGTCTTTATCCGAACGCTGATCGCGCGCTTGGGGTCGGAGGAACCGCTTTGATGCGGGCAAAGGTCAAGCGGCTCGGCTATTTCTTCGTCGACAATCCGAGGCTTGCTTATGCGTGATTTCTATACGAGCGGCAGCAATAAGGGCTCCACCCTTGAGCAACACCGCGCCTTGTTCGATCAACTGAGGCAGATGCAATCCTTTGATGAAAACACCTACAGTGGCAGAGTTTGTATAGCCAATGTGCGGGGATCTATTGACGCGAATGTCGGACGGGGCATGGCAAGTATAGTAGCGAGATTATTGAATGCGGGAATGTATCCCTCGGGTTTTTTAAAACCACCGTTATCGACCCAACGAACGATATCTGACCATGTGCAGTCAAAATCATGGAAAACTGACATCGCCTGGCCGATTATAATGTCGACTTTTCGTGATTCATCGGGTTGTCCCTGCATAGGAGCGAGATAGTGCCGAATGGCCTCATGTGCCCACCAAAGCCGAAGAAACCCATGAAGCTCCGGGAATCCCATGGCCTTGTGGATCTTTGAGAACTCAGAATAATCTTGAGGTGGCGCGACTGGCAGCACAAAAAGAGCCGGCGGAAAACCCATTTCGACGAATTGCTCGAAGAAAATCAGATGGTGCATTTGATTAACAAGGTCTTCTAGGTCTCGCTTGAAAGCCTGGGCTGCGTTGGCGACTTTAGGCGCTAAACCAGGCCAACCCCGATATATGCCGTAGCCGCGGGCATGCAAATCTAGATGTAACAACTCATGGGCTAAATAAACAAACGCGCGATCAGGATCGCGCGTAACGATTGACACGCTGGCGCGGTCAATAAACTTATCTCCTCCTATCACGTAATCTGACGTGAGCCCTTGCTGGATTGTTCCTGAAAACGAGCGATCGAAAAATGCTCTGACCTTTGAAATGAGTTCTCCCAATGAAGGGTTAGCCTCACCGGCCGCGACAAAAAACTGGTTTGATATTCCCCCGCCGCGAGCGCCGCAGCATTTCTTAAATTTGCGTCTGCTACCGCAGTAGCACGGTGAATTCTCATGCATTGTTATTGCTCCCGCCAAGATGCGCCATCTGAGCAGGAGGGCGGAGATTAGTCTAGCCGCAACCGCCAGCCGCCTCTCCTTAGCCGGGGAGGCGGCTGCTTTGTTTTACAGCAAGCATGTCTAAGAGACGCCACTCTGCACTGGCGGCGATTGAACATGAGCTAATGATGCCGTATCTATTGATGAAAAGGTATTGATGGCGATGTCTGCAGCACTCTTAAAAGAGCGGGTGAAAAGGTTCGAGGACTTCCTCAATCCGGATTGGCCGTCGCTGGATGCCGACCCGGGAGAGGTGGCAGCCGCTTACGCGCGGGGTTTCGCAAAATTTGTCCTTAAACTTCGCTCTGCTGATGCACTCGATCGAGCAGGCCTCGCTCGGGAGGTTGAAAGTGCGATTCAAGACAACAATAGAGCGGCCCTGATAGGCTTGAGACTTGCTTGCCTGGATTACGGCACGAGCGCGTATAAAAACGTCTTGCGCTCGCGTCAGGTCCTCCAACAAATGCAGCAACTTATCGATCAGCGTGCCGCTCGCATTAGCGACCCGAGCAAGCGGAGATACTTTCGCGCAAAAAGCGCTGAATCTATCAAAGCGCACGAGCAGGCGGTGGGAATAGAAGAGGCCTTTATCTCTTATCTTCAGCAGGAGATTCAGCCGAAGATCGATAGTAAGATTCGGGAACAAGCCCGAGCCATTGCCGGTGATGAAGCGGCTATTCGGGAAGACCTAAATAAACGATATCCAATAGTCACGGCATACTTGGCTAGATGACCACGCCAATCTGGGTAGATGTCGAGAGCGTGATTACGATCAACGCCCAGCAGGTTTTTAGGACTGGCGAGACGCACTTTTTGCGAGACCTTGGCGCGTTGGAAAGCGCCGTGATGTCGCCAAGGAACCATTGGCTCTACGAGAGCCAAGATCTCGTGCGAGCGTTTGGCATTATGCTCTTCGGGATCGCGAAGGCGCACGCCTTCGAACAAGGCAACAAAAGAACAGCGTTTCACGCCAGTGCAGAGTTTCTAGCGAAAAATGGAGCCACCCTAATTATGCCTGATGATGAGTTCTGGGCTAGCAAGATCGAGGACGTCGTCGCGGGCAGTTGCCCACTGGAAGACTTCATCGGAGTTATTAGAGTTTTTACTGTTTTGCCATGAAGTCGAATCGCGACGTCGTCTTAGCGCAACGCTTCTGCCTGGACTGTTCAATCACACCAATCGTTCCGCTGCTTCGGGCTCCAGGTCCGCGCGAAACCTTCCCTGAGCAGCTTCTTGCCGATTTCTTCGCCGTTCGTTCTGTAGATGTTAACGAGCGGTCGGTGCGATGGCGTACGATCCACCGCGCCGATGAAGACGACCCTCAATCCCTTTTCAGCCAAAAGCTCTTTCAGCCTTACCTTGGCGATCAGGGCGAGTTTCCGTTCCTTAATGCACTTGGCATGGCTCCCGATCTCCGGCGTATCGATGCCGCTGACGAGCGGAACACCTTCTCCCAGCAGTCGCATGTTCTGCCCGTCGCATTTCACGGTGTCGCCGTCGACTGCCGTGAGCGAAGCGCAGAGGATCAGCCCGGCGATCATCATTTAGTCTCTTGTTCGGCCGGCTCGCAGCTATTCGTTCGTTGCCGCGATTGGCTCGCTCTTTGGCATGCTTCGCATCATGTCGAGCAATTCTTCCATAAATTCCTTGGCCTGCTCACAGCCTCCTATAAGCGCGCTTCTTTGGTCGCGGTCATCCACCGCATGCGCCGCCATCTCTAACAGGCGGAGCTGGTCCCGCAGAAGGTTGGCCTTATCGATGAGGTCTATGCGGATAGTCATTGTTGTCTCCCTGACGCGTCATGCACTCCCATCAACATCGCCATCTTCGTCCAGCTCGTGCACCGGCAGGTAGGTGTTCTGCTCCATCCACTCCCGGACGATATACCTGACAGTATCGTTGCGCGTCTTGCCAAATTCGCCGGACAGATCCCGCAAGGCTTCTTCCACATCGTTATCAAAGGCGATCGATCCCGAGTTGCGCAACAGCAGCGCGGCCCGACGAAGCATGATCTGAAGATCGGCCCGGGAAACATCCGCAATTCGATCGGCGGCGTCTTCGAGGAGAGCGGCGGTATCGGTGGCCACGTTAACTGGACTCCGGTTGGCGGCTGCTCAACACAGTGAGGGCAACTCACCAGCCTGTTGATGACTGAAACGTTTGACACGTTGCATGTTGCGCAACTAGGTGACTTGTAGCAGGTTAGTTGAGCCTAATCCGGAGGGGAATGGCCCTGACCATCCCCCTCCTTTGCGGGTACAGCTCCAGTCGCTAAGGGACGACATCATTGTGTTTCCAGGCACAGTCGTTCCCTTGGCGGCGAGAGCATTATGGCTGAAATCGCCGAGGCCGTGCGCACGACCGGCATTTAATCCACATGTTTATTCATAGAATGCCGGGCGCCAATCGTCAGCCGGCCAACGGTCTGATGTCTCTATCGCGGACCGCGTCAGGCATCCCGTTCGCGCCGCCACTTCTGCAGATCGGTCTCGCCTGAGTTCTCACGCATCCACTTGGTATATCGATCCTCCGCCGGAATCACGTCGAGACCGCTGATCTCGTCAAGCTTGGCGTCGATCGCTCTTCTGTCCCACTTCCTGGTTCCAGGGATGCACGGCGGCATCTTGTGCGTGGCCACCCAGAGCGAGAACGTCGATTCGGCGATGCCGCAGTAAGCTGCGGCATCCTTTCGTCCCATGAGACGGGGTTCTGTGATCATGCGCGCACCGCCCGCTTGGACGCTGGAAGCTTCTTTCTGGTTAGCTTCTGAAGGCTTTCGTAAAGCCTATGATCAGAAATGTATGGCTTCACCGGCGCGGGCTTGGGCGATTTCGCCGGCTCTCGTAGAGCCTGCCATATCGCCAAGAGATCAGCTTCCGAGAACAGGTAGTCGCGGCCAGACCTTGAGCAGTAGCCATATTCTCTGGCGATCTTGATGAGCGCTCTGTTGGTCAACCGCAACCGGTTGGCAGCTTCGTCAACTGTGTAGATGGTATCGAGTGGGATGGTTGGCTCCACGAGCGCACCTCCAAAAAAGAACAAACAAATTGCCGCCGGCACGAATGCCGAAAGCTTGTTGTTGGTCTCCTCACATGGTGGTGTGCGGATTGGTGGGCCGCAGTTCTATGCGCTATTGAATCGCGCCGAGTCGGTCAAGGCACGCCAGCGTCAGGAGAGCGTCGTTGACTTTTCACCGACCTGCCTTCTTAGCGGCCTTCGCGGCCAGCCTAGCTGCGCGTTGTGCCAGGAAGCTACTGGGGCGTCCCGGGTGCGAAACTGAGTCGGCTTGTGCAGGCACCATGCGGGTTTTCTTGCGACGCACGTAGTCTTCGATGTCAGCGGGATCAAACGCCATGTGGCGGCGCTCGGCGCCGGTTCCCTTCTGGATGAAGGCCAGCTCGCCGGCGGTGACTAGAGTGCGGATTGTCGAGACAGAAACGGCGAGTGCTTCGGCGGCTTGCTTAATTGTAAGAAGTTTCAGGAGTGGCGCTCCGCTATCGGCAGAAGCCCACGCTTCTCAAGATCATCGGCGATCAATTTTTCGATGTACGACGCCACGGAACGGCGCTCGGCCTTGGCGGCCATTTCGATGGCATCCTTCAACTCAGGCTCTATGCGAATGCCGATCGCGGCCGTCTTCGCCATTGCAGTTCACTCCATAACAAGCCGCACGTTCGCAGCATGCTAACATTTATCGCATTTTGCTGTTGACCGCCATGAAATCATTCGATATACAAATACTAACAATTACGTACACAACGAGGAGCACCACGATGACCATTCATGCACCGATAAGCCACGCCGACAGAAGCTTGTTGCCGAGGGCGCTGCTTGGCAGACGACCAACTCGAGTTTACCACGCCAAGGAGTTTCGTTTCGCTGCAGGCGATACCGTGGCTTTCGGCCAAAACGTCGCAACCGTGATGAGGCGCTCTCGGTCGGCGATGGGAAGAGAGATTTACGAAATCCAACTGATCACCGGTGACATGGCTGGCCGCCCGTTCCGCACGGTCGAAGGAAGCCATCTCACCGCATGCAGGAACCCAAATGAAGACCGGAGTGAAGCGAGCTCTTGTTCGTGATCTTTTCGAGAAGCAGGGCGGCAAGTGTTGCTACTGCGATCGCGCGATGATCCTGATACCTCGCGGCGCCCGTCACATCCCGCAGAGCGCAGCTACGCTGGAGCACCTGATCACTCAGCGCCGCAAGGGCTGGACCAAGGTTGATAACATGGCCGCAGCCTGCCGCGAGTGCAATGACATGCGCGGGTCTGCAATGGACTGGCTCACCTTCAAGACGTACCGGCGGGGCGAATTTTGGGAATTCATCGCCGGCTGCAAATTCTAAGCTCGGCCCGCCCTGGCCGACAAGCGCTCGGTCGCAGTCGCCGCATGACGCGACCGAGCGCTAACCGAACACCAATGGCCGGCGCGATCACCACCCGCGACCACACCAGCGGCGCGCCGGCCGGTCTTCCTCCAAGCGCGTAGCCGTTCATCGGAGGTTAATGCTCATTAACCCAAAATCGCAGCCTGAAAGGATGCGCCGATGAAGATGCTTTTTTCCACACTTGCAGCAATGGTCTTGTCTGCATCTTTCGCCCTGCCGCTAAGCGCCACGCCGATGGTCGTGCCGAAATCAATAGCGATGTCCGCCGCCGACGTCGATCTGATCCATTACCGTCGCCACGGTCATGGACATGCGTATGGCCACTGGAAGAAACACCGGTACGCTTACCGTGACTGCCGGTATTATGGCTCGTGCTATCGACCGCGGTATTACGGCCACCGCGACTATTATGGTTATCGCGATTACTACCCTTATCGCGACTACGGCTATCGCAATTACCCGTATCATCGTCGGTCAGGCGTGAGCGTATATTTCGATTTCTAGTCGCCAATGCCAGGGTGGCCAACAAGCGCGCCGTCGGCGTCACCTGCCGGCGGCTTTTCCGTTTCTCGCCGCTGTAGTAAAGAGTGCAGATGAACAGCACGACCATCCATCTCCGACAGAAACGCGTGCGCCATCGGGGCGCACCGACTTCGCTCGGAGATCGAAATGCATCACAAGAGGAAACGTCCACGCATTGCAGCCTGCGGGCTGTGCAAGCCACATAAAACAAACGGCTACTGCCCTCGACATAAAAACATGCAGATCGGCAACCTGCGCCGCTACTTGTCTGGCTCTGATCAGCTTCGCTGCGAGGGGATCAAAGTATCGGAAAGGGATAGGCCGTACAGGCAGTAGGCGTGCCAGGGTTTTAATGACGTGGCCTCGCCTTCGGGCGGGGCTACCGATTATTGTCGGGCGCGGCAGCAGGGCTTTCTGTCGCAGATTTGAAATATGCGACGGTCGTTTCGATCCACTCCGCTCCAGGCACCTTGCCGAAGGCAGCGAGCGCGCCGGCCGTGGTGGCGGCCAGAAGAGTTGCGATTATAGCTTTGGCTACGAGCTTGCGACCTTCGCTGGCAACTTCCTTGGCAAGCGCAGATTTGGCAGCGAGAGACCATAGGTTTTGCAGAGTGCCGGTCAGAGCAAGCACGTCGCGTTTGTCAGCCGCTTTGTCTTGTGTCCAGCCCACCACAGTATCGAGAGCGGCCGCTACATCGGGATCCGTGTCCGGTTGTGCTTTAAGACCTCGTACCAAGGCAAGCGTGCTTTGGGAAAGTGCGGCGACGGAGTCTCGATCTATGTCCACCGCATTCTCACGGAATACCCGCCAATCTTCAAACTGCGACGCCGCAGCAAAGACGAGCTCGACGTGTGATCGCAATAGCTCGAAAAGCGTGGGCGAAAGTTCCTCGACATCCCCTCTCAAGACACGTCCACATGCCTGGTTGTACATGCCTACCTGAATGATGTTAGAGCGCGCCTCGAGCTTGTCCTGGAGTGACTTGAAGGCTTCCCTCAATCGCGGCGAACAATTCGACTGAGCCAGCTGTTCACCAACATAGACGCCCTTCTCGATGGCCGCTTCTAATGCTGCAGCGGCGATGTCCCTGTCGCGCTCTCGAGTTCTAAGAGGCTGATCAACCACGACGACGCGTTCGCCGTCGAAGCCAAACTGAAAAGCTGCGGGCTTCTGACCAGGCACGGCCTCAAGCACATCCTCAGGGCCGAGGCGATTAAGGCCGAACTTCATGCCGAGCAGCAGATTACGCAAACTCGATCGGTCCGTGTCATTAATCGGAATGGCAGAAAGCGTTAGCTCCAGTGCGGAGATGTCCGACGTTCGTATGGAATCGACTTTGCTGAGAAGTCGTTGAACATCGGTCCGGATCCCTGACAGGTTCGCAGTGAAGTGGTCCGTCCTTTCACGTTGCATCCGCGCGACGCGAGTATCCATTTCCTGCAGCAGGTTGCGAAGTTTGTCCGGCTTCATGAAGTTCCCGCCATTGCACGCAACGAACTATAGGGATCGCGTTGAGAGAGCGCTAGCGGCTCGAGGATATGTTATCCACAGGGCAACAAGAATGCAGAGTGAAGTTTCTTTGCCATCTAAACAGATCGACCCTGATCATAATCAGCAATCGCATTACGGACGTGCGTCTCCGAATAGCCGAACTTTTCCGAAGCGATGCGGAGGGCGTCTTCGTACTTCACGCCAGCCTCACGCAGTTGATGGTATTCCTCGCCAATCTCATGCCAGTGCCGCGTAAGGGCAGAGCGACGACCGCGTCCGCGCTTTGGCGGCCGGATCATTTCCGCCGCGAGACGCTGGACGATCTTGTCCGCCTTGCCGGTGAGCAGGAGTCGGACGACCTCGGTCTTGGCGTCTTCCGTTCTTCCCTCCGCCAAAGCCGAGCGGATGGGGATGGCTTGCACACTAAACCCCTCAGGCAGCTTGGCCATTTCCGCCTCCGATCGCCCGGTCGATATGGTCGCCGATGAAGTCCGTTACACGTCGCATCGGATCCGTGTCTAGGTGCGCATAGCGCTGCGTTGTGGCCATGTTCTTGTGGCCGAGGAGCTTTCCAATAATCGGCAATCCCTGGCCGCCGCCTGCGCCGATGCTTGCATAGGTGTGTCGGAGGTCGTGAAGTCTAAGCTTATCCAGGCCGGCGCGGCGCGTCACTGCCTTCCATGGCCGGTCAAGGTCTGCGCGCGGCGCTTCGTTCTCCGTGCCGGCATCCGCACCAGCTATCACATATTTTCCAATTCGGGTCAGATTCGTAAGGATTGCCTGCGCCTGGGGTGACAAAATCACCGGCTTCTTGCCCGTCTTGGAGTCCGGCAGAAACAAGATACCTCGCTCGAGGTCGACGTCTGACCACATGAGCTTCAAGATTTCACTGCGCCGGCAGCCGGTAAAGAGATATAGCCTTATGGCGGCTATTGCGTGCTCGCCGTAGACAGTTCGACGGTTCTCAGCCTTGTTCGCGTGCTTAGCCTTGGCTTTCGTCTCGTCAATTTCATAGGGAAGGCCGATCGTTTCGGCCTCAGTAAGGGCCGCGGCCAGTGCTCCGATTTCTTCGGACGTCAGAAAGCGCTCGATCTGGTTTTCCTTGAAGCGCTCGATAGACGTGACCGGATTGAAGCCGACGGGGACGATCCTCAAGTCTTGCGCCCAGCCGTATATGGCTGACAGAGCGGCCAGCGCGCGATTGGCCATTGTGCGCCCACCGTTGGCCTTGTTTGTTTTGCCACGGATGATCTTTGCCTGCATGCGGAGCACGTCAGATGGCTCCACGAGAGAGAATTTCATGCTTCCAAGCACGGGCCTGATGTAGCGTTCTACGGCCAATTTGTATTCGCCGTATGTCCTGGGCTTACGCTTAATCCGCACGTGCTCTTCAAGCCATGAGTCGGCGACTTCAGCGACCGTTTGGCCTTTGCGCTCGTCAGACCTTGACGCGGCGGGATCCGAGCCGAGCGTCACGCGGGCGAGGGTGCGCGATGCTTCGTCCCGGGCCGCCTCCGGCGAGTGAGTGGCTAGTGTGCCGATCTTGATGCGCTTCTTCGAAACGCCGCGGCCGCCGGCGCCAGGCCGGTACTCGATAATCCACGACTTGGCGCCGGTCGGCATTACCTTAAGACCGAAACCCTTGAGGGTGGCGTCGTAATAGATGGTAGGCTTTGCGCTGGGCACGATGTCCGCAAGCGCCTTACGGCTGATTTTGATTGTCGGCAATTTCCCCTCACTTCATTTAGTCGCCACCGAGTCGCCACCGGCGACAGAAACACGGTGAAACTCGATGATGCATTCAACGGGAATATAGGAACAAAATGACGAAAAAACAATGCAATAGGAAACAGAAGGAAATTCGATGAAACACAACAAGCCTGACTTTTAATCAGTAGGTCTCGGGTTCGAACCCCGACGCTCTCACCAAAAAACTCCAAGAAAAACAAATGCCTAAAGTTTCGAATGCGGAACGATCGCTCCGGTGAATCGGATTGGGGGAAAATTGGCTTCCGATTTTCCCCGAAGTTGTGGCATCCTTCCCCATGCCCGCGCCGTCGAAAAGAACGCCGTCCTCCGATCCGCATCGTTCCCTGCGGCTTCGGCTTGCTTATCCATCCGCAAATTAAGTCTGTACTGTAAGAAGCTGACCTGCTCTCTATAGCGGCTAGCTTTCAAGGAAGTTTTAGGTGAAATAATTTCAATGAAGATCTGACGATATACCGGGCGATTTTGGTCGCATTTATCGTTATAGGCTCCTGCATCTCACAGAGTGTGCTCATTTTTTTGGCTGGGGCATCCTTTGCGTCCTCGGCTTGTCCGTCAGGTACGGCTTGTTTCGCGGCAAAGAGGCTGAGAGCGAGAAGTATGCATTCTACAGGTTTTTGTTTTTTCTCCTGATGGCAGAATATACATGGAGCGGGTTTAGGTGGGATCAGGCCAAAAGCGATCGTCAAAGCCCCCCATGACGTCCGCGAATTGCTCGATCTGCTCTGTGAATTCTGGGAACCCGTCCACCCGGCGTTGATGCTCCGCCTTGCCTCTCACGGGGCCGCCAGCGCGCTTCGTCGGCTGGGCCGGGGGAATATGCTCCATACCGAACATCGCGCGTTGCCGGTGCCCAGGAGCTTTTTCCCTTAAGGAAACTTCTTTACCGAATTCGCTGATCTTTCGAATTCTGCACCTGTAAAAAACGGCGGCATACCGCTGCATCGAGACATTCAAAGATATCAATCCCGCGATGTTTCTCTCGGGGGAAACTGAGGAGGCCATCCGTCTCTCCGAGGAGATCGAAGCGGATGGTGACGCGCTCTTTCGCATCGCCTGCGAGCATGGGCTCGAGGGCATCATCGCCAAAGACCGGAACAGCACATATCGCGGCGGGCGCGGTGGCGAATGGCTGAAGATCAAATGCATCCAGAGCGACGGCTTCGCGATCGTGGGATATCAGAGGTCCAGCTCGGCGTTCGGGAATATCGGAGCGTTGCTCCTAGCGGCGCGAAAGGAAGGCCAGCTGGTCTCTGTCGGATCGGTCGGAACAGGCTTTAAGGCAGACCAGGCTATGAAGCTGCGTGCAACCATGGACAAGATGAAGGTGTCAGCGCCAGCGGTGAGGTATACCGGCCATCGCAAGAATCTGGTCTGGATCAAGCCCAAACTCGTCGCTGAGATCGAATACCGGGCCTGGACGCATGATGGGAAGCTGCGGCATGCGTCGTATAAGGGGCTGCGCGAAAAAGAAGACGACGCTGTGGTTTATGATCTATAGGAGCGAAGAGAATTCATTCGACCACCTCAACTAGGTCGGCTATTCGCTTATCGGTTACGACGATAGGACTGCCAATGGCATGGCGAAAACGGAAGACAGCCCGTCGCTCTGACTCACTCTCGAAAGTTTTGGGCTTACAAAAAACAGAAGGAAGCTCCGCCAATCTCAACAACTCGTCGGAGTGCCTCTCAAAAAGAGTAACCAAGTTTTGTGGATCTATTTTGCCACTGTCGCCGATAAGCTCACAGATTTCGGACGCGAGGGCGGTCTCATGAGAGTAGACTTTGACATCCGAGTACTGAACATCCTTAAGTTCGTAATCGACCACATCCAGGTGGGCAGCGATGACTTGTAAAAGTGCGTTAGCATCCGGAAAACGAACAAGCCGCTCTCCAAATTTCCCCTTCATTTCGGTTCGATTCTCGGTCGACGCTGTGAAGCACATCACGCCGCAGTTCGAAGCTGCTGCGCCCTCGAAGTATGCCGCTGTCCGTCCGTCGTGGAGATAAAAGGCTCCAAAGCCCTCTTGTTCATCTCGTGCAAACGCATTCTCTGTCTTTCGATAATCAGACACCGGCGATATCTGCGCTCGCCCCGCCAACCAGTGCGAGAGCGCGCCGTCGGACATGAACTTGTAGACCGCGCCAGCAGTGTATGACTGCGGCACGTCCATGATCTTCGAGCGACTGATCCAACCCTCGTACCGCCGATCGTGCTCTTCTTCTGAAACTTCCGGCAGCCCATCGTTTTCCTCCTCAATTGATAAGAGGTACTCCTTCAATGTCGCGCCTAGGGAAACAAGTTCCTCATCCGTCAGTCCCTCATTGAACGTGGCCATGCCGCGGATCGTTATCTGTCCTCCATCCTTGGTAAGCCGGGATCCGATCCAAGGGATAAATTCATATTCGGTCATTCAACCACTCTACTGCTGGAAGCTTCGCCAATGTTTTTGGGCAGGCAGTCTATGAGATTCGGCTCCATCAACAACGAGAATCAGACGACGTGAAAGAACGTTCTGGAAACAGACATTCAGAATGAAAAAAGGACCGCATTCAGAATGTAAACTCTTGCGCTCATTCGCATCTTGTTCAGCGAATCCTCAATTCCGTCGAGCGCTGCACTTCATAGGAAATCGCGCGGCTTAAGCACTCCCATCAACGTCGCCATCTTCGTCCAATTCGCGCACCGGCAGATAGGTGTTCTTTTCCATCCACTCCCGGACGATATACCTGATAGCGTCTGCGCGCGTCAGCACCAACTCGCGAAAGACATTCCGTAGGGCCTCTTCGATATATTCGTCGCGAGCGATCGAGATGGTGTTGCGCACGGGCATGGGGCCGGCGCTGCACAATCTGCGAATCGAGCACAGAGCTCGTTGACATCAACTCCTGAAAACTACAATCTTTGATTGACGAGGTATGGAGGCTCACCGTGAAAAATCAGGTGCTCAAGGACTACCTTATCTTTCTCGTGCCCGCGTTTGTCATCCCCCTAGGCTTGTACCTCACTGATGAGACCACTTCGCCGACCACACTGTTCAAGCTTGGCTTGCTGTTTCCGCTCTTTTTGCTTGCGATGAAGGGACTGGCTGGTTTCTTTCCGCCCGAGAACCTGCGGGACCGATCCGTTGCCCGAATAGCTGAATACGCTACCCTCCAAGGCTTGGTTTTTGCAGCATTTATATCGATGTTCGGCGACTTTATGCAAGCCGAGCTGCAGTCCAGCTTTCTTTCGACGTTGCGGCAGTTTGCATTCGCTGCCGTGCCGGTGTCTGTTTTCCACTTTGTATCGGCGCTGAACGCACAAAAGAAGCTGCGTGCCTCTTAAGTGCTTCCAGAGACAGCGAGGCCGGTAGGCCACCGGTCGAATACAACGGCTGGCGCAAGGACTTGGTTTGGCTTCAGCTTCAGCAAGGCGGCCGTGGCGCGAATTCCGACCAACCGAAACCTGCAACGCGAACCGGACCGGCTTCAACGCTACGGCGCCTCTACCTCCGGCGATACGGAGGAGGTGGAAAGTGAGGGTGCATTCGAGCTTCGCGGCGCCGATGTCCAGCTCGCGGCGATAGCGCTTCCTCAGCGTTGTCGGATCGATCTCTAGCGCGCGGCAGATTTCGCGTTGCGGAATGCCCTCGGCGGCAAGCACTTGGACAAGACGGCGCTGCCTGTCCGTAGGGTGGTGCGGAGGGCGACCGGGGTGATTTTCGGGCGCTTCATGCATGGACGGGAAATATGCCCAAGTGAGTAGCAACTGCCATCAGCGAGGTGAGCGGCTGAACATCATCCCCGAAGTGACGGTTGCGCCCCGAGATTGAAATCATGCGTCAGTTCCTCTTTGATGGCAGGGCGATCGTTGCTCAGTAGCGGAGATTGCGATGGATGCGACCACCCTCAGCGAACGCCTTTTTGGCCTGTCCTTCCTGATGCTCTGGGTGTTGCCGGCGATCCTGATCTTTAGCGGCGTGCGTCACGGGTTGAATGCAGAACCAAAGGACGATGATCGGTCCCGCGCGCAGGCTCGGTCACATGGACGCATAGTCCGGCATCTCCTCGAAGGCGACAGGCGGAATAGGGCCGTGACCCAGGCTGTCGAGGCCAAGGCCAGGTCCTATTTCGTGCGCCGCACAGGCAAAATCCATCTGGCAGCGCTCGCCTTCTTCATCGTGACGACTTTGTTTCTGGCGCTCTGGAATCGCCACGAGGCAAAGATGCAGCGGGCGTCGCAAATCCAAGTCACATCGCCGTTGCAGCACGATAAATGACCGAGATGGTGGCAGTCGCTATGTCCCTCCCAAGTCTCGTCAGCATGAGCTCCAGATGAGATTGCACGCTCATGTAGCTCATCTCCGCTGATAGCCTTCATCAAACTTTGGCGGCCGCCACAGTCCGAACGCCTAGCTGTGAAATGTTCGCTCTCCTCTGGCGAGGAACGCCCAGGGCCGCGACGCGATCACCGCTGAACGATCACGCGGGTCCCCGGCTGGACCATATCATAAAGCTCCTCGACATCCTCGCGATACATCCGGAAGCATCCGCTTGATGCATTGGTGCCGATGGAGGAGGGGTCGTTGGTACCGTGGATGCGGAGCAGTCCGTCGGCAAGGTAGATCGCCCGGGTTCCAAGCGGGTTTGCGGGCCCGGGTTTGACCACCGCCGGGAGCCTGGGGTTCTTCTGGCGCATGCCGGCTGTTGGCCGCCATTCGGGATGCAGTCGTTTCGACACGACACGCGTTGTCCCGTACCATTGTTTGCCTTCGCGGCCGACGGCGATGGGGTAGGCAAACTGCTCACCCCCTGACGTCGTGTAGATTAGGGTGTGCTCACGCGTGGCGATGACGATGGTTCCTCTTCCGACGCGCGTCGAGGGCTCCCGAGGTTCTGGAAAGGGCTCCCGATAGCCAGGTTCTGGCTCGTAGTATGGAGGAGGGGGATAGGGGCTGTAAGGGTCATCATAACCGTAGCCGTCGTATTCATCGTATCCATCATACGGCGCGTAAACTTGGGCTTGGGCCTGCACCGCTATCAGAAATAGGGCCGCAGCAAGGAGAACCAACAATCTCATTCTTCGTATCCGCTTGTTGTCCGATCATGATTGGGTTGAATTCTATGGCGGCACTATGGCGGCGCGGGTCTCGATTTGCCGGTCGCTCGTTCTCCGCCGAGTTCACGCATCTCGCCCACGAACACCCTCAAAAGGAGGCTGCGACGAGTGATATCTTTGCTGAGAGCATTCGTGAGGCTCAAGGACTGGCTGCGCATCGCTCACCGCTGCGTTAGATGCGCCCACACCTTCTCTTCGGCCATCTGCATCGCAGTCGCCGTCATCCTATGGCTCTGATCAATGCGTCCTGAGCCTAAACCTTGCCCAGATGCTTCGGCCAGAATTCCTGGTGGACTTCGGCGGCTTCGTCTTCGAGGTTCGTCGGGCCGACCACCGTGACGGCACGCGCGCCGGTCTGCAACACCGCCCGGCTGGGCACGTTCAACCCGATCCCGGCAATCTCGCCAAGCCGCGTTTCGGAGCACGCAAACACCATGCGTCCGATACCCGACCAGTAGATCGCCCCGGAGCACATCGCGCAGGGCTCAGTGCTGGTGTAGACCGTGCAGTCGGCGAGAAAAGCGGGGTCGTAGTGCTGCGCCGCCAGTTTGACCAGGTTCATCTCGGCGTGGTTTGTCATATCGTGGCCGGTGAAGACGCTGTTTTCGGCGCGCAAGATGATTTCGCCATCCTTGACCAGGACCGAGCCAAACGGTTCGTCGCCGTTTGCCATCGCGGATTTCGAGAGCGCAATTGCCTCGCGCAGAAACGGCTCGTGATTGTCCATGAGAACCCCCGGGGTTAGAGCGGGTGATCTTCCCTTGAATTGGAGGGATTTCCAAGGGCTGAAGGTCAGAACTAGGATTTGTGATCTGCAACGCCTTCGGCGCAGACGCCGACGGGCGGCCGCAGACTTTCATTCTCGGAACCAAACGCGTCCGCATCGACTTTGACCCCGGAGTTATCTTGGAGGTCCCCTGATGGACAAAACACCGAAAACGGCGATCCGCGGAATGATGCTGTACGTACTGGCTCTCCTCGTGTTGGGCATTTTGGCGGGCGCCCTGTACACAATCTATGGCCATCCCGGAGATCCCTCCGAACCACCTGCCGCCGCGACGATTCAGCAAAAAGGTGTGGCTCCGCAGTAAGGCAGCTGGGGTAAATCGACTGGCCCCTTGCGAGAACAAATGATGACCGGCAAAGCTTCTGCCGATCCGGCGCGCACCCGGTCAGGTCGTGTTGAAAAGAATTCGTTGCACCGCAAAGGCCAGCAAGCGGCAACGAACATGGCTTTGGAAGGCAAGGCGGAAATTCTGTCGCAAGTCCTTCCCACCAGTAGAGAGCCTATAGTTATAGGGGGAACAACCTGCGACAGGGGAGAAGTTCTGCAAGCAGCATGCACAAAACAGGGGAGGAACCGGTAGGAGCAGGTCGGGCTGGAGCGCGGCTGAACCGACTGACGGATCTGGCGATCATCTCTCTGGCTTGCGTCCTCGATCAGGCGCACTAGAGAATTTCGAACACTTCATACTCAACGCCACCTGGACACCGCCCGCCTTTGGCGACGGCAACGATCTGGTTGAGCCAGGCGTATTGCGGCGCCGCCGTCTCGAAATAGGGCGTTGTCCGCAGATAGTATTCTGAGGTGTCGACCGCTTCGCCGCGGGCGAGACGCATGTCGACTTCAGGCGAGGAGCGTCTGACGCCGCGATAGGTCATCAAGATCGGCGCGCCGTCGTCGGCCAGGAGCAGAAGTCTCACATCCTGCTGGAATGTGCCGTCTGCTCGCCCGAGCAGGAGGTCGGAGCCGATCAGCGGCGATACTTGCCCTTTCAGGCGCTCACCCTGAAACGTTCCGCCCGAGACGGCAAATATGCGGCGGCTTCCGGCAGGCGTCTGCCCGAGCTCCACCGCCGGATGAAGGGTCATGAAGAGTGTGAACAAGTGGCGAGATTGCAGGGACATTTGGCTTCACCTATGGTTGACGCGAAATCCTATCTGCGGGCGCGCTGCCTTCAAAACGCGCTTTGCTTGTGAGCATCACAAGAAGAACTGAACGAAGAGACCATGCGGCCGCCTTTGCAGTCCTTGCGAATATTGGAAGCATGCGTGTCCGCTGGCAGCTTCGCCCGCGCGGCCGAGCGCCTGTGCCTCACACCTGCTGCCGTCAGTCTCCGCATACGCACAATGGAGGCAGAACTCGGCAAGCCGCTCTTTCATCGAGCCGGGCGCCGCATTGTCCCGACACGTGAGGCCGTTGTGCTGGCGGGTCGCGTTCGCCAGGCTCTGGATGGCATTGCCGGGGCACTCGATGAGTTTCAGGCTGCCACGCCGCCGCTGCGAGTGACCGCACCTCCGACATTCGCGTCGCGCTGGCTCGCCCCGCGGCTGTCGCGTTATCCATCGGCAGCAATTTCCCCCATCGAAGTCGACGTCTCTGCCGATATTCGCGATCCAGCCGCCTTTGATGTCGCCATACGGACGGGGCGCGGCGGGTGGGACGGGCTGGAGGAATATCGGCTCACGCCCGTAGAAGCAACGCCGATGCTGGCGCCGTTCCTGCTTGGAACGAGGGTCCTGGACACTCCGGATGCTCTGGCCGATTTCGAGCTTTTGCCGCATCCGGATTGGGATGCCTGGTTCAACGGCGCCCAAGGCACGGCGCCGCGGTCTCTGCGGTTTGCTCCGGTCGATTATCCCACGCTTGAGCTGGACGCCAACGCGGCGGTGGCAGGTGCTGGCGTGGCGCTGTTGTCACCGTCTCTGTTTCGGCCGCTTTTGGACAAGGGACTTCTCGTCGCACCTTTCTCACACGTGCTGACGGGGCCGGCATGGCATTTCGCCTTGATGCGCGTGGATGACACCCGCCTCGCACCCAGGCGGCTCTGTGCGTGGCTTCGGCAGCGGGCGCAGGAACACGCTTGATCGGGGGAAACTCTGTCCTAACTGCGTCGGGATGTTTGATCCCGCAATTTGACCTTTCTGCCAAATGGAAGAACGCACGACCGCCAACGGCGCAGGGCGGGCCGGGATCGCGCACGCCATCGAATTGGTGCCCGGATGCGGTCGGGCCGAATCGGTCTGGCCCTCCGAGATGCTGCGCCCACTTCGAAACCGAGGAGTTCGCCGATGAGAGAATATGCGGTCGTGATATCAGGCGGAGGGCCGACCGGGCTGATGCTGGCGGGCGAATTGGCCCTCGCGGGCGTCGACGTCGCCGTCGTCGAACGGCGCGAGAATCAGGAGATCGTCGGTTCGCGGGCCGGCGGTCTGAGTTCGCGCACGCTCGAGGTCCTCGACCAGCGTGGCATCGTCGACCGGTTCCTCAAGGAAGGGCAGATCGCCCAGGTCACAGGATTTGCGGTTAGCCGGCTCGATATCAGTGATTTCCCGACGCGGCACAATTACGGGCTGGCGCTGCGGCAGAAGCATATCGAGCGCATTCTGGCCGACTGGGTCGGCGAGTTGCCGGTGACGATCTATCGCGGCCGCGAACTGGCCACTTTCCGGGAGGATGAGGCCGGCGTCACCCTCGACCTCTCCGATGGGTCGTCGCTGCGAGCGGGCTATCTCGTCGGCTGCGATGGCGGCCGCAGCCTGGTTCGCAAGCTGGCCGGCATTGCCTTTCCGGGATGGGATGCGACGACCAGCAATATTCTCGCCGAGGCTGAGATGGAGGAGGAGCCGCCGCTCGGTGTCCACCGCACGGCGCTCGGCATGCATGCCTTCGGCCGCGAGGAATATCAAATCCGCGATGGCAAGGTGGTGTTTGCCGGCGAAGGTCCGATCAACATCATGGTGACGGAACAGACGGCCGGCGGCGCAGGCGAGCCGACGCTTGACGATCTCAGGCAAGCGCTCATCGCCGCCTGCGGAACCGATTATGGCATCCACGGCCTGAGGTGGATTTCCAGGTTCACCGACATGTCGCGCCAGGCGGAGGTCTACCGCAGGGGCAGGGTGCTGCTGGCAGGTGATGCCGCCCATGTGCATTCGCCGGTCGGCGGGCAGGGGCTCAATACCGGTGTGCAGGATGCCGTGAACCTCGGCTGGAAGCTCGCCCCGGTGGTGAAGGGCGTATCGCCTGGGGCCTTGCTCGACACCTATCACGCCGAGCGTCATCCGGTTGCCGCCCGCGTGCTGCGCACGACGATGGCGCAGGTCGCATTGCAGCGGACCGATGATCGCACCGAGGCTCTCAGAGAGGTCGTGCTGGAACTGCTTGGCCTGGAGGAGGCGCGCAAGAAGATCGCCGCCGAAATGTCCGGGCTCGGCATCCGCTACGACCTCGGCGAGGGGCATCCGCTGCTCGGCCGCCGCATGCCCGACCTCGACCTGGTCACGCCGGACGGCCCATTGCGTCTCTTTACCCTGTTGAAAAACGCGAGGCCGGTGTTGTTGAACCTCGGACCGCGCGGCAGCCTCGACAGCGGGCCATGGTCAGGCCGCGTGCCTTTGGTCGATGCGCGCTATGACGGGCCATGGGAGTTGCCGGCGGTGGGGGCGGTCGCAGCCCCGACCGCGGTGCTGATCCGGCCGGACGGTTATGTGGCCTGGGTGGGCGAGGGGTCTCAGGATGGCCTCGACGCCGCGATGAACACCTGGTTCGGGCCGCCCCGCTGACAGACTAAAAAGCCGCTGAGCTAGGCAGCCAGCGAAATCGGCGCGACGTCCGGCATTGGCTCCGGCATCGGTTTGCCGCGGCGCTCCCAGGTGCGGCGGCTGATGCCGAAGGCCTCCCAGGGGCGAGCTGCGCTGAGCGAATTGTCGAGATAATCGGCCCTCGACACGGCGCCGGCGGCCCGCCGCCGCTCTTCCTTTCGGTTTCGGTCGCGCTGGCGCCGCTTTTCCTTTTGCAGCCTCGCTCTTTTCGCCTTCGGCACGTCGAAGGCGCCGATGGTGCGAATGTCGAGCGCGCTGCGTTCGGCAAAGCTCTGATGCAGGGCGTGACCGAGCGCGTCGGCGGTCAGGGGAGAAAAGCGCAGTTTCGTGCGCTCATAGATGATCACCTCGATCGCGGCTTTCTCAGCCCAGGGCAGCCATCGCGCCGCCCAGCCGAGAACCACCTCGACAAAGTCTTCCCCGAACTCGACAAAGGCGAGACCGGCGATCACCTCGACATAAATGAAGGCGTCATCCGCCTCGGGTACGATGTCGCCATGACGATGGCGGATCAATTTTTCGATCTCGCGCATCCTTCCGCGGAAATGGTTCCAGCGGCCGCCTCGCATGCGGCGCTGCACGGCCTTGTAACCGAGCAGGCAGTCGCCGATTTTGATCGCGGTAACGTCCCGCGCAAGACCCTCCGCACGCCCGGCCTCGTCAGCCGGATCTGCCGAGCGAGCCCCTTCATCCGCGCCGACGAGACGATCCATCGTTTCTCCTTTGCGACCAGGCCCGAGAGGCCGAAACGCGTGATCGTAGCGGAAGTGGGGGCGGTGAAGCTCGCTTTTTCTGCGTTATTCTCTCAGTTATTTTAAGCGAAGCTCCCGCTATCCCGGCAGCCCCGCGATATCAAGCGCAGCGCCGAGAGACGCCGCCAAGGCCGGGTCGCAGTCGACGCCGGAAAATTGCATGCCGTAGCGAAAAGCAGGCTGCAGTTCCAGAACGCGAGCCGCCGCACTTCTGGCGTCGCTGAGACGTCCGAGTTTTGCAAGCGAGGCCGTCAGGAGCATGTGCGAAATGCTGTGGCGCGGATTGTGTTGAACCGCCCTGTAGGCAGCTGTGACGGCCTCTTCATATTGTCCCAGTTGGAAGTGACCGAGCACCAGCGCATGGAAAGCCGACCACGCCCAGGGATCGAAAGGGCTGAGACGCAGAGCCCGCTCGCCCCATTCGATGGCGCGATCAGCCTTTCCAGCCCAGCCGAACATCACGCCGCCGACGATATAGGTGATCGCCGAAGATGGGCTGACGGCGAGCGCCGCCTCGGCCGCGGCGAAGGCGGCGTCACGATCATGTTCGTCCATGCCGATGGAAAAACCTGCAAATGTCAGGGCAAGCGCATCGTCCTGGCCGTAGAGAATGGCCGCCCGCGCATGCCGGACCGATGCCAGACGATGGTCTTCAAGCAAGCCGGCGCGCAGGAAGAGGCAGTGATGGCACATGGCCGCGAAGGCATGGGCCAGCGCATAGCGGGGTTCGAGTGCAAGCGCCCGCTCCAACAGCGCCAATGCCCCTGCTGCCTCGGTCGGCATGCCGCAATAGACGTCGGGCTGGGCCTGCAAAACGAGGTCGTAGGCGTCGAGGTTTTCGGGCCGCTTGCGCTTGACGCGCTCCAGTTCCGCCCGGCGCAGGCGCGGCTCGATGGCGCTGACGACGTTGAGGGCGATTTCGTCCTGCAGATCGAAAATGTCGGCGAGCGGGCGGTCGAAGCGTTCCGTCCACAGCAGGTTTCCCGTTTCGGCCTCGATCATCTGCGCCGATAGCCGCACACGACCGCCGGACCTGCGCACGCTGCCTTGCAGAAGATAACGCGCGCCGAGCTCCTGGCCGATCTGTTTCACGCCGAGAGCTTGGGGGTCGTAGGTGAAGCTCGATTTCGGCGCGACCACGAACAGCCAGTTCACCCGGGAGAGCCCCGCCGCTATGTCCTCAACGACACCGTCCGCGAAATATTCGTCTTCCTCGTCGCCATTCGAATTCGAGAAGCGAAGCACGGCAACGGACGGTCTGGATGGAAGGGCAGACACGGGCAGTGTCGGCTGGGCCGCGATGGCGGGCAAACTTTCGCTGGTGACCGCCGGCCCGATATAGCGGTAGCCCCGCCGCGGCAGGGTTTCGATCCAGTCCGGCCCTCCGCCCGTAGAAAGAGCCCGGCGTATGGCCGCCATCTGAACGGTAAGATTGCTGTCCTCGATGGCGAGACCGGGCCATGCGGCTTCGATCAGCGCCTCCTTGCCGACGGGCGTTCCCGCCCGTTCCAGAAGCGCCCGCAAGAGCGCCACGGCGCGTCGCCCCAACCCCAGCGGCTCTGCTCGGCAAAACAGGATTTCGGCATCCGCGTCGAGGCAAAACGAGCCGAACTTGTGCATCGCAGCCATGTGTCGAGGAAATATCATTCGCAGAAATTTTGCAACAATTTCGCAAGACCTTTGCGACTTCGAGGCGGGAAGGCGGCATCGTTGAAGCGGCTGAAAAGGCCGCATGTTTTCGGAAAGTGGAGGAGAGTGAAATGAATGCGAAAGCCGTTGTTCGAATGCCGGGTGAGGGCAAGGAACTGAGCCTGGCCGGCAAGCCGTTGAGGTTCCTTGTGGCGGGGGAAGACACCAGGCATACTTCTATGTTCGACTGGACGTTGCCGCCGGGTTTCTTCACCGGGCTTCATGTTCACCGCGTCCAGGAGGAAACCTTCTTTGTTCTTGAAGGCGAATGCGAATGGGAGGTCGGCGGCCGGAAGATCACGGCGAAACCCGGCACCTATGTCTTCATCCCGCCAGGCGTTCCCCACAATATCGGCAATGCCAGCGGCAAGGCGGCAAGGATGATCATGACGGTCTCGCCGCCCGGACACGAACACTATTTCGAGGAGCTCGCAAAACTTGTCGAACAAATCAGCCCTCCGGATGCGGGCGCCATCGCTGAACTGAGGGAGCGGTACGACACGACGCAGATCTCGACGCTGCAGAAATAGGATGTGATCGGGGGTTCCCGGGCGCCCGCGGTTGGTCCTGCGCGGGATCCCGGGCCCCGTTGATTTCTATTGGGAACGTCCCGTGTTATCATCCCTGGCCTGACGTCATCAGCCGTATTGTCAGTACAGAGACTTGTCCGATGAGTGAAATGGACGTGCTTTTTGCCAGCCTGCGACAGGCCGCTGACCCGCAGACGGTCGAGTGCATCGAAAATGTCGTCAAGCACGGCGCCGATCGGGATCTCAACCGCGTCAATGCGCTCGCTTTCGCCGCCAAGCACCATCTTGACGAAGAGAAGACCATCGCCGCCTTTCTGCATGCGGCCCGCATCGGCGCATTCGAGATGACCTGGAATGTGCTATGCCCGGGCTGCGGCGGCGTCCTCGACAGCGGCGCAACCCTCAAAGGGGTCAACCAGGACAGCTATCATTGCGCCCTTTGCGCCGCCGGATACGAGCCGACCCTTGACGAGATGGTCGAGGTCACCTTCACGGTCAGTCCGCGGGTGCGCCGGATTGCCGCGCACGAACCCGACCGGCTGCCGCCGCTCGAATATTACCGCCAGATTTTCTTCAGCTCCGGCGTAGACCTGCCGGAGGATCTGGAAGCCAGGTTCGACCGCATCCTGCTGGAACTGATCGAGCTGGCCCCGGGCGAGAAGGCCTTCGTGTCGCTTCAGCTGCCGGCGCAATTCGTGATCATCTTCGATGCGGTGACCCATTCGGCGCAGTTCGTCGATGTGCAGGGGGAGCCGACCGACGAGCGCCAGAACCTCTCGATGGTCATCAGTCGCGGGCATGCGCTGAACGAAACCGTGACGCTGCGTCCCGGCTCGCTGCGGCTCACGCTCGAAAATCACACCGATCGCCGGGTGGTCCCGAATGTCTGTATTGCCGGCGATGACCTGCACGACCTCCTGGGCCGCAGGCGGGAGTTTCTGACGGCCAAGCGCCTGCTGACGAACCAGAGTTTTCGTGACATCTACCGGACCGATACGCTCGATGTCGACCAGCGCCTGAAGATCACCAGCCTGACGTTCCTGTTCACCGATCTCAGGGGCTCGACCGCTCTCTATGAGCGCGTCGGCGATCTTGCCGCTTTCGATCTGGTGCGGGCGCACTTCAGGGTTCTTCACGAGATCGTCGCCACCGAGGCCGGAGCGGTTGTCAAGACGATCGGTGATGCCGTGATGGCGACCTTTCCGAGCCCGGACCGGGCGGTGGCGGCGGCGCTGAGGATGCGCGAGGCGATGCGGCGGCTGAATGCCGAACACGGCAGCGAAGACCTCCTGCTGAAGATCGGCATCCATGAGGGGCCATGCCTCGCCGTCAACCTCAACGACAGGCAGGACTATTTCGGTCAGACGGTTAATATCGCCTCCCGCGTCCAGGGCCTTGCCGACCCGAATGTGATCATGACGACCGAGGCGATCGTCGAAGATGCCAATGTCTCGGAGATCCTGCGCGACAGCGGCGTCACATCGGCCTCACGAATGGCGGAGCTTCAGGGCATCGGCAGGGAGGTCAGGATCTTCGCCCTGTCGTGAGCCTCATCCACCGACCAGGCTTCACTGCGGAGCATCGAGCCTTCTGCATCGGCATCTCACGACCTCGACGCCGCGTTTGGCACGTTCCCTCTCCCCGTTGGAACGGGGAGAGGGGCAGCCATCGGCGCCAAGCCGACAACTGAGGCACATGACGAAGGAGAAGGCAGTTTACGCCACCAACCCCTTGGTCAGTTCCAGCGCCTGCCGCTCGAACAGCCGGCGATAGATGCCACCATTGAGCCGGATCAGCGCCTGGTGATCACCTTCCTCGACGATTCTGCCCTTGTCGAACACCAGCAGCCGGTCCAGCGCCCGCACCGTGGAGAGCCGATGCGCGATCACAAGCGTGGTGCGGCCGTCCATCAGGCGTTCCATGGCTTGCTGGATCTGCACTTCGCTTTCGCTGTCGAGACTCGACGTCGCCTCGTCGAGGATCAGGATCGGGGCATCGGCCAGGAAGGCGCGGGCGATGGCGACACGCTGCCGCTCGCCGCCCGACAGCTTGACCCCGCGTTCGCCCACCATCGTCTCATAGCCCTTCGGAAGGTCCATGATGAAGCCGTGGGCATTGGCCTGTTTCGCCGCCTGCTCGATCTCCCGCCGCGAGGCGTTCGGCCTGGAATAGGCGATATTTTCCGCCAGCGTCCGGTGGAACAGGATCGGCTCCTGCTGCACGATCGCGATCTGGCCGCGCAGGCTCGATTGTGTGACCTCGGCGATGTCCTGCCCGTCGATCCGGATGGCGCCCGAGTTCACGTCATAGAGGCGCTGGATGAGCTTGACGAAGGTGGTTTTGCCCGAGCCCGAATGCCCCACCAGCCCCACACGCTCGCCCGGCCGAATGGTGACCGAGAAGTCCTCGTAGAGCGGGTCGGGATGCGCGCCATACTGGAAGGTGACGTAATCGAATACGATCTCGCCCGCGCCGATCGCAATCGGCTTGGCGTGCGGCTTGTCCTCGATGCCGAGCGGCATCCTGTCGAGCAGCACCAGTTCCTCCATGTCGTTGACGGCACGCTGCAGATTGCGGATATCCTGGCCGACATTGCGCAGATAGCCCTGCAGAACGAAGAACATGGCCAGCACGAAGGTGACGTCGCCGGGGCTCGCCAGCCCCTGCCGCCACATGATCAGCCCCGTTCCCAGAATGCCGGCCTGCATGGATACCATCATGAAGCCCTGGATCGTGCCGCTCAAGGTGCCGCGCTTCCATGTCCGCCGCGTGCGGCTGTCCCATTTGCCCAGCACATGGCGCAAGCGGGCTTCTTCGCGGGCTTCAGCGCCGAAGGCCTTGACCACCGAATTGCAGCTGATCGCATCCGCCAGCGCGCCGCCGAGCCTGGTGTCCCAGGCATTGGCAAGCCTAGCCGCCGGCGATACGAAGCCCATGGAAAGCGCCACGGTGACGCCGATATAGACCAGCGATCCGAGAGCCACGATCAGGCCCATGACCGGCCAGTAGCTGCCGAGCACGATACTGGCGCCCACCAGCATGACGATGGACGGCAGCAGCGCGACAAGCAGCAGATCATTGAGCGAGTCGAGCGCCCACATGCCGCGGGTGATCTTGCGCACCGTCGAACCGGCGAAGCTGTTGGCGTGCCAGTCGGTCGAGAACCGCTGCACCTTGTGGAAACCGTTATTGACCACATCCGCCATGATGCGCAACGTCAGCCGGATGATGCCATTGAAGATGAACCAGCGCAGTGCCACGCTGATAAAGCCGAGAACGACGACGACGGCAAAGGCGCTGAGTGCGCCGTCGGCCGCGTTGCCGCCGGCAATGGCGTCGACGATGCGGCCGGAAAATACCGGCACCATGACCTCGGCCAGCGTGCTGGCGGCAACCAACACGATGATAACGCCCACCAAAACAGCACGGTGGCTCCAATGATGAAGAACAAAGCCGAGCACGTGACGATAGGCATCGGCGCGGAAATCGAGCTTCTTGCGAGTCATTTTTACCAGCCCGGCCCGTATCGGAAACCGGTCCTCAAAATCGAGAGTTGAAAGGCACAGCCCGCGCGGAAGACGAAGTAATGCCGTCAGATCAATCGGGCTGAGGGAAGAGAAAACCGCATGTCGCGCGCGCTTGAGGCGGGGCGCGAATGGATATGACCTATCGTCGGGACATACCACACGGGAAGGCTTCGATGATTGCTGATGTCATTCAACGCCTCCCTTTTGTTCGATCTGAAGCGGTAGCGTTTTGTAGCGAAGCAATTCGCCGTTGCCAAGAGGGAATCTACAACCGTACGGAAAGTGATGCGAAAACGACACAATTTATGGGCTGCGAAAACTCGTGGCGCCGCCGAGGCCTTTGCGCAGGTCTGTTTGGGCTGTCGGATGATTGTTAGTCTTTGTTTCGTAGCCACGGCCTGCCAGTGGCTGGGACCAACGGTCAAGACAAAACCCACTCCATCAGCGCATTCTGGGCGTGAAGCAGGAATGCTTTTGCGGGACGGCTTTGGCAGGCAGGGTGCAACATCGCGTCGGCCGTTACTTCCTGTCCCCTTGCGACGGGCGGGCAGGGCAAGAAGATCGTGTCACGCCGTCCTTTGTCGAGGAGCGTTGCCGTCACCTGATATTCCGTCAGCTCGCTTTCCGCCGCGTCTTTCGGCCACGAGTCCGTGATGACGACGTCCGCATCGAGGGCATGACTGATATCTCGGCTGATTTCGAAATTCGGATTCAGGAGATGGGGATCGGCTACGTGCCAGCGCTCCGGATAGACTTGGACGACGCGGATGGGCATGGATTTCGCTGCCTCGACCCAGGAACGAAGAATGTTGGCATCTGGCGCGATCCCGACAACCTTCAGGCCTTGCAGCGATCCCCTGACGCTCTTGATGTAGGCGAGATCGCCGAGCGTCTCACACGGATGATTTAGTCTTGTCCGGGCATTGATGACAGGCGCATCCATGACCGCCGCGAGCTCTTGCAGGGTAGCAAGTTCCTTCGTCCTGACGACGAGAAGGTCAAACCAATTGTCGAGATAGTCCGCAAGGTCGGCGGTGGTCTCGCGGGCGTTGAAGCTGATTTGCGGTTGCACGCAGACGCCGCCCATGGCCTTCACACCGAGGTCAAAGGCGGCCGTATTGCGCCATCCCGTGTCATCGACGATAAGGCTCACCCGTTTGCCATGCAGGGATTGCGGCATGGTGCGGCCCGCCCAATGCTTCGCAAGCTGGCCGGCTCGGTCGATAATCGCAGCGACAGTGTCCAGCGGCAGTGAGTGGAGTTCAAGGAAATCTCTGTTCAGCGTAGGATCCACGGTGTTTCCAATGTTTCTCTTGGCTATGCAGCCGATCGACCGCTCTGCAACGGTTATCGCGGCTCCTGATGCGCCAAACCTCCCATTGCCATAAGCGGACTTTTCAGTAGCTGCACGAGCGAGCATTGCCGGGTCTGAAACCGCCCGCACAGGCCGGATTCCTCGAAGTATCCAGCTGATATTGATAATCCTCCCGATCCAGCCTCGCGGGCGAGGTACAGGAAGCCGCGAGCGTGGACGCGCCGATCATCGCGCTGGTCGCGAACAAGGTGAGGAATCGGGTCATCTGAGCTTCTCCTGAGGTTGGTCTCGGCAATCTATCATGCCGGCACAAACAGATGCGAGAACCGGAGAGGGCAATCACGCTCATCTGATAGGAAATGGCTTCGATGATGAAGGGACCGCTCTTCGCTCCATGGGAAATTCAGGGGTAATTTTCTCGGACTATTCTGCGATTATGGAAGTAAGTCCGCAGTGTTGGCAAGCGAATGATTCCCGATTTTGTCTTGAACAAATCGACGATTTTCAGTAGTATTATCGCATAAAAAAGTAATATAAATGGGAGGTTACTATGTCGGAAGCTCGGTTCGAGCCGGTTTTTCTTCATCGTCAGCATTTCGTCGCCGAGATCACGTGTCTCGACGAAATCTTCGAACTTCTGGATGAGTGGCCGCAGGACAAGCGAGGTCTGGCATATGACACGCTGCTGAAGGCGTGCAGGGATACCGCCAAGGGGCATTTTCCGCTCAGCGCTGCGCGCGAGAATTTTCGCCGTTTTCTGAAGATGTCGGGCATGCTCGACAGCGGTCCCAAATTCGAGGGGATGGGCGATCGAAACGTCGGCAATGCTTGAAGAGCCAAGTCTGTTCGTAACGATCTGAGCCGGCGTGCCGCTACGTCATAAGCGGCGCGTCCGGTCGCGAATCTCCGGTCAGCCAGGGCCGGCAGCCGCCCAATCGCAGCGGAAGACCAGCATGGGCTTCGAAAATCCCTTGATGCGCCGGCGCGTCGCGTGGGCAAAGAGGTCGCCAGCGCCATATTCCCGGAATACATTCTCGGACACGAGGATCTGGTCGCTGGCTGCGGCCGCGCAGAGGCGGGCTGCGAGCTGCACCGTGGAGCCGAAGAGATCGTTGCTGTCCTCGACCGGCTCACCGCAATCGAGCCCGATGCGAACATGGATCGGCTCGGCCTTGCTGCCGTTGTAATGCTGGAATTCCTGCTGGATCGCCATGGCGCAGTCGACGGCCGCGGTCGTCGCCGCGAAGGCCGCCATGATGCCGTCGCCGGTGTGCTTCACCTCGCGGCCGGAATTTTTGCCGAGGCACCGGCGCACGATCGCGTCATGAGCCCTGACCAACTCTGTCCCCATGCGGTCGCCGAGGCGCGCCGTCATCTCGGTCGAGCCGACAATATCGGTAAAGAGGATCGCCCGGTGGCCAGGATCCATCTGCGGCGCGGATTGGCCGGGCGCCGGATCGGGGTCATTAATGCGACCGAGAAAGGCCTCGACGGCCGACAGAGCCACCTCGACGACCTCATTGGCGACGAAACCGTGCGCCTCGCGATGTACGCAGTGGACGGTTTCGACATCGGGCGCATCCACCAGACAGAAGGCCGTCCCGCGCCGCTCGTCGAACCAATACGTCAGAAACTTGACGCCGTATTGATCCTGAATGTCGATATCCATGCGATGCGCCTGGGCAACCTCGGCGGCCGAGGTTCCTTTGAGGTAGTGCCGGTCCATGAAGATAGGCATCGCGTGTTCTCCCAGATCCGCCGCGTGCAGGTAGTGGCATTGTACGATCAGGAAGCATTCCCGTCCACCTTCGGGACAAGCAATGGCAGATCGTTGCAAGGCGTTGCTTCCGGAAAGGCAACGTGTTGCTGCACATTCAGTAGAATATGCATGGATGTCGGCGGTTTTAATGAGTAGGCGTGGTGGGTTCTGTCTGATATTTACCATAATCGGTCGTTTAATGCTGATAGCCAGATTTCCGGAACCCCCTCGAGAAGCTTCAGACGTTTCCTGTTTCAAGCGTCGCCTGCCGGATCCCGCCGTGAGAGATATGTCTGTCACGGTCATGGTGCCAAGGATCGAAGGCCGCTGCCAACGGCATGCTAATTGCATATTATCGGTTAGCTCGCCGAAATTAGGAAAAGCTGTAGCAAAGTGAGACAGACGGCAAATTTTCGACCGGTCGGCTTGGCCTCAATGGGGCTTGGGCATTATGCCGTTATCAACTCTGTGTGGGATGCCGCGCGCACGCTGCTCCGTGACTGGCCGGTGGATGACGGCGAAGAATATTTCGAAGCGGTCAAAGCCTGCCTGGATGCGATTACCGGCGATCTCCCGCCGGATCATGTGCGCGCCGTCTTCATCAGGGCGGCGCAGGAGGCGGGCATCGCCGTCATAGAAGCCGCCGACTGACCAGCGGCCGCATCCTAGCTCCCGTTTCTCCTTCCGTTTTCATGACAAGCTCGTCGTCGCGCTTGACTTCCTCGAGCGAAGGTCTAAATTAGAACAGAACATGAACATTGGAGATGGTCATGACACATACCGAACAGGTGATCGCCAACGCCCTTGCCCTCGTCGAAGCCTCCCGGGCGGCCCGCGAGCGGGACCAGCAGCGCCGCGCCGCTTGGCAGAAAAAGGTGGAACTCAGCCGACCGCTGCCGCCCTTGCCGCGTCCGGTCCAATTGCCGCTGGCGCTAAACTGATGCAGCCGAGCTTGAAATCCCGTCAGGCCAAGCTTGATCAGTTGGAATCCGATGATGCTTGGGAAGTGGAAGCTGTGCTCGCCTGGCATGACGATGATGCCAAGGCGGCGATCCGCTCGCTGCTCGATGACTGCAAGCATCTGCGCCGGCAACTGGCGCTGGCCGAACGGGTGATGAGCCGCGGCATGGCGCGCGGCTGGACGCCGCGTTACGAGCGCGACGCGCTTTAGCAATCGGGCGCAGGCAACTGAAGCAGCGACTGACGGGGACGCAGGCGTTCGGCTCGCTTCAGCAAAACACCTTGGCGGCCGTGACTTCGACTTCCACGAGGAATTCCGGGCGGGTGAAGCCGCCGACGATGATCAGTGTTGAGGCCGGCTTCGGATCGAGCGTGTAACGATCCCGCACGGCCATGTAGGCTGGGAAATCCTCTCGCTTCGTCACGAAGGCGGAGATGCGGATAACGTCGGCAAAACTCATCTCGGCCTCGGCGAGAATTGCCTTGATGGCTTCAAAGCAGAGTTCCGCCTGTGCGCCGATATCCTCCGGTACCGCCTCGTCGGGGCCGATGCCGAGCTGGCCCGAGGTCACGAGCAGGGAGGCGCCCGGCGGCACCAGCAGCCCGTGATTGTAATGCCCGAATGGGCGGCGGACGGAGATCGGGTTAAAAACCTTCTTCATCGGATATCCCTGCCTGAACCAGGTGTTTCGGCGGACAGTCCTTCCGCATGCTCAGAAGCGCTCCATCGCGCTCTTCACCTTCTGCAGAAACCGTGTCCGCGTTTCCTCGGTACAATTATTCATGTCGTAATGGGCAAGAAAGGTGACCGGCCGCAGCGGGTTGATCTGCGCTCGCAGCACGCGCTTGACGATCTTCCTCGGCGGGTTGCCAGCCACGAAGGCGCGGAACGGCGTCGCGCCATAAGTCAGCACGGCGGCAAGCTTCCTGATATGGCGCAGCCGCGATTCCACCTTGCCGTCGACCAGTTCAAAGGAGACACCGGGAAGCCAGACGCGATCGAAATATCCCTTCAATATCGCCGGGAAGCCGAAATTCCAGACCGGCGTGACCAGCACCAGCCCTTCGGCCCGCTTCAGCCGCTCGACATAGGATTTCACCAGCTCGGTATTGGAGGGATAGTCGTGATAGCTGAGCCGGTCATGCCGGGAAAGAACGGGATCGAAATTCTCGGCATAGAGATCGCATCCGTCCACGTCATGGCCGGCTTTGCGCAGGCTTTCCAGCGTCTGCTTGTAGAGCGCCTTGCCGTAGCTTTCCTCCACCGGATGCGAATGCAGCACGAGAACCCTCATGAGGCCTCCATGAGGCCCGCAAGGCCGGGGAAGAGATAGTTCTTGCCGGCATTGAAATCGAAGTCCGGGTTCTCCCAGGCGATCATCTTGCCGGGGTTCAGAAGCCCCTTCGGATCGGTTTCCTGCTTGAAGGCAAGCTGCACCTTGTCGGTGCGCTTCATGCCGCCTTCCTCGAGCGTGTAGCGGTGCGGGTTGAAGATCGGGCAGCCGTGATCCTGATGGATCCGGATGATCTCTTCGAGGCGCTCTTCGGTGGTGTAGCGCACCAGCGGCAGGCCGGAGCACTGGATCTGCCCGTCGAATTTGATGAACTCTAGATGCCCCGGAACTTCGTCGCCGAAGATTTCCACCATCTTGGCGACCTTGGTCACGTGATCCGGCCCCGGATACTGGACCTGCAGATAGGTGAAGCCCGGATCGACCTTCAGCGCCCGCAGCGTCGTGTGGTTCCAGGCAAGTTCATAGGCATGCGGGATGCCCTTCATGCTCTCGACCTTGTCTGAGCGGAAGATCACTTCGCCCTTATGGGCCGAGGTGAAGGCCAGGAAAGCGTCCATCGCATGCGGCGCGATCATCAGCACCACCACCGACTGCCCCTTGCGGATGTAGGGCTTGTGGCGGGTGAAATAGTCGTGCGGGATCGGAGCGGCGATCGGCGCGATTTCCTTGACGAGAATGCCGTTGCATTTGGCGAGCGCATCGGAGAAGCGCACGGCAGCCATGAAGTCGTCATAGCCGACGAGAACGTCCACCCAATCATAGGCAGGCGCCAGCGGCATTTCGATCTCGGTGATGACGCCGTTGGTGCCGTAAGCGTGACTGACCTTCTGCAGGTCCCAGCCGGTGAGATCGAGCACGCGCGGCTCAGTCTCCATGGTGACGACGCGCAGGCGCAGAATATTGCCGAGATCGCGCAGGCCGCCCCAGGTGATCGAGCCGACGCCGCCGGAGCCGCCGGCAATGAAGCCGCCGACGGTCGCCATCTGCGCCGTCGAGGGGTGGAACCGCAGTTCCTGGCCGGAATGCGCCTTGGTCTGCTTGTCGAGCTGGGCAATGATGATGCCCGGCTCGCAGATCACCCGGCCGGGATGAATTTCCTTGATCTTGTCCATGGCGGCAAGGTTCAGCACGATCCCACCGGAAAGCGGCATCGCCTGGCCGTAATTGCCAGTGCCGCCGCCGCGCGGCGTGACCGGCACGCCATGCGCGAAGGCGACCTTCAGCGTCCGGATGACCTCTTCTTCGTTTTTCGGGGTAACGACGAGATCGGCCGTCACATTGTCGAGCTGCGCCTTCAGGATCGGCGAATACCAGTAGAAATCACGACTCTTCTGGCGCACCAGTGCCGGATTATCCTCGATGGCGATGCCTTCGAGTTCCTTTTTGATCGTCTGATAATCCGGCATGTCAGGCTCCAACGACGCTGTCGAGTTCACGATAGTCCGGCAGGCTGCGGTCGATCACCTTGCCGCGGCGAAGGACGACGCGGTCGGACTGCGGACGGGAAAGAAATTCGCTCCAGCGCCTGGCGCTGAAGAGTACGAGATCGGCCGCGGCCCCGACGGCGATACGCCCCATATCCGGCCGGCCGAGAATATCGGCGGGCGAGGTGGTGACGACGCGTGCCGCCGTATCCAGCGGATGGTCGAGGTGCAGGATACGGACCGCCTCGCGGAACACCTCCACCGGATCCAGATCGCCGTAGGCATAGAAGGGATCGCGGGTATTGTCGGAGGCGACTGCCGTCGCGACGCCGGCCGCGGCCAGTTCCTTGAACAGGGTGACGCCGCGCCAGCGTGGTGTGCGGCCGGGATAGCGGTCTTGCAGATACGTGTTGCACATCGGCAGCGAGACGATGGCGACACCGGCCTCCGCGACGAGATCGACCGTGCGTTTTGCCGTCTCCTCGTCCTGGCGGGCGAGCGAGCAGCAATGGCCTGCCGTTACCTTGCCGCCGAATCGGTTGCGCAGCACCGCTTGCGCAATCGCCTTCAGGGTTTCCGCAGCCGGATCGTCGGTCTCGTCGACATGAAGGTCGACATCGAGGCCATTCTCGGCCGCAGCGCTGAACAGCGTGTCGAGCTGGCTGTCGAGATCGCCGCTCATCCGGGTGACGCCGCCGATCAGCCCACCCTTTTCGCGGACCACAGTGACGAGATCGGCGAAATAGGCCGCGTCCGCCATGTTTTCCATCGGAAACAGCGCCACCGCCTGTAGGGCGATCCTGTCCTTCCAGACATCGCGCATTTCGGCAAAGACTTCGAATGAAATGCGGTGCTGCGGCGCAAGGGAATCGAGATGGGTTCGAATGAGGCTGGTGCCGTGTGCGTAGGCGGATCGAAGGGAAAACTCCATGCGCTTCCTGACGTCGGCAGCCGACCAGTGCGCCTCGCGGTCTGCGCGCACGGCCTCCAGTGCTCCCGGGAATGTGCCGTCCGGATTGGCGTTGCGCGGCCAGATGTGGCCCTTGTCGAGATGGGTGTGCATGTCTGCGAAGCAGGGCCAGACCATGCCCTCCTTCAGGTCGGACTTCGCCAGTTCCACGGGCGCTTCCCCGGGCGGCAGTACACCAGCAATGATGCCGTCGGCGATGACGATATCGGCTCGGACGAGCCCCTCGACAACAGGCGCCTCGTAACCGGCGACGGCGGCGGAGGGCAGGGTCGCATTGCTCAGCACGAAGCGACCGGCATTGGGCGGGGAGATGAAGGAATAGGTCATCAGTTTTCCCGTTTCAGGCTGCTTTCGTGCCAGCGGTGCAGGGCAAGCCACGAAATGAACGAGGTGACGGCGAAAATCGCCACGCCAAGCAGCGAGAGCATCAGCAGCGCCGCGAAGAGCCGTGGAATGTTGAGCCGGTACTGCGCTTCGAGCAGCCGGAAGGCGAGTCCTGAGCCTGCCCCCGCCGAACCTGCGGCAAATTCCGCGACGACGGCGGCAATCAGCGCAAGGCCGCCGCCTATCCTGAGGCCGGTCATGAAATAGGGCTGGGCGGCCGGCAGCTTGAGAAAGAGCAGCGTCTGCCAGCGCGAGGCGCCGTAGAGCTCGAAGAGGTTGATGAGATTGTGATCGACGCTTTTAAGCCCCTGAACCATATTCGAAAGGATCGGGAAAAAGGCGACGAGGAAGGCGCAGATCAGAAGCGCCACCTGCGTTGACGGCGTATAGATCAGGATCAGCGGCGAAATCGCCACGATCGGCGTGACCTGAAGTACGACGGCGAGCGGATAGAAAGCGAGTTCGATCCAGCGCGACTGCACGAGGAAGACTGCGAAGCCGACGCCGCCGACGAGCGCCAGCATCAGCGACATCAGCGTGATTTTGGTGGTGACCCACAGGGCAGGGGCAAGCGTGCCCCAATCCGTGATGAAAGCGTTGGCGACCGCCGCCGGACCCGGCAGAATATAGGGCGGCACGCCGGACAGTCGGACATAGGCATACCAGATCAGGATCAGCGCCGCGATGACCAGCAGCGGGATCATTATGCGCAGCGCCAGATCGCGGCCTCGGGCGCTTGCAGTGGTTTTGACAAGCAGCGGCGCCGCGGCCGTTTCATCACTCATCGATGGTCCTCCACCGCGTTGATCGCCCCGATCAGCGAATGCGACACCGTCTCGCAAGCTCTGCGGTATTCTTCCGAGGTGCGGTAATGGGCATCGCGTTCAAGGCTGGTCGTGAGCGGTAGGTCGGCATGAACGCGCCCAGGCCTTGCCTTCATCACGACGATGCGGTTCGAGAGATAGGCGGATTCGAAGACCGAATGAGTGACGAAGATGACTGTGATGCCGGTCATCTTCCAGAGCCGGAGCACGTCGTCGTTCAGCTTCTGGCGGGTGATCTCGTCGAGAGCCGCAAAGGGCTCGTCCATCAGCAGCAGCTTCGGCTTGGTCACCAGCGCCCGGGCGATCGAAACGCGCATCTTCATGCCGCCTGATAGTTCGCGCGGATAGGCCTTGGCGAAATCCTGCAGGCCGACGGTTGTCAGCACGTCCAAGATCTGGTCGTGCGCCGCCATCTTCGAAATATGCCTCAGCTTCAGCGGCAGATGCACATTGTCGAACACGGTCTTCCAGGGCATCAACGTCGGCTCCTGAAAGACGAAACCGATATCCCCCTCCGGAAGGCCCTTGGAATTGATCCGAGAACTCGGCCAGTCGATCGCGCCTGACGTGACATCGCCGAGGCCGGCGATGATGCGCAGCGCCGTCGACTTGCCGCAGCCGGAAGGACCGAGCAGGCTGATGAACTCGCCGCTCTCCACTGTGAGCGACATCTTCGAAAGGGCGACGGTTCCGGTGGAGAAGGCTTTCGAGACCGATTGCATGACGACCAACGGCCGCTTGCGCATCTCTTTCGGGGATAGGGCCTGAGCTTCTGCTGGGGGCATTGGCTGTCTCGTTCATCAGGGAATGGAATCCGCCGTATGCGGCGGATCGCCGACGGAATCTTCGGCTTACTTCTTCATCGCCATTCCCGTGCCCTTGCAGACGAATTTCGTCGTGAAGGCCTTGGTGTAATCCGTCTCCGCCTTGAACACCTTGATCGCTACCATTTCGTCGAAGAAGCCCTTGTAATGCGCCTCGGTCAGGCAGCCGATGCCCTTGTCGAGGCTGTCGCCGGACTCGATGATGCCGTACTCCTTCATCTTGGCGATGGAATAAGCGATCTGACCATCCGTCATTTCGGGATTGTCCTTTTTGATCAGTTCGTTGGCCTTGGTGTTGTCGCCGTAGAGATAGTGGTACCAGCCTTCGATCGAGGCATCGACGAAGCGCTGGACGAGATCGGGCTTGCTGTCGATCATCGCCTGCGTGGTGGTGATCATCGTCGAGTAGGGAGAGTAGCCGTTGTCGGCGAGCAGGAAGACTTTCGGCTCGAAGCCGGCCTGCTTCCGAATCTCGTAGGGTTCCGAGGTGAGATAACCTTGCTGCGCAGAATCCTTGTCGGCAAGGAAGGGCGCCGGGCTGAAATTGTAGGGCTTGTACTGTTCGTCGCGGAAGCCTTTGAAGTTCGCCTTCATCCATTCGAAATAGGTGAGATAACCGTCCTTGCCGAGGAACAGCGTCTTCAGCTTGGCGAGATCTTCGAATTTTTCGATGCCGGCATCGGGGTGCGCGATCAGCACCTGCGGATCCTTCTGGAAGATCGCAGCGACATCGACGAGCGGAATGCCCTGCTCGACCGCCGAAATCTCGCCCTGCGGCCCGCCCATGTAGAAATCGATCTTGCCGGAGATCAGCAGCGCGCTGTTGGCGGCGTTCGGGCCGCCCTGTACGATGGTGACGTCGAGGCCGTGTTTGGCATAGGTGCCGTCGGCGACCGCCTGGTAGAAGCCGCCATGCTCGGCCTGCGCAAGCCAGTTGGTGCCATAGGTGACCTTGTCGGCCGCCTGAGCGGACGCGATGGAGGCAATCATGCCGCCAAGCCCGGCCAATGCGGAAAAGACCCTGTTCTTCTTTGTCATGGGCATGATCGACGTTCCCCTTCTGAGTTCGCAGCCGTCGCGGCGACGTCCGATTTTCTTCATAGGAGCCGTTGCTTTGCTCTTTGAAAAGCATCAAATTTCGTGCGCAATGATGCCTTTTCGGCATCTCACCAAAAGCCTGTGCCCATTTTACGCTGCGTGCCTGATATTTGTGCAACGAGGTTCTGATGCTGCATTCCAGAAAGCTTCTCTATATCAACGAGATCGCGCGTTCGGGCTCGATCCGCAAGGCGGCGGCACGGCTGAACGTGGCCTCTTCTGCGATTAACCGGCAGATCCTTGCGCTGGAGGAGGAAATGGGCGCGCCGCTCTTCGAACGCCTGCCGCGCGGATTGCGGCTCACCGCCGCCGGCGAGCTCTGTATCGAACATATTCGCGACGTGCTGAAGAATTACGAGCGGCTGGAGGGGCGTATCCGCAGCCTGAAGATGCAGCAGGCGGGCAAGGTTCGGCTGGTGACGACGGTCGGCCTTGCGGCAGGGCCGCTGCCGGAAATTATCGCCCGGTTCCAATCGGAACATCCGCGCGTCTTCATGCAATTACGCAACGACGCCGGCACGATGACGGTCAACCCGGTGCTTTCAGGTGAGGTGGATATCGGCCTCGGATTCAATATTCCGGCAACGCCCGGCATCCGCACCCTCGGCAATTTCGACATACCGATCGGCGTGGTTCTGCCGCCCGGCCATCATCTGATCGGCCCCGGCCCAATTAATCTCGCGGATATCGTCCAGGAGCGCCTGGTGCTGGCGCAGCAGGGGACCAGCCTGCGCGACGTGATCAATCTGGCCCTGGCGCGCCTCGACGTCCATGTCGAACCGGTGCTCGAAACCAATGCCTCGGAGATGCTGAAGAAGCTGGTCAAATCGGGGGCGGGGCTGACGATCCTGAACCCGCTCGATGTCATCACCGAATGCAGGCAGGGCGAACTGGTTTTCCGCCCGATCGCGGAGCCGCATGCGCGCCATCAGCCGATGAAGCTTTTTGCCCGCGCCCGCGCGCCGCTTGATTCCGCCACCAGCCTGTTCGTCGAGTACCTCCTGGCTGAACTGGCCGGCCTGGTGCAGGAGCTGCAGGCGAAGGGCCACATTGCGGCCTATGCTTCCGCCGCGATGTGAGCCACCGCCTTACTTCGAGTAGAGATTGGAAAGCGGGTAGCGCTTCAGGTCATAGAGCAGCTCTATGAAGCCCCTGACCTGATGGCGGCAGATTGCTTCGCCCTTTTCGGCTGTCCCGAGTGAGGCGTTGCCGACGACGCCGTGGGGATTGAGGTCGTGGGCGATCCAGGCGAGCGAATGCGGCGGCAGCGGCTGAATGTATTTCGATTGCCCGCGCATCCATTCCGCCTTCGAGGCGAAATTCTGCGCCTTCTCCATCCGCACCAGATCAGGTCGGAAATACAGCATCAGCGACGTTTCCACCTCGCCGCCATGGATGCCGTATTTCAGCTCATTATCGCCGATCATGCCCTCGGGATGGCCGAAGCGGCTCCATTGGGTGGAGACGACGGCCATCGCATAGCGCACGCGCAGCTCGCGAGCCACGATGCTCATGATATCGACATTGCCGCCATGCGAATTGACGATCACCATCTTGCGGATGCCGGCTTCGGCAACCTTTCCGCCGATTGCGGTCCAGACTGGAATGAGCAGTTCGGCGCCGAGCGACAAGGTTCCCGGGCCGTAAACGTGTTCATTGGCCTTGCCGATTTCTTGCGTCGGCAGCACCAGACAATTGAGATCGACCGGTTTCTGCTTGCGTAATTCGGCGAGCATGCCGTTGGCGATAGCGACGTCGGTAGCAACGGGTAGATGCGGCCCGTGCTGCTCGGTCGAGGCGATCGGCAGGACAGCGATCGTGGTGTCGGGAGACAGTCCGGCGAAGTCGTCGCTGACCAATTCGTTCCAGTAAAATGGCACCGTCATACCGTTCGCCTCCCATTGCCGTTCGAGACAGTGAGTAGGGAATAACGCTACCTGCGAAAAGCATCAATTTGCGCCCGCACCGATGCCTTTTTGCGGATGATGGAACAACGGCGCCGTCGAGGGCGCCTCTTGGCCGCAATGTTTCCGCGAATGTCTCGCCGAAACCATTGCGCTAGCGCGTCTGCAATGGTTTTCTGGCGCTTCTTCTATGACAACGCTCTCCGGTGATTCCCAATGTTCGATATTCTGTGGCGCGGCCAGGCGATCGGCGCCGGCGCAACCATCCTCATGGACCTCTGGGCAATTGTGCTCACGAAGGTCTTCGGCCAGACGCCGCCGAACTGGGCGCCGGTCGGCCGCTGGTTCTGGTATCTCGGCCGCGGCAAGGTCTTTCACGAGAACATCGCCGATGCCGAGCCGTATGCAAATGAACTCGCTCTCGGCTGGATCAGCCATTACGTTGTCGGCATTCTCTATGGTTTGATCTTCGTGTTCATCATGGGGTCGGCCTGGTTGGCAGCCCCGACATTTCTTCCCGCCTGGATTTTCGGCATCGTCACCGTCGGGGCAGGGTGGTTCCTGCTGCAGCCGGGCCTCGGCCTCGGCTGGGCTGCTTCGAAACATCCGAAGCCGAACAAAGTCCGGTGTTTCAATCTGCTAGCGCATACGGTGTTTGCATTAGGACTTTATGGTACGGCGTTGATTTTGCGGTGAGATTGACGCTTGCCCCTTGCCCTAACCCTCTCCCCGTTTTGACGGGAAGAAGAAGGTGGCGGCAGCCGGATGAGGGGCAAGCCGAACCCGTGAACCGAAAATCGCTAAGCTACCGCGCCGCCCAATTGGCGCCGCGGCGGAAGATGGTCTTCATTTCCGGCACGTCGAATTCCTTGGCCTGGTGCCCGAGTGAGGAATAGAAGACGCGGCCCTTGCCGTATTTGCGCTTCCAGACGACGGGCATGACGACGCCGTCGATCCAGTAAGCGTGTTCGCCGGTGAACCTGGTCGTCGCCAGCACCTCGTTCGAGGGATCGACATGCATGTAATATTGCTCCGACGTATAGGGGAAGTCGGCAATCCCCTCCATCAGCGGATCGTCGGGCCGGGTGATGTTGACGGTATAGTCGATGATGTTGCCGGGATGGGCGACCCACTGGCCGCCGATGATGAACTGGTAGTCGACGGAGTCGCGGAAGGCGTCGCCCGCGCCGCCGTGATAACCGGCGATGCCGACGCCGCTTTCGATCGCGGCGGCGAGGTTCTTGACCTCCTCCTTTTCGATCTTCGACATCGTCATGATCGGCACGACGAGGCTGAGATCGTGGACCGAAGGGTCGGCAAGCGCCTCGGTCCCGTGTTCGAGATAGACCTTGAAACCGTCTTCCTCGAGCATGGTCTTGATGATTTCGGCGCATTCCTGCGGCTCGTGCCCGCTCCAGCCACCCCAGACGATCAGTGCTTCACGCATTCTCTTTCCTCCTGAAATTATTTTGCCAGCCGTCCGTCGACGATGGAATCGGACAGGGGGGCAGGGCGCTCCACCGCCGTGGTAATCGTCACCCTCCGGCCGGTCTCGGACGCTGTATGGAAGGCTTCCATGACTTCGAGCACATGCAGTGCCAGATCACCATTGGCACGGTGCGGCCGGTTCGAGCGGATCGCATGCGCCAAATCGGCGACGCCGAGCGAGCGGAAATTGCCCTCGGCATAGGGGGCGGTGACCGGCTGGTCCTCGAAGGCGCCGCCCTTCTTCAGATATTCGACAGGGCCCGCAAACTTATTGGGGTCGGGGACGATAAGCGTGCCCTCGGTTCCGTAGACTTCGAGCGGCACATGCTTGTGGCCGGCGACGTCGAAGCTCATGGCGATCTGCACGACCGCGCCGTTGGCAAAAGCCATCATGCCGGCGACATGGGTCGGCACATGCACGGGAATGCGCTCGCCATTGCGCGGCTCGCTGGTGATGAGCCGTTCGGCCCGCGGCGTCGTCGCAAAGCCGGCGACCTGGGAAACCGGCCCGAGCAGATTGACGAGATCGGTGATGTAATAGGGGCCCATATCGAGCATCGGCCCGCCGCCGACTTCGTAATAGAAGGCCGGATTCGGATGCCAGCGCTCATGGCCCGGGCACATGAAGGTGGCCGAGCCGCCGACCGGCTGGCCGATGACGCCTTGGTCGATCAGGGCGCGGGCCGTCTGGTGGCCTCCGCCGAGGAAGGTGTCGGGCGCCGCGCCGATGCGCAGATTTCGCCCGCGCGCCGCCTCGGCCAGTTTTTTCCCTTCCGCGAAATTAATCCCGAGCGGTTTTTCGGAGTACGTGTGTTTGCCCGCATCGAGCGCCTGGAGCGCGACGGCGACATGGGCTTTCGGGATCGTCAGATTGACGATGATTTCGATCTTGGGATCGGCGAAGAGCTCTTCGACTGATTTGACGGGAACGTTGAATTCGCGCGCCTTGGCCTCTGCGAGCTCCCGGTTGAGATCAGCGACGCCGCGGATATCGAGGATGGGAAAGGAGGCCATCGCTGTAAGATAGGCGCCCGAAATATTGCCGCATCCAATGATGCCGATACCGACTTTGTCCATGAATTCCTCCATTTGATCTTGCTTGTCTCGGCCGTCAAAGGGCCGGCCCGGTCGTGCTCCAGGGCGATTCGTAGAGCTCGTAGAGCGCTACTGCGGCAGCGCCCTGAGCCCAGAAATCATCGCTCGAATCATCGAAGACGAGTTCGCTTACCCCCTTCAGCGACGGCGGAATGGCGAGCGCATAGGCGTCGCGCAGGCTGTTCAAGAAGGGTTCGCCGAGCGCCAGGCTCGAGCCGACGAGGATGACGCGCGGCGGCGCAAACAGCGTAACGATGTTGGCGATGGTCAATCCGACAGCTTCGCCGGCGCGGATGGCAGAGGCGATCAGCCGGTCGTCGTCGGCCTTGATCAGCGCCTGGGCGTGGGTCATGCCGCGCCCGAGGCGGATGGCTTCGGCAAAACGGCCGTCGGTCTGATGTTCACCGAGGATGGCGCTTTCGCCGGCCTGGCTGAAGAGCCGCACCACGCCGTTCGGTCCCATGCCGAGCACAAGGTCGCCAAGATTGTGGCTGAGGCCGCCGGCGCCGCGAAACAGGCGGTTACCGTGCAAGACGCCGAGACCGAGCGTCTGTTCTAGCGAAATCAGCACCATGTCCTCGAGATCGCGGGCTTTCCCGAACCAGTGATGGCCGAGCGTGATGGCGTGGGCGTCGCTTTCGACGATGGTCGGCGTCGATAGCCGCGTCGACATCTCGGCGGCGAAATCGACATTGGTGTCGCGAAAGATCGGGCTGCTTCTGATGTAGCCGGTGCGGTGCTCGATAACGCCCGGAAAGCCGAGGCAGATGCTGTCGACATCTTCGAGCGACAGGCCGGCATCGACGACGCAACGCCGGACGCCGTCCTCGACGAGATCGGCGATGACGCCGATCGGCTGCCGGTCGATGCGGATCGGCAAAGCCAGCTTCGACAGCACGTCGCCGCGAAAATTGGTGACGACGAAGACCATGCGGCTGGCGGCGATCTTGCCGCCGACGACGCGGGCGGCATCGGGATTGAGCTCCAGCGCCACGCGCGGTCTGCCACGCACCGCCTCGTTGCGGATATCGCCTTCATGCCGCGGCAGGATCAGCCCATCATCGAGCAGCGAGGCGGTGATGGCCGAGACGGTTGTCGTCGACAGCTCCGTCCGCTCGCTGATTTCGATGCGCGAGATCGGACCATGGCGCCTGATGGTGTCGAGCACGTTCAAGCGATTGATCGCGCGCATCAATTCTGGATCTGCAGTCTTCATGAAAACGTGCCGGCAGTCGTTTGGTTGGGCGGAAGCCAATATTTATAACGGGTTACGAAATAAATAGCAGGCAATTGCGAGGAGCTGTCAAGCGATTTCGGCAAAAATTAACGCATCGGGTTGACATCCGGCGCAAGGTCCGCTGAATTAATCCGCATAGGGGAAAAATTGTGAGGATAGGTCCCCTGGGAGGAAAATCATGAATTTCATGCTGAAGAACGCCGCTTTCGGCGGCAGGCGCATCGTATCCATGGCCGTGGCAGCCGGCATGTTGCTGGCCGGAGCCGGGGCCGCCTCGGCGACGACGGTGGTCAAGTGGCTGCATCTCGAAACAGATCCAAAGAACGTCGCGGCCTGGGAAGACATCGTCAAGAAATACGAGGCCCAGCATCCCGACGTCGACATCCAGATGCAGTTTCTCGAAAACGAGGCCTTCAAGGCCAAGCTTCCCACGCTGCTGCAGTCCGACGATGTGCCGGATTTCTTTTTCAGCTGGGGCGGTGGCGTCCTGAAGCAGCAGTCCGAGACCGGCGCGCTCCAGGATGTGACGACAGCCCTCGACGCCGATGGCGGCAAGCTGCGCAAGGCCTATACGCCGGCCTCGGTCGACGGCCTGACCTTCGACGGCAAGACCTGGGCAATCCCGTACAAAGTCGGCCTGGTGAGCTTCTTCTATAACAAGGCGCTGTTTGCCAAGGCAGGCGTCAAGGCCGAAGACATCAAGACCTGGACCGATTTTCTTGAGGCGGTGAAGAAGATCAAGGCGGCCGGTATCGTGCCGATCGCCGGCGGCGGCGGCGAGAAATGGCCGATCCACTTCTACTGGAGCTATCTTGTCATGCGCGAGGGCGGCCAGAAGGTCTTTGAAGCGGCCAAGAAGGGCGAGGGCGAAGGCTTCCTCGATCCGGCCGTCATCAAGGCCGGCGAAGATCTCGCCGAGCTCGGCAAGCTCGAACCGTTCCAGCCCGGCTATCTCGGCGCGACCTGGCCGCAGACGCTCGGCGTTTTCGGCGACGGCAAGGCGGCAATGATTCTCGGCTTTGAAGCGACCGAGGCCAACCAGCGCAAGAATGCCGGCGACGGCAAGGGGCTTTCATCCGACAATATCGGCCGTTTCGTCTTCCCGACGGTTGAAGGCGGCGCCGGCAAGCCGACGGATACGCTCGGCGGCCTGAACGGCTGGGCGCTTACCAAGAAGGCCTCGAAGGAAGCGATCGATTTCCTTGCTTTCCTGACGAACGCCGACAACGAGCGCGCCATGGCCAGATCAGGCATGCTGCTGCCCGTCGCCGTCGGCGCCGATGACGGGGTCGTCAATCCGCTGCTGGCCGAATCGGCCAGACAGCTTGCCGGTTCGACCTGGCATCAGAACTTCTTCGATCAGGATCTCGGTGCGGCCGTCGGCCGTGTCGTCAACGACGTCTCGGTGGAAATCGTCTCCGGACAGATGAATTCGAAGGACGGCGCCCAGATGATCCAGGACGCTTTCGAACTGGAACAATAGCCAGCGCCCGCAGAACCTTCCGGCGCTCCTGCCAATCGGGAGCGCCGGCATCGCTGCCGACGAGATGCGAAAGCAGGAACCATGGCCAATATCTCAGTCCTATCGACACCGAGCGCCGCAAGGCCGGCAAGACGAGCCGCAAACCGGAAGAGCTCGGTCGCCCATGACCGCCTGACCGTGCTGCTGCTCTTTCTGCCACCGGCGTTGCTGCTCTTCACGCTCTTCGTCATCATGCCGATGGGCGAGGCGGCCTGGTACAGCCTCTATAAGTGGAACGGTTACGGCGCGCCGACGGAGTTCATCGCGCTCCGCAATTTCCAGGTCCTGTTCCGCAACGCGGCGTTTACCCAGGCGCTGTTCAATAACGGCCTGATCATCGTCATTTCGATCTGCATCCAGGTGCCGCTCGCCATCTGGCTGGCCACCATGCTGGCGCACCGCATTCCCGGTGTCGTCGCTTACCGCCTGATCTTCTTCCTGCCCTATGTGCTGGCGGATGTTGCCGCAGGCCTCATCTGGCGCTTTGTCTATGATGGCGACTACGGTCTGTTTGCCGCCGTTTCCAACTTCTTCGGTTTCGCCAATCCTTACGTGCTCGCCGACAAGGACGTGGCGATCTATGCCATCCTCGGCGTTATCGTCTGGAAGTATTTTGGCTTCCACATGATGCTGTTCATCGCCGGCCTGCAATCGGTCGACAAGAGCGTGCTGGAGGCGGCCGAGATCGACGGCGCCACCGGCTGGCAGAAATTCCGTTACGTCACGCTGCCGCTGCTCGGATCGACCCTGCGCCTGTCCATCTTCTTCGCGGTCGTCGGCTCCCTGCAGCTCTTCGACATGATCATGCCGCTGACCGGCGGCGGCCCGTCGAACTCGACGCAGACGATGGTCACCTTCCTCTATACCTACGGCGTCATGCGCATGCAGGTCGGCTTGGGAAGCGCCGTCGGCGTGGTGCTCTTCATCATCTGCGTGACACTCGCCTTCGGTTACAAAAGGATCTTCATGCGCCATGACTGATACGAGTTCTTCCATCCGCATGAGGACATCCACCCGCATCTATCTCTATGTGTCGCTGAGCCTGATCGCGGCGATCGTGCTGGTGCCGCTGCTGACGACGGCGCTCGGCGGCTTCAAGACGCTGGGGGATCTCCGCACCAATCCCTTCGGCCTGCCGACGGAGTGGCAATGGGCGAACTATACCGACATCCTCTTCGGCGAGCGCTATTGGCTGCAGATCGGCAATTCGCTTGTCATCGCGGCGCTGACCGTGCTCTTGACGCTGATCGTCTCGTCGATGGCGGCCTTCGCCTTTGCCCATGTCCGCTTCTTCGGCTCGTCCTTCCTGCTCAATTATTTCCTGCTCGGGCTGATGTTTCCGGCCGCCACCGCGATCCTGCCGCTGTTCATCCGCATCCGCGATCTCGGCCTGTTGAACACCTATTGGGGCGTGGTTCTGCCGCAGGTCGCCTTCGGCCTCGGCATGAGCATCCTTCTGTTCAGAAACTATTTCCGCAATCTTCCGGAAGAGTTGTTCCAGGCGGCTTTCGTCGACGGCTGCGGTTATATGAGATTCTTCTGGCATATCTCGCTGCCGCTCTCCCGCCCGATCGTCGCCACCGTCAGCATCATCTCCTTCGTCGGCAGCTGGAACAGCTACATCCTGCCGCTGATCATGCTGAACTCGGAATCCAAATATCCCTGGCCGCTCGGCATCATGGTCTATCGCGGCGAATTCGGGACGGAATGGCAGCTGGTGCTCGCCTTCATCACCCTCACCATCCTTCCCACAATCATCGTCTTCTTCGTCGCCCAGAGACACATCATCGCCGGATTGACCGCCGGTGCCGTGAAGTCCTGAGCCGAACCATTGGAGCTGCATCATGGCATCCGTTGAGCTGAACAATATTCGCAAGGCCTATGGCGCCGTCGACGTCATCCACGGCATCTCGCTTCATATCGAGGATGGTGAATTCGTCGCCCTGGTCGGCCCGTCCGGCTGCGGAAAATCGACACTGCTGCGGATGATCGCCGGCCTCGAGGAGATCACCGACGGCGAGATCGCCATCGGCGGCAATGTCGTCAATGCGATGACACCGCGCGAGCGCAACATCGCCATGGTCTTCCAGTCCTATGCGCTTTATCCGCACATGACGGTGGCCGAAAACATGGGTTTCAATCTGAAGCTCGCCGGCGTTGCCAAACCCGAGATCGAGGCTCGTGTCGCTGAAGCCGCCCGCATGCTCGATCTCGCCAAGCTGCTCGACCGCAAGCCCGCCCAGCTTTCCGGCGGACAGCGCCAGCGCGTCGCCATGGGCCGCGCCATCGTCCGCAACCCGGCCGTCTTCCTGTTCGACGAGCCCTTGTCAAACCTCGATGCGAAACTGCGCGTGCAGATGCGTTCGGAGATCAAGACGCTGCACCAGAAGGTCAAGACGACGTCGATCTACGTCACCCACGACCAGATCGAGGCGATGACACTCGCCGACCGCATCGTCGTGCTCAATCACGGCAAGGTGGAGCAGCAGGGAACACCGCTCGAACTCTACCGGAAGCCGGCCAATCTCTTCGTCGCCGCCTTCATCGGATCGCCGGCGATGAACATGCTGGAGGGCACGGTAGACGGCGAAAATGGCGAGCCCGCTGCCCGCCTCGAAGACGGCACGGCGATCCGCATCGCGCCCGACCGCAAGGTCAAGGCCGGCCAGGCCGTGACTATCGGCCTGCGCCCCGAACATCTGGTTCCCGGCCTGTCGGGCGGCACGCCGCTTGCCGGCCGAACCATGCTGGTGGAACCGACAGGCGCCCAGACCCACGTGGTCTTCGACCTTGCCGGACAACAGGTGACCGCGATCGTCGACGGCGAATATCCCGCCCGCTACGGCGCCGTCTTCGAGGCCAGCATCGCCAGCGACCAGGTGCACATTTTCGACCGCGGGACTGGTGTGGCGCTGTAGCGAATCCTCGGCCCAGGAGATCGCCGAGAACAGCCTTTATCCTAGATCTCTCCCCGTGAACGGCGCGAGGGGACGTGCCATGCGGTCCAGGCACGTCCTCAATCATTAACCTATTATTCCGCCGCGATCCGTTCCACGCCGTTGGCCTGGATGATCTTCTCCAGCAGCGCCAGCTCTTCCTGCGTGAGATCCGTCAAAGGCGGACGCACCGGCCCCGGATTCTGGCCGAGTACCCGAAGGCCGGCCTTGATGATCGAGACGGCATAGCCCTTTTTGCGATTGCGCAGGGCGACGAAGGGGAAGAAGAAGCCCTTCAGGATTTCGTCGACGGTCGCCTGGTCGCCGGTGCGCAAGGCGCCGTAAAAGCGCTGGGCGAGCGCCGGGACGAAGTTGAAGACGGCCGATGAATAGGTCGTCACGCCGGCGGCGAAATAGGCCTGGGCGTAGACTTCATGGGTCGGCATGCCGCCGACATAAACGAGGCGGTCGCCGAGCAGGGTGGTGATCTCGATCACCTTGTCGACGTCGCCGACGCCATCCTTGAAACCGATCAGGTTCGGGCATTCGGCGGCCAGGCGGGCGATGCTGTCGGCGGTCAGCACGGCATTGTCGCGATTATAGATGATGACGCCGATGCCGACCGATTGGCAGACCGCCTTGACATGGGCGATCAGTCCGGCCTGTTCGGCAAACATCAGATATGGCGGCAGAAGAAGCAATCCGTCCGCGCCGGCCCTCTCGGCCGCCTGTGCGATCTCGATGGCGAGCGACGTGCCGTAGCCGGTTCCCGAAATGATCGGCGTCTTGCCAGCCGAGGCCTTGGCGGCTTTGACGACCTCAGGGATCTCGCTCGGATTGAGAGAGAAGAATTCACCGGTGCCGCCGGCGGCAAACAGAGCCGCGGCGTCGTAACCGGCAAGCCATTCGACATGGCGGCGGTACTTCGCCTCGTCGAATTTAAGCTGATCGTCGAAATGCGTGACCGGAAACGAGAGCAGGCCACTGCCGACGGCCTTCTTCAATTCAATCGGGTTCATCATCAAGTCCTGTTCCTTAGGTGTTGAAAATCGTGTCAGGCGCTCTCGAGCACTTGCAGAAGTGCCGCGATGTAGCCGTAACAAAAGGCAAATGCGGTGGCGGACGGGTCCTTGCCGCTGACGGTCGGCACATGGTCGGGCATCAGCATGTACTTGTAACCGACCTCCTTGTAGATCCTGGCCGAGCGGACCATGTCCATGTCGCCCTCGTCCGGGAAGGTCTCCATGAAGGAGAGCTTGCCGCCGCGAATATTGCGGAAGTGGACGTTGAAGATCTTGTTGCGCTCGCCGAACCAGCGAATGATGTCGTCGATCTCTTCGCGCGGATTTTCGAGCATCTCGCCGACCGAGCCCTGGCAGAAATTGAGGCCGTGATAGGGGTTTTCGCGCATCTGCACGAATTTCTTCAGCCCTTCCACCGTGCCGAGCACGCGCGTGACGCCGCGATAGCCGGGCGGCGTATAAGGGTCGTGCGGATGGCAGGCGAGCCTGACGCGATTGCTTTCGGCGACTGGCACGACGCGCTCGAGGAAGTAATCGATCCGTTCCCAGTTTTCATCCTCGGAGAGCACGCCGGCAAGACCGGGGGCTGCCTGCTGATCGGTCTTCTCCCAGCGGAAGCTCGCATTCATCGAGCCGCCGCGTCCCGGTTCGTCGGGCGTGCGGGGAATGCCGATCAGGTTGAGATTATATTTGACGGCCGGAATGCCGGCCGCCGCGACATCCTCGATCATCTGGCAAACCGCATCGATCTGCCGGTCACGCTCAGGCCCGGCAAGCAGGATGTCGGGATAGGAAGCCTTCTCGATCGGCTGCGAGGGCAGGGGCAGCTGGATCATGTCGAGGATCAGGCCGAAGCTTTCGACCTTGTCGCGATGACGCTCGATATCGGCAAGCGTCCAGCTGCTCGGCGCTCCCGGCGGATCGGCGCTGATATGCTTCACTCCCAATTGCGCGAAGATCCGATAATCGTCATCGTCGCGCGCCGCCACCTGTGTTCCAAGATACATCAGAGACCTCTCCAGATTCAACAATGTCATATGACATAATATGAATTCCTGAGGGTGTCGAGCCCTATTGCTGTTCGGCGAGCATCCGATAACGGCGTTGGCTCGCCATCAGATGCGCGCGCATCGCCTGGCGGGCACGGTCGGGATCCTGATCGGCGATCGCCGACAGGATGTCCACATGCTCGGCATAGACCTTCTGCAGATACTCGCGGTCATTGGCGTCCGGCAGCGTCGGAAACTGCCCACGGGGGATGGCGCGCGGGCCGAAATGACGGAGAACATCGACATAGAACCGGTTGTTGGTGGCGGCGGCGATCGCCATGTGAAAGGCATAATCCGCCTCGACGGTCTGCTGTCCGCTTTCGATCAGTTGCGCCATTCGGCGGTTGGCCTCCCGGATCGCCGCTTCCTGCTCGGCCGTGCGGCGATAGGCGGCAATCGCTGCCGCTTCACCCTCGGTGGCCATGCGAAACTCCAGCAATTCCAAGGTTTCCGGGATGCTTTTGATTTCCACCGGCGTCAGCGACATGACCGAATGAACCTTCGGATCCGCGACGAACACGCCTTTGCCTTGGATCGGCCTAACGAAACCTGCAGCCCTCAAATCCGCAATCGCCTCGCGCACCACGGTGCGGCTGACGCCGAAGGTCGATTCGAGCTGCGGCTCGGTCGGCAGCTGGTCGCCAACGCGCAATTTCCCCGTCTCGATTTGTGCTCGCAGTTGATCGATGACCTGCTGCGCCAGTCTTTGCCGACCACGGCCAAGTGTCGTCATTCTCGTTTCCCCAGTTTCTGTGCCTCACGTCTTCCGCACGGGTCTTGCAAATCAAATCGGACTTCGATAAATCATAATACGACATACGGACGACATAATATGTCTCCTATAGTAATCCAGGGAGGAGTTACAATGAAGCATTTTTCGAAAGGCCTGTTCGTCGGCGCCGTCATCGGCGCGCTGACGATCGCTGCGCCGCTCTCGTACGCCGCCACCCCAAAGGACCAGCTTGTGCTCGGGACATCGCTGGCGCAGGTCCTGTCGCTCGATCCGCATCAGGCGACCGAGGGCAAGGCGGTCGAGATCATGTCGAATCTCTACGACCGGCTGGTCAACAGCACGCCGGATGGCAAGATCGTGCCGCAGCTGGCCGAAAGCTGGAAGGTCGATGACAAGGGCATCACCTTCACGCTGCGCCAGGCCAACTTCGCCTCCGGCAATCCGGTGACGGCGAAGGACGTCGTCTATTCGCTGGCACGGCTCCTGAAGCTCGACCAGGCTGCCGCCGCCAACCTCAAGCGCGTCGGCTACGACAAGACCAATGTCGACAAGCTCGTCACGGCAGTCGACGATAAGACGGTGCGCATTGATTTTTCCGGCCAGGTGACCGCCGAAATGCTGCTCTACCGGCTGACGACCTCGACCACCAGCGTCGTTGACAGCGTCGAAGTCGAGAAACATGTCGCTGACAATGATTACGGCAATGCCTGGATGCGCACGCATTCGGCCGGCTCCGGCCCGTTCACCCTGAACCGGTGGTCGCCGAACGAACTCGTGATTCTCGACGCCAACAAGGATTATGTCACCGGCGCTCCGAAGATGAAGCGCGTCATCGTCCGCCATGTGCCTGAAAGCCAGGTCGAGCGGCTGATGCTCGAACGCGGCGACATCGATATCGCCAGCGCCATGACCGCAGCCGATCTCGCCACCTTCAAGGACAAGCAGGGCTTTACCATCCAGCGCATTCCCACGGGCGGCTTCTACGTGCTGTCGATGAATGCCGGCAACCAGTACCTGTCCAACCCGAAGGTTCGCGAGGCCATTGCCTACGGCATCGATTATAAGGGCATTGAAAAGACCATCATGGGGCCCTACGGGCGGGCGAGAAACGTTCCGGTTCCGGAGAATTTTGAGTCTGCGATCCCGAACCCCGACTGGCATCTCGATGTCGAAAAGTCCAAGCAGCTGTTGGCCGAAGCAGGGTTCAAGGACGGCTTCTCGCTGACGCTGAAGACGATCGCGCAGACGCCGCGCATCGATCTTGCCACGGCTATCCAGGCGTCGCTTGCCCAGGTCGGCATCAAGATCGACATCCAGCAGGGCAACGGCTCGGAAATCATTGCCGCCCACCGCGCCAGGGATTTCGATCTGCTGATCCCGCAGACCAGCGCCTACATGCCGAACGTGCTCGGCTCGATGGAGCAGTTCTCCTCCAATCCCGACAATTCGAAGGAAGCCAACAACGCCGGCAACTTCGTCTGGCGCTCGGCCTGGGACATCCCGGAGCTGACGGCTCTGACGGCCAAGGCGTCGATGGAGCCGGACGCCAAGAAGCGCGGCGAGCTCTATGTCGAGATGCAGAAGATGTTCGTCGAACAGAAGCCGGCGGTGCTGCCGATGTTCGAACGCTTCGAGCCGATCGTCCTGTCGAGCAAGGTGCAGGGATATGTAGGCCATCCGACCCAGCTGACGCGGCTTGAGGGCGTCACGAAGTCTGAAACCCAGTAATACTCCCGAGGCAGCCGATCATGAAGGAACTCTCTGTAGCCGAATTTGGCCGACGCCTGGCGCATCTGCTCGTCAGCCTGTTCATCCTCCTATGTGTGACCTTCGTGATCGGCCGCGTCCTGCCCACGGATCCCGTCGGCGCGATCGTCGGCGAACTCGCCGATCCCGCCGCCTATGCGGCGATGCGGACGCGTCTGGGGCTCGATCTGCCGATCTATCAGCAGTTCTTCCTCTATCTGAACGGGTTGGCGCATGGTGATTTCGGCACGGCTGTGCTCACCGGCAATCCCGTCTCTTCGGACCTCGCTCAGGCCTTTCCGGCGACGTTCGAACTGGCGACGCTGGCGGTGATCATCTCGACCTTCGTCGGCGTCCCCCTCGGCCTGGTCGCGGCGCTGTTTCGCGACAGCCTGATCGACAAGGTGGCCCGTGTCGTCGCCCTCGTCGGTCACTCGATCCCGGTTTTCTGGTTCGGCATCGTCGGGCTCGTGATTTTCTACGCCGGCCTGAACTGGGTCGGCGGGCCGGGCAGGGTCGATGTGTTTTACGAAGGCCTCGTCACCCCGCAGACCGGGCTGCTGTTGGTCGACAGCCTCCTGCAGGGCGAGACGGAAATCTTCTGGAATGCGCTCGGCCATATCATCCTTCCGGCCATCATCCTCGCCTATGCCGCGATGGCCTACATCACCCGTATGACCCGCAGCTTCACCTTGGAACAGTTGAGCCAGGATTATGTCATCGCCGCCCGCGCCAAGGGTGTCAGCCCGATCGGCACGATCCTGCGCCATGTCCTGCCGAATATCGCGGTGCAGCTCATCACCATCCTTGCCATTTCCTATGGCGGGCTGCTCGAAGGCGCAGTCGTCACCGAGATCGTTTTCTCCTGGCCGGGGATCGGCCAATATATGACGAACGCGCTGATGATCGGCGACATGAACGCAATCGTCGCAGCCACGATCATCGTGGGATTCATCTTCATGTTCCTGAACTTCCTGGCCGATGTTGCCTACGCCTTGCTCGATCCGCGCATGCGGGAGGCAGCCCGATGAGTGACGCCGTCCACAGCGAGATCCGCATCCGTCCGCCGAGCATGCCAAGCCGCGTTGCCGCCTCGTTCGGGCGCGCCGGCCGCAAGCTGGCCGACGAGCCGCTCGGCCTTGCCGGCTTCGTCATTCTCGGGCTCCTTTGCGTAGTTGCGATTTTCGCGCCGCTTCTGGCCCCCTACGATCCCACTATTCAGTCGCTTGGCGATGCTTTGCAGCCTCCGAGCGTTGCCCATCTCGCCGGCACGGACGAATTTGGCCGGGACATTTTGAGTCGCCTGATCTTCGGCACGCGCATCACCATCCAGACCGTGTTGTCGGTCTCCCTGATCGTCGGCCCGATCGGGCTGCTGATCGGCGTCGTCGCCGGCTTCTTCGGCGGCAATACCGATGCTTTCCTGATGCGCGCCACCGATATCGTGTTGTCCTTTCCATCGCTGATTCTGGCGCTTGCCTTTGCTGCCGCCTTGGGCGCCGGCCTGGGCACGGCCATCATCGCCATCTCGCTCACCGCATGGCCGCCGATTGCAAGGCTTGCCCGCGCCGAGGCGCTTGTCGTCAGAAATGCCGACTACGTGGTCGCCGCCCGCCTTTACGGCGCTTCGCCCCTCCGCATCCTGCTTCTCTATATCGCGCCGATGTGTATTCCGTCGGTCATCGTGCGCCTGACGCTCAACATGGCGGGCATCATCCTGACGGCGGCCTCGCTCGGCTTCCTCGGCCTCGGCGCCCAGCCGCCGGCACCGGAATGGGGCGCGATGATTTCCAACGGCCGCAAATTCATGCTCGATTATTGGTGGGTCGCCGTCATGCCCGGTATCGCCATCCTGCTGACGAGCCTTGCCTTCAACATCGCCGGAGATGCTCTGCGCGACATTCTGGACCCCCGCCATGCAAGATCGTGATCTCCAGCCGGTTCTTTCCGTCAAGTCGCTGAATGTCCGGTTCGGTCGAGGTGCTGTGCCCGCCGTCTCCAATGTCAGTTTCGATGTCGGCCGCGAACGGGTCGGAATCGTCGGAGAATCCGGTTCTGGCAAATCGACAACGGGGCGGGCGATCATGCGTCTTTTGCCGCCGGCGGCGATCGTTTCTGCCGAGTGCCTGGATCTCGCCGGCACTCCGCTTTTGGCAAAGAGCGAGCGCCAGATGGGCGCGCTGCGCGGCAAGGACATCGCGCTGATCATGCAGGATCCGCGCTATTCCTTGAATCCGGTGCTGTCGATCGGCAAGCAGATCGCCGAGGCCGCCCGCCTTCATCTCGGCCTGCGCGGCAAGCCAGCGCAGGATGCAGCTCGCGCCATGCTCGAGCGGGTGCGCATCACCGATCCCGAGCGGGTCATGGCGCTTTATCCCCACCAGATCTCGGGCGGCATGGGCCAGCGGGTGATGATCGCCATGATGCTGCTGGCGCGGCCGAAGCTTGTGATCGCCGACGAGCCGACCTCGGCGCTCGATGTCAGCGTTCGCAAGGACGTGCTGCTGCTGCTCGACGAACTGGTGCGCGAGAACAATTCGGGCCTGCTGTTGATCAGCCACGACATTCGCATGGTCGCGGCCTTCTGCGAGCGTATCATCGTCATGTATGCCGGACGGATCGTCGAAACGCTGACCAGCCTTGCAGAGGCCCGTCATCCCTATACGCGCGGGCTGATAGCAGCGCTGCCCGATCCGAAAAATCCGGTTCGCCGGCTTGCCGTTCTCGACCGGGCGAAATTCGATCCGGAGGCGGCGCAATGATCAAAGTCCGTGACCTCGATGTTGTCTTCACCTCGGGCAAATCAAGCAACCATGTCGTCAGGGGCATCAGTTTTCAAGTCAATCAGGGCGAGACGCTCGGTATCGTCGGCGAATCCGGCTGCGGCAAATCGACGGTGCTGCGCTGCCTCGCCGGCATGGAGGCTGGTTGGACCGGTCAGATTGAGCTTCGCGGCAAGCCGATCCGCAAGAAGCGCTCCCGCGAGGAACTGACCTCAGCCCAGATGGTGTTTCAGGATCCTTACGGCTCCCTGCATCCGCGCCATCGCATCGGCACCGCGCTTGCCGAACCGCTGCGCGCCATGCGCCATTCCGACATCTGGTCGAAGGTCGAAAGGGCTTTGATCCAGGTGGGCCTGCCGGCAAGCTTCGCCAACCGTTTCCCGCACGAACTTTCCGGCGGCCAGCGGCAGCGCGTGGCGATCGCCCGGGCGCTGATCCTGTCGCCGCCGATCCTGCTGCTCGATGAGCCGACATCGGCGCTCGACGTCTCGATCCAAGCCGAAATCCTCAACCTGCTTGCCGACCAGCGCGAGGAGAAGGGACTGACCTATCTGCTCGTCAGTCACGACCTCGCGGTCATCGCCCATATGTGCGACCGGGTGCTGATCATGAAACACGGCGGCTTCGTCGACGAACTCACAAAGGCGGACCTGCAGGCCGGCACGACGCATGATGCCTATGCGCAGGAGCTGTTCGAGGCGAGCTTCTTGGAGGCTTGACGGGTCGTTGCGCCGCCGAGACTCACGCTGGGCTGCAATAGCGGGCGAAAGCCTCGAGGAAACGGCGCATCTCCTGCTGATGCCGAGGCGCGGAAAGATGCTCGGCAATTTCTTCCGGGGAAAGCTTCATCAGATGGAAGCGAAGGAAGAGATGCTCGTTGAAGCGCTCGCTCAGCGTGGCGAGAACGGTGCGAAGCTGCTGCAGCATGTCGTCGCCGCGATGCGACGCGTGCGCAAGCACGATCGGTTTGCCGATCACTTCGTTACGGGAGACGAGCCAGTCGATGGCGTTCTTCAGCCCGCCGGGGATTGACCTGATATATTCGGGGCTCGCCAGGATCAGTCCATCCGCATCCGTGATCGCCTTTGCAAGAGCCGCCACTTCGGAAGGAGGCTCGGGAAGTTCGAGATCGGGCGAGAAGACCGGGAGCTCGCCAACACGATCATAGACCGAGAGCGTATGCGCCGGCCCGGCAGCCGACTGGAGGGCATATAGCACGGCGGTATTGGTCGAGGCTCTGCGGGCGCTTCCGGATATTGCCAGGAATTTCATGACCGGCATAACCTCACGCGATTGGCTTGATGTGATCCGCGGCAGCCGGATGGTGGACGGCTGCGACGCTGCTTCTTTCGACGACATGGCAGGCAAGCTCGACACGGCGGCACGGCAAGGCGAGGCCAAGCATCATGTCGCGCAAGAGGTCGAGCGCGGTGGCGCCGAGTTCGCGCATCGGGATGTGCACTGTCGACAATGGCGGATTGAGAAAGGCCGATTGCGGCAGGTCGTCTATGCCCATGACGGAGACATCCTGCGGCACGGCATAACCCATCGCCTGCAGCCCGCGCACGGCGCCGTTGGCGAGACTGTCGCCCGCCGTCAGAACGGCGGTGAAGCAAAGGCCCTTGTCGCCGACGAGACGGGTGATCGCCTCGGCGCCGAGTTCCGGCAACCAGTCCTCGACCTCGAGCACCAGGTCGGCATCGGCCGTCAGTCCATGATGCTGCAGCGCGTCGCGCCAGCCCTCCAGGCGCCGCTCGATGGTCCGCCGTCCCGGCCGCAGCATGAACAGGATGCGTTGATGGCCGGCCTCGATCAACCGCTCGGCGGCAATGAACGCGGCCGATCGGTTGCAGGGCGTCACGCTCGAAAGCCGCATGTAAGGGTCGTCGCTGTTGACGAGCACGACGGGCTTTCCGAGATTGGCGGCCGCCGTCAGCATGTCCTCCTCGTCGACTGTCAGGATCAGCATGCCGCCGAAACTTGCATCATTGCGCATCTCGGCGATGACGCGGGTTTCATCAGCCTTGTCGGTGACCGGGCGCATTGCCATTTCGATGCCGAGGGCGGACGCGCGCGCGTTCAATCCTTCGAGCACGTGGAGCGTGAACTGGTTGCGGACATAGTCGATCATTGCCGCGCCGGATGCGACGAGCATGACCTTCTTGCCGGCGACACTCGCCGGCAGCGCGTAGCTGACAGCGCTCGCCGTTTCCAGCACCAGCTTGCGGATCTCGGGCCTGACGCCCTTTTCGCCGGCGAGCGCGCGCGACACCGTGCTGATCGACACGCCGCACCGGGCGGCGATGTCGTCCAGGCGTGTGCGCCTGCCCTTTTTCTGCTCCGCAGCCATCTCATCTCCTCGCTCGAACGAAGTATGCAAAAATCTTTCAGATTGCGCAAACGGAATGGCTATGCACAATTGACGTGTCAGCGACAGGCGCAGAGCAGGGAGGCTTTGAAGATGCGGTTTGACGGCAAGTCCACGCGTCGGCGTTTTGCTCGGCGTGTTAAAGCTCAAGCGGGCTGAAGCATGGCCGCCGAAGAATCCTATCTCCGCCGCAAGACCGGGAAACAGAGCCCGATCGTCTACTGGCAACTCGGCCCCCTCGCGCAGGCACGCTACGATGTCGCCGACCGGCCGATGGAAGGGAGCATGGATCCGTTTTTCTTCGTCACCAAGACGAAGAATTTCATTCCGCATGAATATCCCTGCCGCACCGAATTCAAGGCATCCTTTTCCGGCCGAAGACCGCAGCCGGCGACCGAATTCGAGGCCGTCCGCTGGTGGCTTCCCTTTTCATCGCCGCGCGTCGATCTCTCCGGCTTCTGGTTTCGCCCGACGCGCATCGGCTGCTGGGCGCGCACCTTCCTCGATGCGCAGTCGGCGGGACCAGCCACGCTGCGCCTGTCGACCTGCGGCGGCGCCGTCCTCTTCGTCAATGGGGCCGAGCGGGGCTTCATGGCGCCTTACGTGCGCAATCTGGAAGCCCAGCAGACCTTCGAAGTGGAGTTGACGGCGGGGCTCAACGAGATCCGCATCTATTTCGACGATCTCGCCGAGCGCGACGCCCGCTTCTATTTCCAACTGGATTATCTCGATGGACCGGAGGTCGAAACATCGGTGCCTGTTCCCATCGCCGCCGGTGACGCGGACGGGCTGGAGGCAATCCTCGAAGGCATGCGCTTCGACCGCGCCGCCTATCTCGGCGAGGACGTGACGATCCTGTTTCCCGCGCCGCTGCCGGTGGCGTTGAGCTGTCATGTCGAGATCGAAGGCGACTTCATGTCGGTCGAGCGCTTCGACTATGATTTCGCGCAGGAAAAAGGCGCGACCCAGCTGGAACTCGGCCCCTCGGCTGATATGCCCGCTGATTTCCGCCATTTCCGGATCACGCTTAAAACGGGCGGCCTATCGCTCGGCCGCACGCTCGGCGTCGAAATCTGTCACGTCCAGCGCCAGGGGCAGGCGCCCGCCGCGCTAGACGATCGCGTCGCCGAGGCGCTTGCCGAGGTCGCCGCCCATTCCGAGCCCGATACGGTCTGCGCCTTCGCGCGGCTGGCCTTGGGGCAGGGCGGCGAAGAGACCGAGGCGATGATATCGGCGATGTTGCCGGTGATCGAGGATTGTCACGATTGCGCGGACTTCGTGCTGGTGCCGCTGCTGTTTGCCTATACCCGCTGGAGCGACCTCTTGTCGGAAGGGCTGCAGCAGCGGATCGAGCACGCCGTTCTCAATTACCGCTATTGGATGGACGAGCCGGGCAACGACGTTCAGTGGTATTTTTCGGAAAACCACGCGCTGCTCTTCCACACCGCCGCCTATCTCGGCGGCAGGCTGTTCCCTGATGCCGTCTTCGTCCGTTCCGGCCGTACCGGCGCCGAGCAGATGAAGGTCGGCGACGAGCGGGTTCGCGCCTGGCTCGATCATTTCGAGCGCTGGGAGATGGCTGAGTGGAATTCCGTTCCCTATTTCCCGATCGACCTCAAGGGGCTGACGGCGCTTGCCGCCTGCGCGCCGGATGAGACGATCCGTGCTCGCGCCAATGCCAGCATCGTCCGGCTGATGGAGATCGTCGCCCGCTCGGCCCATCATGGCATGCTGACCGGCAGCCAGGGCCGCTCTTATGAACATACACTGCGGCCGGGGCGCTCGGTCGAGCTGTCGGCCATTGCTCGGCTGCTCTGGGGGCGCGGCTGGTACGGCCGTCGCGTCCACGCGCTGCCGCAGCTTGCCGTCTGCATCCGCGATCATGGCCTCCGTTTCCCGGAAGCGCTTGCTGAAATCGCCGCGCACCACTCCGACGACGCGCAGGAATGGACCTTTTCTCAGGGCGAGAACCGTTTTGCCGCCCTCTACCATTATAAGACACGCGACACCGCGATCGGCACCATCGCCCACTACCGCCCCGGCGCCTGGGGTTATCAGGAGACGGTGCTGCACCTGCGTTTGGGCGAGCGGCCGGAAGCGCAGATCTGGATCAACCATCCCGGCGAAACCATCCAGTTCGGCTACGGCCGGCCGAGCTTCTGGGGCGGCTGCGGAACGCTGCCGCGCGTGCATCAATATCGTGACCTCGCCATTCTCGATTTCGACATTCACGAAGGCCAGCCGGATTTCACCCATGCCTGGTTCCCGCTCGAAGCCTTCGACGAGACTTTTGTCGACGGCAAGCTGGCGCTCGCGCGCGCCGGCAATGGTCTGGCGATGCTGATCGGCAATGGTGTGCTCGAACCGGTGAAGCATGGTCCGACGACGGATATCGAGCTGCGCCTGGCCGGCCCCAACGGCCGCTGGATCGTCCGCCTCTCCGATCTCGGGCGCGAAGACGGCCTCGACGGCATGCGGGCACGTTTCGCCACGCTTGCCGCCCGCCGCGGCAATGAGGGCGCCTTGATCATCGAGGACCCGGATTATGGTCAGGTCGTCTTCGAAGAGGACGGTACCGTGCGCGCCGAAGGCCGTATTCTCAAGCCGTCGGACTGGTCGGTGCGGGGAGACGCGGTACATCTTGAAATAGCGGGCAGGCAGCAGCGGAGCGCTGCCTCTTAATGACATGTCCGGACAGGTGGAGGACCTGCCTGGATGCAGAAGTTCATCGGTCAAGAGGAGGAGACTATGACCAGAATGAAATCGATCGGCGCGGCCTTTGCTGCGGTTCTCTTGAGTTCCGTCGCCGCCCATGCCGGCGACGTGCGCATCATGTGGTATTCCGACGGCGGCGAAGGCGAGGTGATCAAGGATCTGCTGGCGCGCTTCTCCAAGGCCAATCCCGATGTCAACGTCATCCTCGACGAGGTTTCCTATGACGTCGTCAAGGAACAGCTGCCGGTGCAGCTGGAAGCCGGGAAGGGGCCTGACATCGCCCGGGTCACCAATCTGAAGGCGCAAGCGCAGCACTGGCTCGATCTCCGCCCGCTCCTCGCCGATGCGAAATATTGGGACGAGAATTTCGGCGCTCAGGCCGATTGGATGCGTCCTGACGGCTCGAACGCCATCACCGGCTTCATGACCCAGCTGACGCTCACGGGCGGCTTCGTCAACAAGACGCTGTTCGAGCAGGCCGGCGTCGAAATTCCCGGCCCGAAAGCCACCTGGGACGACTGGGCGGCGGCGGCCAAAAAGGTCGCCGACAGCCAGAAGGTCTTCGCCATGGCGATCGACCGTTCCGGCCACCGCGTCTCAGGCCCGAATATCTCCTATGGCGCCAACTATATCGCCGCCGACGGCAAGCCGGCGCCCATCGATCAGGGCGCCAAGGAATTCCTCAGCCGCTTCGTCAAATGGAACGAGGACGGCACCGTCAACAAGGACGTCTGGGTCAGTGCTGCCGGAAGCACCTATCGCGCTGCGGCCGAGGACTTCATCAATGGCGGTCTCGCCTATTATTATTCCGGCAGCTGGCAGGTTTCGGGCTTCGCGCAGAAGATCGGCGACAGTTTCGACTGGATCATGGCCGGAAGCCCCTGCGGCACGGTGGCCTGCAGCGGCATGCAGGGCGGCGCCGGTCTCGTCGCCGTAAAATACACCAAGAACCCGAAGGACGTCGCCAAGGTGATGGACTACCTGGCAAGCGCCGACGTGCAGAAGGAATTTGCCGAGCGCAGCCTGTTCATTCCGGCGCACAAGGGCGTGGCCGCCGGCCAGGTGGACTTCAAGACCGATAATCCGCATGTGAAGGCGGCGCTGAAAGCTTTCGTTGAATCGGCCGGCCAGACGGCCCCTGCTGCGATGAAATTGCCGGGCTGGAAGTGGTCTGACGCCTATTACAGCGCCATCGTTGCGCGCATCAGCCAGGTGATCGCCGGCGAGATGAAGCTCGACGACGCCTACGCCCGCATCGACGAGGACATCAAGGCCAAGGTCGGCGGCAACTGACGGACGAACGAATGGCGGAGAAGACGGTTTCTTCCGAACCTGCGGCGAAAGCCGGTCTGCAGCAGGCGCTCCTTGCGCCTGTCAGGCTCGCCATGGGGATCGTCGATATCCCGATGCGCGCCTGGCAGAAGCTGACGGGGGTGAACGGCATGGCCGGTGTCTTCCTGGCGCCCAACATGCTGATCTTTTCCATCTTCGTCCTCCTGCCGCTGGTCATCAACTTCATTTATTCGACGACGAGCGGCGGCGCCATCTTCCTGCCAAACAGGACCTATGTCGGCGCCGAGCAGTACCGCATCCTCTTCGATTGCCGCTCCTATCTCGACCCCTCGACCTGTGCGGCCGACACCTTCTGGGCCGCGGTGCGCAACACCGCGGTCTTCGTCGTCTTTCAGGTTTCGGCCATGCTGGTCGCGGCACTCGCAACGGCGTTGATTCTCAACCGCGAGCTTTCCAATCGTGGCTTCTGGCGCGCCGTCTTCTTCTTCCCGGTGCTGCTGTCGCCCGTCGTCGTCGGCCTGATCTGGAAGTGGATCCTGCAGCGCCAGGGCCTGCTGAACTATGCGCTGAGCCCCTTCGGCTTCGAGCCCTTCTCCTGGCTCAGCGATCGTTTCTGGGCGTTCTTCTTCGCCGTTTTCGTCTCGGTGTGGGCGCATATGGGCTTTTATGCGCTGATCCTGCTCGCCGGCCTGCAGGCGATTCCGAGGGATCTCTATGAGGCGGCGGCGATGGACAAGGCGAGCCCCACCCGAATTTTCCGGCGCATCACCCTGCCGCTCTTGATGCCGAACCTCATCGTCGTCCTGGTCCTGGCGCTGATCCGCGCCGTGCAGATCTTCGACGAGGTTTTCGTGCTCACCGGCGGCGGGCCCGGCACCAGCACCATGTACATCACCCAGTTTATTTACGAGACCGGCTTTGCCAGTTCGCTGCGCAATCCGGGGCTCGCATCGGCCGCCTCGATCCTGATGGGCATCGTGCTCGTCATCCTGACGCTGATCCAGCTTGCCGCAAGCAGCCGCAACGAGAAGAAGGGGAAACGCCAATGAGCGCTGTCGGCGCCTTCCTGCTGCGTCGCCGTGGCCGCGGCTGGCACTGGACGGATGTCGTCACCTGGATCTGGCTGATCTCAGGCGTCATCCTGATGTTCGGCCCGGCCATCTGGCTGGTCTTCTCCTCCTTCAAGACGCCGGCGGCGCTCGCCGAGTTCCCGCCGTCCGTCCTGCCTTATGTCACCGAGCAGGCCGTGGTGCCGGGATACGACAAGCCGTTGCCGCTCTATAACGTGACGATGCCGGATGGCAGCACCCGTGTGCTCGCCGAAGTGCGCCGCATTGGCATCATGGGCCAGATGGTCGATCCGAAACAGCTTGATGAAATCGTCAAGGTCAACATCAAGGACCGCACGCCGGTGCGTGAGGTCGAATTCGCGACCAACAACTACACCGAGCCTTTCCAGCGCTTCGACTTCTTCCTGTTCCTGCGCAACTCGGTCTTCGTGACGGTGGTGGCGACGGCCATCACCCTGTTGGTCAATTCGATGGCCGCCTTCGCGCTGTCGAAATACCAGTTCCCCGGCCGCACCGCCGTCATGCTGATGATCCTGGCAACGCTGATGGTGCCGCTCTCGGTGATCGTCGTGCCGCTCTATTCGGTCATCGGCAGCTTGAACCTCTTCGACAGCCTCTGGGGCGTCATCCTGCCGACCGTCGCCACGCCGACGGGCGTCTTCCTGCTGCGCCAATACATGCTGACGATCCCCGACGAGCTGATCGACGCCGCGCGCATGGACAAGGCCAGCGAATGGCAGATCTACTGGCGCATCATCCTGCCGCTGTCGGCACCGGCGCTGGCGGTACTGGCGATCTTCTCGGTGGTCTGGCGCTGGAACGATTTCCTCTGGCCGCTGATCGTGCTGTCGCGCAAGGAACTCTACACGCTGCAGGTCGGCCTCAACGTCTATGCCGGCGAGCTCAATGTGCAGTGGCACTATATCCTCGCCATGACCGTCGTCTCGATGATCCCCGTCGTGCTGATCTTCGTTTTCCTGCAGCGCTTCATCACGACGGGTATCGCCGGCTCGGGGCTGAAATAATAGGAAACAGGAGAGCGCATGAGCGGACTCGAGCTCAGGAACATCGTCAAGAATTTCGGCGCCGTCGAGGTGATCCGCGATGTCTCGCTTGAGGTCAACGACGGCGAGTTCGTCGCTTTCGTCGGCCCGTCCGGGTGTGGAAAATCGACGTTGCTGCGCCTGATCGCCGGTCTCGACAAGCCGACGGGCGGTAGCATCGCCATCGACGGCAAGGACGTCACCGCGATCGGTGCGGCCGACCGCGGCCTTGCCATGGTCTTCCAGTCCTATGCCCTTTATCCGCATATGAGCGTGCGGGAAAACCTTGCCTTCGGCTTGGAGAACACCAAGGTGGCCAAGGCCGAGATCGAAGCACGCATCGCTGACGCCGCGCGCATGCTGGAGATCGAGCCGTTTCTGCAGCGCCGCCCCGGCCAGCTCTCCGGCGGCCAGCGTCAGCGCGTCGCGATCGGCCGCGCCATCGTGCGCCGGCCGGATGCCTTCCTGCTCGATGAACCGCTCTCCAATCTCGATGCCGAACTTCGGGTGAGCATGCGCGCCGAACTCGCCGCTCTGCACGCCCGCCTCAAGGCGACGATGATCTACGTTACCCATGATCAGGTCGAGGCGATGACGCTCGCAAACCGGATCGTCGTGCTGAGAGGCGGCAGGATCGAACAAGTGGGGACGCCGCTTGAACTCTACAACAAGCCGGCAAACCGCTTCGTCGCCGGCTTCATCGGCGCGCCGCACATGAATTTTCTGGAAGCCTCGATCGTCGGCCACGACGGCGGTTTCGCGCAAGTCGAAACCGTGGGCGGCCATCGCCTTTCCGTCGTCGCCAGGGAGGCGCGCCCGGCGGGCGAGAGGGTCAGCATCGGCATCCGGCCACAGCACATCACACTTGCGGATGCAGCCGCCGCAGGCAGGCTGGACTCGCGGATCACCCTTGTCGAGGAGCTGGGTTCTGAAACCGTCGTCCATACCGAAGCCGCCGGCAAGAAGCTGATCGCCGTCTTTGCCGGCCAGCAGAAGATGAAATCGGGCGACAGCCTGCCGCTCCATCTCGACCCCGAGGTTCTGCACCTTTTCGGCGAGGACGGCCGGCGTCTGTCTTGATGCTTCAGCGTCCGTCCACAAGGGCGCCATTCGTCAAATCGCAGCTTCGCTCTGCCGTCCGCAAGAGAGCCAAAGTCTCAGAGCGAAGTAAGCGCAGGCAATTAGCGATGACGGCACGGCAAAAATGAAAAAAACAGACAAAAGACGAAGATCAATCTGGCCTCCATCTAAATATAATAAAGATAAAACCAGCATGGCAAGGCACAAAGAAAAAACAAAAGTTAGCGCTGACCAGAAAAATTGACGTGAATGTACTTGCTTATATTTTAAAATATATAAGAAATATATCCCGGCCATGACTGGTATGGAAAAAACAAATTTTAAAAATAATGTTATCAGTCCGATGTTTCCAAAAAACATAGGGACATGGGCCAAAGTCATGCCCACAAAATACGATTGAAAGAGCAGGCCTCTCTGAGGCATTCCGAGATTGAGTTTCTTCATATTCGTGTTCGAGTCGCGTTATAGTCTATGATGCTATCTAAATGCCGACCAGCTTCAAGGTCATAAAAAAGCCCGCGCCGGAATGGAGGGCGCGGGCCAAATTTCATGTCATCACAGCCTTAGTGGCTGTTCTTGTGGCTTTGGTGACCAGCCTTTACATGCTGCTCATGGCTGCCGCCGCGGGATCCGCTGGACTGCGCGTCACGGCCGTCTGAAGAGGCGCTGCGGGAATTGGAGTCGTTCTTGTGACTCTGCTGCCCAGCCTTGACGTGCTGTTCATGGGTTCCACCTTGGTTTGCCATTTGGTTTCTCCTTGGTTTTGAACTGAGGCCACGTCGACCTCGAGTTCACAACCTCGCTCCGGCGCATGCGTTCCGCATTTTAATATTTCGTGATCTCGCCGGAAAATGAGGATGAGGAAGCGGACCCGGCGGGTAGGGAGCTCGCCTGCCATTTCGTTGGCCATCGGGAGAAAGCGGAAAAATCCCGGTGTTCTCCAGCGCCGCCGCGTCCGCTTGGCGCGGCCCGCAGCCTCGCTTCGACAACCGTCCCTCGACAAAAAGGTTCCAGGAAATCAGCCGCATCCGTCCCGGTTCACGGCTCTGTTGAGGCCGCTCGACTCTTTTCAAATAGATGGTCCGCTCTAACTTACAGGGGAGCTGAGGAAAGGAGAAAACCATGACCGACGCACCGAAAACGGCGACCCCGGCGCGAAGAGTGTTGCGTGGCCGCCCCTACAGCATGAGCGAATTTGCCAGAAAATACCGGTTGGACGACAAGGAGGCCAAGCGCCTCTATGACAAATTTGGCCCCTCCGCCACCGAGCTCGACCTGTTGATGGCTGCCAAGCGCCGTCCGCCGCGGCTCCCCACCAAGCTCGACTCCTGACGGCCGTCCATGAGGATCAGGACGGGAAGCTGCCTTTGCGGAGCGGTCGCCTACCGGGTGGAAGGCGAGCCGCTTCGCGTCGGCCTCTGCCACTGTGCTGATTGCCGCAAATCGAGTGGTTCCGCCTTCGTCTTCTTCGCGCTCTGGTCTCGCTCGGCTTTCTCCCAAAGCGGCGAGATTGCCACTTTCGCTGGCCGCAGCTTCTGTCCCACCTGCGGCAGCAGGCTTTTCTGCCTTCAGGAGGCGGCGGTGGAAATCCGCCTCGGCTCGCTCGATAGCCCGCCGACGGATCTTGAGCCGGACCATGAAGTCTGGATCAAGCGGCGCGAAGCGTGGCTGCATCCGCTGCCGGGTGCCGGGCAATATGCCGAGGATGCCGATTGACGGTCGGCAATTGCTGCCTGTCGGGAGCGCGAAAGCGCTGCAGATTTTTGCGCGAGAGGCGCCGCTGGGCGGAAACTTGAGTTTTCTTACCAATATTTCATTTCACCTGTCCGCAATTCCGTGCCAGTTCGGCGGCAACGCTAATTCCCGGTTCATCTGCGGTGTGATTATTTCATTGCAGGCCGATGCGGCCACTGACTGATCGAGGATGACATGAACAAGATCGTAAGCGGCGACGAAACCGGAGCAAAGGCCGGCGCGACGCCCGATCTCGCCGCGGTGCTTGCCGCTTCGGGACGGCAGAACAGGCGGAGCCGCTGGCGCGCCCGCCTGCTCGTTGTGCTGATCCTCCTCGCTGCCGCCGCGGCGGCCGCTTACTTCTACATCGGCCGCGGGCAAAGTGAGGTGAGCTACACCACGCAGCCGGCAAAACGCGGCGACCTGACGGTGCTTGTCACCGCCACCGGTTCGGTGCAGCCGACCGAGCAGGTGGACATATCGAGCGAGCTTTCGGGCACCGTACGCGACGTCAACGTGGATTATAACAGCATGATCAAGGCGGGCGACGTGCTGGCGCTGCTCGACACCAACAAGCTCGAGGCGGATGTGAAGAGCTCGCGCGCCAAGGTCAATTCGGCCAAAGCGAACGTCGCCAAGGCCAATGCCGATCTCGAATCGGCGAGCACCTCGCTCGAGCGGTTGAAGAGCCTGGTGAGGAGCAACGTCTCCACCCAGCAGAGCCTCGACGATGCCACTTACAAATATGATTCCGCCGTGGCCGCCAAACAGATCAACGAAGCCGAGGTGCTGGCCTCGGAGGCCGACCTGCAGCTTGCCGAGGTCAATCTCGCCAAGGCAAAGATCGTCTCGCCGATCGACGGCGTCATCCTCACCCGGTCCGTCAATCCGGGCGCCACGGTTGCCGCCTCGCTTTCGGCGCCCATTCTCTTCACCATCGCCGGCGATCTGAAGAAGATGGAGCTGCAGGTCGATGTCGACGAGGCCGATGTCGGCAAGATCGCCGTCGGCCAAAAGGCGATATTTACCGTCGATGCCTATCCCGACCGGTCCTTCCCGGCCGAGATCGAGCAGATCCGCTTCGCCTCCGAAGTGGTCAACAACGTGGTGACCTACAAGGCGGTGCTCTCGGTCGACAACGCCGACCTGCTGCTGCGCCCCGGTATGACGGCGACCGCCGATATCACCGTCGAGGCCGTCAAGGATACGCTGATGGCGCCGAACGCGGCGCTGCGTTATGCCCCCCCGCAGGCGGAACGGCGCGGCCGCGGCATTCTCGGGATCTTCGGGCCGCCACGCCGGCGCGGCGGTAATTCCGGTGAGGTGCTGACGGGAGCGCAGCGCCGCGTCTGGGTGCTGCGCAACGGCCGCGCCACGCCCGTCGTCATCCAGGTCGGTTCGTCCGACGGCCAGTTCACTCAGGTGGTCTCCGGCGAACTCAAGGAAAATGACGCATTGGTGACTGACGCCACGGTGCGGACGAATTAGGCGGAGAGACGGATGGCAAGCCCGCCGCTCATCGAATTCAGGAAGGTCTCGAAGATCTACGGCGAGGGCGAGGCGGCGATCCGCGCTCTCGACCATGTCGATCTTGCGATCGATGCCCATGAATTCGTCGCGATCATGGGGCCGTCAGGCTCCGGAAAGTCGACGGCGATGAACATTCTCGGCTGCCTCGATGTGCCGACATCGGGCGACTACATCTTCCAGGGCATCCCGACCAGCGGCTTCGACCGCAGCCAGCTGACGCTATTGCGCCGCCACATGCTCGGCTTCGTTTTCCAGGGCTTCAACCTCTTGTCGCGCACCTCAGCCGCAGAGAATGTTGAGCTGCCGCTGATCTATCGCGGCATGGCAGTGCGTGAACGGCGCGAAAAGGCGCGCGAGGCGCTGGCGCTGGTCGGCCTGTCGGGCCGCGAGCATCACAAGACGCAGGAGCTCTCAGGCGGTCAACAGCAGCGCGTCGCCATCGCCCGCGCCATCGTTACCGAGCCGGCGCTGCTCCTCGCCGACGAGCCGACCGGCAATCTCGACACGAAGACCAGCTTCGAGATCATGGAACTGATGACGCGGCTGAACCGCGAGCACGGCATCACCATCGTCATGGTCACGCACGAGTCCGATATCGCCGCCTATGCCGGGCGGCTGCTGCGCTTCGTCGACGGCCAGCTGGAGAGCGAGGTCGAGCAGGCCAGGAGGACGGATCATGTTCTTTGAGACGTTGAAGCTGGCGTTGCGTGCCATCAACCGCAACATGCTGCGCTCCTTCCTCACCGTGCTCGGCGTCGTCATCGGCGTTGCCGCCGTCATCGCGCTGGTGACGATCGGCAACGGTACGACCGCGCAGGTCTCGACCGAACTGTCGCGGCTCGGCACCAACATGCTGTTCGTTCGTCCCGGGCAGTTCGGCCCCGGCCGGGTGAGTTCCGAAGCCAAACGCTTCAGCCTCAAGGATGTCGCCGCCATCCGCGACCAGATCGGCGGCTTGAGGGCGGTGGCGCCGCTCAACCAGTCAACGGCAACGGTGATTTTTGGCGGCCAGAACCATTCGACCAGCGTCTCCGGCACCACCAACGATTATTTCGTCGCGCAGGACTGGAACCTGGCGCTCGGCCGTAATTTCACCCCCGCCGAGGAGCGCGGTCAGTCCCGCTGCATCATCGGTGAGACAGTGCGCTCGCAACTCTTCGGAGCCGCCGATCCGCTCGGCCAGCAGATCCGCGTCGGCAAGGTTTCCTGCCCGGTCATCGGGGTGCTGGCCAGGCGCGGCCAGTCCGGCATGGGCACCGACCAGGACGACGTGGTCATCATGCCGGTCAAGGTGTTCCAGCGGCGCATCAGCGGCAACAGCAACGTGCCGCAGATCATCATTTCGGCGCGCGATGGTGTCTCGACAGCCAAGGTGCAGGCCGATGTCGAAAATCTGCTGCGTGAGCGCCGCAAGATCATTCCCGGCCGCCAGGACGATTTCAACGTCAACGACATGACGCAGATCGCCGAGGCGATGACCGGCACGACGACACTCTTGACCGGCCTGCTCGGCGCCGTCGCCGCGATCAGCCTGCTCGTCGGTGGCATCGGCATCATGAACATCATGCTCGTCTCCGTCACCGAGCGAACCCGCGAAATCGGTATCCGCCTGGCGATCGGCGCGCTCGAAAACCAGGTGCTCACCCAGTTCCTGGTCGAGGCGGTGGCGCTGTCGCTCTTCGGCGGCATCACCGGCATCGTGCTCGGCCTGAGCCTCGGCCTGGTGGCGGTCACCCTCCTGAAAGTCCCCTTCGTCTTCAGTCCGATGATGGTCGCCGTCGCCTTCCTCTTCTCCGCGGCAATCGGTATGATCTTCGGCTATTTTCCGGCGAGACGGGCAGCGCAGCTCAATCCGATCGAGGCGTTGCGACACGAGTGAAGGGCGGACGCGCGGTTCGGTCGTGCGGACCTGCGAATTTGGGTTTCACTCCTTGGATGTCTGCGTCGCCTTGTCTTCGACTTTTTACCGTGGCAGAATGTGATATATCAGGCCGGCTACGGGATTATCGGCAGTGCAGACGTCACAAAGCCACCTTGCCTATCTAGCACTCGAGCACCTGATCGTTACGCTGGCGCTGAAGCCTGGCGCACTTGTCACCGAAAAGCAGCTGATCGATATGGCGGGCCGCGGGCGCACGCCGGTGCGCGAGGCGATTCAGAAGCTCGCCTGGCAGGGGCTGATCCTGGTGAAGCCGCGGGTTGGGCTGCAGGTTGCCGAGATCACACCGGAGGATCATGGCAATGTCATGCAGGTCCGCCGCGAGCTGGAGCCGATTGCGGCAAGCCTGGTTGCCGAGCATGCCACGGACGAACATCGTGAGCGCCTCAGCGATTGCGCCGACGCGATGGAGAAATGCGTCGTGACCGGCGATCTCACCGGCTTCTTCGCCGCCGACAAGGCCTTTGACGAAATTCTCGAGAACGCGTGCCCGAACGGCTTCATCATGGCCGCACTCGGTCCGGTGCAGGCGCATGCGCGCCGCCTCTGGTATTCCACAGCAAGCCCCGAGCGCATGGACCGCGCCATCGCGCTGCATGTCGCCGTCATCCGCGCCATTCGGCAGGGCAGGCCGGATGAGGCGCGTGGGGCGATGGCGGTGCTGATCGACTATCTCGCCCGCAAATAAAAACGGCCCCGTTTCCGGAGCCGCTTGCATTTGATCGTTGAAAGAGTGTCAGCCGACGAAAGCGCGTTCGATGACGAATTCGGCGGGCTTGCTGTTGGCGCCTTCATTGAGGCCAGCCTTTTCGAGCAGTTCCTTGGTATCCTTCAGCATGGCCGAGGAGCCGCAGATCATGCCGCGGTCGATTGCCGGATCGAGCGGCGGAACGCCGAGATCGGTAAACAGCTTGCCCGACGAGATCAGGTCGGTGATGCGGCCACGATATTCGAAATCCTCGCGCGTGACGGTCGCGTAATGGCGCAGCTTGTCGCCGACCACTTCCTTCAGCAGTTCGTCATTCTGGATCTCGTGCACGAGATCGAAGCCATATTTCAGCTCGGCGACGTCGCGCGTCGTGTGAGTGAGGATGACTTCCTCGAACTTTTCATAGGTCTCGGGGTCGCGGATCAGGCTGGCGAACGGCGCAACACCGGTTCCGGTCGAGAACATGTAGAGACGGCGGCCAGGGGTCAGCGCGTCGAGCACCAGCGTGCCCGTCGGCTTCTTGCGCATCAGCACCTGATCGCCGGGCTTGATCGCCTGCAGATGAGAGGTGAGGGGACCGTCCGGCACCTTGATCGAGAAGAATTCAAGCTCCTCGGCCCATGCTGGGCTGGCGATCGAATAGGCACGGAAGACCGGCTTGCCCTCGACCATCAGCCCGATCATCGCGAATTCGCCGGAACGGAAACGGAAGCCCTGCGGCCGGGTCATCGTGAAGCGGAAGAGCCGGTCGGTGTAATGCGTCACGCTCAGCACCGTCTCGGCATAGACGCCGGCGGGGATGGACGAGGCGAAGTCTTCGGTCTTTGCAGGCGCGTTCATTTCGGTAGCGGATCCCGTATTCGTCGGATGAACTGTCGGATTGGGAGCGAGATATTACAAATCCGGCCGGAATTAAAGGCATTCCATTCCACGCGACGCTTCAGAAGGGAAATATGCATGTCATGGTCAGGATTCAATGGCGAGCGGGGAATGTCATATTTCCCGCTGGCGAAGCCGGGCAAAGGATGCATATTAGAGCGGCGGACCGCAGCCGAATGCTGATTTTCGGCAAAAGCGGTGCGACAACAAAGACCTACGGCGTCGAACCCAGCCCGATTCAGGAGCAGGTCCGGTGATGATGGCGAAAAAATACACGCTTGCCGGGGCGAGCGCGACAAGCGGTCGGGGGACTATGAAGATTTTCAACTACAAGCGTGTTCCTTACGCCGAAATGCGCGCCTTTTCCGTCCATATCCTGACGGCGTCCGGCTCGTTCCTTGCCTTTCTCGGCGTCGTCGCCGCGGCCGAGCATCGCTTCATCGACATGTTCTGGTGGCTGGGTCTGGCGCTTCTGGTCGACGGCATTGACGGGCCGATTGCCCGCAAGGTGCGGGTCAAAGAAGTGCTGCCGAACTGGTCCGGCGATACGCTCGACAATATCATCGATTACGTCACCTATGTGCTGCTGCCGGCCTTCGCCCTCTATCAGAGCGGCATGATCGGCGAGCCCTGGTCCTTCGTCGCAGCCGGCATGATCGTCGTCTCTAGCGCCATCTATTATGCCGATATGGGCATGAAGACCGAGGAGTATTTCTTCTCCGGCTTTCCCGTCGTCTGGAACATGATCGTCTTCACGCTGTTCGTCATCGATGCGAGCGCCACGACGGCGCTAGTCGTCGTGACGATTTCGGTGGTGCTGACCTTCCTGCCGATCAATTTCCTCCATCCCGTCCGCGTCAAAAGGTTGCGCCCGCTCAATCTCGGCGTCTTTTTCCTGTGGTCGGCGCTCGGCGTCTATTCGCTGCTGATGCATTTCGAGATGCCGGAATGGGCGCTCATTCTCTTTATCGTGACCGGGCTCTATCTTTACGTCATCGGCGCGGTGCTGCAATTCTTCCCCTCCCTTGGACGCGAAGCTTAGGACAGGCAATATGACGAAGACGCATGCGATTTCATTCTCGCAGACGGGCGGACCTGATGTTTTCGACTACGTCGAAATCGATCTTCCGCCACCCGTGACAGGCGAGGTGCAGATCCGGCAGGCGGCGATCGGCCTCAACTTCATCGATGTCTACTTTCGCAACGGTTCCTATAAGGTGCCGCACCTTCCATTTGTCACCGGCAAGGAGGGCGCCGGAATCGTGACGGCGGTCGGACCTGATGTTGCCGATTTCAAGCTTGGCGATCGTGTCGCCTATGCCAGCGCTGACGGCGCCTATAGCGTCGAGCGCAATATCGAGGCGCGCCATCTGGTGCATGTGCCGGACGGCATCGAGCTGGAAATGGCGGCGGCGATGATGCTGAAGGGCATGACCGCCGAATATCTCCTGAACCGCACGTTCAAGGTGGGCCATCAGACGGTTCTGCTGTTCCATGCCGCCGCCGGCGGCGTCGGCCTGATCGCCGGCCAGTGGGCGAAGGCGCTCGGTGCCACGGTTATCGGCACGGCGGGCTCGGAGGACAAGATCAAGCTGGCGCTGGCCCACGGCTACGACCATGTGATCAACTACAAGAGCGAGGATTTCGTCGGGCGCGTCCGCGATATAACGGGCGGCAAGGGCGTCGATGTCGTCTATGATTCGATCGGCCGCGATACTTTTCCACAGTCGCTCGATTGCCTGAAGCCGCGCGGCCTTTTTACCTCCTTCGGACAGTCTTCCGGGCCGATCGAGAATTTCACCCTCGCCATGCTGGCTCAGAGGGGATCGCTCTTTGCGACTCGCCCGACGCTCTTCACCTATATCGCCACGCGGGGGGAATTGGACGACAGTGCAAAGGCGCTATTTGATGTTGTGCAAAGCAACAAAGTGCGTATCAATGTCAACCAAACCTATCCGCTGCGTGAGGTTGGGCGAGCTCACGCGGATCTGGAAGCAAGAAAAACAACAGGAACGACGCTGCTGATTCCATGAGATCCGAACGGACCGGTCGGCAGAAGAAATGAGGGGAACGTGTCTGCATTGAATGTGCCGGATCCCGGTGCGTTGTTGTCCGTCCAGAAGCTGACGAAGTTTTTCGGTGGCTTTGCCGCCTGCAATGACATCGATCTCGACATTGCGCCGGGCGAGATTCATGCGCTTCTCGGCGAAAATGGCGCAGGCAAATCCACATTGGTCAAGATGCTGTTCGGCGTGCTGGAGCCGACGCACGGGCAGATCCTGTGGGAAGGAAGCCCTGTCGTCATCGCCTCTCCGGGCGAAGCCCGCAAGCAGGGCATCGGCATGGTTTTTCAGCATTTCTCGCTGTTCGAGGCCCTGACAGTGGCCGAAAACATCGCGCTGTCGCTCGATGACGCCATTCCGATCGATCGGATCGCCGAGGAGGCGAGGGCGCTGTCGATCGCCTACGGCCTGCCGCTCGATCCGCATGCCCATGTCGCCGATCTCTCCGTCGGCGAGCGCCAGCGCATCGAGATCGTCCGCGCGCTACTGCAGAACCCGAAGCTCATCATTCTCGACGAGCCGACCTCGGTGCTGACGCCGCAAGAGGCCGACAGGCTGTTCGAGACGCTGTTCAAGTTGCGCGCCGAGGGCCGTTCGGTTCTTTATATCAGCCATCGTCTGGAGGAGGTGCAGCGCATCTGCGATCGCGCCACCGTGCTGCGCCATGGCCGGGTGACCGGCGCCTGTGATCCCAGGCAGGAAACGCCGGCCTCGCTCGCCCGCATGATGGTCGGCAGCGAGGTGGCGACCGTCACCCATCCCGAGCGCAGCGACAGGGGCGAGGTGCAGCTTGCCGTTACCAACCTGTCGGTTTCCGCGCGCACGCCTTTTGCCATGCCGCTGCGCGATGTCTCCATGACGGTGCGATCGGGCGAAATCCTCGCGATTGCCGGCGTCGCTGGCAACGGCCAGAGCGAGCTGTTCGACGCGCTGTCCGGTGAATATCCGGTTGCCTCAGCCGAAGCGATCATCATCCGCAAGAAGCCGGTGGGCACTCAGGGCATTACCGCCCGTCGCCTGCTCGGCGCCGGTTTCGTGCCGGAGGAGCGGCACGGGCACGCCGCCGTTTCCGCCATGAAGCTGTCCGACAATCTGGTGCTGGCCCGCAGCCAGTCGGATCGCAAGGCCTTTCTGGGCGTGCTCGGCATCATCAGGCAGGGCGCGGTAAAATCTGCGGCGCGGCGCATTTCCGAAGCAATGGATGTCCGCAAGAGCGGTGACGATCCCGCCGCCGGTTCGCTCTCCGGCGGCAATCTGCAGAAATTCATCGTCGGCCGCGAGCTCGACCGCCAGCCGGCCGTCCTCGTCGTCAACCAGCCGACCTGGGGCGTCGATGCGGGGGCCGCAAGCCGCATTCGCCAAGCGCTGGTCGATCTTGCAAAGGCCGGCTCCGCCGTCGTCGTCATCAGCCAGGACCTCGACGAAATCTTCGAAGTGGCAACCGATATCGCTGTCATCTCCGAGGGGCGCCTTTCCCGGCCCTATCCGGCCGGCGAACTCACCCGCGAAAAGATCGGCCTGCTGATGGGCGGCCTGCATGAAGGCAGCTCGGCCGCGGAGACTGCCCATGCGCATTGAACTGGAAAAACGTCCCGACGTCTCGAAGCTCTTCGCCTTCGTCTCGCCGCTCCTGGCCCTTGCCCTGACGCTCGCCCTCGGCGCCGTCATGTTCGCTATGCTCGGCAAAAACCCCGTCGAGGCGCTCGATGCATTCTTCGTCGAGCCGCTACTCGAGGTCTGGTCGCTGCACGAGCTGGCGATCAAGGCAGCACCGCTGATCCTGATCGCCGTTGGCCTTGCCGTCAGCTACCGCTCGAACAACTGGAATATCGGCGCCGAGGGGCAGTTCACCATTGGCGCCATCACCGGCTCCTACCTGCCGATTGTCTTTTACGACTGGCATTCGCCGCTCGTCCTGCCGCTGATGCTGCTGCTCGGAGCGCTTGGTGGCGCGCTTTTTGCCGCCATTCCGGCGCTGTTGAAGGCCCATTTCAACACCAATGAGATCCTGACATCGCTGATGCTGGTCTATATCGCCCAGCTCTTCCTCGATTGGCTGGTGCGCGGCGCCTGGCGCGATCCGCAGGGCTTCAACTTCCCGGTGTCGCGGGATTTCGCGCCGGAAGCGGTGCTGCCGGCGATCTGGGAGGAATCGGGCCGGGCCCATTGGGCCTTCATCTTCGCCATCATCGCGGCGATCGGCGTCTGGTTCATGCTGCGTTATACGCTGAAAGGTTTCGAGATCGTGGTGCTCGGCCAGTCGGAGCGGGCAGGGCGCTTTGCCGGCTTCTCATCGAAGAAGATGATCTGGTTCAGCTTTCTGTTCTCGGGCGCGCTTGCCGGCCTTGCCGGGATATCAGAGGTCTCCGGCTCAATCGGCCATCTGCAGCCGGCGATCTCTCCGGGCTACGGCTTCACCGCCATCATTGTCGCCTTCCTCGGCCGGCTCAATCCGCTCGGCATCATCGCGTCCGGCCTGGTGCTGGCGCTGACCTATCTCGGCGGCGAGGCGGCGCAGCTGTCGCTCGGCGTCTCCGACAAGGTCACCCGCGTCTTCCAGGGGCTGCTGCTCTTTTTCGTGCTCTCCTGCGATACACTGATCTACTACAAAGTCCGTATCGTCTGGTCGCGGCTGAGGAGCGGTGCGGCATGAGCATTTTTGAAGCCATTCTGCTGACCGTCATCACTGCCTCGACGCCGCTCGTCATCGCCGCGCTCGGCGAACTGGTAGCGGAACGCTCCGGCGTTCTCAATCTCGGCGTTGAAGGCATGATGATCATGGCCGCGGTCGCCGCTTTTGCCGGCGCGCAAACGTCGGGCTCGCCCTATGTCGGGATCATCTGCGGCATAGTGGCGGGTGCGCTGTTCTCGCTGCTGTTCGCCTTCCTGACGCTGACGCTGGTGGCCAACCAGGTGGCGACGGGACTGGCGCTTACCCTTCTCGGCCTCGGCGCATCCGGCATGCTCGGTGAGCCCTATGTCAGCGTTCCCGGCATTCGCCTCGAAGAGATCGTCATTCCCGTCCTGTCCGATATTCCTGTTATCGGCCATGTTCTGTTCAGGCAGGATCTGATCTTCTACCTGTCGATTGCGCTTGTGATCGGCGTCAGCTGGTTCCTGTTCCGCAGCCGGGCCGGGCTGAAACTGAGAGCGATCGGCGACAGTCATATGTCGGCCCATGCGCTCGGCATCGGTGTCATCCGCACGCGCTATTTTGCGGTGATGTTCGGTGGCGCCTGCGCCGGTCTTGCCGGCGCGCAGCTCTCGCTCGTCTACACGCCGCAATGGGCGGAGAACATGTCGGCCGGCCGCGGCTGGATCACCCTGGCGCTTGTCGTTTTCGCCTCCTGGCGTCCATGGCGGGTTTTTGCCGGCGGTTATCTCTTCGGCGCGGTGACCATATTGCAGCTGCACGCACAGGCCTTCGGTCTCGGGATACCCGCGCAGTTCCTTTCGATGCTGCCCTATGCCGCGACTATTGTGGTTCTCATCATCATTTCCCATAATCGGCGCACGACGTTGATCAACACGCCCGCGTCGCTCGGAAAAGCCTTCGTGCCGGAGCGATAAAGCAACAAGATCAAAGACGGGTTTCCGGAATAACTTCAAACCAACAGGGGTAACCATGAAGAAGTTCGCATTCGCACTCGCCGCCTCGGCTGCTGCCGTGATCGGCATTTCCTCCGCCGCTCAGGCCGCGGACAAGACGAAGGTCTGCTTCGTCTATGTCGGTTCGCACACCGATGGCGGCTATTCGCAGGCCCACGATCTCGGCCGCCAGCAGGTCCAGGCCGAATTCGGCGACAAGATCGAAACGCCTTATCTCGAGAACGTGCCGGAAGGCCCGGACGCCGAGCGCGCCATCGAGCGTCTGGCCCGGTCCGGCTGCAAGCTGATCTTCACGACGTCCTTCGGCTTCATGGATGCGACGGTGAAGGTCGCCGCCAAGTTCCCGAAGGTCAAGTTCGAGCATGGCACCGGCTACAAGACCGGCCCGAATCTCGCGACTTACAACTCGCGATTCTATGAAGGCCGCTATATCCTCGGCCAGATCGCCGCCAAGACCTCGAAGAATCACGGCGCCGCCTACATCGCCTCCTTCCCGATCCCCGAAGTGGTCATGGGCATCAACTCCTTCGAGCAGGGCGCCAAGTCGGTCGACCCCAGCTTCAAGCTGAAGGTCATCTGGGTCAATACCTGGTTCGACCCCGGCAAGGAAGCCGATGCGGCCAAGGCGATGGTCGACCAGGGGGTCGACGTCTTGACGCAGCACACCGATACGACAGCGCCGATGCAGGTTGCCGAAGAACGCGGCATCCATGCCTTCGGTCAGGCGTCCGACATGATCGCAGCCGGCCCGAAGGCGCAGCTGACGGCGATCGTCGACACCTGGGGCGCCTACTACTCCAAACGTGTTCACGCGCTCCTGGACGGCACCTGGAAGTCCGAACAGAGCTGGGACGGCCTGAAAGACGGCATCCTGAAGATGGCGCCCTACACCAACATGCCTGACGACGTGAAGAAGATGGCCGAGGAAACCGAAGCCAAGATCAAGTCGGGCGAGCTGCATCCCTTCACCGGCCCGATCAACAAGCAGGACGGCACGCCCTGGCTGAAGGCCGGCGACAAGGCAGATGACGCCACGCTGCTCGGCATGAACTTCTATGTCGAAGGCGTCGACGACAAGCTGCCGGCGCAATAATTCCGCAGGCTTTCTGCAACTTTCAAGGGCGTCCTGGCGGGCGCCCTTTTTTTCTTCTGTAACGTTAAAAAAAGCGATTTACAAAAGTAATACTATATGATTTTTTGACCCTGCGCCGCGAAGGAGCGGCATTGGGAGGATATCATGAAATTGAAGACTGCACTTTTGAGTGCCACGATTTTGGCTGCCTGCATGTTCGGTTCGGCTTCGGCCGGCGGCTTGACCGTTGGCTTCTCGCAGATCGGCTCGGAATCGGGCTGGCGTGCGGCTGAAACCACCGTCACCAAGGAACAGGCCAAGAAGCGCGGCATCGATCTGAAGTTTGCCGATGCGCAGCAGAAGCAGGAAAATCAGATCAAGGCTTTGCGCTCCTTCATTGCTCAGGGCGTTGATGCCATTCTGATCGCTCCGGTTGTTGAAACCGGCTGGGACGACGTTCTGAAGGAAGCCAAGGAAGCCAAGATCCCGGTCATCCTTCTCGACCGCACCATCAAGGCTCCGGACGATCTGTACCTGACGGCCGTTACGTCGGATCTCGTTCACGAAGGCAAGGTCGCAGGCGACTTCCTGGTGAAGACCGTCGGCGACAAGAAGTGCAACGTCGTCGAACTGCAGGGCACAACCGGTTCGTCGCCGGCGATCGCCCGCAAGAAGGGCTTCGAAGAGGCTCTCGCCGGCCATGACAACCTCAAGATCGTTCGCAGCCAGACCGGTGACTTCACTCGCACCAAGGGCAAGGAAGTCATGGAAAGCTTCCTGAAGGCCGAGAATGGCGGCAAGGATATCTGCGCTCTCTATGCTCATAACGACGACATGGCTGTCGGCGCCATCCAGGCGATCAAGGAAGCCGGCCTGAAGCCCGGCAAGGATATCCTCGTCGTCTCCATCGACGCCGTTCCGGATATCTTCAAGGCGATGTCCGAAGGCGAGTCCAATGCCACCGTCGAGCTGACGCCGAACATGGCCGGCCCCGCCTTCGATGCCCTCGAAGCCTATCTGAAGGACAAGAAGGCCCCGCCGAAGTGGATCCAGACCGAGTCCAAGCTCTACACGCCTGCCGACGAGCCGATGAAGGTCTACGAAGAGAAGAAGGGCCAGGGCTACTGATTTGAACCTGGAACCGCACTGGCTCATAATGGGCCGGTGCGGAACTGCCGGTGCCGGATCGGGCGTCAGCCCGGTCTTGGTGCGGGCGCACGGCGCAAATATCAGGACACAGCAGCCCTCATGGTTCACAATAACGAGAATATTCTCGCAGCCTCGGCCATATCCAAGTTTTTTCCCGGCGCTGTCGCCTTGGACAAGGTTGATTTCACGCTACGCCGCGGTGAGGTCCATGCGCTTCTCGGCGAAAACGGCGCCGGCAAATCGACGCTGATCAAGTGCATCACGGGCGCCTATCATCGCGATGGCGGCAGCCTGATGCTCGATGGCGAGGAAATCAATCCGGCCAATACGCTCGCCGCCCAGAAGCTGGGTATCGGCACCGTCTATCAGGAGGTCAACCTCCTCGCCAATCTGAGTGTCGCCGAAAACCTCTTTCTCGGACGCCAGCCGAGGCGTTTCGGCATGATCGACGTGCGCGCGATGAACCGCATGGCGCGCGAACTGCTTGCCGGCTACGGCATCGATATTGACGTCACCGCCGAACTCGGACGTTTCTCCGTCGCCGTCCAGCAGGTCGTCGCCATCGCCCGCGCCGTCGATCTCTCCGGCAAGGTGCTGATATTGGACGAGCCGACGGCGAGCCTCGACAACCAGGAAGTGGCGCTGCTCTTCCGCATCATCGGGGATCTGAAGAAACGCGGGCTCGGCATCGTCTTCATCACCCATTTCCTCGAGCAGGTCTATGCGATCAGCGATCGCATCACCGTGCTGCGCAACGGCAAGCTCGTCGGCACCCGCGACGCCGCCGAACTGCCGCGCCAGGGCCTAATCGCCATGATGCTCGGCCGCGAACTCGCCCAGGCTGAAGAGGCGGTCGGGGAGCGCAGCATTGCAGCCGGCGAGGTCCGGTATCGCTTTTCCGGGTACGGCAAACGTGGCAAGGTCAAGCCCTTTGATCTCGATGTCCGCGCCGGCGAGGTGGTCGGCGTAGCCGGGCTGCTCGGCTCCGGGCGCACCGAAACCGCCGAATTGTTGTTCGGCGTCGAACATGCCGACAGCGGCAGCGCGACGATCGACGGCCAGCCCGTCACCCTTTCCAGCCCGCGCGCTGCAATCGAGAAGGGTTTCGGCTTCTGCCCCGAGGATCGCAAGACCGATGGCGTCGTCGGCGACCTGTCGATCCGGGAAAATATCGCGCTGGCGCTGCAGGCCCGCCGCGGCTGGACCCGGCCTCTGTCGCGCGCCGAGCAGAATGCGCTCGCCGACCGCTACATCAAGGCGCTCGACATCCGCACCACCGACCGCGAAAAGCCGATCCGTCTGCTTTCCGGCGGCAATCAGCAGAAGGCGATCCTTGCCCGCTGGCTGGCGACCAATCCCAAATTTCTCATCCTCGACGAGCCGACCCGCGGCATCGATGTCGGCGCCCATGCCGAGATCATCCGGCTCATCGAACAGCTCTGCGCCGAAGGCATGTCATTGATCGTAATTTCCTCGGAACTTGAAGAGCTTGTCGCCTATAGTTCACGTGTCATCGTGCTTCGCGACAGGCAGCATATCGCCGAATTGACGGGCGAGCGCATCACCGCAGCCGGCATTGTCGATGCCATCGCCGCCGCCGAGCACAAGAAGGAGGATGCATGAAGTCCTCTCGCAATGCGCTGGCCTATCGCCTGGCGCCGCAACTGATCGCGCTCGTTGTCATTCTTCTGTTGAATTTCATAACGTCGCCGCAGTTTTTTAATGTCGTTGTTCAAAACGGTCGCCTGTATGGCAGCCTGATCGATGTGCTCAATCGCGGCGCGCCGGTGGCTTTGTTGGCGATCGGCATGACACTGGTGATTGCCACCAAGGGCATCGACCTTTCCGTCGGCGCGGTCATCGCCATTTGCGGCGCCGTCGCTGCATCGTCGATCGTGTCAGGAAATTCAGTCGCTTACACAATTCTCCTGACACTGACGATCGGGCTTGCCTGCGGCGTCTGGAATGGTTTCCTGGTGGCGATCCTCAACATCCAGCCGATCATCGCCACACTGGTGCTGATGGTCGCCGGCCGCGGCATCGCCCAGCTCATCACCGAAGGCGCGATCCTGACCTTCAACGATGACGGCCTGATCTTCTTCGGCAGCGGCTCGATGGCGCTCCTGCCGATGCCGGTTGTCATCTGGCTGCTCGTCGGCCTGCTCGTCATCCTGCTCGTTCGCCGCACCGCGCTCGGCATGCTGCTCGAGGCCGTCGGCATCAACCGCCGCGCCAGCACGCTCTCCGGCATTCAAACGCCGGTGCTGCTGATGGCGGTCTATATGCTGAGCGGGCTCTGCGCCTCGATCGCGGGCATTATCGTCGCGGCCGACATCAAGGGCGCCGATGCCAACAACGCCGGTCTCTGGCTGGAGCTTGATGCTATCCTCGCCGTCGTCGTTGGCGGCAATTCGCTGCTCGGCGGTAGATTCAGTATTGTCGGGTCGCTGATCGGCGCGATGATCATCCAGGCTGTGAATACCGGCATCCTGTCTTCCGGATTCCCGCCCGAGTTCAACCTGATCATCAAGGCGGTCATCATCATCGTGATCCTCGTCATTCAGTCGCCGGCGGTGCAATCGTTCGCCATCTTCGCCAGCCGCCGGCAGGGCGGAAGGGAGTAGCCGAAATGAACTCCAAATATCTGCCGCTGCTCGCGACCATCGTCATCTTCGTGCTCGCCTATGCCGGCTGCACGCTGCAATATCCGAACATGCTGTCGACGCGCGTCATCGGCAATCTTCTGACGGATAATGCCTTTCTCGGCATTGCCGCCGTTGGCATGACCTTCGTCATCATCTCCGGTGGCATCGATCTGTCGATCGGTTCGATCATCGCCTTCACCGGCGTCTTCCTCGCGGTGATCCTGCAGAACACCTCGATCCATCCGCTGCTTGCCTTCGCGCTGGTGCTTGTCATCACCACCGCCTTCGGCGCCATCATGGGCGCGATCATCCATTACCTCGAAATGCCGGCTTTCATCGTCACGCTCGCCGGCATGTTCCTGGCGCGCGGTATCGCCTTCGTGCTGTCGATCGACAGCATTCCGATCAACCACGACTATTATTCGACGCTGACGAGCCTCTATTGGCGGCTGCCCGGAGGCGGACGGCTGACGCTGATCGGCGCCGTCATGCTTCTGGTCTTTGCCGCCGGCATCTTCATCGCCCACCGTACCCGCTTCGGCACCAACGTCTACGCGCTCGGCGGCGGGCCGCAGACGGCGCGTCTGATGGGCGTGCCGGTCGGCCGCACCACGATCCAGATCTATGCGCTGTCGGGTTTTCTCGCCGGTCTATCCGGAATCGTTTTTTCGCTGTACACATCTGCCGGATATTCTCTTGCTGCAGTCGGCGTCGAACTTGACGCCATCGCTGCAGTGGTCATTGGGGGGACGCTGCTGACCGGAGGAGCGGGCTTCGTGGCGGGAACCTTGATCGGGATTCTGATCCAGGGGCTCATTCAGACCTACATCACCTTCGACGGCACGCTGTCGAGCTGGTGGACGAAGATTCTGATCGGCCTGCTGCTGTTTGCATTCATTCTGATGCAGAAGGCGATCCTGTTCCTTTCCAGCCTGAACAAGAGGTATGCCTGAGGGGGGCGGCTCGCTTGCGCAACAAATTCATCGAGACACGCAAGACGGGGCGCCGAACCCGGACGAGCCATGCACAGGTGGTCGACGAGCTCGGCAAGGCGATCGTCGCCGGCACCTATCCGGTCGGTTCGATCCTGCCGGGCGATACGGAACTGGCGCAGCGCTTCAAGGTATCGCGCACAGTCTTGCGTGAAACGATGAAGACGCTCGCCGCCAAGGGCATGGTCGTCGCCAAGGCGCGGGTCGGCACGCGGGTGACCGAGAAGAACCTCTGGAACATGTTCGACAGCGAAATCATCGCCTGGCACTTCGACAATGGTGTGACGGAAGAATTCCTGCTGCAGCTTTACGATATCCGCCTTGCCGTCGAACCCTTCGCCGCCGGTCTGGTCGCCGAGCGCGCCAGCGCCGAAGAGATCGAGACGCTTCGCGAACTGGCGCAGGAAATGGCGGCGAGCGGGCATACGGCCGACAGCCTGGCGCTCGCCGACCTGCGCTTTCACCTGGCGATCGCCGAAGCCTCGCACAATCCCTTCATGCGCACCCTCGGCAGCCTCATCGAAGCGGCTCTGGTCGGCATGTTCCGCATCAGCACGCCGCCCTCCGAAAACGGGTTCGCCAATATCGCCGATACCCATATGCGCATCGTCGATGCCATCGTTTCCGGCGACAGCGCCGCGGCGCGGCGTGCGATGGAAGTCGTCATCGTCGACGGCCGTGATCACGTGCACGAAGCTTTCGCGGCCCACGGCTCTCCTGTCGTCCTGGGACCGATTTCGCCCGCAATCTAGTCCTGAAATCGATTTCCGATTTCAGGAATTATGCAGTATGAGGCAGAAAAGCCGCCTCATCGCGCGGATTCGCGGAGCAGATCATGGAACGTACTTGTCTTGCCGTCATCCTTGCCGCCGGTGACAGCACGCGGATGAAATCCTCAAAATCGAAAGTGCTGCATCCGGTCGCCGGCCGTCCGATGATCGCCCATGTCGTCGAGGCGGTCTCCTCCGCCGGCATCTCCTCCGTCGCCCTCGTCGTCGGCCGCAACGCCGAGGAGGTGGCAAAGGCCGCAAGCATCGACGGCGTCGGGATCGAAGCCTATCTGCAGCAGCAGCGCCTCGGCACCGGCCATGCGGTGCTGGCAGCGCGCGAGGCCATCGCCAAGGGCTATGACGATATCCTCGTTACCTATGGTGACGTGCCGCTGCAGACCGAGGGGCCGCTCAAGGCCGCCCGTCAGGGACTCGCGGAAGGCAGCGACGTGGTCGTCATCGGTTTCCATACCGACAGACCGGCCGGCTATGGCCGCCTGCTCGTCAAGGAGGGCGAACTCATCGCCATCCGGGAGGAGAAGGACGCCACCGACGCCGAACGCACTGTGACATGGTGCAACAGCGGACTGATGGCGATCAACGGCCGCAAGGCGCTCGACCTGCTCTCGCGCATCGGCAATGCCAATGCCAAGGGCGAATTCTATCTGACCGATCTCGTCGAGATCGCCCGTTCGCTCGGCGGCCGCGTCACCGCCGTCGACGCGCCTGAAATCGAGATGACCGGCTGCAACAACCGTGCCGAACTCGCCGTCATCGAACGCTTCTGGCAGGAACGTCGCCGGCGCGAAATGATGCTGTCAGGCGTTACGATGATTGCGCCGGAAACGGTGTTCCTCTCCTACGACACCGTCATCGGCCAGGATGCGCTGATCGAGCCGAACGTCGTCTTCGGCCCCGGCGCGGTGATCAACAGCGGCGCCATCATTCATGCCTTCTCGCATATCGAAGGCGCGCATGTCAGTGAAGGCGCGACCGTCGGCCCCTTTGCGCGGCTGCGGCCGGGTGCCGATCTCGCCATGGGATCGAAGGTCGGCAATTTCTGCGAGGTCAAGAACGGCCGGATCGGCGAGGGCGCCAAGGTCAACCATCTCACTTATATCGGCGATGCGGTTGTCGGCGCCGGCAGCAACATCGGCGCCGGTACGATCACCTGCAATTATGACGGGGTCAACAAGAGCGAGACGGTGATCGGCGAAAACGCCTTCATCGGCTCCAATTCCTCGCTGGTCGCGCCGGTGACGATCGGCGACGGCGCCTATATCGCCTCCGGTAGCGTCATCACCGTCAACGTCCCAGCCGATGCGCTGGCGCTCGGACGCGCTCGTCAGGAAATCAAGCCCGGCCGCGCGACGCTGTTGCGCGAGCGCGCGCTCGCCATCAAGGCGGCCAAGAAGGCGAAGGCTTGAGCAGCTTTGCGTAACCGGCGGAAATTGAAAGTGACCGTCGAGGCCATTGAGAAATAAGCGGAAACCGTTAGGAGTGGCCTCATTATCAGAGGCTTATGGGGATATTGCATGTGCGGTATTGTGGGGATCGTCGGAACTCAGCCTGTTGCCGGGCGCCTGGTCGATGCGCTGAAGCGTTTGGAATATCGCGGTTATGATTCTGCCGGTGTCGCCACCATCCACGAGGGGGTGATGGATCGCCGCCGCGCCGAGGGCAAGCTCTTCAACCTGGAAAAGCGCCTCGACGTCGAACCGCTGCCCGGCACGGTCGGTATTGCCCATACGCGCTGGGCAACCCACGGCGTGCCGAACGAGACAAATGCCCATCCGCATTTCGTCGAAGGCGTCGCCGTCGTTCATAACGGCATCATCGAGAATTTCTCCGAGCTTCGCGACGAATTGAGCGAAGCGGGCGCGGTCTTTGTAACCCAGACCGATACCGAGGTCGTCGCGCAACTGATGGCGAAATATCTGCGCGAAGGCCTGGAGCCGCGCGCTGCCATGCTGAAGATGCTGAACCGGGTAACCGGTGCCTATGCGCTGGCCGTGATGCTCAAAGCCGATCCCGGCACGATCATGGCCGCCCGTTCCGGCCCGCCGCTTGCCGTCGGCTATGGCCGCGGCGAGATGTTCCTCGGCTCGGACGCGATCGCGCTTTCGCCCTTCACCAACGAGATCACCTATCTGGCCGATGGCGATTGCGCCGTTATCACGCGGGAAGGCGTCGCCGTGCTCGATTTTGCCGGAAAGCCGGTCAAACGCGCCCGCCAGATCTCGCAGGCGACCGCCTATGTCGTCGACAAGGGCAATCACCGCCATTTCATGGAAAAGGAAATCTACGAGCAGCCGGAGGTGATCTCACACGCGCTCAGCCATTACGTGGATTTTGCCGAGAACACGATCGGCGCCAATGCCGCCGTAATCGATTTCAAGGCGGCGAGCGGCTTGGCGATCTCGGCCTGCGGCACCGCCTATCTCGCCGGCCTTGTCGGCAAATACTGGTTCGAGCGTTATGCCCGACTGCCCGTTGAGATCGACGTCGCCTCCGAATTCCGCTACCGCGAAATGCCGCTCTCGCCATCGCAGGCCGCACTCTTCATCTCCCAATCCGGCGAAACCGCCGATACGCTGGCATCGCTGCGTTATTGCCGCGACAACGGGTTGAAGATCGGCGCCGTCGTCAATGTCCGCGAATCGACGATCGCCCGCGAATCTGACGCCGTCTTCCCGATCATGGCCGGGCCCGAGATCGGCGTCGCCTCGACCAAGGCCTTCACCTGCCAGCTTGCCGTGCTGGCGTCGCTGGCGATCGGCGCCGGTAAGGCGCGCGGCACGGTGAGCGCCGAGGAGGAGAGGGCGCTGGTGCGCCATCTCGCCGAGATGCCGCGCATCATGAGCCGGGTGCTGAACCTGATCCAGCCGCAGATGGAAAGCCTGTCGCGCGAACTGTCGAAATGCAGGGATGTGCTCTATCTCGGCCGCGGCACCAGCTTCCCGCTCGCCATGGAGGGCGCGCTGAAGCTCAAGGAAATTTCCTATATCCACGCCGAAGGCTATGCTGCCGGCGAACTGAAGCACGGGCCGATCGCGCTGATCGATGAGAACATGCCTGTCATCGTCATCGCCCCCTACGACCGCTTCTTCGAAAAGACGGTCTCGAACATGCAGGAGGTCGCAGCCCGCGGCGGCCGCATCATCTTTATCACCGACGAGGCGGGTGCGGCGGCCTCAAAACTGCCGACCATGGCGACGATCACCCTGCCTGTCGTCGACGAAATCATCGCGCCGATGATCTTCTCGCTGCCGATCCAGCTGCTCGCCTATCACACCGCCGTGTTCATGGGCACCGACGTCGATCAGCCCCGCAATCTGGCAAAATCCGTGACTGTGGAATAAGCCGGCAAGGTCGGATCTTGGCGCCGAAACATATTGTGCGGCGCCTGGAATTCTGGCAATTTTACCATATGGACGAGGGGGAAGGGCCGGAGTTCCGGCCCGTCCAGGACTGAGATGGAGTTCATCAGTAGAGATGACCGACAATGCCCCCAGAATGCCTGTCGCGACCCGGTTGCGGAACAATTTTCTAGCAGGGCTGATCATCTGCGCGCCGATCGCCATCACCATCTGGTTGACCTGGACCTTCATCCATTGGTCGGACAGCTGGGTCAGGCCCTATATTCCGGCGCGCTGGAACCCGGAAAGCTATCTCAACTTCGCCATTCCCGGCTTCGGCTTGCTGATTGCCGTCGTGCTGATCACCGTCGTCGGCTTTCTCGGCAAGAACCTGATTGGCCAGAGCATCGTCCGGTTCGGCGAATCGATCGTCCATCGCATGCCGTTGGTGCGCACGATCTACAGAAGCGTGAAGCAGATTTTCGAAACGGTGCTGAAAGAACAGTCGAACTCCTTCAAGAAGGTCGGCCTCATCGAGTATCCGGGTCCCGGCCTTTGGGCGCTGGTCTTCGTCGCCACCGACGCCAAGGGCGAGATTGCCTCGAAGTTTAACGCCATGGGTCAGGATATGGTGGCCGTCTTCCTGCCGCCGACGCCGGTGCCGACGGCCGGTTTCCTCATTTTCGTGCCGCGCGAAAAGATCGTCATGCTCGATATGAGCCCGGAAGACGCCGCCAAGTACCTGATATCAGGCGGCCTCGTGGCTCCCGAGCATAGACCGTCCGAGCCGAAGCAGAAGCATTTGCCGCGGCCGAAGCCGGTGGCGGTTTCGAAAGCCGATTAACCGGCCCTCAGGAATCGGATCGCCTCGTCGCGCCGGAACAGATAGAGCAGGGTGCGGATCGCCTGTCCTCTTTCGCTGGTTAGTTCCGGATCGCGCTCGATCAGATAGGCCGCATCCTTGCGGGCGATCTCGAGCAGGTCGGCATGCGCCTCGAGGCTGGCAATGCGGAAGCCCGGCGTGCCGGATTGGCGGGTGCCGAGCAATTCGCCTTCGCCGCGCAGTTTCAAGTCTTCCTCGGCAATACGGAAACCATCCTCCGTCTCGCGCATGATCGACAGCCTGGCATGGCCGGTTTCGCCGAGCGGTCCCTTATAGAGCAGGATGCAGGTCGAGGCCTCGTCGCCGCGCCCGACACGGCCGCGCAGCTGATGCAGCTGCGCCAGGCCGAAACGCTCTGCATGTTCGATCACCATGATCGTCGCATCCGGCACGTCGACGCCGACCTCGACGACGGTGGTGGCGACGAGAAGACGGGTCTCGCCATTCTTGAAGGCCATCATCGCCGCATCCTTCTCCGCGCCGCTCATACGGCCATGGATGAGGCCGATATCGGGGCCGAGCGAGGAGACGAGCGTCGCATGCCGCTCCTCTGCCGACATCAGGTCGAGCTCTTCGGATTCTTCGACCAGCGGGCAAATCCAATAGGCCTTCTTACCTTCAGCGATCGCGCTCCGCAGCCGTCCGACGATTTCGCCGGTCCGCTCCATCGGCACGGTGATCGTCTGGATCGGCTTGCGGCCGGCGGGCTTCTCGGTGAGTTTGGAAACATCCATGTCGCCGAAGGCGGCGAGAACCAGAGTGCGCGGGATCGGCGTCGCCGTCATCACAAGCATATGCGGCGAGATGCCCTTTGCCGTCAGCCGCAGGCGCTGGTGAACGCCGAAACGGTGCTGCTCGTCGACGACGGCGAGCATCAGGTTTGCGTAACTGACGCTCTCCTGAAACAGCGCATGTGTGCCGATGATGATCTGCGCCGCGCCGGAGGCGATGCGCTCCAGGATTTCCTCCCGTTCGCGTCCCTTGGTGCGCCCGGTCAGCACCTCAATGTCGAGTCCGGCAGAGGCGGCGAATTTCGAGATGGTCGCGTGGTGCTGCCGCGCCAGGATTTCCGTCGGCGCCATCAGCACCGCCTGGCCGCCGCTCTCGATCACCGCCGCCATCGCCATCAGCCCCACCAGCGTCTTGCCGGAGCCGACATCGCCCTGCAACAGCCGCAGCATGCGCTCGTGACCGGCCATGTCGTTCAGAATCTCGGCGATCGCATCGTTCTGGCTTGACGTGAGCGAGAAGGGCAACGCCTTCACGATCTTGCTGCTGACCGCACCGGTCGCATGCACCGGCTGGCCCGCCACTTTGCGCAGCCTCTGGCGCACCAGGCTGAGCGACAGCTGGCCGGCCAGAAATTCATCATAGGCGAGCCGCCTTCGGGCAGGGGCCTGCGGATCGACATCCAATGGATCGCGCGGTTCGTGCAGCATATGGAAACTGTCACGGATCGTCGGCAGGCCCTGCTTCTGCGTCAGCGTCAGGTCGATCCATTCCGGCATCTCCGGAAAGCGCGGCAGGGCGGTGTCGATGATCTTTCGTAGCGTTTTCGGCGAAAGCCCGGCCGTCAGCGGATAGATCGGCTCGACGAGCGGCAGGCTCTCCGTCTCCTCCGCTTTGACGATATAGTCGGGATGCACCATCGAGGCGCGGCCGTTGAACCAGTCAATCTTGCCGCTGACCGTCACCTCCGCATCGATGGGTAGCTGCTTTTCCAGCCATGCCGCCTGGCCGCGGAAGAAGACCAGCGTCAACTCGCCGGTCTCGTCATGCAGGAAGACGCGGTAGGGAACATTGCTTTTGCCCCGCGGTGGCACCTGGTGTCGGTCGACGCGCGCGGTGATCGTGACGATCGCACCCTGTGGCGCGCGGGCGATCCCCGGCTGGTTGCGCCGGTCGATCAGCGAGAACGGCGCATGGAACAGAAGATCGATGACCCGGCAATCCTCCACCGTCTCGCGCCCGAGCAGCTTAACCAGCAGTTCGGCGATCTTCGGGCCGACGCCCGGAAGGCCCGAAACGGGAGAAAACAGAGGATCGAGAATGGCGGGGCGCATGCGGCCAAAATGCGATGAACAATGCGGCCTTGGCAAGGCTGACAAGCCGCTTTCGAGGGTCTATAGAGGCGCATCAACAGGAAGGTAATGCCATGACAGGTGTCACGCTCACGAGTGCCGGTCTCGACCCGCGCCGCCGCCGAATCCTCTTCCGCTGCTGGCACCGCGGCATCCGCGAAATGGATCTGGTCTTCGGCCAGTTCGCCGAAGCCGAGATCGCGACGCTTTCGGAAGCCGAACTCGACGAGCTCGAGACGATCATGGCCGAAGAGGACAATGATCTCGTCCGCTGGATCATGGGAACATGGCCGGTGCCTGAGCGTTTCCAGACACCGATGTTTGCCCGCCTCGCCGCCTATACGCCCGATTTCGACAAGCCCCTCAGGACGCCGGAATGATCCCTGGTTTCGATGCGAAGAAGCTCGCGGCCATTGCCGAGCCGCTGACGATCGGCAATGTGCCTACTGGTCTCGAACCGCTGCTGCTCGCCGAGCTTGCCCGAGCGGGAGAACCCGTCGCCTATGTCATGTCGGACGGCCATCGTATGGCCGATCTGGAACAGATGCTCGGCTTCGTCGCCCCCGACATCCCGGTTCTCACCCTACCGGCCTGGGACTGTCTGCCCTATGACCGCGTTTCGCCGAGCGCCGATACCTCGGCCCGCCGGCTCGCCGCATTGGGCGGCCTCATCGCGCATCGCAAGAAGCCGCATGCCGCGATCGTGCTCGTCACCGCCAACGCCATGCTGCAGAAGGTGGCGCCGCAGGATGTCATCGAAAGTCTGAGTTTTTCGGCCCGTCCCGGCAATCAGCTGCGCATGGACGATCTTGCCGGGCGCCTGGAGCGCAATGGCTTCGATCGCGTCGCAACGGTTCGTGAAGTGGGCGAATACGCAGTACGCGGCGGCATTCTCGACGTCTTCGTGCCGGGTTCGGAAGAGCCGGTGCGCCTCGATTTCTTCGGCGATACGCTGGAGAGTATCCGCAGCTTCGATCCGGCGAGCCAGCGCACGACGGGCCAGGTGCGTTCCCTCGATCTGAACCCGATGAGCGAGGTGACGCTGACCCCGGATACGATCAGCCGCTTCCGCAAGAACTATCTCTCCGCTTTCGGCGCGACAACGCGTGACGATGCGCTTTATCTCGCCGTCTCCGAAGGCCGCCGCTATCCCGGCATGGAGCATTGGCTGCCGCTCTTCTACGAGAAGCTCGATACCGTCTTCGATTACCTCAGCGGCTTCCGCATCGTTACCGACCATACGGTGCGCGAGGCGGCGGAGGAACGTTCCAAGCTCGTCCTCGATTATTTCGACGCCCGCCTGAATTCCGGCCAACCGGCCAAGGGCCAGATGGCCCAGGGCACGCCTTACAAGCCGGTGACGCCGGGCCAGCTCTATCTCGACAGCAAGCTTTTTGCCAAAACGCTCGACGCGCTCGGCGCGATCCGCATCACCCCGTTCAACGAGCATGAGGGCGAGGCGAGGCGGGTAATCAATGTCGAAGCCCGCCAAGGTCAGCGCTGGGCTCGCGCCAATGCCGAAGGCGGCGGTGATGCGGAACGCATCAACATCTTCGACGTCGTCGTCAAGCATATAGCCGACCGCCGCGCCGCCGGCGCGAAGGTGCTCGTCACCGCCTGGACCGAGGGCTCGCTGGAACGCCTGCTGCAGGTGCTGAACGAACACGGGCTGGAAAAGGTCAAGCCGGTCGAGGCGCTGAAGGATCTCGGCTCGCTGGCGAAAGGCGAGGCCGCTGCTGCGGTGCTCAATCTCGAATCCGGCTTCGAGGCGGGCGAGCTCGTCGTCATTGGCGAGCAGGATATTCTCGGCGACCGCATGGTTCGCCGCTCCAAGCGCCGCAAGCGCGCCGCCGATTTCATCGCCGAGGTTGCCGGCCTCGACGAAGGTTCGATCGTCGTCCACGCCGAACATGGCATCGGCCGATTCATCGGCCTCCGGACGATCGAAGCGGCGGGCGCCCCGCATGCCTGCCTCGAACTGCAATATGCCGACGAGGCCAAGCTCTTCCTGCCGGTTGAAAACATCGATCTTCTCTCGCGCTACGGCGGCGAGGGCACTGATGCCCAGCTCGACAAGCTCGGCGGCGGCGCCTGGCAGATGCGCAAGGCCAAGCTCAAACGGCGCCTGCTCGACATGGCCGATGCGCTGATCCGCATCGCCGCCGAGCGCCTGACGCGTCATGCGCCTGTTCTGACGGCGCCGGATGGCCTGTATGACGAGTTTGCCGCCCGCTTCCCCTATGACGAGACCGAAGACCAGGACAACGCCATCGACGCCGTGCGCTCTGATCTCGGCGCCGGCCGGCCGATGGACCGCCTCGTCTGCGGCGATGTCGGTTTCGGCAAGACCGAAGTGGCCCTGCGCGCTGCCTTCGTCGCGGCGATGAACGGCGTCCAGGTCGCCGTCGTCGTACCGACGACGTTGCTCGCCCGCCAGCATTTCAAAACCTTTTCCGAGCGTTTTCGCGGCCTGCCGGTACGCGTTCAGCAGGCATCGCGCCTCGTTGGCTCGAAAGAACTGGCGCTGACCAAGAAGGAAGTCGCGGAAGGCAAGACCGATATCGTCGTCGGCACCCATGCGCTGCTTGGCGCCGGCATCAAATTCGCCAATCTCGGCCTGCTCGTCATCGACGAGGAACAGCATTTCGGCGTCAAGCACAAGGAGCGGCTGAAGGAGCTGAAGAGCGACGTGCATGTGCTGACGTTGTCGGCAACGCCGATCCCGCGCACACTGCAGCTTGCCATGACCGGGGTGCGCGAACTGTCGCTCATCACCACGCCGCCTGTCGACCGCATGGCGGTGCGCACCTTCATCTCGCCGTTCGACAGCCTGGTCATTCGCGAGACATTGATGCGCGAGCACTATCGCGGCGGCCAGAGCTTCTATGTCTGCCCGAGGCTTGCCGATCTCGCGGATGTGCACGCCTTCCTGCAGTCCGACGTGCCGGAGCTGAAGGTCGCCGTCGCCCATGGCCAGATGCCGGCCGGCGAACTCGAAGACATCATGAACGCCTTCTATGAAGGCCGCTATGACGTGCTGTTGTCGACCACCATCGTCGAATCCGGCCTCGACGTCCCCACGGCCAATACGCTGATCGTCCACCGCGCCGATATGTTCGGCCTCGCGCAACTCTATCAGCTGCGCGGCCGTGTCGGCCGTTCGAAGGTGCGCGCTTTCGCGCTCTTCACCCTGCCGGTCAACAAGGTGCTGACGGCGACGGCCGAGCGCCGGCTGAAGGTGCTGCAGTCGCTCGATACGCTCGGTGCCGGCTTTCAACTCGCAAGCCACGACCTCGATATTCGCGGCGCAGGCAACCTGCTCGGCGAGGAGCAGTCAGGCCACATCAAGGAGGTCGGCTTCGAACTCTATCAGCAGATGCTGGAAGAGGCGGTCGCCGAGGTCAAGGGTGTCGACGAAATCCACGATACCGGCTGGTCGCCGCAAATTTCGGTCGGCACCACGGTGATGATCCCCGAGAACTACGTGCCGGACCTGCATCTGCGCATGGCGCTCTACCGCCGACTCGGCGAAATCACCGACCTCAAGGAGATCGATGGCTTCGGCGCCGAGATGATCGACCGCTTCGGGCCGATGCCGATCGAAGTCCAGCATCTCCTGAAGATCGTCTACATCAAGTCGCTCTGCCGCACCGCCAATGTCGAAAAGCTCGATGCCGGCCCGAAGGGCGTGGTCGTGCAGTTCCGCAACAAGGAATTTCCAAATCCGGCAAATCTCGTCGGCTATATCGGCAAGCAGGGTACGATGGCGAAGATTCGTCCCGATCACAGCCTGTTCTTGACCCGCGACCTGCCGACGCCTGAGAAGCGCTTGCAGGGCGCGGCAGTCATCATGACGCAACTGGCCGAGATGGCCAAGTAATAGAGGGAGACGGCTATGGCGACATACGGCGCGAGAATCGCCTGGCAGCGCAACGACGAGATCTTCACCGACAACCGCTACAGCCGCGTCCATCGCTGGACCTTCGACGGCGGCATCGAGGTGAGGGCCTCCTCATCCTCGCATGTCGTGCCACTGCCATATTCGGCCGAGAATGCCGTCGATCCGGAGGAGGCTTTCGTCGCCTCGCTTTCGAGCTGTCACATGCTCTGGTTCTTGTCGATTGCCGCCAAACAGGGCTTTTGCGTCGACAGCTACACCGATACCGCCGAGGGTGTGATGGAGAAGAATGCCGAAGGCCGTCTCGCCATGACTGTCGTGACGCTGAGGCCACGTGTCGTCTTCAGCGGCGAAAAGCAGCCTTCGCTCAGCGAGTTGGAAGCCCTGCATCATCGCGCCCATGACGAATGTTTCATCGCCAATTCGGTGAAGACTGAGGTGCGTTGCATTCCGGTTCTGGGCTGAACGGCGCCAAACCGGAAGCCCCGGAGTTTTACCCTGGCGCGGCTCTTCGATCTCGATCCGCACAGCCGGCCTCAGTTGAGGCCCGATCGCGCCTCCGCCTTCGCCTTGGCAATATCGCGCAGCGCATTTGCCAGCACATCGGGTGTCTGGGCGCCGCTGACGGCATATTGCTGGTCGAAGATGAAGAAGGGCACGCCGTTGACGCCCATTTCCTGTGCCGCGGTGATTTCGGCGACGATAAGGTTGCTGTCGGCATCGGAGGCGAGCAGCGAGGCGATGACCGAGCGGTCGAGGCCGGCTTTCTCGGCGATATCGAGCAGCACCGCGTGGTCGCCGACATTGCGGCCTTCCTCGAAATTCGCCTTGAACAGCGCCGTAACCACCTTGTCCTGCTTCTCGCGGCCCTCGATCATCGCCCAGTGGATCAGCCGGTGGGCGTCGAGCGTGTTCGGGCCGATGTTGATCGCCTCGAAATCGAAGGCGATGCCGACCTCGCGGCCGTAGTCGGTGAGCATCTTGTGCGCCTGCGCCACGCGCTCCTCGCCGCCGAGCTTCTGAGCGAGCGCCTTCTTCTGGTCGACGCCTTCCTTGGGATAGTCGGGATTGAGCCGGTACGGCCGCCAGTTGATGTCGACGCCGATCTCGTCCTGCACTTCGGCGATGGCGAGCTCCAGCCGCGCCTTGCCGAGATAGCACCAGGGGCAGACGACATCCGAGACGACGTCGATGGTGATGCGCTCCATGATGATGTTCCTTCTGTGTGTCTCCGGACGAGACATAGGGCCAAAGTGTTGCCGCCGCTTCTATTGGGCGCTTGTATCCCACCAGACCGGCAGCTGGTAACCGTAAAGCGGTACCGTGTCGGGATGGCCGATGCGCTTGCTGCGGGCAACCCATTGCTGGTCCATATGATAGAGCGGCAGCACGTAATGACTGGATAGTAGCAACCGGTCGTAAGAGCGCACCGCGGCAGTGAAATCCTCGTTCGAGCGTGCTCGCAATACGTGATCGATCAGCGTGTCGAGATCGGGATCATTGGCGCCGGCAAAGCTATCCTTGCCCTCCTGAGTGCGCGCTGCCGAAGACCAGCGGCCGAGTTGTTCGGTTCCGGGCGACAGCGACGAAGTATAGGACTTGATGATCATGTCATAATCGAAGCTGTTCGTCCGGCTCTGATACTGCGAATCATCGACTGTGCGAATCGAAGCAGCAATGCCGATCGTCTGCAGCGAACGCTGATAGGCGACGGCAAGCTTCTCCTGGTCGGCATTCTGCGTCATTATCTCGAAGGCGAGCTGGCGGCCGGAGGCGTCGACCATCTTGCCGCCCTGGATCGTATAGCCGCCCTGTTTCAATAATCCGACCGCCTGCTTCAGCACGTTGCGGTCACGGCCGGAGCCGTCGGTAACCGGCAGCTTATAGGTGCCGTCGAGAATTTCGGGTGCGATTTTGTCCTTGATCGGCCCGAGCAGCGCAAGCTCGGCCGCATTGGCGGGGACGCCGAAGCTCGAGAGTTCCGAGTTCTGCCAGAAGCTCTGCGTGCGCTTATAGGCGCCGGAATAGAGATTCCTGTTCGCCCATTCGAAATCGAACACCAGCGACAAGCCTTCGCGCACCCTCGGATCGGTAAAGATCGGCCGGCGAGTATTGAAGACGAAGCCGAGCATGCCGCTTGGCAGTTTCGGCGTGAACACATCCTTGATGACGGTCCCGGAGGTGGCGGCGGGGAAATTGTAGGCATTGGCCCAATGGCCGGGATTACCGTCAGGATAGAGGTCGATATCGCCCTTCTTGAAGGCTTCGAACAGCGTTGTGTCCTGCAGGAAATACTGAACCGTGATCTGATCGTAATTGTCAGTGCCGACCTTCGCGGGAATGTCCTTACCCCAGTAATTTGGATCTCGCTCATAGGTGATGCTCTCGCCGGGTTTCACCGTCTTCACCTTGTAGGGACCGGAACCGACCGGCGGCGTCAGCGAGGTGCGGTCGAAGGTTTCCGGATCGACCAAATGTTTCGGCAGCACCGGAAAAAGACCAAAAATCAGCGGCGTCTCGCGGTCAGCCTTCTCATTGAAAGTGAAGCGCACGCTGCGTTCGCCAACCTTCTCCATCTTAGCGACGACTTTTAAGCGTTCGGAATAGGGCACGCGTCCCTTGTCACGCATCAGCTCGAAGGTGAATATGACGTCCTCCGGCGTCACCGGCTGACCGTCGGACCATTTCGCCTTCGGATTGAGGTTGAACTGGATGAAGCTCCTGTCGTCGTCCCATTCGACCGTTTCGGCAAGCAGGCCGTAAAGTGTGAATGGCTCGTCACGGGAGCGCTGCATCAGCGATTCGTAGACGAGGTTTCCATATTCCGGATCCCACATGCCGCGCGCCGTCGTGCGCATGCTCTTCAGGATGAACGGATTGAGGTTGTCGAAGGTACCGACGACGCCATAGGTGATCTTGCCGCCTTTTTTCACGTCGGGATTGACGTAGGGAAAGTGCTTATAGTCAGGCGGCAAGGCCGGCTCGCCATGCATCGCGATGCCGTGCAGCGGCTCTGCGGCGACGGCGCTGCATAGCAAGGAGAGGACGACGGTGACGATGATCCGGAGCATTCGGCAATCCTTGATCCGCGAAAAATAAGTGCATGATTCATCGCGAGATTAGCATGGGGTCGACCGATTCCAACACGCAGGCGCGATTTCTTTGGCCTGTCGATGAAATTGCCAAAGAAAAGCTGGATATCTTGAACGCTGCGATGTAACAGGTGAACCCGAAGTTTCGGGGTCATGCATTTGCCTTATTTTTCCATGAGGTGGAGTGCCGAACGACCCGATGGTTGGGGTGGCACGTCGCTGCTCCGAACGGATATCAGGAGACGGAATTCGTTATGATGTTCAAGTCTGAAAAGAAAATGCGGGCAGCACTGTCCGTTCTGGCAGTGATGTTCGGCGCCGCTTCGGCTCCGGTCTCCTCCTTCGCCCAGGATGCGGCGGCACAGGGCCCAGCCCAGGGCGTCGGCTCGCCCAAGCTCGGCTGGTACAAGACCTGCAGCAAGCAGGAAGATAACGACGTTTGCGTCGTCCAGAACCTGATCCTCGCCAATGGCGGCCAGCTCGTCACGGCCGTCGGCCTTATCTCGGTTACCGGCAAGATCAACCGCAAGCTCCTGCAGGTTTCGGTCCAGAGCGCGCGTCTCATCCCGCCTGGCATCAGCATGCAGATCGACGGCGGCAAGGGGCAGAAGCTCGATTATGTCATCTGCCTGCCGGACAAGTGCACGGCTGAAGTTCCGTTGACCGACGCGATGATCGCCAGCCTCAAGAAGGGCAGCGACGTGGTCTTCACCTCGATCAACTTCCGCCGCGCTCCGAACCCGATCAAGATCTCGCTCGAAGGCTTCACCGGCGCTTATGACGGCGAACCGGTTTCCGAATCCAAGCTCGCCGACACCCAGCGTAGCCTGCAGGAAAGCATGCAGAAGAAGGCCGAGGAAACTCGCAAGAAACTGGAAGACGCCCAGAAGGCAGCCAAGGCGCAGTGATCCTGCCGCCATTTTGAATAGAAACCCGGCTTCAGGCCGGGTTTTTTTATTGGTAAGCCTCTATCTCCTCGGCCTTGAGCCATGGCTGTCTGGTTCGCACCGGCGATTTGCCCCTCACCTAACCTCCCCGTTCTGACGGCGAGAGGGGACGTGCCCTGCGAGGCGTTGAGGGGGACCGAGAGCTTGCGGCATGTCCCGTCTACCCGCGATCGGGAGGTGGCGGCAGCCGGATGGGGGGCCTTGCCAGCCAAAGCAAAAGAAGAAATTGGCGGGAATTGTCAGCAGTTTAACCTGGCAACTGGATTTCGCGTCAAAAGAAAAGGCCTCGCTGGGAGAGGCGAGGCCTTGATTGACCGATCCGCACGTCTGATCTAGTGAGCGAAGCTCATCTTGGGCTTGAACTGCCCCGACGGCGCCTGATCGAAGATCTGGTAAATCTGCGGGTTGCGAAGCGGCGTGCCGCTTTCGTCGTTCACCAGGTTCTGCTCGGAGACATAAGCGACATATTCGCTTTCCTCGTTTTCGGCGAGCAGGTGGTAGAAGGGCTGGTCCTTGCTCGGCCGCACCTCGGCCGGAATGGAATTCCACCATTCCTCCGTATTCGCGAATTCCGGATCAACGTCGAAGATGACGCCGCGAAACGGAAAAACCTTGTGCCGGACCACTTCGCCGATACTGAACTTTGCTATTCTTTCTTTCATGGTACGACTTCCTTTCATCACCAAATTTGGTGATTGGTGCGGTGCAAATCAAGATTTTTGCACCAGCGCGTCACATGAACGTCATATCCTCCTTCTGCCGTTCATGACCGGGGAGGTGAAAGTCCCGGCGGACCGGGACTTTCCGTGTTACGGCCGATCAGGCCGAATAATACATGTCGTATTCGACCGGATGCGGCGTCATTTCAAAACGCATTACTTCTGCCATTTTCAGCTCGATGAAGGCATCGATCTGGTCATCGTCGAAGACGCCGCCTGCTGTCAGGAACTTGCGGTCCTTGTCGAGGCTTTCGAGCGCTTCGCGCAGGCTGCCGCAGACGGTCGGGATTTTCTTCAGTTCCTTCGGCGGCAGGTCGTAGAGATCCTTGTCCATGGCCTTGCCGGGATGGATCTTGTTCTTGATGCCGTCGAGGCCGGCCATCAGCATGGCGGCGAAGGCGAGATAGGGGTTGGCGGTCGGATCCGGGAAGCGGACTTCGACGCGCTTGGCCTTCGGGTTGGAGCCGAACGGAATGCGGCAGGAGGCCGAACGGTTGCGCGCAGAATAGGCGAGCAGGACAGGCGCTTCATAACCCGGGACGAGACGCTTGTAGGAGTTCGTCGACGGATTGGTGAAGGCATTGATCGCCTTGGCGTGCTTGATGATGCCGCCGATGTAGAACAGGCAGGTCTCGGAGAGGCCGGCATATTCGTCGCCGGCGAAAGTCGGCTTGCCGCCCTTCCAGATCGACTGGTGCACGTGCATGCCCGAGCCGTTGTCGCCGAAGATCGGCTTCGGCATGAAGGTCGCGGTCTTGCCGTAAGCGTTGGCCACCTGATGCACGACATATTTGTAGATCTGCATCTTGTCTGCGTTGCGCACCAGCGTATCGAACTTGATGCCGAGTTCGTGCTGGGCGGCGGCGACTTCATGGTGGTGCTTTTCGACGACAACGCCCATCTCGGAGAGCACCGTCAGCATTTCCGAACGCATGTCCTGGGCGCTGTCAACAGGCGGAACCGGGAAATAGCCGCCCTTGACGCGCGGGCGGTGACCGAGGTTGCCGGTTTCGTAATCGGTGTCGTCGTTCGACGGCAGTTCGGTCGAATCGAGCTTGAAGCCGGTATTATAGGGATCGGCCTTGTACTTGACGTCGTCGAAGACGAAGAACTCGGCTTCCGGGCCGACAAAGATCGTGTCGCCGATGCCTGATGCCTTGAGATAGGCTTCGGCCTTCTTGGCAGTGCCGCGCGGATCGCGGTTATAGGCTTCGCCGGAGACAGGATCGAGAATGTCGCAGACGATGACCATGGTCGACTGAGCGAAGAACGGGTCCATATGCACCGTTTCGGTGTCGGGCATCAGCACCATGTCGGACTCGTTGATGGCCTTCCAGCCACCGATCGAAGAGCCGTCGAACATCACGCCGTCAGCGAACATGTCCTCGTCGACGCTGGCAACGTCCATTGTGACATGCTGCAGCTTGCCCTTCGGGTCGGTGAAGCGCAGATCGACGAACTTGACGTCGTTTTCCTGGATCTGCTTCAGAATTTCGCTTGCGGTCGCCATTAAATACCTTCCTCCAATTTGTGATAACAATAGGTGGGCGCGATGACGCTATCGGACTTTGCGCGCTTGGCAAAGTGGTCAGATGGCATCGATGCCGGTCTCGCCGGTACGGATGCGGATAACCTCTTCGACATTGGATACGAAGATTTTGCCGTCGCCGATGCGACCGGTTTGAGCCGCCTTGCGGATCGCGTCGATGACCGCCTCGGCGTTCTCGTCGGCCAGCACCACCTCAACTTTCACCTTCGGCAGGAAGTCGACGACGTATTCGGCGCCGCGGTAGAGTTCCGTGTGGCCCTTCTGACGACCGAAGCCCTTGGCTTCCGTGACTGTGATACCCTGCAGGCCGACTTCCTGAAGGGCTTCCTTCACTTCGTCCAGCTTGAAGGGCTTAATGATCGCTTCGATCTTTTTCATGAGAAAATGTCTCTCCGCTTCTCCTGTTATGGCAGGGATGTTCCCGCTCGCGGATATGATGCAGATATCGTGCCAGTTTGAAATCCGTCTTATCGAAAAAAGACGTCGATTTTGCCGAAACCGGCGCGTCTGCGGGGAATTTGATGTCGATTTGGTGAACGGAAAGGTGGAAAAACATCAGCCATCGAAGAAAATTCGTCGCAATATCGAAAAACCCGGCTTTTCCTTCAGTTGCGAAAGCAGGTTGCGAGGCGATTAAATGATAGGCGAATGCATAAATTTCGATCTTCTTCGCGCCAATGCAGACGGTTGTTTTTTGTGCGTTTTTTGAATTGAATAGGCGGATGAGCAACCATCTCCCCCACCTTCTGGTAACGCCTGCCGAAATGAGCGCCATCGATGTGGCCGCGGCTGCTTCGGGAATCGATTCCTTCGGCCTGATGGAAAGAGCAGGGGCTGCCGCCGCGGCCGCCGCGCTCAGGCTTCATCCCGGGGCGTTGCGTTTCGTAGTGCTCTGCGGTCCCGGCAACAATGGGGGTGATGCCTATGTTGCGGCAAGGCATCTGCGAGAGAGCGGAGCGACCGTGGCGCTTTTCCATCTCGGCGATCCCACAAAGCTGAAGGCTGACGCTGCCCGCGCTCGGGCCGGCTGCGAGTTGAAGGGGCAGGAGCTCGGCCTATACCGGCCGGAAGCCGGCGATGTCGTCATCGACGGTCTGTTCGGAGCAGGGCTCGGGCGCGCGGTGCCGGCCGATGTGGTTGACTTGATCAAGCGCGTCGCCGAGGCCGGTATCGCGGTGCTCGCCATCGATCTGCCCTCCGGCGTGGATGGCCGCACCGGCAAGGTGCTGGGTGCTGCCTTCCAGGCTCGCAACACCATCACCTTCATGACCCGCAAGCCCGGCCATCTTCTGATGCCGGGCAGGGAGCTTTGCGGCGAGTTGGAGGTCTTCGACATCGGCATTCCCGCCCGGATCATCCGGGCTGAGGCGGGCGGCGCTATCGCCGAGAACACACCTGACGCCTGGAAGGGCGTGCTGCCGGCCGAGCAGCTGCAAACCCACAAATACAAGCGCGGTCATATGGTCGTTTTTTCGGGCGAGGCCGACAAGACCGGGGCTGCGCGCATGTCGGCGGTCTCCGGCCTGAAGGCCGGCGCCGGCCTGGTAACGATCGCCGCACCCGGTGCAGCGATAGCCGCCAATGCCGCGCATCTCACAGCCGTCATGCTGCATGCAGTCGACGACGAGGCAGATCTGGCAGAGTGGCTGTCCGACAAGCGGCTGCAGACCTTCGTCCTCGGCCCCGGCTTCGGTGTCGGCGCGAAAGCCCGCGGCTTCGTCACCGCGCTTGCCGATCGCCGGCTGGTGCTCGATGCCGACGGCATCTCTTCCTTCAAGGACGATCCGCAACAGCTTTTCGACCTGTTCCGCGGCGAGCCGCGTCTGGTGCTGACGCCGCACGAGGGCGAATTTTCGCGGCTTTTTCCGGATATCTGCGGCGACGAAACACTGGGGAAGGTGGACAAGGCGGTGGCGGCTGCCCGCCGCGCCAATGCCGCGATCGTCTATAAGGGCGCCGATACCGTCATCGCCTCGCCGGACGGGCGCGCGCTCATCAACACCAATGCGCCTGTCTGGCTTGCCACCGCAGGTTCCGGCGATGTGCTTGCCGGCATCATCGGCGGACTGCTTGCCCAGGGCCTGCCGACTTTCGAGGCTGCGGCAGCCGGCGTGTGGCTGCACGGAGAGGCTGGCCAGCGCGCCGGCAAGGGGCTGACGGCGGAAGAGCTCGCGGTCGAGGTCTTGCCGCTTTAGCTCGGGCTAAGTCCCAACCGCCTATTTCGCCAGCAACTGCTGCAGGGCGATCGCCCCGTGCGGCGCATTGACCTTGCCCTCGTGGATCATGAAGGCAAAGACGTCGCGCGGCTCCGCCTTCACCTGGCGCTTCCCGTCGATCAGCGGCAGATCGTCCGGGACCTTGCCCTCGGCCCAGGTCTCGAGCCGCTTTGCCCAGGCCTTCAGATCCTTATCGGGGTAGCAGGTCGGGATATCGTCCGATCCCTTCTGCAGCCTGGCATAGACGAAATCGGCCGTCACATCGGCGATCATCGGATATTCGAAATGTTCGGCACAAACCGGCGCCACGCCGTATTTGGCAAGAAGAGCAACGAACTCCGTCACCTTGAAGGAATCATGCCGCACTTCGACCACGTGACGGAGCGCTAGCCCATCCTGTTTCGCCGGCAGCAGCTTCAGGAAAGCCTCGAAATCGTCCGGATCGAATTTCTTCGTCGGCGCGAATTGCCAGAGCAGCGGCCCGAGGTGATCGCCGAGCTCGCTGATTCCGGATGTGAGGAACCGCTCCATCGATTCACCGGCTTCCGCGAGCACCCGCCGATTGGTGACGAAGCGAGTGGCCTTCAGCGAAAAGATGAAACCCTCTGGCACGTCAGCCGCCCATTTGGCAAAGACCGCCGGTTTCTGTGTGCTGTAATAGGTGCCGTTGACCTCGATGACCTTCAACTGACGGCTGGCATAATGCAGCTCGTCCTTCTGTTTCAGGTCGGCGGGAAAGAAATGTCCGCGCCAGGGCTCGAAGGTCCAGCCGCCGATGCCGGTGCGGATAGTGCCGGATTTCGTCATGTCGTCCTCCCAGTTCGCAGCGGTCAGGCCGCATGAATCTCTTTCGTCATGTCGATCAGCGTCCATCCTGGCCGATAAGGGTTCGGTCGGCGACCCGTTTTCCGGAACCCGAAGACACTATAAAGCGCGATAGTCCGTTTGGAGATCGTCGGGCGACGCCAACCTCATCGTCATTCCGCCGCGACCGCCTTCTTCGCCGGCCGCCGCTCCAGCAATTCCTTCAGGAACTGGCCGGTATAGGAGCGCTTTTCCCTGACGATCGCTTCCGGTGTGCCGGTCGCGACGATCTCGCCGCCGCCATCGCCGCCCTCCGGGCCGAAATCGAGCACCCAGTCTGCTGTCTTGATGACTTCGAGATTGTGCTCGATCACCACGACGGAGTTGCCCTGGTTGACGAGCTCGTGCAGCATTTCCAGGAGCTTGGCGACGTCATGGAAATGCAGGCCGGTCGTTGGCTCGTCGAGAATATAGAGCGTGCGTCCGGTCGAGCGTTTCGACAGCTCCTTGGCGAGCTTGACGCGCTGCGCTTCGCCGCCAGAGAGCGTATTGGCCTGTTGGCCGACCTTGATGTAACCGAGGCCGACATCCTTCAGCGATTGCAGCTTGTCGCGCACGGCAGGTACCGCCGCAAAGAAATCGACGCCTTCCTCTACCGTCATGTCGAGCACGTCGGCGATCGACTTCTGCTTGAAGGTGACGTCGAGCGTCTCTCTGTTATAGCGCTTGCCGTGGCAGACGTCGCAGGTGACATAGACATCGGGCAGGAAGTGCATTTCGATCTTGATGACGCCGTCGCCCTGACAGGCCTCGCAGCGGCCGCCCTTGACGTTGAAGGAGAAGCGGCCCGGCTGGTAGCCGCGCGCCTTGGCTTCCGGCAGGCCGGCGAACCAGTCGCGGATCGGCGTGAAGGCGCCGGTATAGGTCGCCGGATTCGAGCGCGGTGTGCGGCCGATCGGCGACTGGTCGATATCGATCACCTTGTCGATATGCTCGAAACCGTCGATGCGGTCGTGGTCGGCCGGAATTTCGCGCGCGCCCATGACGCGGCGCGCCGCTGATTTATACAGCGTCTCGATCAGGAAGGTGGACTTGCCGCCGCCGGAAACGCCGGTCACCGCCGTAAAGACGCCGAGCGGGATCGAGGCGGTGACGTTCTTCAGATTGTTGCCGCGCGCGCCGACGACCTTGATCTCGCGACCCTTCTTCGGCTTGCGGCGCTCGTCCGGAACCGGAACGCCGAGTTCGCCCGAGAGATATTTGCCGGTCAGCGACTTCGGATTGTCCATGATATCCCGCGGCGTGCCATGGGCGATGACCTGCCCCCCATGGATACCAGCCGCGGGGCCGATGTCGACGACGTCATCGGCCGTCAGGATGGCATCCTCGTCATGCTCGACGACGATCACGGTATTGCCGATATCGCGCAGGTGCTTCAGCGTGTCGAGCAATCGGGCATTGTCGCGCTGATGCAGGCCAATCGACGGCTCGTCGAGCACGTAAAGTACGCCCGTCAAGCCCGAGCCGATCTGCGAGGCGAGGCGGATGCGCTGGCTTTCGCCGCCCGACAGCGTGCCTGAATTGCGCGACAGGCTGAGATATTCCAGGCCGACATCGTTGAGGAATCGCAGCCGGTCGCGGATCTCCTTGAGGATCCGCACGGCAATCTCGTTCTGCTTGGCGTTGAAGGTCGCCGGCAGCGTTTCGAACCAGTCGCGGGCGACGCGGATCGACATCTCGGTCACTTCGCCGATATGCAGCCTGTTGATCTTCACCGCCAGCGCTTCCGGCTTCAGGCGATAGCCGTTGCAGGCCGGGCAGGGGGCGGCCGACATGAAGCGCTCGATATCCTCGCGCGCCCAGGCGGAATCCGTCTCCTTCCAGCGGCGCTCGAGATTGGTGATGATGCCCTCGAAGTTCTTGTGCGTCGTATAGGAACGGGCGCCGTCGGCGTAATGGAATTCGATCTTGTCGTCGGTGCCGTTGAGGATCACATCCTTGGCCTCGTCGGAAAGATCGTTCCAGCGGGTGCCGAGCTTGAAGCCGTAATGTTTGCCGAGCGCCTCCAGCGTCTGATTATAATAGGGCGAGGTCGACTTGGCCCAGGGGGCGATCGCCCCGTCGCGCAAGGTGCGCTCCGGTTCGGGCACGATCAGATCCGGGTCGATCTTCTGCTGGGCGCCGAGACCATCGCAGGTCGGGCAGGCGCCGAAGGGGTTGTTGAACGAGAAGAGGCGGGGCTCGATTTCCGGAATGGTAAAGCCCGAGACCGGGCAGGCGAACTTCTCCGAAAACAACACGCGCTCATGCGTTTCGTTCAGCGACTTGTTGGCCGAGCCGCCGGCCGACGTTTCCTCCGGCGGCAGCGGCTTGTCGGCGAATTCGGCGACTGCCAGCCCGTCGGCGAGCTTCAGGCAGGTCTCCAGGCTGTCGGCCAGGCGCGCCGACACATCGGGGCGCACGACGATGCGGTCGACGACCACGTCGATGTCGTGCTTGTATTTCTTGTCGAGAACAGGCGCCTCGGCGATTTCGTAGAACTGGCCGTCGATCTTGACGCGCTGGAAGCCCTTCTTCATCAGCTCCGCCAGTTCCTTCTTGTATTCGCCCTTGCGGCCGCGCACGAGCGGCGCGAGAATATAAAGACGGGTGCCTTCGCCAAAAGCGAGGATGCGGTCGACCATCTGGCTGACGGTCTGGCTCTCGATCGGCAGGCCGGTCGCCGGCGAATAGGGAACGCCGACGCGGGCAAAGAGCAGGCGCATATAGTCATAGATCTCGGTGACGGTGCCGACCGTCGAGCGCGGGTTACGCGACGTGGTCTTCTGCTCGATCGAGATGGCAGGCGACAGCCCGTCGATCTGGTCGACATCGGGCTTCTGCATCATTTCGAGGAACTGCCGGGCATAGGCCGACAGGCTTTCGACATAGCGCCGCTGGCCCTCGGCATAGATAGTGTCGAAGGCGAGCGAGGATTTGCCCGAGCCCGACAGACCGGTCATGACGATCAGCTTGTTGCGCGGCAGATCGAGATCGATGCTCTTCAGATTATGCTCGCGCGCGCCGCGGATGGAGATCGTCTTCAGTTCGCTCATCGTCTCTGCTTTGGTTTTCTGGATAACAGCCCTTATTTAGTGATGCCGGCGGGCGAGTCGAGGCTGAATATCCGGGAAGCTTCAAGGTTTTCGATTCTGTTGACAGGATCATACGGATAAACTAGAACAAATAAAGAACAAAATTCCTGATGAATGCATGCGGCTTTCTGATGGATAAACATGTGGATGAACGACCGTTTACGCGCATTGACGGTCCGCGATGGTTTAAGGTGCGCTGATCGATTAACGCCGCCGGGCAGGGCGGCAGGCAGGGTGAGAAGCATGGCTGGTAGCGTGAACAAGGTAATTCTGGTTGGAAACGTGGGTGCAGATCCCGAAATCCGCCGCACTCAGGATGGCCGGCCGATCGCCAATCTCCGTATCGCGACCTCGGAGACCTGGCGCGACCGCAATTCCGGCGAACGCCGCGAAAAGACCGAATGGCACACTGTCGTCGTCTTCAACGAAGGCCTCTGCAAGGTCGTCGAGCAATATGTGAAGAAGGGCGCCAAGCTCTATATCGAAGGCCAGCTGCAGACCCGCAAATGGCAGGACCAGCAGGGCCAGGACCGTTATTCGACGGAAGTGGTGCTGCAGGGCTTCAATTCGACGCTGACCATGCTGGATGGACGCGGCGAGGGCGGCGGTGCGAGCTCCGGCTTCGGCGGCGGCCGCGGCGGCAGCAGCAACAATGATTACGGCGACGATTACGGCGCCCCGGCGTCGTCCTCATCGTCGAACCGCGGCGGTGGCGGAGGCAACTTCTCGCGCGATCTCGACGACGACATCCCGTTCTGATCGATCGCGGTTCCTGACTTTATAAGCAGCTGAGAGCATGGTGTCCTGAGCGGCACCATGCTCTCTCTGCTTTCCGACTGCAATTGCTTCAGTCGGCGCCTTGTCAGTGCGGCGTCGCGCTGATCAGATTGAGCGCCGATTTTGCCCCGTCGACGACGAATTGCGCCGCAAGCGCGGCGAGGATGACGCCGAGCAGCCGTGTCAGGATTGCCCGGCCGGTGACGCCAAGGAAACGGTCGAGCCGTTCGGCGACGAGCAGCATGACGAAGGTCAGCAGCAGATTGGCGGCAAGGACGCCGATCAGTTGCAACTTTCCGATCGAGGTCGCGAGCGTCCCGGCAAGCAGGATCGTCGCCGAAATCGCGCCGGGGCCGGCGATCAGCGGCAAGGCGAGGGGAAAGACGGCGACATTTTCGATATGATCCTTGGTGATCGCCACCTCGGTCGCCTTCTCCTTGCGGTCCTGCCGCTTCTCGAAGACCATTTCGAAGGCAATCCAGAAGAGCAGCAGCCCGCCGGCGATGCGGAAGGCCCCGATCGAGATGCCGAGCACGCCGAGCACGCCGGCGCCGAACAGCGCAAAGACCGCGAGGATGATGAAGGCGATCGTCGAACCGCGCAGCGCCACCTGCGTGCGCTGGGCTCTGCTCATGCCGGTTGTCAACCCCAGGAACAGCGGCGCCAGCCCTGGGGGATCGATGGTGACGAGAAGCGTCGTGAAGGCGTTGATCAATTGGTCGGCGCTTGCCATCGTCTCTCCCAAAGCCCATATGGGTGTGTGATTTACTGCGATTGTGAAGCGGGGATTTGGATTTGGCAAATGTGCCGCGGCGGCCTGCGGCGGATTTGTCCGGTCCGGCCGCACAACTCCGGTGCTTTACCCTTTTTCGGCCGCAAAAGCCTGTTCAAAACGCGCTCAGAAATTGGCGCGGGAACAGGCTTTCCGCTATAAATCTTCAAGTGATTCTAGAAGAGATCGTGATCTGTTTTGACTGAGCAAACACCCCCCGGCGGCGGGAAGCTCCCGCCAGGCATCGAGCCCATCTCCATCATGGAGGAAATGCAGCGGTCGTATCTCGATTACGCCATGAGCGTCATCGTCAGCCGCGCGTTGCCCGACGTGCGCGACGGCCTGAAGCCCGTGCACCGGCGCATCCTCTACGGCATGTCCGAGCTCGGCATCGACTGGAACAAGAAATACGTCAAATGCGCCCGCGTTACCGGCGACGTGATGGGTAAATACCATCCGCACGGCAACGCTGCGATCTATGATGCGCTCGCCCGCATGGCGCAGCCCTGGTCGCTCAGGCTGCCGCTGATCGACGGTCAGGGCAATTTCGGCTCCATCGACGGCGATCCGCCGGCGGCCGAACGATACACCGAGTGCCGCCTGGAAAAGGCTGCTCATTCGCTGCTCGACGATCTCGACAAGGAAACCGTCGATTTCCGCGACAACTATGACGGCACGCTCTCTGAGCCGGTCGTGGTTCCCGCCAAGTTCCCGAACCTGCTCGTCAACGGCGCCGGCGGCATCGCCGTCGGCATGGCCACCAATATTCCGCCGCACAACCTCTCCGAAGTGATCGACGGCTGCATCGCGCTGATCAACGATCCGGCGATCGAGCTGCCGGAACTGATGCAGATCATTCCCGGCCCTGACTTCCCCACGGGCGCCAAGATCCTCGGCCGTGCCGGTATCCGCTCGGCCTACGAGACCGGCCGTGGCTCCGTCATCATGCGTGGCGTCGCCACCATCGAGCCGATGCGCGGCGACCGCGAGCAGATCATCATCACCGAAATTCCCTACCAGGTGAACAAGGCGACGATGATCGAGAAGATGGCCGAGTTGGTGCGTGAAAAGCGCATCGAGGGCATCTCCGACCTGCGCGACGAATCCGACCGCCAAGGCTATCGCGTCGTCATCGAATTGAAGCGCGACGCCAATGCCGAGGTCATCCTCAATCAGCTTTATCGCTACACGCCGCTGCAGACCTCCTTCGGCTGCAACATGGTGGCGCTGAACGGCGGCAAGCCGGAGCAGCTGACCCTGCTCGACATGCTGCGCGCCTTCGTCTCCTTCCGCGAGGAAGTCGTTAGCCGGAGAACGAAGTTCCTGCTGCGCAAGGCGCGCGAGCGCGCGCACGTCTTGGTTGGCCTCGCGATCGCCGTCGCCAATATCGACGAAGTCATCCGCGTCATTCGCCAGGCGCCCGATCCGCAGTCGGCCCGCGAAGAGCTGATGACGCGCCGCTGGCCGGCCGAAGATGTCGAAAGCCTGATCCGTTTGATCGACGATCCGCGCCACCGCATCAACGACGACCTCACCTACAACCTCTCCGAGGAGCAGGCGCGCGCCATTCTCGAGCTGCGCCTTGCCCGCCTGACTGCACTCGGCCGTGACGAAATCGGTGATGAACTCAATAAGATAGGCGAGGAAATCCGGGATTACCTCGATATTCTTTCCTCGCGTGTGCGCATCCAGACCATCGTCAAGGACGAACTGTCAGCCGTCCGCGACGAGTTCGGCACGCCACGCCGCACCGAGATCGTCGATGGCGGCCTCGAAATGGACGACGAGGATCTGATCGCCCGCGAGGATATGGTCGTCACCGTCTCGCATCTTGGTTACATCAAGCGCGTGCCGCTGACCACCTACCGTGCCCAGCGCCGCGGCGGCAAGGGCCGCTCCGGCATGACCACCCGCGACGAAGATTTCGTTAGCCGGCTATTCGTGGTCAACACCCATACGCCAGTCCTGTTCTTCTCCTCCCGCGGCATCGTCTATAAGGAGAAGGTCTGGCGACTGCCGATCGGCACGCCGACCTCGCGCGGCAAGGCGCTGATCAACATGCTGCCGCTCGAACCCGGCGAGCGCATCACCACCATCCTGCCCTTGCCCGAGGACGAGGCGAGCTGGGATAATCTCGACGTCATGTTCTCGACGACGCGCGGTACGGTTCGCCGCAACAAGCTGTCGGACTTCGTTCAGGTCAACCGCAACGGCAAGATCGCCATGAAGCTGGAAGAGGAGGGCGATGAAATCCTCTCCGTCGAGACTTGCACCGAGCGGGACGACGTTCTTTTGACCACGGCGCTCGGCCAGTGCATCCGCTTCTCGGTCGACGACGTCCGCGTCTTTGCCGGCCGCAACTCGATCGGGGTGCGCGGCATCAATCTCGGCGAGGGCGACCGCATCATCTCGATGACGATCGTCGGCCATGTCGATGCCGAGCCATGGGAACGGGCCGCCTACCTCAAGCGCTCTGCCGCCGAACGCCGGGCGATAGGCGTTGATGAAGAGGATATCGCTCTCGTCGGAGAGGAGGTCACCGAGGAGGGACAGCTCTCCGACGAACGCTACGAGGCGCTGAAGGCACGCGAACAGTTCGTGCTCACCGTCTCCGAAAAGGGCTTCGGCAAGCGTTCGTCCTCTTACGATTTCCGTATCTCCGGCCGCGGCGGTAAGGGCATCCGCGCTACCGATACGTCGAAAACCGGCGAGATCGGCGAACTGGTTGCAGCCTTCCCGGTCGATGACGGCGATCAGATCATGCTCGTCTCTGATGGCGGTCAGCTCATCCGTGTGCCGGTCGGCGGCATCCGCATCGCCAGCCGCGCCACCAAGGGCGTCACCATCTTCTCGACGGCCAAGGACGAGAAGGTCGTCTCGGTCGAGCGCATCAGTGAGCCGGAGGAGGATGAGACGGAAGGGGCCGTCGAAGGCGCCGATGAGACGCCGGTCGCCGATGGTGATCCGGGCGGTGCTGCCGAAGAATAATCGAATGAACGGGGCGGCTTCGAGCCGCCCTTTTCTGTTAGAGCCCTGCTTTCAGGCTGAAGCATTCAGTTGGCTCACTCGCTGGCCAAGAAAAAAAGCCGGACGCTGGGTGCATCCGGCTTGAAAGCCCCAGGCAGCGGAACGGTGCCGCTCATGGGAGGGAAAGAGAGGAATGTCAGAACGCGCTATGCTTTTCGTTCAGCGCCTTCACCTCTTCGCCTTCACGCCGCAGCGCTGATATCGTCGAGGCCACAGACACGATGAACATGACGCTGATGAGGGCGGTGAGCACTGTCAAGATCGTGAACATAGGCATTCCTTTCCTGGGGAGTTGCGTACTCGCTCCTCAGTACTGGCCCAGTACGGCCGTGCGAGCCGAAGCATAAGGGCCATAAACTTTGGAGGCATCGACCTTCTGGTCATAAAGAGCGACAGTTGCGGTGAGCATGCCCGTGACCATGACCATCCAGAGCACGTTAATCATCGTAATCTTGCCGGGCATTATTAGTCCTTCCTGCCGCGCTTTGACGCATTTCTGTGTCGGTTGAGTGAACGCATCCGTTTAAAAATGGTTCCGCCGGATGTTGAGCGGGTGTTTACCAATGGCGATCTGAAGCATCCTTGAATGTCTCGTTCATCTGGCGTTCAGATTCGAAATCCGATTTTTTCTCGCAGCCGACCCTCATTTCCGCGCAGGCGGCCTTGGGCGCGTACAATCGCCGCATGTTCGGCAAGCTCCGGCCGCACCCAGTTCACCTCGTAGCGATCGGCGAAGTAGCCATACGCCATCTCGGCGGCGAGGGAGAAAACAATGGCAAGCGCAACGAGCACGATCAGCATGGATTTCGATCTTTTGGGAGCGCCGGCTGCCGGAATGGCATCGGCTTTGTTGATGATCCGAGTTAAACAGATCCCGCCTGAAACGGCCTTGAATGGCATGTTCATCCGTTGTTCAGCCGAGCGGCGCGGCCGGGTAAATCACTTGCGACAAGTCCGCATCCGTGACAAAAGGCGTCAAACCAATGGCCGGGCCAGATGACGACAGCTTTTTATCCTGGGTCCTTCGACCCGATCACCAACGGACATGTGGATGTTCTGGTCCAGGCGCTGAACGTCGCCGAAAAAGTCATCGTCGCGATCGGCATCCATCCCGGCAAGGCGCCGCTCTTTTCTTTCGAAGAGCGAGCCGAGCTGATCCGCCTGTCGCTGGCCGAAGCCTTGCCCGGCAAGACCGGCGACATCACCGTCGTCGCCTTCGACAATCTGGTCGTCCATGCCGCCCGCGCCCATGGCGCCACACTTCTGATCCGCGGCCTTCGCGATGGCACGGATCTCGACTACGAAATGCAGATGGCCGGCATGAACAGAACGATGGCGCCAGATATCCAGACCATCTTTTTGCCGGCCGGCACGGCGTCGCGGCCCATTACCGCCACATTGGTCCGCCAGATCGCCGCCATGGGCGGCGATGTCAGCGCTTTCGTCCCGGCCGCGGTCTTGCAAGCCCTCACATCCAAGCGCCCAAACTAGCAAGCGCAAAGCCTAGGCGGATAACGCCGCAACGGAGCTCACATGAAACTCTTTTATCTCGCATTTGCCGGCGTGCTATATCTTGCCTCCTTCGCGGGGGATGCCTTGGCCCAGTCGGCCGATCATTATCTCACCATTCAGCTGAAGAACGGCCCGGTGGTGATCCAGCTGATGCCGGATGTGGCGCCGAAGCATGTCGACCAGATCGAGGCGCTCGCCAAGAAGGGCGAATATGACAACGTCGCCTTCCACCGCGTCATCGACGGCTTCATGGCCCAGACCGGCGACGTCAAATACGGCAACATGGAAAAGGGCTTCGATGCCAGCCTTGCCGGCACCGGCTCCTCCGACATGCCCGACATCCCGGCTGAATTCTCTAAGACCCCGTTCGTGCGCGGCACTGTCGGCATGGCTCGTTCGCAGGATCCGAATTCCGCCAATTCGCAGTTCTTCATCATGTTTGCCGACGGTTCTTTCCTGAACGGCCAGTATACCGTCGTCGGCAAGGTCGTTTCCGGCATGGAAAATGTCGACAAGATCAAGCGTGGCGAAGGCCAGAACGGCGAAGTCAAAAATCCCGACCGGATGATCAAGGTCACCCTGGGCAAGAAGTAAGTTACAAGAGAAACAAGAGGAGAAGACAATGGCCGAGATCAAGGATCCCGAAAACACCATCATTCTGGAAACCACCAAGGGCAAGGTTGTCATTCAGCTGCTGCCGCAGGTCGCTCCGGAGCACGTTGCCCGCATCAAGGAACTCGCCCGCGAGAAGGCCTATGACGGCGTCGTTTTCCACCGCGTCATTCAGGATTTCATGGCCCAGACTGGCGACGTCGAATATGGCAAGAAGGGCTCTGAAACCTTCAATCCCGGCCGGGCCGGCATGGGCGGCTCCTCCAAGCCGGACCTGAAGGCTGAATTCTCCGCGACCTCGCATGTTCGCGGCACCTGCTCGATGGCCCGTTCGCAGAACCCGAACTCGGCCAACTCGCAGTTCTTCATCTGCTTCACCGACGCGCCGTGGCTGAACAAGCAGTATTCCGTCTGGGGCCAAGTGATCGAAGGCATGGACAATGTCGACAAGATCAAGCGCGGCGAACCGGTCTCCGATCCGGACTCGATCGTCTCGATGCGGGTTGCCGCCGACGTCTGATTGTGATGTTTGCTGAAACCCGCCCTTGCGCGAGAGCGCGGGGCGGGTTTCGCTTTGCCTGAAAGTACACTTATGCGCGTTGACCTTTTCGATTTCGATCTGCCCGAGGAGCGCATCGCCCTGCGGCCCGCCGAGCCGCGTGACAGCGCACGGCTGCTCGTCGTGAATGCAAATGCGGCAAGCGCACTATCGGATCATCGTGTTTCCGATCTGCCGTCATTTCTGCGCGCCGGGGACGCGCTTGTCTTCAACGACACGAAGGTCATTCCCGCCCAGCTCGAGGGCATCCGTCATCGCGACGGCGCTGGCGGGCAGCAGGTCTCAGCGACGCTGCACATGCGCGTCGGTCCCAGCCGCTGGAAGGCCTTCGCCAAGCCGGGCAAGCGCATCAGGGAGGGCGATCGCATCGCCTTTGGCCACAGTGGCGAAAGCTGCATGATCGGCTCGCTCGATGCGACGGTGGAGGAAAAGGGCGAAGCCGGCGAAGTGACCCTCGCCTTCGATCTTTCCGGTCCGGCGCTCGACGAGGCGATTGGCGCCGTCGGCCATATTCCGCTGCCGCCCTATATCGCCGCCAAACGCCCCGAGGACGAGCGCGACCGCATCGACTACCAGACGATCTATGCCCGCGAGGAGGGCGCCGTTGCAGCCCCCACCGCCGGCCTGCACTTCACGCCTGGCCTGTTTGAGACCCTCGACAAGGCCGGTATCGAACGCCATTTCGTCACTCTGCATGTCGGCGCCGGAACTTTCCTGCCTGTGAAGGCTGACGATACCGCCGATCACAAGATGCATCTCGAAAGCGGTTACGTCAGCGCAGAAACTGCTGCCCGGCTGAACGCGGTAAAGCAAAGAGGCGGGCGTATCGTCTGTGTCGGCACCACCTCGCTGCGGCTGATCGAGAGCGCCGCCGAGGAAAGTGGAGAGATCAAGCCCTGGGCCGGCGCCACGGGGATCTTCATCACGCCCGGCTACCGTTTCAAGGCGGTCGACATGCTGATGACCAATTTCCACCTGCCGCGCTCGACCCTGTTCATGCTGGTCTCGGCCTTCGCCGGCTTCGAAACCATGCATGCGGCCTATGAACACGCTATTTCCATGGGCTACCGCTTCTACTCCTACGGCGACGCGAGCCTTCTTTTCCGGAAAGACTAGATGACAGAGAACTTCCAATTCACGCTCGAGAAGACCGATGCCGGCGCCCGTCTCGGTGAGATTTCCATGCCGCGCGGCGAAATCCGCACACCGGCCTTCATGCCGGTCGGGACGGTCGGAACCGTCAAGGCCATGTATCTCGACCAGGTGCGCGAGACCGGCGCTGACATCATTCTCGGCAATACCTATCACCTGATGCTGCGCCCGACAGCGGAGCGCGTCGCCCGCCTCGGCGGCCTGCACAAGCTGATCCGCTGGGAACATCCTATCCTGACGGATTCGGGCGGCTTCCAGGTCATGTCGCTGTCCGGCCTGCGCAAGCTCGACGAGCAGGGTGTCACCTTCAAGTCGCATGTCGACGGCAGCCTGCACCACATGTCGCCGGAGCGCTCGATCGAAATCCAGGGCCTGCTCGGCTCCGACATCCAGATGCAGCTCGACGAATGCGTGGCGCTGCCGGCCGAGCCGAAGGAGATCGAGCGCGCCATGGAAATGTCGCTGCGCTGGGCCGAGCGCTGCAAGGTGGCCTTCGGCGAGCAGCCCGGCAAGGCCATGTTCGGCATCGTCCAGGGCGGCGACATCCCGGCGCTGCGCGTCCGTTCGGCCGAGGAGCTGACCAAGCTCGACCTCAAGGGATACGCTGTCGGCGGTCTTGCCGTCGGCGAGCCGCAGGATGTCATGCTGCGGATGCTGGAAACGACGTTGCCCGTGCTTCCGGGTGAGAAGCCCCGTTACCTCATGGGCGTCGGCACGCCTGACGATATCCTCAAATCTGTCGCCCGTGGCATCGACATGTTCGACTGCGTCATGCCGACCCGCTCCGGCCGCCATGGCCTGGCCTTCACCCGCCGCGGCAAGGTCAATATCCGCAACGCCCGTCATGCCGAGGACATGCGTCCGCTCGACGAACAGTCGAACTGCCCGGCCACGCGCGATTATTCCCGCGCCTATCTGCACCATCTCGTCCGCGCCAATGAGGCGCTCGGCGGCATGCTGCTCTCCTGGCACAATCTCGCCTATTACCAGGAACTGATGCAGGGCATCCGCAAGGCGATCGCCGAAGGCCGCTTCGCCGACTTCATGGCGGAGACCATGGAGGAATGGGCAAGGGGCGATCTCGACCCGGTCTGAGGCTAGCTCGCCCCCGCGGGAAGCTCAGATGCTGGTCTTGGCGCAGTCATTGTCTTGAGCTTTTTACGCACTGGCTCGTCGAAGTGAATGGCGACGATGCCCGCCATGATGATAATCGCTATCACGACGACCATCCCAGCTGCCGGAGAGGCCGGGAGGTCAAAGCCCTTTTGCCGCAGTAAATGCAGCAACTCGAAGATGGGGGCGTGCAGTATATAAATCGGATAGGAAACGATCCCCAGCCAACGGAATGCCAGCCCGATTAGGCCGGTCTGCCTCGTGCGCATTGCGACCCAGACAATGGCCGGGAAAATCACGAAGCATACGAAAAGATCAAAATAGGGAAAACCGTAGAATGTGCTCGCGGGTATATTCGTGATCACAATCAGCAAACCACAGAGGAAAATGCCGATGGTATTGCCTCTATTGACCGCATTCGGCCTCCGAAGTTCGTGCAACCTGCGAAGGCAGATCCCGAGCGAGAACGAGAACAAAATTCTCGAGAAGCCAAATCCGAAATAGCCCGCCTGATGGCCAATGTCGAAATTGCCCCCAAGGGCACCGTACAAGGTGATAGCCGCTGTTGCGAGGGCGATGGCGAGCAAGATTCTGGACGATAGTCGCACCAGAAGAACGGAAAACAGCACTCCGGCCCAGAATTCGAAGAAGAGCGACCAACTGGGCCCGTTCAGAGGAAAGGCGCCGCCCGTGCCTGCGTTTGGAATGAACAGAACCGCCTTCAGAAGAAGTCCGGCCAGGGTGAGGCAATCGAAGCCGAATTGAATTCCATAGCTGACAAGGCCAACAGGCAGAGAAAGCAGATATACAGGATAAAGCCGAATGATACGCTGCAGCAGAAATCCTGCAGGCGAAATCTGTCCCGTTGCCAGTTGCCATTCGTATGAATTCGCAAGCACGACGCCGCTCAAAAGAAAGAAAAGGTCAACGGCAAGGTAGCTGATGTTGACAGGTATCGGACCAAGCGTGCCGCCAGTGTGTAGGAACATGACCACGATGGCCGCGATTCCTCGCAACGCTTCAAGTGCCGTGAAAAACTGCTTGCCTGTATTCAACCCGCCAATCCCCCGCTGACGGATTTTTACTCCAGCACGATTTCAAAATGGTTAGTGCAACGAATCCAAGTGCCGGGCAGTGTTTCATCCAGCCAAGAACAGCGCTTCAAATGCCTTTGCTGTCGGCATCCGGCATCATCTGCACGCCGTTGATCCGGTAGCTGCCGTCCGGCTGTCGGGTCATCTGATAGATGGCCGTCCAATCCCTGCCGTCGCGGCCCGATATCAGCACCTCGTGGTAGATCAGAGCGCCGTTATCGATCGAGCGGCTGCGGCCAAAGGCGTAATTGCCGGGATGATAGACCGGCTCGTAGCTCTTCTTCACCATGGCGAAGAACAGGTTCTTGTCGGGATACATCGCCTTAATGGCGGGAGCGGCGAAGGAATAGGCGGTCTCGGCATCCTCGTTGAGGAAGGCTTTGATCTGCTCCTCGATCATCGTCCGTGTCGTGTCGATCGGGTCTTCGGCGCGGGTTGAGACGGTGGAGACGAGGGACGCGGCACACAGGATGAGAACTGCGAAGAAGGCGCGCATGGATGATCTCCGGCTCTGTCGGAGAAAGATCCCCGACAGTGCGGAAGTGTAGGCGATTTCCGGCGCAATTCCAGCAAAACTGCGCAGCCGTGTTACGACCAGCGCCGGAACAGGGCGCTGGCATTGACGCCGCCGAAACCGAAGCCGTTGGTGATGGCATAGTCCATCGCCAGCGGCCGCGCCGTCTTGCCGACGATATCGATGCCGTCGGCGGCCGGATCGACTTCATTGAGGTTGCGGGTCGGCGGCGCGAGTTGATCGCGCAGCGCAAGAATGGTGAAGATTGCTTCCAACCCGCCGGCCGCGCCGAGCAGATGGCCGGTCGCCGACTTCGTCGCGCTGACGGCAATGGCGCCGTTGCGGCCGAAGACCGTGCCGATCGCAGCGATTTCGCCTTTGTCTCCGACCGGTGTCGACGTCGCGTGCGCATTGAGGTGCCGGACCTCCGAGGCCGGAATCTTCGCCTGCCTGAGTGCTGCCTCCATCGCCCGGCGCGCGCCATTGCCATCTTCTGGGCCTGCGGTCATGTGGTAGGCATCCGCCGCCGTGCCGTAGCCGACGAGTTCTGCAAGCGGTGTGGCCCCGCGGGCCAGCGCATGGTTCAGCGTTTCGATCACCAGGATGCCGGCGCCTTCGCCCATGACGAAACCGTCGCGCGCTGTGTCGAAGGGCCGCGAGGCCAGTTCCGGCGTCTCGTTGAAGCCGGTGGAAAGCGCACGCGCGGCGGCAAAGCCGCCGAGGCTTACCTTGTCGATGCAGGCCTCGGCACCGCCGCAGATCGCCACATCGGCTTCGCCGGAGCGGATCAACCGCGCCGCATCACCAATAGCCTGGACGCTGGCGGCACAGGCCGTCACCGGCGCGCCGAGCGGACCCTTGAACCCATAGCGGATGCTGACCTGGCCGGCCGCGAGGTTGACGAGGAAGGAGGGCACGGTGAAGGGCGATAGCCGCCGCACGCCTCGCGTCTCGCCGATCCGCACTGCTTCGGCGATCGCAGGAAAGCCGCCGACGCCCGAAGCGATGATCGTTGCGGTGCGTTCACGGCTGCCTTCATCGGTCGGCATCCAGCCTGCCTGCTTCACCGCCTCCTCCGTCGCCGCCATGGCGAACTGGATGAAGCGATCCATTTTTTTCTGGTCCTTCGGCGTGATGGAGCGGTCGGGGTCGAAACCAGCCTCGACATCCTCGATGAGGCCGGGGACGACACCGCCAACCTTGGCCGAAAGCTCGCCGACGACATCGGCCGGCAGCACCCTCAGACCGGAGGCGCCGTCGACGAGACGTTTCCAGGCAGGCTCGACGCCGGTGCCGAGGGGCGAGACAAGTCCCATGCCGGTGACAACGATGCGATCCATGGTATTTTCCTCTCTATGCGTCGATGCCGAGATACCAGGCGCGCATGCGGGCGATCCGCGCACGCACCTCGTCGTCGGCGGCTGGTCCAGCGAGCAGGCTGGTGTTTTGGGGCGTTACTTCTTCGCCGGTTCGTGCGTCCACAAGGACCGTCTCGCGCGCTTTGCCGGAGGCGGCGTCGCTGAGTAGAAAGGCGAGATCCTCTTCCGGAATGTGCCGACTTCCCCAGGAAAACAGCGCCATCAGCACCGGAAAGAAATCGCGCCCCTTTTCTGTCAGCAGATATTCGTAGCGGGCAGGGCGCTGCTGGTAGAGCCGTCGTTCGAACAGCCCTTCATCCGTCAGGTGTTTCAGCCGTCGCGTCAGGATGTTCGGGGCCACGCCGAGGCTTTTTTGGAAGTCGTCAAAGCGCGACAGCCCCTGGAAGGCGTCGCGCAGGATCAGGATGCTCCACCAGTCGCCGACGCTGTCCAGCGCGCGCGCCGCCGGGCATTTGAATTGGCTGAAACTTGTCCGCTGCATGGCAGATGTCAGTACAGGAGTGACTATCATCATGCAAGTAACATATGCGTAGGAAAGCTCTAGATGCCGTCACCTCCGAAGAAGCGGGCGAGCAGGATGCCGGTGACGAGCATGCCAGCCGCGGCGAAGATCGTATCGCCCGGAGTGCCGATATAGAGCGGCCCGATATTGGCAAAGAGCAGGAAGGCGATGAGGAAGTTCGCCCAGCCCCATATGACATTCACCGTCGGCGAACTTGGATTGGCGAACGGGGTGCGGAAGCGCCGGCCGCTGGCGCCGTTGACGAAATGCGGGATGCCGTTGACCAGAAAGGCCGCGGCGATGAAATGGGCGATGTAGGCGATCCAGGGCAAAGGGTTCTCCTGACCTGCGCGAGTGGCGTCACAGGAGAATGTGGCCGGGATCATCCGGCCGGCAAGAGGAGGTTATGGCCTTCCGCAGGCTGCTTAGACGAAGCCGAGCGGCAGTTTTTCCAGTTTTCTGTCGGCGCCGTAATCGCGTTCATGTGGGGAACGACGGCGGCCGTCACCGCGCGACGAAAGGTCGATGCGGTTTTCGGCGAAGATCCCGTCGGAATAGGTGCCGGTATCATCGCAATCGGCGTCGATCTTGGGAGCAAGGATTTTCAGGATCATCGAGGTTCCTCCACGGCGCAGCAACAACATGCGGAAAGGCCGCCTGGTTCCAATATAAACTCCGAATTATTAATAAATTAACCATAAAAGCCAGCCGAGTTTCAGCGGATCTGACCCTCGGCGCAGCATGCACAGCATGGAAATGGCGTCGTTGTGGAACTCCTGCTGCTGATCGCCGTTGGTTTGGCATGAACACAGGAGGCTCCCATGCAGTTGATCGATACGCGCGTGACACAGTCCGGCAACTTCTTCATTGTGGAATTCCTGGGCGAGGGAGGAGAGTCGATTGCCGTCAAAATCAACAATTCCCATGGCGAGCTCGACAGTTCGACGGCGCTCGACCACGCCAAGGTGATGATGGTTCAGCTGACCGCCTTTCCGGGCCGCAACGCGGACGGCAGCATCAACCGGTACGACGCCCTGAGCAACGGCAATTTTGACGAAGGCAGCAAGGGCCTCGTCGGCCAGCCGAGCGCGCGTTCCACCCACGATAGCGAAACGCTGGAAGAGGAGCTTAACGAAGGTCTCGAGGACACCTTTCCGGCAAGCGACCCCGTTTCGGCGACGGTATCGTCCATTCCCGCCAACGCGCCGCGGCATTGATCTCCATCCGATCCCGCAGGTTAGCCGGCTCCCGATGCGGGAGCGGCCTGCGCCTGTGTGACGGATTGACGTCAAAACTGAAAAACAGCTGAAAACCGCAGCTGTCTGATTGACATGGGAGCCCTCTAGAGAGGGGCCGAGAAGGGAGCGTCCAGGAGACGCTTCCGAGGTTCTCGGAGACGCGCGCGCCCCATGAAAATCATTCAGATCACCGACACGCATTTCAGCCCCGGCAAGCCGCATTTCAACGGCAACTGGGCACCACTTTTATGCTGGATCGAAGAGACCGGCGCCGATCTGATCGTCCATACCGGTGATCTCACCGTCGACGGCGCCGACAAGGACGAGGACATCGTCTTCTCGATGGATCTCATGCGCCAGGTATCGATCCCGATGCTAATCGTTCCCGGCAATCACGATGTCGGCCACCTCAAGGGTTCGGACCAGCCCGTCAATGCCGAGCGGCTGGCCCGCTGGCGCAGCGTCGCCGGCCCCGATCGCTGGCTGGAAGATGGAGCCGGCTGGCGCTTCATCGGCTTGAACGCGCTGCTTCTCGGTCATGAGGACGATGAGGAGCAGGCGCAGTTCGAATGGCTCGAGCGGGCGCTTGCCGACAGGGCCGGGCGGCGCGTGGCCCTGTTCGCGCATAAGCCGCTGTTCGTGGATGCACCCGACGAAGGCGATACCGGCTATTGGAGCGTCCGGCCGGCTCAGCGCCAGCAGCTCTACGAGCTGATCGCCGCCCATGACGTGGCTCTTTTCGCCAGCGGCCACCTCCATTGGGCCTGGCAGGGCGGCTTCGGCAACACCCAGCTGACATGGGGGCCGTCGGCGGCCTTCATCATCGATAAGATGGAGCGGGAAATGCCGGGCGAGCGCCTGATCGGCGCCGTCGTCCACGAGTTCGATACGTCGGTCGCAAGCGCGATCGTCGCCGTGCCCGGCATGACCGCGCATGTGCTCGATGACGTCGTTCACGAGGTCTATCCCCAGGCGGTCAAGCAGCGGGAACCGGTGGAATGAGCGCGCTCTCGCTTCGCGGCATCACCAAGTCCTTCGCCGGTAACCAGATCCTGAATGGCGTCAGCCTCGATGTCGGCGGCGGCGAATTCATCGCGCTGGTGGGTCCCTCCGGCTGCGGCAAGAGCACGCTCCTGCGCGTGCTTGCCGGCCTCGACCACGCCAACGGGGGCGAGATCCTGATCGGCGGGAAAGATATGTCGGGCGTGGCAGCCGCCGACCGCAACATCGCCATGGTCTTTCAGTCCTACGCCCTCTATCCGCATCTGACGGCGTCGCAGAATATCGCCGTGCCGTTGGCGATGCGCCGGCTGTCGAACATGCAGCGGCTGCCCTTCATCGGTTCGTTGATGCCGAGCCAGCGCGCCATCCGCGCGGCGATCGCCCGCGACGTCAGGGAAATGGCGACATCACTCAAGATCGAACACCTGCTCGACCGCAAGCCCGGCCAGATGTCCGGCGGTCAGCGCCAGCGCGTGGCGCTCGCCCGCGCCATGGTGCGCCGGCCGAGCATCTTCCTGATGGACGAGCCGCTGTCCAACCTCGACGCCAACCTGCGCGTCCACGCCCGGGGCGAGATCGTCGACCTGCATCGCCGCGCCGGCGTGCCGACGCTCTACGTCACCCATGATCAGGCGGAAGCGCTGTCGATGGCGGATCGCGTCGCCGTGATGATGGGCGGCCGGTTGCTGCAGATCGCAAGCCCCGAGGTCATCTATGACGATCCCGCCCATGTCGAGGTCGCCCGTTTCATCGGCCAGCCGCGCATCAATCAACTGCCGGCGGAAGCCGAAGACGGTGTGGTTGCCTTTGGCGACCTGCGCCTGACGCTGGAAAACTCGCCCGCCGGCAAGATGCCGGTCACGCTCGCCATTCGCCCCGAGTTCGTCTCTCTCGACCGGAACCGCCAGGACGGGCTTGCCGCCCGGATCGAGCGCGTCGAGTTCCTGGGATCGGAGGTCATCCTCCATTGCCGTCTCGATGCGATCGGCGAGACCGTGATCGCCAAGGTTCAGCCGCCGGAGGCTGCAGGCCTCGCCGCCGGCGATCCGGTCGGGCTGCGGCTTGCCACAGGCCGGACGATGGCTTTCGCCAAGGATGGCAGCCGGCTGGCCGCTCGCGCGGAGGCCGGCAATGAGCTCGCCGCAGGCGATATCGCGCGGGAGAGGGCGCATGGCTAACGTCGTTTCCATGGGCGTAGTTGGCAATCCCGCCGTTGCACATCGGAGCAGCGAGGCCCGCATCGCCTGGATGCTGGTGCTGCCGGCGATCGTGCTGCTGTTCCTCTTCGTGCTTTTGCCGGTCGCGGCTGTCATCTTCCTCGGCTTTACCGATTTCGAACTCGGCTACGGCAAGTTCCGCTTCGTCGGCTTCGAGAATTACGCGCATCTGATCACCGACCGCACGTTCCGCAAGTCGCTCTGGAATACGACGGTCTATACGGCGATCGTCGCGCCCGTCTCGATCCTTCTCGGCCTCGGTATCGCCATGCTGATCGAGAGCGAGACGGCGGCGCGCAGCTTCTTCCGCACCGCTTATTTCCTGCCGGTCGCCTCACTGATCGTCGCTATGGCGACCGTCTGGCAATATATGTTTCATCCGACCATCGGACCCATCAACGCGCTTCTGGCATTGGCGGGATTGCCAGGGCCGAACTGGCTGGGCAGTTCCGGCACGGTGCTCTACAGCCTCTCGATCATCGGCGTCTGGCAGTCGGCCGGCTTCAACATGGTGTTGTTCCTGGCCGGGCTGACGGCGATCCCGCGCGAACTTTACGCGGCAGCCGAAGTGGACGGCGCCAAATCCGCCCTCGATCGCTTCCTGCTCGTCACCTGGCCAATGCTCGGGCCGACGACGCTCTTCGTCATCACGATCAGCATCACCAACGCGGTGAAGGTCTTCGAGACGGTCAAGACGCTGACGGAAGGCGGGCCGAACAAGGCGTCGGAGGTGCTGCTCTTTACCATCTACCAGGAAGGTTTCGTCTACCTGCGCGTCGGCTACGCCTCGGCGATGACCGTTGTCTTTCTCCTGATCCTCGTGGTGCTGATGTTCCTGCAGTTCCGCATCCTCGATCGGCGGGTGCATTACACATGACGCGCGTTTTTTCCCTCGGCCGGATCATCCGCCTGACGCTGCTTTCCCTGGGCGCGATCATCTTCCTTTCGCCCTACGTCTTCATGATTTCGGCGGCAGGCAAGGCGCAGAGCGATATTTTTACCTCGTCGCTGTCGTTGATCCCGGCGCACCTCACCTATGCGGAGAATTTTGCCAGGGCCCTGAGCCGGGTGCCGATGGCGCGGCTCCTGTGGAACGGCGTCGTCGTCTGTGGGCTGATCTTCTTCTTCCAGGTGCTGGTGGCGATCCCTTGCGCCTATGCGATGGCGAAGCTGCGCTTTGGGGCCGCCCGTGCCATGATAGTGCTGGTCATGCTCGGCCTGCTGGTGCCGATCCATGCGACCGCCTTGCCGCTCTATGTCGCCTTCGACCACGCCTCGCTGCTCAACGGCTACGCCGCCCTCGTTGCGCCCTTCACCATTTCGGTCTTCGCGATCTTCATGTTTCTGCAGTTCTTTCGCGCCATGCCGGATGATCTCATCCATGCTGCGCGTCTCGACGGCATGTCCGAGCTCGGCATCGTCGCTCGCGTCATCGTGCCGAATGCCTGGCCTGCAGTCACCGCCTTCGCCATCTTCTCGGTCGTCGCGCACTGGAATGACCTCTACTGGCCGCTGGTCGTCATCAGCAGGCAGGACTACGCCACGCCGCCGCTCGGGCTGATGTATTTTCGCGCCGCCGAAGCCGGCGACGACTACGGCGCGCTAATGGCCGCCACCCTCATGATTACCCTTCCCCTCGTCATCGCCTTCCTGCTTGCGCAGAAGCGTTTCGTCGAGGGCATCACCATGACCGGTCTCAAAGGCTGATCGGTTCAACTCAGGAGAACGAGCGATGAAACATATCACCCAGCTTCTCGCCGCAGCGGCCGTATCCCTGGCAATCGCGCTTCCGGCGCATGCCGAGACGACGCTGACGGTTCATTACCCGATGCCGGGCTTCTTCAAGGACGTGATGGACACGATCTCGAAGAAATTCATGGCTGAGAACCCCGACATCAAGATTCAGTTCGCCAGCCCGTCCGCGACCTATGAGGAAGGCATCCAGACGATCCTTCGTCAGGCCGGCACCAGCGAAATGCCCGACATCACCTTTATCGGCCTGAACCGCCTGCGCATGCTCGACGAGCGCGACGTCGCCATCGATCTCGGCCCGCTCGTCCAGAAGGACGGCAACATGGCCGAGCAGGGCTTCTCTGACACGATCCTCAAGCTCGCCCAGGTCAAGGGCAAGCAGGTCGGTCTCGCTTTCGCCACTTCCAACCCGATCATGTATTACAACGCCGATCTCGTGAAGGCGGCCGGCGGCAATCCCGATAATCCGCCGAAGACCTGGGACGAGGTCATCGCGCTCGGTGGTAAGATCAAAGCGCTCGGCAACGGCGTCGACGGCATCGATTTCCGCTGGCAGGGCGATGACTGGATGTTTTCCGCGCTCCTCTTCGGCGCCGGCGGCAAGATGCTGAGCGACGACGAAAGCAAGGTCGCCTTCAACGGTCCGGAGGGCAAGAAGGCCGTCGAAGTCCTGCATCGCCTCGTCACCGAAGGCGGCATGCCGGTTTTCACCAAGCCCGCCGGCGAACAGGCTTTCGCGGCCGGCAAGGTCGGTTTCGAATTCCAGACGACGGGCGCCTTGCGCAATACGATCAAGAACGTTGGTAACAAGTTCGATCTGCGCACCGCCAAGATCCCGCTGATCGATCCGCTAAGCGGCCGCTTGCCGACGGGCGGTAACGCCGTCGTCATCGTAACGCATGACGCCGCCAAGCAGGACGCCGCCTGGAAGTTCGCCAAATTCGCTGCCGGCCCTTACGGCGCCTCGGTCGTCGTGCCCGGCACCGGTTATGTCCCGAACAACGAGCTCGCCGCCAAGTCGCCCGAATATCTCGGCGATTTCTACAAGCAGAACCCGCTGTTCCAGGCTGGCCTCAGCCAGATGCCGGTGATGATCCCCTGGTATGCCTTCCCCGGCTCGAACGGCGTCAAGGTCACCCAGACGATCGTCGACAACCTCTCGCGCATCGTCGACCAGTCGGCCGAGCCGAAGGAAGCGCTCGACGACGCGGCCGCTGATGTCGGGGGCATGCTGCCGCGCAGCTGATCGCTTTTCCGATAAGGAAAGAGTTGGGCCGCTACGCCGAGCGCAGGGCGGCCCTTCTTGTTTTCAAGCGTCTCAGATGGGCCGCACCGTGCCGCCGCGGCGCAGCGTAAAGGCGACATCGAGATGGCGGGCAGGGGCGGCATTCTCCGCCATGTCGAGAAGCAGCGAGGCCGCCGTCGCCCCCATGCTGGCATCCGGCATTTCAATGGTCGTCAGCGGCGGATCGATCAGCCGGCCGATGGCGATGCCGTCGAAGCCGGCGACCGAAATATCCCCAGGCACCGAAAGCCCCTCACGCTTCAGCGCGCCAATGACGCCGAGCGCCAGAAGATCGTTGGAGGCGATGATCGCCGTCGGCGCAAGCGCGGTCATGATGGTGCTGAGATCGAGCTGGTCGTAACTGCCGACGAAGGGGATCTGCACGGCATCGAGTGGTGCCAGCCCGGCATCGGCCAGCGCGTCGAGATAACCCTGGTAGCGAAGCCGCGCCCGGTCGGAGGCGGCGAAATTGCCGGAGAGGAAGAGAATGCGGCGATGGCCCCTGCCGATCAGGAAGGTGGCGATCTCCCGGCCGGCGCCGCGATTGTCGGCGGTGACCGCCGCCGGAAACTGTGCCGTCGGCCGGTTGTGGAGCAGCACGGTCGGCGGCAGCCTGGCAAGCAGCGCCTCGCTGGTCGACGGATCGCAAACAGTCAGGATCAGCCCTGTCGGTCGGTCGTTCAGCAGCGCCGCGACGGCATCGGCCTCGCGTGCCGGATCGTAATTCGACTGGGCGATCAACACGCCATGGCCGGCGACCAGCATGCGGTTCTGGATGCTTGATAGCGACGAGGCAAAGACCGGATTGGTGATGCTTGGAATTAAGACGCCGACCACCGGCCTGCGGCCGAGCCGTCCGGCCGCATGATAGCCGAGTTCTGCGGCGGCGCGGCGCACCCTGCGCACCATCAGATCGCTGGCTGGTCCGTTGCGGCTGAGAACTCTGCTTGCGGTCGCCAGCGAACATCCTGCCCGGAACGCGACCTGCTGCAATGTCGCCATCAAAAGCACCTCGCATCAATCCAATTCATTGGGGGGCGCTTTAAAGGGTTTCGATGACATTGATCTGACACTTCACTGCGGCGATCGGGGAGGGCGCCGGTCAGAGGCGGCGCCGCGCCGTTTCTCACCCCAAAGAAGCAATGCCAGGACACCGCTGAGCAGACCGAGAGATAGTGGCAGACCCTGAGGCCCGATCAGCTGCATCGCCAGTCCGGCCGCCGGCGAGCCCGCCATGCCGCCGATGCCCCATGCGAAGGCGAAGGCTGCATTGCCGGCGAGCAGGGTCCGGCCGTTGAAACGCTCGCCGAGCTCGATCAGCGATGTGGTGTAGAGCCCGAAGGAGACACCGCCCCAGATAAAAACCAGCGGCCAGACGAGCCAGGTGTTGAAGATGAACGCCAGCAGCAGGCAGCCGGTGAGGCAAGCCAGCACACAGAACAACATGGTCCGCGGCGCGCCGAACCGCTCGGCCGCCCGCCCGAGCAGGATCTGCAGTATGGCATTGCCGGCGACGAAACAAGTGATGAGCGAAGCGATACGCTCCTCGGCGCTGCCGAGTACCGTTCCATAAACGGTGAACAGGGAAAGCAGGATCTGCTCGAAGGCGGCGGCGGTGAAAACCGCAAACAGCAGCAGCGGCGCCAGCGCGAAGAAGCCGCCGACCGACGTTGCCTTGCCTTCGTCGGGCATGTCAGGCAGGTGTGGGGCAACGGCAAGCACGATCAGGCCGCAGGCAAGGAAGGCCGTGATGCCGATCGTGAAGGGGGGCCAGCCTTCCGTGCCGGCGAGGCCCAGGGATAGTGGGCCGATGCCGAAACCAGCCGAAACGATCGATGAATAGAGGCCGAGGATTCGGCCGCGGCGCGGTGCCGGCGTGATCGTGATCAGCCAGGTTTCGCTGATCACGTAGAGCGGATTGGCAAAGAAGCCGAGCAGGAAACGCAGCGGCATCCAGGCCCAGACCTGCTGGGTCCCGGCAATCGCGACCAGGGTAAGGGCAGCCAGGATCGAACAGAGGATGGCCAGCCGCGCCCCGCCTACGCCTCGCGAAAGCGCCGGAATGAGGGGCGCCGATATGATGAAACCCAGTGGCGTCATCGCTGCCGAGAGGCCGATCAGGCCTGATGTTATTCCCTGTCGCTCCAGGATGAAACTCAGCAGCGGGTAGGTCAGTCCCTGCGCCGCGGCAAACACCGTCACCGTCGCGATAATGCCGGCCATCGCAGTCCATGGAATCCGATCCTCGCTCTGTGATGTCGTGCTTGCGGTGGTCATGCAGATCTCCTCCTTGATCAATGGTGGGTCGAGCCCATGAGTTGAAAGAGGATGGAATTCTGCAGGATAGGGGGAGCGGCGTAATTAAGCCTCGCCAAAACGTTCTCAAAAACTTCCAAACGGACTATAGATCCGCTTTATGCAGGGATCGCGCTTTGCCTTTGGTCCGTTCGTGCTTGATCCGGATGCGGGAACGCTGCTTCGGAACGATGATCCCGTTGCCATCAGCCACCGCGGGCTGAAGCTGCTTGCGGCGCTCGTCGGGCGAACGGGAGAAATCCTCGCGAAGACCGATCTGATGGACGCGGCCTGGCAAGGCATGGCGGTCGAGGAAGGCAACCTCACCGTCCAGATCGCGCGGCTGCGCAAGCTGCTCGGCTCGTCCGCCGGCGGCGGTGAATGGATTGCAACGGTTCCGCGCGTCGGTTACCGCTTCACGGGAGCCGTGCATCGGCTGAGCGGCATGAGGCGAAAAACCTTGCCGCTGCCTGATAAACCGTCGATCGCCGTGCTGCCCTTCCTGAATATCGGCAACGATCCCGAACAGGAATCCTTCGCGGACGGGCTGACGGAAGACCTTATCACCGACCTCTCCAGGATGCCCGGGCTGTTCGTCATCGCCCGCAACTCGGTCTTCGCCTACAAGGGCCGAGCCACGCACGTGCGAGAAATCGCCGAGGAGCTCGGTGTGCGCTACCTGCTCGAGGGCAGCGCAAGGCGTGCCGCCGGGCGCGTGCGCATCAACGCCAAGCTGATCGACGCGGCGAGCGGCGATCATCTCTGGGCGGATCGCATCGATCGCAGCCTGGACGATATCTTCGCGGTTCAGGACGAGGTGACGGCCAGGATCGTCGAAGCGCTGCTCGGTCGGCTGCGCGCGCCGCCGCCGCGAAATCGGCCGAAGAACCTCGATGCCTACGACCTTTGCGTGCGGGCGCGCAAGCTGATGGACGATTCCCCGCAGGCAGCCGAGGAAGCGCATCTGATGCTGACGCGCGCTGTCAGCCTCGACCCGGACTATGCCGAGGCCTATCGCTGGCTTGCCATGAACCACTGGATGGGATGGGTCCATAGCGGCGGGCCGACGGAATCGAACCGCGACGCTGCTCTGGAACTGGCGCGTAAGGCTATTGCGATCGATCCGAACGATGCCGGCTGCCGTTGGGTTCTCGCCTATCTGCTTGCTTATGCACGCGATTTCGTCGAGGCGGATGCTCAATTCGCCAAGGCAATCGAACTCGATCCGAATGAGGCGGACACCTTTGCCGCATTATCCGATATCTCGGTCCTCGCCGGACGGATCGACGAGGGGCTGGAGCATATCGGCAAGGCATTCCGGCTGAACCCCTTTCCGGCAAGCTGGTATTATCTGGCGCTCGGCCAAGCGCAGTATGCGGCGGGGAAATACGAGGCCGCTATCGAGACGCTGCGGCGGGATGAGACCTATCGCACAAGCTCACGCCGGTTCCTGGCGGCCAGCCTGGCCCAGCTCGGCCGGCTCGACGAGGCGCGTGCCGAAGCCGAACTGTTCCTCGTCGCCAACCCCCATTTTTCAACCAGTCACTGGGCGACGATGGAGCCTTTCCGCGAGGCGGCTACGCTTGAGCATTTCGTCGATGGTTACCGCAAAGCTGGGCTCCCCTGACCGCATCTCGCGTACAAGCGGCATTCGAAGGCGCCGGGCGAGCCTTAGCGTCGGGCGGCTTCCGTATTTGATTTGAATCAAGGAAGTTTGCGACGAGCGGGCAGATGATTGCGCTGTCGTCACGGCTGCAACCGCGGCCGGTCGGAGGATCGCTCGATGGCAAACACTGTTCTTCATGCTCAACCTGCAAGTTCCCCGGCGATGTCGGCGCATGTCTCCGTGCCGGTGCTCGGCGCGACGCTCGCCGCCTTCGCCACCATCTCATTCCTGCTGTGCATGCTGCTCGGTTTCATCGCCCCGGAATGGGGTCTGCATAGGCCATGGCTGCAGTTCTACCTGGGGCTGACCGGTTTCGATGTTCGAAGCTTGGCGCTCGGCATCGTTCAAAGCCTTATCTTCGGCGGCTATGCGGGTGCGCTGATTGCCACTATCTTCAATTTCATCAGCCGACGTTTCGGCTGAGGGGGAACGGAGCCGGACAGATGGCCGCCGACCGCTGCTGTTTCGATTGGATGAGCGCATTGCAGGCCGTCCTGATCGCGCTGGCGCTTCTTTTCGTTCCGGCGTCCGGCTTGCAAGCGATGCAATGCCATGACGGTTCGGTTCATGACCCTTCGGTCCAAGAGCAGTTCGAACGCTCCCCCCTCCACAGCGATGCCCATACCTGGCGTCATACCGGCTCTCAAGCACCCGACCATAAAGCCTGCTGCTCCGCGCCATGCGGTTTTTGCATTGCCGCGGTCTTGATCGACCGTCTCGAAGCTCCGGCAGCCCAAAGTTCTTTTCTTCCTTTTGCGTGGCGCAATCAGACCGGCAGCGGCCTGGCGTCTCCTCCCACGCTAGGCCCTCCTCGTTTCCCAGTCTGAGGATGCCGGATTGCGCCTCGGCGCTATCCAGTCGTTCCGCGGGCCTCCTTGCGGACACCCAGACCAATGGTCGGCACCGCCGATCCGGATAAAGGACCAACTGCAATGAATCGCCGTAATTTCTTGAATGGTCTGATGGCCGGCGCTGCAGCGCTCGGCACATCGACCGGCCTTCGACCCCTCTGCGCCTTCGCGCAGCAGGCCGGACCCTCATCCGCACCACAGATGACACCTCATGCACTCTCGATCGGCTATCGAACCATTGAGGTGAAGGGCAAGTCCGCCCGCGTCTTCGGCCTCGTCCGACCGGACGGAACGCCGGGACTCGCGTTGGACGCCGGAACGGAATTCGACGTCGTGCTGTCGAGCGCCATCGACCAGCCGACGCTGATCCACTGGCACGGTCTGACCCCGCCCTGGGCTGCAGATGGCGTCCCAGACAATCCGGCCGCACTGCTGAAGCCATCGGAAAGTCGCCACTACACCTTCCCGGTTGGCGCGGGCGGTACGCACTGGATGCACGCCCATACGCTACAGGAGCAGAACCTGCTCGCGGCTCCGCTGATCGTGCAGGCGGCAGATGACAAGCTGCGCGACGAACAGGAGGTGATCGTGCTGCTCCACGATTTCTCGTTTCTGTCGGCGGAGGAATTGCTGGCAAAGCTGAAAGGGAACGGCGCCTCCGGCGGCATGCCGGCTCACCTCGGCTCGATGCAAGGTATGGCCGGCATGCAGCATATGATGTCCGGCGACAACATGGCGGGCATGGCGACGCCGGCAATGGCCATGGATGTCAACGACATCGACTATGACGCCTATCTCGCCAACGACCAAACGCTCGACGATCCCGAGATCGTAAAGGTCGAGAAAGGCGGCCGAATCCGCCTGCGCATCATCAACGGCGCCACCGCCACCGCATTCACCATCGACACGGGGAGCCTCTCCGGGGAACTGTTTGCCGTCGACGGGCAGGGCGTGCAGCCGGTCGCCGGGACGTCCTTCCCGGTGTCGATGGGACAGCGCCTCGACATTCGCCTCAGCATTCCGAAGGATGGCGGCGCGTTTCCCGTCCTTGCTCTGCGCGAAGGAGCATTGGAACGCACAGGCGTGATCCTTGCCACGGCTGGCGCGGACGTTCGTAGGGTCGCGGACGCGGGTGACGCCAAGGGGCCAGTCCTCGGGCTCGGTCTGGAACAGCGACTACTTTCCCTGAGACCGCTGGCTGCTCGCGCCACAGACCGCCTCTTCAAGCTGTCGCTGGGCGGCGACATGGCCTCCTACGCCTGGGGCATCGACGGCGCGGACGGTCTGGTGGTCAAACGCGGCGAGCGGATCGAGATCGCCATCACCAATTCCTCGATGATGGCGCATCCGATGCACCTGCACGGGCATCATTTCCAGGTGGTCGGCATCAACGGAACCCCCGTCGCCGGCGCGGTCAGGGACACGGTTCTGCTGCCGCCGATGGCGAGCGTCGTCCTGGCGTTCGACGCCGACAATCCCGGCCGCTGGCCGCTGCACTGCCATCACCTCTACCACATGGCGTCGGGCATGATGGCCTTCGTCACCTACGACGGCATCGGTTGACGCGGCTCCGAGAACCGCGAAGCCTCCTGCGAATTCATTAGAACGAGGCATCCTCATGAACGACAATCATCCTCCGTCGGCCTGGAGCAGCTACAGCCGAACCGTCTTCATCGCCTTCGCCGCGATCGCGCTGGCCCTCATCGCATACGAACACCGTGTGCATGTCCTCGGCATCCTGCCATGGCTCCTCATCCTGGCCTGCCCGCTGATGCATCTCTTCATGCATCACGGCCACGGCGGTCATGGCGGCCATTCCGGCCAGGACCATGCCAACTATCGGGCTGGCATGAGCAAGCAGGACCGGAAGGAGGCCGACGATGTCTGACACCCCTGCCTACGGGCTCTGGAGCCTGGTGATCATCAATTCCGTGGTGTTCATCGTCTTTGCCGCGAGCTTCACGAAGCTCGGGACGAATCGGGACTGGCGGTCGCTCGGTCCTTTCTCCGCCTTCGTCGTCGCGCTCTTCACGGAGATGTACGGCTTCCCCCTGACGATCTACCTGCTGTCCGGCTGGCTCGGGCGCCAGTTCCCGGGCGTCGACTTCTGGTCGCACGACGCCGGCCACCTTCTCGAGATGATGTTCGGCTGGCGGGTCAATCCGCATTTCGGGCCGTTTCACCTCGCCAGCAATGTGCTGATCATCGCCGGCTTCTGGCTGCTCGCCTCGAGCTGGCACGTGCTCTATGCCGCTCAGCGCGAGAATCGCCTGGCGACCACAGGTCCGTACGCTCGCGTCCGGCATCCGCAATACGACGCTTTCGTTGTGATCATGATTGGATTCCTGCTGCAGTGGCCGACGCTCGTGACGCTCGCGATGTTCCCGGTGCTGGTGTGGGTGTACGTGCGACTTGCGAGGCGGGAGGAGGAGGCCTCCAGAGCGGAGTTTGGAGCTGCGTGGGACGCGTATGCCAGAACCGTTCCGCCATTTATTCCGAGGCTTGGTCATGGCGCGGATGCAGCCGGAAGCAGTCGAGGAGGAGCGGTCCATGACTGATCATCACTCGCATGAAGCCCACGCGCACGCCCATAACGATCATTATCGTCATCAGGAAGACAAGAAGCCTGTCGTGCAGGTGGGCACTGCTCCGAGGCCTCTGGAAGGCGTTATCTATACCTGCCCGATGCATCCGCAGATCCGGCAGGTCGGACCCGGCACCTGCCCGATCTGCGGCATGACGCTGGAGCCCGAGGTCGCGACCGAAGCGGCAGGACCGAGCGCCGAGCTCGTCGACATGACCTGGCGGTTCTGGATCGGTCTCGTGCTGACCTTACCGGTCCTAGCCCTGGAGATGGGAGGTCATCTCACCAACCTGCACATGCTGCTCGGCGCGCAGCTTTCCAACTGGATCCAGCTCGTGCTGGCAACGCCGGTCGTGCTCTGGGCGGGATCGCCGTTCTTCAAGCGGGCCTGGGCCTCGCTCGTCAACCGCAGCCTCAACATGTTCACGCTGATCGCGATGGGAACGGGCGTCGCGTGGGTCTACAGCGTCGTCGCAACGGCGGCACCGGACATCTTTCCTGCCACGTTCCGCGCCGCCGACGGTTCGGTTGCGATCTATTTCGAGGCGGCCGCAGTCATCACCGTGCTGGTGTTGCTGGGCCAGGTGCTTGAGCTCAGGGCGCGGGAGCAGACCGGCGGCGCGATCCGGGCGCTGCTTGATCTTGCCCCGAAGACCGCCCGCCGCATTCGGGACGATGGTACGGACGAGGACGTCGTGCTCGATGTTGTCGCAGTTGGCGACCGCCTGCGCGTCCGTCCGGGCGAGAAGGTCCCGGTCGACGGGGAGCTGCTAGAGGGGCGTAGCTCCGTAGACGAATCCATGATCACCGGCGAATCCATGCCGGTCACGAAGGAGGTAGGCGCCAGGCTGATCGGCGGCACGATGAACCAGAGCGGTGGTTTTGTCATGAAGGCGGGCAAAGTTGGACGCGACACGATGCTCTCGCAGATCGTCCGCATGGTAGCCGAGGCCCAGCGCTCCCGCGCGCCGATCCAGCGGCTCGCCGACCAGGTGTCGGGCTGGTTCGTCCCAGCGGTGATTTTGGTCGCAGTCGCTGCCTTCGTGGCCTGGGGCGTCTGGGGGCCGGAGCCGCGCTTCGCCCACGGCCTCGTCGCCGCCGTCGCCGTGCTGATCATCGCCTGTCCGTGCGCGCTGGGGCTGGCGACGCCGATGTCGATCATGGTCGGGGTCGGACGTGGCGCGAGGATGGGTGTGCTGATCAAGAACGCCGAGGCGCTGGAACGCTTCGAGAAGATCGATACGCTCGTCGTCGACAAGACCGGCACGCTGACGGAAGGCAGGCCTAAGGCGACTGCATTGAAGGCCGTCCAAGGATTCGACGAATCCGAACTCCTGCGGCTGGCCGCAACGCTCGAACGTGCCAGCGAACACCCACTCGCCGCGGCCATCGTCGCCGCGGCGCAGGAGAGGAGCCTTGCCCTGGGCGAGGCCCGCGAGTTCGACAGTCCCGTCGGCAAGGGCGTCACCGGTACGGTCGACGGGCGGAATCTCGTCATCGGCAGCCATCGGATCATGGCCGAGGCCGGCGTCGACTTGTCGTCGCTCGCGGCCGAGGCCGAGACGCTGCGCGGCGAGGGTGCGACGGTGATCTACGTAGCCATTGACGGCAAGGTGGGCGGTCTCATCGCCATTGCCGATCCAGTCAAGACGACCACGCCCGCCGCGCTGCGTTCGCTGAAGGAGGAGAACATCCGCGTCGTCATGCTGACCGGAGACAACAGGACGACGGCGCAGGCCGTGGCGAGAAAGCTCGGCATCGACGAGGTCGAGGCCGAGATCCTGCCGGAGGACAAGGGCAAGGTGGTCGCGCGGCTCCGAAGCGAAGGACGCGTCGTCGCCATGGCAGGAGACGGGGTCAATGACGCCCCTGCACTTGCCGCCGCCGACGTGGGCATCGCCATGGGAACGGGGACCGACGTGGCGATCGAGAGCGCGGGCGTCACGCTGCTGAAGGGCGACTTGCAGGGGATCGCAAAGGCCCGCAAGCTCAGCCATGCGACCATGAGCAACATTCGCCAGAACCTGTTCTTCGCCTTCATCTACAACGCGGCGGGCGTGCCCATCGCTGCAGGCGTACTCTATCCCGCCTTCGGGCTGCTGCTCTCGCCGATCATCGCGGCCGCGGCCATGGCGCTGTCATCGGTCAGCGTCATCGGCAACTCGCTCAGGCTGCGCCGTTCGGCCATCGACTAGGTGACCTGCGGCTCGCCCGCTGGACACGGCATTCGCATCCATCCTGTTCCCGGCAAGCGGGCGCGGATAGAACCAGCCAAAGGAGAAACGACATGGGAATGACAATGCCAAATGTTATCCTGCTGGCCGCGGCGATTGCCGTCGGCAGTGCAGAGCTCGCCCTTGCGCAGACGAGCGGGGCGGATCCCCATCATCCTGCGGACCCGGCGCAGGCGACTCAGCCGTCGGGAATGGAGGACACGACCGTGCAAGGCCAGGGCGCGATGCCGGGCGGATCAGGCATGATGCAGTCCGGCATGATGGGACAAGGCAAAGGCAATACGATGCCAATGCAGTGCATGATGATGCAGCCTGGCGCGGCCGGGGGCATGCCGATGCAGCCCGGCATGATGGGGGCGATGCCAACGATGGCTATGCGCGGACCCATGATGAAGATCATGTTCGCGATCGCCGACACCGACGGGGATGGCGCGCTGTCCTTCGAGGAGGTGACGGCGATCCACAAGCGGATCTTCGGTAGCGTAGACGCCAACAAGGACGGCAAGGTCACACCCGAAGAGATGCAGACGTTGTGGAGGCCATAGCGGAGGCGACCCCGAAGGCCCTGTCGCGAAGCCTCCAAGGATATGATAGGATCGAAATGCATTCACCACGGGAGGGGTAAATGCGCCGTGTCCTTCTGACTTTGCTCCTTTGCGCGCAGTCCGCATCGATGTCGGCGGCGGCCGAGCTTGCCGTATTCCACACCGCTTCGTTCGGCGGCAGCCGGTCGGTCAGCCTCAGTCTAGCGGAGGGAACTGCGTCCCGCGATCACGCCTTCGACTTCGACGTCGTCATCACGCTGTCGGAATTCGACGGTGGCGGGGCTGTGCTCTATCAAGACGGAGGAAGACACAAGGCGAGGGTGCGATGCGTTTCGCCCGCCATGGTCCGGATCAATTCCGCCGACTATGCGGTTGACGTTTCGGCGCGGCCGGGAACCGACTGGAAACACGATCTCTGGTCAGCGCTCTGCAACGCCCCGCTCTCCTGATCGGCATTGCGGCATGCTTTGTTCAATCGACGCGTTAACCCTTCGGCGGGCGGATTTCCATGAACACGTATGAGGCACCGATCCCCGACGGGATCGCATAAACGTCGTAGGACGCCTGCGGGTCGTCGCCCATTCCCAACGAACCGGACGGCATGCCCGGCACGGCCAGTCCCCGGAGCGGCGGCCGCTCCCGCAGCAGTCGCTGGACGGCCTCGAGTGGCACGTGTCCCTCGAGGTAGTATTCCTCGACGACGGCGGTGTGGCATCCCACCAAGTCGGCGGGAACGCCCAGCCGAGCCTTTACCGCGGCGAGGTCGTCGGTGTTGTGGGCATCGACGGAATATCCCGCCGCAGCCATAGCCTTCAACCATTCGTGACAGCAACCGCAGTTCGGATCCTTGTAGACCGTCATTCTCGCCGTTGTGGCGGCGAAGGCCCCTCCGCCACGAAGCGCAAGGGCGGACGCCGCCATTGCGATGAAGCTTCTCCTGTGCATCGTCTCCACTCCTCGATGCCCTGTCGCCCGGATGTATCCGAGCGACAGGGAGTGCGTTATTTTACTTCGGTGACGGTCAGCTTGCCATTCACGCGTTCGGCAACGAACTCGATGCTCGATCCTTCCTTCAGCTTTTCGAGCAGAGCCGGGTCCTCGACGCGGAAGACCATCGTCATCGCCGGCATGTCGAGGTTCTTCAGGTCCTCGTGCTTGATGGTGACCTTCTTCGCCTTGGCGTCGACCTTGTTGACCACGCCCTTGGTGAACTCCGCAGCAAACGCACCGAAGGCTGCACTGAAAGAGAGCAGGGCGGCTAGGCTGATTTTGATCATTGCAGTTTTCATTTCATGGCTCCTTTTGCGCGTTACTTCCCGGCGACGGTGACGTCGCCGTGCATGCCGGCTTCGTAGTGGCCGGGAATCAGGCAGGCGAACTTGAACTCGCCGTCGGTGGTGAACTTCCAGACGATCTCGCCGGATTGACCGGCCGGAAGGCGGATGGAGTTGGCGTCGGCATGTTCCATTTCCGGGAACTTTTCCATCACCTTCTTGTGCTCCAGGATCTTTTCCTCCTGATCGAGCACGAATTCGTGGTCGACGGTGCCGGCGTTCTTGATCGCGATCTTGATGGTCTGTCCCTTGCGAACGTTGAAGACCGCGGGCGTGAACAACATCCTGCCGTCGTGGGTTTCCTTCATCGTGACGCGGATCGTCTGTGTCGCCTTGGCCTTGTCGCCAGGCTCTCCGACAGCCATTTTCTCGCCGTGACCGCCGGCGTGATTGCCGGAGGCGAGGGCAGGGGTTGCAAGCGCGGCGAGTGCCAGTGCCATTACATAATTCTTCATGCGTAGATCCTTTTTGATGTGGGATACTGAATCTCAGCCGTTCGTCGGCTTCGGCGTGATTTGCGTCTTCGCGTCTTTGGCCCTGGCGGCGTCCGGCAGCTCGCCAGTCCACTCCCAGGCCTGCGTTCCGGGCGGGTTCTCGTACCAGCCCGGATCGGAGTAATCGTCCGCCGAGATGCCCTCGCGGACCTTCACGACCGAGAACATGCCGCCCATCTCGATCGGGCCATGCGGCCCCCAGCCGGTCATCATCGGAACAGTGTTCTCGGGAATGGGCATTTCCATTTCGCCCATATCGGCCATGCCCTTGGTGCCCATTGGCATGTAATCCGGTTGCAGCTTCCTGATCTTCTCGGCGAGCTTCGACTTATCCGCGCCGATGAAGGTCGGGATGTCGTGGCCCATCGCGTTCATCGTGTGATGCGACTTGTGGCAGTGGATCGCCCAGTCGCCGAGGTATTTGGCGTCGAACTCATAGGCGCGCATGGCGCCGACGGGGATATCGATGCTCACCTCCGGCCATCGAGCCTCGGGCCGCACCCATCCGCCATCCGTGCATGTCACCTCGAAGTCATAACCATGCATGTGAACCGGGTGGTTCGTCATCGTAAGGTTGCCGACCCGCACTCGCACGCGGTCGTTCCTGGAAACGACCAGCGGGCTGATGTCCGGAAACACGCGGCTGTTCCAGCACCACATGTTGAAGTCGGTCATCTCCATGACCCTCGGCACATACGAGCCGGGATCGATGTCATAGGCGTTGAGCAGGAAGACGAAGTCGCGGTCGACGCGCATGAACGCGGGGTCCTTGGGATGGACAACGAAGAAGCCCATCATGCCCATGGCCATCTGCACCATCTCGTCGGAATGCGGGTGGTACATGAAGGTGCCCGACTTCACGAGATCGAACTCGTAGACATAGGTCTTGCCGACCGGAATGTGCGGCTGCGTCAACCCGCCGACGCCATCCATGCCTGACGGCAGAATCATGCCGTGCCAGTGAATCGTCGTGTGTTCCGGCAGCTTGTTGGTGACGAAGATGCGCACCCGGTCGCCTTCGACCGCCTCGATGGTCGGACCCGGAGACTGGCCGTTATAGCCCCAGAGATATGCGGTCATGCCGTCGGCCATCTCGCGTTCGACCGGCTCTGCGACGAGGTGGAACTCCTTGACGCCGTTGTTCGTCCGGTGGGGCAGGGTCCAGCCGTTGAGGGTGACGACCGGCTGGTAATCCGGGCCGGAAGTCGGATGGAGCGGCGGCTGCATGTCCGCCGACTCCATTGTCGCGGCGTCGGGCAGACCCATCGCCGAGGTTTTCGTCCAGGCGCCGGCCGCCAACAGGGATGCGCTCGCACCGAACAGTTGTCGTCTGTTGAACATGGTGGGTTCCTTTCTCAATGGCCGCCGCCGCTGCTGCCGGAAGCAGCGGCGACTTCGGTCTCTGCCGGCGCGCTGGTCGCGCCGCCGCCGTAAATCGCAGGCGCAAGGTTGGCTTCGGCGAGCCAGAAATCGCGCTTGGCGTTGACGGAGAGCAGGATGGAGTTGATCTTGTCGCGCGTGTCGGTGAGCAGCTCGAAGGTGTTGGAGATCATGCCGTTGTAGGTCAGGAGGGATTCCTCCTCGACCTTGGTGCGCAGCGGCACGACATTGTTGCTGTAGTGCCGCGCGATGTCGTAGTTCGAGCGATAGGCCTCGTATGCCGAGCGTGCTTCCGAGCGGACGTTGACGGCCTTCTCCGCGAGCTGGTTTGCCGCCCGCATATAGGCCAGCTCGGCCTTGCGCATCCGCGCCTTGCCGGTGTCGAAGATCGGGATCGCGAACTCCAGCTCGACCTGGCCGGTGGTTCTGGTGATCTTCTCCTCGTCCTCGATTTCCCGTTCCGTTTCGAAGCCAGTCAGGATCTCGAGATCGGTGACATAACGCGTCGCTTTGGTGAGCCCGTACGACCTTGCGGTTGCCTCCAGCTCAAGCTTCGCCACCTGAAGATCGATGCGGTTCCTCAGAGCCTCGGCCTCGATCGTATCGCGTCGGGCGACGGCCTTGGGCAGCGGCGGCAGGCTGTTCGGAATCTGGTAGTCCAGGTCGGCCCCCCAGAGACCCATCAGCCGTGTCAGTTCCTCCTTGGCGAGACGAGCTGCGAGGCGCGCCTTCGCGGTCTCGCCGGCGAGCTCGGCGACGAACACATGTTCGCGCGCCTGGGCGCCCTTGGTCATCGCGCCAGTCTCGCCAAGTTTCTCCGCAAGTTCGGAAGCAGCGTCCGCCGTCGCCTGGGCGCGTTGCAGCTGCCCGACATTCTCCCAGGCGGCCACCGCCCCGATCCAGGCGCCCCGCGTCTCGGCGGCGACCTGTAGCGTTCTTACGGCAGCGGTCAGTTGCGCCTGGCGGAAGCGGGTGTCGGCGATCGCCACGTCACGGTTCCTCGTCGCAAGCGCCAGGATGTTCGTCGTGATCATCCCCTCGATGGTCTTGAAGGCCTCCAATCCAGGTGTGCCGAAGCCTGTCGTGCCGATGGAGACTGTCGGGTTGATGAGCATGGTCGACTGCCAGGCATCGGCCGCACTGTCGCCGAGATCGGCGTAGGCAGCCTGAAGGCCCTTATTGTTGAGCAGGGCGATCTGAACCGCCGTCTCGACGTCGAGGATTTTCCGTCGCGCGAGCAGATTTTTGACCTCTGCGGCGACAGAGCGCGCCTGAACCTGGTTCTGGATCCAAACCGTTTGCTTTGCCGTCGCTATTGCGGTCTTGTCGGCAACGGAAGCGAACCCTGCTTGCTTGCTGGAATATTCGGCGCCCGTGACGCAACCGCTCAGCACCAGCGGGACCGCCAGCACGGACGTTAATTTTCTGAGGCCGATCATGAGGCGTCTCCTTTCGCGGGAGACTGCAGATCGTTCTGTCTACGCCACGGCTTGGGATCGACGGGCTGCCTGCCAACATAGCCCGAAACCGGCGACCGATATGCGATAGGGCGCGGCGAGGGCTGTTCGATCGCGGCGGAAGATGCCACCACGTCGGGAGGAAGCGTGGATGCGCAGCCGCCGATGACAAGCGGCAGCCCCACCACGAAAAACGAGCGTTTCATTATGAAATTTCCGAATAAGAGATAACCTACGGGCGCTCGCCCGAAGCCAGGCGGCGACCGAATGGACCCGATCGAGCGGGCGCGTCTCTATTCAGATATTCGGAGGGCGGTGGAGCGGCGGCTGTTCGCCGAAGGTCGTGCGGTCGTCCAGGAACTGCCGGATCGAGGTTACAACTGGCCCACCGACGTAGGGGCTTTCACAAATGATGCCGAGGCCGCCGCAGAAATCCTTGCAGCATTCCTGCTTGACGAGCTTCGATGGACCTCCATCGTCATCGGGCATATCGATGCGCGAATGGTCGTGGTGGCCCGCTTCCGCCAAGTCGTGGCCTTCATGGGACGGCATCATCTCTGCGGCGGCGACGCGCAGTTCCGGGAATGCTGAGCCATGCATCGCCGCACTGGCGTTCGCCAACGAGTACCCGGCCAGTGATACAACGATCACCAGCCGCATCATAACGAGCAACATGCTCACTGTGATTCGGTACATCTTTGCCATTCCCGAAGAGCTACAGGTAATGCAGCCCGTTTTCAATCGCGGACCTAGCTATTGCCGACATGAGTCCTTAATATGACGCATCCCGCGGGGTTGAGGCTGGCCACTTAGACGTTTTTTGCTGGCCGCGGCAGCAGCATCCGGTCCACTGTCTCGTCACGGGCGACCAGCGTGTGCCAGGCCGCTGCGGCAAGATGCAATGCCACCATCGCCAGGATGATCTTCGAGCCCACGACATGGTAGTGTGCGATTCCGAACCAGAAATAGCTGGCGACGCCCCCCATGCAGGCCTGTCCGATGATTGCGGCGTAGAAGACGTGATGAAGCGCCGTGGCGATCCGTCCGGTCCATGTGCCGGGCGCGGCAGGCTCGGGCGGCTGAAATATGCGGAGAACGAGCCGCACGCCCATCAGCAGGCCAATGCCGATCCCCGCGTAGTTGTGGAGCTGATGCTGGACGACGTCCCACGCAGACGGCGTCATCCCCATGTGGACTGCATGATGGATTCTCTCGATGCTGCCGCCAGTCAGATACTGCACCGGCACCATGAAGGCGACCAGCCAGTGAAGCCCTATCTGAACGAGCGAATAGCCGCCTCTCATTAATCCACTCCGAGCCAGAGCCGCAGATTATTCGGCGGCGGTTAACGCTTCGTCATCGGCCCATTGCCGAGAACATCGGGGAGGGTATCCGCCCTCTTGCTGCCCAGATGAGAAGGGATATGCGTGGAAGCGGGATCACGTCGGCTTGGGAAATAACTCTATGAGACGGACCTTTTTCGTGACGACTTTTGGACTGCTCCTTGCCATGGGAGCCGCTCTCTTGACGACAGTCCCGTCGCCGGCCGCCGAGGATGTCGTGGCGCTTCGGCAGGCGGACATGAAGGCCATGGCCGCCGCGGCAAAGACAATTTCCGGCATGTTTAAGGATCCGGCGAGCTACAAGGCAGCCGAGTTCCGATGGGCAGCAGACACCATCCGCGACAGATCCGGCGTCGTTCTTTCCGAACACTTCGTATCCGAGGCGACCAGCCCGCAATCAAAGGCCAGGCCGAACATTCTTGAGGAGCGCGAGCGGTTCGACCGCATCGCAAACGACCTGCGCGACTACGCCATCGCGCTCGACGCCGCTGCGCAGAATAATCCGGGACCGATGCCTGCCGACATGCGCATGAAGCCTGGAGAGGCCATGGGCAGCGGCCCGCTCGGCACTCACGTCCGAAGCGAGCAGGAGCTGTCGGCAATGCCGGCGGAGCACGCCTTTCACCTCATGCTGCAGACCTGCACGACGTGCCACGCCCGCTTCAGGGCGCAATAAGCACAACTGGTGTCAAGCAGCCATATTCGAAGCCGCCGACATCACATCCCGAGGCGCGGGACCGCCGAACAAGTTGCGCCCACCTTCCTCGACTTCCGTGAAACACCAGCGCACGACGCCATCGCGGTCGAGCAGGAATTCGCCGACAAGCTGGCCATGGCCGGTGGCGATCATCCGCGTATCGTCCTCCGTGAATTCGTAGCCGTCGGCCTTGTCGAGATAGTCGATCGCCGCCATCACATCCATGGGCTCCGGCAGCTCGCCCGGCATGTCGATCCGCATTGAGGACATCGTGCTCATGCTGACCTTGTGCGGCCATTCGTTCTCGGATTCGGTGAACTCGATATTCGGCAGGCCGAAGGCTCTGTGCGATACCCGTTCGGGGTCGGAGGCGGCCAGTAAATTGGGAAGCGGGTGGTAGCGGAAATAGAGGCGCGCTCGCTCGATTGGCGTATTGACGACTGTCAGGCTGTCGATGCCTTTCTCCTGCAACGCACCGGTGAGTTCGGCCATGGCGGCGATCTGCCGGCGGCAGAAGGGGCAGTGTAGGCCACGAAACAAGCCGACGAGCACCGGCTTCTGACCGCGGAAATCATCGATGGCGATCTTGCCATGGCGGGTGATCGCATCCAGCACCACGTTGGGCGCGCGATCTCCAGGCTGTAATGGTTTATCGGCGTGGTTCTCCTGCATTGTTAGTTCCTCCCTGTATGTTTCTGAATTATCTGGTCTAATTGATGCAGAGCTAGATACGAAGCCCTCAGTCGAGAAACGGCAAGACGACGAATGTGCCGGGGTCGAGCTTGTGGCGGATGCACACATCCTGCGCCAGCGCGAAATACCGTTCCGCTTCATCCATGTCGTCGTGTTCAAGGCTCAGTGTCGCCAAGCCATCATAACACGGAAAGAGCAGTTGCGGCTCGTCAATTTCCTTCGCAACCTCAAGGGCTTCCTCGTAATACTTACGAGCTAGCTTCGGCTGCCCATGACATTGGTGTATCTGACCGAGCACGATCAGCGGTACGGAGAGATGGTCGCGCTGATCGAGCGCCCGGTCGATCTCCACCGCCTTTTCCGCCGCCGGCACGCCCTCCGCTCCGCAGCGATCTGTGAAGGTGCAGCAGGAGACCGCGAGATTGGCGAGAAGACGCGCCTGGAAGCCGAGATCGCCGATACGAGTGGCGACCTCCAACCCGCGCCGGCAGATTCTGATGGCGTTGGCCGGATCGACGATTGTGTAGAGAACGCCGAGGTTGGAATAGGCGCGGCAGGCGGCACTTTGCAGATCGGCCTTTTCGGCGACCGAAAGGCTGCGCTCCACTTCCTGCACGGCATCACGGCGGCGTCCGAGCCGCGCCAGCGCTGCACCCTTGGTGTTCAGCGCCTCTGCCATCGCCCGCGCCGCCTCCCGTCCGGCCTCCGTCGTTCCATCGATCGGCAGCGTTTGCAGGCATTGCAGCGCCTGTGTCGCCCATTCGGCGGCAGCAGCCTGGTCGCCGGTGCGGAAGGCGAGGTGGCCGCGTTCCTGCAGGAGATGCGCATGTTCGACCGGCGCATCGATCGGCGCGATCATCGCTTCGGCTTCGGCGCAATGGGCCTCCGCCTGATCGCGACGTCCCGCATCGAGATGCAGGCGGCTGATCTTGCGCAAGATTCTCGCCACGGAGATCCGATCATCTTTCACGCGGTGGGTCGCAAGTGCTCGCTGATAATGGTTCAGGGCGGCCTCACGCCGGCCGGCAGGACCGCAGAGATCGCCAAGGCGCTCCAGCAGCGCCGATTGCTCCGGCGTCACCTCCGGCTCGTCGGCAAAGGCAGCAAGAGCCTGACGGTAGAGACGCATGGCATCGTCATTGGCGTAAATCTTGCGGGCCATATCGCCCGCCGCCATGAGATAGCTGGCGCCCTTGGCCTTTTCGGTGGTCAGGCTAAAATGATGGCCGAGCTGCGCCAGATGCTCCGCCCGATCCGGCGCCACGCCATATTGGCGTTCCAGCGCCCGGCCGATCCGTCGGTGAAGCTCCATGCGCCGTTGCAGCAGCAGATTGTGGTAGATGACATCGTGCATCAGCGTCTGGCTGAAGCGATAGCCCGGCGCTATCTCGGCGTCCGGCCCGCGCAATTCCTCGATGATATTGGCATCGCAGAGATAATCCAGCGCCGCATCGATGCCGCCCGGGTCGGTCGCGACGGTGCGGAGCAGGGCGGTATCGAACTTCGGGCCGACGACCGCCGCCTCTTGCGCCAGACGCCTGATCTCCTGCGGCAGCCGGTCGACGCGGGCAAGCAACAGGGCCTGCAGATTGACCGGTATATCGACATCCGCGTCTTCGGCCGCGACATGCCAGCGCTGGCCGTCATTGTGCAGCGTGCCCATGTCGATCAGCCCGCGCAGGATTTCTTCGATGAACAGCGGATTGCCGCCGGCGCGATCGAGGATGCGCTTGCGCATCGGCGCCGGCAGCTTGCCGTGACCCTCGCCAAAAAAGGCGGCAAGCAGCGTCTGCCCATCGGCAGCGAGGAGGGGGCCGAGACGCTGGACGGTGACGCTGACGCGATTGGAGTCCAGCGGGTCCGTCTGCGATGTCGGCCGATAGATCGCGAGCAGCATCAGCCGGCTGCGCTCCAGCCGGTCCATCATGAAGCGCAGCACCTCCAGCGAGGCCGCATCCGCCCAGTGGAGATCCTCGATGACAAGAAGGAGAGGGCCTTGCGCCAGCCGCCGCTCGAAAACGGTGCGGACCGCATAGAAGATCTGCCGCCGCAATTGTTCCGGCTCGATGTGCCGGAGCGCGCCATCGGGATCGCCGAAGCCGAGAACATGCAGAAAGAGCGGCAAAAGCGCCTCGATGTCGTCAGGCCTGAGATCGAGGGCGCGGAACCCTGTTGTCAGCAGTTGCCGTGTCTTGTCGGGATCGTCGCGCTCGCCGATTCCGTAGGCGCTCCGCACGACCGCGGCGAGCGTGCCGTAGGATTGTTCGCCGAGGGGAGAACAGCTGGCTCTGCGGATGGCAAGGCCGGGGAAACGATCCGCATCGGCGGCGGCCCCGACGAATTCGCTGGCCAGACGCGATTTGCCGATTCCTGCTTCGCCGATCAGGCGGACAAGCTGCGCGGCGCCGCCACAGGCAAGGTCGAGGCCGGTCAGCAGGCGCGACAATTCCGCGTCCCGTCCTACCATCGGCGCCTGAAGGCCGAAACTTTCGAGCCCGCGCGCCCTATGCGGCGCTTCCAGCAGCCCGGTCAGCCGATGCACGAGCACGTTTCCACTCTTGCCGCGCAAGGCCTGCGCGCCGAGGCTGTCGAAGGCAAAGGCGTGGCGGGTGAGGCGATAGGTCAGCGGACCGACGAGAATATCGTTTTCGCCGGCCATGGATTGCAGCCGTTGCGCGGTGTTCACCGTGTCGCCGGTCACGGAATAGGATTTCGCACTGGCGGCGCCGAAACCGCCGGTGACGACAGGGCCGCTGTTGATGCCGATATGCAGACGCAGCGGCACGCCGGCGCGCGATTGCCAGCGTTTGCCGACTGTAGCGGCACGGTCGATCATATCAAGTGCGGCGCCAAGCGCCCGCACCGGGTCGTCCTCATGGGCGGCTGGCGCACCGAACAGCGCCAGAAGCGCATCGCCGACAAATTTGTCGACGAAGCCGCCATAGGCTTCCACCGCCCGGGTCATCTCTTCGAACAATTCGTTCTGCAGCGCCCGCATGACTTCAGGATCGATCTGCTCGCTTAGCGAAGTGAACCCGCAGAGATCGGCAAAGAGCACCGTCACCGGCCGCCGGTCGGCATCGCTATCGGCTTCACCCGGTGCTGTCTCGATGGCCGGTTTCGCGGCGGGCTGGGTCTTGCTTGAGATCGATGCGCCGCATCTCGGGCAGAAGGCAAAATCCGGCTGACATGGATAGCCGCAGGCCGCGCAAGAGAGAGGTTGCTTTGAGCCGCATCGCGGACAGAAAGCAAAACCGCTCTGAATATCGAAACCGCAGCCGGCGCATTCCATCGCAGGCATCTCACAAAAACCCGATATGCGACAGCGATATCGGCCGCTGCCGGCGGGCTTCTCAACGGCGATAAGAATGAACCTGCTGACGAAGACCCGCAAGCACAAACAGCCGCCGGCCAACCTTATCGGCCTGCTGCGGTTCCCTTATCCGTCCGACGGCAAAATTCGATCAGTTGCTCCGAGGTCATTGGCCTTGCCAGAGCGTAACCTTGCAGCAGATGGCAGCCGAGATCTTTCAGGATCTTCGCGTGCTCCATTGTCTCCACTCCTTCGGCAACGATGTCGATGTTCTGTGACCGGCCGATTTCGATAATCGAGGAGACCAGACGGCGTTGAGAAGGCGAGGCGATGATCGGCTTGACAATCTCTCGATCGATCTTGAGCCTTCGGGGTTCAAATCGAAGCAAGCTGACGATACTGGCATGTTCCGTGCCGAAATCGTCAATTTCAATTTCTATGCCGAGCGCCTTGATTGCTGGAATCACCTCATTGAGAGCGGGCTGAAGCTCGTCGAAGGAGATTGTTTCAAGCAGCTCGAAACACAGGCGCCCCCTCGCTGCGGGAAGCGCCGAAAGCTCGGCAAGGAGATTCGCCTGCGCCAGTCGGCGCGCCGAGATATTCACTGAGACCCGTGGGATTTGGAGTCCCAAACCGTCCCATCTCGTCAGCTCGAAGAGTGCCTTTTGCAGGATCAGCTTATCCATGTCGCCACTACGGCCGAGCCTTTCCGCAGCATCAAGAAACTCGGTCGGGCCGAGCAGACCTCTTCGCGGATGGTCCCAGCGGGCGAGGGCTTCGACGCCTGCGACTGCCAATGTGGATGCGTCGAACTGCGGCTGGAAGAACGCTACAAACTCGTCGCGTTCGAGCGCTTGATTGAATTCATCCGCCAGTTCTTTCGAATGAATTGCGGCGCTGCGAAGCTCTTCCGTGAAAATGGCCGCGCGACCGCGACCCGCCTTCTTCGCCTCGTAGAGAGCCAGATCGGCATTCAGAAGCAATTGGCTGAGGTCCCGACGAGAAGGTTCAGCCTCCCAGGCGACACCGACGCTTGCTCCGACCACATATGCTGCTCCATCGATAAAGATGTTGCGCTGAAGCGCGTCGACAATGTGCCTGGCCAATTCGGCTGCTTTAGGCTCCGGATTGGCGCTCCAGCTGGCGAAAATGAACTCGTCTCCACCGATGCGGGCCGCGACGTCGTTCGGGCCGGCCAAATCGGCGAGCCGCAAAGCCGTGGTCTGGAGGACGATGTCACCGCCAGCATGGCCTTTCGTGTCGTTGATCTCCTTAAACCGGTCAAGATCGATATGAATGAGGATCAGGCAATCTTCCGGAGCGGGCCGCGGCGGCTGCGAGATCATCTGGTCGACGAACCGCCGATTGGGAAGTCCCGTCAGTGCGTCGTGCAGTGAGAGGTATTCCAGGCGCTGACGGGCGCGAACGAGCTTCTTCTTGTGCAGGCGAAGTTTTTCGATGGTCCTTTGGCGCGACCTGGTCAGAAAGCCGACCCAGACGATGGGGGCAACGACACAGAAGGCCAATAAACTTGCATAGAACTCGAAGGCGCCGATCCCGTTATTTCTACCCCATCCATGCTTCGGACGCGCGGCGAGGGTCCATCGGCCGTAGGTCATATCCACATTTGCCACGACCGGTTGCCTTTGAAAGGTCTCCAGGCTGCCGAGAAAAACCTGTTTGGGCGATTCCGGCTCCGGTTCGGTGCTGATGGCAACCTCAAGGTCGGTCGAACGAAGACCGCTATCGCCGTAAAGCCTTGGAATATCGATGATTCCGGAAAGAAGGCCCCAAAAGATCTGGCTATTTCCATCGGTGACATAGACAGGGCACCTGACCACGAAGGCCATTCCGCCTTGGACAAGCTCCACCGGGCCGGTCAAGACGATATTGTGGGTGTTGCGCGCCAGCATCGCGGCAGCCCGTTGCTTCTCATTCTTCCGGTAGTCGAGCCCGATGGCTCTTTCATTTTCCATTTCCGGATAAACCCATCTGACGACCATGTCCGGCGCCGCGGCGAAGCTTCGCAATTGTGAATCGGGCTGCAGGATCCGTGCTGCAAGTTTGGAGAACCCGTTCTGACCCATTGCGGGATCGACGGAGATACCCGCCGCCAGCCCTTGCAACAGTTTCACATTGCTGTTCAGGTTCGTCTGCAGCCGAGATGATATCGTGGCAAGCTCGCCGGCAACGACCGAGCGTTCATCGGCCAAAGAGCGCTCCAGCCGCCAATTCGTTGCCACCCAGACGACGATGACTGCAATAATGGCCGCAAATACCGCTGGCGCGAACGCGCTCACGTGGCCGGTTAGGCAGCCCGCGCGGCTGCGCGCTATCTCTGGGTCTTTTCGAAACGTCATCAGCTCGCCGGTGTGGTGGTAAGAGCGTATCCTTGCACAGCTTCTTTAAGGCAACGCTAAACCGACCAATACGGTTCGAATGTCGTCAGTCCGGCATGCACGAATGGCTAGATTTTTGCAGGGCCGGGGACACACCGCGCGGCGCTATCAGTCCCATCCGCCTATCTCCCAGGTCATCAAACCCGGGGAGAGTGACATTCTTACTTTGCAGATACAGGACACTTTAACTTTGCGGCTACAGGTGATTGTCAAAGCTGATTAGAGATGCGGCGCCGCTGGCCAGTTAGAAATGCGACGCTCTGGCTGTCCCGGCCCTGCCGGTCAGCCCCCGATCCGACCGGCTGGGCCGGATTGCAGGGAGGAGCGGGGGCGGGTAGGACGCACCCCTTCGGCTTTAGCTTTGAGACTATGTCCCTCACCATTCATTCCGCAGCCTCCATCCGCGCCAGCGCCTTCTGTCGTTTGGCAATCACCTCCGGATCGTTCATGAAGTCCGTCCGCCGGCCGGGCTTGCGGCCACACTTCTGATAACCATTTCCCTGGCTGCCATCCGGTATCCCAAACATATGATCCGTCTGACCGGTGCGGCGAGGGCCGCTTTTACTGCGCTGCAGTTCCCGTCCAGCCTGCAGCTCAGCGACGATCGAAAGCATGTCGTCCAAACGCTTGTTCTCGACGACCTCCGGCCGGTGGATCGACCGCAATGTGTCGAAGGTTCTGTAGGGCAGGGTAAAACTCTCGTGCATGATCTCGAGGCGGCCGTCCGGGTAGTCGCAAACGACGACCTTCTTACCCGCCAGGGGCCTGGAAAGCTCCGTCGGATCGAGAATGAACAAGACCTTGTCGTAGCGGAGCGTCAGGGACTGCGACAGCGTGCGGACCTCCTTCCGGCACATGGCACCATCGAGGTTCTCATGATCGGCCACAGGACGATGCATGTCCTTCGGATTGCGCGGCGGTTTGCCAAAACGGACATTGAAATCCTCGATAAACGCCGGTGCATAGAGGTTTGCGGCCTCGATCGTGTCGATGCCGCGAAGCCGCAGTTCCTTCACCAGCCGATCCTGCAGCGTCTGATTGGCTCGTTCGACGCGTCCCTTGGCCTGCGGGGTGTTGGCGCAGATGATGTCGATGTTGAGCTCATAAAGCGCTCGCCCGAACTGCGTCAGGCCGCTCGTCCGGTCTTTCTCCGACGCATGGATCGAACGAAAGACACCATGCTTGTCGCTGTAGAACGCCAGAGGCTTGCCCCATTGCTGCAGATAGGACTTCGTCGCATGCAAGTAATCGAACGTGTTCTCCGATCCGGCAAACCGCAGATGTAAGAGCTTGCCGGTAGCATCGTCGATGTAGACGAGCAGGGCGCACTTGGGGCCGCGGTTCTCGAACCACCAGTGATGCGAGCCATCGATCTGGACGAGCTCGCCGAGACAATCCCGCCGGCCGCGCGGCTGGAAAACCCGCTTCTTACGTTCGCGCCGCGAGATCCAGATGCCAGCCTCGGTCATCCATTGGCGCAGCGTCTCCTTGGCGACCGAAATCTGATGCAGTTCGATCAGCTTCTCGCGCGCCAGCGTCGGACCGAAATCCAGATAGCGTTCGCGGATCAGATCCAGCGCCGCATTGCGAAAATCCTCGCTGTGGCGCCGATTGCTCGGTCGGGATCGCTTCTTCGAAACCAGGCCGGCTTCACCGAAACGGTCATAGTCCCGCAGCAGCCGATGAACCTGACTTCGACTGAGATCAAGCAACTCGGCGGCCTGGATAATGCTCAGGCGCCGGTCGCGGATCTTCTGAATGATTTCGAGGCGATGCAACTCTTTCTGCGACATGGTGATCAAACAGGACATCACGACTCCGACCGCTCATGGTCTCGACCAGGCTGAAGGTCGTCATCCTTGCTCCCAACGTTGGCGTTGACCAGAACGTCGAGAGGCGAGACTGTCGCATCTCTAACTGGCCCAACTGTCGCATTACTAAATAGCCGCTACACACCAAAATTGCATAAGGTAGATTATGGAACCGAATGATGTATGCGAACAGAACCGCTCCCTCGCATGAGGCGGAACTAAAATGATCTTAAACGGTTGATTGGTAACTCAAACCGTCATTTCGGCGCATTCTTCGCACGGAGCGCATCTTGGCCCAGATTTTCCCGGCGCGCACCTCCTCTCCTCGCGACAGACGAGCACCGAAATCTCGCGACGTCGCACTGCCCGGCGATACGGCACATGCAGGCCAAGGTCACGTTCGCATCGCTCCAGGAAGAACATTGAAACGAAGTTCGCGGTGGTCGAATAGAGCGTTGTCTACGGTTCTATTGCTGTCACTCGTCTCCTGTTCGAACGAGGATGAGCAGTCTCGCAGGCAAGTGCAGGAAATCCTCATGTGGAGCGCCAGCGCCGAGATGATCCTCGATGCCCGCCTTGGCGGACGTGTTCCAGAAGGCTTCACCGATCTTGCCGTGCAACGATGCCACAGGGAAATATCGCATCTTTCATCGCAACTGCCGCAAACCCCGAGATATGACCAAGCGAGAGCGGCTGTCGTCAGGCTCAATGGATTGATCGCCGCGGCGCACGACGAGATCGGACATGGGCGTTTCGAGCAGGCCCATCAAAATCTTGTTGAGCTTCATCGCTACGAGGTCGACCAGCGTAAACTCCCTGGTGCCGGCGGATGAAAAAGCTGCTTCAGATTTCGCTGGGGATAGTCACCAGCGTCGGGGGATTTATCGAAACAGGCCAGATCGCAACATCGAGCCAGGCGGGAGCGGCCTATGGGTTCAGCCTGCTTTGGCCCATTGTCGTCGGCACTGTCTGTCTGATTTTCCTGATTGAAATGTCGGGTCGATTTGCCATTGCAAGCCATCACACCGTTGCCGATGGTATGAGGGAACGTTTTGGAGCGAATTACTTCCTGGTCACTTTGTTGATAATCTCGATCGTCAATCTGCTCGTCCTCGCCTCAGAACTTGGTGGGATTGCGCTGGCACTGCAGTTTGTTAGCGGTGCCGGCTTTCAGTGGTGGGCATTGCCGGTCGCCCTGACCGTATGGCTTCTGCTCTGGAAGGGCACATTCGGCATGATCGAAGATGGTGTGGCCGTCATGGGCTTGGTGGCAGTATGCTTCGTGGTGGGTGTGTTTGTCATGGATCCGCCCTGGCTGGAGGTGGCAAAAGGGCTGGTGCCGACGCTGCCCGAAAAAGAGCCGCTGCACTATGGTTTCATTGCTGTCAGCATTCTCGGAGCCGTGATAGCCCCGTTTCTGTTCTTGTTTTACTCGTCAGGCGCGATCGAGGAAAAGTGGGATAAGAGCTTCCTTGGCGTTAATCGGGTGATCGCGACGGTTGGGATGAGCTTTGGCGCCGTCATTGCAGCGTCAATCCTGATCGTGGCGGCACTCGTCTTTCCGCCGCGCGGCATCACCGACATCCAAGGATATGACCAGATTGCGCCGATATTGACCCCAGCGTTGGGAAAATGGGGTTTTTACCTTTTCGCCGCATCGCTCGGAATCAGCTGCTTTGGCGCCGCGCTCGAAGCAAGCCTTGGCCAGGCGTACCTGGTTGCCCAGGGTTTTGGTTGGAATTGGTCGGAAGATGCCAAGCCCCGCACCGATCCGGCATTCGCGCTTGTCTATACAGGCTTCATCGGCATCGCAGTCCTGCCGATCGCGGTTGGCGTCGATCCCCTGCAACTGACGATTTTTTCAATGGCGATCACTGCGTTGGCATTGCCCTTCGGCGTGATTCCGTTTCTGTTTTTGATGAACGATCGCAATTTTGTTGGAAAGCACCGTAATGGATGGATCAGCAATACCGCCGTGTTGGTCATTATCGGCTTGTCGTTCATCGTCGCCCTGATAACCCTTCCCCTGCAGATCTTAGGAGGATAATATGCTTTTGATCCGCGACGTCCTTGACAAGCAAATGGTCGACAAGGAACAAAATCGTATCGGTAAGGCAGACGGCGTCGTCCTCAGCCTTTCTGACGGCGACGCTCCCAAAGTCGCGTTCATCGAAATGGGCGGTGTGACGCTGTCGCGACGGATGGGCCGCCGGCCGCATCGCTTCCTACTTTGGCTTTACCGAGCGGCTGGCAAAGATGATAACATCACGGCTTTCCGCGTGCCCTGGGCAAAAGTGAGAGACGTTGGGATCGACATCGAAGTGAATGTGGATCGTCGCGAGACGCCATTGGAGCAGTGTCAGGATTGGCTGAAGCGCCACATTATTATGTGGATCCCGGGAGGGCAATCATGAACGAGGTTCGACTCGAACTGCTGCTGGGAAAACAGGTCTACGACGTTGACGGCAAGGCCGTTGGCCGTGTGGAAGAGGTCAAGGCTGAAGTGCGCGGCGCGGACCTCTATGTCGTCGAATATCACCTCGGCGCCTACAGTTTCTTTGAGCGGCTGTCGGCGCTTGCCATCGGTCGCGCGCTACTGACCGCGATAGGGGCGGAAAAATCCGGCAGCAAAAAAGCGGTTCCATGGGACAAGCTCGATATGCGAGATCTCGGGCACTTGCGAGTGACGTGCAGGGAGACCACCCTGCAGACGCTCAACTGAAGCCACCTATCCAGCTGCCGCACCCCTCACCCCGTTACGGCTCCTCGGACTAACACCACCGTGCCTCCACCGGAATCGCTTCGTCGCTGGGAGATGCCGACGGATTCCCTCGATCAGGTCCGCCGCCGCGACGGCGGCGTCGAACATGATCTTGAGAAGGCGCCTCGGGCCAAGGTCGGGAGCCGACATCTGGCGAAGATGTGGCGATGTAATTTCGCGTTACTCGACACCGTACATCCCCAGGAGATGCCGCCGACAGCGCCCAGCCGGACGGCTGCGCTGCAATGCGTCGGCGGGTTTTCAGAACGTCGCGGGCGATGGTCAGCTCGTGGGTCGGGGTGCGAGTATCTTTGGTGGCGCCGTGCAACCCGCTCGTCGAGACGGGCCAGCGCGATGCCGGCGTCCGAGATGGGTCGCAGAAGGTTCTGGATGGCAGTTCGTCACTACCTATGATGCTCCAGGTTGCTCCTGGCTTTCCGATAAGTACTGCTTATCGGAAGTGATTGATTTCAGCGCGCAAATCAGCGAAAACGAGCGAGTGGACGGCCAAGACAGCCGTTTCGCCAACCCGCTTTCGCCTTCAGGAGGCACTTTTGGACATCCTTGCCCAAAAACGCTGCCTCAGATGCTATCGCCTGCCGCGCCGAAACGCTCGACACAATTGCCGCTTGAGGACGTAGCTGAATGTAGACGTGACTGTCAGCATCCGATTGTCAGCGTCCAAGTTGCTCCGGTGCCAATTGGGATCGCCAGGGGCAGACCTTCTCGACATATTCAATCAGCAATATAGCGCCGTCGGTCAAGGGGATGGAGCCCAATTGCGGGTTGTCACTCCTCAATCGGCAAGACGGGTTTTGGTGGTCTCTGCAGCTCCGACGCGGCAGCGGATGACGCTGCATCGGCCGTTCCGCCGGAGACATGTACCGTCGGTGTTGCAAACTGGATGCCCTTTTCGGCGAAGGTCTTCTTCAGCATGGCAAGCGCCTTTCGGCGGACGCCAAACTGCTCGCCCGGTTTTGCCATGAATTTCAGCCTTATCTGCACGCCATAGTCCGCCATCTGCTCGATGCCCTGCATTTTCAAGGGCTCGATGATGTGGGGCCCGAGCTCAGCATCGTCCAGAAGCTCGACGCCGATGCGCTTGATGGTCTTGCGAACCTCCTCGAGGTCGCTGTCGTAGTTCAGTGTAAGCGTGATGATGTCGATCACCCAGTCGCGGCTCAGATTTTGCACCGCGCCGAGTTCGCCGAATGGAACGATGGTGACAGGACCGCGGTGGTGTCGCAAGCGGATCGATCGCAACGAAAATCCTTCGACAGTACCTTTGTATTTTGCCGCCTGGATATATTCTCCAATCCGAAAGGCATCGTCGAACAGATAAAAGACACCGGAGATAATGTCCTTGACGAGCGTTTGCGCACCGAAGCCGACGGCTATGCCGACGACACCGGCGCCCGCAAGCAGCGGCCCGATCTGAATGCCGACAGCATCCAGGATCATCAGAAAGCCGACAGCGCCGATCGCGAGGAACAGCACGTTGCGAAGAATGGGAAGAAGCGTATTCAACCGCTGACGACGGCGCGCCTCTGGCCCCTCCTGGTGGCCTGCATTCACGCTTCTCGACGCCACTTCCATCTGCGTGTCGATCAGAGTGCTGACGAGCTTCCAGATGACGTCGGTCACCAGCAAGACGATCACGATTCGGATTCCCGCGCGGATCAGACGTGTGGTCATCGTTTCGGCTGCGGCAAGATCACCGAGATTGACATCCCACGAGCGGGCGATGAGCAGCGCGGCAACCACGATAAGGCCGTTGCGCAACGTCTGCATGATAACGACCGACCATCCCAAGATGGCCGGATCCTCCACCGCACGCTCATCCTGCGAATTCATAATGATGCGCCGAGTGATATCGCGCGTTACCGATACCGTCAGCGGCAGAAGCGCAATGACGATCACCGTCCAGAATGCAGCACGCAGTCCCGACACCCATAACAGCCACGAGAGAATGATGCCTGCGCTGAAGCCGACGCTGATCAGCCGGTTCACCGGCGGCCCGTCGGAACGAAACTGCCGCAGCCAGATCATCGCGATCAGCGCGATCGAGACGACCGCGAGCCATGCCGCGGTAAAAAGATCGACCAATATGGCTGAAGCCCCGATCGTCCGAATCACTTCGATGGTGGCCCAGCCGGTTGCTAACAGCGCGGCCGTTGCAAGGAGCCAGTAGTACCAGAACCACGCAAGCGACGTCACAAGGGTCACAAGCCGCATATGCGGCAGGCGGGCGCCCGGCGCGATCACAATGCGGCCCGCCAGCACGCCGAGGCGCACCATGAGCGCAGCTGACAGCAGAATAAGCGCAACATCGCGAAACACAGCGGGCCATGGAAAAAGGATAAAGGCGCCGAGGCTTCCGATGAGGTAGCCGATCAATGCGAGAAGCCCCATTGACAGCCGCCCGGCGTGCAGTTTGATCCGCTGCCGGACCGTGTCGGCAGGTGCGGTCAGTATAAAATGAAGAAGCCCTCGCCCCGACCACCAGGCGATGCGCTGCGCGAGAAATCCGCCAGCAACGAAGAGTGTGACCGCCAGCATCAGACCGACAGGGTCGATACGATTGTCTGTCTGGAAGAGCCGGATCGCCGCCTGGATCTGTCCCGGAAGGGTTGGAACTGCGTTGACGAGCGAGAGCAAGCGCTGGCGCAAATCCTGCAGTGAGGTCGCGATCGACGGCGGTGCTGGCGCCGGTGAGACGGCGACTGGCCGCGTGGGCTCCTGATTGCCGGGAACGATCCGATCGACCAGAGCGCGACCGGAATCGTCATTTGGCAATTCGATGATAACGCGGATCGGCGCTGAGGATCCGGATGACTCGGCCGAGGAAGCAGGATTAATACCGATTGGCAGCAGCGTGGAAAACCCGACCGTCAGGACTGTGAATATCTTCCGCAAGCGGTGGCGGTCGTCGTTGCTGCGCATGTGATCGTGTTCCCCGGGACGGTGCCGCTTGTGCTGTAGAGGCTTGGCACTTTGTGAAGTGTCACGCCATCAACGTCAATCGACGAACCAGTCTGGCCGAGGCAGGCTGATCGTTGCCCAGCTACGATCATTGCCGATCCTTGTCTCGGTGACGTATCATCGGGGCGCCCTCCCCGGCCTGCAGACTCCCTGCGGCACAGTGCCGGCGACGGTTGGTAATGTCAGAAATGAATTGGGGCAACAGCTGCGAAGTGCGGCCCGCAGTCGGATCGCGGGCCGCAAATCGCTCTCTCCGAGTTGTCGGATGACCGAGCGTAGGTCAGCCATTCACCACCGTCTCGTCTCGGAGAGGTGGCCGGCAAATCCGGCCAGCAAAACGCCGAACGGAAGGCTGCGAACGATTCTGGCGGCAATGAACGCCGCGCCCGTGGCCAAGGCGAGCTTTGCCCAGGGATAGCTGCCGAGCTGGACATGGGCGCTTGCGTCTATCAGGTTTGCCTGGGCTTTCAGCGCCGATTCCGCATCTTCGCGCAAAATGCCGAGCCGGGCGCGCAACAGCCTCACTTCGTGCTGCAGGAGGTCGAGATCGTGCTCGGCCTTCTCACGCGCGGTTGCGCTGGCGGCATCGGCAAAGGGCGGCTCGCCTTCCGCGACCAACTCATCGGGATCCGGCGGAAAGAAACCGTCACGATTGATGGAGGATTGCATGGACGTCTCCTTCGAATATGAGCTAGAGCGAACGTCGCCGGCTCTCATGCCTGGAACTGGACATCAGTGATCGCGTCGGAATCCCTGACTCTGGTTCGATCCGCCTTGCGTCTGCGTTTGCCGATCGGCATCGGTTGATGGCGAGCCGACCCCGGGAGAGGTATAGGCGCGGACCTTGGCGCTTCCATGCGTGGTGTCGCGCATCGCGACCGGTCGCGTTTCATCTTCGAACGCGCTTTCGGACACGGCCAGGTCGTCCGCGGCTCTGCCGCCTCGGGCTGTGCCGGCAAAACCGGTATTGGATCCGCCTTCGCGGCCGCTTTCCGATAACCAGAGATCTGCCCGCTCATCAATGTCGATGCTGCCCTCATCGTCGAGAATATCGTGAACGGTCTCATAGAGCGCGTCGTCGATATCGTTGACTTGAACCAGGAAGCCGCCTCGCCGCAGCCCTTCTGCATACATCGCGCGATCTTCATCCGGGAAGAAGAAGTCGGCCAGCGCGTCGAAGAAGCCGCTGCGGTCGTCGCTTATGGCGCCGGCATTCCTTCCATCCGCTTCATAGCCCGGCATCAATCTGATCCTCGCGACCGGCACACCTGCGTCCTCGAGACGGGAGATCGCAGATTCGGCTTCGTTCCGACTGTCGAAAAATGCGGTAAGACTGCCGCCGCCCATCGGGCCTGAAGAACCCGGGTTCGTATCGTGGTGAATGTTGCTCACGGAACGCTCCTCTCGATGTCTTGTTCCAGCCGTCGGACCCGACGCCTGGTTTCTGACTTGAAGAACCGGCAGCCGAGATGAATGTTCCACGGCAGTGGGACGGATCGGCGGCATTCCATGGCAGTTCCATAACGTTGCCGCCTGTCCTTTTTCAGATACACCAGGCGGTGAATCGCACCGTCTGTTGCAGCCTTCGGCGGTTGACGTCAAACCATCGAGACGCTAGCACGGCTTTCGACGCATTGGGGACATTTCATATGGACATCTTCACGGCAGCCGGTCTGACGGCTTTGCTGCAGGTCATTGCTATCGACCTTGTTCTCGCCGGCGACAACGCTGTGGTCATCGGTCTTGCCGCTGCCGGCCTCGAGGCCACGCAACGGCGCAAGGCGATCATCGTCGGCATTCTTGCCGCAACGGTCCTGCGTATTCTCTTTGCCAGTGTCGCCGTCTATCTGCTGGCGATCGTCGGCCTGCTGCTGGCCGGCGGTCTGCTGCTGCTTTGGGTCTGCTGGAAGATGTGGCGCGAGCTTCGCGACGGCCATAACGAGGATCGCGTAGCGGAAAGCGGCGAAGGCGCGCCGAAAAAGACCTTCTTCCAGGCGGCAACCCAGATCGTCATTGCCGACGTTTCGATGTCGCTCGACAACGTGCTCGCCGTTGCCGGTGCTGCGCGCGAACATCCGAGCGTCCTGGTCATCGGCCTCGCCCTGTCAATCGCACTGATGGGTATTGCCGCAAACCTGATCGCCCGGCTGCTCGGCCGCCATCGCTGGATCGCTTATATTGGTCTGCTGATCATCCTCTACGTCTCGCTCGACATGATCTACCGCGGCGCCGTCGAGGTCCTTCCCTATATGCAGTGACCTGTGCCAGGGTCGGGGCTCAGTCCCCGATCCTGCCGCGCGCGTGTAAGCACGCTGCAGCGCTGGGTTAAGCGAAAAACTCCGTCTCGAAGCTCATCTGATCAAACGCCGGCACCACGTGGTCCGGCGTCTGCGCCATCACCGCGTCATAATCCAGCGGCGTATGCATATGGGTGAGAATCGCCCGTTTCGGCTTCAGCCGGCCGATCCAGTCGAGCGACTGTTCCAGCGACAGATGGCTTGGATGATAGGTGTACTGCAGGGCGTCGATGATCAGCACATCGAGATTTTGCAGTTTCTCGACGGTCTGGGGCGGGAAATCGCTGATATCGCTGCAATAGGCTACATCGCCGATGCGGAAGCCGAGCGAATTGATATCGCCATGCTGCTGGATATGCGGAAAAAAATCGATCTTGCCGCCGGGGCCGCGGATTTCGACGGGTTCGTTGAGATTTTCGATGACGACAGGCAGCACGATCGGCGGATAGTTGCTGCCCGGCGGCGTCTCCAGGCAATAACCGAAGGCTTCACGCAGCCTGTCCATCGTAAATTGGTCGGCGTAGATCGGCACTCGCCGGCGCGTATTGTGAAAATAGCCGCGCAGATCATCTATGCCATGGATATGATCGGCATGGGGATGGCTGTAGAGCACGGCATCGACATGGTCGGCTCCCGCCCTGATCATCTGCTCGCGAAAATCCGGCCCGGTGTCGATGACGACGGTCGTCACACCGCCATCAGGAGCGAATTGCTGCACCATGAACGAGGCGCGTGTGCGCCGATTCCTAGGGTTGTCGGGATTGCAGGCGCCCCAGTCGCCAGTGATACGCGGCACGCCCGGTGACGACGAACAGCCGAGAATGGTGAAGCGCCGCCGATAGAGCACCTGCTAAATCCTTGGCATTTTCGAGAACAGGCGCAAAGCGTTCTCCGTCGTGATCCGTGCGGTGTCCGCATAGGAAAGGCCGATCGTCTCGGCGAGCACTTCGGCCGTGTTGACGACATAGGACGGCTCATTGCGCTTGCCGCGCCAGCGCTTCGGCGCGAGATAGGGCGCGTCCGTTTCCACCAGCAGCCGCTCATGCGGGATCGTCTTGGCGATCTCACGCAGCTCTTCCGACTTCGGGAAGGTCAGAATGCCGGAGAAAGAGATGTAGCCGCCGAGTTCGACACCAGTGCGCGCCAGATCCGGTCCTGCCGAGAAGCAATGCAGGATGAAGGGAAAGCCCCCCTTCCCCGTTTCCTCGGTCAGGATGTCAGCCATGTCGGCATCGGCGCTGCGGCTGTGGATGACCAGCGGAAGCTGGGTTTCCCGAGCGGCGGCAATATGGCGGCGAAAGCCGGTCTGCTGGTCTTCAGGTGTCTGCGTGTCGTAGAAATAATCGAGGCCCGCCTCGCCGATCGCCACCACTTTCTCATGCGCCTTCGCCAGGCGCACCAGGTCTTCGGTCTGGATGTCCAGCTCGTCGCCGGCATTGTTCGGATGCGTGCCGACGGAGCAGAATACCGACGGATATTTCTCGGTGATGGCGAGCAGCCCGTCGAGCTTGCGCACGCGCGTCGAAATAGTCACCATCTGCTTGACGCCGGCTTGGTGGGCGCGCGTGACAATTTCGTCCCGCTCCGCTTCGAAGTCGGCAAAATCGAGATGGCAATGGGTATCGATCAGCACGGCCTCAGGCCTCCGGAGCCACATAGCGCGGGAAGACCGGCGTCGGCGCTTCGAGCGCCGTCCCGGCAACAAGACGGCCAGCCTCGCCAAGCGCGGCGAAATCGCGCTTGTCGCCAGGCGCGGCGACGAGATTGAGCAGCTTGCCCGACGATTCCGGCATGAAGGGCTGCAGCAGGATGGCGATCTGGCGCACCACCTCGGCCGTGACGTACAGCACCGTGCCCATCCGCGCCGGATCCGTCTTCTTCAGCGCCCAGGGCGCCTGGCCGGCAAAATAGCGGTCGGCCTCCGAAACGACTGCAATGATCGAGGCGAGCGCGCGATGGATGAGCTGCTTGCTCATGTCCTCGCGCGTCGATGCATGCAGCGCGTCGGCCTGGGCCAGCATCGCCTTGTCCTCGTCGGTCAGCGCCCCGCATTCCGGGATCTTGCCGTCGCAATTCTTGACGATCATCGACAGCGACCGGCTGGCGAGGTTGCCGATGCCGTTGGCGAGATCGGAATTGATGCGCGTGCCGATCGCCTCTTCGCTATAGCTGCCGTCCTGACCAAAGGAGACTTCGCGCAGGAAGAAGTAGCGCACCTGATCGAGGCCGAAATGGTTCACCAGATTGACCGGATCGACGACGTTGCCGAGCGACTTCGACATCTTCTCGCCCTTGTTGAGCAGAAAGCCGTGGGCGAAAACGCGTTTCGGCAGCGGCAGCTTCGCCGACATCAGGAAGGCCGGCCAATAGACCGCGTGGAAGCGGATGATGTCCTTGCCGATGATGTGCACATCGGCCGGCCAGTACTTCGCCCTCGGACCATTCTTGTCCTCGATATAGCCCGTCGCCGTGATGTAGTTGGTCAGCGCGTCCACCCAGACATACATGACATGCGCAGGGTCGTTCGGCACCTTGATGCCCCAATCGAAGGTCGTGCGCGAGACCGACAGGTCCTTGAGGCCCGACTTGACGAAGGAGATCACCTCGTTGCGGCGTTCGGCCGGACCGATGAAATCGGGATTGGCCTCGTAGTGGGCAAGCAGCCTGTCTTGGTATTCGGAGAGCTTGAAGAAATAGCTTGCCTCTTCCACCCACTCGACGGGCGTGCCTTGCGGGCCGTAACGCACGCCGTCGGCGCGCAGATCCGTCTCGCTTTCCTGGTAATAGGCCTCGTCGCGCACCGAATACCAGCCGGCATAGCTGTCCTTGTAGATGTCGCCATTGTCGGCCATCAGCTTCCAGATATTCCGCGACGTCTCGTGATGACGCTCCTGCGTGGTGCGGATGAAGTCATCGTTGGAGGCGTTGAGCAGCTTCGCCATTGCCTCGAATTCGCCGGAGTTGCGGTCGGCGAGCGCCTGCGCGGAGATCCCCTCGGCGCGCGCCGTCTGCTGCATCTTCTGGCCGTGTTCGTCGGTGCCCGTCAGAAAGAAGACATCCCTGCCGTCCAGGCGCTGGTAGCGCGCCATTGCATCGGTCGCGATCAGTTCATAGGCGTGGCCGATATGCGGCTTGCCGTTCGGATAGGAAATCGCGGTGGTGATGTAGAAGGGTTTTTTGTCTGTCATGGCGGCCAAGGTCCGGCTTATTCTATCAATGGTCAGCCGCTCTTAGCGCATGTCACCGTCAAGCGAAACATCAAGTTTCGCTGCCGTCCATGATTTCCGGGACACGTGGTCGTGAGCTTGACTCCACCCCGCACGCAATTTACCGGTCGTCACAAAGAGAGGCGGGACCGAACGAAGTGCCAGTTTTCACCTACCACAATCCCCGTGGCCAGGCGCCGTCGGAGGCGCTTGCTTGACATTCGAGCCTCTCTATTCAATTTCGGGACTGTTTGTAGGCGCCCTCGTCGGCATTACCGGCGTTGGCGGCGGCTCGCTGATGACACCCCTGCTGGTGCTGCTCTTCGGCGTCCATCCGGCAACGGCCGTCGGCACCGATCTTCTCTATGCGGCGATCACCAAGACGGCGGGCACCGCCGTTCACGGCATGCATGGGCGCGTCAACTGGAAGATCGTCGGCAGTCTCGCCGCCGGCAGCGTTCCGGCCGCCTTGCTGATGCTCTGGCTGCTGGCAGGTGTCGATCGCAAGAGCATCGGCGTGACCAACACCATTACATCAGCCCTCGGTTGGCTTCTCGTCATGACTGCGATCATGCTGATCTTTCGTGGCCCGATCCTTCAATTGGCGCGCCGCGCCATCGGCGGACGCAACCCGCCGCGGCCGACGACCATTCTTGCCCTCACCGTCATTCTCGGATTCTGTCTCGGCGTGCTTGTCACCTTGACTTCGGTTGGCGCCGGTGCGCTCGGTGTGACGATCCTGCTCGTGCTCTATCCGAGGCTTGATGTGCGCGAGATCGTTGGCTCCGATATCGTCCACGCCGTACCCCTGACCCTGATCGGCGGCACCGGCTATTGGCTGATTGGTGAGATCGACTGGGCGATGCTCCTTGCCCTGCTCGTCGGCTCGATTCCCGGCATCATTCTGGGAAGCCTTCTGGCGCCGAGGCTGCACGAACGCATCATTCGCATTGTCCTAGCCGTCACCCTTGCGCTCGTCGCGTGGAAGCTGCTGGCCGGCTGATCCGCTAGAATCTTGGCTGCTTGATATCGGCGAGGATACTGATGATCGTCTGCTTGCGGTCGAGATTATAGGCATCGGAGACGGTAAGTCGCTCGGTAACCTCCGAGTAGAGCCGTGCCAGCCGTTCGGCCGTGGCGATCTGTCCCTCGCCTGCCGCCGCGCGAGCGCGGCTCATGATGTCGTCGCCGACGTGGCTGACGAAGAAATCGAAAATCGTATCGCTTTCCTTGCCCGAGAGCGCCTCGGCCAGCCGGTGCATCGCCCTGCGGGCGGCTGGCCCCTCGGCGGAAAGCACCTCGTCATAACCGGCGATGATTTCGCTGCCGCCATAGTTCAAGAGCTTCAAGGCTTCGCCGACGCTGCCCTTGGCCGCCGAAAGCACACTGCCCTCGCCTGCTATGCCGAGATGGGCAAGGGCGGCAACGAGTCCTTCGTCGGCAAGCGGCGCTAGTTTCAGCGGCAGGCAGCGCGAGCGGATCGTCGGCAACAACCGCCCGGGTGCGTGCGAAAGCACCAGAAACAGCGCCCGCTTCGGCGGCTCCTCGAGGATCTTCAGAATGGCATTGGCCGCATTGCGGTTCATGTCGTCAGCCGGGTCGATGATGACGATTCGCCAGTTGCCGGTGCCTGAGGTCTGCGAAAAGAACTTGCCGGCGCGGCGCACCTCGTCGACGGTGATCGCCGATTTCACCCTGCCCGTCTTTTCGTCCACCGGCCGGGCGAGATGCAGGAGGTTGTGCGAGGCGCCGGAGGCGATCTGCCGGCTGACCGCCGAGGCGGGATCCGGATCGGCGATCTTCTCCGGCGCCGCGTCGGGATCGGGATGCGAGAGCACGTGGTTGGCGAAGCGGAAGGCGAGCGTCGCCTTACCGATGCCCTCCGGCCCTTCGATCAGGATGGCGTGATGGCCCTTGCCGGATCGGTAGGACTGGGCAAGGAAGGATTCCGCCTCCTCATGGCCAAACAGCCTGGTATTTTCGGCGGGCCAGATGGCGCCGTCCAGCAGTCCCGGCCGATCTTCACTCATAATGGGCTGCTTCCGGCATCCGAGCGCGGTCTGGGGGCGACATCAGCCGCTTGACGATCGCCAGGATTTCGGCGGCGATCGCCTCTTCCGTCTGCATGGCGTCGACCACGTGGCAGCGCTCCGGCTCGTGGGCGGCGATATCGAGAAAGGCTTCGCGTCGTTTTTCGTGCGTTTCGAGCCGCTCCTTTTCGAAGCGATCGGGACCTTCCGAAGCGCTGCGTTTCTGCGCCCGCTCGAGGCCGATCTTCGCGGGAATATCCAGTATCAAGGTGCAATCCGGCATGACGCCGTTGATGGCGATCCGCTGCAGCGTCTCGATGAAATCGGGCTCGAGATTGCCGGTGATGCCCTGGTAGACACGCGAGGAATCCATGAAGCGGTCGCAGAGCACGATCTTGCCTGACGTCAGGGCCGGCCGGATCACCTCTTCGACATGATCGTTGCGGGCTGCCGCAAAGAGGATGGCCTCCATCCGGGTGCCGAAGGCCTCGGCAGCGCCCGACAGAAGCACGTGGCGGACGGCCTCCGCGCCCGGCGATCCGCCCGGTTCCCGTGTCACCAGCACTTCATGCCCTTCGCCTTTCAACGCCTCGGCGAGGCGGCGGATCTGCGTCGATTTCCCCGCGCCTTCCCCGCCCTCAAACGTAACGAACAGTCCCGTACCGGATGACAATGACAACTTCCCGCATTCCGGACGCCGCACGCACGGGCGCCCCGCCTCTTCTATCTATCCGAAGACATCGGGAAGGAAAACCTTTCGCGGCGGCGACACAATCACCTTCCCCGGCAAATTGTATCAGAAGGTCAGGCATTCAAGTCTGGAACATGACTGTGCGGCAACGGTATGCGGGAAAGGAAGCGCTATCCGCAAGAGCCTGATCTTGGGCTCGCGATGGGCATAACACGTTCAGCCGCCAGCGGACTTGTCCCAGAGCCAGGAGAAGAACAGCGATTCGCCGAGTTCCAGCATGGCGTCGACCGCCCGGCTGCTGAGCGAGCCCTCCCCGACCGCCTGCGCGGTATAGAGCGGCACCTCCCTGAGCAGCCGGCTACCGGCGAAAATCCTGAGCGTGCCGGCCTGATAATCCGGCTTTACGGGCGCCGTCAGCGGCCAGCGATAGACGACGCGCGCCGAAAGCCGGTCGGGGTTGCTGATCGGAATATAGACACTGACCGGCACTTTGGCGACGAGATCGACGGTGGGCGCCGAGCCGCCATAGACGCTGGCCGCGCCAATCACTTCATGCTCGGTGAAGATCTGACGGCTCTCGAAGGCCGTCAGCCCCCATTCGAGCACGCGTTTGGCCTCCTCCGTCCGTTCCTTGTCGGAAGCGATGCCGGCAAGCGCCAGAAATAGCCGCCGGCCGTCGCGCTGGACCGATGCGACGATCGAATAACCTTCTCCCTCGGCAAAGCCGGTCGCAAGCCCGTCGGCGCCGAGATCGAGCCCGAGCAGCGGATTGCGGTTGCGCTGGAAGATCTTGTTCCATTCGAAATCCAGCTGCGCAAAGTAAGGATAGAGATTGGGATAGGACTGCTGGAGAGCGGCGGCAAGCGTCACCATCTCACGCGCCGTCACTTTGCTCTTGCCGTCCGGAAGGCCGGTGGAATTGCCGAACACCGCTTTCTCCATGCCGAGCTCGCGGGCGCGGCGGATCATCGACTGCGCGAATTGCTGCTCGCTTCCGGCCATCCCCTCGGCGAGGATGATGCAGCTGTCATTGGCGCCCTGGATCGCGACACCCTTGATCAGATCCTCGACGCGCACGCGTGATTTGAGAGCGGCAAACATCGTTGCTGTCCGCGACGGCGCGCCGCCGGTGCGCCAGGCATATTCGGAAACGGGATATTCGGTATCGAGCGTGATCTGGCCCTTGGTCACGGCATCGAAGACCAGATCCATCGTCATCAGCTTGGCGAGCGAAGCCGGCGAAAAGCTCTGATCCTCATTCTTGGCGAGAAGCACCGTGCCGGTGGAGGCCTCGATCATATAGGCCTGCGCTGCCTTGGTGGCGAAACCGGCAGCGCCCCCGTCGGCGGCGTGTGCGCCGGCGGCGAGCGGCATCAGGCATGCAAGCAGGCGAAGCACGGGCCTCAGCATCGCAACTCCCATCGGTCAACGGCGTTTTGAGAAGGTTAGAGCGCGGCGAAATTCGACGCAATCGCCATGCTCAATGCGCTGCCGATTTTGCCTGCTGGCGCTTGGCCGAGGCAAGGATCGAGGCCTGCGTCAGCCCGTCATTGCGCACCATCACCGCGTCGAAGGCGAGATCGACCGTCACCGTCTTTACCGCCTCGTTCTGGTAGCCGAGCGCTAGGGAGTCTTGCGAACCGCCATAGGGCCGCTCATAGGGCATCGGACCGATCTCCGGCAGCACGACCATCCGATCGACGCCTGGCGTGGCATTGGAGGAAGCAGCTGAAGGCGCCACCAGAACATGGGCTGCCGGCGCAAGGCCGGGCGCCGCATTGTAGCGTGCGCTCGGCGTCGAACCCGCATAGGAGGTCGCCGACAACGGCACCGGCACATTCGCCGGCGTCTCGTAGTCTTCCGCGTTCTGCAGCTGATCGCGGGTGATCTTGCGGCTGTTGGAGGCGACCATCACGCCGGATGCGATCTGCCCTTCCGGATTGACGCCGGGGATGCGGCTGCCCTTCGGCACGTAGGAGGCCATCAGATAGGGCATGTCATGGCCGTCCATGCGGGCGCGGCCGACATATTGCACGCGCACCTTGCCGGTGCCGCTGTGCTGCAGATCCAGCATGTCGGCCGTCTTGTTGGAAAGGTCGATGATGCGGCCCTCGTGATAGGGGCCGCGATCGTTGACGCGGACGACGATGGAGGAGCCGTTCTCGAGATTGGTGACGCGGGCGTAGCTCGGCAGCGGGAACGTCGGATGCGCGGCAGAAAGATGCATCTGGTCGTAGACTTCACCATTCGCCGTCAGGCGTCCGTGAAAGGCTGAGCCGTACCAGGAGGCGACGCCGACCTTGTTATAGGCAAAGTCTTCCTTCGGATAGTACCACTTGCCCTTCACCTCATAGGGGTTGCCGACCATGTAGCGGCCGCCGCCCTTCGGGATATTGTTGCCGGTGGCGACGCGGGGGCTGGCTTTCACGCCATATTCGGATTCAGAGAAATATTCCTTGCCGTGGGCTCTTTTCTTCGGCACGGCCTGTGTCGTGCCGCACGCCGCAACCGTCGCACACATCGCCGATATCGCCAGCCACCGTGCTGTCGTTGCGAAAGACGCCCCGTATTCCAGTTTCATGTGCCCCACGCCGCTCAAAGATCGTTATGGTTAAGGAACTCTGCCCCATCCTGGGTCAACAACGCCTTATCCCCGCCCACCTAACGAGACTTTAATCTTGGTGAGTTCATGGCAAATATACGAACGATTTCGCAGCGATAGCGACAATTCCAATGATTATGGTTAATGAATTGCCAACACGAGGCCTGCTGCCCTGCCCTCTCGCTATTGCAATGAGAGCCGAAATCGGCGTGCCGATGCGGGGCACATGGTAAATGTTGGCGGGATTCTAGAGGTCGGGAAGTACCGGATCGAGACACCGACGACAGCAGCAGCTGTTCTCCGGACGCCGGCTGCAACTGCAGCCTTCATCCCAAGGCAGTAGATTGGCTTTTGCTCTCTTGTTTACGTGTCCTTCACAGCAACGGCATCGGCCATCACTCCCTTAGGGCGTGTAGTTTGTTGCTTGACTCAAAGGGGAGTAGAAAGTTTATTTGCAGCGTTCGGGTCGCAGCCTGACGTCCTTTCCACGCTCATCTTTAGGAGACGAGCCATGGCAAATCACAAACCAATAGTGCCTGACGTGTCGGTCCACGACTACGCACCAGCGGAGGCCATCGAAGGAAACCTTCTCGACAACGCCTCGGATTCCGACGGCGATCTGCTTCAGGTTCAGTTCGTCAACGGAATGAGAATTCCTAACAAGGCGGGCGAGCCGGGATATCTTACCATCGCGGGTGAGCACGGAACGCTGACGATCTGGAGCAACGGCAGCTATAGTTACACGGTCAATGATCCGAGCGCGCTTGAGCCCGGCGGGATCTTCGGCGAGAATTTTTCATTCAAGATCTCCGATGGAAAAGGCGGCACGGATGTCGGCAGCCTCAACATCGGAGTCCACACTCCTCCGCAAGGACAGTATTCCATCGATTTCGAGAATGCTCCCACGGAATATCCCGGGCTGCCTGACGTCGCCTCCGGTTATGCAGGATTCAAATTTGGCGACAAACTCGATGGCAACCTTTGGACGGTCGCCGAATCCGGCGGCAACGAGTACGTCGTCACCAATCCCTACAATCCGTTTTTCGAACGCGTTGACGGCAAGCTCTTCACGATAGAGGGCGTCGATGTCGCAACCAATTTCGACCCCGCCTATGAAGGTGTCGATGCCCTCGTAACCTTCGAGGGTTATGTCGGTGGCAACAAGGTGAGTGAGATGTCGCTGACGGTCTATGGTGACACCATCGCCGATGGCCAGCATATCTCTCTGGCAGCCTTGGGAGCGGTCGATTTTGTCCGATTCGATATTCAACCCGACGTCGAGCCGACGGGCTTTCCGCAACTCGCATTTGACAACTTCACCGTCCTGGTCTGACGGCGGCAGAGAAGCGGCTGTCAAAGCCGCTTCGCTGCAGAACAAGTTGACGCTGCCATCAAAGCTGCTAAAAAGCCGGCCTGTGAGTGAATGGGCAGCAAATCGGCAGAAACCACCGATCCACCGGAAAGACCGAAACTGGCTTTCTTCAGGCTTCCCAAACACTTGGAAGAGTGTCCGAGTGGTTTAAGGAACCGGTCTTGAAATTCGGTTTCCGCTGTCCCTCCCCGTCCTGATATGTCCGTCAAAGCCCCTTGTTTTCAGAGTTCATTCGTCAGTGCGTCCCGTGATGTCCGCTGTTGTGATTGGGCGTGCTACCGAGTTGGGTAGCAAAATGGTAGCAATGTGTTCTGGTAGCGTTCACTAACGCGAACCATTCCTTTTCTTGGAAGCGAGCAGATGCAGCCTTCAGCTGATCCGTTCGCTTTTCGGTGTCATCCGCCCTCAAGGTCTACTTAGTAGCTGCTATGAGCTGCCGGGCTTCGTCCGCAACGTGGACACGTAAGCCCATGGGGTTTGCCCAGCCGAGCGTGTCTTCGTCGTCACCGCCTTCTTCGTAGTCACAGTCATCGAGTTCCAAGTCGTAGATGCACTGGTCGCCGACGAATTGCGGGGTGCTACAGATGGACGGTTCCAGGTCGCCAGTGTCCTCGAGATCTGGATCGCCGTCGAGAAGATCCAGGAGCGCGATCAACTCCTCGATGCATGCCTCAACGATTTCGCGGCGCAGCTCCTGGATCATCGGGCTCATACGGATGCCCTCCCGGCAAATTCAGCGACAGCGTTCACAAAGCGCGCGATCTGACCGAGAGGGCTGTCGGAGCCGGTGAGTGTGATGAGCCCGCTCGCGGTGATGGCAAGAGCATCGGCTTTCATTTTGAAGCCGGCGACAGTGCGAGCTTGGCAGCGGGAAACCTCATCTGCAGCTTCATAAACTTGAGCGTCAGCGTCCTTTACACGCTGTTGCGCAGCGTCAGCCCCCGAGATCCTGCGGATCCGCGTGGTCTCGGCCTCGTACCGCTCGGCTAACTGAATGCGCAGCTCGCACTCTTTCATTGCCTTCAAGCGAAACGCCCGGCTTTCTTCCAGTGATTTTGCGGTTCTTCCAGTTGGAGTACGCTGTAGCCACGTCCGCAGACGTTCACGCTCATCCTGCGAGGTCCGGAGCGTGAAGCATGTCTTCCGAAATTCCCGGCGGAATTTGGCCGGGAATCTTTTGGTAAGCTCGCTCGTATCCCGGACGAGATAGCGACCGATGATGTCGCGCTCAGCGGGCACTGTGTACCGACCATCCTGCGCGTTCGCCCCAAGCAGCAACTCCTCCGGTGCTAACGGCCACTGATGCCGCCACTCGTCCGCCAACCACTCCAGCTCATCATGAGCCTTTTTCAGTTCCGTGCATGCAGCGTTAAATTTTTGGTACGCTGTCACCAGTTCCGGGTTCTCAGCCTGATGGGCAAGCGATTGGGTCTGGACAACGTCGGCGCCTTGCGCGTCAGGCGCAACAGCGATCGCGGCGGTAGTCGACGCGGCGGCAAGGCCGAAAAGAAGGGCGCGGCGAGTAGCACAAGGCAAGCCTTCGGCGGCTGCCAGAACCGTATAGTTCTGCACGTTCGATCTCCTATGTGAGACAAGTCGGGAATTAACTATGACCATTAACCTAGTTATGAAAACTAGTTTTGTCAAATGGAAAATAGGTGCTATAACCAGATTTATCGTTTCGAGGGATAATTTTGGATGCTAACGACCGGAAATCAGTTAAAGGCCGCGCGAATTCTGGCTGAAATCGAGCAGAAGGAACTCGCAGAAAAGGCAGGACTAAACGTCAACACAATACGCAATATGGAGAGCGCCGGAAACGGACCGATAGCCGGCCGAGCGGCAAATGTTCAGATTGTTCAGAAAGTCTTGGAGACCGAGGGTGTCGAATTTCTCAATCATGGCCGTCCAGGCGTCCGCTTGGGCGGCAAGGAATGAGGCCATGGCACTCCCAAAAAGTCAGTTAGGCCGCCTGCTTCGATAGCTGGCCAAGGCGGATTATTCGTTCCAATCGGCTTTCACGACTCCGTCGAGAGCTTCTATGGCGCGCCCCAAAGCTCGATGATTGATCTTTTTCCCGATCCATCCCGCCCGACTGAAATAGGTACCCGTCTTTGCCGCCTTGTCGAGGTCTGGCATCGACCATCTTATCTCGCGGCAGCGTCGTCTAACTTCGTCTAGCGTGGGGAAGCCAGTCAGGCAATAATTCTTGCAGCGGTCTCTGCGAATGTGATGATAGCGGGCAACCTGTTGGATATTTATCCATGTAGAATGAGGGAACGCGGCACATATTTCCTCTTTCGACGCTCGAGCGTAGAGGCGGCGCAGTTTGGAAATTTCAGAAGCACTATAAATGTGCTGGAACCTTTGCTTCAGGCCAAGCCGGCGGCATCTTGTGCCAATCGCTACAAGTGTCCGATGTGGGAGCTTCTTGTGAATCTTGGCGTAATCCGGCGCGAATTTACGAACGACAGCATCCTCTGCCTCACTCCAAAGTTTGTGTCCCCGCATGTTATATCCCTCCCGGCGTATCCGCTTTCGCGCGCGCACCGCGCTGGCGGCATTTCGGGCGAAATAGGCGAGTGACATGGCGTTACCTCCTGGGAACAACCCATGCCAAAGTCGCCAGAAGAGCTAATCACATTCTTGGTTATCCCTGTTTTCCACAATGCAGCTCCACGGGACTGAACCTTGCCGGACGAACGCTGCCTTTGTTGACGATGATGTCCAGACGCACTGGTTCCACCGCAATGTAATAGGCTCCCCTTATTTCATCCCTTGCATGACTGCGATAGCTAACATTCCAGCCAAGCCCATCATTCCGTAGGAGAAAACGACGGCTATTACGCCCGACATCAAGAAAAAGAAAAACCCCGCGATTCCCCTCCGCGAATTCTTAAAAATAGCCGTCTCAGCAATTCCGTACGGAACGGTCATTACCGACACGAGGAGCAGCAGACAGATGCCATAGAGAACCGTCATGATCGATAGCGACGCAGCGGCGTTGGCTTCGAACCCGAGCGAAGGAAGAGAAGCTTGAGTGAATTTTGTGAGAATGACCATAGCAGTTAACCGGATTATCATGCCCACATAGTCAGAAATCATCTTAGCGTTGGCGAAGCGTTCCTGCAGCGTTCCCATAAACAGCGACGTAATGAATTTTAATACCTGGTTCACAGACCCAAACCCTATTGTCCCACTCTGGCCATTTGAACTTGAAACGGCAGTGTTGCGATATTGTTGATGGAGTTTACCAGGTCAACGATAACGCGGAGTTATGGCTGGCTTCTTAAATGGCTTGATGCGAGCATTCTGCCGACGGCAGGTGTTTGCGAGCGTCGCAAAAAAACGCCTAACCAGGGACTCGACTCTTACGCGAGATTTAAACTTAAATCCCCGATCGAAGGTGCGGCAGGAAGAAGCAACGACAGGGGGGAGCTCTCGTGCAGCGATTTGCCATGTCGCTAACGCGGAATACGTCGCCAGGTGCAGGGGAACCAAGCATTGACGCCAGAACAGCTAGCGCGCTTTTTTGACCATTTGGACATGGTCGACGCTGCCGACAAAGAACTGGATTCGGTTGTTGATTGGGAGAAAATATTGCACCGACCCAGCGGCACGCTTCAATGGACGACATCAGTCCGTTTGAATGGAAGGCTCGGCGGCGGCGCCTCCGTCCGATTGACCACACCAGCATCAGTTTGGGAGAGCAACGTCTACGGGCAGATCGAAATACGGTCGGCGGCTACCGGCAACCGAACCGTCCGACTCAATCCCGTAGAATGGAAACCATTGAAACCGCATCATAACCCGAGGATCGACAACGAAGAACATAGCCTTGCCACCTATTATGATAGGTGGCATCCTTACCCCATGAACAGGGGGTTGGACGTGGATATCTTCTTCCAAAAGAAGATCGGGATAGCACTTCCTTTACCTCAGAATGTTACCACATTTGCAGAGTATCTTTACTTTTGCGGGCAAGTTTGGAAATGCCCCAGCATGAAGGACGTACCGCCGCCGCCATGGTCGCCTCAATTGGTTTAACGAACGAAAACCTGCAGGTCATCGCGGACGAAGTTGCGCGGTCGCTTTCGCATGCAGTGGTGGATGGCCGAACAGCTTACATCACCACGGCCGTCACATATCCGAATGGCTCTGGTGTTGTCGTCAGACTTGATGAGGACAAGGGAAATTTTTTTGTGTCCGACGACGGCCAGGCGTGTTTGAACGCCGACATGTTCGGCGCCGGCCACGTCTTTTCGCGGGTGGCCAGTGATGTTGCAAAGCGGTTCTCCGTTGAATACGATCAACGCTCTTTCTTTATTCTTAAGGCCAAAAGCCATCAGCTTCCGGCGGCTGTCGCACTCATTGCGAATGCATCCTCAGTATCAGTTGACCGCACTCTGACAGCGCTTGATCGCCACAAGGTCAAAGTTTCTCGGGAACTGTTCGTTAATCGGATTACTGAGGCGTTTGGAAAGCTCGCTGTGTTCGACGCGACAGTTCGGGGGACTTCGAAGAACTGGGATGTTGGCGCTGCGATCATCGAAGATCAAAGGGTCAATGCGGTGTTCGAGTTTGTTACGCCCGCGCATTCTTCTGTTGCTTCAGCGCATATGAAGATGGGTGACATTTCGGCGATGTTCGAGCGCCCCAGAACAGCGATAGTACTGGCCGATTACGACCGGACTGACGCTGCTCTTCGCCGAATCCTGTCTTCGTCCGCGGACGCAGTGTTTGCGGCGAAGGCCGGTGTGACTGAGTACCGTTCAGCGGCTTAAAGTCGAACATTATCATCGACCCGCGATGCGGTGAAGTTCCGGCTCAAGCATCTGCGGCGATCTACAAATATCAGCCGAATAAAGAATAAAGATGCCGAAGGACTCATGCGGAAGCCCACTACGATGCCAGACTTCGCGGCCCTCCTCGAGGACGCCGCCAACCGCATAGTCGAAATTTCCGCCCGGGATTTGCTGATCATCCTGCGCCGCGCCGCGCTGCAGTTGCGGAATTCAGGGTTGATCGTGCTCGATGACGATACTGAAGAAGCCCTGCGGAATGTCTCGAGCGAGCTGGTGCTGACGCGCGAGGACGCTATCAGGTATATCGTCCGGGAGTGGATGGAGAAGAACACCTATCTGCCGGTGCACGAGCTGGACGAGAGGGCAACGTTGATGGAATCGTCGCCCTCTAGTGGCTAGCTATACCGTGTTGAGAACACACCATAGGGCGGAGCTATTGCAATGCGAATTTCCGCCGCTCGCCGATGGCACGCCCTATCAGGCCCCCCCCAGTGCAACCGAAGCTGGCACCAGCAAAACCACCAAAAGCTCCTCCTATGGCCGCTCCGACGAGGCAGCCGATTGCTGCTCCCTCATGGCTATACGTTCCGGTCTCCTTGCCCTCTATGTGCGCATCAGTAATACCCTGAACTGCTGCTTGTAAAACATCGGCACTCTGGGGAATCTGAGACTGAAGCTCTTGCAAGCTGTCAACAACCGAATCCATTACTTCCTTTTGCCTTGGCGGATCAAGTCCGATGTATTTGTCGATAGGATAATCAATGATCCTCGGAAGTGACTCTTCGAGCATTTTCTTTATCGTTTCCTCATCTGGATTAAGATGCACAGGCCATTTAATCATAAATGTCATGTCTAACCCTCCTCATATTGAAGAAAAGGTTCCAATATACCAAATATAACCTGCGCTCTCAATGTCTAAGCTGAATGCTTTTCGAATTATGCTGGCCCTGATGGGCCACTCAGGCTTCAGCCGGTATCTCGTAAACGGTCACCCCGTCAGCCGCTTCCCGCAGCCCCTTATATGACGGGTGCCGCAACTTCCCGTCATGCGTCCAGGCTCGATATTCGATTTCAGCGACGAGTGTAGGTTTGATCCAGATCAGGTTCTTGCGCCCGCCGGAATATCTCACCGCCGGCGCCGACACCTTCATCTTATCCATCGCAGCGCGAAGCTTCAGCGCCTCGCTTGCATTAAAGCCAGTCCCGACCGATCCGACATAGACCAGTTGGCCGTCCCTCCGCGCGGCAAGCAGCAGCGCGCCGATATTCCCGAACGCCGAGCTGGACCTCTGATAGCCAACAATGGCGAAGCCGTCGCTCTGGATGCATTTGATCTTCTGCCATTCGCCGCCGCGGCCGCTGCGATAGGTGCTGTTCCGATCCTTCGCGATGATGCCCTCGAGCCCATGCTCGCAAGCGATGCGCAGGAGCGTTTCGCCATCCGCCTCGATCTCCTCGGATAAACGGACCGCTTCCTCCCCGCCGGCCGGGACTATCCCCTCGAGGAGATGACGCCGCGCGGTGAACTCGGTTTCCGTGAGGTCATGACCATCGAGATAGAGGATGTCGAAGACCATGCAGACTGATTCCCATGATGTCCGCTTTCCGCCGCGGCCGCCGAGCGATTGCTGAAGCTTGCCAAAGTCAGACCGGCCCGCCTCGTCAAATACAACAGCCTCGCCATCCAATATTGCCGTAGAGACAGAAAGACGTTTCGCCTCGGCCACGATGGCGGGGAAGCGGTCGGTCCAGTCATGGCCGCCGCGGGTCAGGATCCTGACGCCCTTCGGTTCGATATGAACGGCCAGGCGGTAGCCATCCCATTTCACCTCGAACGCCCATTGCCGGCCTTTCGGCGGCCGCGGCTTCAACAACGCGAGGCAAGGGTCGATGCGCGCCGGCATCGGGTCGAGAGTGAGCTGATGCTGTGCCGGGTCACGCTTCTTACGCGGCCGACTGCGGAGCGGTGCGTCAGCGGCACCGAGCAGCGGCTGGGAAGGCTTGCGAGGCGGCTTTGTCATGCCGGCAGTTCATCAGCAACGCCTTAAAAAGCAATTGGCCCAGATTGATTATTGACTTGGATCGTGGCGAGCAGAAACTAGCGATACGCTCGGGGTTGAGCGCGTCTATTTTGAGAAGGTAAACGACGATGACCCCGTTGCAGCCCGTGTCACGATGCGCGCTGAACAACGCTGAACTGGCCCTCTGTCAGAGGGTATATGACCGCATCATCTCAGCCAGACCGCTCGTCTCAAATGCCGAGCGCGAGGACCTAGCCAGCATGATCATTAGGTCATACCAGCATGGGGTAATGGATGAGGATGCCTTAGTGCGGCTGCTAAGCTGATCGCAGACCTCCTGTCCGATAGCGTACAGGAACCTTACACATTCTCTTCCGTTAATACGTCGGGACCGCGCGGGAGAACCAACGCAGCCAACTTCTCACATCGCCCCAGATACGCGCGGTCTCGTTTCCCCTTTTTCGATCAATTGCCCCGCTTCGGCGGGGCTATTTTCGTTGTCTTCAAATTCATTATTGACTCGCCCGATCATGAGAACATATTAGGAACGCGCTCGGGCGGGGCATTCAACAACAATGCGGCAGAAAGGACCTCGAAAGGGGATGATGACGCATGGCCGAAACAATCGGCGAGGCAATGGACGCAGGATGGGATGTCAGCGCCAGATGCGCATGGGGGAAGCGTGAGGGGCTGAAGAGCGTGCGTGAATGTCAATGGAAGCATAAGCTGGATCTCGTCACCCTGGTGGCGACAAGAGGGCGCGATTTCCCGCTCGCTATGCTCTCGCAACGCATGCGCTGCCCGGTTTGCGGCAGCCGCCGCGTGGCAATTGCCTACCTGCCCAAGAGCGCGCCGAGGGCTGAAACCATGGCACGGGGGCCGAAATGGTAAGATTTTTGGAGGTGCCGAATTGGGACCCGGGCTACGTCAACACGACGCCGCAACACATCGCAATTTTGGCCGAATGTACAGCATGCGGCGATAGGCGTGAATTCTCTATGGATAGGGTGCCGGCGAGCCTTCATTATGCGCAGATCAAGGAGGTCGAGAGACGCCTAAAATGCTCGGTGTGCGGCGCTAAGGCCGGAAAACTGCGGTTCGGCAGCTTTGTGCCGGATTAGTAGGGAGTGGACGATTTGAGTATCGAAGGGCATTCATCGGCACCTGGCGCTAATGTGATCATAGAGCATTATTGCGAAGAGACCGGCTGCAAGGAATGGGGAGGGTTCGGTAACAGCCCCTCACCCGCAATCCCGACCCGATGGTGGTGCTGGGAGCACTTTCCCCATAAGACTTATGAACAGGAACAGGCGCTGAGACGAAAGCTCAAGGCCTCGGAGAAAGGTACACCGAATTGATTGCAGGTTTCATCCTCTGCGCCTCGCTGACAGCAGTCGACGGCGACACCGTGAAATGCGACGGGCAGAATATGCGACTGCTGGGGGAAGGTGTTCCGTTCGTCTCGGGCATCGACACGCCGGAGATCGGGAGTCATGCCAAGTGCATCAAGGAACGGAAACTGGCGCTGATCGCCAAGGGCAGGCTAAAGGAGCTTTTGGCTGAGAGGGGATTGAGGGTCGTCTTCAGTGGCGCCGTGGACAAGACGCCGTCGCACCGCCCGCTCGTCAACATCTATCGAACCAACGGGGAAGAGATCGGAAAGAAGCTGCTCACGGAAGGATTCGCTCGCAGTTGGAGTCCAAAACTGAGGAACGATTGGTGCGACTAAGCCAGCCGACCGCCAACCCAACGGACCTCAGCCGGCACTGTCTTTCGCACCTCGGTCGCCGGTAAGCAGCGCCCAGATTCCGAGACTCAGTCCAGCCAGTGGGGGAATGCCCATGAGAACCCAAAAATAAACTGCGATTGGAAGGTCACGAACTCCGATAAACAATTCCTGCCCGACACACTTATTAGCAATGACTCCTCTGAAAGGTTCACACTTCCAGGCGTTGGGGAATAAAAAGAAAAGTCCGTCGATGAAAATCAGGAAGCTCAGACAGATGCACATACCGCAAAACACGTTCCCGTCGGGACGCCTGAGAGACAGTTCAGGTTTCGTTTTTTGAACGGACCAAAGCAGCTTTCCGAGCGAGAAGCACACTCCCGTAGCGAGAGTTTGGGCTATTATCAGCACAAGTGTTTGGTCGATAACTGGCTTCACTAAATAGACGGTGAGTGCAGCCATGAATGGCACCAGCCCAAGCATTGAAACTACTGACGCCCACGTAACCCCGTCGCGAGTAACAACTGCACGGTAAAGACCATAAGATGCCCAGGCAGCTAAGGCTATGGGGATGGGACCGATGGCCCAAGGGAACGAGAGATCAAGCATGCCCTGACTATGCCTGATTATATGCGTTACTCAACTTCAAAGCGGGCAACGTGAAACAGAAACCCACGCTTGTCACAGTGGTCCATTAAGCTGGGTGATGCGCTTCTTATTGACCTTCAGCACCGCCGCATAAGCCTTTTGGATAGATATTCGCCGTGCTCCAGCACGGTTACCATCTTCGCGCGAAATGACGGAGATGGGGGCATGCGTCAGGGTTATCGCTATCAGCATAGGAGATCGGTGTTATTCAGGGCGCCAGGTTTGGTGATCGGCGCGGTCGCATTTGGTGCGGCCGGCGGCTGGACCGCGAGCGACATGCTGGCCTCATGGAGCGCTTCTGGCGGCTCCGGCCTATCATGCAGGATCAAGGGCAACATCTCCATCGACACGGGCGAGCGCATCTTCCACGTGCCGGGGCAGAAATACTACGCACAGACGAAGATCAGTCCCCAATATGGAGAACGGTGGTTCTGCTCCGAATTTGAAGCTTGGGCCGCCGGCTGGCGGAAATCGAAATCGTAAGTCGGAGATGGCCTTACAGCTACTCGATAAGTCTAAATGATAAAGTACTACTTATTGTCCTTAAAGAGAATTTCGAGCAACATTGTTGTGCAGCGCCTAAGTGCGCAATGCCTACAAAATAACCCCATGGTGCTCACCCCGCGAGAATGCGGGGATTTTTTGTCTGGCATCTGCTCGAACCGCACCACAAACGACGGCCCCCGACAGCCCCGACTTTAGTCCGTCGTTTTCTCGGTAATATTCAAGCTAGATTTTCTTCATCCTTGTCGAGAGGACGCCAGGGAGGTTTTAGCAAAGTTGCTGCGCTTCCAGTCAGAACCTTCCTGGCGAAGCAAATAACACTTGCCAAGCTGAGTTAAACTATGCCCAACGTCGCAGGGGAACCTAGTCAGTCCCTCTTTCGTTGAAGTAACAGGAAAGCACGGGTGTTCCTCCTGTGCGATCCAGTGTTGTCAACTGCCCCGCTTCGGCGGGGCTTTTTTTTCCGGAATCGTACCGGAACCAGATTGGGACAATGAGGTTAACTCACCGGATCGCGGGAGAAAGCCAGTTAGTTCCAGTTCGCGTAATGCCTTCCTCTTACGATCCACTGTTGGGTCGTGCGGAGTCAATTTACCGGTCCGCTCCCAAGCGACGCTCCGCACGGCCCGACGCTTTCGATTTCAAAGAGGCAGGCCTGGATAAGGGCTTAGTTAATCTTGAGCCAGTGCCGCAGCCACGCTACAGCGCTGTCGCTCATATACGCCACGGTTCCGCCAACAGTTAGGCCGGCAAAGGCGATCAGCCCTGAAATGCCATAGCCGATCTGCTTCATCCGCTTCCACTCGTCTAACGTGGGCTTTACGGCCTTGTGGTTCTCGTCCACGGTTTCCTTCAGGCCCTTGATCTGATCCCGTAGCATTGCCTCTACTTCGCCGCTGACGGCGATTGTAGTGTCGACCCGGCTGATGCGCTGCTGCTGCTCGTCAAGTCTCTGGTGGATCACGGCGCGGCTCTCGTGAGCATGTTCCTTCTCATCGCCGAAGTCTTTCCGAAGAAGGGCCACGCTCTCCTCTATGCCGGTAAGTCTTCCCTCCACACGCCCGAGAGCACGCAGGATGTCGTCGTTGGATGTCATCTATTCGGGCGCCTATGGGTAGAATTTCAGCTTCTCGGATTGCGGGATCCGGCTCACGGTCCTGAGGACATGATAGAGCGCGGGGTGGATGAAGTCCGCCGCTGTGTAGGCGTGCCCCATCAACAACGCATTATCCTGCACGTTGGTAGCGAGGACTTCGGCGACCCTGAAATCAGCCGTGCCGTCGCCATAGTCGGTCTTTTTCTCGACCAGCGTCCGGCTTGTAAATAATCCGGGCTGATATTCAAACATGACGCGCGCGCCCTGCGGTATGCTTGAGGGAACACGCATGGTGTCCCAGGTGGTGACGCCGTCCTGGTTGCCTGGGTGCCCCGTTATGTTGCCCAAAGGGAACGTCTCAGCGGCGGGCGGTTTAGTCGGATCAACGTCCGACATAAACGCCGGGAACACGTCTATGGTCTTGTTGTAAGCCGCGCTCGCCAGCACAAGCGCATTTGCCGCTGCCAACACCGTGCTCCACTGTGCTGTCACGGTATACGCCGCGACGGTTCTCCCGGAGTCACCCGAGCCAACGGTAGGCCACATGGTCACGCCGACGATATGCGTTCCGGCGCCATATCGTCCGCGCACGCGCGTTCCGGGAAGAGCTGTCTTGGCGGCCGCCCAGGTCGACGCTACGGTGGCGTTAGTGTCGTTTCGACCTGACCAATCAAGGACAAATGTCCATATCGGTTTGCCACCGTTGAACGTTGTGGCGATAGCGTCGATCATGTCCCAACGCTTGAGCGCATTGGTTGCCAGCTCTTGCGCAGACTTCGAGCCAGGCACGCCCATTACCAGCGGCATAATGCTACCCTGCGCTGGGTCGCGTTGATCTAGCCAGCGCCGGCCGATACCCAAATTGCGCCGAGCGTCCGCAGACGCGGCAATCTCCTGCCGCTCGATCAAACTGTCGGCCAGGACCAGAGGAACCGGCCGGCCGTCCCATCCCTTGGCGAGAACCATGCAGGGGCCGTAGGCCATCTGTTGAGAGTTGGTGGCATTGCCGACCGTGTTGTAAAGCGCGTCACTATCGAGCGCCGCCGTAGAAGGCCCATTGGCCGTCGCCAGGGCGCGAATAGACGTCAGGTCGGCCGCGCCCCAATATTTCTCTCCCCGGTGGCGCTGGCAGCGATAGGCGGCGGCAAAGGTATTCCCGACCGTGCCGTGATAGACGGTGCGAACGCCGAAGATCGACCAGGCGGGCAGAGCCGAGGGCAGCGTGACTTGACCGTAAACAATGCCGGTCGCCGCGGTGACGGTCGCGGCAGCAACACCGCTGAACAAGATCGGGTATTCCGTGCCATCTGGATGGATGAAGAACACTTCATCAATCAGCATATCGGCGTTGGGTGACTGCGTTTCTTGCGGCGCGTTCCCACCTTCGGTCAGCGCAAAGCCGACAAATGGGATAAGAAAATCGTTCGTCGGATAGTCCGGTGAACCAAAGAACAGCTTGGAGCACTGGTAGTTGAGCCCCGTCTGATAGGTCCAAGGCGTCGTTGTGCTACCTGTGGGCCAGCGTGTGCCAGTCGCCGCCGGCATGTAGCGATTGGGATCAGGAACCCATGTCGGATGTCCGGCTCCACTTGGAAGCGTGTTCATGCTCGACCAGTTGGCAGCACCAGCTGATGCGGCATATGCGGCCATAGCGCCGTTCAGTTCGGTGTAGCTTGTCCCCAGCGCATAGTTGATCCATGCGAGAAGGCGCCCATTGAAGCCGCCGACATTCGGGATTCCCACCATATCAAAGAGCGCCGACCAGTCGCCTTCGTAGCTGAGTGATGTGCCGGTGAAACTGCGAACAGCAGCCTGCCGGTCGCCCTGTGCGCTCGTCATAGTGTCTTGCCTCGATTTTCTGGTTTGGGATTGCCGCGCTACTTCCGGCAGGCCGCGTCTTGGCGGCATTGCTGATTGTTGGAAGCGATGGACGGCCCGGCGGTCGGATCTTGCGAGGCCAGGAAAGCCGCTTTGGGATCGGAGAAGCGCGTAAACTGATAGCCGCTACCGTTGACCGCATTCGTCTGCTGGCAGCCCGCTATCGCGCATGAACACGCGGCAACGCTCGAAAGCAGGAAGATTCCTGAAAGTCGCATTGTTCTTCTCCAGAGTATTGATGCGGTCGAGCGATTCCTTGGCCGCCTTGACCTGCTGGGACTGCCGCTCCTCGCGTGCGCCGATCCATTTGACCGGGTAGAAAGTAGCCGCGGCGCCGAGGAAGAGCCCGAGAGCGAGAACGGCCGGGAGCTTGAGGCTGTCGGGGATAAGTCTGGTGATGAAGTCCATCAGTTCTTCACCCGATCCCAGACATACAGGCCAATACCGACGACGCATGCGAGGACGATCACGCCGGCAAGCGCATAAGCCAACGGGCCATCATGCGGAACGAACTGCAGCGCTCCGGTGGAGGAAACCGCGGTGATCGTGCTCACAACCTTCCCGTTGATCAGGGGAGCGCGCTGCGGGAGCGCTGTCGTGCCGCTGGACTGGATATAGCCACCCTTGGCCCAGAGCCCCGCCTCTGCCGCTCTGCGGTTCACCAGGCCGTTGCTGACGACCTTCTTGCCGTCGATCGTCGTCTTGTTCCACTTCGCCAGCTCGCCAGGCACGGCGGCATAATCGCCCGCGTTCAATTTCTTCAGCAGCGTCGACGACTTGAAGGCTCCGATCCCGGCATTGAAGGCGAACATGACGAGGGCGCCGAACTGGTTATCGGTCAGATCGACTTTCACGAATTTTGCAACGGCGCGCTCGCACGGATCGAGGTCACTGCGAAGCCACGCGAGCGCCTGGTCTTCGGTGATGTCAGGTGCACCCGGATAGACGTCCGGCCCGGTATGGCCGTAGCCTTGCGTCGCCGTGCCGCGGATCTTCATCCCTTGCCGCAGTCGCGTCTTCTTCAGGTTTGGCTTGGGATCGGCATCGTCATAGACGAACGGGATGAAGGACTCCCACTGCTTGAGCGCAGCTTCGGTCGTGGCGTTGACTTGTCGCGCCATTGGGCATGCTCCAAATTGTGAGGGTGATCGTTAGGACCGGCGCTTAAGGCCGATCTGGAATGCATAATGATGGTTCCGGCCGTCGTAGGACTTGTTTACCCAGCCGATCCAGATTTTGAGGTAGAAGCTGCCCATGAGTGGCTGATCACGCTTGAAGCAGAAGAACCGGACGCCCTTGGCCGTCTCCATGATATACCACTGATTTTTAGGGGCTTCGGTGATCTGCTGCTTGATGATGATGGTGCCGGCCGCCGGCATGCCCAAGAGACGCGATTGCCACCCGTGGGCCGGATTTCGGCAGATCCAGCACGTCCGCTGCCACCAGAGAAGCCAGCCTGTGAGATCGGCGCGATAGCCTTTGACGCCTTGCGCTACCCCGCCGTCCAGGTCAGCGTCGAGCGTCGAGAACCACTGCAACACGCTAGGCAGCCGCGGGCCGGTCAGGAGCGACAGGGCCGCGAGAATGGGCGACAGCAGATAAGACAGCAGCACGAACGCGAGGTTCGCCGGCAGGTATGCAAGGTAGCGGAGGATAGGCCAGGTCACAGTTGCGCCGCCGCGGCAAAGAATCCGTCGATCTGCTGCGCCGTGAAACCCATCGCCGCGAATCCCGCCAACATCATCGGGCTGTCCTTGACGAAGGTGCCGCTGTACTCAAAGGCGTCTTGCGTTTCGCCATCCTGCTGAGCCACCCACGCCTTGACCGCATCGAGCAGGCCTGAGCGCCGAAGCATCAGCCGGAATTGTCGCGCCGACACTGCCGACACCGCCGGGCGGGCCTCCCGATGGGCGATGACGGCGGGATCGCCATCCGACAGGAACTCTTCTGCCAACCCATCCTGCCGCTGTTCGTAAAGCCCGGTGATGACGCCATTGGATCGTGAAACAAAGGGCATTATGCAGTCCTCCCGCATGGGAAATAGAAACCGTCATTCCAGACCCAGATGCTGCCGGACGCGCCTGAGACGTATCGGACTTGCCTGGTCGTGTTCGTCCAGACGTCGCCCCCTCCGACCGCAAAGCCGCCCGAGACTTGGATCGTGCCCACGCTGCCGCCCGAGTCGTTGCCACCGGCGATCAGTGTTCCCTTCGCGGGGTCGTGGACCAGAGCGGAGTTGGTTGTCGCGCTCGAGGAGAACATAAGACGGAGCCTCGCCTCGGCCTTAACCCCGTTTGGTACCGTGATTGCCATCAGAGCCGATGTCGTCGAGATGGCAACGTTGGTTGCCTCTCTTATGGGCGTGACAAACTGATAGAAGTCGCGAGGGTACATGATGAACTGCCGGATGTTCGAACTCGCATCCGTCAGTCCCACCCCGATGCATTTGACGATGCTATAGCCCGTCAGCAAGGTCGTGGTGACGCCGCCGATCGTCGCCGAAGTCGAGAAGACGACATCGAACGTGCCGTCGGCATCCTTCCGCAGCGCATAAGCGAAATAGGTGGAGCTGGCTGCTACCGATCCGGCATCGAGCCCCCCGCTGCCGCTACCCACTGCCCACGTTCCGTTGATGCGCTTGGTGAAGCTGCTGGCGCTGGAGACGAAGGACGATCCCGATCGAACCGAGCCGGCCGCGAAATCGATATGCGTGGTAGGGTTGGAAGCGTTATTCGACAGGAGAAGCCCATCGATAAAGCTGCCGGCTTGTGTGTTCAAGACCATCGCCGCGGACTTACCGGTGACGAAGGCAGACCCAGTGCAATAGATTTCGACGCTATAGCCGTTTGGGACGATAAGGGTTGTCGCCCCATCGATCGTCTCAGAACCGTTCGGGTCGATCATCACATAGGCGCCGTCGGCGATGACCGTTAGATGCCAGTTTGCCCCAAGCGTAGCGGCCGCCGAGAGCGATAGGGTGGCGGCTGCGGTAAAGCGCAGAACGGCATTGTCATCAACCGCAAGAGCCGTGTAATCGCCCGACTTGGCCGCATAGACTGATGCGCGGCCGAACGCGATGTCGACGCCGTTCTGTGTGAAGCCCAGCAGGCCGCCGCCCTTCAGATAGAGTCCGGTCTGAGGATTCGCGGCGAAGCCAATTCCGGGCGCCGAAACTGTGCCGCTGGCAAGTTTCAGCGGCGCGACCATCGGCGCCGAGCCATCGCGTGGCAGAGAGTTGGTGATCTCGTTGCCGAGGTCGGACGTCAACTGGTTCCACGGCGCCGGGTCGATGATCTGACCGACCGATGGCGTGGTGCCCGCAGGCTTGGAATAGACGCCGGTTGATGGATTTCTGGGCATTCACCATCTCCAAAAGAAACAGCCCCGCGAATTGCGAGGCCGAAGAGGCTGTAGTATTGGTTGTGGCATGATCCGAGTTCTGCAAATCACCTGCATCGCCCTTACCACCGCGATTCTCTATGGGATCAACTGGGCAGTGGACGGCATTGGAAACTTCCTTGGAGGGTCGTTCGATGCGGGATTTGTGATGGGCATCTGTTTTGCCGCCCTACTCTATCTCGCTATTTGCTGGGTTGACCCCTCATCGCGTCCGCGCGGTTCCGGCATTCAAAAGCAGGGCTTTAACGACCGGATCGACTAGCGCGGGCGTCGTTCCCATTCCCTGCGCTCTCACCAGCCCCTCGACCAGCTTTTCCCGCTGTTCGCCTGTGAGGGCCCGTGCAAGACTGTCGCGGGTGACATTCCCGGTGTTGCTCGACACCAAGGCCTTCACGATGTCGTCAGCCTTGTCGATTGCCGCCGATCGAGCTGCCCCGAGGAAGCCCCCAGCCTTGAAGGCTTCCTTCACACCGAAATTGCCGGCGCCGCCACCTAGCTCGTTCTGAGCTGCGATGCGCGCTGCGGTTTCGCTATTGCGCGTGACCGTGTTCGCCGTGTCGGCATAAATGCGCTCGTTCTCGAGCACCTTAAACAACCGATCGGCCTTCTCGGGTCCAAATAGGGTGGAGAGACGCGCGCGGTTCCAATCACCCTCCCCTTTGATCAGCCTGTTCATAGCCGCGATATCGTTGGAGTTCGTGCCAACGATGCGGTCGATCTCGGCCCGGGCGCCTTGCGATAGACGCAGCGGGACCGCGGACGGACCGATCTGCATCCCCTGCGGCTGAACTCCCTGCTCTACCTCTGCGGCTAACTCGGAGGGGCGCGGCGCTGTGCGACCGCTGTCGAGGACTTGCTGACCGCGCGTCAGAGCTTCGTCCTGACGGGCCAGCTCAGAAAATCCAGCGTCAAGTTCCTTGATGCGTGGCACGGCGCGGGTAAGGCCATCGTCGAGCATTTGGCGGGCTTCCATCAGCGTCGCAATAGCCTTCGGATCAATTTCCGTCTTTAGAAGTCCATCGATTGCCTGACGCGTCTGAAACATGACACCCGGATCTGTGGAAAGGACGTTTGAATTCGCAACGTTCAGCATGTCGCGAACCTGCCGCAACCGGGCCTGAGCTGGGCCGCGAAGGCGGCCGATATCAACGTCCATGGCGTCTGCTATCGGACTCATGTCGTAAGGGCGGGCACCCCTAAAGACTTCACGATAAAGAGGGCTGAACGAGTTCTGATTGCCTTCAATTCCGGCTCTTACTTCCGAGGGAACGATGTTCGGCCCCATCGTCTCATCAATCGTTTGACCAATGCGCGCGTTTGCGCCGGCCTGCCGATCTGCGAGTGCAGTTCGGATTGTCGCCTGTGCCTCACCGGGCGTCGCGGCAAGCGCGCCAGCCTGCTTCTGAAGGTTAGGGCCTAGATCCGCCGGAATAGCCTCCGGCCCCATCTCCGTCAGCCTGCGCGGCAGCGCCGACGCGTCAAGACCGTCATCCGTGACAGCGCGCCGGAAATAACCGAACGCCTGCGGATCCATACCGGCCACTCTCGCCGCTGCGCGCGTGCGGAGAGCATCAACAAGAGACCTGGCCCCCGCCCCGATGACCTTGCCGGCAACCGGGCCGCCTAATCCAAACAGGCCGCCCAATTTGGCTCCCCGCCACATTTCGTCAGTGTCACCACCGCTTCGAACGCCTGCATCAGCTCCCCCGATCGCAGCACCGGTGACCCCAGAGATACCTGACCGCAGGAGCAAGCTCCCGCCGCCTGCTCCGAACGCAGCTGGCGCAGCCATGATCGCCGGTATTGTCCCGGCAACGGCCCCAGTAATCTGAGCCCCCTTGTCGATGTATGGGTTCGCTTCTTTTTCGGCTCTGTTCGCCTCGCTAATGCGATTCATGACCTGATCATAGGTCTCGTCCGAGACTGCCGCGAGCGTCGCCGCTGCAGCCCGCTCAGCACCACCGCGGAGGATCGGCCCGACGATCGGAATACCCTCGATGAGTCCGCCGACGCCTGTTCTTGCTTGTGAAAGGGCGTCATCGGCCCGCAGTCGATTCCGGTCAAGCACCGGCTTCGTGGCATCGCGCTTAGCGGCAAGATCAGCATAGATGCGGGCTCGCAGCTCTTCCCCGGTCTGAGGAGGCGCGGCAGCCGAAGTCGTCGATAGCGTCCCCATGGCATCTCCGCCCGACGACTCCTGCGGCTGCTTCTGAAGCCTCAGACGCGCCGCCGCGATTGCCAGTGCCCGCTGCTGTTCCGGTGTCATTTCTGCCATAGCTTGCGCTCCGCTGGCGTCATTGCGCCCCATACATCTTCGGGAACACCTTCCGGAGCCGGACCGATCTCTGCCGTGGGCGCGGCTCCTGGGGGCTGGACCAGGTCCGGGACCGCCGCAATATCTCCCAAAGTTGGCAGGATATCCGCCTCGTTCATACCGCGCCGGCCGATGATGCCCCGATATTGCGAGATGTCGTTATCGAGCGCTCCACGATAAGCCATCATGCGGCTGCGCGCTTCGCCGAGGATCGCCTTCCTTGTGTCGGGCTCAAGCCGAGAACCGCCGGTGACGCTGTCATATGCACCTTTAAGCCAGTCCGGCCACGATGAGGTGTTCTGCACCATCGTCATTTCGCCTTCGCGAACGACCGAGTTCGGGTCCATGATCTTACCGAGGCCGTAGATCAGGTTCAGGTCGGATGCCTTCGAGTCCGTCTTCGCGGTGTCGATCATCGACGAGTAGGAAGGAAGCGCCTGCTGATAGCTCTTATAGGTCGGGAGGTTCTGGATCTCCTTGCGGAGGTTCGACACGTCTTCCGGCTTATAGCCGGTGCCCTGATAGACGACGCGATCCTGGCCGGGGCTGAAGAGAGTTTCGCCGGGCTGGACGACAACCGGCTTGTTCCTTTCGAAATCGGACTTCTGCCGCTCGAGATCGATGTTCGCTTGTTCTGCTGCTGTTAGCGTGCCGCGATTTTGCTGCTCCTGGCGGAATTTCTCGCGCTCGAAATCAAGCTTCGCCTGATCGGCCTGCGACATTTCCGAGCGATAAACGGGCGTGAGCGTGCCGCTGCGAGGATCGGAGCGCAGCACCGTACCGTCGGGCAACACCTGGAACCCGTATTCCGTCGGTTTTGTCAAAGCTTGCAGAGACTGCGCCGCCAGCGCCTTCACCTGCGGCGATGCGTTCGGGTTCATGATCGCCTGCACCAAAGCTTGTGCGCGCGGGTTTGCCATCGGGTTCGGCTGCTGCTGCGGGGCGTTGTCCAGCGCCTGGGCAAGGCGGACCGGCGCGGGCTGCTGCGATTGCGGAACGCCAGCGACGGGAGGAGTTGGTCCCACATCTCGGATTGGCATAGGTGGCAACGCTGCTTGAGGACCGGCCTGCGGCGGCATGACCTGGGCGGGATCGGAGGCGCGCATCTGTCCAGCGGCCCCAGGCATGGGAATGCCAATTGAGGGATCCAGACTTGCCACTTCGCCTGCAGCCGCGGGCGGCGGATTTACCGGCGCCGACTGCATCGATGAACTGGTTTGCCCAGCCGCAGGAGGTGCGGCGCTTGCTGCCTGCTGCGGCGGCATAGCGCCTATACCCATCATACCGGTGATGCCCTCTGCCTTAGCTCCCATCCAAGGGCCCCATCCGTGTTTTCGCGCCCAATCGAGCGCGAAGTCCACCTGGTGCTTCCACGTCGACGGGTCCCTGGCATGGAGACCGGTTGCCTTTGTGAACTCGTCGCCGAGGCCTGCGTTCGGCATCGATTTCGACATACCGGCATAGTGAAGTTGGAAGGGACCAAATGAAGAGCCCTCGTCCCCGCCGCGATCAGGCTGCGAAGGATCGAAGACGTTCAAGCCCTCATGACCGGCGACCCGAAGAGAATAGTTCGGATCAATGCCCCTGGCGATCGATGCTTGGCGAATGTATTCCGCCACTTCAGGGTTGCCGCCAGCCTTGAAGGGTGCCGCGGGGATGTTACCCGCCGCGTCCACTTTCGGCATGGACGAGCCACTGGCGCCGGGATTGGCTGGCTTGTCGCCACCACCAAACAGCGATGAAAGAAAGCTCTTGGGCTGCTCAGGAGGCGTGTACGGCTGACCGGTGATGGCTGCGATCACCTGGGCATCTGCCGCCTGCTGCTGGTTCGCCTGGTTGCGGACGGCGAGGCCGCCCATGAGCGCCTGCGCCATGCGCGCTGCGCCTTCCCATGGCGACTGGATCGGGCTCGTACCCGTGCCTTGCTGCAGCATAGCCGCAGCGAGGCGCTTGCGAGCGTCTGTGACCTCCGCCTGCGTCTGGCCTGTATCACCGCCGAAGATGAAGCCCATCACAGAACCCCCGCGTAATTGACCATCTTAAAGCCGCCAGGACCAACGGCGACGGCGCCGGGAGCGACTGCTTCGACCTCATCGGCCATGAAGCCGACTTGCCGGCCGCCGCCCCAGAGATATTCGTATTCGTAAACCGGCAGTCCGGACGCTGTTTGGCCGATCCGATGAATGTCACGCTTCAGCCGGCGATCGGACATCGCCCAGCCGCCGAGCAGCGCCGAGCCGAGACCGAACAAACCGCCCATGGCAGCATTCGAGCGGGCGGCTTGCTGATTATAGGCACCCATCTGCTGGTTATAGTTTTCGTTGATCAGGCCGGCTTGGTCGACGGTCGGAAGCTGTGTCGTCGGCGTATTGACGTAATTCGGCTGATTGACCTGCGAGCCGGACATCAGAGCCGAAATCTCGTTCAGCGGCTGGTTGCGCTCGGTCAGGATGGAATTCTGCGCATTCGAATACATGTCGCCGAGATACTGATCGGACGCCGCCTGCTTGCGCGTGGAGAAATCGCGCATGGCATTATCATAGGCGGCCGATCCCATCGTCACGCCCTTGTCGGCAAGGCTCTGTTCCAAGCTCGCCTGATCGCGATCCCACTGATTGTTGAAGCCGGATTGCCAATGGTCGTTGACGTATTTGTCCACGTTGCCAGAGCTGAGATCGACGTTCGTGTCGAGGATGCCGGAGATTTTGCCAGTCTGCGAGTTCGCGAGCTTCGCCAGGCCGAGCTGCGTCTGCTGCGTCTGGTCGTAGATTGCCTGGTTCTGCGGCGAATAGGTCTGGTAGGCCGAATAGGTCGGGAGCTGATAGGTCTTCCCGTTCTGGTCGGTCATCGTCGTATGGCCGGTGACCTTGTACTCCAGCGAGCCGTCGGGCGTGTACTGGTTGGTATGGCTGAGACCAGCGTTCGCAATCGCGGTGTCGACGTTCGTCGCAGTCTGCGCCGCCGCGGTCTGTGTCGGATCGGGAGCCTTGGGCGCCTTAGGCGTGGAAACCATAGGGGAAGTCCTCTTTCAAGATTCCATAGAGCAGCGCGTCGCAGTCGCCGAAATAGCCACGCTGGCAGCCTTCCAGACGTGCGCCGAGCCTGTCGAGCGCCTTCTGAGCCTGCGCGTTGTCTACGCGTGTCCTGAAGGTTGCACGGCGGCATCCAAGCTGCCCGACGACATAGCGGAAGGCCGCCCGCATCAGCGTGACGGACAACCGGTCGGCGGCAAGCGACACCTCGACGTCATGTTCTGTCCAGACATTGAAGACATACCCGGCGATGATCCGGCCGCGGTCGACATGCGCCAAGGCGGTATAGGGCGGATGGAACGAAACCCCAATCTTGGCCCCGACCCAGGCCGCGATGTCGGCCCGCGGCTCCGAGACGATCAAAGCGGCGCGCCCTTTTCATAAAGCACCTCGCCACCGACGACGGCCGCTTCAGAGATCGAGGCGGAGGACCCGGAGATAAGAGCGCGCACGGTCGGCGCGAGCGCTGCACCAAAGGCGCCGGCAGAGGCGAATTTCCGCGCAAGGATTGTTCCCGGGAACTTCGACACGCCCCAGACCGCGGTTCCCCATCTTGCCGCAGCACTGTTCTCGACGGATGAGAGAAGCGCGGTCGGGATCTTCGTCTGATAGTCGACCGAAATCCCGGCGTACATCAGTGTTGAAACCCCGATCTGCGCAGTCACGCCGATCAGCTTGGAAAACTTCGTCGCCAAGCCATCGCCGAAGCGGTTCCAGGCGCCAACCATGAGAGCGTCGATCGCTGTTCCGTTGTCGCTGGCGCCGGCTTCTGCCTCATATACCGTCCCATCGCTCGAGCCAAAAAACAGCCGGTCCTGCCATGTTGCCCAACATGACGAGGCTATTCCCACAAAGCGGCACCAGGCGCCGGTTTCGGTGTTCATGACGTACTGATAAGGCCCGAACGACGAAGGCAGGTTCACGATTGCCATCTGGCGCTTTGGGAAGCTTGATAGCTGCCATTCCTCCGACGTCGTGCCGATCGCGCCCACTGTCTCGCGCCACGTCGGCCCGATCTTCGCGGTGATGGCGCCAAGGCTCGTTGCGCCGCGGTCGAGTTGAACGGCCTTGGTGATCGGAACGATGCCATCCGTGGTCATGATCGCAAGATCGGCACCAACGGGCAGCATGCACCGATCCGTGCCGAGCGGCCGGCCAAGTTTGAAGGTACCGAGCAGTCCCCAATTCGTTGAGCTGGACGGATCTGATCCCTGGTAGACGATCACCTCGCCCTCGGACGACATCAGGACAAGGCATTGCTGCAGACCGGTGGAAACGGGAATGGTCCAGACGTTGATCGACACCAGCGTGCCGCCGTATTTCATATTCCCGCCGACCGGCAGCACCGTCGCCGCGCCGCTGACGGCGTCGGTTGCCAGATACCAGACGTTCGTCGAGCTCTTCTCGATGAACCACAGACGCGAGCGGTAGGCCGTCACCGCGATCAGCAATGACGGGTCTGAAATGCCGGTGATCATCGTCGATGAAACATACGGGGTGGCTACAGAGCCGGTCTCAAGCTGGGCATTCGTCACAGTGCCCGCCACGGTAAGGGTCAGAGTGCCGGCGGCTGGCGTGAAGGTCAGCGTAACTCTGTTGCCGACGCCGGTCCCGTTCAGGACGCCGGCGAAGGCGCCCGAGAGCGTGATCGATCCGGTACCGAAGAAGCTCAGCGTATAGGGCACGTTCTTTACCGCGACGTTTTGCGTTACCGGCGCTGCGCTCCCGACGATGTAATTGTTGGTCCAGGACGTGCCGTTGAAGAGCAGCGGCGTGTCCAGGCCGTTGACGAGCCGCAGATATTCCTGCCCTGCCGGGTTCGTGTACAGCTGCGCCGACCAATGCGCACTCGACTGACCAGACACCACGGCAGCGCCGACAGCGCCGCCGGCCGTGATATCGAATATTTTATCCCCCGCCGCAGCGAAGAGCCGATTGCTCACCCCCGAATACGGAATGACGGTTTTGACGTCGGCGCCGAGCCCTGTGGCAAATGCAAGATATCCATAGCGGGCGCGAACCCGGTTCGCCTCCGGAAAGAAGTTATCGAGCAGGAACGCGGCGTCCTTGGGCATGTCTGCCATCTCGACGTCGGTACGCCAGCCGCCGATCGGTGCAATCCAATCCTTGCTAGGAGAGACGCGGGTTTTGCCGGCGCTGGCTGGAATGGGCTGCCTTGTCATGGATTCGGTACCGTGATGATGCCGGGCCAATAGTTGTCGGGAACCTGCCCTCTATTCGGCAGCGAGATGTCCATCGGAGCAGCGGCGCGGTCAGAGCCGATCGCCGACTCCTTCGCTCTCTCGAAATTTGCCATCTCTTCCCCGTAGTCCAGGCCCTTGGCGCGCTTCCATCGCCAGATGGTCGAAAGCTCGAGCAGCTCTTCAGGAAACCGCGCCGTGTCAGTGTCATTGGCCCAGGTAGCGGCGTAGGACGTGCCGCCGTTGACGGCGACCCATGCGTTCGACACGTATTCGTATCGGAGAGTTTCGCCTACATCGTTGGGATAGATTGCGAGTCTGCCGCCCAGCATGCGCCAGATCTGCGGCACCGGATTCGAATTGATGATGGTGTTCCGCTCCCAGGTCTGCGGCTCAACCGGGCCGTTCAGCTGCCAAAGGCGCGACGTGTTCCAGATCTTCGAATTTTCGGCAAACCGATCCCAGTCCAAAGGAGGTTCCGATGGTTCCGGAATGGCGCCGGTGGCAGTGAAGTTCCTGACCACGACAAGCGCCGACCAGTCATGCCCCCTCATGAGCTCGCGACCAGCGCGAAACGACAGGATACGAAGCTGCGCAATCTGGGGGTCCGCCGACGACATGACAGCGGTCGGCGGATCAATGCTGATTTCCGCACAGACGTTCTGGATTATGGTCAAGAGCGACATGCGCGGATCTCCCGTTTAAGCGGCTGCACTGCGACGGCCGGAGCCGCCCTGCTCTTTCGCCATGGCATCGAAACGTTTGCCCATTTCGTCGATCTGCGCCTGGAGGCGCTGCACGTCGTTCTTGAGCCGTTCGTTCTCCGCGGCGAATGCAGATGCAGCGCTGGCGTCCTTGGCTGTTGCGAGAAACGCTTGAGCAGCAGCAACGAGTTCGTTTGCGCCCATGCCGATCTTCTGCTTGGCAGTATCAGAGAGCGCCGCAAGCTGCTCGACGCTGTAGACGTTGATGCCCTCAAGCTCCTTGACCTGGCTGACCTTGAGGTAAGGCCACTGAGCAAGCGGTGTGCCGACGAGTTGTTCGCGCGCAGCAGCGCCTTCCTTGAAGCGTCTATAGGCTTCCGAGAAACGCTCCTTGTCGTGATCGGTCGCGACGCGGTGGACTTCGGTGTGCTTGTCCCCGGCGATGAAGATTGTGACGAACTCGGTGTCCTTGAAAATCGGGCGTCCTTCCTGTTCGGTGAGGAAAGGCTGCTCGACGGGCTCAATGCTGAAAGAGGCGTAGACGCCCTTATTATCGGTCATGGTGATTGCTCGCTGTTGATGGCGGGAAAGGGGAAACGGGCGCCGAAGCGCCCGCCGTTGGTCAGGGTTAGTTCACCTTCGACAGGAAGGGCCGCATCAGCGTTGCTTCGAGCACGCCCGTTGCCGTGACCGTGATGGCGGTGCCATTGGCGGTCGCGTTGGCGGACATGGTGATGCTCTGGATCGTGCCCGAGGGGCCATAGGTGATCCCGCTGATGGTAGTGGAACCGGGAATGCCGGTACCGGAGATGGCAGCGCCGATGAACGGGCCGCCTTCCGGGCTGACGCTTCCCAGAGCCGACAGAACCGGCGAACCGTTGACGGTCGTGGCTGTGAAGGTCTGGTTGGCTGCCTGGAAGCTGACGTTGGCGATTGCCTTCGTCGTGGCGGTGGCGGATGCAGGGGCATTCGCGAGACCGGCGGTCGCGGTGGTTTCAGCGACAACGAGAGCCGCCGTTGCCGTCGACACCATTGCCGGCGCCTGACCATTGCGCTGCAGCCAGATGTAATAGGTACCGGCAGCAAGGCTGATCGCCTGTGCCGGACCGCCCGACTGTGCCGGGGACTGGCTTGCCCCGGCGAAGACGCCGCAGCGATATCCGACGACGGCCGCTGCGGTGGTCAGAAGCGTTGCGGTATAGTCGCGGTCCCACTGGAACCACTGGCCAGGCTGAAGCGTGGTGGTCGATGCAAGGACGAGCTTGCAATAGACCCATTCCGCTTCCTTCGCGCCCAGGGCGGTGGCGCCGAGGGAGAAATTCGGACCCGGAATACCGGAGCCGGCAACGATCGGGCCTTCGACGACGAACGGGTTCGCGCCAAGGCGATCGGTCTGGGACGTTGCGATCGACATGTTTGCTTCTCCTCGTGACGATCAGGCGAACAGGACGCCCTGCAGGAAGGCGTTGTTCATGGTGAGGTTGCCCGCGAAGCCCATGAGCTGGACGAAGGCATCCTGGTTGGTGTTCATGCGCTCATCGCCGATCGGCGCCATGTCGCGGTCGCGGTGCGGGCGGTAGAACAGGTATTTGGTGTTCAGGAAGAACATCTGGTTCAGCGGTGCGCCACCGCCGAAACCACCGTCGAAGATCACGTCGGCGCCCATGTACTGCAGCGACTGGAAGCCCGCCATGCCCTTGTCCGCCGAGGTGATGCGCTGAATTGCCTGCAGCGATTCCCAGTAGAGGCGGAAGTAGTTGTTGTCGCCGATGATTAGATCCGGAGCATCCGGGCCGCGAACGCAGCTCATGTAAAGCCGGTTCATGTAGGACTGGATGTTCGTTGTGGATGCTGCGGCGCCGCCGTCCGCCGAGGCTGAAAACTTCGCGTTCCGCCAAAAGCCCCAGGTCGCACGGTTAATGCCGCCGACAGTGCCCGAAGTCGGCGACGTCGAAATCAGCAACTGAAGGCCGCCGATCTGCTTGCCGCCATCGGCCGTGCCGTCGGAATAGCAGTCGAGCGCGATGTTGTTCTTCAACGTCGTCTCGGCGTTCTCGATGCGCTGCTCGAGCAGGTCGAGGACCGCGTCTTCGCCGGAATTCTGGAGCTGCTCCAGACCGGACATGGAGACGGCGACCGCAGCCTGCTTATAGTCGTATTCGGCAGCGGTGATGACGTCGGACGGCTGCACGTTCAGGATTTCGTAGCCGGAATAGCGCTTGAACGTGCTGTTTTCCTGATACTGAAGTTCCTGGACGATGGTGCGGCCGCCGGAAACGGGCTTCTTGCGGCCGCGGCTGTTGAGACGAGTCAGAAGACCGTTGTTCTTCGTGACATCGTCAGCAACGACACCGCTGCGATTGCGCAGGGTAGTCGTTACGATTTCAGAAAGGTTGGGTGAAACCATTGATCATGTCCTTTGATCAAACCTGACCGCGCGCAGCATGAAGAGCGCTGCGTAGCGAGTCACGGATGGAGGTTGGTTGAGCGGCCGCCGCTCCTTGGGTTGGCCCAGGCGCGGAGGAGCCAGAGATGGATCGCGAAGCGCGGCGGGCTTGATCTGCCGCTGCGGCCTTCTGGGTATTCTGGTCTTGAACTTGGTTCGCCGGCGCAGCCTGGCTGATCAGCTGCTGACGAATATCGGGGCGCATCCAGCATGCGGCGTCGTAGGCGTCCTTGAGTGACGATGCGCGCCCCGCGCTGATGAGGGCGACCATGTCGTCAAGCACGGCTTCGGCGTGCACATTTGCCGGATCGGAAAGGAACGCTTCGACTTGAGTTTGCGTGTCCCTTTTCCGGAGTACCTGTTCAACCGTTGCCTCGACGTTGACGGGCTGAGGCGTAGGCTGTGGCTGAGGCTGTTGCGGCCGGCGCTGCAGGATTTGGTCCTGTTGACCGGCGACAAGGGCCTGAAGATTAACGCCGGCCACTTTGGCGACGTGAATGACGGTGTTGATCGGATCCTGCTGCAGGGCCCGTTCCCAGTCGATCGCCTTGCGCATCACCTCGGCGTGGGTGGTTCCGGCCTGGCGTACGATCGGGGTGAATTCCTCGAGACCCTTATAGTCCTGAAGCACACGAAATCCGTTATCGACTTCCTGCTCGCGCTTCGAAATGGCGGCCTGGACCTCCGCGGGCAGCGCACCGAAATGCGCCTTTGCTTCCGCTGACCAGCCGGGCGGAACACGGTGCGACGAGCCCGTCGGCTGCTGCTCCTGTGTTGCGGCTGGCTGCTGAGCGGCAGGAGTGGCGCTTGCGGCCGCGTCCGCCTGGGCTGCCTTCGGGGCCGCCGCGGCCTGCTGACCGGTTTTGTCCTGATCCTTCGGAGCAAAACGGCCGTGCTCGTCACGCTGGCGATCGGCGCCGTTGGCCGGCGCTGTTTCCGTGCTGTCGATCGCGGCCTTAAGGCTATCGCGGATGCTCAACGGCTTATCGGTAGTCGTGCCGAGGTCTTCGCTGCCGTTGCCGGCATCGTTGATCATGTCTTCCATGTCAAAGGGTTCCTATTTCGGGGATTGATGCCCGTTCAGGCGTTGTATTCGGCGTAAACCCGCCGCAGTTCGTTGCGAATCGCTTTCCGATCCGTCTTCGGCTTCTCGATCGGCTGCGGCTTCTCATTGCCAATCTCGACCACGCCCGCGGCCCGATAAGCGGAACGCAGCTTTGCTTCGAGGTGTAGTGCTTGCCGTCATGCATCGACTGGATTTCGATGCTGTCGCTGACGAAATGCGGCGCCGGCAGATCCGACTGCGCCAAGTTCTTCACCGGCATGCAGTTATGCGGCCACGCGTCGAGTTGGTGCCAGCCACCACAGACGCGGCAATAGCGCTCCCTCATGCTGCCTTCCTCGATGGATGAGACAACTCGCAACGAAGCCAGCTCAGAAGCATCAACTGCTCTATCGTCTCGGACGCTTCCAAGTGCGCTTTCGCATGCTGAACCAACCGGCTGAATTGATCATCGGTCAGGCTTCGCGCCAGCTTGACGACTTCGCCGAGATGCCCGAGGGCTTCCGCATAAACGCTTTCGACTGGCTGGCTCGCGGCGGCTTCGTTACTCATGGTCTAACCTCGCTAACTGGTAGGAAGGCTGTTGCGGCGCGGATGGCGGCTGCTGAGCGGCCTGGAAATGCTGCATGGCTTGCATCGCCATATCGCCGCGTGCCTGCTCGACTGTTGTACGATGCTCGATTTCGGCCTGGGCGACCCCGAGCTGGGCTTTCCGCTCCTCGGCCCCGGCCTTTACCTGCGCCGTTTTCAGATCGATCATCTGCTCCGGTGTTGGTTCCGGTGGCTGTTTTGGTGCCGTCGCTGCCTGAGCAAGCTGTGCCCCTACCTGCTCAAGTGTGTTTTCGAGCTGACGGCCGGCACGGAAGCCACGCGCTGCAAACAACAACGTCTCGACCATCACAGGAACAAGCATCGGCGTCTGTTGCGCAATGGCGCCGGCCTGCTGCATGAAGCCGCCAACCATCTGCACGAACTCCATGCGGCGCTGCTTCTCTGCATCCTCGTCCGGTTCAATTGTCGAATCCGTCTCGATGTCGATCCGAAAGCCGCGCACGCTGTCATTGCGAAGAAGCTGAATAACGTCATCGATCGAAGGCTGCTGCATCATCTGCGCCAACTCAGGCGGAATAGGCGGTTGCGGTGGTTGAGGAGGCGCCGGCTGGCCCATCTGCTGCGCGCGCATCGCGGCCTGCTGGGCGGCCATCTGAGCCTGCTGCATCTGCAGTTGGATCTGCTGCTTCTGCGCCGTCGTCAGCAACTGGATACCCGAGACGAGCATAAGAGTTTCCGGCTGGAACTGATCGCAGATGATCTCGCCGGCAATTGCCACAACGTCACGGGCGAAGCGGGCAAGCTCAGCCTGGCGGTCCCTGATGCGGATGGATCCCCATTGGCTTTTGATGCGCTGCGCCGTCGCCGTCTCAGAGGCTTGAGTATCGCCGCGCACGATGTCCGATATGCCGGTGATCTGGTAGACATCCTCAATGAGCTGCTTGCGCGCCTCGATGCAGGCAACGATGACCTTCTGCACATCGTCGATCGGCAATGTGACGATGGCCTTTGAGCCGCCCTTGTCCGTGAATGCCGCCCACTCCGGGATGGGAACCATGACCGTGTCGTTCTCCGGCCGCATCGCCTTTTCGATTGCCGGCGATACTGAGCCATCCCCTGAGGGATAGAAAATCTTCAGGCGCAGCTGATCGGTCAGCTTGTTGATGCGCTTGGTGAGGATGTCGATCTCGTCGCACTGGCCCTGGTAGTAGACGTAATCAGGCACCGGTATGAGCGAGCCGGTCGAGAGCGTGCCGAATGCCGGCCGCGGGCAAGGCCAGAAGCCCTTCAGCCTCAGTGGTGGTTCCGATACCTCCAGCGCGGCGGGGCAACCATCGGCGATCCAGACCGTGTAGTTCTCGCTCTTGCACCAGATCTCCCAGACATAAATCTTGCCCTCGTTCTGGGCCCGTTCCGTCTGGTTCGTGCCGTGGTTGGAGCCGGCGCCGTCCTTGGCAAGCGAATCTCGTCCATCGGGAAACCGCTTGTCGAACTCCTCATCGGTCATCGAGACACGACGAGCCACCCATGTCACATCCTTCCACCGCCGAGCTGGCGAATGCAGGAAGTCCGACCAGTGCACGTAGTCGATGCACACTCGCTCGTCGGTAATCTGCTCCATGGGAGAGACATCATCCGGCATTCCCGGTGCATCGGACGGCTCTACACCCATATCCAGCGGTTCGAAATCCGCCTCATAGCGCAGCCATACCGTGCCGCGGGCGCACAACAGGAAGTCATCGCGCACCGACCGCATAACTGAATCCAGATCGGCGTCGTCAGCCGTGAAAGCAAGGTTACGCTCCACCAGTTCCGAGCCCATGCGGGCCACCGGTTGCGAGTCCTTGAAGCGGCGCTCGACGACGGGCTGCGGAACCCTGGCATAGACGGCCGGCTGCAGGACCGAGACATTGGCCCAAAGCATCGGGAACCGGCGCTTTGCGCTCTGCTGATCCGCCTGCTGCAGGTAAATCTTCTCGATCTTGGCGCAGCGATCCACCCAGGATTTGAAATAGCGCTGCGCCCGCTCGATCTCCTGCTGCCAGTGCCCGCCGACCTTCACCAGGTCATACTGGTCACCGGCCGGCAATGTCGTGGCTTCTACATCCATCAAACGTGCTCGCTATAAGTCGGTGTGGCGTTGACGAAATCGTTGAACGTCATTGTCTGGAACGTCGACAGCGGCTTCGGTTCGGGTTTCAGCGGTTCGGCTGCGAGACCGGTGAAGATGATTGCCAATCCGCCGAAGGCGTCGGCCCCGTGCGATGCCCAGTTGTGCAGCGGCTCGTCGCGGAATACGCCGAGGTCTTCATCCCATTCTTTGCGGTAGTTCCGCAGGCATTTGATCCCTTGGCTGCATCCGGCCTGGTCGAACTCGACCTTTGCCAGGATGCGCCGGGTGCCGTTGATGCGGTCATGCACATAGGCTCGCTCGACCTTTCGAACGGTACCGAGGTTTCGCGCCTTGACCTCCTGCAGCATGATCTCGATGCGGGTCATGCCGCCGCGCGTCCACTCCCTCACGCGGATATCGTGCGGCATGTTGTGGACGCCGTAGACGTAACCGTTCTCTTTGGCGCGACGCTCCAGCTCGTCGAGCATTCCATCCATGCCCGTGCCGGTGTGCTCGAAATAGCCGATCATCCGAACTCGGCTCGGCAGCACCTGAAACAGCCATACGCTGTTAGTATCATCCATGCCGATGTCGGAAATGGTGTGTACCGGATAGCCCGGCACATGCGGGAAGACGCCAATGCGCTCCTCAGCATCCACAATCGCCATCTGGTCGGCATAATAGGCGCCCTCGACACTTGCCTCGAATGCTTCCGCTGGCGTTGAGGGATATTCCCGCTTCATGTCGCCGAGTTGCGTCTCGGCCTTCTTCACATACCAGGCCTTTTGACCGGCCGTCAGATCGATGCCCTGATCGGCCAGACCGTGAAAATACTTGGCAAACGCGTCGGTGATGATGACGCCTTCCGGCGCAATCGAATATTGCGGCTCTTTCCACCACGGGAAGAAGTGGAACTTGAAATCCAGCGGGGTCAACGCCGCAGCCTGCCGATGCTTAACCTGGGCATCTTCGCAGAGATTGTAGAAATGCCCCTCCTGCCCCTCGGCAGTGCTTTCGATGAAGACCAGTTGCCCGGCCTGAACCGTGTTGAGTGCGCCGGTCCGGACTTCCCTCGCCTTCTCCGGATATTTGGCGCAGAGCTTCCCGTATTCGGAGATATGCAGGTACTGGAGCGTTCCCGATCGAAGAGACGTGCCAACACGAATGCTCGAATTGTTCGCCAGCAGCAGTTCGCTCGTATTGTCTCTGACGATCGGCACCGCGGCGCGAATGCCCTCGGGCAAGCTGTCGTACGGAAATTTCACCTTGTCCCGAAAGATGGTCTGCGCATCCCCCAACGTGTGGGCGATGGTGCCGGCGCGGATATCCTTGTTGAACACACAGGCGTCCAGCATGAAGATCTGGATGAATGTGGTCAGGCCGAGCTGACGTGCCTTGAGCAACACGTTCAGATAATGCATCTGCTCGAAGAACGTCATCTGCGCCCAGTTCATTTCGAACTTGACGCGCTTCCCGCCCTTATCCGTGATCCAGTAGAGGTTGTTCAGCCGCCAGCGCCAGTCCGAGAACTGATCAACCGCCGTTTGGAAGTCCGCGCGTCCGGCCATTGATCGCATCCAACAACTCAGCGACACCGCTGGTCACGCCATGTTCAAGCTCGACCTTCGAGCCGTACTTCTTCGGCTTCAGCTTCTCCGCAATCCACTGACGAGTGGCGATCCGGAGCTGTGAGCGGCGAAGCGCCTCGCCATTTTCGACCCAGCGCGTTTCTTCGCCGAAACTCCGCTCCATCCAGTCGTTCGAACCGTCGTCGGCAATCTCGATCATCTCGTCGACGAAGCCGTCAGCCTGGATCTCGCGCGCCTGCGCATACTTGGTCCGGAAAGCGGACTTCTCGTCATCAGCCAGCCAAGCGAGGACAGTCGATTTCGCCGGCATCGCTTCATCACGGCAGATAGAGCGGAGACTTTCGCCATCAGCGATACGTGCGCAGATGCTGTCTGCCAGAGACTGTGTGAATTTTGTAGGTCTGCCTGTCATGGTCCTGCCTTCTGATCGGCTGGTGGTCACGTTGCATGCATTACGTGAAGCGCACTTGCCTTTCGGCTGATCTGCGCAAATTCATTTGAGGGAGAGCCAAGCAACCACAGGAGGATGGAATGGCCGACAATAAGAAAGCACTGAAGCAGGACCGCAAAAGAGTCTCAGCGGAGCAACCTTATGAACTGAGCTATTTCCGGCGGAAGCACGGCCTGACGGTTGACCAAGCAAAGGACATCATCAAGAAGGCTGGGAACAACAGAGACAAGGCAAACGAACTCGCGGAGCAGCACAAGAAATAGCCGGGAGATCACCATGACGAGCAAGTATCCGTTGACCCGCCCCTTAACCGATGAGGAAGAGGCCGAAGTCCAGATGCTGATCGCTTCGGATCCAGACAACCCGGAACTCACCGACGAAGAGTTGGCTATGGCTCGGCCGTTTCGGGAGGTCTTCCCGGAACTGGCAGCGAGAATTGACCGAGAGATTGCACGACGCGGCAGCTCTAAACCGAGAGATAGCTGATTAACTATTGCACGGAGGATGCGACGCCTAAGTTGAAATTGATTCGACTTCTAGCTGCGCGCGTGATTTACTAGAAGATGTAAATTCAGTTGAGGGGATCAACCAATGAAAGTCTTCAGAATCGCTCTCGCAGCGACCGTACTCGCATTGTCTTCAGCCAGCGCTTTCGCCCATGGCGGCGGCCTCGATAAAAATGGCTGCCATACCAATCACAAGACTGGTGACTATCACTGCCATTGAGATTTGACAGGCGCATTAATGTCCGGCGCCGATCTGATCACGGCCGGCGCCGACGCACTCAATCAGGAGAAACCTCATGGATCTCAAAGCCTATCGCGAAGAGCAGCTGAAGGTCATCGGCGAGATCGAAGATAATCTTAACTTCATCACTGAAAACCCAACGTTCCGGATCTCGCAGAAGGGACCTGATGGAGAGGTGGATATCACCACAGCTCACATCGAGAGATGCAAGCGCCATCTCGATGTCATGAAGAGGGCCGTCGAGATAACAGATGCTAAAATCGCCGACACTGCCGGAGATGGTGGCGTCTAATGCCGATCTCTCCAATGAGCGCATTTCTTCCATCGTGCGGATTGCTGCTTATCCGCGTGGACCGGCGCTCTGCGCACTGTACGTCCACCAAATCAGTGCGCAGATATTACCATATAGTTATGCGTTTGCAAGCAGATCAGCCCAATTTCAACAACTGATCCATCGTTTGCATAACCAAAGCGCGAGATGAAGGCACCCGAAGGCTCCGGGTCAAGCCACCGGCCAACTCGGAGTACTGGGCGTGCCGGATCTTGCGGCTGGTTCTCGAGGCAGCCTTCTTGATCTCCGCCATCTCGCGATTCACTTCCTCCTGCCGCATCCGTAAGGCCTTCTCCAGCAGGTACTTCTGGTCTTCTTCCCAGACCATGTAGCGGAGTCGGTCAATCACCTCTTGCGGGAAGCTGAACGGCTCGGGAGCGTCGCCGCAGGTCCGGCGGTACTTCAGGAGTTTACCGACACCTTCAACAGCCTCGACCGGCGCGAACCGTTGTGTCGGGAGGTTGACGAACACATAGCCCGTGAAGATCGGGAAGCGCCGCTCGATCAGCTTCTTATTTCGATGATGCTTCACGACGATTCGGTAGGTCGGCATGAAGTGTTCGAACCCAGCGTTGGAAAGGTTGCGCTCGATAAGGCTCAGACATGGGGACCTGTCATCATTGACCGGCGCCGACGGTGAGCGCTGGGACCCTGGCGCTGCCTTGACCGCAAACCAAAGATCGGCCGCGGGCTTCCACTCGCCCGCCTTGCCTTCATCTTGGCGAACCTTTCGAAACCGGAGTTCCTCGGCCCGCGTCTCTTTCGCCAACTGATCTTCCTTGTAAGGGTTGAAGGCGCGATTGAGGGTCTGCATGTTCAAATCTTAATATCCTTCAGCTTGTCCATGATTGATCTGCGGCGTTTCTGGCCGGCGGAGCGGGCTTGTTCGCGTTGGGCCTTCGTAGGCTCAAGACCAATCGGCACCTGCCTGACGGTGAAACCCTTGCGACGAAGTGCTTCGACCTCAATGAGGCAGGCCTCCCTGTCCAAGTTTGCGAGGTGCTGATCCTTTCGGCCGTTCTCGATGCGATCGATTCGCCAGTTCCTAAAGAGCTCCTTTGGCAGCTGATAGTACTCGTAGGCGACGATGACAGGCGTGGGCCGGAAGCCCCTCGTCGCCGTCTTGATCCGCTCGGCATTCACCTTGCCGAGCAGCTTCTCCATCATGCGCTGCTGCACATCTTCTGGAAGTTCGTCGACCATCACTTACCCCTCGCCTTCTCGGCTAGATACATGGCCGGATCGATGCGCTTCACTTCCGAGGCGGCGCCGAACGTCCCGAGACGGTGATCTCGATAACTGCGCTCGCCGGCTGGGTCGAACTTGGCGGCCGCGACCGATCGCACCCAGCCAGGCGCCTTTGCGGCATTGACCTTCATCCGGTGCTCGTCTCTGGCCGCCTGCCTCTTGCTCACCTTTTTGCTTTTGCGCTTCGCAGGCTCCGGCTTGCCCCAGAGAACTTTCTTGTTGCTGCGAGGCTTGGCGGGGATCGTTTCGTGATCGATCCGGTCGAGCGCCGACCAGGCCGCAGCGTTCGTGTCATACGGGCCAGAGACGACCTTCCCGCGCTGGTCGGTGATTTCATATTGGCCGTCATCGTTTCTGGTGACATTGAGGATCTGGGTCATCACCGAATCTCCTTGATGAAGTCCGGAATGACCCAATCTGTTCGCCCACCTTCGCGCATGCTGCGAATGAACTCATCGCTGGTAGGCTCATTAATGGTGAGAGGTACCTCGCTTTGAATTGCGCGCTTGACCTCATCCTGCATCTCGACTGGCCAAAGCAGATGGACCGGCTTGCCGTTCATTGCGGCTTCGACGAAGTCGTCGACACTGGGCTGGCTTCCGATGATGTCGCGGAAGCGCTTATCGACTGCCTTCGCAGCGTTGCTGTTCGGGTGATGCTTCTTGCGGTCAACGAGGTTCCAACCGAAGATACGGAACCCGACGAAGTCGAGAAAAAAATAGGCTTCTTTCTCGGTAAGCTTACGGACCTCAGTCATTGGAAAGCTCCGAATCTTCGCTCCACTCGGGCTCGTCCCAGATGAAGTCAGTTAGGGATATGCTCGGCTGAGCGACGGTGCAGACCCGGATGACGGCCGCCGAGTTCACAGGGTCATAGTCGTTTGATGTAAGGAGACCCGCCCGAAGTAGCGTGAAGTATGCACGCTGCACCTCAGACCCAATGTCCTCCTCAGGCGCGTCGAAAACTTCCATCAGGTGAGCGAGGATCGTTCCGAAACCCACCGGCTCCATGCGCAGCGCCATAAAGCGGATCATCTCGGCAACAATGTCCGCTTTCGACTCGGGCGTCGGAGTCTCATCGGTATTGAATGACAGCTTCGTCATGCGACTTTCCTTCCCAGGCGGACAACCTCGCCGGCTTTCGGCGTTGGCGGCCAAATAACTTCAGAGGCGATCTTACGGATGATGGCCGGCATGACGTCGATAACGTTGGCCGGCAACTGGGACGGGTCTCGGATAAATGGTGGCAACTGGGTCACGCCGCGCTCCTCGCGTCAGTCAGAATGCCTTCAAGGTCGTATGGTGTGAAATTGCCCCCGAGCAGGTTCCGGAGGCAGGTGTCGACCTGATCACGTGGAACGCCTTGGTTGAGCAGAAATGTCCGGCCGTCCGCTGATGACTTCGGTATTGGGAATGGAATGAACATCTTTTCTGACGTCTTCTCAGAATTTTCTCGCCCTCCAAAGCCAGATGGTCCTTCTCTTTCTTCTAGGTCCTTCTCCTTCTCCTTGCTTCGAAGGGCCTTCGAAGGGGCTTCCACTTCGTCTGGCATCAACAGCTCGAATTCTTCGAGATTTCGCTCATCGTACAAATGGAAAGGAACGCGATACCGCTGGTAAAAACCTAATGTAATTGGGCAGATGGGTAGCATTGCCAGTTGATCCGCCACGCCCTTGACGCGTTTATCTTTCGGTGAAAGCTGAGGCGCTATCTGGTCTGCGGCCATCTCGTGCACCCACACGAGTTCGCGCTGGAAATCGTAGGAGCAAATCTTCGCTTCAATAAGGTCAAGAAGCCCCTTCGATGCCCCTTCTTGAGGGCAGCCGATTTCGTGCGCAATGTAAGCGACGGGCACATAGTAGAGCCCGAGCATGTTGGCATGCCCGGACGTTGTCAGGTGGTAATGCACAGCGAGTGCTTCTAAGTTACCTCGCACCGGCTTGAGATCAGACTGCCAAATTCGTGGCGGAATAGATGCAAACTTTCTCATTCGGACCCCATCCCGGAGGACCCGAAGTTGTCACCGGCGTTGGTAGCTTTCATGCCGCGGCTCCGATCCGAATACGAAGTCCGAGCTTTTCAGCCAATGGTGCGACTGGCACGACGATGCGGCCACCGATCCGGATGGTTTGAAAATCACCGGCCTTCGCAGCGTCATAGGCCGCGTTGCGCGCGAGCCCGAAAAACAGCCGCCCGGCATCAGGCACTGAGATCGTGGGCTTTGTCAGGGCTTCCTCAAGAGTCATGTTCATGTTCCATTCATGACAAACATACACACGAAACCTCTCTAGCCTGTTTTGGATTGACCTGCAACGTTTCGTGTGTATGTTTCCCAAAAAATGTGGAGTTATGCGTTATGGCGCGACCGAAGCTCGGCGACAGCGAGAGCAAACGCTTGCAGATGGTTATTACTGAGGACGAGCTTCATGCGATTGAGCAATGGCAGCACGAAAACGGCGTTCCATCGAAATCAGAGGCGATCCGGCGCCTTGTCCAGATTGGCCTTCGCACAACGCGCGCTCTACCGAAGATCACAGCTGATGTGGCTGAGGTGCTCGATATGACTTCGGCAGCAATCGAGATCCCGGAAGAAGTTTTCGCCACATTGTCGGTCGAAGCTGAAGCGGACCAATACAAAGTTGATCGGGAGATCGCGAGCCGGCTCTTCGATGCTGTGAATTTCGCGTTTAACCGTCAGATAGAAGCGCAAGACAACTGGTTTCACCTACTGGTCGAGATCGCCCAATTTACCAACAATGAGGAATTCGCAGACGCAGTAAGGCTCGCTGACGAGGAGGCAACATCGGAGGTTCCCAACGAGGCGGTGCTACAGGCAATAGGTGCGTCGCGTGAGGTGCAGATAAAATACTGGCGCAAGCGTCGTGATGAGATCCGAGCACAGCGAGAGGAGCGGAAATGAAAGGCCACATTCGTGAACGCTCACCGGGTAAATGGGCGATTGTGCTCGATGTGCCCGACCCAGAGACCGGTAAGCGCCGGCGAAAGTGGCACAAGTTTCACGGAACGAAACGGCAAGCCGAAACTGAATGCGCTCGCCTTGTAGCCGAATTGGACGGCGGAAGTTATATCGAACCGGCAAAAACGACCGTCCGCGAATACATGATCCGATGGCTCGCTCATGAAAAGGCAAACGTCTCGCCTAAGACACATCAACGGTATGAGGAATTGCTTCTCAAAAACGTGGCTCCGGTGATTGGCAGCGTTATCATGAACAAGCTGACACCAGCCCGCATAGACGGATGTTGGACAACGTTGCTTGAAAGCGGTCGTCGGCCGAAGAAACGCCGGGCAGCCACCTCGCCCACGGTCGAGGAAAAGAAAGGTCTGTCACCACGAACGGTGCACCACTGCCGCCGCGTTATGCTCTCGGCATTCGAACAGGCCGTGAAATGGGATCTCCTCAAAAAGAACCCGGTGGCCCTCACCAAGCCGCCGAAGGTTGAGAAGAAGCCAATGGAGGCATTCAACGCCTCGCAGACCGGCGTAATGCTTGATGAGCTTCGTAAGAGTCGCGTGTTCATGGCCGCGCTTCTTGCGGCCTTGTGCGGGCTCAGGCGCGGCGAGATTGTTGCCCTTCGTTGGCGTGATGTTGATTTCGCTAACGGGACGGTCGCCATTCGTGAAAGCGCTGAGCAGGTTGGTACACTCGTCCGGTATAAGGAGACAAAATCAGGAAAGTCGCGATCTGTAGCGCTGTCCTCTACAGTGCTGGAGGAACTAAAGCGTCACAGGCTTTCCCAGGCTGAGGAGCAATTGAAAATTGGCATTCGGCCGGATGAGAACTCTTTTATCATCGCTCAGATCGAGGGCAGCCCGCTTAAACCGGTATCGCTGACCCACGAGTGGACTCGTCTGTTGGCGAAAACATCCCTGCCCCGCATCCGGTTTCACGACCTCCGGCATTCGCACGCTACGCAGTTGCTCGCCGCCGGCGTGCACCCAAAGATTGCCAGCGAGCGCCTTGGCCATTCCACGATCGGCATCACGCTTGATCTCTACTCTCACGTGATGCCCGGGATGCAGGCGAATGCTGCAGAACAAGTTGACGCTGCCATCAAAGCTGCTAAAAAGCCAGCCGTCGAGTGATTGGGTAGCAAATCGGTAGCAAACGCCGGTTTCGGGCAGTCAATAGAATGTTGATTGCCTAACCTTTTCAAATAGATGGAAGAGTGTCCGAGTGGTTTAAGGAACCGGTCTTGAAAACCGGCGTGCGGGAAACCGTACCGTGGGTTCGAATCCCACCTCTTCCGCCACCTGCAATTTTCTCCATCAGACCAGCCGGCCGGATCAGTCGCAGCCACTATTCAAGCATGACGACGGCTTCGACTTCGAACAGCATCGGATCGATTGCAAGTTTGGGAACGGGGACAAGGGTCTGGGCCGGGAGTGCGTCGCCAAACATGTCTTTGACGTTCCTCGTCAGCACCTCGAGCTTGGACAGATCGTGATCGACCACGAAGATCGTCAGTTTGGCGACCTGATCCGGCCTTGCCCCGAGCCCATCAAGCGCACTGCGCAAATTTGCGTAGGCCTGCTTCACCTGAACGGCGAAGTCCGGCGACAAGGCTCCCGTGCTGTCCTGGCCACCCTGTCCGGAGATGTAGGCCAACCGGGCGCCGCGGGGGACGATCACCGCCGTGCTATAGCCATTCGGCGTCGGATCGTGGAGGTTTTTTGGATTGACGATGGTCAGCTTGAGGTCACCCTCATTCGCCGTCGTCGCGTTGGGAATTCCTGTGGTCATGATGATCAGCCCTCCGATAAGCAGATGTTTGATTGCATGTGACATGATGTCCTTTCCGGCGTGAGGACTGCGAGGAACGACCCTCGCCGCCTGCTGGATTGCGCCTTTAACTCTTCGGCAACCGAGCGACTCGTACAGCGTACGATTCCATCGCATCGTACATTGTACGAGTCAACTGGAGAGGATCGACATCCGTCGCTGCGCCGGCTTAAATCGATGACCCGATCTTTTTAGGAAAGACACATGGCAGCCAAACGCGACGGCACTCAGGATAAACGGCCTCACCGGAAAGCTGCCCCGGTCCCCTCCGCACAGGAACCGCCTCTTTCGCTCGACCGGATCGTAGCGAGCGCGGTTGAACTGCTGGACGCCGAAGGTGTCGACGGATTGAAAATGCGTCGGCTGGCCGATCGCCTCGGCTCGGGCGCGATGAGCCTTTATTGGCACGTCGCCAACAAAGAGGAGGTTTTTGATCTCGCGCTCGACTCGGTGCTCGAATATCGTGGACCATCGCAAACGATCGAATCGCCGGACTGGCGTCAGGCGGTCTTTCACATGCTTGAAGACTGGCGCGCCAGCATGCTGCGCCATCCCTGGTCGGCGTCGCTGTTGCCGCGCCGGGCGCTCGGCCCGAACATCCTCGGTCGCCTGGAACTGCTGGGCAGGGTCTTATCCGGAGCCGGTGTCGAGGAGGCGGATTTGAACGGTGCGATATGGTCGCTCTGGAATTATGTTATGGGCGCGACCATCACTCGTGCGAACTTCGACCTTTCGGACGAAGACATGCTCGCCGGGCAGCAGCGTCTTGCTCATTTCAGCGAAGAATATCCGACGATCGAGCGTGCTCGTCTGCTGTTGGACAATGACTGGGACGGCGTTTTCAGGAAAGGCCTGGACTTCCTGCTTGACGGGCTTGTTCCGAGCCGATGAACCAGGGCTCAGCTCCCGAATTGATCGGCAAGCTCGGTCAGAAAACATCCGCTCACGACAACATCGAATATATCAGCGCGCCGATGGAACCCCAGAAAATAACCGGCGTCAGTATCAACCCCACAACGAAGATTTTGGTCACCGCTAAACTCCGCAGATTCGTCCCGCCACGAAAACCTATTGCAGCGATCGAGGGTTTGGTATCGGCATGAAGTCCGGGTCGGATCGGACCTTGGTCTCAGTCTCGACGGCGCTCTGCGTCAGCCGCCGCGGCGGTAAGTCACGGTGGCGATGGCGAGTGCTGCGGCGATCGCCATGGCTGCGACGGCAAAGGTGATCTGCATCCCTGAGTGAATGGCCTCGGGGCCTGCCACGGCGACATCCGATGTTCCCGATGCTCGCGCGAATACCGCACCCATGACGGAAGCGCCGGTAATCAGCCCGAGATTGCGCGACAGGCTGAGCGCGCCCGAGATGACGCCGCGCTGGTCAGGGCCGACATCCGCCATGACGGCGGTGTTGTTGGCCGCTTGGAACAGCTGATAGCCGGGCGTCAGGATGGCGATGGCGGCGATGTAGCCGATCATTCCGGGAAGCATGGCGAGTGCGATGGCGCCAGCGGCCATCGCGATGAGGCCTGCCGCGATCACGAACGGCGCGTCCAGACGATCGACCAGGCGACCGGCCGGGACTCCAGCAAGGATGGAGATGACGGGGCCAATCGACATGACGGCGCCAACGGCGGCCTCGCTGAGCCCGAGCGCACGGGAGAGATAAAACGGGCCGACCACCAGCGTCGCCATCATCACCGTCGAGATGAGCGCGTTCATGACCAGGCTTGCGCTCAGCGCTGCATTGCGAAACACCGCCGGCCGGATCAGTGGTGATGAGGCTTTCCTCTCGGCGAAGACGAAGAGACCGGCCCCGAAAAAAGCCGCCGCCAGCAGGGAGAGATTCAGCATTCCAAAGCTGCCCCGCCCGGTCGTCATCGCCAGCGCATAGGCGAAGAGCGCCAGGGCAAGCAGCAAGGTGCCTGCCATGTCGAAACCGGCGCGCTTCATCTTCCCCATGTTGACGTCGGCAGGCAGAAAACAATAGGCGAGGGTGAAGGCAACGATGCCGAGCGGCACGTTGACGAGAAAGATCGCGGGCCAGCCGAACCCGGCAATCAGAGCGCCGCCCAGCGACGGGCCGAGAGCAGTGCCGATCGCCGACATGGTTGCGAGCAGCCCCATGGCGCTGCCGGTCCTCGCCTTCGGCACCGTTTCGCCGACAAAAGCTATGGTGAGGGCCATCATGATCGCTGCGCCGAGACCCTGCAGCGCCCGCCCGGCGATCATCAGCCAGAGCGCCGGCGCAACCCCGCAGATGACGGAGGCCAGCGTAAAGAGCAGGATGCCGATGAGCAGAAGCCGTCTGCGGCCGGTCATGTCGCCAAGCCGCCCGACGCTGACGATGAGGGTGGTGATGGCAAGAAGATAGGCCAGCACGATCCACTGCACCTCCTGGAAGGAGCCGCCGAAAGCCTGCGCCAGGGCCGGCAGACCAATATTGGCGCTGCTGGTGCCGAGCGATGGCAGCAGCATCGAAAGGCAAAGGCTGGCGAGTCCCCAGCGGACGGAATAGGGGCGTTCGGCGACTGCCTCCCCCTGTTCTGCAATGATCGGTTTCAACAGGACCTCCATGTTCAAGCTCCTTGAAAGGGAGCCATCGAACCCTAGTCCCGCAACTGGCATGGCGGAATGCGCAGCATTTGCACTTCATTCATGCGGCTGGCGCCATATCACTCTGAAATCATGTTATACCGCATGCATGTTGACTCCTGACCTCAACCTGCTTGTCACCCTTGATGTCTTGCTCGCCGAAGGCAGCGTCGCCCGTGCGGCCGCGAGGCTGCGGCTCAGCCCATCGGCCATGAGCCGGGCGCTGGCGCGATTGCGCGAGGCCACGGGCGATCCGCTGCTGGTGCGTGCCGGCCGCGGCCTGGTTCCGACACCCCGGGCGCTCGAGCTGCGCGAGCGGGTCGGCCGCATCGTCGAGGATGCTCGGGCGGTTCTGCGTCCTGCCGAAGCGCTTGATCTCGGTCGGCTCGTCCGGACATTCACGCTGCGCGCCAGCGAAGGTTTTGCCGAAAGCTTCGGCCCCGATCTCATCGCTCGCCTCGGCAAGCAAGCCCCTGGCGTGCGGCTGCGCTTCATGCAGAAACCGGACAAGGACAGCGCGCCGTTGCGTGACGGAAGCGTCGATCTGGAAACCGGTGTCGTCGGCGAGACGATGGGACCGGAGGTGCGGGCGCAGGCCTTGTTCCGCGACCGCTTCATCGGCGTCGTGCGCACCGGCCACCCGCTTTGCCGCGATGAGATCACGCCCTCCCGTTACGCGGCCGGCGGCCATATTGCGGTCTCGCGGCGCGGGTTCGACAAAGGAGCGATCGACGACGCTCTGAATGCGCTCGGGCTGGAACGGCAGGTCGCCACCGTCGTCGGCGGCTTTTCCACGGCACTGGCGCTCGCCCGCGCCTCGGACCTGGTCGCCAGCGTTCCTGAACGCCACACGGCGGCCTTGCGGGCGGGAATGCACAGTTTCCCCCTTCCCGTTCCGACGCCGGAGCTCACGGTTTCGTTGCTTTGGCACCCGAGGATGGATGCCGATCCCGCGCATCGCTGGCTGCGCAGCTGTGTTCGTGAGGTCTGTTCAGCCGCGGAGGCAGGAGAACGAGATCGGACGGGACGGGACTGGTGATTGACTCTCCCCTGTCGTCGTGATTTCCCCTCCCGCATCACCAAGCGAGGATATCATGGCCGAAGACATTATTGTAAAGGACAGCAACGGAACCCAGCTTCACGACGGCGATTCCGTGACGTTGATCAAAGACCTCAAGGTCAAGGGCACCTCGGAGACGCTGAAGCGTGGGACCTTGGTCAAAGGCATTCGCCTGACCGACAATCCCGGCGAGATCGAGTGCAACACCAAGCAGGTCAAAGGCCTCGTGCTGAAAACGGAGTTCCTGAAGAAGGCGTAGGATCTACCTGCGGTAGCCTATGGCTCCGTGGCCGCAACTTACGGCACTTCCTCGGTGATCACCTCGAAGCGGGAAAGCGTCGCCGGGCCGAAAGCCGTCGACATCGCGACGTCGGTGGCATCTCGGCCTGTCGCCATCAGAATTCTGCCGATACGCGGGGTGTTGTGGCGGGCATCGACCGTATGCCAGTGCCCGCCGAGAAAGACCTCGAACCAGGCGCTGAAGTCCATTGGATTCGGATCGGCGGGAACGCCGATATCACCGAGATAACCGGTGCAATATCTGGCAGGAATATTCATGCATCGACAGAGTGCAATGGCGAGATGGGCGAAGTCGCGGCAGACGCCGCTCTTGTCGGTAAAGCCGCCATGCGCGGTTCTGAGAACGTCGGCCTTCTGATAATCGAAGGTGATGTGGTCATGCACGAAATCGCAGATCGCCTGCACGCGCGCCCAGCCGAGTGGCGTTGATGAGAAGGTCGCCCAGGCGAAATCCGAAAGCCTGTCTGTGTCGCAGTAACGGCTGCCGAGCAGGAAGACGAGCACTTCGTCGGGCAGATCCTTGATCGCGTGCTGCACCGCCTGGACGGGAACGATGTCGGCCTGCCCGGTGTCATAGATCTCGAACTCGGTGGAAATCGTCGTCAGTCCCGGCGGAGCGACGATCCGGCTGCAGGCATTGCCGAAGCCATCGGTATATTCCCACGCTTCGATCGGCCGGTCGAATGTCAGGACCTGCTCGCTCAGAAGATCGGCGCGACGGGAGGGATGAATGTTGAGGACCAGCAGCATCGGCGTCGGCTGTATGCATTCATAGCCCAGATGAAACCCGGCGCGTATCTTCATTGTGGCTTCCTCGTCCCTCCCGGCATGGGCGGAGGTGAGAATGGAACGTCGATCGCACCAACCCGGTTCCCGCGATGCAATTCCCCGGGGCAATGCATCATTACCCCTCGGTAATCCATGACTGCCGCGTGGTCACGTTGACCTGCACCGTCATGCCCTCGAAATCCGTCCCCTCCCCGTCATAGCTGCCGCTCAAAGGAATTGCCTGGCGCGGGTCGCGGGCAACGGCCACACGAATGAGATCGCGGTTGCCGACGATGCCGTTGGTCGGATCGAACTCAGCCCAACCGGCCCCGGGAAGATAGACCTGGCACCAGGCATGCGTGGAGCCGCCGCCGAGCACGGTCGAGCCGTCCCGGTCGGGAACGTAGACGTAACCGGTGACGAACCGCGCCGCCAGGCCGAGCGAGCGTGCCGCCTCCATCATCAGAAGCGCGAAATCCCGGCAGGTGCCGGAGCGAAGCCGCAAGGTCTGCAGCGGCGTTTGCGTTCCATGTTCCTGGCGACGTGCATAGACAAAGCTTTCGCGAATGGCATAACAGAGCGTCATCAGAAGGTGCCCGGTCTCTGTCGGGTGCCCCATGCGCACGAACTGGCGCGCCCAGCGGCCGACCTCATCGCCCGAATCCGGATAATGGCGCTGCATCGCCGGCGCAAGATCGGCGATTTCGTCCTTGTCGTAGGAGAAAGGATAGGTCAGCGCCGCCTCGTCGATCCGAATGTCCGGGCCGAACTGCGGCGTATGATCGAGTGTGATCCAGGTTTCGAAACGAAGCTCCACCGACGGCCGCGAAAAATCGACGAGCGCCACGCAATTGCCGAAAACATCGTGGATCCAGCGCACATGGCTTTGCTCCGGATAGGTGGTCAGCGACGCCTCGATCAGCCGCTGGTCGAAACTGTCGCGCGGCCGGAACATCAGGCGATGCTCGCCGAAATCGACCTCCCGGCGGTAGCGATAGGACGTGATGTGGCGAACGGAGAAAATCGTCATGGACTGGCGCCGGCTGATTTGTTCACGTTGCTGCTCCTGCAGCGCCGCGCGTCTTATCAGACGCCGCAAGCGCCCTGCTCCTTTGCCTGCTCATCCCGATTTCTTGTCATATAAGCAGTTTCGAAAGATTGCTATTGTACCTTCACCGATCGACGGCAGAGCCGTCCAACCTGAGAGGATAACATGCATATCATCTGGGACGTTCTGACGCTTCTGCTGACCATCGGTTCGCTCTATGGCGGTCGCGAATACCGGATTATTCGCGCCCGTGCCCGCGCTCAGAATTGGGGCAACTTCTGACCCGATTCTGACGCCGCTGCCGGAACCTTTCGGTCGCGGTTACGTCGAATGACGTACAGCGGCGCCTTTAAGGAAATGCTGTATCAGTCGGGACGGTTTTCGTCCGTCCATTCTCTCTGTTGTGCTAAGCCCGCCTCACCCCAGGCGGGCTTTTTTCATGCAAGATTTGCCGCGTGTCGCCGGCAGCCGCCATTACTTCTTGGCGCCGGCCGAAAGCACCCGATGGGTCGCATTATCCATTGCGTGGCTCGCCTCCTGTCCATCCTTCTTCAGCCCGTATGCGGTATTGCCGCAGCCGGAGAGCGTAAGCAGGCAGAGGCAGCAGGCGATGGCGATTGCAGCTTTTGGCATCGAGATTTTCCCTGATTGAACGAACCCCCGGAAAAATGACGCACTCCGAGCCAAAATCAATCCGCCGGCGGCCGGACATAACGCAGCACCTGCGCCGAATTGGTGCATCCGGCCGCTCCCTGTTCCGTCAAGAAACGGATTACTCGAGTTAAAGCTCTCCGAAATGTAGAATTGTTGGAAGGAAAGTGATTTGGATGCCAGTCGTCCGTGTATTTCCTCCTCATACCTCCGGGATTTCGCGACCGTTCCCTGAAATCTATCATTTTACTTAAATATCGCACTTAACCAATTGTTAGTAATAACCTTGCGTAACACGCACTTCGGCTTATGCTTTATTTAAAATAGGAGAGGAGAGAATGTTTAGCAAAAGCCTGATCATGCCTTTCGGCTTCGCAATTCTTGCGCTAAGCGGGCTAATGTTCCAACTCGTCGCTTACCTGCTGGAAACACCCGTCACCGTGCTGCATCCTTGAGTGCTTAAGTTCCTCCAGGAGTGGAACTTTCTTTCGTTTCGTGCATTCTTGCGAGTCGTTTCACCAGGAGGGATCACTATGGAAAACGCAGGCGTGGGTTGGATTGCGGCCATCATCATCGGCGGCATCGCCGGATGGCTGGCAGAAAAGGTCATGAGCAGCAATATGGGCGTGCTCATGAACATATTGCTCGGCATCGTCGGCGCGATCGTCGCCAACTGGATCCTGGGTCTGCTGCACATCCAGCCGTTGGCGGGATGGCTTGGTTACCTGATCACCGGCTTCATCGGCGCCTGCATTCTGATCTTCATCGGCCGTGCCATCCGCCGCTGATTGTCGAGGCGCAACTGGCAGACATGACTAAAAGCCGGGCGCGCCTTGCGTCCGGCTTTTCTGTCCCGAATTCCATGTTCAGCGGCGGCTCAGCAGGCCGAAAAGATAGGCTACGCCTGCCGTTATCGCGAGCGCCATGATCGGTTCTTCGCGAACCTTGTCGCGCAGCCGTTCCGTCATCAGCGAAGCTTCGTCCGTAACCACCGACTTTGCCCCCTGCCCCAGCGCCCGCACACTGTCCGTCAATCTGGAGAGATCTTCACGGAGTGCCGTGACCTGTGCCGACAGATCGTCTGCTGCGATATCCGCCTTGACGCGCGCAGCGGTGGATTCGGCGGAAGCGGTTTTCATTTCTGCCATGGTCTGCTCCTGTTTCATGGGATGCCGCTTCAACGAAATGGCGGCCCGAAAGGTTCCGCCGGGAGCCGATCTTTTGTTCGCCATCAACGCCTTGCGTCGCCCTCGCGGCCATCCGCAGCTTTTCGCGTGACAACCCTTCATTTCCTGTCGGCTTTGTTTTAAGGAACGTCGAATGTCTGCCCGTGCGCGGGTCAATAAATGCTGCGAGGTTTGCGTTTCCATGTTCCATCTTCTGAGAAGAGCTGCTCAGACCTGGGTTGCCAAGTTGCTCCTGCTTCTCCTGGTGGCCTCTTTCGGCATCTGGGGCATATCGCGCGAGCTGATATCAGGCGGCAGCAGCACCACGGTCGTGACTGTCGGCGATCAGAAGGTGGGGGTCACCGAATTCCAGCTTGCCTATCAGCGTCAGGTGGCAAACATCGGCCAGCAGTTCGGCATGCGCCTTACGCCCGAGCAGGCCCGCGCCTTCGGAATCGAGCAGCAGGTGCTGTCACAGCTCGTTGCCGGCGCCTCACTCGACCAGCTCGCCGAAGATATGAACCTCGGATTGTCCGAGGATCGTCTCGCCCAGCTGATTGGCGACGATCCGGCCTTCAAGGCCGTCAACGGCCAGTTCGATCGCGAGCTGTTCGTTTCGCGCCTGCGCAATGCGAACATCCGGCAGGACGATTACATCAAGGAGCGCAGCAAGGTCGCCGTCCGCAGCCAGATCGTCGATGCCGTTTCCAACGGCTTTGCCGCGCCGAAGACGCTGATCGACGCACTGAAGCTCTATGGCGACGAAAGCCGCAGCGTTGACTATCTGCTGCTGACCAACGCAAATATCGAGCCGATCAAGGCCCCCGCCGATGACGTGCTGGCGAGCTGGTTCGAAGGCGTCAAGCAGCGCTACCGCGCGCCGGAATATCGCAAGATCACCTATCTCAAGCTGCAGCCGGCCGATATCGCCGATGCCGCGACCGTAACCGACGACCAGATCCGCGAAGCTTTCGAGAAGGGCAAGGATAGTTATCGCACGCCGGAAAGCCGGACGATCGAACAGCTGACCTTCACCAGCAAGGATCTCGCCACCGCCGCCGAAACGGCGCTGAAGAGCGGCACCAGCTTCGACCAGCTGGTCACCGACCAGGGCAAGACGGCAAGCGACGTGCTGCTCGGCGAGTTCACCAAGGACAAGGTTCCCGACCAGGCCGTCGCCGATGCCGCCTTTGCGGTGTCGAAGGATGGCGGCACGACGCCGGTCGTCGACGGCTCGTTCGGCCCGGTCATCCTGCGCATCACCAACATCAAGCCGGAAACTGTCAAGAATTTCGACGAGGTGAAGGAAGACATCCGCAAGCAGCTGGCGCTCTCCAACGCTTCTCAGGAAGTGATCAATGTTCATGACCGTATCGAGGATATGCGCGCCGGCGGCTCCACGCTCGAAGATATCGCCGGTCAGCTGAAGCTCAAGGCGGTGACCATCGACGCCGTCGATGCGACCGGCGCCGACAAGGACGGCAAAGAGGTCAAGGATCTTCCCGCCAAGCAGCAGCTGCTCGGCGAAGCCTTCAAGACCGAGGTCGGCGTCGATGCCTCTCCGCTTCCGATCGGCAATGACGGCTATGTCTGGTTCAACGTCCGCGAAATCACACCGGACCGGGACCGCCCGATCGCGGAGGTGCGCGAGAAAGCCGTCGAAGACTGGACGGCGGAGCAGCAGAAGGCCGAACTCGCCAAGAAGGCCGACGAATTGAAGGCCGAGGCGCAAAAGGGCGTAGCCCTTGCCGATATCGCGGCGCCGCTCGGCATTGCCGTCGAAAGCAAGAGCGGCATCACCCGCTCCACCGATGATCCGGTTCTCGGACGAGCCGCAGTCAAGGCCGCCTTCTCCGGCCCGGTCGATACGGTTGCGAGCGCGGTCGGCGCCGATCCCTCGACGCAGATCCTGATGAAGGTCACCGAGGTCAACAGCCAGCCGACCAGCGACGTGCTGAACAACCGCGATGCCCAGCTCACCGCCATGGCTAATGCCGCCGGCGATGATATTCTCGATCAGATGGTCAACCTCCTGCAGACGCAGTATGGGGCTTCGATCAACCAGACGCTCGCCGAACAGGCGACGGTCCGCTAGGAGGTTTTATGACCGATCTGAAGCCGTTCCTGGCCAAGGCCGCGAGCCGCGAGCCGCTGACGCGTGACGAGGCCCGTGCCGCCTTCGACATCCTGATGTCGGGCCAGGCAACGCCCTCGCAGATCGGTGGCTTCCTGATGGCGCTGCGCGTGCGCGGCGAAACCGTCGACGAGATCGTCGGCGCCGTCACCACGATGCGGTCGAAAATGCTGACCGTCGAGGCGCCGGCCGATGCGATCGACATCGTCGGCACCGGCGGCGACGCCAGCGGCACCTATAATATTTCGACGCTGGCGGCGCTGATCGTGGCCGGCGCCGGTGTGCCCGTCGCCAAACACGGCAATCGGGCGCTGAGCTCGAAATCGGGCGCGGCGGACAATCTGGCCGCACTCGGCGTCAATATCGATGTCGGTCCCGAGATCATCACGCGCTGCATTGCGGAAGCCGGCGTCGGCTTCATGTTCGCCCAGCTGCATCATTCCGCCATGCGCCATGTCGGCCCCTCCCGCGTTGAACTCGGCACGCGCACCATCTTCAACCTGCTTGGGCCGCTCTCCAATCCGGCCGGCGTCCGTCGCCAGTTGCTCGGCGTCTTCTCGCCGCAGTGGCTGGTGCCGCTCGCCGAAGTCATGCGCGATCTTGGCTCGGAATGCGTCTGGGTAGTCCATGGCGATGGCCTCGATGAAATCACCACGACCGGCATCACCAAGGTCGCAGCGCTCGAAGACGGCAAGATCCGCAGCTTCGAGCTGTCGCCCCCCGATTTCGGCGTCAGCCCCTGCGTGCTCGCCGATATCAAGGGCGGCGACGGTGTCGCCAATGCCGCAGCGCTCCGGCAGGTTCTGAGCGGCGCCCGGAATGCGTATCGCGATGTCTCGCTTGCCAACGCCGCCGCCTCGCTGGTCATCGCGGGCAAGGCCGAGACGATCCGCGACGGCATGGCGCTTGCTGCGCATTCGCTGGATAGCGGCGCCACGGCGCTCGCCCTCGACAAACTCATCGCCGTTTCCAACGATATCGATTAGGATTGGCCGATGACCGATGTCCTGAAGAAGATCGAACTCTATAAGCGCGAGGAAATCGCCGCCGCCAAGGCGACGGTGTCGCTTGCCGATTTAAAGGCGATGCAGGCCGATCAGTCAGCGCCCCGCGGTTTCCATAAGGCGCTTGTTGCCAAGCGTGAGGCCGGCCAGTTCGGTCTCATCGCGGAGATCAAAAAGGCAAGCCCATCCAAGGGGCTCATCCGCCCGGACTTCGATCCGCCGGCGCTGGCAAAGGCCTATGAAGCCGGCGACGCGGCCTGCCTGTCCGTGCTCACCGACACGCCGAGCTTTCAGGGTGCACCGGAATTCCTGACGGCGGCCCGTGCTGCCTGCGCCCTGCCGGCGCTGCGCAAGGATTTCATGTTCGAGACCTATCAGGTCCACGAGGCGCGCGCCTGGGGTGCCGACTGCATTCTGCTGATCATGGCGTCGCTGAGCGATGACGATGCGGAGCGTCTGCAGGACGAAGCTTTCTCGCTCGGCATGGATGTGCTGGTCGAGGTTCACGACGCGCCGGAAATGGAACGGGCGCTGAAGCTATCCTCGTCGCTTATCGGCATCAACAACCGCAATCTGCGCACTTTCGACGTCAGCCTGACGGTCAGCGAGACGCTTGCCTCTATGGTGCCGGCCGACCGGCTGCTCGTCGGCGAAAGCGGCATCTTCACCCATGCCGATTGCCAGCGCCTGCAGGCCGTCGACATCAATACCTTCCTTGTCGGCGAAAGCCTGATGCGCAAGGACGACGTGGCGGCCGCCACCCGTGCGCTGCTCTTTGGCGAAGCCGCCATCGCGGCCGAATGATATGAGCGGCGCAAAGCCCGGCCTGACCCATATCGATGCCTCCGGCGAGGCGCATATGGTCGATGTCTCCGATAAGGCCGAGACGGTGCGCATCGCCACCGCCGAGGGCCATGTGAAGATGGCGCCGGAAACCCTCGCGCTCATCCGCCAGGGCAATGCCAAGAAAGGCGATGTGATCGGCACCGCGCGCCTTGCCGGCATCATGGCGGCAAAACGCACCGCCGATCTCATCCCGCTCTGCCATCCGCTGATGCTGACCAAGGTCACGGTCGAAATCGAGGAAGATTCCGCCCTGCCCGGCCTGCGCGTCATTGCCACCGCCAAACTGACTGGCAAGACCGGTGTCGAGATGGAGGCGCTGACCGCCGTTTCGGTCGCTTGCCTGACGATCTACGACATGGCCAAGGCCTCCGACAAGGCGATGGAGATCGGCGGCGTCAGGCTGCTCGAAAAATCCGGCGGCAAATCAGGCGATTTCCGTCATCCGGAGGCAAGATGAACCTTCTGCCGGTCGCCGACGCCTTGGACCGCCTGCTCTCCCGCGCCAAGCCTGTCGCGGCGTCTGAGACGCTGCCGCTTGCCGAGGCTGAGGGCCGTGTGCTGGCCGCCGATTTGACGGCGCGGCTGACCCAGCCGCCCTTCAATGCCTCGGCCATGGATGGCTACGCGCTGCGCCGGGAGGACGCGCCGGAGCCGGGCGCCGTGTTGAGGGTCATCGGCGTGTCATCCGCCGGCCACGGCTTCGGGGGAAGCGTGGGCCAGGGAGAGGCCGTGCGTATCTTCACCGGCGCGCCTGTTCCGCCAGGCGCCGACAGCGTCCTGCTGCAGGAGGATGCGGAGAAGATCGACGGCGGCATCAGAACCACCTTCCCGGTGCGGCAGGGCCAGCATGTGCGCCCCCGCGGTCAGGATTTCGCCGAAGGTGAAGCGGTGCTGCCTGCCGGCACCGTGCTCGATTTCTCCCGGCTGACGGTCGCGGCCGGCATGAACCGGCCCGATGTCGAGGTTCTCAAGCGCCCGCTGATTGCCATCCTCGCAACCGGCGACGAACTGCTGCCGCCCGGAAGCAAGCCCGGACCTTCGCAGATCATCGCCTCCAATACCTTCGGTATCGCAGCCCTTGCCCGCAAAGCCGGCGCCGATGTGCTCGATCTCGGCATCGTGCCGGACGATAAGGCAGAAATTACCGCGGCGGTCGACAGGGCCCGGGATGCCAAGGCCGATGTCATCGTTACGCTCGGCGGCGCGTCGGTCGGCGATCATGATCTGGTGCAGGTCACGCTGATCGACGCCGGCATGCAGCTCGACTTCTGGCGCATCGCCATGCGCCCCGGCAAGCCGCTGATGGTCGGAAGCTTCGGCGAAACCCATGTGCTCGGCCTGCCCGGCAATCCGGTCTCAAGCCTCGTCTGTTCGCTGCTGTTCCTCGAGCCGCTGATCCGCAAGCTCGCCTCCCTGCCGCCGGTGCGACGTGAGACGACGTTGGAGGCCGCCGTCACCCTGCGCGCCAACGATCACCGGCAGGACTATATCAGGGCGAGGCTTGCGAAATCCACGACCGGAAACTGGCTGGCCGAACCGTTCGGCAAGCAGGATTCCTCGATGATGAAGGTGTTTGCGCAAGCCGACTGCCTCATTATCCGCCCGCCGCATGCGCCGGAACTGCCGGCCGGAGCAGCCTGCCCGGTCTTGCTATTGCGGCCGGATCTTCTCGTATAGTCTCGCCTCTTCCCGATCAGGAGAGCGAAAAAACGCCCGCTTGCACCGCGCTACCGCTCGCGGCCGCGCCGAAGTCCGCGACCGCCTGTGTCGAGATTCGCCGGAGTTCTCGATCCGGCAAATAGGCCCGCTCAGGATCGCCGACCAGCACCTCGATGCCGCTTGCCCGGCAAAGCCGCAAGAAAGCCATCACCCGCAGGGCAAGCGAGGGATCATAGAAAAGATCGCCCACCACAATGAGATCAGCCGCTTCCGGCGGCGGCGCATCGAGGATATCGGCGGCGACTGCCGAGATGGTCACGTCATTGATTGCCGCGTTGAGACCGATCGCGGCAATCGCATTGGCATCGACATCGACCGCCGTCACCATTGCTGCTCCAGCCTTCGCTGCAGCGATCGCGACTAGCCCGGAGCCGGCGCCGAGATCGAGGACGCGTCGGCCGGCAACGATTTCCGGCCGGTCGAGCAGATAACGGGCAAGCACGGCGCCGCCGGCCCAGGGATAGGCCCAGTAAGGCGGCGGATTGGCTTCTCCGCGAACGGCAATCCGCCAGAGGCCGCTCGCAGGCCCAGCAGTGTGGAGCAGGATCTCGGGGATAGAGGGGACTGCTGAGATCGGCAGATTGGCCTTGACGAAGGCGGCCGGATCGACGCGACATATGCCGGAGCGTTTCATCGTCGTCTGATCCTGCCGGTCAAGAAATCACGTGGCGATCACAATCAGCCGGGCTTCTTCTTCGAGAATTTGCCTTTCGACCCAGCGCCGCCCTTGCCCTCATGCTTGCCGCCGTCGAATTTCGGCTTGTCATATCTTGGCTTGTCGGATTTCGCGCCATCGTAGCCGGGCTTGCCGGCCATTTTGTTCCAGGGCTTGGCGTCGCGCCGTTCCCCGCCGCCATTCTCGGCTGCGGCATAACCGCCGCCCGAACCCTTGCCGAACTTTTTCTTCGGCCGTTCGTCGCGGAACGCCTCGCCCGGCCGTTCGTCACGGGATGCCTTGCCGGCATAGGGTTTCGGTGATGGCGCGCGGCTGAAATCCGGCGTGCCGGCGAGCCTCGTCACGCGGATGCCGCGTTCGAGCGCCTTGTTCGGTCCGATCGCATTCAGGAAGCTCTCGGCGCTCGCTGCCGCGATCTCCACATAGGTTTCCTCGGGCTGCATCTTGATCGCGCCGATCTCGCGCTTCGTGACGTTGCCGTTGCGGCAGAGCATCGGGATCAGCCAGCGCGGCTCGGCATTCTGCTTGCGCCCGACCGAGACGGAGAACCAGACGCTCGGGCCGAAATCTTCGCGCGGGCCCTTTTGCGCCGGCTCGAAGGGGGCGGCATTGTCGCGGCGCTTACGGCTGCGATCGTCCTGAACGGTAACCTCAATCAGATCTTCCGGCGCCGAACGGTTGGTGCGGTAGAGACGCAGGAAAGCGGCAGCGAGCTTGTCGGCGCCGTGGCTCGCGAGAAGCTGCTGCACCAGCTTCTGTTCTTCCTCCTGCGGCGCGTCGTGAAAGACCGGGTCGGCAAGCAGCCGCTCGTCGTCGCGCTCGTTCACCTCTTCGGCCGACGGCGGCCGCGCCCAGGCCGCCGAAATGCCGGCATTCTCCAGCAAACGCTCGGCCTTGCGCCTTGCACTCAGCGGCACGATCATGGCGCTGATGCCCTTGCGCCCGGCCCGGCCGGTACGGCCGCTGCGGTGCAATAGGGTTTCCGGATTGGTCGGCAGGTCGGCATGAATGACGAGATCGAGGCCCGGCAGGTCGATGCCGCGGGCGGCGACGTCGGTTGCGATGCAGACGCGGGCGCGGCCGTCACGCATCGCCTGCAGCGCGTGGCTGCGCTCGTTCTGCGTCAGCTCGCCGGACAGCGCCACGACGGAGAAATTGCGGTTGTTGAAGCGCGCGGTCAGATGATTGACGGCGGCACGCGTCGAACAGAAGACGATGGCGTTGGTCGCTTCGTAATAGCGCAGCACGTTGATGATCGCGTTCTCGCGGTCGCTCGGGGCAACGACAAGGGCGCGATATTCGATATCGACATGCTGCTTTTCCTCGGCCGCGGTGCTGATGCGCACGGCGTTGCGCTGGTAGCTCTTGGCGAGTCTGGCGATTGCCGCCGGCACGGTTGCCGAAAACATCAACGTCCGGCGCTCGTCCGGTGCCGAATCGAGGATGAATTCCAGGTCCTCGCGGAAGCCGAGGTCGAGCATCTCGTCGGCCTCGTCGAGCACGGCGGCCTTCAGCTGCGACATGTCGAGTGCGTGTCGGCGGATGTGGTCGCAGAGTCGGCCGGGCGTGCCGACGACGATATGAGCCCCGCGCTCGAGCGAGCGGCGCTCGCTGCGGATGTCCATGCCGCCGACGCAGCTGGCGATCACCGCGCCGGTCATTTCATAAAGCCATTCAAGTTCGCGCTTCACCTGCAGGGCAAGCTCCCGCGTCGGCGCGATGACCAGCGCAAGCGGGGCGCCGGCAGCACCGAAGCGCTCGCTACCGTCGAGAAGCGTCGGCGCCAGTGCCAATCCGAAGGCGACGGTCTTGCCGGAGCCGGTCTGGGCGGAGACCAGCGCGTCCGAAGCGGCAAGCGCCGGATCGAGCATCGCCTGCTGTACCGGGGTAAGTTCGGCGTAACCGCGCTTCTGCAACGCCTTGGCGATCGCCGGAACGACGCCGTTGAATTCTGTCATGAGTTCGATCTTTCGGAGCTTTCAGGCGCGAAATGCGCCATGGCCGGAGCCAGCCGGCAGGTGTTTGCGCCGTTCCTAGCCGCTCCCGCGGCGATTGTCAAAGCGCGCGGCTGCGCCACAGCCAGGCGTCGATATGGCTCGTCCGGCCGCGCAGTTCCGTTTCCAGCGGCCCTTCGATCCGGCCTGATTTGAGGAGCACGCTGTCCGGGCCTGCGGCGCCGACGATTTCGGCGCTGAGCGCCAACTCCACGCCATGGCGGGCGGCAACCTCCATCAGGCGGCTTCCGACGTTCACCGTATCGCCCGCCGCCGTGATCTGCTGCCTGTCGCCGGAGCCGAGCCGCGAGGCGACGATCGGCCCGCAATGGGCGCCAACCTTGAAACCGATGTTCTTCCCGGCAAAGCCCCCCTGCGTTCGAAGCCAGGCGCGGGTGCGCTCGCAGAGCCTGACCGCGCAGTCGATGGCTCGGGCGGCATCGTCGGCGGCGGCTTCCGGTAGGCCAAACAGGATCATCGCCCCGTCGCCCATGAAGCTGGTGATGGCGCCGCCATGAGCGCGTGCCTCCTCGTCGATGATTTCGAAAAAGCCGCTCAGCACCTCGCTCACCTTGACCGGTCCTACATTTTCGCTGAGGCCGGTGAAGCCCGAGAGATCGATGAAGACGACGGCCGCGTTCTGGCGCACCGGCGCGGCAAGGAAATTCGGATGGCGCGCCAGCCATTCGCCGAGGCCCGGCGCCTCGATGCGCTGCAGTAGCGCGCTCTGTTCGGCGAAATGGCGGGCGCGGCCGCGGTCGAGCCAGAGCTCGGCTGCGCCGAAGATCAGCGCCGGCGGCAGCGCTGCGGCAATCGGCAGGGCGGCACTCAGCCAATAGCCATGCGCAAAGGCCGCCAGATTGAGCATCGCCCAGACGATCAGCGCCAGCACGATGATGGCGTAGCCCGCAGCACTGCGCCGCCAGGCGGTCAGCGAAACCAGCATGACCGACAGCCCGACGGCGGTGCCGGCATCGATCAGCCTGGTCCTGTGGTCCCGCACCATGCCGTCGCCGGTGACGAGATGGGTGATCGCGGTCGACATCACTTCGACGCCCGGCATGACGGGATCGAACGGCGTCGGGAAGACGTCGCCGCCGCCGGTGACGGTCGAGCCGATGACGACGATGCGGCCGGTCACCGCATCCGCCGCCAGCTTGCCTTCGAGCGCATCGGCGGCGCTTGACGTGGCGATGCTGCCGCGCCGGCCATAGAAGGTCACCGGCAGGCGCTGGCCCATATCCGTGGGAATGCGCAATACTCCGAGCATGATCGCATCGCGCTCAATCGTTGGGTCGACACCGAGCGCCACCGAGGCGGCTCGCAGCGGAAAAGCCGGATCCAGCCGGTCTGCGGCGCGCGAGATAAGTGGAATGAAACGCGGCGTGCCGGTCTGGTCGGTGGCGACATTGACGACACCGACTGCGGCCGCGCTGGCAAAGCGGGGAAGCGGCAAGAGAAGCTGATCTGCCTCGGGGATGGCGGCAAGCGGATCGTCCGCCAAGTCGGTGACCTGCTGCCGGCTCTGCGCAAAGGTGGCCGCCGCCGCAATCACGCTCGGTCCCTCTCCAAGGGCAGCGGTCAGTGCTGCATCGCCCCCCTCCGGTCCCGGATCGAAGAGCAGGATGTCGAGCGCCAGAGCTTTCGGCTTCATAGCGTTGATTGCATTGACCAGACGCGCCAGCGTCGCCCGGTCCAGGGGATAGCCGTGGGCCGCCGCCGTACGGTCGTCGATCGCGATGATCGAGACGACGGGAGGCGGCGTCTTCGCTCCGACGACGATGCTGCGAATGTCGGCAAGCGAGGCCTCCATCCGATCGAGAAGGCCTATCCCGCCATTGAGATTGAGATAGCCGAGCGCCGCGCCCCAAAGACCGGCGACCAGCAGCGCGATCACAGTCAGCAGGCGATGACTCATGGCATTTATTGGCCGAGCCGGGCGAGAAGGGCGGCGACACGCGGTGCTGGCCAGCGGCGCACAACCAGCGGCTCGGTTCCGCTGCTGACATCGACGCCCTCGCCCGGTGACAGCACCACCGGCTCGCCGGCAGGCCGGCGGACGGCCACGCTGCCTCTGATGACGAGGACCGAGGTCTTGTCGCCTGCGGCGTCGACAGCCCATTGTGTGCCGCGCACGGCAGCGATCGCCTGCGGTGTCACCACCTGGAAACCACCGGCGTGCTGACTGCCGTCGACATCGACGAGGATGGCCTTGCGTCGCAGCGACGCCGAATCGGGACTGCCGTCACGATTGCGGTCGGAGAGCCGGAAAGACGCACCGGCCTCCGCCGTCACCTTGACGCCGCCGGGGCAACTGAGCGTCTGGCGGGCACCACCATCGCGCGAGATCGCGCAGCCCGCAGATTGCGCGAGTGCCGCGTCATGCGGAGTGACGCCGGCAGCGAGCCCAACGGCAAACAGCTTGAGAAATGTCATATTCATGGAAAGCCCCCGTGACCGTGCGGAACTGCTTCAGCGAAAGCGCCCGCCAACCGTCTTCTTCCATGCGAGGCATGATAGCCGAATTCGGATATTTCCATAGGCGAAAAAAAGCGGACCGCGCATCCTCAAATGCTGCTCTTCATATGGGGCGCCGGTCCGGTATAACGCGCCCGTGGCCGGATCAATTCGCCGCTTTCGATCTGCTCCATCGCATGCGCAAGCCAGCCGGTGCAGCGTGCAAGCGAAAAAATGATGATCGGCGCCTCTCTCGGCAGATCGAAGGCGGCCGCCATCGCGGCAAGTGCGAAATCGATATTGACCTTTTCCCCGACGATCTCCTCGCCCCTATCCCTGACCTCGGCGAACTCAGGCGGCAGTGGAAATCGCGAAAGCAGCGCCAGCGCCCTGATATCGCCGTCCGGATAGAGCGGGTGACCGAAGGCGGATAAGCGATTACCCTGGGCAAGGGTACGGCGGATCGCCTGCGCCGGACCGAGGGTGCAAGCCGCCTCGATCAATGCATCGACGCCCTGCCAGGCGGCGCCATGCAGCGGTCCCGTCAGCGTCGCCAGGCCGGAAAGCACGGCGGCCGACAGTGCCGCACCCGATGAGGCGGTGACTCGTGCCGCAAAGGCCGAGGCGTTGAGTTCATGATCGGCAAGCAGCACCAGGGCGCGACGCAGGCAATCGCTGGCCTCCGGCCGCTGCCAGCTTGCCGCAAGCCTGAGATGCAGCGGCCGGTCCGAAGCGCCTGGCGCCAGCGCATCTGCGATCGTGGCGAGAATCCCGTGCGCCTCGCGCCGGAGTGCCGCCGGCGAGCGGCCAAGCGACGGCAGGTCCAATGTCACCCGCCCTGCAAGCGCCAGGAACGCGGCCTGAAGCGATGGAGGGCCATGCGCGGCCGCGGTAGCGGAGGCGGGCGTTTCCGCTCCGTTCCAAAGCAATGCCGCCGTCTGCTCCAGCGTCGCCGTCTCGGCGAGATCGGCCACATCCTTTCCGCGATAGAAAAGGCGTCCGCCCGAAACGGTGGAGATTGCCGAGGAAAGCACGGGATCGCCCCAGCGGATCGTCTCGGCCGCGACGGTTTCGGCCTTGCGGCGGCCGGCATGGCGATCTGCAAGCCGCCGCACGTCGGCAGCGTGATAGAGGCTGCGGCGCGGATCGGCGGGATCAGGCTTGGCGCGAATGCGCCCTCGGCTGACATTGGCGTAGAGCGTCTGCGGTTTGGTCTTCAGCGCCTGCAGCGCCTCCTCGGCAGTCAGCCACGACATCACGGCCTCACATTGATCAATTGCGTCAAGATTGACGTCAATGAAACTAGGTCGGATCATTCGAGCCGTAAAGGAGAAACCCATATGAAAAACGGCTTGGAAGATGTCATTGCCGCCGAAACGCAGCTGTCGGATGTCGATGGCGAAGCGGGTCGACTGATCATCCGCGGCGTATCGCTGGATCATCTGGTCGCAGACGGCACCTATGAGCGCGTCGCTGCACTGCTGCTCGACGGGTTGATGGAGCGAAGCTTCGATGAGGCGCTCTTGCGCGACTGGCTGGCACAGGCACGAACGAAGGTTTTCGCCCATATCAAAGCCGCCGACGCCGCCTTGATCGCCCTGCCGCCGGTCGATGCGATGCGCGCGCTGATCGCCAGGCTGGCGGATGGTGAGGATTTCGACACCGCCCTCGCCCTTCTGGCAGCACCGGCAGTCTTCCTGCCGGCGATTCTCAGGCTGCAGCGCGGGCAGAAGCCGATCGCGCCCGACGCCTCGCTGCCGCAAGCGGTCGATATCCTGCGCATGCTGACCGGACGATTGCCGACCAGGGAGCAGACGGCGGCACTCGACGCCTATCTCGTGACGATATCAGATCATGGCCTCAACGCCTCGACCTTCGCATCGCGGGTTGTCGCCTCGACGCAGGCCGGCCTCACCTCTTCGGTTCTGGCGGCGTTGAGCGCACTGAAGGGGCCGCTGCATGGCGGTGCGCCTGGTCCCGTCCTCGATATGCTGGATGCCGTAGGAACGCCTGGTAATGCCGGCACATGGCTTGCGGATGCACTCGATCGCGGCGAGAGGCTGATGGGCTTCGGCCACCGCATCTACCGCGTTCGCGACCCGCGCGCCGACGCGCTGAAAGGCGCTCTGAAGCATTTGATCTCATCAGGCCAGATCGACAGCGCCCGCGGCGAACTCGCCGAAGCGGTGGAAGCCGCCGCATTGGCAATCCTGAAAGCGCGCAAGCCCAACCGGCCGCTCGACGTCAATGTCGAATTCTATACCGCGCTGCTGCTCGAGGCGCTCGGCTTCCCGCGTCAGGCCTTCACCGGTGTCTTTGCAATCGGCCGTACGGTCGGATGGCTGGCGCATGCCCGCGAACAGGCGCTCGACGGCCGGCTGATCCGGCCGCGTTCGGTCTATATCGGGCCGTTGCCGGCCGCTGCCTGAAATTGGAATGGCGGATTAGCCAGATCGCGCATAACCGCGCGATCTGGCGCCGCATGCGTCAGACGAGACGGCTCTGTTCGGTCGCCGCTTCGATGAAGCTCGCAAACAGTGGATGCGGGTCGAGCGGCCGGCTCTTCAGTTCCGGGTGATACTGCACGCCGATGAACCACGGATGGTCGGGATATTCGATCGTCTCCGGCAGCACGCCATCGGGCGACATGCCGGAGAAGACGAGGCCGCAGCTCTCGAGCCGGTCCTTGTAGTCGATGTTGACCTCGTAACGGTGGCGATGACGCTCGGAAATATCCGTCGAGCCGTAGATATCCGAGATCTTCGTGCCCTTCTTCAGCGCCGCCTTGTAGGCGCCGAGGCGCATGGTGCCACCGAGATCGCCGGCCGCCGTGCGCTTTTGCAATTCATTGCCCTTGACCCATTCCGTCATCAGGCCGACCACAGGCTCCTTCGCCGGGCCGAACTCGGTCGATGACGCATCCGGCACATCGGCAAGATTGCGCGCCGCCTCGATGACGGCCATCTGCATGCCGAAGCAGATGCCGAAATAAGGCACTTTTCGTTCGCGGGCAAAGCGCGCCGCATGGATCTTGCCCTCTGAGCCGCGCTCGCCGAAGCCGCCGGGCACCAGGATGCCATGCACCTTTTCGAGATAGGGTGCGGGATCTTCCTTCTCGAAGACCTCCGACTCGATCCATTCGAGCTTGACCTTGACGCGATTGGCAATGCCGCCGTGATGCAGCGCCTCGATCAGCGACTTATAGGCGTCCTTGAGGCCGGTATATTTGCCGACGATCGCGATCGTCACCTCGCCTTCCGGCGTACGGATGCGATTGCAGACCTCTTCCCACTGGTCGAGACGCGGCTTCGGCGCCGGCTCGATGCCGAAAGCGGCCAGCACTTCGTCGTCGAGTCCTTCCTTGTGGTAGGCCATCGGCACGTCGTAGATGTTGGCCACATCAAGCGCCTGGATGACGGCCGACGGACGCACGTTGCAGAACAGCGAGAGCTTGCGGCGCTCGGCTTCCGGAATTTCGCGGTCGGCGCGCACAAGCAGGATATCGGGGTGAATCCCAAGCGCCTGCAGCTCCTTCACCGAATGCTGGGTCGGCTTGGTCTTGAGCTCGCCGGCCGCCGGAATGTAAGGCATCAGCGTCAGATGGACGTAGACGGCGGTGCCGCGCGGCAGGTCGTTGCCGAGCTGGCGGATCGCTTCCATGAAGGGCATTGCCTCGATGTCGCCGACCGTGCCGCCGATCTCGCAAATGACGAAGTCGTAGTCCTGATTGCCCTCGGTGACGAAATCCTTGATCTCGTTGGTGACGTGCGGGATGACCTGCACCGTCGCGCCGAGATAGTCGCCGCGGCGTTCCTTGTCGATGATGTTCTTGTAGATGCGGCCGGTGGTGATGTTGTCGGTCTTGGTCGCCGAACGCCCCGTGAAGCGTTCGTAATGGCCGAGATCGAGATCGGTTTCCGCGCCATCGTCGGTGACGAAGACCTCGCCGTGCTGGGTCGGGCTCATCGTGCCCGGGTCCACGTTCAGATAAGGGTCGAGCTTGCGAAGCCGGACCCGATATCCACGGGCCTGCAGCAACGCTCCGAGAGCCGCGGCCGCAATTCCTTTTCCGAGGGAGGAAACCACGCCGCCAGTGATGAATACGTATCGCGCCATGGGCTTCACCGGATACCTTTTCAAAAACGATTCCGCCAGCCCCAAAAATTCTTTTCCGGAATTTTCGGAGGGTGGCGCGGGAATCTGAACAAAAGAAAACCGGCAGACCCGAAGGCCTACCGGCGGTTTATGTCGAAGATCGGTTTACTGTCCCGTCGGGACGCCCGAAGGCTGAGCCGGCGCCGGCGCGGCCGGAGTTGCGGGCGCTGCCGGGGCAGTTGTCGCCGGAGCTGTCGTTGAAGGCGCGGTGGCTGCCGGAGCCTCTGCTGCGGGAGCTTGCGCGGCCGGAGCCTGCTGTGCGGGCGCAGCCGCACCGCTGCTTGGAACACCGTTGCCGGCCGGCTGGTTCGCCGGGGTCTGTGCACCGCCGCCGAGCGAATCGAGAATGCCGTTGCCTTGGCCGCTCGTCGCGGGGATGCGGTTGAGGATGTCGCTCGGACGACCCTCGTAACGCGTCAGTATGCCGAGGCCGAGCGAGGTGAGGAAGAACAAGGTCGCAAGGATCGCGGTCGTGCGAGTCAGCGCATTGGCCGTGCCGCGGGCCGACATGAAGCCCGAACCGCCGCCGATGCCGAGGCCGCCGCCTTCCGAGCGCTGGATGAGCACGACGCCGACGAGGGCGAGCACGATCATGAGATGGATGACAATCAATACTGTCTGCATGGGTCCAGTCCTGCCCGTCTGGAGACGGACATAAATAAGAATTCTGGCGGCTCTTTACATGAGGCTCTCGCCTATTCCAAGCCCTTCTGCCGGAATAAACCGAGCTATGAACAACGCGTCAGGCGAGCAGCGCCTCATAGGCCCGGTAGATGGCGAGGAAGTCGGCGGCTTTCAAGCTCGCTCCACCGATCAGCGCGCCGTCAACATTGGCGATGCCAAGCAGTTCCCCGGCATTGGCGGGCTTGACCGAGCCGCCATAGAGAAGCCGCATCTTGCGGCCTTCGTCGCCGAAGCGGGACACGAGCTCCGCACGCATGAAGGCATGCGCCTTCTCAACATCCCCCGATGTCGGCGTGACACCAGTGCCGATCGCCCAGATCGGCTCGTAGGCGATGACTGTATTCTCGGCGGTTGCGGCATCGGGAACCGAGGCGGAAAGCTGGCGCTTGATGACGTCAAGTTCCTGCCCGGCGCGGCGTTCTTCGGCCGTCTCGCCGATGCAGATGATCGCAGTGAGATCGGAGGCGAAAGCCGCCTCCGCCTTGGCGCGGACCAGATGGTCCGTCTCGGCGTGGTCGGTGCGCCGTTCGGAATGGCCGACGATCACATAGGTGCCGAAGCTATCGGCGATCATCTCGGCCGATATATCGCCGGTATGCGCGCCGGACGGCTTCTGGTGGCAGTCCTGCGCGCCGATCGCAAGCGGGCTGTCGGTGCAGAGCGCGGTTGCCACGTAGAGCAGCGTCGTCGGCGGGCAGATCAGCGCCTCGACCTTTTCGGCGAACGGCTGACGAACACCCTCGGCGATCGCCTTGATCTGATCCAGGGAGGCACGCGTGCCGTTCATTTTCCAATTTCCCGCCACCAGCGGGCGCACGTCAGGTGTCATGCCGGCCTTCCACAAACTTCATATCCCTGGCCGCATTATCAAAAGCTTGCGGCAAAGGAAAGCATCATGCCTCTGACGTAACGGGAATCTCTGCGATCTCGCATATTTTTTGCCGAAATCCTTCGTCAGCGGCCGAGAACCCAGTTCAGAACCCTCCGCCAGTCGATCATCCGGATCGGCGTTCCGTGGTTTCCGGTCTGAAACAACGTGAAATGCGTCGGATATTTCGCCTTTTGCAGGCTCTCGAACAGCGCCTGCTGGTCGGCGGCGGCGTAGACCGGATCGCGGCTGCCATGCGCGAACCAGAGCGGCAGTTTCGCCTTGTAAAACGCGCTCCTGGTGAAATCGGGATCGGTGACACCGCTCATAACAAGCATGCCCTTCAGCCGCTTGACACTGTCGCCGTCACGCGCAACGCCCCAGCAAATCTGACTGCCCATCGAAGCGCAGGAAAGCACGATCGGCCGGCCGGGCGATTGCGCGCTGGCATAACGGATCAGTCCTTCGATCGCGGCAACGCCGTTGCTGTCGAAGCTCCTGACCGTCGGCGAATAATAGACCCCGCCATTGCCGGCGACGAGGTTCTTCAGCCGGTTGAAATTGCCGCCGAAGCTGTAATCATTGGCCCCGAGCCGGCGGTCGCCATCGCGGCCGTGAATGAAAATCACCGTGAAGGCGGCATTCTGAGATGGTCCCACCCTGGTGACATCGAGCCTGATGCCGTCGAGCGAGAGGGTTTCGTCCGCCTGGGTCTTGCGGATGCCGAGCGACACATATTTTTGTTGCGCCCGCTTCTCCGGAATCTGGTCGCGGCCGTTGATATCGCGCATCTCGTCGTAGTCGATCACCTCGGAGGCGCCGCCGTCGCTCGTCTGCAGCACAGTCTGCGTCGAGAACAAATCGTCCTTGAAAGGCGGCAGGACGTCGGCCGCCCGTGCCGGTCCGCCGGCGGAAAGAACGGCTGCTGACAAGAAAAACGCCGCAATTGCGGTGAAAACAGTGCAATGACTTGTGGACATTCGCATGCGGATGGTTTCCTGAAGCCTGCCGCCGCTTGCCATTCCGCGCCCGGCAACGCAAATCATGTCTCAAAGGCCGCCAAAAGAGGCGGTGTCGCGTATAGAGGTGCTTTCTGGCAGAATCTGCCTGATTCGCAAACGTGACGTGAAATGCGGTGATTTTGGGCCGGCGGCGGATGCCAGCTCGAGACAGGATAAAGATCTGAACGGCTCCATGGACGACAGCAACGACCTTTTTTCCGGACTGCCCCTTTCCGAAAAACGCGAGGAGGCGCAGAAGCCCGCCGCGCCGAGCGAACGTCCGCCGGCGGCCGCTCCCTTGACGACCGTGCCCTCGGCGGCGGCGCGCCCAGCACTCGTCGCCTCGAACGCGGATGACTATGGCGCCTCCTCGATCCGGGTTCTGGAAGGTCTCGAGCCGGTGCGCATGCGTCCTGGCATGTATATCGGCGGCACCGACGAAAAGGCGCTGCATCACCTCTTCGCCGAAGTCATCGACAACGCGATGGACGAAGCGGTTGCCGGACACGCCAATTTCATCGAGGTGCATCTCGATCTGCAGGGCTATCTCACCGTCACCGATAACGGCCGTGGCATTCCGGTCGAAAACCATCCGCAGGTGCCTGGAAAGTCGACACTCGAAGTCATCATGACCAAGCTGCATGCCGGCGGCAAATTCGACGGCAAGGCCTATGAGACTTCGGGCGGCCTGCATGGCGTCGGCGTGTCGGTGGTCAACGCGCTCTCCGACTTCCTCGAAGTCGAGGTAGCGCGAAACCGCAAGCTTTACCGCCAGCGCTTTTCCCGCGGCCTGCCGCAGGGCGGGCTCGAAGAACTGGGCGACGTCCACAATCGCCGCGGCACCCGCGTGCGCTTCCATCCCGATCCCCAGATCTTCGGGGAGCACATGAAGTTCGAGGCCGCTCGCGTCTTTCGCATGGCGCGCTCCAAGGCCTATCTGTTCGGCGGCGTCGAGATTCGCTGGAGCTGCGAGCCTGGCGTACTGCCTGAAGGGTCGGAGGTGCCCGACAAGGCCACCTTCCACTTCCCCGGCGGCCTGAAAGACTATCTCCAGGCGACGATGGGCAAGGAATTCACCGTCACCCGCGAGATCTTCGCCGGCAAGACCGAGAAGGCCAGCGGCCACGGCTCGATGGAATGGGCGATCACCTGGTATGGCGGCGATCCGCAGGTGCATTCCTATTGCAATACCATCCCGACTCCGGAAGGCGGCACCCATGAGGCCGGCCTGCGTATCGCGCTGACCAAGGGGCTGAAGGCCTATGCCGAGCTGACGCAGAACAAGCGCGCCGCCCAGATCACCACCGACGACGTGATGATCTCCGCCGTCGGCATGCTGTCGGTCTTCATCCGCGAGCCGGAATTCGTCGGCCAGACCAAGGACAAGCTTGCGACCGTCGAGGCCCAGCGCATCGTCGAGAACGCGCTGCGCGATCCCTTCGACCACTATCTCGCCGACAACCCGAACGAGGCGGCCAAGCTGCTCGACTGGGTGATCGAGCGCGCCGAGGAGCGTCTTCGCCGCCGCAAGGAAAAAGAAGTCAATCGCAAGACGGCGGTGCGCAAGCTGCGCCTGCCCGGCAAGCTTGCCGACTGCTCGCAGAACACAGCCGAAGGCGCCGAACTCTTCATCGTCGAGGGCGATTCGGCAGGAGGTTCGGCCAAACAGGCGCGCAACCGCGCCAACCAGGCGATCCTTCCGCTCCGCGGCAAGATCCTCAACGTCGCCAGCGCCGGCCGCGAGAAGTTCGGTGCAAACCAGCAGCTCGCCGATCTCATCCAGGCGCTTGGCTGCGGTACGCGCTCGAAATACCGGCAGGAAGATCTGCGCTACGAGCGTATCATTGTCATGACCGATGCCGATGTCGACGGCGCCCATATCGCCTCGCTGCTCATCACCTTCTTCTACCAGGAAATGCCGGAACTGGTGCGTGGCGGCCATCTCTTCCTCGCAGTGCCGCCGCTCTACAAGATCACCCAAGGGGCGAAGTCCGCCTATGCGCGCGACGACAATCATCGTGCCGAGCTGATGCAGACGGAATTCAAGGGCAAGGCCAAGGTGGAGATCAGCCGCTTCAAAGGTCTCGGCGAGATGATGCCCGCCCAGCTCAAGGAAACCACCATGGACCCGGCCAAGCGCACCTTGCTCCGGGTGCTGATCGACGAGGTGGATTTCGAGGGCACGCGCAGCGCCGTCGACGATCTGATGGGCACCAAACCCGAGGCCCGATTCCGCTTCATCCAGGAGCGTGCGGCCTTCGCCGAAAACCTTGATATTTAAACACGTCTCAGGCGCGCCGAACGATCTGACAGATACGCCCGGCGCGCCGCATTTTAGCATCTGCGATTTCACGGAACTGACGAAGAACCGTAACAACTCCGTCAAATAACCGGCGCATGAAGCGGACGGCGCGCGGACCTCCCCCGGGAATGGCGCCTGCGCCGGTTCGAGCCGTTTTCAACCTTTGCCGGATTTTGCCATGACCAAGCGTTTTGCTGCGACCGCCGCTTTCGTTCTCCTGTCCAGCACCGTCACCGCCAGCGCCACCGACATCGGCGCCACCTTCGAAAGCGCCTGCCCCTTCGGCGATTGCGCCGCCGGCATTTCGCTCTCCTATCTCGGTGAATTCGTCATATCCACGGGGCACATGGAAAACGGCGTCGAATTCGGCGGCATATCAGGCCTCGATTTCGATGCCGCCACCGGCCACTATATCGCCATCAGTGACGACCGTTCGGACAGGGCACCCGCCCGCTTCTATGAACTCGACATCGATGTCGATGCGTCGGGCCTCAAGGGCGTTTCCGTCGTCAAGCATGTGACGCTGAAAGACAAGACCGGTGAACCCTTCGCTGCCAAGACCGTCGACCCGGAATCGATCCGTCTCGGCAAGGACGGCATCTACTGGGGCAGCGAAGGCGACGCCAAGGTGCTGCTGCCGCCCTTCATCCGCGTCACGACGCCGGACGGTTCATTCGTACGCGAGTTCAAGCTGCCGGAGGGCTTTGCTCCGACCGTCGACAAGTCGGCCGGCATCCGCGACAACCTCGCTTTCGAGGATCTCGCCGTCGCGCCCTCAGGCGACGTTTTCGTTGGCGTCGAAGCCGCCCTCTATCAGGATGGGCCGAAGCCGTCGCTGACGACGGGCAGCCTGTCGCGCATCATCCGCTATGACGGCGCAACCGGCGAGCCGAGGGCTGAGTATGTCTATCCCGTCTCACCGATCCCGCAGGCCGCCACCAAGGCCGACGGCGGCAACGACAACGGCATGTCGGAAATGCTCGCGCTTGACGATCACCGCCTGCTCGCCGTCGAGCGCAGCTACGCGGAAGGCTTCGGCAATAACATCAAGATCATGATGGTCGATCTCGCCGACGCCACCGACATATCCGCCATCGCCTCCCTCGCCAACAGCGCCCAGCGTGTGGTCCCCGCCCGCAAGAGCCAGGTTCTCGATCTCAGGGCAATCGGTCTCGTCCCGGACAATATTGAGGCGATGTCGCTCGGAAAGGCCAAGGACGGTACCGACGTCCTCATCCTCGGCTCCGACAATAATTTCTCGACCCACCAGAAGACGCGATTCTACGCCTTCAAGGTTCTCAGCCGCCCGCGGCAGTAAGACGCCGCGTCTGACGGCCGAACAGTGATGCTTTATATCGGCTTTCGCGGCGCGGACCTTGAAACCGCCGGGTTCATGGCCCATAACCAGAGTACAAGAATAAGAAGAGGCGCGCGTGGGTGTGTTCAACCGTCAGAAAACCAATCATGAGCCGCGATGGCTGGGGTCATCGGCGCCGACACGCACACCGCTGATTCCCTCCATTTCGGCGGCGCGCTGGCTGCTGGTGCTGGTCGCCGCCGCCGGCGTGTATTTCTTCTACGGCTTCCTCGTGCCGGTGCTTGCAGCCCTGGTCATCGGCTTCGCCAGCTGGCCGCTCTATCGCAAGCTGCTTGCCCGGGTCGGCGGCAATACCACGGTCGCGGCGACCATCGCCATCATCATGATCGTCACTTTCCTGGTCATCCCGATCGTGCTTGCGATCACCTATACGACAGGCGAAGTGCGCAATTGGGTCGCCTGGGCGATCCACGCCAACCGCGCCGGCGCCCCGACGCCGGACTGGATCGTCGCACTGCCTTGGGCAGGCGCCTATCTCGATGAGATCTGGACAAAATATATCGGCAGTCCCGGCGCCTTGGGTGAGGTCATCCAGGCGGTTAGCGGCGCCAATATCGGCAACATCTATCGCGCCGTGCTGGCAGCCGGCGGCGGCGCTTTCCATCTTCTCCTGACGCTGCTCTTCATGCTGATCGCGCTGTTCTTCGTCTATCGCGACGGCTTCTCCTTCTCCAAGCAGATCGACATGCTGGGCGAGCGCATCCTGCCGAACCGCTGGGAACGCATTTCCCGCGTCGTTCCGGCAACGATCAGCTCCACCGTCATGGGCATGACGCTGATTGCAATCGGCGAAGGCATCGTGCTTGGTGTGGCTTATTGGATCGCCGGCGTGCCGTCTCCGGTAACGCTCGGCGTGCTCACGGGGGTGATGGCCCTGATACCCGGCGGTGCGCCGCTCTCCTTCACGCTGGTTTCCATCTATCTCCTGGCAAGCGGCTCGCATGTCGCCGGCGTCGGCCTGTTCGTCTGGGGCACTGTCGAGCTTTTCATCGTCGACAAGACGCTGCGGCCGAAGCTCGTGGGCGGCCCGATCAAGCTGCCCTTCCTGCCGACCTTTTTCGGCCTTGTCGGCGGCGTCAAGACGATGGGCTTTCTCGGCCTGTTCATCGGCCCGGTGCTAATGGCGCTGATCGTCGCCATCTGGCGCGAATGGATCCACGAGGCCCGCAACGCCGAGAGCAACGAGACGATACCGCCGATCGTCATCGACGAGCAGGCACCGCCGGCGAAGCCGGTCCCGCGCGTCGCCGAAGGCTGACCTGTCTTCAAAGACCGCTATCCCAGCCGCTTTTCCATGAACAGGCTGAGCGGATCCGGTAGATAGGTGCCGAAAGCCTCGATCTCCCGATATCCGTATTTGCGATAGAGGGCGATCGCCTCCGGCTGATAGATGCCGGTCTCGAGCCGGACTGCCGTCAGCCGCTTTTCCCTCGCGATCGCCTCCAGCGCATTCATCAATCCGCTCGCAATCCTCAATCCCCTCGCCTGCGGGTCAACGAACATGCGCTTGATCTCCGCCGTGCCGTCGCCGGCCTCGACCAGCGCGCAGCACCCGACGATCGCCCCCTCATTGCGGGCGACGAAGAAGCTTACCGAAGGTTTCTCCAGCAAGGAGAGGTCGACCAGGTGGTTGCTCTCCGCGGGATAGAGCGACGCTGCATAGGCGTCGGAGAGATCGAGAAGGTGGATGACGCCGTCCTGGCGCGGCGGCTCCTGGGCGATGGTGACGGACATGATGGTTTCCAATGTTTGCGGGAGGCGCAAATTTCTGCTGACCTGACGAAGAGTTAATGCCTTCGCCTTCTTTCGGTTGGAATTGGGCCGTCTAAGGCGATCAGGGTTCAATAGCCAAGGAGGCAGAATATGCAAGCGGTGCTCATCGCAATGACCATTCTCGGTTGCGACGATTCCGTCAGCCAATGCAACTATGTCGCGACGGTCGACAAGCGCTGGGAGACCGTTACCGCTTGCGATGCCGAAGCCGAACGCCGGCTCAAGGCCTATGCCAATGCCAGCTATCCCTCGGTGATCGCCGTGTGCGAGGCGCCGAAAGCGCTTGCCGCCGCCGCACCCCCGAAACCGGCGCCCTTGCCTGCCGCCGCGGGCGACGCCGCTCCTGCGGCACCTGAAGAACCAACAGGACTCGCCAGCTTTGCTGAAAACATCGCCGGCCAGGTCCGTTCACATCTGCCATCCGGCCGTGACGTCAAGGAGACGCTGTCCAAACCCGTGCATTTCGTATCCGCCAGCTATTCCTGGGTAGTGACCCGGCTGAACGACTAGGCCGCCGCAAGCGCCGCATAGACACGGGCCGATTGTCGCTGTTCGGCGACGTGAAGCTTTTCCACCATGTCGAGCAGTTCTCCGGCCGCGCCGTGTGCGCCATGGTGATGGCGGAATTTTTCGAGAAGACGGCCGCCGACGGTGCCCAGCACGCTGCCCGGGGCTTTTCGAGCGGCCTCGCGCCACAGAAGCGTCGCCTCGACGAAGATCACGCTGATATCCCTCGGCAGGCCGACGGATTCGTAGAGGGCGCGCACGGCATGCATGCGCCCGGTTGCCAGGATCGAGCGCACCCTTCGCTCGCTGCACGCCGTCAGATCGACGATCGCAGCAGCGAAAAAGTCCAGCTTACCAGCGCAGAGCGCATGCATCAGCAAGGACGGCGTCAGCCGGCCGTTGAGGCGCAGATGCTCGACGAGATCCGGTATCTCCCGCGGCGCAACATCCCCGGCGATCGAAACGATGGCTGCCTCGGTCGCCTCGCGGCTGATGCGCTGGAGCCGCTGCAGGCCGATCGCCGCCTGCGCCAGCGGCAGGCCGACCAGCGCATTGCTGACATGCTGGGTAAGCAGCTGGCGGGCATCGGCCGGAAGATCGCTGCGGTCGAGCAGCAGGTTGCGGATATCACAACAATCGCCAAGCCGCTCGGCGATGCGCTTCAACGACTGGCCGGAGATGGCCGCGCCGTCGTTTTCGAGCAGGCAGAGCAATTCGTCTTCATCGCCGACCTCCGCGAGTGCAGCCGAGACCGGGCGCGTGACATAGGCCCTGGCCGCAATCAGCATGCGGGTGGCGCCGCTGCCGCGTGCGGCGAGGTCGACGAGATCGGCGTCGCTGAGAAGCGGCGAACAGGTGACGGCGTGGCAGGCAACCTCGGGCTGGTCCGCGGCAAGCGAAAGGATCAGGCTGCGCGGCGCGTCGGGCGACCAGGCGATCGCCTCGGCCAGCGCAAGCCGCACACGCGGCGACGGGTCATCGAGAAGAAAGGTCATCGCCATCTCGGCTGCCGCCCGCTCCTCGCCGCTCATCTCGGATTGCAGATAGGCTCGACCGAGCGCATTCGCGGCCCTGGCCCGGTCGCCGGTCTTGGCAGTTTCTATCCAACGAAGGAAAGCTTCTACGATCACGCGATGCCTCAGCACTTGAACGCGATTCCTTACGCGTTCCATTCAATGCTGTGACCGTAGCGACAAAAGGTTTAAGATTGGTTCACCATATTTCTTAAGCCTTTGTATGCTTTGCGCTCAGACCTTTGGCATCTGCGGCCGGAACATCTCGAAAACATCGCTGCCTTCGCTGTAGTCCATGTAGCCCATGCGCGCGACGGGCCGGGCGATCGACATGTCGAGGCGGCCGTCCCTGACGATCGCCTCGTCGATATGGACGCCGACCACCTCGCCGAAGACGAGAATGTTTTCGGACGGCGCACCCGATAATGTCTTCGGCTCGATGATCTCGGTGACCCTGCATTCGAGCACGGCATATGCCTCACCGACATAGGGCGCGTCGATCAGTTCGGACTGTCTCGGCGTCAGCCCGGCGAAATCGAATTCGCTGTTGCCGTAAGGCAGCGCCGCCGAGGAGCGATTCATCTTTTCGGCGAGATCGCGGCTGACGAAATTGCAGGTGAAGGCGCCGGTCTCCGCCGCATTGCGCTGGCTGTCCTTGCGACCGGCGGAGGAAAACATCACCAGTTTCGGCCGGTCGGCAACGGCGTTGAAAAAGGAATAGGGAGCAAGATTGACCGAGCCATCCCTGCCCTTGCTGCCGATCCAGCCGATCGGCCGCGGCGATACGATCGCCTTGAAGGGATCATGTGCGAGCCCGTGTCGATTGCTGTCGGTGGCGTAGAACATCAGTCCGCTCCGCCGACCCAGGTCACGGTATCGGCAAGCTCCGGCCGCGGCCGTTCGATCGCCGGAAATGTCGTTGAGCCGATATGGATGAAGCCAGCCACCTTTTCGCCGGACTCGAGGCCGAGCAGCGGATAGGCGCGCTGGTCATAGGCGAACCATTCCGTCAGCCAGTTGGCGACGTAGCCGCTGGCATTGGCGGCGAGAATGACATTGAGGCAGAGTGCGCCCGCCGACATCAGCTGCTCCCATTCCGGGATCTTGATATGCGGCCCCGCCTTGCTGACGACGGCGACGACGACCGGCGCTCGGGTGAAGCGGGTGCGCTCGACCTGGATCATCTCTTCGGAAAGCTCCGGCTTGGTCTCGAGCGCCAGTTTGAGAAGCTCCTCGCCGAGGCGCGCACGCTCATCTCCGCGATAGACGATGAAGCGCCAAGGGGCGATCTTGCCGTGGTCGGGAACACGCGAAGCAAGCCGCAGGATCTCTTCGATCTCGGCTTTTTCGGGGCCGGGTTCGCACATCTGGAAAGCGGGGATCGAACGACGCACGGCTAGGTAATCGATCAGCTTGATATCGGATTTCATGCGGGAGAAACTTTCATTTTTATGCTGCTGCAAAGCGTGGGTCTTGAATTTGCCATCGCGTTGGTCTTGAAGTGGCCTTTGCGATTTCAGAAGTCAATCGGTTCACGAAACAGATGTTTGGCATTTCGCCTCTTGCACGCATCGGCCTCGCCATCGCGCTGATGGTATTGATGCCCGTCGGCGCCGGTGCGCAGGATGCCTTCAAGGACTTCAAACAGCTCGATTCGACATCGAAGATGCCGAAGCTCAACGCCTTCATTGCGCCCGGCACCGCGCCCGAAGGAGCCAAGCTGCGCGACATCGAAATGGAAGCCAAGCTGACGGCCGACGGTACGCCTGTCGAGGATGGGCTTTCCTGGTATGTCTTCAGCCCGATCGCTGGCACCGACGGCAAGCTGCCGCTGATCGCCAGCGCCAAGGGCGGACCCGCTGCCTTCCAACTCGCGCCGGGCGATTATTTCGTCAATGTCTCCTTCGGCCGCGCCGGCGTCACAAAGAAGTTGACCGTGCCCGCTGACGGCGAGGTCGACAAGCAGGTGATGGTCCTCGATGCCGGCGGCTTGCTGCTCAACGCCGTCTCCGGCACCGATGCCCGCATCCGCCCCGACCAGTTGAGTTTCTCGATCTATTCCTCGGAAGTGCGCGACGACGGTGAGCGCGGCCTCGTCGTGGCCGATGTCTCGCCGAACACTGTCGTGCGCCTCAATGCCGGCACCTATCACATCGTTTCCGAATATGGCAGCGTCAACGCCGTCATCCGCGCGGACATCCAGGTCGAGGCCGGCAAGCTCACAGAGGCAACGATCCAGCACCGCGCCGCCCAGATGACCTTCAAGCTGGTCTCCGAAGCCGGCGGCGAGGCGATCGCCGACACCGCCTGGTCGATCCTGACGGCAGCCGGCGACAGTGTCGGCGAAAGCGTCAGCGCCTTCCCGACCATGGTCCTTGCCGAAGGCGAATACTCGGCCGTCGCCCGCAACAAGGACAAGATCTATCAGCGCGATTTTACAGTGGTTGCCGGCCGGAATACCGATGTCGAAGTTCTGATGAAGGACCAGCAGCCGCAACAGCCCGAGAGCCCGGCGGCCCGCACGGTGCAGCAGGCGCCGGCCGGCACGCCGCCGCCCCCGGGTGTCCAGCCGGCTCCGGAGGAGCCTCTGCCCTCCTACGAACAGCTCGTGCCGCAGGGCGGCGGCGACGGCGCCAGCCTGGATTGATTCTGCCGGGCACGCTTCTGCGGCGTACCAGCGATCAAGCCGATCGGCCGGCGTTCTGCAGCGCCGCGCGTCTGATCAGACGCGCAACGACGCTACCATTTTGGATCTACGCATTGGCCGATACCGCTAGACTAGGCGCGCATTTCATTCATTGGCAGGAAGATTTGGAAGTGGAGACGGGAGGCGCACGAGTGGCTGCCCCTCGCGAAAGACATTTCCGACAGCGCCGAAATCGGCGCTGTCGTATTCCCCCTATTTTCAGGCCGCCTTGACTTTCTTTGCCTCGGCTTTGCGACGGACGTCGGGCGGCGTCGCCTCGAGCATGAGGCTCTCGACGGCGGCGTCAAGCTCCATCGAAACCTGGTCCTGGCTGCCGAGGCGGCGGATGTTGACCGTGCGCTCCTCGGCCTCCTTCCTGCCGCAGACGATGATGACAGGAACCTTGGTGACCGAGTGCTCGCGGATCTTGTAGTTGATCTTCTCGTTGCGGAAGTCGGTCTCGACGTTGAGGCCGGCATCGCGCAGCGCCTCGGCGACTTCAAGCCCATAGGCGTCAGCTTCGGAAGTGATCGTTGCGACCACCACCTGCAGCGGCGATACCCAGAGCGGCATGTGACCGGCGAAGTTCTCGATGAGGATGCCGAGGAACCGCTCCATCGAGCCGCAGATGGCGCGGTGGATCATCACTGGCTGCGTCTTTTCGGAGTTGCTGTCGATGTAGAAGGCGCCGAAGCGTTCCGGCAGGTTGAAGTCGACCTGCGTCGTGCCGCACTGCCATTCGCGGCCGATCGCGTCCTTCAGCGTATATTCGAACTTCGGCCCGTAGAAGGCGCCCTCCCCCGGCAGGATGCCGGTCTTGATGCGGCCCTCGGACTGCGCCTCGATCGTCTTCAGGACATCGGTCATGACGGCTTCGGCGCGATCCCAGAGAGCATCGGAGCCGACGCGCTTTTCCGGCCGGGTGGAAAGCTTGACGACGATTTCCTTGAAGCCGAAGTCTTCGTAGACCGACAGGATGAGATCGTTGATCTTCAGGCATTCGGCCGCCATCTGCTCGTCCGTGCAGAAGATGTGCGCGTCGTCCTGCGTGAAGCCGCGCACCCGCATCAGGCCATGCAGTGCGCCCGAAGGCTCGTAGCGATGCACGAGACCGAATTCCGCCAGACGGATCGGCAGTTCGCGATAGGACTTCAGGCCATGCTTGAAGATCTGCACATGACCGGGGCAGTTCATCGGCTTCAGCGCAAAGACGCGGTTATCAGCCTCCTTGTCTTCCGGATGCGTCATCGCATGCGCCGATTTCACAGCGAACATGTTCTCCTGATACCAGCCCCAGTGACCCGACGTTTCCCAAAGCGAGGTGTCGAGCACCTGCGGCGCGTTGACTTCTTCATAATCAACAGCGAGTCGGCGGCGCATATAGGCGACGAGCGTCTGGAAGATGCGCCAGCCCTTGCCATGCCAGAAGACGACGCCCGGGCCTTCCTCCTGGAAGTGGAAGAGGTCCATCTCGCGGCCGAGCTTGCGATGGTCGCGCTTCTCGGCTTCGGCCAGCATATGCAGGTAGTTGTCGAGATCGGCCTGGTCTGCCCATGCCGTGCCGTAGATGCGAGACAGCATGGCGTTGTTGCTGTCGCCGCGCCAGTAGGCGCCGGCGACCTTCATCAGCTTGAAGGCGGTGCCGACCTGGCCGGTGGAGGCCATATGCGGGCCGCGGCAAAGGTCGAACCATTCGCCCTGGTTGTAGATCTTCAGATCCTGCCCTTCCGGGATCGCATCGACGAGCTCGACCTTGTACTGTTCGCCCTTGGCGGCGAAGACTTCCTTGGCCTTTTCACGCGACCAGATCTGCTTGGTGAACGGCGCGTTGCGGGCGATGATTTCCTTCATCTTCTTTTCGATCTTCGGCAGATCGTCGGGCGTGAAGGGTTCGTTCTTGGCAAAGTCGTAATAGAAGCCGTTCTCGATGACGGGACCGATCGTTACCTGCGTGCCGGGCCAAAGCTCCTGCACGGCTTCGGCCATCACGTGCGCGGCGTCATGGCGGATGAGTTCCAGCGCGCGCGGGTCCTTGCGGGTAATGATCTCGATCTTGCCGTCGGTAACGGCATCGGAAAGGTCGCGCACGCCGCCGTCGATCGCAATGGCGACGGCGCTCTTGGCGAGCGACTTGGAAATGGATTCGGCGACATCCCGGCCGGTGGCGCCAGCCGGGAAGCTGCGCATGGAACCATCGGGGAATGTTAGGGAAACGGATTGGGACATCGAAATTCTCCTTGTCCAGTCCCGCCAACGAATGCGGGTGGTTGCAACGACAGCGCCTCTCTTTGTTCGATGCGCTGCCGCCTGATACTCAGATTTCGCCAGGGAGTAAAGAAGCAGCCGGCTCACATGATCATCTGCGCAAGACCGCAAACGGTGTTCCAGTTGCGCATGGTTCCGACGCCGAGGCGCTTGGTCGTCAGCGCCGAAAGCAGTTTCGATTGGCTCGGTTTGCCGGCGAAATCGATCCAGAGATCGCCGCCGACGACGGCGAGGCGTTGCCCTTCCGCCATCAGCGGTTTCAGCGCCTCCACCTTCTCAGGATCGATCGGCAGGCGCATTACCCGGACGATCACCTGGTCTCCGCTGCCGTCCCGGAAGGGATTGGTGCCGCAGAGCGCCATCCAGGTGCAGTCGCTGCGCACGATGATATCGACATGTTTGCCGAACTTCTCTTCGAAACCCTCTTCCAGCGCGACCTCGAGTTCATGCGGACGTATTTGGTCGGCCTCGAAAACCAGATTGCCCGTTGAAACCAGCGTGCGCGGCTCGCGATAGCCGAGTTCTCTGGCAAGCGCGCGCAAGTCTTCCATGATCACCCGGCGGTCGGGCGAGAGCACGATGCTGTGCAGGAGGGCGACAAACATGCTCATGGCCACTCGCTCTCCTCCTCGCAGTCGTAGTCACCGAACAGTGACCGCGCCTCTCGCATCATCGCTGCCCTGACCTCCGAAACACAATGATGTTCGCTGAGCATCGTCACTGCGTTCACCCATTCTTGCGTCCAAGGGCGAGATAGCGCCATGGGGTCCACCAGCGAAAATCGTTGCCGAGTGTCTCAGGCACCGGGTCGAGGCCGCTGGTGCCGCCCGGACCGCAGCGGCCGACGCGAAACAGCGTGATCCAGCCGCCAGCCCATAATCCGTGACGGGCGATCGACTCGTAACCATATTCCGAACAGGTCGGGATATGGCGGCAGGAGTTGCCGACAAAGCCGGAAAGCGTCAGCTGATAGAGACGGATAAGCCCCATGCCGAGCAGGCGGTCCGGGGTCTTGCGGAACGGCCCGCTATAATTGCGGGAGCAGCGTGCGGATTTTTCGATCGGCCGTCTCGATCCGGCCGCGCCGCCATCGTCCTCATCGTCAGCCTGCCGGACGCAGAACTCGCACATCTCGGTTACGCCTCGACAACTTCCGCCTGTTTCGCCTCGATCTGCCCGATCGCGTCGACGACCGCGTCGAAGGTCAGCATCGTCGAAGCATGGCGGGCCTTGTAGTCCCGCACGGGCAGGAGATAACGCATGTCTTCGAACCGTCCGCCGGGCCCTGCCCCATCCGCCTTCAGCATGGCGAGCATGTCCAGACGCGCCTGCCGCAATTCGCCCGATGTCGCGCCGACAACATGGCGGGCCATGATCGAGGACGAGGCCTGGCCGAGCGCACAGGCCTTCACGTCATGGGAAAAACCGGTCACGACATCGCCATCCATCTTCAGCCAGATCCGCACCTTTGAGCCGCAAAGCCTGGAGTGCGCCTGGGCGGTCGCATCGGCATCATCAAGCGTCCCGGTCAACGGAATATTGCCGGCGAATTCGAGGATTTTGCTGTTGTAGATGTCGTCCATGCTGGATTTCCGCTCCAAAATCGCTGCGGATCGGCCTAGATCGGGCTGTCATTGTCGTTGAAACAAAAAACACACCGTGTCATCTGAGGATACTTACATATAATGGCCGTCTTCCTATATGTATGTCGTTCCAAGGCCATGAAAATGCAATGGCCTTGTGTAAGTTTGATTGGGAAACCGTGCCGGATGGGCGCTTGAATTAGCCCTGAAAGCCCCGGAGCCTGCCAAAGGTGCATGAATTCCCGCATGGGACTGACCAGTGGCGATTCCGACAGATGGGTCCGCGACGCGGGCCAGGAGACCATTGATCATGGACGCCATCGTAAAGAACTTTCCGCAGCCGAACCGCGACTCGGACCGCCCTTCCCAGCAGGAGGCCGAGGAAGCCGTTCGCGTTCTGTTGCGCTGGGCCGGTGACGATCCGACGCGCGAAGGCCTCATCGAGACGCCAGCCCGTGTCGCCAAAGCGTACCGCGAGCTTTTTGCCGGTTACGACATGGCGCCGGAGGATGTGCTTGGCCGAACCTTCGAGGAAGTCGCCGGTTACGACGACATGGTCCTTGTCAAGGACATTCCGTTCTACTCGCATTGCGAACACCATATGGTGCCGATCATCGGCAAGGCCCACGTCGCCTACATGCCTGATGGCCGCGTCCTCGGCCTGTCGAAGATTGCTCGTGTCGTCGAGATTTATGGCCGGCGCCTGCAGACCCAGGAAACGATGACGGCCCAGATTGCCCGGGCCATCGACGATACGCTCAATCCGCGGGGTGTTGCCGTACTGATCGAGGCCGAACATATGTGCATGGCGATGCGTGGCGTTCAGAAGCAGGGTTCGACCACCTTGACCACGACGTTTACCGGAACGTTCAAGACCGAACCGGCCGATCAGGCCCGTTTCATGAGCATGGTGCGGAGCCGCTGATACCGGCTCCCTCAGGAGGGCCGAAATGAGTCAACTGATCTTCAATCAACCATCCGAGGACAAGTCGGCGTTGGAAGACGCCGGCGATTTCACGCCGCGTTTCGACGACCGCGGCCTGATCACCGCGATCGTCACCGACGCCGGCGATGGCGAACTGCTGATGGTGGCGCATATGAACGCCCAGGCCCTGGCGCTGACCATCCAGACGGGCACGGCCCATTATTTCAGCCGGTCGCGTGGCAAGATCTGGAAAAAGGGCGAGACCTCGGGCAATCTTCAGACGGTGAAGGAAATTCGAACCGATTGCGACCAGGACGCCATCTGGTTGAAGGTCGAGGTCGCCGGCCATGACGCCACCTGTCACACCGGCCGCCGTTCCTGCTTCTATCGGACGGTGACGCTGCGCGACGGAAAGCCGATGCTCGACATTGTCGACGACGAGCGTCATTTCGATCCGCACGAGGTCTACGGAAAATAGACTGAAAGTCCCCGCATTTGCCCCTTATTGTGCCAGAAACCGGTTCTATATACCTTTTGGCAACCGATCGGGCACACTATCGTGACATACGTGTTCTGCTGGAGGGGAGAGCGCAATGCTGAATTGGAGTCTGCACCGTCAAAGCGCTGAAGGCGAAGGCTCCGGTTCCGGCATGTCGACGATACTCGAGACGATCCCTGCGCCCGCGCCTGTCAACAAAATCAAGATCGCACTCGCGCTTGGCGGCGGCGCCGCCCGCGGCTGGGCCCATATCGGCGTGTTGCGCGCCCTCGACGAAGCGAAAATCGAAATCGGCATGATCGCCGGGACATCGATCGGCGCGCTGGTCGGCGGCTGTTATCTCGCCGGCAAGCTCGATGAACTCGAAAGCTTCGCGCGCTCGCTGACCATGCGCCGCATCGCCAGTCTGCTCGATCTGACGATCGGCGGCAGCGGCCTGTTCGGCGGCATGCGGCTGACCAAGCGTATGCAGGAGCATCTCGAGGGCCTGAACGTCGAGGATCTGGACCGGCCGTTCGTCGCGGTCGCCGCCGAGGTCAATACCGGCCACGAGGTCTGGATCGCCAATGGTTCGCTGATCACGGCGCTGCGTGCCTCCTATGCGCTGCCCGGTATCTTCGAGCCGGTCCGCAGCAATCACCGCACTCTGGTCGACGGCGCGCTCGTCAATCCGGTTCCCGTCTCTGTCTGCCGCGCCTATGAGCAGCCGCTGGTGGTCGCCGTCAATCTCAACTACGATCTCTACGGCCGCTCGGCGGTCGTCCGGCACAATGCCAGCCTCTCGCAGCAGGAATTGCAGAAACAGGAAGAGGCGCCCTATGCCCGCCTCGGCATGACCGGAGTCATGGTGCAGGCTTTCAACATCATCCAGGACAGGATTGCCCGCGCCCGCCTTGCCGGCGATCCGCCCGATATTTCACTGCAGCCACGCCTGAGCTATATCGGCCTTTCGGAATTCCACCGCGCAGGCGAGGCGATCGAACGCGGCTATGAGGAAGCGAGAGCCAGGCTTCCCGAGATCAAGCGCATGCAGGAAGTCTACGCCAGCCCTCCGTGAGGCGTCGTCCCGCGACGGCGGCTGGGACGACGGCATCATTCAAAAAACCGAAACTTCAGCCGGCGATATAGGCCTTGATGTCCTCGGCCTCGCGCTCAACTTCGGCGATCCGGGATTTCACCACGTCGCCGATCGAGATGATGCCGGCAAGCTTGCCGTTGCTTTCCACCGGCACGTGGCGGAAGCGGCGGCTGGTCATCAGTTCCATCAACTCGTTGACGGTCGTCTCCTCGTGGCAGCGGTAGACCTTTGAAGTCATGAGCTGAGAGAGCGGCTGATCGAGGCCATCCTTGCCGTGCTTGGCGATGGCATGCACCAGATCGCGCTCGGTGAACATGCCCGAAATCCGGTTCTCCATGCCGACGACGACGATAGCGCCGATCTTCTTCTTGCTCAGAATGGCGGCCGCCTCGGCGACAGTGGTGTTCGGCCCGGCGGTGATGACGTCCCTGCCCTTCAGGTCGAGGATTGCTTTGACTGAACTGGTCATTCGAACCTCCTATGTCGAGCCTGTGACGTGTGTCACAGGCATCCGCGGCGGTTGCTCCCCCCAATCGCGGATCGTTCGATGGTGCACTGCCCGGCTTAGGATTGCAACATATCCTTCTCCGTTCCCGCCGGTTCTGCAGGCGGCCGTGGCGCCCGGTCAAACAGCGAAAACAAAAGGAAGCCGAAGACGAAGCCGCCGATATGCGCGTCCCAGGCGATCTCCTGGTCGCTGTCGCCGACGAGCGGAATGCCGGCGGCGATGAGCGCGTTGCCGACCAGCCAGAGAAGCATGAAAATGACGACGGTCCGGCTCTTCAGGGCGTCAATGATGGAAAGCCGGGCGTTGAGATGCGCCACCGGCATCGGTCGCCGATCGGCCGGAAAGGCGAATCGGCAGGCAGCCCCCATCAGCCCGGAAATGACGCCCGATGCGCCGATCAGCAGCGATACGTCTCCCCAATTGAGGATCGCATGCAGGGCGGCGGAAGCGACGGCGGACAAGATCCAGAAGAACAGGAACCGTAACGTGCCGATGCGGCGCACGACCGGCGCGCCGAAGGCCATCAGCCAGAAGGCATTGAAGAGGATATGCTGGGTGCTGCCGTGCAGCAGCGAATAGGTAACGGGCGTCCAGAACAGCTCCAGCCCCTGCTGCGACAACGGAATCACGTAGCGAGCGGGGACGAAACCGAAGGTAAACAGCAGCCAGCCCACTGCATCGTCCGAGAGAACGAGCGCCTGCACCGCATAGATAAGGATGAGCAGACAAAGGCTGAAGAGCAGCGCCGGCGGAAGGTTGAAGACCGGCACGCGGGGGGGCCGCGCCGGCGGCCGCGCCTCGGAAAGTTCGGGCGTCTTGTCTGGCTCGCCCGTCTGCTCGTTCATCTTTATCGCCTCGTTGAGGGCCTCAGCCATACAGGAGCGCCTGTCAAAAAAAAAGCCGCCCGTAGTGCCGGGCGGCGTAACCCGAATTCCTGAAAAGACCCAGGATCGGCAGATCGTGCTGAACTCCGAAAGTCGAAGCGATGGCTGGACATTGTCACGACAGACGTCGCGCCTCAACCGAAACCCTTTCTTAACCTTAACGGCCTGGATCTGGCATGAAATCCGCAAGGTAGAAGCTGTACGGGCAATGACTGCCCGAAAATGCTCCGGAATGGGACAGGTTGGTGTGAAATGCGTGTGCAAACGACCATCGAAATTTTTGACTATTGGAACCGTATCCGCGGCGCTGCCGATGCGCCGCTGAAATCACAGGTCGAACCCTCTGCCGTTCCCCATCTTCTGCAAAGTCTCTTCATCCTTGAGACGCGCGACGGCGGAGACATCGTTTTCCGGCTCGCAGGCACCCGCATCTGCGATTTCTTCGGGCGCGACCTGCGCGGTGAACGTTTTTCGTCGCTTTGGGCGCATGGCCAGCATGCGGACATTGAACGCACGGCGATGGGCGTCATGAACCATGCCATGCCGGCCCTGTTCAACACCACCGGCTACAGCACCGTCGGTCATCAGGCCTCCTTCGAGATCATTATGATGCCGCTGCGCTCGCCGGATGGCGCCTGCGACCGGCTGCTCGGCGCGATCGCACCGACGGCGGCTGCGAGCTGGCTGGAAATCGTGCCGCTGGAATTCCTGGCGCTCGACCGCAGCCGTCTGCTGCCCGAAAAATTCAGCAAGGCCGCGCCAGCCGAACTGCGCTCGATCAACGAGGTCGTCGCGGCAAAAGGCATCGGATTCGGCCAGGCCATGCGCCGCATGGTGTCACAGCTGCTGAGTGCCGAGGCGCGTTGAGCGTCTCGTTTCAGGACAAGGCGCGCACTCGTTTTCGGCCATGTCACAATAAGGCGAAACAACCTTCTGTTAATGGATTGGAGGTAAGGATTAATCTCTCCAGTTTTTATGAAGAAGCCCTTTGATGCACTCGTTCCAGCCAGCTCAGACGCAACGACCTGCGCCGCGCCCTGAACAAGGCGTTTTTCAGCGCGTGCCGATCAATATGCAGGGCCGGCTGATGCTTGCGAATTACGAGGAATTCGAATGCATGGTGATCGATATGTCGCCCGGCGATATGTACGTCACCTGCACCGGCCGGCCGCGCGCCAACGAACGCGTCGTCGCCTATATCGACCATCTCGGGCGCGTCGAAGGTTATGTCCAGACGCTCGACGGCCGCGGCTTTACCATGTCGATCAATGCCACCGAGCGCAAGCGCGAGAAGCTCGCTGCCCAGCTCACCTGGCTTGCCAACAAGCACGAGCTCGGCCTGCCGGAAGATCGTCGCCACGACCGTCTGACGCCGCGTGATACAAAGACCGAACTCACGCTCGAGGATGGCACGCGCTATACCTGCCGCATCATGGACCTGTCGCTGTCGGGCGCCGCCATCGATGTCGAGATGCGTCCCTCGATCGGAACGGCGGTGCGCCTCGGTAACATGCGCGGCCGCGTCGTGCGTCACTTCGTCGAAGGCGTGGCGATCGAATTCTTGTCGATCCAGTCCCGCGAGACACTGCGCGAATTCCTCTGACAGCCTAAAAACCACGATGCCCTGCGGCGGATCAATTCGTGGCCGATTGCTTCGAAAGCGCGTGCCAGGTCCGGGGCGCACCGGGTCGAGTCGTGTTGAAAGCGGGAAGCACCACGGCAAGCGATCTGCAAGCGGCGGCAGATCCGGCTTTGGAAGGCTGGCGCGAAATCCGGTCGCAAGTCGTTCCAACCAGTAAATCAGGTAGAATTATGAGTGGAACAAGCTGCGACACCGGTCGGGCGGAAGCGGCCGCGCGAAATTAGGCAGGATCTTGCATCGAGGAATTTCCGTCCGCCGTCCATCTTCCCTTCGTCATGAACATGATGGATAAGGCCCGCCTCGACCGCAGGTGCACCGATGCCAGCCCTCTACCCGGAAATCGAACCCTATGATCACGGCCTGCTCGATGCGGGCGACGGCAACCTGATCTATTGGGAAGCCTGCGGCAACCCGATGGGGCGGACGGCGCTCGTCCTGCACGGCGGGCCGGAAAGCGAGCTCGTAATCCTTCCGCACGCTTCCCATTCCACTGCAAACCCCGATATGAGTGCAGCAATCGTCGCCGCCACCGATCGATTTCGCGATTTTCCTCAAAAATAATTTTAATGCCGAACCCCGGAATCCGAGCGATATTCTGCTTTCGGCCCGTTCCAACCGGCCGATTCCACCGGCATCGCCACCGCAAGCATCCCGCCGCGGCGGCGCCGGCTTTTATCCGGCTCAGCGAAAACTCTTAACGACGCAACGGCAACGCAGACTTTCCCTGGGAGAAGTCCTTGTCGCGTCCACTACAATTTTAATCGATTTCGACACAAATACGCGCTGAATTTTATTCGCATTCGAGCCAAGTTTTATCGGCATTTGATTCAACTAAGCATTTAATTCTATTGCGTAATTTTGCGTGAGATAAAAACGTCCATGTCATTGTCGTCTCAACTTAGGGGAGACGGCAATGACAACTGCGAACATCCTGAAAGGCGGCCTTCTGGCCAGTGCGATCATGATGGCAATGGCGAGCTCGGGACAGGCAACGCCCGCCAGCATGGCACTGGCGGGCAATGCCAGCCCGCCGATCGGACACTATGAATTCTGCAAGGCCAATCCGACGGAATGCACCTATGCCGGCGGCGATGCCGGGCCGGCCGTCCTCACGGAGGATCGCTGGAAGGAAATTCTCAAAATCAACTATACGGTCAATTCGTCGATCCAGCCGGAGACGGACGAACAGATCTACGGTGTCGAGGAACGCTGGGCATATCCCACAACCGTCGGCGATTGCGAGGACTATGCCCTGCTGAAGCGCAAGATGCTGATCGAGGACGGCTTCTCGCCATCCGACACGCTGATCACCGTCGTGCTGCAGCCGAACGGCGAAGGTCATGCCGTGCTGACGGTCCGCACCGATCACGGCGACTTCATTCTCGACAACATGCGCAACAAGGTGCTGCTGTGGTCGGACACCGAATACACCTATCTGAAGCGCCAATCCGCCACCGATCCGGCCCGCTGGTCGAAGCTTCAGGACGGCCGCGCTGTCGCGGTCGGCAGCGTCAGGTAAGCCAGCCCGCCGGCAAAGCCGGCACAGGTTTCGGCCCGGTCAGTCCCCGCATCCCGTCCCCGACCGGTGCCCAAGAGCCGTTCCCGCTGTCCCGGGAACGGCTCGCTCCTTTTTGGGACAAGGGTCCATCCCGGTGCGACCCAAATCTTAGCGAAGTATTAACCCTGCCGGTTCGATGATGGCGATCAGATTCATCATCGGCACCGGCGGCTCATGTTCTTCCTGCGGCGGACCGAAACGCGAAGAACCGCCATGAGCCAAGCCGCCCAAAGCGCACCCGACGAGCAGCCGCTTCTTTCCATGAGGTTTCTCCTGCGCACGATGGCGGTGATATCAGTCCTGGCGGTCCTGACCGTCGCCATCAGCATCGCCGGCCGTTGGTTCGGCCGGCACATCTCCCTTGCCGGCAATACCGACAGCACGACAGAAATCACGCTGACCATCGGCCGCGACACCGTGAAATTCCCCGAAAATACCATACGCTTCCCGAGCCAGAGGCATGACGGCGCCGCCGAACGCGTGGATCTCTACCTCGCCTGGCCCTCCATGCAGGGTTACGGCAAGGACAACCATCTGCGATTCGACGACATCGCCCAATCCTCCAGCCTCATCTTCCTGCAAATCACTCAAAGCACCATGTCGCGCGACATGTCCGGCCGGCTGGAGCCGATCTATTCGCATCTGATCGAAGGAGCAGCCGAGCCGTTCCGGGACGGATTGACCCTCCATCGACTTCGCGCCGACGCCGGTTATGGCGGAGAAGTGCTGCTCACGGCACCGGTCAAAGGCGGGCCGGACTACGTCGTGCGCTGCATATTGCCTTCAACTCAGGACAAGGCCGCAAGCGGAGATTGTCAGCGCGACATCAAGGTCGGCAAGGATCTCAGCGTCCTCTACCGCTTCTCCAGCAGCCATCTCGCCGACTGGGAACATATTGATGCCGCGATCCGCCTCTTTGTGGAGCCGCGTCTTGTGAACCGTTCTGTGACAGGTCCCTAAAATGCCGCCGGAGAAGGCATGAAACGATTCATCATAAACGGATTGGTAACGCTGAATCGGTAATCTCAAAAGACGAGCTGTGCGGCGGGCGTGTGCGGTTCCCGCCCAATATCTGAAATGCAAAGCGAAGAGTGGAATAGTGTCAAGGTCAGTCTCCTCCGTATCATCGTCCCGGTCCGGCAGCTTTTTCGCAAAGCTCCTGGCGATCCTTTCGATGGCTCTCACGGTCGTCCTGGTTGATTCGGTCAATGCCGACGCGGAGGCGGCCAATCCGAAATATGCGGGCATCGTCGTCGACGCCAAGACCGGCAACGTTCTCTACAGCGAGAATGCCGATCGGCTGCAATATCCCGCCTCGCTGACCAAGATGATGACCCTTTATATGACCTTCGAGGCCTTGGAGCAGGGTCGCATCCGCCTCGATACGCTGGTTCCCTTCTCCGCTCACGCGGCCGCCCAGGCGCCGACCAAGCTTGGCGTGCGCGCCGGCGGCTCCATCACCGTCGAGCAGGGCATCCTCGGTCTCGTCACCCTGTCGGCCAATGATGCGGCAACCGCGCTTGGCGAGATGCTCGGCGGCAGCGAAGACCGCTTCGCCCAGATGATGACTGCCAAGGCGCATGCACTCGGCATGACGCGCACCACCTATCGCAACGCCAATGGCCTGCCGAACACGGCGCAGATGACGACGGCGCGCGACCAGGCCCGCCTCGGCATCGCCCTTCGCCAGCATTTCCCGCAATATTACGGTTATTTCTCCACCCGCGCCTTCAAGTTCGGCACCCGCACGATCCGCAGCCACAACCGGCTGGTCGGCTCCGTGCGCGGCGTCGACGGTATCAAGACTGGTTATACGCGCGCCGCCGGCTTCAACCTGGTGAGTTCGGTACAGGTCGACGGCAAGTCGATCGTCAGCGTCGTGCTCGGCGGCACGTCCGGCCCGGCTCGCGATGCCCAGATGCGCAATCTGATCGCCACCTACCTGCCGAAGGCGTCGAGCCGCGGCGGAAATTCGGCGCTGGTGGCCCAGGCAGCCCCTGCCCCTGAAATGATCGAAACGCCCGCTCCGGTTCAGCCGCAGAAGGCCCGGCTGCAGGTCGCCCCGGAACAGGTCGCAAAAACGATCACTGCGACGCAGCCGCCCATTTCTGCCGCTGCCGCCGATCTCAGCCTGCCGCATAAGGGCCCGCTGCCGGATGCCCGTTATCAGGTGGCCGAGGCCGAAGTCGCCTATACCGAAACATCGGCGCCGAAATCCGAGAACCCGCTGGTTGCCCAGACGATGCCGGCTGCGACCAAGGTCAAGACCACGAGCTTCAAGCAGCAGGCTCCGGTCGTCGCACCGGCTGCACAGGACAACGCCGCCGTCGACCACGTCACGACCGCTTCGACCAACGCCACCCCGGCAAGTGCCGCGCCTGCGGGCTGGGTCGTCCAGGTCGGCGTCTCGCCGAGCCGGCAGATGGCCATGGACCTCCTGGAGAGCGCGAAGAGCAAGGGCGGCAAGGAGTTGGCCTCGGCAAAGCCCTTCGCCGTCGCCTACGGCGCAGGCAACGACCAGGTCTACCGCGCCCGCTTCGGCGGCTTTGACGATCAGCGCGATGCGGTCAACGCCTGCAAGGCCTTGAAGAAGGCCGGCATCAAGTGCTGGGCGGCAGCACAATGAGCTATTCGGTGCCGCCTGCGACAAGGCCGGCGGCATCTGGAACGGCCGGAATCGGTGTTTGCGTTTCCGGCTATCGGTTTGAACTCGATCAGTAGTGCGTACGGGGAAAACTATGGCGATCAATGAGAATGTTCCGGGAATGCCAGGCGACCGCCGCGGCGGGGCCAAAGGGCGTTCATCCCTGCATCCGCTGCACGAAGCGGCGCTGCGACTTGCCGAAATCGGTCTGCAACGGCCGAGGGCGAAGTCTGCCAAGACCCGGGATCTCATCAATCTGCTGCTTTGCCATGGCGCCCGCGCCTGGCGCTATTCGCAGCCGGAAGCCCGCATTCATCTGCATGTGACGTCGCCGGACGGCAACGCGCCGGTGCAACTGCGTCTGCGCTGAAATCCGCATGCCGTCGTCCGAAACCGGTATCTTGGGCGATAGAATTAGAGCAGGCCGAGATCTGTCAGTTCGCGGCGCAGTTCCGCGGGCATTTCGGCGATCCCGGCGCCCAAGCTCGTCAGATCGGGCGGCACGTCATCCTGCGTGTAGTAGCGCCAGCCCTGAAAAGGCCGCTTCGGCTGCACCGCGGTTTCGATGACCTCCGGGCCGAGCATCAGACGGCAGCGTGAAATCCCTTCATCGTCTGTGAACGTCTCGATGTCGAGCAGCCTCTGCCTCGCCTGCACCTGCCCCTTGATCACCCAATAGAGCGAGCCGCCGTCAAGAAGCTCCTCCATGCGTTTGGGCACCATGCGCGTGGTGTGAACCGAATGCGGTTCGAGCCCGGCGGCAATGGCGCGCAGCGAGCGCTCCGCCACCCATTCGCGCAGGTCCTCGATCGAGTCGGCGCCGACACAGAGTTTGATGAGATGCAATGCCATGCCGCCGTTCAAATCCTTTTGGCGGCGGGCGTCAAGTGTGAAGCGAAGGAGTCCGCACGCTCAGCATTCGACGACGTTGACAGCCAGGCCGCCGGTCGAGGTTTCCTTGTATTTCTCGCTCATGTCGTGGCCAGTCTGGCGCATCGTCTCGATACAGGCGTCAAGCGGCACGAAATGCTGACCATCACCTTTGACGGCGAGCGAAGCCGCGGTGACGGCTTTGACGGCGCCGAGCGCATTGCGCTCGATACAGGGAACCTGCACGAGGCCTGCGACAGGATCGCAGGTCATGCCGAGATGATGTTCGAGCGCGATCTCGGCGGCATTCTCGATCTGCTCCGGCGTGCCGCCCATTACGGCTGCAAGGCCTGCAGCCGCCATCGCCGCGGCCGAGCCGACCTCGCCCTGACAGCCGACCTCGGCGCCAGAGATTGACGCATTGTGCTTGATGATGCCGCCGATCGCCGCTGCCGTCAGCAGGTAGTCGCGGATGCCGTTCTGGTCCCAGTCCTCGTGGAAATGCTCATAATAACGGATCGTTGCCGGAATGACGCCCGCCGCGCCATTGGTCGGCGCGGTGACGACGCGCCCGCCGGCGGCATTCTCCTCGTTGACGGCCATCGCATAGACGCTGAGCCAATCATTGGCAAGCAGCGGATTGACGCGATTGCTACGCCACTCCTCCTGCAGCTTGTCGTGAATGCGGCGGGCGCGGCGCTTGACGTTAAGGCCGCCGGGCATGACGCCCTCGACCTTGAGGCCGCGCTCGATGCAGGAGCGCATCGCTTCCCAGATGCGGTCGAGCCCCTGATCGAGCTCCTCTTGGCTGCGCTGGCTCTCCTCGTTCGCCCGCTTCATCTGCGCGATCGAAAGCCCGGAGCGCTCCGCCATCTCCAGCATCTGTTTGGCGGTCGAGAAGGGATAGGGGACGCGCACGCCGCCCGTGGCATTCTTCTTCGCCCGCATCTGTTCCAGCTCGGTGTCGGTAACGACGAAGCCGCCGCCAACCGAATAATAGATGCGCTTGAGGAGCAGCCGGCCGTCCTTGTCAAACGCCGAAAAGATCATGCCGTTGGCATGGCCCGGCAGCGGCTGTTTCTTGTCGAAGATCAGGTCGGTCTTCGGCTGGAACTGGTAGGCCGGATGGTCTGCAGGGGTGATGCGTCCGGTGCGTTCGACGGTATCGATGATGCCGTCCATCCTGTCGGGATCGACACTGTCCGGCGCCTCACCCATCAGTCCGAGAATGACGGCCCTGCCCGTTCCATGGCCGATTCCGGTATGAGCGAGCGAACCATGCAGGCTGACCTTGATCGCGGCGACCTGCGCGCCCGATGAAGGGCGTGGCCATTCATTCGACAGGATCAGATCGAGAAACCGGTTGGCAGCCGACATCGGACCCATGGTGTGCGAGCTCGACGGCCCGACACCGATCTTGAACACGTCGAATACCGAAAGAAACATGGATGCGCCTTTTGAATATGAAGTTGTAAGCTTAAGCAAGGTCGGTTTCGAACCCGCGCGGGCCACCGACATCGCCTGCAGCCGATGCGACATTCCCGGGACCATACACCCGGAGTACGATGCCGAAAAGCGGCAGCAGTTTCGGACAGTATCATGCGCTAACTATTTAATTTGGAACAGGATTCAAAGCTCGAGCCGAGCCGGCCCGAAATAGTCCTGTTTCAGCGCATCGGCCGGAATATCAGAATCGCTTTTCGGAAAGTACGATGTATCGATACAGAGCGTTGCAGCGTGCTTTCGGACACGCCAGGCGCCGAAATCCGGCGGCCCGGCCTTCCGGTCATTGCAGCATTTCGATGCATATGTAAGGTGGCCGCACTTCATGCGGAGACTGAATCACTGATGACGACGGCGGACTACATTGCTCTGGCCTTCTTTGCCTGTGTCTGGATGGGCTATTCCTGGCTGCTCAAGGGCCGCACCTTCTTCGGCCGCACCAGTCTGACGCATGCGATGACCGAACGGCGCCGCGAGTGGATCTACAATTCGCTACGCCGCGACCTGAAGATGATCGACACACAGATCATGGCCGGCTTGCAGAACGGCACGGCCTTTTTCGCCTCGACCTCGATCTTCGCAATCGGCAGCTGCTTCGCGCTGCTCGGCGCAACCGAGAAGGTCGACGCCGTCTTTGCCGACCTGCCCTTCGTGCTCCATGGCGGCCATGCCGCCTTCGAGATGAAGGTCGGCGGACTGGCGGCGCTTTTCGGCTATGCCTTCTTCAAGTTCGGCTGGTCCTATCGGCTGTTCAATTACTGCACCATCCTTTTCGGCTCCATCCCGATGATGCGCGATGCCGAGAGCGACATCATCGCCGCCGAGCGGGCCGCCGAGCGCGTCATCCGCATGAATGTCATCGCCGGCAGCAATTTCAACGAGGGTCTCAGGGCAATCTTCCTGTCGATCGGCTATCTCGGCTGGTTCATCAATCCTTACGTCTTCATGCTGACGACGGCGACCGTCATCTTCGTGCTGACCCGGCGACAGTTCTTTTCGGAGGCGCGGCTGGCGATCATGGATGCAGGCCCGCCATCAAATCTCCACCTTTCTGCTATTCGCCGCGACACGCCGTCGAACGACGGAAATGATTCGACCAGGGGACTTTGATGACCATGCCGGCAATGCACGCCGATGCGGTGGCAAAACCGCCGCGCATCGGTCTATTGGATACGGCGCGCGGCGTCGCGCTGATCGCCATGGCGAGCTACCATTTCACCTGGGACATGGAGTTCATGGCCTATCTGGCGCCGGGCACGGCCGAGACCGGCTGGCTGAAGATCTATGCCCGGGCGATCGCCACGACCTTTCTCTTCATCGTCGGCGTCAGCTTGGTGCTCTCCAGCACGCCGACGATTCGCTGGCCGTCCTTCTGGAAACGTTTCGGCATGATAGCTGGGGCCGCCGCGGTCATCTCGGTCGCCACCCGCATTGCAATGCCGGACACCTGGATCTATTTCGGCATCCTGCATTGCATCGCGGTACTCACGCTCATCGGCATCGTTTTTGTCAGATTGCCGCTCGCCTTGACGCTCCTCGTCACCGTCGCGCTCCTTGGCGCCTGGATCCTCGACAACTTCGGCACACCGGGCCTGCTCCGCTCATCCTTCTTCGATCCGAGATATCTCGCCTGGATCGGGCTTGCCGAAACGCCGCAACGCTCCAACGATTACGTCCCACTGTTTCCTTGGGCTACGCCGTTTTTCGTTGGCTTGAGCATCGCCTTGATCGCCATCAGAACCAGGCTGCCGCATCGGCTCGCGGCCATCGGCACAGGCTCCTGGTGGCCGGCGAAGCTTGGCCGCCACAGCCTTGCCTTCTACCTCATTCATCAGCCGGTGCTGATCGCGATCGCTTACGGACTTTCCATTGTCGTCCCGCCGCCGCAGCCGGATCCGGTCGAAACTTACCTTAGGCAATGCAACTCCGCTTGCGTCATGCAGCAAAGCGAAGCGCTCTGCCGCAGCTTTTGCCAGTGCACGCTCGACAGATTGCGGGCCCAGGCGCTGCTGATACCGCTTCAGGCCGGCAAGATCGATCTTCAAAACGATGAGCGGGTCCAGACGATCGCCAGCGAATGCAGTGCCGAGGCGCAATAAAGGACCGGCAACCGTTTTGCGGCAAGTCTCAGGTGGTAACGCCGATTTCGGCGAGGCGGCCGAGGCAGGCCTCTTCGATATTGTCGAGCTCCGTCAGCGTGTCGTCTATGTCCTTACGCTTCTGGCGCAGGTCCTCACGCTTCTCGTCAACGCGCTTCATCAGAAGCTTCAGCTGGCCGAGCTCGCCGGGCGGCTCCTTATAGACCTGAATGATCTCGCGGATTTCCGCGATGGTGAAGCCGATCCGCCGTCCGCGCAGGATTTCTCCGATGAGCCGTCGGTCCGCCGGCCGGAAGAGACGCGTGCGCCCTCGCCGCTCCGGATGGATCAGTCCCTCGTCTTCGTAGAAGCGGAGCGTGCGCGTCGAGACACCGAATTCGCGCGTCAGCTCCGTTATGCTATAATATTTGTTCACAGGCATGTGTTCCCCGTCGTCGAACCGGCAATAATATTGACTTTTACGTAATAGTCAATTTCGGCGCCCGTCAGATGCCGAACCACCAGGTGGCGATGCCGAGAAAAGCGAAGAAGCCGGTACAGTCGGTCACCGTCGTCACGAACACCGACGAGGCAATCGCCGGGTCCGCTCCCACCTTGTCGAGCAGCAGCGGCAGCAGGATGCCGGCAAGCGCGGCCGCCATCAGATTGATGATCATCGCCGCCGCGATCACCCCGCCGAGCTGATAGTCGTGAAACCAGATACCGGCGATCGCGCCCATGATCGTCGCAAAGACGGCGCCGTTGAGAATGCCGACGCCGGCCTCCCTGCGGATGATGCGGCCGGCATTGTAGATGTCGAGATCGCGGGTGGCGAGCGCACGCACGGTCACCGTCATCGTCTGCGTGCCGGCATTGCCGCCCATCGAGGCGACGATCGGCATCAGCACCGCCAGCGCGATCATTTTCTCGATCGAGGCGTCGAACAGGCCGATGACGCTCGCCGACAGCATCGCCGTGCCGAGATTGATCAGAAGCCAAAGGAAACGCGATCGCGCCGTCGAGATCACGTTGTCCGACAGTTCTTCATCGCCGACGCCGCCGAGGCGCTTGATGTCCTCGTCCGCCTCTTCGTGGATGACGTCGACGACGTCGTCGATCGTCAGCACGCCGACTAGCCGGCCGTTCTCGTCGACGACGGCAGCCGAGAGCAGGTCATATTGTTCGAAGAGCTGGGCGGCCTCCTCCTGATCCATCTCGGCGGGAACCGGATGGTTGGTCTCCCGCATGATCTGCTCGATTTTCGTCTGCCGCTTGGTGCGCAGGATCTGGTCGAGATCGACGGCGCCGAGCAGCTTGAAGGTCGGATCGATGACGAAGATCTGCGAGAAGGAATAGGGCAGATCCTCCTCGTCGCGCATGTAGTCGATCGTCTGCCCTACCGTCCAGAATGGCGGTACGGCGACGAACTCGGTCTGCATGCGGCGGCCGGCCGAGCTTTCGGGATAGTCGAGCGCCCGGCGCAGCCGCACCCGCTCGGTAAACGGCATCTGGGCGAGGATTTCTTCCCGGTCCTCCTTGTCGAGGTCTTCGAGAATGTAAACGGCGTCATCCGAATCGAGCTCGCCGATCGCCGCTGCGATCTGTTCGTTCGGCATTTGGTCGACGATCTCGCGGCGGATCGCCTCGTCGACCTCGGTCAGCGCCGTCATGTCGAAATCTTCGCCGAGCAGGCGCACAAGCGCCAGGCGCTGATCCGGCTGGATGGATTCGAGCAGGTCGCCTATTTCGGATTCATGCAGGCGGGCGACATTCCCACGCAGGAACAGCGTATCACGATCGGCGATCGCCGCACCAACGAGCGCCAGGAAATCGCCGCGGACATTGCCGTCCTCGTCGTAGATATCCGCTTCCTCGTCATCGCGCCGGCGGATGCGGTCTTCCCCATCGGTCGTGGTCATCTGCCGCCCTCGCACCTGGTTCGAATTTCAACGATTACCGCATCGCATTCGCAAATGTCGGCCGAAAACACATTGTCAACAAGCGGATAAGCGAATCCCGCGCGAAGCGCCCGCAGCCGGAATTCTTGGCCCCTGCTAGCTCAAAGCATCCTTGTCGTAAAGCGCCAACCGTGCTTCGTGATGACAATGTCTGCGGCCGGCGATAGTTTCCCCGCCGCTCAAACAGAGGGGAGCCTGCCTCATGCCCATCCGTCCGATCCTGCGCTATCCGCATCCGGGCCTGAAGACCGTCTGCGAACCGGTGACGGTCTTCGATACGTCGCTGGCAGCGCTCGCCGACGACCTGCTGGCGACGATGCGCGCAGCCCCCGGCGTCGGCATCACCGCCGCCCATGTCGGCGTCTTCCTCCGTGTGACGGTGCTGGAGCTCGACCGGGCCGACAGTGCGCGCCTCTACGTCAATCCGCAGATTACCTGGAGGTCGCAGGAGACGATGAACCATGCCGAGGGTAGCGTCTCCATGCCCGGCGCGACCGAAGAGCTCACACGCCCACGGGCGATCCGCTTTCGTTATCAGGATGCCGGCGGCGTCGTGCACGAGGAGACCGCCGAAGGTTTCCTCGCCATCTGCGTCCAGCACGAGGTGGACCAGCTCGACGGTATCTTCTGGCTGCAGCGGCTTTCGCGGCTGAAACGCGAACGCCTCGTCAAAAAATGGGAGAAAACCCAACGCTGACAAATCGCCCGCGACACCGAACCATTCGCCCCTGTCGGCGTTGTCACGAGAGAAACTAGGAGCGACTATAATGGCAAGGATCGGTGACAAGACCCCGATTTCACGCGAGGCCCCCGAGCTTTCCCGTGAAGAAGATTATCGCGACCTCGAGGAACGCAATCTCGATGATGGCTGGCCTTATGCCGATGGCACCGCTGCCAGCGACCCGGCAAACCGTCCCTATGGCGAGACTTCGGCAAATTTCGACAGCGATCCCAACACAGGGTTCCGAGTCGATGGCACAGACCGAGACGGCAACGAGAACCGCCTGAAGGATTCATTGCGCGCCGGTATGATCGATCGCGATGAAAGCGACGAGCTCGAGGCGCGGGTGAACGACGCTCTCGAAAACATTCCCGAGGTCGATATCAACAGTATCGAGGTTCATGCGGACGGTCACGTCATCACTCTCGAAGGCTCGGTCGAGACGATCGGCATTGCGCGCAAGGTCGAGCTCGGCGCGCTTTCGGTCGACGGCGTCCACCATGTTCGCAATAAGCTGCAGCTGACCGGGGTTGACGCGCATATCCCGAACGAGGACTGATCTGTGACGCCCATGGTTATCATTGAACGGAGGCGGCGTCGCCTCCCGTCCGGTCTTACCTCACATTACCAAAAGTTAACAATTTGCGATTGCAGCATGAGCAGGCAGTCTGCCGTCCATTTGGTCCGGTGGCTGCCGTAACGGAAGCGTCACGGTCATTGACAACACCGTGATTTCATTTGAAGAAAAGGCAGTGAATCGGCCAACTTCCGTTCACAATATTGCCGCAATTGGCGCGCGAAATCTTAGCTGCCGGGGATGGTTTATGTTGTTGAATGCAACAACAGATTGAGGAGAAGTACCATGCGCATCAGATTTGCCCTCGCCGCGTCCCTGTTTGCCGTCAGCCTTGCCGGCGCTGCCTTCGCTCAGCCGACTTATTCCGATGATTATACCAACGACAGCGATGGCTTTGCGCCCTCAAAGATGGCGCAGCCTGCCCCCGTGCACTATGGCAACAACCACAAGGCTCCGGCCTATTCCAGCGACTACACCAATGACAGCGACGGCTTCGCCCCGGTTGCCATGACGAACCCGGCGATCGACAAGACCGCGACCGCAAGCATCAAGACCCTGCCCCCGTGCCACAGCATGATCGGCCCGAGCGGCTCCCATACCAAAGGTGCCGACAGCGGCGCCTCGCGCACCGAAGCCTGCCGCGCAACGCATTGATCGGCCACAACAGACGATCGGGACGAAAGGGCCGCAGTCGGCCCTTTTTTCTGTTCAGCTGTCCGGTGCCGTGGCCGGGGACGCGCTGATTTCCTGCGTCGCGGCACTCTCGCGTATATCTGGGAAAATCAAGACATAAAAAAACCTCGTGGAACCAAATGGTCACGAGGGTTTTTTAATAATCTGGTGCGGTCGAGAAGACTCGAACTTCCACGGGTTGCCCCACAGCGACCTCAACGCTGCGCGTCTACCAATTCCGCCACGACCGCATCGTGGTAGATGCCGATTTGCGTCGGCGGGGCAGCATGTAGCAAAAGCATTTGGGGTGCACAAGGGCGATATGACAGTTTTTTTAAAAACCTTTCACGGCATTTGAATTGGCCGGAAAACGGGTCCATATAGGTCTCCTGCCGCCCCTATTTCGTCAGGCATTTGGGACAGGCGGCAAGGAATGGCCATGCTTCGCACCGATCTCGAATTCTCCATGCTCCCGAAACTCGGCACCCGGCCGGTGCGCTGGCGCATCGCCGATGAACTCGTTGCCTATGAGGCGGCGGTGGCGACGATGGAGCGCGAGGTGGCGGCGATCGGAGAAGGCGGCGACGAGCTTGTCTGGCTCGTCGAGCATCCACCGCTCTATACCGCCGGCACCAGCGCCAATGCGGGCGACCTCGTCCAGCCGGACCGCTTTCCGGTCTTTGCGACGGGACGCGGCGGTGAATATACCTATCACGGACCCGGTCAGCGCGTCGCCTACGTCATGCTCGACCTGAAGCGCAGGCGCCAGGACGTGCGCGCCTTCGTCGCCGCTCTCGAGGAGGTCGTCATCCTCACGCTCGGCATGATGAACGTGCGCGGCGAGCGGCGCGAGGATCGTGTCGGCGTCTGGGTCCGCCGCCCGGAAAAGCCGTTGCTGCCGGACGGCACGATGGCTGAAGACAAGATTGCCGCCCTCGGCATCCGGCTGCGCAAATGGGTGACCTTCCACGGCCTGTCGCTCAACGTCGATCCCGATCTTGATCATTTCAGCGGCATCGTGCCCTGCGGGATATCGGCCTATGGCGTCACCAGCCTCGTCGATCTCGGCCTTCCCGTCATGATGGCGGATGTCGACATCCGGCTGCGGGCCGCTTTCGAGACGGTTTTTGGTGAAACGGCGAATGATCTCTGACCGCTTGAGCGGTTTCACGGGCTTGATTTGTCCGGCTTTCCCGTGATTGATGGGCGCTGTTCCCACAAGAATCGGCAGCCATGTCAAAGCCCCCTGAAAATTCCCTGCAGGGCATGGCCATCATGTCCGGCGCCATGTTCATCCTGCCGGTCATGGATGCCATCGCCAAATACATGGCGACCTTCGAATCGATGTCGCCGGCTCAGGTCACCTTCTACCGCTTCTTCTTCCAGATCGCCTGCACCCTGCCGATTCTCTTTGCCATTTTTGGACGCGAGGCGCTTTCCGCCAAGCGGCCGTGGATGAATTTGCTGCGCGGCGTACTGCACGGGGCTGCGAGCCTGCTGTTCTTCGTCGCCGTCAAATACATGCCGCTTGCCGACGTCTTCGCCATCTATTTCGTCGAGCCCTTCATGCTGACCGCCATGTCGGCCCTGTTTCTCGGAGAGAAGGTCGGCTGGCGGCGCTGGATGGCAATCGTCGTCGGTTTCGGCGGCGCGATGATCGTCATCCAGCCGAGTTACGAGATTTTCGGCCTGAAGGCGCTGCTGCCGGTAGCCTGCGCCTTTCTCTTCTCGCTCTATCTTTTCCTCAATCGCGCGATCGGCGAGGCTGATTCACCGCTCACCATGCAGACGATGGCCGGCATCGGCGGAACGATCTTCATGGCGGCCGCCCTTCTCGTCGGCAGCAGCGCCGGTAATGGGGACTTCGCCATTTCCCTGCCCTCCTCCGGCCTCGGCCTTGCGCTGCTTGTCGCCCTCGGCTCGATCTCAGGATATGCGCATATGTTGGTGGTGCGGGCTTTCCGGCTTGCACCGCTGTCGCTGCTTGCCCCGTTCCAATATTTCGAGATCATCTCGGCCACTGTGCTCGGCTATGCGCTGTTCAATGATTTCCCGAATTTCTCCAAATGGATCGGCATTTTCATCATCGTCGCATCCGGCCTCTTCATCATCTGGCGAGAGCGGCTGCAGGCGCGATCGCTAAAATCTTCGTGATTGGCGCAGCAGGCGGTTAACTCCCCTTCTTGAGGGATCGTCAATTCCCGACCGCTAAAACTGTTTCCGGCTTCATGATGAAGCCTGGAGTTAAAACATGAGCGAATTCCGTCTCGCTTTTCCGGCCTGTGTCGTGGCCGGTAAGCATCGGCTGACGGCCGAAGATATCGTGCTGCTGCGCAAACATGCTTTCCCCGAGGGGATCCGGACGTCTCAGGATGTCGTTGCAATGTTGGCGCTCAACAATTCCTGTCCCGAAAAATGTGCCGAGTGGAACGCTTTCTTTGTGGAGCAGATCGCCGGTTTTATCGTCCATTACACCTATCCGCAGGGCTCGCTTGATGAAATCAACGTTGCCTGGATCACGCGCATGTTCGCGACCGACGGCGTCGTCAACTCGGCGCTGGAGCTCGAGCTCATTCTCCACGTCATGGAGATTTCGACCGATGTCCCGGGTGAATTGAGAGCGCTTGCCCTCGACCAGCTTCGCCTGGCGATCACCGACGGCATCGGCGGCTATAATCTGTCGCGCGCCGTCGACCGCAAGAACATCACGCGCCAGGACGTCGATTTTGCGATGCGCATCTTCAGAGGCATCGCCGCAGGCGGCGTCATCGCCGTGTCGCCGGCTGAATATGGCGTCCTCAATCAGATCGAGCAGGCAACGCTGCCGGGCGCCAACCATCCGCACTGGGCTGGGATCATGGCCTCCGTCACGCTGCGCGATCGCCCGGAACCGCGGCGCAGCCGCTGGCTGCGCATCGTCGATGAGGAATCCGTTGCGGAAGCCGTCGTCGCCTGACATTCGGCGGCTTAGCCCCACATCTCCCGCGTGCCGGCCCCAAGCCGATTGTGCGTTCCGGTATTTTATGCGTAAAACTCCGGAACGCATTTCTGGGTGGAGTCTCGATGTTCAAGAAAATCCTGATCGCGAATCGCGGCGAGATTGCCTGCCGCGTGATCAAGACCGCGCGCCGCATGGGCATTTCGACCGTTGCGGTCTATTCGGACGCGGATCGGGACGCGCTGCACGTCGAAATGGCCGATGAGGCCATCCATATCGGCCCCGCCGCAGCGTCGGAAAGCTATCTGGTCGCCGAGAAGATCACCGCCGCCTGCAAGGCGACCGGCGCCGAAGCGGTGCATCCGGGTTACGGCTTTCTGTCCGAACGCGCCTCTTTCTGCGCCGAGTTGGAAAAGCAGGGCATCGTCTTCATCGGCCCGAAGCCGAAGGCCATCATGGCGATGGGCGACAAGATCGAATCGAAGAAGTTCGCCAATGCGGCCGGCGTCTCTACCGTGCCCGGCCATCTCGGCATCATCGAGAACGCCGCGCATGCGGAAACGATCGCTGGCGGGATCGGCTATCCGGTCATGATCAAGGCGTCTGCCGGTGGCGGCGGCAAGGGCATGCGCATTGCCTGGAACGAAGCCGAGGTGCGCGACGGCTTCGAGCGCGCCCGCTCGGAGGCGAAGAGTTCCTTCGGCGACGACCGCGTTTTCATCGAGAAGTTCATCGTCGAGCCGCGCCATATCGAGATCCAGGTGCTGGCGGATGCGCATGGCAACGTCGTCTATCTCGGCGAGCGGGAATGCTCGATCCAGCGGCGGAACCAGAAAGTCGCGGAAGAGGCACCCTCGCCTTTCCTCGACGAAAAGACCCGCAAGGCCATGGGCGAACAATCGGTGGCGCTGGCGAAGGCCGTCGACTACCAGAGCGCCGGCACGGTCGAATTCATCGTCGACCGCGACCGCAATTTCTATTTCCTCGAAATGAACACCCGCCTGCAGGTCGAACATCCCGTGACCGAACTCGTCACCGGCATTGATCTCGTCGAGCAGATGATCCGCATCGCGGCGGGAGAGCCGCTCGGCTTCGGCCAGGAGGCTGTCAGGCTCGATGGCTGGGCGATCGAAAGCCGGCTCTATGCTGAAGATCCATACCGCGACTTTCTGCCTTCGATCGGCCGACTGACGCGCTACCGCCCGCCAGCGGAAGGCAGGACAGGCAACATTGTCGTTCGCAACGATACCGGCGTATTCGAGGGCGCCGAGATCTCGATGTATTACGATCCGATGATCGCCAAGCTCTGCACCTGGGCGCCGACGCGCAGTGAAGCGATCGAGGCCATGGGCCAGGCGCTGGACGGCTTTGTCGTCGACGGCATCGAACACAATGTTCCCTTCCTGTCGGCGCTAATGAAACATCCGCGCTGGCGCGAGGGCCGGCTTTCCACCGGCTTTATTGCCGAGGAATATCCTGACGGTTTCGCGCCGATGAAGCCGGACCGGCAGGAGGAAGCCACGCTTGCCGCAATCGCGCTGTCTGCCTCGCTTATCGAAGCGAACCGCCGCGACCGTTTCGCCGATCGCCTGCGCGCCGCATCGGCCACACTGCCGGAGCATTGGGTGGTCAAAACAGGAGGCAGCTACGTCGCTGTCAGACTGCTCGATGGCCTCGTCACCATTCCCTTCGATATGGAGATGGAATTCGAGGATGAAAGCCGGAGCATTGTCACCGATTGGAGACCGGGTGATCCGGTCTGGAGCGGCAAGGTCGGCGACAAGGATATTGCCGCGCAAATCCGTCCCGCCCTCAACGGCGTGCGCATCGACTGGCAGGGACTGTCGGTGACCGCCAAAGTCTTTTCGCCGCGCCACGCGGAACTCGACAGGCTGATGCCGGTGAAGCTGCCGCCCGACACCTCCAGGCTCCTGCTCTGCCCGATGCCCGGCCTCGTCGTGTCTATAGCGGTCGCCGAAGGCCAGGAGGTCAAGGCCGGTGAAACGCTTGCGATCGTCGAGGCGATGAAGATGGAAAACGTCCTGCGCGCCGAACGCGATCTTGTCGTTTCGAAGATCAACGCCGCTCCCGGTGAAAGCCTGGCCGTCGATGCCGTGATCATGGAATTCGCCTGAAGGAACACGGCAGGGGCGGCAGCAGTGCCGGTCGGCGTTTTCTCTTGAGCCCGGCTTGCCTGACATGCCAAGGTTCGTCTGATAATGTTACAAGGGAGATTTGGGAAGATGGACGTTCGCGCCGCCGTTGCCGTTCAGGCTGGAAAACCGCTCGAAGTGATGACCGTGCAACTCGACGGCCCGAAGGCCGGCGAAGTGCTGGTGGAAGTCAAGGCGACCGGCATCTGCCACACCGATGATTTCACCCTGTCGGGCGCCGATCCGGAAGGCCTGTTTCCGGCCATCCTCGGCCATGAGGGCGCCGGCATCGTCGTCGATGTCGGCCCGGGTGTGACCTCGGTGAAGAAGGGCGATCACGTCATCCCGCTTTATACACCGGAATGCCGCGAGTGTTATTCCTGCACGTCGCGCAAGACCAATCTCTGCACCTCGATTCGATCAACCCAGGGTCAGGGCGTGATGCCGGACGGCACGAGCCGCTTCTCGATCGGCAAGGACAAGATCCATCACTATATGGGCTGCTCGACCTTCGCCAACTACACGGTGCTGCCGGAGATCGCGCTCGCCAAGATCAATCCCGACGCGCCCTTCGACAAGGTCTGCTACATCGGCTGCGGCGTCACCACAGGCATCGGCGCCGTCATCAACACCGCCAAGGTCGAGATCGGATCGACGGCGATCGTCTTCGGTCTCGGCGGCATCGGCCTCAACGTGCTGCAGGGGCTGCGGCTTGCCGGCGCCGACATGATCATCGGCGTCGATATCAACCCGGATCGCAAGGCCTGGGGCGAGAAGTTCGGCATGACGCATTTCGTCAATCCGAAGGAGGTCGGCGACGACATCGTTCCCCATCTGGTCAACATGACCAAGCGCAACGGCGACCTGATCGGCGGCGCCGACTACACCTTCGACTGCACCGGCAATACCAAGGTGATGCGCCAGGCGCTGGAAGCTTCGCATCGCGGCTGGGGCAAACCGGTCATCATCGGCGTTGCCGGCGCCGGCCAGGAAATCTCGACGCGGCCATTCCAGCTGGTGACCGGCCGCAACTGGATGGGCACCGCCTTCGGCGGCGCGCGCGGCCGCACCGACGTGCCGAAGATCGTCGACTGGTACATGCAGGGCAAGATCCAGATCGATCCGATGATCACCCACACGATGCCGCTCGAAGACATCAACAAGGGCTTCGACTTGATGCACAAGGGCGAAAGCATCCGCGGCGTGGTGGTGTACTGATGGCGGCAGCCAACTACCGGGTCGATCTCAGGCATTTCGATGAGCTCCCCGCGCGGGAGCTCTACGACCTCCTTCGAATGCGGGTCGATGTCTTCGTCGTCGAGCAGAACTGTCCCTATCCGGAACTCGACGGCAAGGACATCGATGCTCTGCATCTGCGACTGCTGGAGGGCGGTGACCTCCTGGCGGCGGCGCGGATCCTGAAACCACATGAGCCACAGGAGCCGTCAAAGATCGGCCGCGTCGTCGTCTCGCCTGCCCATCGCGGCAAACGTCTGGGCGATGCATTGGTGCGCGAATCGATCACCGCCTGTGAGCGGCTTTATCCGGCAAATCCGATCGCCTTGTCGGCGCAGGCCCATCTGCGCCGCTTCTATGAATCCTTCGGCTTTGTCGGGACGTCACAGGAATATCTGGAAGACGGCATTCCCCATGTCGATATGGTCAGACAGCCTGCCATTCATCCGGCATGAGGATACCGCCATGATCTATGTCGACGCCGATGCCTGCCCGGTGAAGCCGGAAATCCTGAAGGTTGCCGAACGCCACGGCCTTGAAGTTACCTTCGTCGCCAATTCCGGCCTGCGCCCGTCCCGCGATCCCATGATCCACAACGTCATCGTTTCCAACGCCTTCGATGCCGCCGATAACTGGATCGCCGAGCGCGCAGGCGCGGGCGACGTCGTCGTTACTGCCGACGTGCCGCTGGCCGTACGCTGCGTCGCGACCGGCGCTTTCGTCAGCGGCCCGACCGGACGTGTCTTCGATGAAACCAATATCGGCATGGCGAGCGCCATGCGCGATCTTGGTGCGCATCTGCGCGAAACCGGGGAAAGCAAAGGTTACAACGCCGCCTTCAGCCCGAAAGACCGCTCGCGATTCCTCGAGACCTTCGATCGCCTCTGCCGCCGCGCCAAGAACCTTTCCAGCGAGGCCGGCGGCCGGCCATGATCTCCTCCGCAGGCCGGCAAGAAACGGGTGGCATGGCAGCCATGCCGATTCCTACCTTGAAGACGGCCGTTCCCTCACTGATATAGGCACTATCGCAGACGACTGCGGCGTCCAGAGGATGCAACCGTCGCGGGGACGGCCTCGCTCTTGAACAAGGAGAGGCGTATGGCCTGGTTTCTGCTTTTTCTCGCCGGTCTTTTCGAATGTGGCTGGGCGATCGGCCTTAAATACACCGAGGGTTTCACGCGGCCGCTGCCGACGGCGCTGACCGTCATTTCAATGGTCGTGAGCGTCGTCCTGCTTGGCCTGGCGGTGAGGTATCTTCCGATCGGCACCGCCTATGCGGTCTGGACCGGCATCGGCACGGTCGGCACCGTGCTCCTCGGCATTTGGCTGCTTGGTGATGGGGCAAGTGTCTCCCGTCTCGCCTGCATCGCGCTGATCGTCACCGGCATCGCCGGCCTCAAGCTCACCGCCTGATTCCGAAATGCTGCGGGGCGCCGAAACGCCCCGCAGTCATTGTCCGTTTCAAGCCATCTTGCGGTTATCGACCGCAAAAGCGCCGGGACCGGAGAAAAACAGGTAGAGGAAGACGAAGCAGAACAAGATCGCGGCGTCGCCCTGGTTGAGGGCCGGGAAGAAGCTGTTCGGGGCATGCGCCATGAAATAAGCGACCGCCATTTGGCCGGCCAGCAGGAAGGCGACCGGACGCGTCAGCAGGCCGACCAGAATGAGGAGACCGCCGACAAGCTCCAGAAGAGCCGCGAAAAGCATCAATGGCGGCAGCGGGCCTGGCATCTGCGCAGCCGGAAAGGCGAAAAGCTTCATCGTGCCATGCTCGATGAACAGCAGTGCAGTGATGATTCTGAGAGCGGCCAGCCCATAGGGGCGATAGGCGGAAAGACGCTCGAAAGTTGACATTAAACCTCTCCATTAAAGAAATTGCAGCCGAGCGTTAGCCCGTCCCCGGCCGCGATTGAACACACGGATCGCTGACGGCCGTTCACTTTTTCGACAGCAGGCAACACGCGGCCGGATATCAGAGCGGGATATTGTCGTGTTTTTTCCAGGGATTGGCGAGATCCTTGTTGCGCAGCATCTTCAGACCGCGCGCCAGCCGCCGCCGGGTCGAATGCGGCATGATCACCTCGTCGATATAACCGCGCTCGGCAGCGACGAAGGGCGACAGGAACCTGTCCTCGTACATTTTCGTATGGGCGGCGATCTTCTCCGGATCGGCAATATCCTTGCGGAAGATGATCTCGACCGCGCCCTTGGCGCCCATCACGGCGATCTGCGCCGTCGGCCAGGCATAATTCAAATCGCCGCGCAGATGTTTAGACGCCATCACGTCATAGGCACCGCCAAAGGCCTTGCGGGTGATGACGGTGAGCTTCGGCACCGTTGCTTCCGCATAGGCGAAGAGCAGCTTGGCGCCATGCTTGATCAGGCCGCCATATTCCTGCGCCGTGCCCGGCAGAAAGCCCGGCACGTCGACGAACGTGACGATCGGAATATTGAAGCAGTCGCAGAAGCGCACGAAACGCGCCGCCTTGCGCGAGGCATCGCTGTCGAGCACGCCGGCCAGCACCATCGGCTGGTTGGCGACGAAACCGACGGTAGAGCCTTCGACGCGGCCGAAGCCGCAGACGATGTTTTTGGCGAAGCTCTCCTGGATCTCGAAGAAATCCCCCTCGTCCGCCACCTTCCGGATCAGCTCCTTGATATCATAGGGCTTGTTGGCGCTCGCCGGCACCAGCGTGTCGAGCGACGCATCGGTCTCGGTCACTGACTGGTAACATTCGATCTCAGGCACCGGCGACGTGTTCGAAAGCGGCAGGAAATCGATCAGCCGGCGCACCTGCAACAGCGTATCGACATCATTCTCATAGGCGCCGTCGGCAATCGACGAGCGCACCGTATGCACCACGGCGCCGCCGAGTTCTTCAGCCGTAACCGTCTCGTTGGTCACCGTTTTCACCACGTCGGGGCCGGTGACGAACATGTAGGAGGTATCGCGCACCATGAAGATGAAATCGGTCATGGCGGGCGAATAGACGTCGCCGCCGGCGCAGGGGCCCATGATCACGGAAATCTGCGGAATGACGCCCGAGGCAAGCACATTGCGCTGGAAGACTTCGGCATAACCACCAAGCGCGGCCACTCCTTCCTGGATGCGCGCGCCGCCGGCATCGTAGATGCCGACGATTGGCGCGCGGTTCTTCAGCGCCATGTCCTGCACCTTCATGATCTTCTCTGCATGCGCCTCCGAAAGCGAGCCGCCGAAGACGGTGAAGTCCTTGGCGAAGACGAAAACCGTGCGGCCGCTGACCGTGCCCCAGCCGGTAACGACGCCGTCGCCGGCGATACGGCTCTTATCCATGCCGAAATCAGTGGAGCGGTGCTCCACGAACATGTCGAACTCTTCGAAGGAGCCCTCGTCGAGGAAGAGGTCGATGCGCTCGCGCGCCGTCAGCTTGCCGCGCTTGTGCTGAGCATCGATGCGCTCCTTGCCGCCGCCGAGGCGTGCGATGCCGCGGCGGCGTTCCAGTTCTTCGAGAATTTCCTTCATGCGATCTCCCCTCGCCGCTCTCGCGGCCGATATGCGCTAGCGGCTGCGTCCGCTAAGCGAGAAAACCGAGCGAATCCGTGCAGCGACGTCCTCGGCGATGATGTCGTCGGCAAGTTTCGGATCGGCGGCGATACTGGTCACATCGAAGGCGCTGACGGCAATCACCGAGCCATCCTCGACCGAAGCCGCGTCGACGCTGATTTTGGCGACGTTGCGATCCTTTTGGAAACCGAGTCCCTTCTGGATCGAGACCACGCGGATCGTCAGCACCACCCGCGGCAGCACGGTGTCGCGCATCGTTGCATTGATCGCGGCATTGACGCGGTCGTTGATCCCGGCAAGCAGCTCGGCCGGGATGTTCGGGCCGGAAAGAACGACGGCGCTGCGCACATCATAGAGCGGCGCCTTCGGCTTGTTGGCCGAGAGGCTGCCGCAGGCCGTCAGCGCGATACAGACGAGCACGGTCCGGCAAAAACACGACCTCAGCCAATCCATCGCAAAATCCCGCACCACCCGTTGGAGTCGCAGATTTCGCCATAATGTCTGAGAAGGCAATATGTTTCAGGCGCTTAGGGCGAAAAAAACGTCCGCTGCCGCTTTGAACTCGGCAAAGCGCTTGGCCCGCCGCTCTTCGGCTTCCTCGTCGCGCCCCCAATGCTCGATCGTCCAGTCCTCATCGAGATGCGCAAGCGACCATGTCTCCTCCACCGTCACCCGGCCCTCGGCCAAGGCAACCGCCAGGATCGCCGAGCCGGTCAGCGTCGTGATCGTATGGAGGGCGGCGAGCGCCATCGCACTCTGATGCCGCGCCAGCGTCACGGCGAAGGCAGCGGTCGCCTCACGCGGCTGTTCGTGATGCATTAACCCCTCGACGAGAATGAAACGGGCACCGAGATCGCTGGCCGCCCAGTCGATGATCGGGTCCCAACGTTCCCTCTGGCGCTCGACCAGCAGCTCCGGCCCGTCGGCGCGGTAGCAGATGAGGTCGCTCGAGGAAAAGCGGAGAATGTCTTCGAAGATCGCCTGCGTATTGGTTGTCACACCATCCAGCGCGGTGTTGACCAGCCGGGTCACCGGCATAGTGACCGGATCGATTTCCTCGCCCTGCCCACGCCATTCGGCGGCGACAAGTTGTGCGAGCGCCTCTGTGGGAACGGCAAGAACCTGCCGTGCCGGCGTGCGCACCGACTTGCCGTCGAGCATGATTGCGAAACTGCCCTCGTGCTCGGCGACCGCCACGTCGGTGTAGAAACGCTTCGGCAGCGGCTTTTTCGTCTGGATCTGGGCTCGACGGATGGGATCGGGATGGCTCAGTCCCTCGGACAGATCGTTCAGCAGATCGCGCATGGGCTCACCTCAGGAAAAATGGCGCAATATCTCGTTCGGATGGTAGGCGATCGCATCGGCGCCGTTGGCGATCAGCTCATCCACGCTGGCATAACCCCAGGCAACACCGATCGCTTTTGCGCCGGCAGCCTTTGCCATCTGCATATCGTAAACCGCGTCGCCAATGACAATGGTATCGGCGGCATTCATCCCGGTTTCGTCGCAGCATTCCGTCACCATGGCCGGATGCGGCTTGGAGGGGCAGTCGTCGGCGGTGCGCGCAACGACAAAATGCTTGTCGAAGCCGTGCGTCTCCATCACCAGCTTCAGCCCGCGCCGGGATTTGCCGGTCACCGCCCCGATCAGCAGATCCTCGCGGCCGCTGATCGCATCGATCATCTCGCGAATGCCGGCAAACAGCGGCTCTCTGTGGTCGAGATCCCTACGCACGATCGTAAACAGCGATTTATAATGCGCCGTCATGTCGATGTCTTCCTGCTCGACATGCGGCCTGCCCTGCATGCGGGCGATCGCGATATCCAGCGACAGGCCGATAATGGCCTTGGTGTCGTCAAATCGAGGTTCCGCCTTGCCGAACTTCGCGAAGGTGCGGCGCATCGTTTCGTGGATCAGCCCGGCACTGTCGACCAATGTGCCGTCGCAATCAAAAAGCGCAAGTTTCATGCTTCGTCGTCCAGGATGGGAGCCGAATTTTCATCGAAGCCGAGCAAATTCCAGCTCTGCACCATATGCGGCGGCAAAGGCGCGGTGACGCGCAGCCGGCCGCCGGAGGGATGCGGAATGTCGATATGGCGGGCGTGCAGATGCAGCCGCTTCTGGATACCGCCGGGAAAATCCCAGTTCGGATCATCGTCGAAATATTTGGGATCGCCGATGATCGGATGGCCGATGTGCAAAGCGTGAACACGAAGCTGGTGTGTGCGCCCCGTATAGGGCTCCATCTCCAGCCAGGCGAGACGTTGCGCCGCCGTCTCGACGATGCGGTAATAGGACACGGCATGATCGGCGCCCTCTTCGCCATGCTTGGCGATGCGCATGCGGTCGCCATCAGCCGTCGGCTCCTTGACGAGCCAAGTCGAAATCTTGTCCTCACGCTTGCGCGGCACGCCTTTCACCAGAGACCAATAGGTCTTCTTCGTATCGCGCTCGCGGAAGGCGGCCGTCAGCTTCTGTGCCGCGCCCCGGGTGCGGGCGATGACGAGCACGCCTGACGTGTCGCGGTCGAGGCGGTGAACGAGGCGCGGCTTCTCGCCCTTCGGGCTGGTCCAGGCCTCGAGCATCTGGTCGATATGCCTGGCGACACCGGAACCGCCCTGCACGGCAAGGCCGGCCGGTTTGTTGAGGACGATCACCTTGTCGTCCTCATGCAGCACCATGCGTGACAGGAGGTCGAAATCCGTGGAATGTTTGAGATCCTTGCCGGCGATCGGCCCGGTTTTCAGCCTGGCGTCGACATCGAGTGGCGGCACGCGCACCGTCTGACCGGGCTGCACGCGTGCATCCGATTTCACGCGTCCGCCGTCCACGCGTATCTGGCCGGAGCGCAGCAGCTTCTGCAGCGGCCCGAAGCCCAGCCCGGGAAAATGCACCTTGAACCAGCGATCGAGCCGCATGCCCGCCTCGTCAGGTTCAACCTTTATATGTTCTATGCCAGCCATGAATAGTCTTTCGGAAATTGCAGCGCGGGCCAAGCCGGCGTTCTTGCCGCAGCCTTAGAGCATTTTCATGCAAAACGGAAACCGGAATCAGACCAAAGCGCGCATGATGGCGAGGCCCGCGAACACTGCCGCCATCGAAAGGCCGACGCTGGCTGCTATGTAGAGGCCGCCGGCGACAGCCTCGCCGCGCTCGAAGAGCGAGATGGCATCGAGCGAGAAGGCCGAGAAGGTGGTGAAGCCGCCGAGAAAACCGGTGATCAACAGCAGGCGCAGTTCCACCGATGCGTTGAACTTCCGCGCGACCAGTTCGGCAAAGACACCAATGACGAAGCAGCCGACGACATTGACCGCGAGAGTGCCCCAGGGAAAGGCCGGCCCCAGGAGCCTCAGCGCCCATTGACCGACAAAATATCTGAGGACGGAACCGATGGCGCCACCGACGGCGACGAGGAGAGCCTGGATCATGGGCGGAATATCCGAGTTTGAGAACGCAGCCGATCGTGACGGAATAAATTCTTTAAATTCAGTAAAATGCTAACAACTTTCTTATGCCGGCGCCAAGGTCCTGTCGATACTGTGCCGGCATGACCCAGCTCCTGTCCATTTCGGCAAGCACCGCCGCCATTGCCCTGGAAACGCTGAGAATACCGCAGCGCGTCGCCACGAGCACCGCCGCCCGCGACTCGCGCCGGCTCGCTGACCGGCAGTTAAAGGCCGAAGGCACCGAAGGAGTCGACGATCCCGCCAGTATCATCCAGTCGACCGAAGTGGCACTCGACCTGATGGAGAGGGGCAATCGTCAGCCGCAGGCCGGCCTCAAGCAGGCGCTGCAGTCCTACGAAGACGTCTGAGGCAACCGCCTCTCCAGCGAAAAGCCCGCGTCGCGGGCTTTTCTGTCTTAACCAGCCTGTGCTCACTTGCCTTGCGCCGAAAGTACCTGCAGCACCAAGTCAATCTTGCCGGCTTTCTCGAAGCTCAGCGTCACCGGCACCGTATCGCCCTGCTTGAACGGCGTCTTCACCTTCTGGAACATCAGATGCAGGTTGCCGGGCTCAAGCTTCACGGTCTGGCCTGCAGCAACGGCGATGCCATCCTTCAGCTGGCGCATCCGCATGACATTGTCCTTCGTCACCATCTCGTGAATCTGAACCTCACCGGCTGCCGGCGAGCTTACCGACACCAGTCGATCGTCCGTCTGGCCGTTATTCTTCACCGTGAAGAAGCCGCCGCCGACCGGCTGGCCTGGCAGCATCGCCTTGGCGAAGCCGCCGGAGATTTCGAGGTCGCCAGCCTTGACCGTTTCCCCGGCCGGGGCCCCAGCCGCCATAGCGGACATGTCCATGCCGGCTTTGCCGGTCGCGTCCATGCCGGCTTTGCCGGTCGCGTCCATGCCGGGCATGCTCATCCCAGCCATGTCGTCATGGTCGTGGCCATGATCTTCGCCGGCAACGATCTTCAGCAGCGGCGCCGGGCTTTTTAGCTCATGCGCATCGCCGCCAGCCATTGCCACCTGATCCCAGACCGTGACCGCATCGCCGCAGAGCTGCGTCACCGGAAAGGCAAGCGAGCTGCCGGCCTCGACGCCCGAAACCTTCCCCTGGATGACGAAAGCATCGTAGAAATCATCAGAAAGATTGCCATTCTTCCAGCGGATCTCGATAGCGCCCGTCTTCACCTTGTCGCCGTGATTGTCGTAGGTCTTCTGGTAGTCGCCCTTGATCACTTCGAGCTCCCAACCGGCCTTTGGCTGCGGCTTGGCGAAGACGAAACCTTCCGGCAGTTTCACCCGCACTTCCGTGGTCGCCTTGCCATCACAGCCATGCGGCACCTGCAGCGTGGCGAGAATCGTGGTGTCCAGCGGCACCTCGCGGTCGAGGAAGCTGACATGCGCCTCGGCGCCGGCGAAGGCGGTAGCGGAAAGAAGCGCGGAAAGCGCGAAAGTCTTGATTGTTTTCATCGGATATCTCCTCGCCGGTCGCTATCTTCTTTGGGCGAACCGGCATTCTACGTCTTAGGTTGCGGAGGCAGATCAGATGAGGGAAGGAGGCGCACGCGAATTTGCCCGGCTGACGGCGCTGACGCCGGCAACGGCCGCGGCCTCCATCGGAACATTGACGAGCGAGGCGAGCTTGCGCGCGAGCCACGAACCCGCATCCGGCATCGGCAGGATCACCGACGCAGACAGCCGGCAGGCTTCGCAATTCGGCTTGAAGCCGACAGTCTTGCCTCCCGCCTCCTTCACTGTGACGCAGAGCGACGCAAAGCTGCCATCCGGCAGCATGTAGGCCGTGGCATCATAACCATCTGAAGCGGCAGCCTGCGGGGCCTGATGGGAGAATCCGAGCAAAAGCAGGCCCAAGGCGCAAAACATGCGCAGGAAGAGCATCGCTTTCAGTCCTGTCCGCCGCATGAAATCCCCTTCAACAGCAAGTCGCGATAGCCGTTTTCACGGCCGAATGCAAAAGCAGATTTGCCGCAGATCGCGCCCTGCCGTGAGTATGGCGACAAAAATTTGTCAGGTCACGACATTTGGCCTTGCCAAGTGCTGCGCCCGCCGGATAATTGCGGCCAACCCTGTTGGGAGAATCCGGTGCTTGTGCCACCGGTGCCGAAGGAGCAACCGCCCCGGAAACTCTCAGGCCAAAGGACCAGCAAGGGGGCAGACGGAACTCTGGAGAGAAGCGTTCTCGAAACGCTCGCCGAAGGGATAACAATCTCAGGCAAAGGGACAGAGGGGGCTCAGGAGAGAAGCGCGCAGCCGCGCCTTCAGATTTGAGCCCGCGCCTCAGCAAAAGGCGCAAACCCCGGAGGCGTCGTTTGGACGATACTGCTGCCCTCAAGAAAACCCCGCTGCATGCCCTGCATCTTTCGCTCGGCGCCCGCATGGTGCCGTTTGCGGGTTACGACATGCCGGTGCAATATCCCGCCGGCGTCATGAAGGAACATCTTCATACCCGCGCCGAGGCTGGCCTCTTCGACGTCTCCCACATGGGCCAGGTCATCGTGAAGGCGAAGTCGGGCAGCTATGAGGATGCGGCGCTGGCGCTCGAAAGCCTTGTGCCTGTCGATATTCTCGGGCTCCCGGCAGGCCGCCAGCGCTATGGCTTCTTCACCGACGATACCGGCGGCATTCTCGACGATCTGATGATCACCCATCTCGACGACCACCTTTTCGTCGTCGTCAACGCCGCCTGCAAGGAGGCCGATCTCGCCCATCTGCAGGCCCATATCGGCGACCAGTGCGATATCACCCTTTTGGATCGCGCGCTGATCGCGCTGCAGGGACCGCGCGCGGTCGAGGTTCTCGCCGAACTCTGGGCCGACGTCGCGGCGATGAAATTCATGGATGTGCGCCACTGCCGCCTGCACGACGTTTCCTGCCTTGTCTCGCGTTCCGGCTATAGCGGCGAGGACGGCTTCGAAATCTCCGTCCCGGCTGACAAGGCCGAAGATGTCGCCATGCGGTTGCTCGAACATCCGGACGTCCAGGCGATCGGCCTCGGCGCCCGTGACTCCCTGCGTCTGGAAGCCGGCCTCTGCCTTTATGGCAGCGACATCGACACCACCACCTCGCCGGTCGAGGCAGCGCTCGAATGGGCGATGCAGAAGGCGCGGCGGGCCGGCGGCGCACGCGCCGGCGGCTTTCCGGGCTCCGGCCGCATCCTCTCCGAACTCGAAAACGGCGCGGCCCGCCGTCGTGTCGGCCTGAAGCCGGAGGGCAAGGCGCCGGTGCGCGGCCATGCCAAGCTTTACGCCGATGCCGAGGGCAAGACCGAAATCGGCGAAGTCACATCGGGCGGCTTCGGCCCCAGCGTCGAAGGTCCCGTCGCCATGGGCTATCTGCCGATCTCCCATGCTGCGGTGGGCACCCAGGTCTATGCCGAGGTGCGCGGCAAGTTCCTGCCCGTCACTGTCTCCGCCCTGCCCTTCGTCACGCCGACCTACAAACGCTGAAACCCTGTTTTCCGAAAGGATTTTTCCATGCTGAAATTTACCGCTGAACATGAATGGCTCGAGCTCGACGGCGATGTCGCAACCGTCGGCATCACCACCTATGCCGTCGAACAGCTCGGCGATCTCGTCTTCGTCGAACTGCCGGAAGTCGGCAAGAGCTTTGCGAAGAACGACGATGCGGCAACCGTCGAATCCGTCAAGGCGGCCTCCGAAGTCTATTGTCCGCTCGACGGTGAGATCACCGCGGTCAACGAGGCAATCGTCGCCGATCCCTCGCTCATCAACTCCGATCCTCAAGGCGCCGGGTGGTTCTTCAAGCTCAAGCTCAAGAACCCAGCCGATGCCGACGGCCTGCTCGACGAGGCCGCCTACAGGGAGCTCACCGCGTAATGACGACGCCGACCGAATTCCAGTTCACCGACTATCAGCCCTACGATTTCGCCAATCGCCGGCATATCGGCCCCTCGCCGACGGAGATGACCGAGATGCTGAAGGTGATCGGCTATAGCAGCCTCGACGGCTTGATCGATGCGACGCTACCACCCGCCATCCGCCAGAAGGCGCCGCTCGTCTGGGGGGCGCCGATGACCGAGCGCGAGGCGCTCGACAAGCTGCGCGAGACCGCCAACAAGAATAAGGTGCTCGTTTCGCTGATCGGTCAGGGTTACTACGGGACGATCACGCCGCCGGTCATCCAGCGCAACATCCTGGAAAATCCTGCCTGGTATACGGCCTATACGCCTTACCAGCCGGAGATCAGCCAGGGCCGCCTCGAAGCGCTGCTGAACTACCAGACAATGATTTGTGACCTGACCGGCCTCGACGTCGCCAACGCCTCGCTGCTCGACGAGGCGACCGCCGCCGCCGAAGGCATGGCGATGGCCGAGCGCGTCTCCAAGTCGAAGGCGAAGGCCTTCTTCGTCGATGCCGACTGCCATCCGCAGACCATCGCCCTCATCCGTACCCGCGCCGAGCCGCTGGGCTGGAGCGTCATCGTCGGCAATCCCTTCACCGATCTCGATCCGGTCGATGTCTTCGGCGCGATCTTCCAGTATCCTGGCACGCATGGTCACGTGCATGACTTCACCGGCCTGATCTCCCGCCTGCACCAGACCGGCGCAATCGCCGTGGTCGCAGCCGACATTCTGGCGCTGACGCTGCTGAAATCACCTGGCGAAATGGGCGCCGATATCGCCATCGGCTCCTCGCAGCGCTTCGGCGTTCCCGTCGGCTACGGCGGTCCGCATGCGGCCTATATGGCGGTCAAGGATGCCATCAAGCGCTCCATGCCCGGCCGCCTCGTCGGCGTGTCCGTCGATTCCCGCGGCAACCGCGCCTATCGCCTGTCGCTGCAGACCCGCGAACAGCATATCCGCCGCGAGAAGGCGACCTCCAACATCTGCACCGCCCAGGTGCTGCTTGCCGTCATGGCGTCGATGTATGCCGTCTTCCACGGCCCGAAGGGCATCAAGGCAATCGCCCAGCAGGTGCACCAGAAGGCCGTGCTGATGGCCAAGGGCCTGGAGAAACTCGGCTACAAGGTCGAGCCCGAAAGCTTCTTCGATACGGTCACCGTCGATGTCGGCCACATGCAAGGCCTGATCCTGCGCGCCGCCGTCGCCGAGGGCGTCAATCTGCGCAAGGTCGGCGAAACCGGAATCGGCATCAGCCTCGACGAGCGCACGCGCCCCGCGACGCTCGAAGCAGTCTGGCGCGCCTTCGGCGGCAATTTTGCCATTGCTGATTTCGAGCCATCCTACCGCCTGCCGAAGGACCTGCTCAGGACCAGTGATTATCTCACCCACCCGATCTTCCACATGAACCGGGCCGAAAGCGAGATGACGCGTTACATCCGCCGGCTCTCCGACCGTGACCTCGCGCTCGACCGCGCCATGATCCCGCTCGGCTCCTGCACGATGAAACTCAATGCCACCGCGGAAATGTTGCCGATCACCTGGCCGGAATTTTCCGACATCCATCCCTTCGTGCCGGCAGACCAGGCGCTCGGCTATCGCGAAATGCTTGATGATCTCACGGAAAAGCTCTGCGCCGTCACGGGCTACGACGCCTTTTCCATGCAGCCGAATTCCGGCGCGCAAGGCGAATATGCCGGCCTGCTGACCATCCGCAACTACCACATCGCCAACGGCGAAGGCCATCGCGACGTCTGCCTGATCCCGACCTCGGCGCACGGCACCAACCCTGCCTCGGCGCAGATGGCCGGCATGAAGGTTGTCGTCATCAAGGTGCGCGAAAACGGCGACATCGACATGGAGGATTTCCGCGCCAAAGCCGAGGAGCATGCGGCCAATCTCTCCTGCTGCATGATCACCTATCCCTCGACGCACGGCGTGTTCGAGGAGACGGTCAAGCAAATCTGCGAACTGGTGCATCAGCACGGCGGCCAGGTCTATCTCGACGGCGCCAACATGAACGCCATGGTCGGCCTGTCCCGCCCCGGTGACATCGGCTCCGACGTCTCCCACCTCAACCTGCACAAGACCTTCTGCATCCCGCATGGCGGCGGAGGCCCCGGCATGGGCCCGATCGGCGTCAAGGCACATCTGGCGCCCCACCTGCCGGGCCACCTTGAAACCGACGGTCGTCCGGGCGCGGTTTCAGCAGCCGCTTTCGGCTCCGCGTCGATCCTGCCGATCTCCTGGAGCTACTGCCTGATGATGGGCGGCGAAGGCCTGACGCAGGCGACCAAGGTGGCGATCCTCAACGCAAACTATATCGCTGCCCGGCTGAAGGGCGCTTATGACGTGCTCTACAAATCGAAGACCGGCCGCGTCGCGCATGAATGCATCATCGACACGCGCCCGCTGGTCGACAGCGCCGGCGTCACCGTCGATGACGTCGCAAAGCGCCTGATCGACTGCGGCTTCCATGCGCCGACGATGAGCTGGCCTGTATCAGGCACGCTAATGATCGAGCCGACGGAAAGCGAGACCAAGGCCGAACTCGACCGCTTCTGCGAGGCGATGCTGGCGATCCGCGAGGAAGCCCGGGCCATCGAGGAAGGCCGCATGGACAAGGCCGACAACCCGCTGAAGAACGCCCCGCACACGGTGGAAGACCTTGTCGGCGAATGGGATCGTCCCTACAGCCGGGAACAGGCCTGCTTTCCGCCCGGCGCCTTCCGCGTCGACAAATACTGGTCGCCGGTCAACCGAGTCGACAATGTCTATGGCGACCGCAACCTGATCTGCACCTGCCCGCCGGTGGAAAGTTACGCAGAGGCGGCGGAATAACAGCAATTGCACAAGCCCTCCCGTGCCGTTCGGGAGGGCTTGCACGCCGGCATTGCACAGGCGGCGAACGGCGGACTGAACCCGGCCCCTTTTCAAGGCATTGGATTCAAATTTAACCTTTCTTAGCAAGTGTCTGTTAGCAATTTCAAATGGGCGGTTTTCCCTACCGGAAACGTCGCCATCGATCTTGGTTTTGCGTGCAGGTTCTTATGCGTCCATCGGCTGTATCAGCAATTCTCCTCGCCGCCGTGATCCTGTCGGGATGCTCTACAAGTTCCGGCGCCGAAGATGTACTCACCCCTGTGCCGTCGAAGGAAACTACCAACGCCATCACGAAGCCGAGCGGCCCGATACCGGCCGCTGCCGTTGGCGACGCCGCCCCGCAGGCAAGCCCGCCGCAGGAAGCATTGAGCTGGACCGGACCGGTTCCGGAACCTCAGGCGCTGGTGCCGACGGAGAGACCGGTCGGCATGCCGATGCCGACGGAACGGCCGGTTGCGATGTTGATGCCTGCCAATCCGGGGATTGATCCGGATGCCGGCCCGAAATCACCGACGCGCTCGCGAATTTATAGCCACCGATTCCGCGACGCCAAACCGATCAACTTCGGCTCGACCTCACCCCGAAAGCTCGCCGTGCATGGCGTCGACGTCTCGCGCTGGCAAGGCGAGATCGATTGGGACACTCTGCGGCAGCAAGGCGCGAATTTCGTCTACATCAAGGCGACCGACGGCGGCGATCACCTCGATCCGATGTTCAGAAAGAACTGGCGCCGGGCCAAGGAAGCAGGCCTGAAACACGGCGCCTATCACTTCTTCTACTGGTGCCGGACAGCCGGCGAACAGGCCGACTGGTTCATCCGCAACGTTCCTAAGGAAGCCAACGCGCTTCCGCCCGTCATCGACGTCGAGTGGAACGGTGAGTCGAGCTGCAAGCGCCGCATCTCCCCGGCTCGGGTTCGAGAAAAGATGCAGGTCTTCATGGACAAGCTCGAGCGTCATTACGGCCAGCGCCCGATCATCTACACGGCGCCGGATTTCTATCGCGACAATCTGAAAGGTCAGATGCTCGATTATCCCTTCTGGCTGCGCTCGGTCGCCGCTCACCCGTCCAAGGTCTATCCCGGCCGCAAATGGCTGTTCTGGCAATATTCCGGCTCCGGCCTCTCCGACGGCGTCGACGGCAAGATCGACCTCAACGTCTTCAACGGCAGTGAAAGCGATTGGCACAACTGGGTGGTGTCACGTTAATCTCGACAGCCTGAAAGCCCATGTCCTTGCCTTCGTCACAGCCTATTACTGTGCCAAGCACCTCAAGGCTTTGCGGTGGCGAACGCCCTACCAGGCAATCTGCGATGCCTGGACAAAAGACCCCTCAATCCTCAAAATCAATACGCACCAGTTCATTAGGGGCCGATCCTTTCTATGGCGCGAAGCGCTCTCGGTCCGAAACGGGGGCCCGGGCGGTTGGTGACGCCGAGATCCATGGGTATCCCGGTGATCGCAACCTGGAGATTGCCGAAGTCCGGCTCATCGTCTGCGACCTGCATATAGGGTGCGCTGAGGAATGTCGGTACGCCGGCATATGGCGCCAGTCTCGTGCCGTTCTTGGAGATGATCTTCTCCGCCACTTTCCGAAACCTCTCATCGAATATCTCACCACCATTGGCGTCCGCGAAATCTGCGCGCATCTGTTCGAGTCGGTTTTTGTCCCACACCATGAGCATATGTCTTCGCTTCGGTCCCGTCTCAGGCGACAAAGGGATTGAGAAGGTAATTGGTATCGTTGTAGCAATTGCTATCAATGAGAAATCGACATGATCGCTGCAAAACCCAATTTACGTGTTTCCCGACTCTCTGCCCCGCCCATTCCTTCCGTCATTGCCTGGAGCCGCGAATATAAAGGCAACAAGGGGCCGCTCATCGATCTATCGCAAGCCGTACCCGGCTATCCCGCCCATCCGGAGATGCTTCGCCGGCTTGCCGAGGCGGCCGGACAACAGGCGATGACAGGCTACGGTCCAATCGAAGGCGAGCCCCTGTTACGCAAGGCCTATGCAGCACATCTCGCCGCGCTTTACGGCGCCGACCTTTCCGAAGGCAATATCCACATCACCGCCGGCTGCAATCAGGCGTTCATGTGCGCGGCGATCGCCCTTGCTGGCGCGGGCGATACGGTGGCTCTCACCAATCCCTTCTATTTCAATCACGATACGACGCTGTCGATGCTGGGAATCGGACGTCGATTGGTTGAGTGCGATCCTGCCAGCGGTTTTCTGCCTAACCCGAGTTCGACCGAAGCAGCACTTGCGGCCGGCGCCAAGGTGCTGGCAGTCGTCTCACCCAACAATCCGACCGGAGCGGTATATCCGCCAAGCCTGCTGCACGAGCTTTTAGTTCTTTGCCGGAAGTATGGCACCTGGCTGATCCTTGATGAAACCTATCGCGATTTCCTGGGCGAGGATTACGGCCGGCCGCACTCACTCCTGTCCGAGCCGGGTTGGGAGGACACGGTCGTCCTTCTTTACAGTTTTTCGAAATCCTTTTGCATCCCCGGCCACAGGCTGGGTGCCATCACGGCAGGACCCAAGCTCGTCGCCGAGATCGCCAAGGTGATGGACAATATGCAGATCTGCGCACCGCGCTCGGCTCAGATCGCCGTTGCATCGGCTATCCCCGCGCTTGCCGATTGGCGGGCCGGCAACCGGCTGGAAATCGCGCGCCGGGCGGATGCGTTAAAGCTGGTCTTTTCCAGCTTGCATGATTGGGAAATAGGAGCGATCGGCGCATATTTCGCCTTCGTCCGTCACCCTTTCGCCGATCGATCATCTTCAGAGATCGCCGAAAGACTCGCCAGGGAATCGGGCATCGTCTGTTTGCCCGGCGCCTATTTCGGCGAGAGACAAGAGCATTACCTCAGACTTGCCTTTGCCAATGCGGATGTTGCCTCGATAGGGCTATTGTCGGAGCGGCTCCGCTAGAACGTGGCAATCGACCTCCGCCGGAAGTTCACGATAGCCGCCGCGCCAATAGATGAGCGGCCCTATGCCTTGTCGGACTTGGATGGCGCAAATATGCCCGATCAGAATCGCATGGGAATGATGGTGGAATTCCGTTTCGAGCTTGCAGTCCAGCACGGTAAGAGCGTTTTCGAGAACGGGCGCGCCAGTCGTGAGGCGATACCATCCCGCATTACCGAAGCGTTCCACGCCCTTGCGTCCGTCGAAACCTGCAAAGGATTGCGCCACCTGCTGCTGGTCGGCCGCGAGCACGTTGACACAGAAACAGCCGTACCGCTGCAATACCGGCCACGAGGAAGATGCGCGGTTGACACTGACGATGACGGAGGGCACCTCCGCCGACAATGAAGAGACCGAGGTTGCGGTGAAGCCGGTGTGGTCTTGTCCGTCGCCGACCGTGATCACACTGACCGCACCCGCCAGATGACGCATCGAAAGCTTGAAATCTGCTTCGCTGATCAAAGCCGCTGCACTCATCGGGCCGGCGTCTGCGTTTTGGCAAAACGGTTTGCCGGCATTGAAAGACCGAGGTTTTCGCGCAAGGTCCTTCCCTCATATTCCTCGCGGAACAGACCGCGGCGGCGAAGCTCGGGCAGGACGAGCCCCACGAAATCCTCGAGGCTGGACGGCAGAGTCGGGAACATCAGGATAAAGCCATCGGCGGCCCGCGTCTCGAACCATTCCTCCATAAAGTCGGCGATCTGGGTGGGCGTACCTGTAATGCCATTTCCGGTATGCTTCTCGGCATAGTGCCGGATGAGCTCGCCGACGGTATGGCCGCTCCTGACGAAACCGACCAGTTCGTCGAACAAGGCGCGTGAACCCTTCGGCGCCGCCGGAAGCCGATCCATGGGGAAGGGCTTATCGAGCGGCACGTCGCGCAAGTCCGCTTCCAGGAATTCGGAAAGCATTAACCGGCCGACATCAGGATGCATCTTGTCGATCAGATAGTCGACCTTCGCCTTCGCCTCGGCTACCGTTTCACCGACGTTGAGAACGATGCCCGGCATGATCTTCAGGTCGTCGGCATCGCGCCCATAGGCCGGCATCCGGCTCTTGACGTTTTCGTAGAAGGCCCTGTTCCGCTCGATATTCGACGCGAGGCTGAAGACGATCTCGGCAGTGCGCGCCGCCATGTCCATTCCGGGTTCTGAACCGCCGGCCTGGGCGATGACGGGACGGCCCTGGGGCGTTCGCGCAATGTTGAGGGGTCCGCGGACCTGGAAATGCTTGCCTTTGTGATTGAGGGTGTGGTGCTTGTCCTTGTCATAATAGACACCGTTTTCGCGGTCGAGAAGCAGAGCACCTTCCTCGAAGCTGTCCCAAAGGCCGAAAACGACATCGACGAATTCGTTGCCGCGCTCATAGCGTAGCGCGTGCGGATCAAGTCCCTCGCGATTGAAGTTGTAGCCGGTTTCGTCATGGTCGGAGGTGACAACATTCCAGCAGACGCGCCCGTTGCTCAGATGGTCGATCGAGGCGAACAGGCGGGCGACATTGTATGGCTCGTAATAACTTGTCGACACCGTCGCAACGAGACCGAGATTGCTGGTCGTGACCGCCAATGCTGATAGCAGTGAGAGGGGTTCGAAGCGATTCATCTTGGTCGGAATACGGGCAAGCGCATTCGGATCACCGACGGCGGCAGCCGGAGAATCCGCCATGAACATGAAATCGAACTTGGCCGCCTCGGATCGTTTGGCGACATCGAGCAGATGGGCGAAGTCATTGGCGCCGCCGACATCGCTGGCCGGATGCAGCCACGAGGCTGGATGAAAGCCGAAAGTGTAGACGAAGGTCCCAAGTTTCATCTTGTCAGTTCGCGCCATCGAGCTCTCCCCCTTATGCATGCTGCCGATTGAAGGTGGCCGCGCAAATTATCACCAGGCGCAAATTTTCATCAACATCGCGGCGCTAAGGTCCGTTTTAGATTTTCTAAAACGTTCACTTGGAGGCTGACACCAAAGCTTGCTGACGGGAAATGGCGACGAGCCAGTCGCGGAATTCGCGGCCGCGCGGCTTTTGCAGTGCCGCGCGGTCCCAGGCGAGAAAGTAGCTTTCGCGCAGCGGAATCCGCATATCGACGGGAGTGACGAGCGTCTGCGCCTCGAGCTCATCTGATATCATCGACATCTGCGCGAGGACGACGCCACGCTTGTTGACGGCTGCATCGATCGCGCTGCTCGACAGGGTAAAGGAGAGGCCGGGCGTCGACGCGTCGAACGGTATACCGGCCATGGCCGCAAACTCCGCCCAGCTTGGGTAAGGCGTGAAGTGCCTTTCCCACTCGACATGCAGAAGCGGCTGCTCGAAGAGATCTCGGGCCGCGTGCGCGCGATCCTGCATTAGCGACGGCGAGCAGACAGGCACGACCCAATCGCGAAACAGTTCAGTATAATGGTCGTGCTGCAGGACGTCCGACCCGTAGCTTACGCGGAAATCGACATCGTCGAAACCAATCCTGGGCTCCTTGTCCCGTCCAATAATTCTCACTTGAACATCGGGGTGTAGGGCCTGCCAGTCGAAGATTCGCCTGCCGATCCATTTGTTGACGACGGAAGAAAGTGCGCTAAGGACCAGCGGCGTCTCGTTGCGTGCCCTTTCCAATAACTGCTGAGCGAACGCAAATTGCTCAAATCCCTTCGAAATCTCCTGATGATAAAGCCGGCCCCAGGCGGTCAGCTCAACGGTTCGCCCGCTCCGCTCCAGCAGCGAAACTCCAAGAAAACTTTCGATCTTGTGAATTTGCTGGCTGATTGCCCCCGGCGAGACCTTGAGCTCCAGTGCCGCAGCCGTCACGCCGCCGCAACGCCCCACCGCCTCGAAGGCTTGCAGACCCTTGAGCGGGATCGTCTTGAAGCGCTCATCGATCACTTGCAGAACCTCCCGTGGTGTGCGCCAACTCAATTTGCCATCGGATGAAACGTCCCTGCGAACTGGAACCGGTCGCCTGGATGGGTAATCTCAACATATGTCACCGTCCGGCCGTTCTGCCAGGTCTGCCGGATTAGGCTAAGGCACGCCTGGCCTCTTTTTATCTCCAGCATTCGCGCCGTCGCCGTATCGGCCGAGACGGCGCGGATGACGTGTTTGGCCTTGGACCAGGGAACTTCTGCAAGCAGCCATTTGCCGGGCGGGATCGAGGCGAAGCTCTCGTCGCGCGCACGTGGGACGGCGTCGAGCATGATGATCCGCCGTTCGATGGCATTGGGTCTGCCGTCCACGATATGCAGGCATTGAAGCCTGAGTATCTCCGCATCGGGAGCTTCCGACAGCTGTTGTGCGTCCGTTTCTCCAAGGCGTTCGACTTTACGGGTGAGAAGCTCGAAGCGGTGTTCGTGCCCGGCCAGTTCCGCTTCGGTGCTGATATCCTGAATATCCATTACCGTGCGGTCGATCTGGGGCGACGCAACAAACGAACCGGTCTTGCGCCTTCTGACGATCATGCCGCGCTCGACCAGAGCCGACAGTGCCTTGCTGACGGTCATGCGCGAGCATTGATATTCCGCGACCAGTTCATGTTCTATGGGAATACGGTCGCCGGGCCGCCAATCGCCGCTAATGATCTTCGCCTCGATATCCATGTAAATGCGCTGATAAATCGACACCAAGTCCACACCTCGTTGGGCGTCACTATCAAAGTGCCGGAGCGGTCGCGTCACGCCGGCAAAGATTGCCGCCACCCGGCACAATTTTTGCGTTCCTTGACTTTTACATTGACACTCTAGGCCAGCCTATATCTATTTGTATAGTCAAAAGCGGAGCATAAAAATCCGCGCATTGAAATCAAAATCGGGAACAAAACTCCTCCGTCGGAGGAATAAAACTGGAGAGATGATCATGAAGGCAAAGTCACTGCTGACGGGTCTGGTCGGCGCTGCGTTCCTGTTAGGAGCAGCCTTTTCCGCCCACGCAGCCGATACGCTGGCGGCCGTCAAGGCAGCCGGCACGCTCAAGGTTGGCACCGAAACGGCTTTCGCACCGTTTGACTATATCGACGCCGGTGAACATACGGGCCTGAACGTCGACCTTTTTGCCGAGATCGGCAAGGAACTTGGCGTCAAGATCGAGTGGGTGGCACTTCCCTGGGACGGCGTCTTCCCCGCGCTTGAGGCTGGCAAGTTCGATATCGTCGCAGGTCCTGCAACGATCACCAAGAAGCGCATGGAGCGCTATCGCTTCACGCCGCCGATCGCCGAAGCGACGATTGCCATCCTTAAGAAGGCCGGCGACACGACGATCAGCAAGCCGGAAGACATTGCCGGCAAGACGATTGGTGTCGGCAAGGCAACTGCCCAGCTCGACCAGCTGAAGGAATTCTCCGACACGCTGCCGACCAAAGTCGATGTGCGCGAATATCCTGCCTTCACGGAGACCTACGCCGATCTCGCAGCCGGCCGTATTGCCGGCGTTGCCAATTCGCTCCCGAACATCGCCTTTGTCGCGAGCCAGCGAAAGGGCACTTTCGAAGTTGTCCTGCCGCCTTTCGGAAAGAAGTCCTATTTCGGCTTCATCGGTCTCAAGGACGCCGATCACGCCCCGCTGATGGACGCGGTCGATGCCGCGATGCTCAAGATCAAGGCAGACGGGCGTATGGCAGAGCTGCAAAAGAAGTGGTTCGGTGCGTCTTTCGACACACCGGACGCTGTCAAGGATCCGGCATTCTAATCATTGCCGGTGAAATGCTCGCGCCCCGCCATCGGTCGGGGCGCAATTTGCCGTGCGAACAGACGTCACGGCCGCAGCACGCAGGCAAGTACCGCCCATGTCCACCAAACTTTTCGAACTTCTTCTGCAAGCTTCGATCTACACGGTCACGATCAGCGTGGTTTCGATTCTGATCGGCTTTGCGATCTCGATCATTGTTTCCGCCATGCTCCTTTCGCGGCAACGGCTTTTCATGCTGCTGGGGCAGGTTTTCATCAGCTTCTTTCGCGGCGTACCGCTGCTGGTGCAGCTGTTGCTGATCTACAACCTTCTGCCGGTGATCGGCATCAACGTGCCGAGTATCGTTGCGGCCGTCGTTGGCCTTTCGCTGTGCACGGCTGCCTATCAGGCTGAAAATCTGCGCGGCGGTTTTGCCAGCGTCCCCTCGGGCCTTGTCGAGTCCGCCGAGATGGTCGGTCTCACGCCCATGCAGATTTTCCGCCGGATCAAGGCGCCAATCGCTCTGCGGCTGACCTTTCCGGCGCTCGTCAACGAAGCGATCCTTATTTTGAAGGCTTCTTCGCTGGTCTCCGTTGTCGGGATCGTTGAGCTGACGCGCATGGCCCAGGACCTTGCCGGCAGCACCTTTCTGCCGCTCGAAATCTTCGCTTCCGCCGGTCTGATCTACCTCGCCATCAATTGGATCGTAGCGCTTGCCGGCGGTCTGATCGAGCGCTCCCTGCCGGGAGCACCGCGATGACGTTCGATATCAATGTGATTTTCAGCCATTTGCCGGAGATCGCCAGCGGTGCCTTCGTGACAATCGTTATCTGGATCGTCGCCGCTCTTGCCGCTGCCGTTCTGGGTTTCCTTGTCGCTGTCGCGCGGCGTTTTGGCGGGGTGCTCTTCGACAGGGCGTTCGGGATTGTCATCGCAGTGCTGCGCGGCACGCCCTTCCTCATTCAGATATTCCTCGTCTACTACGGCGGCCCCTTCGTTGGATTGTCGCTCAATCCGATCCCAGCAGGCGTCGTCGGCCTGTCCATCTACGGCGCGGCCTATTTCAGCGAGATATTCCGCTCGGGCTTTGCCGCCGTCCCGAAGGGGCATATCGAGGCGGGTCTATGCGTTGGGCTGACACACACGCAGATCGTCAGGCGCATATTGCTGCCTGAGATGACCATGCTGGTGCTGCCGCCTTCGCTCAACATGACGATCATCCTCATGAAGGAGACGGCCGTGTTGTCGATCATCACCGTGCCGGAACTGACGGCAACACTGAGCGCCATCGGATCGCAGCAATATGCTTTTGTCGAAGCGCTTTTTGTCCTCGCCCTCTTCTACTGGGCGCTGGTCGAAATCACCGGCTGGCTCGGTCGTCTCGCCGAAACGAAACTCACCAGATTCAGGTTTTTCAACATATGAGCGTTCCCGCGATCGCAGTCAAAAATCTAGTCAAGACGTTTGGCGATTCCACCGTGCTGAACGGTATCGATCTTGATATCGCCCAGGGACAGGTTTCCTGCGTGATCGGTCCATCAGGATCCGGCAAGAGCACGCTGCTGCGCTGCATGGCGTTTCTGGAAGAATCGACAAAGGGCACCATTGCCGTCAATGGCGAGGTGCTCGGCTTTGCGGAAAATGCGAAGGGCGTAAGGGAGCGATTGCCGGCCGCCGCAAATCGGCGGATTCGTGCCCAGATCGGCATGGTTTTTCAGCAATTCAATCTCTGGCCGCACATGACGGCGCTCGGCAACGTCAGCGAGGCGCTGAAGACGGTTCACAAGATGAACCGCAAGGACGCGGAGGAGCGGGCAATGGCCCAGCTCGCCAAAGTCGGTCTCGAGGGTCGGGCAAACCACTATCCGTCGCAACTTTCGGGAGGACAGCAGCAGCGTGTTGCTATCGCGCGGGCCCTGGCTCTCAACCCGAAGATCATGCTCTTTGACGAGCCAACCTCATCACTCGATCCCGAACTGACCGGCGAAGTGCTGAACGTCATGCGCGATCTCGCCGCCGAAGGCATGACAATGGTCGTCGTTTCCCACGAGATCGGGTTTGCCGCAACGGTCGGCCAGCAGATCATCTTTCTCGATCACGGCAAGGTGCTGTTCACCGGTCCGCCGCAAGAGGTTTTCAAGCGACCGCGAAATCCCCGCCTCGAACAGTTTCTTGATACCTACATCGATCGCGGAGCCTCGATGCTGCTGTGATGCCCCTCTTTCCGTATCCGGGAGCGGGCAAAGCCTCACGCAAGTGTCGATCACGCGTATGGCGCCGTGCCGTTTCGGAGCAAATATGATGGCATGACCACGCGCCGATAGATCTTTGCTAACGCAGCGCCTTCAGCATTCCCTAAAGCCTTGCGAGTAAAAGACGACTATCCAGTTCCGGGGAAACGGTTGATGAGCATATCGGGTATCGCAAACACTGCTCTTTCGGGCATGCAGGCACAGACGACACGGATCGGCGCGATCGCCAGCAACATCGCAAACAGCAGCACCCCTGGTTATAACAGGCTGAACACCAGCCTCACCTCTGTCGGATCAGGCGGCGTTCAGGCCATCGTCAGCCCGACAGCATCCGATGTCGATCCGGCCACGGAACTCACGGACCTGATCGAAGCCGAGCAGAGCTACAAGGCGAACGCCGCTGTCTTCGAGACCGGCGCCGACATGTGGGAAATGCTGATGAGCATCAAGCGCGACTGAACACACCGGCACTCGATCAGCAATCGCCTAACGGCCGTCCGAGAGTGGCCGCTGTTCTAAGGGGTAGCGTAATTGCGATCATCAGCTTTCGAACCGCGGCGTCGTTTAGGGACTTTCTGCGGGCCTAAACCGCCGCCCATCGAATTCAACTAATACGACGCCGTGGAAGGGAAGCCCAGCCACTACCAACTCGGAGGTTAAGCCATTGTCACAAACTGCCGATTTTCGCCGATCAACAAATCTGCAAGACACTTCCGCTTGACCGGGAGCATGGTACTTAAACTTTTCACCCTTGAATGAAATTGTCGCGCCATCGTCCGAAAATACTGGTGGCATTCTGGCGCAGCCAGAGAGCAATCCTGTGGCTAACACAGTCAACGCACCAAGGATCTTAGCAAGTTTGAGAGCAGTACGGATCATTGATTTGATTTTCTGCCATATGGCGTCTCATTAAATTCAATCAAATCGGCCTTTAGGTGGGGCCCCAAACGGTGAATCGTCGAGCGCACTTTGGCATGGTTTGGTATAAATCTACGTCCGGCAAGAATTCGAACGCTTTTCAGCAACAAGCCTCACCTTCATCCAAGCCACTGATCAAGCCCGTGATAATAAGGGTTTGACCAGCATCCGCTTTCTTGAACAGATGCTAAGGAAATTTCCCAACAGCCTGAACGGTATCACGAATGCGCCGGCTCGCTCTGGCGCTGTGCGGCGAGAGCCGCAAGATCGGCAGGTTTCAGCTCGACGGATTCGCCGCAGCCGCAGGCCGACGTCTGGTTCGGATTGGTGAAGGTGAAGCCGGAGCGCAGGGTCGTCTGCTCGAAGCCCATCTCGGTGCCGAGAAGATAGAGCACGGCTGAGGGCTCGATCCAGACCTTGGCGCCGTCGCGCTCGATCAGATCGTCCTTGGCATTCGGCTCGGTCACCAGGTCGATGGTATATTCCATCCCGGCGCAGCCGCCCTTCTTGATGCCAACGCGAACGCCCTTCGCCTCCGGGCCGGAGTTTTCGACGATCGCCTTGACGCGGGCCGCAGCCCCGTCCGTCATGCTCATCACTGCAAAGCCCATCGGCTCAATCTCCTTCCACAACCGGGGTCAAGATCCGGTGCTTCATGAATCAAATGTAATCGCGCGAGGTAAACGGATCAATACTATGGTACTGCGCCGGTACCATCTCCTGCTCAGTACCAGCCGACGGCGACCTGCGCCTCCTCGGACATGCGGTCCGGCGTCCACGGCGGATCAAAGGTCATTTCGACCTCGACGCCCGACACACCTTCGACGGCGCCGACGGCATTCTCCACCCAGCCCGGCATCTCGCCGGCGACCGGGCAGCCGGGAGCGGTCAGGGTCATCATGATCTTGACCATCCGGTCGTCCTCGATGTCGATCTTGTAGATCAGGCCGAGTTCGAAAATGTCGGCAGGGATTTCCGGGTCGTAGACGGTTTTCAGCGCGGCGATGACGTCATCACTGAGCCGCGCCAGTTCATCGGCCGGGATGCTGGAATGCACGATGCCTTCGCGCACGTCGATCTTCTGTTCGCTTTCGTCCAGGCTCATCACGGACACTCCTCAGGCAAAGAACTTGCGCGCATAATCAAGCGCATCGGCCAGCGCATCGACCTCGGCGCGGGTATTGTACATGCCGAACGATGCTCGGCATGTGGAGGTGACGCCGAAGCGTTTCAAGAGCGGCATGGCGCAATGCGTGCCGGCCCGCACTGCAATGCCCTGCCGGTCGATCACCATCGAGACGTCATGGGCATGGATGCCGGCAAGCTCGAAGGAGAAGATGCTCCCCTTGCCGGGCGCCGTCCCGAACATCCGCAGCGAATTGACCGATCTGAGGCGCTCGGCTGCGTAAGCCGCAAGATCGGCCTCATGGCGGGCGATTGCCTCGCGCCCGACCTTCTCCATATAGTCGAGCGCATAACCGAGCCCGATCGCCTGGACGATCGGCGGCGTGCCGGCTTCGAAGCGATGCGGCGGATCGTTGTAGGTGACCGCGTCCTCGGCGACTTCGAAGATCATCTCGCCGCCGCCCTGGAAGGGGCGCATCTGCGAGAGCCGCTCCTTCTTGCCGTAAAGCACGCCGATACCTGACGGGCCGTAGAGCTTGTGGCCAGTCATGACATACCAGTCGCAATCGATATCCTGCACGTCGACCGGCAGGTGCACGGCACCCTGACTGCCGTCGATCAGCACCGGGATGCCGCGTTCATGCGCGATCCGGCAGATTTCCTTGACCGGAACGATCGTGCCGAGCGCATTCGACATATGGGTAATGGCGACGAGCTTGGTGCGCTCCGTCAGGCTTTTCTCGAAATCCTCGATATGGAAGGCGCCTTCGTCATCGACCGGAACCCAGACCAGCTTCGCGCCCTGGCGCTCGCGGATGAAGTGCCAGGGCACGATGTTGGAATGGTGCTCCATGATCGTCAGGACGATCTCGTCGCCTTCGCCGATCTTCGGCATGCCCCAGCCATAGGCGACAGTATTGATCGCTTCGGTCGAATTTTTAGTGAAGACGATGTCGTTGACCGAGGGCGCGTTGAGGAAGCGACGAACCTTCTCGCGCGCTGCCTCATAGGCATCCGTCGCGACATTGGAGAGATAGTGCAGGCCGCGATGCACATTGGCATATTCATGCGCATAGGCATGCGAGATGGCGTCGATCACCGACCGCGGCTTCTGTGCCGAAGCGCCATTGTCGAGATAAACCAGCGACTTGCCGTGCACCTTCTCCGCCAGGATCGGGAAATCCCGGCGGATGGCTTCGACGTCGTACTCAGTGGCTGGCACTATCTTGTCCATGGCATTCATCCGATCAGGCGTGCTTTTCGAGCCAGGCCGAAATCACGCTTTCCAGCGCCTCGACCAGGGCCTCGTCTTCCAGTTCCTCGACGATCTCGGCGACGAAGGCGTTGACGAGCATCGCCCGCGCTTTGTTCTCCGGAATGCCGCGCGCCATCATGTAATAGAGATGATTGGCATCGATATCGGTGACCGTCGCGCCATGGCCGCATTGCACGTCGTCGGCGAAGATCTCGAGCTCCGGCTTGACCGAAAACTCGGCGTCGTCGGACATCAAGAGCGTGTTGCAGGCCATCTTGGCGTCGGTCTTCTGCGCATCGGGCGCAACCCGGATCATGCCCTGGAAGACACCCTTGGCGCGGTCGAAGACGACGTTGCGAATCACTTCGGTCGAACCGGTATGCGGGACGTCGTGGCCGAGCACCATCGTCACATCGGTATGGCTATCGGCCCCGAGCAGGTTGATGCCGCGCAGCGTCAGATCGGCGCCCTCGCCCGTCACCTTGATATTCAGTTCCTGGCGCACCAGCTTGCCGCCCGCATTGATGACGAACAGCCGGAGCTTGGCGTCGGCGCCGAGATCGATGCGGATCTGGCCAAGATGAGTATCGTCGGGACCCTGCTGCTGCAGGATGATCCAGGTCAGCTCCGTGCCCTCGCTGACTGTGATGTCACTGATATGGGACACGAAGGCGGCATCGCCCGTCACCGCACGGTGACGCTCGATGACAGTTCCCTTGACGCCGGCGCCGAAGGAAACCGGAAGACGCGTATGCGTCTGCCCGCCGGCATGGATGAACTGGATTTCCAGCGGATTTTCAAGTTCGGTTTCATCAGGCACGTCGACCACATAGCCGTCGCGCACGAAGCTGCCGTTGATCCGCCCGACCGCATCGTCGCTGCCCAACGCATCGAGCCTTTCGACGGCGGAACCGTCGATCAGCCGTTCGGAATAGGCCGACAGGCCAAGACCGTCGACGGCCGCCTTCTGATTGGCATGGCCCTGAATGACCGCCAGCACCGAGGAACCGGCAACGACCGGCTCAAGCGCGTTGGAGCCCGCATCACCCACTTGCGCCGGTACGGCACGCAGCAGATTCTTGAGGTCGGTATAGTGCCAGGCTTCGATGCGGCGCGTCGGCAGGCCGGCCTTCTTCAGATCATCGAGAAGCCGGTCACGCAGCGCCGTCACTGCACCATTGCCGGGTAGGTCGCCGATCTGCTGATTGAAGGCCTCGATCAGCGCCGTTTCGGCCGCGGTCTGGCGGCTCGTCGTCTGCATGTTCATGGACGTCGTCCTTTCCACCCGAACTCAGGCCGCTGTGCCGATGATGTCGGCGTAACCATTGGCTTCCAGCTCATGGGCCAAGGTCTTGTCGCCCGACTTGATGACCTGGCCCTTGTAGAGCACGTGGACGGTATCAGGCACGATATAGTCGAGCAGGCGCTGATAGTGGGTGATGACGACGACAGCGCGATCAGGCGAACGCAGCGCGTTGACGCCGTCGGCGACGATCTTCAGCGCGTCGATATCAAGGCCGGAATCGGTTTCGTCGAGCACGCAGAGCTTCGGCTCCAGCAGCGCCATCTGCAGGATCTCGGCGCGCTTCTTCTCGCCGCCGGAGAAGCCGACATTGAGTGGCCGCTTCAGCATTTCGGTATTGATCTGCAGCTTGGCCGCAGCTTCCTTGACGCGGCGCATGAAATCCGGCGTCGTCAGCTCGTCCTCGCCGCGCGCCTTGCGCTGCTCGTTCATCGCCACCTTGAGGAACTGCATGGTGGCGACGCCCGGGATTTCGACCGGATACTGGAAAGCGAGGAAGATGCCCTTGGCGGCGCGCTCGGATGGATCGAGCTCGAGAATGCTCTCGCCGTTATAAAGGATGTCGCCTTCGGTCACTTCATAGTCTTCGCGGCCGGACAGCACGTAGGAGAGTGTCGACTTGCCGGAGCCGTTCGGCCCCATGATCGCCGCAACTTCGCCGGCCTTCACCGTAAGGTTCAGACCACGGATGATCTCGGTGCCGTCTTCGGCGATGCGGGCATGAAGGTTTCTGATTTCAAGCATTTCGTTCTTCCTGTTCATAAAGCGGGTTCAAGTGCCGCCTGATTGACCGTTCGCACCGGCCTCGATCCGTCATCCTCGGGCCCGTCCCGAGGATCGCTTTGGGGGCGCGTCGACATGTTGTTGTACTCGGCGTTATCGCCAAAAACAGATGGCAGCGAAAACTGCGCCCGCTGCCTTTAAAATCAACCGAAGGCACTCGACAAATTCCGGGATCTCCATAGGCCGCCCGATAACCCCAATGATCTTTGCCGGTTTTTCCATGCGCTGCTGGAGAAACACGTAAGGCTGCTCCGGCGGCTTTTCCGTTTCGTACCTTTGCTCGCGGGGACGAATTTTCGCCAATATTTCCCCGCGCATATTCTCCAGACGTCCAAAAATACATTTTTTGTCCGTCTCGTTCATATCAACCGACCGAGCCTTCCAGCGAGATGCTGATCAGCTTCTGCGCCTCGACCGCAAATTCCATCGGCAGTTCCTGCAGGACTTCCTTGACGAAGCCGTTGACGATCAGCGCGATCGCCGCTTCGGTGGGGATGCCGCGCTGCAGGCAGTAGAACAGCTGGTCCTCGGAGATCTTCGAGGTCGTCGCTTCGTGCTCGAACTGCGCCGTCGAGTTTTTCGCCTCGATATAGGGCACGGTATGAGCGCCACACTTGTCGCCGATCAGCAGCGAATCGCACTGGGTGAAATTGCGCGCATTCGACGCCTTGCGGTGGGCCGAGACCTGGCCGCGATAGGTGTTGTTGGAAACGCCGGCCGCGATACCCTTGGAGACGATACGGCTCGACGTGTTCTTGCCGAGATGGATCATCTTGGTGCCGCTGTCGATCTGCTGATGGCCGTTCGACACGGCGATCGAGTAGAATTCGCCGCGGCTGTCGTCGCCGCGCAGGATGCAGGACGGATATTTCCAGGTGATCGCCGACCCGGTTTCGACCTGCGTCCAGGAAATCTTCGAGCGATTGCCACGGCAATCGCCGCGCTTGGTGACGAAGTTGTAGATGCCGCCCTTGCCTTCCTTGTCGCCCGGATACCAGTTCTGGACGGTGGAATATTTGATCTCGGCATCGTCGAGAGCCACGAGCTCGACCACGGCCGCATGCAGCTGGTTCTCATCGCGCTGCGGCGCAGTGCAGCCTTCGAGGTAGGAGACGTAGGCGCCCTCTTCCGCGATGATCAACGTGCGCTCGAACTGGCCGGTGCCCTTCTCGTTGATGCGGAAATAGGTGGAAAGCTCCATCGGGCAACGAACGCCCTTCGGCACGAAAACGAAGGAACCGTCGGTGAAGACCGCCGAATTCAGCGTCGCATAATAATTATCCGAGGTCGGCACGACGGAACCGAGATATTTGCGCACGAGATCGGGATGTTCGCGAATGGCTTCCGAGATCGACATGAAGATCACGCCGGCCTTCTTCAGCTCCGCCTTGAAGGTGGTGACGACCGAGACGCTGTCGAAAACGGCGTCGACGGCGATCTTCGGCTTCTCGACGCCGGCCAGGATCTCCTGCTCACGCAGCGGGATGCCAAGCTTCTCATAGACTTTCAAGAGCTCCGGATCGACCTCGTCGAGCGACTTCGGACCCGGCGCGCTTTTCGGCGCGGCATAATAATGGATGTCGTTGAAATCGATCTTCGGATAATTGACGCGTGCCCAGGTCGGCTCTTCCAGCGTCAGCCAGCGCCGATAGGCCTCGAGACGCCATTCCAGCATCCACTCCGGCTCCTGCTTTTTGGCCGAAATGAAGCGGATGATATCCTCGGACAGGCCCTTCGGCGCCTTGTCCATTTCGATGACGGTCTCGAAACCGTATTTGTACTGGTCCACATCGATCAGGCGCACCTGGTCGATCGTTTCCTGCACGGCAGCCATTTCGTTCTCCAATCTCGCCGGATACAAGGTCCGGCAGCTTGTAGCGTATGGGCAGTTGACTTGCCCCGGGCAAAATCCTTTGCCCTGATGTAGGAGGCCAAAAGGAACTTTTCAGCCCGATTGGCAAGCGGAAATTTGTGTTTCCGCAAGTTTATGAGGCGGTCAAGCCGCCTCGCCCGCCGACCTGCGCCGGCAGGCTATCTTCGCGAAGGCGGCAATCGCCCTATCGATATCCTCTTCCGTTGTGGAAAAGCCGAGCGAGATGCGCAGCGCCCCCAGCTTGGCGTCGCGCCCCATCGCCGTCAGCACATGGCTTTCGCCGACCTTGCCGGATGAGCAAGCAGAGCCCGCCGAAAGGGCAACGCCTTCAAGATCGAAAGCGATCTGCCCGGTCTCCGCCTTCAGGCAAGGGAGCGTGAAGAAAATCGTGTTGGCGACCCTCGGACCACCGGCGCCATGGATGATGACATCGGGCGCGGTAGCGTGCATGCCGGCTTCCAGCCTGTCGCGCAGCGCAGCAATCGCAGCGTTCCGTTCCTCAAGATCCTGAAGCACGGCTTCCGCCGCAGCTCCGAAGCCAATCAGCGCCAGCGAATTCTGTGTCCCCGACCGGTGACCCCTCTCCTGCCCGCCACCGCGGATCAACGCCTTCGGCATCAGCGCCTCGCCGCGCGCGATCAGTGCACCCGCCCCCTTCGGTCCACCGATCTTGTGAGAGGAGACGATGATGAAATCCGCGCCGATGCGCTCGATCTCGATCGGCAGACGACCGGCCGCCTGCACGGCGTCGACCACAAAGAGACCACCGTGCGCCCGCACAATCCTGGCCGCTTCTTCGACCGGCTGGACAATGCCCGTCTCGTTGTTGACGAACATGATCGCGACCATCGGGAGGCCTGTCGATGTGTCATGGGCATCGAGCAATGCGGCCAGCGCTTGCAGATCGACGATACCGGCGTCCGTCACCGGGATCTCGGTCGTGCGGTCCTTCGGGAATCGGCCTCCCTCTCGTACAGCCAGGTGCTCGACGGCGGAAAAATAGAGATGGCCGAGCTGAAGCGGCGTGCGGCCCATGCGAAAATCCGGCGTCAGCACCAAGTTGGCGGCCTCCGTCGCGCCGCTGGTGAAGATCACATTGCCCGGATCGGTGCCGGCAAGAGCGGCCACCTTGCGCCGTGCGCCTTCGATGGCGGCGCGGGCGGCGCGGCCCTCCCCATGCACGCTGTTCGGATTGCCGAATATGTCAATGGCGCGCATGATCGCCTCGCGTGCTGCGGGATGCAGCGGCGCTGTGGCGTTCCAGTCGAGATAAAGGCGTGGCGGCGCCATGATCTTCAGTCCTGCGCTTGACGAGCTTGCTTCAGCATCCGCGGTGCATTTTTCTTGAAATTTCCGCCGGGCTTGCCTTATGACACGTTCCACGAAGCGTGGATCGCCATGCAAGTTTCGAATTGTTCTAAACTGCGTTTTAGAAAAGCTGACAACGTTAGTCAAGTCATGTTGTCGTCCAACGCAGCGCGAACGCGAAATAAAACCCGGAGTACCAATGCCCGAAGTAATTTTCAACGGCCCAGCCGGCCGTCTTGAAGGCCGCTACCAGCCCTCCAAGGAAAAAAGCGCGCCCATCGCGCTTATCCTGCACCCGCATCCGCAGTTCGGCGGCACGATGAACAATCAGATCGTCTACCAGCTCTTCTACATGTTCCAGAAGCGCGGGTTCACGACGCTGCGCTTCAACTTCCGGGGCATCGGCCGCAGCCAGGGCGAATTCGATCATGGCGCCGGCGAATTGTCGGATGCCGCCTCCGCGCTCGACTGGGTGCAGAGCCTGCACCCCGATTCCAAGACCTGCTGGGTCGCCGGCTATTCCTTCGGCGCCTGGATCGGCATGCAGCTTCTGATGCGCCGGCCGGAAATCGAGGGCTTCATGTCGATCGCCCCGCAGCCGAATACCTACGACTTCTCCTTCCTGGCGCCCTGCCCCTCTTCCGGCCTGATCATCAACGGCGAGGCCGACAAGGTGGCGCCGGAAAAGGATGTCAATGGTCTGGTCGAAAAACTGAAGACCCAGAAGGGCATCCTCATCACCCATCGCACGGTCGCCAACGCCAACCACTTCTTCAACGGTCAGGTGGAGACGCTGATGAGCGAATGCGAGGATTATCTCGACCGTCGCCTCAATGGCGAGCTGGTGCCAGAGCCGGCGGCCAAGCGGATCCGCTGACCGGCAGAGCACCGACGTCTGCCACCGCCATCGTCACGACGCACTGGGGTTCTTTCGCCTGTCACGGCGTTGCCAGCACGCCGCCGCTGACGGGAGCCGCAACTCCCGTCGTGCCGGGAAAGGTCAGCGGCAGCCCGTCCAGCGAGCGTACGGCGAGATAAGCCCAGGCTTCGGCCTCCATCGCATCGCCGTCGAAGCCCGCGGCCTCGGCGCTCAACACTCTCGATCCCTCGGCCATCGCCGAGAGCTCGGCCATCAAGGTGCCGTTCAGCCGTCCGCCGCCGCAGACGATATAGGCCGAGGGACGCTCGGGCAGGAATCCGGCGGATTTGACGATCGATGCTGCGGCGACATGCGCAAGCGTCCTGGCGCCGTCTTCGAGGCTCGCCTCATCAGGCCGAAGCGGCGCGAAATCGCCGCGATCGAGCGACCGACGGATATTGCCGCGGAAGAACGGGCTGTCCAGATACCGCTCGGCCAAGGCGGGGACGACCTTGCCGCGCCCGCCGATCTCCCCGCCGGGATCATAGGGTCTGCCGGTCCGCATCTCTATCCATTGGTCGATCAGCGTATTGCCCGGGCCGCTGTCGAAGGCGGCAATCCGGCCGTCAGCGTCGATATAGGTGAGGTTGGAGATGCCGCCGATATTGACGAAGCACACCGCCTCTCCCGCCTGCTGCAGTTTTCCCGCCAGTGCTGCGTGATAGGCCGGCACCAGCGGCGCACCCTGCCCGCCTTGCACCATGTCGTTGGCACGCATGTCGTAGACCACTGATAGGCCCGTCCGGCGCGCCAATTCCCGGCCGTCGCCGATCTGGATCGTCAGCCCGTCGTCAGGACGATGCAGCACCGTCTGACCGTGAAAGCCGAGGACATCGACGGCACCGGCTGAGAGCCCGTAACGCTCCAGAAATGCCGTAACGGCAAGAGCATGCCGTCCGGTCAGCTCGAGTTCGATTTCGCGGAGTTCCGCGGGCCGCTCGCGCCGGTCGGTCAGCGGCCGCGCCAGTTCCAGCGCCCGTTTGAGCCGCCCGCGAAAATCGGCCTCATAGGGCACGCCGAGGAAGGGCCCGCGCTCGATGAAGCCGCGGCCGTCTGTCCTGATGAGCGCGACGTCGATTCCATCCATTGACGTGCCGCTCATCAGTCCGATCGCGGTTCTGACCACATCCATGAGGCTTGTCTCCCATGCGATTCCCGGATGCACTTTTGTAAAAACAGTGCTAAACGCGCCGCGACAGATCAACAACAACGAAGTTGCGTGAAGCCCGGTGGGCGCAGCGCAGGCACGAAGAGACGAAAGCCATGTCCGAGTTCAAGTCCGATTTCCTCCGCACGCTGAAAGAGCGCGGCTTCATTCATCAGGTTTCCGATGAAAGCGGCCTCGACGACCTGTTCGCGAAGGAGGTCGTGACGGCCTATGTCGGCTACGACGCAACGGCGACGAGCCTGCATATCGGTAATTTGATCTCCGCCACCATGCTCCACTGGCTGCAGGAGACCGGCCACCGGCCGATTGCGCTGATGGGCGGCGGCACCTCGATGGTCGGCGATCCCTCCTTCCGTGACGAGCAGCGCAAGCTTCTGACGCCGGAGGCGATCTCCGCCAACATCGAGGGCATCAAGAAGATATTCTCGCGCATTCTGCGCTTCGGAGACGGCCCGACCGATGCCCTCATGGTCAATAATGCCGACTGGCTGATGAAGCTCAACTATGTCGAATTCCTGCGCGATGTCGGCCGGCATTTCTCGGTCAACCGCATGCTCTCCTTCGACAGCGTCAAGCTGCGCCTCGACCGCGAGCAGTCGCTCTCCTTCCTCGAGTTCAACTACATGATCATGCAGGGCTACGACTTCGTCGAGCTCAACCGCCGCTACGGCTGCCGCCTGCAGATGGGCGGTTCGGATCAGTGGGGCAACATCATCAACGGCGTCGATCTCGGCCATCGCATGGGGACGCCGCAGCTCTACGCGCTGACGACGCCGCTTCTGACCACGAGCTCCGGCGCCAAAATGGGCAAAACCGCCTCCGGCGCCGTCTGGCTGAACGAGGATGTCTTCAGCCCCTATGATTTCTGGCAGTATTGGCGCAACACCGAGGATGCCGATGTCGGCCGCTTCCTGAAGATCTTCACCCGCCTGCCGCTCACCGAGATCGCCAGGCTCGAGGCCCTTGGCGGCGCCGAAATCAACGAGGCGAAGAAGATTCTCGCCACGGAAGCGACCGCGATCGTCCACGGTCGCGAGGCGGCCGAAGCGTCCGCCGAAACGGCCCGCACCACCTTCGAGGAAGGCCGCGTCGCCGAAAACTTGCCTTCGGTCGAGATCCCGGCCACCGAACTCGACGGCGGCATCGGCCTGCTCTCGCTGATGGTCCGCGCCGGCCTTGCCGGTTCCAACGGCGAGGCCCGCCGCCACGTCCAGGGGGGCGCAGTGCGCATCAATGACGAGGCTGTCAGCGACGAACGCCGCCTGATCGGCAGCGGCGAAATCACCTCCGACGGCGTCATCAAGCTCTCCCTCGGCAAGAAGAAGCACATCCTGATCCGCCGCGCGGCCTAGGTTGCTTCAAACCGAACGGATCTTTGAAGCCGGCGCCCCGCGCCGGCCTTTCCTTTTGAACGTGATCAGTCAGCTCGCCAGCCGTATTCCGCGTCCTTTTGTTTCGTCTCGCGAAAGAGCGATCCGGGCGGATTGACGTCCGAAGTGGGCCTTACGCGCGACCACCAGCTGATCGAGAAGATCGGCGGCGTCATCTTTGCGTCGAGGGGAACCAGCAGCACATGCTCAGAGGGGGTGCTCTTCACCGGCTTCAGCCGTCCGCCTTTTTCTGCAGAATTCGAGGCCTCGCCAACTGTCACGGCCATCATGGTGGCCGATAGGAAAGAGACCGTCCGAGCGCACTGCATGGCATCCTCCGACATTGCACCGATCGCTGTTGCAGCTGGCACCCACATTACATCAGAATTATCTAAAATAAGCAAAGCATCAATGACCAGCCTGTCGCTATAGGTCGGAATTATCCAACTGGCCGCGCACAATATCGCCTTGCGGAACATTTTCCGCCCGACGGGATTTGCGACCAGATGCATTTGGAGCGCCGGCATGATCAACGACCTCTGGTATAAGAACGCCGTCATCTACTGCCTGTCCGTCGAGACCTTCATGGATGCGAACGGCGATGGCGTCGGTGATTTTCAGGGCCTGATGCGCCGTCTCGACTATCTCTCCGGCCTCGGCGTGACGGCAATCTGGCTCATGCCGTTCCAGACTTCGCCCGGTCGCGACGATGGCTACGACGTCTCGGATTACTATAATGTCGACCCGCGGTATGGCTCGCTCGGCGATTTCGTCGAATTCACCCATGGTGCCAAACAGCGGGGCATACGGGTGTTGATCGATCTGGTGATCAATCACACCTCCAAGGATCATCCCTGGTTCGAAGACGCCAGGAGCGATCCGCATTCACGCTATCGCGATTGGTACGTCTGGTCAGACAAAAAGCCTGCAAACTCAGATCAGGGCATGGTCTTCCCGGGCGTCCAGAAGACGACCTGGACCTATGACGAAAGAGCCAAGGCCTATTATTTCCACCGCTTTTACGATCATCAGCCCGATCTCAACACGTCCAATCCCGAAGTGCAGGCCGAGATACTCAAGATCATGGGCTTCTGGATCCAGCTCGGCGTCTCGGGCTTCCGGATGGACGCCGCCCCCTTCATCATCGCCACCAAGGGCGCCGAGGTCACCAAGCCGGTCGAGCAGTTCGAAATGCTGAGGAAATTTCGCGAATTCCTGCAATGGCGCATGGGAGATTCCATCGTGCTGGCGGAGGCCAATATCCTGCCGAAGGACAATTTCGAATATTTCGGCGACGATGGCGACCGCATGCAGATGATGTTCAATTTCCAAGTCAATCAGACGCTGTTTTATGCTCTCGCCACGGCCGACACGCGGCCTCTGAAGAAAGCGATGGAGGCCACGAAGCCGCGCCCGGCGACCGCGCAATGGGGGCTGTTCCTTCGCAACCACGATGAACTTGATCTCGGTCGCCTGACGGATAAGCAGCGCGACGCGGTATTCGCCGCGTTTGGACCCGAGAAGGGCATGCAGCTTTATGACAGGGGCATTCGCCGGCGCCTGGCACCCATGCTCGGCGGCGACCGTCGCAGGATCGAGTTGGCCTACAGCCTGCTGTTCTCGCTGCCCGGAACGCCGGTCATCCGCTACGGCGATGAAATCGGCATGGGCGATGATTTGTGCCTGCCGGAGCGCAATTGCGCGCGCACCCCGATGCAATGGTCGAGGGAACCGGAAGGCGGTTTCACCAAAAGCGCGAAGCCCGTTTCGCCCGTTATCAAAGACGGCCCCTACGGCTTCGAACATATCAACGTCGCCGTCCAGCGGCGCGACCCCAATTCGCTCTTGAACTGGACCGAGCGGATGATCCGGATGCGCAAGGAGGCTCCCGAGATCGGTTGGGGCGATTTCTCAGCGGTCGACACAGGTGACGACGGCGTCCTGGCGCTGCGTTATGACTGGCGCGGCAATTCGGTGCTGATCCTGCACAACCTGCATCCGCACCCGATGGAAGTGACCTTCGATCCTAATGTTGGTGAACTCGGGCGATCGCTGATCGATATTGCCGATGGGGCAAGTAGCGAAGCCGACGACAAGGGGCGCCATACGGTCATGCTCGATGCCTATGGCTACCGCTGGTATCGGGTCGGCGGCCTCGACTATCTCCTCAGGCGGAAGGATATTTAATCTTGCTTTCCCTCACTGGAATTCGAAAATCTGCCGGAAGACTCCCGGCGCAATGATCGACAGCGGATTGATCTGCAGGTTCGGCTGGTCGAACTTGCCGGTGAGCTTGAAGGTGATGCCGATCAGACCGCGGTCGCTGCCATTTCCGAGGATGACGCCGATCAGAGGCAGTTCGGCAAAGAGGCGATTGAGGCCGTAGGCCGGCATGAAGGTGCCGGTCATATCCATATTGCCTCGGCGGTCGCGGACCACGCCCTGGAAGGTCGCGCCGATCTGGTCGCCGCGCAGCACGCCGTTCTCGATACCGACCATGCCGTTGCGCGAGACGATGCGGGCAAAGCCGCGCTGGAAGCGTTGCGACGAGGTATCGATGTCGCGTTTGACCGCCTCATTGAGGCTGCGCTGCTCGTTGCCGACAGGTGTTGAGACGATGGAACGCAGGCGCTGTTCGTTGACGATCGAGAAGCGGCGCACATCGAGCGAGCCGTCCCATCCGCCCTGCGGCGAAAGCCGGATCGCCAGGTTGAGCAGGCCGCCCTGCATGTGCTGATAGAGATCGGCAAAACGTGACACCGCACCGGCATCGCCGCTGGTGATATTGATGACACCGCCGTCCTTCATCTGGCTGACAACGGCCTCGCCGCTGTCCGTGATGCCGGAAAAATTCAGCGTCTGCAGCTTGTCGCCGCGCAGCGACACCTGCGCCTGGAAATTGCCGACCTTCTCATCGTTGAAGCCGACGACATTTTTCAGTCTGGCGCGCACCGACACGCCGGTGTTGTCGTTGTCGCCGTCCTCGCCGCCCTCCGAGCCCGATTTCAATCGCGCGATGACCGGCCGCGCATCGGCGCTGTCGCCCGAAACGGAGACGTCGAAATTACCCTTGCTGCGCTTGACCGACAGAGCGAAATCGTCGAGCGAGGAGAGCCGAACGCTGTCGAAATCCGCGGAGAGAAGGCCGGCCTTACCGACAACAAGCGATCCGCTGGCACCGAAGCCGTCGCCCTTCAGCCGGAAATTCTTGATCTCAGTATTCTCGGGCGGGCCGGACATCTCGAATTCCGCGGAGGCGGCAATGCCGCTGCCTTTCGACCAGCCGATCCACGGCAGGTCGAGCATCGATTTGGTGAGGTCGAGCTGAACGTCTTGCCGGTCGTCGTCGATCCGCGTCATCACCATCTTCAGGTTGCCCCTGACGATATCGGAAAGCCCGGGCATCACCTTGCTGCGCTGCTCATCGGAGAGCGTGGCCGTGATCACGCGCTGCCGCTCAACGCCGGACGACGCCTCGACCGGCTCGGTCAGGTCGATGTCGGCGGGAATGCCGTCGATCTCACCCTTGGCGTCGAGCGTAATCTGCTTCGGATCGCCATTCAGCATGCCGCTGACATTGCTGATCGTGCGGCCGGAAAACGGCTTGGCAAGATCGACGTCAGCGAGCTTCATGGCGGCCTTCCACTCAGCCGGCGGCGGGTTTTGTGACGACAGCAGTCCGAAATGCGCCTTCACATTCGCGTCGATGTGCCCCTTGAAATCGTCGGGCGTAAAGCCGGCGCGCTGCAGCACCCGAATCGGCTTGTAGGTCAGGAGCTCGCCTATGGCGTCCGCCGCACCCGATACCGCCAGGTCGATATCGGCCATGAGCGGTTTGTCGTAGGCGGACGGTATGACGAACGTTCCCTGCCCGAGGTCGACGGACCGGCCGGAGGGGAAATAGGACACGCCGCTCTTGATCGAAATCGTTGCAACGGGACCGGTCAGGTCGAAATGCGCCGCCGTATCGCGGACCGGCGGAATGTCGCCGGCAACGTTCATCCGCGCACCGGCAATATCGAAGCCGATGCGGATCTGACTGGCATCGAGCTTCAATCCTTTGCCGCCGGCTGCCTCGTCGAGCCGACCGAAGGGGATGAAGACGGAGATGGCGGCGTCAGTGACGGTGCCGCCAAAGAGATTGCCGTGAACCCATGCGCGCACCTTGGGCGCCATCCAGAACGGCCACAGCTGCTTGATCGCCGTCGTCTGCAGCTCTCTGGATTGGCCGGCAAAGCTGATTTCCGGCGATTTGTCGCCGAGCCTGACGTGCAACGCCCCGTAAAGTGCGCCGAGCGGGCTGGAGACGGTCATGTTGGGAAACAGGAATTCCCGGCCGGCGACCAGATAGCGTCCGGTCGCCTGGATGTCGAAAGCAACAGGCTGTTCGCCGGAGCTGCTCGGGGCGGCGGTGCCGCCGCTGACGAGCAGATCGATACCGAAGCCCTTGCCGGCTTTGGGATTGAGTTTGTCGAGATCGATCAGCGCGCCGTTAAGGGGCAGTATGGTCGCGCCAAACCGGGCGTTCGACCGAGCGATCTCCAGCGTCTGCTTGGCGAAATCGTAGGTGAGGTTGATTTGCCCGCCCGACAGTTCCTGCGGATCGCCGTCCGCATAGATCAGACCGGGATCGACGTCGATCGTCGCCGCGAGCGCCGGCTCGACGCCATCGCGCGCCCTGGTCGCCGACACGGTCAGATCGGCAAAGGCACTGAGCCCCTGCCGTATCGCACCCTGATCGTTGCGTTTCAGCGCAAATGGCGTCAGGTCCGCATGCTCGAGCGTCGCCACCACCTTCGACACCTGGCCGTTTTCCTTCTCGGCCAGCACGTCGAGTTCCGCCACCTCGCCGTTGAGCGCAACTTCGCCTCTCAATTGCAGCGAGGATGGCCCGGCATGAGCGAACACCAGATTGTCGACGACGAGCGACAGCGGGCCATTCGCCGTATCGGCAAGCTTGATGTCAATGCCGGAGATGCGCACGGAATTCGTCGAGCCGCGCGTCACGATGCTGTCGAACATGTCGAGTTGCTCGAAGATCGTCTCCATCGCCGCCGGCATGGCGTCGATGCGCAGATCGTCAAGCTTGACCGGGTTGCCGGAGGGCAGAAGCGCGGTGTCGAGCGCGATATCCTCCGCTTCGATATCCGCGACGGCGATACGGCCGCGGAAAAGCTGCAGCGGATCGAGGCCCAGGCGCACCGAACCCGTCGTCGACAGGTGCTGGCCGCTTTTCTGGTCGATCATGTTGACGTTGCGCGCTTCCAGCGCCAGCCGGAAGTCGGAGGTGAAACGGATAACGGTGGAGCCGACTTCGGCGCGGTAACGCGGTCCCGCCACGCCATCAAGCGCCGCCTGCGCCTGCTGAGACAGCGGCTTGTCGAACATGCCGCTTTCGATGGTGAACACGATGGCAGCAATGATGAGGAGAATCAGTGCGAGAAAAACTGACGTCAGCTTCGCCGTCCGGCGCATCGGCGAACGCGGCGGCGGGCAATGAACGATGATCGGATCCTCGGCCTGAGCGGACGGCAAGCGGTCCAGCGCAACGATATCCTTCTTGCGAAACGTGACCTTTTCGCCGCGGATGGCTGACATGCGCCTTCGGGCTCTCCCATAAATCGAAGAATTGAACCCGGCCATGCTGGACGGGTTTCCGTCCACTATATAATTCGGGGACGGAGAGTGTCATCCATAAACCCGGCAAAAGAAAGGTTTTCCCAATGGCGGTTCCCGGCATCGGTGCCCTGGCCCCCGACTTCAATCTCCCCCGCGATGGCGGCGGCCGTGTGTCGCTTTCGGATTTTCACGGCAGGCCGCTCGTTATCTTCTTCTACCCCAAGGACGACACGACGGGCTGCACGGCCGAATCGCTGGCTTTCACAGCGCTGGCGCCGGAGTTTGAAGCAGCAGGTGCTGCCGTTGTCGGCATGTCGCCCGATTCGGCAGCCTGCCATGACAAGTTCATCAAAAAGCATCGTCTTTCGGTCGCGCTCGCCTCGGATGAGGACAAGACGACGCTGCAGGCCTATGGCGTCTGGAAGGAAAAGAGCATGTACGGCCGCAACTTCATGGGCGTCGAACGCACGACTTTCCTTATCCGCCAGGATGGCACGATCGCGACAATCTGGCAGAAGGTGAAAGTACAGGGCCATGCCGAGACCGTCCTCGAGGCCGTCAGGAATCTGGCCGCGTGACCGGTGATCTCGCGATAAGCTCGCTGCGCGGCGGCGCTATCGACGCCATCCGCTCGGCCGACCTCGACCGCAAGACCGCCCTTGCGCAGGAAAGCGCCACCCGCTGGTTCGCCCGCCGGGTGTCGCTGCGATCACCGCTCGACGGAGCCCTGCCGGAGAGGCCTGGCCGGCCCGAGAGACCGGTGCTGACACCGCCGACCCACGTGGAGAAACGCTCGCTGCACACGCTGAAAGGCCGCATTGCCCTCCTCCATGCCATCGCCCATATCGAGCTCAACGCCGTCGATCTCGCGCTCGATATCGTCGCGCGATTCGCGACTGAGCCGGTGCCGAATTCCTTCTTCGACGGCTGGATGCAGGTCGCCTTCGAGGAGGCGAAGCATTTCCGCATGGTGCGCGCCCGCCTCAACGATCTCGGCGCCGATTACGGCGATCTTCCCGCCCATGACGGGCTGTGGCAGGCGGCCCATTCGACACGCAACGACCTGACGGCAAGGCTCGCCGTCGTGCCACTGATTCTCGAAGCCCGCGGTCTCGACGTCACGCCATCGCTGCAGGCGAAGATGCGTGAGACCGGCGATCTCGAAAGCGCTGCGGTGCTTGATGTCATCTACAACGACGAGAAAGGTCACGTCGCCGTCGGCGCCAAATGGTTTCGCTTCCTCTGTGCGCGGGAGAAGCGCGATCCGGCGAAGGCCTTTCAGGAACTGGTGCGCGCCAATTTCCGCGGGCCGCTGAAGCCGCCTTTCAACGATCTCGCCCGCGCCGAGGCCGGGCTGACGCCATCCTTCTACCGCTCCCTGGCATCGATCAGCCATGCGTGAGAACATTCCGGTGAGGACGCTGTAGCACCTGGAATTGATGCACCATTTCGACCCGCATAACGGCAGAGTAAGCGTTCATTAACCATAAACGTGTCTAATTTTCCGAAAGAGGCGTGGAGCATCAATCGGGAGAGCCTGCGTGAACGGCGGACATCAGCACCGGGTATTCGGCAGGCGGGCGCAGGAGCATATTCTCATCCTGGCAAGCGGTGACAAGGTCCGCCACATGACGGTCCGGCCGTGGATGGCCGCCCTCGCATTCTGCTTCGTCGGCGTCTTTTCCATCGGCTATCTCCTGGCGACCTCCTATCTCGTGCTGCGCGACGACCTGATCGGCGCCACCATGGCGCGCCAGGCCCGCATGCAGCACGACTATGAGGACCGCATCGCCGCCCTTCGCGCCCAGGTCGATCGCATCACCTCCCGCCAGCTTCTCGATCAGCAGGTGGTGGAAGACAAGGTCGACAAGCTGATGGAGCAGCAGATGGCGCTCACCTCTCGCCACGGCAAGCTCGACAACCTGCTCGACCGTGCCGAAAGCTCCGGGCTCACGGACAAGGACAGCGCGCCGTCTTCGCCTGCGCAATCCTATGCCCCCGCCATCAAGGACAAGCGCGCTTCGCTCGGCGAAAGCGGCATCGAGGCGATCGAGAAACAGCTGGCAGGCGGCGCACCAGCCGACGCCACTCCCGACAATACGACCCTCGCCTACGTCCCGGCCACCGAGACGGTCGGCGACCGCGCCGACCGCATCTTCTCCAAGGTGACGCTGTCGCTGAAGGATGTCGAACAGGACCAGCGCAACCGCGTCGAGCAGCTGACGAGCGACGCCGGCAACGCTGCCAACGCCATCGAGAGCGTGCTGACCCGGTTCAAGATCGCCATGCCCGAGACCGCAGCCAAGCAGGACTTGGATGACAGCGCCGTCGGCGGCCCCTATGTCGAGCCGGAGAGCAATGACGATTTCAACAATTCGCTGATCGCTCTCGACGGCGCACTGACACGGCTCGAAGCTGTACGCAGCACCGCCGAATCCCTGCCCTTCCGCAACCCCGCCGTCGGCAAGGAAATGACCAGCCCCTTCGGCAACCGCCGGGACCCTTTCCTCGGCCGCCTGGCGCTGCATTCCGGCATAGACTTCCGCTTTTCGCCGGGCGAAAAGATCCGCCCGACGGCGCCGGGCAAGGTGATATCAGCCGGCTGGACAGGCGGTTACGGAAATATGGTCGAGATCGATCACGGCAACGGCATCTCGACGCGTTACGGCCACATGTCCCAGGTCCTGGTCACGGCCGGCGATACTGTCGACCGCAACGACGTCATCGGCCTTGCCGGCAGCACCGGCCGCTCGACTGGCACGCATCTGCATTATGAAGTGCGCCAGAACGGCCATGCGGTCGATCCAGTATATTTCATGAATGCAGGCCTTAAACTCGCCACCTATATCAAGTAATACCCGCCTGGTAACCAAAGCTTCACTCTGCACGGGGTGCGGCCTTTGTATTTCTTGACTTGCCGGCCATTCGGGGCTATGTCGCGCTGCATTGCGGCATGCAATCCCGCCGACTCGTTCAGAGCTCGGCCGAACCGGAACGGAAACTGTTTTCCCTTTGACGACATTCGCTGACCTTGGCTTGAGCCAAAAAGTGCTATCCGCTGTCACAGACGCGGGCTATACGATCCCCACACCTATCCAGGCGGGGGCTATTCCCTTTGCGCTCGAGCGTCGCGACATTTGCGGCATCGCGCAGACGGGCACCGGCAAAACGGCATCTTTTGTCCTGCCGATGCTGTCGCTTCTTGAAAAGGGCCGCGCCCGCGCCCGCATGCCCCGCACGCTGATCCTCGAGCCGACGCGCGAACTCGCCGCCCAGGTTGCCGAGAATTTCGAGAAATACGGCAAGAACCACCGCCTCAACGTCGCCCTCCTGATCGGCGGCGTTTCCTTCGAGGACCAGGATCGCAAGCTCGAGCGCGGCGCCGACGTTCTGATCTGCACGCCCGGCCGCCTGCTCGACCATTTCGAGCGCGGCAAGCTCTTGATGAGCGGCGTCGAAATCCTCGTCATCGACGAAGCCGACCGCATGCTCGACATGGGCTTCATTCCCGATATCGAGCGCATCGCCAAGCTCATCCCCTTCACCCGCCAGACGCTGTTCTTCTCGGCGACCATGCCGCCGGAGATCCAGAAGCTGGCCGACCGGTTCCTGCAGAACCCGGAGCGCATCGAAGTGGCAAAGCCCGCTTCGGCCGCAAAGACCGTGACGCAGCGCTTCGTCGCCTCGCACAGCAAGGATTACGAGAAACGCGCGGTTCTGCGTGAACTCGTCCGTGCACAGACTGAGCTCAAGAACGCCATCATCTTCTGCAACCGCAAGAAGGATGTCGCCGATCTCTTCCGTTCGCTCGAACGCCACGGCTTCAACGTCGGGGCGTTGCATGGCGACATGGACCAGCGTTCCCGCACGACGATGCTGCAGAATTTCCGTGACGGCAACCTCCAGCTGTTGGTGGCCTCCGACGTTGCCGCCCGCGGTCTCGACATTCCCGATGTCAGCCATGTCTTCAATTTCGACGTGCCGATCCACTCCGAGGACTATGTCCACCGGATCGGCCGCACCGGCCGCGCCGGCCGCTCCGGTGCCGCCTTCACTCTCGTCACCAAGCGCGACACGAAATTCGTCGACGCGATCGAGAAGCTGATCGGCGAAAATGTCGAATGGTTGAATGGCGACCTGAACTCGCTGCCACCGGCGGAAGAAGGCAAGGACAGCGACCGTCCGCGCCGCAACGGACGCGAACGTGGCGACAAGGATCGCGGGCGCGGACGCGGCAGGCACAGTGCTGCGAGTCATAAATCTGATAACGACATACAGGATAGTGACGTCCAAGTGATCGCAGCAGCACCAGCAAAGGCCGAAGTCGTGAAGAACGAGCGCAAAGCAGAGCAGAAGCCGCAAAACAATGCGCGCAACAATCGGCCCTATCCGGCAAATGACGACAGCCGCGATCGCCGCCGTCATCGCGATCACGACGACGGGCCGACCCCGGTCGGTTTCGGCGACGATATCCCCGCCTTCATGCTGATCGCCGGCAGCGCCAAGGTCTGAGCATCCCATGGGTAGGCCTGGCGTCGACTTCCCGGGCCTTGGGGTAGGTTTGGTGATTCTGCGCCAGGGCAGGATCCTTCTCTATAGGCGCATACGCCCGCCTGAAGCCGGCTACTGGAACATCGTCGGCGGCAAGGTCGATCACATGGAGCCGGCTGAAGAAGCTGCGCGCCGCGAGGCCGAAGAAGAAACCGGCCTCACGATCGGCGGGATTGAGCGCATCGGCATGACCGAACAAATCATCGATGCCGACCGCCAGCACTGGATCTCCATCCTGTATCTCGCGCGCGACGTCGATGGCGAGCCGCAATTGACCGAGCCGGACAAGCTTTCGGATTTCGGCTGGTTTCCCTTGACTGATTTGCCCGAGCCGCTGTCAGCCTTCACCAAGGCGGCGATCGCTGCCTTGCCGCCAGGCTTGAGCTTTCCGGGTTAGATTGAAGCATTCTGCCGGAGCACGGAAAAGCTCTAGCCCGCTCAACCTTCGGCGCGAAGCGCCGCCTCATAGGCAAGCCGCACCCACTTCGCCATCAGATCGGGATCGTCGTAGGCTTCTTCGGGGATTGACCAGTAGGGCATTTTCACCGGCTTGCCCTTCTTGCCTTCATAGGCCCATTGCGTGGCGCCGGCGGCAGCAAATTCCGGAGCGCTCGTCTCATCGGCTTTCAGCAGCATCTCGTCGCGCACTTCGACGGCAACGATGCGCCCGAGATGATAAATGCCCTTGCCGCCAAACATGCGCTTGATCGTGACGGGGCCGAGCCCCTGAAACATTTCCTCGATCCCGGCATTATCCATTCTCTGTTTCCTCGCATACCTGCCAGCCGGATTACAGCGTGTGATAATCCCGGTTCATATAGATGAGCGCCGGGTGCTTCTCGCTGAAGCGGACGGCGGCAACCTCACCAAAGATGACATTGTGCGTCGGCATTTCCTTGATGTCGGTCACCCGGCAATCGAAGGCGGCAAGCGCATCGGCAAGAACGGGCGCGCCGGTGACGAGCGTGTCGAAACGGGCGCTGGCGAAGCGCTCGTCATTGGCAATCGCGGTGCGCCCGGAGAAAGCGTCGGCGACGGCCTGATGGTGGGCGCCGAGCGTGTTGAGCACGAAGATGCCGCTGCGGAAAAAGATCTCGTTTTTCGGATTGGTGTTGTTGAGGCAGATCAGCACCGAAGCCGGATTGTCCGAGACCGAGCAGGCGGCAGTGATGGTGACGCCGCGGCGCAGACCTTCCATCGCCGTCGTCACGAGCTGCACATGACCGGCATAACGGCTCATGGCATCGCGATAAAGGCCGGGATCGATATGCTGTCTGTTCAACACCTGCTTCTCCCATGCACGTTCATCTGCCTGGATCATCTTGCTAGAGCATATCGCCGAAAAGCGTGCGGCGGTTTTGCGACAACGACATGCGTAAAAACAAAGACGTAAAGCTCGAGGAGCGAATCTGAAAGATCGCCATGCGCTTTATCGCGCCAATATGGCGAGCATCGGTTACCTTTTCTACAATAGGACCGGTGAAAAGCGCTGGGTTCCGCTTGTTTTTCTTTGACGATTGCGGCCTTGCGGATAAAAGGGCATGGACGATGGCTAGGGATCTTCGCCTTTCATGATCAACCTGCGTGGCATAGCAGCCTTTCTGACGCTGCTCGGAACGGCGGCGCAAGGCCATGCGGCCGGCGTGACGATCGGCGTCGTCGCCCCGCAGGGCGGGCCGCTCGGCCTGCTAGGCGCGCAGATCGCCGCCGGCGCCGGTTTCGAGATCCAGCAATCCGGCAATACGCTCGTCGCCGTCAACGAGACCTGCGAGGACAATAGCGGCGCGGCGGTTGCCGATGCGCTCGTCAGTGCCAGGGTGCAGATTGCCGTCGGTTTTCTCTGCAGTGAGACGCTGGAGGGCGCACTGCCGAAGCTGAAGGACGCCAATATTCCGGCGATCACCGTTTCGGCGCGTTCGCGCATCCTGATGGAGGATGCGCTGAAAAACGGCTGGCCGCTCTTCCGCTTGGCACCTGCCGATGGCACTGAGGCGGCAAAGATCATCGAGGTGATCCTCAAGGACTGGGCCGCCGACCCGATCGCGCTGATCGAGGACGGCACCATTCATGGCCGCGAACTGACGGAAGCCGTGCGCAATGCGCTCGAGCAGAACGGCCTGAAGCCGGTTTTCACCGATACCTACCGGCCGGGACAGGAGCAGCAGATCGCCCTCGTGCGCCGACTGAAACGGGCCGGCGCCACCAGGGTCTTCGTCGGCGGCGATCGCAACGATGTCGCCGTCATCGCCCGCGACGCCAAGGCGGAAAACATTCCGCTGTCGATCCTCGGCGGCGATGCCATGCGCGCCGCCGATCAGCCGCTGCCTCTCACTCCCGGCGTGCGTGCGGTCGCCCTACCCGAATATGCGCTTTCGCCCGAAGGCGCGCCGGCGGCCGACGCGCTGCGCGCCAAGGGCACCGAGCCGGAAGGTTATGTCCTGCCATCCCTGGCGGCCGCGCTGATTGCCGGTCGGGCGGCCGAAGCCGCCGCTGCCGCCGGCAAGCCGCCGCGGGAAACCCTTGTCGGCGCTACTTTCCAGACACCGATCGGCGCCGTCGCCTTCACCGGCGCGCATGAACTTTCGCAAAACCCCTACCGCCTGCTTGAATGGCGGGGCAATGGCTTTTTTCCACCTGCTGCGCCGACGCAATGAGCGGCCGCCAGCACTGAATTCCGGCGCCGTGCGCAGATGGCGCCCCTACGGGAGTAAGACTTGATGAAGCTGCCCATTCGCATTGCCCCTTCGATCCTCGCGGCGGATTTCGCCAGGCTCGGCGAGGAGGTGCGCGACGTCACGGCCGCCGGCGCCGACTGGATCCACCTCGACGTGATGGATGGACATTTCGTGCCGAACATCTCCTTCGGTCCCGATGTCATCAAGTCGCTGCGTTCCTACACACCAGCCACTTTCGACTGCCATCTGATGATCTCTCCGGTCGATGACTATCTCGAAGCCTTCGCCAAGGCCGGCTGCGACCGCATCACCGTCCATGCCGAATCCGGGCCACATCTGCACCGCTCGCTGCAGACGATCCGCAATCTCGGTAAGAAGGTCGGCGTGACGATCAATCCGGCGACGCCGCTGAGCGCCATCGAGAACGTGCTCGACGACGTCGACCTCATCCTCATCATGTCGGTCAATCCCGGTTTCGGCGGACAGAAATTCATTCCCGCGATGACGGCCAAGATCGCCGCGGCAAGGTCTCTGATCGGTGACCGGCCGATCGAACTCGAGGTTGACGGCGGCGTCACCGTGGAAACGGCGCCTGATATCGCGCGCGCCGGCGGCAACGTCCTCGTCGCCGGCTCGGCAATTTTCAAGGGTGGTACGGTCGACAACTATCGCAAGACCGTCGCCGAATTGCGTCAGGCAGCCGAAGGGGCACGTACATGACGAAGCGTCTGATCTTTGGCGGCATGCTAGCAGCAGTCGCCGGCCTGCCTGGCTTGTCACTGGCCGGAGACATTGCCAGCATCCAGCCGATCGGTTTTTCCGCCGACGGCAAGGTTTTCGCATTTCAGGAATTCGGCATCAAGGAGAACAGCAAGACTCCCTATTCGGAAACCTATTTCATCGATACCGACAGCGGCCAATATCTCGAAGGCACCCCCTTTCGTACCGAACTGACGGATAAGAACGCCAATCTTTCCAAGGCCCGCCGCCAGAACCTGACGGCGGCGCGCAGCCAGATGGATAAGTACGACCTTCTGACAAATCCGGGTCTGATTGCCGCCTTCAACCCGCCAACCGAGCTCGGCTCGCCCTCGAAGACGCTTCGCTACACCACACTCGCAATCGATGGGCCGCCGAAAACGCCCTATACGCTCTCACTCGGCGAGATGCCGGTGCCGACGCCGAAGGAATGCGCGACAGTCGACAAGCGGGTCCTTGGTTTCAGCCTGCAGATGATCGAGAAGGAAGGTGTCCCGAACCGTCAGGCAGCGCGGCAGGCAACGATTGTTCCAGCCGAGCGGACATGCTCGGTCGAATTCAGGATCGGCGGCGCGGTGGTCTACCAGCCGGAAGGCGGAAATCAAATTCACATTGCGCTGGTCCTCGCCTTCGATGCTGAAAGGAACGGACGCTGGATCGCCGTTCCGGTCCATCCCTGAGTATGGATCGCCCCAGGATGGATCGTCTAAGGGCGGCAAAGCCGCCCTCCTCCGATCTCTTTGCCGGCGCATTGCTCTGGGGCGTGCAGATGCTGGCCGCCGCCATGCTCGGCCTTTACCTCCGCAACGGCCTCGAGACGAGCCGGCTCGCCGAGGTGGCGGCACTCTATTTTCTCGGCGGCCTGCTCTCCTGGCCCTTCGCCCTGCCGGTCGCTCGCTTTTGTGCCTTTAACAGGCCACCGGAAGCGCGCTTCGCCGCCTTTTTCGTGACGCTGACGGCAGCCACGATCCTGATGACCGCCTTCCTGTTCGCCATGGAATACCGGATCTTCTATTCGCGCTGGCACGCGCCCTTCGGCAGCATCGCCTGGGCCTTCCAGTTCGTCTTCACCGGCATCAGTGCCGTCTACCAGTTCCTGGTGATCGGCCTTCGCCTTTTCCTGCCGCTCGGCCTCGCCTGCCTTGTCGTCAGCAGCTATCATCTCGCCAAACGCATGCGTTGAGATTACCGCCCGTCTTTGCTAAAGGGGCGCTAGCTCGATGCAGCAATTTCAGCAAAAGTGCCCAGCGGTTTTGCCAGGCAAAGCGCGAAGCGGTTTTGCCGGGAATTGCGTCTTAGACGTTCAAACCTCTCGAAGTGAAGGCAGCCGCCCATGATCCCGCGTTACTCCCGGCCCGAAATGGTCGCCATCTGGTCTCCCGAAACCAAGTTCCGCATCTGGTTCGAGATCGAGGCGCATGCCTGCGACGCGCTAGCCGAACTCGGCGTCATCCCGAAATCGGCGGCAAGGACCATCTGGGAAAAAGGCGGCGCGGCCACCTTCGACGTCGCCCGCATCGACGAGATCGAGGCCGTCACCAAGCATGACGTCATCGCCTTCCTCACCCACCTCGCCGAGATCGTCGGCCCGGATGCGCGCTTCGTCCACCAGGGCATGACCTCGTCCGACGTGCTCGACACCTGCTTCAACGTCCAGCTGGTGCGTGCCACCGACATCCTTATCTCCGATCTCGACCGGCTGCTCGCAGCGCTGAAAACCCGGGCCTTCGAACACAAGGACACGGTCACTATCGGCCGCTCGCACGGCATCCATGCCGAGCCGACCACCTTCGGCGTCAAGCTAGCGCTTGCCTATGCCGAATTCGAGCGCTGCCGCCAGCGCCTCGTCGCCGCCCGCGAGGAAGTCGCGACCTGCGCCATCTCGGGCGCCGTCGGCACCTTCGCCAACATCGATCCGCGCGTCGAGGAACATGTCGCCGAAGCGCTCGGCCTGAAGGCCGAGCCGGTGTCGACCCAGGTCATCCCGCGCGACCGCCACGCCATGTATTTCGCCACCCTCGGCGTCGTCGCCTCCTCGATCGAGCGTCTGGCGACCGAGATCCGCCACCTGCAGCGCACCGAGGTGCTGGAGGCCGAGGAATACTTCTCGCCCGGCCAGAAGGGCTCCTCGGCGATGCCGCACAAGCGTAACCCGGTGCTAACCGAAAACCTCACCGGCCTCGCCCGCATGGTCCGGTCCTACGCCGTGCCGGCCATGGAAAACGTCGCCCTCTGGCACGAGCGCGATATCTCCCATTCCTCGGTCGAACGCATGATCGGTCCCGACGCGACGGTCACCCTCGACTTCGCCCTCTCCCGCCTCGCCGGCGTCGTCGAAAAGCTGCTGGTCTACCCGGAGAACATGGAGAAGAACCTCAACAAGTTCCGCGGCCTCGTCCACTCCCAGCGTGTTCTCCTTGCACTGACCCAGGCCGGTGTTTCCCGCGAGGATGCTTACCGCCTCGTCCAGCGCAACGCCATGAAGGTCTGGGAACAGGGCAAGGATTTCCTGGAAGAGCTGCTGGCTGATGCCGAGGTCAGGGCTGCGTTGTCCGAAGAGGATATTCGGGAGAAGTTCGACCTTGGGTATCACACCAAGCATGTCGATACGATCTTCCGCCGCGTCTTCGGCAACGCTTGAGTGGGCTGCAACGATATGACGGCGTCTTTCAGGCGTCGTCAGGCTGTTGACAAACCACTGCGAGACTCGCGACGTCATCCTCGGCCTTGTGCCGAGGAACTGCGCTGACCCAATAAGTGGCTGAAATTCCCGTTAGGAAATTGCAGAGGTAAGATGCTCGGCGCAAGGCCGAGCATGACTGAGGAGATTTTTCCAACAAACTGACGGTCCTTCAGGGCGTCGTTTTCAATTGTGCCTTGTTATTTTTGTGATTGCAGAATGGATGATGGTCAGCTTTTCTCAAGTGGCCGTTGTTTCTGCTTCAATGCTTTGGCATTGGCAGAGCGTTTGCGCGCCTGCGCTTTTTTCGGCGGCGGCATCGCTTGCGCGATCTCGGTCGTTTGGCAGGCCTCCGTCTGCCCCCGTCCCTTGGCCGCCTTGGCGACCAGTTCGTCCAGATGTTTCAGCTCTTCCTCGTCGAGATTTTCGATGCCGATGAAGCGGTTCTCCGCATGGCTTGTCAGAATGATTTCGTTGAGCTTGGCCTGGATCGCCCGGGTGTCGCGCGTCTGGGCGTTCTGCAGCACGAAGACCATCAGGAAGGTGATGATCGTCGTGCCCGTGTTGATGATGAGCTGCCAGGTTTCCGAATAGTTGAAGAAGGGGCCGAGCACGGCCCAGATGATGACGACGCTCAGGGCCAGGATGAAGATGACGGGCTTACCCGCCCATTCCGATATCTTGGTTGCGAAGCGGGCGAACAGATGCTTCATCGTCACCTCTGAAATCGAAGTCCATGCTAAAAACGCAGTGGCAGGTTCGTATGTTCCCCCGGGACCCCGGTCTGGGCTGAGGTCCCGGGAGAAGCCGTGATCATACGGCTTCGCGAGCGACCAGCTTGCGGTAGAGATGCCAGGTCGCATGGCCGAGGATCGGGATGACGAGCGCGAGCCCGGCAAAGACCGGGATCGTGCCGATGACGAGAAGTGCGGCGACGATCAGGCCCCAGAGCAGTACCGGCACCGGATTGGCGATCGTCGCGCGGATCGAGGTCACGACGGCGGCAACCGCTCCGACGTCACGATCGAGCAGAAGCGGAAAGGTGATGACCGATATGGCCAGCACAACAAGCGCGAAGACAAAACCGATGAGATTGCCCCAGATGATCAGTTGCAGGCCCTCGGCCGTGCCGAAGACCTGGCGGCTGAAATCCGCCATGGTGCGCGGAAACACGTCGCCAAGAAGATTGGTGTACAGCGTCTGCGCCGTCACAAGCCACACGACGAACAGGCCAAAGAGCATCAGCCCGACCGCGATGATCGACGGCAGCGCCGGCGAACGGCGCACCTCGAGCGCATGCGTCCATGAGGTGTCGAGGCCTTCCTCCCGGCGGCGGCTGATCTCATATAGGCCGATCGCCGCGATCGGACCGATCAGCACGAAGCCGGACATCAGCGGAAAGACCATCGGCAGAAGGTTGGCGCCGGAGGTCCACAGCGTCAGGAAGATGCCGGCGATCGGATACATCAGGCACAGGAACACGTAGTGCGAAGGCTTTTCACTGAAATCGTCGAGCCCGCGCTTCAGCGCATCGAAAACATCGGCGATGCCGATGCGGTTGACCACGGGCCAAACAAAATTTTCGCTGGCACCCGTCATGACATGAAATGCCGCCATGGCTTTCTCCTCCTCAGCCGAGACTTGGTCGGCCGCGGACATGCATCGGCGGATAAGCCGATACGAAATCCGCAACCGGCACTGGAGCAACATAACAAACTTCAGCGCCCGTGTCGCTCCCTTGCCGCCCCCTCTTGACATCTTGGTCAAGCCTTCTCACATCGGCGGCACTATGAAAGCCTCAGACGCAGATATTCTCATCATCCCCGGCTACACCAATTCCGGCCCCAGCCATTGGCAGAGCCGCTGGCAGGCGAAGCTCAGCACGGCGCGGCGCGTCGAACAGGCCGAATGGACGAAGCCGGTCCGCGAGGACTGGATCGCCCGCATCGCCGAAGAGGTGAACGCCTCGACCCGCCCGGTCGTGCTCGTCGCCCATTCGCTCGGCGTGCCCTCGGCAATCCATGCCATCCCGCATTTCCGAAAGCGGGTGGCAGGCGCTTTCCTTGTCGCTCCGCCTGAAGTCACCAATCCAGACATTCGCCCCAAGCACCTGATGACCTTCGGCCCCTATCCGCGTGACCCGCTGCCCTTCCCTTCGATCACCGTCGCCAGCCGCAACGATCCGTTCGGCAGCTACGACCATGCTGACGATATCGCCAGCAGTTGGGGTTCCTTCCTCGTCGATGCCGGCGAGGCGGGGCATATCAATGCTGATTCCGGGCATGGCCCGTGGCCCGAAGGAACAATGGTCTTCGCCCAGTTCCTCAGTCGCCTTTCTGCCTGATTTGGAAAACCCGGCCTTCGCCTTTTCAGCGACCGCTTTCTAAGCCTTTCTTAATAGAAAGCCCGCAGACTGCGCCGAGATGAAATCAGCGAGAATGCCCGTGAAGAAAGCCCGCCCGGAGGCCGATGAACCGCATGGCGATCTCGCAGCGGCTGAGGCCGGCGTCGGCAACGGGTCAACCGACGATTCCGATCTGGCTGAGCGCGAGAGCCGCTGGAACCATGCGCTTGTTGGTTCCGGCCTCGGCGTATGGGATCACAATTACCGTCTCGACCGGAAATATTATTCGCCGACGTGGAAAACCATCCGCGGAATGGCGCCGGACGAGGACGTCGCCGGCGACTATGAGGCCTGGTTGCAACTCGTCCATCCCGACGACCGCGACTTCGTTGCTCATGCGATCGAGCGGCAGAATGCCGGCGATCCGGCCTATCAGATCTTCCAATATCGTGAACGCCACAGGGACGGCCATTGGGTCTGGATCGATTGCCGTGGCGCCTGCGTCGAATGGGATGAGAACGGGGTCCCGACGCGCATCGTCGGAACGGATACAGATATCACCGCCCGCAAGGAAGCCGAGGAGACGCTGTCGCGTCTGTCGCGCCGGCTCGACCTGGCGCTGGAAGTTTCCCGCATCGGCGTCTTCGAGGCCGATATCGAAAATGACGTCGTCGAATGGGACGATCGCCTGATTGCCATCTACGGCTTGCAGGGTGCGGCGCGCAAGATCGGCGCCGACGCCTGGGCCAAAAGCCTGCATCCGGACGACCGTGAGCGCGTGCTCGGCCTCGCCGATCGCAGCGTCGAAAGCGGCAGCGACTTTCAGCAGGAATACCGCATCATCCGCGGCGACGGCGTCGAACGGATCATCCGTGCCCGCTCGGCCTTCTTCGTCGACGGCAACGGCCAACGCAAGCTGATCGGCGCCAATTGGGACGTCACCGAGGAGGTCGCGCTTCGCAACGAGCTGCAGCGCGCCAAGGAACTGGCGGAAGCCCGCAACCGCGAACTCGAAGCCGTCAAGGAAAACATCGAGCACCTGGCATTGCACGATTATCTCACCGGCCTGCCCAACCGCCGTTATCTCGACAAGATGCTGGACGACCGCGCGGCGGAATGCCGGGCCAGCGGTCTTGCTCTGGCGGTTCTGCATATCGATCTCGATCGCTTCAAGCAGATCAACGATACCCTCGGCCATCGGGCGGGCGACGCCATGCTGCAGCACGCCGGAAATGTGCTCAGACATTCCGTCCGCGCCGCCGATTTTGTCGCGCGTATCGGCGGTGATGAATTTGTCGTCCTCTGCGCCGTCGATGCTGCATCGAAGAAGATCGCCAGCCTGGCCGAACGCCTGATCCGCGAATTGCGCCGGCCCGTCAGATACGAGGGGCATGACTGCCGTTTCGGCGCCAGCATCGGCATCGCGCTCAATGGCGGCACCAAGCTCGACGCCAAGCAGACGCTGCTCGACGCCGACATCGCGCTCTATCGCGCCAAAGGGCTCGGCCGAAATCGCTTCGAATTCTACTCGGCATCGGCCCGCAACGATATCGTCTCGGCCAAGCAACTCGCCGACGAAATCCTGATCGGCCTGGAGCGCAATGAATTCGTGCCGTTCTATCAATTGCAGTTCGACGCCCGCACGCTCGATGTCACGGGTGTCGAGACGCTCGCCCGGTGGCAACACCCCGTACACGGCCTGCTGACCCCAGATCGCTTTCTCGATATCGCAGAGGATCTCGACGTCGTTTCGACGATCGACGCCCTGATCCTGGAGCGCGCGCTGGCAGACCGCCGTGCCTGGATCAAGGATGGGCTGTCGATCCCGAAAATATCGGTCAACGTTTCCGCCCGCCGGCTGACCGATCCCGACCTCGGCAAGAAGCTCCGCGCCCTGAAAATCGAACCCGGCGCCATCGCCTTCGAACTGCTGGAATCGATCTCGCTCGACGATTGCGACGAGGCGGTGGCCGCCAATTTGAAAAAGCTGCGCAAGCTCGGCATCGACATCCATATCGACGACTTCGGTACCGGCCACGCCTCGATCGTCAGCCTTCTGCGCCTGAGCCCGAACACGCTGAAGATTGATCGCGAACTGATCCGCATGCTGCCGCAATCTGCCGAGCAGCGTAAACTCGTTGGCTCCATCATCGATATCGGCCGCTCGCTCAATATTCTCGTCATCGCTGAGGGCGTCGAAACGGCGGATCATGTGCGCATTCTGGAGCAACTCGGCTGCGACACGCTGCAGGGCTATGCGCTCGCCCGGCCGATGCCGGCCATACAGATCCCCTCCTTCATCCGCGCCGGAAGCTGGCGCCATCTGACCGCCGCGCGCGGCTTGCAGACGCATCTTCTCCGCGCGACGCCAAGCAGAACCGCCAAATAAAACCTGTATAAGCGGCCCGCCATTTCGCCTTCATTCCACCGTAGAGAAAAAGCGGCTAGAGTCGTAAAGCGAATTCATTCGATTCTCTTCGCGCTATTCCGTAAAATCCGGAAACAGGGCCATGAAAACCGGCAGCCGGGGCCACGAAATCCGGAAACCGGGGAAGGAGCGACAGGCGGATTGTGAAACACTCTCTTTTCCTTTAAGGGGACGCCACGAGATCGATCCACTCGCGCTATCCCAAGAGCGCCAACAACAGAGAATGACCAAGATGAACCGTCGCCGCCGTATCTACGAGGGCAAGGCAAAGATTCTGTATGAGGGTCCGGAGCCGGGCACTTTGATCCAGTTCTTCAAGGACGATGCCACCGCCTTCAACAAGAAGAAACATGAAGTCATCGACGGCAAGGGTGTCCTGAACAACCGCATTTCCGAATATATCTTCAGCCATCTGAACAAGATCGGCATTCCCACCCATTTCATCCGCCGGCTCAACATGCGCGAGCAGCTGATCAGGGAAGTGGAGATGATCCCGCTGGAGATCGTCGTGCGCAATGTCGCCGCCGGTTCTCTCGCCAAACGCCTCGGCATCGAGGAAGGCGTCGTTTTGCCCCGCTCGATCATCGAATTCTATTACAAGTCCGACGCGCTCGACGATCCGATGGTCTCCGAAGAGCACATCACCGCCTTCGGCTGGGCCAATCCGGCCGAGCTCGACGACATCATGGCGCTCGCCATCCGCGTCAACGATTTCATGACCGGCCTCTTCCTCGGCGTCGGCATCCAGCTCGTCGATTTCAAGATCGAATGCGGCCGCCTCTTCGAAGGCGATCTGATGCGCATCATCCTCGCCGACGAGATCTCGCCGGACAGCTGCCGGCTCTGGGACATCGAAACCCGCGAGAAGATGGACAAAGACCGCTTCCGCCGCGACCTCGGCGGGTTGCTCGAAGCCTACTCCGAAGTCGCTCGCCGTCTCGGCATCATCAATGAAAATGAGCCTGTGCGCGGCACCGGCCCCGTTTTGGTTAAATAAAAATTCGTCTGGTCAAGTAAGGCAGGAAAGACAAAGTGATCAAGGCTCGTGTCACCGTCACGCTGAAAAACGGCGTTCTCGATCCGCAGGGCAAGGCCATCGAAGGCGCGCTCGGCGCCCTCGGCTTTTCGGGCGTCGGCCATGTAAGGCAGGGCAAGGTCTTCGACCTGGAGCTCGAAGGCGCCGACAAGGCCATGGCCGAGGCAGACCTCAAGGCGATGTGCGAAAAACTGCTCGCCAACACGGTCATCGAGAACTACGCGATCGCAATCGACTGACCATTGCTGACCTGCCCGTCAACCGGCGGGTCTTATGGATTGAGCGTCATGCTGAAGGCAAAGCTGGAGACGGAAGTCTCGAAATTCATGAGCTATGTTTTGCGCCATGCGCCGGATGCCGCAGGCTTGACGCTTGATGCCGAGGGTTGGGTATCGTTCGATGATCTCGAAAGGGTGCTGACGTCGAAATACGGCATCTCCCGCGCCGATATCGTCGAGATCATCGACAACAGTCCGAAGAAACGCTTCACGCTTGTCGATAACAGGATTCGCGCCAACCAGGGCCACAGTGTCGAGGTCGATCTGGGATTGACCCCGGTTGAACCGCCGGCAGTTCTCTTTCACGGCACGTCACTCACGAACTGGCCGTCGATCAAGCGCGAAGGCCTGAAGAAGATGGAGCGGCACCACGTCCATCTGTCGGCTGACATCGATACGGCGAAAATAGTCGCCGTGCGCCGCAAGGGCGACTATATCATTCTGCGTGTCGACGCAGCCGCCATGTTTTCAGAAGGCCATTCTTTCTTTGTCGCGGACAATGGAGTATGGCTCGCCGAGAGCGTTCCAGTCCAATATCTTTCGCGAAATGCGGGGACTCTATGAAATCAGCCGTCGTTCAACTTCCGGGCCTCAACCGCGATCGCGACATGATCGCAGCTCTCACCAAGATCTCGGGTCACCAACCGGTGACGATCTGGCAGACCGAGACGGAAATCCCCGACGTTGACCTGATCGTCATCCCCGGCGGCTTCTCCTATGGCGATTATCTGCGCTGCGGCGCGATCGCCGCCCGCATGCCGGTCATGCAGGCGATCATCGACAAGGCTGCAAGGGGCGTGAAGGTCCTCGGCGTCTGCAACGGATTCCAGATCCTCGTCGAAGCGGGCCTGCTGCCTGGCGCGCTGATGCGCAATGCCTCGCTGAAATTCGTCTGCCGCGAGATCAAGCTCGAAGTCGTCAATGCCGAGACGGATTTCACCCGCGCCTACGCGCAAGGGCAGGTCATCCGTTGCCCTGTCGCCCACCACGACGGCAATTATTTTGCCGACGAAGCGACGCTGTCGAAGATCGAGGGCAATGGTCAGGTGCTGTTCCGTTATGCCGAGGGCACCAATCCGAACGGTTCGATCAACGACATTGCCGGCGTGATGAACGAAAGGGGCAATGTGCTCGGCATGATGCCGCATCCGGAAAACCTGATCGAGACCGCCCATGGCGGTTCGGATGGCCGAGGCCTCTTCGCCTCGGCGCTCGACGTCGTCGCCGCCTGACCCCACCTCAGCCATGCCGCCCGTAGGCGCGCCGCGGGCAACGGCATGTAACTCAGAAGACTTTCATCCGGATCGCTGGAGCAAGATCAATGCGCCCTCGCCTCACCGTCGCAAACACCGCTTTGTTGACTGCTCTGGCAACCATTGTGGCGGCCTGCCAGTCGCCGGCACCGGCAGCAGGTCCAAACCGGGCGGCGTTGCCGACGATGGAGCGCGTAGCGCTCGGCGCCAATGCCTGCTGGTTCAAATCGGGCGATCCGGCCTTTGCCGCCTATAAGCTCGCTCCGGAACTCAATTCCTTCTCCGGTCGGCCGCGTATCCTGCTCGTCCACAAGGGCAGCCCGGAAAGCCGGCCGCTGCTCGTCGTCCAGGCCGAGGGAAGCCCTGCCCATCTGCAGGCCTTTGGTCCGATGATGCAGGAGCCTGTCGCCGGCCGCATCGCCGCCGACGTCAACCGCTGGTCCGGCGGCAACAGGGCCTGCAATTGATCGCTGTGATCATCCGCAGCGTCAGTCCCAGAAAAATGACTTGCCGATTTCGCGTGCGGCTTCGGACTGCGATACCCCGATGTCCTTGAGTCCCGCCGCCGAAAGCTCCCTCAGCGCGCGGCGGCCCTCCCGCTTCTGATGCCAGAGACGAATGGCAGCCCAGATCCATCCCAGACGCGTCGTCGCCTCGGCAGGCGGACTGGGAAGGATGACGCGCCGGTCCTCATAAGAGACAATCGGCACAATTGGCGTATTGATTTCGGGCAATGCAGACATTCCAGGAATCCTGTCGGTTCGTCCTTGGAATTGACTCTTAATCTTGACAGGGACATGGTGACAATATAGCAATTGTCACCATGACAAATTGGCTTCCAGATCTTTCCCGCGGCTCCGGGCCGGTCTATCTCCGGCTTGCCGACAGCATCGAATCCGCCATTGCGAGCGGCGCCCTGCCCGCCGGCAGCAAACTGCCGCCGCAGCGCAATCTTGCCTATGATATCGGCGTGACGATCGGCACGATCGGCCGCGCCTATGCGCTGGTGCACGAGCGCGGCCTGGTTGCCGGCGAGGTTGGCCGCGGCACCTATGTGCTGAACCGCGCCGAGACGCCGCCCGGTGAACAAGCCGATCCAGTGGCAGTCTCGCTCGGCGGCACTCGCTTTCAGGACGCGCCTGCCGACAAGATCCGTTTCGATACGACAGCCGCCCCCGACCTCGGCCAGGGCAAGATCATCTCAGCCATCCTCGCCGAGATCGGCGAACAGCATCTCACCGAGATTTCCTCCTATTCCCGAAGTTTTCCGCGCAACTGGTTCGAGGCGGGCCGCCGCTGGCTTGCCCGCAGCGGCTGGACGCCGGAAGTCGAAAACATCGTGCCGACGCTCGGCGCCCATGCCGCGGCGGTCGCCGTTATTGCCGCTGTCTCGGCGCCGGGCGACAAGATCGTTTTCGAAAATCTGACCTACACCCAGGTCAGCCGCAGCGCCCGCCTTCTCGGCCGCCGCACGGTAACGGTCGCATCCGACGAATTCGGCGTCATTCCCGATGATTTCGAACGGCTCTGCCAGCAGCAGCATCCGAAGATCGCCTTCCTGATGCCGACTGTCCACAATCCGACAGTGACGATCATGCCCCATGAGCGGCGCGCGGCAATTGCCGCAATCGCCCGAAAGCACAGCGTCTGGCTGATCGAGGACGACCTCTACGGCGGCATGGCCGACGATGAGACGCCGCTCATCGCCTCCCTTGCGCCCGACCGCACCTTTCTGGTCAACGGCCTGTCGAAATCAGTCGCCGCCGGTGTGCGCGGCGGCTGGGTCGCCTGCCCGCCGCATTTTGCCCAGCGCATCAAGGTGACGCACAGGATGGTCACTGGCGGCTTGCCTTTCATCCTGGCAGAGACCTGTGCCCGCCTGGTCGAAAGCGGCCGGGCGCACGACATCCGCAAGGAGGTTATCGGGGAACTCTCCCGGCGCGCCCATCTCGCCCGCGAACATCTGCAGGGTTTCGACTTCGCGTCGCATCCGCATGCGCCTTTCCTCTGGCTGAAATTGCCGGAGCCCTGGATGTCCGGCACCTTCAAGAATGCCGCCTTTCGCGACGGCGTGCTGGTCGATGACGAAGACGAGTTCAAGGCGGCCCGCGGCGAGAAAACCTACTACCGCATTCGCATCGGTTTCTCCTCACCCAAAACAGGCCAGGAATTGACCGCAGGCCTGATGATCCTGCGCCGGCTGCTGGAAAATGGCGGTTCCGCCTATGACGGCGAAATATGATCTGTTGCAAATGCACGCCATAATTTCGAAAAAGCGCACACGCCTGACGAGAGCGCTTTACCGCCTCGCCCCCCGTGCTACCTCTTTGTTATTCCCGCTTGGTGCGAATCAAAGGACGGCAGATGAGGGTCGAGTTCGGAAGGATCGCGTTACGCTTCTTGGGGCTGGCATCCGTGGCAGTCGTAGCCGCCGCCTCGATGGTGGGTTCGGCCAATGCCAGCGAGCAGATATTCGATGAATTGCGTTTCGGGGCTTCCGCCTCGGTGCAATCGGGTCGGGCCGGGGAAGATGGCGTCTTTCCGGAGATTACCGCTCTCTTCGATCCTTTCGGATATGAGGGGGCTGTCGGCTGGCAACAACAGCTGCTGCATCCCCGCGTCCATCTTGGGACCTCCATCGGCACCTCGGGTGAAGCAACGCAATTCTTCACGGGCTTCACCTGGACGGTCGATCTCAACGAAAAGCTCTTTGCCGAAACCGGATTCGGCGGCGTCATCCACACCGGCGAGCTGGACGACAATGATGACGGCCCGGAACTCGGCTGTCGCGTTCTGTTCCACGAATATGTCGGCGCCGGTTACCGTTTCACCCGCAATTGGAACGTGATGGCCCAGATCGCCCACTCCTCTCATGCCAATCTCTGCGACGGCCCGAACGACGGCATGACGCGCGCCGGCATCCAGATCGGCTACAAGTTCTGAGCGATTGCCGCCTTTACGAGAAAAGCCTGCCCGCCCTCTGTTGACGGTGGGCTTTTTTCTGTCGCGCGTCGCCGCTACATAAGCTAAAGACAGCGCAAAACGCGCCAGGGACTTTCCGCTCATGACCATTCCAAACACCATCCCGATCACGCCGGACCTCATTGCAAACCACGGCCTGAAGCCGGATGAGTATCAGCGCATTCTGGATCTGATCGGCCGCGAGCCGACCTTCACCGAACTCGGCATCTTCTCGGCCATGTGGAACGAGCACTGCTCCTACAAATCCTCGAAGAAATGGCTGCGGACACTGCCGACCAAGGGGCCGCGCGTCATCCAGGGGCCCGGCGAGAATGCCGGCGTCGTCGATATCGATGACGGCGATTGCGTGGTTTTCAAGATGGAGAGCCACAATCACCCCTCCTACATCGAACCGTATCAGGGTGCTGCGACCGGCGTCGGCGGCATCCTTCGCGACGTCTTCACCATGGGCGCGCGGCCGATCGCCGCGATGAACGCGCTGCGCTTCGGTGAGCCGGATCATCCCAAGACCCGCCATCTCGTCTCCGGTGTCGTCTCCGGCGTCGGCGGCTACGGTAATTCCTTCGGCGTTCCCACCGTCGGCGGCGAAGTCGAGTTCGATGCGCGTTATAACGGCAACATCTTGGTCAACGCCTTTGCCGCCGGCATCGCGAAATCGAATGCCATCTTCCTGTCTGAAGCCAAGGGCGTCGGCCTTCCGGTCGTCTATCTCGGCGCCAAGACCGGCCGCGACGGCGTCGGCGGCGCGACGATGGCCTCGGCTGAATTTGACGAATCGATCGAGGAGAAGCGCCCGACGGTTCAGGTCGGCGATCCCTTCACCGAAAAATGCCTGCTCGAAGCCTGCCTCGAACTGATGAAGACCGGCGCCGTCATCGCTATCCAGGATATGGGTGCGGCCGGCCTCACCTGCTCGGCCGTCGAAATGGGCGCCAAGGGCGATCTGGGTATTCTTCTGGAACTCGACAAGGTGCCGGTCCGTGAAGAGCGGATGACCGCCTACGAGATGATGCTGTCGGAAAGCCAGGAGCGCATGCTCATGGTGCTGCAGCCGGAGAAGGAAGAGCAAGCCAAGGCGATCTTCGTCAAATGGGGCCTCGATTTCGCCATCGTCGGCAGGACCACCGACGACCTGCGCTTCCGCGTCATGCACCAGGGCGAAGAAGTCGCCAACCTGCCGATCAAGGATCTCGGCGACCAGGCGCCGGAATATGATCGCCCCTGGCGCGAATCCGGCAAGCCTGCGCCCCTGCCCGCCAATCTCGTCGCCGCCCCCAAGGATTACGGCCAGGCGCTGCTCCAGCTCGTCGGCTCCGCCAATCAGTCGAGCCGCCGCTGGGTTTACGAACAGTATGACACGCTGATCCAGGGCAATTCGCTGCAGCTCCCCGGCGGCGACGCCGGCGTCGTGCGCGTCGATGGCCACAAGAGCAAGGCGCTCGCCTTCTCCTCCGACGTGACGCCGCGTTATGTCGAGGCCGATCCGTTCGAGGGAGGCAAGCAGGCGGTCGCCGAATGCTGGCGCAACATCACCGCGACGGGCGCCGAGCCGCTTGCCGCCACCGACAATCTCAACTTCGGCAACCCCGAAAAGCCTGAGATCATGGGCCAGTTCGTTCAGGCGGTGAAGGGCATCGGCGAAGCATGCCGGGCGCTCGATTTCCCGATCGTCTCCGGCAACGTCTCGCTCTACAACGAGACCAATGGCGTCGCCATCCTGCCGACCCCGACGATTGCAGGCGTCGGCCTGCTGCCGGACTGGCGCAAGATGGTCCGCATCGGCAGCGCCAATGACGGCGACAAGGTGATCATGATCGGCGTGGACGGCAGCCATCTCGGTCAGTCCGTCTATCTCAGGGACCTGCTCTCCAGCCGTGAAGGGCCGGCGCCGGAAGTCGATCTCTTCGCCGAGCGCCGCAACGGCGATTTCGTCCGCTCCGTCATCCGCAACGGCCAGGCGACCGCCTGCCACGACATTTCCTCGGGCGGCCTGGCCGTCGCGCTCGCCGAAATGGCCATGGCCTCGAACAAGGGCATGAAGATCGATCTGGGCGAAGGCAAGGGTGCTGCGCATGCGCTGCTCTTCGGCGAAGACCAGGCCCGTTACGTGCTGGCTGTGCCGGCCGATGTTGCCGATTTCGTCTGCGTCAATGCGGAAGGTGCCGGCGTTCCCTTCCGTCGCCTCGGCACGGTCGGTGGAGATGCACTTGATGTCGGCGATCTTATTTCACTGCCGATTCAGCAATTGCGCGATGCCCATGAATCGTGGTTCCCTGATTTCATGGAAGGCCGCGGCGAACTTGCCGCGGAATGATGCGCAAGGAGTAACATCATGGCCATGAAACCCGGCGATATCGAAGACATGATCAAGGCTGGGATTCCCGGTGCCAGGGTGACGATCCGCGATCTCGCGGGCGACGGCGATCACTACGCCGCCGAAGTCGTCGCCGAAGCCTTCCGCGGCAAGAGCCGCGTGCAGCAGCACCAGATGGTCTACGAGGCGCTGAAGGGCAACATGGGCGGCCTATTGCACGCTCTCGCTCTGCAGACATCCGCGCCGGATTGACATACCGGCTTCGGCCGGTTGAAGCTTTGAAATAAAGAGACCCGGATGGAAGGATTCCTTCCTGCCGGGTCTTTAGTTCTCTGCAAAGCGGTTCTGGATGACAAAGGTGTCCGGCCTCGTTGTGCGCCGTACTTCAACCTCCCTCATTCCTGTCCTCGGGCCTGACTCGAGGGATGTCCCAGGGATGCCGCCACCGCGCGTAACGCTCCCGACCGCCGTGAGCTGGCACGCAACCATTTAGGTCAGGCTGATTCGCTTGCCCGCTGCGGCGGATCGCTTCACGGCGTCGATAACCTTTAAGGTTTCTAGTCCCTCACGTCCGCTGACCAGCGGCGCTTCTTCCCCTCTAATGACCCTGCAAAGCTGGCGTATCTGCAGGACCAGCGGATCCTGGTTTTCGATTTTGGCGCGATGACATTCGAACGGTTCCGTCCAGCCCCTGCTGCCGGGATTGCTCCACATGTTGAGTGACGGCACCGACAGCGACCCGTGCGTGCCGCCGATCATGTAGCAGGCCTCCTCAGTTTTAGGATAGGCGGGGTTTTCGCCGGTCGTCATCTCCCAACTCCATGGCGCGACGACCGAATCCGAAACGGAAGCAGTGCCGAGAATTCCGTTTTTGAACTCGATCAGGATCACTGCGGTCTCCTCAACGGCGTTTCCGCGAACTGCGTTGGATTCGAGCGCCTGGACCGCCGTGATATCCCCGAATAAATAGCGGAGGTTGTCGATGTCGTGGATCAGATTGAGAAAGACTGGTCCCGCGCCGCGTTCGCGCCGCCAGGAAGTGTCGAAGTATTCCTCCGGTTTGAATAGCCAGAACATGGCATTCACGATCAGTATTCGCCCGAGCTTTCCGCTTTCGATAACCTGTTTAGCTTTTTGCATCATCGGATTATGTCGGCGATGATGCCCGGTCAGCAGCGGAACCCCTTTGGCCTCGGCCATCTCAACGAGCCTCTCGCCAGCGGCAATATCGTCGACGATTGGCTTCTCGATCAATGCCGGGATGCCGGCTTCTACGGCTTCAAAACCGTTTCTGACGTGGATCTGGTTGGGTGTCGCAATGATGACGCCGTCAGGGCGCGCTGCGGCGACCATCTCAGCGAAGGTCGAAAACCATTTGGCGCCGACCTCGCTGGCGATCGCCTCTCCAACCGGGCTCGGGTCGACGATAGCGACAAGCTCCGCCATCGGTTCGTCCAGCACGTGTTTGATGTGGCGCTTCCCGATAAGCCCCGCGCCGAGGACCGCCAGTTTGACCGGAGGAGTCATTTGTCAGTCCTTCGTCGTTGCCGTGAGCATCGTCGCGACGCGCCGGATTCCGAGCTGATAGCCCTCCGTACCAAGACCGGTGATGATGCCGTCGGCGCGGTGGGAAACGAAGGAATGATGACGGAAGCTTTCGCGCTTATACATGTTGGAGATATGGATTTCGATGACTGGACCTTCGAACGTGTTCAAGGCATCGAGTATCGCAAGCGACGTGTGGGTGAATGCGGCCGGATTGATGACGATACCGGCTCCGTCTTCGCGCGCTTCGTGGATCCAGTCGATGATTTCGTATTCACGGTTGCTCTGGTGGAAACGGATCTCGTGGCCGAGTTCCGAGGCCAGTTTCCGGCAGTCTGCCTCGACACCGGCCAGCGTCTCGTGACCATAGATGTGAGGCTGACGTTTGCCGAGCAAATTGAGGTTTGGGCCATTAAGAACGTAGATCAGGCTCATTGCGATTTTCCTTGTGTAAGGCGTTGCCAAGCTCAGGCGAACGCTATTTCCTGGAATGCGAAATTCGGATCGGATTCGTAAAGATCGGCCCGCAGCCCCAGCCGGCCTGCTTGCAGCGCGGGAGCTGCGACAGCGCGCGCAGCTTCGAGGACCGACTTCAACAATTCCCGCTTGGTTTCTGCCGGCCGGCCAGGCGCCATGCGCACGATTATCTGGATGAAGTGATTTTCCGGATGCTCGTCGCCGACGCAGGAGAAGGTCGCCTCCCTGGCGAAGGTCCGCACGGCAGTGGGCTTCACCAGGCCTCCGTCTCGCACCCGGTGGTGGACCGCTCTGGTCAATTCATCGATCGCCACCCGTTCGGCAGCACCCTGGCTATAGTCGATAATGATGTGCGGCAAGGCGTGTCCTCCCGGTCAGGCTGTAGCTCTACACAATTCTTCGAAGTGGCGCGACATGCGCTCCGCATCCGGTTTTACACCCGTGAACAGTTCAAAGGCCGCCGCCGCCTGGAACACCGTCATGCCGCCTCCCGGCAAGGTCCTGCACCCCTTCTTCTCTGCCAGAGCCAGAAGTTCGGTCACAAGTGGCATGTAGACGATATCGGCGACCCAGTGACGTGGGTGAAGCCATTCCGGTTCGATCGGGAGACCCGGATGACTTCGCATGCCCGTCGGCGTAGCGTGAATCAGCCCGTCGGCCGAAGCGAGCACCGCACCGACGTCTCTGATCGGTTGGGCGCAGGTTCTTGAAAAGCGTCGGTTGAGCTGATCGGCAAGTGTGGCGGCGCGATGTGCGTCCTGGTCGAAGATCGAGAGCATCCCGATGCCGAGCTTGATTGCCGCATGCGCGACGGCGACCCCTGCGCCGCCTGCCCCGAGCAGGATGGCGTGAGTTTTGGCGACACCAGCCATACCGCGCTCGAAATTCTTGTAGAATCCATACCAGTCCGTATTGTGCCCGATCCGCTCTCCGTCCCGAAGCACGACCGTGTTGACTGCTCCGAGCATCTCGGCGTCCTCGGATAGGCTTGTGAGATGAGCGATGACCGTCTGCTTGCACGGGTGCGTGATGTTGCTTCCAGCGAAGCCGCGGTCCTCAAGTTCGGCGAGCAATTCAGGCAGCGCAGAAGCGGTTAGACCGCGTTCGGCGAAATCGAAGAGTTCGTAATGGTAATCCAGCCCCAGGTGCCGCGCCTCGGTTTCGTGCAGTGCGGGAGACTTCGACATTTGGATGTCGGCCCCGATGAGACCGACGAGAAATTTTTTGTTATTCATTTCAATAACCCAATCACCTCAGTGATGTGCGAGGATCTCGCCAAGGAAAGCCTTGGTGCGCTCATGCTTCGGAGACTTGAAGAAGACCTCGGGCTCGGCCTCCTCTACGATCTCGCCGGAAGCCATGAAGATGACCCTGTCTGCAACCTGGCGGGCGAAGCCCATTTCATGGGTGACGCAGATCATGGTCATGCCGTCGCGTGCCAGTCCGATCATCGTGTCCAGCACTTCCTTGACCATTTCCGGATCGAGCGCAGATGTCGGTTCGTCGAACAGCATCGCCTTGGGTTCCATGCAAAGGGCCCTGGCAATAGCGACACGCTGCTGCTGCCCTCCGCTGAGCTGCGCGGGATACTTCTCCGCCTGATCAAGGATTCGAACCCGTTCGAGGTATTTTCTCGCCAGTCGCTCGGCGTCAGCGCGGCTCGTTCCGCGGACCCTCATGGGCGCGAGCGCGCAGTTCTGCAGAACGGTCATGTGCGGGAACAAATTGAAGTTCTGGAACACCATCCCGACTTCGCGCCGAATGGCATCAACCGCCTTGCTGGTGCCGTCGAGCAACTGCCCCTCGACGACGATCCTGCCCTCCTGAATTAGCTCGAGGGCGTTGATGCAGCGGATCAACGTCGACTTGCCGGAACCCGAAGGCCCGCAGAGGACGATCTTCTCGCCTTTGCGAACCGACAGGCTGATGTTTTTCAGCGCATGGAAGGAGCCGTACCACTTCTCCACTTTTTCAAGCGATATCAATGTCGGCTGGTCGTTAGCGGAACTGAGCACGGCGCCCTCCATTTATGCTTTACTTGACGGTGAACGGGATGTTGGGAATGGATTCCGGGAACGTCGGCAGATCGATCTTCATCCACTTCTTGGTGATGGCTGCAAGTTCGCCATTAGCCTTGATCTTGTCGAGGAAGGCATTGACGGCCTCGTTCCAGTCCTTCTCGCCCAGTCGCGTTCCGACGCCATTGTAAGTCGTCAGGAAGTCGATCTTCCGCTCGTAGGTGCCTGGGCTGGCGGCATCCAGCCGCTGTCCGTAGAACATGTTGCCTCCGACGGCCTTGACCTGTCCGGAGACCAGCGCCTGAATGGTTGAAGCGTCGTCGTCGAAGCGGCGGACGGTCGCCGTCGATCCCACAGCGTCGGTAATGGCCTTGTCCTGCGAGCTGGACTTCGGCACGCCGATTTCCCACCCAGCAACATCGGCAGGCGTTTTCGCGGTGTCGGCCTTTGCCGCATAAAGCGAGATCGTGTTCGCCGCGTATGGCTTGCTGTACTGGATCGATTTTGCGCGCTCTTCCGTCATTGCCATCGTGGCGAACAGGATGTCGACCTTGCCGGTGGTCAGGGCCGGAATGCGGTTGGCGACGGCAAGCGGTTGGAACTGGACTTTAACTCCGAGTTCCCTGGCGAAAAGTGTCGCGACATCGGCATCGAACCCGTCCTGCTTGCCGCTCGTGTTGACGAAGCCCCATGGCGCGTTGTCGCCCTGAATGCCGACGACGATCGTGCCCTTGGCCTTTATCTCCTCGACGGTCGCCGCGGAAGCCGCAGCTGCGCCCACCGTGACGAAGGCGGCCGTAGCCAGGGCCATTCCAAGAAATTGTCTGCGATTGCTATGCATTACGTTCTCCTCCTCTGTGGTCTTGCTTCGGGCGAAGCAAGGTTACCGGGCAGCTTTCGCCATCCGTTTTTCGAGGCCGCTCCCGATGTGGGAAAGAGGCCAACAAATAATGAAGTAGACCATTCCGACGATCCCAAAGACGAGCAGTGGACGGTAGGTCTGGTTTGAAATGATCTGTCCGGCACGGGTAAGCTCGATAAAGCCGACGATTGCTGCGAGCGATGTGCCCTTGATCAGCTGAACGAGAAATCCGATGGTTGCAGGCATCGAAATCTTCAGCGCCTGCGGCAGGACAACGTCCTTCATCCGGGAGACGTAATGCAGCCCCAGTGCGTTCGCGGCTTCGGTCTGGCCCTTCGGAACGGCCTCGATCGAGCCGCGCCAGATCTCGCCAAGGAAGGCGCTTGCATGGAGGGTGAACGCGATGGCCACAGCGATCCATGCATTGACGTCGACGCCCAATAGCGCGACGCCGTAGTAGACGACGAAGAGCTGCATCAGGAGCGGCGTGCCCTGGAAGAGCGCTATGTAGCCCGACGATGCGTAGCGTGCGACAGGGTTCTGCGACGTGCGCACCAGAGCGATCAGGATTCCAAATACACCTCCTCCGACAAACCCGATGATGGCCAGCAGCACAGTCCACTTCAGACCCTGCAAGAGAAAGAACAGCTCGTTTTCACCGATGGGACCCATGAACGCCTCCTATCGGGTCGGGTAGTTGAAGTAGGAACGGGAGATAAGGGCGAAGATGCCCATCATCAGGCTCGAGATGAGCAGATAGATTGCGGTCACGCTGAAATAGACCTCGAAACTCCGGAAAGTGTCGGATTCGATTCGCTGCGCCGCCGAGGTCAGCTCGTAGGCGGCGATCGAAGTGCAGACCGAAGTCGTCAAGGTCAGCATCACGAACTGGCTGGTCAGGGACGGATAGATCGCCCGGAGAGCCGGCTTCAGAACGATCAGCCGGAACACATCGGTTTTATGCAGGCCTAACGCAAAGCCCGCCTCGACCTGCCCCTTGCTCACGCTTTCCACGCCGCCTCGTATGATCTCAATCGCATAGGCGCCCCCGTTGATCCCCAGCGCGATGATGGCGGTAGCGGTGGGGTTGAGACGGATACCCATGAGCGGAAGCGCGAAGTAGATGAAGAATATCTGCACCAGAAACGGTGTGTTTCGGACAATCTCGACAAAGGCAATCACCGGAGCCCGAACGAGTTTGTTCTTGGACGTTCTCGCAGCGACGCCGACAATACCGATCGCGAGCGCAAGGATCATTCCGACAACCGCCAGACCGAGCGTTCCAAGCGAACCCCACAGCAATTCCGGGGCGCGGTCGAAGACCGCACCAAAATCGAACGTATAACCCATATGTTGACTTCCTCCCTCCGACGCGGCTCACGCCTCGCCGGCGCCGGATCAGCGATCCGGCCCGAATAATCCTTCGGCGTTGTCGTACAGATGTTTCAAATGCGTCTCAGGCGGGACAGACCCTGCGAGTGGGACTTCCACCGAGATCGCCGCGGAGCTAGCGACCGTTGCGACGAGTTCCTTCAACGGCAATTCGCCCTCCCCCGGTGCGAGCCGCCCACCTCTAGCTTCAGCGACCATCTCCTCTGCTGTCACCGGCGCCGGTCCAGCGACATCGCACAACTGAACGTGCTTTACCCAGCATATCTCGGTTCGGAGCGAGGCGAGTGTGCCGCCATTCCTGAAGAAATGGACTCCGTCGACGAGGACACCGGCATTGCGGGCACCGCTCGCCTTCGCAAGATTGACGCTGTCCTGAAAGGTTTTAATCACCCGCCAACCCATGTTCTCGATGTCGACAGCTAAGCCGTACTGGCCCGCGAGGCCGCAGAAATCCGAGAAGTTCGATACCAATCTGGCTTGGTCAGCATCGTCGCCGCAGACACTGAGACGGCGCGCTCCAATGTTTGCGGCCGCAGCGATGGTGGCCTCAACCGACGAGGCCTTGAATGAGGGGTCGATTACGAAGAATTCGATATCGAAAACCTCGACGCCTTCGCCGGCAAGCACGGATTTCAGATCGCCTGCAGCCGAACCACCGACAGGCAGCTCGTAGTAAGGCGCACCAGGGAACGCCGGATTCAGCCTGAGCCCGATCCTGGAGAACCCTGCGCGGGCGGCGACCTTCGCAAATTGCACGGGAGGCAGCAATATCGATGAGAAATGCGCAACGCCAATCAGGGGCGCCGATTTCGATGTCGCGGCGGCCATCATGCGATCCCTTTCGTCGCGAGATGGTTGCGGAGATTGGTGCCGGTGCGATGGATGTGCTGGCGGAGCTTCTCACAGGCATAGTCGACATCACGCGCGACCGCTCCCTGGGCAATCTCGCTGTGCTCCTGCCCTACATTGCGGTCTCCCGATGTACGGATCAGGAAAACGCGGCGATATCGGTCATTGAGATTCAGCAGAAGACTGCAGAAGTGAAATAGCAGAGGTTTGCCACAGCCAGAGATCAAGGTGAGGTGGAATTCGCGATGAAGCGCTTCCCAGTGCTCTAGCGTTTCGGGACGCGCGGCGTCGCGCTCCGTGCGGTTAAGACGATGAAGCGCACGCATGATGTTGCCCTCCCATTCGACGTCGCCAAGACGCATGGATTCACGCAGCGCGAAAACCTCGAGCTCCTCGCGCAGGCTCGTGACCTCTTCGAGATTAGCCAGTGAGATTGGCGCGACGCGATAGCCTCTGTTGTCCTGAAACTCGACCAGGCCGTCTGAAATGAGCCGGGCTAAGCCCTCCCGCAACGGGCTTAGGCTGACGTTGAAAGTCTTCCGCGCCTTGTCGAGATTGATCTTGCTTCCCGCTTCCAGCTCACCGGAGATAATCGCCTCCCGAAGGCGCGATGCGAGTTGGCTGCCGATGGTGTTCTTGCCATCGTCGAGAAAGCCGATTGACGGCACATCTTCTGTCAACGGCCCAAGAGAGCTGTCGTCGGCCGTGTCCATTCTTCCTCCCAGCAATCCAGCGCAAGTTTCGATTATCGGTACAATAAACGATTATTCGTGTCAAACCCGGACGCACCGAAAAGCATTGAGCGTCCGTGGCCGCGCCTTTAGAACGCCATTTTAATCATGATATTTCAAAGGTTTATTGCCATATTCAGGCGTATTTACATTAGCCGTCAGGATGGAATGTACAGTTACAGCTTGACAGATAATCGATTATTTTGATAGTCGAACCTCATTGGGAGGTAGCCTTATGACAATCAGAACGGAAAGCGAGTTGACGCCGGCCGTCCTCGCCGTGATGAACCGCACCGAAGATCCACGGTTGCGGGACATACTCGTCGCAATGGTGAAGCATCTCCACGCATTCGTGCGGGAAGTCAGGCTGTCGGAAGTCGAGTTTCGCGAAGCGACCGCCATCCTCAACGAAATCGGCCGGCTGCAGACCGACAGCCACAACGAATTCGTGCTCATGGCCGGATCGCTTGGCGTCTCCTCGCTTGTGTGCCTGCTCAACAACGGCGACAACGGGCAAACCGAGACTTCACAGTCGCTACTCGGGCCGTTCTGGCGGCTCAACTCTCCGCGGGTCGAAAACGGCGGAACCATCATCCGGTCGGAAACGCCGGGAACACCCTTGTTCGTCCACGCGAAGGTGGTTGATCGGGGTGGCAAGCCCATCCCGGGCGCCGAAATCGACGTATGGCACGCCTCTCCTGTCGGCCTTTACGAGAACCAGGATCCTGATCAGGCGGAAATGAACCTGCGCGGCAAGTTCACCACGGACGACGAGGGTCGGTTCTGGTTTAGAACGGTCAAGATGGTGGGCTATCCCATCCCTGTCGACGGGGTCGTAGGTCGGCTTCTCCAAGTGCAAGGCCGCCACCCTTACCGACCTGCGCATCTGCACGCCCTGATCTTCAAAGAGGGATACAAAACTCTCATCTCCCAGGTCTTCGACCCGAGCGATCCGAACATTGATTCCGATGTGCAGTTCGGCGTCACCGCGGCTTTGACAGGCGACTTTGTCCGTCATGACGAGCCGCACCCGTCCAACGCGGACGTCACTGGCCCGTGGTTCTCGCTCGACTACACCTACGTCATGGAGCCGGGCGAGGCCATCCTGCCGCGTCCCCCGATCAAGTAAGCAACCAGCAGAGCTAAATAATGATCACCGAAAAGGAACGCCAGGCCGCAGCCGACGCGCTGCTGAGGGCAGAAACTGACCGCAGACCCATCGTCCAGCCAAGTAAGACATACCCGGATCTCGAACTTGAAGACGCATATAAGATCCAGGCGCTTTGGGCGCAGGCACGGATTGCAAAGGGCGCGCGGATCGCGGGTCATAAAATCGGGCTGACATCTCGGGCGATGCAGATGGCCTCGAAAATGACCGAGCCCGACTACGGCGTCATTCTCGACGACGCCCTCTATAACGACGGCGCGCAGATCAGGGCGGAGCTGTTTATCAAGCCTCGCTTGGAAGTCGAGCTCGCCTTCGTAATGGGAGAGGATCTCGAAGGACCGAGCGCTCGGATCTATGATGTCATGCGCGCGACTGAATTTGTCGTTCCCGCGCTTGAGATCATCGACTACCGAACCGAGGTGCCCAGAGCGATCACCGATACGATCGCCGACAACGCCGCGTTCGGAGCGATCGTCGTGGGCGGCCGCATCATCCGGCCGATGGATATCGACATCCGCTGGGTCGGCGCGACGCTTTCGAAAAACGGCATCATCGAGGAATCTGGTGTTTCCGCAGCTATAATGGGGCATCCGGCCGCGGGTGTCGCCTGGCTCGTGAACAAACTCCATGCCGTCGGAGGCGGCTTGAAGAAGGGCCAGATCGTGCTTGCCGGCTCGTTCACCCGCCCCGTGGACATCGTCAAGGGCGATGTCATCCAGGCCGACTACGGTCCGGTCGGCTCCATCGGCGTCTCGTTCGTGTGAGGCGCCGATGGAACTTCCCGTCAATCACTTCAAGCGGAAACTGAGAGCCGGTGAAAGCCAGATCGGTCTCTGGTGCGGCCTTCCCGGAAGCTACGCGGCAGAAATCGTCGCGCCGTCAGGCTTCGATTGGGTGCTGTTCGATACCGAGCACTCTCCAAGCGACGTCCTCACCGTCCTGCCGCAATTGCAGGCGGTCGCGCCTTACGACGTTTCCCCGGTCGTACGCCCGGCATTCAACGATCCGGTGCTGATCAAGCGCTTTCTGGATATCGGCGTCCAGACGCTCCTCGTTCCCTATGTGCAGAACGAAGAGGAAGCGAAGGCGGCGGTCGCCGCCATACGGTATCCGCCGCACGGGGTTCGCGGGGTCTCCGCCTTGACGCGCGCCACCCGCTTCGGGCGCGTGCCGAACTACGCGCGGATTGCCGAACAGGAGATCTGCCTGCTTCTGCAGATCGAGACCCGAGAGGCACTCGGTCGGCTGGAGGCCATCGCAGCGACCGAAGGCGTCGACGGCATCTTCATCGGCCCCGCCGACCTGGCGGCTAGCTTCGGCCATCCCGGCCAACCGGGGCATCCCGAGGTGATCGCGGCGATCGAGGACGCGATCGGACGTCTGAAAATTCTTGGAAAGCCGGCAGGCATCCTCACGCCGGACGAGTCGTTCGCAGCCCGTTGCATTTCGCTCGGGACGTTGTTCACCGCCGTTGGCGTAGACGTCGCCCTCCTTGCGAGAGGATCGGAAGCGCTCGCATCTCGGTTTGCATCTTAGGGAGTTCGCGCCGATGTCGACGCGGAAGAAGGTTCTGTCCGAGATAGCGCCCGCGGGCGTAATCCGGGCCGCCGTCAACATGTCGAATGCAGCATTGGTCCATTGGGACGATCAGGCCGGCGCCTTGGTCGGTCCAAGCGCTCGGATCGGCCACCAAATTGCCGAACAGCTGGATCGCGGAGTGTCGCTGATCCAGTACGGTTCGGCCGCCGACATCCTCGCGGCTGCGGATCGCGGCGAGTGGGACATTGCTTTCATTGCCTCGGATCCCTCGAGAGCCGACCGGTTTTCCTTTTCACCTCCCTACATCTCGGTCAGAGCGACCTATTTGGTGCCGGAGGACTCAGCGTTTCGAACGGTCGGAGACGTTGATGCTGAAGGAGTGCGGATAGCCTCCGCAAGAAGCGCCGCCTATACGAAGCAGCTCGAACGTATCCTTGAAGAAGCCACTGTCTCGCTTACTGACAGCCCGGCAGCTGCCATCGATCTCCTTGTCGGGTCGCAATGCGACGCGGCTGCGGGATTGACCGAATTCCTCGTTCGGACGTCGGAGCGGATTTCCGGCTTCCGACTGGTGGAGGGAGCGTTCTCCGAAATTCCCCAGACGATCGCCGTGCACCGAAGATCCATTTATGCCTCGGCCTTCTTTGCGGACTTCGTACGGCGTCTGGACGAAACTGCTGCGGGAGACGTTCACATGGCCGGCGACGGTGAAGAGAATCTCCCATGATGGCGGCATGCGGAAATGGGTCGAGCTCTTTCACGGAGCAATTCAACACAACCACGTCCCCCTCAGTCTACGCTGCCGACGGAACCCAGCCCTCAAGTCGGCAGCTTGTTCTGATCCGGAGATGCAAAGACCGACGCCGGCATCGGACCTGACGTCATCAGCGTGAAATCAAAGGGTGCCTTGAGATCTGGCCCCAGCACATATTGCCGGTGGACGCGCAGCTGGTCCTTGCGGATCTTCCGGTAGTGCTCGCCCGTCAGCATCTGCTTGACGCGGATAAGAAGGATCTTCGCCGGAGGCGCGTCCGCATGGCCTGCGACGGCAACGACCGGCACCTTGTAGAAATTGATCGAATCCGTCAGGCATTGAACGTCAAGCCAGGAGATCTCCGGGCAGCGGGCGATCAGGCCGACGCGGGCGCGAAGCAATGTTGCCGATGACAGCAGGGCGCATTGCAGAATGGCGCTGCCGAGCGTGGCAAACACGACGCGCCTGCCCTTGAAAATCTCCGGCTCCCTTTCAAGCAATATGCCGATGACATGGGCGGCGACGCTCGATCCCATGCTGTGCGAGGAGATCACGTACTCGTCCGCCTCCTCGGCGAGAGACTTGCGCACCGCAGTCGCCCGCTCTTCCAGCCAGTCGTTGAAGTCGGCCCGATCCATACGGCCGAGCGCCACTGCCATTTCCCAATCGGCAAAAAGGTGCAGCGTATGGAAGCGCTCGGAAAAAGGCAGGAAGGCGAAGATGAAGAAGCAGAGCGCCAGTGGCCCGCTCCAGAGCACGTGCCAGGCGGAGAAGCCGAGACAAAAGGGCAGGATAACCATCTCGGCGGTCAGCGCGATTGCCAGCGCCGTCAGCAGGAACGGAAAGAGGAAGAACAGGCCGAAACGCCACGCATGCCTGAAATATCCCCGCATGCCACCTTCAAGCATGATCTCGGCGCAGCTCCGAAAGCCTGCAATGATCCGGCTCAGCATGTTGCGCCCACGCAGCCTGCGCACGAGCATGTCGTGATCAACCATGTGGATCCGGCTCATCGTCCACCAGCCGGCGGAACCGGTCTCCGCGGCAGACGCCGTTTCGCGCGTTCCTGCGCTGCCCGTCGTGACCTCGAAGCTGAGAGGATCGCTTCCCGCCTCCGGCGCGCCGGTTTCGACGGAGTAGCCCCAGGCGGCCGCACTCTGTCTGGCGGAGCGTTCGTACCGCGCCCTATGGGCAAGACCGTCGAGCGGCTCGAAGCCCGGGAAATGCAGGACGACCCGCTTCTTTATCAATGTCATTCCGCTGTTCCGGCCGGGCAAATAGCCGGCATATTGCTGCAAACCACCTGCTGGCCGCCGATATAGCGAAAAAGCAGGTATGATTTCAAAGCCGTCTTGCTAACCGAACTCATCCGGAATTCAATAGCGAGCACGTCGTTTTTCAAAGCGAACGGAGGGGTTTTGTGGCCGATCTTGTAAAAGAACTGATATCGGGTGTCGTCGACAGCGTGCTGAAGGAAATCCTGAAGAAGACCACCGGTCGCGTCACGACGAAGCGCAGGAGGCGCAAGGCCCGCCCCGCCGCGACGACGACGGCTGGCCGGAAGACGGCCACGGCCAAGCGCAAGCGCGCCCGCAAACAGGTCAGCAAGCGCCGCACCGCCGCCGGCCGCAGCCGTCAGCGTGGCGTCTGAGGCGCGAAGCAGACTTCCGACCGTAACGCGACGGCAACAATCGCAAAGTGGTCTGACCGGATAGTCTTTTTTTGGCTGCGGCGGCTGGAATTCCTGCTGTCACATGCTATCTAAGGGAAACGATTGAAACGGCGGGCCTTTAACTCGCCTGTTGAAAGGATCAAGTCACATGAGCGGCATTCACGAATTCATCGACAACGAAATCAAGAGCAACGACGTCGTCCTCTTCATGAAGGGCACGCCGCAGTTTCCGCAGTGCGGGTTCTCCGGCCAGGTCGTGCAGATTCTCGATTACATCGGAGTCGACTACAAGGGCATCAATGTGCTCGCCGATTCGGAAATCCGCCAGGGCATCAAGGATTATTCCAACTGGCCGACGATCCCGCAGCTCTACATAAAGGGCGAGTTCGTCGGTGGCTGCGACATCGTCCGGGAAATGTTCCAGGCTGGCGAGCTGCAGCAGCATCTCCAGGAAAATGGCATCACCGTGCGCGGCGCCGCCTGACCTGACCGGTCACCGGGCGTCCGCCCGGTTTCCAAATCTGTTTCTCGAGTCCGAGGCGCTGCGGTGAGCAGCGCCTTGGCCTGTTTATGGGAATTTCATTGTGACAGATTCATTACAAGCCGTGTCCGCGGGCCGCCTGCCCATGGGCAAGCGTGAGTTCATCGCGCTTGCCGCCTTCCTGATGGCCATCAACTCGCTTGCCATCGACATCATGCTCCCGGCCCTGCAGCAGATCGGCGCGAGCCTCGGCGTCGAAAGCGAGAATCACCGGCAGTTCGTCGTCTCGTCCTATCTGCTCGGTTTCGGCTGCGCCCAGCTGTTCTACGGTCCGCTCTCCGACCGTTTCGGCCGTCGCACACCGCTGCTGATCGGTCTCGTCGTCTATATCGTGTCCGCCATCGGAATCGTTTTCGTTCCCTCCTTCGCCGGGCTGCTGGTGCTGCGCTTCATCCAGGGCGTCGGCTCGGCCGCCACCCGCGTCATCACCATCTCCATCGTCCGCGACATCTATGGCGGCCGGCAGATGGCGGAAGTCATGTCGCTCATCATGATGGTCTTCATGATCGTGCCGGTCATTGCGCCGGGCACCGGCCAGGTCGTCATGTTCTTCGGCAACTGGCACCTGATCTTCCTCTTCATCGCAACAATGGCAACGGCGATCGGCGTCTGGGCCTATGTCCGCCTGCCGGAAACCCTGCATCCGCAGAATGTCCGCCCCTTCACCGCCCGCGCGATCTTCGGCGCCTTCAAGCTGGTGCTGACCAACCGCGTGGCGCTCTGCTACACCATCGCCAGCACCTTCATCTTCGGCGCGCTATTCGGCTTCATCAACTCCGCCCAGCAGATCTATGTCGGCATCTACGGCCTCGGCGTCTATTTCCCGTTCGCCTTTGCCGGCGTGGCGATCTTCATGTCGCTGTCGTCCTTCTTCAATTCCCGTTTTGTCGGCAAGCTCGGCATGCGCCGCCTGTCACACGGCTCACTCCTCGGCTTCATCGCCATCAACACCATCTGGCTGATCGTCCAGACGGCAAGCTCCGAGCCGATGCCGTTTGCGCTGTTTATCTCCTTCTTTGGCCTCGCCATGTTCCAGTTCGGCTGGATCGGCTCGAACTTCAATTCGCTTGCCATGGAGCCGCTCGGGCACGTCGCCGGCACCGCCTCCTCCGTTCTCGGCTTCATGAGCACGGTCGGCGGCTCCCTTATCGGCGCCGGCATCGGCCAGGCCTTCGACGGCACGGCGCTGCCGATGGTGGCCGGTTATTTTGCCGTATCGATCGTCGGGCTCGTCTTCGTGCTGATTGCTGAAAAGGGCCGCCTCTTCCATCAGCACAACCCGGCCGTTTGAATGGCCGGTCCCTTCCGCATCCAGGATTTCACCACATGACGCCGCCGCATAAACCGCACCAGGAAAACCAGGGTTCCCGCCGCATCGGCATGGGCTTCGGCGAATTCGTCGTCACCATCGCCATCATGACCGCCAGCATTGCCATGGCAATCGACAGCATGCTGCCGGCATTGCCCAATATCGGCCATTCCCTCGGCGTTACCAACACCAACGATGCCCAGCTCATCATCGGCGTGTTCTTCCTCGGCTTCGGCGTCTCGCAGATATTCTTCGGCAGCCTTTCCGACACATTCGGCCGCCGCAATATCCTGCTCGGTGGCCTCGCCTGCTATGTGGTCGCGATGTTTGCCGCTGCCGCAACAGCGAGCTTCGAAATGCTGCTCCTCATGCGCTTCGTTCAGGGCGTGGGCGGCGCGGCCGTGCGCATCACCACCATGGCCATCGTCCGCGACTGCTTCGGCGGCCGCGAAATGGCCCGCGTCATGTCCTATGTCATGATCGTCTTCATGATCGTGCCGATCGTCGCCCCTTCGGTCGGCCAGCTCATCATTCTCTATGCCAACTGGCACTGGATCTTCATCCTGCTCGGCGCCGTCGCCAGCATCCTGTTCGTCTGGGCTCTTCTGCGGCTGAAGGAATCGCTTCCTCCGGCAGAACGCCTGCCGCTGTCGGTCGGCTCGGTCGCGGACGGCCTCAGGACCGTGCTGACCAACCGCATCACCTGCGGCTACATGATCGGTCTGACCATGTTCACCGGCGTCATCAGCGCCTATGTGATTTCCGTGCAGCAGGTGTTCGGCGAGGTCTATGGCCTCGGTGACTGGCTGCCGATCGCCTTTGCGGCGACCGCCGGCGGCATTGCCGTCGCCAATTTCGCCAACGGCTTCTTCGTCCGCAAATTCGGCATGCGCCGGATCTCGCATGCCGCCCTGCTGATCTTCACGGCACTGTCGGCTCTCGGCTTCGTCATCGCCTTGGCGGGCACGCCGGATTTCACCACCGCCTATAGCATCTTCACTATCGTTCTGATGATGTTTGCGGTGATCGCCACCAATTTCACCGCCATCAGCCTCGAACCGATGGGCAATCTCGCCGGCACGGCGACCGCCATCACCGGCTTCGTCTCGACGACCTTCGGCGCTATTCTCGGCGGCCTGGTCGGCCAGATGTTCAACGGCACGGTGCAGCCGCTCTTCGGCGGATTCGCGCTGTTCGGTCTGGTGACGATCGCAGCCACGCTGTGGGCTGAGAACGGCAAGCTCTTCACCCATCCCGGCGACAGTCCGCAGCTCGATCCGGGCGCCGCCCATTTCTGAGGCAGGTGAACCGGATCAATTCAAGGCGGTCTTGATGGACGAGCGAATTCTGATCAGGCCTTATGCGCCGGGTGACGTGGACGCCACAATCGAGATTTTTCTGCGCTCCATCCGGGAAGTCTCGTCGAAAGACTATTCCGCCGCCGAGATCGAAGCTTGGGCGAAGGTGGAAGATCGCAGCCTATGGGCAAAGCGAAGGATGAGCAGACCGGCCTGGATGGCAGAGATCGCCGGAAACCCTGTGGGTTTTTCGGATCTCACCAGCGATGGGTGCGTCGACATGATGTTCGTGCACCCTGGCTATCAAGGGGTCGGCGCAGCAACCCGCCTATTGGGCCGGGTCGAAGAAGAGGCTCTCAGCCTGGGGTTTCGCCGAATACATACGGAAGCAAGCAGAACTGCTCGCTCGTTCTTTGAACGCAAAGGATTTCGCGTGATAACCCGGCAAATCGTCGAGAAGCGCGGACAGGGCCTGGAAAACTTCCTGATGGAAAAATTCTACGCCTGAATTGTCATTTGCGACCGGCTTTGCGACGGCCGGTCGCATAGATTTAGATGGTAACGACCTCACGCCGTAGCGTATCCCACGATGCCTTGTCGGGCGCAATCAGCAGTCCACCGTCGAGATGCTGCGGAAGGTAGGGCGAGCCGTCGAAGCGGGCGGCATACGCGCCGGCCTCCTGCGAGATCAGCGTGCCGGCAAGATGATCCCAGGGCATCAGCTTGTTGTACATCAGGTAATGGACGTGCCCGCCGGCAAGGGTGCGGTATTCGTGGGCAGCACAGCGGTAGTTGGTGAGGAAACGCACCTTGGCGAGATTGCCAAGGACCTCGGCACGCTTCGCCACCGGCAGGTAGCCGGTCGAAGCCATGCCAACCATCTGGTCGAGCGCGACAGGGTCGGCGACCTGCAGCCGCTGCGCCTCGCCATCCGGCCTGCGCAGCCAGGCACCACCGCCCTTCTCCGCCATCACCCAGTCGTCGCCCATCGGATCGTAGATAATGCCGGCAATGGTCTCGCCGCCTGAAATGACCGAGGCCATGACGCCGAAGGCCGGGATGCCGGCGGCGAAGTTGAACGTTCCGTCGACCGGATCGACTACGATCGCGAGATCGGCATCGGCAAGCCTGCCAAGCAGGGTCGGATCGGCCGCGACCGACTCTTCCCCGAGGAACAGCGCGTCCGGCCAGCGCCGTTGCGCTTCCGCCTTGATTATCCGCTCGGCCTGCTCGTCGGCCTCGGTGACAAGATCGGTTGCCTCGCTCTTGGCGCGCACTTCATCCCGACCGAGCCGGCGGAAGCGCGGCAGGATCTCGGCCTTCGCCGCGCGGCGCAAGAGATCGGCAAGAGCGGTCACGTCAACGCTTGTTGTCATATCAAATCCTCTCACTTCGGCCGAGGCCTTATATCAGATGCCGACGATCTCGCGCCTGATCAGCTGCCAGCTTTCCTTGTCAGGCGCAGAGATGATGCCGCCGACCGTCTCGCCCGGACGATAGGGCGTGCCATCGAATTTCGCCGTGTGGCCGCCCGCCTCCTGATGCGCGAGCACGCCCGCCAGGTGATCCCAGGGCATCAGCTTCGCGTGCCCGATGAAATGCATCTTGCCAGACGCGACCATCCAATATTCATAGGCCGAGCAGTTGAAAGCGAAGGTCATACGCGCCTTTGCCATGTTGGCGCAGATGCGCGAGCGATCGGGCTCTTCCATATGGCCCCACGACATGCCGCCGACCATCTGGTTCAAGGCGGCAGGCTCAGCCACCGTCAACCTGCTCGATTGCCCGTCCTGGCGCGTCAGAAAGGCGCCCGCCCCCTTGATCGCCGTCACCGTGTCGCCGAGAGCGGGATCGTGAATGATGCCGGCGACGGTCTCGCCCCTGACGGTAACCGCAAGCATCGTTCCGAAAACGGGAAGTCCGGCGGCAAAATTGAACGTGCCGTCGACAGGATCGATGACAAAGGCAAGCTCGGCATCGGCAAGCGCCGGCACCACCGATTTATCGGCGTCATAGGCTTCTTCGCCGACGACGAGTGCAGAGGAAAAGCGCTCTTTCAGGGCCGCGGTGATCCGGTGTTCGGCAAGCAGATCCGCCTGCGTCACCAGATCGGTTGCCGAGGTTTTTTCCGAAACATCCGTGTCGCCGAGGTTGCGAAAACGCGGCATGATCTCCGCACGCGCCGCCTCCTTTACGCATTCGCCGAGAAAGAGAATATCCTGATCTGAAATAGTCATGCGAATTGCTGTCCTTCATGCAAAGAGCCAGCCTGCTTAGCCGCCCTTTGATGAAGGATCGGTGACGCCAAGGCTGGAAAAGTCGAAGAGCTTCGGATCGAGCAGATGCGACGGGTTCACATGCGAAAGCGCCCGCAGCATCGTGTCCTTGCGTCCAGGCATGCGCCGTTCGATATCGGCGAGCATGTCCTTCATCGCATTGCGCTGCAACCCGTCCTGGGAGCCGCAGAGATCGCAGGGGATGATCGGGAACTGCATGGCGACGGCGAACCTGGCAAGATCGTCCTCGGCGGCATAGGCGAGCGGCCGAAGCACCATCAGGTCGCCCTCGTCGTTCAGAAGCTTTGCCGGCATGGAGGCAAGTCGCCCGCCATGAAAGAAATTCATGAAGAAGGTTTCCAGAATATCCTCACGGTGATGGCCGAGCACCAGTGCGTCGCAGCCCTCCTCCCGCGCGATCCGGTAGAGATTGCCGCGCCGCAGCCGCGAACAGAGCGAGCAATAGGTGGCGCCTTCGGGCACCTTTTCCTTCACGATCGAATAGGTGTCGCGATATTCGATCCGATGCCGGACGCCGATCTTCGTCAGATAATCCGGCAGCACATGCTTTGGAAAGTTCGGCTGTCCCTGGTCGAGATTGCAGGCGATAAGCTCGACGGGCAGCAGCCCGCGCCATTTGAGATCGAGCAGCAGCGCCATGAGACCGTAGGAATCCTTGCCGCCGGAAAGGCCGACCAGCCAGCGTTTCTGCCCCTTCAGCATGTCAAAGTCATCGAAAGCCTCACGTATTTGCCTGAGCAGGCGCTTGCGCAGCTTGTTGAAGGAGACCGAACGTGGCGCATCGGCAAAGAGTGCCGGGCCGGCGCCGTCGTCGATTTCGCCAGTTTCCGGATCATCAGCGATGTTGGCTGCGATATTCATTGCTCCGTCCTATCGAAGGTCTGCCTGCCTTAGCAGAAAGTCATCCGGCAACACAGCCTCAATCGCCGAAAACCGACCAGCCGGTGCGGGCCGCAAGCATCTCAAGCGCCACGGCGCCAAGCTGCGAATTGCCGACCTTGTTCAGCCCCGGCGACCAGACCGCGATCGAGGCAATGCCGGGCGCTACCGCAAAAATGCCGCCGCCGACGCCGCTCTTGCCGGGCAGGCCGACATGATAGGCAAAGTCGCCCGAACCGTCATAATGGCCGCAGGTCAGCATCAATGCATTGATGCGCCGCGCCCGCTTCGGCGAGACCACGGAATGACCGGTCATCGGATTGCTGCCCCGCGCCGCCAGGAACAGCCCGGCGCGGGCCAACTGCTCGCAGCTCATCGCGAGCGCGCACTGATGGAAATAGACGCCGAGCACGTGATCGACGGGATGATCGAGATTGCGATAGGCGCGCATGAAATTGGCAAGCGCAACATTGCGGTAGCCGGTCTGCGTTTCCGACCGCGCCACCCTGTCGTCGATGGTGATCGACTCGTCATCGGCGAGATAACGCACGAAACGCAGCAGCTCGCCGATCGCCTCGCGCGGCGCATGGCCGGCCATGACAACGTCGGTGACGGCGATCGCGCCGGCATTGATGAAGGGATTGCGGGGAATGCCGCTCTCGTGTTCGAGTTGCACGATCGAATTGAAGGCCGATCCCGAAGGTTCGCGTCCGACGCGTTTCCACAGTCCCTCGCCGACCTTGCCGAGGGCCAAGGTCAGCGTAAAGACCTTGGATATGCTCTGGATCGAAAAGGCGATATCCGCATCGCCGACACGAAAGACCTGACCGTCGACGGTGACGATCGCCATGCCGAACTGCCGCGGGTCCACCTTGGCAAGCTCGGGAATATAGTCGGCGACCTTGCCCTCGCCGATACGCGGCAGGATATCGCTGTAAATGCTATCGAGGGTCGCCTGCAAATCCGCCATCGCTTCTCTCCGAATAACAAAAAAGCCGCCCGGAAGAGCGGCTTTTCTATATGCGAAAACGCCTGGTTTTTGTTAACGCGAATAGAATTCGACGACCAGATGCGGTTCCATGACGACCGGGAACGGAACGTCGCTGAGGGTCGGAACGCGGCCGTAGGTGGCGACCATCTTGTTGTGATCGACTTCGATATAGTCGGGAACGTCGCGCTCGGCGAGGCTGACGGCTTCCAGAACAGTCACGAGCTGCTTCGACTTTTCGCGAACTTCGATGACGTCGCCGGCCTTGCAACGGTAGGAACCGATGTTGACGCGGACGCCGTTGACGGTGACGTGGCCATGGTTGACGAACTGACGGGCAGCAAAGACCGTCGGAACGAACTTGGCGCGATAGACGATCGCGTCGAGGCGCGATTCCAGCAGACCGATCAGGTTTTCCGAGGTGTCGCCCTTGCGGCGGGCGGCTTCTGCGAAGATCGCGCGGAACTGCTTCTCGCGCAGGTCACCGTAGTAACCCTTGAGCTTCTGCTTGGCGCGCAGCTGCACACCGAAGTCCGACAGCTTACCCTTGCGGCGCTGGCCGTGCTGGCCCGGGCCGTATTCGCGGCGGTTCACCGGGGACTTCGGACGACCCCAGATGTTTTCGCCCATACGGCGGTCAATTTTGTATTTGGACGATTCGCGCTTGCTCATCGTATTTCCTTTCAAATGTTTATGGCGGCTTGTTGCCAAACCGTGCGAAGGAAACACGCCCTCCTCTGACCTCTGCCGAGGCCTGACAGGATGTTCCGGTTACGCGAACAGGAACGATCCACGGGACATGTCAAATGAAACACCGGACATTGCTGCCCGGTGCTTGGCGCGGTCTTTAGAGGCCTGCTATGAAAATGTCAACTGAGCCAAAGCCCGAAAACGCCACTATTCCGCAGCCAGAGGCTGATCGCCCGTATCCGGCGCGTTGGCGTCGCCTGGAGCCGTCTGACAATTCATGTCGGGAAACGCCACAATGCGCTTGCCGGAGAAATCCGTATGCACGACGACGATACCCTGCTCCTCGAAATAGCCGAGCAGGCGCCGCGCGCGCCGCGCCGAATGTGTGCCATAGGCGCGGGCAATGCGCGCATCCGACGGGCACGCCTCAGCGCGGACGGCGGCCTTGGCCAGCATCAGGAAGACACCCTGCAAATCGTCGGTGACGCCCGCCGACAGCGACAGCGCCGTCGCCCACTCATCGCTTGCCGCTGTTGCCGCATCGACGCCAGAGCGCGAGATCGCCACGCGCCGGCGGAAATCCGGCAGCGCGATCGGCGGCCCCGGCACGCGGCGCATGCGCAGCCGGACAAGAAAGTCCTGATAGAGCACGGAATCGGTGCGGAAGGCGGATGCGGGATCGTCGAGTATTTCGGCAAGCACACCGGCAAGGCGCTCCTCCCGTTCCTCGGCGGAGATCTCCGCCTGGCTCGCCCTCGTCTCCACCGGCGCTGGGGATGTGGCTGGCGCTGAGCGCGAGAGTTCGGCCAGGATATCGGTCGTCGGTCTCGGCGCCGGCGGTGTGCGGCGCACGAGCGGGCGCTGAAACTCTTCCGGGTCGGGCGTGAAGATCAGGTCCTCGACATCCTGCGGCGCATCCGGCAGCGGCATCAGCTTCGGGCTCGATGAGCGCGCCGAGGTCTCCACCGCGCCGATCTGGATCGGCAGCGGCCGGCGCGACAGGGCCGGCCCGAGAGCGACGAAATTGCCGCGCTTCAGATCGCGGAACATTTCCGCCTGGCGCCGATCCATGCCGAGCAGGTCGGCGGCGCGCGCCATGTCGATATCGAGGAAGGTGCGGCCCATCAGGAAGTTCGAGGCTTCGGCCGCGACGTTCTTGGCGAGCTTCGCGAGCCGCTGCGTTGCGATCACCCCGGCAAGCCCGCGCTTGCGGCCGCGGCACATCAGGTTGGTCATCGCGCCGAGCGACATCTTGCGCGCATCCTCCGAAACGTCTCCGCCGACCGACGGCGCAAACATCTGCGCCTCGTCGACGACCACGAGGACAGGATACCAATATTCGCGATCGGCATCGAACATGCCGTTGAGGAAGGCGGCAGCCGCGCGCATCTGCTGCTCGATATCGAGGCCCTCGAGCGTCAGAACGCAGGAAACTCGATGCTGCCGGATGCGGTTGGCGATGCCTGCCAGTTCCGCCTCGGTGCGCTCGCCGTCGACGACCACATGGCCGAACCTGTCGCTAAGGGTGACGAAATCACCTTCGGGATCGATGATGACCTGTTGCACCCATTGGGCGGACTGCTCGAGCAGGCGGCGCAGGAGATGCGATTTGCCGGAGCCGGAATTGCCTTGCACGAGCAGACGGGTCGCCAGCAACTCCTCGATATCAAGTGTCGCCGGAGCGCCGGACGCCAATCCCATATCGATGCCAACCTGCAATGCTGATCCTCGCGGCGAAGAGACTCACATGAATGAAGCGCCATTCTTCCGAAACGGCAACGCTCCGTCTATCAAAGAATGGACAGTTTTTCAGGGCCGATTTCGCCAACCCACAGGACAATTCCGCTCATGCCCTCAAGCCGAATCCCTGCATCAGCCGCCGCGTCGCAAAATCGGGATTGCCTGACATGAAGACTGCAAAGTCGAAATTATCAGGATGCACTGCATCGGCAACCAGCGGCACCAGCGTGCGGGCGCGCCGCGCGATTGCCTCGGCTGGATCGAGCCAGTCGACCGGCCAGGGCGCAAGGCGGCGGAAAAGATTGGCCATGAAAGGATAGTGTGTGCAGGCAAGCACCACGATATCTGTCTTCTGGCCGCCCTTCTCGACGAAGCACTGGTCGATCTCGGCAAGCACCGCCTCGTCGGAGACGGCGTCACCACGAATATAGGCTTCGGCCATGCGCGCAAGGTTTTCCGAGCCGACAAGCCGCACGTGGCATTGCTGCGCGAAGGACTGGATGAGGTCGCGCGTATAGGCGCGCTTGACCGTCCCCGGCGTCGCCAGCACCGAAACCAAACCTGAGCGCGTCCGCTCCGCCGCCGGCTTGATCGCCGGCACTGTGCCGACGAAGGTCATCTGGGGAAAGGCGGCCCGCAGGTCGGCGCCAACGAGCGTGAAGGCGGTGTTGCAGGCGATGATACAGACTTCTGGATCGTGCTCCTGAAGCAGCTTGCCGAAGAGCCCGATGATGCGCTCTTTCAGCGCCTGCTCTTCCCACCCCCCATAGGGAAAGCCCGCATCATCAGCGACATAGATGAAGCCGCGTTCCGGCATTAGCACACGCACCTCGCGCAGCACGGTCAGCCCGCCTATGCCTGAATCAAAGATGAGGACGGGTTTCAGCTCATTGGTCGGCGCTGTCATCGGTTGGCGCTTCCTTGCCGGATCTGGTGAAACCGCCTTTGCGCGGACTGTTTCGCGAAAAGCGATCGAGGGAGGAGATGACGCCGCGCAGCACGCTGATTTCCTGTTCCGTGAAGGCCCGGCGGGAGAGAACAGCGCGAAGGTTGTCCACCATTTTCGGCTTTTTCGAGGGCGGATGGAAATAGTTGCGCGAATCGAGCGCTTCTTCCAGCTGGTCGAACAGGCCGAAGAGCTGCTCCTTTGTGGAAGGCCGCTGCCCGAGCGCCTGGAACGGCACGGCTTCCAGATCTTCCATGCCGGACTTCATCCATTCATAGGACATCAGAAGCACGGCCTGAGCAATATTCAGCGACGCGAAGGCGGGATTCACCGGGAAGGTCACGATCTCGTCAGCCAGCGCCACTTCCTCATTGGTCAGACCCCAGCGCTCACGACCGAAGAGAATGCCCGTTGCCTCGCCTGCCCGGAACTTTGTGCGCAGCGTTTGCGCGGCAAAGACCGGGGAGCGCACCGGCTTATAGTTGTCGCGGCTGCGCGCCGTCGTTGCATAGACGAAATTGAGATCGGCGATTGCCTGCTCCAGCGTGGCGTAGACCTTCGTCGCTTCGATCACGTGATCGGCCTTGGAGGCGGTCGCCTGCGCTTTCTCGTTCGGCCAGCCGTCGCGCGGATTGACGAGACGCAGTTCGGCCAGGCCGAAATTCGCCATGGCGCGTGCCACCATGCCGATATTCTCGCCCATCTGGGGCTCGACCAGAATGATGGCCGGCCCTTCGGCCACAAGTTGACGCTCGCTGTTCGTGCCTGCCATAGTCTTATCCCTGTTTCGAGCGCGCAATAGCCTCGCCCGACGCAAACGGCAAGGTGTCTGCCTGCGGATAGAGCCTTTCCAGCGCCGAACCGATCATCTCGAGCCCCACCCGGGCGCCTTCTCGCGACACTGGCAAATGCCGCCCTGTCGTTCGCGACGCCTTGCGCCTGACGAAGAAACAAGCAGAGCCGCGCGGCGCCGCGTCAGCAATCAACGCGAGATCCGCCGCGATCAGCCTCTTCTGATCATTGTCGGCAGGCGGTGCTTCGTAGCTCCTCGCCAGGATCCGCGCCCAATAGGTGCAGGAAAGAAAGATCGCCAATGTCTGGCGGATCTGGCCGGGCCGCGTCACCACCGACCAGGAGGAGCCAAGCGGGCGAGCCGCCACCGTCACGTCGCGATAGCAGGCGTCGATCTTCTGCGACAATTCGATCAACTCGAAACCGCTCTTGCCCGCGCCGATTGCGCCTAGCAGCTCGCGCAGCGCCTGGAACCAACGGGCGAGCGCCGTATCGAGCGCGCTACGCGTGCGCGCCGGGAAAACGACGAAAGCGACTGCCGTTCCGGCCGCCGCGCCGATCATCGTCTCCCCGATGCGCAGTTTGAGCAGATCGAGCGTCAATACGCCGGTCATGCCGTAGACCAGACAGAGCACGATCGAAACGAAGAAGGTCATCGTCGCGTAGGAAACCTGCAGGAAATAGAAGGCGAGAAAGATGCCTATGGCCATGACCGGAATAGCGACACCGGGCACGCCCGAAATCAACGTCGCCAGGAGGAGGCCCATGGCGATGCCGAACACCGTGCCGAGCGAACGCGATAACGCTTTCATGGCTGTATCGCCGCGCGAATTGGTGTTGGTAAAGACAAGGAAAGAGGCAAGCACCGCCCAAAACCAGCGCTCGCGCGACAAGAGCAAACCAAAGCCCATGGCGATCGCCGAGGCGAGCGTGATCTGCAGCGCTGAACGCAACAGCGGATTGGCCAGCGAAAAATCGATCGCCTGAACTTGCGCGGTATCCTTGGCCGCATCAATGCCGGAGAAACCGGATGCCCGTCCCTTGTTGATCGCCTCGACCAGTTGCCGCCGCGCTTCGCCCAGCCAGAGCAGCGCCCGTACGGTTTCGCCCTGCGGCTGATCCTTGATGGCCTCGGCCATTCCCTCATATCTTTTGAGTTCCGCCGCCTCAGCCTCGATCACCGCGTGAACGAGTGCAAAGGGCGGTGGACTCTGGAAGCTCAGCACGATAGCGCTTTCGGCGGCAAGATGCGCGTCGAAGAGCCGGATCGCCAGCTCCGCAGCGGGATCGGAAGCGCCGTCGAAGACGCCCGCTGATGGGCGCGGGATGAAGGTCTCGGCCATCAGCACCACTTCCTTCAGCCGGTCTTCCAGCTGGCGCAGTTCCTGCCGATCGGCATCGCCGATGTCGCCACTGGCGGCAAGGGCAGCGAGCTTGAAGAGGATCTGATTGATCCGCCCGCTGACACTTTCGAGCGAGCGCAGCAGATCGCGCCGCCAGTCATCAGGAAGAAGCACCACCCTTACCACATGGCCGACAAGCACGGAGACGACCGGCCCGATCGTCACCTCGGGCAATTCGGCAAGCAGCGGCTGGAAATAGGCCCCCATGAAATAGGAGGTGAAGGCGAACATGCCGATCGCAAATCCGCGCGGTCCGAACACGCGGCCCGCCGATGCGAGCAGGATGATGACGAGAAAAACGAGATCGGAAAGAACGCGTTGATCCTCGAGCCCTGCGGCAATGGCGACGACAGCAAGGCTTGCGGCGCAGCCGAACAGCCGCGTCACCAGCTGGCGCGCATTGCCCCTATCGCGCACCGCCACCCCACCTTCGATCGACAGCACGATGCCGAGGCCAAAGGCCGCCGTCGGCAGCGGCAAGATGAAAGCTTTTATCGCAAGCAGGGTCAGGAACACGAGGACGATGGTCAGCGTCACCCGCGAGGCCATGCGCAGGCGCGAAAGCGCCGGATCATTGGCAAGCAGCCAGTCGCGGAACTGAAAACGGGAAAACAAATGCATGAGCCCCTCATGCCATGAAGCATCGATAGATACCGCCGCCGGAGCGGAAATCAAACCGCTGACACGCCAATGCCGATCGAATGTCGCGCTTACTCGCCCTTGGCGATCAGCACCATAGTCTCCTTGAGCGAGGTCGGCCCCTGCCCCTCGTCACCCTGAATCATGATGTCGTCGATGACGGATTTGCCGTTCTCCTCAATGACCTCGAAACGCACAGTCGTGAAGTCATCCTTGTTAGGTGCGCCTTCCATGCAGGTCGCCGCCTTGAATTTCACCGTCACCTCTGTCGTGCCGTTTGCCGGCTGACCGCCTTCGATGGAAAGGTCCTGCAGCGGACAGGCATCTTGGCCGTTGACGATTACGTCATAGTCGAAGGGCGAAATGCCATCCTCGTCGGTGGCCGGGTTCTGGGCGGCTGCCTTGTATTTGTCGCCGAAGTCCTTGCTGTAGAGCCGGCCGAGCACGCTTTCCTCGAAAATATCGATCCAGTCGCTGACATCGCTCGCCCAGTTTGTCTGCGTGTCCTTCATGATTTCCTTGACCGGCTCAGTCGCATCGGCCGCAAGCAAAAGGCCAGGTGCAACAGACACGGCGACAACGAGGCCGGCGAACAGAACGGCGATCTTCTTCATGGCAAAATGTCCGGGACTCGGTCGGGCTTATGCCGCGGAGGTTAGCCATTTTCCGGCCCTTGGCAATGGCGGCAAAAACGTCATGTCCCTGCCCGTTGCAGCTTTGCGTTCCCGGCTCACAATGCTATAGCGCTCCGGATTACATCACCCAGCCGGGGCAACCGCCCCATTCCAAGCTTAACGAGGCAGATACATGAAGAAGATCAAGGTCGCCAATCCCGTCGCCGATCTCGACGGCGATGAAATGACGCGCATCATCTGGCAGCTCATCAAGGATAAGCTGATCCATCCGTATCTCAACCTCGACATCGACTACTACGACCTCTCGGTCGAAAACCGCGACGCCACCAACGACCAGGTCACCGTCGACGCCGCCAACGCCATTAAAAAGTACGGCGTCGGCATCAAGTGCGCGACCATCACGCCCGATGAAGCCCGCGTCAAGGAATTCAACCTCAAGGAAATGTGGAAGAGCCCGAACGGCACGATCCGCAACATCCTCGGCGGCGTCATCTTCCGCGAGCCGATCATCTGCCGCAACGTGCCGCGCCTGGTTCCCGGCTGGACCCAGCCGATCGTCGTCGGTCGTCACGCTTTCGGCGACCAGTATCGCGCCACCGACTTCAAATTCCCCGGCAAGGGCAAGCTGACGATCAAGTTCGTCGGCGAAGACGGCACGGTCATCGAGAAGGAAGTCTTTAACGCTCCGGGCGCCGGCGTTGCCATGGCCATGTACAACCTCGATGAATCGATCCGCGAATTCGCCCGCGCTTCGATGATGTACGGCCTGATGCGCAAGTGGCCGGTCTACCTGTCGACCAAGAACACCATCCTCAAGGCCTATGACGGCCGCTTCAAGGACATTTTCGAAGAAGTCTACGAGACCGAATTCAAGGACCAGTTCAAGGAAGTCGGCATCACCTATGAACACCGCCTGATCGACGACATGGTCGCTTCGGCCCTGAAGTGGTCTGGCGGCTACGTCTGGGCCTGCAAAAACTATGACGGCGACGTCCAGTCCGACACGGTTGCGCAGGGCTTCGGCTCGCTCGGCCTGATGACCTCGGTTCTGCTGACGCCCGACGGCAAGACGGTTGAAGCCGAAGCCGCTCACGGCACGGTGACCCGCCATTACCGCCAGCACCAGAAGGGCCAGGAAACCTCGACGAACTCGATCGCCTCGATCTTCGCCTGGACCCGCGGCCTCGCGCACCGCGCCAAGCTCGACGACAATGCCGAACTCGCCAAATTCGCCTCGACGCTGGAAAAGGTCTGCGTCGATACCGTCGAATCCGGCTTCATGACCAAGGACCTGGCGCTGCTCATCGGCCCCGACCAGCCGTGGCTCTCGACCACCGCCTTCCTCGACAAGATCGACCAGAACCTGCAGAAGGCCATGGCGTAATCAGGTCTTTTCGGAATAGCATTGACGGCGGGGATTTCCCCGCCGTTTTTCGTTTTGGGAGAATTGAAAATGACGGCGACCGTGCGCCCGCTCCAACCCTCTGACCGCGCCGCCTGGGAGCCCTTATGGGCGGCTTACCAGCGTTTCTACGAAGTAGTCATCCCGCCTGAAACCACGGACCTCACCTGGGGCCGCTTCCACGATCCCGACGAACCGATGCACGCGCTCGGCGCCTTCGACGAAGACGGCCGCCTCGTCGGCATCGCCCACGCGATCTTCCATCGCTCCTGCTGGCTGCCGCAATGGACCTGCTATCTGCAGGACCTTTATGTCGAGGACAGCCAACGCGGGCTCGGCAGCGGAGCCGCGCTGATCGAGGCTGTCGCCGGGCTGGCACGGCAAAACGGTGCCGGCCGGCTCTACTGGATGACCCATGAAGGCAATGTCACCGCCCGGCGCCTCTACGACAGGATCGCCGAACGCTCGGGGTTCATCCAGTACCGCAAGGCGCTTTGAACGCCGGGGGTTGCACAAGGATCTTGCCGCTCTATTGATTCTGCCGAGCGGGAAACGCCTGAAATAATCGCTACACGATGAGGATGTCATGACCGAAGAACTGGTATTCTATACCAACCCGATGTCGCGCGGACGCATCGCGCGCTGGATGCTGGAGGAGATCGGGCAGCCCTATCGCACCGAACTCCTGACCTTCGGTGAAACCATGAAGGCGCCGGAATATCTCAAGGTCAATCCGATGGGCAAGGTGCCGGCGATCCGTCACGGCAACACCATCGTCACCGAATGCGCAGCGATCTGCGCCTATCTTGCCGAAACCTTTCCGGAAAAGGGTCTGGCGCCGAGGCCGGAGGAGCGCGCCGCCTATTACCGCTGGTTGTTCTTTGCCGCCGGCCCTCTTGAATCGGCGGTAACGATGAAAGCGCTCGGCTTCGAAATTCCCGCCGAACGCCTGCGCATGGCCGGCTGCGGCGGTTTCGGCGACGTCATGAACACGCTCGAAATGGCCGTCTCCGGCTCGACCTATGTCACCGGCGAACGCTTCACCGCCGCCGACGTCTATGTCGGCGCCCATATCGGCTGGGGCCTCGGTTTCGGCAGCATTGAAAAGCGCCAGGCCTTCATCGATTATTTCGGCCGCATCAGCGAGCGGGAAGCCTACAAACGCGCCAATGACCTGGACGACGAGGCCGGCAAGACGATGCAGGCCGCCTGACGTTCAATCCGGCGCGACGGCCAAGCCGCCGCGTCGGGGATGTCCGCCGTCAGGCGAGCGGCATGTGAATATCCGTCATCAGTTCGGTCGGCGGCACCTCGCGCGGGTTGTTCAGATACTCCTCGAACATGATGCTGTCCTTCAGCTGCCGTCCTGACTTTGGCAGCCACTCCGCGTAGAGCCACTGATAGGCCTTATACATGTCGGCATAGGGACCTTTGTGGCGTAGCACGGCATAGTCGCCACCGTCGAAACTGCGCCGCTCGAACGGCGCCTCGGCTGGAACGTCCGAACCACTCGTGACGCAGGCGATCGAGCGCAGCTTCTCAGCCGGCACGATGTCCGGGTCATCGACATAGACGCCGATCATCCGCATAGCGGGTCTGCCAAGGCCGCGGGCGTAAAGTGTGCCGAACAACGTCTCGAAGGCTTTGCCGATCTGCATGTAGATCCGTTCACGACTTGGCTCGATGCGCCGTTTCCCGAAACTGCCGCAATATATGCTCGCAACAGTCTTTACCGGGCTCGCGTGCCGTTTCGCACTGCAGACGAGAAACTGACCGCCGCCGCCGCGCAGCGAAAACAAAACCGGCTGCGAAATCCAAGATCTCGCAGCCGGCTGCTCTTTCAAACAGTTCTCACGCTCGACGATCAGCCTGCAAGTGCCGCTGCAACAGCCTCGAGCGCCTCATCAGCCTTGGCGCCGTTCGGACCGCCGGCCTGCGCCATGTCGGGACGTCCGCCGCCGCCTTTGCCGCCGAGGGCGGCCGAGGCGACACGCACCAGATCGACAGCACTGAAACGCTCAACGAGATCCGGCGTCACCGCAACGACGGCGCTCGCCTTGCCATCTTCGGATACACCGATCAGCGTCACGATGCCGGAACCGATGCTGGCCTTGCCGTCATCGGCAAGACCCTTCAGGTCCTTCGGATCGACGCCGGCCACGGCCTTACCGAGGAATTTCACTCCAGCGACCTCGCGCACCGCATCGGCAGAGCCGCCCTGCCCGCCGCCCATGGCGAGCTTGCGCTTGGCGTCGGCCAGTTCCTTTTCGAGCTTGCGGCGCTCGTCCATCAGCGCTTCGACGCGCGACAGAACTTCCGAAGGCTGCACCTTCAGCGAGGCAGCGAGCGTCTTCACGCGATCATCCTGCTCGGCGAGATATTCGCGCGCCGATTCACCGGTCACCGCTTCGATACGGCGAACACCGGCGCCGACGGCGCTTTCGCCGAGGATGTGCACGAGGCCGATCTGACCGGTCGCCGACACATGCGTGCCACCACAAAGTTCGACCGAGTAAGGCCTGTTGCTTTTTGCGCCGTGCAGACCCGTGCCCATCGAAACGACGCGCACCTCATCGCCGTATTTCTCGCCGAAGAGCGCCATCGCGCCTTCGGCGATCGCGTCGTCGACGCTCATCAGGCGGGTCGTGACGGGCGCATTCTGCAGCACGATCTCGTTTGCCATGTCCTCGACCACCTTCAACTCCTCGGCCGACATCGGCTTGGGATGCGAAACGTCGAAACGCAGGCGCTCGGGCGCAACCAGCGAGCCCTTCTGGGCAACGTGGGTTCCGAGCACTTCGCGCAGCGCCTCGTGCAGCAGGTGGGTTGCCGAATGGTTGGCGCGCAGACGCGAACGGCGTGCATGGTCGACAGTCAGAACGACAGCATCGCCGGTCTTGAAGGCACCTTGGACGACGGTGCCGGTATGCACGAAGAGGCCCTCGCCCTTCTTCTGCGTGTCCGATATCTCGATCTTGCCGTGGTCCGAGGAGATGACGCCGGTATCGCCCATCTGACCGCCGGATTCTCCATAGAACGGCGTCTGGTTGACGACGATCTGCACCTTGTCGCCGGCCTTGGCTTCGTCGGCAACGGCGCTGTCTTTGACGATCGCCTGCACCACGCCTTCAGCGCTCTCTGTGTCGTAACCGAGGAACTCGGTTGCGCCATGCTTTTCCTTAAGCTCGAACCAGACGGTTTCGGTTGCCTTCTCGCCGGAGCCGGCCCAATGCGAGCGGGCTTCGGCCTTCTGGCGCTCCATGGCATCGGTGAAGCCCGCGATGTCGACGCCGATCTCGCGAGCGCGCAGGGCGTCTTGCGTCAGGTCGAGCGGGAAGCCGTAGGTGTCGTAAAGCTTGAAGGCGGTCTCGCCATCCAGCATGTCGCCCTTGCCGAGATCTGTGGTCGCATCCGACAGCAGCGACAGGCCACGCTCCAGCGTCTTGCGGAAGCGGCCTTCTTCAAGCTTCAGCGTCTCTGAGATCAGCGCCTCGGCGCGCACGAGTTCCGGATAAGCGCGGCCCATCTCCTGCACCAGCGTCGGCAGCAGCTTGTACATCAGCGGCTCCTTGGCGCCGAGAAGCTGGGCGTGCCGCATGGCGCGACGCATGATACGGCGCAGCACATAGCCTCGGCCCTCATTCGACGGCAGCACGCCGTCGGCGATCAGGAAGGCCGAGGAGCGCAGATGGTCGGCGATGACGCGGTGGCTGGCACTGCCTTCCGCCTTGACTCCTATCGTGTCCTCGATGGTGCCGGTCAGCATGCGGAAAAGATCGGTATCGAAGACGCTCTGAACGCCCTGGAGGATGCAGGCCATGCGCTCCAGACCCATGCCGGTGTCGATCGACGGACGCGGCAGCGGATTGCGAACCCCCGGCTCGGTCTGCTCGAACTGCATGAAAACCAGGTTCCAGAATTCCAGGAACCGGTCACCGTCTTCCTCGGGCGAACCGGGAGGGCCGCCCCAGACATTCTCGCCCTGGTCAATGAAGATTTCCGAGCACGGGCCGCAGGGGCCGGTATCGCCCATCTGCCAGAAGTTGTCGGAGGTCGGGATGCGGATGATCTTGTCGTCGGAGAAACCGGCGATCTTCTTCCACAAAGCCGCAGCTTCCTCGTCTTCGGAATAGACGGTCACCAGCAGACGATGCTTCGGCAGGCCGAACCCTTCGGTCACCAGCTTCCAGGCAAGCTCGATCGCATTCTCCTTGAAATAGTCGCCGAAGGAGAAATTGCCGAGCATTTCGAAGAAGGTCAGGTGACGCGCGGTATAGCCGACATTGTCGAGGTCATTATGCTTGCCGCCGGCGCGCACGCACTTCTGCGAGGTTGTCGCCGTCGCATAAGGACGTTTTTCCAGGCCGGTGAAGACGTTCTTGAATTGCACCATGCCGGCATTGGTGAACATCAGCGTCGGGTCGTTGCGCGGCACGAGCGGACTGGACGGAACGATCTCGTGGCCGTTCTTCTTGAAATAGTCGAGGAAGGTCGACCGGATATCGTTCACGCCGCTCATTCTATGCCCTTCAATGCTGCCCGAGGCCGGTAAATACAAATCCATCGGCTTTTAACGTTCGCCTCCGCCACTGTCCAGCCGACAAACAAAACCGGCCGCATTCTGATAAGGGAATGCAGCCGGCTGAGATATCAGATCAAGTTCAAGCGCGAAAATTACATTTCCGCGGCGGCATCGCCGTCATCGGCATCCGGACCGCCATTCTGCAGGAAACGATCGGCGATCAGGCCGGCATTCTGGCGCAGCGCCAGCTCGATCTCCCGAGCGAGATCCGGATTGTCGCGCAGGAAGGTTTTGGCGTTTTCGCGGCCCTGGCCGAGACGCTGGCTGTTATAGGAGAACCAGGCGCCCGACTTCTCGACGATACCGGCCTTGACGCCGAGATCGACGAGTTCGCCTGTCTTCGACACGCCTTCGCCATACATGATGTCGAACTCGACCTGCTTGAAGGGAGGCGCCATCTTGTTCTTGACGACTTTGACGCGGGTCTGGTTGCCGACCACCTCTTCGCGCTCCTTGACCGAGCCGATGCGGCGAATGTCGAGGCGCACGGACGCATAGAATTTCAGCGCATTGCCGCCCGTCGTTGTCTCCGGCGAACCGAACATGACGCCGATCTTCATGCGGATCTGGTTGATGAAGATCACCATGCAGTTCGACTTGGAGATCGAAGCGGTCAGCTTGCGCAGCGCCTGGCTCATCAGGCGGGCTTGCATGCCCGGCAGGCTGTCGCCCATCTCGCCTTCGATTTCGGCGCGCGGCGTCAGCGCGGCGACCGAGTCGACGACGAGAACGTCGACGGCGCCGGAGCGCACCAGCGTGTCGGTGATTTCGAGCGCCTGCTCGCCGGTGTCTGGCTGCGAGATCAGAAGGTTCTGCAGATCGACGCCAAGCTTGCGGGCATAGACCGGGTCGAGCGCGTGTTCAGCATCGACGAAAGCGCAGATGCCGCCCTTCTTCTGCGATTCCGCAATGGTTTGCAGCGCAAGCGTTGTTTTGCCCGAGCTTTCCGGCCCATAGATTTCAATGATACGGCCCTTCGGCAGACCGCCGATGCCGAGCGCGATATCAAGACCAAGCGAGCCCGTCGAAACCGTCTCGATCTCGACAACGTTCTCGTTGGAACCGAGTTTCATAATCGAGCCCTTGCCGAACGACCGCTCTATCTGTGAGAGTGCCGCTTCAAGCGCCTTGCTTTTGTCCACCGATTTGTCCTCTACCAGCCGCAATGAATTCTGAGACATCCGATCCACCTTTAGGTTATTGAAGCCGCTCAAGCAATGTCGAGTTTGTACCCTATTTGTTCCATTCCCGCAATAGGCGTACAAACATTTGAAAGAAAAAGGTAAAACGGCCCGTGTTCTACATTTGTTTTATCAATGCAAAGCAACGGCTTAGGCCTTATGAGCCGGCTTTGTCGCAGCCAGGCGGACCGCTTCGATTCGCCTTTCCCGGGTTATGAGAAGCGGGTGAGTTGATGAAAAAGATTCTCGCTCTCGGCGGCGCCCATATCGACAGGCGTGGCCGCATCTCCGGCGAAACGGCGCCAGGGGCCAGCAACCCCGGCACCTGGTTCGAGGAGCCGGGCGGCGGCGGTTTCAATGCGGCGCGCAACCTTGCAAGACTGGGCTTTCACGTGACGATGATCTCGCCGCGCGGCGGCGATCCCTTCGGCGAAATGGTCGGCGAAGCCGCCGATTTCGCCGGCATCGACGATCGGCCCTTCGTCTTCCTCGACCGCAAGACGCCGAGCTACACAGCGATCATCGAGAAGAACGGCGACCTCGTGATCGCCCTTGCCGATATGGATCTCTACCGCTTCTTCGTGCCGCGGCGCCTGTCCATCCGCTGGGTGCGCGAGGCCTTCGCCGCGCATGATTTCATTCTCGTCGACGCCAATCTGCCGGAAGAGACGATCGCGGCGATCGTCGCCAAGGCGAACTCCCTGGCCAAACCCGTCGCGGCCATCGCAATCTCGCCGGCCAAGGTGGTCCGGCTGAAACCCTGCATCGCGGATATCGACTATCTGTTCCTGAACGAGGCCGAAGCCGCTGCCGTTACCGGCGTGCAGCCGGAGGATTTGGGCGGTTGGCCGCCGCTCCTGAACGAGATCGGCATCAGAAACGCCGTGGTCACCCGCGGCCGGCGTGAGCTTGTTGCGATTTGCAAAGACCGCGCCGTGGCGCTGCAGCCGCCAATCGCCGACACCGTCGCCGATGTCACGGGCGCCGGCGATTCCCTTGCCGCCGGCACGCTCGCCGCCTTGATATTTGGCCTGCCGCTTGAGGAGGCCATTCGCCACGGCGCGGCGGCGGCAGCGCTCACGGTGCAGTCCCGGCACGCCGTCAACGAAAATCTGACGCCGGATCTCTTGAACGAGGCACTTGCCCTTGTTCCCGAGGTCAGAATTCTACATTGAAGCGACTGAATTAAAGAGTTGAGCATGATGCCGTTCGAAAACCGCCCACGCTTTTCGGTTTCATGCTCCGCCGATCACAGGACAAGATCATGACCAAGCCCATCTCCCCTCTTCTGCCGATCGCCTATTCGAAGGAGGTCGCCAGCGCCAAGCAGCGCGGCGCACCGCTGGTGGCGCTGGAATCGACCATCATCACGCACGGCATGCCCTATCCCGGCAATATCGAAATGGCGCGCAGCGTCGAGACGATCATTCGCGAACAGGGCGCCGTGCCGGCAACGATCGCGGTCATCCACGGCACGCTGCATATCGGCCTTGAAGCTGCGCAACTGGAGCAGCTTGCCAAGGCAACTGAGGTGATGAAGGTGTCGCGGGCCGATCTCGCCTTCGCGATCGCCGAGCGCCGCACCGGCGCCACCACGGTCGCGGCGACGATGATCGCGGCGGCCCGCGCCGGCATTCGTGTCTTCGCCACAGGCGGCATCGGCGGCGTGCATCGCGGCGCCGAGGAAAGCTTCGATATATCAGCCGATCTCGAAGAGCTCGCGCGCACCGGCGTTATCGTCGTCTGCGCCGGCGCCAAGGCAATCCTCGACATTCCAAAGACGCTTGAAGTGCTGGAGACGCGCGGCGTGCCCGTGGTCACCTATGAGAGCGAAGAATTCCCAGCCTTCTGGTCGCGTTCATCAGGTATCCGCAGCCCGCTCTCGCTGAACAGCCCGGCGGCCATCGCCAATTTCCAGACGGTGCGCGAACAGCTCGGCATCGACGGCGGCATGCTCGTCGCCAATCCGGTGCCGGAAGCCGACGAAATCGCGCGTGAAGAGATGGAAATCTATATCGAGCGGGCACTTGATAGCGCCGAGCGCGACGAAGTGACCGGCAAGGCGGTGACGCCTTATCTGCTCTCGACCATCTTCGACCTGACGGATGGTCAGAGCCTGAAGACGAACATCGCTCTGGTGGAGAACAATGCAAGGCTTGCGGCGGAGATTGCCGTGGCTTTGGGTGAGTAATTTTTGACGGCCGGGCCGGTCCCGCCATACAGATAGATAGTGCCGTTGAGCCGCCCCTCTGCTCTGCCGGGCATCTCCCCCACAGGTGGGGAGATTGGCTGGACCCAAGGTTTACCAAAACAATAGGCGTTGTAGCTCGGCAAAGCGGTGGCTGTGTGGGACGGCTAAGCCGCTCATCGATCTCCCCCTTGTGGGGGAGATGTCCGGCAGGACAGAGCGGGTGCCACACAGTGTGCTCTCTCCGGAAACCATCAAGCCGTAATTAGCTATCCAACGTTTCCTTCACCACCACGGCAAGCTGCTTCAGCGAGAACGGCTTGGGCAAAAATCCGAATTTCGCATCCGGGGGCAGATTGCGGGCAAAGGCGTCCTCGGCATAGCCGGAGACGAAGATGAATTTCAGGTCGGGGTAATTCTTTCGCAACTCGCGCAGCAGCGTCGGGCCGTCCATTTCGGGCATGACCACGTCGGAAACGACAATGTCGACCTTGCCCTCGAGCTCCTCCATGATGCTCAGCGCCTCGACGCCCGAGCCCGCCTCATGCACGGTGTAGCCGCGCGTTTCCAGCATGCGCTTGCCGCCGCGGCGCACCGCTTCCTCGTCTTCGACGAGAAGGACGACGGCCGAGCCGGTCAGGTCCTCCGGCTGCTGCGCGGTCACCGCGGGCGCGGCTGGGACTTCATTGATGGCACTGTCGATCGAACCCGCCTCCGCGGCAATCGCCGGCTCCGGGATGTGGCGCGGCAGGAAGACCCGGAAGGTCGTGCCTTTGCCGACTTCGGATTCTGGCTGGATGTAGCCGCCGGACTGCTTGACGATGCCGTAGACCATGGCGAGACCAAGCCCGGTGCCCTTGCCGACATCCTTGGTGGTGAAGAAGGGCTCGAAAATCTTGTCCATGATCTCGGGCGCGATGCCTGTACCGGTATCGGCGACTTCGACCAGCACCATGTCCTCGGCCGGCATGTAGGAATAGTTGAAGGCCGCGACGTCGGCTGCAGTCAGATTACGGGTGCGCAGCGTCAGCGTGCCGCCGTCGGGCATTGCGTCGCGCGCATTGACGCAGAGATTGATTAGCACCTGCTCGAATTGCGAAAGGTCCGTTTTGACGGGCCAGAGATCGCGGCCATATTGCACATCGAGCTTGACATTGGTGCCGGAGAGCAGCCGGTCGACCAGCATGCGCAGGTCGCCGACGACATCAGTGAGGTTCAGCACCGAGGGCCGCATCGTCTGCTTACGTGAGAAGGCGAGCAACTGGCGCACCAGCACCGCGGCGCGGTTGGCGTTGCGCTTGATTTCCATCAGATCGGCGAAGCTTGCATCGGAAGGACGCGCCTGCAGCAGCAGGTGATCGGAAGAAAGCAGGATCGCCGTCAGGACGTTGTTGAAGTCATGTGCAATACCACCGGCGAGCGTTCCGACAGCGTTCATCTTTTGCGTCTGCGCCATTTGCGCTTCCAGCGCCTTCTGCTCGGTCACCTCGACGGCATAGACGATCGCCGCTTCTTCCGGCGCCTCGTCGCTCTGGTCGATGACGGCGTTGACATAGAAGCGGAAATAGCGCGCCTCGTCGGTCGGCGTGCGGGTGTCGAGCGGCGGGATGTCACCCTGCCGGTCCTTGGCGGCCGTCAGCGCCGCGGCCAGTTGCGGCCGGTCGCTCTCCTGCACGATGGTTTCGAGATACGGCGCCTTTTCCAGGTCGTCGCGCGAGACGATGCCGGAGAACAGCTTCAGGAACGGAGCGTTGGTGCGCAGGATGCGTCCATCGCCGTCGACCGAGGCGATCGCCATCGGCGTATTGTTGAAGAAGCGGGTGAAGCGCATGGCGGCGGCCGAAGCGGACTGGCCGCTCTCGCTGCTCTTTCCGCGCGCCAGCACGATCGTCCGGCTTTCGCCTGGAGCGCCGTCGCGCATCGAGGTGACGCTGTGGATGATCTGCACCGGCAGGCTCTGGCCGTTGGTCTTGCGCAGATCGAGATCCAGCGTCACGGTTTTTTTCAGGCCGGGCTCGGCCTGCACCGACTGGATCAGCGCCAGCCCCTCGCCCGCCACCAGATCGCCAATCGACATCGAGCCGGGCAGGAACTTGGTCAGGTCGAGGCCCAGCCACTCGGCAAGTGTCGCGTTCAGGTAGAAGATTTCGCCCTTCCTGCCGGCGGAGAAGAAACCGGCCGGAGCGTGATCGAGATAGTCGATCGCATTCTGCAGCTCCTTGAAGAAGCGCTCCTGATCGTCGCGTTCGGCGGTAATGTCGGTGATCTGCCAGATCTGAAGCGGCTTGCCGCCATCATCCTCCGGCTGCAGCAGCCGCACCTTCAGCCGGTACCAATGCGCGCCCGAGCTGTTGCTGCCGGGCCCGACGGCGCGCAGCAGGCGGAATTCCTCCCGGCCCTCCTTGCCCTCGCGCAGACCGTTGACAAGCCGGTAGAGCGCCTCGTTGGATTCGCGATGCCGCGACAGCAGCGTTTCCAGCGTCTGCACTTCTGTTGCCTTGCGCGCGCCGGTGAGCGCGCCATAGGCGGCGTTGGCATAGATGATACGGCCCTTTTCGTCGGTGATCAGCGTGCCATCCGGGTGGCTGTTGAGGAAGGCGCGCGCCAGGCTGTCGGACTGGCGCTGCGGCATCACTTCGATGAAGCCGATGACGGAAGATACCAGGAAGAAGATGCCGACCATGGCGAGAACGCCTAGACCGCCGAGCACCATCTCGTTGTCGAGCGATCGCTTGAAGACGACAAAAGCCCCGGCGGCCGCGATCAGCACGAGCGCCAGGAGAAGAATGCGCAAAACCGTGCCAGAACGCCCCCCACGATCCACAAGCGGTGCGTTATAGTCGTCGACCTGACGCGGTTTCGTCATATATTCCTCGCATATGCCCCCCCACCTCGTAGCACGAATAAGAAGCGGGAATCAGGCGCTCTTTCCTTCTTAGCAATTTGCCAAGCCGGCAAAAACACCGGTCGCCGGCAAGACCGCTTGAATTCACAGGCAAGAGCGCCATCTGCGGCTGATGCCTGCGGCAGCTGCCTGCGCGCGACGCCGGCAGCTGCAATTCGGCATAACACGAAATCGCATTCGTGCATGGCTGGACAGGGCCGGCTGCCCTTGCCTAAGGGACGGAAAAGTCGTCAATATGTGCCGAATGTGAAATGGAGTGAGTGACTATGTTCGATGATCTTGTCGCAGCCTATGGCAGCCGTTTCCTGCTTGCGGCCGGTGGCGTTGGCCTGGCGCTCCTCCTGCTCATTCTGGCACTCTGGCTGATGCGAGGCCGCGCCCCGTCGCCCTTTGTACGCGGCGGTCGCAACCGTCAGCCCCGCCTGCAGGTGCTGGACGCGGCAGCCGTCGACGCCCGCCGCCGGCTGGTGCTGGTGCGCCGAGATGATGTCGAGCATCTTATCATGATCGGTGGCCCGACCGATATCGTCATTGAAAGCCGGATCCTGCCGCAGACGACCGAGCAGCCGGAAAGCCTCTCACGCCCGGAGCCTGCCGCCGATCGGCCGATTGCAGTCCCGCGGCCGGAAACACCGCCTGTTTCCGCCGCCCGTGCGCCGGTCACACCCCGCGCCGAGCCGGCCGCCGCCCACCCCTTCGCTGCGCCCACCGCATCGGAGCCGCGGCCGCGCCCCGAACCATCGGCCGCGCCCACCATGCCGCCGCCGGTGGCCACCGGCCCTCTTCCGCCAGAACCGGCGACGGCACCTCTATCGACCGAACGCGACCAATCCCTACGCGCTGTCCCGCCCCAAGCGCGCACCCCGGAGCGCCCCTCTGCTGCCGCCGGCGCGCAGCCGGCATCGTTCCGCGATACCGCAAGCGCCGCCGAAATCCTGGATGCCGCCCGCCAGCGCGTGCTGCCTCAGCAGCGCATCGAGCCCGAGGTCTCCGCCCCGGATATGCCGGCGCCGCGCGCCGCTGCCGCTACGGCCGAGGACGATGCGGCTGTGCAATCGGCAGCGGCGATCCGCCGTGATTTCCAACGGGTGCTGGAAGAGGAAATGTCAAACAATTTGACGGCCGAGCGCATCGTGCCGGCCCCGGCAAATCAGGGCCCTCGTCAGGCCGCGCCGCAGCCGGCCAACCAGCCGCGCCGTGATCCCGAGCTTGCCCCCATCACCGGTGCCGACACCGACCTGCAGAAAGAAGTCGCCCGCATCTTCGGCGAAATGAGCGTCAACCGCGACAAGTAAGACAAACGCTTACATCTCGGTTGTCATCCGTTAGCTTCGTCATGAAGTTGCATAAAAGCCGCAATGCTGCGGCTTTCACCTCGCCAACACCTCGGGGACTCCCTATCATGCCGATCATTTGCTATCGATCAGGTTGAAGAGCATTGGCGCATCCGAGGTAGACTTTGCCTAAGTAAATACCGGTCTCACCCCAGTTTCACCCGTGTAGCCGTGAGCGACGCGCTGACGGCATGCGAACATGTTCATCGGGTGGTGGCGAGAGACCGGTTTGGCATTGTTACAATGTGCCATGTGCAGCTCTGCTGTCTCAGCTCTTCAGCCGCCCACAACATCGCCATACCGCGCCCGCAAGGGTTTTCTCATGCACCATCTTGGTGGACTTCCGAACGGAAGACCAAGACGATATGTGCAAGACACTTCGGGTCCGATGGACCATCACTCCCAAAACGGCGCCGCAGCCATGGATTGCCTGCGGTGGATGCGGGGGCCTCAGAGCTTTCCGATCCAGCGGCAAGATCCGGCTTAATGCAAACGGTCGCAAGCTCGACGCCTGGCTGATCTACAAATGCCTGATCTGCGAAAGGACATGGAACCGCCCGATCTTCGAACGCCGAAATATTCGAGACGTCGATCCGATGATTCTCGACGCGCTGCAGTCCAACGACCCGAGCTGGATTCGGGCGGAAACCTTCAATCTTGATTCGCTGCGGCGCAAGTCACAGCGTGTGGACGAGTTCGCCGAATTCGACATCGCCAAGGAGATCCGGCACGAGACCCCAGGCTGGACGAGGCTGGAAATCGAACTGGCGGCTCCGTTTCCAGCAAGCATACGCCTGGATCGGCTGCTGGCCGGCGAGTTGAAGATATCACGCTCCCGCCTGCAGGCTCTTCACGATCGGGGCCTCTGTCGAACAGAGCCCGAGCGGGCCGACATCATGCGGCGGCGGATCAAGAATGGCACCCTCGTCACAATCGATCTCGCCACGGAGGCGGAGCGGGAACCATTCTGGAAAGCTCTGGCGACGGACGCTTTCCCGTAACCGCCTCTTCGACACATCGGGAGATGGCTCAACAAAAAGCGCCGCGATCGGATCGCGGCGCTGAATGTGTCTCATCTCTGCATGGGAATGGTCATTCGTCGCGGTAGACCTTTTCGCGACGTTCGTGGCGCTCCTGCGCCTCGATCGACAGCGTCGCGATCGGACGGGCGTCGAGACGCTTGAGACCGATCGGTTCGCCGGTTTCCTCGCAATACCCGTAGGTGCCGTCTTCGATGCGCTGCAGCGCCGCGTCGATCTTGGAGATCAGTTTTCTCTGCCGATCGCGGGCGCGAAGTTCGATCGCCCTGTCGGTTTCCGACGACGCCCTGTCGGCGAGATCGGGATGGTTTGCGCTTTCCTCGGCCAGATGGTCGAGTGTTTCGCGCGCTTCTCTAAGGATATCGTTTTTCCAGGCGACCAGCTTTGCCCTGAAGTAGGCACGCTGGTTTACGTTCATGAATTCTTCCTCTTCCGAGGGAACGTAATTGCTAAGATCGATCTTCTCACTCAACGCGATTCTCCTGAAGAACATCTCATCTGGGCGGGTGTATATCCCAAGCGCTAGCCGCGATTCAAGCCAAATACGACAGCTAAACAGATTTTTAAATCTGTTACAATTTTTGGCTAAGGGATTATTTTCTCATGATTATTCGCGTTCGCAATTTTCGTCTCGTCTTCAAAACGCCTTGTGGTCGCCCACGTTTTGGGCCGTTGCGGCATGGCTGGCGGTTGACGGCGGATGATCGCAACCGCTACTGAAAAGACCCGCCGATCCCGGATTTACCCATGACCGTACCCCTGCCTCCGCCCAATCGCATCTATCTCCTGCGTCACGCCGAGGCCGCCTGGGCCGAACCCGGACAGCGCGATTTCGACCGCCCGCTCAACGAAAAAGGCTACGGCGATGCCGAGGTTATCGCCGACAAAGCCGCCGCCAAGGGCTACCGTCCCGATCTTCTGATCAGTTCGACGGCGCTTCGCTGCCGCGACACCGCCGACGCCGTCCATCGGGCAATGGGTTTGACACTCGACGTGAGTTACATCGACGCGCTCTACAACGCCACGGTCGATACCTATGTCGAAATCGTCGATGCGCAGGATAATGCCGCCGTCATGCTGGTCGGCCACAACCCGACGATCGAGCAGGCGCTCGAGGCGCTGATCGGCCGCGAGGCCATGGTAAACGCCCTTCCCGCCGGCTTTCCAACGGCAGGTCTTGCCGTTGTCGATTTCGATGCTTCCGCCAGCGGCTGGCGCCTGATCGATTTTCTCGTCGTCTGAAGTCTTTCGCTCCGCTTCTTTTTCGGGCGGTGCAGTCTTCCTATATTGCCGGCAGTCATCAACCGGAATTGCGCCTTGCCGCCACGCCTGACATCCCTCGCCGACGACGCCCGCATCGCGTTTGATAATCTCGCTGACAGGGCAAGCGGCCTCGTCAATCCGACCGTGCGGCTCGGCGTCACCGGCCTCTCCCGCTCCGGTAAGACGGTCTTCATCTCCTCGCTTGTCCACAATCTCCTGCATGGCGGCCGGCTGCCGCTGTTCGAGCCGGTGCAGTCGGGACGCGTTTCGGCCGTGCGGCTGGAGCCTCAGCCCGATGATGCCGTGCCCCGTTTCCAATATGAGGATCATATCCGGGCGCTGGTGAAGGACCGCGTCTGGCCGGATTCCACGCGCGCCATTTCCGAACTGCGCATTACGGTCGATTATCAGAGCGCCAGCGGGTGGAACCGCCTGTTCTCGCCTGGCAGGCTGTCAATCGATATCGTCGATTATCCAGGCGAATGGTTGCTCGACCTGCCGCTGCTCGGCAAGGATTACCGCACGTTCAGCGAGGAAACGATTGCGCTTGCGCAAAACGGCGTGCGCTCCGAACTGTCGCGGGAATGGTTGGCTCTGACACGTGCCGCCGATATAAATGCCGGCGCCGACGAGATGGCAGCCCGCGCGCTTGCCACCGCCTTTGCCGATTACCTCAAGGCCTGCAAGGCCGACGAACGCTCACTCTCCACTTTGCCGCCCGGGCGTCTGCTTCTGCCCGGCGATCTCGACGGCTCGCCGGCACTGACTTTCGCCCCGCTCGTCCTGCCGCCGGGCGCGCGTCCCCATCGCGGCTCGCTCTGGACGATGATGGAGCGGCGTTACGAGGCCTATAAATCCGTGGTCGTCAAACCGTTCTTCCGCGAGCATTTCGCCCGGCTCGACCGGCAGATCGTGCTGGTCGACGCGCTGCAGGCCATGAACCGCGGCCCCGAAGCCGTCCAGGATCTGGAGCGCGCGCTGACCGACGTGCTCGCCTGCTTCCGCCCCGGCACCAACTCGCTGCTCTCGTCGCTGCTGGGGCGCCGTATCGACCGTGTGCTGGTCGCCGCCACCAAGGCCGACCATCTCCATCATGAGAGCCATGATCGGCTCGATGCGCTGACCCGCCGCCTCGTCGATCGCGCCATCGCCCGCATCGGCATGGCCGGAGCCGGAATCGACGTGATGGCGCTCGCTTCCGTGCGCGCCACGCGCGAGGCATCGGTCAAACGCGACGGCCATGAACTGCCTGTCATCGTCGGCACGCCGATGGAGGGTGAAACCATTGCCGGCGAGCGATTCGACGGCCAGAAAAAGACCGCGATCTTCCCCGGAGACCTGCCGCTGGATCCGGAAAGCCTGTTCGACCGCATCGCTTCCGGCGAGACCGCCGATACCCTGCCCGACGTTAACGTCGTCCGATTCCGCCCGCCGCATCTCGAGGAGACCGGCGGCGGCATCAAGCTGTCGGTGCCGCATATCCGCCTTGACCGCGCCATGCAGTTCCTGTTCGGAGACCGTCTCGCATGAGTAAGCCCCCCTCCGATTTGCCGCAACGGCCACCCGCCGCCTTCGCCTATGAGGATGAGGCTGCCGTGCCGCGCGACAATGGTCGGCAACAGCAAGGCCGACGCAGACCGGAAAGCTTCTCGGAAGACATCGTCTTGACGCCTGACGAGGAGGATCCCTTCATCAATCCCGACAGGGATGCGAGCGCAGTGCCGGTGGCGACGCCACGCAAGCGGCGCACCTCCTTCGGCAAGATCGCACTAGGCGCTTTCGGGATCCTGCTATCGCTCGGCATCGGCCTCTGGACCGACCGGCTGATCCGCAATCTCTTCACCCGCGCCGACTGGCTGGGTTATGCAGCTCTTGGCGTGCTGGCGATCGGCATTCTCGCCGTTCTTGCCCTCGTCATCCGCGAGACCGCGGGCATGATGCGCCTTGCCGCTGTTCAAGCGATCAAGGCGGAAGCAGAGGCGGCGATCCTCGAAACACGGCCGGCGAAAGCGCGCGCCGTCGTTGCGCGCCTCACCACGCTTCTTGCGGCCAGCCCCGAGACATCGAAGGGCCGCGCGACGCTGAAGGCGACCGAGGGCGAGGTCATCGACCCCCCGCATCTGATCGCCTTGGCCGAACGCGAACTCCTGGCCCCACTCGACCGCAAAGCGCGGGCGCTCATCGTCAACGCCTCCAAGCGCGTCTCGATCGTTACCGCCGTCAGCCCGCGCGCGATCGTCGATCTGCTTTATGTGCTCTACGAGTCCGTGCGCCTCATCCGCGCCATGGCCGAGCTTTACGGAGGCCGCCCCGGCACGCTCGGCATGTGCCGCCTCCTGCGTGACGTGCTGGCCCATCTCGCCGTCACCGGCTCGATCGCTGTCGGCGACAGTCTCGTCCAGCAGGTGCTCGGCCATGGGCTGGCCTCGAAGCTATCGGCTCGACTCGGCGAAGGCGTGATCAACGGCCTGATGACCGCTCGCATCGGAATCGCGGCGATGGATCTCTGTCGCCCGCTTGCCTTTCGTGCGGTGAAGCGACCGGGAATCGGCGATTTTATCGGCGACCTCACACCTTCAATGTCGCCGCGCGGCAACAATCCTTAAGCGACGAGGCGATTCCGCAGCTCTCACCTTCCCGTAGGTGAAGTTGGCGAAGTTAAGCAGATTCAACACTGTAGCCGCCGGATCCTAAAATCCGCGCGGCACGACAGAAATCCAATCACTCGCATTTCGGCACAATCGAAAGGAAGGATTAACCATTCTTCGGCAAAACTTGGCACCAGTTCGTGAGTGGTGTTTGCCAAGGAAAATCCATGTATTCGCGCCAGTTTCTCTTCTTATGCGGCCTCGCCGCCGCGGCATTGTCTCCTGTCGCAGACGTCGCTCCGGCAGCCACTGCCGCAACCCGCGACAAGGCCTTCTTCGAATCCGTCACCGGCTCTTGGAAGGGCCCGGGCGAGATCGTCGCCGGCAAGTACAAGGGCACGAAATTCACCTGCAACCTGACCGGTGAACCCACCGGCGACAGCACTGCCGGCATCAAGCTCGATGGAACCTGCCGCGTCGGCGTCTTCAAGCAGCCGATGAGCGCCGTCATCTCGCAGTCGGGCTCCACCTACAAGGGCAAGTTCCTCGACGGCGCCGCCGGCAAGGGTCTTGACGTCGTCTCCGGCGCCGTCACCGAGGATACGGTCGTGGTCGGCATTAACCGCGCCAAGCTGAATGGCGCGATGATCGCCCGCGTGCGTGACGACAAGACGATGAACGTTACCGTGTCGGTCAAGGTCGAAAGCCAGATGATCCCGGTTATCGGCCTGACATTGACTCGTCAGGTCGACGAAATGGCCGTCGGCTCCATCCAGTAGACCGACTGGATGACGGGTTTTCCTGAAGCGGCGGGTTTCCCGCCGTTCGCGTTTCAGAGCCTCAGGCGCTGCGCCACCAGTCGCCGCTATCATCGGCGACCTCGATGCCGGCCACATCGGCCTCCTGCAGCCACTCACTGACTGTCCTGCCCTTGACGAGAAGGCCCGGGGCGATATCGGCAAGCGGCATCAGGACGAAACCGCGGTCGGTCATACGGGGATGCGGCAGCTCCAGCCGCGGCGCCTGCTGGACGACATTGCCATAGGTCAGCACGTCGATATCGAGCGTGCGCGGTCCCCAGCGCTCGATACGCTCGCGTTTCATCTCACGCTCTATCGAAAGACAGACATCGAGCAACGCCTCCGGAGGGAGCCGGGTTTCGACGGCTGCGCAGGCGTTGAAGAAGAACGATTGGTCCGTTTTGCCCCAAGGCGGCGTGCGATAGAGCCGCGATACGGCGGTGACACGACAGTCGTCGCGCCCGTCCAGCCTCTGCAGCGCCGCGGCCATCGCCTTTACCGGATCGCCGATATTGCCGCCGAGGCCGAGTGTGGCCGATTGTGATTCAGCCTCAGGCAAAATGTTCAACACTCACCTGCACGAAATCGAGCACGCCTGGCACTGGCGCATTCGGCTTGCGCACCGTGATCTTCGCCCGGCGCACCTGCGGGAATGTCTGACAGAGGCCCTTGGCGATATCGAGCGCCAGGGCTTCGATGAGGTAGCGGCGCTTGCCAGTGACGATCTCCTCGATCACCGTGAAGGCAATGCCGTAATTGACGGTGTCGTTGATCGAATCGCTTTCCAGCGCTTCGCCGGCAACCACATCGAGCTCCGCGTCGACGAAGAAGCGCTGGCCGAGGAATTCCTCCTCGTCATGCACGCCGTGGCGCGCGAAGAAGGCGCAGTTCTGCAGCGTGATCGTGTAGGTGGTCATGTCGGCCGCTTCCTCTCGAATTCCTGGCGCGCATTGAGCATAGCATCGGCGACAGCAAGCGCATCCCTGTTGATTGCGACATTGTGCACCCGGAAAACCGCAGCCCCCTGAAGCCTGAGCAGCGCGCTTGATGCGGCTGTCGCCACATCCCTCTCCAGCGCCTCGCGCCCCGTCACCGCGCCAAGGAAGCGCTTGCGTGACGTGCCGGCAAGCAGCGGCAGGCCGAAGCGCGACAGTTCGGAAAACCGCGCCATCAGTTCCAGGTTCTCCTCAGCCATCTCCTTGGCGAAGCCGAAACCCGGATCGAGCACGATCTGGTCGATGTTGACTCCGGCCGCGGCGGCGATCGCCAGCGACCGTTCGAGGAAATGCGCCTGGTCCGCGATCACATCGGCAAGTTTAACCCTGTCACGGCCGGTATGCATGATGCAGAGCCCCGCGCCGGTGGCCGCGGCCACATCCGCAATACCTGCATCTTTCTGCAGTCCGAAGACGTCGTTGACGATATGGGCCCCGGCGCCGACGGCAAGCCGCGCCGTCTCGGCACGATAGGTATCGATCGAGATCAGCGCCTCGGTGCGACCGCGCAGCGCCTCGATGACGGGCAACACCCGCGCCTGCTCTTCCGAAGGGCTGACCGACAACGCACCAGGCCGGGTCGATTCGCCACCGATGTCAATGATCGCAGCACCATCGCTGACCGCCTGCAATGCATGTTCGACGGCGGCATCGACGGTTTCAAAACGTCCGCCGTCGGAGAAGGAGTCCGGCGTAACATTGATGATCGCCATGATCGCCGAACGACCGCCGAGTTCGATTTCCCGGCCATGGCCGACACGCCAGAAACTGCCTTCGAGCCCTGTCACCAGACTTGTCCTATTGATGACGAAAAAAGCCGCCATCCGATATTGCGCTTACGGTGGCTATGCCCCAAGCTCCTGCCGATTTCAACATGGGTTGCGTTCAGAATGCCGCTTGCAATGCGTTATATGTGCCTTCCTGTCGCCTTTTCCATTGCTCTTTCCGTCAGCAGTCCAGCGGCAGCCGAAGTGATCGCATCGAAAAGTTATTCCTATTTCGACATCCGCGGCAAAACCGCCGATGAGCTCGACCGGGAGCTCAGCCGGCGCGGCCCGACGGCGAGCGGTTCGTCGGCACGCCATCCCGGCGCCACCAAGATACGCTTCGGCGGCGAGGCCACCTATATCCAGGATAATGGCCGATGCCGCGTCGGCAATGTCAAGGTCACCGTTCACACCCAGGTCATACTGCCGCGCTGGAACAGCCGCAGAGGCGCCAGCAAGGAGCTGTCGATGATATGGGACGCACTGTCGAGCGACATCAAGCGCCATGAGGAGCGTCATGCCGAAATCGCCAGAGACCAGGCCCGCGCCATGGAGCGCGCCATCCGCGCATTGCCGCAGCAGCGCAACTGCGAGGCCATGCAGGAGCTCGTCTCCAACGAATCAACTCGCGGCATAGAGGAGCACGATCGGCTGCAGGCGCGATTCGACCGGGTTGAGGCGGTCAACTTCCAGAAGCGCATGCTGAGATTGCTGAAAAATCGAATCAATGGTCGAGCCGGCGGAAATTAAGGCCTTTTCGAGCTGGTGACGAGCGGAAAAACTTAGCTGCGCAACGAAACTTGTGCGAAACTTACCCCTTCCCCAGCGTTTTAATGGTCATTTTTCATTCTGGCAGACTCAACCGGAACGCGTTAATATGAACACATTCGAAAGTTCAGGTACGGCATCTGGACTTTCCTCGTTGGGTTCTCCTGGCGCGTTCCGAAGCCGCGGATGTTCCTCCCTCATCCGTTGGTAATGCGCCCGCCTCGCCTCGCTCGCACCAGCGCGCGAGGCGTCTTTTTTGTGGTGATGATGTCGGATATTCGCCTCCGAAAATCGATTCCGATTTTCGGGCCGATGCGCTGGCGCGAAACGCAGAGCGCCTCAGGCCTGGCGTTCGGGCACGTGCACGACGAGCCCGTCATAAGCGGCCTTCATCCGGATCTGACAGGAGAGCCGCGAGGTCGGGCGCACGTCGAAGGCGAAGTCGAGCATATCCTCTTCCATCGCTTCCGGCTGGCCGACCTTTTCCGTCCATTCCTCGTCGACATAGACGTGACAGGTGGCGCAGGCGCAGGCGCCGCCGCATTCGGCCTCGATGCCGGGCACCGAATTGCGCACGGCATTCTCCATCACGGTGGAGCCTTGGTCGACGTCGAGGTCGAAGCGCGTGCCGTCGAAGGCGACGATGGTAAGTTTGGGCATCAGGACTATTTCCGGTCTTCAAATGGGTGGGCGGAGTTTCTTCCGACAATTCGACGCGTCAGTCAACATTCGGAAATCCGCCCTAACCTCGCAGATCCGGCCCTCGCCCGCCGTCTTCAAAGCGTCATCTGGGGCGTCGCAAAAAGACCCGTGGTTCCGCAATGAAACAACGGGCCTCGTTCGATCAACGAAAGAAAAGTTGGAGGTCAGCCGCGGCAGAGCTTGAGAATGAAATTCTCGGCATCGAGAACGGCAGCGCCGAGCGCCGCCATCGCGCTGGCATCGCCGCCGGTCTCCTCGACGACTTCAGCCGTCTGCGACACGTGGAATGCGCCGACCGAACTCGCCGCACCTTTCAGCCGATGCGCGGCCGCGCCGACACGCACGGTCTCACCGCTCGCCATATCCTGGAGGCACGCCCGCGCCTGGCGCGCAAACATCTGAAGGACTTCGATTTCCAGAGACTTGTCGCCCATCGTCTGCTTTGCGAGATGGACGAGATCGATCGGCCGGACCTTCGAGGGGCACGGCCCCTTTGCATTATCAGGCGCCTCGAATACGATCTTCAATGCTGCCAGCTGGGCCGCCATTTGCCATTTCTCCCGTCTCAGGTCGTCCGCACTTGCTACAGTTCTGCGTCGGGAGGGTGGCCATCGCGTTAAATTCCGGCACATCGGGCGCGAAAATCTCACCATATGGTTAACATCCGTTAAATATCACTAAATTATTGGTTTTTAAGCAGGGCCTCGGATTCAAAGGTGTTAACAACGGGTTAACGAGCCATGAATCTCAAGCCTTCATTAATTGTGTGCAGAGCCCAGATGTGTCACTACGATACTGGTGGAGCGGGTTTATGGCACGCGCCTTTGCCGAGTGAGTGGATAATGGTAGTGTTTTGATACCTTCCGTTTGAAAAAGCGGCTATCTACTCTGAAATGACATGCTTATCCGTCCGCGGTTGGGATGGAGGGCCGCAACGGCAAAGTTGTTCCCGGGCAGGCGGAAGCCGGGGGTGCGCTGCCGGGCCGGCCGACAGTAACGAGGCGTAACCGAATGGCGAATAACAAATATAATGAGTCGATCGAGGACAAGGCGTTCAAGGCATTGGACGAGGCGCTCCAGATCGACTTTGGCAAGGACAATGTGCCGTCTCGCCACGGCGACGCGCCCCAGGCGCCGGAGGGTAATGTGTCTGATCCATCGAATGCGCGCAATCAGCAGGCCCAGGAAGAAGCGCGGCGCCGCAGCCGCCGCGGCGCCGGGGCCGAGCAGGCTTCCAGGGCTTCGGCCTTCGCGCCCGCCAATGATGCCAGCCGCAATACGCCCGCCTCGATCCTGAAGTCCTTCGACGGCGCTTCCAGCCGCTCGGCCATGCGCACCGCTACCCTGTTTTCCGTGCTTTGGGTCATGGCGGGCCTCGGCCTGATGTCGCTGCTTTATGCGCCGCAGATCTGGCAGATCCGCTCGATCGCCGATCTCGTCGCCCTGCCCGGCGTCATTGCCGGCCTGGTCGGCATCATCATTCCGGTGATGTTGTTCTATGCTTTCGCCATCATGATCTCCCGCGCCCAGGACATGCGCAACGCCGCCCGCTCCATGGCAGAGGTGGCATTGCGCCTGGCGGAGCCGGAAACAATCGCCTCCGAACGCATCATGACCGTTGGCCAGGCGGTGCGCCGCGAGGTCTCGGCCATGAACGAAGGCATCGAGCGCACCATCGCGCGCGCTTCCGAGCTGGAAACGCTGGTCCATTCCGAAGTCAACGCGCTGGAACGCTCCTATGCGGACAACGAGCTGCGCGTGCGCGGTCTTGTCCATGAACTCGGCTCGGAGCGGGAGGCGATCGTCAATCATGCCGACCGCATCCGCACCTCGATCGGCAGCGTCCACGACCAGCTGAAGGAAGAACTGTCGCTGGCGACCGAAGAGATCGCCGTGCGGCTCGCCACATCGGGTGAAGCCTTTGCCTCGCTGATCGACACGCGCGCAGCGACGATCCTGGAAAAATCGGACAGCGCCCTGCAGTCGATGGGCAGCCTGCTTGCCGCCAAGACCGACAGCCTCCTCCAGACACTGAACGCCTCCGGTTTTGCGCTCGCCACCGAATTCGATAACCGCCTCGAGGCGCTCTCCGTCAACCTCAACGAACACGGCGAAAGACTGCTCAGCCAGTTCGAGACGCGCGCCTCGACCATGGACAGCAGCACCGAGAAGCTGAACGCGGCGCTGAACGAGCGCACGCATCAGCTGAACGAGATCCTGATCGCCCGCACCCGCGAGATCAACGAGAGCCTGACATCGGGCGAACGCACCATCGGCGGGACGCTGGACGACGTGCTGTCCAAGCTGAACAGCGCGCTCGATGAGAAGGGCGCAAGCTTCCGCCAGAGCCTGCAGAGCACCGCCGACGACGCCGTCATGGATCTCGACCTGCGCTCGGGCTTCTTCGAAGAACGCCTGCAGACGACCGTTGCCCAGCTGTCGACCGCCTTCGACGAGCGTGTCGCCGAATTCACCAGCGCTTTCGACAAGCGCACCGGCTCGCTCGACACCAAGCTGATGGAGAGCCTTGCCCGCATCAACGAAACCCTGACCGGCGGTTCGGATTCGATCGAGGGCATTTTGACTTCCAGCATCGACCGGCTCGGCTCCTCGATGACCGACCAGTCGCTGGCGCTCGCGACTGCGCTCGCAACCGGTCATGAAGTGCTGGAGAGCACGCTCAACAGCCGCACGGAAGAAATCACCACCGCACTCACCAGCCGCACCGGCGAGCTGACCTCGGCGCTGCAGAGCGCCACGTCGGACATCGCGCTGGCGCTTGCATCAGGCACCTCCGATCTGCAGAACAATCTTCAGGCCCGCTCGGCCGAATTCCGCGATACGCTGCGCACAACCACTACCGATTTGACCGCCGCCGTTGCCGCCGGCACCGAGCAGGTCACGACGGCCTTCGGCGGCCGCGCAGAGGAACTCACCAGCGTATTGACAGCGCGCGCAGCAGAAATCCGGGACGCGGTTGGCACAGCCCATGAGCGTATTGACAGCGTCATGTCGGAGCGCGGCGGAGCGCTGATCGACGCGCTAACCACCCATCACGGCCGCTTCGAGGAAGCGCTGACGACCCGCTCCGACGCTATCATCAACGCCGTTTCCGGCACCCATGACCGTCTTGCGGAAACGCTTGACGAAAAGGCGATGGCACTTGCCATTTCCCTGAACGAGAGCCAGGCCCGCATCGAGGATACGCTCGAAACCCGCTCCGAGGCGCTGCTCACCGCCGTTTCCGGCACCCATGACCGCCTCTCCGAAACCCTTGATGAAAAGGCGATGGCGCTCGCAATCTCCTTGAACGAAAGCCAGAGCCGCATCGAAGACACGCTGGAGACCCGTTCCGCGGCTTTCCTCAACGCCGTCTCAGGCACGCATGATCGGCTGTCGGAAACGCTGGATACCAAGGCAGCAGCCCTGACGGCTTCGCTCGACGAGCGCCATGCCCGCATCGAAGACGCGCTTGGAACCCGCGCCGAAGCATTGTTGAACAGTGTGTCCGGCACGAGCGACCGGCTTGCCGAAACCCTTGATGAAAAGGCGATGGCGCTTGCCATTTCCTTGAACGAGAGCCAGACCCGCATCGAGCAAACGCTCGCAACCGGTTCGGCGGGCCTGCTGAACGCCGTTTCCGGCACTCATGACCTGTTTGCCGAGACGCTGGAAGGTAAGGCGGCAGCTTTTGCCAACTCGCTGAGCGAGACCCAGTCACGCATCGAAAATACGCTCCAAAGCCGCTCCGCGGCCCTGCTGGATGCTGTATCCGGCACTCATGAGCGCCTCGCCGAGACGCTCGACGAAAAGGCGATGGCGCTTGCCATGTCACTGACCGAAGGCCAGGCCCGCATCGAGGACACCCTGCAGACCCGGTCGGCAGCGCTGCTGAATGCAGTCTCCGGCACCCATGATCGCCTGTCGGAAACGCTGGACGAGAAAGCGATGGCGCTCGCAATCTCGCTCAATGAGAATCAGACGCGGATCGAAGACACGCTGGCAGCCCGCTCCGAAGCTTTCCTCAAGGCCGTCTCCGGTACGCATGAGCGCATCGCCGAAACCCTTGACGAGAAGGCATCGGCACTGACCGCCTCCTTGAACGAAGGCCAGAGCCGCCTGCAGGACACGCTGGAGAGCCGCTCGGAATCCTTCCTCAATGCGGTTTCCACCACCCATGACCGCCTGTCCGAGACGCTCGACGATCGGGCGATGGCCCTTGCCATATCGCTGAACGAGAGCCAGAGCCGTCTCGAGGAGACGCTGACATCAGGCGCCGATGCGATCACCAATGCGGTCTCCGGCACACATGAACGCCTGAATGGCGTGCTCGACCAGAAGGCCAGCGCGTTGGCCGCCTCGCTGAACGAAGGGCAGGTCCGCCTCGAGGAAGCCCTGGGACATCGCGCAGCCGCGCTTGTCGGTGCCGTAACGGCAAGCCATGACCGGCTCACCGATAGGCTCGACGAAAAGACCATGGCGCTCGCCATTTCGCTCGATGACAACCAGAGCCGATTCGACAGCGCCCTCGAAGCCCGCAGCAATGCGATCATGGAGGCCGTCACCAGTGCCGAGGCCCGTGTTGCCGGCGCCTTTGCCGACAAGACGGATGCCATCCACAACGCCTATGCCGACAATCAGCGGCGGCTTGAATCGGCGCTCTCCGAGCACAGCGCGGCTCTTTCGGGCATTCTCGATGCGGGCGGCGCCCGCTTTGAGGATCTCGTCGGCGGCTTGACCGGCCGCATCGAGGGCCGCCTCAGCGACGCCCATGCGCGGCTTGGGGGTCTGGCCGAGGAGGCCGCGGCACGCATCGAAGGCGGGCTTGCTTCCGCCCATGAGCGGATCCGCACGACGCTCGAGGACCGCGGCAATGCCATCGAGCTGTCGCTGAGCCAGGCGCATGCGCAGATCAGCGATACACTCACCGAACAGGCGACCAACATCGGCACTTCGGTGGCGACGAGCGTCAGCATGCTCGAAATGTCGCTGGAAGACCGAGAAGCCTCGATCCGCCAGGCGATCGATGCCGGCGCCCAGACGCTGGAAGATCGCATGCGCGCCGGCGCCGGCCAGATCGCCGGCCGCTTCCAGGAGGCGGCGAACACGATCTCGAGCTCCGCACAGAACCTCTCCACCCATCTCGACCAGTCGGTCGAGAACCTTGCTGGACGCCTTGAAGAAACCGGTTCTCGCATGGAATCCGGCCTTACAGCGATCGAGACCCGCATCCGCGACGGCGTCGGCGGCGTTGCCGAAAAGATCGAAGCCGCCAGCAGCCACCTCTCCGGCGTGCTTGCCAACGGCATTTCCCGACTTGGCGCACTCGGTGACGACGCCACTCAACGCATCTCGACGACGCTCGAAGGCAGCGCCGCCAATCTTACGCAGGCAATCGACAGCCGCACGGCCAGTCTGGCCGAGACGCTGGACAGCCGCACGACCACACTTGCAGGCGCCATCGAGGGCCGCACGGCAAGTCTCGGCGAAACCCTTGACCGCGGCAACGAACGCATCGAGGAACGCCTGTCCACCATGGATCGCGCCTTGACCGTCGGCCTCGAAGCCGTCAACCGCACCATCGAGGGCAAGGCCGCCGGCCTCGCCTCGACGTTGCGCAGCGCGGTGGCCGAAGCAGCCCAGGGAATGGAAGGCGAAGCGACGAGAACGACGGAACTGCTTGGCAAGACCGGCCAGCAGTTCGCCGAGGATCTCAATGCGAAAAGCGACGAATTCACCCGCACCATGGATGAGCGCTCGTCGCAGATCGTCACGCGGGTTGCCGAAGCGCAGAACCGCCTGGCAACTCAGGCCGCTGCCGTCGCCCAGACCTTCTCGGAAGCCGGCAATGCAATCGTCAACAAGGTCGCCGAGGCCGAGACGGTTGTCGGCACCCAGGTCAATGCCATTTCCAAGGCCCTGTCGGATGCCGGCCAGTCGCTCGAGGCACGCGGCAATGCCATCCGCACGACCCTGTCCGGGGCCGGCAGCGAGATTTCCGCCACCATGGCGGATGTCGAGCGGGCGCTCGAAGCCCGCAGCAGCGCCATTCGCTCCAATCTCGAGGAGCGCGTCCGCGAGATCGATACTTCCCTCTCCGACGTCGACCGGGCGCTCGAAGCGCGTGGCAACTCGATCCGCTCGACGCTTGAGGAACGCACCCGCGACCTCAACTCGATGCTATCAGGCCGCTCTGTCGAATTGACCCGCATTCTCGACGAAACCGCCCGCCCGATCATCGATCGCTACACCGATGCCGGCGAGCAGGCCGCTGCCCGCATTACCGCCGCAGCCAATCTCAGTGCCGACCGCCTGCGCGCCGAGAACGAAGCGCTCGCCAGCGCCGTTGCCGCCCGCACCGAGAATGTCGCCAACGCCGTCAGCGCCATCGAGAACAGCCTGGTCGGCAACGTCAACGGCCTGGTTCAGCGCATGTCGGAAAGCAGCGCGGCGATGGCGATGATGATGAACCGCGCCGCCGAACAGTTGACGAGCGTCGACGGGCGTCTCGGCGAAACCACGACCCGCTTTGCCGACTCCGCCACCAAGGCTGCCGAAATGGTCAATGCCTCGACCAGGCTTCTCGAAGGCAAGGTCGACCGCCTATCCGACATATCTGGCCAGACGCTGGCCCAGGTCGGCAGCATCATCGGCCGCTTCGACGAACACTCCAAGGTTCTGACTCAGGCCTCACAGCTTCTGGGTGCTGCCCAATCCAACCTCGCCTCGACGCTCGAGGAGCGCGAAGGTGCGCTGCAGGCCCTCTCCGTCAGCCTGGTCCAGCGCTCCGACGAGATCGAAAAGACCATGCGCGGCCTCGGCGGCATGATTGAAACCGTGTTTGAGCGGGCCGAGCAGCGCTCCAACCAGGTCACCGGCAATCTGCGCCAGGGCGTGCAGTCGTCCTTCGCCGATATCGGCCGCGTTCTGACGGAAACCGAGAAGCGCGCACAGGAGGCCGCCGAGACGATGCGCGAGGCGATCACCCGCGCCGGCGACGAGGCCAATACGACGATCGACAGCACCTTCGCCAACGTCGAGCGCCGTTCCGGTGATCTCTCCAACCGTATTCGCGGCGGCCTCACCGCCTCGCTGTCGGAAGTCGAGCGCATGCTCGGCGAAGCCGGACGCGCCTCCGACGGTGCCGCCCAGCACATGCGGGAATCGCTGCGCGAGGCGATCGAGGATGCCGTCGGCCGCTTCTCCGGCGCCACCGAGGACATCCGCCGCTCCGCTGCCGACATCCGCAACGAGCTCGACGCCACCCGCGCCGAACTGAAGCGCGGCGCCTTCGACCTGCCCGAGGAAGCCAAGGAAAGCGCCTCGGCCATGCGCCGCGCCGTCGCCGAACAGATCAAGGCCCTGCAGGATATCTCGCAGCTTGTCGGCCGCTCCAGCCAGCAGCTGGAAATCTCCGAGCCTGCCGCCCGCTCGCTTGCCCAGGCGCAGCCGGCTCCGCGCCCGACTCCGCCGATCGCAGCTCAGCCGCCGCAGCCGTCAGCGCCTGCGCCGATCGAAGCGGCGGGTCTGCGCGGTACGATTGCGCCGTCCGCTCCGGCCGCCGCTCCTCAGCGGGCCGCTCAGCAGCCAGCTCCCACTCGCCAGGAATTGGGCCGCCAGGAACCGGCCCGGGAAAGTGGCGGCTGGATCAGCGATCTTCTGCGGGGCGCATCCCGTGAAGAGGCCGCGGACCAAGTGCCGACCCGTGCTCCCGCCCGCCCGGCGGAAACCGCCGCACCGGCCGCACGCAGCAACGACAGCCGCAATCCGCGCCATGTCGTGGAATCGCTGAATTCGCTCTCCGTCGATATCGCCCGGGCCATCGATCACGATGCGTCGGTCGATCTCTGGCGCCGCTACCAGCGCGGTGAGCGCGACGTCTTCACCCGCCGCCTCTACACGCTGAAGGGCCAGCAGACCTTCGACGAGATCAAGCGCAAATACGACCGCGAACCGGAATTCCGCACCGCTGTCGACCGCTATATCGGCGATTTCGAAAAGCTGCTCGCCGACGTCGCCCGAACCGACCCGAACCAGACAGTCACACAGTCCTATCTGACCTCGGATACGGGGAAGGTTTACACCATGCTCGCCCATGCAGCGGGCAGGCTGAGATAGAGTCTGGCCGATATCGTGGAGCTGAAGCCGCCTGAACATGTGTCAGGCGGCTTTCACTGATGACGGGGGTATGCTCTGCTCCCCAGCCCGGAACCTCGAACGAAATGACCAAGGCCCTTTTGATTATCGACGTGCAAAATGCAATTCTCTCGGGAAAGGCCATGCCGGACCGCCAACCACAGGTCGATTCCGCACTTGATGAGACCGTTGCTCGACTGGCATTGCTCAAGGAAAAGGCGCGACAGGCTGGCGTGCCGATCGTGCTGGTGCAACATGATGGCGATAGCGGCCATCGATTGGCCGTAGACACGCCAGGATGGGCGCTGCGCCGCGAAATTGCACCGCAAACAGGTGAGGTCGTCGTGCGCAAGACGAGCGCCGACTCCTTCTTCGGGACCGATCTTGCCGACCGCTTGCAAGAACGTTCGATTACCCACCTCGTTGTCGGCGGCTGCATGTCGCAATTCTGCGTCGACACGACCGTCAGGCGTGCCGTTTCGCTCGGTTATGACGTGACCTTGGTTGCCGACGGCCACACAACCGGCGACACGGCGACCTTCAGTTTCTCCGAGATTGTCGCCCACCACAACGAAACGCTTGATGGTTTCGATGCGGGTGACGCGACGGTGGAGGTCCGCCCCGCCGTCGACATTGCCTTTTCGTAAAGGCTCTGGCAACAACGCCTGACATCAAATCGGAAGCAGGTAATCGGTCCGATCAGCGCCTGGTCGATCTCCTGGCGCCTCCTGCAGCCGTTTCGACCATGATCGCCCCCCCACGCCTGCAGCAATTCGAAGTGCAGCGGAAAATTCGTGTGAAAGGCGCGCTTCATGCTCATGACGAATTTAGACGTGCCATGCGCGCGATTGTCAAAACCGCAGGGCCCGGGACAAAAGGTATCATCTGTGGATGGGCCTTTTTTATTTGCCCGCCTTCCTTCATTCCGTCACAAACTTTTTCGATCCGCTTGCGTTTAAAGCCAACGGCTCCTCGGCCGTGCAACGAAAGAGACAGCAATACCGATGACCACGACGACATCCCGGCTCCTTGCCATCGCGCTCTCCTCCACCCTGCTGATGGGCGCTTTCATTCCGGCAGAAGCCGGTCAGGCAAGCTTCGTCATCGATGCGCAGTCTGGCAAGGTTCTTGAAGCTTCCAACCAGGACGATCTCAACTATCCCGCGTCGCTGACCAAGATGATGACGCTCTATCTCGCATTCGAGGCGCTGCATGATGGACGCCTCACCTGGGATCAGAAGCTCACCATGTCGGAAAACGCCGAGAGCAAGGAACCCTTCAAGCTTGCCGTCGGCGCTGGCCGCAAGGTGACGCTGCGTGAAGCGGTCGAAAGCATCGTCGTGCTGTCTGCCAACGATTCCGCCGTGGCAATCGCTGAACAGCTCGGCGACTCCGAACAGGCTTTCGCCAGAGCGATGACCGACAAGGCGCGCCAGCTGGGGATGCAGGACACGGTCTTCAAGAACCCATCGGGCCTTCCCGATCCGGAGCAGGTTACCACGGCGCGTGACATGGCCACGCTCGGCCTTTCGCTGATGCGGGACTTCCCCGAGGAATTCAAGCTCTTCTCGATGCGCGGCTTTCAGTTCCGAGGCATGAAACTGCGCGGCCACAACAATCTGATGTATCGCTATGACGGTGTCGACGGCATCAAGACAGGCTATACCGATGCATCGGGCTACAATGTCGTGACCTCGGCGTTGAAGGATGGCCGCCGCGTCGTCGGCGTCGTCATGGGTGAAAAGACTGCAAGCCTGCGCGACGACAAAATGGCGAGCCTCCTCGACAGCACCCTGCCCTCATCACCAACCGCCACCGCCTCCACCACCCCAGGCAGCCAGCCTGCAGCGACGATGACCGACGCGCAACCGACGAAATAACCGGCAAGCCAAGCTGAAAGGGCGCGGCGCACTTTCGCTACCGGAAAGCCACCTCCAGGTTTTGCCGGTCTTGCGCAATTACCCGGCAATTGGTTTCAAAACCTTCGCCCTTGATGGCAAGAATGAATTCCAAAGGAATGCCCGCTGTACTGGAGACCGAAACGCCGGCGCTCTCCACGCCGATCGATTTCACCGTGCAGTCGATGGTCGAGCGCCGGTCGTTGAACAGGATCGCACCTGCCTTCAGCACGCGCCGCCGCGCGCCGATGGCGTGGTCGGCGTGAATGGAACTCGATGAGACGCAGCGGTTGCGCCCACTCTGCTTTGCCTGATACATCGCCGCATCCGCCTGAGCGAGCAGCGTTTCGATGTCTTTGCTGACGATCGAAAGCGCCGACGTTCCGAGGCTTGCCGTGACGTTCAGAGAGCCGTGATGGCCGAAAATGACCTGCGAGGCGATGGCGGCCCTGAGTTTTTCGGCGACGGCCGCCGCTCCTTCCCGATCGACATGCGGCAGAACGACGGCGAATTCCTCGCCCCCGATACGGCCAAACAAATCACCGGCGCGAAGCGTCGACCTGCAGATCGATGCGACCGCCTTGAGAACCGCGTCTCCTGTGGCATGCCCGTGCCCATCGTTCACCTGCTTGAAGTGATCGATATCGAAAACGATGCATGACAGGTCGTGCTGACGCCGCAGCGCGAGCGAAATCAGCTGATCGGCTTCCTGCTTGAATGCACGCCGCGTCATCGCCTCGGTCAGACTGTCGGTGGCGGCAGACTGCACGAGCTCGATGCGGTCCATCGCCGCTCCCGCCAATTCCTCGAGAAGACCGAGGTCCTTGCTGCCGAATGATCTCGGCCGGCGATCGATGGCGCACACGGTTCCGATCATGTGGCCAGCCTTCGTTCTAAGCGGAACGCCGGCATAAAAGCGGATATGGTCCTCGCCCGTGACCGCTGGATGCCTTGCAAAGCGGAGATCCTTGCTGGCATCCGGAACGATAACGGGCTCATCACAGTCGACTACGCAGCGGCAGAACGTGTCTTCCAGCGACACCTCGTCGGCCGACATGCCGGAACAGGCCTTGTACCATTGCCGGTGCGCATCGATCAGCGACACGATGCCGATGTCGACGGAAAAGATCTGCTTTATCAGGCGGACGATCCGCTCGAATCCCTCGTCCCTCGGCGTGTCGAGCAGATCGAGCTGCTGCAACGCGGCCAGCCGGTCCTTTTCTCGCTGAAGCGCTTCCGATGACGACTTTCCGAATACTCGTGCGACCACCATGCAGCATGCCTCCTGACAGCGCTAACACGAGGCATTCCACAAATTCGTGAAGAAATTTAATACGACGAACGCCTCAACCTCGTGGCGCCCAATTTTTTTGGAACCCGCAACCCTTGATGTTGACGCGGCAGTCGCGAAACGCCCTCTCAGATTGAACGCAGGGTCCAGCTTACGATCTCCGAAACTACCGCCGAAAAGGCGCGGTCGAGACCTTTGACAAAGCCCGTATTGTCGCCGCCCGCCGGGGCCGTGGCGCGGAACACCTTCTGAGCGTGCACCGAGCCATTTCGGTCGTTCAGAATCTTGGCGGAGATTTCCACCACCGCCAGGGTGCCGCTCGAAGCGTCGATCTCGAATGAGCGGATGTCGGTGACGACCTGGTAATCGATTGCAAGCCCCTGGCCCGGCATCCCGACGCCGCCGAGTTTGCCCGAATTCTCGAAGGCCTCGACCAGTTTCGATTGCACCATGCGCGGCAGCTTGTCGCCCCACTGCGCTCGCGACAGATTCTGGATTTCCGAGGACGAGACGCGGATGACGATTTGGTCGCTGTCGAGCGCCCTCAGCGCCGTCGGGGTGGCAATCAGGATCTGGCGGGATTTGGCCGCGGGCCCATCGCCATCGACGGCGCCCGACAGGTCATAGGTGTCGTTCTTGGCAGTGGTACCGCACCCGGAAAGGATCAGCGCCGTCAGCGGCAGCGCGATCGCCGTTCCCCTGATCCAAGAACGGCGCGACAGCAGATGCGATGCGACCATATTAGGCTACCCCTGACTTCCCCTGTTAACGCCGCGTCCGGCCGTCGTACTGCTTGACCGTGTCCCCGCCGAAGATCAGGCGTTGCGGATTGCGGTCGAAGTTGCTGATCGTATCGTTGAGATTGCTCACGGTTCCGCGCATGTCATTGATGAGAGTCTGCACGTCGCGCAAGCCGCCGCTCGAGAATTTCTGTAGATTGTCGGCGATCGGACCGATGCGCGAATTCAGATTGTCCGCGACCTTCTTAAACGATTCGAGCGTCGCGCGCGCCTCGGTAAACAGAGATTGCGTATTGTCGGTGCCGAGCAACGCATCGACCTTGATGAGAATGCCGTCGATACGTGTCGAGGCTGAATTCAGCTTGTTGGCAAGCTGCGACACGTCTTGAATTGTCTGGTCGATATCCTTCTGGCGCAACGAAACCGTGTTGGCGACGTCGCGGATCGAGGCGACTGCCGCACGTGCATCCTTTGTGGCCTGCGAGATATCGTCGACGGAACCCTTGATCTTCGCCGGGTCGATCTGGGCGACGAGCGTGTCGACGCGATCGAGCGTCGCCTGCGCCTGCTTGCCGAAATCGTTGAAGGTGGTGGCCGTCTCGTCGAACTTCTGGATCGCGCCCTTGAGATCGCCCGAGGCATCGGCGACATTGGCAGTGATCTTCTCGGCATTGGAGACGATATTGTCGATCTTCTGAGCGTCGACCGCCTTGACCAGCGATTCCACAGCCTGGAGCGTCGAATCGAGACGCCCGGAAACCGCCTTCACCGTATTGGAGAGCTCACCGACGCTCTGCAGGAAGGAGTCGATATTGTCGGAATTCTTGGCCAGCGCATCCGAGAAGGTTTCGGCATTCTTGAACGTCTGGGTCAGCGGAGCACGCGAATCTTCGATGAAACCCTGAAGTTCGCCGACCGCGTCATTGGCGCGATCGAGGATCTTGTCCGCGGTCGCCAGAAGATTGGTGACGCTCGACTGGTCGGCCACGATGACGGCGCGTTTGCCGTTTTCGATCGCATGTTTGAGGATACTCTCCTCACCCTTGCGGCCGCCCGACAGTTCGATATAGGCGGCCCCCGTCAGGCCCTGAATTTCAAGGGCGGCCTTGGTGGAGGGGTAGATCGGTGCGTCCGCGCGCACCTGGGTGAAGGCCAGCGAATATTGCGGATCGTCGGCATCGATCGACAGCGTCTGCACCGAGCCCACCTGGATACCATTGAAGCGCACGGGCGAGCCGACGCTGAGCCCGTTCGCCGAGCCGGGAATACGCACGATCAGCTCCGTCATCGGGCCACCGCGGCCATATTCGGCCATCCAGTAGACGAAGCCGAAGGCGGCCGCGATCACCAGCACCGTGAAAAAACCGACAATCGTATAATTGGCTTTGGTTTCCATCTATCCGATCACTTCCCGCCGCTGCCGTTGCCGTGCCGCGCGCCATTGTCCTGCGGCACGATCGACCGTGCCCGTTTACCTTTGAAATAGGCCTGCACCCACGGATCGTCATAGGCCAGCATGTCGTCGATCGTGCCTTCCACCATTACCCGCTTCTTTCCGAGCACGGCAATACGGTCACAAACCGAAAACAGGCTGTCGAGATCGTGCGTCACCATATAGACGGTCAGTCCGAGACTATCGCGCAGATTGGCGATGAGTTCGTCGAACTCGGCCGCGCCGATCGGATCGAGACCTGAAGTCGGCTCGTCCAGAAAGACGAGCTCGGGATCGAGCGCCAGGGCGCGGGCAAGCGCGGCGCGCTTGATCATGCCGCCCGAAAGCTCGGACGGATATTTGTCGGCGGCGTCGGCCGCAAGCCCCACCATGCGGATCTTCAAGTGCGCCAGCTCATCCATCAGCGAGCGCGGCAGGTCGAGATATTCGCGCATCGGCACCTGGATATTTTCCTTGACGGTCAGCGACGAAAACAAAGCGCCCTGCTGGAAGAGCACGCCGAGCCGCATGTCGAGCGCGTTGCGCTGCGGCTCATTGAGCTCGTCGAAGTCCTGGCCGAGGATCTTGATCGTGCCGGAGCGGCGCGGCAGCAGCCGCAGCACCGTGCGCATCAGCACCGATTTGCCGGTGCCCGACGCGCCGACGAAGCCGAGGATCTCGCCGCGATAGATATCGAGGTTCAGTTTGTCGAGCACCACCTTGGAGCCAAAGGCGACGGTGACGTCGCGCGCCGAAAGCACGACATCCCTGCCCTGTCCTTCGCTTTCTATCGGTTGCTCGTCCACGCTGCCCGCCATGCTAGAAATCGATCGCTGCATAGAACATCGCAAAAAGCCCGTCCATCAGGATGACGACGAAAATCGCCTTCACCACCGAGGCCGTCACATGCTGACCGAGCGACTCCGCACTGCCGCCGACCTTCAGCCCCTCGACGGCGGCGACGATGCCGATGACGAGCGCCATGAACGGCGCCTTGATCATGCCCGACAGCACGGTCGACAGCGTAATAGCCTCGTGCAGCCGCGCCAGGAAATTGGCGAAAGTGATGCCGGAATAGCCCCAGGCGACGACCGCAGCCCCCGCCAGCGACGCGAAGTTCGCCAACACCGTCAGCAGCGGCAATGCAATGGTCAGCGCCACCAGCCGCGGGAAGATCAGCACGCCGATCGGGTTCAGCCCCATCACCTTCAGCGCGTCGATCTCCTCGCGCATCTTCATCGAGCCGATTTCGGCGGTAATCGCGCTGCCGGAACGACCGGCAATCATGATCGAGGTCAGCAGCACGCCGATTTCGCGCAGCTGCAGAATTCCAACCAGATCGACAACGAACACCTCCGCCCCGAAATAACGCAGCTGGAAGGCACCCTGCTGGGCGATGATCGCACCGATCAGAAATGACATCAGCAGAATGATCGGAACGGCACGCACACCCATGTGATCGATCTGGTTGACGATCGAGGCCGGCGAGACGCCGCTGCCGCGGCCGAGCTTCATTTGCGCGCCGCGCACCGCCGAGCCGAGGATATACATCGAGGCGGCGAGATTGTCCCAGATGTCGTAAGTCATCTTGCCGATCGGCGCCAAGATGCGCGCGGCAAGCGAGACCTTCTCCTTCTGTTCCGGCTCCGGTTTGGCTGGCTCCTCCGAAAACATCTCCAGCATTTCGTCGATATGCGGATTGGTGCCGACGAAGCGCACCGTGCGCCCGGCCGCTTCCTCCTCCTTCTTTAGCCGGCAAAGAAGCCAGATACCGGCAGTATCGATGTCCGATACATCAGAAAGGTCCAGCGTCAGATTGCCGATCTTCTCTCGCCGAAGCTTATCGAAGTCGCGCAGCACAAGATGCACATAGGCGCTGCGCCAATTGCCGCTGAGACGAACATGCTGCCCCGAACCATCTGGCCGGTCGTCCACTTGCAGTGAGGCGGCGTTGCGATTCTCGGCGTTCAAGATACTTGTGTCTTTCAAGGCTTACGGCGACATTGCCGACTCGCGAAGCGGATCGCCGCCGGCGCGTCAATATACAGAAGCAACGTCCAATTTCCATGCTCGCAGGATAGCAATAATGCCGCGCACCCTCGATATCCAGATGAATTCCTTTCCGATTGCCGGGACCTTCACCATCTCGCGCGGCGCGAAGACGAAGGCCGAGGTCATTACCTGCACAGTCACGGAAGAAGGCGCGCAAGGGCACGGCGAATGTGTGCCCTACCGCCGCTACGGTGAGACCATGGAGAGCGTCTTCGCCCAGATCGAGGCGGCGCGCCCGCTGATCGAATCCGGCATTTCGCGCGACGATCTCTTGTCGGCGATGCCGCCGGGTGCGGCACGCAACGCGGTTGATTGCGCTCTCTGGGATCTCGAAGCAAAACGGACGGGCCAAACGGTCGCCGCCCGCCTCGGCCTCACATCGCTCAAACCGCTCACGACAGCCTACACCATCTCGCTCGGTGAGCCGGACGTAATGGCCGCGCAGGCGCGCGAACATGCCGGTCGCGCTCTGCTCAAGGTCAAGGTGGGAACCGGCGACGATGAAAGCCGCATCCGCGCCGTCCGCGCGGCGGCACCCGAAGCTGCGATCATTCTCGACGCCAATGAGGGCTGGCCGGAGGCGGTGCTGGAACGTCATCTGCAGATCGCCGCAGAGGCGGGTGTTGCCCTCGTCGAGCAACCGCTGCCAGCGGGCCGCGATGCGCTGCTTGCCGAAATCCGCCGCCCGCTGCTGGTCTGCGCCGACGAGAGTGTGCACCACACCGGCGATCTCGCAAGCCTTGCCGACCGCTATGATGCGATCAATATCAAGCTCGACAAGACAGGCGGCCTCACCGAGGCCTTGGCAATGAAGACCGAAGCCGAGAGACTCGGCATTTCGATCATGATCGGCTGCATGGTCGGCACCTCGCTCGCCATGGCGCCGGCCGTGCTGCTCGCGCAGAATGCCGATTTTGTCGATCTCGACGGCCCGCTGCTGCTTGCCCACGACCGCGAGCCCGGCCTGCGCTACGCCGCTTCCCTGGTCTTTCCGCCGGAAAGCGCCCTCTGGGGCTGAAGATAATAGGCTGAGATGACGATCCCGAGGCCCGTAAGAGCGACGAGCGCCATGACGTAATAACTGACGAGACCGAGCCAAGCGTAGAGATAACCCGAAGCGATGGTCATTAACCCCATCGCCATGCCGACATAAAAGAAATAGGCGCCCTGCGCCGAGGCCTCCTGCGTCTCCTGCACTGTCGCCACGATCCGCCGCTGCACGCCGGTATGCACGAAGGCATAGGTGAAGCCGTGGAAGCATTGCAGCAGAAAGAAGCCGGCAAAGCCGGCATTCATGGGAAACAGGATCCAGCGGCAGACGCTGACGGCGCAGCCGAAGCGGATTAGGGTCCAGGCAGTGAAGCGCCGATTGAGCCGCTTCGACAGAAAGAACACCGTCACCTCCGAGGCAACGCCGGCGCTCCAGAGCAGGCCGACTTGCGTGCCGGAAAAGCCGAGCTGATGCCAATAGATCGAGGAGAAAGCATTGAGCACGGCATGGCTCGACTGCTGGATGGCGACGCCGATCAGAAGCAGCAGCAAATGCGGTTCGCGCAGGCCGCTGCCGGTGGCGGCAGGAAGGTCGATCGGCAGACCGCGCCGCCGGGTCGGCCCGATACGCGGACAGAAGATCGCCATCACTACCGTCATCATGAAGCCGAACACCATGACGATGAGCACCATGCCGCCGCCCCACCGGCTGATCAGCTGACCGCCGACCAGCGTCGAGACGATGAAGGCGATGGAGCCCCACACGCGCATCGACCCATAATCGAGCCCCCAACGCCGCACGCCTGAAATGACGATCGATTCGACCACGGGCACATAGGGCGCAAAGCTGGCGCCCTGCAGCGCGAAGACGATTGTCACCGGCCAGAAGCTGGTCGACCAGTAAAGCGCGATCGCCGTCAGCAGCGACAGGCTCCCCGACCAGAGCAGCACGGTGGCGCGCTCCTTCATGCGGTCGGCGATCATGGCGACGACAGGCGCCACCAAGACTCGAACCACCATCGGTATGGCGAGGATAATGCCGATTTCATGGTCGCTGAAACTATGGGTTTCCAGCCATACCGGGAAGAATGGCAGCACGACGCCATTGACGAGCAGCGGCGCGCAATAAGACAGCGCACTGAGCAGCCGGAAGCGCGGCGGCGCTCCCTCACCCGGGGAATGTTGAGCGGGAATCATCTGTGGACCTGAAGGAAACTGGATGTTTTCCTAACACACCACCCGGGGGGCGACTATTGCGAGAAATAGCCGTCCGGAAACGTTTTAGAAAATAAATATGGCCTGTTACCTCGCGGTAACGGCTAAATTGCCGGCGAGCCGCCGCGACAGCGACGGCCGTAAAATCACGCCGCCTGCGGGGCGAGTTCCGCCTCTTCGGTACTCTCGATGGCGGTAAGCGCCGGTACGGCGGTGGCAAGCGCCCGCCAGGTGATCAGTTCGAAGGTGCCGTCGGCATGTTCGGCAACCGCCGTGCAGCTTTCCACCCAGTCACCCGTGTTGATGTAGCGAATGCCGTCCATATCCTGGATCATGGCGTGGTGGATGTGGCCGCAGATCACGCCGTCGGCGCCGCTCTTGCGGGCCTCTTCGGCGACGACGCGCTCGAACTCGCCGATGAAATTGACCGCGTGCTTGACCTGCAGCTTCGCCCAGGCGGAGAACGACCAATAAGGCATGCCGAGGCGGCGGCGTACGGCCGCGAGCAGGATGTTGATGCGGATCGCCGTATCATAGGCCCAGTCGCCGAGATAGGCGAGCAGGCGGGCGTTGCGGACGACGACATCGAACTCGTCGCCGTGCAGGATCAGGTATCTCTTGCCGTCCGCGCCGTCATACATCATACGCTCGACGACCTCGATGCCGCCGAAATGCATGCCCGGGAAGTCGCGCAGAAATTCGTCGTGATTGCCTGGGATATAAACGACGCGCGTGCCCTTGCGCGCCTTGCGCAACAGCTTCTGGACGACGTCGTTGCAGACCTGCGGCCAGTACCAGCTGCGTTTCAGACGCCAGCCGTCGACGATATCGCCGACGAGCACGATGGTGTCTGCCTCGTGGTAGCGCAGGAAATCGAGCAGGAAATCAGCCTTCGCGGCCTTCGAGCCGAGATGAATATCGGAAATGAAGAGCGTGCGGAAATGTCTGGGTTCCATCATGTTTGTCACGAACAGTGCTCGTGCCCCATCTTTCATCTAGCCCTCCAAAACCAGACTCGTGTTTCAGGAAGATGACAAGCTGGGGAAAAGCCCTGCAGACCGACCCATACCGTCTGGATGGTAAACGCCGATCCCGTCGGTCACGAAGGTCGCAAAACCGAAATCGGAAATCCGATCACCATAATTTCGTGCCGCGAGGTTCTAGATCTTTCCCGCATGCCGAGAATCAAATTAACAGCAGGTGCCGATTTGGCGTATCCTTGGGGGTTGATGATGCATGTCCGCACCGCGACGATAATGATTTCTATTGCAATACTTGCAGGCTGTGCACCGACGCAGCAGGATTATGATGCGACCGTCACGTTGCTGCAAGGCAGCACCAGAGCGAGAAATGAGTTCGTCAAAGTGTGCGCAAAGGATTTCGATGCAAATGCGCGTCGCACCGCCGGGATCGTGACAAACGTCTCTGACAAGGACGCTCCGAGGGTCGCCTGCCAGCGATATCTGGCGGCCGCGATCTCCGGTCGGGCCACGTATCAGGATCTGCTCGACATCAAGGCTCACCGGTTTACGCCAAAGCTCGTCAAGATCTTCCAGGGCCGCTGATAGCGCGGAAGACCCTCCCTCGCTCCTTGATTTTGGAACCGAGTGAACAAGATCGACGGGCCAAGCGGATTGGGGCAAGCGGCGACCAGACGCTCGCCCCCTTTTCCGACCGACGATATTGCCCTGCCAATCGAGCGCGTTCATGATGACGACGATTCCATATCCGATGAAGCGGGGATGGCCGATGCGTCTCTTTCTCGTTCGCCACGGCGAATCCCTCGGCAACATCAACGAACAGGCCTACCGTCAGTTCGGCGATCATAACGTGCCGTTGACCGAGTGGGGCTATCGCCAGGCGGCGGAGGCAGGCGCTGTCATCGCCTCGTACCTGAGAGGGCTGCCGAGCGAGGGATTCCAGAAGCTGCATATCTGGTATTCGCCGTTCCTGCGCACGCGCCAGAGCAAGGATGCGCTGCTCGAAGTGCTGCCGGAAAACTTCGTCGGCGATGTCAGGGAAGATTATCTTCTGCGCGAGCAGGATTTCGGCCTCTTCACCGAAATCTACGATCATGCCGAGCAGAAACAGAAATTCCCCGAGGAATTCGAAAAATGGGCGAGGCTCCGCAACAACAGCGGCAAGTTCTATGCACGGCCGCCGGACGGCGAAAGCCGGGCGGACGTGGCGCAGCGGGTGCGTCTCTTCCTCCAGACCGTCATGCGCGAAGCCGAGACCGGCGACCACAATGTCGCGATCGTCGGCCATGGCGTCACCAACCGCGCGGTCGAAATGAATTTCCTGCACCACTCCGTCGACTGGTTCGAGCGATCCGACAATCCTGGGAATTCCGACGTCACGCTGATCGAGGGAACGCGTTTGCAGGGCTACGACACGATCCTGCTCCACCAGGCCGCCGACCGGCAGCCGGGACAGGAGGACAAACTGCGCGATGCCTATGGCGCTGACGTGACGATGACGCCGAAGTGCGGTGGGTAAACCGTTCCTGAGTTCGCGCACTCATCCATGTGCACGAGGTTCGGCCAGTCCCAGGCAAATGTGAATTCAAGCAGAGATTGGTGCCATATTCACTTGCGGCACAGAGTTGCAGATGGTTCATTTTCCCGAAATAGCTCGTGAGACATTCTGAAAGCTCTATTTCAACACTGCCATCCGCATGACGGTTCGGAGACGATGAAGGAGAGATGTCGAAATGACGAGGAGATCAAGTCTCGTACTGCAAGAAGTCCGTCGGCTAAACGCAAGGATGATGGCCGCGGCCACAGGCTCGCCGGATGAACGGTATGAACGCATTTTCGACCTTGTACCCCGCGAAGCCTTCCTTGGTCCCGGTCCGTGGCATATCGCCGTCCATCCTTGGAAGAAATCCTACCGGCATCGCTACATTGAAACTCCGAGCGACGATCCGGTGCATGTTAATCAGAACGTGCTGGTCGCACTTGATCGGACGAAGGGCATCAACAACGGCGAGCCCCTGTTGCATGCAGGTTGGCTCGGGAGCGTGAATCCACAGCGCGGCGAAGTGGTGACCCATATCGGAGCAGGCACTGGCTACTACACCGCAATGCTCTCGATGTTGACGCTCCCATACGGCAGCGTGCATGCCTTTGAAATCGATGACAATCTTGCTGAGCGTGCGCGTGAGAACCTCGTTCCCTTCGAAGGGGTTTCGGTTACTCATGGTGACGCTACTGTGCTGACGCTGCCGTCATCCGACGTGATCTACGTGAATGCCGGCGTTGTGGCCCCGCCAGCACATTGGCTCGAATCATTGCGTCCAGGCGGTCGTATGATCTTTCCTTGGCGCCCGAACGAGGATGTTGCCGTCACGATGCTCATCACTCGAGGTCAATCGGAATTCTCGGCGCAGCCATTAATGCCAGCTTGGTTCATTCCCTGCATTGGCGCAAGTGACCCTCGCCAGAGCCTTAGAGTCCCGGATCGCACCGGCGCACGAACCATCCGCTCCGCCTGGCTCACCAGAGATCGCAAACCCGACGAAAGCGCCGTCGCGATCTTCCGCGACGTATGGTTCTCCAACAATTCCGCAGCTCCAACCACAGTTGCCGCGTAATTCGCAATTCCGCGAAAAGCTGCCAGCGCTTGAAGTGCGGCAGCCTAATTTCGCAAACCTGTCGCAAAGGCCTGTCTCCTGCGACAAGAAGCGTTCCAATTGAGGTACAGCGTCGACATTGGTGGCTTGCCAATCACCTGCCTCCATCGGTCCAATACTCGTGCCTGACCAGACCGCTTGAGCCGACGCGCGTCGCGGCCCGTCACGCAGCCCGCACGGCCGCCATCGGCTTCACATTCTGGTTCATCCGGAACAGATTGTTCGGATCGTAGCGCAGCTTGATTTCGGAAAGGCGCGCATAATTGGCCCCGTAAGCCATTTCGACCCGATCGGTCTCGTCCTCCGGCATGAAGTTGATGTAGGCAGTACCCACAGCATGCGGTTTGGTTGCCTCAAAGAGTTCGCGTGCCCAGCCGATGCAGTTTCCGTCCATCTCGGATTCCCGCCAGCGTGCATGGACATTCATGACAAAATGCGAACTGCGCTGTGGAAATGCTGTGGCTTCGGTCGGCACGCGGCCGGCGGCGCCGCCGACATGGCCGATGAATATTTCGCATTCCGGCCCTGGCAACTTCCGCACGGCATTGGTGAGAACCTCGATCGCCGCATCGGAGAGGGAGGCGAAATCCTGGCTCTTCCAGTAGTTACGGGCGCCGGGCGTTAGAAGCGGGTCGAATGCCTGCTGCCAGCCGATGAATGGCATCGGGCCGACGATGTCGGCGATCGGCTTTCCGATCCCACGCAATCTCGCCGCCGCCTTTTCGCCCGCCGCCATGTCCCCGCAATAACACATGGCGAGCACCACGATTTCCTTGCCGTGCCATTCGGCCGGCAGGAACGGCAGCGGCGGCGCCTGGCGCATCACCACCCAGCAGGTCAGCTCGTCGGGTGCTGTTTCCAGCGCCTCGCGATACTCTCTGAGAACTTTTTCCGCATCGGCGAAGGGATGCACCACCAGTCCGGCGAAAACTTCGGGATGGAGCGGGTTGAGCTGGAATTCGAAGGAGGTCACGACGCCGAAATTGCCGCCGCCGCCGCGCAGGGCCCAGAACAGGTCCGGCCGCTCGGTCTCGCTCGCCTTCACCAGTTCGCCATCGGCCGTCACCACATCCACCGAAATCAGATTGTCGAGGGTTAGCCCGAATTTCCGGGTGAGCCAGCCGAAACCGCCGCCGAGCGTCAGGCCGGCTATGCCGGTCGTGGAATTGATGCCGGTCGGCAGCACCAGCCCGAAAGCCATCGTTTCCTTGTCGACGTCGCCGAGCGTAGCGCCCGGCTCGATCCTGGCGCGGCGCGTCTCGGGATCGACCCGCACGGACTTCATTGGCGACAGGTCGATGACAACACCACCCTCGCAGACGGCATTGCCGGCAATGCCGTGCCCGCCGCCGCGCACCGAAACGAGCAGATTGTTATCGCGCGCAAGACGCACCGCGCGCACGACATCAGCTGCCCCTGCGCAGCGCGCAATCAGCCCCGGCCGGCGATCGATCATCGCATTCCAGATCGCCCGCGCCTCGCCGTAATTCACGTCGTTGCTGGTCAGGAGACTGCCGCGAAAACCGGCGGCAAACGCATCCATGGCCACGTCATTGACCATCGTCTGACCCCGCTGCAGGGTCGTGAGGTTCAAATTGTCCATGATTTCCTCCATGCGACCGGCGCCCCGCACCGTCGCGGCCAGCATCTTGCGCTCGCAGGGGGCGTCAAACAAGTTTTCCAAAAGGATTAGTACTGGCGATGCCGATACTCGGCCGGCCTGCGGCGTCGTGGGACACGCCCGTCTCGCGAAAACTTCTTCCAGCCCTCATTTCCATACTGTCGCCCGTATCCGATTGATGTATGGAGGGAACTCCAGAAAAAGACGTGCACGGAGGCGGCAATGGATCACCAGGATAAATCCAAGACGGACAAGAACCTGCCGGGCGGCGATCTCGACGAGCAGGCGCTCTTCTTCCATCGCTATCCCCGCCCCGGCAAGCTGGAGATCCAGGCGACCAAGCCGCTCGGTAACCAGCGCGATCTCGCGCTCGCCTATTCGCCGGGTGTCGCCGCCCCCTGCCTTGCCATCCGGGACAACCCGGAAATGGCAGCCGAATATACCTCGCGCGCCAATCTCGTCGCCGTGATTTCCAACGGCACCGCCGTGCTCGGACTCGGCAATATCGGGCCGCTGGCTTCGAAGCCGGTCATGGAGGGCAAGGCCGTGCTCTTCAAGAAATTCGCCGGTATCGACGTCTTCGACATCGAGATCGACGCCGCGAGCGTCGAACAGATGGTCTCGACCGTTTCCTCGCTGGAGCCGACCTTCGGCGGCATCAACCTTGAAGACATCAAGGCGCCGGAATGTTTCGAGGTCGAGCGGCGCCTGCGCGAGAAGATGAAAATCCCGGTCTTCCACGACGACCAGCACGGCACCGCGATCATCGTTGCCGCCGCGATCCTGAACGGGCTGGAACTCGCCGGCAAGGCGATCGATAACGTCAAGATCGTCGCCTCGGGCGCGGGTGCGGCCGCCCTTGCTTGCCTCAATCTGCTGGTGACGCTCGGCGCCAAGCGCGAAAATATCTGGGTCCACGATATCGAAGGCCTCGTCTATGAGGGCCGCACCGAACTGATGGACGAATGGAAGTCCGTCTATGCCCAGAAGAGCGACACGCGCACGCTCGCCGAAAATATCGGCGGCGCCGATGTCTTCCTCGGTCTCTCGGCCGCCGGCGTCCTGAAGCCGGAGCTGCTGGCGCAGATGGCCGACAAGCCGCTGATCATGGCGCTCGCCAATCCCACGCCGGAGATCATGCCGGATCTCGCCCGCGCTGCCCGCCCCGACGCAATGATCTGCACCGGCCGCTCGGACTTCGCCAACCAGGTCAACAACGTCCTCTGCTTCCCCTACATCTTCCGCGGCGCGCTCGATTGCGGCGCCGAGACGATCAACGAGGAAATGAAGATGGCCGCCGTGCGCGCCATCGCAGCGCTTGCCCGCGAAGAACCCTCCGATGTCGCTGCTCGCGCCTATTCCGGCGAGACCCCGGTCTTCGGCCCCGACTATCTGATCCCTTCCCCCTTCGATCCGCGCCTCATCCTGCGCATCGCCCCTGCCGTCGCCAAGGCCGCCGAACAGAGCGGCGTCGCGCGCCGCCCGATCCAGGATTTCGACGCCTACCTCGATCAGTTGAACCGCTTCGTCTTCCGCTCCGGCTTCGTCATGAAGCCGATCTTCACTGCGGCAAAGGCCGCCGAGCGCAAGCGCGTCATCTTCTCCGAAGGCGAGGATGAGCGCGTGCTGCGCGCCGCCCAGGTGCTGCTTGAGGAAGGCTTGGCCAAACCGATTCTGATCGGCCGCCCGCAGGTCATCGAGACACGCCTCAAGCGCTACGGTCTGCGCATCCGGCCACTGCAGGATTTCGAGGTCATCAACCCGGAAGACGATCCGCGCTTCCGCGAATATGTCGATCTCTATTTCTCGCTCGTCGGCCGCCGCGGCGTCATTCCGGAAGCCGCCCGCACCATCGTGCGCACCAACACGACCGTCATTGGCGCGCTGGCGCTGAGGCGCGGCGAGGCCGATGCGCTGATCTGCGGCCTGGAAGGCCGCTACGAAAAGCACCTCCGCGACGTCCGCCAGATCATCGGCAAGCGCAAGAATGTCCGCGATTTCTCGGCCCTCAGCTTGATGATCTCGCAGCGCGGCGCCACCTTCTTCACCGACACTTACGTGACCTTCAACCCGAGCGCAGAAGAGGTCGCCGAGGCTACGGTGATGGCGGCCGAGGAAATTCGCCGCTTCGGCATCACGCCGCGCGCCGCCCTCGTCTCGCATTCCAATTTCGGCTCGCGCGAATCCGAAAGTGCGACCAAGATGCGCAACGCCCTGCAACTCATTCGTGAAACCGCGCCCGATCTTGAAGTCGACGGCGAAATGCACGGCGAAAGCGCCATCACCGAAGCGCTGCGCAAGCGGGTCATGCCGGATACGACGCTGCATGACGAGGCGAACTTGCTCGTCTTCCCGAACCTCGACGCCGCCAACATTACCTTCGGCGTGGTGAAGTCGATGACAGACGGACTGCATGTCGGCCCGATCCTGCTCGGCGCCGCCCTGCCCGCTCACATTCTTGCTCCCTCGGTCACTTCCCGCGGCGTCGTCAACATGGCCGCACTCGCCGTCGTCGAGGCATCGCAGCCGGCATAAGCCGGCTTTGCGACCAGGAGATTCACGGATAACCAGCACTCGCCGAGATATTTCGCAAGTGCTGGCATCCTGCCGCGTTTTACCTCGGCGTTACGTCAAAGCCGAACCACTTCTGCGATAGCTTGACGATCGTGCCGTCCGCCTTGGCTGCTGCGATCGCGTCATTGAACATGGCTTTCAGTTTGATATCCTCCTTACGCAAACCAACCGAGCTGCCTCGCCCGAGCATGCCGCCCTGGAAACGAGGGCCTGTGACGATCAAGTCCTCGTTGCCCGGCTTTGCCGCCGCTGTCGAGAGATATGCCATCGACGCCATGACGAGGTCGATACGACCGGCCTTCAGATCGAGATCGTGCTGTTCCGTCGTCTTGTACTCACGGATATCGACGACGCCCTTCAAATATTTGTCGAGGAAGGTCGCGGCGATCGATGCAGTCTGCACGCCGATTGTCTTGCCCTTGAGCAACGGCTCGAGCTGCTTCAGCGCAGCGACAGCGCCGGCCTCGTCCGTTGCGAGCGAAAACACCTTGCCCTTCAAAGGCAGAGTGGCAAGCGGGGAGTCTTTCAATGTCGCAAAGGTCTGCCCGGTCGTGCCGTAGGAATCACTGAAGGCAATGACCTCCTCACGCTTGGCGGTTGCAGACATCCCCGAAATGATTGCGTCGAACTTTCCGGCATTCAGGGCCGGGATCATACCGTCAAAAGGCTGGATCACGGTCGTGCATTCGACCTTCATATGGGCGCAAAAATACTTGATCAGCTCGATTTCGTAACCATCCAGGCTACCGTCTGCCTTGGTGAAGTTCCACGGCCGAAACGCCCCCTCGGTCGCAATCGTCACATGTGTCCAGTTCTTCTCCTCGGTGCGTGCCGCCGTGGAAACGGCTAAGGTGGCGACCATAGTGATCGCGGCCATGATTGCGGTCAGGTATTTCATACTTGAGTTCCCCTTCTTGATTGAGCCTGATGAACTATTGATTGATGAACTGGCGGAAGCGCTCCGACTTCGAATTCGAGAAGACATCCTGAGGTTTGCCCTCTTCCTCGACCAGACCCTTGTGTAAAAAGACAACGCGGCTGGAGACGTCGCGCGCAAATCCCATCTCATGTGTGACGACCAGCATGGTGCGCCCTTCCTCTGCCAAGGCGCGCATGACGCGCAGAACCTCTCCCACAAGCTCCGGATCGAGCGCCGATGTCGGCTCATCGAAGAGCATCACCTTTGGATGCATGGCGAGCGCGCGGGCAATGGCGGCGCGCTGCTGCTGGCCGCCGGAAAGATGAGCGGGATAGCAATTGCGTTTATCGGCGATGCCGACTTTAGCGAGCAAAGCTTCAGCTTCCTCGATGCATTCGGCGCGTGAACGGCGCTGAACATGGATCGGCGCCTCGATAAGGTTTTCCAGGACCGTCTTGTGAGACCAGAGATTGAAACTCTGGAACACCATGCCGAGCTGAGAGCGGATACGGTCGACCTGCCATCGATCCGTCGCCCGGTGTGCGCCTCCGGCACTGCGCTGCATCGAGATCGTTTCGCCGGCAACGGTCACTTCACCGGAATCCGGCGTTTCCAGCAGATTGATGCAACGCAGGAACGTCGATTTCCCGGAGCCGGACGAACCGACAATGGAGACGACATCGCCTTCCAAAGCATCAAGGGAGATGCCCTTGATGACTTGTACAGGCCCGAAGCTCTTGTGCATGTCGCGCACGCTGAGGGCGATCGGTGTAGTTGTCATCGATGTTCTCCTGCAGGGGTCGCCACAACGGCATTCTCTCGGTTGACGGGAGGAGGCGCGCGCAAATGCGGGCTAAGCCTGTACTCGGCGAATTGAATGAGACGCGTCAGCAAGAAATTGAGGGCGAGATAGATGGCCCCGGAGACAACGAAGACCTCGATTGCCCGGTAGGTCTCGGAGATGATCTTCGCGGCAACTCCGGTTACCTCCATCAGCGTAATGATCGAGGCAAGCGATGTCGCCTTGACCATCGAGATCATCTCGTTGCCGTATCCGGGCAATGCCTGTCGGATTGCCAGCGGCAGGACGATCCGGCGAAACATCAGAAAACGGTTCATGCCGCAGGCGCGGGCAGCCTCGACTTGACCGTGCGGTACCGAGAGCATGCCGCCGCGAATGATCTCGCTGGCGTAGGCCGCGGTATTCAAGGTCAGCGCCAGAACCGCGCACCAGTAAGGATCGCGGAGAAACGGCCAGAAGACGCTGTGCCGTATGGCTGGAAACTGACCGAGACCATAATAGATGAGAAATATCTGCACCAAGAGCGGCGTGCCGCGGAAGACAAAGACATAGAGCCGCGCGAACCAGTCCAGCGCTGCCACACAGGAGAGGCGGGCAAGCGCCAGCAGCATCGCCAGAATGGCCCCAAGGCAGATCGACGTCACGGCAAGCTCGAGCGTCAGCGGAATTGCGAAGACCAGGCTCAGAAATGTTTCCTGGAGAAAGGGCCAGTCCATCACGCCCTCCTCACGCCGCGCGACAGGCGCCGCTCCGCCTGCCGGATGACGAGGCTCGAAACTGTCGAGATCATCAGGTAGATCGCGCCGGCCATCAGGTAGAAATCGAATGGAAGCCCGGTCGACCCCGCGCCGACCTGGGCCTGGCGCAGGAGCTCGGCAACACCGGTGATCGATACCAGTGCCGACTCCTTCAGGACGACCTGCCAGACATTGCCGAGACCGGGAAGCGCGTGACGTAGGGTCAGCGGCGCAACGATCCGCCGCAGACGAAGCCAGCGCGGCATGCCGCAGGCGATAGCCGCCTCGATCTCACCCGGATGGACCGCCTTGAAACCACCTCGCAGCACTTCCGTGAACTGAGCGCCGGAGGTGACGCCCACGGCGAGGGAGCCGGCAAGAAAGCCCGGAAAGCCGAGGAAACCTTCGGCGCCGAAAAGCCGGCCCACCGCCGTAACCACGGCGCTACCGCCGAAATAGAAGAGATAGATGACCAGCAGATCGGGAATGCCCCGCAGCACCGTTGTATAAGCGTCGGCGACTGCGCGAGCAAAGCCGTTACCTGCAATCTTGGCCCATGCCCCAAGCGTCCCAATACAGGCGCCGACGGCATAGCCGGCGATTGCAACAAGGATGGTCATCCACGCTCCGGCTAGAAGAGCATGGCCCCAGCCATCCGGACCGAAGCCGGCAAGCTCGAAAAAACCAGGCTGGCTCATGTTGCTGCCCCGGAAGAGCATGTTTTTGCAGGAACTGACATTGTCATAGCGTGGCTGGTCGACTGAACGACGCCGACCGTCTTGCCTTTGAGGGCTTCGCCGATTCCGGCAATCACCGGATCGGCCTTGGACTTGTCGTTCAAATTCGGCCGTTCGCCGAGCATCGGCAGAGGAGACACCGGCCGGTCCTTCAGATGCAGAAAGCTCTCGAGCTCCTCCCGCGTTCCGGACAATTTCACCCGACGGGCAAACTCGCGGATAAGCGCTGTCAGGCGTTCACGATCGGGCTGCAAGTCCTGGTTAGGCATCAGCCTGCTCCGGCAATGGCGGCTCAACGTCATCCGGGATCGGATTGATGAAAGGCGTACGCTCCAGACGCGCCCTGTGATCGGCCTTGGCAGCTTCGATCAATCCGGGGTTACCGATGAGATCGGCGGCCGTGCTCGCCATCACCTTGGCCGCGTGTTCGGTTCCCTTGTGGGCAGCCGGCAGCTTCCCTTGCGCAACCAGCTGCCAGGAATGTCCTGGCGTTCCGACAGCATAGGTAGCTCCTCGCATCTGCACGGTCGGCACCACCCAGCTGACGGTCCCGACATCGGTGGAACCGACCAATGTGCCGTCACCGGCATTCAACGGAAAAATCTCCTCGCAGAGCGGCTGGTCCTCCTTCGGTTTCAGCGCGAAACGACCATAGGACGCTGCGATATCCTCTGCATTGAAGGTCTGCTGGAACTTGCGGGCCATTTCTCGATCCGCGTCATCGAACACGGGCGGGCCAAGGCGCTGCAGATGCGAGAACATGCATTCTTCGAGTGGTGTATTGCCGACGAGGTTGGCGTCGCCGCTGACGATTTCACTGCGGACGGCCGTCTCGGTCATCAGAGCCGCACCTTCGGCAACCTTCTTGACGCGGGCGACCAGAGACAGGAGTTCCGGCAAGGTCCTCGCGCGGACGAGATAGCGTACCGTCGCGCGCGCCTGCACGACGTTAGGCGCCCCGCCGCCCGCATCAGTGATAGCATAGTGGATGCGCGCGGTCGAAGGCATGTGCTCGCGCATATAGTTGACGCCGACATTCATAAGCTCCACCGCATCGAGAGCGCTACGGCCGAGATGCGGTGTGGCGGAGGCATGCGATGCGCGGCCCGAAAAATGGAAATTGATCTCATTGCAGGCGAGCGAAATGGGGTTATTGACCCCGGCAAAGGCTGCCGGATGCCAGGAGATCGCGATATCGACGTCGTTGAAAACGCCGGCGCGCACCATGAAGCCCTTCGAAGAGCCGCCTTCCTCGGCCGGGCATCCGTAATAGCGCACCCTTCCCTTCAAGCCGCTTTCGGCCAGGAAATCCTTGACCGCGGCGGCAGCGAGCATGGATCCGGCTCCGAGCATGTTATGGCCACAGCCATGACCATTGCCGCCGTCGACCAAGGGGCGCTGCTCGGCAATACCGGCCTCCTGGCTCAGTCCCGGCAGCGCGTCGAACTCGCCAAGAATTGCAATGACCGGGCCACCCTCGCCTGCCTCTCCCATGACTGCTGTCGGCAGACCGGCAATGCCGCGCTCGACACGAAAGCCTTCCCTTTCCAGCATGCGGGCGTGCTCTTCGGCGGACTGATATTCGAGGTAATTGGTCTCGGGAATATCCCAGATGCGATCACTCAACTCGAAGAACGACGCGCTCTTTCTCTCGACTATTTCCCAAACCGCATCGGAGTTCTGCATGGATTTACAACCCGCCTCGTATAATGGTAATCAAATTGGCGCCAATTTTATGCTCCAATTGAGTCGGACACGCAAGCCATGAGCAGGAATATTTTTCGACGCTGTCAATCGGCCTCGTTGTTGGCCGGGGGAGAGCTATGATAGTCATCGCCGAAATCGGGCTGGGGAGAACTGCATGAATTCGCTGGAAAGCGGAGCGATGGCGCAAGCACAAGAGCTGCAAACCTCCGATGTGACCGAACTCATTCTCCAGGATATCCTTGCCGGCCGTCTCCCGCCTGGAACCTGGTTGAAGCAGATCGATCTCGAAAGGCGGTATAACTGTACGCGACCCGAGGTCCGCAGAGCTCTCGACAGATTGGTGCAGAAGCGACTGGTGGAGCATGTCCCCAATCGAGGTTATCATGTCCATGAGCAAGACGGGCGCCGCGCCCAGGAGGTCAGCGACATTCGCGTCATCCTCGAAGTCGCCGTCAGCGACCGCATCATCGCGAATGCGAGCGAGACGGATATTGCGAACTTGCGGGTTCTAGCTTCACGCTTCGACGATCTGGTGCTGAACGGCACCATGCTTGAACTTTACGAAGCCAATCTCGCCTTCCACCGCCATCTGCTTGCTCTCGCAGGCAACCAGGAACTCGTGGAACTGATCACGGAGATTCGGCAGCGGACATCCTCTGCGCCGGTGTCGCAGTGGCGAACGCGCGCCCGCATCGAGCAATCCGGTCGCGAACATCAGCAGATGGTCGATGCGATAGAGAGACGCGACACCGATGGTCTGATGGAGCTGACGCGCAGGCACATTCTTCAAGCTTGATCGGCCTCGATGACGCGGCAGCTGTTGCTGGGACTTGGGATAACCGGAAATCGCTGGAGGGTGCATTTTTCGCCACCTCCGGCATGACCTCGTGGCTTTTATGCAATGGAACCGCCTGGAGTTTTGGCGCCGTGCCATCTCAACCATCCGCAGCCAGTTGATATCCCCATATCATGCACCTCGTACCGACAGCCGCCCTCCATACGCAAGCTCATCCGCGCGTTCGTTGCCGGCTATGCCGGAATGGCCCTTGCACCAGGCAATGGTCACCAGGGCGTTCTGCGAGAATTGAAGATCGACCGCTTTCCAGAGTTCCGCATTAGCGATCGTCCGGCTTCGGGCGTTCCCATTCGGACTGCTTTTCTTCCAGCCGTTATTCTTCCAAATGTGCCGCCTGTCGTTGCAGCCTTTGACGGCATAGATCGAATCCGACCAGATGGTCGCGGCTTCGCCCGTTGCTTCGCTATTGATCCACATGATTGCCTTCAAGACGGCGGTCAATACCATCGAATTATTGGCGGAATCACGCATACCGCCGAAGCTGGACGCGATTTCCGCAGCCTCGCGATAGGCGACGAAGGCCCAGCCTCCGTGCCCGGAACCGGGGTCATAACAACCGTCCACAAAGACGTGGAGACCGTGGCTATTCGGTATTCCGGCCGTCGTTGTGGGGGAGCCTAGCTCATTGGAAATGCCCGCCATTTTCGCCTTCGCTGCGCCCCGCCCGGACCGGCGCGATTTGCGACGGCCACCCGAAGCCGACATTGGAATTGAACGTTCCCTTGTGTCAACTATTGACGACCGTGGGGCCGACAGCGCCTACTGCCGATTGGAAACTGTGAGGGGCAGCGCCATGGACAATCCGTTGAGCAGGGCCGGCAAGCGGGATCATGCCGTAACCGTTCGCCGTATTCTCAAGGTCAATCACGCCGGCGAATTCGGCGCAATTCGCATCTACGGGGCACAGATCTGGATGGCCCGTCGGCTGTTTCCTGAGATCGGGCCCGCACTTCGCGAAATGCGGGACGACGAGATCGAGCATTGCCGCCTGTTTCGCGACGCGATGCCATCCAGGAATGCCAAGCCATGTCGCGTCATGGCATTCTGGAGCCTCGGCGGTTATCTGCTCGGTTTCCTGACGGCCCTCGGCGGGCGTAACATGGTCTGGGTCTGCACCGAGGCGGTTGAAAGCACAGTTCACCGCCATCTCGAAGATCAATTGATCTTCCTCAAGAGCCGCGATCCACAGCTTCACGGCCTCATCGCTTCGATCCAAGAAGAGGAGTTGGCGCATCTCAGGGAGGCCGAGAGGAACCAGACGAAACGCGGCATCGGCCGCGCCCTGCTTCTGCCAGTCATCGCCGCGCTCACGGACCTGATGATCTGGCTCTCGACATGGGGAGACTCAAGCTGGATGCGTGCCGAAATAGCCCGCTCCAAGGGTGTTTGATGGTCTGGCAGCCGCTTCTGGCGCCATTCAGTCATCACCGGTCTTGGCCCAAAGCAGGCATTGCTCTGGGCCAAAGGGCTCAATGGTCTGGAGACGGCGAAGTCAGTTCTTCGCAGGTGGCTTGGGAGGCTCGGCCAGGTTGATCCGGTTGCCCTCACCGTCGAATATCTGAGCCACGAGCCCAAAGTCGCCTTCGATTTTGTTGGCGAGTTGCAAGCCCTGACGCGAAAGCCTTTCGAGCTCAACCTCGAGCTCGCGGACGACGATCGTTATGATCCCGTTGCCGGCGCGTTTGTCATCCTTCCAGACCTGCAGGCCGGCCCCGCCCATGTTACGCCACTGAGCCATGCCCGCTATCGGTTTGCTATCTGCGGGGCGTCCCATGAGCTTTTCATACCAGATGAGCGCCTCGTCAAAGTTGGAAACGGTGGCGGAGGCGAAGATGCTCTGGACAGTTATTGAAGTGGTGGTCATGTTGTACTCCTTGTTGGACAAATGGATGTCGTGCAGGAGTTCTCGATTTCGACAGGCCGCGCAAAAAAGCTTGCGGTCATCACAAAACTTTTGAGCGCTGTTCTTCGAGGTGGCGCCGTTCTGCCTCCGACCAACACAATCCGATAGCGACCGTGAAAGCTTCCGCCGCCTCGACATGCCTGCCTAGCTCGGCGCAAATCTGCGCGCGGGCCGTCCAGTACGGCAGGTAGTCGGCCATTCGCGGATCGCCGGCAAGCGCATGTATGTCACCAAGAGCCGCGTCTGCCTGCCCTATCCGCACGAGAGCCACGGACCGATTGAGCGTCACGACGGGCGACGGAGCAATCCTGCCCAGCACGTCATAGAGGGAAACGACGTCCTGCCAGTTTGAGATGCCGCTCAAACGGCGCGCGACATGGGCAGATTGGATGGCCGCCTCTATCTGGTAGCGGCCAGTCGGACCCTTTGCGTTGGCTTCTCGCAGGAGACCCTCGGCGAGGCGCAATTGATCGTGATCCCAAAGTCCGACATCCTGGCTATCCAGCGGTACGAATGCACCGTCGGGGGCCCTGCGGGATGATCGCCGCGCCTCCGTATAAAGCATCAGCGCAAGAAGACCTTTCGGCTCCGGCTCATGCGGAAGCAGGGATACAACCACGCTTGCAAGCCAGATTGCCTCTTGTCCAAGCGCTTCCGCCCTGTCGATGTCCATCCACCCGCTGGTATAGGCGGCGTAGATGGAGGCGAGTATCGGCGGCAGCCGGTGCGATAGTTCCTCCTTTTCCGGCACGAGGAACGGAATTTTCCCATCCCTGATCCTCGCCTTGGCTCTTACGAGCCTCTGGCCCATGGCCCTCGGAGAGACGAGAAACCGCGCGGCGATGTCTGCAGCGGTCAGGCCCAGCACGGTCTGGAGGATCAGCGGCGTTCGCGCGGAGGCATCGATGCCAGGATGTGCGCAGGCAAACATGAGCGCCAGTCGCCTGTCCGCAATTTCCTCATCCATTTCCGCCGCTGCCGAGAGTTCCTCGGCGATGAGGGTAAGACGATCGGCGCTCTTCGCCTTCACTTTGTCCTTGCGCCAGTCGTCGAGCTCGCGCCTGCGCGCGATCGTCAACAGCCAGGCACCGGGGTTATCGGGCACGCCATCGACAGGCCATTTTTCGAGAGCCGTGAGGAACGCAGTCGCGAGCGCATCCTCGGCGGACGCGATATCACCCAAGCGCGCGCCAAGATAGGCGACGAGGCGACCATAGCTCTCGCGCGCCACTCGCTCTGCTACACCTCGGGCAACGGTGGAACCCGAAACCGTCATCCTGCATGTTCCGACGCATCCCTGATGCGACGAACCTCAACCGTTCCCCAGGACGCAGCAGGGCAGCGCGCCGCCCATTTGTTGGCTTCGTCCATATCGGCAACGTCTATGATAAAGTACCCACCGAACTGTTCGCGAACATCCGCATAAGGGCCGTCCAGAACACTGACGTCATTCCCTTGAACGCGAACGACACTCGCCTCAGAGGAACCGACCAGGGCATTGCTGGAGACGAATGCTGCCGCTTTCTCCAGCGCTTGCTGATAGGCATACATCTGGCCCATGAAGCGCGCCATGTCCTCGGGCGCTATGGACTTCCCGGCAGCTTCGTCCGCATGCAGCATCAGCATGTAGCGCATTTGCTTTATCCCCAGTGAAAACCAATCCCCAGCAGGAGCGAGCTGGGAGAATAACAATTCGGATGAAGAAGGGAACTGCTGTTAACGGCTGCAGTGTCCGTCGCCGGGGCAACGCTGTTGCCCGCATCTTCTGGATAAAATCCCGAAAATGCGCTAGGAATTGATCCAAGCTTATTAAGAGAAATACCTTAAGAGACAAGGTACGGCGAATGGACGCCACCTTTGACCGATCGACACTTTCTCACTTCCGGACGATGCCGTGAAACGCCGAAACCTGTCTCTTGCTCTTGTGCTTGCGCTGGCATCGCCGGCTGCCGCACAGAGCAGCGCCGTCTGCAACGACCTGCGTGGTCGCCTGGCCGACCTACCACGATCGATCGGCAACAATAACGGGCAGGAAGCGCGCCAATATGCCAGCGCAATCGCCGAGCAGAACCTCGAGCTGCGCAAGGTCCGCAACGATCTGCGCAGCTATGGCTGCACCTCGGGTAGCATGGTGGTGATCGGCGGCGAGAATGCCGATTTTTGCGCCGAGCTTTCTGATGCCGAAGCCCGGATGGTCGACAATATCCGTTATCTCCAGGATCAGCGCGACGAGTTGCGCAGCCAGGCCGGCGATGACGACGCGCGCCGGGAATTGACGGCGGCCCTCGAACGCAATGGTTGCAGCAGCGACAATTTCTATGCCCCGACCGAGCGCAGCGCCAGCGATCCTGCCCCAAGCGTCGAGGAACAGGCGATGCGCACCGACACCTTCATCCCGCTTGGCGGCGGTGAAGAGGCCGATCCATTTTACGGCCTGCCGAGGGCCGAAATGTTTTCGCCGGTCAGCACCATTTGCGTTCGCAGCTGCGACGGCGGCTTCTTCCCGATCAGCTCGAACACCACCTCGGTCGATTTCGGCCGCGATGCGCAGACCTGCGCCAAGATGTGCCCCGGCATCGAGACCGAGCTCTTCTATCGCGACGTGACCAGCACCGAAGCCTCGAACATGATCTCGGTCGCAACAGGCGCGCCCTATAGCGCCATGAAGAACGCCTTTGCCTACAAGAACCGCGCTCCCGGCGAGAAAAATACCTGCGCCTGCAATCTGACCGCCTATTACGAGGAGATGCGCGGCAAGCAGACCCTGGGCGAACCGCCGCAGCAGGGCTCGATCACGACGGTCCGCACCAATCCGCCGGCGAAAGATACTGCGGCAGCAGCAGTCCCGCCGCAGCCATCCGTTCCCGAACGTCCCTACGACCCCACGCAGAACAAGGTCCGTCAGGTCGGCCCGCAATTCCTTGCTGGCGACCAGGGCTCGATCGACCTTGCCAATCCGGCGACGCCGGGCCCGCAACCACAACAGCAGTAATTGCTAAGGGTCGTTGCGTCCCCATCCGTCGTGGAAAACCAGTTCCTCGAGCGGCAGCCGCTGCCGCCAGCCTTTGACCGAGAGTTCCGGTTCATCATAAAGCCGATCGACAAAGCCGGCGCATAGCCAGGCGACCACCTCGATATGCTCGGGTATGCCGAGAATTGATTTCAGGTCGCCTTCACGAAAGATGCTGACCCAGCCGATGCCGACCCCTTCGGCGCGGGCCGCAAGCCAGAGGTTCTGGATGGCGCAAACGGTCGAATAGGAATCCATCCGCGGATTGTGCGTCCGTCCCAGCACCACGCTGCCGCCGCGAGTGGGATCGCAGGTCACGCATATGCCGAGCGGCGCCTCCACGATGCCTTCGAGCTTGAGGGACCGATAGGCCTGCCGCCGCTCGCCTTCGAACATCGACGCCGCCTCTTCGTTGGCCTTGGCAAAGGCGTCGCGCACGCGCGCACGGACAGCTGGACTATTCACCAGAATGAAATTCCATGGCTGCATGAAGCCGACCGACGGCGCATGATGGGCGGCTGTCAGGAGCCGCGCCACGACGTCGTCGGGCAACGGATCGGGCAGGAACTGGCTGCGCACGTCACGCCGCGTCATGATCGCGTGATACACGGCTTCGCGCTCGGCCAGCGAAAAACCGGACGCCGCCGAAAGGGCATCCGCAGCAAAGGGTCGCATCGTCAAATCCCCAACAACGCAACCGCCCGCCGTCCGCGCGGGTTGGGTCTATCTCGCCAGGCCGGTCTTCTGACTTGGCTTCATCCATCTGCCGCAGCCTTCCCGGCAAAAGCCAGTGGCGCGATGAAGCGGCAGACGTCGGCCTTACAGCGTTGGGCACGTTCCGGCCTTGCACCGGATTCCCGATTCTCCCGCCTGGACGGCGGGCACCTGACGCCGCATCTATTTCAGGAAAACGACGCGGCGGCAAGTGCACGCAGACCGAACCTGAAACCAGGCTGCATATGGCTGATCGAGGGGCGGATCACCGGGCAGACACCCCCCTCCTCGGCGATCTTTTGGTCGCAGGAGGAAACAGCCTCTGTGTGCCCGCCCATCCTCCTCTACTTTATGATTTATTCACACATCAAATCCACACTGCCTTTGCGCGTTTTGGGTCGCAAACTCCGACATGGGCATGAGCGCTCGTGATGTGACCGTCAGCGTCGATGCCGCGCTGATGTGCCGGTCGCGAAGATGGTCGACCGAGCCGCAATTCCAGGCTCCACGGATGTTCCAATTCTTGAAAACGATGCCCCTGACAGCCAAGCTGGCGGCGATTATCGTTGCCGTCAATCTCTGCGGCATTTCCGCCTTGGCCACCTATACATGGATGTATGAAACCCGGGCGCTGGTTGATGGCGCCCACGCAAATTGGTCCAAGGATGCGGAGCAGTTTGCATCTCTGGCCGCCGGCGGCGTCAAATGGGGCAAGGCGAACGCCGTTCGCGAGGCTTATTCGCTGTATCGTGACGATCCCTCGCTCGATCTTGTGCAATTTGCCGCATTCAACGCAGAGCTCGCTGCCGTCGACAGCTGGACCCGCGACGGCGTTTCCGGTTTGCCAACGCCGGCCGACCTGGCGACCCGCCTCAGCGCAAAACCCGACAAAACGACGATCAATGACAGCGGAATGTCCGCCGGTTTGGTCACGATTATCGCGCCGCTGCCGCTGGACAAGTCGGGCAAGACAACCGGCTACATCGTCACGAACTGGTCTGTCGAAAAAATCACTTCCGAAGTCCGCCAGAAGGTCCTCGTTTCGCTGCTCACGCAGTCCGCCATCACCGTTCTCGCCGTCATCGCTTTCCTCCTCGCCATGCGCAGCCTCGTTGGCAGGCCGCTCAGGATCCTCAGCAAACGAATTGGCGCGCTGCAGAATGGCGACCTCGCCTCCTCCGTTGCCTACAAGGAGAATGGCGACGAAATCGGCTTCCTCGCCCGTGCGCTGGAGGTCTTCCGTCACGAGGCGATCGCAAAGGTCGAAAGAGAGCAAGTCACTGCCGAGCAGACCGCCTCGTTCGACGCCGAACGGGCCCGCAACGCATTGCTGACGGAAGAAGCCGGCAACAGGCAACGGCTGGTGATGACCACTCTTGCGAACGCATTGGAAAGACTGGCCGCCGGCGACTTCTCGATCCAGCTTGCCGATCTCGGCCCTGAATTCGATAAATTGCGGCAGGACTTCAACAACATGGTCCAGGCCGTCGCAGCCGCGCTGACAGAGATAAAGATCGCTTCCGTCGCGGTTGAGGGCGGATCGAGCGAGCTGGCTTCCTCCGCAGATCAGCTGGCCAAACGGACCGAACAGCAGGCGGCAGCACTGGAACAGACCGCTGCGGCACTAGATGAAGTGACGACGACAGTCAAAACATCGTCGCAGCGGGCTGAAAATGCTGGACAATTGGTCGAGGAAACCAAGCGAGGTGCTCACGTCTCGGCGACGGTGGTGCGCGACGCGATCGGCGCGATGGACCGGATCCAAACCTCCTCCAGTCAGATCGGCCGCATCATCGGCGTCATCGACGAAATCGCATTCCAGACGAATCTGCTGGCGCTGAATGCCGGCGTCGAGGCCGCACGCGCCGGCGAGGCCGGCAAGGGATTTGCGGTTGTCGCACAGGAGGTTCGTGAACTCGCCCAGCGCTCGGCAAATGCGGCAAAGGAAATCAAGAACCTGATCAACGTTTCCGGCCAAGAGGTTGCTGCCGGCGTCGGGCTGGTGAACGAGACTGGCGACGCTCTCCTGAAGATCGAGGAGCAGATCAACCGCATCAGCGACAGCATCGCTACCCTCGTTCAGTCCTATCGCGAGCAGGCGACCGGTCTGCAGGAAATCAACGGCGCGATCAACCAGATGGATCATGCGACGCAGCAGAACGCGGCCATGGTCGAAGAAACGAACGCGGCCTGCCAAGAGCTGCTGTCGCAGGGACGCCGGCTGCAGGATTCGGCCGGCCGGTTCCTCGTCGGCGCATCCTTGGCGAGTCAGCCCAGGCCGGTCCAGCCGAGCGCCAGTCAATCTCGTCCGGAAACCAGAACCGTCGTGCCGCGGCTTGCAGGAAATGCAGCCGTTGCCGCTTCTCCCGGTGCCTGGGAGGAGTTCTGACGCCGCCCCCCCGACGAGACTTTATTTTTCAGCAACTGATCACAGGAAGGGAACAGTTATGAAGAGAGTTGTGACCGCATTGCTTTTCACCTCTGCCGCTATCGTCGCGCCCATGAGCGTATCGATGGCTGAGGATGCCAAGCTTGCCCCTATCGCCGACTACGTGAAGAGCGACGTGAAGCCCTGGCTGAACGATCCCGCCATCATCGAGGCCATCAAGGCGCAGGACACTGCGAACGCCAAGCTGAGCGAAGCCGACATCGACGCTCTCGACAAGAAATGGCGTGGCGAGGTCGACGGTTCCGACCATTCCATGATCGATGGCGTGCTTGGCAATCAGCTGTCGAAATTCCTTCAGGCGAAGAAAGAAGCGTCTGGCGGCAAGATTACCGAGATCTTTGTCATGGACGCAAAAGGGCTGAATGTCGGTCAAAGCGACGTCACCTCCGACTACTGGCAGGGCGACGAGGCGAAATTCCAGAAGTCCTTCGGCGCCGGCAAGGATGCCGTCTTTGTCGACGAGATCGAAAAGGACGAATCGACCCAGACACTGCAGTCGCAGGCAAGCATCACGATCTCGGACGAAGCGGGAACGCCGATCGGCGCGGTCACCGTCGGCGTGAACGTCGACGCCCTCTGATTGCGGCATGCGCATTTTTCGCGCGAATTATAGACCATATGGCCCGGAAGTGGACGCTTCCGGGCCATAGGCTTTGCCTCCCGAACCAGGAAGCCGCTCCCTTGAACGGTGATTTCAGCTTGCAAATTTTGCGTGACAATGGACGGCGGCGACGCTACATACGCGCCATGTCCACGACTTCAATCTACGCCTCGCGATTTTATTCGTACCGCTGCTCTCAGCGGATGCGGGTCCGTGCGTAACTGAATTCGACGCGACGACCACCCGAACAGCCGCTAGTCTACCTGGCGGCTTTTTTGTCCGCACGGTATGACCAAACAGGAGCCATGCCGTGTCCGATACCATCGATGATCTGCGTATCCTCGAGATCACTCCGCTGACCAAACCCGCCGATATCATTGCGGAAATCCCCCGAACCGCTTCAGTCAGCGAGACGGTGACCAGCAATCGCAATGCCATCCACCAGATTCTCAAGGGTGAAGACGACCGCCTGATCGTCGTCATCGGCCCCTGCTCCATCCACGATCCGGTTGCCGCGCGCGAATATGCCTCGCGGCTGACCGAGCAGCGACAGCGCTTCTCAAGCGATCTGGAAATCGTCATGCGCGTCTATTTCGAAAAGCCCCGCACCACCGTGGGCTGGAAAGGCTTGATGAACGACCCGCATCTCGACGGCAGCTACCGTATCGAGGAAGGGCTGAGAATAGCGAGACGCCTGCTGCTCGACACCAACGCGATGGGCCTTCCCGCCGGCGTCGAATTCCTTGAGACGATCACGCCGCAATACATTGCCGACCTCGTCAGCTGGGGCGCGATTGGCGCGCGCACGACCGAGAGCCAGATCCACCGCCAGCTCGCCTCCGGCCTCTCCTGTCCGATCGGCTTCAAGAACGGCACCGACGGCGGCGCACGCGTCGCGCTCGACGCGATCCTGGCCGCTTCACAGCCGCATCACTTCCCGGCCGTCACCAAGGACGGCCAGGCGGCCATCGCTTCGACAAAGGGCAACGAGGACTGCCACATCATCCTGCGCGGCGGCAGGCGCCCGAATTATGAGGCGGCTGATGTCGAAGCGGTTGTCGGCGAAGCCGTCAAGCTTGGCGTCGATCCCCGCATCCTCATCGACGCCAGCCATGCCAACAGCAGCAAGGACCCGATGAACCAGCCACGGGTGGTCAAGGACGTCGCCGGACAGATCGCCGCCGGCAATCGCCACATCAAGGGCATGATGATCGAAAGCAACCTCATCGCCGGCCGCCAGGATCTCGTGCCCGGCAAACCGCTAGTCTACGGCCAGTCGATCACCGACGGCTGCATCGACTGGGATATGTCGGTGACGACGCTGGAAGACCTGGCGCAATCCGCCCGCGAGCGGCGCAAGGCAGCCGTCGCAGCCTGACAGACAGCATCAAGCGCGGCGGGCAGATATCCCGCCGCCCATTCACAGGTCAATCTTCGTCCAAAAGACGCTGGCCCTCATCGGTCCAGAAGCCGCCCCATGGTTCCGGTTTGACCAGACCATAGGAAGCCAGCACTTCGACCGCGCCTTCGCCGGCACTCATGGACTTGTGAACCAGCTCGTTTCGACCTTTCACGACGTGCGCCTGTGCAGGCACTTAGAGGCGACGACCATATTATAAGCGGTCACGGTTCGGATAGAGTCGAGATATTCATTCTGGTCATAAACGACGTCACTTAAAAACAAGAGCGCAATCTTGTCCTGTGACTGGAGCATAAGCTCCTCTTCCGGCGAAAGCGGCAGGTCATCGAAAAAGCTCATGGCATTATAATTCCTGAAGTACGTCTCATTACCGCAAGCATATCTTATATCGTTCTGAATATAGAATTTGGCGATGGGAACCGCCATCTGATTTAGATTTTGAGACTCTTGGTATTTTCCGAACAACCGTAGGTATTCCACCGGAAACGCGGCAAAGAGTAAAATAGGACAGCAGGTTATGATGGCTAATGTCCCGAACAATGCAGCGCGCACGATCGACTTCCTTTAATCTCATTGGCGGGACCTATCTGCTCATTACAATATCAGATGGCGAAGCCCTATAGAGAACAACCTGTCCCCACCGCCCCATCATTATCTGACGCCTTGTGGCATGCTGGCGCATCAAGGCTGCTGCCACCGTGAAATGTCGATGGGGAATTTTGAGCGAAAGCTCCCACTCGAAGGTGTCTTGTCCACCCGTACCAGTTGCCAAAGACATTAATAGCTCAAGGAGCCTTTCTGGAGGGGGATACGCGATACCATACAATGTCGCCTCCTTGCCGATGAAGTTGCCTTTAATGACCTTCTCGATCTCTAGGTCGACCCGGATCACCCGTTTCGGATAATCTTTCGGTAGCAGCAATCCGGGATCTCCGATCGCGAGCGATTTCACACGTGCCTCGACCACGACCTTGGCTTTCGCCAACGTGTTGTCACGGCACGGAGCCGTTGCCGCTGCCATACCTGGGAAGCAAGGATCAGGACAAGAATTATCTGCAGGCGCAGCCATGTGGCTAATGTTGAAGGCATCGTCGTGTTTCTCCAGCGCGGCCAATGCCTATTCCAGAAGGGTTGCGTCACCGGCTTAAGGCCACCACCGCCCCATCATCAAATGGCGGTGCGCCGCTTTCAAGATCTCACCGGAAAATACCTGACATAGGCAAACTCATCACCATCCGGTGACCAGCAGGGCACGTTGATCGTGCCCTGCCCGCCGAAAAGCTCGAACAGCGTCTTCAGATTGCCGCCGTCCATATCCATCAGCCGCAGCCGCACGTCGAGGTCGCGCGGATGGTCGAAAACCGATGGGTCGTAGGACAGGATCAGCACCTTGTCATTGCTGGGTGACGGATGGGCGAACCAGTTCCCTTGATCATCCGAAGTCACCTGTTGGAGACCCGTGCCATCGGGGTGGATGCGCCAGATCTGCATCAGCCCGGTGCGGCTGGAGTTGAAATAGATCCATTGCCCGTCGGCGGAATAATCCGGCCCGTCGTTACGGCCCTCGCCATGGGTCAGCCGCGTCTCGACGCCGCCATCGACGGAAATCGTATAGATATCGAAGAGGTGGTCGCGAATGCCGCAATAGGCCAGCTGACGCCCGTCCGGCGACCAGCCGTGCCAGTAGGATGGCTGGTTTTGAGTGACGAGCCGCGGCGTGCCGCCTTCGATCGGCAGGATATAGATCGCTGACTTGCCGAATTCGGTCTTGTCGGAGATGACGATCTCGGTGCCATCAGGCGAGATACCATGGTCATTGTTGCAGTTGACGGCAAAGCCGGTATCGACCTTGACTACCTCGCCGCCATTGAGCGGCAGCCGGAAGAGCAGCCCGTCGCCGTTGAGCAGGAGATAGGAACCATCGGGCGAGAAGTTCGGCGCTTCCACCAGCCTGTCCGTCTGCCAGACCTCGCGAGCCCTGCCCGTCCTGACATTGTAGATCTCGACCGAGCTTCGCATATTGCCTCCCCGATATGTCGATTACGTCAGCGATCGCGGAATCGGTTGGTGATCGGATAGCGCCGGTCGCGGCCGAAGTTCTTCTTGGTGATCTTCACGCCCGGCGCCGATTGCCGGCGCTTGTATTCGGCGAGATAGAGCAGGTGCTCTACCCGGTGAACGGTCGCGACGTCATGGCCGCGCGCGACGATCTCCTCAACCGCCATCTCCTTCTCCACCAGGCACTCGAGAATATCGTCGAGAACGGGATAAGGAGGCAGCGAGTCCTGGTCCTTCTGATCGGGACGCAGCTCGGCCGATGGCGCCTTGTCGATGATATTCTGCGGGATTACCTCGCCCGACGGCCCCAGCGCAGTCGGCGGCACATTCTCGTTGCGCCAGCGCGCCAGCGCATAGACCTGCATCTTGTAGAGGTCCTTGATCGGATTGAAGCCACCGTTCATGTCACCATAGAGCGTGGCGTAGCCGACTGACATTTCCGATTTGTTGCCCGTCGTCACCACCATCGCGCCGAACTTGTTGGAGATCGCCATCAGGATGACGCCGCGCGCGCGGCTCTGCAAGTTCTCCTCGGTGATACCACTCTCTGTACCCTCGAAGAGGTTGGACAGCGCGCTGCTGAATCCGGTTACTGGCTGCTCGATCGGTACGATGTCATAACGGCAACCGAGCGCCTTGGCGCAGTCGGCTGCATCCTTCAGTGAATCTTCCGAGGTGTAGCGATAGGGCAGCATGACCGTTCGCACCCGCTCCTCTCCGAGAGCATCGACCGCGATCGCTGTGCAGATCGCCGAGTCGATGCCGCCGGAAAGGCCGAGAACGACGGTTTTGAAGCCGTTCTTGTTGACGTAGTCGCGGAAGCCGAGCAGGCAGGCGCGGTAATCGGCCTCCTCGCCTTCGGGGATACGCGCCATCGGCCCTTCGGCGCAGTGCCAACCTGCTTCCCGACGTTTCCAGGTCGTCACTGCAAGCGCCGTCTCGAACTGGCTCATCTGGAAGGCGAGCGATTTGTCGGCGTTGAAGGCGAAGCTCGCCCCATCGAACACGAGCTCGTCCTGGCCTCCGAGCTGGGCGGCATAGATCAGCGGCAGGCCGGTCTCCAGCACCTGCTTCAGCACCACCTGATGCCGGATATCCACCTTGCCTCGATAATAGGGAGAACCATTGGGCGACAGCAGTATCTCCGCCCCGCTTTCGGCAAGCGTCTCGCAAACGCCGAGTTCGCCCCAAATATCTTCACAGATCGGAATGCCGAGCCGCACGCCGCGGAAATTCACCGGCCCCGGCATGGCCCCCTGCACGAAGACCCGCTTCTCGTCGAACTCGCCGTAATTCGGCAGATCGACCTTGTCGCGCACCGCGACGACCTTGCCGCCGTCGAGCACGGCAACAGAATTATAGCGCCCCGTCTCGTCCTGCCTGGGGAATCCGATGATGACGCCCGGCCCGCCATCGGCGGTGTCGGCCGCAAGGCTTTCCACCGCGTTCCAGCAGGCGCGGATGAAGGCCGGCTTCAGCACCAGGTCCTCCGGCGGATAGCCGGAGATGAAAAGCTCGGTCAACGCGAGTAGGTGCGCGCCCTCTCGGGTTGCCTCGGCGCGCGCTTCACGTGCCTTGGCAAGATTACCGGCGACATCGCCGACCGTTGGATTGAGCTGGCCGATCGCGATGCGGAAGATATCGGAGAGAGCGTTTTCCTGTGTCATGTCATCTGTTTAGCCTGCGGCTCCCGTTACCGCAACACGTTCGCGGCCAAAGCGTTGCATCGGGCTCACGAATTTTTTGTGAACAGGCGCGCTGAAGGCTTACGGCACCGATGCATTGCAATTTACCGGCGGAGCGGAATACTGACGCGCGAAAGCGGCAACATCGATAACGGTCATCGGAAACAGGCCATGAATAATCTCTCGAATTTCGTGCACCATCATTTCGACAAACCGGCCGAAGAACTCGGCGACACCGAAAAGCGCGTGCTGGCGAAAGCGCACGAGCGCAAGATCATCTCGACCGACGTCAACGCCGCCCTTTCTGCCGAGGCCTCGTTTGGAGAACGTGTCGCCGACAGCATCGCCCGTGTCGGCGGCTCATGGTCATTCATCCTCGGCTTCCTGGCCTTCCTCGTCGTCTGGACGGTGATCAATACCATCGTTTTGGCGAGTGGCGCTTTCGACCCCTACCCCTTCGTCTTCCTGAACCTGATCCTGTCAATGCTCGCCGCCATCCAGGCGCCCATCATCATGATGTCGCAGAACCGCCAGGCCGAGCGCGACCGCTTCGAGGCCGCCAAGGATTACGAAGTCAACCTCAAGGCCGAACTCGAAGTGCTCTCGCTGCATCAGAAGATCGACATGAGCGTGCTGACCGAACTGACGGCGCTGCGCGAAGACGTCGCGCGTCTCACTGCCGCGCTCGCGACCAAGACCTGACGCGAGGCATCCTCACATCAACCAGGCGGATACCTGTCATATTGCGGCAGACCGTCTGATATCTCGTAAAAATCGCCCTTGTCGGCGCAGTAGATATGGTGGCTGAAGGTGAGGCCGCTCGGTTCGTCGAAAGTGCCTGCCATCACCGAGACTTCCGATCGTCCGTCACCCTGCCAGAACAATGCCGAGCCGCAATTCGAGCAGAAGCCGCGCTGCGCCTCTTCGCTGGACCGATACCAGCGGATGGCTTCTGCTCCCTCGATCGAAAGAGAGGCGCGCGGCACGTTGACCGCGGCATAGTAAAATCCCGTCTGCCGGCGGCATTGCGAGCAATGGCAGCCAACCACCGGTCCTGGCTTCGCCGCGATTGAATATCGCACGGCGCCGCAAAGGCAGCCGCCTGTGTTTTGTTCGCGCATGATCGTTCTCTCCTCGCTCCTGGAGAAAGTGCGGCCACTCGGCCCTGCCGTCAAATCCATTCCCCTGAACGAGCGATCAGAAATCTTGAAGGTGCACGCCAAAAGCGGCACTCGCCCAAGCATGGCTGGCGACCCCTCGCTGTTGCCCATCGACCACACCGGCCCATCTCCTATCGTCACCGCGTTGAACCGGACGCCGTTCTCGGTGATACTATAGCCTCGATTTATTCAACCGCCGGGAGACTGAAATGAGAGCGACCCTGTCCAAACAGAAAGGAAACATCGCCCACAAGGACATTCTGCTTCATGCATACTCCGTTCTCCCGCGCGAGGAAAAGCTCGCGACGCCATAACCTCTTTCTGAACCTCTTCCGGGGCGATTGGAAAGCCGCCGACCGCGAGCGGCGCCGGTCGCGAATGCGCAAATTCATCTCCTATTACCGTCCGCATCTGCCGTTGCTACTTGCGGATCTGCTTTGCGCCATCCTCGTCGCCGGCACGGCGGTTGCCTTGCCGCTCTGCGCCAACATCGTCACGAGCCGGCTTCTTGCTCTACCGGACACCCCGCAGGCCTTCGCTCAGATCCTTGCGATGGGCGGTGTGATGCTGGCCGTTCTCGCGGTCCAGATAGCGGCGATCTTCTTCGTCGATTATCGCGGCCATGTCATGGGCGCCCGCATCGAAGCGACAGTGCGGCAGGAACTCTTCGAGCATTGCCAGAAACTCTCGTTCAGCTTCTACGACCGCCAGCGCACCGGCCAGCTAATGAGCCGCATCACCAATGACTCCCTCTGGCTGGGCGAGCTCTTTCACCACGGCCCGGAGGATCTCTCCATTGCCGTTCTGAAATATGGCGGGGCCATGCTGGTCTTGTTCTTCATCGATCCGCTGCTGGCGACTCTCATCCTGCTGCTCACTCCGGTGGCAGTGGTCTATGCGCTCTATTTCAACCGGCGCATGAACCGTGCGCTCGAAGCCAGCAAGCGGCAGATCGCCGCCGTCAACGAGCGTGTCGAAGATGCGCTCGCCGGCATCCGTGTCGTCCAGTCCTTCGCCAACGAGGCTCTGGAACGGCAGCGCTTCGCCGCGCAAAACCAGCGTTTTCTGCAAAGCCGCGCCGAAGGCTACCGCAGCGAGGCGTGGTTTTCGGTCGGCACCGAAACCTTCGCCCAGCTCGTTACCATATTGGTAATCATCGCAGGAGGCTTGCGCATCCTGGCGGCGGACCTGATCGTCCCGGATATGCTGACCTTCCTGCTCTGCGTCGGCGTGCTGGTTGATCCCGTGCAGCGGCTCGCCAATTTCGTGCGCCTCTGGCAGGAAGGCTATACCGGCTTCATCAGAGCCATGGAAATCCTGGAGATCGATCCCGATATCACCGACCGGCCGAACGCCCGTCCGATGCCGGCGCCGAGGGGCGAGATCAGTTTTTCCGACGTCGCCTTCGGCTACGAAGCCGATGGTCCCAGGGTGCTGGAGCGGCTTTCCCTCACCATCGCCCCCGGAGAATTCGTCGCCCTGGTCGGGCCTTCGGGGGTCGGCAAGAGCACGCTCTGCGCGCTCATACCGCGCTTCTACGATATCGACGCCGGAGCGATCCGCATCGACGGAATCGATATCCGCGACGTGACGCTGGCCTCGCTCCGGCGCCATGTCGGCGTGGTGCAGCAGGACGTCTATCTCTTTGCCGGCACCGTCGCGGAAAACCTCCGCTACGGCAGGCCGGATGCGACCGATGCCGAGCTGGAGGCGGCTGCCCGCGCCGCCAATGCGCACGACTTCATCATGGCCCTGCCCAATGGCTATGATACCGATATCGGCCAGCGCGGCGTCAAACTGTCAGGAGGCCAGCGCCAGCGCATCACGATCGCCCGCGCCTTCCTGAAAGATCCGGAAATCCTGATCTTCGACGAGGCGACCAGCGCCCTCGACAACGAGAGCGAACGGGCGGTGCAGCAGGCGCTGCTCACTCTGGCGAACGGCCGCACCATCCTGGTCATCGCCCACCGGCTGTCGACAGTGCGACATGCCGACCGCATCCTGGTCCTGACCGGTGACGGCATCGTCGAACAGGGCACGCATGATGATCTGATGGCGCAGGGCGGTGTCTATGCCAACCTGCACAGCATTCAGGCGAGCATCTGAAGGCAATAAAAAACCCGGCATCGCGCCGGGTTTTTTATCACGTTTCCGGCTGGCTTAGCCGTTTGCAACCATGCGCTTCTCATCTCGGCCGCCCTTCATGCGCTCGGCAAGCAGGAAGGCGAGTTCGAGCGCCTGGTCGGAGTTGAGGCGCGGATCGCAATGCGTGTGGTAGCGGTCCTGCAGATCGTCGGCGGTGACGGCGCGGGCACCGCCGGTGCATTCCGTCACGTCCTTGCCGGTCATCTCGACATGGATGCCGCCGGGATGCGTGCCTTCGGCGCGGTGGATCTGGAAGAAGCTTTCGACTTCCGACAGGATCCGCTCGAAGGGACGTGTCTTGTAGTTGTTAAGCGTGATCGTGTTGCCGTGCATCGGATCGCACGACCAGACGACCTTGCGGCCCTCGCGCTCGACGGCGCGGATGAGGCGCGGCAGGTTTTCGGCGACCTTTTCGTGTCCGAAGCGGCAGATCAGCGTCAGACGCCCGGCCTCGTTCGAGGGGTTCAGAATGTCGATCAGTTGCAGCAGATCGTCGGCCTGCAGCGACGGGCCGCATTTCAGTCCGATTGGGTTCTTGATCCCGCGGCAATATTCGACATGCGCATGGTCGGCCTGGCGCGTGCGGTCGCCGATCCAGATCATGTGGCCCGATGTGGCATACCAGTCGCCCGAGGTGGAATCGACGCGGGTCAGCGCCTCCTCGTAGCCGAGCAGCAGCGCCTCATGGCTGGTGAAGAAATCGGTCTCGCGCAGGCTCGGGTGATTTTCCGAAGTGATGCCGATCGCCTTCATGAAATCCATGGTTTCGCTGATGCGGTCGGCAAGTTTGCGGTAACGCTCGCCCTGCGGGCTGTCCTTGACGAAGCCGAGCATCCACTGATGCACGTTTTCGAGATTGGCGTAGCCGCCCATCGCGAAGGCGCGCAGAAGATTCAGCGTCGCGGCCGACTGGCGGTAGGCCATGGCCTGGCGTTCGGGGTTCGGAATCCGCGACTCCTCGGTAAACTCGATGCCGTTGATGATGTCGCCGCGATAGGCCGGCAGCGTCACGTCACCCTGCTTCTCGACATTCGAGGAGCGCGGCTTGGCGAACTGACCGGCGATGCGGCCAACCTTGACGACCGGCAGCTGCGCCCCGAAGGTCAGCACGACGGCCATCTGCAGGAAAGCGCGGAAGAAGTCGCGGATGTTGTCGGCGCCGTGTTCGGCGAAGCTCTCGGCGCAGTCGCCACCCTGCAGCAGGAATCCATTGCCCTCAGCGACATTGGCGAGATGCTTCTTCAGGCGGCGCGCTTCGCCTGCGAAGACGAGCGGCGGATAGCTGGCGAGAGTGGCCTCTGTTGCCGCCAAAGCGGCTGCATCGGGATATTCGGGAACCTGCAGGATCGGTTTTTGCCGCCAGCTGCTCGGGGTCCAGTTCTCTGCCATCTTACTAACCTCACTCACATCCAATCCTCGGATGCCCTGTCTTAATATCCGGCGGCTTATAGACCTTTAGATCAAGCTTGCAAAGGCCAATCACCGGCCGCTTTAAACCAGCATATACCATGTCGATTTCCCCATATTTCAGATTTTGCATGTAGAACCCGAAGGAGTTTCAACATTGGGGACATGTCATGGCGATCCTTCCGCCCGGCTTCATTTTGGACCGCTCGGGCAATTTCGGCATCATGACCGCATTGCTTATGGTGCCGCTCGTGGGTGCGGCCGGCATGGCGGTGGATGTGGCCCACGCACTGAGTCTGAGGACGCAGCTCTACGCCGCCGCCGATGCCGCTGCCGTCGGTTCGATCGCCGAAAAATCGGGCGCGGTCGCCGCCGCGATGACGATGAGCGGCAACGGCACGATATCGCTTGGCAGCACCGACGCCCGTAACATATTCATGTCCCAGATGTCAGGCGAGCTGACCGGCATTCAAGTCGATCTCGGCATCGACGTCACCAAGGCCGCAAACAAGCTGAACTCTCAGGTTTCTTTTACGGCGAACGTGCCGACCACCTTCATGCGCGTTCTCGGCCGGGATTCGATCACAATCTCGGGCACGGCGACAGCCGAGTATCAGACGGCTTCTTTCATGGATTTCTACATCCTGCTGGACAACACGCCGTCGATGGGCGTCGGCGCCACCGCCAAAGACGTCTCGACGATGGAAAAGAACACCAGTGACAGCTGCGCCTTCGCCTGCCACGAAACTCAAAACAAAAACAACTACTACAATCTTGCCAAGAAGCTCGGCGTCAGCATGCGTATCGACGTCGTGCGCCAGGCGACCAAGGAATTGACGCAGACCGCAAAAGCGACGCGGGTTTCCTCCAATCAATTCCAAATGGGCGTCTATACTTTCGGCACCAAGGCCGAAGATGCGAAGCTCACGACCATATCCGAGCCGACGGATGATCTCGACAAGGTGCGCACCTACACCGACGCCGTCGACCTGATGACCATTCCATATCAGGGCTACAACAACGACCAGCAGACGAGCTTTGACAACGCGCTGACACAGATGAAAGACATCATTACTACCCCCGGAGACGGCAGCACCTCAACGACGCCGCAGAAGATCCTGTTCTTTGTCTCGGATGGGGTCGGTGACAGCGAGAAGCCGAAGGGCTGCACCAAGAAACTCACCGGCAAGCGTTGCCAGGAACCGATCGACACCTCCTTCTGCAAGCCGCTGAAGGATAAGGGCATAAGGATCGCGGTACTTTACACGACCTACCTGCCTCTCCCGAAAAACAGCTGGTACAATACCTGGATCAGCCCCTTCCAGAGCCAGATCCCGACCAAGATGCAGGAATGCGCCTCGCCGGGCCTCTATTTCGAGGTGACGCCGACCGAAGGCATCGCCGATGCTATGAAGGCTCTTTTCCTTAAAGTCATCCGTGCGCCGCGCATCACCAGTTGAGAGTCTTGCCTAGAAGCGCTTTCCGTCGCGGATTCGATAGCTCGGCGCATACATGGTGACGAGCTCTTCGGCCGCTGTCGGGTGCAGCGCCATCGTCCGGTCGAAATCGTCCTTGGTGCAGCCGGCCTTGAGCGTGACGCCGAGCAACTGCGCCATCTCGCCGGCATCGTGCCCGAGGATATGAGCCCCCACAACCTTTCGGCTCGCAGAATCGACGATCAGTTTCATGATCATCCGCTCGGGCCGGCCGGAAAGCGTCGCTTTCAGTGGTCGGAACTGCGCGCGGTATACTTCGAGCTCACTGTGCCACTTGCCCGCCTCTTCTTCCGACAGGCCGACGGTGCCAATCTCGGGCTGTGAGAAGACGGCGGTGGGGATGAGTTCATGGTCCGGCCGGGTCGGATTGTTCTTGTACTCGGTCTCGATGAAGCACATCGCTTCGTGAATCGCCACCGGCGTCAGTTGTACTCGATTGGTGACATCACCGAGAGCATAGATATTTTCGACATTGGTACGGGAATAATCGTCGACGATGATGGCGCCGCGCTCGTCGACGGCTACGCCGGCTGCCTCGAGACCGAGACCTTCCGTATTCGGATCGCGCCCGAGGGCCAGCATGACGACATCGGCCTGCAGCGTGCCGCTGTTCAGCGTCTCCAGCACCAGTCCATCGTCGGCCTTGGAAACCTGCCGCAGCGTATCGTGGCAGAGGATGCGGATGCCCTTGGCGACCATTGCCTCGTGCAGGCCCCGCCTCAGATCCTCGTCGAAGCGAGACAGGATTTCGGCGCCACGATAGATCAGTGTCGTCGCCACGCCGAGACCATGGAAGATATTGGCGAATTCGACGGCGATGTAACCGCCGCCTGCGATCACGATCGATTTTGGCAGTTCCTCGAGATGAAAGGCGTCATTGGAGGAAATGCAAAGCTCGTGTCCGGGAAGCGCGACATGCGGGTTCGGGCGTCCGCCGGTCGCGATCACGATCGTCTTGGCCGTCACCGTCTGCCCTGTTTTCACGAGCCGCAGCGTATGGGCATCGACGAGTTCGGCGCGCGTTTCCAGGATCTCGGCATTGGCGCCGGCGAGCCCCTTCTTGTAGAGGCCTTCCAACCGCGCGATTTCCGCATCCTTGGCGGCGACCAGCTTCTTCCAATCGAAGCTGCTTCGGCCGACCGTCCAGCCGAAACCCGCTGCATCCTCGAAGTGCTCGTGGAACTGCGAAGCATAGACGAAGAGTTTCTTCGGCACGCAGCCGCGGATGACGCAGGTGCCGCCATAGCGGTATTCCTCGGCGATCGCCACCTTCTTGCCGAGCGAGGCGGCAACGCGCGCAGCGCGCACGCCTCCGGAACCACCGCCGATGACGAAAAGGTCGTAATCATAGGAAGACATAAGAAGCTCCGGAAGGGAATCGCAGGAAGGACGTTCCTGATATAGGGGCGATCGTCACGAAAACAAAAGCCCCGCTCCCGCGTCTTCCTGTACTCCATTGCCGAATATTGGCCGGAATCTGACCCGGTCACCGTTTACGGTTGACCCCGTCGACGGAGGCTGGCAGGCAATGCACGAGACTGAAAGGATGCCGGAGCAAAAGATGGATCAAACTCTCTTCGCCAACCTGTGCAAGGCCGGCAAATTCAAGGAAGCGCTGAACCTCGCCATCCAGGGCCACGAGAACGAGAAATTTACGCCGAGCCGCTTTGCCATGGACAAGAAAACCGGACTGCCGATCTTCTACCGCGGCAACAAACGCGTGGAGCCGGATGAGACTGGCATGTGGCGATTGGCCAAGAGTTCCAAGGATTGGGGCTGATCGCCAGCAGCGTGTTTGGCTCTCGGGGATTTGCGGCCGTCAGCCGGTAACGCGGAAACCCGTCAGCATATCCTCAAGTTCAGCCGTTTCCGTCTCTATGCTTGAGACCGATGCCCCTGCAGGACCACGCTTCAAGCACTCCAACATCGTCGAGATCGCGCTACCGGCTCCGGCGATCAGAGCGGTGACGGATCCGTCCGCTTCATTGCGCACCCAACCCGTTACTCCGAGCTGCAAGGCCTGATCGCGTGTCCACATGCGAAAACCGACACCTTGGACTCTGCCCGATATCCGCACTCGCACAGCCTCGTAATGATCGGACATGTAGCCTCACCAAGAGCTCGCCGCTATTGCCGGATCCATCATAACAAAAAAGCCCGGGCGATGCCGGGCTTTTGCAAATTCGATGAGGCAGGCCTTACTGCTGGGCAGCGGGAGCCGGAGCAACCGGGCTGTCGGTCGCCGGTGGCGGTGCCTTGATGACCTTGGACAGCTCGGCGTTGCTCTGCTTTTCCAGGTCGCGCGAAATGCCCTGGGCCCAGATATCCGCGGCCTTGGCTGTCTCGCGCGAGGCGACCGGGCCGTCCTTCAGCAGCTTCTTGCCGACGTCGGACGTGTAGAAGGCGGCGATCGCCTTCAGCTCATCGACCGTGAAGGCCTTGGCGTATGTAAGTGCTGCTTCCTTCTCGAGATCGCCGCGGCGCGGCGCCAGTGCCAGCGCCTGCGCATCAACGGTCGACGAGATGATGTCCTGGTAGTTCGGCGAATCCTGGATCAGGCCGGCCTTCAGGCGTTCGGCAAGACCGGGCAGGATATTGTCGAACTGGGCCGTAGCACCGATCGCGTCGATCGCCGCGCGCGCAGCCTTCAGCTGCTCTTCGGAAACTTCCTGCGCCTTGACGGCGGAGCCGAAGGCAAGACCGGAAAGAACCACGGTCGCAGCGGCAAGACGGCCAAGACCTGCAATGTTCATCATGAGTGTATGCTCCTGTTATCTGTTTGCCTGCAGCGTGCGCGCACCCGCAGGACCGGCAATGATCGCAAGTGCCGCCATATTGATGAAGAGCCCGTGTTCGACGACGCCGGGTATGGAATTCAGCTCGCTCGACAGCGCCTCTGCATCAGGAATGCGGCCAAAAAATGCATCGATGATGTGATGGCCGCCGTCCGTGGTAAACTCTCCGTCACCGGATTGGCGCAGGCTGAGTTCGCCGGAAAGGCCGAGCCGGGCCGCAACTTTTTCGATTGCCATCCGCGTCGAGACGAGGCCGAACGGATTGACCTCGATCGGCAGCGCAAAGGCGCCGAGTGTCTCGACCAGCTTGCTCTCGTCAGCGATGACGATCATCCTCTGCGAAGCCGCAGCGACGATCTTCTCGCGCAGCAGCGCGCCGCCGCCGCCCTTGATCAGCCTGAGCGCCGGATCGATCTCATCGGCGCCGTCGACCGTCATATCGAGAGCCGGCAGCTCGTCAAGCGACTTTAGCGGAACACCGAGCTCGACACAGAGGCGCGCCGTTCGTTCGGACGTCGGAACACCTTCGACGTGGAAGCCGCCTGCGACCTTCTCCGCCAGCAGGCGGACGAATTCTTCCGCCGTACTCCCGGTTCCAATGCCGAGACGCATCCCGCTTTCGACATGGGCGAGCGCGGCCTCGGCGGCCTTGATCTTCATTTCGCGGGCATCCATGCGCCGCCAGCTCCGAATTATTGCGTTGGATGTGCTGTTTACACGGCTCGCCTGGCAAACGAAAGTCAAAATCATCACGGAAAATGAAAAGCCGAAACAAACGCCTGCGGCCTTCCCGCTAATCCTCAGGCCGTTGCTTTCCGTCGCGCGATCGCCTACCTCAGGAGCAATATCATCGTTCTCGGGAATGACGCGTCTTTCCCAGGAATGACACCTCGTCGATCGAACGCCGCTCGCAAGACGCCCATCGCACAAAGAGGCAAACCCTTGACCCCTGCCCCCGCTCCGCTCGTCGTCTTCGATCTCGACGGCACCCTTCTCGACACCCATGCCGATCTGGTCGAAAGCCTGAATCATACGGTCGCAGCCCTCGGCCTCGACCCGGTCAGTTATGACGATCTTACCCATCTCGTCGGCCAGGGCGCGCGGGTTATGATCGAGCGCGCCTGCCGGCTGCGCGGCCATTCGCTCGCTGGAGACGACCTGCCGCTGCTGGTGGAACGCTTCGTCGCCCATTATGCAGGCAACATGCCCGGCCATACGGAACCCTATCCCGGTCTGGTCGCCGCCATGAACCGCCTGAAATCCGCTGGCTACCGCCTCGCCGTCTGCACCAACAAGATGGAGAGCCTCGCGCTCGGCCTACTCGACAAGCTCGACCTCCACAGCTATTTCGAAGCAGTCACCGGCGGCGACACCTTCCAATACCGCAAACCCGACGCCCGCCATCTCACCGGCACCATCGAGCGCGCCGGCGGCGATATTTCCCGAACCGTGATGATCGGCGACAGCATCAACGATATCGCCGTGGCCAGAAACGCCGCCGTGCCGTCGATCGCCGTGCCTTTCGGCTATTCGGATGTACCGGTCTCAAGCCTCGATCCGGATGTCATCATCACCCACTACGATGAACTGACGCCGGAACTGGTGGAGAGATTGCTGCGGGAGTTTGCGGAGAAGATTGCTGTTTGAGTTCTCCGCTCGCCTATCCTCCCTCATTCCTGTGCTTGTCAAAGGAATCCAGCCGGCTTCCGTCCGCAAGCCGATAAGACTTTAGAGTCGGGAACAATACGCGCGACTTGCTGGGGAGATCGCTGGCAGCAGCGGAACCATGTACCGACAGGCTGCGATTCTTCCGCCGCGTGGAAACGCGTCTGCTGGATTCCTGTGACAAGCATAGGAATGAGGGACGAGTTTGTGGCGCCAATCTGCCAAGGCTCACTACTCACAACCTCAAAAACAAAACGGGCGGCCCGAAAACCGCCCGTCAAACCATGACAAAATTAGGCGTCAGATCTGCGCCCCACGCGCCTTGGTCGTCGCATCGAAAGCCTTGTCGACATAGGCGTCACGGCCGTAGACGTCGTCGAAATACTCCACCACGCCATCCTTGTTCGGCCAGGCGGTGAAATAGGAGACGTAGACCGGGATCTTCTGCGGCACCTTCACCGCATGATTCTGGCCGCTCGCGATCTGCTTGGCGACATCGTCCGCCGTCGTGCCGAGCACGGCGGCTGCCATCGCGCGCGGATTGGCAAGGCGCACGCAGCCGTGGCTCAGCGCTCGCATGTCGCGCTTGAAGAAGCTCTTCGAGGGCGTATCGTGCATATAGATCGCGTGGCTGTTCGGGAACAGGATCTTCAGTTCGCCGAGGGCGTTATCGCCGCTTGGCGGCTGGCGCACCGAAACATTCGCGGTCGAGCCGTACCAGTCGACGCTGGACGAGGCGACAGCATGGCCATTCACCTCAACCTCATAACCGAGCTGATCGAGGTAGTTGGGGTCCGAGCGCAGCTTCGGCAGCATTTCGTTGATGATGATCGACTGCGGCACGCCCCAGAACGGGTTGAACTCCACCGTCTCGATCTCGTCGTTGAAGAAATAGGTCTGGTTGTTCTTGCCGCCGACCACCACGCGCATCGACAGCTGCTCCTTGCCGTCATTATGGTAATAGGCCATGTAGGCCGGCTGATTGATCATGACGTAGCGGGAACCAAGATCTTCCGGCAGCCAGCGCACCTGTTCCATGGCAACGACGAGCTTGTCGATCTTCGAGGCATTGGTGTCGCCGCCGGTCATGGCGCGCACCGTCGCCTGGCCGATGACGCCATCTGGCTTCAGACCGTGCTCTTTCTGGAAGTCCTCGACCAGCGAGACGATGTCGGGCGAATAGTCGCTGCCGCCGGCGTAGGCTGCAAACGTCGCCGCGTGATCAGCCTTCAGCGTCTCGGACCCGTGCTTCTGCAGCGCCTTGACGATATTGGCGATCTCGGACGAGCTGTCGCCGGGTCTGAGCAGCCCTTGGAGCGAAATGACGACCTGCTCCTCATTGCTATCAGCGGCGCGAAGCTTGGCGAGCTCCGCCTTCAGCGCCTCGAACTGCGGGCTATCGGGCGACCGGCTGGCGATATAGGCGCCGGCATTCGGGCTCATGCGGGCAAGCTTCAGCACCGGCGCCAGATTGACCGCCTTGCGCTGGAAATCGTGATAACCCGAAATCTTGTTCGGATCGATGCGGCCGCGGACCGTGTCCTGCACGAAGGCAAGCACCTTGGCCGAAAGTTCCAGCTCGAATTGCGTCAGCGCCCGGTCACGCGCGGCAGGATCAGGATTGGCCGGATCGACCGCCGGCGCCTGCACGGCGTAATCGGCAGGGTCGAGGCCCACGGAAGCCGCATCGGCCAGCGCCGCCATTGCCGACTGGGCGCGTTCGCTGATCTGGTTGCCGTCGACCCAGACGAGCGGATTACGGCTATCGCTGTAATAGGTTTCGAGTGCCTTGGCGACGTCGGAATTGGCGCGAACCTTGGCCTGCGCCAGGAAACGGCGCTGCACCACCGGTTCGGAATCGCCCGCCGGCGAAACCTCAGCAACCGCACCAGTGACGATCGGATCGGCGAACTTGCTGGTATCGACGAACTGCAGGGCTTCGGTCTTGTAGGTATAATAACGCGGACCGCTCACCTTCGGCAGCGGCGCCTCCGGGTCAAGTCCGCCAAGCGATCCACCTTCGCCGCCACGCGGCGCCACACGCCCGGGCGGCATCTGATCCATGAAAATGGTGCTCTGGGTCCGCTGCCTGTCGCCGCGAAGCATATCCATCAGCGTATAGGCATGCGCGGGAGCGGCCATCATTGCCAGACCGCAGGAAACTGCCAATGCGGATACCGCGCTTTTCAAAACGAACGTCATATATATTCCAGTCCCGATGTCATGCTGTTCTCAGCTCAAATCCCGCGAAACTCAAGCAGCGTAGGGCCTCATTGATCAGAAACCGGCCTTCGCCGCCAGCGCCGGCGGACTCAATTTCATGTGAGAGGAATCCTGCGCGGCGCCGCACAGCAGTTCACACAAAATTATGAAATTATTAGTTAATTTTTTACCGAATTTTCGCCGCCGGACCAGTGTGGCAAAAACGCGCCGATGCATAAAATTTCCAACGTGGCCGAAAAAGCACGCCGCCCGGCAGGCACAAACATGACTGTGATCATCAATATTTCGCACGGCATTCGGTTTTCTTGCTCTGGTTTCCAACCTATAAGACCACATCTTTCGAAGATGCCAGAAAACAGCATGTGACAGGAAGGCAAGGCTCATGACCGCAACCCGCACCGAAACCGATACTTTTGGCCCCATCGAAGTCGCCGCCGACCGATATTGGGGCGCCCAGGCGCAGCGTTCGCTCGGCAATTTCAAGATCGGCTGGGAAAAGCAGCCGCTGTCGATCCTTCGCGCGCTCGGCATCGTCAAACAGGCGGCCGCCCGCGCCAACATGTCGCTCGGCCAGCTCGATCCGGCGCTGGGCAACGCCATCGTCGATGCCGCCCAGGAAGTGATCGACGGCAAGCTCGACGACCATTTTCCGCTGGTCGTCTGGCAGACCGGCTCCGGCACGCAATCCAACATGAACGCCAATGAAGTCATCTCCAATCGTGCCATAGAAATGCTCGGCGGAGTCATGGGTTCCAAAAAGCCCGTGCACCCGAACGATCACGTTAATATGAGCCAGTCGTCGAACGACACCTACCCGACGGCCATGCACATCGCCTGCGCCGAGCGGATCGCTCACCACCTGCTGCCCTCACTGAAGCACCTGCATGCCGCCCTCGACATGAAGGTCACCGAGTTCAGCCATATCATCAAGATCGGCCGCACCCATACTCAGGATGCCACACCACTGACGCTCGGCCAGGAATTTTCCGGCTACGCCGCCCAGCTCGGCTCGGCCATCAAGCGCATCGAGATGACCCTGCCCGGCCTCTGCGAACTCGCCCAGGGCGGCACCGCCGTCGGCACCGGCCTCAACGCGCCGGTCGGCTTTGCCGAGAAAGTCGCCGAGGAGATCGCCGATATCACCGGCATGCCCTTCGTTAGCGCGCCGAACAAATTCGAGGCGCTCGCCTCCCATGACAGCATGGTGTTCAGCCACGGCGCCATCAATGCGGCGGCTGCCGCTCTCTTCAAGATCGCCAACGACATCCGCCTGCTTGGCTCCGGCCCGCGCGCCGGCCTGGGGGAGCTGGCGCTGCCGGAAAACGAGCCCGGCTCCTCGATCATGCCCGGCAAGGTGAACCCCACCCAATGCGAAGCCCTGACGCAGGTCTGCATCCACATCTTCGGCAACCACGCCGCACTGACCTTCGCCGACAGCCAGGGCCATTTCGAGCTCAACGTCTACAATCCGATGATGGCCTATAACTTCCTGCAGTCGGTGCAGCTGCTCGCAGACGCCGCCGTCTCCTTCACCGACAACTGCGTCGTCGGCATCGAGGCGCGCGAGGACAACATCAAGGCCGGCCTCGAACGCTCACTGATGCTGGTCACCGCCCTCGCCCCCAAGATCGGCTACGACGCCGCCGCCAAGATCGCCAAAACGGCGCACAAGAACGGCACGACGCTGAAGGAAGAGGCACTTGCCAGCGGACTGGTGACATCGGAAGAATATGACGCGATCGTGCGTCCGGAGACGATGATCGGGCCGAAGTAATCGGTTAAGGAGGTCTGCTCCTCTTCTCCACTCGTTCCTTCTTCTCCATGGTCGAAGCAAGAGGGAGCGGGCAAGCTTGGCACTTGCTCCCTCATTCCTGTGACGAGCACAGGAATGAGGGGGTGAGTAAGCGCCCCCATATTTCTTGCCATTGCGGTCGCCCCCTGCTGGCATCGGACGGGGAACCCCGCACGACATCAGACAAGCCTCAAACCAACAGCGAAAAATTGTCCATCACCACAGAATTGCCCATGAAGTCGAAGCGGATTTCTTCGATGTCTTCGAGATTGACCTCGAGATTGGGCCCGGTAACCTCGAGCTCCTGTTGATAGACGATCTGGCCGTCGTTCAGGGCAGTGAGCGTCAGATGAAAGGGCGATGCCGACAGTTCGGCGATCGAGACGCTCTGAAAGGTGAACTCCCCGCCATCGACCATTTTCAAGCTTACGGGCGCCGAGCCGGGGGATAAAACGGTGTCGCTGAAACCGTCTTCGGTGATGGCGTCGACGCCCGGAATGGTATCGTAGACAATGCCGTTCAGAAGCGTCACATCGTGGCTGCCGTTCACGGAGAGCGCAAAGCCCCGATAATTGGGGAGAGAGAAATTATCCGCCCTCGATAAGACGCCCATATCATCGAAATCCAGGACTTCGTGGTATTTTTCGCCTTCGTTGACGCCGTCGATCGCAAGGGTCAACACGCCGAGGTCCGTGCCCCCCGAGCCGTCGGACATCTTGTAACTCAGTTTTTCGATGAGCTGATCGGACTTCCCTAAATTCTTCACCACATCCAGCGTGGTATCCAGCTCATATGTGAAGTGACCGTCAGGCTTCACCTTGAAGGTTCCGTACTTGCCCTGAATGATCGTTTCGTGGTCAGGCCCATGTTTGGCGTCGATACGGACGCCATTGACGAAGCGAACATACATGTCCGCACCTTCGGGATCGCTGGCGAGGCGCAGCAGATCGCCCCTGATCCAGTCATGTTCGAAAAAAACCAGAAGGTCGTCGACAGCAGTTGGCTTTGCATTTGTCATTGGAAGCCCCGGCAGGTTAACGCTGCCGAGAATATGAACTGGGCTTGAATTGAAGGCAACCTGAAGTCGGTTGTTTCGCGACAAATGTCGAGTTCGCCATTGTTTCACTCGCTTATTGCGTGCAACGGGCGGGTTGCAAAACGTGGCACGACATGGCTCCAACTCCACACTCCGCCGTTCCCAATTGCATTTGCATCGCAGCAGATTTAGACCGGTTCCAATTTCAGCGACGCACGCCCACCAGAAAGGTCACTTGGATGGCTGACGATCTCTTCCCCCTCGGCGAGGATGCCACCCCCTACCGCAAGATCAGCAGCGACTACGTCTCGGCCGACAGCTTCAAGGGTCAGGAAATTCTGACGGTCGATCCCGAGGGCATCCGGCTGCTTGCCGAAACCGCCTTTGCCGACATCAACCACCTGCTGCGCCCCACGCATCTGAAGCAGCTTGCCGCCATCCTCGACGACCCTGAAGCGACCGACAATGATCGTTTCGTCGCCTACGATCTGCTGAAGAACGCCAATATCGCCGCCGGCGGCGTGCTTCCGATGTGCCAGGACACCGGCACGGCGATCATCATGGGCAAGAAGGGCCGCAGGGTCTGGACGGAGGGCGGTGATGCGGCGGCGCTTTCGAAAGGCGTGCTCGACGCTTATGAAAAGAAGAACCTGCGTTATTCGCAGCTCGCGCCGATCAAGATGTTCGAAGAGAAGAACACCAGGAACAACCTGCCGGCTCAGATCGATATTTATCAGGAAGGCACCGACTCTTACGACTTCCTCTTCGTCGCCAAAGGTGGCGGTTCGGCCAACAAGACATTCCTCTATCAGGGCACGCCCTCGCTCCTGACCCATGACCGGATGATCGACTTCCTTAAGGAGAAGATCCTGACGTTGGGGACGGCAGCCTGTCCCCCCTACCATTTGGCGATCGTCATCGGCGGCACCTCGGCCGAGATGAACCTGAAGACGGTCAAGCTCGCCTCGACCCGTTATCTCGACGCGCTGCCGACCGAAGGCTCCGAGAGCGGGCATGCCTTCCGCGACGTCGAAATGGAAAAGGAAATCCACAAGCTGACGCAGCAGATGGGCGTCGGCGCCCAGTTCGGCGGCAAGTATTTCTGTCATGACGTGCGTGTCATCCGCCTGCCCCGCCACGGCGCCTCGCTGCCGATCGGCCTCGGCGTCTCCTGTTCCGCCGATCGCCAGGCCAAGGGCAAGATCACGCGCGACGGCATTTTCGTGGAGCAGCTCGAAACCGATCCGTCGAAATACATGCCCGAGATCGACGAGGCGAAACTGTCGGAATCGACCGTGCATATCGACCTCAACAAGCCGATGGCCGAAGTGCTCACCGAACTCTCCAGGCATCCGGTCAAGACGCGCCTTTCGCTGACCGGCACCATTATCGTCGCCCGCGACCTCGCTCATGCCAAGATCCGCGATCGCCTGGAAAAGGGCGATGGCATGCCCGATTACCTGAAAAATCACCCGGTCTACTATGCCGGTCCCGCCAAGACACCGGCCGGCTATGCCTCCGGCTCCTTCGGCCCAACGACGGCCGGCCGCATGGACAGCTACGTCGACCAGTTCCAGTCCTTCGGCGGCTCGCTGGTGATGCTCGCCAAGGGCAACCGATCGCGCGCCGTGCGCGAAGCCTGCAAGAAACATGGCGGCTTCTACCTGGGTTCGATCGGCGGCCCCGCCGCCCGTCTCGCCAAGGACTGCATCCGCAAGGTCGAAGTGCTGGAATATCCCGAGCTCGGCATGGAAGCAGTCTGGAAGATCGAGGTGGAAGATTTCCCCGCCTTCATCGTCATCGACGATAAGGGCAATGATTTCTTCCAGGAATTGAATTTGGGATAATCGTCTGGTGTGGTCTTCGAAGGCAGGTGAAGGGCAACTGACGGCTTGCCGTTAAGCCCCTGTCCGCCCGCCGGAGAAGGTGCCGCACGCCTTTCAGATATTTGCGCGCTCACTGAATATCTCCAGCGCTTGTCACATCTCCATCATCACCCACCCCAGGATCTCCGTCCGAATGCGCAAGGCGAGATCGGTGTGCTCCAGCAGCACGGCGCCCCCTGCGAAGACGGTGAAAACGAGGATGGCGAAGAAATGGCGCGGGACCTTTCCATAATCTCACGTCCTGATTTTCTGGCAGTATTTCGGGTTTGCCGGTGAAAATTGTCATTCCGCAATATGCATACGAAATAGGAGACAACCAAACTTGCTGTCGACAAGATGAATACGATCTTCAACCAGAAAAGATGCGTAAGTTTTTTAAATACGCCTCCCGCGCAACGGGTATACACTGTCCCGATGAAGATGCATTTTTCCATGAAGAATCAGAGACCTGCCTGAAGTACAGACCCACTGCGAAGTTTTCATATGTAATCTTTGGTATATATCGCTTTAATCTTTTCCCAAGAAATTTAAGCTAACAAATAAATATTGCCTTCGAAAAAATGAGGAGTTTGCCGGATGAATACGGCTGTCGCGCCCAAGGTGCAGGTTCCCGACGTAGCGGGCCAGATCACCTATGCCATGCGCTCGATGGGCGTTGCGCCGATACCCCGCAATTACGAACTCTTCTACGAAGCCTATATCGGCTCCAATCCGGCCCTCACCCGCGAACTCGCAGCTCTCGGCAGCCAGGCGACACAGGCCGAACTCGATGCGCTGGGCGCGCAGTATTTCACCAGCACCCCCGTACGCGTTTTCGACGATGCCCATACGCGCATATCAGGCGAACTCGACGGCCTGCTGCGGATACTGAGGCAGGAGCAAAGTTCGCTCGAAAGCTATACAAGGCTGCTCGGCGAGACTCATAAGCGCATCACCTCCAAAAGCAATGCCAGCGTCGAGCTGATCGAAAGCGCTATCGAACTTTTGAGCCAGGCGACCGGCGATACCATGGCGCATGGCGAACGTACCGTCGAGGACGTTGTCCAGCGCTCGCAGGAGATGGACCAGGTCCGCAAGGAACTCGACGAATACAAGCGCATTGCCAACACCGATTCGCTGACGCGCCTTTCCAACCGTCGCGCCTTCGACGACCGGCTGGCAGCGGTCTTCAACAATCCCGGCATGCGGCCGATAACGGCCCTGCTGCTCGCCGACATCGACAATTTCAAGAAGATAAACGACACCTACGGCCATCCTGTCGGCGACAAGATCCTGGCCACCGTCGCTTCCGTCATCCGCAGCAATGTCCGGCGAGATGTCTTTGTCGCCCGTGCCGGCGGCGAGGAATTTGCCCTGATCATCGAGGGCAACACGGCCGAGGAAGTGACGGCGATCGCCGAACGCATCCGCCGCACGTTGGAAACCACGCCGTTCAAGAATTCCCGGACCCGGGTGAATTACGGCCCGATCACTGTTTCGATCGGCATCTGCATGGCCTCGAATGCCGAGGATGCCGGCGAACTCTACAGCAAGACCGACATCGCGCTGTACGGCGCCAAGCACGCCGGCCGCAACTGCATCGTCCTCTATCAGGATGGCATGCAGAAGGACTTCAGCAAGAGCTGGCTGATCTACAAGGCTTGACGCTGAACCCTCATGATAGGGCACGCTGTCGCCACTAGGTGACAACCCTTCTTTCGTCATGCTCGGGCTTGTCTCGAGCATCTGCCGCCAGTGCAGCAGCTCCTCGGCAAAGGCCAAGGATGACGTCGATTAAAGGGCGAGCTTTGTCAAAACTGCACCGTCGCAATGAGATGACAGTGTTTACCACATCGTCTTCGCCGCCCGTCCCGGCCATTCCCGGTCGTAGGTTTCCTGATCGAAATCGCTGACGGCGGCCTTCAGCATCTGGCCCGGCGTCGGCAAGTTCGCCGGATCGGTGAAATGCGCAGCGTTCCACAGTTCGGCCCGCATCACCGCTCGCGCGCACTGGAAATAGACCTCGTCGATCGAGATGACGACGACGGTGCGTGGATGTTTGCCGTCCATTTCGAAACTCGAAAGCAGTATCTCGTCATTTGAAACGACACCGCGGCCATTGATACGCATCGTCGTGTTCGAGCCGGGGATCAGAAACATCAGCGCAAGCCGAGGGTCGCGCACGATGTTGGAGAGCGAATCCACGCGATTGTTGCCGCGCCAATCCGGCAGATGCAGCGTCTCGTCGTCGACAACGCGAACTACGCCACCGAGATCGCCGCGTGGCGAACAATCGAGCCCTTCCGGGCCTACGGTCGCCAGTGCCGCAAACGGCGAGCTTTCGATCATCTGGCGATAGAGCGGCGTCAGCCGCTGGGTCACCTTGTCGACCGAGGCCTGCGACAGCCCGGCGCCATAGATCGTATTGAGCTCTTCGATGCTGCTGATGATTTTCATGAAGCGTCCCGCCGCGGCTGATCTTTGCCACGGACGCTACAATGCTGCGCGCCTCGCCGGAAGCTCAAAAAACGGAATGATCTCTGCATCTTTTTTGATGCTTTCGCCGGCGTCCTCGTCCGCGTCGCCTTTAAGAAAAGCCGCGATCGCACCGAGCACGGGAGCCGCGCCGACGATGCGCCGGTGACCGAAGCCGTTCGCCCAGAACAGCCGCACAGTCTCGCCCGCCGCGTCATAACGCCTGGCGTGGGCCGGCGACACCTCTTTGTCGTCCTCGGCGTGGATGACGAGCACAGGCCAACCAAGCATGCCGGCCGTCTCGCTAGCCTCGAAATCCTCGAGTCTCCGCCCAGTGACACGATGGACTTCATTCTCCAGCGCAGCCTGCGCAGCCGGGTGAAGCCCGATCATCCGGCCGAAATCGGTAAAGAGCCAGGCCATGTCGCTCGGCGCGCCGATCAGCACCAGTCGCTCGCAGATGGCCGGCGCCGCATCGGGAATCAGGCCTGCCGCCGAGACCATCAGTACTGCGCCCCCGAAGGAATGGCCGATTGCAGCGTCGAATGCACCGAACCGCTCTCCTGCCGCTGCGACTGCCTGGACAGCAAGTCCCATATGTAGGAAGCGCCCGCCCGCCCGCCCGTGACCGGGAAAATCGAGCGCCACCACCTCGGCGCCCGTCGCCGCCAGCACCGAAACGAGATCTGTCATATAGACGGCGCTCGAGCCCCAGCCATGTGTGACGAGGTAGCGCTTGCGCTGGCCGATTGGCCCGCCGTTCAGGCGATAAGCATGCGCCTTGGCGCCGCCGGCGAGCCTGAGCACGAAACGTTCCGCGCCGGCAAGCCGCGCCGCACCAGCAGCATACGCTGCCTTCGCCTTTTCGCCCGTCGGCCGTCGCGATGGTGTGCGGCAGAACAGCAGGAATGCCGCCCTGCCCGCCAGCCGCGGCGAAATCGTCTGCAGAAGCCGGAATCCGAGGCGGGTGACCTTAAGCGCGAAATTTGCCATAGTGGGAATCCAAAAGACTGTTCAACACTGAACAATAAAGTACAACGATGAACAAAAATCAATCCCTTCCCTGGGATCATCCGCGTTTTCGCAGCTGGATTGCGGTGGCGCGCGCCTGTCAGCTCATGCAACAGTCCCTGGCGCGCTCGCTTGCCGATCTCGACATCAAGCCGCCGCATCTCGATATCCTCGTGAATCTCTACCGTTTCGAGGCCATCTCGCAGCAGGAACTGGCGCGCAAGCTCCTCGTCGGCCGCTCCAATATGAGCATGCTCTTACCGCAGATGGAAAGGCGCGGGCTGATCGAGCGGCGCGGCGACGAGCGTGACAAGCGGGTGCTGCGCCTTTATCTCACCGGAGAAGGCCGCAAAGTAACCGAGGCAGCGATGGCGATCCAGACCGATCTCATCGAGCGCACGCTCTCCGACGAGCCGATCGAGCAATGCACGGCGACCGCCACCTCGATGGAGCGCATCATCGCCGTGCTGCTGAAAGATCTGCGCGACGACGGGTGATGATCAATGCAGCGACGGTGCCGTCGACGCGCCGCTCAGCGATCGGTACTCCCAGGCGGCGACGATGATCAGCACCAGCGTCGCCAGAATGCCCAGCAGATAGATCTCGATGAAGGGGGCCACGAAGGCCAGCAGGACCACAAGCACGAGGCCCGCAAGATGCGACAGCGGTATCTGACCGCTAGTCGCGCCCTTGAACCAGAGATTGCCGACGAGGAACAGGCCGGAGCCGCCGAGCACCGCCGCGGCGACGCCGAAATCGCCCGTCTCGTGCGGATGCGAGAACATGAATTCGACCGCCACCGCATGCACGATGATGCCGGCCAGAATCGGAATATGCCCATAGGTGAAGGCCTGCCGGGCCAAGGCACCCGGCGTTTCCTCATGCTCAATGCGATGAGCGGCGCGCCCGTGGCCGAAGCGGAAATAGAGCCACCACATGGTGACGGTGCCAACAAAGCCGGTGACGAAGACGATGCTCGTCAGTCCTGAGATCGGCAACTCGGAAAAGGTACGGCCGGAAACGAGGATCGCTTCGCCGAGGCAGATGATAACGAAGAGCGCGCAGCGCTCCGCCATGTGCGCGCCGGACACGTCCCAGTCGCTTGGAACCGAACGGCCGAGCCCCGGCACTGCAAAGCCTGCGGCTGGCCCGGCATATTCAATAGCAAGCGCAATCATCCAGACAATCAACCTGGCTTCATGCTCGAGCAAGCCACCGGCGATCCAGAAGACGCCGGCCGCCGCTAGCCAGCTTGTGATGCGCACGAAATTCAGCGTATTGGCCCGGTCGACGCGGGTCATCGCATAGGTCGTAAACAATGAGCGTCCGACCTGCATCGCCGCATAGGCCCCGGCAAAGAGCAATCCCTTGCCTCCGAAGGCCTCGGGGATGGAGGCGGAAAGCACCAGCCCGAGCATCATCAGCACCACCAGCATGCCACGCACCGGCATCCTGTCGGGATCGAGCCAATTCGTCACCCAGGCGGTGAAGATCCACACCCACCAGACGGCGAAGGTCATCAGCGCCGCTTCGACGGCGCCGAGCGGCGTATAATGAGCGGCGAGCGCATGCGAAAGCTGCGAGATCGAAAAGACGAAGACCAGGTCGAAGAACAGTTCAAGGAAGGTCACCTTGCTGCCGGCGGCGCTGCCCTTGGCGCGCAGCCAGTTCTTCCTATTCGTTTTCGCCATGTGTCCCCCGGTAGCCATGTATTGAAATTCAGCGCGGCTTTTCCGCCGTGTCGCGGTTCATGCCCTTTTCCCGAAGCTCGTCCTCATAGGCCGAAAACAGCTCTGCCCCCCGTTCGCCCAGTTCGCGCAGGTAGGTCCAAGTGTAGATGCCGGTATCGTGCATGTCGTCGAAACCGATTCGAACCGCATAATTGCCGGTCGGCGTCATCGAGATGATCGCGACATTGCGTTTGCCCGGCACCGTCACCTTCTGTCCCGGCCCGTGGCCCTGCACCTCGGCAGACGGTGACAGAACGCGCAGGAGTTCGGCCGAAAGATCGAATCTCTGGCCGTCGTTGAAGGTCACCACCAGCCGCTGCCGGTCCTTTGAAACGCGAAGTTCGCTCGGCCAGATATCGTTCATCTCTATCACCCTCTTTCCCTTGGAGAAGTAGGCGTTCGGCTTTTTCGAGGCAAGCGCAAATTAGCGTGTGCGAAATCCGTTTCCCTTGACGGGGCAATCACATATGCACAAATAGAAACATGTCGCTTGAAAACGGCCGGGGTTCGGCTTGGCGCGCTACAATCGCGCCGCGGAGGAATTGGTGAATACGAGAGTGGGAACGATAGGCAGCGCATCGCCGCTCAAGGCAGATGCACATCCGATGATCGATCCTTTCGGCCGGACGGTCACCTATCTCCGCGTCTCCGTCACGGACCGCTGCGACTTCCGCTGCACCTATTGCATGGCGGAGAATATGACCTTTCTGCCGAAGAAGGATCTCTTGACGCTCGAAGAGCTCGACCGTCTCTGTTCCGCCTTCATCGCCAAGGGTGTCAGCAAGATCAGGCTGACCGGCGGCGAGCCGCTGGTGCGCAAGAACATCATGTATCTGGTGCGCAAGCTCGGCGAAAAGATCGGTTCCGGCCTCGACGAACTGACGCTGACGACCAACGGCTCGCAGCTTTCCCGCCATGCCGCCGAACTTTATGATTGCGGCGTGCGCCGCATCAACGTCTCGCTCGATACGCTCGATCCCGACAAATTCCGTAAGATCACCCGCTGGGGCGATTTCGACAAAGTCATGGAAGGCATCGACGCGGCGCAGAAAACCGGTCTGAAGATCAAGCTCAATGCCGTGGCGCTGAAGAATTTTAACGATGCCGAGGTTCCCGATCTCTTGCGCTTCGCCCATGGCCGCGGCATGGACCTCACCGTCATCGAAACCATGCCGATGGGCGAGATCGAAGAGGACCGCACCGATCAATACCTGCCGCTCTCCGAGCTGCGCGCCGATCTCGAACGTCAGTTCACGCTAACTGACATAGATTACCAGACCGGCGGCCCGGCGCGTTACGCCAGGGTTGCCGAGACCGGCGGCCGTCTCGGCTTCATCACACCGATGACCCATAATTTCTGCGAAAGCTGCAACCGCGTCCGGCTCACCTGCACCGGCACGCTCTATATGTGCCTCGGCCAGAACGACGCCGCGGATTTCCGCGCCGCACTCCGCGCCACCGAAGACGACGCCCTCCTCCACGCCGCCATCGACGAAGCCATCACCCGCAAGCCCAAAGGCCACGACTTCATTATCGACCGGACTCATAATCGTCCCGCTGTGGCCCGGCATATGAGTGTCACTGGCGGGTGATGTTTGACGAGAAAGCCCACCCCATCCACCCTCATTCCTGTGCCTGTCACAGGAATCCAATGCGCCCAAGTCTTTGGGCGCGAGAGAGTCCCTTCCTGTGATAGGGGTCATTCACGGCTGGCGGCGCTCAGCGCCCTCCACATCACCCAGGCTTACGCGCACAAATCGCAAACCGCTCCTGCATCATCCGCTCCAGCCCGCGCAGGAACGGCATCTTGCGCGCCTGCGCCCAATGAATATCGCCAAGCTTGCGGTCGACCACAATCTCCACGAAGCCGGCCTTGCTGAGAAGATCGACGATCGCTTCGGCCGGCATCTCGTGGGAAAAGTGCACGCGGGAGCGGATACTCTGGTGCCGTGCCATCATCTCCGGTGACATGTGGCTTGCCGCCGGTTTGCCCGTCACCTTTGTCCAAAACTTCTGCAGGCTCTTCACCCAGGTTTCCCGGCCCATATTGCCGTCGACGATCAGCACCTTGCCGCCCGGCTTCAGCACTGAAAACCATTCCTTGAAGGCCGAAGCCGGGTCCACCAGCGTCCAGACGAGATGGCGGTTGGTGATGGCGTCGTAGCTATCCTTCGGCTCCATGGTGTTTTCAGCGTCGCCGGAGACGAAGCGGATATCGGTACCGCGCTTCTTCGCCTTGGCGCGCGCCTGCGCCAGCATCGCATCCGACCAGTCGAGCCCCGTCACCTTGAAGCCGGCATCATTCATCAGATGCGAAATGACGGCCGTGCCGCAGGCAAGGTCGAGCGCCGCGCGCCCCTGCCCCTCGCCGAGATGCTTTCGGATCAGCCGCCGCCAGCCCTTCCGTTCCGCTTCGGAAAAGATTTCATGGCCGACGCTTTGATCGAAGGTCGCCGCTCTTTCCGACCAGAAATCGCGGATTTCATCGCGGATCGTGTAGTTCGTGTTCATGGAATTCATCGCAGGCACCCCCGGGTCGTATCAGTTTGGAAATGCTCTAAAACATATAACTTGATTCACAAAGTCATATTTCTTATGCCTGCGGACATTATTCAGACGTCAGGGGAATTTCCAGATGAATTTCGTGAAAATGCTCGCAGTTTCCGCAGCTGCGATTGCCGGCTTGATGCCGCTTTCGGCGCCCGCCCAGTCCTTTACCATCAAGGATGTGGCTGGCCGCGAAGTCAGCTTCGACAAGCCTGTCGAACGTGTGATCCTTGGAGAAGGCCGCATGCTCTACGCCGTCGCGCCGATCGAGAAGGAAGATCCCTTCGCCAAGATCGTCGGCTGGCGCAACGATCTCTGGACCACCGACAAGGACGGCTTCACCGCCTATGTCGAGAAGTTTCCCAAGGGCAAGGACCTGCCCTTCCTCGGGAACCTGACCGACGGCACGCTGCAGACCGAAGCGGTCGTCAAGCTTCACCCGGACGTGCTGCTTCTGCCGATCGGCAACAAGACGGCGGCTGACGAAGTGAAGCTCGAGGAGATGCTCTCCGGCATCGGAGTGAAGATCGTCTACATCGATTTCCGCGAGCATATTCTCGCCAACACCGAGCCGAGCCTGAAGATTCTCGGCAAGCTCTTCGGCCATGAGGACCGTGCCGAGGCTGTCGCCAGCTTCTGGAAGGAACAGATGGCGCGCGTCACCGACAGGCTGAAGGCGGCCAATCCGCCGAAGCCTGGTGTTTTCATGTATCGCGCCGCCGGCCTGGTGGAATGCTGCGGCACATTCGGCCCGGATAATTTCGGCCTGATGGTCGATTTGGCCGGCGGCCACAATCTCGGCTCCGATTTCCTGCCCGGTTATACCGGCTCCATCAATGCCGAACAGGTCGTCGCCTCCAATCCCGAGGTCATCGTCGTCACCGGCTCCAACTGGAGCCAGACCAAGAATGCCAAGGATTATGTCAATGTCGGCCCGAATGCCACAGCCACCATCGGCGACAGCCGCAAGGCGCTGATCACGCTGATGGAAAACCCCGCTTTCACCGGCTCCAGGGCGGTGGCCGGCGGCAATGTTCATGCGATCTGGCACCAGTTCTATACCAGCCCCTACCAGTTCGTCGCCGTCCAGCAACTGGCCAAATGGCTCCACCCGAACCTCTTTGCCGATCTCGATCCCGATGCCACCTTCAAGGAATTCCACGAAAAATTCCTGCCGGTCGCCTATCAGCCGGGTTACTGGCTCGACGCCAGGATCGGACAGTAAATCGCTATGGCCGAGATTGCCGCACATTCGATCGACGTGGAAGCAGGGAGGGAGCGCTACCGCGCTCTCGCCCGGCGCAAGCTGCTGATCCTTTTCGCCATGACGGCAGCGCTCTGCCTGTCCTTCGCCGTCGATCTCGCCTGGGGGCCGGCTCGCTACAGTCTCGGCGACGTCGTCTCCGCCCTCCTCGACCCCGCCTCCGTTTCCGATCAGATCCGCGCCGTCGTCTGGGGCATCCGCATGCCGGTTGCCATCATGGCGATCGTCGTCGGCGCGTCGCTCTCCGTCGCCGGCGCGCAGATGCAGACGATCCTCGCCAATCCGCTCGCCAGCCCGTTCACCTTGGGCATTTCGGCGGCGGCAAGCTTCGGCGCGGCCCTGGCGATCGTCACCAGCGTTCCGCTTCTGCCCGTTGCTGCCGGCCTGCTGGTGCCGGTCAATGCCTTCATCATGGCGCTGATCGCCACGCTGTTCATACATTTCGTCTCGCAGGCCCGCGGGGTCTCGGTACAGACGGTGGTGCTGCTCGGCATCGCCCTGGTCTTCACCTTCAACGCCGCCCTCGCCTTCCTGCAATATCTCGCTTCCGAACAGGCACTGTCGGCGGTCGTCTTCTGGACGATGGGCAGCCTCACTAAGGCGACGTGGCCGAAGATCTGGGTGACGCTCGCCGTACTGCTGGCTGCCCTTCCGCTCTTTGCCCGCAATGCCTGGGCGCTGACCGCCATCCGCCTCGGCGAGGACAAGGCCGCAAGCTTCGGCGTCAATGTCCGCCGCATCCGGCTGGAAACCATGCTCGTCGTCTCGCTGCTTGCCGCCGTGCCGGTCAGCTTCGTCGGCACCATCGGCTTCGTCGGCCTCGTCGGGCCGCACATCGCCCGCATGATCCTCGGCGAGGACCAGCGCTTCTTCCTGCCGGGCTCGATCCTTTCGGGCGCACTGCTGCTGTCGCTGACCTCGATCGTCTCGAAATCGATCATCCCAGGCGTCGTCTTCCCGATCGGCATCATCACCGCACTCGTCGGCGTGCCCTTCTTCTTTTCGCTCATCCTCTCGAACAGGAGCCGATCATGGTAGCGCTTCATTTGCAGTCGGTCGGCGCCTATCACGGCCGCAAGCTTTTTGTCGAAGATGTGACGACGCCGGTGATGACATCGGGCGAGTTGATCGCGGTGATCGGCCCGAACGCCGCCGGCAAGTCGACGCTCTTCAAGCGCATCACCGGCCTGCTCAAGGGCCCGGGCCGTGTCGTCGTCGAAGGCTCAAGGGCGAAAAACGCCATCAGCTACATGCCGCAGGATACCTCCGCCAATGCGGTGCTGACCGTCTACGAATCCATCCTGCTCGCCCGCAAGCAGGGCCAGTCCTGGGCCATCGGCGATGGCGACCTGCGCTTCATCGACGAGATCATGGCAGCGCTCGATATCACTTTGCTCGCCTTCCGCGATCTCGGCGCGCTCTCCGGCGGCCAGCGCCAGCTCGTCTCGATCGCCCAGGCGCTGGTGCGCGAGCCCGAAATCATGCTGATGGACGAACCCACAAGCGCCCTCGACCTGCACCGCCAGATCGAAGTCCTCGATTTCATGCGCCGCCGGGCGCGTGCCAAAGGCATGCTCGTCCTGATCGCCATCCACGACCTCAACCAGGCGCTGCGCTTCGCCGACAAGGTGATGGTCATCGCCAACGGCCGCATGCGCGCCTGCGGCGCGCCGAGAGATGTGGTCACTGCGGAGATGCTGCGGGAGATTTACAGGGTCGAAGCCCGGATCGAGAAATGCTCGCTGGACCACGACCATGTCATCGTCGATGGGACGGCGCATTGACTCAGGGGAGCGAAGCCTTGAAGGACGAGGCGGGCCTTCCGCCCTACCCCATCAATCGGTCAGTCGCTGCGCGGTAAACTTGTCAGTCACAAGCATATCGATCACCCCGACGCGCAGCGCGCCGGCGATCGCCTCGGTCTTCTTGGCGCCACCGGCAAGGGCAATGACCCGGTCCACCCGTTCGAGATCCTCAAGCGGAAGCCCTATCACCCGATCATCAAGCGGTGTCTTGACCGGCTTGCCGTTCCTATCGAAGAAGCGAAGCGAAATATCGCCGACGGCTCCCGCTTCCGCGAGATCGGAGAGTTCGCGGGCCGAAAAAATGTTGCCGGAACGCGCAAGAAGTTCGGATGGTTCGACGGCGCCGATGCCGACGATCGCAAGCGTTATGCTGCCGAAGAGGTCCATCGTCTCGCGGACGTACGGATCGGACTGCATCAGAAGTTTTGCCTCCCTTGACGTCGTCACGCCCTGCACGGGAAGCAGTTTCGGCTCGGCCCCGGTCAGCCGTGCAAGCCGCGTGGTCAGCTGCGTCGCATGCGTCTGCACCGAAGGATCTCCCATGCCTCCAAGGGTCTGGACGACGTATTTCGCCTGGGCGCTTTTCTGAGGATGAATGTTCTCGACCATCTTGAAAATGGTCTGGCTCCAGCTCGAAACGCCGATGATCTCACCCGGCGCAAGCGTCACCTCCAGGAGATGAGCCGCTGCCTCGCCGATACGGGCCATGATGGCGCCGTCCCGATCTTCCGTGCACTCGACGACGATCGCCTCCGGCAGATCGTATTTCTCGCGAAGCGCCGCCTCGAGCTCGCTATAGGTGCCGACGGGAGGGATCACACTGGTTCTGACGATATCTTCAGCCTCGGCGCGCTTCAGCATGCGCGACACCGTCGCCTGCGACAAGCGAAGGTGCTCCGCGATCTCCGCCTGTCGCCGTCCCTCGATATGGTACATCTGGGCGACCCTTGAAATGAGGCGGAGTTCGTTGAGGCGAGTCATCGCTAATCCCAGATTGAATTTTTATTCACCTTTAGCCTTTGTTTCGCGGAACGTCGAGCGGACGAGCGCATCATTCCAGCGATCGAGAAGTCCCGCCCGATCGAGGGATTGCGGCTCGATAATCTCGGTGTTTCGCGGCAGCTCCGCGACAATCTGAAGATCGCCCCACAGACCGAGTGACAGCCCCGCCAGATAGGCCGCGCCCAACGCCGACGCCTCGGGTGCCTCGCATTGGATCACCGGATGTTCGATAAGGTTGGCGACGCACTGCATCAGGAAGCGGTTCCGGCTCGGGCCGCCATCCACATAGAGCGCGCCAAGCGCGCCGCCGCTCTGCGTCCGCATGGCCGCGATCACGTCATGCACCTGCAGGGCGATGGAGTCGGTCACCGACCGGGCCATTTGCGCGCGTGTCGTATTGAAGTTGATCTGGGAGAACAGGGCTCGGGCGTCGGCATTCCAGTAAGGTGCCCCCAGTCCCACGAATGCCGGCACGAAGCCAGGCCCGCCCGGCTCGGCGCTCGCTGCAAGTTCGACGAGCGCCGCCACATCCGCAAGGCCGAGAATATCGGCCATCCAGGGAAGACTGGCGGCGCAAACGAGAATATTGCCTTCGAAGGCGAAAGTCGGCCTCCCCCCGATACGCCACGCGACGGTTGTTGTCACGCCGTTACGCGGGGGAATGAAGTGCGGAAGCGTCGTCATGACCGACGAGCCGGTCCCGAAGGTCACCTTGCCGTCGCCCGGCTTGAATGCCCCATGACCGAACAGGGCGGCGTGGCTGTCTCCGATCGCGGCCATGATGGGGGTGCCGTCCGGCACACCCGGCAACCCTTGCGTTCTGCCGAAATCGGCCGAGCTGTCGAGCACCTCGGGCAGCAGCGCGATATCGACGCCGAAAATCTCGCCGAGTTCCTCGCTCCATCTCTGCTCCTTCAGATCGAACAACTGGCTCCTGGCGGCATTCGACGCGTCGCAGGCATGCCGGCGCCCGCCCGTCAGGCAGTGGACGAGCCAGCTGTCGATCGTTCCCAGCCGCACCGATCGCCCAGCCGGAACCCGGTCGAGCAGCCAGCGGAATTTCGAACCTGGGAACATCGCATCCAATGGCAGGCCGGTGAGCGCCTGCACCCGGTCAAGCTGGCCTTCGGCAATCAGACGTTCGCAATCCTGCGCCGTTCGGCGGCACTGCCAGCTGACCACCGGCCCAAGAGCCTCTCCAGTATCGGCGTCCCAGGCAGTGACGGACTCGCGCTGGTTGGAAACGGCCACGGCCTCGATCGTCACATCGCGACCGGCCGTCAGGCAGGCGTCGACCGCCTCGCAGACCGAGGCGTAGAGCCGGCGTGGGTCTTGTTCGACCCAGCCCGGCTTCGGATAGGAGATGCCGACCGGCGCCGAACCTCTGCCGACGATTTCTCCGTTCTCGGAAACCAGAACCGCCTTCGAATTGGTCGTGCCCTGGTCGATTGCCAGAATTGCCCGCATTCTATCCTCCCCGGATCAAGTGACGGCCGAAACGGCAAAAACGTTTCGGCCGGTCGCTGGATCCTATTACTTGCGCTTGATCAGCGCTTGCGCGGCGTCGGCGATTGCGAAAGGCGCCATCCCGAATTCGTCGAGCAGGAATTCTGCCGATCCGGTCGGGGCGTAGACGCCGGGAACGCCGAGACGCTTCATCGGCACCGGCGCATTGTCGACCACCACTTCGGCGACGGCGGAGCCGAGCCCGCCAAAGATCGAATGCTCTTCGGCTGTGACGATCGCCCCGGTCTCCCTGGCAGCAGTGATGATAGCCTCCTCGTCGATGGGACGAACCGTTGCAAGGTTGAGTACTCTGGCATTGATGCCGCGCTCAGCGAGGATTTCGGCCGCCTTGAGAATGCGATGGGTCAAAGTGCCGTTGGCGATCAGGGTGACGTTGGAACCCTGGCGAAGGAGATTTGCCTTGCCAAGTTCGAACTTATGGCCTTCCGGAAGCAGGTCGGGCACGCCGACCCGTGACAGACGCAGGAAACAAGGCCCGTCATAGGTCGCGGCCCAGGCAACGGCAGCAGCGGTTTCGATGCGGTCACAAGGCGCAATGACCGGAAGATTGGGCAGGACCCGTGTCCAGGCGAAATCTTCGATCGAGTGATGGGTCGGGCCGAGCTCGCCATAGGCCATGCCGGAGGAGATGCCGACCAGCTTGACGTTGGCGTTCGAGTAGGAAATGTCGGCCTTGATCTGCTCGAGCGACCGCCCGGTGAGAAATGGAGCGGCGGCGCAGACGAACGGAAGCCGTCCGCCATTGGCGAGCCCTGCGCCGACGCCGACCATATTCTGCTCTGCGATGCCGACATTGACGAGGCGTTCGGGAAATTTGGACTTGAAGCCGCCGAGCTTGGACGAACCGACAGAGTCGTTGCAGACGGCAACGATCGTTTCGTTTTCAGCGGCCAGCCGCTCAAGCGTGGCGGCGAATGCGTCGCGGCAATCATAGAGCTTGGGAGGGTTGATTGGCGCGTTCATTACAGTGCCTCCGACAATTCTGCCAATGCGATTTCGTATTGTTCTTTGCTCGGCACCTTGTGGTGCCAGTCAACCCGGTCCTGCATGAACGAGATTCCATGGCCCTTGTTGGTATGGGCGACAATACAATGCGGTCTCGCCCCCCGGTGTTCGAGAGCAGGAACGATTTCGCTCATCGTGTTGCCGTTGATCTCGGTGACTTCCCAATCGAAGGCTTCAAGCTTCGGACGAAGCGGCGAGATATCGTTGGTTTCGGCCAGCGCCGCGCCCTGCTGGAACCTGTTGTGGTCGATGACCAGCGTCAAGTTGTCGAGCTTGAACTGGGCTGCCGCCATGATCGCTTCCCAGTTGGAGCCCTCCTGCATCTCGCCGTCACCGGTGACAACGTAGGTGTGAAATTTCGCACCCGAGAGCTTGGCCGCTTTCGCCATTCCGACTGCGACCGGGAGACCGTGGCCGAGCGGGCCGGTATTCGTTTCGACGCCCGGAACCTTGTTGCAGTTCGGATGTCCGTTCAGCCTCGAATGCGGCTGCAGGAAGGTGGAAATCTCCTCCTCCGGGATGAAACCGCGTTTTGCGAGTGTCACATAGAGGGCGCATGCCGTATGTCCCTTTGAGAGAACGAACCTGTCGCGGTCGGGATGTCTCGGCTGATCTGGCCAGACTTTCAGCACACGAAAATAGAGCGCCGTCAAAATGTCGATCACTGACATTTCCCCGCCAATATGGCCGGCGCCCGCTTCAAAGACCGCCTGAAGATCGCGCAATCGGATCTCGCGGGCGATGCGCTCAAGTTCTGTCGTATCCATCGATTCCTCGCGTGCATAAATATTCACTAATCAATATTTTTGCACAAGACTCTGATTAGTCAACCCCCTTGTACCAAGTACCACAGACATCCACCCGACGAAATCCTGTTGACAGCTGGAAAGCAAGTTGTTAATGAATTTTCCAGCAGGAGTGAATAATTATTCTAGCCTGAACAAATATCGGATACAGGCCTACGCAGAGGGAGGAGCAATGGTGGCGCTCGATATCAATGAACACAGGCTTTCGTCCGGTGCGTGGTTGAGCAAGCTCAAGGGAGCGACCGGCCCACTCGTCGGGCTGCTCGTGCTGTGCGTCTTTCTGAGCGTCAGCACAGACACGTTTCTTTCGGTTCGAAACGGCCTCAACATCCTCGACCAGATCACCGTTCTCGGCATCATGGCGGTCGGAATGACCTTCGTCATCCTGATCGGCGGCATCGATCTCTCCGTCGGCTCGGCACTCGCTTTGGCGATGATGGTCATGGGCTGGACTGCCAACGTCGCCGGCCTGCCGCTGCCGGTCGGGATCGCCTTTGCGCTGATCGCCTCGGCGGTATCGGGCCTGATCGTCGGACTGCTGGTGACGCAATTCAGGGTTCCGGCCTTTATCGCCACTCTGGCAATGATGTCGGCCGCCCGCGGCGTTGCAAACATGATCACCGATGGCCAGCAGATCGTCGGCTTCCCCGACTGGTTCATGATGCTGGCGATCGATCGCCATTTCGGCGTCATGACAGCCACGGTCTTTCTGATGCTGGCGGTGGTTCTTGCGGCCTGGCTTTTCCTGCACTTTCGGTCCGAAGGCCGGATGCTCTATGCGGTGGGCGGCAACGCCGAAGTCGCGCGCCTCGCCGGCATCAACGTTCCGCTGGTGACGATCGGCGTCTATGTCATGAGTGCCGTCCTTGCGGGGCTTGCCGGCGTCGTGCTCGCCGCCCGGCTGGATTCCGTCCAGCCGTCCAGTGGTCTGGGCTATGAGCTGGACACCATCGCTGCGGTCGTCATTGGCGGCACTTCGCTCTCCGGCGGCGCCGGCGGCATCGGCGGAACGCTGATCGGCGTTCTGATCATCGGTGTCCTGCGCAACGGTCTCAACCTTCTCAACGTCTCACCGTTTCTTCAGCAAGTGATCATCGGAATCGTCATCGTGCTTGCGGTCGGCGCGGAGACCATTCGGCGGCGTCGCGCCTGACGAGCGGGGTCCGCCGCGTTGGCGGACCCGGAATTCCGCCCCGGGCTTCGGGACGGATCAATACCCCGAGGGGGAGGACATACCCGAGGGTTCCATCAAACAACGGAGGAAATACAATGAAAATAGCGCGCACCATGCTCGCGTCTGCTGCACTGCTCGGCCTCATGCTTGGCCCCGTACACGCGGCGGAACTGAAGAAGCTCGGCCTCGCCGTTGCCAACCTTCAGGCAAACTTCTTCAACCAGATCAAGCAATCGGTCGAGGCCGAAGCCAAGAAGCGCGGCATCGAAGTCATCACGGTCGACGCAAAGGGCGACGGGCCGACACAGGTCAACCAGATCCAGGATCTTCTGACCCAGAAAATCGACGCTCTGATCTACATTCCGGCCGGTGCGGCGGCTGCGACCGTTCCGGTCAAGCTCGCAAAGAGCGCCGGCATCCCGGTCGTAAACGTTGACCGCAACGCCGAGGGAGCACCGGGCGATACATTCCTTGCGACGGACTCCGTCGCCTCTGCCAAGGCCGTCTGCGACTACATTCTGAAGGAAGCCGGCGGCAAGGGTAAGATGGTCATCATCCATGGCCAGAAGGGCACGACGCCGGAAGTTGATCGCTCGAAGGGCTGCGCTGAATCCCTGAAGGCATATCCTGATGTCAAGGTCGTCGCCGAGCAGTTCTCCAACATCTGGAGCCAGGACGAAGGCTTCCAGATCATGCAGAATATGCTGCAGGCAAATCCGGACGTTTCGATCGTGTTCGCACAGGCTGACGGTCTCGCCCTTGGCGCCGCCCAGGCGATCAAGGTCGCCAATCCGTCGCAGAAGATCGTGGTCGGCGGCTTCGATGGCGACACCGCAGCGCTCGAAGCCCTCAGCAAAGGTGTCTTCAACGTGACTGCGACGCAGCAGACGCAGAAGATGGGCCGCGATGCGGTTGAAAATGCCGCCAAGCTTGTCGCCGGAGAAAAGGTGCCGCCGGTCCAGCTCCTGGATGCCACGCTGACAACCAAGGAAAACGTGGCAGGCTTCATCGCCAACCATCCCTGATAAAGTAGGTCTTGAGGAGGTGTGCCGTGACTGATCCCGTTCTTTCCCTGAGGGGCATATCCAAGTGGTATGGGCCGCTCCAAGTTCTGAAGGATGTCAGCTTGGACGTCTATCCGGGCGAAGTGGTTGCACTTCTCGGTGAAAACGGAGCGGGCAAGTCGACGCTGTCGGGCATCATTGCCGGATCCCGCACGCCCTCCGAAGGATCGATGACATGGCTGGGGCAACCTTATGCCCCGGCCACCCCGAGGGAAGCGATCGACAAGGGCGTTGTCCTGATCCACCAGGAGCTGCAGCTTCTGCCGCAGCTGTCGATCGCAGAAAACGTCTTCATCGGACGCTGGCCGATGAAGAACGGCGCCGTCGACCGTGCCCAGATGGTTCGCCGGGCCCAAGACCAGCTCGCCCGCTTGAACCTTCACATACCCGCGACGCGGACGGTCGCCGGCCTCTCCACCGCAAATCAGCAACTTATCGAGATCGCCAAGGCGCTGGCTCTCAACGCAAAGCTGCTGATCCTCGATGAGCCGACAGCCGCCCTTGGCGGCGCAGAGACGGAAGCTCTGTTCGAACAGGTTCGCAAGCTTCGCTCGGAAGGCGTCGGCATCGTCTATATTTCCCACCGCATGGAAGAGATCAAGCAGATCACCGACCGCATCGTCGTTCTTCGTGACGGCGAGCGCGTGCAGGAATTCTCCGACAGCGCGACCCCGGTGCGAACGATCGTTGAGAGCATGGTCGGACGCCCGCTCGACCGCTTGTTCCCCACCCTGCCCGTTCCGACAGATCGTCCGGTGCTTCAAGTCTCCGGGTTGAGCTCGCCGGACGACTCCTTCCGTAACGTCACCTTCGAGGTGCGGGCCGGTGAAATTCTCGGCATCGCCGGCTTGGTCGGCGCCGGCCGCACCGAACTGGTGCGCGCAATTTCGGGCGCCGATCCGATCAGTGCCGGTTCGATCAAGCTGGAAGGCGAGGAACTCAGGCTGCGCGACCCGGCGGACGCGATCGCCAAGGGGATCGTGATGGTTCCGGAAGACCGCAAGGAGCAAGGCCTGATTGTCGGGCACCGGATCAGCGAGAACATTATCTACGCCAATCTCGACAAGCTGGGCGGTGGCTGGATCACACCGCGCCTCAAGCGCTCCTTTGCGGAAAAGGCGGTGGCCAAGTTCGGCGTCAAGGGCCGTGCCGAGCAATACGCCTCGGACCTTTCAGGCGGCAACCAACAGAAGGTCGTGATCGCCAAGTGGCTCATGCGCGATCCCAAGGTCGTCGTGCTTGACGAACCGACCAGAGGCATCGATGTCGGCGCTCGCGCCGGCATTTACGACATCATCGTCAATCTTGCCAAACAGGGCGTGGCGGTCATCGTCGTAAGCTCGGACCTCGAGGAAGTTCTCGGCGTCTCCAATCGCATTCTCGTGCTTGCACAAGGCAAGCAGGCGGGGATCCTCAATCGTGACCAGGCCAATGACGTTTCGGTCATGGAACTGGCTACCATCTAAAGCAATTCCAGCAAAAGTGTGCAGCGGTTTTGCGTTGGGAACTGTGTGAAAAAAAAGAGATAGAGCTTTTTCGAGATTCGAAGAAAAACGGAAATGCTCTGAACAGACAGAGAAAGGAAGAGCGGTGTCCGACATCACTCTGAACGCCCCTAAGCTTTTCGATCTCAGCGGTCAGGTTGCCATCGTTACCGGCGCCGGGAGCGGCATTGGGCAGCGAATTGCTATCGGCCTTGCGCAATGCGGCGCCAACGTGGCTCTGCTGGACCGCCGGACCGATGACGGACTGGCCAGGACGGCTGAACATATCCGCGCTGCCGGCTGCCGCTCGATCCAGATCGCGGCTGACGTTACCAACAAATCCTCCCTTGCAGATTCGGTCGCACGCACCGAAGCCGATCTCGGCGCTCTGACGCTTGCCGTCAATGCTGCCGGCATCGCCAACGCCAACCCGGCGGAAGAGATGGAGGAAGATCAATATCAGACGCTGATGGATATCAACCTCAAGGGCATATTCCTCTCCTGCCAGGCCGAGGCCCGTGCCATGTTGAAGAATGGACGCGGCTCCATCGTCAACATCGCCTCCATGTCCGGTGTGATCGTCAACCGCGGCCTGAGCCAGGCGCATTACAACGCCTCCAAGGCGGGCGTCATCCACATGTCGAAATCCCTGGCGATGGAATGGGTCGACCGCGGCATTCGCGTCAACACAATCTCCCCCGGATACACGGCAACGCCGATGAACACCCGTCCGGAAATGGTCCACCAGACCAAGCTCTTCGAAGAGCAGACGCCAATGCAGCGCATGGCAACGGTCGACGAGATGGTGGGTCCGGCGGTGTTCCTGCTGTCGAATGCAGCAAGTTTTGTAACCGGCGTCGATCTTCTCGTCGACGGCGGTTTCTGCTGCTGGTGATGCGATCAGAAGCCGGCAGTTGGAATATGAACGGTCTCGCTCCCTCCCTGGCTGAGATCGAGGCGCTGAAGGGACTAACGGGCATGATGACGTGCGATATCGTCGTCTGCCCGCCCTTCACGCCGGACAGCCGCTGCCGCGCCCATTTGCCGTCTATTGAAGGATGCGAGGAAAGCCATGAAACGCTTTGAGCAAAAGACTGTCGTCATTACCGGGGGCAGCCGCGGTATCGGCGCCGCGATCGCCAGGCGCTTTGCGCGCGAAGGCGCCAATCTCGTCGTCTCGGCCAATGAAGATCTGGTCCACGGTGTCGCCGAGCACATCAGAACCGAAGGCGGTAAGGCGATCTCTTTCGTGGGCGATGTCACCGACAAGGCGAGCGTCGTAGCGCTCTACGATGCGGCCGAAAAGGAATTCGGCACTGTCGACGTCTCGATCCAGAATGCCGGCGTCATCACCATCGCCCGTGTCGAGGACCTGACCGAAAATGAGTGGGACAAGGTCATGGCCGTCAACACCAAGGGCGTCTTCCTCTGCGCCCAGGAGGCCATTGCAAGAATGCGCAAGCAAAAGCGCGGCGGCCGCATTATCAACACCGCCTCCGGCCAGGCCCGCGACGGCTTCATCTACACCCCGCATTACGCCGCCTCGAAAATGGGCGTCGTCGGCATCACCCAGAGCCTGGCCAAGGAAGTCGCGACCGAAAACATCACCGTCAACGCCTTCTGCCCCGGCATCATTGAAACCGATATGTGGGCCTATAATGACCAGGCTTGGGGCAAACTGCTCGGCAACTATGCCCCCGGCGAACTGATGAAGGAATGGGTCGAAGGCATCCCGATGAAACGCGCCGGCTCCGGCGAGGACGTCGCCGGCCTGGTCACTTTCCTCGCCAGCGACGACGCCGCCTACATCACCGGCCAGACGATCAATGTCGACGGCGGGTTGATTATGTCTTAGGTGGCCTTGGGGCGGCATTGAAGCAGCCACTGCCTTTGGCTTCCCGCTCAAGGCGTCGTCGCTGACGCTCCTCACCCCCCTTATCCGCCCTACGGGCATCTTCTCTCCGCTGGGGCGAAGGGGGAGCAACACACGGTGGCCACACCTATCGCGACGTCTCAAATGGAGCGAGGCGCCGCCGCGATTCCGCTTCTCCCCAGCGGGGAGAAGATGCCGGCAGGCAGATGAGGGGGCGCACGGCACATGGCACATCTTTCATTGCCTGGGCAAAATGCCCCCTCACCCATCCTACGTCCGGCTGATCGAAACCCCACCATCCGCCAGCATCGCCGTCCCCGTCACGAAGCTCGACAGATCCGACGCCAGGAACAACGCCGCATTGGCGATCTCTTCAGGCTGCGCCATGCGCTTCAGCGCATGCAATCCTTCGACGAAGGCGAGCAGATCAGGCGTTGCATCCGGTGCATTGGTGATGCTGGCGGGCGTATCGGTGCCGCCGGGAAGGAGGGCATTGACGCGGATATTCTGCTGCCCGAGTTCGGCGGCGAGCACCTGCACGAGGCCGATCAGCCCCGCCTTGCTCGCCGCATAGGCGGCCATGCCGGGCATGCCGGCAGTGTGGCCGACGAAGGTGGAGGTGAAGATCAACGAACCGCCACCCTCACCCATCGCCGCCGACTGGTGCTTCGCGCCGAGGAAAGCGGCGGTGAGATTGGTCTCGATCGTCTCGCGCCAGCCCTCCAGCGACAATCCGGCAACCGGCCCCATCTCGCCGAGACCGCCGGCATTGTTGAAGGCGATGTCGAGCCCGCCGAAGCGCGAGACCGCCATGTCGGTAAGCCTTGCCTGCAGCACCTCGTCCCTGACATCGCCGGCAACGGCGACGGCTTCTCCACCCTCCGCTTCGATTTCGGCGACAACGGCGTCGAGTGCATCCTGCCGCCGGCCGTTGATCACCAGCTTCGCACCTTCCCGTGCAAAGACCTTGGCAGCCGCGCGGCCGATGCCCGAGCTTGCGCCGGTGACGATTGCGGTTTTTCCGTTCAGAAGTGTCATGTCGGTTCTCCTCGATTGTTGAGGCATCCCAGATCTCAGACATTCGGCGCTGCAGCCACCCGGTTCCTGCGCGCAACAACAAAGGCCCCGATGGCATATCGTCTCGGTCAGATCAGTTTCGTCGGGATCGCCGCATCCGACATGCCGGTTTCACCAGACAAAACCGCCGCTTGCTGTAGTTTCCACATAAGCGCCTGCCGTTACGTCAGCAGCTTTGTGCAGCGCACCATCGATTTATCCCAGGTGTGACATTCATCCGATTCCCTTCATGTATCTTCCCGACTAAGAAAGGGCGCACAGGTAAGGGAATCTCTTCATGCCGCGGTCACGCAATACTGAGGGCGCCATTTATATGAGCATGGCGATGGCCGGCTTTTCCGCGAGCGATGCCCTCTCCAAATCGGTGGTCGCCTATATGAATGCCGGCGAGATCATGTTCCTGCGCGGCCTCTTCACCAGCCTGCTCGTCTATCTGATCGCCAGGAAAATGGGCGCTCTGCGCTCCTGGCGTGTCGTGCTGCAGCCGGTTATCATCCTGCGCATCATCTGTGAGATGTTGTCCGCCGTCACCTATATCACCGCACTCGGCATGATGCCGATCGCCAATGCCTCGGCGATCCTGCAATCGCTGCCGCTGGTCGTCACCTTCGGTGCGGCGCTCTTCTTCCGCGAGCCCGTCGGCTGGCGGCGCTGGTCGGCGATAACAGTCGGTCTTGTCGGCGTCATGATCATCATCCGCCCCGGACCGGAAGGATTCACCGCTGCCGCCCTGCTCTGCGTCGGCGCGGTACTGACGACGGCCGGCCGCGATCTCGCTACCCGCTCCATCGATCCGAAGATTCCCTCGCTGATGATCACCGTCATCACCGCGACCTCCATCTCCTTTTTCGGCGCGCTTCTCATTCCCGTGCTTGGCAGTTGGCAGTCGGTCAGCGCGACCTCCCTTGGACATCTCCTGCTTGCCTCGGTGCTGGTGCTCGTCGGTTACCAGTCGGTGATCCTCGCCATGCGCACCGGGGAAATTTCCTTCGTCGCGCCCTTCCGCTATACCAGCCTGATCTTCTCCTCGCTGCTCGGCTTTTTCTTCTTCGCCGAAGTACCTGACAACTGGACGCTCCTCGGTGCCGCAATCGTCATCGCTTCCGGCCTCTATACGTTCTATCGTGAAGCCAAGCGCCGCGTGCCTCCGATCGCGCAGGAATCGGCGCCGCGCTCACCGGTTTGAGGCAGGATGATGACTGAATTCCCGCTCGACAGATCCGATATAGCAGGCGTCGTGCTGGCCGGCGGCCGCTCGCAACGCATGGGTCGCGACAAGGCGGAGGTGATGCTCGGAACCGAGAGCCTGCTTCGCCATGTACTGCTCCGTCTCTCGCAGCAGGTCATCTCCGTTGCCGTTAACGCCGACGCAGTCGCCGAGGACGTGCCGGTGGTTCCCGACCGCATTCCTGGCAAGGCCGGGCCGATGGCCGGCATCCACGCGGCCATGGTCTACGGCGCCGGCCTTCCCGCGATTACCCATGTCGTCACCGTCTCGGTGGATTGCCCGTTCTTTCCCACCGATCTCGTCGCCCGCCTGGCCGCAGCCCTGGCGCGGCCGTCGCAGATCGCCATTGCCGCCTCCGAGGGCCGCAATCATCCCGTCTTCGGTCTCTGGCCGGTGACACTGGCAGCCGATCTGGAAGCCTGGATCGCTACCGACGAGAAACGCCGCGTGCGCGACTTCCTGTTGCGGCATGACGTTACGGAAGTGGACTTTCCGCTGCATCCGACCCGCGCCAGCCTGCTCGACCCCTTCTTCAACATCAACACGCCTGACGATCTCATCGAGGCGCAACGCTGGCTGGAGGCCCTGCGCACATGACCGCACCGAAAATCTTCGGCATTGCCGGCTGGAAGAACTCGGGCAAGACAGGGCTTGCCGTCCGGCTGGTGACGGAGTTCACCCGCCGCGGCTACCGGATCTCGACGATCAAGCATGCGCATCATGATTTCGACATCGACAAAGTCGGAGCCGACAGCTACCGCCACCGCCAGGCCGGCGCCCACGAGGTCACCATCGTCTCCGGCACGCGTTATGCCATCATGCATGAGCTGCGCGGCGCGCCCGAACCCGCGTTCGAGGAGATTCTCGCGCGTCTCGCCCCCTGCGATCTCGTGCTGATCGAAAGCTACAAGCGCGAGCCGATCCCGAAGATCGAGGCTCGCCGCCTGGAGGCCGCCAATCGTGAAGCGTTGGCGCCGAGCGATCCCAATATCTGCGCCATCGCCGCCGATCATACCGTCGGGGATACGGCCCTGCCCGTCTTCGATCTAGACGATACGGGCGCCATCGCCGATTTCATCGCAGCGGTCGTCGGCCTTGGCCGGGCGAGGCCCTGAAGCACCGGCGCCGCTGCCACATCTGAGACCCGGCGCCGCTTCGCCTGTCACCGCCTTGCTGATTTCCTTGGCAAGCTGCGCCTGATTATAGGGCTTTCCCAATCTCGGAAGATCGATATCGGTGCCGGCGGGTAGATCGGCATAGCCAGTTGCCAGCACGATTGGCAGCGCTGGCAGGATGTCCCGCGCGGCTTCAGCGAGCTGTGCGCCGGTCATACCGGGCATCGAATAATCGGTGATCATCAGATCGAAAGGCTGGCCGCTCCTGATCAGATCAAGCGCCTGCGAGCCGGAATTTGCCTCGATGACCTCGTGGCCGAGATCTTCGAGCATGTCGACCGAACTCATGGCGATCAAGGCATCATCATCGACCAGAAGGATCTTCAGTCTGGACGCGGCCTGCGGGACGGAGAGCTCCGCCTCGGCCAGCAGCACGGGGCGCCGTTCGGTCGCCGGAAGCCACAACTCGGCGGTCGTTCCCACCCCAAGCTCGCTTTTCAGAAGGAGTGCGCCATTGAGCTGAACGGCAAGTCCGTGGATCATCGATAGACCCAGACCCGTGCCCTTTCCGAGTTCCTTGGTCGAGAAGAACGGATCGACGGCCTTCTTCAGCGTCTCCGCGTCCATGCCGGTGCCGCTGTCGGCCACCGCCAAGACGAGGTAGGCCCCCTCGCCGAGATCGGCGCCATTGCCGACGACCTCTTCCTCGCGCAGCGAGATGGACAGCCTTCCCCCCTCCGGCATCGCATCGCGGGCATTGACCGCAAGGTTGAGCAGCGCCAGTTCGAGTTGGTTCGCGTCAACAAGCGCCGGCGGCAGCCCATTCGGCAGGAGGGTCTCGATGCTGACCGAGGGTCCGACCGAGCGCCGTAGCAAGTCGTTCATCCCGGAGACGAGCTCGGTCAGATCGACGGGCCTGACCTGCAGATCCTGCTGCCTGGCGAAAGCCAGCAGGCGCTGCGTCAGCGCCGCTCCCCGACGTGCACCCTGGAGCGCACCCTCCACCAGACGTGTGGCCTTGGCATCTCCCGCAACGTGCTTGCCGAGCAGCTCCAGATTTCCGAGAACTACCATCAGCAGATTGTTGAAATCATGCGCGACGCCACCAGTGAGCTGGCCGATCGCTTCCATTTTCTGGGATTGGCGAAGCTGCTCCTCGGCTCTCTCGCGCTGGGCGACTTCTTCGAGCAGTGTCTGGTGGGCGGCGTTGACCTCTCTGGTCCGCTCCCTGACGCGTTCTTCGAGGTTTTCGTTGAGACGTCTCAGATTCTCCTCGGCCGCCTTGCGGGCGGTGGTATCGGAGCAGACGCCTACGAGTTTCCTGGCGGAGCCATATTTGCCTGCATAGAGCTGCGCGTGAACCTCGGTCCAATGCAGCGATCCATCCGGCCAGATCGTCCGGTGCGCGATCGAATAGTCGCGTCCGGTGTCTATCGTCTGGCGCAGGCGCGCCTGCACGAGATCCCTGTCGCCGGGATGAATGCTTGCAATCAGCTCGTCGTACGTCACCTCCTCATCCGGCTCTCGGCCGAAGATGGCTTTGCACGTCGCCGAGACGGACAAAGCCATCGACGATAGTTCGAGCTCCCACGCCCCGAGACGGCCGGCGGCGAGCGCCGTCTGCAATCGCCGCTCACTTTCGCTCAAAGCCTCGAGCCGTGCGCGCGCCTCATATTGGCGCAGGCGCCCCTTCAACGCGGTACGGGCGATGCTGATGAAGGAAGTCGCATGGAACGGCCGCTCCAGGAAGGTGACGTTGCCGAGAACCTCGGAAAGCCTGGCAGCGGATGGATTTCGCTCAGGCCCCCCGCCGCGGGTGGTGAGCACGATGAACGGCAGGTCCGACCAGCTCGGCTGGGCCGAAACCCAGGCGGCGATCGGCTCGAGGTCGCCCGAGCGAACGGCCTCTTCCGTCAGGACACCAAGCGCGATGTCATCGCTGAGCGACGACGCAAACATGGAAAGGTCGGCGGCGGCGATCGAGGCCAGTCCGGCCTCGTCGACCAGCGAAACCGCCACCCAGGCATCACGGCCGGCGGGCGTGTAGATCAATGCTTTCGGTTTGCCGGAATTAGGAATCGCCGCCATCCCCGCCATCGGTCGACAGGAGCGGCGCCGACGTTCCGATGAATTCGGGAACGCCACGAAGGACGCCTTGGAACCCGACGAGAGGATCTCCGAACGTCAGGCCGGAACTGTCGATGCGATACTCCCGGATGGTATCCTCATGAAAGCCGGTCCTCTTCTTGATCACGGAGACGGCGCGGCGCACCTTTCCGGCAGCCTCGAAATAACGCAGCAGAATGACGGTATCGGCGAGATAGGTAACGTCGACAGGTGACTTCATGTCACCGACCAGCCCGTGCTGGGCAACGGTGAGGAAGGTGTTGGCGCCTTGCCTGTTCAAATACTGCAGCAATTCATGCATGTGAAGGATCAGTGAATTCTCATCCGGCATCGAAGCCTGATAACCGTTAATGCTGTCGATGATGACAGTTTTCGCATTCGACTTGTCGACGCAGTCCCGCACGCGGTGGGCGAATTCGCCCGGCGACAGTTCGGCGGCATCGAGCTGTTCAATATGGACCTGGCCCGCGTCCCTCATCGCTTCGAGATCCATTCCAAATGCCTTCAGCCGGGCAAAGAGCAGACTGAGCTCCTCGTCGAAAATGAAGGCCGCCGCTTTCTCGCCGCGCGCAACCGCTGCTGCCAGGAACTGAAACGAAAAAGTGCTTTTTCCTGTGCCGGCAGGACCGAGGATGAGGGTACTGGAACCTCGCTCCAGGCCGCCTCCTAAAAGAAGGTCCAGTTTCGGGATATTGCAGGAAATCCGATCGCGGAGGTAAGTCGATTTGTGTTCGGCGGCGACCAGGCGCGGAAACACCATGACGCCGCCGGTCTGGATGATGAAATCGTGATAACCGCCTCGGAAGGCCTGTCCACGATATTTGACGACCCTCAGACGGCGGCGTTCGGAGCCGTAGCTCGGCGCAAGTTCCTCAAGATGGATGACACCGTGCACGACGCTGTGCACCGTCTTGTCGAGTACGTCAGACGTTAGGTCGTCGAGCAATAGGACGGTTGCTCCCTGCCGGGCAAAATAATGTTTGAGCGCCAGGATCTGCCGGCGATAGCGGAGCGAGCTTTGCGCAAGCAGCCTGATTTCCGACAGGCTGTCGAGCACGACGCGCTGTGGCTTTACCCGCTCGAAAGCCGCGAAGATTTCCTTCGTCGTCTCGCCCAGTTCGAGATCCGACGAATAAAGCAGGCTCTGCTGCTGGTCGGAGTCCAGCAGGCTTTCTGGAGGCACGACTTCGAAGACCTCGATATTGCCGTCGATCACCATGCCATGCGACGCCGCACCCGCCCGTAATTCGCTCTCGGTTTCGGAAAGGGTGATGTAGAGCCCCTGTTCGCCAAGCCGTGCGCCTTCGATCAGAAACTGCAGCGCAATGGTGGTCTTGCCTGCTCCCGGATTTCCCTCGAGGAGGAACACATGGCCCGCCGAAAGCCCTCCCGCCAGAATTGTATCCAAACCGGACACTCCGGTCCGGGCTTTCGCGGCAGGCAGCGCAGTATTCATTCATTGTTTCCTTCATTTTCAAGTGTGAATTAGTGGGGAGTGATGGAATGTCAAATCGCCGGCACTGCAGGTTTTCACCCCCGGCAAAACGCCTCTCATAGTGTTACAGCAAGCATGGACAACCGCTTGTTGGGGACCCGAATCCGCCAACTATCCTCGATAGCGAAGCGTATCGACGATGAGAGCGAAAGCCGCCGAGGCGTGCCGGCGGCTTGGATAATAGAGATGGTAACCGGGAAACGGCGGACACCAGTCTTCGAGCACGCGCACCAGCCGCCCATTCGTTAGATGCGCCTGCACGGCGTCCTCCGGCAGATATGCCAGCCCTAGCCCGGCGAGCGTCGCATTCAGCCTGAGCGCGATATTGTTGAAGGTCAATTGTCCCTCGACGCGAACCTTCAACTCGTGCCCGGCCCGCTCGAATTCCCATGCATAAACACTGCCATAGGTCGGCAGGCGGAGATTGATGCAATTGTGCTCGGTAAGATTCTGCGGCGTCAGCGGTTTTGGGCGCCCTTCGAAATAGGCGGGGGCACCAACCACGGCCATGCGCATGTCCGGACCGATGCGCACTGCAATCATGTCTTTCGCCACCTGCTCCCCCAACCGCACGCCCGCATCGTAGCGTTCCGCGACAATGTCGGTCAGGCCGTAATCGACGATGATCTCGACATTGATATCGGGATAATCAGGTAGGAGCCTTTCCAGGGCGGGCCAGAGGATGGCATCCGCCGCATGTTCGCCGGCGTTGATGCGGATACTGCCGGCCGGCTTCTCCCGAAATGCGCTCAGGGCGGCAAGCTCGAACTCGATCTCGTCGAGCCGCGGACCAATGGTGAGAAGCAGCCTTTCACCGGCCTCCGTCGGCGAGACGCTGCGCGTCGTACGTGTCAGCAATCGCAAACCAAGCCGCTCCTCAAGCCCCCGGATAGTATGGCTGAGCGCCGACTGCGACACACCCAGCCTCGCCGCCGCCTTCGTGAAACTCTGTGCGCGGGCAACGGCAAGGAAGACGATCAGATCATTGACGGCAGGACGCGGCATTCATGAAACTTTCTCATAGGTCCTTGCCATGACTACCATCTAATCGCCACCAAAGGCACGCGCTAAATATCGGTCATCGCAGGACGAAGACATGCGCCACGGGGTGGACGAACCGTTCCACAAGCTCAGACACAGGAAAGGACGATCATGGAAATCAAGCGAAGCGGCTCGCAGCCTTCAGCCAAGGGACCGGCGGACTGGTTCACCGGCACGGTGCGCCTCGATCCTCTCTTTCAGCTGACCCACCCGGCACGCGCGGCTGGCGCCAGTGTCACTTTCGAGCCCGGCGCGCGGACCGCCTGGCACACCCATCCTCTCGGTCAGACGCTGATCGTCACATCCGGCTGCGGCCGCGTGCAGCGCGAAGGAGGGCCAATCGAGGAGATCGGCGTTGGCGACGTCGTCTGGTTCTCCCCCGGTGAACGCCATTGGCATGGCGCATCGCCGACGACGGCAATGACCCATATCGCCATCCAGGAACAGCTCGATGGCAAGGTCGTCGACTGGATGGAGCATGTCACCGACAGTGAGTATCAGGCTTGGAAGGCAAACGGCTATGGAGAAGCGTGAACTTGGAAGGAGCGGTCTCGAAGTCTCGGGGATCGGTCTCTGCTGCATGGGGCTGAAGTATTTATGACCCGGGGAAAGACATTCAGGAAGCGGTCGCGCTGATCCGGAAGGCGTTCGAACGCGGCGTGACCTTCTTCGATACTGCCGAGGCCTAGGGACCCTATAGCCACGAAGAGCTTTAGGAGAGGCGCTTGCTCTCTTCCGCAGCGAGGTGGTGATCGCCACGAAATTCGGCTTCGACTTCGATGCCAATGGCGGCCAGGGTGGGATGAACAGCCGGCCGGAACAGATCCGCGCGGTTACCGATCAGGCGCTGAAGCGTCTGAAGACCGATGTCATCGCCGAGGATCTCGCCGATATCGAAAGCGCGCTCGCCACCATCAAGGTGGAAGGTGACCGGTATCCCGCGCATCTGCAGGCAAGGGTCAACCGCTCAAAAGAAAAACGACCACCTTCTTTGACGGCCGCTTCTTGATTGACCGCATCACCGTCGCGGCGCCGGCGCGTTCTCCTGGAAAGCCGGGATCGCCTCCAGCTTGGCGACAATCGCCGAGATATTGGGCCACCGGGCGAGATCGAATCCCATGCGCCGGGCGCTAACCGCTTGCGGAAAAAGGAAGATATCGGCAATGCTTGGCCGGTCGCCGACGGCGAAGGCGCCTTGCCTGCGGCCGGCAATCATCGTTTCCACAGCCGCCATTCCCTCACCGACCCAGTGACGGCTCCATGCGGCGACCGCATCGGCATCGGCGTTGAAGGTGCTTTTGAGATGCAGGCCGATCCGCGGCGGCAGCAGCGCATGGATCTCGGCTGCGATGGCAAGTGCAATCGAGCGGGCCAGCGCCCTATCCTCCGCCGTGTCAGGCAACAGCGGCGGCTCAGCCTCGATTTCCTCGAGATACTCGATGATCGCCAGCGATTGGGTGATGAGGATGCCGCTATCCGTCAGCAAGGCCGGCACCAGCCCCTGCGGATTGATCTTGCGGTATCCGGCCTGCCGGCTCTCGGCTTCCTCGCCAAGAATGGTGACCGGCAACGCCTCGGCCGTCAGCCCCTTCAGGCCGAGCGCGATCCTGACGCGCGACGTCGCCGAGGAGATTTCGTTCTGATAGAGCTTCATTGTCTTTCTCCCTCATGGCCTCGGATGAATGGCCGCCCTTGCGCCGCGGAAGCTGCCGATGCCGCTTTCACCAGGCCTGCAAGCGGCGAAGGCTCCTGCGAGCTTATGTCGTAGATGCAGGGTGCGGCAAACACTGCCGCCCCCAGCACGCAGATGATCATCAATCTCATTTTATCCTCCGTCGGCGAGGCCCCGACTGGCCTCGCCCTTTGTGCTTTCGGCTCCTGCCCGTCAGGCAATGCTCAATTCGACTTGGATATTGCCGCGTGTCGCCTTCGAATAGGGGCAGGTCCGGTGCGCCTCATCGACGAGCGCCTTTGCGACATCCGCTTCGATGCCAGGCAGGCTGACCTTAAGGCGGGCCTGCAGGAAATAGTCGCCATCGGTTGTGCCGAGATCGACCTCGGCATTGACGGCGGTCTCTGCCGGCACCTTGACCTTCAACTTGCCGGCGGCAATGCCGATCGCGCCGATGAAGCAGGCCGACCAGCCGGCTGCGAAAAGCTGTTCGGGATTGGTGCCGGGCTGGGCGCTGCCGGGAGGCGAGAGCCTGATGTCCAGCTCTCCGTCATCGCTCTGCGAAGCGCCGTCGCGCCCGCCGGTGGTGCGGGTTCTGCCGGTATAAAGAACCTTGTCGATCTTGGTCATGGAAACACTCCTTGTTGCGTCGCTTCATGCGACTGGCCGCTACTGCGGCCGGGTTGACGGAGTTGGTTTGATGGATCGATATATCCGGCATGTTTCCGGAAACGGCCGAAATGTCACAAAACGTAGCATCCGGCGTCCACGACATTTTCGCGTACAAAACATTCTGATAGTTTTGACATCACCGAATGGTGACTTCAGCCGCCAGTCCGCCACCCGAGCGATTGTAGAGCTTCAGAGATCCGCCGATCTTCGCCGTCAGCTGCTGGGCAATCGCCAGCCCGAGACCTGTGCCGCCGGTCTCGCGGTTGCGAGATTGCTCGAGCCGGAAAAAGGGCTGCATCGCGGCTTCGAGCATATCATCCGGGATGCCGGGTCCGCGATCCATGACGCTGATGACGACGGAATTGTCAGCGCCGCGCTCGACGCTGAGCTCGGCGGCGCCGGCAAACTTCAAGGCATTGTCGATGAAATTCGATAGGATGCGGCGAAGGGCGTGCGGCCTGGTGAAGGCGGCGCCTTCAACCAGCCCGACGACCGTCACGGCCTTTCCTGTGTCCTGATAGTCGTAGGCTATGCTGTCGATAAACGATGCTAAATCGATGCGAGTGTTCTTTTCCCCGTTGCCGTGTGCGCTGCGCGCATAGGCGATGCCGTCCTGGACGAGGCGCTGGATCTCGGCGAGATCATGCACCAGCTTGTCCTTCTCGGGTGAATCCTCCGCCATGTCGGCGCGCAGCCGCATCCGGGTGAGCGGCGTCTGCAGATCATGCGAGATCGCCGCCAGTATCTGGACCCGTTCCTCGAGATAGTGGGCGATCCTCTCCCGCATCGCATTGAATGCTCTTGCCGCATGCGCCACCTCGCTAGGCCCGGCCTCACTCAAAGCCTGACCGTCTTTATCAGGATCGAGTGCATCGGCGGCAGCAGCGAGTTCGCCGAGCGGCCGGATCGCCTGGCGGACGGCAAACCAGGTGCAGAGAATGAGCAGCGCCATTTGGATTGCGAAGACGTAAGGCAGCCATGCGGCGATCGGCATGACGCCTCTCGGCGTGACATCGATCGTCAGAGGCGTTCCGTCGCTCAGCGTCAGATGCGCCTGCAGCCGGTTCACCTCACCCGGAATCCGTTCGATGCGGATGGGAAAGCGATGCCCGGCGGCCGCCTCTATTTTTCCTGCGATCTCCCTCGCCTTGCTGGAGCTGTCGGGCACACCGGCCAGGCCGGGTCCGAGCTCGAAACGGTAGTTGCCGCGGCTCAGCCAATCCAGCAGGTCGCCGCGCTCACTTGCCGGAAGTCGGTCGAGAACGGCAATCGATGTCGCGACGTCGTTCTCCAGCGTGCCGAGCATCACCGCCTTGGCCGACATGTAGCGCTCCATGTAGAGCACGCTGAAGGAGAGCCCATAGGCGAAGGCCAGGCCCACCAAAAGAATGAGGAAGATCCGCGATCTGAGCGTTCTCGGCCACATCAGGCCCGATAGCATGGGGATATCAGCCCTCATCGGCGCGGCTCCGAAATTTCGACCGGAACCGAGAAGACATAACCTTCGCTGCGAACCGTCTTGATATAGGTCGGCTCGCGCGCATCTTCCCCGAGACGCTGCCGCAGGCGGCTGACGAGAAGATCGATCGAGCGGTCGAAGAGTTCGGCGTCACGGCCCTGCGTCAGGCTCAGAAGCTGGTCGCGGTTAAGCACCCGTTGCGGATGGTCGATGAAGACACGAAGCAGGCGGTATTCGGCGCCGCTCAGCGCAATCGCGGTCCCGTCCTTGTCGAGAAGATGACGGGCGACAGTATCGAGCCGCCAGTCGCCGAAGGTCAGCAATTGACCCGCCTCACTGATCTGCAGGTTGGGCGGCAGCATGCGCGTACGCCGCAGCACCGCCTTGATGCGGGCAAGAAGCTCGCGCGCCGCAAAGGGTTTGGCAAGATAGTCGTCGGCGCCCAACTCCAGCCCGAGGATCCTGTCCATATCGTCGGTGCGGGCCGTCAGCATCAGAATCGGGATCGCCTTGTGCCGGCCGGCGCGCAGTTCCCGGCACAGCACCAGTCCATCGTCGCCGGGCATCATAACATCGAGCACGATCAGATCGACGGCATTGGCTTCCAGAAAACTGCGCAACTGGCGCCCATCCGCGGCAACACTGGTCCTGAGGCCGTTCTTCTGCAGATAGCCCGAGACCAGCTCGCGAATTTCACGATCGTCGTCGACGATCAGGATGTGATCGACATGATCCATATTGCCTATTCCTCAACGATTGCGGCCGCGCCCGCCGCCTCGCTCTTGTCGAAGTGCCAGACGCGACCTACGCATATTCCGCCCGCGTGAGCAACGAAGCTTTGCCGCCAATCAGAAGCGGTCGACGTCGATGACCGCCCGGGCGAAGGCCTGCGGCGCCTCCTGCGGCAGATTGTGGCCGATGCCGCCGCCGATCGTGCGGTGTTCGTACCTGCCGGAGAATTTTCCGGCATAGGCGGAGGGCTCGGGATGCGGCGCACCGTTTGCATCGCCTTCCATGGTGATCGTCGGCACCGAGATCAGCGGCAGGGCGGCAAGCTTCTTCTCATAGGCATCATATTTCGCCTCGCCTTCGACAAGCCCCAGGCGCCAGCGGTAATTGTGGATGACGATATCCACATGGTCGGGATTGTCGAAGGCGGCCGCCGATCTGTCGAAAGTCGCATCGTCGAAATTCCACTTCGGCGATGCCGTCTGCCAGATGAGCCTTGCGAAATCGTGAGTGTTGCTCCGATAGCCCAGGCGGCCGCGTTCGGTGGCGAAGTAGAACTGGTACCACCAGGCAAGTTCCGCCTTCGGTGGAAGCGGTTTCTTGTTGGCCTCCTGGCTGCCGATCAGGTAGCCGCTGACCGAAACCATCGCCTTGCAGCGCTCGGGCCACAGCGCGGCCATGATATTGGCAGTCCGCCCGCCCCAGTCGTAGCCGGCAACGACAGCCTTTCCGATCTTGAGCGCATCGAGCAGGGCGATCATGTCGGCGGCAAGCGCCGAAGGCTGGCCGTTGCGCGGTGTCTTGTCATCGAGGAAGCGGGTCGTGCCGTAGCCACGCAGATAAGGCACGATCACTCTGTAGCCGGCGGAGGCAAGCAGCGGCGCGACGTCGACAAAGCTATGGATGTCATAGGGCCAACCGTGCAGCAGCAGCACGACCGGACCATCGGCCTTTCCGGCCTCGGCATAACCGATATCGAGCACATCGGTCTTGACCTGCTTCAGCGCTTCGAATGACGCATTGGTCCCGGCCTTTACGTCAGGCAGCGCGGCGCTGGAAGACTGCGGCAGTTGGGCTGCGGCCGCTCCGGCCACGCCGAATTCGACGGCTGCAAGCGCGATTGCCGTCATGCCAAAGAAACGGCGGCGATGATGATTGATTTGCTCTGACATCGGTCTCTCCTGTCGAATGGATCACGGCGCTGAGATGACGTTCGGCTTGTATCGGCCATATGTCACAGGCTGCGGTTTTTGAATGCGAGTGTAACCTCCGCCTGCCGAGATACATTCTGATACAAAAGCGCCGCCTCGGCAGGGCATGGGCGGACGGTCGCAGTTTTCGCCGCCGCCTCTGCGGATAGGCAGTTTGTATTCGTTTGTATCGTCCGCGCTCCAGCGCAATAGTTCGGTACATTTTCCCGTCAAACCAGACACATCGGAGATACCTCCGCCCGGCTATCTCGCCGCCGTTGCTGGTTCGGGCCCATCGCCGTCCAGAGCCCGATCAAACGGTTTCAAAGGAAACGATGATGACACTTCTGATCATTGCCTATCTCGGAGGCGTGCTGACCATTCTCAGCCCTTGCATCCTCCCTATCCTCCCCTTCGTCTTCGCCCGCTCCGGCCAGCCTTTCCTCAAGAGCACGCTGCCGATGCTAGCGGGCATGGCCGCCACTTTCGCGCTGGTCGCGACGCTTGCCGCGGTCGGCGGCAGCTGGGCGATCCGTGCCAATGAATATGGCCGGCTTGCCGCGATCGTCCTGCTCGCGCTCTTCGGAGTGAGCCTGCTTTCGCCCCGCTTCGCAAGCACGCTTGCCCGCCCGATCGTCGATCTCGGCAACAATCTACTGAACGCCAGCGGCGGCGGACGCACTGCGCCGACGGTCAGGAGCGCGCTCATCCTCGGCGTCGCCACCGGCCTGCTCTGGGCGCCCTGCGCCGGACCAATTCTCGGCCTCGTGCTGACGGGCGCGGCATTGCAGGGCGCCAACCTGCAGACAACCGCCCTCTTGATCGCCTATGCCGCCGGTGCTGCGACCTCGCTTGCCGTCGCCTTGCTGGTCGGCGGTAAAATCTTCGCCGCGATGAAGCGCTCGCTCGGCCTTGGTGATCGAATCCGCCAGGCTGTCGGCGCTGCCGTGTTGGCGGGCGTGGCGGTTATCGCGCTCGGTCTCGACACCAGCCTGCTGGCGCGGCTTTCCTATGCCAGCACTGCCTCGCTGGAACAGGCCGTTCTGGACAGGCTGCATGCCAGGCCGGCGGGGGGCACGCCCTCTGAGGTGGCGAGCAACGACAAGATCATTCCCGCGGCCGATGGAAGCAAGCCTTTCCGCAGTGATCTGCCCGTCGAAGCTTATGCGCCTTCGTTCGACGGCGCGGTCGAATGGCTGAACTCGAAGCCTCTGACCAAGGAGCAGCTGCGGGGTAAGGTGGTTCTCGTCGACTTCTGGACCTATTCCTGCATCAACTGCATTCGCACCATTCCCTATGTCAGTGCCTGGGCGGAAAAATATGCGGATCAGGGCCTGGTCGTCATCGGCGTGCACGCCCCGGAATTTGCCTTTGAGAAGACGATCGACAATGTCAAGAAGGCTGTCGGCGACTTTCGGATCGGCTATCCGGTTGCGATCGACAATGACTACAAAATCTGGCGCGCCTTTGAAAACAGCTACTGGCCTGCCGCCTATCTGATCGATGCCAAAGGCCAGATCCGCTATCACCATTTCGGCGAAGGCAATTACGGCAGGACCGAAAAAGCCATCCAGGATCTGCTGCGCGAAGCGGGCAGCCAGATGGCGGAAACGGCACCGGTTGCGCCCGCTGCCAAGGGCGTGGAGGCAGGTCCCGACCTCGCCAATATCCGGTCCGGAGAGACCTACCTCGGCTACGGGCAGGCCGAAAATTTTGTCTCGCCCGAAGGGCTACAAGCCGATATGCCGCAGAACTACTCGATCACCGAGCCCGGCATTAACGCATGGGGCCTGTCCGGCACCTGGACCATCGGTAAGGATCAGGCAACGCTCGATGAGGCAGGCGGCGGCATCGCCTATCGTTTCAGCGCCCGCGATCTGCATCTCGTTCTCGGACCCGGCGCCGACGCCAAACCGATCCGTTTCCAGGTGAGGCTCGACGGCAAGGCGCCGGGACCCGATCATGGCTCCGACATCGATGCCGACGGCAACGGCACGGTCACCGGAACGCGGCTTTACCAACTCGTTCGCCAGGCCGGCGCCGTCGCAGCCCGCACCTTCGAAATCCGCTTCCTCGATCCGGGCGTCCAGGGCTACGCCTTCACCTTCGGCTGAACCTCAAGATTCCCGCCCCGCAACGTCAACCACAAGGAGTGACCCCATGAACAAGCATCTGACTTTCATCGCAAGCCTGGCCTTTGCCACCGCCGGAATCGCTTTTGCGGCCGAGGCTGCCGCGGTCAAGAACATCGTGATCGTCCACGGTGCGCTGGCCGATGGCTCTGGATGGCGAAAAGCGACCGATATCCTCGAAAAGCGCGGCTTCAACGTCACCATCGTCCAGGAGCCTCTGACATCGCTCGATGACGATGTGGCGGCAACGAAGCGGATTCTCGACCTCCAGGAAGGACCGACGCTGCTCGTCGGCCACAGCTATGGAGGCATGGTCATCACCGAAGCCGGCAACAATCCAGGCGTTGCGGGCCTCGTCTACGTCGCCGCCTTCCAGCCAGACAAGGGGGAAAGCCTGCTGAGCCTCGCCAGCTCGAAGCCGGCCGGCAGTATGGACATCAAGGAAACTGAGGACGGCAAATATCTTTACCTCGACCCCGGCGCCTTCGCCGCGGCTTTCGCGGCCGACCTGCCGAAAGCCGAAGCCGATTTCCTGGCAAGATCGCAGGTCTTCGCCGCCAAGCAGGCCTTCTCGACCAAGATCGGAGAGCCGGCATGGCGAACGAAGCCGAGCTGGACGATCGTCGCCACCCAGGATCGCTCCATCAATCCCGAACTGGAGCGTGACATGGCGAAACGAGCTGGCAGCGAAGTGACCGAGATCACGGCCAGCCACGCCGTCTTCGCATCCCAGCCGGAAAAAGTCGCCGACGTCATTGAAAAGGCGGCTGCGAAAGCCGGCCGATAGAGAGGGGTAAGACAAGAGCGCGCCCCCTTCTCCCGGCGGGAGAAGAGGAGGTCAGCGCCCCTCCCTGAGACCGGGGAGGGGCGGAAGCAGCTACTGGTTGGCGGCGACCGGACGCACCAACGGAGTGACGCGGCGGATGGTGACGCGGCGGTTTTCCTGTTCGGGGCCCGACGTGTTGACCTTCAAGTAACGTTCGCCGTAGCCCTGCGTCGCCATGTTTTCCGGCGGAATGCCATAGACGTCGGAGAGCACATTGGCGACCGATTCCGCCCGCTGGTCGGAGAGGACCAGGTTGCTCTGGTCGGAACCGACAGCATCCGTATGGCCCTCGATCAGGAAGGTCTCGCTCGGATCTTTCTTCAGCACCTGGCTGATCGCGTCGGCGACCTTACGCAATGTGCGCGCCTGAGTCATCGGGATCTCCGCGCTGCCGGTCGCAAAGGTGATCGTATCAAGATCGATTCGGCGGACCTTGTCGCGAATACGAGCGGAATACTTCACCTCATTCAGCGAATAGACACGCTCCACCGGCTCGACGGGAGGTTCGCTCAGGAACTCGTAATAGTCCCTGTCCGGATCGCTGCGAGTATCGATGATGTATTCGTTGAGTGGCACGCGCAGCCGCATCGGCGGCAAGTCGGCACCCGCATCCTCGAAATAGTCGCGGTCCGGATCCTCATAGAGATCGGGCGAATAGTAGAGAACGTCCTCACGCCCGCGGGCATCGACGCGCGACCGCTGGATGATGTCGCCGTAGCGGTTGCGGATCGTGACGATGCGGTAACCCTCCGGTCGCGCAATCGTCTCGCGGTAACGGTCGCCCGGGAGCTCTTCGTAGATCGGCCGTTCGCCGTCGCGCAGGAACCGCCTGTCGTCGTCGCTGCGCACGATCACCTGATTGTTGTACTGAATGATCACGCGATTGTCGTCAGTCTGGTCGTCGACACGCGCCCCGTCCGGGCGAACGAATTGCGGCCGGGCGTCGAGTCTGGTTCCTTTCTCGCTAGTCACCGCCTCGAGCTTGACCGTCGGTGCCCTATCCGCGGTGGCGGCCTGCGCCTCGGCATCAGAGGTCGGCACCTTGAAGTCCTTGCTCTCGGCGCGCATCTTGTCGCGGTCGCGGCGGACTTCCCTGCCCTTGCTGCGGTCGGCATCCTTATCGCTGTCGAGCACGGCCGCACCGTTTTCAACCGGCAGGACAACGGTCTCGTTGCTCTTGGCCGGATCTTCGGCAATCTTCTTGCGGCGCTGCAGCTCTTCCGGCGAAACCTTTTCAGGCGCGGGAATGGCCTGCTCCGCCTGCTGACCGCCGCTGGCTTCAGGCAGCGGCTGGGCCGCGCCGGTGGCGGGTGCTGCCGGCTGTTCGCCGGCGGGCTGTTCGCCTGCAGGTTTCGCCGCCATGCCTTCCTTCGGTTTTTCGGCCGGAGCGGCTTCCGGGGCAACGGCCTTGTCCTGGGTCGCCTTGTCTTGGGTCGCCTTGTCCTGGCTCGCTTTATCTGCGGGCGCCACAGTCTCGCCGGCTGCGGGCTTCTTTTCGGCCGGCGCTTCGGCTGTGGGTTTTGCCTCCGGCTTGGCTTCGGGCTTGGCCTGTTCTTCGGTCGGCGTCACCGCCTCGGGAGCGGCTGTCTCGGCCTTGCTCTTGCCTTTATCGCGGGGGCGCTGCTTTCCTTCCGGCTTGGCCTCCGGTGCAGCCTGCTCCGTTTGCGGCTGGGCCTCCTTTGCGGCTGGCTGCTGCGCCTCGGGCTCGGCCTGCTGAGCCTCAGGCTTCTTGGGTTTTTTCGGCTTTTCCTGCGTTACCGGCTGCTGTTCTTGCTGCGGCGCGGCCTCCGGCTTTGCCTCGGGCTGAGCCTCCTGTTTGGCTTTCCGCGCGGGCTTGCTTTCGGGCTGTTCCGCCGGCGCCTCTTTCGGCGCCTCGGCTTTCGGTGACGCGGCCTTGGGTTCGGGTGCTGCCTTGGGTTCGGGCGCGGCCTTGGGTTCAGGCGCCGGAGCCTCCTTGGGTGCTTCGGCCTTCGGCTTTTCCGCAGGTGCTTCCTTTGGCTTCTCGGCGGCTGGCGCCTGTTCGGCTGGGGCCTCCTGCTTCTCCTTGTGCTTTTTCTTCTTCAGCAGCTCTTCTTCGGAAGGTGCATCCTCGGGCGCATCCTGCGCCACTTCGAAGCTCCCCTGTTCGACTTGCCGCGCGGCGGCTGCCTGCGTCTCAGCGCCGCGCACGGCGGCCATCGCCGACACCGGCTGCAGCGCCAGCGAGAGGGAAAGCAGCGGAAAAGCCGCGCTTGCGAACAATCTTGATTTCTTGCCCATCGGGTTTCCTCGATCCTGTTTGAGCTTCCTGAAGGCCGACAGGCCCTAGTTCCGCCCCTAGCGTCGCATTGAGGCGAAACGGCGAAATGGCAAAGCGCCAACCCGCCGATTTGTTCCGGTTCTAGGAAGCCGGGGATTAACCTCAGGTGAATGTAGCGGTCTGCCGCCGTTCATCTCGCCTGCTGTTTGCGCCGCGAATAGCCCGGGAATTTCTGTTGCATTTCCATGAAAAAAAGTCTGATTATCGCCGCAAGGCGGTGCCCGTCACCGTTGAACAGCAGCCGTCAGCCCAAGAGAAAAAAGCGCGATGGCTACCAACAGAGAGGATCCTCATGCATATCTCCACCCGTATCTTCGCGGCAGCCTCGCTCGCGGCAATGTCGCTCTTTGCCGGCTCCGCCATGGCCGATGGCGAGAAATACGTGATCGGCACCGATTCGACCTATCCGCCCTTCGAATTTGTCGATGCCAGCGGCACCATCCAGGGCTTCGACATCGATATCGCCAAGGCGCTCTGTGCCGAGATGAAGGCCGAATGCTCCTTCGTCAGCACCGATTGGGACGGCATCATTCCGGCGCTGAACGCCAAGAAGTTCGACATGATCGTCTCCTCCATGTCGATCACGCCCGAGCGCCTCAAGCTCGTCGACTTCTCCAACAAGTACTACAACACCCCTCCGGCCATCGCCGTACCGAAGGATTCGAAGATCACTGACGTTGCCGGCCTCAAGGGCAAGGTGATCGGCGCACAGACTTCCACGACGCATGCCAACTACGCCGAGAAGCACCTCGCCGACACCGAGCTGAAGCTCTACCCCACGGCCGACGAATACAAGCTCGACGTTTCCAGCGGCCGTGTCGATGCTGTCATCGACGACGTCGTCGTTCTCTCCGAATGGGTCAAGTCCGACGCCGGTGCCTGCTGCAAGATCCTGACGACCCTGCCGGTCGACAAGGAAATCAACGGCAACGGCGCCGGTATCGCCATCCGCAAGGGCGACCCGCTGAAGGAAAAGCTCAACACCGCGATCGCTGCGATCCGCGCCAGCGGTGAGTACAAGAAGATCCAGGACAAGTACTTCGATTTCGACGTTTACGGCGAATAAGAAATTCGGTATCTGGCCGATCAAGCGAATGGCGGAAGGCTTGCTCTTCCGCCATTTTTGTTTGACAAAGGTGGCAAGATCAAAACGGCAAAAGCCGTGAGGGGAATTCACGCATGGGCGGATTGTTTTCCGCGCTCGGCTCCTTCTGGAGCTCACTTGTGCACATTTTCGATCCGCTATGCGGACCCGTCGGCATCTTCACCTGGTTGGGTCCGTCGACGATCATAGCCTGTGGCGACACCGGCTGGGGCGACGAGATCGCCCTTGGCCTGCAGGTCACCGTATCGGTGGCGATCGTCACCCTGCCGATCGGCCTCGTCATCGGCTTCCTCGTGGCTCTCGGCCAGCAGTCGGAAGAAAAATCGCTGCGGCTGGCGGCCGGCATTTACACGACTATCTTCCGCGGCCTGCCGGAGCTTTTGACGCTCTTCATCATCTATTACGGCATGCAGATGCTCATCCAGTCTCTTCTGGAGCTTGCCGGCTATGTCGGGCCGCCGGTCGAGATCAACGCCTTCCTGGCCGGCGTGATCGCTCTGTCGGTTGTCTTCTCCGCCTATTGCTCGGAAGTATTGCTTTCGGCTTTCCGCGCCATTCCCAAGGGCCAATATGAGGCAGGAGATGCGCTCGGCCTGCATCGCGGCCGCACGCTACGGCTCGTCATCCTGCCGCAACTCGTTCGCATCGCCCTTCCCGGTCTGACGAACCTCTGGATGGTGCTCCTGAAGGACACCTCCTACGTCTCGATCATCAGCCTTGCCGATATCCTGCGCCAGACGAGCGTCGCAGTGCGGGTGACCAAGGAGCCGTTCTTCTTCTATGGCATTGCCTGCTGTCTCTATCTGGTGCTCGCCATTCTCTCCTCCTTCCTGCTTATCTATGTCGACCGCTGGGCCAAACGTTCGGATGTCCGCCGATGAGCTACGCTGAGACATTGATCCCCCCGCAGCCTGCGCCCCGCGAGGTGGCAAAGCCGGTCACAGTGGCACGCCTGTGCGGCTACGTCTTCGTTGCGGTCTGGGCTCTGCTTGCCGCGCTGCTGATCTTCACCGTCATCAATGGCTGGGATCCGGACAAATTCACTCGCTACGGACCGCGTTATCTGCACGGACTCTGGGTAACCCTCAGTCTGGTTGCCATCTCCGTCGTTTGCGGCGCCATCCTGTCCCTGCCGCTCGCCATGGCCCGGCTGTCGAAGAACCGGGCTCTTAACTGGTTCGCCTATGGCTATATATATTTCTTCCGCGGCACGCCGCTGCTTGCCCAGCTGTTCCTGGTCTATTACGGCCTCGGCGTCTTCCGCCCGCAGCTGGAAGCCGTTGGCATCTGGTGGTTTTTCCGCGAAGCCTGGTATTGCGGCCTCTTTGCCATGACGATCAATACGGCGGCCTATCAGGCGGAAATTCTGCGCGGCGCGATCGAAAGCGTGCCGCATGGCCAGCGCGAAGCAGCAGCAGCCCTCGGCATCCATAAGACCATCGCCTTCCGCAAGATCATCCTTCCGCAGGCCTTCATCGTGGCGCTTCGCCCCTACGGCAACGAGATCATCCTTTTGATCAAAGGCTCGGCGGTCGTCGCCATCATCACCGTCCTCGATCTGATGGGCGAAACCCGTTACGCCTTCTCCCGCACCTTCGACTACCAGACCTATCTCTGGGCAGCGATCTTCTACCTCACCATTGTCGAGGCGCTACGCCATCTCTGGGCCTGGATCGAGCGTCGACTGACGCGGCATCTCAAGCGCTGAGCATGAAGGGCAAAAGTGTATCGCGGTTTTGGGATTGCTAAAGAAGCGTGGCAGCACTCGTATTATCATGCTGCCAAACCGTTGAAAACAAAAAACAATACTTCCTTCGCAACGTATCTGTTAAGCTTGCGTTAACCATTCGCGTGCTTCCATTTCACGTGGCGCTAATAAAGCGCGAGTGGGAACGAGAAGAAGCTGAATACGATGCACAAGGACATGGAAAAGCAACTGCAGGGTTACGGTCTGACGACCGCCCAGATCCTCTACCACCTCCCGGATCACCCGACGATCCTGCAGACCTATGTCTGGCAGGATTATGATCTGGCACCCGACTTTCCCGAGATGCGGGGCTTCCTTAAATTCTGGCAGGAGAAGCTCGACGGGCCGCTGCATTCAGTGCGCTACGTCCACCGCAAGCTGATCTCGGCGACAGAGTGGCGGGCGTTGAAGGGCGAGTTCATCCTGCATTGATCACACATGCGCCTCGCCATGGCCGAATTCGCCTTCGTCCCGGTCTGGACGCAGGGCGAAATAGAGCATGCCCAGGTAAAAGGTGACGACGATCGAAATGACCGCAAGGCCGGGGAGTGGCCCGAGCACGGCATTGTCGATGACATAGGCCCAGGACTGCGCCTGCAGCGCCGGCGCGCCCTCCGTCTGCAGTTTTGGCGTCGAGATCTTCAGGCACCAGGCAAGCAGCAGGATTAAATACATCCAGCCGTAATTGCGTTTGAGCCGCCGATGCATCGCTTCTCCATAACTGAGCAGAAAGCGCGGATGACGCAGGCTGTTGGCAATCACCGCGGCCCATTCGCTGCCGGCCGCAGCGTTCGGCGCCATGATCTGCGCGAAATAACAGCGCTCGACCTGCCGGATTCGGGCGCGGTAGATATCAAAGAAGCGGTAGCGCCGCGCCTCGATCATCAGAAGCAGCGTAATCAGCATCACGCCGAACAACAACACGCCGTGATGCGAGCTTGGTGTCGACAACGACACCGAAAGCAGCGCCGCGACCACGGTGATCGCCCAGTTGGACGTCCGGTCGATGCGGTCGCGCCAGCTCGTCATCCGCCCGAGTTCGCCGCGGTAATAATGGCTGAGCGTATTGGTGATCTCGCCCGGCGTCGTGGGCAGCAGCAAGGGGCGCTCGCCCCCTTCTTTCCTTGCCGGTGGCACCCTGTCGTGCTCCGCTTTCATGGCGTTTCCTCCCATCGTCTTCTTTTTGGCCATTCTGCGCCTGTTGCCGCGCCATTGCAAAACTTCGAAAGCCGCCGTAGAGCCATGCCTGAAACAGAAGGACATGCACCGCGATGGCAAAGAAGATCGACGAAGAAGCCCTTGCCGAGGCCTACAATCGTGCACTGGCGCTGGAGAAATCAGGTGATGTCGAGGCGGCCGTAGCGGCCTACGAGGACGTTTTGGCGATCGATCCCGAGGACCACGGCGGAGCCGCCGTGCGCATCGCGGCGATGGGCCGCGGCGAAACCCCGGTCAAGGCGCCCGACGCCTATGTCGAGACCCTGTTCGATCAGCATGCCGAGGTCTTCGAGGACGTGCTCGTCGAGCAACTCGGCTATCACGTGCCGATGCTGGTGCGCCAGCGCCTGCAGGCATTAAAGCTCGGGCCGTTCAAGCGTTTGCTCGATCTCGGCTGCGGCACCGGTCTCACAGGCGGCGCGCTGCGCGAGCTGTGCGAGGACATGACCGGCATCGACATATCGGAGAAGATGGTCGAGATCGCCCACGAAAAAGATCTTTACGAGACGCTCTTCGTCGCCGAGGTTGAGGATTTTCTCGACGACAATGACGAGGACGCTTTCGACCTCATCACCGCCACAGACGTGCTGCCCTATCTCGGCGCGCTCGAACCGCTCTTCTTCGGCGCCGCCGAAAATCTGACGCCGGGCGGCCTGTTCATTTTCTCCTCGGAGACCCTGCCTGACGAATTGCTTGCCGGCCGCCCCTACATGGTTGGACCACACCAGCGCTTTGCCCATGCCGACGCCTATGTGAGAGAACGGCTGACGGCCACCGGTTTCGCGCTTGTCGAGATATCCGACATCAACGTGCGCATGGAAGACGGACAGCCGACGCCGGGCCATCTGGTGATCGCCAGATACATCGGCTGAAGATAATAGTTTCACGATCGGTGAACTATCTGTTGCGCGATGCCTGCGGACCTGATAGTTAGTCAGTCGGCAAAGTTTTCAGCCAGACAGGAAAGGTCGCCGCATGTCGCTCGTCTTTTATGGGCATCCGCTCGCCTCCTTCTGCCACAAGGTGCTGATCGCGCTTTATGAAAACGAGACCCCCTTTGAGAACCGTATCGTCGATCTGTCCGACGAGGCCTCATGCGCCGATCTCTTTCGCTTCTGGCCTATCGGCAAGATGCCGCTGCTCCGCGACGAAGCCCGGGACAGCACCATCCCCGAGACTTCGATTATCATCGAATATCTCGATCACTATTATCCCGGCGCCGTGCCCCTGCTGCCGCTGGAGATCGACCGGGCACTGCAGGTCCGTCTCTGGGACCGCTTCTTCGACCATTATGTCCAGATGCCGATGCAGACGCTGGTCAGCAATCGCCGCCGCCCTGAAGGCAAGGCGGACGAAATCGAGATGACCGCTTCCCGGGCAACGCTGGCCACGGCCTATACCATGATCGAAAAACAACTGGGCGAAAGCCCTTGGATAACCGGCGAAGCGTTCACCATGGCCGACTGCGCCGCAGCCCCCTCTCTCTTCTACGCCGAGACGCTGGTTGCGTTTTCATCAGATCAGCCGAAGCTTCGCGCCTATTACGAGCGGCTGCTGGCGCGCCCGTCCTTCGCCAGGGCGCTGGAAGAGGCCCGCCCCTATTTCAAGTTCTATCCCTATCACGACAGACTGCCCGCCCGCTTTCGGGATGAAGCGGAATGATCGAAAGCCAGGCGGATCTCGACCGCATGTTCCACGCGCTTTCCGACCGCAGCCGCCGCGGCATGATCGACCGGCTCGGCCGCGGCCCGGCCTCGGTCACCGAACTGGCCGCTCCGCTCGCCGTCGCCCTGCCGACGGTGATGAAACATCTGCAGGTGCTGGAGGAGAGCGGGCTCGTCCTCTCCGAAAAATCCGGCCGAGTGCGGACCTACCGGCTGCAGCAGGATGCGCTCGCCGCTGTCGAACGCTGGGTGGAACAGCGAAAGACCCGTTGGACCGCCGCCTTTGACGGGCTGGATCAATTTCTCGCCGATGAGCCGGAGACACTCCCCGAATGACGATACGATCTGCCGAACATGCCACCTTCGTCATAGAACGCCGCCTGACGGCACCCGTCGCCCGGGTCTTCCGCGCCTGGTCGACGCCGGAGTCCAAGCGGCAATGGTTTGCCTGCCACGGCGAATGGGTACCCATAAAATACGCGCTCGATTTCAGGCCGGGCGGTACAGAGAGGAACTATACCGCCGACACCGAGGGGCTTCTGCACGCCTATGACGCCCACTACATCGATATCGTCCCGGATACTCGCATCATCTATGCCTATGAGATGAAGCTCGGGGAAAGCCGCATCTCAGCCTCGCTCGTCACCGTCGCCTTCGACACCGAAGCCAGCGGAACCAGAATGGTCTTCACCGAGCAAGTGGTTTTCCTCGACGGCTACGCCGACAACGGCGCCCGCCTTCAGGGCACAGAAATCGGCCTCACCAATCTCGAACTCTTTCTCGAACGCGAGGCAAGCCCAATTCACTAACGCGGCCGGATGAAGCGTCACACGCTGCTTGATTTCTTCCGCGAACCGGCCGCCCGCACCGACGCATTTAGCGCCGCGGCGGCTCGAATGAGCGCCTTCAGCGCCTCCTCGTCGATCTCGTCGCCTTCATGAAGGTCGATGGCCCGCCGGGTGTTGCCGTCGAGACTGGAGTTGAAAAGGCTTTTCGGATCCTCAAGCGAGGCTCCCTTGGCGAAGGTAAGCTTGACCACGCTCTTATAGGTCTCACCGGTGCAGATGATGCCGGCGTGCTCCCACACCGGAACGCCTCGCCATTTCCATTCCTCGACCACTTCGGGCTCGGCCTGCTTGATGAGCGCGCGGACCCGCGCGAGCACGTCGCCGCGCCAATCCTTGAGTTCCTCGATCCTCGCATCAATCAGTTGAGAGGGAGAGGCTTGCCCGGTCCCTTCCTCGGAATCGATTTTCTTCATGGTGGCCGTCGTCTTCTTCATATTTATCGTTCTCCCATCGCCGCGCATCAAAACCTCACACCCGTTCGCCCGGCAAACGGCTCGCCTGCTCTACCCAGGAGGCGATCTGCGCCTCGTCGAAAGGGTCGTCCTCGCGTATGTCGAGGTAGCGCACCTCTTTCTGCTTGGACTCGCCTGGCGGTAGGGGATGCAGCGACGCACCCTTGAAGAAAGCCACCTTGACATAGCTGGCGTAGCAATGGACGCCGAGGAACCAACCTTGCCCTTCCATGCCGTAAAAGGGCGAGTTCCACTTGACCGCCTTGCAGACGCCGGGCACGGTTCTGCTGATCAGCGCATCGAGGCGACGCCCGATCTCACTTTTCCAGTCCGGCATGGCGGCGATATAGGCTTGCACGGGCGCATCGCCGTAACCCTTGGGGATTTGCGGGTTGCCGCCCGACAGAAGCTTCGGCGCGGCGACCGCCGGTTTGGCAGTCTCTTTCATGACTTTCTCCGCACCCTGCGACGTTTTGCCCGCCATGGATCACCTCCTATCCGCCGATGCATCCCACGCGCCGTTTCGCGGCATAGGGCAGCACAAACAGGCCGAACGGCAGCAACGCCAAGAGCCCAACCCAGACCGCCGACTTCTCCTGCACCATGGCGATGATATTGACGATGACGATCAGCGTAAAGGCAATCGACAGCCAACGGTGGACCTGCCGACACCAGTTGTTCCGGTTCAATGAAGCCTCCTCGAACGAGCCCGACCGGCCGCCGCCAATGGATTAGTCAACCCGCGTCAACACCTGTTCCAGCTTGTCGAAGAATTGCGGCCACCCGCTCCTGGCGCCGCCATAGGCCTGCCGCTGATCCGCCCGAAAACCCGACTGCTCCATTCGCAGATGCGTACCCGCGCCCGTTGGGGTGAGCGTCCAGGTCACGACGGTTTCGAGGCCATAGGCGCCCCAGCTGTAAGCGAGGGTCTTGTGTGGTTCGACTTCCAGAACTCGGCAGTCGACGGCGCCCCAATCGGCGTTGAAGTTGAAGTGATGGTCGACGACCGGCCTGAAGTCGCTTTTCATCAACCACTCTTGGATCAGGTGCGGCTGGGTCAGCGCCCGCCAGATCTTTTCCGCTGGAAAAGGCATTTCCCGCTCGATGACGACGGAACGCGTTTCGGTCGATATGTCTGTCATTGATCCATCCTCTTCAACAAATCTTCGAGCGCATTGAAGCGGCTTTGCCAGAAGCCGGCCATCTCGCTCGTCCAGTCGACGAGCGGCGCAAGCGCTCCGAGCTGCGCGCTATAATGCGTCTGCCGCCCTTCATGACGGTCGCGCACCAGGCCGGCTTGCTTCAGCAGCCCGAGATGCTTCGAAACGACCGGCTGCGAGACCCCGGCCTGCGCCGTCAACGCCCCGACCGTCTTCTCCCCTTCCCGGCACAGCCGCTCGAAAAGCGCGCGCCGGGTGGGATCCGCAAGCGTCCTGAAGAGCACGTCCTGAACGTTCGACATTGAAGACCCATACCCGTAAAGCTATGAATAGACCTATATCCATGGAGGTATACCTATGTCAAGCGACGAACAGAACGCGACAATCGAACGAAAAATGTATTGCCAACCCGTCAATTGATACAACAATCGAAAGGACTACGAATACGGCCATCATAGCCCATCCACTATGAATAATCCCTACTCGCCAGCCACGAGGCTAACCACAGAAACGCCGAAAGCCGCAGACGGCATCCGGCGATACATGCATCTGCGTTCATGAGCCCGAGGCGACTTTCAGGTTGCCGCCATGGCTGCTGCGCCGGCGAAGATCTGTTTGCGGCCGAATTTATTGTTGAAAGCCTGGCAAGCCCGCTCTTGGCGAGCGGACACACGCCTGACATGGCCGCCACCCCGCAGATGCCCAGAAAGATAGCAGCGGCGCCTGGTGAAATGGTGCCCGGAACCGCTATTGGAAGCAGTTCCTCGCCCTCGCCTTGCCCGCTACTTCCCCCGGCGTTCGGCGGCCAGCCGCTCGTGAATGACGGCGGGACCGCCGGCAAGACGTTTCGCAAGCAGGCTCGCCGGATCGACGATGCGCCAATAGGGCGTCACCATCGAAGGTGGTTCGCCCTTCTCCAGTTCACCGACGGACAGGTCGGCAATCGCACGCAAATGCCGCTGCACCGTCACCGGACAGCAGGCGTCCGCTCCGTATTGGGCAGCGAGACGGCGGCGCAGAACGCCAGCCTCGGTAAGGACACCTTCAGGCGCCAACCGAATCTGCTCTGCGACCATCTTCTGAGACGGAATAAGCATCGCCTGCGTGCCGCTGCGGCCTTTGCGGCGCGGCTCGATTCTTGGAATTTCGCTCATGTCACCCCCAGTAACATTGTGATTCGTTCCATCTAGGGCTCGGCCGATCGGCGACCAGCCTCAAAGAAGCAATCGAAAGGAAGTCCGTCTTCACGGCTTTTCTGCTTGCGCCGTTTCAGTTAATCCTCAGGGCCTCTCACTCTGGATAAGGATAGGAACATATGGCTAAAGTCGCGTTCATCGGTCTCGGCGTCATGGGCTTCCCCATGGCCGGTCATCTGAAGACAAAGGGCGGCCACGATGTCACCGTCTACAATCGCACGGCCGAAAGAGCTGCTGCCTGGGCCGAGAAATTCTCCGGCAAATCCGCCCCCACTCCGGCCGAGGCAGCGGAAGGTGTCGATTTCGTCTTCGTCTGCGTCGGCAATGACGACGATCTCCGCTCGGTCACCTCAGGCGAAAACGGCGCCCTGCACGGCATGAAGCCGGGTTCGGTGCTGATCGATAACACCACCGCCAGCGCCGAGGTCGCCCGCGAGCTTTATGCCGCGGCAAAGGAAAAGGGTGTGGATTTCATCGACGCTCCGGTCTCTGGCGGCCAGGCCGGCGCCGAAAACGGAGTGCTGACCGTCATGTGCGGCGGCGATGAAGCCGTCTTCGAGAGAGCCCGGCCGGTGATCGACGCCTATGCGCGTATGGTCGGCCTGATGGGGCCAGCTGGCTCCGGACAGCTTACCAAGATGGTCAACCAGATCTGCATCGCTGGCCTCGTCCAGGGGCTTTCAGAAGCGCTGCACTTCGGCAAGCGCGCCGGCCTCGATATTGAAAAGGTCGTCGAGGTAATCTCGAAAGGCGCGGCCGGCTCCTGGCAGATGGAAAATCGCCACAAGACCATGAACGCCGGCAAATATGATTTCGGCTTCGCGGTCGACTGGATGCGGAAAGACCTTGGCATCGTGCTCGCCGAAGCCCGCAGCAACGGCGCCAAGCTGCCGGTCACCGCCCTCGTCGACCAGTTCTACGGCGATGTGCAGGCGATGGGCGGCAATCGTTGGGACACTTCTTCGCTGCTCGCCCGGCTTGAGAAATGATCGGTCGCTCTTCCGATCCGGCTGAACTGATCGCGCATCTCGAAACGCTGCGCTCGGAGGAAAATGCCGCTGGAATGGCGCGATTCGGCATCGTCACCGACCGCGCCCTCGGAATTTCCAATGCTGATATCAGGGCGGTCGCCAGATTGGCGAAGAGGAATCACCTCAGGGCAATGCAGCTCTGGCGAAGCAATATTCGCGAGGCTCGGCTGCTCGCTCTCTATACCGCCGAGCCGAAGCGGCTGACGCCGGAAGAAGCCAGAAACTGGGCTCATGATTTCGACTCCTGGGAAGTCGTCGACTGCGCCGCCGATCTCTTCGTCGAGGCGGGCCTGGACGAGCTCATTCCTGAATTCGCTGCAGACGAGCGCGAATTTGTTCGTCGCGCCGCCTTCGCCATGATCGCGGGCGCCGCCGTACATCGAAAGGGCGCTACCGATACGGCCATCCTCTCCTGGCTGCCTGTGATCGAGGCGCATTCCGGCGATTCCCGCAACTTCGTACGCAAGGCGGTCAATTGGGCACTGCGCAGCATCGGCAAGCGCAATCGCGCCTGCCATGGACCGGCACTGGGGTTGGCGAAGCTGTTGGCTGAACGTCCAGATAAAACCGCCCGCTGGATCGGCAGGGATGCGGTCAGGGAGCTGAGCGGTGAAAGGCTGTTGGCACGGCTGAAATAGCGCGATGCGTCCCAGACTGAGGCTGTCGCCTCGTCGTCAATGACGCTTGGATTTTTCCACCACAAAATCGATGAGCACTCTGACCGCCGGCGGCATGCACTTGGCGGTTGTGAAGACGATATGGAACTGGCTTTCTTCCGACTGCCATTCCGGCAGCACCCGCACCAGCCCGCCGGCCTGCAGATCCGCCTCACACGCGCTTTCGAGCAGAAGTCCGAAGCCGAGGCCGGCGAGGGCTGCATCGAGAATGGCGGTCACGCTGCGGCAGGTCAACCTCGGCTGATGCCGGATTACCCGTTTGTCGTCATTCGGAGCGATGAGCTCCCAGGTATGGAACGACACCCACGGGGTCATCGCCAGCGTCGGAAGGTCGGCGAGCTCGTCGACGCAATTTTCAACCGCCGATACGTTCGATGAGCTACGGACTTGCGACCAGAACGCGCCGCGCCCGGTCGAGCTTGCGCATCGTCCGGCTCGTCTGTGTCTCCGGCTCGCTGGTCGCCCTCACCTCAAGATCGATTCGTTGATGAGGTCGGCGGGGCGGTCGGAGCCGATAATCTGCAGCTTTATCTTCGGAAAGCGTTCGAGGAATTCAGGCAGGATACCTCCGACCGAAATGTCGACCAGACCTAGCGGGCAGCCCGTCCGCACCACGCCCGGCGGGTCGGATTGACCCTCGGTGACGATCGATTTGGCGGGGTCGGCCTCCTGCAGAATGGTCTGGCATCTTTCGTAAAAAGCTTGACCGATCTCTGTCACCCGGAAGTGACGGGTCGAACGCTCTATGAGCCGTGCGCCAAGCCCATCCTCAAGTCGGCTGACCCGCCTGCTCAATTTTGAGCGCGGTATTTTGAGATTGCGACTTGCAGAAGCAAAACCACCGCTGGAGACGACGGCTGCAAATAATAATAGTCGTTGAGATCGTCCATACGAACAAGCTGTCCGAGAGTAGGAATGAATGCCGCCCCCCGAAAGGGCTGTATCCTCTCTCCACCAAAGCTGTAATCACATTGTCGGTATTGGATTTTCTTTCCACGACCCGTCGCGGCAACGCCAATCAATGGCCAACGGTCAATCCAAACTCTCTTGAGAATAAGCATGGCCTTAAGCAAGGCCGACAGGATGCCGACGTGCGATACACAACATGCCGGTTCGGCTTACCTGGATGACGCTCCGGAAAGACAGCCACAAGAGCGCGTCTCAAAAACGCTGCAAGGACGGTCCGGCAGGGAAGACCGGACCCGTCCCCGTAGCTGATCGGAGGTCACTCGGATCAGAAACTGATTGAAGCGTCCCCGGTCTGAAGACCGGGGACACTCACCAAGTGGATTAGAACGAACGCTGCAGGCGGAAGTAGCCCGAGGTAGAGTCGTCAGCGTCTTCCGGATCGAGGTACTGAACCGAAGCCTTGGCGTAGAAGTTGTCGACGATCTGGTAATCAACCGTCAGACCAACCTTCCAGGCATCACCACCGCTGAAGTCGTCGCCGGAGACATAGTAGTCGCCGTAGTACTGGACGCCGGGGGTGATCTTGAGCTTGTCGGTTGCCTTGATAGCGTATTCGGCAGCGACAGCCCATTCAGCTGCGGAGTAGTAGGAGTTCGGGCCGGAAGAATATACGGCAGCGAGGCCGAGCGTGCCGGGGCCGATGTCAACCGTACCCATTGCGCGGATAGCGCCGTCTTCGTTGTCGAAGTCCCAACCGCCGGTGAGCTGGTAGCTGAAGGCACCTGCCTTGCCGCCGAGACCGAAGGCAACGCCGACGTTGTTCGGGCCTTCGCCAGACTTGTAGAAGCCATCTTCCAGTTCGTCGACGCTGAGACCAGCGTAGAAGTCGCCGCTTTCGTACTGATAGCGGATGGAGTTGTGCAGCGTTACGATCGAGCCGATGTCGTCGGTTTCACCCGAAAGACCATCGTCCCACCAGCTGTAGAAGAGACCGGCCCGGAAGCCCGCCACGTCGAGGTAAGCGGAGTCGAGAATAGCTTCCTGGTCGGAGGCATTGTCAGCATTGAACTGCATGACGATGACGCCGGTCAGCGGACCATACTCGGTGTCGCTCTTGGCCGTGAACTGAACCTGACCGCGGGTCTTGGCATCCCAATCCGAATCGTTGCTGGCCGAGCCATTGAGCGGCTGATCACCAACGTCGACCTGGAAACGGATGTAGCCTTCGATCTTGAGGCAAGTTTCGGTGCCGGGGATGTAGAAGTAGCCGGTGCCGTAAGCGTCGCAGACGCGAACATATTCAACCGGTTCCGGCTCGGCAGCAACAATAGCGTCAGCTGCAAGAACCGGCGTCGATGCAGCAAATGCTGCTGCTGATGCGAGCAAAACCATTCTGATGTTCATTTACCAATCCATTCCTTTGTCGATCGGGGCTGACGTCTCATCGGGTAGTCAATTCGAAGCCGGCCCAGTTTGAACAGCCATCTCGGCGTGCGGATCGATCGAACCGCCAAACCGTCATCACATAGAAGCCTCAATCAAGCAATTCGAGATACATGCGCGGTGGGTCGGCGAGAGCAACTTTCGCTACGGACGTGATTTTTATACAACAATTTCAAAAAATTACGCGAAAAAAAACGCACAAAGCAGCCCCGCGAGGGAACCTCCCTCGCAAGCCGCAAACGCTATGCGCCAATGTCAAATTCTCCACCGTTCGACCCCCGCCGAACACAATGGTGAAGCACATAAACTCTACCGCCGACTGTTCAACCTATACAAGGTAGCGGTGTAGAACATGGTGTCCTGATTTCGATACCAATGAGTCAAAATGATGACATGGCGCTTATTGATGCCACACATCATAGCCTTGCAATCGTTACCAGGCTATATGTTTCTCCACCACTTTGGTGAAACTGGAGCGTTTTTTCGCGATTTTTCCGGCTTTTTTTTGCAGTGAGGGCCACTTTCTTCCGAAAGTCGCTTCCGAACGCCGCATTCCCGCATGCGAGCGAATCGCGTCAAGGCCCCCGATTCGTGGCGAGTACCACGCGGCATATGCGACTGCCGGCCAGCGGCTCGTCGCAACCTATCGGCGATTTCAATCCTCGTTGGATTTGGCGTTCTCAAGAATCATGTAGTCGAGCGGCAGCTGCGTCGAATACTTGATCTGCTCCATCGCAAAGGCAGAGGAGACGTCGCGAATCTCGATCTTGGCGATCATCCGCTTATAGAAGGCGTCGTAGGCGGCGATATCGGGCACGACGACTCGCAGGAGATAGTCGACGTCACCGCTCATTCTGTAGAATTCGACCACTTCGGGAAATTCGGCAACCACCTCGGAAAAGCGGCGCAGCCACTCGATCGAATGGGTGGCGGTGCGAATCGATACGAAAACCGTGACCTTGGTATTGACCTTCTCCGGATCGAGAATGGCGACCCGACGCTTGATGACACCATCTTCCTCCATTTTCTGAATGCGCCGCCAGCATGGCGTCGTCGAAAGCCCCACCTTCTTGGCGAGGTCGGCAACGGCAAGGGTCGAATCTTCTTGCAGCAGACGCAGTATTTTTCGGTCGAGGCGGTCCATGCGCACGTCAGTCCTTTCGAATTATTTTCTTTGTATAACCCGATTCCGCACAACGAAAAGAATTTTTTTTCAGGAAAGCAGCGTTTTCACCCGCTCCCGCAGGATAGGAAGCAATTCTTGCTCGAACCAGGAATTGCGTTTCAGCCAGCCGCTGTTGCGCCAGCTCGGATGCGGCAACGGCAGCACCGCCGGCGACCGGCCAGACAGCAGACTGTCGCGCCACGCTCGCACCGTCTCGCTCATATTGCCTCGCCTGTCGTCAGCCATATGCCAGGACTGCGCATACTGGCCGATGACCAGCACCAGCTCGATCTGCGGCATTGCCGCAATCACCCTTTGCCGCCAGACCGGAGCGCATTCACGGCGTGGAGGCAGGTCCGCGCCTTTGTCGTCGTAGCCGGGAAAGCAGAAGCCCATCGGCACAATGGCGAACCGGGCGCGGTCGTAAAAGCTTGCTCTGTCAACGCCGAGCCATGATCGCAACCGGTCGCCCGATGCATCGTCGAACGGCAGACCGCTCTCATGCACCCGAAGGCCGGGCGCCTGCCCGGCGATCAGGATGCGCGCGCTCGAAGAGATCACCGCCACCGGTCTGGGTTCGTGCGGCAGCCGGTGCTCAGGACCTTTCGCCGGGGTATCGCGACAGATGCGACAGGCCGCAATTTCCCGCCGCAGAGTTTCCAGCTCAGCTTCGTCGGTCATCGCTTTACTCCCATCCAACGATCCGCCCGATGAAGCGCAGCGCGTCGCCGGAACCGGATTCGTGGCGGGCATGATCACGCACATCGCGCGGCCGCTCGAAAGTCCCGGCCCACAGCCCCGCTTTCGCCCGTTTCGCCTCGATCTCTTCCTTGCCGTAACCACCATAGGAAACAGCCATGCCTCGGCGCACCATGCCGGCATTGATGTCGCCGCCCGTCGCATTCCGACAGACGACAAGCAGCCTGTCGTAGCGGTCGCGCCGGTCGCCCTGGCAAAGCGTTCCCGATGCCAGCACCATCTCCTGCAGCGCCTCCCGCGCCACGCGCCCGCAAGCCCAGGCCTTTCCCGCCCGTTCGCAGCTCTGGCTAAGCTCGGGCGCGTCAATGCCTTCGAGGCGGAAGCGCTCTCCGCCCAATGTCAGACTGTCGCCATCGGCAGCATGAAAGGCGCCTGCACGCTTGATTGTTGCTCTGTCGTTGATCTTGGCAGCAATCAGCGCCAGGAGCACCAGCATGGCAAAAGCGGTCACGCCGTCACGAATCAGGCGCAGGCCACGTGTCACGCTTTCGCCTCCTTAAAAAACAAATCCTTGGCAAAGATGGCAAACATCTTCTTAAGAATTGCCGGTTAAGCTCTTATCCACCCAGGGGTGAAGTTTCAACGTGCACATGAGTACCGGCGTAAGCACATCGACCGACAAGATTATCGTCGACAGGTCGCGCAGCCACCGCAACAAGGCCGTTTCCAAGGCCGTGCGGCAAACGCGCGAACGCCTGCAGTCCGGTCATGCGTCCAATTCCGCCTTCGACCGTGACGTACTCAAGATGTATATAGCGTCGATGCTGCAGGGCGCGACGATCATGCCGCTCTTCGTCGTCATCATCACCGCCCTTGGCGTCTATTTCACTGAAGATACCCAATTGCTCTTCTGGGCGCTGCTGACGCTCAGCTGTCACACCGGCAACATCCTGCTCGCCCGGCGCGCGCGCCGACAGGAGATCACCTCCGAGAGCGCCCGCAAATGGCGCCGCCTGCTGCTCGCCGGCCATTTCCTGGTCGGCTGCTGCTGGGCCGTCTTCGCGCTGCAGGGCTGCGACGCCTGCGAGCCGTCGAGCTTCATTCTCTATAAGGGCGCAACATTGCTGATTGCGCTTTCCGTCACGGCGATGTCGAACTTCATGCTGACGCCGGCCGTACTGGTCGCTTTCGCGCCAGCGGTCCTGGCGCTTGGCGCCAAGAGCGGCCTGTCGCGCGACCTCCTCGAAATCAGTCTGACCGGGCTTTTCACCACCACCCTCGTCTTCTTCAACTATATCAGCGACCGGCTCTTCAAATCGAACCTTAGGATCCTCTCCTACCAGTCGGAGAAGGACGACCTGATCGCCGAGCTGGAAGTGGCGAAATCAATGTCAGATGAGGCGCGCCGCCGCGCCGAAGAGGCAAACCTCGCCAAGTCCCGCTTCCTTGCCTCCATGTCGCACGAGCTCAGGACTCCGCTCAATGCCATCCTCGGCTTCTCCGAGGTGATGTCGGCCGAAGTCATGGGACCACTCGCCAATCCGACCTACAAGGAATATGCCGGTGATATCCATCGCTCCGGCCAGCATCTGCTCGATCTCATCAACGAAATCCTCGACCTGTCGCGCATCGAGGCCGGCAAATACGAACTGAGCGAGGAAGCGATCTCGTTGCTCGATATCACCGAGGATTGCATCGGCATGGTCCAGCTGCGCGCCCGCGCCAAGAACATTGCCATTTCGGATCAATTCGAGCGGCAGTTGCCGGCTATCTGGGCCGACGAGAAGTCGATGCGCCAGGTGGTGCTCAACCTACTCTCCAATGCCGTCAAATTCACGCCGCAGGGCGGCGAAATCCACGTCAAGGTAGGCTGGACGGCCGGCGGCGGACAATACATCTCGATCAAGGACAACGGCCCCGGCATTCCCGAAGAAGAGATTCCCGTCGTCCTCTCGGCCTTCGGCCAGGGCTCGATCGCCATCAAGAGCGCCGAACAAGGCACCGGCCTCGGCCTGCCGATCGTTCAGGCGATACTTGCCAAGCATGACGGACAGTTCCTGCTGAAATCGAGGCTGCGTGAAGGCACCGAGGTCATCGCCATCCTGCCCGCCAAGCGCGTGCTCCAGAGCCTGCCGGCCGTCGAAGAGGCTCAGGCTGTCACGCGCAAGCGCAAGAGTTTTGCCTAATGCATGTAGTCCGGAAGTTTTCGGCGGTTCCAGGATAACGACATGCATAAAACAAGGAGCTAAAGCGCGTCGCATGAATCAAGTTTCACGCGACGCGCTTTAGTTCAACTGAAAAACAGGTGCTTGCCGAGAACGAATCCGAGATAGAGGCAGCAGGCGGCGATCATGCAGGTCACCGCAAAGGAACCGAGATCCTTGGCATGTTTGCCGACGATCGAAATCTCCGGTGAAATCCGGTCGATCACTTCTTCGACGGCGGTATTCATCGCCTCCATCGAAAACAGCCCGAGGAACAGCAGCACCGCGACGACGATCTCACCGAAAGTGGCGCCCACCAGCACCAGTGCCGCCAGCGAAATGAGGAAGAAACCGAGCTCCTGGCGGAAGGCCGCCTCTTTCAGCACGCGCAGGAAACCTGCCCAGGAATAGCTGGCCGCGGCGATGAAATGTCGAAATCCGGTCTGCTTCGTCACCGCGGGCTTTGTCAAGATTGATCCCTCAGAGCATGTCGCGCAGAAGTGTGCAGCGGTTTTGCGATAACGACATGCGTAAAACAAGGATTTAAAGCGCGGGCCAAGCGAATCTGAAAGATCGCGACGCGCTTAATGCTTGTTGCTCACGCCTGCCTGGGCAAACGTCGCCATGCCGGAATGGCAGGCAGCGGCGGCCTTGACGATGCCGGCGGCAAGCGCCGCACCAGTGCCTTCGCCAAGCCGCATGCCGAGCGCCAGAAGCGGCGTCTTGCCGAGCATCTCGATTGCGCGCAGGTGGCCGGGCTCGCTGGAGACATGGCCGATCAGGCAATGATCGAGCGCGGAGGGGTTGGCGGCTCTCAGAATCGCCGCCGCGGCAGTCGCGACATAACCGTCGATCAGCACCGGGATGCGCTCCATCCGGGCGGCAAGGATGGCACCGGCCATCGCCGCGATCTCGCGGCCGCCAAGCCGGCGCATGATCTCCAGGGGATCGTCGAGATGGTCGCTATGCAGTTCCACCGCCTTTTCCACCGCCGCGATCTTGCGCTCCAGCATCTCGCCTTCCGAACCGGTGCCGGGTCCGACCCAGTCGCGCGCCGACCCGCCGTAGAGCGCATAGTTGATCGCCGCCGCAATCGTCGTGTTGCCGATTCCCATCTCGCCGATGCAGAGCAGGTCGGTGCCGCCGGCGATCGCCTCCATGCCGAAGGCCATGGTCGCGGCGCAGTCGCGCTCGGAAAGCGCCGCCTCCTCGGTGATGTCGCCCGTGGGGTAATCGAGCGCGAGATCGAAAACTTTCAGCCCGAGATCATAGGCCACGCAGATCTGGTTGATCGCAGCTCCCCCTGCTGCAAAATTCTCGACCATCTGCTGCGTCACCGCGGGCGGAAAGGGTGTGATGCCCTGTCTGGTGACGCCGTGATTGCCGGCGAAGATCGCCACCAGCGGCCGGTTGACGGCAGGTTGACGACCTGTCCAGGCGGCAAGCCAGAAGGCAATCTCCTCAAGCCGTCCGAGCGCGCCCGGCGGCTTGGTCAGCTGCGCGTCGCGTTCGCGTGCGGTCACCAGTGCGCGGGCATCCGGCCCAGGCAGGTCCCGGAGCAGGGTACGGAAATCGTCGAAGGGCAGGCCTGAAACGCTCATCGGTGCGTATTCCTATGAATCGGCTATTCTTGTTTTTTTGACGCAAATCAGCTTCTTTGCGGTGGCTCTCTCTTAAAGCCGGCGGACGAAGCGAACAACATCAAAAGCGCCGCAGCCCCTCCGGCAGAACGAAACAGAATGAAGATCAAGGATTATGCGGTCGATACCGCCCGCGCCGTCGCCTTTCTGAGCCGCCTTCCGATGCCGCCAGCCCTGTTCAAAGGCTATGACGGCAGCCTCGGCCGCCTGGTGCGCGCCTTTCCCCTCGCGGGCCTGATCATTGGCTTCTTCCCGGCGCTCGCCCTCTTGCTTCTTTCAGGCTCGCGCGCCGACCCGCTGATGGCGGCGCTGCTCGCGCTTTCCGTCCAGGCTCTTGCCACCGGCGCGCTGCACGAAGACGGCTTGGCCGATACGGCCGACGGTATCGGCGGCGGCAGGAGCCGCGAACAGAGCCTCATCATCATGAAGGACAGCCGGATCGGCACCTATGGCGCGATAGCGCTGATTCTTTCCTTCGCGCTCCGTGCGGCCGCACTCGCCGCCATTGTCCGCCAGTCCTCGCCACTCGCTGCAGCGCTTGCCGTTGCCGCCGTCGCAGCGCTCAGCCGTGGCGCTATCGCCTGGCATTGGCAACGGCTGCCGCCGGCAAAGGCCGATGGCGTGGCCGCCTCGACCGGCCAGCCGAATGAGGCGGCGATGCATTTTGCGCTCGTCTCGGCCGGTCTGCTTGCGGCACTTCTGATCTGGCCGGCATTCGGCCTGCGACCGCTCGTCGCCAGCTTGCTCGCCACCGGTTTCGCAGGATTCGCCTTCACCGCCATCATCCGCCGCAGGCTTGCCGGCCACACCGGCGATACGCTGGGCGCGACACAGCAGATTTGCGAAATAGCCATCCTTTGCGCCCTTGCCGCAGCTCTTTGAAACTCCGATATATCAGCCATGCAAGCACCCTGCATTCACGTCTGCTCCATGGTTTCAGCCACCGGTTTCTGCGCCGGCTGCGGCCGCACTCTTCAGGAAATCGGTGGCTGGATGAACTATACCGATGCCGAACGACGGGGGATCATGGCGCAGCTGGTGGCAAGGCTTTCAGGTACCGTCCCGGCTTTGAACCGGGCGGGATCAAACGTCGCCGGCGGGCCGGAGCGGCCTTTATGATCCGTTTCATCCTCTTGCTCCTCGTCATCGTCATTGGCCTCGCCGTGCTGATCGTCAACAATGACAGCGGCCGCATCCTCGGCCTGCAGAGCGATGAATTCGGCCGCTTCATCTATCTCCTGCCGATCGCGCTGATGCTGTCGGCCGGCATTTGGGGTAGCCGACAAAATGTCGGTGAAACCATGCGCCAGTTGATGATCTGGTTCGTCATCATCCTGGCGCTCGCAACCGTCTACCTCTATCGCCAGGAAGCGCTCGGCGTCGGCAACCGGCTGCTTGCCGGCCTCATTCCCGGCCGTGCCGTCGTCGTCACGACGAGCCAAGGCGGCCAGGAAGTCATCCTGCACAAGCTGCTGAACGGCCATTTCGAAGCCGATGTCGGTGTGAATGGCCAGACCGTCGAAATGCTCGTCGATACCGGCGCCAGCATGGTGGCGCTCTCGCATGAAGATGCCGCAAGAATCGGTATCGACCTCTCCCGCCTCACCTATTCCATGACCGTCATGACCGCCAACGGTCGCAGCCGCGCCGCCCCCGTCACGCTCGACCAGGTGGCGATCGGTCCGATCGTCCGCAACAATGTCGCAGCCAGCGTCGCCGAGGACGGCCGGCTTGACCAGAGCCTGCTCGGCATGAGCTTCCTGGAAACGCTGGGCTCCTTGCAGATGCAGACGGACGAATTGCGCATGCGGGATTGATCCGGCAGAACAAGTCATACCCCCGATCCGCTCTCGGCCGGCTCTCCATTGGGAACACCGACCGCAAGTCGCCGGTCGACAAAAGCTGTAAAAAACGCTGCCGATAAGGCAAGTGACGCCGATGTCAGCAACAACGCGAACAGTGTCGACACTGCGCCTGCCTCCCGGAGAAACAGCCCGGCGATCGAAGCGATCAGGGCGGCGCCGGCGATCGACATGGCAGCGGCAAGGCCCGCAGCGGTGCCGGCGAAATGGCCGCGAACCGACATCACGCCCAGATTGGCGGCCGGAAAGGTCAAGCCATTGCCGATGCCGATGAATATACAGGGTCCGAAAAATCCCAGGACATGCGTGACGCCCGAGATCGATAGGACCAGCCCCAGCAGCAGCCCCATGCACGTCGATAAACGCGCAATGACGAGCGTGGTGCTGAGCGATTTCCTCGTCAATCGGCCAGCGAGATAACTGCCCAGAATGAATCCCGCCGGAACCATTCCCATGAAGAAGCCCAGTTTCGCGCTCGATCCGCCGAGCGAGGAACTGACGGCCAGGGATGCGCCCCCAAGAAAGATATAGAGAGTGCCGGTGGAGCAGGCCATGCACAGCGTATAGGCCCAAAACCGCGCCGAACCGAGAAGCTGCCGGTAGGACGCAAGGTAATTGCCTTTCGGTCTCGACGCGAGCCCGGCTGTTTCTTTCAGCTCGCGCATGGATATGGCGAGGATGGCTGCGCCTATCAGCGCAAGAGCGACGAAGATCGTCCGCCATCCGAACGCTTCGTCCAGAATGCCGCCGACGCTCGGGCCGAGCATCGGCGCAATAGCCCATCCCATGGCGGCGTAGCCGATCCTGTTGGCGGCCCCGCGCTCGCCAGCCGTCTCCTTGATGGCGACGAGAGCAACGCAGAAGCAGGCGGCGATCGACGCCTGCATCACACGAAACAACAGGAAGATGGCGATATCGGGCGCCAGCGCGCAGCCGATCGACGCGACGATGAAAATGGAAACGGCGATCAGCGCGACCGGCCGGCGCCCATAGCGATCGGACATCGTGCCGGCGACAATTTCCGTCAGGGCATTGATGATCGCGTAGCCCGCGACCGAAAGATTGACGAGCGCGAAGTCGGCCTGGAACGTGGCGGCGATATTTGGCAGCGCCGGCAGACATATATTGATCGGCAATACCGAGAGCGCCGTCAGCAGGAGAAGGATCGCACGTCGGGGCGTCGCGGTCGAAATCGCAGCCGCTTCTTCGGTCAGGCGGCTACCGGAAGTCTGCGCAGAATTGTCGCGTGACATGGTCTCGTCCATGGTGTGAGGGAGATTGTGGGAATCTGACGAGGCGCAGCGCAAATTCAGGGCACAAAAAAAGCCCCGTCAGGAGCTCGATTTACCGCGCATGGGACTGATCGCCGGATGGTTACACCATCCTGCCCATGCGCCCTATCACCACCGCAAGAACCATCGCGATCTTCATGGCCGTTACTGCTAGACAGAAATTTCAACATCGTCAACGTGCGGTTTCAATGCTCGTTGAAGATGCAAGCCGAAGAGCCCGCGCCGGCGCGATGCGGCTTTTCACGCTCTTTGCTTATGGCGTCCCAGTCTCAAAACTCGCCCCGATCTGGAGCTGCAACGTGCTGGTGACGCTGGCGATCGGCGCAGTCTTTCTCGGCGAAGCCTCCGAGCTCAACATGGCGCGGCTCGCAGCCGGCATCGTTTTCATCCTGTCGGGCGCCCTGCTCGTCAGCAGTGTCTGACAGCAATTGCGGCTGGATCGCCTTTATTGATATCCTGCCTTCGCGCAAATGCCGGAGCCCGACATGACCCCACGACAACTGAAGACTTTCCTTGCCGTAATGCGGCACGGAAACCTCACGCGCGCCGCCGCAGAGGTCAATCTCGCTCAGTCGAGCCTCAGTGACCAGATCCAGGCGCTCGAAGAGGAGATGGGCGTTGAACTCTTCCTCCGCTCCCGGCAGGGCGTCGCTCCCACACCGGCAGGCATGGCACTGAAGGCCTATGCGGAAGAGATCCTGGCGCTGAACGACGAGGCGCAGACGGCCGTCCGCGTTGCCGCCGACATTTCCGAATCCTCTGTCACCCTGGGCACGCTCGAAACCATTGCCGCTGAAAGGCTGGCGCCCTGGCTCTCCCTCCTCCGCCGGCAAAATCCCGATCTCGGTCTCAAGCTCAAGGTCGGCGGCAGTGGCGAGTTGCATGCGAAATTACAGCATGGCTCAGTTGATATCGTCTTCACCTTCGATCGCGGCCAGCAGGACGAGCGCTTCGTGACACGCCGCATCGCCAGCGAGCCGCTGGTGCTGATTGCCGCCGGCAGATCGCAAACCCCGCCGCCGGAAAACCTCGCAGCCCTACGCAGCGCCCCGTTCATCGCAACCGCGGCCGGCTGCATCTATCGCCACCTGCTCGATACCGCCTTTGCCGAAGCGGGTTTAGGTGCGCCGGCCATTGTCGCAGAGGCCGACAGCATCGCAACGATCATCCGGCTCGTGGCATCAGGCGCCGGCCACGGCCTAGTCCCGAGCCTTGCGGTGGGGCCGTCCATTGCGCGCGGCGATGTCGTCGAACTGTCATGGCCCGGCCGACCGCTGGCAGCCTCGCTGGTGATGATGTGGCGACGCCGGCGCGTCCAGCCGCCGCAGATCTCTTTCCTTCTGCAATCGGCCAGCGAACATCTTTCGCCGATCAGACCAGCCGATGCCCGCCTTCGACATGCAGGGTAGTTCCCGTGGTGAAGCTATTGCCGATCAGGAAGCGGATCGCATCGGCGATATCCTCGGGCTGCCCAACCCGCCCAGCCGGCAGGCGCTGCGCCATCGCATCCAGCCGCGCCTGCTTGGCGTCACCGGCAACGAAGCTCCAGATCGGCGTGTCCACCCAGCCGGGCGAGACCGCATTGACGCGGATCGGCGCCAGTTCGACGGCAAGCGCCCTGACCAGGCCTTCGAGTGCCGCGTTGACGGCCGCGACCACCGATCCGCGCGCGAGCGGCCGATAGGCGGCAATACCTGAGGTGTAGGTGATCGAACCTGAGGACGGCAGTCGGGAGGCGCCATATTTCGCCAGCAGCAGCGGCCCGTAGAACTTGCTCTGGACCACCTTTTGCGCGGCCGTCAGCTCGAGCGACGACAGCAGCTGATAGGCTCCTTCGATTTCCGCCGCCGTGCTGACGATATGATCGACCGGTCCGCTCTCCCGAAACAGCGCCGCGACCTCCTCCTCCTGGCCCAGGTCGACGATATGCGTTCCGAGTTTCGGGTGGTCGCCGAGATGACGGCAAGCTGCCGCAAGTTTCTCCTGACCGCGCCCGGCAATCGTCACCGACGCCCCCTCATCGAGCAGACGCCGGGCAAGCGCAAGCCCCATGCCGGAACTGCCGCCGACAATTATCACCTTCTGACCTTCGATGTTCATAACAGCTGTCTCGCCTCTCCATTGGGATGAGACAGCAGATGCCTTCGCCGGACGCGAAAGAAAAACGGAAGAAGCCGATAGCACAATCGGCTTCTCCGATCATCGACGTTCAAGCGGTCAGTTGCGCAGTCGGTATCCGGTCTTGAAGATCCAGCCGAGCGTTGCCAGGCAGATTGCCAGGAACACGGTGATCATCGCCAAGCTGATCGCCGGGTTGACATCAGCGATGCCGTAAAAGCTCCAGCGGAAGCCGCTGACGAGGTAAAGCACCGGGTTGAAGTGGCTGACCGCCTGCCAGAAAGGCGGCAGCATGCTGACGGAATAGAAGCTGCCGCCGAGGAAGGTCAGCGGCGGCACCACGAGCATGGGAATGAGGTTCAGCTGCTCGAAATTGCCGGCCCAGATGCCGATCATGAAGCCGAACAGGCTGAAAGTGACCGCGGTCAGCAGGAAGAACAGGATCATCATGAAGGGATGTTGGATCCTGACGTCGACGAAGAGATTGGCGGTCAAGAGAATGATGACGCCGATGATGACGCCCTTGGTCGCCGCCGCCCCGACATAACCGAGCAGGATCTCCGTCATCGCCACGGGCGCCGACAGCACCTCATAGATCGTGCCGGTGAATTTCGGGAAGTAGATGCCGAAGGAGCCGTTGCTGATGCACTGGCCGAGCAGCGTCAGCATGATGAGGCCCGGCGTGATGAAAGCACCATAGGATACGCCCTCCACTTCCTGGATGCGCGAACCGACTGCCGCCCCGAAGACGATGAAATAAAGCGAGGTCGAGATGACAGGCGAGATGACGCTCTGCAGCAGCGTGCGGCGCGTGCGCGCCATCTCGAAGAAATAGATCGATTTGACCGCTTCGAAGTTCATTTGCTCGCTCCCACCAGCGCCACGAAGATATCTTCGAGCGAACTCTGCCGCGTCGAGAGATCCTTGAAATGGATATTGTTCTCGCCGAGCCGGGTCAGCAGCGTCGCGATGCTTTCCTGCTCGTTATCGGCGTCGAAATCATAAGTCAGGCGGCTTCCGTCCGCTTCGAGAGTGAGGCCATTGCCGGCAAAGCAGTCCGGCAGCCGGCTCAGCGGTTCCGCCAGATCGAGAATGAGCTGCTTGCGGCCGAGCTTGGCCATCAACGCCGCCTTTTCCTCGACGAGCAGCAACTCGCCGCCGTTGATGACGCCGACGCGGTCGGCGATTTCCTCGGCCTCTTCGATATAATGGGTCGTCAGGATGATGGTGACGCCCGAAGCCCGGAGTTCTTCGACGACGTGCCACATGTCCTTGCGCAGCGTCACGTCGACGCCGGCAGTCGGCTCGTCGAGGAAAAGAATATCCGGCTCATGCGAAAGCGCCTTGGCGATCAGCACCCGTCGTTTCATGCCGCCGGAGAGCTGACGCAGCATATTGTCCTTCTTGTCCCAAAGCGAAAGCGCCCGCAGCACCTTCTCGATATGCGCTGGATTGGCCTTCTTGCCATGCAACCCGCGAGAAAAGCTCACTGTGTTGAACACTGTCTCGAACTGATCGGTCGTCAGTTCCTGCGGCACCAGTCCGATCATCGAGCGGGTCGCGCGGAAATCCTTTACGACGTCCTGGCCGGCCACCAGCACGCGGCCGCCGCTCGGATTGGCGATGCCGCAGATGATTGAGATCAGGGTCGTCTTGCCGGCGCCGTTCGGCCCGAGCAGAGCCAGGATCTCGCCCTTCTCGACATCGAGGTTGATGCCCTTCAGGGCCTCGAGCCCGTTGGCATAAGTCTTGGTCAGGTTCTGAACGGAAATAATGGGGGTCATGCAGGACTCTTGCGGATGCTCGAAAGTATTTCGGCCCGCTATATAGTCCCTCTGTGACGCTTTGACATCCTTCGGGAACATGAACACTGCATTCACGCCTCGCCAACACCGTCACTTTCGTCAAGCCGATCACCCATTGGTGACAAGCCTGGAATAGTCGGCTTCCGATAGCCATCGCACGCCGCCAATTCTCCCTGAAAGAAAGGCAGAGGTCTGCTCCGGATGTCATCATCCGGTGATATTCATGCCCGATAAGAGAGCCGAGGCAAGCACCGGCATCCGCCCCGCCGCCCATTCCTTTGCGGAGCCGTCTTACCGGCGTTCTCGTTGCGCCCTTTTCCGCTGCCTCGGCACGTAATGAAAGTTATTGTTCAGTCACCAAGCGTTTGGAACCGGCCAGTATCCCTGTGCAGCCGCGTTCGTCTCAGCCGGCCTCTGCGCCGGCTTTCTTTTTGATGTGTCGTTGCAGCAGGTGGCCGACCTCGTCCTTCGAGGCCCTGCGGGGCACCAGGATCAGGTCGGAGAGAGGTCGCGGCCATGTCGCAAGACATAGCAGCGAGACGGCACAACGATCAGCCCTCATCGTGAGGTGCGTCGGCCAAAGGCCGAGGCCTCTGAGGACGAGGGCGGGTGGGAAGCAGTGGATGCTCCCCCTCACAACTCATCATAATTGAACCAATCAAAATCCGCCGTCTTCCCACGCCCCGACGTATCGAAGGCGAAGACGCCGGCAAAAGCACCGGTAAAGGAGCCGTGCTCACCGCGACCGCCCTCGTCGGAAATCACGCCGGCGTCCAGGAGAGGGCCGATCCGTTGCCATGCGCCCTTGCCTTCCGTCTGCCAGAAGAACTGCAGGTCATTTTCGCGGATTTCCATCGCAAGCTGGACACGGCCCTCGGCCGGGATCGTTACTCCGCTTTCGGCGGGAAAGCTGAGGCGGCCGTTCGGGTAGTCGCCGTTGCAGGAGAGGATGGTCACGCAGCGGCCGAGCGTTTCGTGCAGCGTCACGGCAATCGCGTGGAACTTGTGGCGATTGTAGTAATGCGTCAGCCCCGCCACCTGCTGATAGGTGTCGGGCGAAAATTCGATCACGGTCTCGGCGCGGAAACTATGATGTTCCTGCCGGCGCGCGACCAGCGACTGCTCGAACCAGGAGCCTATGCTTTCGCGACCGATCAGCCTGAGATGGCCGGGACGGTCCGTCAGATTGAAGATGCGCTGGGGTTCGGGCGTGCGCAGCCACTGGAAATCGGCCGGCAGCTTGTCCCCATCGAAACTGTACTCGCTGCGCATCGGCTTCTCCACCGGCACTGCGCCGAAGAGACCCTGCACATCGACATCGGGCACGTAGGTGCCGTTTTCCAGATAGAGCCAATCATCGTCGCGCCAGACGCATTTCTGCAGGGACGTTTCGCGCCCCAGCGTGCAGCGCCGTTTCGGCGGCAGCGGCCGGCCGCAGAGATGGGTGTGATAGGCTTCGCCGTCTGGCGTCTCGACATATTGGCCGTGCCCTGCTCGCTGCAGCACCGCGCCCGGATGATCCTTCGAGGTGATGAGATGCATGTTCGGATGCATCTCATAGGGCCCCTCGATGCGGCGCGAACGCGCCATGGTGACGGCGTGGTCATAGCCGGTGCCGCCCTCGGCGGTCGTCAGATAATACCAGCCGTTCTTCTTGAAGAGATGCGGCCCTTCCACGAGGCCGAGCGGGCTGCCGGCGAAGATGTTTTTGATCGGCCCCTTCAGCACCTTGGTCGCCGGATCCCATTCCTGCAGCAGGATGCCGTCGAAAGCCGGCGATTTCGGCGAGCCGCCGAAGCTCTGGGTTCGGTGGTTCCACTGCATGTTGACGAACCATTTGCGGCCGTCATCGTCGTGGAAAAGCGAGGGATCGAAGCCGGAGGAATTCACATAGACCGGCTCGGACCATTCGCCCTCGATCGAAGGCGACGTCACGATGTAATTATGTGCATCCTTGAAATTGCCGTCGAAGCGCTTGACGTCAGTATAAACAAGCCAGAACTGCCCGTCGGCATAGGAAAGACACGGCGCCCAGATGCCGCAACTATCGGGATTGCCGCGCATGTCGAGCTGCGAGGCACGCTCCAGCGGCCGGCGCACCAGCGTCCAGTTCACCAGGTCCCGCGAATGATGGATCTGCACACCCGGATACCATTCGAAGGTGGAGGTGGCGATGTAATAATCGTCGCCGACGCGGCAGATCGACGGATCGGGATTGAACCCGGGCAGGATGGGATTGCGGATCATGGACGGCCTCCTCCTAGATTATTGCGGTACGTACGTCAGAAGGTGCGGTTCAGCTCGCCTCCCCACCCTCATCTCTGTGCCCTTAGGGCTTTGCCCATGGGATGTCACAGAAATCCAGCCGGCCTAAGTCCTTGGGCCGGAAAGACCCTTCTCACCGCGCAGACGCGCGGTGTCTGGATTCCTGTGACGAGCACAGGAATGAGGGAGCAACAAATGTGCTCCTTGCCTTCATTCCCGCTCCGCCGACTTCGCCCAGAGGTTGATATCGGCCTCCTTGGCATAGACATCGATCTCCTTCAGCTCCTCGGCCGAGAATTCGATATTATCCAGCGCTTTGACGCAATCGACGATCTGCGACGAGCGGCTGGCGCCGATCAGCGCCGAGGTCACGCGTCCGCCGCGCAGCACCCAGGCTATCGCCATCTGCGCCAGCGTCTGGCCACGCCTTTCGGCAATCTCGTTGAGCCTGCTGATATTGTCGATGATCGAGGGGCGGATGAAATCGCGCTTCAGGAAATGGTTCTGAGCTGCCCGGCTGTCGGCCGGAATACCGCCGAGATACTTCGTCGTCAGCATGCCCTGGGCGAGCGGCGAGAACACGATCGAACCCATGCCGATGTCATCGAGGGTATCGAGCAGCCTGTCATCCTCGACCCAGCGGTTGAGCATTGAATAACTCGGCTGATGGATCAGGCAGGGCGTGCCGAGGTCCTTGAGGATGGCGGCTGCTTCGCGGGTGCGCTGCGAATTATAGGAGGAGATCCCGACATAGAGCGCCCGGCCGGAGCGGACGATATGGTCGAGCGCGCCGCAGGTCTCTTCCAGCGGCGTTTCCGGGTCGAAGCGATGCGAATAGAAGATGTCGACATAGTCGAGGCCCATGCGCTTCAGGCTCTGGTCGCAGGAGGCGACCAGGTACTTGCGGCTGCCCCATTCGCCATAGGGACCAGGCCACATATCGTAGCCGGCCTTCGAGGAGATGATCAGCTCGTCGCGAAGCCCGGAGAATTCGGTGCGCAGGATCTCGCCGAAGGCGGCCTCTGCGCTGCCGGGAGGCGGGCCGTAATTGTTGGCGAGATCGAAATGGGTGATGCCGAGGTCGAAGGCCGTGCGGCACATGTCGATCTTCCGGTCATGCGGCGTATCACCGCCGAAATTGTGCCAGAGGCCGAGAGAGACGGCCGGCAGCTTCAGGCCGGAGCGGCCCGTGCGGTTATATTTCATTTTTGAATAACGGTCTGCTGCCGGTTGCCAGCTCATGGAAGTCTCCTTAATCGAATATCAGCGTCCTCATCATGCAACGTCTTCGGCTCACGAAAACGCCGACGCCTACCCCCTGTCTGCCTGCCGGCACCTTCTCCCAGCGAGCGGAGAGAAGGGAAATGCCACAGCCTGTCCTTCCCCACCACCTCTCACATGGCGCGTCCCTCACCCGTTTAGGCGGAAAGGGTTAGGGTGAGGGGCAACCATCGGCAAAAACCGGATCGTGAGGCCGACATGATGAAACAAATGGAGCAAGCGCGCCAATACGGCAAGCGCAGGCGCGCTTTCTCCGCTACCTCAACAGCGCCTGCGCCTCTTCGATGCCAAGCGCCGCTGGCTGGGTGCAAGTCGTCGTCAGCTCGATAAAACGATCCTCCTCGCCTGATTTCAGGATCGAGGTCATGACGTCGACGCCGTGCAGAGTGCGGTCAAGCGAGCAGCGCGCGTCGCGGCCTTCGATCAGCGACATTGCCATATCGGCAAGGCCAGCCGTGCGGTAATTGGCCCGCGAGCCGCTCGGACTTTCCTGGTTGATCTTGCCGAAGGGGTGCTCCCAGGGCTCGAGCGGCTTGATGTCCTTGTCGCGACCGCTGGCCTCTACGGTGCCGCCGAAGAAGTTCGGGTCCGGCACGTAGAGAGAGCCGTCGGTGCCGTAGAGTTCCATATTCGCATGGCGATGCGACCACACATCCCAGCTTGCCGACAGCGTCACCGTGGCGCCGCTGACGAATTCGAGCAGCGCCTGGATCGTCGTCGGCGTCTTGACCGGGATGATTTCGCCGTGGCGCGGCTGGCTGGTAATCGTCCGGGTCGCCGATGCCATCGAGGTCATGGCGCCGACGCGCTTCACTGGGCCGATCAGGTTGATCAGATTGGCGATGTAATAAGGACCGAGATCCAGGATCGGGCCGCCGCCCGGCAGGAAGAAGAAATCCGGGTTCGGATGCCACATCTCCATACCGGGGCTCATGACATAGCAGGCTCCCGAGGTCACCCGGCCGATGCCGCCATCGTCGATGAACTTGCGGGCGAGCTGATGGGCGCCGCCGAGGAAAGTGTCCGGCGCGCAGCCGACGGCAAGGTTCTTCGCCTTGGCGATGCGGCGAAGCTCTTCGCCCTGCTCCAGCGAAAGCACCAGCGGCTTTTCCGAATAGACGTGTTTGCCGGCTTCGAGGATCGCCTTCGACACCGGAAAATGCGCATCCGGGATCGTCAAGTTGACGACGACGTCGATCTCGTCATTGGCGAGAAGCTCGTCGATCGTCTGTGCCTTGACGCCATATTCCTTGGCGCGGGCCTCGGCGGCCTGCACGTTGATATCGGCGCAGGCCAGCACCTTCAGCCCGTTGAAGAGCGGTGCCAGCGAGAAGTAGGTGGTGGAGATGTTGCCGCATCCGATGATGCCAACGCCAAGTTCCCTGGTCATGATTTGCCTCAATAAGTCTGGAAGGATGCAATCGAACGGCTGATGTTGCGGTCGATGTCTTTCGGATTGTCATGTTCGACGACGAAGTGCTTCGCCTTGGTGCCGCGCAGTGTGGCAATCAGCTTGGCCCATTCGACCTTGCCGTGGCCGACATCGGCCCAGCCGTCTTCATCCGTCGCTTCACCGGCCGGCGCGATGTCCTTGACGTGGACTGCGGTAATGCGCGAGCCGAGCGTGTCGATCCAGGCAAAGGGATCGGCGCCGCCCCGGATAACCCAGGCAATATCGGCTTCCCAGGAAATGTCGGGCGCGCCTTCGAAGATGCGCTCGATCGGCAGCGAGCCGTCAGCCAGCTTGACGAATTCGAAATCATGATTGTGCCAGCCGAACTCGTAGCCGGCATCCTTATAGGGCTTGCTCATTTCCTGTAGACGCTTGCCGAAGGCGAGCCAACCGGCTCCGTCCGAGGGGCGCTGGTCGGCCGCCAGATGCGGGGCATAGATCGAATCCATGCCGAGTATCCTAGCGATGTTGAGCGACTTCTGGACTTCCTTCTCCAGAAAGTCGGGACTGAAGTGTCCGCTCGCCATCACCAGGCCGTTCTTGTCGAGATCGGCGCGAAGGCTCTTCAGTCCCGCATCGTCGAGATCGGCATAGATGCCGCCGAACCCCTCGACCTCCGCATAGCCTGATTTGCCGAGCTTTTCGAAAATCACAGAATAGGGCTGGAAGTTGCGCGCACTGTAGAGCTGGTAGCTGAGTTTCGTCATCTTATTCTCCTTGGGCCTCGTGCCCATTTCTTGGAAGGATCAATCCGCCGATTGGCAGGAATGCAGGTCGTAGAAGCGGAATTCCGGCAGCTTGCCACGTTCTAGCTGATGTGCCGGGGTGAAGGTGATACGGCGGCTCTCGCCTGCTGCAAGGTCGAAGGCGTTGTCGGAATATTTGCCGTCCGTCTCGCTCTCGATCACCACGAAGAGTGCAAGTCCCCTGGCGGTGACGTTGATGTCGATCGCGCCGCTCTTCTCGACATATTCGTGGGTAACGGTCAGGCCCGAGGGTTCCAGCTCCAGCGCCTTATAGGTGCCGTTGACATGGTGCCCCTCGCCGCCCATGCCGTTCGACGCGGTGAAATGCCAAGCAAGCAGCGTTCCCGGGTCAATCTCGGACACCTCGATCGCCGCGGCCGTCACCGCCGCATCCGGCGAACACATGGCCTGCACGTCTTTCAAATGCTTCCGCTCGCCCTTCATCGTCAGAAGCGAGATCGACAGATCGACGCTGACATCTGAAAGCGTGTCGTTAACGAGCGAGAAGCGGATCGTCTTGCCGTCCTGGGCGGGAATGGCGGCGACCGCGACCGGCTGGAAGAAACGTTTGACGAGATAGTGCATCGCCTTCCAGCGCCCCCCATAGTCGAGGCTCGACCATGAGGCGACAGGCCAGGTATCGTTAAGCTGCCAGTAGATCGTGCCCATGCAATGGGGCTTCAGCGACCGCCAATATTCCACCGCGGTCTTGATCGCCAATCCCTGTTGAATCTGGCTGAGATAGACGAAGTTCGGGAAATCCTTGGGGAAGCGGAAATAGCGGAACATCGTGCCGGCGATGCGCTCGTTGCCGCCCGCATTCTTCTGGTGCAGCTCCATGACGGGGGAAGCGACGTTCATGTCCTTCTCCTCGGCATAGGTTCTGATGACGGGCAGCGAGGTATAGGACTGGAAGCCGAATTCCGAGCAGAAGCGCGGCCGCACCGTACGGTAATTGTCGAACGATTTGTTCTCGTGCCAGACCGACCAGTAATGCATGTCGCCGGAGCCGTCGGCATGCCAGGCATCGCCGAAATCGAGATAGCCTGATGCCGGGCTCGACGGCCACCAGAGCGCCCCCGGCAGCGCCTTCTTCACCGCCTGTTCGATCGTCCGGTTGAGGCGGTCGTAGGAGACGAGGTAGCGGTCGCGGTCCTTCCTCGATTCCTCGAACCATGTCAGCGCGCCCACCAGTTCGTTATCGCCGCACCAGAGCGCGATCGAAGGATGCGAAGAGAGCCGGCGCACCTGGTAATCCACCTCGATCGCCACATTGCCAAGGAAGTCTTCGGTCGAGGGATAGAGGTTGCAGGCGAACATGAAGTCCTGCCAGACCATGAGGCCCAGCCGGTCGCAGAGATCGTAGAAATAGTCCTGCTCGTAGAAACCACCGCCCCAGACGCGGATCATGTTCATGTTGGCCGCTTTGGCCGATTGCAGTAGGTCCTCGGTCTTTTCAGGCGAAGACAGCGAGAACAGCGCATCGGCCGGAATCCAGTTGGCGCCCCGGCAGAAGACCTCGCGGCCGTTGACCTTGAAAGCGAAACGGCTGCCCGCCGCATCCGGCGTGGTGATCAGTTCGATGGTGCGAAGGCCGAGCTGCTTCGTCACCACCTCGTCGGACAATTCGACGGAGAGCGTATAGAGCGCCTGTTCGCCGTTACCGGAGGGCCACCAGAGACGCGGATTGTCGATATGGAAGAGGTGGTGGACATCCGTCTCGCCCTTGACACCGACATCGAGACGGATGCGCTCGCCGTCAAGATCGAAATAGACCTGGGCGATGCCAGCATGCTTGGCAAACAGGCTCGCCGTCACCATGAGGTCGACCGAGCCGTCATTATTGTGGATCTGGCGGGTGACGACATGTTCGATGCGCGCCGTCTCGATCTTTTTCAGCGCGATCGTGCCGTAGAGCCCAAGCGGCGCGATGGCGATGTTCCAGTCCCAACCGAAATGGCATTGCGGCTTGCGCAGCATGTTGCCGTCGGGGATCGGCGAATTGCCGGTGCTGTAGGGAATGTAGAAGGGCTGCTTTTTCTGCCGTTCGGCGCCGACGCCGGGATTAGAGGCAAAGACGATGCGGATCGAGTTGTCGCCCGCTTTCAGCATGCTGGAAACATCAGGCCGGTAGCGGCGGAAGCTGTTGTCGGCTTCGAGCACCAGAAAGCCATTGACATAGACGCTGGCGACCGTGTCGAGATAGTCGATATCGAGATACCAGTCGCCCTCGACCTCCTGCAGCGTGAAGCTGCGCTCTACCGCCCATTCACGCTGGGCAACCCACTGCACCTTCTCCTCGTTCCGGCCGAAATAGGGATCGGGGATCAGCCCTGCCCTATGCAGCGCCGTGTGCACGTCGCCGGGCAAGGTGATTGCGCTCTTGATCTCGCCATCAACAGATGTGAGCTGCCACGAACCGCAAAGGTCGATTCTGGAGAGGGTCGATTGTTGCGTCACGATATTATTTCCGATTTACGATTCTAGAAGAAGCGGCGCGTGCGCCGCTGCCCTGCCGCCTTGTCGTTCGCAAGGGGCGCTTCACCTCTCCTCCCTCATTCCTGTCCTCGGGCTTGACCCGAGGGATGTCACAGGAATCCAGTGCGCCCAAGTCTTTGGGCGCGGGAGACACTTCACTCGAAAGAGAGCCTGTGACATCCCTTGGGCGAAGCCGGAAGGCCACAGCAATGAGGGAGCATGGAGCACTGGTCGGACTCATACAAATAGCCTTGCAGCCAAACAGAAAGCAGACGGCACCATCTCCGACCCCGCCCGCGAAAATCTCCCTAAAGACGCAGCTCACTCTCGGCATCGAACACCGAAGCCAGCGCCATGTCGAAGCTCAGCTTTACCTTGGCCCCGACATCAAAGCGGCGTGCGCCGTTGACGCGGACCGACATCGTGTGACCGGCATGTTTCAGCCACAGAAGATTGTCCGCCCCCATCGGTTCCTCGATATCGACGGTAGCGTCATGTTCTTCGCCGCCGGCATTCTCATTGACCTTGATGTGTTCGGGGCGGACGCCGAGCACCACCTTGCGGCCAGGCTGCAGCGTCTCGTTGGCGTCGTAGGCGGCGAGCGAGAAATTGACGCCGTTAGCGGTAAAGGCGATGCCGTCACCTGTTTTGACCAGTTCGCCGCGCAGGAAATTCATCGACGGCGAACCGATGAAGCCGGCGACGAAGAGATTGCGCGGCCGGTTGTAGATCGTCGTCGGATCGTCGAGCTGCTGGATGATGCCGCTCTTCATGATGGCGATGCGATCAGCCAGCGTCAGCGCCTCGATCTGGTCGTGCGTCACATAGATCATCGTATTCTGCAGCGACTGGTGCAGGCGCTTGATTTCGACGCGCAGTTCCGAACGCAGCTTGGCGTCGAGGTTGGACAGCGGCTCGTCGAACAGGAAGACGTCGACATCGCGCACCAGCGCCCGACCGATTGCCACGCGCTGGCGCTGGCCGCCGGATAGTTCGGCCGGCTTGCGCTTCAAAAGCGGCTGGATCTGCAGGATCTCGGCCGCGCGCGCGACGCGCTTGTCGATCTCGGCCTGCGGCACCTTGGCGACGCGAAGGCCGAAGGAGAGGTTCTTCTCGACCGTCATCTGCGGATAGAGCGCGTAGGACTGGAAGACCATGCCGATGCCGCGGTCCTTCGGCTCTTCCCAGGTGACGTTCTTGCCCTTGATGAAGATCTGCCCTTCCGAAGCGTCGAGCAGGCCGGCGATGCAATTGAGCAAGGTCGACTTGCCGCAGCCGGACGATCCGAGCAGCACCAGGAATTCGCCATCGTTGATGTCGAGGTTGAGATCCTTCAGCACACTGACGGCACCGAAATTCAGCGACAGATCCCTGATCGAGACGCTCGAATTGGAGACAGTTGAATTCATGTTCATGTGATCACCCCTTCACTGCGCCTGCGGCAATGCCGCGAACGAAAAGCCGTCCGGAGACGAAATAGACGATCAGCGGCACCAGGCCGGTGAGGATCGTCGCTGCCATGTTGACATTGTATTCCTTCACGCCCTGAACGGAATTGACGATGTTGTTGAGCTGCACGGTCATCGGATAGGTATCCGGCCGGGTGAAGACCACGCCGAACAGGAAGTCATTCCAGATGCCTGTGACCTGCAAGATCATGGCGACGACGAAGATCGGCAGCGACATCGGCATCATGATCTTGAGGAAGATCTGCCAGAAGCCCGCCCCGTCGACACGCGCCGCCTTGAACAGTTCCTCCGGCAGCGACACGAAGTAGTTGCGGAAGAGCAGTGTCAGGATCGGCATGCCGAAGATCGAATGCACGATGACGAGGCCGGTCAGCGTGCCGTAGATGCCGATTTCACGCAGGATGATGACGATCGGATAGATCATCACCTGATAGGGAATGAAGGCCCCGATGATGAGGATCGAGAAGAATAGCTCGGAACCCTTGAACCGCCAGTTTGCCAGCGCATAGCCGTTCACCGAGGCGATCGCGATCGAGATGATCACCGACGGCACCGTGATGCGCACCGAATTCCAGAAACCGCGCGACAGGCCATCGCAGTTCAAGCCCGTGCAGGCCTCCGCCCAGGCCTTGACCCAGGGTTCGAAGGTGATCTCCATCGGCGGCGAGAAGATGTTGCCGAGACGAATTTCCGGCATACCCTTCAGTGACGTCACGACCATCACATAGAGCGGCAGCAGATAATAGAGCGCTGCAACTGTCAGCGTTCCATACAGCATGATGTTGCGCGCTGACAGCGTCGGGCGCGGCTTCGGACCGCTCGGACCGTCGCCGAGCCTCTGTGAGACGGCGTCGATGCCGGCAGCCGTGGTGTTGAGAGTTTCGATATCAGCCACGCTTGCGCCCTCCTCCGAACTCCAGATAGGCCCACGGAACGATGATGATCGCGACCGTGACCAGCATCATCGTCGATGCGGCGAAGCCCTGACCCAGATTCTGCGCCTGGAACATGTAATCGTAGACATATTTGGCTGGCACTTCCGATGAGATGCCGGGACCGCCCGAAGTCTGCGCCACCACGAGGTCGTAGACTTTGACGATGCCGGAGGCGATGATGACGATCGTCGTGATGAATACGGGCCGCATCATCGGAATGACGACGAGCAGGTAGGTCTTCCACATCGGGATGCCGTCGACGCGGGCCGCTTTCCAGATATCCTCGTCTATGCCGCGCAGGCCGGCAAGCATCAGACACATGACGAGGCCCGTTCCCTGCCAAAGCGCCGCAATCAGAATCCCGTAGATGACGATTTCGGGCGTATAGAGCGGATTGAAGGTGAAGCTTGTCCAGCCGAGCGATCGCACCACCGACTGGACGCCGAAGTCCGGGTTCAGAACCCACTGCCAAACGAGACCGGTCACGATGAAGGACAGCGCGAAGGGGTAGAGAAAAATGGTGCGAAAAGTGTTTTCGAAACGGATCTTCTGATCCATGAGCGCGGCGAGCACAAATCCGATGACCAGGCTGAAGATCAGCGAGAGGACGCCGTAGAGCGCCAGATTTTCGATTGCAGTAACCCAGCGGGGTGCCGCCCAGAGACGGTGATACTGGTCAAAGCCGACGAAGCTCAACCGCGGGAGGAGCTTGGAATTGGTGAAGGAATAAAAGACCGTCCAGAACGTGCCGCCGACAAAGATCACCAGCGCTGTCAGGATCATCGGAATGGACGCAATCTTGGCGTTCAGATTGCGCAGTAACTTGTTTGGCCGGCCTGCTTGCGCTTGACCCGTCATGAAACCTCTCCTCAAATCGCAGCTGCGGCCGGTAGCGGCCGCTCTCACCCCCGCCCGCGGGATCCGCCGGAATGGCCGGCAAGACCATCGAAACTTGCGGGAGGATCCGGCTCCGGGGAGCCGGATCGCACGGGCAGCGAACCTGCCGATCAGTCAGCCGAAGCGATGATCTCGGCGAAACGCTTCTGAGCGTCTTCCGGCGTCATCGACGGGTTGGCGAAGAATTCGGAGAAGAGATCTTCCTTCTGCTTCTGGCTGTCGGCCGAAAGCAGCTGGTCGGTGCCCTGAATCACGTTACCCTTCGCCAGGATGTCGAGGCCCTTCTTCATGCAGTCGTTGGCGGCGGCAAGATCGACGTCGCCGCGAACCGGCAGCGAGCCCTTCTTCAGGTTGAAGGCAACCTGGGTCTTGGGGTCGAGCAGGGTTTTGGCGAGCACGGCCTGTGCCTTGGACTTTTCCTCATCCTTCAACAGCGGGAAATAGAAGGCGTCACCACCCGTCGAGATGATTTCGTTGACGCCGAGACCCGGCAGGCAGGTATAGTCGGTGCCGGCCTTCTGACCGGCGAGCGCGAATTCGCCCTGCGCCCAGTCACCCATGATCTGACCGCCGGCCTTGCCCGTGATGACGAGGTTGGTCGCCTGGTTCCAATCCTGGACGTTACTGCCCTTGGACATGCGGCGGGCGTCGTCGGCAGCCTTGAAGACCTTGGCGATCTCGGGTCCGGCGGCGACCTCTGCATCCTTGTCCTTGAAGACCTTGTTGAACACGTCCTTGCCGGCGACCGCGACCATCAGCACGTCGAAGGCGCCTGTCGCCTGCCATGGCTGACCGCCGACAGCGAGCGGAATGATACCGGCCTTTTCGAGAGCCGGAGCGGCAGCGACGAATTCGTCCCAGTTCTTCGGAACCTCGACACCGGCCTTCTTGAATGCGGCGTTCGAAAGCCACAGCCACTGCCAGGAGTGGATGTTGACCGGAGCGCAGTAGATCTTGCCGTCGATCGTGCAGGAATCGAGCAGGCTCGACGGACGAATAATATCCTTCCAGTGCTCTGCGGTCGCGACATCGGTCAGGTCGCGCATCAGGCCAGCCTGAACCAGTTCCTCGGCCTGGCGGCCGTGGTTGAACTGGGTGGCGCCCATCGGGTCGCCGCCGGTGATGCGGCTGATCATGATCGGGCGCGCCGTGCCGCCGGAACCGGCGATAGCGCCGTCGACCCAGTGGTTGCCGGTGGCGTCGAATGCCTTTGCCAACTCGGCGACAGCAGCGGACTCGCCGCCAGACGTCCACCAATGGGTGACTTCGAGATCGGTGGCGCTGGCGCTGATCGGAAGCGCAGCGGAAGCGGCAAGCATGGCCGCCATCATACGAATTTTCATGAGTTCTCCTCCCTCACTGAAACGTTGCCGGAAAAACTTAGATCAATCGATTTCCCCACGCAACTGCCCGCCCGTAAATTTTTCTTTAAAGATCAGGATTACCACTTCTGACTGTTTCGGAAGACCGCCCCACACCCGGTGAATCGGCAGTCGGGCAGAGTTTTCCGCAGGCGCTTCCTCAGATTATTACGGTGAAATTTAACGATAATTTTCAAATTGCAGTTTCGAACTCCGCATTACCTTTTTCGCACCTGCAGAAAAATCTCGTCGGAATAATCGATTCAACCTGTGCGAATGATATTGCGACGCACACAAGAAAAACTGCTCGACATTTCTACTGTATCGTTACAGATTGAGTTCTTCAGGGAGGCGCGATTTTGGCAGGCGGCGGGCTTACGGCGCCTGAAAAAGCCTCTATAAGCGAGACCAATTCGCGCAAGGCGGCCTACAGGGATGGAAAACAAGGGAAATTTCGGACAGGCGACATCGACGGCGGTGACGCGCGAGCGCCCGACGTTGAAGACGATCGCCTTCATGACGGGCCTCGGCGTGACGACGGTATCGCGTGCGCTGAAGGACGCGCCGGATATCGGTGCCGAAACCAAGGAGCGGGTGCGCATGGTCGCCCGCCAGCTCGGCTACCAGCCGAACCGGGCGGGTGTGCGCCTGCGCACCGGCAAGACAAACGTTATCGCCCTCGTCCTCAGCATCGATGAAGAGATCATGGGCTTCTCCAGCCAGATGGTCTTCGGCATATCCGAAGTGCTGTCCGGCACGCCTTATCATATCGTCGTGACACCGCATTCCCACAGCAAGGATCCGATGCTGCCAGTGCGCTATATCCTCGAGACTGGCTCGGCCGACGGCGTCATCATCTCGCGTATCGAGCCGGACGACCCGCGCGTGCGGCTCTTGTCCGAACGCGGCATGCCCTTTGCCACGCATGGGCGCACCGATGCAGGTCTCATCCACCCCTTTCACGATTTCGACAACGAGGCCTTCGCCCATCAGGCGGTGGAACGCCTCGTCAAACGAGGTCGGCGCCGCATCGCCCTGCTGCAGCCGCCAAGCAAGCTCACCTATTACACCCATATCCGCATCGGCTTCCAGACCGGCCTGCACGATTACGGCGCCGAAGAAGTGCCGCTGCGCGTCAATACCGACGCGCCGCTCGCCGATATCCGCGACATCATCGAAGTGATGATGCGCTCGGCCAACGCGCCTGACGGGATCGTCTGCTCGGCCGGCAGCGCCGCGATCGCCGTCAATGCCGGCATCGAGGCCGCCGGCAAGGCGCTCGGCCGCGATCTCGACATGGTCTCCAAGCAGTCGGTGCCGATCCTCAACTGGATCCGTCCCGAAATCATCACCGTCCAGGAAGACGTGCGCCAGGCCGGGCGCGAAATGGCCAAGGCCGTCATCGCCCGGATCGACGGCGTCGAACCCGAACTGCTCCAGAGCATCAGCCAGCCGATCTGGCCGGAGGGTGACAGATAGGGCAGTGGCGAGCGGGACGACAACTAGCGAAACAATGCCAACATCGAAAACATACATGATGTAACGCCCGCCCTATCCCTAAGCGCGGCATTCCCCAACATCCCTCATCCTGAAGGCGCGCAGGCCGAATGCCGAAGCCTCGAAGGGCACACCGCAGCGCTCCTCCTTCCATCAATGTTCCCGCCATGCCGAGCACCCGCCCTGTCCTTCGAGGCCCCTACGGGGCGCCTCAGAGTCTGTGAATCTTTTGGATTCTCGTCCGTTTTGCGAGAATTAGGTCATTGATTTAACTAGCTAAAAATGCAAAATCATAGATTCACAGGCTCTCAGGATGAGGCTTTCTTGGGTGCCCGCGCAATAGCCGGACGGAACCGGCTGTTCCACGTCACCATTGAGGATATGCTATCATCCCATCCTTATTTTAGTGGCCCGAAGAAAAACGAGCCCTACCCTCGGATTCGCAAGTGGGCATCGGCTCGAAAAAAGCCAAGATTGGCCGCCATCTCACGAAACGTACCGCGGAGATGTCGACAGGATGAAGCAGAGCAGCGTGCCTTATTTCAGCCAATGGGAAACGCCCGGCATGACGCTGCCGGTGCTTGCCGAGGGTTCGCAGGCGCTGCTCAGGGATCCGCTCTGGCGCCAGTCGGGAGCCGCGACCATCGAAGAATATGCGCGCTGGGCGGTGAATGTCTGCGGCATGGCCTGCCTGAAGATGATCCTGGCCGCGCGCGGCGAGATCCATCCTACTCTCGAGCTTGCCCGCGCCTGCACTAGATATGGCGGTTATGTCGTCAACGAGATCGATGCCTCGATCAAGGGGTTGATCTACGCCCCGTTCGTCCGTTTCGCCGCCGAGCGTTTCGGTCTCAGCGCCGAGGCAATGACCAACGTCGAAACTTCAGCCATCCCGGAACTTCTGTCGAAACGCCGGTTCTTCATAGCCTCGGTGCATTCGGCCATCCGCTGGCCGGAGCGCGAGCCGCCGGCAAAGGGCGGTCATCTCGTGCTGGTGACATCAGCCTCGCAGGAGACGATCCATTTCCACAATCCGTCCGGCCATGACGCGGCAATTCAAGCCGATGTCACGCTGCCACTTGCCGTCTTCGATCGTTTCTTTGCCAATCGCGGCATATCGGTCGAGGCCTGATCTTTCCGACATCCCATCGCTTCGGAGGCTTTCATGACCCCTTCCCCCAACAGGCTGCGCATCGCCGTGCTCTTCGGCGGCCGTTCGGCCGAGCACGAGGTTTCCATCCTCTCGGCGACCAACGTGATGGCTGCCCTGGAATCCGAGAAATACGATGCCCTTCCCGTCTTCGTCACCCGCGAGGGACAATGGCTGCTGAGCAGCTTCGAGGACGGCCGGCTGGCGACACCCTCGTCAGGCACGGAAATCTGCCTCGTGCCGGGCGGTCGCGGGCGCATGCTGGCCATGTCAGCCCATGGCGCGCCGCATGAATTGCCAAGGATCGACATCCTGTTTCCCGTGCTGCACGGCCCTCATGGTGAGGACGGATCGGTGCAGGGCGCAGCTGAAGTGGCGCGCGTGCCGCTCGCCGGCTGCGGCATCCTCGGTTCAGCCGCAGCCCTCGACAAGGATATCGCCAAGCGTCTGCTGCGGGCCTCGGGCCTGCCGGTGGCGCGCGCCGTGACGATCCACGAGGGTGCGGCCCCTTCACTCTCCGCACTCGAAGCCGAACTCGGCCTGCCGCTCTTCATCAAACCGGCACGACAGGGATCGTCGGTCGGCGTCGCCAAGGTCCATGCCAGCCAGGAATTCGCCGCAGCGCTCGAGCAGGCCTTCCGTCATGACAGCGTCCTGCTTGCCGAGGAATTCGTCGCCGGCCGCGAGATCGAATTCAGCGTGCTGGAAGATAGCGACGGCAAGCTCTTCGTCTCCCGCCCGGGCGAGATCGTGCCGGCGGAAAGCCACGGCTTCTACAATTACAACGCCAAATATATCGATGAGAACGGCGCTGCCTTGAAAGTCCCGGCCGACCTGCCGGCGGAGATCGAGGCCGCCATGCGCGACACGGCCGCAAGGGCTTTCCGGGCCGTCGGCTGTGACGGCATGGCGCGCGTCGATTTCTTCCTGACATCGGACATGCGCTTCGTTATCAATGAGCTCAACACCATTCCCGGCTTCACCGATATCAGCATGTATTCCAAGGCTATGGCGGCAAGCGGCGTCAGCTATGCCGAGATCATCGACCGTCTCGTGGCGCACGGCATGGCGCGCGCCAGCCGCGCGGCCTGAAGGCAGAGCGTTCAGCGCCGCCTAAAGATACACCACTGGAAAGACTGCCGGCCGCCGCCGGGGGTCGTGTGCTCTTCGCGCCAGTCGCGCTCCAGCGTGAAGGCCGTCGAGAACTCCGCCTCCAGCGCGGCCGCGTCGTAACGCTGGACCGGCAAGCCGCTGCACCGTTCCGGCCCGTCCGGCGCGAAAGTCGCGAAGATCACGACGCTGCCCGGCGCCGTGCCGGCTTCGAGCGCATGGCGATAGGCAAGCCGCTGCTCCGGCGCGGTGAGAAAGTGAAAGACGGCGCGGTCGTGCCATACGTCGTAGTAGCGCCCGGATCTCCATACGGTGACATCGGCCACCAACCAGGTGACCCGCATGGCGTCGTCGCCCAGCCGCACCTTCGCGACGTCGAGTGCCGGTGCGGCGATATCGAGAACGGTAAGGTCTGACCACCCGCGTTCGATGAGACGATCGACGAGGCTCGACGCGCCGCCGCCGACATCGATCAGCGAAGCCGTAGCCGGCAGCTGCAGTGCATCAATCGCCTTGAGGGAAGGTTCCGGCGTCGGCTGATACCAACTGACGCTGTCGGCTCCCTTCGTGCGATAGACTTCGTCCCAGTGCTCACGTGTGCCGTTCGTCATCCTACATCCATTTTGGCAGCGTCCGATCCTGATCCATCAACATATAGGGATTGAGACGTCGTCCCCAACCGCCCCACACGCGCAACCATATGCGCGCTTCAGGAAGGAATGTGGCGGTAAACAAGATCGCTGGGCTCGTTCCGGGGCGCTATGGGATTGAGACGCGCCCCAGCCGCTCGGCAACGGCCACGGATGCCGCATTGCCGGGAGCGATATAGCTCACAAGCGACGGCAGCTTGAGTGTCTCAAAAGCCCAGCCGCGCAACGCAAAGGCTGCCTCGGTCGCATAGCCCCTGCCTTCATGCCCTCCATAAACGAACCATCCAGGTTCCTTTTCCGGAAAGAGTGGCCCGTGGTTGATCCCCACCTGGCCGATACATTCGCCGGTTTCAACGAGATCGATCATCAGCGCTCCGTGCCCGAAAAGCCGCCACAGAGCCACGTCGTGCAGAACATCCCCCATGCCGCGCGCGCGTCGAACGGGCCGCCCATTCCGGTGGACCGCGGCGAAGCCATCAGCCGCGCATAGGCGGCGAAGTCATCGATCTCAGGCATATGGAGCCTAAGGCGTGCGGTTCGGAGGGTGATCGCGCCCATTCCGGACATGTCATTGCCTTTCTGCTGAAGATCTAGTTTTCGAACGCCGGAGCGAACCGGAGCGTGCCGCTCGGCGCCGGCCCGCGAAGGACAATGCGCTGGACGAGCCGCTTGTCGAGATCATGATAGCTGAGTTTCCCGTCGCTGCTGAAACCAGCGCCGCGATAGACATCGGGATTGCCGATCAGCGCGCATCCGCTGGCGCCCATCTCCTCCAGCAAAGCGAGCCCCTTTGCAATCAGCGCCTTGCCGATGCCTTGCCGCTGTCTCCCCGGCTTGACTGATATCGGACCCAGTCCGAACCAGCCGCGATGCGCACCGTTGATCGCCACCGGCGAAAACGCGACATGCCCCAGGATCTCGCCTTTTTCCTCGAGGACCAGCGAGATCGTGAGATCGCCGCTCGCGCGAAGCCTCCGGATGATCTCCGCCTCAATACCTTCGCTGTAGGGCATGGCCGCAAAGGCGATCGACGTCAAATCGTGGATCGCATCGATATCTGCGGGCGTCTCATATCGGATTAGCATCCCTACAATCCTCAGGAGCAATGTTCCGCAGATGCTATGAAGGGAAAGTCGAAAATCAGCAAGTCATACTACCCCACCGGGAGCTGCGCTACGGCGCCACGTCGGCCGGCGCAGCGCGCCATGCACCTAACGAAAAAGCCCGGCACGATGGTCGGGCTTCCTGATTGCTTCTACGCAAACCTCAGAAGGTCGCCGCACCGCTGCCCCAGGGACCGTGGTGGAAATCCTTGCCGTCCAGGCGGTCGAAGCCGTGGGCGCCGAAGAAGTCGCGCTGGGCTTGGATGAGGTTGGCGGTGCCCCGGCCCTGGCGGTAGGCGTCGAAATAGGTGAGCGCGGAGGTCAGCGCCGGCACCGGAAGGCCGGCGGCGAGAGCGGCGGTCACGACGCGGCGAAGCGCTGGGATCGATTCCTTGACCATGGACGAGAAGGCCGGCGTGACGATGAGGTTCGCCGCATCGGGCGCATCGGTAAAAGCCTTGGTGATCTCGTCGAGGAACTGTGAGCGGATGATGCATCCGGCGCGCCAGATCTTTGCAATCGTCGGCATCGGCAGCGACCAGTTGAACTCCTTGGAAGCTTCCGCCATTACAGCGAATCCCTGCGCATAGGCGCCGATCTTGGCGGCAAACAGCGCCAGTTCCAGATCCTTGTTGAGCTCGGGGCCGTAGGCGATCGGGAAGGAGACGGCCTGCGTGCCGAAGATCTTTTCGGCGGCTTCGCGCTGCGACTTCATTGAGGAGAGGCTACGAGCGGCGACCGCGGCTTCGATCGCCGTTGCCGGAATGCCCATGTTCTGCGCCTCGATCGCCGACCACTTGCCGGTGCCCTTCTGGCCTGCCTTGTCGAGGATCATGTCGACCATCGGCCCGCCGGAAACCGGATCGGTCGCCGCAAGCACCTTCTCGGAGATCTCGATCAGGTAGGAGTTCAGCCGGCCCTTGTTCCATTCGCCGAAGATGCCGGAGATTTCGGAGGCGCTCTTGCCGAGACCGTCGCGCAGGATGCCGTAGATTTCGGCGATCATCTGCATGTCGGCATATTCGATGCCGTTATGGATGGTCTTGACGAAATGGCCGGCGCCGTCATTGCCGAGCCAGGCGACGCAGGGCTCGTCATTGTAACGGGCGGCAATCGACGTCAGCACCTTCTCGACACGCTTCCAGGATTCTTCCGTGCCGCCGACCATGATCGACGGGCCGTGGCGCGCACCTTCTTCGCCGCCGGAAACCCCCATGCCGATGAAGGTCAGCTCCGTATCCTTGAGGCGGTCGAAGCGGGCGACGGTGTCGCGGAAATTGGCGTTGCCGGCATCGATCATGATGTCGCCCTTAGTGAGATGCGGGCGCAGCGCCTCCATCTGCTGATCGACGGCGTCGCCGGCCTTGATCATGATGATGATCGGACGCGGCGGCCGGATCGCATCGACGAACTCTTCGATGGTCTTGCAGGGAACGATCTGCTTCTTCAGATCGCCGGCGCTTTCATAGAATTCATCGGTTTTCTCGGGCGTGCGGTTGAAGACCGCGATTTTATTGCCTTTCTCCGCGATGTTGAGCGCCAGGTTGGAACCCATGACCGCAAGGCCGATCAGTCCGATTTCTGCCTTTTCCACGACAAACCTCCGATGTGTCATTTGGACCGGTGTTGTGGCACTGTCTCGCTCAAACGGCAAGTCTCGCGAGGGTCTAATCGGTTCGCAAAAGCCAACGAAATGCGGCTTTGATCGCCTGACTTGTCCGACAACCTCTCATCTGCGGCCGATCCGGAAGCCGCAAATTTTCGCGATCGCCCGTGCCGCCCTATCTCATGTTATCATGCGGACCTCGGGAGATAGCGTTTGGTTTCGAAAAGACGAAAAGACATGGCGCTGCTTGCGGCCCGCGCCGGCCGCTACCGCGAATATGCGCCGCCGCCCGCCTTGTGGCGCCATTTCAGCCGCCTCTGGTCGCATACGCTGAACGATGGACCGCCGGCGAGGGTGGCGATCGTGCCGGATGGTTATTGTGATCTCCTCTGGATTAACGGAAGGCTTGAGGTCGCCGGGCCCGACAGGACGGCAGCCTTCCCTGTCATAAGGCCAGACGCGACCGTTATCGGCGCGCGCTTTGCTCCGGGCGCCGCAGCATCCTGGCTGAAGACGCCGCTCTCGGCGCTGGTCGGCCTCTCGGTGCCGCTTACCGACATCGGCCGGAAGGACACGAGCGACTTCGAGGCGCGGCTGCAAGATTGCCCGGAACCCGAGGCCGCCGCGACGCTGTTCGGCCGTCTGCTTGAAGAGGCCACGCGCGACGAGGAGGAGCCCGCCCGCGACGCCGCCATGATCTTCGCCGCCGCCGACAGCAACCGCCCGGTCTCCGGCCTGCCGGACCGGCTCGGCATAAGCGAAAGGCAGCTGCGCCGCCGCTGCCACCATCATTTCGGCTATGGCGCCAAGACTCTGGAACGCATCCGCCGGTTCCAACGTTTCCTCGACCTCTGCCGCAGGGCGGGTGCGACGCCACTAGCCGGCCTCGCGCTGGAAGCAGGCTTTGCCGACCAGGCCCATATGACCCGCGAGGTCCAAGAACTCTCGACGCTGACCCCCGCGATCATCCTCGACCAACTCGGCGGGCGGAAAAGGTCGGGCTGACCGTTTTGTTCAAGACACCGCCAGCCGGCCTTATTATTTCAGGGAAACCAAAATACAAGGACCTGCACCATGGCGACAATGCCTGCAAAAATCATCCACCAGTCGATCGAGCGCGACTGGCGGGATGTCTACGACTTCGCCGGCAAGCCGGAAAACATGCCGCTCTGGGCCTCCGGGCTTGCCACCGGCTTCGAGCCCGACGGCGCCGACTGGATCGCCCACGGTCCCCTCGGCGTCATCAAGGTGAGCTTGGTTCCCGCCAATGAATTCGGCGTGATCGACCATACGGTGACGATCGAATCCGGACTCAGGGTTTATAATGCCCTGCGCATCGTCCCGAACGGCGATGGCTGCGAGGTCATGTTCACGCTGCTGCGCCTGCCCGGCATGACAGACGCGCAATTTGCCGCCGATGCCGCGCATATCGAGAAGGATCTCGTCATGCTGAAAGCCCTGATGGAGAGATAGATGGCTCAAAACTCCGAACACAACGATCGCCGCATCGATTATGTCGAATTCAACGTCTCCGACATCGCCGCCGCCAAAGCCTTTTACGGCTCGGCCTTCGGCTGGCGCTTCACCGATTACGGCCCGAATTACTGCGAATTTGATGATGGCCGGCTGAAGGGCGGCTTCACCGATTTCGGCCCCGTTCGGCCGGGCGGCCCGCTGGTCGTTGTCTACGCCAGGGATCTGGAAGAGGTGCTGACCTCGGTCGAACGCGCCGGCGGCACGATCTGCCGGCCGATCACCGATTTCCCCGGCGGCCGCCGCTTTCATTTCCTCGACCGCGACGGCTACGAGCTCGCCGTCTGGGCGACGGCGTAAGTTAGAGCAATTCCAGCAACAGTGTGCAGCGGTTTTGCGTCCGGAATTGCGTGAAAACCAAGCGATAGAACAATTCCGTGATTCGAAGAAAAACAGAATTGCTCTAAACTACCGATCCATCACGATCAGAGCGCCGATCACCGTCGCGCCCGCGTCGCGCAGCGGCGACATGCGACAGCGTATCTGCCGCGATGCGCCGCCGCCAGCCTGGCGCTCATAGGTGTAGTCGATCTCCTCGCCGGCAAAACACGCGTCCAGCCTGTGCTTGGCGCATTCGGCGAAGCGCTCCTCGCCGATGAATTCGGAAAGGTGACGCCCGATCAGTTCCATTGGCTTCCTGTCGAGATGGACGCTGTTGGCCGCGTTGGAATAGAGGTAGCGGTAGTCCCTGGTCAGCACCGCGACACGGCCCGGCAGGCTTTCGAGGATCGCCGCGTTGAGGAATTGGCCGTTGTCGGTGTCGGGCACATAGGCTGCCGGCGGCTCGATGCGCACATCCTGCGGCGAAGGCACCCGCCAGTCCGGCGCATGCGTGCCGAAATAGCAGTCGAGCAGATGGGAAAGCACCGCCGCATGTTCTCTGACGCTGGCGCTGTCGTCCGCGTCCCGAGCGACAAGATGGCTGACGAACTGTAGCTGCATATAGACCTCGAGCAGATTGGCCGCCCGGCAGGCCAGGATAGCCTCGACCAGCGGCTCGACGTGACGGTCGAGCAACATGACGCGTTGATCATCGCCCAGACGTATGGCTTCCTCTATTTGCGCGCAGCGCAAGGAAAAGGCTCGAAAAAGCTCCAGCAAGACGCCTCCCACTCCCATTGTCCCAAGTGGCGTGTCCAAATTGTGTGGCAGCACTTTCCCAAATGCGCCCTAAGGTGGCTGTTATTCGCGCCTTGGTGGTGACGGCTAACATGAAGTTTACTCGGTTTCAATCCGAGAGCACCTGCCGCTTTTCACCGCTGATAAATCAGGGTTTGATTTTCAAGGCGCGAGCGTCTTCTTGATCTGCCAGCGGTCGTGATACCAGAGCCATTGTTCCGGATATTCCCGCACCCAGCTCTCCACCTTGTCGTTGAGTAGCTGGGCGGCCGCCGGCAGGTCGAGATAACCTTTAGCGTCGCGCGGCATCTCCAGCCGCGGCTCGATTTCCAGCCGATAGCGATTACCTGGCAGGCGGATGCAGCGTGCCGGATAGACCTCGCAATCGAACTGGCGCACCAGCTTCGGCAGCAGCGGATTGGTCTTCACGTCTAGCCCGAAGAAGGTGCCCTTCAGCCCCTTACCGAATTTCTGGTCGACGAGCACGCCCACCCCCTGGCCCGCCTCCAACTGGCGTGCGAGCGCGAAGGAGGAGCCGGCATGCGAAGGCACCAGCTTGCCCATGCGGGCGCTGCGGAAGTCGAATACCTTCTTTGCGACATAGGGATTGTTCGGCGGCCGGAAAAGCACGGTGACTGTGAGCCCGAAGGCCGCGCCCGCCACCGGCAGCAGCTCGAAATTGGCAGTATGGCCGGTAAAGACGATGAAGGGGCGCGGATTGTCACGCAGGTCGAGGAAAATGGGGATGCCCGACACCTCCACTCTGCCCGGCTCCGGCCGTTCGGGGTCGTAGTCGAAGAGCTGGTCGAGAAAGACGTATTCGGCCGCGAGCCGACCCATATTTCCCCAGCTGCCGAGCGCGATCTCTTCGATCTCGGCCTCGCTCTTCTCAGGGAAAGCGTTGCGCAGATTGACGAGCATCAGCTTATGGCGGCGGGTCCGCCGGCCGAGGCGGCGCATCATCCGGTCGGCGAAGCGAATCGCGCCATCGGCCGGAAACAGCTTCAGCACGTTCAGGAAGCCGAACATCGCCTGCGCCACCAGCCATTGCTGGAAATTTCTGAGCGCCAGAACGACCCGGGTAATGAACAGCTTCACGTGAGGTCAGTCCATCTTCAGAATGATCTTGCCGAAGATCTGGCGGCTTTCCATCCGCTCCAGCGCCCGGTCGATATCGTCGAAGCCGACTTCGGTGTCGATGACCGGATGGACGAGCCCGCGGCCCATCTTCTGCATTGCATCGGCCATGTTCTCCATGCGGCAGCCGAACGAGCCGAAGAGCTTCAGCTGCTGCTGGAACAGCATCATCAGGTTCATCTCTGTGGAAACGCCGGAGGTCGAGCCGCAGGTGACGAGACGCCCGCCGCGCTTCATGCAGAGCATCGAACCCGCCCAGGTGTCTTTGCCGACGTGTTCGAAGACGACGTCCACACCCTTCTTCTTGGTGAGCTTGCGCACCACGCCTTCGAAGCGGTCGGTGCGGTAGTTGATGACGTGATCGGCGCCGAGAGCTTTGGCCTTGTCGATCTTGTCATCGGAACCGACCGTGGTAATCACGGTACAGCCGATCTTCTTGGCCAGTTGAATTGCCGCCGTGCCGATGCCGGAGCCGCCGGCATGGACGAGGATCGTTTCGCCGGGCTCGAGCTTGGCGTTGTCGAACAGCATGTGCTCGACCGTGCCGAAGGTGACGGGAGCGAGTGCGGCGCCGATCGCATCCACACCGGGAGGTGCGGGAACGAGCAGACGCGCCGGCAGGTTCACCTTCTCCTGCGCGAAACCATCGAGATGGAAACCATGCACGCCGGAAACATGCTCGCAGAGATTGTCTCGGCCTTCGCGGCAGGGCCGGCAGAGGCCGCAGGTGCGCGCGCCATAGATCGAAACCAGCTGGCCCGGCAGCACATTGGCGACCCCGGGACCGATCGCTTCGATGACGCCGGAGGCTTCCGCGCCGATGACGAGCGGCATCTTGCGCTTGGCGAAAGCCATGCCGCGCCAGCCCCAGACGTCGATATGGTTCAGCGCCACCGCCTTGACGCGCAGCGTCACCTCGCCGGCGGCAGGTGCCTCCGGTTCCGGCAGGTCGGTGATCTCAAGCTTGCGGTCGTCGATCAGTTGCAAAGCGCGCATGGCAAAATCCCTCGCCTCGGAGGCGTTCGTCTCGTCTTGAAATTGTCGGGAACCGCTTAAGCCGGTTCGAGCGCCATGACAAGGCTGGCATTCTGCCCGCCGAAGCCGAAGGAGTTTGAAAGCACGGCCGAAACCTGGGCCTCCCGCTTCCTGTTCGGCACGACATCGAGCACGATCGACGGGTCGGGATTGGCGTAGTTGATCGTTGGCGGCAGCGTGCCCGTCAGCATCGTCTGCAGCGAGAACACCGCCTCGACCGCGCCCGCCGCCGTCAGCGTATGGCCGATCATCGATTTGTTCGACGACACCGGAATGGCGACGAGCCGTTCGCCAAAGACGGCCGACATGGCGCCATATTCCATCTTGTCGTTCTCGGGTGTCGAGGTGCCGTGCGCATTGATGTAGCCGATGCCGCTCTCGTCGATGCCTGCGTCGGCAAGGGCCGCGCGGATCGTCGCGATCGCCGGACCGCCGTCGGGCGAAGACCGGGTGCGGTGGAAGCTGTCGGCCTTGTCGCCGGCGCCCTTCATGATGCCGAGCACCTTGGCGCCGCGGGCGACCGCCGCTTCCAGCGATTCCAGCACCAGCGTCGCCGCACCCTCGGCGATGACGAAGCCGTCGCGATCCTTGCTGAACGGCTTGGAGGCCTTGGTCGGCGGATCGTTTTGCGTCGAAAGAGCCGACAGAAGCGAAAAGCGGATCAGCGCCTCGGCGCTGAGCGACCCGTCGGTCGCAACCGTCAGTGCGCGATCGGTACGGCCCTGGCGGATCGCCTCGATGCCGAGCTGAATCGCAGTGACACCGGAGGCGCAGGCCGTCGACAAGGTCACGGGAAGGCCGCGCGTGCCGAACCGGTCGGCAAGGCGCTCGGAAATCGCGCCGAACAAGGCCGCCTCGTGGAAGGCCGGGTCCGGGCGCTGGCGCAGCGCCGTCAGGAAGCGCTCATAGGCATCGCCCGGATGATCGGCGGCCGGCGAGCGGTCTGCAAGTTCGAAACGGGCGCTCCATTCGGGTTCGATCGGCGGCGCGGCAAGGAACAGCGGGCCGTTGAAATCGCCTGATAGACCGGCATCGGCTAGTGCCTCGATGGTCGTCTCGCGCGCAAAGGCATAGGAACGCTCGACGGCATTCGGCACCGGAATGTCTATGAAATCGACAGTGCCGGCAATCCGTGTCGAGAGACCCTCTGTGGGAAAGCGATTGATCGCATGGATGCCCGAGGTGCCGGAGGAAAGAGCTGCCCAATTGTCCTTCAGCCCCTGGCCGAGCGAAGTGATGATGCCCATGCCGGTCACTGCGATGATCGGCCGACCGAGGTGATCCCTGTAAGCGGAAGCTGTCATATCTCTCTCCTCACGCCTCTGCGGAAAGAACGGCGACGCCCTCGCCGCGCTGGTGTCCGACCGTCGTTACGACGGCCGCCTTGGTGCCCGCCTTCATCGGCGCTTCATGGGCAGCGTCGAAGGGTGGAACCTTTGCGTTGGCATCGATGGCCAGGGCTGCGAGCGCCAGCCCCAGCGGGAATTGCGCCTCGATCGTGTGACCGGAAACGCCGCCGAAGCCGCGGATCGCCGCACCCGGAAGCTGATGTTCCAGCACCGCCTTTTCGCGGGCGGCGATCTCGTGCATGCCGGTCGAACCGGAGAAGATCGCCATGCTCTCTGCCGGCAGCTCGGCGGCAGGCTTCAGCAGCCGTTCCATCCGCACTTCGAAATTGCCGGCAGCGCGATTGCCGCGATCGCCCTCAACGGCGCTTATCGTCGCATAAATATGCGCGCCGCGTTCTTGCGCATGCTTGCGCGATTCCAGCACCAGGAAGGCGCCGGCGGAACCGGTGATCATGCCGCCGCCCTCGAGGCCGGAGCGCGACCAGAGTGGCGCCCATTCGCCGCGCGTGTGCGCGCCGATCGCTTCGGTAAGCAGGATCATATCCGGGCGCTCGGCAGCAAAGGCGCCGCCAACCAGCGCATGGGTGGATTCGCCGGAGCGAATGCGCCAGAACGCCGTCTCGACGGCGGAAACGCCCGACGCTTCTTCGCCCATGAAGGTCCGCGAGGAGCCGGTGACCTTGTGAACGATGGAAATATTGCCAGCAAGCAGATTGGAAAGCTGCGCCAGGAATAGCGTCGGCCTGAGTTCCGTCGTCAGCTTCTCATTGAGCAGCAGTTCGCGGTCGTTGCGCTTCAAGCCCTCGTCGACGATCAGCGTGTCGACGTTGATGTCGCGCTCGCCGCCGCCGGCCGCCACGATCATGTCCATCGTGCCGCAGGCCTCAATATTGTCCTTGAAGCCGGCATCGTCGAGCGCAAGACCCGCGGCGAAGACGCCGATGCGCTGCCAGTTCTCCATCTGGCGCTGGTCGCCGCGCTTGGGGATCTGCTGCGACCAGTCGATCTCAGGCAGCGGATGCACCGGATAGGGTTTGAATTTCTCTGTCTCGACGATCGCCTTCGGCGCGCTCTCCGCCGAAAGCAGCGCGATATGCGCCTCCTTGCCGACGCCCTGACAGGTAACGATGCCGACGCCTGAAATGACGACGTCGTTTGCAGCCTTGCTCATCCAACCACTCCCTGCGCTGCGATCGCTTTGAGAAGCCCGACCTCGCCGGCGCGTTTTTTAACGATATCGCCGAGCGGAACTTCGCTGAAGGGCATGGTGCGCAGTTTCAGCTGCGCATCGCAGACCTTCTTGCCGCCGCTGGTGATCTTGGCCTTGGTGACCGCGAAACCCGACCCGTCATGCTCCAGCACCGCCTCGATATCGAGCACGGCTTCCGGCTCGACGAAGGTGCGCATCTTGGCACCGTCGACCGACATCAGGAAGGGCATGGCGGCAAAGTCGGTCACGGCAAGCACCAGCATGCCGGAAGCCTGCGCCATGGTCTCGATCAGGAGCACGCCGGGAACGAGCGGCATACCGGGAAAATGGCCCTCGAAGACGGGGCTCTTGGCCGGTACGACGGAACGCGCCGCAAGCGTCCCCTTCTTCAGGTCCACCGCTTCGACGCGGTCAATCATCTGGAAATATTCCAGCAGCATTCGGATCCTCCGGCCCGGCAGGCCAAATCCGCCCGCCGGTGACGCCTAATTAGGAACGAAACCGCCCGGCCGCCATACTCAGGGCGGCAGGGCGTTCAAAAAAGACTGGTGTGTCGCTCAGGCCTTGGCCGCTTTGAGCTCGTCGATTTTGGCGCAGAGGTTCTTCAGCACGAAATATTCTTCCGTAGAAACCTTGCCTTCATTGACCTCCTGCGTCCACTTTTCGAGCGGAATCTTGATGCCGAATTCCTTGTCGATCGCAAAGACGATGTCGAGGAAATCGAGGCTGTCGATACCGAGGTCGTCGATCGTATGGCTCTCCGGCGTGATCGTGGCGCGATCGATCTCGCTGGTTTCTGCAATAATGTCGGCAACTTTATCGAATGTAGCGGTCACGCGCTGTACCTCATGAAATGACGATTTAAACCCCCTCATAGGCAAATCCTTTTCAAAAGCCAATGCTTTCGTCCGGGCGTTACGGCAAATTGACAATAAGGTGTTGCCTAAACAGCAATGGAACACCGGTGAGTGCAGGCGCCGAAAACAGGATGCGGCTGTCCAACATCCGCACCGGTCTTTGATCTGAATCAAATTATGCGCGCTGGCATTTGATAATCATCAAGCCGCGCTGGAAGGAATTGCGATTGCGTTCCACGTGTCCGGCTTTTTGAAGGATCCCGACGATGGACGTTGCCAGCAGCGAGATTTTCGAGACAGGCACGCCCGTCGCATGTCGTTCCTGTCAGGCGCGGCACGGCGTCGTCTGCGGCGCCCTGTCGAACGCTCAGTTGAAGGAGCTCAACCGCCACTCCCTGCGCCGCAAGATCGAGGCCGGCTCGGAGATCATTGCGCAAGGATCGGAAAGTTCGTTTTATTCGAACATCATGCGCGGCGTGGTGAAGCTCTGCAAGATGATGCCGGACGGACGCCAGCAAATCGTCGGCCTGCAGTTCGCTCCCGATTTCGTCGGCAGACCCTTCGTGCGCGAAAGCACACTGTCGGCGGAGGCGGCAACCGACGCCGAAATTTGTGTCTTCCCGCGCAACCTGCTCGACCGCATGATCGCGGAGACGCCGGAGCTGCAGCGCAGGCTGCACGATCAGGCGCTCAACGAGCTCGACGCCGCGCGCGAATGGATGCTGACGCTCGGCCGCCGCACGGCGGAAGAGAAGGTTGCAAGCCTGCTCCACCTCATCGCGACCCATGCCGAGCCGCAAACCGCGATCAGCACCGCCTTCGATCTGCCGTTATCGCGCGCCGAGATCGCCGATTTTCTCGGGCTGACGATCGAAACCGTCAGCCGGCAGATGACCAGGCTGCGCAAGCGGGGTGTTATCCTGATCGAGAACTCCAGACATATCGTCGTTCCCGATCTGGATGAACTGGAAAGAATCAGCGCGTAACAGGATCAGACGTCGCATTCGGAGTCAGGCGCTGATCCGGGATCAGCGCGTGATGACGACGCGGGTATTGGCAAGACCCGCCTGCCGCGTCAATGAGAAGAACTCGGCCGCATTGTCAGGATGCAGGCGAACGCAGCCATGCGAGGCCGGTGTGCCGAGACGCTTCAGATCGAAGGTGGCGTGAACGGCGTAACCGCCGTTGAAAAATACGGCGTAAGGCATCGGCGCATTGTCGTACTTGCGCGAGCGATGATCGCGCGACAGCCATTTGGCGTTCCAGGAGCCGGTGGGCGTGACATAACCATTGCGCGCGGTGGAAACCTTCCAGCGATATTTGACGAAGCCGTTCTCGGTGACGGTCATCGTCTGCTTGCCGATGCTGATATTGGCAACCAGCGCTGCTGCCTCAGCCGCAGCCGGAGAAAACTGCAGTAATAAGCTTGCCGCCGCGGCGGCAAAAATCGTCTTCATGATAATCCCTCTTCGCACCCGCGCATTTGATTGCGCCCTCACGACAGAGAGACTACGACGATACTTGATTACATAGCTTTAACCCGAATGGTAATCACAATTCTAACAGGGCAATGACCGGTTTAAGCGCCGCAGGACGGCCGCTCCCCTCACTGAAGCTTGCGCCCCGCCGGCCTCTGCTTGAGTTGCTGATAGGCCTTGTTCATCCTTTCGCGGATGGAGGCCATGGTGCCGAGATTATGGCCGCAGGCCGCGCAGCTTATGATGTCCGTCTCCCGGATCTCGGGACGCTCGAATTTCATTTTGGTGCTTTTGCACTTCGGGCACGGTAGTTCAACCTGAACTGTCATCGCTCTGCTTCCGGTCTGATGGATTTGAGGCGTTTCGCATAAACGTTTGCGGCGTGACTGTCCACCGGGGGGTGAGCTATGGCGCAAGCCCCTCACAGGAAGCACAAAAACAATCCGAACGTGATGCCGGCAAGCACCATGCAACTCGCCTGATAAACGGAGACACCGTCCTCGATGTCGCCGGATGTCGCGACATCGCGCCCGGGATTGTTGATCATCGGTTCGGTAACGAGCACGCCGCCGTAGATGCGCGGTCCGGCAAGCTGGACATTCAGCGCACCCGCCATTGCCGCTTCCGGACGGCCGGAATTCGGCGAACGGTGCAAGCCGCCGTCGCGCATCGCTACCCGGATCGCCTCGCGGCAGGCGCTGGTGCCGCGCCGGATCCAGGCGCCTGCAGCAATCAGCAGGATGGAGAGGCGCGCGGCCGGCCAGTTGGCGACATCGTCGAGCCGAGCGGCCGCCCAGCCGAAATCGATGTATTTTTCCGATCTATGGCCGATCATCGAATCGGCCGTGTTCAGCATCTTGTAGGCGAAAAGCCCTGGCATGCCGAAAATGGCATACCAAATCGCCGGCGCGACGACGCCATCGGAGAAGTTCTCGGCAAGGCTTTCGATCGCCGCGCGGCAGACGGCCGGCTCATCCAGCGTCTCGGGATCGCGCCCGACAATGCGGGCAACGGCCGCCCGTCCACCGACAAGCCCCTCCTCACGCAGGGCGACGGCAACGGCGGCGACATGGTCGGCAAGGCTCTTCTGCGCCAGGAAGATCGCCACCAATCCGGTCTCCAACAGGATGCCGGCGAGGCCGAACAGCGCGAAAAACCGGTTGAACACGAAGCCTGCCGCCAGGGCCAGCAACAGCAGCGCTACGATGGCGGCGACGCCGTTCATCCGCCGTTGATGGCCCGTGAGGCTTGAAGGATTGAGCTGCTGGTCGGCATAGGAGATCACCGCTCCGAAAATCGCAACGGGATGCGGCACGCGCGACCAGAGCCATTGCGGATCGCCGACGATCCGGTCGAGCAGCAGCGCCAGAAGCAGCACGAGAAGGTTTAGGTCGATCGTCATCGCTCAAATCTCTGAAGGACTTCGCCAAGCCTCCGGTCCGCCGCCGGATCAGGCGTCAGCCCGAAACGCAGCCATCCGGGCGCATAGTCGAACTTGCGGACGAGAATATGATGCCGGCAGAGATGCGTGTAAATGTCGCTCGCTCTGGCATCGTCGACAAGGGAAAACAACGCCGTTCCCCCTGCGATCTGCAGCCCGAGCCCGGTCAGCACCGCATGAAGCCCGACGCCGCGTTCATCGATGAGCTGGCGGATGGGGGAAACGTCCGAACGCAGCAGCGAGCCTGCTATCGAAAGCGCCGGCCCGGACACGGCCCAGGGTCCGAGCCATCCCTCGAAACGCTGGAGAATATCATCACGCGCAATCGCAAAGCCGAGCCGAAGGCCGGCGAGCCCGAAAAACTTGCCGAAGGAGCGGAAGATCACCAGATTTGAGAGCCGCTGCGCGTGGCCGGCGAGACTGAGTGCCGGATCGGCGTCGCCGAAGGCTTCATCGACAACCAGAAGTCCATTGACCGCCTTCATCCTGTCATGCAGGCCAATCAGCGTTTCCACGGGCCATGTCAGCCCATCGGGATTGTTCGGATTGACAACGACCGCAAGCCGATGCTCAACTCCGATCGCAGCGACATGACCGACGGTATCGACGGCAAAACCGGCTGAATTAAAAGCGTGCGCATACTCGCCATAGGTCGGCGCCACGACGGCGACCCTGGCGCCCTCATCCTTTGTCAGCAACCGCGGCAGAAGTTGGATCACCGATTGCGTGCCGGGCACCGGCAGCGGCAGGATCTCGCCGCTCCCATAGTAATCGCGCGCCGCCCACCTTGCCTCTTCGGCCAGATGGCTGTCCGGCAGGCGGTGCCAAGCCCTTGCAGGGATTTCCGGCAGGGCAGCCGGGCACGGATTGATCCCGGTGGAAAGGTCGAGCCAGTCCTCCGGCCTGCCGCCAAAGGCGGCAGCAGCGGCAGTGACTCCGCCACCATGGACGATCGGCGCGCTCACGCGGCAATCCCGGCAAGATCGATCAGATGCATGTAGGAACCCGCCACCTGCCCGCGCCGGAGCCCCGCCGGGCCAAGATCGGTTCCGAGCGCATCTCGGACCTGAAACAGCCGTTCGCCCTCGCCTTCGGAGATGAGGGTGGAATAGTGGAATTCATGCGCCGTCATCGCTCGCTGAAAGATCGCGCCGTCGAGCGGCATGACGTGGCGATAACCGAGATGGCGTTTTCGCGCGGCATAGCTGGTGACAACGGGCAGCAGACCGAGCATCTCGTGACGGATGCCCTCTGCGTCGATCAGCCCATCGCCGAGCACCATGTAGCCGCCGCACTCGCCATAGATCCGGATGCCGCGCGCCGCCGCATCGAGAAGGCCTGCGCGAAAATTCGACGCCTGGGAGAGCGTTCCGGCATGCAGTTCGGGATAACCGCCAGGCAGATAGATCGCATCAGCATCGGCAGCGGGCGCCTCGTCGGCGAGCGGCGAGAAGAAGGAAATCGCAGCCCCCCGCCGCCGCCAGCCAAGCAGCATATGCTCATAGGAAAAGGCGAAAGCGATATCACGGGCCACCGCAATGCGACTGCCGAGTGGCGGCAGGCGATCGATATTGGCAGCCGACGGCCGGTTGAGGCCCTGCCTGGCGATGCGCAGCAGAAACTCGAAATTGCATTCCTCGGAGACGGCATCCGCCGCATGCTCGATGAAATCTTCGAGGCTTGCATGCTCACCGGCCTGAACAAGGCCGAGATGGCGATTCGGCAGGACAAGCGCCTCGTCGGTGCCGATCACGGCGATCACCGGCATCCGAATCGCCTCGAGCGCCTGACGCAGCATCGCCTCGTGCCGTTCGCTGCCGACCTTGTTGAGGATGACGCCGGCAACGCGAACATCCGCGCGGAAACCGGCAAAACCCGCTACTAGCGGCGCGACCGATTGCGACATGCGCGAAGCGTCGATGACCAGCACCACGGAAAGGCCGAGCTGGGCGGCCAGATCCGCTGCCGTCCCCTTCCCGTCGGCCGCTCCGTCGAACAGCCCCATCATCGCCTCAACGACGAGAATGCGGTCGCCGGAGCGGTGCAGCGTCGCATTGGCCGAGATCAGCTCCGGCCGCATCGCCCAGGGGTCGAAGTTCAGGCAGGGCGTGCCGCTTGCCGCCGCATGGAAGGCGGGATCAATATAGTCGGGGCCGGCCTTGCCGGGCGCGATCGCGATGCCGCGCCGACGCAAGGCTCTGAGCAGGCCGAGCGTCACCGTCGTCTTGCCGACGCCGGAAGAAGGAGCTGCGATCAGGAGGCCGCTCATGCCAGCACCTGGCCGGACTGGCGGAACGGATACGGCTGCAGCCGTCGTCCGGCGAGAGCGCCGAGCCAATCGAGCGAGGCTCGGAGCCGCACCACCTCGCCGATGACGACCACCGCCGGCGGCTCGAGCCGGGAGGCGGTAACAGCCTCGGTCGCTTGCCCGAGCGTCGTCTCCAGCACCTGCTGCGCGCCGGTCGCCGCATTGCAGACGAAAGCCACGGGCTCGGATGGCGAGCGGCCCGAAGCAATGAGTTTGGCGCTGATCTGGGCGATGTGCTTCATCGCCATGTACATGACGATCACCGGCGAACCCTTGCCGATCGCTTCCCAGTCGATCCTGTCCGGCACGATGCCGGAGGAATCATGGCCGGTCAGAAACGTCACCGCATGATTGATCTCGCGATGCGTCACCGGAATGCCGGCATAGGCAAGCCCGCCGATACCGGCAGTGATGCCCGGCACTATGCGGAACGGAATATTGTGCTCGACCAGCGTCAGCGCCTCCTCGCCGCCGCGCCCGAAGACGAAGGGATCGCCCCCCTTCAGCCGCAGCACCCGCTTGCCGGCGCGCGCCAGTTCCACCAGGCGCAACGAAATATCCCGCTGCTTGGCCGAGGGTTTGCCGCCGCGTTTGCCGGCATATTCGAGTTCGGCGCCGGGGTGCGCGAGCCTCAGGCAGTCCTCATTGACCAACGCGTCGTGGACGATCACATCAGCCTCGGCGAGCCCCCTGGCGGCCAAGAGCGTCAGCAGGCCCGGATCACCCGGACCGGCCCCGACGAGCCAGACGCTGCCCGGCTCCAACGCCGGCAAATGGGAGAATAAACTATTCGACATTTTGTTGATCTAGGCCCAGCGAGAGCCAAGGTCAACGCCGCCTGCGCCACCTCACTTGAAGTTGCTGAGATGACAATGACTCACTTTGCAAACGAGCGGATTCGATATCGCAGGAAAGCGATGCAGCAATATGAATACACTATGATATTACCCTCGCGACCGGCCGCGCATGGAGTCGGTCAACTCCGCTTTCTTCCTCGCCAAAAAAGAACTACGATAGTCTTTCAATTGCCGTTTGACGCTACTTCAATGCAACCGTCTAACTATGAGCGCGAGTAAGGGGACAATGCTCAGAATATTCTCGTTACGGGGCAGGCTTGGTCGTCTTCGCTATTTCCTGTTCAACGTGGCAGTCATTGCTGTCGCCGCGGCCGTGGTATTCGCTCTCACTCACTTACTGACGCTGGTCGGAACTCGGGAAGCGATTTCAAGGGTTAAGGAGTTAATCGCCCTAACCTATGCGCTGGCGCTCATCACCTGCCTTTGCCTAATGGTGATGCGACTGCATGATTTCGATCAGAGCGGCTGGTGGACCGCTTCAGTCTTCATGCTTCACCTGCTCTACGGCTATTACGAAGCAGTTGGCTCCCTGACCGCAGTAATTCTCATGAGCATCTTTCTGCTGGCGGTCCATCTTGCAATCATCCTAACTCCTGGCTCGAAGGACCCCAACAGGTTTGGCGAAGTGCCCGGCTCCGCCGGCGCCCGCTTAGGTTTGCTGGGCGGATAATGGCCCGCCGCGAGAGGTTGCGGAGATCCGGGCGTATCGCTGTGGCCTGTGCCGAGGATGACGCCAGGCGACGCCTGCTGTGGTGAAATACATTCCAATCGGCGTTGAAGACACTCAGCCGCGAAGCAGCGTATCGCGGATCAGCGTCAGGACCTTTTCCGACTCGATCCCTGTGGTGACGATCTGGCTCGGCCGATCATCCCAATCGCCGGGCGGGAACCGGCGATTGTCCGGCTTGACGATCGTCTGGCCGTCGGCAATGCCGCCGCAGACGACGCGCACCGCACCTGAGATGGACGAGAACAGCTCCGGCGCCACGACGTAGACTGCGGCGCAGCTGTCATGCACCATCATGCCGTCCTCGACCGCATGCTTGTAGAAGTCGATGTAGGATTGCGAGAGTGCGTCGAGCAGTTTCACGGCACCATCTCCCTCGGCCGCCATCCTGCCGAGATAACTGCGGCTCATGGTGGTGATCGAGGTGACGTCAAGGCCGATGACTGCGACCTTCCAGGGCGCGGTCATGACGATGTCGGCGGCCTCGGGATCGCCATGAATATTGGCCTCGGCGACCGGCGAGACATTGCCGGGCACATAGAAATTGCCACCCATGATGACGACGTCCTTGACCAGGGTCGCAATCTCCGGGTCTTCCTTCAACGCCCGCGCCAGATTGGTCATTCGCCCGACCGCGACCAGGCGCACCTCGCCGGGATGGGCACGCACGGTGTCGATGATGAAGCGGTGCGCCGGGCGCGGATCGAGCGGCAGGTCGATCGACGCTGGCACCTCGATATCACCGAGGCCGTTGTCGCCATGCACCATGGAAGGCCACTCCCGCGCCGCGCGCGAGGCATCGATGGTGACGCTGGCGCCTTTGGCGACGGGTGCAGGAATATTCCATTCACGCTTGAGGAAGAGCGCATTGCGCGTCGTCGTCTCGACCGAGGCATTGCCGAACACGGTGGTGATGCCGATCAGGTCGATTTCGGGATGCCGATGCAGGAAGAGAAGCGCCATGGCGTCGTCAACGCCCGGGTCAGTGTCATAAATGACCTTGTGCATGATTTTTCCTCTAGAATGTGAATCGCGAGGCTGCCGGGTGGCGCCGCGAATTGCCGCCACCATAGCGACCATCAGGCTTTCTGCAACCCGCCACGGGCAACTGCCGCCGTTGCATGCGCCGATTTGATTTTGCCAAGCATCAGTTCGGCATTATCACCGGTCGCCGCAAGCGCTGCCGATTCCGCCACCCCATGGCAGCCGACCCGAGCAAAGACGACGGCCGACGGATTTTTGAGCCGCGGCGTTTCCCGCTCCAGCCGCGGCGCGTCGAAGAATACGGCCGGCACGCCAAAATGCCTGGCGACCGCGAGGATAGCCGCCTCCTTACGGCGGCTGTCGATAGAAGCAATAGCGGCGAGTTCCTCCGCACCGATACCGGCCGCCGCCAGGGCCGCAACGGCCAGCGCCTGCACCTCGGCGACCGGCGTCCCGCGCTCGCAGCCGAGCCCGAGCACATGGCGCCTTGTCGCATCGAAAGAAATGTCGCTCATGGAGGCAGCCGAATGTACCCCTGCTGTGTCCTTGCAGCCATTGCAGCTTGGAGGGGGAAATGCAACAAGACCCGTGAAAGATCCTTCTGGAATAGCATCTTGCCTGACATCGCCCTTGATCTGCTTCTGCTGCTCTGCGCGGCCGCCTTCTTCGCCGGTTTCGTCGATGCCATTGCCGGCGGCGGCGGTCTGATTACGGTTCCTGCCATGCTGATCGCCGGCATCCCGCCGCTGCAGACGCTCGGAACCAACAAGGTGCAATCGATCTTCGGCGCCGCTTCCGCGACGCTCGCCTACGCCCGCAAGGGCCATGTGGAGCTTTCCGAACAGCTGCCGATGGCGCTGATGTCCGTCATGGGCGGGGCACTCGGCGCCGCTCTTGCGACGATCGTACCAGGACAGGTGCTTCAAGCGATCATGCCTGTGCTGCTGCTGGCAATCGCGATCTTCTTTGCTGTCAAACCGAATCTCAACGACCTCGACAAACACCGTCTCATCACGCCCTTCGCCTTCGGCCTGACGCTGGTGCCGGCCATCGGCTTCTACGACGGCGTCTTCGGCCCCGGCACCGGCTCCTTCTTCATGCTCGCCTTCGTCACCCTCGCCGGCTTCGGCGTGCTTAAGGCCACCGCGCACACCAAACTTCTGAATTTCGGCTCGAACCTCGGTGCGCTGATCGTCTTCGCAAGCTTCGGCGCAATCCTCTGGAAGATCGGCCTGTTGATGGGCGTCTGCCAGTTCCTCGGCGCACAATTGGGCTCACGGCTCGCCATGCGCATCGGCGCAAAGCTCATCAAGCCGCTGCTCGTCATCGTCTGCGTCGCCCTTGCGGTGAAGCTGCTCGCCGATCCGGCAAATCCGCTGCGTGTCTGGCTTGGCATCTGCCAGCGCCCATTACCTCAGGCGTAATTGATAGGGTGCGCCACCTTCCCGCATGATCGCGCTGCCTGGAACTGACGGGCGATCAAAAGGAGATGACCTGATGAACGACGCAAAGACCAAAGCCGAGCGCTACCTCGCCGTCTGGAACGAGACGGATGGCGCTCGCCGCCGCGCTCTCATCGCCGAGAGCTGGGCGGAAGCGGCCACCTATGTCGATCCGCTGATGCGCGGCGAAGGTCACGAGCAGATCAATGCGCTGGTCGAGGCCGTGCAAAGCCGTTTCCCCGGCTTCCGCTTCGAACTGATCGGCGCGGCCGACGGCTATGGCGACAACCTGCGCTTTTCCTGGAGGCTCGGGCCCGAAAACGGCGAAGCGCTGATCAAGGGCACGGATTTCGCCGAACTCGACGGCGGCAAGCTGAAATCCGTGCGCGGCTTCATCGACCAACTGCCGGCAGCCACCTGATGACGCCGGCCGCCCGCTCCCTCGGAGATCACCTGCGCGAGTGGCGCCAGCGCCGCCGCATGAGCCAACTCGACCTGGCGCTGGAGGCGGAGATCTCGCAGCGGCATCTGAGCTTCATCGAGAGCGGGCGCGCGACACCGAGCCGCGAGATGCTGCTGCATCTTGCCGAACGCCTCGGCGTGCCCCTGCGCGACCGCAACCCGCTGCTGCTGGCGGCGGGTTTCGCCCCAATCTTTGCCGAACGCAAGCTTGATGATCCTGCCCTTGAGGCGGCGCGACGCGCCGTCGACATGGTGCTGAAAGGGCACGAGCCCTTCCCGGCACTGGCGGTCGACCGCCACTGGACCCTGGTCGCCGCCAACGCTGCGATCGCTCCCTTGCTGTCAGGCGTTGCCGATCAGTCGCTGCTCGCGCCGCCCGTCAACGTGCTGCGCCTCAGCCTGCATCCGCAGGGGTTGGCGCCGCATATCGTCAATCACGGTGAGTGGCGCGGCCACCTCCTCGACAGGCTGCGTCAGCAGATATCGGCCTCAGGTGATCCTGTTCTGGAAAAGCTGTTGAAGGAGCTCCGGTCCTATCCGGCGTCGGACCGGCCCGGCGAAAACCACGCCGACTATGCCGGTATCGCCGTTCCCCTCCGGCTTGCGAACAAAGCCGGGTTGCTGTCGCTGATCTCGACAACGACGGTCTTCGGCACGCCTGTCGATATCACCCTGTCGGAGCTCGCGGTCGAATCCTTCTTTCCGGCGGATGAGGAAACGGCCGCCATCCTGCGCAGCCTGGCACTCAACTGAGTGGCTCAGAACTCCACGCCGGGCTGGCCCTTGATGCCCGACCGGAACGGATGTTTGACGAGTTCCATCTCGGTGACCAGATCGGCGATCTCGATCAGTTCTTCCTTGGCGTTGCGCCCCGTCAGCACGACATGGGTCATAGGGGGCTTCTCGCTCTTCAGGAAGGCGACGACCTCGTTGATGTCGAGATAGTCGTAGCGCAGCGCGATGTTGATCTCGTCGAGCAGCACCATGGAATTGCGCTCATCGCGGATCAGTTCCTTGGCCTTTTCCCAGGCCGCCGAGGCGGCGGCGATGTCGCGGGCCCGGTCCTGCGTTTCCCAGGTGAAGCCCTCGCCCATCGTGTGGAACTGGCAGAGATCGGAAAAATGCTTCTCGATCAGGTCGCGCTCGCCGGTCCACATCGCTCCCTTGATGAACTGCACGACGGCTGACGGCTTGCTGTGGGCGATGTGGCGGAAGATCATCCCGAAGGCGGCTGACGACTTACCCTTGCCCTTGCCGGTATGGACGATGATCAGGCCCTTGCCGTCCGTCTTGGTCGCCATGATCTTGTCGCGCGCAGCCTTCTTCTTCGCCATCCTCTCGGCGTGGCGGGCATCGTCCTTGGTCGATTCGTTTTCTGGGATCTCGTCACTCATCAGTGCACCTCATTCAGTTTCGTAGCAGCCAGGTCGAACCGGGCCGAATTGCTGCGCGGCGTCCAGAGCCCGCGATCGATTGCCTCGCGCAGCCGCTCCTTCATCTCGTCGAATGCCGCCGGGTTTTTCTCGATCATGAAACCGCGCAGGTCCGGATCGGCGACGAAGGCCTGATAGACCGCCTCGAAATGATGCGCGCCGACCGCGCCCGTCGTCGCAGCGAAGGCGAAGAGATAATCGACGGTGGCGGCGATCTCGGCGGCTCCCTTGTAACCATGGCGCATGACGCCCGATATCCATTTCGGATTGACCACGCGCCCGCGCACGACGCGGCCGATTTCCTCCTCGAGCGAGCGGATCAAAGGTCGTTCGGGCCTGGAATGATCGTTATGATAGATCGCTGGACGTGTACCGGCGAGCTGCTCGGCCGCAGCCGCCATGCCGCCCTCGAACTGGTAATAGTCATCACTATCGAGCAGGTCATGCTCGCGATTGTCCTGGTTCTGAATGACGGCCTGCACCGAGCGCAGCCTCTCCTCGAACAGGCCGCGTTCGGCCCTGCCCTCCTCGCCGGCGCCATAGGCATAACTTCCCCAGACGAGATAGGCTTCGGCAAGATCGGCACGCCGCTCCCAGCCCTTTTCATCGATCAGTGCCTGCAGTCCCGCGCCGTAGGCGCCGGGTTTAGAGCCGAAGACGCGGTAACCCGCCCGCTTCACCGCCGCCTTCTCATCGAGCCCGGCAGCGGCCAGCCGAGCCGCCTCGCCGCGCATGCGCCCGGCAATCGGGTTGTCGGCAGCATCCTCATCCAGTGCCCCGACGGCGCGGATCGCCATGTCGAACAGGGCGATCTGCTCGGGAAAGGCGTCGCGGAAGAAGCCGGAAATCCGGAGCGTCACATCAACGCGCGGCCGCCCGAGCACTGTTTGCGATATGATCTCATAGCCGGTGACGCGGCGCGAACTCATGTCCCAGAGCGGCTTGACACCGATCAGCGCCAAAGCTTGGGCGATATCGTCACCACCCGTGCGCATGTTCGACGTGCCCCAGGCCGTCAGCCCGAAGGAGACCGGCCACTCGCCATGATCCTGAACATAGCGGCGCACCAGCAGTTCCGCGGATTTTCTGCCGAGCTCGTAGGCGGCCGGCGTTGGCACGGCGCGGCTGTCGACGGAGTAAAAATTCCGCCCCGTCGGCAGCACATCCGGCCGCCCGCGCGTCGGCGCGCCGGAGGGGCCTGGGGCGACGAACCGGCCGTCGAGGCCGCGCAGAAGGCCGGAGATCTCCGCCGGGCCGCAGGCGAGAATGGAAGGCTTGAGCCGGGATTCGATCTCGTCGAGCACCGTTCTGGTTTGGGACCAGAGGGTTGGGCACCCCATTTCGCCGGAAACGAGCTTGCCCGCGAGCAGTTCGATGCGCTCGACGGTGTCGCCGTTGCTGCGCCAGGGGGCGTCGAGGACATCTGCGAGAATAGCCGGACGCGGGCCCGTCCAAAGAGTCGCCATGTCGCAGTCGAGTGGGTCAAAAGGACGCTGAAGCGCGCGACTCACCTTCTCCCCGGCGGTGAGAAGGGGGGCCGAAGGGTCAGATGAGGGGGCCACAGACTCGGCCTCGCTTGCGCTCAGCCGCCCGCTCCTGCCGTCGCTCGCCCCCTCATCTGTCCTGGCGGACATCCTCTCCGCGCTGGGGAGAAGGGGGAAACTCAACCTAGCATCCGCAGCAATCGCCCGCTGCAAACTCGCATCACAGCCCTCTCCCAGCCCGCGCGGGACCCGCGCCAACGCCACGGTCAAGTCCGTCAGCAGCCGCCCCTCCGGCGACACGCCGAACACATGCAGCCCGTCACGGATCTGCATCTCCTTCAGATCGCAGAGATAGGCATCAAGCTTCTTCAGCGCCTCACTTTCGCTCTCGCCTTTCGCAATCCCCGCATCCCGATCCAGCCCGATATCGGCGACGAGATCGAGGATCTGGCGGCTGAGCAGCCGGATGCGGCGGGGATCGCCACCCGAAGCTTCGTAATATTCATCGACCAGCGCCTCCAGATCCTTGAGCGGTCCATAGCTTTCGGCCCGCGTCAACGGCGGCGTCAGGTGGTCGATGATGACGGCGGCGGTGCGGCGCTTCGCCTGCGTGCCCTCGCCGGGATCGTTGACGATAAAGGGATAAAGGTGCGGCAGCGGCCCGAGGATCGCTTCCGGGTAACATGTCTCAGACAGCGCCAGCGCCTTGCCCGGCAGCCATTCGAGATTGCCATGCTTTCCCATGTGGATGACGGCGTCGGCGCCAAATTCGCGCCGCAGGAAAGCATAGAAGGCAATATAGCCATGCGGCGGCACGAGATCCGGCGAATGATAGCTCTCCTTCGGATCGATATTGTAGCCGCGCGCCGGCTGGATGCCGACCAGGACGCCGCCGAAGCGGGCGAAAGGCAGGGCGAAGACGCCGTCGCGAAAATGGGGATCGTTCTCTGGCTCGCCCCAGCGCGCCCTCACCTCATCCTGAATCTTTTTGGGAAGAGATTCCAGGAAGTTTTTGTAGCGACTGAGCGAAAGAGCCTCGCGGATGACCCGGCCGTCATGCCGGGAATTGGTCGGCCCCTCCATCAGATGCCAGATCAGCGCGTCGCCATCGGCCGGAACATCGGCGACCGGGTAACCCGCACCCGCCATCGCCCGAAGCACCTCGATGCTGCCGGCCGGCGTGTCGAGTCCGACGCCGTTGCCGAGTCGGCCGTCGCGGTTCGGATAATTCGCCATGATGAGGGCGATGCGCCTCCTATTGGCGGGCGTCCGGCGCAGCCGCACCCAACTGGCGGCGAGCTCCGCCGTATAGCGGAGCCGGCCGGCGTCGGGCAGGCTTGCGACGATGTTCGCCTCGACAGCCGCGTCGTAACGCGCCGCCGTCTTGAAGGACACCGCCCGCGCCAACACCCGCCCGTCGACTTCGGGCAGCGCCACATTCATGCCGAGGTCGCGCGCCGACAGACCCTGCGACGAGGTCACCCAGGCCTCCCGCGACGAAGCCGACAGGATTGCCTGCAGTACGACTGCGCCATCCGTCTCCAGCACAGTCGGTTGCCGGTCCGCGCTCGGCGCGGAGACCGCAAAGCCCGTTGTGTTGATGACGACATCCGGTTTCAACGCCGAAAACACGCTCTCGAGAATGCCTGTCGAAACGGGATCCTTTAGGCTGTAGGCAAAGACCGGCAGCGGCCGCAGGCCAAGTGCGGCCAGGGCCTCGACCAGCGCCTCGACCGGCCCGGTCTCGCCGCTCTGGACGAGGGCACGGTAGAAGCTGATGGCGACGATGGGGGACGTGGGTTCGAATTCCACCTCTTCTGTCGAGCTTGGTGTACCCCCCTCTGTCCTGCCGGACATCTCCCCCACAAGGGGGGAGATCGGGGATGCGAGGCTTCGCTCCATCTCTTCAGCCGAAAGTGCGGCATTCTCACGCAATTTTTTTGTTGGAAGTCCGAGCGACTTGCTGATCTCCCCCCTTGTGGGAGAGATGTCCGGCAAGACAGAGGGGGGTGCCCCACGCTTGACGGACGACGTTGGCGCGACATGCGAACCGACGACCCGCCGCCACTCTTCGACCCCGATCGCCCCTCGCCCCGGCCACCAGATCCCCGCCTTCATCAAAGGCACTGCCAGCGCCGGCTTCTCCGCGCCCGATAGCATCGCCGAGGCATAAGCAAGGAAGCTCCGCGTATTGGCGTCGCCGCCCTCGATCAGATAGACCCAGAGCGCGTTGAGATCGTCGAGGTCAACATTGGAGAAAGGAACCAGCCCCGCATCTGGCTTGGCATCGCCAGGCAATACTGCAATCAGTGCGCCGTTGCGGGCGGCAACGGCGTGCAGCGCCTCCAGCGCATAATGGAAATAGCTGGCGCCGCCGAGCGCACGCACGACGATCAGCTTGGCGTGCCGGGCCGTTCGCTCGACATAGGTATCGACTGACATCGGATGCTTGAGGCTCATCAGATTCGCGAGCCTCAGCGAATGCGGCATCCCCTCGCACCCGCGATAGGCGGTAGCGACCGCGGCAAGTTCGGTGTCGGCAGCCGAAAGGAACAGCATATCGCCCGGCGACTGGCCGAGGTCGATTGCCTCTTCGCCGTCGCTGATCGTTCCCTGCTGGGCCAGAAGCAGATGCATCGATTATCCTTGAACGAGCGCTTCAATCGCCTTGCGCACCGCGCCCTGGTTCATTTCGTGCAAGCCGATGACGACAAGGCTCGTGCGGCGCGCCTCGCCCGCTGCCCAGGCGCGGTCGAAATACTGGTCGATGCGGCTGCCGACGGCCTGCAGCTGCAGGCGCATGGGCTTGCCCGAGACGTCGATGAAGCCCTTGAGGCGCAGCACATCATGCTCGGCGATGATGCCCTTCAGCTTCTCGACAAAGACTGTCGGATCGGAAACAGCGCCGAGTTCGACAACGAAGCTGTCGAACTCGTCGTGGTCGTGTGGCGCCCCATCCTCGTGCTCCAGCTCGTGATGGGATTTGCGGTTGGCGATATCGTCTTCCGCGCCGATGCCGAGGCCGAGCAACACGCCTGCCGGCACCTCGCCATTCCTGGCCTCGATCATGACCGGCTTGCGGGCGATGCGGGAGGCGACTTCGTTCTTCACGCGGCCCAGGCCATCCCCATCGATCAGGTCGGTCTTGTTGAGGACGATGAGATCGGCGCATGTGAGCTGGTCTTCGAACAGCTCCTCGATCGGGCTCTCATGATCGAGCGAGTCGTCCTCGACGCGCGCCGCCTCGACAGCAGCATGGTCATCGGCGAAACGGCCGGCGGCAACGGCCGCACTGTCGACAACCGTAATGACGCCGTCGACGGTCACCTGGGTGCGGATATCAGGCCAGTTGAAGGCGGAGACCAGCGGCTGCGGCAGGGCGAGGCCGGAGGTTTCGATGACGATATGGTCAGGCCGCTGTTCGCGCTCCAGGAGCTTCGTCATCGTTGGAATGAAATCGTCGGCGACGGTGCAGCAGATGCAGCCATTGGTGAGCTCGATAATGTCGTCCTCGCTGCAATTCTCCGCGCCGCAGCCCTTCAGCACCTCGCCATCGACACCGAGATCGCCGAATTCGTTGATGATAAGCGCAATCTTTTTGCCGCCGGCATTGGTGAGCAGGTTGCGGATCATCGTCGTCTTGCCGGCGCCAAGGAAGCCGGTGATGACGGTTGCGGGGATTTTCTGCTGGATCATGGAACTTCAACCCTTCATTTTCAGCGGCAGACCGGCCGCGATGAAATAGACTTCGTCGGCCTGCGCCGCGATTATTTGGTGCAGCCGTCCGGCATGATCGCGAAAATCGCGCGCCATCCGATTGTCAGGCACGATGCCGAGGCCAACCTCGTTGGAAACGAAGACCAGCCGCGCCTTGGCGCCAGGCAGGAAATCAGCGAGCGCGGCAAATTCCACAGCCATCTCGCGCTCCGCCATCATCAGGTTAGTCACCCAGAGAGTCAGGCAATCGACAAGCACAATGCGCCCCTCGCCGTCGATCGCGGCAAGCACGCCGAGAAGATCGAGCGGCTCCTCATGCGTCGTCCAGGAAGGGCCGCGATCGGCCTTGTGCTGGGCAATACGCGTCTGCATCTCCTCGTCCCAGGCACGGCCGGTGGCGAGGTAGTGGCGCTCGTCGCCGCTTGCCATAACGACATTTTCGGCAAAACGGGATTTGCCGGAACGGGCGCCGCCGAGGATGAGGGTGTGGGAGGGGGCAGCCGTCATGCCCAGACAGTCCTATGACCGGATGCGGTACCCCGCCCCACCTCATTCCTGTGCTTGTCATAGGAATCCAGCCACGGCGCGTCGGCGCCGTGAATAATTCTATGCTGCCGTGAAGGGATTCTCCTGTGCCCAAGGACTTGGGCCCGCTGGATTCCTGTGACAAGCACAGGAATGAGGGAGGAAAGGAAACTCCTTCCCAGCGGCCCCGTGCCGGACGGCGGCGGCATCTGCAAGTCACCTTCCAAGCGCACCACCAGAGGCGGCGCTGAATTCAATCGTTCAGCCAAAACAACCTCCGTGCTGGCAGCGGGTCTCTTGCCCAGGGTTGGGCTTTTCGCCCGGCACGGAAGGCAGGTCTCCTGGCTCGCGGTTATCGGCGGCGATCGGGGCGAACCGGAAGTCCGGTCGCCCCTGATCGTGCCAGCGGATCTGCCTCGCCTTCCCGGCTGCCTCGGTGAAAAGGTGGACGATTCGTAGAGATAGAGGCGTCCGACCCCGGTTGATCACCATGCATTTCCAGTGGCTTTTCCGGCATGCCGCCCACCCCGCCCGCCTGCACGATTGCAGCCCGCCGGCCGAAAGGGTTCGATGCCGGATGGAAGACCCTGACCGCTCTACAGTCGCGGGGTCGGCTGTGATGAAGGCGCCCGATGTGGGTCCGCCCCGTCACATTCCCTTTTCATCCGGAAGGCGAAATGCCGATCCGGAACCATCCGTTATCCCTGGGATGGTTAGGCAAGCCGGGGGGTGAAGTCAACCGACCTTCGCAACCGCTCCAGCTCCAGACTGCGCAAAAGATCGGCCAACACCACTGACCCTACCGGAAATATCGTCTATTATCAGCGGCTTACGTCATAAATATTTGACCCGACCGTCGGCTTTTCGCCGCAATTGCGTTGCAAGGCGACTGCACCTCCGCCCTTGACCCGGCCTCTCATCGCCTAGTTGTCTAGCCATGCTTATGAAATTGGATCGGCGCCGCCTGCGCACGCTGCGTGTTTTCTTCGATCCGGGCCGGCTGCGCGCCCTGACGCGCCGCAGCGAAGTTGGCTTGTCGCTGGCAGGCGCCATCGTCGGCATCGCCTCGGGTCTTGCCGTGACCGGCATGAGCTATGTCTCCAACGAGTTGCACCAGCTAGTTTTCGGCATCGCCGACAGCGAAAGGTTGAGCGCGTCGGTCATCGAGGACAAGATGCTGCTGCTTACCGCCCCGGTCATCGGCGGTACCCTGCTCGGCCTGCTGCTTCTGGTCCTCGCCAAACGGCGCAAGAAACCGATGGTCGACCCGATCGAGGCGAATGCGCTGCATGGCGGCCGCCTCTCGTTGACCGACAGCATCATCGTTGCCGTGCAGAACCTGATCTCCAACGGCTTCGGCGCCTCCGTCGGTCTGGAGGCCGGCTATACCCAGCTCGCCGCCGGCATTGCCTCCAAATTCGGCCTCAAGCTGCAGCTGCGCCGCTCGGACCTGCGCATACTCGTCGGTTGCGGCGCGGCCGGCGCCATCGCCGCCGCTTTCAACGCGCCGCTGACGGGCGCCTTCTACGCCTTCGAGCTGATCATCGGCACCTACACCATCGTGTCGTTGACCCCGGTCGTCGTCTCCGCCCTCGTTTCAACCCTCATCGCAAGGTTGCTTGCCGAGGGCGATTTCACCATCGATATCGGCAGCTTCGGCTCGGTCGTGCCGGCCGATTATATCCCGGCGCTGCTGCTCGGCGTCTTCTGCGCCGGCGTTGGCATTCTCCTCATGCAGGGCGTGGCCTTCGTCGAGGAGGTGGCGCGCAAAAGCTCGATTGCCCCGCCCTTTCGCCCGGCGCTCGGCGGCATTATCGTCGGGCTTCTGGCGATGATTTCGCCGCAGGTGCTCTCGGCTGGCCACGGCGCGCTGCATCTGAACCTCTCCCGCGACGTGGCAATCCCGGCGCTGATCGGTCTCTTCCTCCTGAAATCCCTTGCCTCGGCGATCTCGATCGGCTCCGGTTTCAGAGGCGGGCTGTTCTTCGCCTCGCTGTTCATGGGCGCCCTGCTCGGTAAGCTCTTTGCTTATTGCGGCCCCTATTTCGCCGATGCGACATTGACGCCGGTCATTTATGCCGTGGTCGGGATGAGTTCCCTGGCGGTCGCCGTCATTGGCGGGCCATTGACGATGACCTTTCTGGCGCTCGAAATCACTGGCGATTTCCCGATCACGGCACTGGTTCTTGCCGCCGTCATCACCTCCTCGCTCGTCGTGCGCTCGACCTTCGGCTACTCCTTCGCCACATGGCGCTTCCACCTGCGCGGCGAAAGCATCCGCAGCGCCCACGACGTTGGCTGGATCCGCAATCTGACGGTGAACAAGCTGATGCGCGCCGACGTTAAGACGGCAAAGGCCGATATCTCGCTGGAAGACTTCAAGAAGGCCTTCCCGATCGGCTCAACCCAACGCGTCATTCTCGTAGAGGAGAACGAAAAATATGCTGGCCTCGTGCTGGTGCCCGAGATCTACGCCAATCCGACCGACGCCCAGGACGAGAGCCAGAGGCTTGCCGATTTCGTCCGCTACCGCAATGATTTCCTGCAGCCGCAGATGAATGCAAAGCAGGCGGCGGCGATCTTCGACAGGAGCGAAAGCGAAGCGCTCGCCGTCGTCAACAATCTGATCGAGCGCAAGGTGGTGGGGCAGCTCAGCGAAAGCCACACGCTGCGCCGCTACAGCGAAGAACTCGACCGGCGCCGCCGCGAGGTGTCGGGCGAGATTTGAGCGAGCCTAAGAAGCGGCGCGGGCAAGCCTGTAAACGTCGGCTCTCTTCGAAACGCCGCGCAGATCGAAAGCGCCGAGATAGTCGCAGGGCACGGCGCAGGTCGCTGCGAAGCTTTCTGACAGCAGCAGGGGCTGCTCAAGCGTTCCGCACAGCTTTTCAAGCCGCGACGCCTCGTTGACGGCCCTGCCGATCACGGTGAAGTCCAGCCGGCCCTGGGCGCCGACATTTCCGTAAAAAACCTCGCCGAGATGCAAGACGACATCAATACCGATATCGGGGCCACCATCCAGCGTCCGTTCGCGATTGAGCTCCTCGTTTGCCCTCAGCAGGTTCTGCGCCGAAGCCAATGCGGCCTTGCAAGCCCTTTGCGGATCCTCGGCGTCCGTCGGAAAGATTGCCAACACGCTATCGCCCATGAACTTGAGGATCTCGCCGGAATTTTCCTCGACGTGCCGGTCGATCAGTTCGAAGTGCTCGTTGAGAAAGCCGACGATCTCCCCCGGCTGATAGGCCTCGGTCAGCGCCGTGAAGTTGCGGAGGTCGGCAAGCAGGATGGCAGCATCGATGGAGCCGCCCATTCCCCTGCGGGTTTCACCGGCAAGGATGCGCGCGCTCGTCCTGGCGCCGGTATAGACGGCGAGGATATCGGTCGCGGTCTTGGAAACCGCGACACGGTAAGCGGCAAGCCCCAGCGCTGGGAAAAGCTCATCGATAATCGCCAGTTGATCATCTGAAAATCCGCCCGGAGAATCGCTCGTCAGAGAGAAACCGAGCCCGCGCAGCGCGACTTCCTTCGGGAACTCGAAAAGATTGACCACATGGTCCGTGCCACCGGCAAGCGCAAATTCGTAGAGCTCGCCATAGTGGAGACCCTCGCCTTTCGCCAGGTTCCACCGCCCCGTCTTCTCACCGCGGTTCAGAAGATAGAATATCGGCGTCTTCTCGAAGTTGCGCTCGGTCTCGCTGCCGTGCTCCGCATTCTCGAGAACAGTCTCACCGCCCCGCATGAAATTGGCCGCGACGCCGCGATACATCGGATGCAGGGACGGCATGCGGATGCTTGCCCGCCAGATCGGAAACCCGTCCGCAATCAGCCGTTCACACAGGCCGGCGACGAGATCACCGATATGCTCGCTGGTGATTCCCTGCTCTATAACCCACTGGATATGATCTTTAATTTCCAAGCCTCCGCGTGAGGATCAACAACCTTTTATTAGCCTGCTTCGCATCGCGATTCTACTCTTGAGCGAATTAAGTAATGCAGCACGACCGAAGATGCGCCTATCCCCTGAGACTCCGACCTCCGACCAACGTGTTTTCGAGCGGGCCTCTCTCGGCCTTTCTGATTGGCAGCGAAATCCGGTACTCTCAAATGGCTCCTTGCGCGACCTTCTTCAAAGCGCCGCACCTGAGACGCGAAACCGCAGGCGCAGCCTTGATGGGTGGCGGCTAATCAATCAGCCCGGCCAGCCAGTGTGGGTCGAGGCAACGTTGCAATTCCCCGGCGATCTCATCGAGCGCCTGCTCCACGCCTTGACGATAATTCGTCCGCCCGCCCGATAACCCAAAGCTTTCCAGCAGTCGGGTGCGGTAGGCGTCACTGCCGAAGAGCCCGTGCAGGTAGGTGCCCATGATCCGGCCGTCGGCCGAAAGCGCCCCGTCGGGCGCACCGTCGATGATCGCCGAAGGCCTGATACAATCCGGGCCGCCGGTGACGCCGAGATGGATCTGGTAGCCGGCAAGCGGCACGTCATATTCGGTCGAGCGGGCCTGGTTGTTGCGCACGGTCTTCTCCGACGCCATCTCGGTCTCGACGTCGAGCAGCGCCAACCCCGGCGCCTCGCAGGTTCCGCCCTCGATTCCCAGCGGATCGCGGACCGCGCGTCCGAGCATCTGGTAGCCGCCGCAGATGCCGATCACCCGGCCGCCGCGCCGGACATGCGCCGCAAGATCGCGGTCCCAGCCTTGAATTCTGAGATCGGCGAGGTCCGCTATCGTCGATTTCGAGCCCGGAAGAATGACGAGGCTCGCATCGGCAGGCAGCCGCTCGCCTGAGCGCACGAATACCAACTCGACATCCGCCTCCGCCTTCAGCGGATCGAGATCATCGAAATTGGCAATGCGCGGCAGCATCGGCACGGCAATCTTCAGCGCCCCGGCACCGCCCCTCGCCAGTCGCTCGAGGACAACCGAATCCTCGGCTGGCAGGCGCGCGGCAGCCTGCAGCCACGGCACGACGCCGAAGCAGGGCCAACCGGTGAAACATTCGATGGCGCGGATGCCGTCGTCGAAGAGCGAGACGTCGCCGCGGAACTTGTTGATGAGATAGCCCGCGATCATCGCTCTATCGCCCTCATCGAGGATCGCCTGCGTACCGACCAGCGAGGCGATGACGCCGCCGCGATCAATATCGCCGACGAGCACGACGGGCACGCCCGCTTTCGTCGCAAAGCCCATATTGGCGATGTCGCCGGCTCTGAGATTGATTTCTGCCGGCGAGCCGGCACCCTCGACGACGACGAGATCGGCGCCGGCAGACACCTTTTCGAAGCTTTCGAGCACGGCGCCGAGCAGTTGCGGCTTCAGCCGCTGATAATCCCGCCCCTTCGCCTGCCCGAACACCCTGCCCTGCACGATGATCTGGCTGCCGCTTTCCGATTGCGGCTTGAGCAGCACCGGGTTCATATGCACCGAGGACGGCGTGCGGGCGGCGAGCGACTGCAGCCATTGCGCCCGGCCGATCTCGCCTCCATCATCGGCGACCGCCGCGTTGTTCGACATATTCTGCGGCTTGAATGGCCGCACGGTGAGCCCGGCATTGGCCGCCAGCCGACAGAGACCCGCCACCAACACCGTCTTGCCGACATCCGAGCCGGTTCCCTGCAGCATGATCGCTCTTGCCATGGCGGCCGCCTTTCCCTAGGGCACCGCGCTTCCGAAAATCGATTCAGATTTTCGGGCCGATGCACTAGCCGGAGGCCTACAATGGCCGCCGATCCCGGGTCAAGACTTCGGATATTCTCGCGAAAGCGCGAAAACCGCGCATGGCCTTGGCTCTGCGCGGTTTGCCGAAAACTCAGGCGTCTTCGCCCCTACACGGCGAAGCTCGCTTTCTCCGGTACGCACTACCTGAACCGGAGAAGCAGCGGTCGTTGCCGCTACATCCCAACTGATAACGGCACATTCTTACCGGAGAGTTATTGAAGGCTTACGCAAATGTTAATTTTGACTTTTTTTGATCTGCACGGCGGAATTTCCGCCGCCACTGCGCCGGCGTTCCCAGACGGCGTCAATTTTCGATCTGGGGAAATAATAGCTGCGAACTATATTCTTCGAATTCAATAATTTAGTTCCGCAACCACGAGCAGAAGACGGTTGATTTCTCCGAGCGAACGCGTAGGCTTCGACAAAATAAGCCATTGCTAAACATGGTCTGCGACGAGTTGCCGGAGCCGGTGGGACGGCGCCCGTGAACGGGAAACGCCTGTTGCGGGATCGCCCCAGGTGAATCCCGGCAGCACGTTGTCTAAGAAGAATTCGGGGAAGACGATGAAGACGCTTTTGATTTCGGCCGTCTTTGCCGCGGCTCTTTTGAGCGCGATCGTGCCGGCCGAAGCCGCCGAATGCGGCAAAGTATCGATCGCCGAGATGAAATGGGCCTCGGCCGGCATTGCCGCAAACTTCGACAAGTTTATCCTGGAAAACGGCTACGGCTGTTCCGTCACCATCGTCGACGGCGACACCCTTCCGACCTTCGCCTCGATGAATGAGAAAGGCACCCCCGATATCGCATCGGAATACTGGATCAACTCCGTCAGGGCTCTGCTCGATCAGGCCGTCAATACCGGCCGGCTGGTGCAGGGCGCCGAGATACTCGCCGATGGCGCGGTCGAGGGTTGGTTTATCCCAAAATTCATTGCCGACGCCAATCCCGATATTCGCTCGGTCGAGGACGCGCTGAAGCACCCCGAGCTCTTTCCTGCCGAGGATGATCCGTCGAAAGGCGCGGTTTACAACTGTCCCGCCGACTGGAGCTGCCAGATATCGACCACCAACCTCTTCAAGGCCCTGGCCGCCGACAAAAAGGGCTTCGAACTTGTCGAGACCGGCAGTCCCCAGCGGCTCGATGCCTCGATCGCCCGGGCTTTCGACAATAAGATCGGCTGGCTCGGTTATTACTGGGCGCCGACCGCCATCCTCGGCAAGTACGACATGACGCGGCTGAGCTTCGGCGTCAGTCACAACAAGGCCGAATGGGATCGCTGCACTGCGGTTGCCGGCTGCATCAGGCCTGAGCTCAATTCCTATCCGGTCTCGCGCGCCTTCACGCTGATGACCAGGTCTTTCGCCAGCCGCGCCGGACCTGTCACGACCTATCTCAAGACCCGCAAATGGGACAATGAGACGATCAACCAGGTGCTCGCCTGGCAGGATGAAAATCGCGAAAGCAATGAGGATGCCGCTATCTATTTCCTGCGCAATTACGAGAACTTGTGGGTGAAATGGGTGCCCGCCGATGTAGCCGAAAAAGTCAAAGCGAGCCTATAACGGCAGATGGCACCTACCATCGGACGATTCGAATGACAGGCAACGTTCCCTTTCCCGACCGCGATACCGTTGCGGAAAAGCTCGCCGCGCTATCGGAAGCCGATAAATCATATCTGGCTTTGCTCATGGAAAATGCCGCCCAGGACGACAACCTGCTCGACGGCCTGCGGCGCCATCTCGACCTTGCGGCGAAGTCGCATTTCCTGAACTCGCTGAAGCTTGAAAACCTTGGATCATGGCTCGGGACCCAGGCGCCGGATCGCCTGCAGATACGACTGATGGAAACCGCTCGCTCGAGCCAGCATCCCGCCTACCAAGCCTTCCGGACCGGTCTCAGCCGATCCGGCGGCCTCGAAAAGGCATATCCTCCGGTGCCTTGATCCGGCCGCGGATGGCCCGTTCAGCCCGGCAAAGCTGCCGGCCGATTACTTCCTCGCAGCCCTGTCGACCGAGCGACCGGCGTCCTGTGTGGCGTTGACGGCGTTCGCCGTATCTTTCCCCATGCCGCGGATCGTGTTGCCGCAGGAGGAAAGAGCAAGAAGAACCATGAAGGCTGCGGCAATTTTGGCCGTTGTCGTCATTTCGAATATCCTTGTTTGAAATCAACCCCGAACGGCACTCGTGCCATCCGCGCCGATAACGCACAAAGGAACAAAAGGTTCAGCGGGAGAAAGACGTCCTCAGGCGGCGACCGCCTTCGCTCTCTCGGCGAAAGCACTGCGGATGCTGTCGGCCACCGTCTCGATCGGTCCAGACATCTGCGAGGCGGTCAGCAGCCGGATATCGAAGGAGCCGAGCTCCGGCAGCCCTTCCTGCAGCCCGAGGATCGACATGTCCTCGCTGACATAGGAGAGCGGCAGCGGCGCGATGGCGAGATCGGAAAGCACGGCGGCGCGTTGCGCCATCGTGTGGCCGCTGAGATAGGCGACGCGATACGGCCGCTTGTTGCGTTCGAGCTGCGATAGCGCCTCCTGGCGCCAGATGCAGCCGTCCTCCCAGATCGAAATCGGCAGGGGATCGCGCCGATGCGCCGAACCGCACCTTGCGCCGGCCCAGACCAGCCGCTCGCGAAACACCACTTCGCCACCGGTCGGAAACGGCCGCGTCGCGCAGTTGATCAGCGCCAGGTCGAGCCGCTGCTCCTCCATGCGCTTCTTCAGCCCGACGCTCATGTCGATCGTCACGTCGACCATGATGCCGGGATAGCTTTCGGCAAAACTCTTGAGGATCCTCGGCAGCAGCCGCTCGCCGATATCTTCAGGCGCGCCGAGCCTGACGACACCGGTGAGCTCCGGCATGATGAAGCGCGACACCGCCTCGTTCGACAGGGCGAGGATGTTGCGGGCGTAGGAAAGCAGCATCTCGCCGTGGCGTGTCAGCGTCACCGAGCGGGCGTCGCGCAAAAACAGGGTCGCGCCGAGCTGTTCCTCGAGCTTCTTGATCTGCATCGACACTGCTGACGGCGTGCGGAACACCGCTTCGGCGGCAGTGGAAAAATTGCCCGTCTCGGCGATGGCGACGAAGGTACGCAGCACATCGTTGTCAAGCAAAGGAATGGGACGGCGAAAGGGAAGGCTCATCGTCGCATCTTTCAATTTTTCTGATCTTTAACCGCATATCATTTTGTTTGATTGAATGTCAATCGCTCCCCATAGTCAGCGTGTCGCCAACTAGCGCAGCAAAGGAGGCTCGACATGGCGCAATCAAGCACCTGGAATATCCTACAAGCCCTTTCAGCATTCAAGTCGCATCGGCGCAGGGATGCGAACCACGAACATGCGCTGCGGGAGTTGAAGCGATTTCCGTCGCACCTGCTGGCTGATTGCCAGCGTGAAATGGAATTGCCGCCCCTCAACTCGGTCGCTCGACCGAAGCGGGTTCTGAGGATCGTGGAATCGCGTGCATAATGCCGATCTCTGGATGGGATCAGGACACTCAGGTCTTCGGACGACATTGCCGTCGAACTCGGCAACACGGGCCCGGGCCGATGGCCTCACGGCGATCGGCTCATATCCCACCTATCAGCTTGAAAGCTATAATCCACATCGTCGCCGCGACGAGCGTCTCGAGCATCCGCCAGGAGGCTGGCCTGGAGAAGATTGGCCGCAGCCACATTGCGCCATATCCGAGCGCAAAGAAAAACAGGAAGGAGCCGGTCACGGCGCCTGCGGCAAACGAAGCCTGCTGCCCCGGATACCGCGTCGATATCGTACCGAGCAGCACCACCGTGTCGAGGTAGACATGCGGATTGAGCCAGGTCAGCGCGAGGCAGGTCGCAAGCGTACGGCAAAAGCCTGTCGTTTCGGCTTCCGCCGCTGTCAGCACAGCGGACGACCGTAAGGCGGAATAGAGGCTCTTGGCTCCGTACCAGGCCAGAAACGCGGCTCCCCCGTACCGCATGACCGGATCGAGCCAGGGCACGAAGCCGACGATCTGCTGGAGGCTGGTGACGCCGAGCATGATCAGTGCCGCGTCGGATAAGGCGCAGGTGAAGCAGACGGCGAAGACATGTTCATGGCGCAGGCCCTGGCGAAGGATGAAGGCGTTCTGCGCGCCGATCGCCACGATCAGGCTGAGCCCCATCATCAGGCCTGTAACATAAATCGAAAAATTCATCGTTTCAGCAACACGTCTCAGCTTCGATGAAGTTGCGGTATCGCCTGAAACTGGCTTAGTCTAATTAATCTGTCTTATCCCAATTAAGAGAAATTAATCCATGCTCGACTATCCCGCTCTTCGCGCCGTTGCAACCGTCGCCCAGACCGGCAGCTTCGAAAGGGCGGCGACCCTGTTGAACGTGACGCCTTCGGCGGTCTCGCAGCGGGTCAAGCAGCTCGAAGAACGCCTCGGCGTCATCCTGATCGCCAGAGGCACCCCCTGTACCGCAACCGAAAAGGGTGAATGGCTCTGTCGCCACATCGAGAATGTCGGCATGCTCGAGGCCGAGCTTTTCGGGCAGCTGCCGGCTCTTGTCGATCCCGACGAGCCACGCCAAAGGGTCACGCTTCAGATCGCGACCAACGCCGACAGCCTCGGCACATGGTTCGTGGAGGCCATGTCGAATTTCTCCAAAACCTCGTCCTATCTGTTGAATGTCGCCGTCGACGACCAGGATCACACCGCCGAATGGCTGCAGCGAGGACGGGTGATCGCAGCCGTCACCAGCCTGGAGAAGCCGATCCGGGGGTGCCGGCGTTTCGCGCTTGGAACTCTCCGTTACAACGCCACCGCGACACCCGATTTTGTCGCCCGCCACTTCCCGGACGGCGTGACGTCGGAGGCGATCCGAAACACTCCGGCCCTGACCTTCAACCAGAAGGACAGGCTTCAGAGCAACTGGGTAAGGCAGACTTTCGGCCAAGATCTGGACTACCCCACACATTGGCTGCCCTCGCCGCAAAGCTTCGTCGAGGCCACCCTTTCCGGCATGGGATGGGGAATGAATCCGACCCAGCTCACCCGCGAACATTTCGCATCAGGACGGCTGGTCGAGCTTGTTGCCGACACGCCGCTGGACGTCCCACTCTACTGGCAGATAAACCGCCTCGCCGCCGACCGCCTGGCGGAGTTGACGCGCGAAGTCGTCGCCGTGGCGAAGCGCTGTCTTTAATTCCGTCAGGCATGCCTCTTCTTCAGGCTCCACCGCGGCAGAGATACTCTTCGATTGGAGCGATCACACGTAGGCCGTGCGGCTGCCGAGGTTCGACGAAATTCTTCGTACCGATCCGCTCGCTTTGACGAGCTTCTCTAGGAGATGGCGATGATCTCCAGCTCCTGGCCGCTTGTCTCCATCACATCGCCGACAGCCCTCCCCATCAGCAGCTGCGCCACCGGAGAGACGTAGGAAATCGATCCGGCCTTGGGATCTGCTTCGTCTTCGCCGACGAGCCGATAGGTCTGCACGCGTCCGTCGTCGCGGCTGAAAGTGACCGTACTGCCGAAGGCAACCACGTCGGCTGACGTTGGGTCAGGCATGAGTTGGGCCGTGCGAAGTCTGGCCGATAAGTATCGTAGATCACGCAAAGGATTGGCAGCTTGGCGCCGCCGTTCGTTTACGTCTTCGATGGCGCTCGTCGCATCATAAGCCGCGCGCGCCTGCTGAAACTGCAGTTCGAGAGCCTTCAACCCGGCTTCCGTGACGAGGTTCGGATGCGGCGAAATTGCCCGGTCCGGCAACAGGGTTTCCGAAGCGGTTTCGAAACTCTCTTCCTTGGTGAAGGCAACAGCCAATCAATGACTCCATTTTAGACGCTACGCGCTCTTATGGTTAGTGTGGATGGTCCCAGTCCGGAACCATACACCGATGGCCGACAAACCGCCAATCTTGCCCTGTTGCAAACGTCTACGGCCCAGAGGCGCCCCGGGAACGTCCGGGCCGACACCGCGTTTATCTCAACCGGATGCACTGTAGCGCAGGAGGAACGAATGCCCGGCCAGCAGCGAAAGAGCGGCGATACAGTCAGGATCAGACCATGCCTTCATTCCTGACGGAAGCGATGCCGCTGACGCCAAGCTGGTGGGAGATCGCCTTGCGGATCATACTGACGGTGATCGCGGGCGGACTGATTGGCCTCGATCGCGAGCGCGGCGGTCACCCGGCGGGCTTCAGGACTACTATCCTGGTGGCTCTTGCCGCCTGCCTGGCGATGATCCAGGCAAACCTCCTTCTATCGACCTACGGAAAAACCTTTAGTTATTTCACGCAGATGGACGTCCTGCGCTTTCCCCTCGGCGTGCTGACGGGCGTCGGCTTCATCGGCGGCGGCGCGATTCTGAGACGTGGCGACACGATGACCGGCGTCACCACGGCCGCTACCATGTGGTTCATGACCGTCGTCGGTCTCTGCTTCGGCGGTGGCCAGATCCTGACCGGGACGGTGGCGACCGCCGCCGCCTTCATCGTCTTGTCGCCAATGAAGCAGCTGGATATGTGGCTGCGTTGCGAACAGAAGGCAACACTCGTCATTCACAGCTCCGAAGCCGACCTGCCGGAATTATCGGAGGTGCTTGGACCGCTAGGTTGCGTTGCGCTGTTCGTTTCTTTTGGACAGACCAGCGAGGGCCGCCCTGGCGTCACGTTCGAACTGCGATGGATGTCCAAAAACCGCGACGCCTCCGCCCGCGCGATTTTCGATGCTGTTTCAGAGTCCTATCATGTCGCAGGATTTTCCATGCATTCGACTTCGACGTAACGAACTCGCAGGCTGTCGCACGATCATTTGGAAACATGCTGGGGTTTGCCCTTTGTCTTGGTCGATGCGAATTCCTCGAGCTGTTTTTCGCTCATGCTTTTTTCCATCTGCTTCGAAGCACCCTTGAGTTCTTTCTTGGGCGTCTCTCCGCGTTTGGCTGAAAGTGCGGCTCCCGCCGCCTTCTGCTGGGCCTTGGATTTGGCTGGCATTTCAATCTCCTCTCGTCCAGACGAGGCATGCCGACATCAATGTTTCCTGAGTTCCTCAGACTTGTGAGCGGCGCACTTCCCGATTTATCGCTCTCGAACGATATATCGCGGGCTTTCCGCCGACGCCTTCACCATATGGCACTTGATCTTCGTCTGGCTGGTCTGTTTACTGATCACTCTGTCCTCGGCGCTTCCCTGGCTGGTATCCCAGCTCACTTTGTCGCCCTTCTGCAATTGTCGCGTCATGGCGGCTCCGTGGAGAGGAAGCTGCGACCTGAGCCGCAGCCTGCCACTCCTCAATTGATGGTTGCCCACTGGCTGCGGACATCTCTGGCGTTCTTCGACAGGTGGACATGGGCATCGACGTGATCGACCCAGTCAATCGGGATCAGATGGTGTTTGCCGTCCTCCGAGTCGGACTTCGTCAACTTGATGCGGGTCGGACCATCAAGATGATCCACCGTCCCGACGTGGGTGCCGTCAGCCGTCAGAACTTCCATATGTTCACGGATCTGGTCTGCGGAAATCATCATTTCCTCCTTTGCGTCACTGGCAGTTACCTGGTCGCAACGATGGGGAACGGAGTTGGTTCCAAGCCATGTCGCCGCATACCGAAGGTGCAGTTGAATGCTTCATCCCCCGTGACAACGAGTGCGGCGACCGGCGAGATAGCAAATCGCGCCGGGAAAATTCCAGTTGGCTGTGGTTCGGCATGTCAGCTCAGTTTGGCTCATTGGAGTGAGGGGCAAGGCTGAGCGCTGCGCTAACCGTTTTCCCGCGGCTACCTGGGGCACTCTTCATTACACGATCGACAATTGCTTCTCGGCCTTACCCCAGGAGGACGACGCCAAGATCCTGCGTCCCAAACATGGACAAAGACGCTCGGCGATGCCTACACCGAGCCGGCCACCGATGTCCGCGGTTACATCAGCGACGTGAAGGCGCAAGATTGGGCGCGTCCCCGCCCACGACCGCGGTCACAGCACAGGTTCATTGGACGAGAAGCACGATGCCGGTCGCGCTCAGCGCCACGGTCCAGAGGCGATCAAAGTTGATCCATGCCGAGCGGAGTGCCGCAAGGCCGAGCCATTCGAAGACGGCGATCGCCACCACCGCGACGACGGCCAGCATTGCCGCGCCATGTACGGCAACGGCGGCAAGCGCGATCGGCAGCGAACTCGCGGTCGCAAGATCTCCCGCTCGATCCGCCACGCATAGGCTGAGTACCGCGGGAACCAGCATCAAGCCCGCCCCGTGGCTCGTTGCCATCAGGAAGGACCAGAGGCCAAGGCCTGCCATGCCGGCGCGCATGCCGACCCTCACCCGGGGGCGGTGCCCGTAAAGCACGCCGTAGGCAGCGACGCTGAGAATGAGCAGTGCCGCGACGAGCCTGAAATGGTGCGGCTCTAATACCGCGCCGAATGTGACGACCACCACCAGTGTGAGAGCGGCGGAGATGGCATGACCCACGGCAATTGGAGCAAGCGACAACCAGACGATCCGGCGGCTCTGGCGGTGAAGCCCCAGGGCGACCGCAAAGAGCCAGCCCATCGCCGGATTAATGCCGTGAAAGGCGCCGAGACCGACAATCGAAAGCCATGGCCAGACGGTCGTCATTCGCCCTGAGAAGACCGCACTGTCGCCTCCTCCTCCCTATGGATAACAATAGGAATCGGACGAGCAGTCGCCGCCTTCGAGGCGGACCTGATGCGGGCGGTGGCCCTTCGGCCAGTCGACGAAAAAGTTCTCGTCGAAGGCGATGCCGCCACCATCGCCGACATCGAGTTTGACCATCCATCCGTCGATGCCGTCAGGGTAGAATTGCGGATCGATGGCGCCATAGAGCGAATTGGTGAAATAGATCCGCTTGCCGTCGCGGCTGATCTCCACCATCTGTGGCCCACCGTTCAGCGCTCCGTTTACAGCCTTCGGATGGGAGGTACGCGAAACGATCCCGCCGATCCGCACTCGGCCCGTTTCTTTCGGCGCGAAGGGATCGGAAACGTCATACTGGATCATATCGCCGGTGCCCCAACACGAGACGTAGAGAAAACGGTCGTCCATCGACAGGTCGATGTCAGTAACGAGCGGCGCCACGGCGCTGAACCCCTTGAGTACGGGAGGTAGCAAATCCGGGTCCGCCGGCTCCGCCGGAATCTCGATCACTTTCCTCACAGCCCACCGGTCTCCATCGCGATACCATGTCCAGATCGAGGCCGAGAGGTCCTTGAGGCTGATGACACAGCCGACAAAACCATAGGCCTTGGTCGGATCATGAGCCGGGCGCAGCTCGAAGACGAGCTGGTGCTCCTCGCCGAAATCGATCTCTTGCAGGTGCTTGCGCTTGTGCAGATCCCAGAAATGCAATCGGCGGCCATATTTCGAGCCGAGCAACACCTCGGGAACCAGCCCGTTCTCGAATGTATCCGGCGTGCCCCATTCGCTGGTGATCATCGTATCGTGACCGAGATGCCACCAGAAATCATAGGCAAGCTTCTGCGGCCCACGATCCATTTCCCACTGCCCGAGCACGTCGAAACTCTGGTGATCCAAGAGGAAGATGCCGCCTGGCGCCTTGCCGTCGCGATCGGCGAGCGCATTGATGTAAATCCCCTCGGGTCCGCAGTGGGTCGTGTGCAACCGGGAATAGTTCGCCTTTTCGGCAATCTCCGAAGGCTCGATCACGCGAATGATCTTCGGATTGCGCGGATCCGGCTTGGTGTCGATGATGTGCAGACGCGAGGACCGCAAGCCCGGCACCACCAGATACCGCCGCTCGACATGCGGATGCGGCGCATTGGGGCAAAGACAGGACGAGCAGGCATTCCAGCCGAAATGGTGAAGCTCGTCGCCAAGGTTCGGCATCTCGACCTGTCCGACAATCTGCGAATAGCTTGAAGACGCCGGGTCGACGTCGACGACGGCGATTGCATCCGGTCGCCTTCGCTCTGGGTCGAACGCTGCAACATAGGCGAGCGTTTCCTTTGGAGCCTTGGCCGCCATGCGCGGTGATGGATAGAAGGAAGGATCGGGTCGCCACGTCGCCATCTCCATTCTCCCTGCTGGTATTCCCCATGCGTGGATCCTGATGCAGGCTCTGTTGATGCGGCAAAAACGCGTCGGAAATACGGCCTATCGGCCTTATTTCTTCGATTGAACGCTTGAAGCGCCTTACCACCAAAATTGGATATACACGACGATCGTAGCGAGCGCACTCAGGCCCGAACCGATCGTGCCGCAGTCACAGCGTTCCCTCATACGCTGTATGGTGGGGAGAGCGCGCGACAGGGATTCGGACTGTTGCGAGCAATCCGCGCAAGGAAATGCTCGCAAGCTGATCTCATCGGCGAAACTATCCACCAGAGCGGCGATCTGCCGATAGCTCGAGCCGGCGCGCCTCGCCGAATTCGAGTAGAACGTTCAATGCGCCTGATCTAGCCATACCCTTGATCTCAGAGAGGGAGCGGTTGGGAGCCAGATAAGTCTCGACAATCCTCTCCATCACCAACTCGGCCGCGTCTACAACCGGGCGCGTGGAAAAGAGCCGCATCTGTGCGACTAACGCGTAACAGAAGACGAGATCGGAGACGTCGTCCTTCTGGTGGCTGATTGCGTCACCATAGAGCCGTGTGGCTTCAGCGATGAAATCGGAAAAAAGCTTTTCGCGCTTGGCCATCTCGGCGTCGCGATGCTTTTCCCTGGCCTGTGATCGCTGAGTCGTCCAAGTGGTAACAAAGGAGGTCAGGCTGCCGATCGCGACGCCTGCGAGCCCCATCAGAGCAGATAGGTATTCGCTCAAGAGTTTGTCCTCTCAAAGGAAGCTAGCACGGCTGTAACGACACCATGCCAAGCTATAGCAGCCGATCCTGCAAACCGGGCAGATGTCGGCATGTCGGGAGCGTGGCGAATTCTCTCTAGTCAGCGAGCGGAGGGCCCACCCACACGCCTGGCGGTATCGCCGGAATGTAATTTGCCAATCCGTTCAGCATCGCCTGCAAGACACTGTCGGTCAGTTCGCGTAACGCTTCGGCTGGCCCCACGAGACGGTCCACCAACAGGAGCGTCAGGCCATGCAACTGCGACCAGAACACCAGGATGGCACCGTCGAGTTTGCTTTCGTTTTTGGCGGTGTTCGGAATCTCGCACCCCAAGGCGCCGCCGCTCATCGCATCCACGATCAGGGCTTTCATCCTGTAGGCAGCGATCCTCTCTATCGCCGGACGGTCGCTATCCTGGCCCGTCAGGTAGCCGCCGAACATCAATCTGTAAAGCGCAGGATTATGAACGCCGCCACAGACGTAGGCGCCTGCCATGGCAGCGACGTGACGATCCTGGCCCACTCCATGGGAGGCTGGCTTGCAGCGGAGGCCCTGCGCGGTGTTGCCATGCGGGAGAAATCGATACCGTCCAAGGTCAGGAATGTCATCCTGGCATCCCCGGACATCGACATCGACGTGTTTCGCCGTCAGTTCACGGAAATGGGGCCGAAGAGGCCGCACTTTGCGATCCTGACATCGACGCGCGACAAGGCGCTGGAGGTGTCCGGCTGGCTGTCGGGTGGCGTCAACCGCGTCGGCGGCACCGATCTCAGACCCTATGCACCCCTTCTCGACCAACTCGGCGTTTCCGTGATCGACACGAGCGGCATCGCAACCAGCGATCCGCTCGGCCACAACGCTTTCGCCGACAGTCCCGAGATCGTGCGCATGCTCGGGCGGCGGCTGGCGGGGCAGAGCCTGGAGGGCGGAAAGGCAGGCGTTGCCGATGAGATCGGGATGACAGCGGCCAACTTCGCCGGCTCGGCAGCGCGCGTAGCCGTTGCGGCTCCGGTGGCCATCATCAGTCCGGAGGCACGCGATGCGCTGAAACGGGAGCTTTCCTCCGATGATGGAAAGATCGTCAACGGGCAGATCTCGTACTGAGCCTTCAGCGGGATTCTGCGATGAGGATCCGTCTGAAATCCCCTGTCCGGCAACTTACCGGCCGGACAGGGCTTCACTTCGAGACGATAGGATTCGAAGCCGTACGCCCAAAGGACTCGCAAATGGAAAGTCGCCTGATCCATCGATCGAGTCACGCGCAGAAGAGAGATCCCACATTGTCGAAGCTGCCACCACAGCGTGCCGGCGATACGGACCATTGAAAACGAACGTCACCGATATTGCCCGACTGATCGGAAAGTCGCCGGCAAGCGTGTACAAGGTCTTCCCTACTAAGGCTGCCGTACTGGACGCCGTGGCGGCGAGCTTCTTCGAGCAGCGTTTCTGCTTTACCCAGTCTGCTGAAAGCGGCCAAGCCAGTGCAGGAGCGTTTGAAAGAAACGATCTGGAACAGCACCGACTGGTGCTGCAGGCGCGGACAATGACGCTGCGGTCGAACGCGCACGAGCCATCATGGTGCAGTTGACGGTGTTCGGTTCCCGAGGCGGTGGTCGAAGCGTGAACACCTATGATGCCGGCAGCAACGGGAATTTCGACGACGAGCTGCCCCATCTCGACACTCGGCACTGATCACTCCGCCCTCGCATACAGAATTCAGCTCGCTGCATTGGCCTTCGCGGCACGGTCTTGCTCAACTGCCATTTCCAAAGGGAAAAAAGCTTGCCGTCTGTTGGAGAGACGCCAGCGGCATCCAGAGCCCACTTCCGCTCGCAGGGTTCAAAGTGCTTGGTACCGACAATAGAGGCCACGAGGTCCATTGTCGGGAGGCGCCGAGATCATTCAATATCGTTGATGCTATCCATAAGCTCTATTCGTTTGAATGATGAGTTCCCGACGCCCATATTAACAGCGTGGACATGGACGAACCTCCCATCGACGACCATGTCCCTGACCCAGGAAAGGAACTGGATAATGACCACGCTCACCTATCGGGGTGGTGGCAAGACCCTCACCTCCGGCGAAGGCCGCTTCGATCTGGGCCATTACGCCCACAAGCTCGTGCTTGCCTGGACGCGCTGGCGGACCGCCCGTGAAATCGAAGCCATGCCGTTTGACGTCCGCAAGGATATCGGCTGGCCGAGCACCGACGACAGCAAACACCGGACCATGTAATGAATGCGACATTCCTCCTGAGATGAGGGCGGCGTCTGCCTCGCGCAACGCCGCCTTTTTCCTGTCCGCTGTGCCGTTCCCAGCCGTTTTCAGCCCCGAATTTCAGTCGCGTATGAGCCTGTCTTCTGCCCCGATCGGCGATTTGACCGGTCAAATTCCGGTCAATGTCGCATATTTGCTCTTCCCGGCCGCATTTTTCCATGCCACTGTCGCTTTTAGGACATCGGCGCGACGCATTCCGCGCAACGAATATGTCATCGCCCCTCGAGCATGGATTTCGCTATGAACAGGATGCAGATCAAGAAGCGCTCACTGGTCTTCTTTATGGTACCGCAATTCACCATGCTGCCCTTTTCGGCAGCGGTGGACACCTTGCGCATCGCCAACCGCATGCTCGGCTATCAGGCCTATACCTGGCGGCTCGCCTCGGTCGACGGAGAGAAGGTCTATTCCTCGTGCGGCATCGGCATCGAGGCAAATTCCTCGCTCGCCGAGGAACGCCGGCATCTGGGCGGCGAAAACCGTCCCGGCATGGTGCTCGTCTGTTCCGGCATCGATATCGAGGAATTCAACAATAAATCCGTCAATGCCTGGCTGCGCGAATGCTACAATCGCGGCGTCGCCGTCGGCAGCCTCTGTACGGGCGCGCATGTGCTGGCTCAGGCCGGCCTCCTGAACGGCAAACGCTGCGCCATCCATTGGGAGAACCTGCCAGGCTTTTCCGAAGCCTTTCCGCAGGCGGAGGTCTATGCCGACCTCTACGAGGTCGACGGCAATCTCTATACCTGCGCCGGCGGCACCGCCTCGCTCGACATGATGCTAAACCTGATTGGCGAGGATTTCGGCGAAAGCCTCGTCAACCGCATCTGCGAGCAGCACCTGACCGACCGCGTGCGCAACCCGCACGACCGCCAGCGCCTGCCGCTGCGCGCCCGTCTTGGCGTGCAGAACGCCAAGGTTCTGTCGATCATCGAGCTGATGGAAGGCAATCTCGCCGAGCCGCTGTCGCTGATCGAGATCGCCGATGGCGCCGGCCTCTCCCGACGCCAGATCGAACGGCTGTTCCGCCAGGAGATGGGCCGTTCGCCGGCCCGCTACTATCTGGAAATTCGCCTTGACCGCGCGCGCCACCTGCTGGTTCAGTCCTCGATGCCCGTCGTCGAGGTCGCCGTCGCCTGCGGCTTCGTCTCGGCCTCGCATTTCTCCAAGTGTTATCGCGAACTCTACCACCGCTCACCGCAGCAGGAACGCGCCGAGCGCAAGATGACCATGGCGACGGCAAGACAGGCTGTTGCGGCTTGAGGCATCGGAAGGTCGCCGAGTGATAGGACCGTGTCGGCCCCTCATCCGCCTGCCGGCCCCTTCTCCCCGCTTGCGGGGCGAAGGGGATACGCCGCACCGGCTTCCTCAGCCTCAACGCTGCATTTGGCATGCCCCCTCGCCCCGTTTAACCGGGGAGAGGGTTAGGGTGAGGGGCTGCCATTGGCGCAAACCGGACGGTGGCGAGAGGCTAATTACCGGAAGCAGTCCTACTGCGCCACCTCTTCCGTCATCCTGGCGTCGGAATAGACCTGGTTACGGCCGCGATGCTTGGCCATATAGAGGAACTGGTCGGCGGCGTTGAGATAATTCTCGAAGGTTTCATAGCTGCCGATTTCGGCGATGCCGATCGAGATGGTGACGCCGAGTTCCTCGTCGTCGGCCGTTACCTTCAGCCGCGAAATATCCGAGCGGATCTCGTCGCAGAGCTTGGTGGCGGCGGCCGAGTCCATCTGCGGAAAGAGGATGGCGAACTCCTCGCCGCCGAGGCGCGACAACAGGTTGTCGCTGCCGTCGAAGATCGTGAACAGCCTGTTTGCAACTGCTTTCAGCACCTTGTCGCCGATCTCGTGGCCGTATGTGTCGTTCAGCCGCTTGAAGTGGTCAATATCGAGGATGGCGACCGAGCTCGGCACTTTCAACCGCAAGCACTCGTTCACCAGCTTCGGGCCATTGTCATAGAAATAGCGGCGGTTATAGAGGCCGGTCAGATAGTCGCAGGCCGCAGCGGCCCTCAACTGGCGCATCTGCGCCAGTGTTTCCGCATTGTTTGCGATGCGGCATTGCAGCTCCTCGGCCACGAAGGGCCGGTAGACGAAATCGCTGGCGCCGGCTTTGAGGAAACTCGCGGACAGCATGCGATCATTGGAGGAGGAGACGCCGATGACGCGCAACCGGTCCGAACCGAAGCGATGGCGGATGCGCCGCGTCAGCTCGTAGCCGCTCATATCCGGCATGTGATGATCGGTGACGACGAGTTCGATATCGCTATAGGCTTCGAGCGCCGCCAGCGCCTCGAGCCCCGAGCTTGCCTCGACGACCAGATATTGCTGCGCCTTAAGGAGATCGACGAGAACCTGGCGTACCGAGACGACATCGTCGACGACGAGCACCCGCGTCTTGCGGTTGGAGATCGCACGGCGGACGGTGGCGACCAGATTGTCGAGCGCGAACTCATTGTCCTTCAGCACGTAATCGATGACATTGCGCTCCATGATCCTGTTGCGCGTATTGAGATCGAACGTGGCGGTGAAGACGATTGCTGGAATATCGTGCTCGATCGTGCAGTCGAGCGCCTCGCCATAGGGCGAATCCGGCAGGTTCAGATCGACGACCGCCATGGTGTAGCCGTGACCGTCTTCGGCAAGTTCCCTGCGAAGCGCCTTCAGCGACGAGCAGGATTTGACAGCAAGGCCAAGTTCCGTTTGGAACCGATGGCAAAGCACGGCGGAAAACATTCGAGAATCTTCAACCAGAAGTATCTTTAGCCCGCCGGAACGCAGCCCGATGCCATCTCGCTGAAAATCCGCCTGAAAAGCCACAGCCCCTATTCCCCCTCGCGCCTTATGGGCTCGACTCGGCCCTTCCCCCGGCGCGGCGGACGATAACCGAGAGGCTCATCCGCGTGAAGGGGACAAATATCCTGGTTACCTGTAATTGCAAAAATCCAGCGCCCGGCAGCGCCGATCGCCCCCGGCTTCCTCGCGATCCAGATCCTGGAAGGGCCGTCAGGCAACCGCCCGCTCCTTGCGCATGGACTGAATCTGCAGCAGCGTGTCGAGATTCTGGTTGACGCGGCAGTAGAACTCCTCGTCGATGAAGGGACGCAGCATGAAATCATTGCCGCCGGCCTTCAGAAACCGCGCCGAAAGCAGCCGGTTCGAGGACGAGGAAACACCGATGATGCGCAATTCGTGCGAGCCGATATGAGCCCGGATGCGCCGCGTCAGTTCAAAGCCGTCTATATCGGGCATATTGTAGTCGGTGATCATCAGGCCGATATCGCGACTGGCCTTCAGGATCTCCAGCGCCTTGGCGCCGTTTTCGGCGGTGCTCACTCGGAAATTATAGCGCTTCAGCCGGCTCGACAGCAGGGCGCGCGCCGTCGCGCTGTCGTCGACGATCAGCACGTGATGGCGATGATTGGTCAGAAACCGGCAGATCGACTCCGCCAGAAGGTCGACGGCGAAAATATTGTCTTTGAGGATATAGTCGACAATGTCCTTGGCGATCAGTTTGTCGCGCATGCCTTCATGGAAGGTGCCGGTAAACACAATGGTCGGTATGGAGAGATCGACCAGATATTCCAGCGCCTCGCCGTTTTCGGCGCCGGGCAGGTTGATGTTCGAGATCGCCAGCGTGATCGGGTCGGAAGACTTGTCGTAGGAAAACTGCAGATCCTCGAAGCTGCGGCAGATCTCGACATCGATGTCGAACAGCTCCTTCAGGCGCTTGCTGATCATGGAGGTGAATACGTTGGAATCTTCCGCGACAATAATCCGCGCACCGGCAAACATTTCCCCGGAATATTGCATCCCCGAAATACCTAGAAACGCCATAAGCAAACCTTTGATGTAAATTCTGTCCCCGAGCCAATTCGATACATCAATTGATTTGAATAATTATTAATCAGCATCTGCCGCTGCGAAATGAACACGCGGCGCAATGGTGCGCCTGCGATTTCTTTGCGGATATGATTAAGAGTCTGATCGAGAAAGCGGGATAGCGGACCAGCCTTCGTGTCATGAGCTTGATCATTGCAGCCTGGATGAACGTAGCGCATGCTGCTTCTATCATGTTGACGCCTGGTAGCGGGCGTCCGGATCATTCGATCTCTCCGCGTTTGTCGCCTAGATACGCAGGCATTAATCAGACACAGACGGCAAACCCAGCGAGCGCGCCTCGATCTTGTGCAGCAATTCGCGGGCCGAAAACTGGCCCGCCTTGACCTCGGTGATATGATAGCCCGGCTTCACCGGCCGGCCGTCATGGTAAAAAACAGGGAAGAGTCCCTGGCGCCGGCAAGCACGCTGAGCAGCATACCGAGATCGATATCGGTCTCCTGAATTCTACTGTTGTCGATGGCATTCACTTGCGCTAATCATCGCTTCAATGATTCAAGGATTATTGAAATATGGATCAGCGTCAAGCCCTCGCCGCATTTGGCGCGCTTTCACAGGAAACGCGCCTCCACATCATTCGCATGCTTGTCGTATCGGGTCCTGATGGAATGGCGGCAGGCGCCATCGCCGTAAAGGCGGAGGTTTCCCCGTCCAACATCTCCTTCCATTTGAAGGAGCTGGAACGAGCCGGCCTTATTGGCCAACAGCGCGAATCCCGCTCGATCATCTACACGGCCAATTACGAAGCGCTCGGCGGCCTGATCCGCTTCCTAATGGAGGATTGCTGCAGCGCAAATGCAGAGATCTGCGCCCCCGCTGCCACTGTCGCCGCATGCTGCGCACCTGCAAACAAGGAGGAACTGCAGTGACCACAGACCGCGTTTACAATGTGCTCTTTCTCTGCACCGCCAATTCTTCCCGCTCGATCTTGGCTGAATCCATTCTGAAGACCGAGGGCAAGGGCCGATTCAAGGCCTATTCCGCCGGCAGCCAGCCGAGGGGCGAGGTCAATCCTCTGGCGCTGAAGGAGCTTGCGGCACTCGGTTATCCCTCGGCCGGCTTTCGCTCGAAGAGCTGGGACGAATTTGCCAAACCTGAAGCACCGGAGATGGATTTCATCTTCACCGTCTGCGACACCGCCCACGGTGAAGCCTGCCCTGTCTGGATCGGCCATCCGATGACCGCTCACTGGGGCGTCGAGGATCCGGCCGCCGTCGAGGGCAGCGAGGTCGAGAAGGGCCGTGCCTTCGCGCAGGCCGCCCGCTTCCTCAAGAACCGGATCATGGCCTTCCTCAGCCTGCCCTTGTCGTCGATCGACAAGCTGGCGCTGGAGCAGCATCTGCGCCAGATCGGCGCGATGGAGGGCTCGACCGCTAAACCGGCGGGCGCCGGCTGATGGCGTCGTTCGATCTACCGCGCCGGCTGGTCGCAGAGGCCCTCGGCACCGCCATGCTGGTCGCAACCGTCGTTGGATCCGCCATCATGGCGGCATCGCTGACCGCGGATACGGGACTTGCCCTGCTCGGCAACACGCTGGCGACCGGCGCCATGCTGGTGGTGCTGATCACCGTTCTCGGACCCATCTCCGGCGCCCATTTCAATCCGGCCGTCTCGCTCGTCTTTGCCATGTCGCGCACGCTGGCGAAACGCGATCTCTCTGGATATGTCGCCGCGCAGATCGTCGGCGGCATTGTCGGAACCGTCATCGCTCATCTAATGTTCGCCCTGCCGATCGTCGAGTTGTCGAGCAAGGTGCGCACCGGCGACGCGCAATGGTTTTCCGAAGGTGTCGCGACCTTCGGTCTGGTCGCCATCATCCTTGCCGGCATCAGGTTCGAGCAGAAGGCGGTGCCGTGGCTGGTCGGCCTCTACATCACCGCCGCCTATTGGTTCACCGCCTCGACCTCCTTCGCCAATCCGGCGGTCGCCTTGGCCCGCTCGCTGACAGACACTTTCTCCGGCATCCGCCCAATCGATCTTCCCGGATTCTGGATCGCCGAAATATCCGGTGCTGTCGCAGCCCTTCTCCTGTTCACCTGGCTGTTACAGCCTGGCGCTTCGTCAACGCTATCGTCAGAGGCAAAACTATGAATGTCACCATCTACCACAATCCCGCGTGCGGCACGTCGCGCAATACGCTGGCGATCATCCGCAACGCCGGTATCGAACCTGATATTATCGACTATGTGAGGAACCCGCCATCGCGTGAGGAACTGGCAAGAATGATCGCCGATGCCGGCCTCACCGTGCGCCAGGCCCTTCGCGACAAAGATACGCTCTATGCCGAACTCGGCCTCGACAATCCTGATCTGACCGACGATCAGCTTCTCGACGCCATGCTGGCGGAGCCGATCCTGATCAACCGGCCCTTCGTCATCACACCGCTTGGCACACGCCTGTCGCGGCCTTCCGAGGTGGTCCTGGAAATCCTGCCGGAGACGCACAAGGGTGCCTTCACCAAGGAAGACGGCGAGAAGGTCCTGGATGCGGAGGGCAAGCGCATTATCTGAGCCGTCCAGCCTGACAGGTCCGCAACCCTATTTGACGACCGCCGAGCCTTTGATGATGTCGATCGTCTCGCCGCCATCGAGCCCGATCCGGTCGCCGTCGGGTGTCGTCATGAAGCAGCCGGAGGAGCAGAGGCTTTCGGAAGCGCCGGCATCGACCACGACTTCGACGCGCTGGCCGCCCTCGGTGATGATGAGCACCACGGCGGCTGGATCGGTGTTGGTGATGGATGCCGCATTGACCGCCGGCGCGGCAAGCAGCGGGACAAGCAGAACGGCGGCAAATCTTGCCATCATATGCGGCGGCGCTGACGCGCCCTCCCCTCGAAAGATCGGTGCTGCCCTCGGCAGCGATCCCGATGGAAGGGATCATGCACATAGACCTGTGAATGATGGCTGAATAAGCTGTTCAGCTCTCCGCTGCCCGCCCGCGCAGTTGGCGTACCGGCCGCTCTTCTTCCTCCACCGGTCTATCCTTGGAATTCTCATCGCCGCCAGTATGCTCCTTAACCGCATTGGGAAAGACGGGGGCAGCCTCCCGATGGATGGTAAGGTCGCTCTGTGGCAGCGGGATTTCTATGCCTTCCGCCTTGAAGCGCTTGAGGATCTCGATCCGGAGATTGTTGCGCACCGTCAGGCCGTCGCCCATGTCGGCGAGGAAGAAGCGAAGCTCGAAATCGAGCGAATAGGGGCCGAAGCGCAGGAATTCGACATGCGGCTCGGGATTGCGCATGACGAGCGGAATCTTCGCGGTCAACTCCAAGAGAATATCCATCACCATCTGCGGATCGGCGTCGTAGCTGACGGAGACCGGGATTTCCGAACGGCCGATCTTGTTGCGATGCGTCCAATTGCCGACGAGGCCGTTGATCAGTTCCGAATTCGGCACGATGATCGCCTGCTTGCGGAAAGTCTCGATCTCGGTGGCCCGCACCGAGATCCGCTTGACGATACCTTCGGCCGTACCGGAGACGACGTGATCGCCGACCTTGAACGGCCGCTCGACCAGCAGGATCAGGCCGGAGACGAAGTTGGAGACGATGTTCTGCAGGCCGAAACCGATACCGACCGAAAGCGCCGAGGCGACAAGCGCGAAGCTCGACAGATCGATGCCGGCGGCGGAAACGCCGATGATCGCGGCAATGCCGACGCCGAGATAACCGATGCCTGTCTTGACCGAATTTCGCACGCCGAGATCGACATGGCTTCGCGCCATGACATTGCCGTCGAGCCAGCGCTGCAGCCAGCGCGTCAGCAGGTAGACGCCGGCAAAGAGCAGGACGCCGGTGCAGATTCCGAGCAGCGAGATGCTGATGCCGCCGAGCTTGACCTCAGTGAACAGCCGGAAGGCGATAAGCTGCAGATCCTGTACATGGAAGCCCCAGAGCAGCAGGATCAGCGGAATGCCGACGAGCAGCGCCACCGCATACATGGCAAGGCCGACGAGCAGGCCGACCTGGTCTATCGCCACCGGCCCGAGGTTGAAGCGCCGCGCCAGGAAGCGCGCGAAGAAGGTGTCGCCGAAGCTTTCCTGCCGCGAGATCGCCTTGCCGGAGAGCAGGCCGACATACATGGTTGCGACGACTGCGCCGGTGATGATGAGCTGCGTGGCGACGAAGCGGGCAAGTCCGACGTAGCCGGCAAGTGCCGTAACGATCAAAGCGGCACCGACGACGCGCAGGATGATCGCCATGCCGCGCGGCCAATGTCTGCCAGGCGCGTCGGGATCGCCGCTTCTCGCCAACATCGGCTTGCCGAAGGAGACCGCGATCAGGATGATGCCGATGATGAGCGCGGCGATCAGACTTCTGACGACCGTCAGCACCAGCGGTGAGCCCATCGCTTCGCCGATGCTGCTGAAGAGATAGTCGAGCCCGTTGATGACTGCCATCGCCAGCAGGCAATAACCGATTGAGCGCGCGCCGAGGTTGGAAAGTTTGACGAGCCGCCAGCGCGGTTCGTGCGGCGCAAAGATGGCATTGATGAAGCGACCGACAAAATAGACGAGTCCGATTGTTCCGAACAGCGCGCCGATGACCGGCGCGATATCCGGCCGCAGCACGTTGAAACTGTTGAGGAAGAAGAAGGAGGTGACGAGCAGCACCGCCAGCGCCAGCGTGCGGATCAGCGTCGACCAGAAGGCGATCGACAGCCGGCCGATATAAGAAGGGTTCTCGACCGCCTCGTCCCGGCGCAGATAAGAGCCGAACAGTCGGTAGCTGCCGGAAAGCAGAATGAGCGCCGAAGCGAGCGACAGGAAGATCGCCGCGAACAGCGGGAAGCGCTTGAACTTCCAGACGAAGGTGGCCCAGCTCGACAGCGCCGTGGCAAATTCGCCAGTCTCCCGTACGAAGGCAGTCGCAGCATCGTCAAGGACGGAAACCGAGATTTCGGTGCGCCTGAAAAGCGTATCGGCGAAAAGCTGCCGCCGCATCTCGATGATCTCGTTCATGAGCTTCGTCACCGCGATCGACAGGTTTTCGGCGTCACCGGTCACCGCATTGATCTGCGCGCGCTCGGCGGCAAGCGCGTTACGCTCGTCGGTGACGATCTGCGCCTCGGGCGGCTGCCCATCCTTCGGCGGCTCGCCGATCTCGGTCAGCCGGTTCTTGATCTGGTCGAAACGCGGCCTCAGGTTGACCGATATGGTGATGACGGCGCGGCTGAGTTCGTCGGCTTTGGTCGCAAGCCCGACCAGCGCATCGTCATTATCGGCGTTCTCCTTGACGCTGTCCTGCAGCGAACCAAGCTGGACCTTCGCCTTCTCGATCTCCTTCGCCGCCTGGGCGGAAGGCGTATCGACAGGCGGCGTCTCTGCTGCCGCCTGCGGCTGCGGTTCCTGCGCGAAGGCTGCTGCGCTCTCAAAATGCGCACCGGCGAGCGCCAGCGTCATGAGAAGAATGGTGCGAAGCAGGATGGATCTCAGCCGCAAAAAGGCCTCCGGAAAGGTTGTCATCGAAATTGAATGCTCGCTTTTCATCGCAAAGAAAGGCGACAGAAAGGCGGGAGATGCCTAAAGCGCCCTGCACCGAGCCTGTTCCATGCCGCGCACGTTCGTCCAAACAGCTCAGAACCCCGCGCCAGGCTTGGAGAGATAGTCGAGTTCTGCTGCCGTCGATTCCCGCCCGAGCATGGCATTGCGGTGAGGAAAGCGCCCGTAGGCGGCGATTATCTCATGGTGGCGGATCGCATAATCGAGATATTCCTCGTCGCCAAGCGCGGTGAACAGTGCCACCGAACGCGCCTGCTCATCGAGGTTCTCGGCATGTTCGAAGGGCAGATAGAAGAAGGTCCGGCATGCATGTTCCACCGCCTGGTCGGCGCCGGCCGCAAGCGCAAGCTTGGCTTCCCGAAGCGCCAGCCCGTCGGTAGCAACGGCAAGCCCAGTGCCGCGATAGATGTTGCGGGGAAACTGATCGAGCACGATGACGGCCGCCAGCCGGCTCATCGGATCGGCCCGCCATTCGTCGCCGACGCCTGCGGCAAGCGCCAGATGCGTATCGCGGAATATATCACGGATCTCGACATCGAGTTCCGGCGGCGGGCGAAACCATAGCTCGCGGCCGCATCGAACGAACCAGAAATCGTAGACTTCGCGAGGTGTACGGATCGTTGTCATGCTTTCCTCCCGTCGCGTTAGGTTTCATGATGTTATGCCGGCAAGCTCTTGTAAAAATAGGACAAGGGGGCACCTTCTCCCGTTGGGTAGAAGAGGGAGTCGAGACGTTGCCGCGAATCTCTTCTCCCCTCGGGGAGAAGGTGCCGGCAGGCGGATGAGGGGGCCGCGGGCACACCCTTCATCGTGACCTTCCACCTCTACCTACTTCTCCTCATGCAACGAGAACACTAGCATCGCCCTCGTCCCTTCATGCCTGGGGTCGTAAGCGAAATCCGATTTCAAGCTCGCGGCCATCGCCGTCAAAATGCGTGTTCCGAGCCCCGTTCCCCTGGCTGAGCCCTCTGGATCGAACCCCGCTCCATCATCCTCGACGATGACGTGCAATTCTCCGTCCGTCTGGTCGACAAAAACGCGGATCTCGCCCGAGACGCTCTCGGGATAGGCATATTTGAAAGCATTGGTGACGAGTTCACTGACGATCAACCCGAGCGTGATCACCTTGTCAGTCGCCAGATTGACCGGTTTTGCGGTCAGCACGATACGGTGCGGCCGCTTGTCGTCGCGCATCGAAGCTTCGAGTTCGGTCAGCAGGCTGTTCAGATATTCATCCACCTGCACCGAGCCGACCTGCCGGTTGGTGTAGAGCCGGCGATGCACGCTGGCGATGGCGTTGATGCGCATCTGCGTCTCGTGCAGCGCGTCGATCGCCACCTGGTCCCTGGTCATGGAAGATTGCATGCGGATCAGCGCGCCGACCAGGCCGAGGCTGTTGGCGATGCGGTGATTGACTTCGGCAAGCAGCAACTCGGCATGGTCGCGCTGCTGGCGGATCACCTCCTGCGCCTGCGCCGTCTCGCGGCGGAAGCGCGCCCGCTCCAGCGCCTGTTCGAGGGCGGCGGCGAGCAGGTCGAAATAATCGGCCGAAATCCCCTTCAGCATGTAGTCATCGGCGCCCGCCTTCAGCGCCGCGACCGCGATGCTGGTGTCATCCGACCCCGTTGCATAAATGACCGGCGGATGATCCGGCACGGACGTGATGCAGGGCAGAATGTCGAGTCCGGTCTCGCCGCTCAGGAGATGATCGAGCACGACGGCGTCGATGCTGCCCTCGGCGATCCGCGCAAGGCCGGCAGCACCATTCTGCGCCCACTCGACCGAAAAGCCGCGCCGCGCAAGGTTCTTCTGCATCAGGAGGGCGAGCCCTTCGTCGTCGTCGATATAGAGGATGTGGATCAGGCCATCCGCATCGCCGCTAGAATTGCTCATTCGGTCTCCCGGCGTTCTCTCTAAGCAACGACGGCCGCAAGGGTCCGAGTCGTCGGCATGGGCACTGTCGTATTGCATTGACCGCCTGAGGTAAACATCGCTGATCCCTCGCTCATGTCGCAGGTGGTTAGCTCTTCTGGAATTTCCGGTGGCCGGAGACTTCGGCGCCAGCCTCCTTCGGCAATTGCAGGAAACGCAGCGACGAGACGATGCCGATCGCGCCAATCACGACGAAGGCCCAGCGGAAATCGGCCAAGACGGGATTGGCCGCACCCCTGAGAGCAGAGGAAATGTTGAGCACGGCGGCGGCCACCGCAACGCCGAGCAGCATCGACATCTGCTGCAGCATGCTCGACAGCGTCGAGGCCGAGCTTCGCTGCGCCGGGCCGATGTCGGCAAAGGCGAGCGTGTTCAGCGCCGTGAACTCCATCGACCGCGACAGGCCGGCGAGAAAGAGCAGCGCATGCATGAAAAACGGCGGCGTGTCAGGCGTCAGGAAACCGCAGGCAACGATTGAAAGGGCCGCGATCAGCCCATTGAGCCCGAGTACGGTGCGGAAGCCGAAGAAGCGTAAGAGCGGCGTCGTCACCGCCTTCATGCTGAAATTGCCGAGAAAATAGACGAGCAGATAGGTGCCGGCGGCAATCGAGCTCAGCCCGAAGCCAAGCTGGAACAGAAGGGGCAGCAGGAAAGGCGTCGCATTGATCGCCGTCCGGCATGCCGTGCCCGCCGAAAGCGTCGACATCGAGAAGGTCTGGACGCGGAAGGCCGAGAGGTCGAGCAGCGGATTGTCGACGGCGAGGAAATGCCGCGTCGCCATGACAGAGAGCATCATGCCCGCCGCCAGCAATGAGATGACGGGCCAAAGCCCGCCTTCCCATTTGACCGAAAGCTCCAAGGCCGCGAGCAACAGGGTCAGTCCGGCCGCGCTCAGGATAAAGCCGAGAATATCCAGCCGGCCGGGATTGGCCTCGCGCTGTTCGGGCACGAAGCGCAGCACCAGCCCCATACCAATGATGCCGATCGGGATGTTGATCAGGAAATTCCAATGCCAACTGGCATAGGTGGTGATGAAGCCGCCGAGTACGGGCCCGACCACGGGCGCCGTCAGCGCCGGCCAGGTGATCAGCGCGATTGCCTGCACGAGTTCAGACTTGCGGGCGTTTTTCAGCACGATGATGCGACCGACCGGCGTCATCAGCGCGCTGCCCGCCCCCTGCAGCGCACGCCACAGCACGAATTCCGTGAGGCTGCCGGAGAGCCCGCAGAACAGCGAAGCGCCGGTGAAGACGCCGATCGACACCAGGAAGACGCGGCGCGCGCCGAAGCGGTCACCGAGCCAGCCTGACAATGGAATGAAGGCCGCCATCGTCAGCATGTAGACGGTGATGCCGATGCTCATCGACACCGGCTGCACGCCGAAGCTTGCCGCCATCTGCGGCAGCGAGGTGGCGACGATGGTGCCGTCGAGTATCTGCATGAAGAAGGAAACGGCAACGACCAGAGCCACGATCTTCGCCTGACGGCCAGTTGCCACCTCTTGCCCGTTCTCGCTCGTCTCTACCGTTGTCATGAAGCTGCCAATGAAAATTCCGGATGACGCGACAGGCGAGCGGGAAGGAAGCCGATCGGAGATCTGCCGCGCGGGGAGCGTGGATGTGAACCACACATTGGCTGAATACGCCCGTTGCATCACGCCGGAAAGGCTAAATCTAGCACTGGGCGGGAATATTCCCCCGCCCTAGCCAAGAAAAAAGCCCCGCCGAAGCGAGGCCCAAGTTTGATCCGCTCCCGGGAAAACAGGAGCGACGTCGAGGTCCATATCCTGCTGCCCATCCGCCAGCGAGGCCAGATTTCACCGTAGCGGTACGCCCTGCAAACGAAATTTGAGGGATCGGCGTAGGTTTCAGCTGCGAGACCTTGCGCGCTTCGTATTCGGGCGGCCACGCATGGCCGCAGCACCGAGGCGGAAATTCGAGACATTCTTGAGACGGCCGTCCGCCCCCCCCGAGCGGGTGAAGCTCGGTTCGTTGCTGGCATCCATCGCTCGCGAAGCGGAGCTGACCGATGCCGAGGCGGAACTGTTCGACCAGTTGCGCGACAAGACGCCGGCAGATCCGATGAGGTTTGAATGATCCTCATCGATACCAACATGATTTCGGAACCATGGAAGCTCACGCCCGATCCGCGTGTGCTGGCGTGGATAGACGCCCAAGCTATCGAAACCCTCTATCTCTCGGCCGTCACAGTCGCTGAGCTGCGTTTCGGCATTGCGGCCATGCCCGCCGGCAAGCGCCGCACCACTCTGCATGACCGGCTGGAGGGCGACGTGCTGCCGTTGTTCGAGGGGCGCGTGCTGCCCTTCGACCTCGGCGCCGCACAAGCCTATGCCGCCCTGATGGCGCAAGCCAAGCCCGCAGGCAAAGCAAACGGCAAGGTCGACGACTACATCGCCGCCACAGCCGCCGCACACGGCCTCGTGGTGGCCACACGCGACGCCGGCCCCTTTGAAGCCGCCGGCATCCCCATGATCAATCCATGGGAGGACCGCGGCTGACATCTCCCGCGACCGGCAGAGCGAAAAAAGCGGACGGGCTCACAGGGGTCAGATGTAGAGTGGCGCCATCTTTCGCCAGGCGCCGGCGCGGTGGGCGCGGCCGTCCCAAACATGCAGTTGATGGCGGATGTTCTTCTCGCCGAGGAGCCGGCTGAAATAGCGGTTGTTGTCGAGGAAGGGATCGGCATCGCCGATGGTCAGCGATCTCGATCTCGCGCAGCCGCTCGAGCCGTCAGTCGGCGCCGAGGCCGGGCAGAAAATGCGTCGGCGTGTGGAAATAGATGCTGTTGTCATAATAGCCGTCGAACAGGTCGCCGAACACGTCCACCTTCATCGTCAGGTCGTAGCGCCCAGAAAAGGCGACGAGCTTACGGAAGAGATGCGGGTGGCGGAAGACAAGGCTCGCCGCCTGGAAGGCGCCGAGGCTACATCCATGCACGACGGTGCAATCATGCGGGTTTTTCGCCGCCATCAGCGGCAGCACCTCGTGGAGGATATAATCCTCCAGCGCCGCATGCCGGCGGATGCGCTCGGCCGGATGATGGTGGAAGCCGTAGAGGCTGTCGGCCGCCAGTCCCTCGATGCAGTAGAGCTGGAGATGGCCGGCGGAGAGCTTATCGGCAAGGCTTCCGATCAAGCCGAGCTGTTCATATTCGAAGAAGCGTCCTTCCCGCGTCGGAAACACCAACACCTTGGCGCCGGCATGGCCGAACACCAACATCTCCATCTCCCGATGCAGGCGCGGACTATACCAGCTGAGATATTCGCGGTTCATGTCACCCTGAAGAACTGTCCGATCTTATCGCGGAGAACCGCCTCTTGCTCTGCGCTTCCAGGGTAATCGAAATGACCGGCGTCCAGGATGAAGATTTCATTATATTTCCGTATCGCATTTGCGACAGCGAACTGGCAGGGCGGCGCGACGGCGGGATCGAAAAGCGCCACTGCCGTCAGCATCGGCACATCGATCCGCCGCGCCGCCGTCGCCGCATCGTAGAAGCGCAGCGTCTCCAGCACGTTGTGATGTTCCGCCTGATAATCCTGCACCCCTTGCGCGCTGCCGACGCTCGGCAGCTTCAGCCGCAGCGGCTGGTGGCCGAAGCTCGGCAGCGCCAGATGGCCGCGGTCGATGCGCCCGTCATAAGCGATCGCCATCGCCCCGACACCGCCGCCGAAGCTGATGCCGCTATAGCCGATATGGCCAAAGAGCCAAGGATAGAACGCGACAAGTGTGGAGACGGCAAGCCAGATATCCTCGACGCAGCCGCCGATGATATAGGAGTCCCGATTGTCGATATCGTGCAACACATGCCAGGACGGATTCTGAGAGATCGGCGGATGGCTGCTCAGCGACAATCCACGGCAGCAGGGAAGGATCAGCGCCGTTTCTCTGACCGGCAGATCGAAATCAGGCTGATCCCGCCCGCCGTAACCATGCCCGACGACGAGGCCGCGCTTCACTTGCCCCTCACGCGGCAGCAGCAGCCAGCCGCCGATCCTGAAATCACCGGTCGAGCGATAGACGAGATCGAGCACATGCCAATCCGGATGGCTGAGCGGGCTGCGCGAAAGCATCGGCCGCGGATCGACCGTCAGCGCCCTCCGGTACCGCGCCTCCCAGAATGAGTCGAAGCCGTCGGGCTCCTCCGGCGGCTCGACTGCGAGAAGCTCCTGAAGCCGCATGCCGTAGGTCGGATCGAAGGCAAAGGGATGTTTTTTGGGAATGCTCATTCGAGCTTTGTCCCGCGAACAGGCAGGCCATGCAAGTTTTGCCGCGTACTTACTCGGGGCGACCATCAGCATCGCCACAACACCACCGGATCGCGGCGGAAGCTTCGACGACACGTACCATTCGCGCCCATCTGCTGGAGCGGGGCTACCCACTCGCCTGGATCAAGGCATCCGGCTATTGGGTACAGGGTAACGCCGATGCGACTGAGAAATTTGGTTAGGCCGGAACAGCCGACCCGGCCGCCACCCTCTCACGGGAAGACGGCCGGGAAAAAGCGCGGGCTCGCCGGCATTTGCCGACATAAAGGAGAAGACGACATGCCTGAGATCGCGATGGGCGCCCTCATCGAGAATGGAAGCGTTCTCCTCGCAAGGCGAAGTCCCGGGCGCAGGCAGCATCCGGATCGTTGGAGCCTTCCCGGCGGCCAATTTGTGACAAAGTTCGGATGGCAAGGCCAATCCGCCACATCCGCCAGGTTCCATATCTATCGCATCGATCGGTGGCGAGGCTGCCCCCAAGCTGAAATGGTTTAGCGCCGCCGAAATCAAATGCGAAACGGAGCTGGCTTTGCCTGAGCTCAGTAAAATCCTTATGAGTCTGTCCATCCAGGGGAACAGCAAAGATTGAGCGCGCGATGGCGTTCTCGAGCTCAGCAGGCAAACCGGGCTGTCACTCAGCCTGAAGACGGGCTGACACAACCGCGCTCAGACCTTCTCTTTCTTTCTGGTCTTTTCTTTCGGCTCCGCCGGCGCATCCGGTGTCGGCGCCAAAAGCTTGCGCAGTGATGCGATCTTGTCCTTCATCAGCGGCCGGAAGCGCGTCGCGCGATAGGGCATATCGGCGGCACCATAGCCCTCCGGTCCGTCATCATTGCCGCGATGGATTTCCGCAAGCTTCACGCCGATGAAGGTGCCATCGACATAATGGGTATATTCGCCGACCCAGCGGATCGTATAGATCTCGCCCTTGCGGATGAGCTGGTCGATGCTGACATGCTTGAAGGTATCATTGATGCAGACGACCTTCTGGCCGACATGGAATTCATAGCTCATGGATCAGACTTTCCAATAGCAATCCGCCTCGCCGGTCCATAGCGCGTCCGGCGGCCGGGATGAACCCTTTTCTTGGGACAGGGCCTAATTGCCGCGGCTGCAGCCGCGCCCTCGCCTAGTCGCAATAGACCTTGCCGCTCTTGCGGGAGCGCAGATCGAAATGGAAGTGGTTCCAGTGTTCCGGGTTGCTGCCCGGTCCGAGCACCGTATTGAAATAGCGGCAGCTGTCGCTGCGCACCGCCTTCAAGAGCCGGCCCTCGCGATAGGAGAACAGGCCCTTCTTACGCACGTCGATCGCGTGGCCGTTCTTCAGCACGAACTTGCCGACGTCGATGGCATTGCCGCGGGCGTGTTCCGACATCGGATTATATCTCTGCCGGCTGTTGTTCATGCGGCGGCAGGAATAGCCGCCGAGCGGCTGGATCGTCCTGATGCCGCTCCAGTAGCGGTAGCGGGCCGACGGCGCCAGCTCGTTCTTCACCCACTTGGCGAAGGCAAGCGTCACCTGGCAGTTCAGCGTCACGGCCGGCTTCACGCCGATATTGCCGGAAAGCCCCTTCAACGACACCGGATAGGGCACCTGGCAGGCTGGTCCCTGCGAGATCGGCGGCTTCTCGTCGAAAAGCACACCCATACGCTTCAGTTCGCGCCGGCAGGCGAGCTCGGAAGCCGGCATGACGCTCGGGTCGACCGGCGCTGCGGGCTGGCTCATCATCGGGTTGTTCGGCCGGAGCATCGCAACTTCTTCGCTCTCGTCCTCTTCGGGAACGCGGGTCGGTTCCAAGACAGGGCTGCCGTCATTCCAGGCGGGGGCTCGGCTCATCTCAGCCTGGGCTGCCGGCTGCGGCATTGCCCGCGGCGCCGGCCGGCGCACTGGCTGATTGATCTGAGCCGGGTTGTCGCTGCCGATGCCGTCGACGACAGGTTCGCTGGCGTTGCCCTCGGCGATCTGCTGCTGTTGTTCCTGCGCCAGCCCGACGACCGGTTCGGCCCCGAGCTCCTCGTCCATGTTGACACCGCCGGACGGGACAGCAAGGTTCTGCGTGCCGCCCCAGTTGCCGTTCGGCTGGCCTGCCGCCAGCGCCTCATCGCTGTCGATCATCGGCAGCTTTCGGCTCTGGGATTCCGGCGCCGTCAGCGTCCGCGGCGCCTGCGCCGCGTGCCCGGTGCCGGCAAGGTTCGGCGTATCGAGATAATCGACCGAGCCCTGGCTGCTGCCGACAGGCCCGCCGGAAACGGGATATGAGGCTTGAGTTTCCGCAGGCGCAAGGCGCTCCGCCCGCGCCATACGCACGGCGGGCGCCATACGCGCTGCACCGCGAGACGGTGAAATCGAACTGACCCGGGTGCCGTTGTCGACATTGGCCGGTGGCACCAGCCCGTCGCTGATCGAACAGGTGGTCAGCGCCGCCGAGAGCAGAACGGGCAGGAAGGCTCGCCGCGGAAAGGAAACAAACGCCATACTCTTATCGCTTCCATGGGCCGGCCGCAGAGTGACCGAAAAAACTCGGTCCAATTTTAATTAAAAACGGTGAATGAAAACTTACCGGCACAATCTGAAGGCGGTGGAAATGAAAAAGGCCGGTCGCCCGGCCTTTGATTTCTGCTGTTTCTCACGCTGCCCGTGTGTATCGGGTCTCGGCCCGCCGCCCCGCCTCGCGCAGGCGGAAATTCGAAAGCAGCGTCTTCAGCTGCGTGCTTTCGTCGGCGAGCGTGCGGCTGGCCGCCGTCGTCTCCTCGACCATCGCAGCGTTCTGCTGCGTCATCTGGTCCATGTGATTGACGGAGCTGTTGATCTCGTTGAGGCCCGTAGACTGCTCGCGCGCCGCCGTCGCGATCGAGGCGACATGATCGTTCACCTGGTTGACCAGTGCCTCGATCTCCAGCAGCGCGTCACCTGTCGAGCGCACCAGCGCAACCCCGCCTTCGACTTCCGCAGCCGAGCGGCTGATCAGTTCCTTGATCTCCTTGGCCGCATTGGCGGAACGCTGCGCAAGTTCGCGCACTTCCTGGGCGACGACAGCGAAGCCGCGGCCAGCCTCGCCGGCCCGCGCAGCCTCGACGCCGGCGTTCAGCGCCAGCAGATTCGTCTGGAAGGCGATCTCGTCGATGACAGAGATGATCTGGTTAATGCGGCTGGAGGATTCCTCGATCCGGCCCATCGCGGTCACGGCGTTGCGGACGATGTCGCCGGAGCGGCCGGCGCTCGCCTTGGTTTCGGCCACCATCTCGCGCGCCTCGTTCGCCCGCTCGGACGCGGTCTTGACCGTCGCGGTGATTTCGTCGAGCGCTGCCGCCGTTTCTTCGAGTGCGGCCGCCTGCTGCTCGGTGCGCTTCGACAGGTTACCGGTCGCCTCACTGATGTCGGATGCGCTGTCGTTGACTACCCGGCTTGATTCGGAAATCGCGTGAATGACGCCGTTCAGCGCATCGACGGCCGCGTTGAAATCATTCCTGAGCTTGGCGTAGTCCTCACCGATGTCGCCGATTGCAACGGTGAGGTCGCCGCTTGCAAGCTTCTCCAGGCCGACGCCGAGCGCCTGCATGGCGCGGTTTTGCCGCTCGGAAGCCGAGCGCAGGCTCGCTTCGTTGCCGCGGCGCTCGTCCTCGATCTGCCGCTGCCGCTCGTCTTCACGGCCGCGTAGCGCCCTGCGTTCGTCGACGGAGTCACGCAGCACCAGCAGCACTTTGGCCATTTGTCCCACCTCGTCGCGGCACTCGCTGCCGGCGATCTCGACGGATGCTTCCTCGGCAGCAATCGCGTTCATCGCCGTCTTCAGCCGGGCAATCGGCGCCGTTACACTGCGGACGATGGCATAGGCGATCGCAATGGTGGCGGCCGCACCAAGCAGGCAGAGCACTGCCGCCCAGATCGCATTTTGGCGATAGAGCGCCGCCAGGTCATCGGCATAGACGCCGGTGCCGACGATCCAGCCCCAGGGTTCGAAACCGGCGACATAGGAATATTTCAGCACCGGCTCATCGGCGCCCGGCTTCGGCCAGTAATAATCAACGAAGCCCTTGCCGTCCTTCTTCACCTTGTTGACGAACTCGACGAACAGGAACTTGCCGGTCGGGTCCTTCATCTGGGAGATATCGGTGCCGTTCAGTTGCGGTTTGATCGGGTGCATCACCATGGCGGGGCGCATGTCGTTGATCCAGAAATAGCCGTCGGCGCCGTAGCGCATGGCGCCGATCACGTCCTTGGCGGCCGCCTGCGCCTGCTCGCGGGTCATCGTGCCCGCCTGTTCCATCTTGTAATATTTGTCGAAGATGCCGAGCGCCGTGGCCTCCATCTTCTCCAGCCCCGCCTTCCGCTCCGCTTCCAGCTCGGAATAGGAAAAGTTCAGAAAGAAGACCATCGTCGCCGCAAGCACGGCAAGCGTGAAGCCGACGAGGCAGTAAAGACGGGTGGAAATCTTGACGTTACGCATGAGGGTTCCCGGCGATTCTTGGATATGAGACCGCTTTCATTGTGAACCACCTCAATTACTGGAGCGTAAAGTTTTATTAGAAGATAATTAAATAACGCAAGCTGAAGTGTCGGTTGTAAAATTCAACTAGCTGAAATCGATTGAGATTTCAGCTCGGTGACGGTCGCGATATTTGCACCGCCGCCTTCGCTGGCACCGAAAGGGATTGGTCGACACAACGAGTTCGCCTAACGTGGCTGCAGAATCGTAACACCCAGCCTGAGGGAACCTTCCATGACCGATGCCGCCAAGCCGAGAGGCGAACTGACGCTGCGCACGCTCGCCATGCCGGGCGATGCCAATCCGGCCGGCGATATTTTCGGCGGCTGGGTCATGGCGCAGATGGACCTTGCCTCCGGTATTCGTGCCGCCGAGCGCGCCAAGGGCCGCGTCGTCACCGCCGCCGTCAAGGAGATGGCCTTCGAACTGCCGGTCAAGATCGGCGATACGCTGTCGGTCTATACCGATATCGACCGCGTCGGGCGCACATCGATTACGCTGATCGTCGAAGCGTGGGCGCACCGCTCGCGTTATGCCAAGATGGAAAAGGTCACCGCCGCCACCTTCATCATGGTGGCGCTCGACGAAGAGGGCAAGCCCAAGCAAGTCCCCGAGGAGTGACAGGCCGGGATCGACACGATGGAAACGGTCAGCTCGCCGGAAGTCTTCCTTCATATCAAGGTGGTGATGGGCATGGTCATCAGCCTTTCGCTTGCAAGGCTGCTCACTGGCGTTGCCGGCATCGTCCAGCATCCGGCCAAGGCGAAGGTTTATCCAATTCACCTCGGCTGGGCGCTGTCGCTGTTCCTCTTCATCATCCATATCTGGTGGTGGGAATATCGCCTGCAGGCCGTGCCCGCCATCGGCTTCGGCATCTATCTCTTCCTCGTCTGCTTCTGCAGCCTGTTCTTCCTGCTCTGCGCCCTGCTCTTCCCGGCGAGCCTCGAGGAATATGGCGGCTACGAGGAATATTTCATTTCACGGCGCAAATGGTTCTTCGGCATCCTCGGCCTGATCTACGCCGTCGATATCCTCGATACGGCGATCAAAGGTCCGGAGCGTATCCTCTCGCTCGGCTGGGAATATCCCGCCCGCAATATCGTCTACATCCTGCTCTGCGCCATCGCCGCCTGGACCGCGAACCGCCGCTTCCACACCATCTTCGTCATCGCCAACCTGCTCTACCAGGTGAGCTTCATCTTCAGACTTTACGATGTGTTGGGGTGAGGAGCGATCGGGCGCGGCCCGAGCAATCGATCCAGTGAACCGATTGCAGCGACGAACGCCCTGAGCCTAAAGCGAAGGGCCGGGCAGCGGCTTGCTCCCTTGGCGAAGCACAGGCAAGAGCAGGCGGCCGCCCGACGCATCACCTCCCTCAGAGCGTCCGGCCCTGCAATTGGTTCACCGGCCGATCGATCCCGCTATGCGAAACCACCTCTCACACCTTCAAAAACTGCGACCCCCTATCAAACCCCAGCCCGGGAAATATCTTCCCCGTCAGATCATCCACGCCGACATCGAACTGCCGGTAAAGCATCGCCGCCGCCACCTCGCGCACGTCGGCGGTCGGCATCAGGTCGCGGTCGTCGAGCAGTAGCCCGTCGCCGAGCCCGGGCCAGCGGCCGAGGATACGGCCGCCGTCGATCGCGCCGCCGGCAAGTACGGCGCAGCCGCCGGTTCCGTGGTCGGTGCCGGCGGAGCCGTTCTGTCGGACGGTACGCCCGAATTCGGTCATGGCGAGTACCACCGTCTTTGACCAGATCTCCGAGCCCAGCGTCACCTTCAGCGTGTTGATCGCCTGGGCGAGATCCCCGGCCGGCCGCTTGAACTGGCCGGCCTGGCCGATATGGGTGTCCCAGCCGGTGATCGAGAAGCTGGCGATGCGGTAGTCGCCCTTCAGCATGTTGGCCGCGAGCGCCGCGACGTCGCCGATCTTTTCGCCGCGCTCGCCGTCCGGCTCGACCATCATCGCCGCGCTGTCGGCTCGCGTCGCCTCGGCAAGCGCCTGGGCGAAGGGCGGATCACCGGCATAAAGCCGCGCCAGGAACTGCATCTCGTCACGCGCCGGCGCCAGATTGGAATCCGACGCCCAGACGTCGACATTGTTCGGCCCGGAGAGGATCAGTTCCGTCGACGTGTTGACGTCGATCGCCTTGCGCGCATCCGACCGCGGGATGACGGCGAGCGCCCGGTTCAGCCAGCCAGTCTTTTCCTCGGCGACATGTTCGCCGCCAGACTCAAGCATGTCCTGCCCGTCGAAATGGCTGCGCTGGTCGCGATAGGGCGTCGACACCGCATGGACGAAGGCGAGTTCTCGGCTCTTCCAGAGCGGCATCAGGTCGGCGGCGGCGGGATTGAGGCCGAAATGCCCATCAAGATCGAGAAGTCCGCTGTCCGGCGTCAGCGCCAGGGTCGGCCTGAGCGCAGCAAAGCCGGCATCGCCGTAAGGCTGCACCAGGTCGAGTCCGTCCATTGCGCCGCGCAGGACGATGGTGACGAAACGATTATCGCCCGGCATCGCCGCAAAGGTGACCGGCGTGAAGAGGGGGGCGGCGGCAATACAGCAGGCCGATGTCAGAAAGCCGCGGCGGGAAAGCAAAATCCGGTTCATTGAGAGCCTCCTATCGGCGGTTGAATTCCGGCGATGCCAGCACCAGCGTCAAACCGCTGATCTTGTTCGGCGCCTGCGATACCACGCGGATCGTCTCGTCGCGGGCGGCATCGGCAAGCGTCGATCTCAGGAACTCGCGCGGATCCTCGTCGCGGCCGAACTGCGCCGCGGCCCGCCTTGCCCAGGCCAGGCGCTCGGCGAGCTGGCTGCCGCTGATCCAGGCGGAAAAGCCTTCCTCGAAACCGGCAGGGCTCGGCGGCAGCCAGGTCGGCTGGCCCATGCGCTTCAGCGCCCCCTGCCCCAACGCCCGCGCCGCCCGAAAGGCCTTGAGCCGCTTGTCCCTCGCCTCTCCGGCGGGGTCCGTCGTCACTGGCGCTCCCGCCATGCCGGGCGTATTGGCAGCCATATCGCCCTCATCCGTTCCCTGCTGATTGGCTGCCAGGAAGCTGCCGACGACGCCGTTGACCGGCCCCGCATTCAGCGCCCTCAGGCCGGCAACGATAAAATCGAATGGCTGACGCGCCTTGGCGCCCTCGTTTTGCCAGGCGGCCGGATGGTCGAGCATGGCGGTGTAGACGGCGGTGAGATCGCCATCTGTCTTTCTCCAAGCCGCCGCCATGTCAGAGACCATCCCCTCGTCTGGCTGGTCGGAGACGAAATGCACCGCGAGCTTGTGGCTGATATGCGCCGCCGTCTTCGGATGGACCGAGAGGTCATCGAGCATGTCGAGATAATCTTCGCGCGAGCGCCGGCGCCCGCCATAACTGACGCCGAGCACCTCATGCGTGCCGGGCTCCGAAATGGTCGGCCGAAAGGCGATATCCATCTCCTTGCGGTCGATGGTGAGGCCCGTCAGCACCATGGCCGCGGCGGTAACATCCGCCTGGGTATAGCCGCTGCCGGCCCCGAGCGTGTGCAGTTCCAGGAGTTCGCGTCCGAGATTTTCGTTCAGCCCCTTGTTGCGCTTGACGCCGCCCGCCGAATCCGGCCCGAGCGAATCCGCCTGGTCGAGGTAGATCAGCATGGCGGGATGAGCGGTGGCGCTGCGCAGGAGATTGCCGAACCTGCCCGAAATGAACGGCCGGATTGCCTCGGCCTCGTAGAGCGGCACGATAAGGCGCATCGGCAGGCTCTTGTTGGCGCTGGTGGAGAAATGATCGGTCCAGAAGGTCGAAAGCCGCTCGTAAAAGCCGTAGGGCGACAGCACCGCCTGCATCAGCCGCAGGTTTGCATCGTGCTGGAATTGTTGCTGCGCCTGGCGCTGCACAGCCTTGCGCATCTCGCGCCGCGTCGGATCGTCGGTGACCGTCTTGGCATCTTCGCGGATCTGCTTCAGCTGCGCCTGCAGGCTGAGGATCGCCCGGTGACGCATATCGGGGCCGCCGAGCGGAAAATCCGGCGTTGCCGCCGCGCCTTTGGACAATTGCCCGATCAGCTCGTCCTTGCTTTGCGGCGCCACCTCGCCCGGCCGGAAACCATAACCGAAACGGATCGCCGCCATCGTCGGGAAAGAGAGGCTCATGCCCGATCACCTCCTGATCACTTGATGGTGACAGGCTGACAGCCGATTGCGACGGGAATCTGTAGGAAATGCGGCGATATCACGACATGGACGATTTGTAATCTACTGAAAACGCTCAGGTTTCATGCGCGGAAAATGAAGGATGCTCCGATGTACTGCCGTAGGCGGCTTCAGTTTCAACCCGCCGACGGCTCTGGCATTTCATTCAGCGAGCACTTTCGAACGCGGCTCCCGCCAACGCCCCTCACGATGAGGCTCTCTCGGGCCTTTGGCGGCATCCTCCAGCTTTCCTCGTGCTGAGGTGTGCGGCCCGAGGGCGGAACTCGAAGCACGCGCCTCAACCTTGCTTTTTGCAACTTTTCGCCGCCGCAACACCCGCCTCGTCCTTCGAGGCACCTGCGGATGAGGCTCTTGAGCGCTGGCGCATGCCCTTGCGCCTCTTCATCGTAACAGACGCATCCGCCCGACCGTCTCAAGCCACCCTGCCCCGGCACGCCCACGCCACCGAAGCAAACGATCGCGGCCCATCCGGCTCGCCGGCCTCATAGGCGGCCCGAATGGCGGCGTCGACGGCCTTTTTCTTGTCCGGCTCGAGCCCCGCAACGTACCTGCCGAGCGGCCCTTCGCCGGCCGCGATCGGCTGCCAATAATCGTCGAAGGAAAGATAATCCATCCGCACCAGGAGCGAGGTTTCTTCGACATCGGAAAGGCCTTGCGCGATGAAGGTCTGTTTCATTTCCCCCGGCCGCATCATCGGCTGGAAACAATATCGGCGGCGCAGCGGCAGCGCGTCCTCGTCGAGCATGACGGCCGTATCCCACAGCATTCGCATATTCGACATACCGCCGTAATGGTCCCAGACGGCGGCGGCGACCACGCCGCCGGGGCGGACGACGCGGGCCATCTCGGCCACCGCCTTGCCGGCCTCCGGCACGAAATGCAGCATCAGCAGCGACATCGCCCTGTCGAAACAGCCGTCCTCGAAAGGCAAGGAGCAGGCATCCGCCTGTTGGATCGATATGCGTGGATCGGTATTGGCCCGTTTCGCCGCCTCGACGAAGACAGGAGAATAATCGATGGCGGCGATCTCCCGCAGGCCTGGCGTTTGCGCAAGCGTAAACGCCAGGCTGCCGGTGCCGCAGCCGACGTCGAGCACGCGATCGCCATCCGCCAGCCCGGCAAAATCGATGAGCATCGGCGCCAGCTTCCGGCTCCAGCGGCCCATCAGCCGCTCGTACCCATCCGCACTTTCGACATGAAAACTCGACGGCATGAAAGCCTCCTCCCCCAAGGACGATGGCTGATTATGAACGCGCCATCGGCGGCCGCAAGCGGATAATCGCTGTCGGTCCGCCGGACCTCCTTCTCCCGCATCCTCGGCCCTGCGCCGAGGATCTGCCACCCGTCAACCGCCGTGGAGCGCGTCAGCCGCCAGCTTTATCCAGAACGCTCCAATCAAACCCGCGTGCCCAATCGGCATAACGGTGCCAGCCGACATCAGGAAAATCGCGGCGAAGGAAGGCGATGTCGGCGTCGTAGCCGGTGCGATCGAACCATTCGTACATCCGCGCCGCATCCTCGCTCTGCTGCCGCATCGCGGCAATCGGCAATTCCTGATAGCCGATCGGGCGGCCGAGCACTTCCGATAGGATCTTCACCTGCTCCTCGCCGGACAATTCGTCGCCGGCGATGTCGAAACGCCTGCCGAACACCCGTTCGCGCCGTTCGGCCAAGGCCGCGACGAAGGCGCCGATATCGGCAAGGCAGATCTGCTGCAGCACGCGCCCGGACGGCAGGGCCGCGGCGTAGACGCCCTGGCGCAGCCCGTCGAGAGCCCAGGGCGCCACGGTGTTTTCCATGAAGGCGACGGGCGCGCTGATCGTGTAGGGAACGCCGAGCCCGGCAATATGCTGCTCGACCAGAAACTTGCTGTCGAAATGCGGAATGCCGGTCTTTCTATCGGCGTCAGCGACGGAGGAATAAATCAAGTGCCCGATACCGGCAGCCTTCGCCGCATTCGCGGCGGTGATGCCCTGGCGGGTTTCCGCATCCGTCCCCGCCTCGTAGCTATTGCCCATCAGGAACATCGTATCCACGCCGCTCGCAGCCTGCGTCACCGACCCGGCATCGTCGAGATCACCGGCGACGACTTCGACTCCCGCCGCGGCCAGGCGGCTGGCGCTGTCGCTCTCCGGATTCCGGCAGATCGCCCTGACGCGGTGGCCCCGCGCCAGCAATGCGCGTGCGACCGCGCCGCCCTGCTGTCCGGTCGCGCCCGTTACCAGTACACTTCTTTCCTTGCTCATGTCTCTGCTCCTTGTGGTTGGCGATGAGCCAGAGGTAAGGCTTGCCGCATTGAACCATAATAGCCTAAGAATGAGAAACATCGTGCCACTGGTGAATACAATGCTCGATCTCAACGATATCGTCGTCTTCGCCCGCGTGGTCGAGGCCGGCAGCTTCACCGCCGCCGCCCGCCTGCTTGCCATGCCAAAGACGACGGTCAGCCGTCGTATCGCCGCGCTCGAGCGCGAGTTCGGTGTACGGCTCCTGCAGCGGACCACCCGCAGCCTCAGGCTGACGGATGCGGGACGCCTCTATTACGAGGAGAGCAGTGAGGCGCTTCGCACCCTCGAGCAGGCGAACCTTCGGCTGGCCGAGGCGCGGACCGAGCCCGCCGGCACGATCCGGATCTCCGCGTCCGTCGGCTTCAGCGGTCATTTCCTCTCCGCCACCATGTTCGATTTCCTGGCGACTTACCCGAAAACCAGGGTGGAGTTGCACCTGTCCGACGACCGGCTCAACCTCATCGAGAACGGCATCGACCTCGCCTTCCGCACCGGCATTATGGAGGATTCGACGCTGATCGCCCGCAAGCTCGGCTCGACCTACCGGATTCTCTGTGCCAGCCCCGACTATCTCGCGCGCTGCGGCGCACCGGATCGGCCGGCGGACCTCGCCAGCCACGATTGCGTCATCGCCGGTCCGTCGGCGGCCAATGCGCACTGGGTGCTGGAGGGCGCGAACATTCGGGAAACCGTAGCGGTATCGGGACGCTTCGCCGCCAACGAGATGCAGGCGGTCATGGCCGCCGCGATCGCCGGCTACGGCATCGCGCAACTGCCGCACGGCGCCGCCGCAGCCTGTATTGCCGACGGCCGTTTGCAACGCGTCCTCGACGGCTACACGACCCCAGCCGGCGGCCTGCATGTCGTCTATCCCAGCAGTCAGCACCTGTCGCCGCTGGTCAAGGCATTCGTCCAATTGGCAATCGATCGGCTCAACGTCGGCTATGGCGCATTGAATGCGCCGGCGATCATATCGCAATAAGCCCTGGCCTCGGTGAAAATGCTGCCTGTTTTACCGCCAGAGGAAATCCGGCCCGGTCGTCTGCGAGGTCAGCTTGAGCGTTCCGTCCGGCTGAACGACATAGGTCTCGAAGACGCGGTAGCCGAAGGCGCCGAGAAAAGTGTGCTGGACCACCGTTCCCGGACGATAAGGTGAACGCACTAGTTTTCCGCCATAGGTGAGACTATCCGGAAGAGGCTGCGGTCCGCCGGCGGTGCTGGCGCACGCGGTAAGGGCGAAGAAAACGACAAAGAGCGCGTGCTTCATCCTGGCCTCCCGGTGATAATGGTAACGGAAGAATACAACTTTGCTCACTCAGAAAACAGCGTTTCTGCCTTCGTAGTCTCTGCGCAACGCCTGCGCCCTCGCCAGTGCGCCGGTGATCCTCTCGTCGGTGAAAGGTTTGGCGATCACATCGAGCGCGCCCTCAATGCCGTTTCCGACGCTTTCCGGACTGCCGGTCACGAAGATAACGTCGACGCCGTAGCGGTCGATCAGCCGGCGTGCGAGCTGCGCGCCGCTGACCCCGTCGGCGAGACTGAGATCGACGAGTGCGAGATCGCTTTTCGGAGCATAAGCGAGAGCCTGCTCAATGGTCGAAACCGGCCCGACCGTCTGGTGCCCGGCATCCTGCGCGATACGTTCGAGTTCCAGGGCAATAAAACCCTCGTCTTCAACGATCATGACTTTCATGGATCATCCTCCTCCCATGGCAGGCTCGCCGGTAGATACATCCCCGGTCACCGTCCTAACGCAACTCCCGCTCGAAAGTTTCCGCAGCGAAGGATGGGCGTGCGGAAAATGGTAAGCAATCCCGTAAGGCCATCGCGAGCTACCGCTCGGTGCTGCCGTTGCGCCGGATCTTCCGCTGCAGGAGCAGGATGCCGTAGAGCAACGCTTCGGCCGTCGGCGGGCAGCCGGGAACATAGATGTCGACCGGCACCACCCGGTCGCAGCCGCGCACGACGGAGTAGGAATAATGGTAATAGCCGCCGCCATTGGCGCAGGAGCCCATGGAGATGACATAGCGCGGTTCCGGCATCTGGTCATAAACCTTGCGCAGCGCCGGCGCCATCTTGTTGCACAGCGTACCTGCCACGATCATCAGGTCCGACTGCCTTGGGCTTGCGCGCGGGGCGACGCCGAAGCGCTCGATATCGTAGCGCGGCATGGACATCTGCATCATCTCGATGGCGCCGCAGGCAAGACCGAAGGTCATCCACATCAGTGAGCCGGTGCGCGCCCAGGTGATGAGTTCGTCGGTGCTGGTAACGAGAAAACCCTTGTCGGCAAGCTCGGCATTGATCTTTCCCATCATCGGGTCGCCCTGCCGCTGTTCACCGGGAAACCGGAAATTGCCTGGAGTCGGGTGCGGTTGCGTAAAGGGCGGCACCGTCTTCTCCTCTGAGCCGACCTCCAGCGAAGCGGAGACGCCAAAGTTTCTGCCGCATCCGCCCCGGTACAATAGCGAACATTTGCTTCCTATGTTTTTCGGAAGTCCGACGCCGGCACCGGCAGCCGGGATCACTGATCCTTATCGAGGAACCCGCGGATCGCGGCGTCGTTGCGGCATCGCGAGAGCGGCAATTGCCGCACGGAGTGAATACGGGTGATCCCCTCCTCACCGTCCGTGTCAACATCCATGCAGGCGCAGGCATAACCATGCGCGGCATAGGTGTAGACAAATTCGCCGGCCGTCAGGTCGGGGATCTTGTCCATTCCCTCGGCCGCCTTGTAGCCGCTGCCATTGTCCATGATGGTCCAGCCGCCGCCGGCGTCCATGAGCAACCATTTGGCCATCGAGGGATTGTCCAGCCAGCCGCAGCGGCGTTCGGCATGCGCCGCGGCGGGCGCGAGAAGCACCATTAGAACAAGCGCATGCAATCTGGTCATCGGCCCCTCCAAGTCACCTCCCACTATGCATGGTCGGTGCCCGGCAAGGCAACTGGGGTTTTCCAATTGGCCTGGGACGACCTCCATCGGTGTCATCCACCCGCCCTTGCCCTTCGAGGCTCCGGCCTATGATTTCGCCTTTGCTGCTTCCTCCCTGAACGCCGCCTCGCCGGCATCTGACACTTCAACCCATTTCTTGTCTGGCTCGGCGTCGGCAACGTAACTGTCGTGCCAGTTCCACCATTTGTAGGTCGGGGTCTGTGGATAGCCCGCAGGCGAATCCTCCCAGACTTCCTGGCGCCCGAGCGGCGTGATGTCGAGATAATTCCAGGTGCCGCCCATCTGCTCGTCGCCGCGATTGTTGACGAAATAGGTGCGGAAGATGCGCTCGCCGTCACGGTAGAAGACATTGGTGCCGTGCCACTCGTCGACGCCGAAATCCTTGTCGAAGTCGTCGGTGATCGTCACCCACGGCACCGTCCAGCCCATCCGTTCCTTCAGGCGCTCTATGTCGGCCTGCGGCGCGCGCGAGGCGAAGACCAGCGTCGTGTCGCGGGCGTTGAGATGAGCGACATGGGCGACCTGATCGGCCACCATCGAGCAGCCGCGGCAGGCATGCTCGGGCCAGCCGAAGACGCCGGGCTCGTAAAAGGCGCGGTAGACGATGAGCTGGTGCCGGCCCTCGAACAGGTCAAGCAGGCTGATCCTGCCCCGCGGTCCTTCGAAAGCATATTGCTTTTCGACGGCCATCCACGGCATGCGCCGCCGCTCGGCGGCAAGCGCGTCACGGGCACGCGTATGCGCCTTTTCCTTCACGAGAAGCAGCCTGTGAGCCGCCTCCCAGTCCTCCTGCGACACGACGGGCGGCCTCCGCATGGCCTGTCCGCCCTTTCCATTCTGAACTGTTGCAGTCATCGCTTCAATCTCCTCTTTGGGGCGAGTTCCCGCGCCTCCTGTCCGAGAGCCGGTGCATCGCGATTGGTCGCAGATAGTTTCGCATCGGGCATCGAACAGTGGGAGTAACAACTGTGTCTGTTATCCCACGGCCAACGCAGTTGGTCCGTAGGCCAACGCAATGGCTCCGCCCGCGGCCGACGATACCTCCTCAACCAACACAACAGTTGCCAAAACCCACATGTTGACGGAAGCTTCACCAAGGCCATTGGATCACGTGACATGACGACAGAAACCACCTTCACGGAGCAGGCACGGCATGGCAGCGCCAGGCTCTGCCGGGGCTGCTGGGATCAGATGCATATGCCGATCCCGATCGGCGGCCCGCTCGCGCTTCCCTTTCGCGCCTTCGGCATTACCCGCAGCAAGATGAATCCCGATATCTGCACGATTTGCGAGCGCTCCTTCCAATATGTGAAGAAGCAGCGCCAGATCACCGTCGACGCCACCATCCTGTTTGCCGATATCAGGGGCTTTACCGATCTTTCCGAGCGTATAGAGGCAGTGCGCTTGAGCGAAATCGTCAGCCTGTTCCAGGATCGCTGCGCCCAGGCGATCTGGGCGCATGACGGCATCGTCAACAAGCAAATGGGCGACGGCCTGATGGCGATCTTCAATTTCCCGATTATCCGCAAGGATCACGCCAGCGCCGCGATCAGCGCCGCCCAGGAGATCCAGCGCAACTGCGCCGCGGCGTTGAGCGGGCTGGCACTCAACGCCCTGTCCGGCCGCACCTTGGGCGTCGGCGTCGGCATCCATTCCGGCGAGGTCCAGATCGGCGAATTCTCGAGCTTCCGCAGCGATTTCACTGCGATCGGCGGCGTTGTCAACCAGGCCGCAAGGCTCGAATCCCAAGCGGCAGCCGGCGAGATCCTGATCTCGGCCGAAACGGCCGCGAAGGCTCCCGAATTCGCGGCAGACGCCGAAACGCGCATGCTGGCGCTGAAGGGCATCGAGCAGCCCGTGCAGGCACGCGTTCTGGTCAAGCGTTGAGCGACGGCGATTGCGGTCTTCTCAAAGCATCATCCCGCCGCCAACATGGGAGCTGCAGCCGGATCTCGTCGCCGGTCAAGTTTCTTCCGTCGATCGCCATGGCCGCCCGACGCCTTCACGACACATCAACCGAAGCGGGTGGTGGCAGCTTCTTGGACTATTAGTTCCCATTGGATCGGCTGTCGCGCTCGTATGGTACTGCAGGGCGTCGACAGCAGATGCTTCCAGGGAGGCCGTCTTCGCTTGAGCAAGGTGTGAGGATGGCCCTCGCGGGTTAGGTGTTGCCTTCGTGGCACGGCCTATCCGCTGAGCGCATTGCGGGATGCGCAGTCCGCTTCCAAGTATCACCGACCGTAAACCGGTGCCTGCCTTCTTAGTGGTCCTGACGAACCACTATCAGCCGGGCAGCTTGCAGCCCTTGCTCATGCCGGCGGACTGTATAGCCGAGACCTTGCCTTTGGATGCTGCAATTTCGCCTTCCTTGTCTCCGCCAGCGACACTGCCGATCGGAACGCCGACGAGGAAGACACCGAAAGCATCGCCATTCGCCGCGCTGATCTGCTGCTTCGACAGGTCGTCGAGCTTCGCCTTCTCTTTCCTCAATTCCGCGGCGAGCGCCCCGCAACTGAGGTTCGTATAGGCCGCCATCGGAATATCGACCTGAACGATGGCGTCAGGACGCTTGGCGCAGCCGGCCAGCGCCGCGGCAGCCGCGAATGCAATGAAAATTTTTCTCATGAAGAATCCCCAATTCCCGCATCAGCTGTAACATTGCTGCGCGCATCGCGGGAGGGGACACCCCCTTCAACCACAGAACTTTTATTTGTCAGGCATGCATTCAGTTGCCGCACGATGGGCTGCCGCGCGCCCTGTGCGTTGAAAAGGGACGGCCGCCGCCGCACGGCCGTTAGCGTGCGGCTCGCGCCTGGAGCTCATCTCCTACCCGCCCCTCGACCATTCGATGGGTTCGACACGTTCGACGACCTTCCTCGATGGGCGCTGGCGTAAGGGATCTCTGGTTCCGAGGATTCCGGAAGGGACCGGCGAGGCTGGCAGATGCCCCGGCTCCTCCTCAGTACTTCATTTTCCGCAGTTCCGGAAAATCATAGTACCGCAGCCGCCTATCGTGGCAACGAAGTTCGTTTTTTTTCACGCCCACGATCATGTTATGTTTTAAAGTAAACCCGATGTAAGACCAGTCTGGATTGCTACGCTCCGTGGTCCGCGTACAGTAGGCGTAGGTCTGCTCTTGAGGTTTTAGCGGAACGACGCTGGAAATCTCAGCCCGCAGAAAGTTTCCCGGTTCTATGACGCCGCGGAGAGCGTCAACATTCTCGTGTCGAACGGCACTGGAGGGTGGACGCTGCGAGTCCGCAACGGATTGAGGCAGAGCGGTTTGGCAGCCGGTCAGCGCCAGCAGAGCCGCGCTCGCAAGTATTCTCATTTTCATTTGAATTCTCTGTATCAAAGTTGATGGGGTCATGGCTGCAGACGGCAATGACCCGTCCGAAGCCCTTTGCCCTCTGTCAGGTCTTCATGCCGGTCAGCTCAGGAAACGGGTAGTAGTGAAGCCGCTTATCCTTGCAACGATAGTCATTCGCGGTTGCGCCGAGGATTTGGCCATCCGTGAAGGAGACGCCGAGGTAGGCCCAGTCGCCCCAGCTGCGCTTGGGCACGACCCGCACACAGTAGGCATAGATCTTTTTCTCGGGCTCAAGCAGCACCACACTGGAAATCCGCGCCCAAACCACTTCGCCCGCTTCGTGTCTATAACTCCTCTTGAATACAATATTGATGAAGTTCTGCCGGACGTCACTGGAGGGAGCACGTTGGGAATCCGCAACGGATTGCGATACGGGGGCGTTGCAGCCGGCCAACATCAGCAGGGCAGCGCAAGCAAGGACTTTTATTCTCATTCAGGTGAATCTCCAAAGAATCGGATCGTGATAAACCCTGCGTATTCCTACAAACATCGCGGGAATAATATTTGCAATACACAAAAAAACAGTATTTGACGCTGCGCATTGATCGCGCTCCGTGTAAATTTGATTGCGTCGCTCTATTTATACAGGTGGGTTTGAAACGGAACTCGTGGTCCCATTCCCATCGTCATCATTGATCGCCACGCCAGCCTCCAGCGCCGCAAGGATAAAAGCCTGCCGCACCGTTTCCGCCGGCATGCGGCCCGCAAGCCAGGCGCGGCAGAAATCGATCGCCCTCTGCTGATGGACGCCGCCATTGACGGGCCAGTCGGAGACGAGTGCGTAAAGCGCATCCTGCGGTGAGCGGAGAACCAGCCGTTCGCCGGTATCAAGTTCGATCGAGATCGGTTTTTTCCAGAAGGCGGAATGGTCGCTAATGGCAGTCGCACCTGCAGCTGAATTGACAGGGAACTAACTGCCGAGGGCCGATACCGGTTCCAGTGCGGGCGAGAGGATGGCAACGGTGCCCCGCCCAAGAGAGCCCATCCTACGGCGCCCCTCCGGGGCCTCGAAGGACGAGGCGGGTGCTCCCGCGGTCAGCCACAAGCCGGGGGATTGTTGAGCCAATCCGAACGATTCATTCGTTTCCCTTTTGTACTCTTTGCCTCTTCCCTTTCGCGCTGACTCTCTCCATATTCGCGCCATGGCCAAATCTCCGAAGAAATCCCCCGCCCCGAATGGCTTCGAGGAAGCCCCGCAGTCGTCCTTCGAGGGAGCCCCTCTCTCCGGCTCCGTCGCCGATTGGGTGAAACAGCTGGAGGCGGACGCCGAAGCGTCCGGCGTCGAAAGCCAGCGCGAAATCGCCTCGAAAGCCGGCAAGCACCGCAAGAAGGTGGAGAATGAGGCGCGCAAGCATTCGGAAGCCGTCAGCGTCAACAAGAACGCGACGGTGAGCAAGACTGCGCGCGGCGTCTCGATCGGTGGTTCCTCCGATCCGAAGACCCGCGCTGCCGCCGGCCTGAACCCGGTGGCGGGTCTCGACATTTCGCTCGAGGATGCCGGCAGCATCTCGCCTGGCGGCGTCACCGCCACTGTCGAGGCGCTGTCTAAGCTGATCGAGAGCGGCAATCCGCTGCACAAGAACGGCAAGATCTGGACGCCGCACCGCCCTGCCCGCCCGGACAAATCCGAGGGCGGCATCACCATCCGCATGGACTCCGAATACAAGCCGGCCGGCGACCAGCCGACGGCAATCCGCGATCTCGTCGAAGGCCTGCAGAGCGGCGAGCGTAGCCAGGTGCTGCTCGGCGTCACCGGCTCGGGCAAGACCTTCACCATGGCCAAGGTGATCGAGGAGACACAGCGCCCGGCTGTCATCCTGGCGCCGAACAAGACGCTGGCCGCCCAGCTCTATTCCGAGTTCAAGAACTTCTTCCCCGACAATGCGGTGGAATATTTCGTTTCCTACTACGATTATTACCAGCCGGAAGCCTATGTGCCGCGCTCCGACACCTATATCGAGAAGGAAAGCTCGATCAACGAGCAGATCGATCGCATGCGCCACTCGGCGACGCGCTCGCTGCTCGAACGCGACGACTGCATCATTGTCGCCTCGGTCTCCTGCATTTATGGTATTGGTTCGGTCGAGACCTATACCGCGATGACCTTCCAGATGAATGTCGGCGATCGGCTGGACCAGCGCCAGCTGCTGGCCGATCTCGTCGCCCAGCAATACAAGCGTCGCGACATGGATTTCACCCGCGGCAGTTTTCGCGTGCGCGGTGACACCATTGAGATCTTCCCCGCCCACTTGGAAGACGCGGCCTGGCGCATAAGCATGTTCGGCGACGAGATCGACGCCATCACCGAGTTCGACCCGCTGACCGGCCAGAAGACCGGCGACCTGAAATCGGTGAAGATCTACGCCAATTCGCACTATGTCACGCCGCGCCCGACGCTGAACGGCGCCATCAAGGCGATAAAGGAGGAACTGCGGCTGCGCCTCGCCGAGCTTGAAAAGGCCGGCCGCCTGCTGGAGGCCCAGCGCCTGGAGCAGCGCACCCGCTACGATATCGAGATGCTGGAAGCCACCGGCTCCTGCCAGGGCATCGAGAACTATTCGCGCTACCTCACCGGTCGCGATCCCGGCGATCCACCGCCGACGCTGTTCGAATACATCCCCGACAATGCCATCGTCTTCATCGACGAAAGCCATGTCACCGTGCCGCAGATCGGCGGCATGTATCGCGGCGACTTCCGCCGCAAGGCGACGCTGGCCGAATACGGCTTCCGCCTGCCTTCCTGCATGGACAACCGGCCGCTGCGCTTCGAGGAATGGGACGCCATGCGCCCCGACACGATCGCCGTTTCGGCCACCCCCGGCGCCTGGGAGATGGAACAGTCCGGCGGCGTCTTCGCCGAACAGGTCATCCGCCCCACAGGCCTGATCGATCCGCCGGTCGAGGTCCGCTCGGCGCGCACCCAGGTCGACGACGTGCTCGGCGAAATTCGCGAGACCGCGGCCAAGGGCTACCGCACGCTCTGCACCGTGCTGACCAAGCGCATGGCCGAGGACCTGACCGAATATCTGCACGAGCAGGGCGTGCGCGTGCGCTACATGCACTCCGACATCGACACGCTGGAGCGTATCGAGATCATCCGCGATCTCCGCCTCGGCGCTTTCGACGTGCTGGTCGGCATCAACCTTTTGCGCGAAGGCCTCGACATCCCCGAATGCGGCTTCGTCGCCATCCTCGACGCCGACAAGGAAGGCTTCCTGCGCTCCGAGACCTCGCTGATTCAGACCATTGGTCGTGCGGCGCGTAACGTCGACGGCAAGGTCATCCTCTATGCCGACAACGTCACCGGCTCCATGCAGCGCGCCATGGATGAAACCGCCCGCCGCCGCGAAAAGCAGATGGCCTATAACCTCGAAAACGGCATCACGCCGGAATCGGTCAAGGCGAAGATCTCCGACATCCTCGACAGCGTCTACGAACGCGACCATGTCCGCGCCGACATCTCGGGCGTCTCGGGCAAGGGCTTCGCCGACGGCGGCAACCTCGTCGGCAACAACCTCCAGGCCCATCTCAACGCGCTCGAAAAGAGCATGCGCGACGCCGCCGCCGACCTCGACTTCGAAAAAGCCGCCCGCCTCCGCGACGAAATCAAACGCCTCAAGGCCGTGGAACTCGCCGCGATGGACGACCCGATGGCGAGGGAAGAAGCCCGCAACCAGGAAGGCGGCAAAAGGAACGGAAAAGCCAACCGCGAGTCCCTTCTCCCCACCGGGGAGAAGGTGCCCGGCAGGACGGATGAGGGGGCCACACCCTCCTACTTCTCCAAACCCACGCTCGACGACATGGGCCCCGGCACCGACACGGCCACCCCGCTGTTCCGCAAGCCCGACCTCGACGAAATGGGCCGCCACGTCGCCACCCCCGCCGGCGATGGCAAGAGCCTCTTCCGCCGCAACACCCTCGACGAAATGACCGTCGGCCGCACGGAAAAACCGGTGACCGGCCATGTGCCTGACAAGCCCGACGTCGCCAAGGGCACGAAGCGGTTTTCACCGTTGCCGGAAGGTCAGCCGGAACGCGACGACAGTGTCAGGCCGGTAGTGCGCGGCCGGGTCGGCGCTGGGAGCTATGAGGAGCCAGGCGAGCAGAAGCGCAAGGGGCGCACGAAGGGGAAGACTGGGCGGCCAGGGCGGTAATGAATCCGACTCTTTTGGTGCAGTAAAGTACCGAGCCGGTCTCGAGCCCGCAAAACAAAGCCTTGCCTGAATGAGCATCGGCCTACAGCAATGGAATGATACGGAAAAATTCTCATCCTTATCGCGACGAATTTTTTTAACGGGGAACTTTCCCCCGGCGCTCCAAATAACGCGCTCGGGTATCGCATTACTCGAGGAAATATCTCTCTGATGCAAGACTATTGGGATGACGGAGGAGCAGTAGTCGCCCTCGCCCGACCTGGAGAGAGCCAACTAGTCTACCCAAGTACCGCCTCCACCCTCACCTCTACACAATTCTCGCCTCCCCCTTCGCCAAGGCAAAATAAATCCGCTCTACCCGGCAGGCCGCACTCCTGGCGCTCGCCTCGTACCCCGCAGCCGGCCAGCCGTGGCGCGGGCTGCCGTCGGCTGATATCAGCCAGTACCAGCGCTCGTCGGAGCCGGTGAAATCGATCTTGAAGATCCGCCCCATGCAGGTTTCGCCGTCAAAGCCGATGAAATCGTCGCCCGGCTTTTCCTTCCAGGCGTGGCGCCATTTGCCCCTCGGTCTCTCGCCGCTGACGATCACCTCCCAGTCCTTCCAGCCGTTATAATTCGATCGCGCCGTCAGAGAGCCGTCATAGTGCTTCTGGTCGAACGTCATGCAGCCTTCCAGGAAAACAGCGACGGACTCGCAGACGGTTCTCCACCCATCGTCGTCGCGGGATGTCAGCCTGTAGGCGAGATCATCGGGCACATTGCCCAGTGCCAGGGCGATGGCGAAGACCACGCCTTCCCTGGTCGCCGGTCGGCCGTTCGCCTTGATATCGAGATAGGTGCAGAGGAATTCGGCTACCTCGTCTGCGATCGCATCGATGACACCAGGCTGCCGGCGCTTGCCGATCTCATAGCCGCCGAAATCCCGGATCCGGCGCTGCGTCTGCCTGCGAAGGGCATTGTTGAGGAATGACCGTAACAGCGTTCCGGCATCGTCTGGCATGCGTTGTCCTTCTCCTCGTGTCTTGCCGCATGGTTTCGTGAATGGCTCCCGCCCGAGCCGGTGAAATCAAAGCAATTCCGGACGCAAAACCGCCACGGCCTTTGCCTGACTTGCCCTAGATCAACGTCGGCTCCGGATCGTCCTCGACTTCCTCGATGATCTCGAGCCCGTCATTCCTGGGCGAGCCGGGGCCTCGGCCGATCTTCCACATCGTCATCAGCTCGGTCGGGAAAGATCTCAGATGTTCTTATTATGTTCCGGAACAGTATCCGGTCAACAAAGCGTCAGTTGTGCGCTGCTGGAATACGCTTCGCGTCCGGCAGATCGGTTGCGAAGCGGGCGAAATTGTCGGATAACAGCCCCGGCAACTGAAGCCATGAGCGAACGGGAGCAGCCATGCCAGACCTGCGCATCGACCCTTTTCCCCCGCCCGCCGAACTCACCAGCCTCTGGTCCGCAGCCTGGAACACGCCGGAAGCACCTGACTTCTCCCGCATCCTGCCTCGCAGCCTCGCTCACATTGGCGCCTATCACGATGACAGGCTCGTCGGCTTCGTCAATGTCGCCTGGGATGGCGGCATTCATGCCTTTATCCTTGATACCTGCGTTCACCCGGGCATGCGCCGGCAAGGCATTGCGACGCGGCTGGTCAGAGAAGCGACAACGATTGCCCGCGAGCGAGGCGCCGAATGGCTGCACGTCGATTTCGAACCGCACCTCGCCTCCTTCTATCGCAACTGCGAATTCAGGCCGACAGAGGCAGGCCTCATCAAGCTGGCCTGACATGCCGCCCTCCTTCGGTCTGCAAGGCCGGCTGTCACGTCGCGGCATCTCAGAAAATGCCGCTCCACCTCAACGCTCGTTTCGGCTATGATTCTCTGCTCATCGGAGGAGAGCCTGCATGCGTCTGCCAACCGTCATCCTCGCCCTCGCCATCTCGGCGTTCGCGGCCCTGCCCGCCTTGGCGGAGACCTACAAGACGCCGAAGGCGCTGCTCAAGGCGCTTTACAGCTACGACACCGACAGGAGCGACGCCGAGGCGCCCTCGCCCTATTCGATCTTCTTTTCCGACCATCTGAACAAACTTCTCCAAGCCGATCTCGACAACACGCCCGAGGGCGATGTCGGCGCGGTCGATTTCGATCCCGTCATTGCAGGCCAGGATGGCGAGGCAAGCAATGTCAGGATCGGGCAGCCGATCCTGTTGGACGACAAGGCCGAGGTGGAGGTGCAGTTCGACAACGGCAAGGAGGTAACGCTTTTCTACAGCCTGGTGCGCGAGCATGGCGGCTGGAAGGTCGATGACATCGCCGATCAGCAGGGCGACAATCCCTGGAGCCTGAGCGCATTGCTGGGGGATGCGCAGTAAAACCGCAGGCGTCAAAAGAGAGCCCTCATGGTGAGGGCCGTCTCGAACCACGAGGGCGGACGTGCAACTCCTTACCTGCATTCCACAAAGCCCCTATGCTGAATCGAACGCAATGGCGCCGGTGGCCGCCCCCGTCCTTCGAGGCTTCGCCCTGCGGGCTACGCACGTCAGGATGAGGGCCGGAGCAAAGACGGGGCCAAGAACACCGGAGGCAGGCTCTGCGATCCTCTTCACCTGAGGCCTGCCGCTCTGACCGCCGCTCCGCAAAATCCATAGCCGGCCACCGAAGCGACCCTCATCCCGTTTCGGGACGAAATCCCGATATGGCACAGGCGTGCAAGGATCTGCTAACTTTTCGTCAAGTAACTGAATCTTCGGCATTTCCTGTCACGAGAAAGGACATGCCACAATAATGGCGCTTGCATTTTGACCGAAATGATGGCACCAATCCACCTACTCGGGCATTTGCATGCCGGTGACTGGACTGATGTGGTACTCTTCCGTTACGGAAGGGGCGCGGGAATACCCGCCTGCGTAGACGTTCTTTCCCCGTACGTGACTTCTCCGACTGACCCTTCGTCCCAATCGATCGGGGCGAAAGCTAAAGCCGTCCGCTTCCTCTCGGGGGCGCGGATACTAGACAGACTAAGGGAAAAGGACTATCCCAATGGCCACCAAAGGCACCGTAAAATTCTTCAACCAGGACAAGGGTTTTGGTTTCATCACGCCGGACGGCGGCGCAAAGGACGTTTTCGTCCACATCTCTGCGCTGCAGGCTTCTGGCATCCAGTCGCTGCGCGAAGGCCAGCAGGTCACCTTCGACACCGAGCCGGACCGCATGGGCAAAGGCCCGAAGGCTGTTAACATCTCGGCTTCGTAAGCTAGATCATCGCTTCGGCGGCAGGAACGGCGCTCTGAAAAGGGCGCCGTTTTTGTTTGCCACGCTTGGATTTGTCGATCGCAAGGCCAGGTGCTATATGCGCCCTTAATGATGATCTCGCCCGAGCGGCGATGCAGGGCGCCAACATTGAGGCGCCGCGGCTACAAGGAACAATGGATCGTCGATGACTGAGAAGAGGCCGATTTTTGCGGTCGCCCCGATGATCGACTGGACGGATCGGCATTGCCGTTATTTCCACCGCCAGATCAGCCGGCAGGCGCTGCTCTATACCGAGATGGTGGTGGCCGACGCCATCATCCATGGTCCGCGCGAGCGGTTGCTCGGCCATGACGCCGCCGAGCATCCGCTGGCGCTGCAGCTTGGCGGCTCGGATCCGCTCAAACTCGCCGAGGCGGTGAAAATCGCCGAACCCTATCGCTATGACGAGATCAACCTCAATGTCGGCTGCCCGTCCGACCGCGTGCAATCGGGCACCTTCGGCGCCTGCCTGATGCTGACGCCGGAGACGGTGGCCGAATGCGTCGCGGCGATGAAGGCGGTCGCCACCGCGCCGGTGACGGTGAAATGCCGGATCGGCGTCGACGAGCAGGCGCCGGAAGAGGCGCTGCCGGAACTCATCACGCGCGTTCTCGATGCCGGCGCCGACGCGATCTGGATCCATGCCCGCAAGGCCTGGCTGAAGGGCCTGAGTCCTAAGGAGAATCGCGAGATCCCGCCGCTCGACTACGAGATCGTCTACCGGATGAAACAGCGCTGGCCCGATGTGTTCATCGGCATCAACGGCGGCATCCGCACGCTCGACGAGGCCGCCGAGCATCTCGCCCATGTCGACGGCGTCATGCTCGGCCGGGCGGCCTACCAGAACGCGACGATCCTCGCCGACGTCGACCGGCGTTTCTTCGGCGCGCCGGCGGCCGAGCCCGACTGGCAGGCGCTGTGCGACCGGATGATGGCTTATGCCGAGCGCCATATCGCCGGCGGCGGCCGGCTGCAGCAGGTGGCCCGCCACATGGTCGGCCTCTTCACCGGCCTGCCCGGGGCACGGCGCTACCGCCAGATCCTCTCTACCGACGCGGCAAAAAGCGGTGCCGGACCGGAGGTCTTGGCGGCGGCTTTCGCGGCAGTGGACTTTTCCGGCATGGAGACGGAGGCGGTCAGCGCCTGACGTGACGGAACGGTGTCTCTCTTTCACCGGCAAGTCATGGCTGGCGCCTGGAGCGCGCCTTCTCAACGAGCCAGTCGCGGTCGCGCGCTCATTTGGTAAGCTGCGGCTGCCGGCAACGTTCCGTGGCAACAGTCATCATGACCGCGGCATTGGCAGCAATGTCTTCTTCTCAATCCGGCCGGCTACCGAGAAAACCAAAATCTCCGTCTCCCTGCCGATCCTGCTGCCATCCATCAACCTGACGATATCGTCGACGACGCCGACCGGGCTGCTGTCGATGGCGAGGATGTAATCGCCCTCTTGCAGCCCGCCCTTTGCCGCCGGCCCCTCCGGTTCGACCCTGCGGACGCGGACGGATGTCGTTTGAACCATACCCGCCGCGAGTGCGACCCGTCGCGGCAGCACGATCGTGTCGCCTGCTATGCCGATAAAGGCGCGCCTGACCTGGCCATAGCGAAGAAGCTCCGACACCACGAAATTGGCCGTGTTCGATGCGACGGCAAAGGCGATGCTCTGTGCACCCTGGATGACGGCGGTATTGACGCCGATAACCTCGCCGCCGGAAGACACCAGCGGCCCGCCGGAATTGCCGGGATTGAGCGCGGCATCGGTCTGAATGACATCCTCCATCAGCCGGCCGCTGGCCGCCCGCATCGACCGACCGAGCGCCGAGACGATACCGGCAGTGACGGTCCATTCGAAGCCCAGCGGATTGCCGATCGCGATCGCGATATGGCCCCTGCGCAGACGCTGGGAATCGCCGAGTCTCGCCCAGGCGCCGGTGCTGGCATTGGCCCGAATAAGCGCGATATCGGTATCGATATCCCGACCGAGCACCCGGCCTTCGGTGACGAATCCGTCAGGCGTCGTGATGCGAACCACCTTGGCGTCGTCGACGACATGGCTGTTGGTAATGATCAGTCCGTCGGGCGATACGGCAAAGCCCGACCCATGTCCCTGCCGGCCTCCCACCCGCTCGATCCGGCTGACCGCCGGGCCGACCATGTCGACTGCTCCTGCGATCGACTGCGAATAGGCATCGATCAGCGCCCCGTCTTTCTGGGGCACTATATCCTTATCCATGTAACCCATGTGTTGATCCTCAGGCGGCAGACTTCCCGCCGCCGGCAAAGCAATCGCGGATGCGATCGTCGCCATGACGTTGTTGTGAGGGATTAGATGGTTGGGCGTCGATCCCTGTTCAAGTGAGCGTCAGCGCGCTTCATCCGGCACAAGGTAATGGTGGGCGGAACACACCTACCCGAACGTATAGATTGAACGAACCGGAATAACGTGGCTCATTGCGGACATTGCCCGTTAGCTCGGCCGCCTATACTGCGCTGCCGAGCTACCGTGATCAAAGAATGTCGTGGCGCGAAAGCAGTCGGGTAAGGACCGCCCTATTGCGTCGCCGTCACCGGTTAACAGGGCTCTGAGGGTTCTGGCAACTGATCATGCAAACTTCTGTCATATCAATAGAGTAAAACGAGGCATTCAATAAGAACATCATCATATTGTCGCTTCCATCCCCCAGCGCGACTTTCTTATCCTGTCATTGGCGTCACGGCGCTCGTGGCGCTGCCAATCCCGCCTGCAGCAGCCTGTTTAGTCAGATCCAACCACAAGGAGCCATGAGATGAGCACAGTTACAACGAAGGACGGCGTCGAGATTTTCTACAAGGATTGGGGGCCGAAGAGCGCCCAGCCGATCATGTTCCATCACGGCTGGCCGCTGTGCTCCGACGACTGGGACGCGCAGATGCTCTTCTTCCTCGACAAGGGTTACCGCGTCATCGCCCATGATCGGCGTGGCCACGGCCGCTCCACCCAGGTGGCCGACGGCCACGATATGGATCATTACGCTGCCGATGCCGCAGCCGTCGTCGATCATCTCGATCTCAGGAATACCGTCCATGTCGGCCATTCCACCGGCGGCGGCGAAGCGACCCACTATGTCGCCCGCCACGGCCAGCCACAGGGCCGAGTCGCCAAGCTCGTCATTATCGGCGCCGTTCCGCCGATCATGGTAAAAACCGATGCCAATCCCGGCGGCCTGCCGATCGAAGTCTTCGACGACCTGCGCAGACAGCTCGCTGCTAACCGCGCCCAATTCTATCATGACCTTCCCGCCGGCCCGTTCTACAGCTTCAATCGGCCGGGGGCGAAAGTGTCGGAACCGGTCATCAACAATTGGTGGCGCCAGGGCATGATCGGCGGCGCCAAGGCGCATTACGACGGTATCAAGGCCTTCTCGGAAACCGACTTCACCGAAGACCTGAAGATCATCACGGTTCCGACCCTCGTCATGCATGGCGACGACGACCAGATCGTGCCGATCGCCGACTCCGCGTTGCTTTCGTCGAAACTTCTGCAGAATGCGACGCTGAAGGTCTACGAGAAATTCCCGCACGGCATGTGCACGACCCATGCCGATATCATTAATCCCGACATCCTCGCCTTCATCAAAGGCTGATCCGACGTGTCGCCGGGCGCTGGGAAGGCGTCCGCCGGCCGCGCCGCATTTCGGCAAAACGGTTTTATCATGAAACCGTTTTCGTCGATTTGCGTTTAGCCGCCATGACAAGAGAACGTGAACCCTCATCAAAGGCTTACCGTCAGGATCGTTTCGAAAATACCGAGCGAGCCGCAAAGGAAACCATCGAGGCGGAGCAGCGGGCTCGCCGGGAAAAGACCAAACGCCTGAAAGAGTTGCGCCTGTCGCAGCAGGGCGGTAAGGATCCCGCGGCCAAATAGAGATCTTCTCCCCGCCTATTCCATCAGGTCGAGGCGCCGATTGATTTCAACTTGATCCCTTGGCGTCGCGCCTGCCGTGGCTGCCATATTGTTCTGATTTCGGACGTTCGCCCATCTTGCAGAGCAAAGGCTGCGAAATTATCTTTTTGCACAATAGCGATTCACGGCATCCCAAAAGGGCTGATTGCGATGTCAGACAAGCTTTTCAGCACGCGTGACGAACCACTCGCCTCCGCAGATCTGGATATTTGCAGGCGTGTGCATGAAGCCCTGTGTAGCGGGCTCGATATTGACAGATCAGGCGGGGACGCCGATCGTCTCGGAGCTCTGATCATCGAGCTTTATCGGCAGGGTGTGCATGATGAAGACCAGCTTCGACTGCTTGCTGGTGGGAAGCGCGTCTGACCGCGCGCGTCAGTTTCCTCGCGAAACCTCTGCCCATGATCCCCGCTTCAGACGCACAAAGGGCGCGCTAACACTCTGAATCTATGTATCGGCTCGAAAATCTATTCCGATTTCGAGCCGATACGCTAGCCATTTCCGGTGATTTAGAGGCCGGTCGCCTCGGTACTCGTTGCTGTGGCCGAGGTTTCGGTTGAATCGACAGCCGGCGCCGACTCGGTCGTTCCCGATAATTCTTCCGTGCTGCCCGTCTCGGCTTCCGGCGTTTCTGCGGTCGCGCTAGGATCTGTCGTCTCGCTCCCCTCGGCGGTTTCGCCAGTCGGAGTCTCGGTTGCCGGAGTCTCCGTCGGGGTCTCCGCCACCGGTTCTTCCGCGACCGGCGCCGCAGCCGCCAACGCGTCTCTCATCTGATCGATCGTGCCGACAGCCGTGCCGATGCCGAGCGTATCCTTGGCCCAAGCCAAAGCTTCGGGGCTGAGCGTGCCCGTCTTGGTCGCCGAAGCCAGTGCTGCCGTCAGAGCGGCGTCGCCGAGAACAGGATCGTCCGCGGGCGGCGCAACGCCATTAGCCAATTCATATTGCGCATAGGCGGTAGCATAGGCCGAAATCGCTGCCATCTTGGGGTCTGCGGTATTCATCAGCGCGTGGTAATTGCGCTTCAGCGAATTCAGTCCCGCGAGTTCCGCCGTGGGCTTCTTCGCGGGCCGAGTCGCAGGCGCTGCGGCGATAGTCGTCTTCTTGGCCGCGCCTTTCGTGCTGACGGTCTGCTTGGTCGTTTTCGTCTTGCCGGCTTGGACCGACTTGCCCGAAGTTTTCGCACTGCGGCTGCCGGTCGTCTTACCGCTGGAGCTGGCGCTATCCTTTCCGCCGCCGCTCTTGCTGCTGCCGCCACTGTGGCTGCCGCTGCTTCCACCGCCGCCGCCATGGCTGCCGCCGCCACCACCGCTGCCGCCGTTACCACCACCGCCACCACCCCCGCCGTGACCACCACCGCCACCGCCGTTGCCGCCACCGCCACCACCTTTTGCGAAGGCGGGCGATGTATCGGTAAAGACGATGTTGAGAGGCGCAAGCGCAAGGCTGGTGGATAGACAGAGAAGGCCGATGATTCTGGAAAGCTGCATGGTAGTCTTTCTGACATTAAGGTGACGCGTTACATGTCAGGTATTGAAGCAGCAGCTCCATAAGAACCAGTTTAAGATCTCCTTGCAATTTGAACTTCCTGCGAATTCCGGTCGTCCTGGCCGAGAGTGGGAGGCTTATCCCTTAGCAGATCCCATTTCCCCGCCCACGCCTCGACGCCTGGAAGACCTGATGCGTCCGCTCAAATGAGATAATCTCCGTTGCGCGCTTTCAGAGAGGCGCGGCCCTACCACCGTAACGATCGCAATAGCACAGCCGCCCAGTCTCATTGCGTTAGCGGATACGCACATAGGTCGCTGTTCAGAATTCCCAAATGAAACTTATTTTCTCAATCCGCGTTGTCCTTCCATGTGTCCTGGTGAGTGAGATGAAAAGATTGGCCATCATTGCTCTGTCGATAGGGACGGCATTCTCCGGAATGCCGGCATCCGCAGGCCCAAACTTCGTGCCGAGTCCGGTACAACAGGCGGCGCAGCCGGCACAGGCAACTACCGATGCTCGAATTATGACTGTCGGTTGCAGCAGGTTCTCGATCGTCTGTTCACACTACGGCGAGCGCCCCAGATATTATGGCGACCGACGTTACTACCGTGGTCGTCACGCCTATCGTGACGACCGCTACGGCTGGGACCACCGTTATCACCGCCACTGGCACCACCACGACAACACCGGCGCCATCATCGGCGGCCTGGCGGCAGGCGCCCTCATCGGCGGCATAATCGCCTCGCAGTCCGGCGCCTACAGTTCACGTGGTTACAGCTCGCATGCTGAATATTGCTACGCCCGCTATCGGTCGTACCGCGCCTCGGACAACACCTACCAGCCTAACTACGGCCCACGCCGCCAGTGCCAGTAAATTCAGTCAGCCGGTACTGAGAGAAGGCCCCGCCCGTTGATGCGGTGCTTTCTGCTGCCACGGAAACGCTTCGCATCAGCGCTCTGTCGTGCTTGTTTCCCGAAGATCTTTCCGAACGGCTGCATCTGCAAGGTGATCTATGACATCAGCAGACGCCATGACGCCGCCCGCCAGCCGCGTCGTCCTGCTTGCGCCCGAACTGGATAACCTCACGGGCTTCGAAGCCGCGCTCGCCGCCGGCTGGTCTTCAGATCCCCGTCGTGCCAGCGATCAAGCCTATATCCGCGGCGAACTCCAGCGGCCGCGCCAGGACCGACCAAAATTCCTCGACGATCTCAATGTCGGCGGCAAACCGCGCATTGTGTCGGGACCGCTGCTGACAGTCCTTCTCTTCTGGATCTGGGACGGCGAATTCTACGGCAACATGCCCTTCGCCTAAATCACGCCACCTCAGCCGCCATCTTCTCCCGCACCTCCAGAAACGCCGCCGTCAATCGCGTCAACACCGGCGAGGTCACTGTCCCGTTCGCCCCGCCGATCGGATCAACGATGTGGATCTGCCGGAGATCCTCCATGAATTCGTCCCAGAGCGGCTGACCGCCCTCTTCCAGCAACTCGGCGCGGATGCTGAGATCCTCGCTCACCGGCAGGTGACGCCTGCCCCAGGCGCCGATCATGGCGAAGAGGGGAACGAGCTGGATCGCCGGCTCCGTCAGGCTGTAGATTGCTTTCTGGCTGTGGCTCGGATCGTCCCGCTTGCTGATGAAGCCGAGCGAGAGCAGCCGCTTCAGCCGCGCCGCCAGGATATTGGAGGCGATCCCCTCCTCCGAATGATTGAGCAGATCGCGGAAATGCCGGCGGTTGCCGAACATGATGTCGCGGATGATAATCAGACTCCATCGGTCGCCCAGCACCTCCATCGTCAGGTTGATCGGACAGCCGGACCGCAATTCTATATCCACGAAGCATCTCCTGCAGAAACCAGTTGCATTATAGGATCACTTGTGCGAGATAACAACTAGTTTCAATTCGCAATCAGATGGAGGAAAGCATGTCCAAGGTGCGCGTCGCGGGTTTTTCCGTTTCCGTGGATGGCTTCGGCGCCGGGCCGGAGCAGGGCCTGAATGATCCGCTCGGAAAGCGCGGGCCGGAAATGTTTCAATGGTTCTTCCACACGCGCACCTTCCGCGCGATGATGGGTAAGGACGACGGTTCTTCCGGCATCGACGAGGATTATGCGTCCCGCGCCATGGCCAATTTCGGCGCCTTCATTCTCGGGCGCAACATGTTCGGCCCGATCCGCGGCGAATGGCCCGATGATGCCTGGAAAGGCTGGTGGGGGCCGAACCCGCCCTATCATGCGCCGACCTATATCCTCACCCATTATGCACGCGAACCGCTCGTCATGGAGGGCGGCACCACCTTCCACTTCGTCACCGGCGGCATTCATGAGGCGCTCGATCAGGCGAAGGCGGCGGCCGGCGATAAAGATGTGAAGATCGGCGGCGGAGTGGCGACCGTCCGCCAATATCTGCAGGCGGGTCTGATCGACGAACTGCATTTCGCTGTGTCGCCCGTCGTGCTCGGCAAGGGCGAAGCAATGTTTGCAGGCATCGATCTTCCTGCGCTGGGCTTCCGCGTCACCGAGCATGTCGCCAGCGAAAAAGCCACGCATCTCGTGCTGGCGAAATAACCGAGCCGCCGGTTCAGTCCGGCGATCTCTCCGGCGCGAGCGCCGCCGGATACACATTCATCCCGCCGCCTGGACGAGGCGGCGGTCCAAGGCCATCTCGTCCGGTGTCATCAGCGTCACATTTTGCCCATACTTTTCATGGCGTTTTTCATGTGCATCTTGCAGTCGTCCATCTTGTTGGCCGTCATGGAATCCTTGGCCATCATCATCTCCTTGGAGGCCATTTCCTTCTTTTCCTTCATGGCCGGATCGGTCATGGCGTCCATGTCGGACGCCATTTTCATCATCGACGCCTCGTCGCATTTCATCATCGCATCCTGTGCAAGGACAGGCAATGCGGATGCGGCGGCGACAACGATGGCTGCAGCTGTGCGTTTCAACATCGTATTCTCCTCCTTCTGGGCAGCATTGCCCGTTGCAAATGGTGAAATGCATGTGCCCAAGAAGGTGCCGCGGCGCGGGATGAAGTCATGCATAAATCAAGGACGTGAGATTAGCCCGGCATCACCCGGTAGACGCATGCCATCCCCTCCACGCCCCGAAGCGGAGCCTCGAAGGCGACCGCCCTGTGTCCGGAGAGCAGCCGGCTGACGTCAGGCGCCGAAAACAGGGCTTCGGATAGACAGATCTCGCCGGCCTCGGCCAATGATTGCACCCGTGCCGCGACATTGACGGTCTGCCCGAAATAATCGAGGTTGTCGTTCAAGGTCACGGCGATCGACGGACCGCAATGGGCCCCGATCTTCAGGATGATGCTGGGATCGCCATGCTCGCCGTTGAAGCGCTCGATTTCTTCAAGCATATGCAGAGCAGCCGAGATGGCGTCGCTCGGGCGGGAGAAGGCCGCCATCACCGCGTCTCCGATCGTCTTGACGATTGCGCCCGAATGCTCCTGCACCGTGGCGCCGAGCAGGGCGAAATGTTCACGCACCAGTGCATAGGCATTGAGATCGCCGAGCCGCTCGTACATCGCGGTCGAACCCTTGAGATCGGTGAACAGAAGCGTCACCTGACGGATGCCGAGGCCCTCCCTTTCATCAACGCATTCGGAGCGAAACAGCCGCCGAAATGTCTGGCGCGCAAGCAGCATTCCGCCCGACATGTAAGGATCGAAATCGAGAACAGGCTTGATGGCCTGCGCCAGAATCTCGGGGGGCCAGTTGATGAGAAGCAGCGAGCCACGCACGGCAGCCGAGTTCTCGACTTCGACGATGACCGGACCGGGCCGAACCGCTGAGGACGAGCGGCAAAAATGCCGACCGTCGTACCCGATCCTGAGGAGTGCCGGCGCCGTAACGGGCTCGCCTGCCACCGGTAGCGCAAAGCTCGCCTGGGTCTCTACATTGAGGCCGGCAAGCGCACCTGGGCCGAGTTCAGCCCTGATCGTCGTGACTGAACCCGGCGCCAGGAAGGAAAGGCCGCGTACCAGCCCTTTCAACACGTCGAGAAAGCGGACCTGCTGACCGGGCAGTCGCGCATCGCTGAGAAACCGTGCCTTCCAGTGAAAATCCTCGACCGAGAGCGAGCCGGGATCGTGAAAAGACAGCCGGCGCAGTTGCGGCGACACTGTGAAGGTGACCTCGATGAAATCGTCGAGGTCGGTTTCGCCGGAGACGTCGCACAGGCCGCAGACATAGTGCGTCTTCAGCGTTCTCAAGGCGCCGAAACTGTCGAGCACCATTCCGGATTGGGGACACACGACGTCCCAGCGCATCTCGAACAAACCGCTGCGCGTCGCATGGAGAAAGAGATCGATGCTTTCCGCCTCCGAAATGGCGCCGTCGTGCGCGAAAGCCAGCGGGTTGATGCGGTAGAGGGACAGATCGTCACCGCTGCGGATCAGGCTTTCGAATTTGGCGATGCCCCGCGGACTCCAGGACCGGGCCTGCCGGATCTCGGTCATCTTGCTCTCAAGGAGCCGTTCCTGAACGTCAGTCATCTGACGCCTCGCAAAGTTCGGCCGGTCCATGCGACCGGGATCGCCGCGATTATAACAGACGCTCGTCCGGGCGGATCAAACGGAGCCTGGCCAAGCAGAAGTCTTACGGATTAGCCCGGTAAGGCGACGCCAGGGTTTCAGAAGCTTTTCCCGCTCGACATCGCCCAATCTCGGCATTCGCTGTCTGCGACATCCTACCTGCGTCAGCGGACCAGAACGCTCGGCAGTCCTGTTCTCGACTTGTCGTCAACCAAGCGTGTCCAAATAGCTGTGGCATTGCTGCAGAATGAGCGTAGAGAAAGGACGCCGCGCCATCACCGTTGCCATCGATCTCGTTCAGATGGACATCGCCCAGGACGGGCTTTTTGTCGAACTGTCGAAGCAGTTGGACCATCAGTAGAAAGCAGAAATCGGTCCATCAGGGCTGCCCCCTGAGCGGGCCTGCTTAGGCTGCTTTCGTGAAGAAATCCGGGTACTTGGCCGGTCGCTCATGGCGGCGCTCCGCAATGCGATTGGAAAACGCGAGGGAATATTCGTATTTTTCACCCAGCGCAAGAACCTCATCATTCCAAGGAGCCCTCCAATGACGACACTCACCACCGCGCCGCTCGCGCCTCTCCTCCACCGCCTGTTCGAAGAAGCCGCTGCGGCGACGAGCCCCGCCATATCCGAGCTTTCCAGCGAGGAGAGGATGCGCCTGATCAGCAGCAAGACGGAATATCTCGACCTTTACGGGCGCCTGAGGGATCTCTGGCTTCCTGTCTCGCGCGAGGCCGGCACGCTGCTCTACATGCTGGCGCGCAGCTGCCGTGCTCAAACGATCATCGAGTTCGGCACATCCTTCGGCATCTCGACCCTCCACCTTGCTGCAGCACTGCGCGACAATGGCGGCGGCCGGCTGATCACCAGCGAGTTCGAACCGTCGAAACTGAGGCGGGCGCGCGAAAACTTGACGGCTGGCGGCCTCATCGACCTTGTCGAAACCCGTGAGGGAGATGCCCTCCACACCCTCGGCACCGATCTTCCTGATACCATCGACCTCCTGTTTCTCGACGGCGCCAAGGGCCTTTATCGTGACATCCTGGAGCTGGTAGAAGACCGACTTCGACCGGGTGCCCTCATCGTCGCTGACAATGCCGACCTCAGTCCCGAATATCTCGCCCGCGTTCGCTCCGCCGCCGCTGGCTATCTGTCCGTCCCGTTCGAAGAGGACATCGAGCTGTCGATGCGCGTCTGAGGATATTCGCAACTGGCTCCGCGCCCTCACCCTTGGATGTCCCGCAACGCCATCAACGGTGAGGCCGCGCCGCCGCGCACAAGCGTCGCACAGCACCAACGCAGCCATCTCAGGACAAAGCTGGTCCCGCTCAAAGACTTTTTTCGAAGAACGTATCCGGATATGGATCGTCATTGAACCGCTCGATCTCGGTCCAGCCGGTACCGCGATAGAGCTGCTGTGCCTCGGCAAGAACGCTGTTGGTATCCAGACGCAGGAGCCGGATGGACAACTCGCGGGCGATCGTCTCGGCAGCCGACATAAGCCGTTTTGCCATCCCGAGGCCACGCGCGGAAGGGGCGACCCAGAGCCTCTTGATCTCCGCCACCTTGCCGCCATTGCCCTTCAACCCGACACAACCGATCGGCAGGCCGTCGGACATCGCGACCAGGAACGCGCCGCGCGGGCGGATCATGTCCTTGGCGTCAGGATCGCGGGAAAGCGAGACGTCGAAACCCTTGTCGAAACGGCGTGCGAGTTCGCCGTAATATTCGTTCAGGCAATAGCGGGCATCGTCGTGCCGAGGATCTTTCTCCTCCAGCACGATCTGGTCGCGTCCAAGCGAGCAGGCGACCATATCCATGGCGCGCAGGAGTTCGTCCGGGCGGCGATGACGCGCCAGAAACGCTTCGGCCTGGGCATTGGAAAGTGCTTCATAAGCCTGAAACTCGCACTCGCCGGTGCTGGTCAACCTGGTGATGCGGCGACGGGCATCGCGATCGTTCGGGATGGTCTCGATCAGCCCCTCCTCCTCCAGCCCGCGCAGCAGACGGCTCATCAGGCCCGAGTCAAGACCGAGATAATCGCGGATTGCCGCAACATCCGATTGGCCACGACCGATCGAATTGAGGACGCGAGCAGCACCGAGCGGACGACCGCGTCCAAGGAAAGACGTATCCAGAGCGCCGACTTCGGAGGTGACGGCGCGGTTGAAGCGACGGACGCGGGCGACAGGATCGCAAGCCATATTATCTGACTTAAGTCAGATAAATTCCGCTGTCAATTCCGGCTGCCAAAATGGACCCGAAGTGCTCGAAGTGTCAGCCGGGTGCGCCGACCGTCTTGCGCATCCTCACTCCCTCACCTATGGCAATGCAACTTCCCCTCCACAGGGCTGCCCCGTGCTCCGCTTTATCCTCCACGCTCTGATCGTCATCATTCTGACGCTGCTCACCCAGATCGGCGGCCTCGCCTATTTGATAACGCTTGCCGTCGCACGCGCCTTGCGCCTGCGCCGATTTGCGGCCAGCCTCGCGCTCTTTCTGCTTCTCTACGCCGGCGCCACCTTCGTCGCGCACCTCACCGCACCCACATTCGGCCGGGTTCCGCTTTCCTGCTTCGCCGGCACTGCCGATCCGCTGGTCATCCGCTCGCCAATCTACTGCGCGCTCAACCGCAACTACGTGACGCCTGAACTGCGCGATCTGGCAGGGGCACTCGCCGCCCACATGGATAAGCAGTTTCCCGGTACCGTTACCGTCGCGCTGGATGCAAACTTTCCCTTCGTCAACGGTTTTCCGCTGCTGCCGCATCTCTCTCATGCCGACGGCAAGAAGCTCGATTTCGCCTATTATTACAAAGATGCCGACGGCGCCTTCCTGAACGGCGCCACACGCTCCCCGATCGGCTATTTTGCCTTCGAGGAGCCTGCCCCGGGCGACGAACTACCCTGCGCGGGTCGCCACGATTGGCTCACCACGCGTTGGGATTTTGATACCCTGCAGCCTCTCTTCCCTGTCTATGGGATCGAGGAGCAGCACACCGCGGCAGCGATCGCCTGGCTGACGACGGTAGGCGTCGCACGCTTTGACCTGCAGAAGATCTTCATCGAGCCGCATCTGAAGAATGCGCTTGGCATCACCGATGCCCATGTCCGCTTCCAGGGCTGCCGAGCCGCGCGTCATGATGACCATATGCATATCCAGATTGAATGAGCGGCTCGCTTGCACACGGCAGGAAATCCCCTACGCCATGTACTCCGTCCCGCCGGGGTGATGCCTGACCTTTTGATCAGGCACCACCAACCATCGGAAGAGGCGCCCTTCCCGGCTGTCGCCCGATTGGATATTCTTGCCAGCCATTGTCCCTGAATGAGAGGTTTGCTTGTGAGTGTCGGCCTGATTGCCCTCCTTGATGATGTCGCAGTGCTTGCAAAGGCGGCCGCCGCTTCTCTGGACGACGTAGTCGCCCAGGCGGGCAGAGCCGGCGCCAAAGCCGCCGGCGTCGTGATCGACGACGCAGCCGTCACGCCGCGTTACGTGACCGGCCTCTCGGCGGCACGCGAACTGCCGATCATCGCAAAAATCGCCATTGGTTCTCTCAAGAACAAACTGGTGTTCCTCCTGCCGGCCGCACTCGTCCTCAGCCTTCTCATGCCGCAGGCAGTGACGCCGCTGCTCATGCTCGGTGGGCTCTACCTTTGCTACGAAGGCGCCGAAAAGGTCTACGAACTCGTCGTGCCGCACGCGGCCCATGCCCACGAGAACGCCCTCGAGACGATCAGCGTCGACCCCAGAACCTTCGAGGACGAAAGGGTCGCGAGCGCCATCAGAACCGATTTCATCCTCTCGGCCGAGATCATGGCGATCACCCTCGGCTCGCTGTCGGAGTCGGGTCTGGCGATGCAGGCGCTGGTCCTCGCGCTGGTCGGCTCTCTGATCACGGCCGCTGTTTACGGCGTCGTCGCCTTGATCGTGAAGGCGGACGACTTCGGCCTCTGGCTTGCCCAGCGCTCTTCCCGCTCGCGGACAGGCGCGTTCCCGCGCTTGCTCGGGCGCGGCCTTGTGCGGGGCATGCCCTATCTTCTCAAGGTACTGGGTCTCATCGGGACGGCGGCGATGATCTGGGTCGGCGGCGGCATCATTGTGCACGGCGCCGAAGGCTTTGGCTTTGCCTGGCTGAGCCATCTGCTCCACGATGCCGGAGAAGGCGCCGCGCATGCAATGCCGGCCGTTGGCGGCGTGGTTTCCTGGCTGGTCCAAGCTGTCGGCTCAGGTCTCGTCGGCATCCTCCTCGGCCTTGCAGCCATCCCGGCCGTCGGCTACGTCGTTGCGCCTGCATGGCGGTGGTGCGCAGCACGCCTGCGCAGGATGAGGACCGCGTAAGCGAGTGACAGCAGATGTTGCTTGCGACATCACGCGTTGTGCAGAAGGGGCCATGATGGCTCGCAAATCCTCCTTGGCGCGAACCAGCCCTGCGGCGCGGCGCAACCAGATGCTTCGAAGTGCCGGCACCATCAACCAGTGTCCCTTTCATCGTAAGCATGCTGCGCCGCAAAGATTGCGTCCATGTTCTGCTCCGCCCAGTGAGCGGGTGCCGAAACCGCCGCCATCCTCTCCGAAGCGATCAGCAAGCCTGTCGCCTTGCTGCGCCCCGTCAGTTCCATCATTTCAGCGTTTCGGCTCTGCTTCCGGGGGGGAGCCGTACTCCGGGATTCTCGCTCACGCCCAGGACAGCTAAGGTTCCCATGGAAAGGCTATGCCATTTCAAACGATTTTAAAAATCGCCGACGCAGGGCTAATCGATTTTAATTTTGTGATTAAAACTTTCTTGTTGCGACGCAAAAGAATCTAACCATTACTTCTGCCGATGCTCGGTCTGTTCGTTGGAGAACTCGCATGACGATGACATTTCCGCTAACCGAAAAGCGCAATGCCGATGCGTTGCTGAAACACTTGACGTTGCACAAACTCAGCTATCCCGGAAACTGCGTCGTGTCGCTCAAGACGTACGTCGCATACGTCACGTCGTCTCACACGACAGCACTCGGGACCGCCCGCACCGCCTGGTAGGAATGTCTCGGAATTTCGGGATGTCTGTGCCCTTCGCTTATGCTCAAGGCGCCCGTCGAATACTCTTCACCCTTATCTGCCCGATAGGCGCCTCTCCCCGCCGGAGAGAAAAGGAGTAAGCCGCGCAGCTTTCGTTCTCGCAACGGAGGTCTCACGGAGGGGCGAGACGTTGCCGTACCTGCAAAAATTCCTATTCTGGTCGCCGCCGATGCGATGAAAAGCTGAGGCATTCCAGAGTTTGCGATAGGAATTTCAGGCCACAACATGACGACTCTCGGCCGCCCGGATCTCGGCGACATCCCACCATGGCGACTGGGGGGATCGCCGGTTACCGGCCGCGTGGCGGCCATACACGCGGCTGGCGCAGATTGGCCTGTTCTATGCTCTGGCGGTTGGGGCGTGGTCGCTCGGGGGCTGGCTGTTGGAGATGCCGCCGCCATCTGCGGTCGGGATGCTGGTGATCGCCCATTTTTTCTGGCAGACGCGGCGGTTAGACCTTGCCCGCCCGGATCTGAATTTCGCCTGTTCCTCGCCAATATCCTGACCGGCGTGCTGCTCGCCGGCACCGCGTTGGCGGGCACATGGTGAGCGGTTCGAGGACGAAATACGAATGATCGATCTAAAACAAGGCGTGCTCGCCGCGGCCATGATGCTGGCAGCAACGATGGCGTCCGGACATCAGGCGTATGCCGAGCCATGCGAACCGGAAACCTTCGAAGCGGCAAAATATGTCGTCTGCACGCTGGAAGGAGGAAAGGCCGACCTGCGCCTGTTCTGGAAGGGCGCCGATGGCGCGCCATACCGCACTTTTTCGAGCCTTGCCGAAGCCCTTCGCACCGAGGGGAAAACGCTGGTACTGGCCGTCAATGCCGGAATGTACCGAGCCGATTTTTCGCCGATGGGGCTGTACGTCGAAAACGCCACGGAATTGAAACCCGCCAATACCACAGAGACGGGAGGCGCCCCCGGTCAGGTCCCGAATTTCTACAAGAAACCGAGCGGCGTGTTCTTTCTCGGTGAAGCAGGCGCCGGCATACTTCCGACCGATGAATTTCTGACGCGTGCCCTAAAAGTGCGGTTCGCCACGCAGTCCGGCCCGATGCTCGTCATCGCGGGAAAGCTGAATCCGATCTTCATCTTCGCATCGACAGATCGAACCCGCCGGAGCGGGGTCGGCGTTTGCGCGGACGGCGTGGTTCGCTTCGCAATCAGTGAAGACAGGGTCAATTTCCACGATTTCGCACGGCTCTTCCGGGACCGGCTGCAATGCGCCGACGCCTTGTTCCTCGATGGCGGACGAGGTGTTGGGCTTTACTATCCGGCATTGGGCCGCAACGACTGGTCCTGGCACGGCGGCTACGGCCCCATTTTCGGACTTGTGGAATAAGCTGATCTCCCCATCGATCATTTCGACGGGCTGGACACATTCAAATACCTTCCCTCCGACGGGCGCTGCGTACGCGATCTCTGGTTCTGACAGGCTGGCACCTGTCGGCCTCGGGCAGGCAATGGCGCCTCAACCGCGCCGAGCCGCCTCGATCGCCGCGACATCGATCTTTCTCATCGTCATCATCGCGTCAAAAGCACGCTTTGCCTGATCACCACCCGCCGAGAGCGCTTCTGAGAGGACGCGGGGGGTGATCTGCCAGGACAGACCCCATTTGTCCTTGCACCAGCCACACTCGCTTTCCTGGCCGCCATTACCGACGATGGCGTTCCAGTAGCGATCGGTTTCTTCCTGATCCTCCGTGGCGATTTGAAACGAGAAGGCTTCACTGTGTTTGAATGCAGGGCCGCCGTTCAGACCGATGCAAGGAATACCCGCGACGGTGAATTCAACAACCAAAACGTCTCCCTGTTTGCCGTCAGGATAATCTCCCGGCGCCCGAGTGACAGCACCCACCGCGCTGTCGGGAAAAGTCGCAGCATAAAAGCGGGCGGCATCCTCGGCGTCTTTGTTGTACCATAGGCAGATCGTGTTTTTTGCCATTATGCGGTCCTTCCCTCTTGGTTTGCAATTCCTGTTCAAATAAGAGGGAAACCGCCTTTCTCCAGCCCATACAGCTTATTTCGGCGAGGGCCTTGTTCGGCTTGATCCACGCACCCGGCGAAGGCGATCGCCGCGCAGGCGATACGCGCAGATCGCGGATGCGTATCGATGCCTGGCTTGACGGCGGCTCCGGCGCCACGACATCCATAAAGATCTGGAACCATCGCCTGCTGTGTCCGGCCGCAAAGCGTGTCAGACTGTGCAGGCTGCGCATCGTCTGCGCGCCGATTGAAAGGTACGAAGCCAATGCACAAGTTCACCGTTACCCTCACCCGCGAGATCGACGCCGATACCGCCGAGGAGGCAGCCTTGCTCCTGTATCAGGAACTTTCGAAGGGACCGGTCCCTGACCGCTACTCGGTCACCGACGAGAAGAAGGCGACCACGGAGATAAATCTCGACCGGAACAAGGCTGATGAATTCGCCAGCATCGATCACACCGCCGATCCCGGCAACTGGTAAGGCCAGGCGTTCACAGGGACGGTGGCAACAAATCCCCTGCTTTGCGCCGGGAGCGCAAGTGCGGTAGGTGCAGAATGCCGTTCCGGCGCGAATGCCGGATGCAAGCGGCCGCTCCATCGGAAATATGCCAGTCAAGGAAAACAAGTGAGCTCACCTGTCAAAATAGCCGTCGCCGGCGCGAACGGCCGCATGGGTCGCACCATACTGCCGCTGCTCGCGGCCGATCCGGCTTTTGCGGTCATCGGCGGTATCGGCCGTCCCGGCTCCGCCGGTGAAGGGCTGATCGACCGTGCGGCCGCAATCGCAGCCGCCGACGTGATCCTGGATTTCACGACGGGAAATGCCGCCGCCGAACTCGCCGGCCTCTGCGCCTCGTCAGGCGGGCCGGCCCTGGTGATCGGAGCGACAGGTTTCGAGCCGAATGAGATCCAACGGATCGCAGCCGCCGCCCGAACGATTCCGATCCTGCGCTCCGGCAACTTCTCCATTGGCGTCAACATGCTGGTCGGCCTCGTCGCCCAGGCTGCGCGCGCTCTTCCCGCTCATGGCTGGGACATCGAAATCCTCGAAGCCCACCACAACAGAAAGATCGATGCACCATCCGGTACGGCGCTGATGCTCGGCGAAGCAGCCGCTGAGGGCCGCGGCGTTTCCCTCGCATCCGTCGAGCGGCGTGGGCGTGACGGCGTCACCGGCCAGCGACCGCCCGGCGAGATCGGCTTTGCCGTCGTGCGCGCCGGCGGGCTCGTCGGAGAACACAGCGTCCTGTTCGCCGCCGCCGATGAAGTCGTGACGCTGTCGCATTCGGCTCTCGATCGCGGCATGTTCGCCCGCGGCGCGCTTGCCGCCGCCCGCTGGATCGCAGGGCGCGCACCCGGCGAATATGGCATGCGGGATGTGCTGGGCCTGACGGCAGAAGGCGCGAATAGACCGAGTGAAGAGGCTTGAGCACCTTCTTGAATCAAAATCTACACCGACACACTCTCCATCAGGATTTTCATCACGGCAACCTCCGATTCAGGCGGCATCCTGCAACCCCAATCCTGCTGGAGGTCAAGAGGCCGGATGGCCCGCCGCGCGGCCCCGGCCTAACCACCCACCAGCCGCCGCGCCATCATCACGTCGTCGATCTCTCTGCCATCCTCCAGCACGCCGCCGGGGATACGGCCGATCTCGGCAAAACCTTGCCGCTGGTAGAACCGCATCGCCGCCGAGTTTTCGGCGCTGACGAAGAGTTCCAATTGACGGATGCCGATATCGCGCGCGTGATCGGAAATCGTCTCCAGCAGTTTGACGGCAAGGCCCGTTCCGCGAAGCTTGGCGCAGACATAGACCATGACGATCGTGGCGCGGTGGGCCATCTTGCTCGGCCGCTGCCGAAACAGGCCCATGATGCCGACGGGTTCGCCTTCCTGAAAGGCGATGAAAACCGGTTCGCTCAGCCGATCGCGCCACTCCTGCTGAGACAGGATTTTCCCAGTCTTCGTAGCGGCTGGCAAAGGAAGACGGATCGGCGCGAAGCGCTTCCAGGCGGATACGCCGAAAAGCCTCCACCTCGTCTCCACCTATGAGCCTGATCGTCACGCCGCCTGCATCCATCGCCACCTCCCGGAATATCGGAGATATGTCATCGCAGCCGGCTGCATTGGATGCAATCGGGAAAGCGGCGGGTTCGGCTTCTGTTGTCCCGTCGCGGCACGCCAAGGCTCGAGAGAACCTCGTCATGAGGGAGGTTGGAGGGCACCGCACCAACGAGGCTGGGAGAACCGGGCGCGAACGCTGCTCCCAATTCCCTCATCCCTGTCCTCGGGTCAGGCCCGAGGACAGGGATGAGGGAGGGGAAGTGGCGTCCGTCAAAGGTGCCCAAAGGACAAGCGTCCCCATGCAACAAACCTAACGACAGCACCATCACTGCGCCGGAGTTCCCACCCTGCCACCCTTGCGAACAGTCGGCTCGCCGGTTGGGCGGAGATCCCATTGATCGGTGCGGACCGATGGTCCTTGGGTTGGTTGCTGGCCGCTCGCCCCCGGTGCCGGTTCGCGGGTCGACCGCACGACCAGATCATCCGGTTCGAAGGCCGTCTGATCCCCAGGCCTCTCCATCTGAAACGATGCAATCTGATGGATGACGACGAGAAGAACTATCCCGACCGCCGAGCACACGAGCGCATAGAGAATGAAATATTTCAGTGCACATCCCTCGCTGATCGACAGAGCGGCCTTGACAGCAGCGCGAATGATATTTCGCACATCATTGATGGATACTTAGAGAGAAGGCAATAGATTTTAGCAATTCCTGGAAAATTTCAAAAATAGACAGCATGAAATAGAACTTTATTGGAGAAAATCGCGCAATGCCTCACGCATTGCTTGATTTCTTCAGCATCCCGGCCAAAGGCGAGGAACCTATGGCTGCAACAGCTCAACCCCGCTTGAACCGCATCCGGAATTCACGGGGGCTGCAGCCCTCGCGCTCTCAAAAGACGCGAGAAAAATAGAACGGGTCTTCGATGCCGACCATGGCTGCGACGGTTTCGATCTTCTCGTCTGACGTGGCGAGCAGTTGCTTGGCCTGGTCCATACGCGCCCGAAGCTGGAAGTCCTTGGGCGGCATGCCCGTTTCGGCGATAAATTTCCGCCGCAGCGTCGCGGGAGATATGCCATGCTCGGCGGCAAACGAGGCAAGGTCGAGCGGCTGCAGCGCCCTGCCCCGCAACGTGTCGACGAGATCGCCAGTCGCGCCCTCGCCTTTGCGACCTGCCGCAGCGCTCGCCTGCCGCGCAGCGGTGATGACGATGCGATGGAGCGCCAATGCCGCCGAGGCCTGTCCGAGATGGCTGTCGTCGATGAGATCAGCATGCAACTGCGCGAAGAGCCGCACCACCTCCTCGATATGGCGCAGAGTCACGAGGGGATGGCGCTCGTCAACCAGCCGCATCCGCACGAAATCGCGCGTGAACGAACCTTCAAACAGCGCCCAGCGCTCATCCCATCCGCCTTCGTCAGGCCCATAGGAGTGCGGGCGGTTCGGAAACAGCCAGAAGAGCGCCGGCCCCTCCACGGGCTGGCGCCCGCCTGCAGCGGTTTCGAGAAACCCCTGCCCGCGCTCCACCAGCACGGCTGCAAAACTCGGCAGCTTCCTGTCCTTGACGGCATGGCGCGCATGTTGCCTGCCGCTGCCGGCCACGGCAAGCCCGCCGGCGGCGGCAAGGGGAGATCGATAGATGGCCTCGGCTTGTGTCATGAGCGAAAAATCCAGCTGCAGCTTTCCTCCATGGCGGCCAGCCCACGCAGCCCGCAGGCTGAAGGCAGGTAAGTCAAAGCGGGGGTGAATGAAATGTCAATTGTCGCGAATGCCGCCGAGATGCAAACGCCCCTCGCCGCCCATGGCAAAACGATCCCCGCTGCAAGGCTCGGCGCACTCGCGCCGACCGATCCCGGAATTGGCACCGAGGCTATCCGCCACCGCTATGAGGAGCATGGTTATGTCTGGCTGAAAGGCCTCCTGCCGCGCGCCGAAGTGATTGATTTCCGTCGTTGGGTCTTCACCCACCTCGCCGAAGCCGGCCTGTTGGCGCCGGGCTATGATCTTGCCCTCGGCGTCGCTGCCGTCGGGGACGTCGACTGGAACCTTGCCAACCGCCGCCTGATGTCGATCGTCCGCTCGGCTGCCTATGAAGGCTTCTGCGCCCAGCCGCGGCTCGTGCACTTCATGGACATCTTTCTCCAGGGCATCTCCTATCTCCATAAACGCAAGCTGATGCGCTATGTCCAACCCGGCACGGCGGTGGCCACGCCCGCCCATTACGACCTCGTCTACCTCCGCGGCGGCACCAGCCGGCTCGTCACCGCCTGGATCCCGATCGGCGACACTCCTGCCGAAATGGGCGGCCTCGTCTATCTCGAAGGCTCGCATGCGCTCGGCCGCGGGATGGAGGCCGAATTCCAGGCAAAGAGCGGTGATCTCTCGCCGGAAGAGCGGATCAGCGCCTATAACAGCCACATGGCCGAGGGCGGCTGGATCTCCAAGGATCTGCCCGACATGGCCCATCGCTTTAACACCCGCTGGCTCGCCGCCGATTACGAGGCTGGCGACGTCGTGCTGCACTCCCCCTACATGATTCACGCCGCCACCACCAACGAGGACCGCGCCCGGCGGCTCCGCCTCTCTACCGATATCCGCTACCAGAATGTCGACGACGAAATCGACGTCCGCTGGAACAACCATTGGAGCCTGGGGGATATGCTGTAAGGCTTTGCTCCGCGCCGCAATGCTTCAGCCGAAGCCAAACCCGCCTGGGATCGATCCTTTGCGAACCAAGACAGCCACGGCGATATCGGCTAGACTTGCCGGCACCGACAGCTTGCTTGGAGGCGGTCCCCAGGAGCGGCGGGCGTCGGCGCAGGGGGAACCCGCATGTCGGCAATCGCATCTTTGTTTCAGGAAGCCGCCCGGCTTGCAGCCGGCTTTCGTGAGCGCGCGCCGGCACGCCATGTGCCCCGGCACGATTACGCCGCCTCGCTCGCCGCCTTCGACGAGCCGCTGCCGGCCGCTGGCGCCGAGATGGGCGATGTCATCAGACAGCTCGCAGCGGACGCCGAGCCCGGCCTGCATTTCACCACCGGCCCGCGCTTCTTTGGCTGGGTCATCGGCGGCTCTCATCCGGTCGGCGTCGCGGCCGATTTCCTCACCAGCGCCTGGGGCCAGAATGCCGGAAACCACGTCGCCGCCCCGGCCGCGGCCGCCGTCGAAACCATCGCGGCGAGATGGCTTCTCGACATCCTGAAGCTGCCGGCCGAAAGCTCCGTCGGCTTCGTCACGGGAGCCACGGTCGCCAACTTCACCTGCCTTGCCGCCGCCCGCGGCGAGGTGCTGCGCAAGGCCGGCTGGGATGCGGATGCCAAAGGCCTGTTCGGCGCGCCCGAGATCACCGTGCTGATCGGCGACGACGCCCACACGACGGTCTTCTCGGCGCTTCAATTCCTCGGTCTCGGCCATGACCGCGTGCTGCGTCTGCCGACCGACCCGATGGGACGGATCGATCCGGCCGCACTCGGCGACGCGCTTGCCCCGGTCAGCGGCCCCTGCATCGCCATTCTCCAGGCCGGGCAGATCAATACAGGCGGCTTCGACGAGTTCATCCGCTTGATCCCGGCCCTTCGGGAAAAAGGCGCCTGGGTGCATGTCGACGGCGCCTTCGGCCTGTGGGCGCAGGCTTCGGAGAAATTCAGCCATCTCAGCCGTGGCGTCGAGACGGCCGACAGCTGGGCAACCGACGGCCACAAATGGCTGCAGACGCCCTATGACTGCGGCTATGCCATCGTGCGCCACGAACTCGCCCACCGCCGCGCCATGACGATCGCCGCAAGCTACCTGCCGCTCGCCGCCGAGGGCGAGCGCGATCCTTCCCATTACGTGCCGGAGCTTTCCCGGCGCGCCCGCGGCTTCGCCACCTGGGCGATGCTGAAACATCTCGGCCGCGATGGCATCGCCGCCCTCGTCGACCAATGTTGCGCGTCCGCCCGCCTGCTGGCCGAGCACCTCCAGCGCGAACCAGGCATCACCATCTTGAACGAGATCACGCTGAACCAGCTCATCCTCCGCTTCGCCGCCGACCGCCCGGACGATGAAAGCGACGCCATCACCCGCAAGACCATCGCAAAGATCCGCGACGACGCCACCCTCTTTGCCGGCGGCGCCAAATGGCGCGGCCACGACGTCCTGCGCCTCTCCGTCACCAATTTCCAGACGACCGCGGACGAAGCCCGGCTGGCCGCCGACAGCATCATCGCTGCCTTCCGGAGCGTCAGCTGCGGCTGACGCCAGTGCTAATTAACATTGCGTCAGAGTCGCCATTGCATATTGCGTGCGCTGCCAAGTGCCCAGCCACCCGCCGCCCTCCTTCGAGGCTCCGGCCTCTGGCCTGCGCACCGCAACAACACGGGACGAGGGCGTCCACGCGCCGGCGCTGCCGAAGTTCCGCACACCGTAGCGGATCGGCTATTGACTCATCTCCGAGCAAAGCTACCGTCCTCTGTGCAGGACTAAGGATTCAGCCAGCACCCCTCCCTCGCCACATGTTCTCAACGGCCTCCCATGTCTCAATATCTCCCTGCGATTGCCGCTCTTCTCGCTCTGGTGCCGGCCGCCTCCCATGCCAGCGAGGCACGTGGCAAATCCACGCCTCCTCCGGCGAAGGACTGCGTGGAGGTCAGCGGAACTGCTCTGTCGGGAACAGCCGAGGGCTCGGCCTATGCGGCAGCCGAGCTCAAATGCGGCGCAAAGCTGTCGCTGGTGCTTCAACGCCAGACCGGCAGGAATGGAACCCTTCCCGTCTGGACCGTGATCGACCAGGTGACGATCTCAAAGCCGTCGCCCCGCCACGAGCTTCTGCAGCCGGCCTATTGCTCATCCAGCCGGTTTCCCGACGTCGCCGTCTTTGCGCTCGGCAGGATGGTGGAGCAACCGGATGGCTCCTATCGATCCGAGAATGTGGTCAAAGCCTGGCGGTTCGACGTCAAGCGCGAAAGGCTGGCGGCCATTCCCGCCGACGACGTGATATGTGTGTTGGACGGGGTTGATTGACGGTCTGTGTGGTGAGTCCGATGATAAGCCGCCCCTCATCGTTCGAGGCTCAAGCCTCCGCACCTCAGGACGGGGGCTGACCGTCGGGCCAAGCGCCGCCGAGGCTGACAACGAACCAAGGCCGCCCTCTCTCCGCCCTCCTCGTGAGGCGCCCCCGCAGGGGCCTCGAAGGACGAGGCCCGCCACCACGAAGCTATTGGATTTACTGGAACTAGCAGAAAGGCATAATTCCGGCTTCATCGCCGAACGGCGACGACCGAGCTGGCGCGGTAGCGCGACAGCTGGACCCGGTTGGATTGATTGCCTCCAAAGAGGTAGACGTATTGGCGTCGCTGATCGAAATGATCGAACAGGCTGACATGGAACCGCCTGCCGCTTCGGATGACAACGACGTCTCCCCGCTTCGCCGAGCGGAAGAAGACCGGCTTGCCAAAGCTTTTCCAGGATACCGCCATGTTGGGATTGGCCGGAGGCTGGCGAGACGATCGTTTGGCGACGAAGGCGAGGAAAGCTCCGCACCACGATGTTCTCCGGGGATTGATGCCGAGAAAAGAAATGGAGCGTTCATGCATGCGATCGTATTTCGAAGCCGTGACCAGCATGTCGGCCTCACACGGTACGGCAAAAACCGTGAGGGCTATGACGAGAATAATTCTCATTGCTTCTCACCATTGTCTGGATAATTTGGAACATCCGAAATGTGGCGAAGAAAAAATCGCAGGCGGAAACGTATGTTCAAATAATGGCAGCAATTAGAATCAATTTAGCCGCGTATTTCCACGAAAATACCCAATGATCAACGAGGAAGAGGGCGAACGACATGGCTTGAAAGCAGACAGTCCGACGATCGGAAATGCGCTGATTGCACACCAGAAGAAGGAGAGTGTCGCGATGAAAGCCGCCTTCGCCCCTAATGAGCCGGCCAGCCCCCACCAAGGCCCGATCATCATACCCACCGCAGCCCAACACCATTGCATAGCTCGGCTTGGCCACTCAACGAGATATATTCCCAGCGGCGCGACGAATACTTGGACCCAAAGGGCAATACATTCTCCTCGCGCTAAGCTCCCACCTGACTGCGCCAACCGGATCGGACTGCCTCGGCCCCTTGCTGACGAACAACCGATCCGGCGGGCAATGACGGTCGCGCGAGCTCCGTGCGACGTGCCGAGCAGCGTTGAACCGCGAGTACCAAGCAGCCTTGTTTGAGGATATCGACGCGGAAAGAGGGCTGTGAGAGCTTGCCGACGAGGTTTGAAAGATGGATTGTCGATTCCGGTTGGGCTGCGAAATCAGGCCTTGGCCGAGATCGCACTCAGTTCCTCGAGATCGAGATCCCGCTCCAGCTCGCGTAACGTTTCGTCATCGATATCGCCGGCGCGGTGGAGTCGGATGAGTTCCCGGCGTCCCGTTGCAACAGCCTCGAGAACGACATCGAAGTGAGCGTGGAGAACCGGCACGTAGTGCTCCGTTCTCGCGGCGTAGTCGACGATCGCTGTGGCCCTTCGCTGGTATCGCTCCAGCAATTGAGGATGGATGAGAGTCCCCTCTGCATCATACGCCAGGTTTTGTACCGTCCCGAGCTGCGCCTGCGCCATGGCGGCTTCGGCCTCACTCATGGTAAGGCGCGCCCGTTCCAACTCGGGGCCCGCCAGCCGCGCCCAAGCAATCACCCGCCCCAACGTCGTGCCCTGCACAAGTACGGTTCCGAGAATAACGGCGAACGACGTTACGAGGATGAGGTCGCGGCCCGGGAAATCTTCGGGCAGGCTGAGTGCCAAGGCGAGCGTCACCACCCCGCGTATGCCCGCCCAACTGAGGACGGCGGCGCCGCCGGCGCCCAACGGTCGGGCGCGTTCGAAGCCGAGGACAGCACAGAACCGGATGACGAAATCGGAGGCGAAAACCCAGGCAAAACGCGCGATCACCAGCGCAAAGAGGATCGCGAGCATCGGCAGACCCATGGTCGCGAGCACGGTGGCGAAGCCGCCGCCGCGTTCGACCACGTCCCGAAGAGACAGCCCGATCAATGTGAAAACAGAAGCTTCCATCAGGAAGATCATCACGGTCCAGAAGGACGTGCCGCGCATCCGCGTTGCGGCTGAAAAGACGGTGTGCTGGTGCCAGGATGCGATCAACCCTGTGGTCACGGTGGCGATGACGCCGGAAACATGCAGCAACTCGCCGAGCAGATAGGAAATCCAGGCGAGCAGCACGGTGGCGGCGATGATGAGATACTCGTCGCCGAGACGCCGGACAAGTTTGACCCATGTCGTTCCGATAACGAAACCGACGACGGCGCCGCCAAGCGCCAGCACAAAGAAGTTGCCGGCCGCTTCCATCACGCTGAAAGTTCCTGTTGCGGCGGCGGCAACGGCAAAACGGAAGAGAACCAGACCGCTCGCGTCGTTGAGCAAACTCTCGCCTTCCAACAGAATTTGAAGTCGCCGCGGCAGCCTGACATGCTCCAGCACCGCGCGGGCTGACACTGCGTCCGGCGGCGAAACGATCGCGCCGAAGGCCGCGCAGGCAGCCCAGGGAAGTGCTGGAAAAAGAAGATGCGCAGTCACGGCCACGACCGCGCAGGTGAACAACACGGCACCGACGGCTAGGGAGGCGATGCCGATCATGTGGCGCCGTAGGCGCGCCAGGGGGATCGACCAGGCGCCGTCCATCAGGAGCGGCGGCAGAAAGATGACGAGCACCAACTCGGGATCGACGGTGATTGCCGGCAGCCCCGGCACGAAGGCAAGCAACGTACCACCGGCCAGCAGTGCGACGGATGGCGGCAGTGCGAGCCTATGGGCGGCATATTGCAGCGCGATGATCGCAAGGAACATCCCGATGACAAGCTCGAACAATTGAGTTGGTTCCATCTGCCCTGCCCCCGGCTTGGAAACTGACGTCGAATGCCTACAACATAATCTCTCGGATCGAAATCTACCCATCCCGCGCTTGTCACGGTTTTCCATATCAGCCAACAATTGCGCTTGGCCGTCACGAAAAGTTTGCACCGGTACGAATTTACTTGCCCTTCTTCAATGCGGCATATGTTTCTGCATGCAGGCAAGCGGCGTGAGCGGGGAAACATGACTTCAACACATGCAGACAAAACCGGTGATGCCGTCAGCCGAACCGGCTTTGTCGGATTGGTCGTTGGCGCCGTCGGCGTCGTCTATGGTGATATCGGCACCAGCCCGCTTTACGCCTTTCGCGAGGCGCTCAGACCGTTCACGGCCGATGGCGTTCACGAGTTCGAGGTAATTGGTCTCATTTCGCTGATGGTCTGGACGCTAACCGTGATCGTGACCTTCAAATATGTTCTGTTCCTTCTCAGGGCGGACAATGACGGCGAAGGTGGCACCCTCTCGCTTCTTGCCCTCCTGATGAAAAAGATGGGACGAAACGTGCCCGTGCTGTTCTTCGCGGGCCTGATCGGAGCAGCCCTCTTCATCGGCGATGCGATGATCACGCCTGCCCTCTCGGTCATGTCAGCGCTCGAAGGCCTGAAGCTGGTCACGCCGACCTTTGCCGAGTATGTTCCGCCAATGTCGGCAGCAATCATGATCGCTCTGTTTGCCGCGCAGTCGCGCGGAACCGCCGCTGTTTCAATGTTTTTCGGGCCGATAACGGTATTGTGGTTCCTTACCATGGCGGCAGGCGGCGTCATCCATATCGGCGACGACTGGAGAATTCTCGCCGCGATCAATCCCATCAACGCAGTCTCGTTCCTCGCCCATGCCGGCACCGTCGGCCTCATTGTGCTCGGCGCCGTTTTTCTGACGGTGACGGGTGCCGAAGCGCTGTATGCCGATCTCGGGCATTTCGGGCGGCGGCCGATTCACACGGCGTGGTTCGTGCTCGTCTTTCCGGCATTACTGCTGAATTATCTCGGCCAGGGCGCTCTCGTCCTCAGCCAACCTGCTGCGATCGCCGATCCGTTCTTTCTGATGTATCCCGACTGGGCCTTGCTGCCGGTGGTTCTCCTGGCGACACTCGCTACAATCATCGCGAGCCAGGCCGTGATCACCGGCGCATTTTCGTTGGCCCGCCAGGCGGTTCACCTCGGCTTTCTGCCAAGGCTGCGGATCAAGTTCACCTCGGAGACCAACACCGGCCAGATTTACGTGCCGAGCGTCAATCTTCTCCTGCTGATCGGCGTGCTGATGCTGATTTTTTCCTTCGGCGACTCGGAATCCCTGGCGACGGCCTACGGCATCTCGGTGACTGGGGCCATGGTGATCACAACCATGCTGGCCTTCCAGTTTCTCCGCGCCGTCTGGGGTTATTCTCTCGTGCTCGCCGCCGGCGTGCTGCTGCCGCTCTTGGTCATCGAAGTCGTTTTCCTGGCGGCCAATCTGCTGAAGATCTACGATGGTGGTTGGGTTCCTGTCGCCCTGGCACTGGTGATTATGATGCTGATGTGGACATGGACACGCGGGCAGGCCTATCTGAAGCGGCTGCGCGCGAACAACGAGATCCCGCTCGATTCCTTCATCCGCTCGATCGAGCGAAAGTCCGATCATTCGCCGGTTACGGTTCCGGGAACGGCGGTCTTCCTGACGAGCCTCCCCGACAGGACGCCGAATGTCCTGCTCCACAATCTCAAGCATAACCACGTGCTTCACGAGCAGAACGTCATCCTGACGGTCTGGACCGAGGATGAACCTTACGTTCCCGACAGCAGGCGCACCAAAATCAGCCAGCTGTCGCCGCGTTTCGTGCGTCTCGATATCACCTTCGGCTTCATGGACGAGCCCGATGTCACCAGGGCGCTGGCTCTCTGCCGGGAGGGAGGCTTCAAGTTCGAGATCATGAAAACGTCCTTCTATCTCGGTCGCCGCAACCTCGTCAGGACGCCGAACACCGGCCTGCCCGGCTGGCAGGAACGCATATTCATGGCTCTGGAAGGCTTTGCCATCGACCCCTCCGACTATTTCAACCTGCCGTCCAACCGCGTCGTCGAGCTTGGCGAACAGGTTGCCATATAAAGTCTGATGGCCTCGCCCTGCTTCGCGGCGGCAGCCTCGTCACCGTCGATCATTGCCGGGATTTAATTGGAAGTCCCGGCCTATCCCCCTTACACGCCAAGTCCCGAGACAAAGGAGAGCATATGAAGAGGCGGACTCTTGTACTTGGCGGCGCCGCGATTGCCGCATCGTCGGTCGTTGCTGCGGCAATCTGGCCGCGGCGACATGTCGTGGCGGCAGCCAGGACATTCGCCTGGAAGGGCACCGATTTCCTGAGTGGCGGCACCAAGTCTGTCGCCTTGGAAAAGCTGCCCGCGCTGCTCTTCCGCACTCGCCCGATTGCCTCGTGACCATCGCCCAGACCCTTGGTCCCTGCCATGTCAACGACGTCCCGGCCCGCCAGGACATCTCGGAAGGAGAAGCCGGACTACCGTTGCGGCTGGCCCTCCGCATCGTCCATGCAGCCGATTGCCTGCCGGTCGAAAACGCCGATATCGAAATCTGGCATACCGATCACCGTGGTATCTATTCCGGCCGAGAGGCTGCGAAGATGTGTACGCTTGGTGATGCCGAGGCGATAAGCGGGCTCGCCTTTCGCGGTCGCCAGCTGACTGACATGACCGGCCAGGCAAGTTTTCTGACCGCCTATCCGGGATGGTATAGTGGCCGCACGCCGCATGTTCATTGCCGCATCCTCGTGGATGGCAAGGAGCTTCTCGTCAGCCAGGTCTATTTCGACGATGCCTTGAGCGACATCATCTATGGTGAGCATCCCGATTATCGTGGACGCCCCCGCCGCGATACGCGCAACGACGACGGCCTCGTTCCGCAGGATGCCACCGATCACATCTTCGATTTTGAAAAGCTGGGTGGCGGCGTGCTTTCCGCCACGATTACGATCGGCCTCTCTTCCTGAGCCGATAGCAGCGGAGCGACGGGTGAGCCCTTTCCACACGCATCATGAAACCAACGGCAGCATTTCTGCGTATTTCCCCTCGACGGCAGAACACAGACCGCGAGGGATGGTGGCATCGTCAGAGAAGGAAGCATCGCCCATATAGCCAAGCATACCACCGGGAGGGGCTGGCGAGATTGATGCTGAGGCTGCCTGCCACGCGGGCGACGATCAGAGCCGCCGCAGCGGGCCAACCCCATCTCTATGAGCTGTGCGGCGCCTATGGCGAAGCCTGCTCCGTCCTCGACAGCATGCGCAAGGATTGTCGGCCGATTCTGCGATCGTCGCTGAATACGAGATCATCTGCGCGGAAATAGAAGCCGACGTCTTGCGAACGCTGCTCGGCGACCTCTGATGGTCCCTGCCGCCACGGCTTCTCGCCGTAGCGGCGTGCGTCCGGCTATCCTCAGTGCAGCACGCCGTGATGAAGGATAGAGGCGATCACCGGGTCCGCTTCTGAATGATGCAACGGCTGAGGCGTGATCTCATGGTGCGAAATTTCGCTGCCGTTTTCCGGGCCAGCAAGATCAGCGGCTTCGATGGTGACGCCGTGATCGCCGTTGCCGAGTGTCAACCCGTGCTTTTCGACAGCCGCCTTGCCGAAGTGACGAAGCAGCAGGGTTTCATCCGATACACCGTTTTCCCAGATGGGATTGTCGTGATGGGCGCCGACCTTATCCGCAGCAATCTTGTCGGCAGCAAGTTTCAGGTCATTGTGGGATGTGACCCCGGTGTCCGATACGAGGCTGACGCTCGCATCCGCGGCGGCGAGGCTGTCGGCGCTTGCAAGCGTGGTAGGACCTTCTTCGATGATCGTGTTATCGCTGACGGGAAACGTGCCTGCGGCGATGATCGAGGGGGAGATGCTATATGGCGTGACATCACTCGCGATGAAATTGTCATGGAAGGATCCGGATGCCGGCCGGTCGACCTTCAATGCTGCCTGGGTCAGGTCATCGAAGAGATTGCCGTAAATATCGATGCCCTCGCGAACATAGGTCGTCGTGCCGGCGGAGCTGACCGACACGCCCCAGACGCCGTCATGGATATAGTTGCCTGATATATCGTAGTTGCGCGTATCGCCCGTATCGCCAAGACCGATGGCGTAAGACCAGCTGTAGCCGCCATAGCCGGATATATCGTTGTCATGGATAGCAATATCCGTGCCGGCCTGCGCGCTGATCCCGAAGCTGCCGCCAAGGATGGTGTTCCCCTCGATCACCGCGTCCACAGGCCGGATGAGCGTCAGTACTCCCTTCGGCGTCACCGCACCGGTCTGATCGAGATAATTGCCGGTGATGACGATGTTGCTGCTGTCGTTTAGCTGGACGGCATCCGCCGCAGTGCCGTGGGCGTTCGTGACGGTGTTGTTGAGGAGAGTGACCCCGTTGATCTTCTCAATCCAAATGCCGTCGCCGTTGACGTCATTGATCGTACTGTTTTCGATGGTGATGTTGGAGCCGGTCCGGAAGGTGATGGACCCGGATTTCGACAATCCGGTGTGATCGACCTCGACATTACGAACGGTCCAATTTGAGACATAACCACCATAGATGGCTGCGCCGCCGGTGTCTGAGATCTTGATATTCTCGATGACGATGTTCGACGTATAGAGACTGTGAATGGCATCATTGGGGCTGTGAATGACAGGCGCGTCGCCGACCCCATAGCTGCCGATGGTGATCGGGGCATCGACGGTGCCGGAATATTTCAGGTCGAGCTGATCGTTATAGACGGTGCCGGCCGCAAGCAGCACGCTATCGCCCGGCTGCAGCTTCAGGTTTTCCACTGCCCAGAACGACGCAAAAGGCGCGTCTGCACTGGTTCCGGCATTGGCGTTGGAGCCCGTCGCTGAATTCACATAATAGATTGTCATATCGCCTTGTTCTCGCATTGTCGCGCAACCGTCTGGCTCAGCTGCAACGAGTGGATCGGATGCGGTAGGGACTGAAGGCCATATCAACACGGCCTTCGATTGCCGTTACGGCGTCGACAGGGACTGGCCTGCCTTGCTCCGGAGAGGCGCCTTGCGGAGGCTGCGCCTGGGAGAATACAACCTTCGAGAAAATAATCTAGAGAACAGCGACTAAAAGGTGAATGAACGGTAACCTGCCGTGCTGTCACGGAGGTAGGGGCGAGGTTACCGCGTGGATCAGCCCTCATTCGAACCGCCGCCCTCGTCCTTCGAAGCCTTAGGGCACCTTGAGATCAGGTGCGAAGCGTCGAAGGACGAGGAACGGGCGATCAGCCCGCCACCTTACATCAGCTCAGCAAACCATCCAGATGGACGAAGACGGTCAGCGTATCCCCGTCGCTGTGATGCGAGGTCCCGTCATTGATCCCGTAGCTGAAGGATTCGCTGACGTGTCCGCCGTGGTCGGGGAGCTTCGTCTCATCAAGCGTATAGGCATAATTGCCCTCCCGGTCCACATGGATGACGCCGTATTCACCGGTCAGCGTCAGACCGTGCTTGCCGACGCTTTGGTCACCGAAGCGGCGGAGCGCCAGGGTCCCGTTGTCCGAGCTGTCGTTTTTGAGGAGATTACCGTGATGGGCATCGCCGGTATCGGTGATGATCTTCAAATTGTCATGGACGGCGACGACCGCCGGATCCACGTTCGCATCCGTCATTGCGGCGGACCTGGCATCAGAACTCGCCAGCACCGTCTCGACACTGGTGACCGTATGGTTGTTGCTGACGGAAAAGGTGTGCGCGTCGGCGATGGCCGGCGATATGCTGGTCGCCTCTACGCCGCTCTCGATCGTATTGTTGTAAAAGGAGCCGGACGCTGGCCTGTCGACCTTCAGCGCCGCCTGCGTGAGGTCGTCGAAGACATTGTCATGGACTTGGATATTCGTGCGGATATAGCTGGCGCTGTCGGCGGGATCGGTAATGACCACGCCCCATGCGCCGTCATGGATGTGATTTCCCGATATATCATAATCCCGCGTGTTGCCCTGATCACCGAGACCGATGGCGAAGGACCAGTCGTAACCGTGAAATCCCGATATATCATTGTCGTGGATGGCGACGTTCTTGCCCGCTTGCGCGCTGATGCCGAAGCCGCCGCCGCTCAGAGTATTGTCCTCAACCACCGCGTTCACCGGTCTGATGAGCACGATGACGCCTTTGGGGCTATCTGCATGCGTCTGGTCGAGATGATTGCCCCGGATCACGATGTTGCTGCTGTCGTTCACCTGGACGGCATCGGCCGTGGCACCGTGGCTGTTCGTCACGGTATTGTTGAGAAGCTTGACGCCCTCGACTTTTTCGATCCAGAAGCCGTCGCCCTTCCCGGCCGAGATCTTGCTGTTCTCGATCGTGATGTCCCTGCTATTGCGGAAATTCACGGAACCTACTTCGCGCGACAATCCCGCCTTGTCGACTTCGACATGGCGAACCGTCCAGTTCGAAACGCTGCCGCCAGAGATGGCCGAACCACCGCTATTTGTTATTTTAAGGTTCTCGATAACAATGTTCGACGCATAAAGGCTATGAATGCCGTCACCGCCGCTATGGATGACGGGTGCCGCCCCCGTTCCGTAACTGCCGATTTTGATCGGCGCGCTCTCGCTGCCTGAATATTTGATATCAAACTGTTCGTTGAATACGCTCCCTTTGGCAAGGAGCACGCTGTCGCCTGGTTTCAGCGCTAAGGATTCCACTTTGGACAAAGTCGCAAAAGCCGAGTTCTGGTTCGTCCCAGCGTTGCGGTCGGAGCCAGTTGCTGAGTTCACATAGTAGATTGTCATATCACCAATGTTGCCCTGTTCGTCGGATCGCTATGTCGCCACTGAGACCGGCGGGGATCGGCCAATCGCCTGCGGCGGGGGCAACCGTCCACGGCAAGAAGGCGAGAAGATGTTGGCAATGCGGCAGCGGACCGGTTTACGGGCTTTACTCCACAGGCAATGGCGCCGGCTATGATAAGGCGCTGAAAAGCTGCAACTAGAGTCGAGAAAACAGCGACTTGAAGGGGAATAAATCAAGGAACGGGGGCGGGAGACATCTCTCCTTCAGGCTGCACCGTAGTGATTCTGCTCTCGCTTACGCTCAAGCCAAAGCGCCACGCATGCCGATTAGCCCAATGGTGAGAACGCCCGAGGGGCCGTCTCGAATCAGGTGTGGGTGATCATCTCAGCGCCATTCCCCCCTCGCCTGCAAAGCCGAAGTCAGCGGCAGCCGGGCGGCGGCAATCGCCGGCAGGGCGCCGCCGAGGATGCCGATGGCAAGGCCCAGCAGGCCGGCGGTGAAGACCGCGTCCAGCGTGACGTCGAGCTGAAAGGCCATCCTGGTATTGTTGGCGCCCATCGTGCTTGCCTGCCAACCGTCGAAACCGAGCTTGGAGGCGAAGACACCGAGGCCGGCGCCGGCCACCGACAGGAGCACCGCCTCCACCCAGGTAGCGGCGAAGGCCGGCAGGCGGGCAAAGCCGAGGAGGCGTAGCGTCGCGATTTCGACGCTGCGGTCGGAAACCGAACTCATCATCGTATTCAAGGCGCCCGCCGCCGCACCAATCGCCATCAGTAGCGCGATCGGCCAGCCGAACAGGCGGATCAGGCTTTCGGTGCGCTCGGCCTGGCCGGCGTAAAGATCAGCCTCGGAAACCGCCACGAGCGGCATGCCGGGCAAAGCCGGCAGGCGGTCACGCAACGCCGCCAGTGCTCTTGCGGGATCGCCTCCGCCGTCGAGCCGCACACGCAGGCTCTGCACCTGCCCCTGTCGGTCGAAAGCCGATTGCACCGCCTCCAGATCCGCCCAGATCTCCGATTCAAAGGCGCTGCCGCCCGAAGTGAAATGCCCGATGATCCTCCAATCGAGTGCGCCCAGCCGGATCGTCTCGCCGACCGCGAAGCCGGGAAAGGCGTCGGCGACGCGGGCGCCGACGACGATCTCGCGCGCTCCTGGCGAAAACAGCCGCCCCCGCGAAAGCCGCGCGCGTTCACGCAGACCCGGGCCTGCCGGATCCATGCCTCTGAGCGACAGCGTCTGCTCGACGCCTTCGCCTTGTCTCACATCGACGGGAACGACGGTTTCACGCGACAATGCCGGCCCGCCTGCGCCGTCGCGGGCGATCCCGGTGTCGGCGCTCATGGCCGCAAGACTGCGAATCGCCTCGGCCGGCACCTCCGAACCAGTCTCCTGGTTGGTGCCGCCGCCGAGAATAACGGCGATATCAGGCGAGCCGGCGCTGGCGAGGACGGCCTCGAAGCCACGCGCCATCGCCAGGAAACCTGAGAGCACCGCCACGACAAGGGCGACCGATAGCACCATCGACAACGAGATCCACAGCCGTCGCGGCAGGCTGCCAAGGTTGACTCTGATCATAAGAAAGGTCTGCTTGAGCGTTGATGGCATTGGATTATCTCGTTCTGAAGGCGATGGCGATGGGCAGGCGCACGGCGGTCACGGCAGGCAACAGCCCGGTCAGCAGGCCGAGCCCCGCTATGATGGCGAGAGATTTCGCAAGCACGCTCGCGCCGAAGACGAGGCCGAACTCCGGTCCGATGGAAAGCGTCGCAAGCTTGGCGAGAACAAGTCCGCCCGCGCCGCCGACAAGAAAAATAAACAACGTCTCGCCAAGAATGAGCGCGAGGATCCGCGGACTGGAAAAGCCGAGCACCTTCAAGACGCCGATCTCGAAACGCTGCTCCCTCACCGCAAAGAGCATAGTGTTGACCGCGATCATCAGGATGGTGACGAAGGCCGCACCCACGACGAGGCTGACGATCAGGCCGATGTCAGCGAATTGCCGGAGAAACGCTTCAAGAAACTGCTTTTCCGACTGCGTCCTCGTCTGCGCCGCCGAATTGGCGAATAGAGCATCGATCCGCGCCGCCAGCACACTTGGCGACACCCCCGGGCGCGGACGTACCACGAAGGCGTCAACCGTATCCTTGTTGCGCGCACGAGCGGCATTGAGGGCGTCGTAGCGGGCGAGCATGAAATAGGTATCGGTTCTGGCATCCGCACCCTCAAAAATACCGGCGATCGTGAAGCTCCAATTGCGGTTGCCGTCAGCCCTGGCAAGCTGCCCGGTAAAGCCGATGCGCTGGCCGATCGACCAGCCCTCGGCTTCCGCCAGTGCCCTCCCGACCAGCACCCGATCACCGGCCTCTTCCAATGCCGCGATCAGCTCCGGCGTCAGTTTGAGCTCGTCGCCGTTGGCCGCGGCGATCGCCTGTGGATCGACGGCGCTGACGGCAACCACATTCTTTTCGACCTCGACGAAGCCCCGCATGCGTGCGGTATAGGCAACCGCGGCGACATCGACGTCAGCCGCGATCCGGTTGAGGTAAGCAAGCGGCAGCGGCAGCCCTCGGCTGGACTTGTTGAAGACGCCGAGCAGATTATCGCTGGCGCCGGCCGCGCCTTGGCTGCCGCTGACGAAGCTCGCCGTAAGCCCGTAGATCAGGAAGGCGATGCCGACTGAAAACATCAGCAAAATGGAGCGCAGCCGCTTGCGCCAGGCATTGCGCCGCATGAGCTGGAGGAACGTCATCGGCCCGCCCTTTCCTCGCTGACGAATTCGCCCTTGTTGAGACGCAGCGTGCGCCGGGCAAAGGAAGCGGCCTCGGGATCATGCGTGACCATGATGATGGTCTTCTGAAGCTCGCGATTGAGAAAACTCAGCATCTCCAGGATATCATCGGCGGATTTGCGATCCAGATCGCCGGTCGGCTCATCGCAGAGAATGAGGTCGGGATCGGTGACGATGGCGCGGGCAATGCCAACGCGCTGCTGCTGCCCGCCCGACATGCTCGACGGAAACTGCCGCTGCCGGCCCGCAAGCCCGACGAGATCCATGGCCGTATCGACGCGAGCCCGCCGCTCCTTGCGGCCGAGCGGCTTCAACAGTAGCGGCAACTCGATATTCTCCGCCGCATTCAGCATTGGCAGCAGATTGTAAAACTGGAAGACGATGCCCATGGCATGTGCCCGCCAGACCGCCCTTGCCCCTTCGCCCATCTGCTCGAGATGGCTGCGGCCGACCCTGATTTCGCCGGCATCCGGGCTGTCGATACCACCGAGCATGTTGAGCAATGTCGATTTCCCGGAACCAGACGGTCCCATGACCGCGACGAAATCGCCGCGCGGAATGGAGAGATCGAGTCCCGAAAAAATCGAAATCGTCTCCGCACCGATTCGGAAGGACTTCCTGACGCCAGCAAGGGCGATATAAGGTTCTGTGGTGTAGGTCATGGTTCTGCTCCTTTGTGGTTGACTGCTTATGGGCTCGAATGTTCGCGGCCGACCGATCAGCCCTCATCCTGAGGACCCCCGTGAGGAGCCTCGAAGGACGAGGACGGGTGATGAGCCTCCTCGCCCACCACCAGCCGGACGCGCGCCGCCATTGCAGGTCGCATGCCCGGTGGCGGCGAAGAGGGCGACAGGCGCAAGGTCACAGTGCCCTTTTCCTTGGAAATGACCGGCGCAACTTTCGCCACTTCGACCGCGAACGGTTTATCGGGGAAGCCGTCGAGCACCGCCTCGCCTTTGAGACCCGGTCGCAGCAGCGCCATATTGGCCTCGGCCACATCGGCATCGATGACCAGGCTTGCCGTATCGGTGATGGCAAGCAGGCTTTCGTTCTCCCGCACGCTATCTTCGCGCGACAGCACCGTGTCGCCGGCATGCGCATCAAGCCGCGTCACGGTGCCGGAAATCGGCGCCCGCACGGTCAGCGCCTCCATCTGCTCGCGCGCCTTGTCGATATCGAGCTTCGCCTTGTCGAGATTCTGTCTTGCCTGTGCCACGGCATTCCCGGCCGTAGCGAAGGCGGTGCGCGCTGCCTCCAGCGCCTCGGCCGACATGGCGTCACGCTGAACCAACCGCTCTGCACGATCCAGCGAAGACCGCGCCTGGACGAGCGCAATATTCCTCGCGTCCAGCGCCAGTTCCGCCATCCGCCCTGCTATATAAGCGCCCCGGAGGGCGAAGCGTGCGCCCGCATCATCAAGCCGCACGAGCACCTGGCCGGCCGCTACCCGATAGCCCGCCTCGACCTCGACGGCGACGATTCGCCCCTCATATTTGGAAAAAACGGTGGCGATGTCGGGCCCCACGACATAACCGGAGCCTGTGATCTCACGGCTTGGCGCGCCCGCACCCCGGTTCGGTGCGGCGGTGCCCGGAGTTGGCGTGGCTTCGTCAACCGCCGCATTCTCAGCCGCGACTGGCAACGCCGCCCCACCAGCCGATACACCTGCGTCATCATCCATAAATCTTGCAAGCGCGGTCTCGATCCGCTCCAGCGCATTCGGCCGATAAAGAAGACACGCCGCCAGCGACACTGCCCCCGCAAGGGCCAGCCTCGTCGGGAACCTCCGCCGCCGGACTCGGCGCTCCGGCGGCTGCGTCTCGAAGGCCGCGCGCTCGATCGACAGCGATCTGATCCTGGCGGCAAGGTTTCGTTCATGTTCCGATGTTGTGTTCATGCCGACAGAATGGCTGCCGGCGAAAAAACCGCGACCTCGAACATGTCTCAGGCATGCCTCGATCGTGATTGTGTACGCGGTGTCGGGAAAGAGAGGCGACGTGGCCGCCCTCGTTCTTCGAGGCCCCTATGGGCCACCAGGATGAGGTTGGAGAGAGGGCGGCGCTTGGCTTGCCAGAGGCAGAGCGTGGCTTACAACCTCAGCAACACAGCACACTGGTCCGCCTCTCCCCATGCGGCATAAAGACCAGCCCTCATCTTAAGATGCGTCGACCATAGGCCGGAACCTCGAAGGACGGGCATGTGGCTGAGTGCACACGTTGCGCGAATTATTGATAGCACACTGGTGGCCGGGTGGCTCCGCACCTCACCCCCTCTGCTGCCGCCAAGCCACCGGCGTCATATTGGTCACGCGCTTGAACTCCCGATTGAAGTTCGACTTCGTCTGGAAGCCAACCTCGAACATCACCTCGGTCACCGATTTTTTGGTGGCGGACAGCAGGCGGCAGGCCTCGCCGATCCTGTAGTCGTTGACATATTGCGAGACGTTCTTGTCCATCGCCCGGTTGATCGCCGCCGAGATCTGGCGGGTCGGGATGCCGGCCTTGCGGGCGAGCCGGTCCAGGTTGAGATTGGCGTCGCGATAGAGCTTCTTCGCTTCCATCAGCGCGTCGACCGCTGCAATCGTCTCCTTGTCTTCGCTGGCATCGGGCCTGGGCGCGGCCTCCGCCGGCTCGGAGGGGACAGAGCTGCGGCTGGCGGCCGCCGCTGCAATGCCGAGGATGACGAGGCCGACGAGATTTCCGGTGCTGATCAGCGCCAGTGCCCGCTCACCATGCGCCGAGGTCAAATCGAGAAAGACGAGAGTATCGACGGCGGCCGAGAGACACAATGCGCCGGCCGCGAAGATGATGGCCCGATAGGCCGGCGCGGCGCCTTCGAAGGGCGCGAGCCGCAGCGCGTCCGCCCCCGGGCGCATCAAAAGCAGGATCGCCAGGGCATAACCGATGAAGACGAGCACCAGCGCCATGTCGATCGCGTCCCGCCAGAAGGCCACCAGCAGCAGGATGAGGATAGCGGGCACGGCATGCAGCCCGATCCGCGCCGCAAGCGGCCGCCGGCTCGTCCTCACCAGCCGGGAAACCCCGGCATAGGCAAGCGGCGGCACCATCGCCGCCATCACCGGCGCAACCAGCCCCACCGCCTGCACGCCATAACCCCAACGCAGGCCGGAAAGCACCGATTGCAGCGCCGAGAGCAGGATCAGCGCCAGGAAGGGCAGGTTCGGCGCCGCCTCCTCGTCGCGCCTGAGGACGGCGACGAACAGGATGAGCAGCAGGAGGGCAGCGACGAAGGGAAGAGGAATGAAGATCATGGGGCTCTAAGATCGGAATGGCGAACGGCGCCATCATCGCCGAGTCCGCCGCCCGGCGCGACCTCCATCATGTTTTAGGACACGTTTATCTGGGATTTTTTGGATTGGCGGCCGCGGGTTAGAGCGAGCCGTGAACGACGGAATCAGACACGCCCCAGAAACTCAAGCACACGGGCAGTGAGGAGTGCGGTCGCGTCTGCGTCATATGACGGAAGCGAGCTGTCGGCGAAGTAGTGCTGGTCGCCGGGATAGAGGAAAAGCTCCGCGTCCGCGACCTTCGCCACGATCTCGCGGGCGGCATCGACGTCGCCCTCGCCGACGAAGATCGGATCCTTGTCCATGCCGTGGATCTGGACCGGGACGCCGTCCGGCCAAGGTCCGAAGGCCCACTCGCCGCTGATCGGCAGGCAGGAATGGAAAAGCAGAGCCCCGCGGGCTCCAGGCCGTGTTTGCGCCAGCTTCTGCGCTGGGAGCACGCCAAATGAGAAGCCGGCATAGACCAGGTCGGGAGGCAGTTCGTCGGCGAGCCGGACGCCGTGTTCCCTGGTAGCATCGAATCCGATCTCGCCGACATAGGCGAGCCCCTCCTCGATGCTATGGAACGTACGTCCGTCGAACAGATCGGGCGTGTGGACGATGTGGCCCGCCGCCCTGATGGCGTCCGCGAAGGCACGCACTCCAGGGGTCAGCCCTTGTACGTGATGAAACAGCAAGATCTCAGCCATAAGGCGCCTCCCGTCGCGGTTTTGGCCCGCTCGATGACAAGGTTCAAAGGAGTTCAGACTGGCCCGCGGCAGTTATCTCCGGCGTCGCGCTCGGCCACGATGACGGTATTTAAGGGGCTGCGCCGAAAAAGGCGAGCCGCGTAAAGATCGTGTATTGCGATTCCGATACCATCAGTGCCACGAAGACCAGCACCAGCACCGGCGGCATCAGGATGGCGTAGACGAGCGCCAGCCGCTCCCAGGCCATATGCATGAAGACCGCAACGATCAGCCCGGCCTTCAGCATCATGAACAGAAGGATCAGCGTCCATCGGAGATAGCCCTGAATGCCGAAATAATCGACCAGGTAGGAAAAGGCGCTGAGAACGAAGAGCAGGCCCCAGACGAAGAGATAGAGCCGGATCGGATGCTGCTGTCCCGTGTGTGCTTGTGCATGCACCGTTTGGCTTTGGGCATGCGCCGTTGTCTCGCTCATGACGACCTCCCCATAGCTAGAGCCCTACCACAGATAAAAAAACGCGAAGATGAAGACCCAGACCAGGTCGACGAAATGCCAATAGAGGCCCATGATTTCGACTGCTTCATAGCGCCCTCGCCGGCTGGTGAAAAAACCACGCCGCTCTATGTCAAAATCGCCCCGCCACACCTTCCGGGCGATTATGAGCAGGAAGATCACGCCGATCGTGACATGGGTGCCGTGAAAGCCCGTGATCATGAAGAAGGTCGATCCGAATTGCGCCGCTCCCCATGGGTTCTCCCAAGGGCGCACGCCTTCGGTGATCAGTTTCGTCCATTCGAAAGCCTGCATGCCGACGAAGGTTGCGCCAAGAAGTGCCGTCAGCAGCATCAGTATCGCCGTCACGCGGCGGTTGCGGCGATAGCCGAAATTGACCGCCATCGCCATGGTGCCGCTGCTGGAGATCAGCACGAAGGTCATGATCGCGATCAGGATCAGCGGCACATCCTGGCCGCCGATATGAAGCGCGAAGACCTCGCTCGGATTGGGCCAGGCGACGGGCGTCGACATGCGGGCGGTCATATAGGCGATCAGGAAACAGCCGAAGACGAAGGTGTCACTAAGCAGAAAGATCCACATCATCGCCTTGCCCCAGGAGGCGGTCTTGAAGGCGCGCTGATCCGAGCTGAAATCGGCCGCGACGCCGCGCAGGCCCGCCGGCCTGAGGCCTTGCTCGCCATGTGTCTGGATAATCTGCATCATGTCCAAACCTCCTGGTTCGGCTCCTAATTGATCAATGTGCGGCAGAGATCGACGAAATCGTTGGCCCAGCCGGCAAAGAGCGCGAAGAGCGCGAGCCAGACGGCCAGCATGAAATGCGAATAGATGGCCGAGAGATCGACGCTGAGCCGCAGCCTCTCCGGCTGCACTTCGGCTGAACATGCCCTGACCGTCGTGTGGGCGAGCACGGCAAGGCCGCCGAGAATATGCAGGCCGTGCAGGCCGGTCAGCATATAGAAGAAGCTATTGGCGGGATTGTCGGCCAGCACGTAGCCGGTCGCCGTCAGCTCCCGCCATGCCTGGATCTGCCCGGCGAGAAAGAAGACGGCAAGCGCAAATGCGGCGACGAGCGCCGGCCGCAGGCTTTCCATGCGGCCATGCTGCGCTTCGCGTTTGGCCCATTGCAGCGCCGCGCTGCTCAGCGCAAGGGCTGCGGTATTTACCCAGAGCAGGCGCGGAACCGGCATCCCCCACCAGTCGGCGGAGGCCGCACGCATGAAATAGGCGCTGACGGCAAGGCTGAAGAGCGCGCCGACGACGCCCAGGAACACGAAGAGGCCGATCTTGACTGCCGGTACCGGCGACCGTTCGGCGCCGTCATGCGCCGGCAGCTCCACCGACCCAGTTTCGAGCCAGGGCTTCGAGGCCAACCTCTGGCCGGAGAGCCACCAGATGATGATGGCGGCGACAGCGGCGAGGAAGATCAGCATGACGTTCATGCCGGAATCTCCCGCGTGGCGCCGCCCGTTGCAGGCACGTTCTGCGGAATGAAATCCTCGGCCGCGCCAGGCACGCTGTAATCATAGGCCCAACGGTAGACGACGGGCAGGTCTCTGCCCCAATTGCCGTGCGCGGGCGGCGTCTCAGGCGTCTGCCATTCGAGCGTCGTCGCCCGCCATGGATTGCCGCCCGCCTCCCTGCCCCGGAAAAGGCTCCAGGCGAGATTGAACAGGAAGACCATCTGTCCGGCGCCGACGACGAGCGCCATGACGGTGATGAAGATATTCAGCGTATGGGCCGAAGGTGGAACGAAGGCCGTTTCTCCCATCTCGAAATAACGGCGCGGCACGCCGAGCAGGCCGAGATAATGCATCGGAAAGAAGATCGCATAGGTGCCGAGGAAGGTGATCCAGAAGTGGATGTGGCCGAGTGTCTCGTCCAGCATGCGTCCCGTCACCTTCGGATACCAGTGATAGATCGCCCCGAAAATGACGAGGATAGGCGCGACCCCCATGACCATGTGGAAATGGGCAACGACGAACATGGTATCGGACAGCGGCACGTCGACGACGACGTTGCCCAGGAAGAGGCCGGTGAGCCCGCCATTGACGAAGGTGACGATGAAGGCCAGTGCGAAGAGCATCGGCAGCGTCAGGTGGATATCGCCGCGCCAGAGCGTCAGCACCCAGTTGTAGACCTTGATCGCCGTCGGGATGGCGATGATCAGCGTCGTGGTGGCGAAGAAGAAGCCGAAGGCCGGGTGCATGCCGCTGACATACATGTGATGCGCCCAGACGACGAAGCTCAAGCCCCCGATGATGACGATCGCCCAGACCATCATGCGGTAGCCGAAGATGTTCTTGCGCGCATGCGTGCTGATGAGATCCGAAACGATGCCGAAGGCCGGAAGTGCGACGATATAGACCTCTGGATGCCCGAAGAACCAGAAGAGGTGCTGGAACAGGATCGGGCTGCCGCCGCCATGTTTCAGCTGCTCGCCCATTTCGACGATGGCGGGCATGAAGAAGCTGGTGCCGAGCAGGCGATCGAACAGCATCATGACGCAGGCGACGAAGAGCGCGGGAAAGGCAAGCAGCGCCATCACCGTCGCGGTGAATATGCCCCAGACGGTGAGCGGCATCCGCATCAGCGTCATGCCCCGTGCGCGGCCCTGCAGCACGGTCACCACATAGTTCAGGCCGCCCATGGTGAAACCGATGATAAAGACGATCAGCGAGATGAGCATGAGCAGGATGCCCCAGTCCTTACCGCCCGGCGTGCCCGATAGAACGGATTGCGGCGGATAAAGCGTCCAGCCCGCGCCTGTCGGGCCGCCGGGGGCGAAAAAGCCGGCGGCCAGGATCAGCACCGCGATGAGATAGATCCAGTAGCTCAGCATGTTCGCGTAAGGAAACACCATGTCGCGCGCGCCGACCATCAGCGGGATGAGGTAGTTGCCGAAGCCGCCGAGAAAGAGCGCGGTGAGCAGATAGATCACCATGATCATGCCGTGCATGGTGATGAACTGGTAATAGTGATCGGCATCGATGAAGGCGAAATAGCCGGGAAAGGCGAGCTGGATCCGCATTAGCCAGGAGAGCACCAGTGCCACCAGGCCGATCGAGATGGCAGTCAGCGAATATTGCACGGCAATGATCTTGGCATCCTGGCTGAACACATATTTCGTCCACCAGCTGTGCGGATGATAAAGCTCGACATCCTCGACTTCCGCGGGCGGGATGACACCTGCGCTGCCGGACGGAATCTCGACCATGATATCTCCTCCTATACCCGGCTGGTTGATCAAACCGGCCGTCGTCCCGGTTCAGTTCGCCGGCGGCGGCTCTCCCGATGACGCCGTAAGCTGGGTGAATGTCTGCTGCTGCCCCAGCCAGGTCTGATAGTCTGCCTCGCTGTCGACGATGACGGTGCCGCGCATCTGTGGATGACCGACGCCGCAGAGTTCAGCGCAGAGAATCTCGAACGTGCCTGTGCGCGTCGGTGTCAGCCAGAAATAGGTGACCATACCGGGGATCATGTCCATCTTCGCGCGGAATTCCGGCACGTAGAAATCATGAAGCACATCGACGGAGCGCAGCAGGATATGCACCGGCTTACCGATCGGCAGATGAAGCTCGCCGCCTTCGACGATGATGTCGTCGAGGCCGTTCGCATCGTTCTTGTCGAGGCCGAGCGGATTGTCGGAAGTGACGTCACGCGTCTCGGCACGGCCGAGCTTTCCGTCCGCGCCCGGCAGGCGGAAGCTCCACAGCCACTGCTGGCTGACGACTTCGACCGATGCGGCATCGGCAGGCACTGTGATGAACTGGTTCCAGACGATCAGGCCGGGCGCCAGCATTGCCGCAACGCCAACCGCCGTTCCCGAGGCCAGAACCAATTCCAGCTTGCGATTTTCGGGCTCATAATGCGCCCGGTTGCCCGGTCTGTGGCGGAAGCGGAAGACGCAATAGGCCATGAAGGAAATCACCGCCACGAAGACGATGCCGGTGATCCAGAAGGTGATGACGAGCGTGTTGTCGATATAACTCCAGTTGGACGCAATCGGCGTCCACCACCACGGGCTCAGCACATGGAACAGCACGGAGCCAACAACAACCAGGACGAGAACCAGTACAACAGCCATTTCCGCCCCTCCTGGGCCGACCGACCGTGAAACCGCACTCCACAAATGTCGAGTTTATTATCGCACAAATAGAAAATGTCGGCAATTACGGCGATTTAGGCATGCGCCGCCGCCGGCAACCCGTCATTTGGAAGTATTCCCCATCATTGGGAATATTGTTTGAGATAGGCGATAAGATTGGTGATCTCCTGGTCATCCTTCACCCCTGCAAAGGCCATTTTGGTGCCCTTCACCTTGGCTTTCGGATTGTGCAGATAGTCACGCAACGTAGTCTCGTCCCAGACGAGACCACCTTCGCCGGCCGCCTTCATTCCCGCAGAATAAGCAAAATCAGGATGCGTTCCGGCCTTTCGGCCGAACAGCTTGTTCAGTGACGGACCCACCTTGTTCGTATCGGACTCGACGATATGACAGGTCGCGCATTTTTTGAAAACGGTGGCGCCGGCCGTCGCGTCCCCCTCCTGCGCTCCAGCGTTGGGAGGGGAAAGGGCAATGACGGATGCGGCGATCAGCAGAATAACACGGTAATCCACGGCAAACCTCATCCTCCTCAAGGTCGCCAGCCACTCTCACCCTCGGCCATCATTCGCGCGGGGGTGGTGGTTGCTAGGGGTTAAAGTTAGTCCATCGCGGATGCAAGTCAATCGCTTCCACGATTGCTGGCACTTGGGCACAATCCGATACCCTGTGGCCCGACGCGAATGCCGGTCCAAAATCCGGTCAGCACGCGATGATCTGCTGGAGAATGGCGCCGCGCCATCCGACTTATGCTCCGATCGAAAGCGCCTCTTGAACGGCCAATTCGGCCATGGCAAGCGCCGCCTCTCGGGTCTTGGCGGCAGCGATGAAGCGGCCGTTATGGCAGAAGCTCGCTCCCTCGATGCCGCAGACCGCCTCCAGCTCACCATTGGTAAGGCCGGCCCAGCTTGCCGGCAGATCGGCCCGGAGCTCGAACCCGTCGTCGGCGCGGCGAATGCCGGTCACGCACCAATCCTTTTCGCGCGGGTGGACGACGAACAGCAGCTGGTCGGCGCCGGCCTTGACGATGGCTGGGCGGAAGGGCATCCCTCTCGGCAATTCCAGAATGCGCCCCTGCGCCGCAGCCCCGATCGCCCGATACACGATCGCCTCGGCCCGCAGTTTTGCGGCCCTCTGGGCGATCCCGGCATCGATGAAACGGCGTGCAATGGCCAGCGCCGCATGGAAGGCACGATCGTCAGCCTCAGGTTCCACCTCATCGAACACCGGTTTCAGGGTCTCGAGCAGCGCCGGCAGCGTCAGGCCCGCCAAAGGACCCGACGGGCTGAGCGCGCCATTGTCGGTCAGGTCGATCGGCAGCACGAAACCAATGTCGAAAGCGGCGTGGAGGGCTTCGACATAATGATCGGGAAGACCGGAGGCTGCGAGATATTCGCGGCCATAATGCTTCCAGATCAGGCCGAACGAGCTGTAGGGCTGGCCATCGTCGCGCAGCGGCGCGCCGCGCTGATGATGATCGAATATGCCCGCGGCAGGATCATAGGCTCCGCCGACATCATAGATGATCCGGTCCGGGGCTGGCGTAATCCATTCCGGCGCCCGGCTGCGGATCAGACGCGCCTGCGGGAAAAGCCGCGTCAGGATGACGCTCGACAGCAGTTCGTCGGCATGGAAACCACCGGAATGGGTAACGAGGAAATCGGGGCTCATGGAAGCTATGCGCCTTGTGGTTTGGCGGAGGATCCGCTTGCGGGTCTGAACGAGATAGCCGTTGGCGGCCGCTATCTCAACCCGCCTTCACACATTCTGCGCAGCGTCGGAAGGCCACCGGGCAGCTTTGAAACGACATGCGTGAAGGCAAAGGCCTAAGGCAGCGCCGGTCCCGGCTGTGCTGCAACAAGCGCGCGGCCGGCCGCTGCACCGGCATGCAGGCAGATCAGTCCGATCACAGCGAGAGAATTGATCAAAAGAACCTCGGCGACGACCGCTGCCGAAAACGCGTCATCGCCGGAAGGAAGCACTACCGTCGCGGCTAAGAGCACAGCTTCATACGCGACGAACCCGGCGATAAAGGCGCCGGCCATGGTGGCGGCAGGGCCGGCCTTGAGGCGAAGCACGCCGAGTGATGCCACGAGCGATGCAAATGCGGCGATACCGATCGTCAGCCCCCAAGCAAAACTGTCGAAGGTCTGGGGATAGCCGAGTATGAGATATCCGACCGTCTGGTTGGCAAGCCAGGCGAGCAGCACCGCCATTATCGCCATCTTCCGGGGAAGAACGACAGCCGAGACTGCCGCCAGGGCAACGAAAGGCGTGACGCAGGCGAAAAGCAGGCTGAGAGCGACACTGACGCCGGCAATGACCGTGACCCAGGCGACGGCGAAACCGGGAGCTGCCGGGCGCAAAGGAAGCTGATTTCGTTCGAGCATTTCGAAACTCCGTTCGACCAGGCGCATACATTCTGGGAAATCATAGGCCAGTCCGGGAAAAAGGCCAGCGAGTTCATGCCGGCAGTCGGCACCTCGCCGCCTCCATCATAAGGCATCCAGCGGGATCTTCAGATACCGGCGGCCATTCTCCTCTGGTTCCGGCAGCCGACCGCCGCGAATGTTGACCTGCAGCGCATGCAGCATCAGCTTCGGCTTGGGCAGCGTACGGTCGCGCACCTGACGCAGCGCCACGAAACCGGCCTCATCCATGCCTGCAATATGCGGATTGGCGCGCTTTTGGGCTGCGACCGTGCTTTCCCAGCGCGGGTGACGACCGCCCGGCTGGTAATCATGGCCGGAAAAGAGGCGGGTCTCCTCCGGCAGCGACAGGATCGCCTGGATCGAGTGCCAGAGAGCGGCCGCACTGCCGCCCGGAAAATCCGCGCGCGCAGTCCCTGAATCCGGCGTGAACATCGTATCGTGCACAAAGGCGGCGTCGCCGATCACATAGGTCACCGATGCCAGCGTATGGCCGGGCGAAAACATCACGCGGGCCGTAAGGCCGCCGATTTCAAACGTGTCGCCATCGGCAAACAGCCGGTCCCACTGCGAGCCGTTGGTCGCTAGCGCCGGCCAGTTATAGATCTCTTTCCAAAGCCTCTGCACATCGGTGATATGGACGCCGATCGCCGTCTGCGCGCCGGTCTTTTCCTTGAGATAATGGGCGGCGGAGAAGTGATCGGCATGCGGATGTGTGTCGAGTATCCACTCGACCGTCATCCCCTCGCTCTCGATATAGGCAAGGATGGCGTCGGCGCTCACCGTTCCCGTCGCGCCCGACATCTCGTCGAAGTCGAATACCGGATCGATGATCGCACAGCGTTTCGTCACCCGATCTGACGCGACATATTGCACGCTGCAGGTGCGGGGCTCGAAAAAGGCCTTCACCTGAAGCCGCTGGCTTGCCGCTTTTTCGAGCCAGCGGCGCGCGCCGGCAAGATCGAAACCGAGGCCTTCGCCGAAGGTCTGGACGTCCTCCGGCTTCATCCGCCCGTCGAGCACCTCGCCCAGCACATAGAGTGTCAATGCCCGCGTGCCGCTCTTGCAATGAGCGAAGACCGGTCCCTTCGCCTCAGTCATCGCCGCCTGAAAGGCGCGGATATCGCCCTCGGTAATCTCTTTGCCGTTCACCGGCACGAAACTGTAGGAAAGCCCGGCGGCGGCAGCGGAAATCTTTTCTGCTGCATTGCCTGGCTGGCCCGGCTCCTCGCCATCGGGTCTGGCGTTGATAATGGCGGCGAACCCCTCCTTGGCGAAATCGACAAAACCGGCTGGATCGGGCTGCCCCGCCACCGATATCCGCTCATTGACCCTCACGGGCATCATCGAAGCCTCCGCGCCGCCCTGACCACGCAGTATCGCACGTATAACCGTACAATCTCACAAGTATATTGCCGAGCGCAAGAATAGAGGCGCCTGTTCTCGCGCTCGCCCAGCTGGTCAAAACGACAGCGTCGCCGCCCCTTGCTTGATCTCCGCATGCATGGCGCTGGCGCCGACGATGACGACGCCGTCGAGGAGATCGTCCTGCGCGTAACCGCGCGAGGTGACGCAGGGGATGAGGCCGCGGCATTCGAAGAGACGGCTTCGATGCGGGCTTTGAACTATCCGCCTCATATCACCCTCGCCGTTTATCAGGAGATTGCAGTCGACCGAATGGCCGAGGCAGCCGAGCGTGTTTTCCGCATCCACCCTGCCGTTACGTTAAGTTTTTCAGAGATTAGTTACTTCGAAAACGAATTCCTCGTCTTATGGGCGCGGCCGAACGACGACGAACTGCTCATCCGGCTACATGCGGCCCTTCACCAGGAGGTCGATCCATTCCACTGTCGCGAGCACTATCGGCCCGGCAACTGGGTGCCGCATTGCACGATCGCCACCAAAATCCCGAAGGCAAAATCGCAGCCAGCGATCAACTGGGCAAATCGGAACCGGGTGCAATTGTCGGTGACGTTCGATGCCGCGGACTGTGTGCGATTTCCGCCGTGCAGGTCTTGAGCGAAGTTAGGCTGGCGTCGCGATGATCGCAGACATCGCCTGCCTGCCAGCAAAAAACCCCGCCAATCATTGACGGGGTTGCTCATGCTGAAAATCGGTCGGCATTAAGTCCTGGGAGGAATCAATGATTGCCTTCTGCCAATCGAAGCTGGCGCGAGCCTTGCGTGACAAGCGCGGCTGTGTGAAGTCAATCCTGACCCTGCAGGCGATCCATAACCTGGAGCAAGAGATCGGCGCATACCTTCGTCGGCTCGTCCTCGGCGCATTTCAGGTCGATCCGTGTATTTCCATCCTCGATCTGAAAACGGGCTGCCTTGGACGGCGGCGGCAGGCGATGACCGTGGTAACCACGGAAGCCCATGTCGCCTCTCGAACCATGCCACCGGTAGTCGGGGCGGTCTCGGGACTGCTCATCCGGCCCGCGACGCATCACCCTCTCATCATCAGGCGCAGGCGGGGGTGGCGATGCGGGCTCGTTCGCTGCGGGTGGCTCGCTGGCGGGTGGTGGGGCGGGCGGTTGTTGGGCAAACGCGGCGGCGGCCGACGCTGCAAGGGCAAGACCGGATAGTAAGAGTCTTTGCATGGTATGTTCCTTTCAGAGAAGACGCATGCCTGTAAACACCGCGGCGCGGCTTTAGTTCACGCCCCGTTGGCGCTTGTAATCGAAATCAGCAGCGCGGCCGGGACGTTTCACCTGCGAACACGCCCGGCTGCGAGAGGAAGCGTCATGCGCTTGCCCGCCGCTTCGGATTTGCCGATGCAGAGCTGCCGAGAACTTCGTGTCGCTCAAGTCGACACGGCTTCTTTCGCCTCGCCTCTGCCTTGTTGGGCGACTATGCTCAACGCCGATTCGCTGTCCGCGACGAGGGCGTGCGGAAACGAGATACCAAAGGAGAAGACGATGACGGACGCCAAGAGCGGCATTACCGGGCTGCGGCCGCAAATCACCGTGGTTGGCGTCGGCGGCGGCGGTGGCAATGCGATCAACAATATGATCGCGGAAAAGCTGGCGGGCGTCGAATTCGTCGCCGCAAACACCGATGCCCAGGTTCTCGCCACATCCAAGGCATCGCGCCGCATTCAGCTCGGCGCGAATGTGACGGAGGGCCTCGGCGCCGGTTCCCTGCCGGAAATCGGACATGCGGCGGCAGAAGAGTCGCTCGACGAGATCATGGATCACCTGGCAGGATCGCACATGTGTTTCGTCACCGCCGGCATGGGCGGAGGAACGGGCACTGGCGCAGCCCCGGTCATCGCGCGCGCCGCACGTGCGGCCGGCATCCTGACCGTTGGTGTCGTCACCAAGCCGTTTACCTTCGAGGGCAATCGCCGCATGCGGACGGCGGAAGCTGGCATCGAGGCGCTTCGTCAGGCGGCCGATACCGTGATCGTCATTCCCAATCAAAACCTTTTCCGCATCGCCGATGCGAAAACTACCTTCGCCGATGCCTTCATGACGGCCGACCGCGTGCTCTTTGCCGGCGTCGGCTGCATCACCGATCTCATCGTCAAGGAAGGTCTGATCAACCTCGATTTCGCCGACGTGAAGTCGGTCATGCAGGGCATGGGCCGTGCGATGATGGGCACCGGCGAAGCCGCCGGCGAAAGCCGGGCGATGAAGGCGGCGGAAGCGGCAATCGCCAACCCGCTTCTGGACGATATCTCGATGAAGGGCGCCAAGGGCGTGCTGATCTCGATCTCCGGCGGCTCGGATATGACCCTGTTCGAGGTGGATGAAGCGGCAAGCCGCATTCGCGACGAAGTGCAGGACGATGCCGATATCGTCGTCGGCGCGATTTTCGACCGCAGCCTCGACGGCAAATTCCGCGTCTCGGTGGTGGCGACTGGCCTGGAAGGAAACTCTCTGTCCGCGTCCCCTTCTCATGCGCCGGCCGAACCCATTCAGACGCGCACGCTGCAGTAAGCGGTGACAGATATACCGGCCGGATTGTCAGACATCGGCCGGATAAACATCACTCCCCAAACGCAAGAATAATGCGGCGGCGCATGCTTCGAGGCTCCGCCCTTCAGGCTGCGCGCCTCAGCATGAGGGTGGTCGGGAATGCCGCATCGAAGCTCATCAGAGCCTCCGCAGAGATCGACGGAGAAAATTTGAAAAACCTATTTATATTCGCCGCATTATCCCTGGTGACGGGTCTCCTTTCGAGCTGCACGACAAGCTCGGAGGGCTTCCGACAGCAGTCCCTATCTTTCCCAGTGCGTAGCGGCGTCAGAACCCTGGTGGCCAAGAACTGGCATATCGACGACGACTGCCGCCATATTGACTATCCCGCCATGGATGTTGTCGAAAAACCCAAACACGGGCGCCTTGAAATCGTCCACGAACCCCTCTTCCCCAAGCTCGAGGGAAAAACCTCAAAGTGCCAGACGGTCAAGGTCAACGGCGTCGTCGGGTATTATACCGCTAAAAAGGGCTACACCGGTAGCGACCGGCTCGTCATCCGCTCCCCATATGAAGAGAAGAAGACTGAAGAAAGTGTGCTGAGCGTGAAGGTAGTCGACTGAAGGGATCTGCCGCCAGCGCCGGCTGCCTCACCCGACCAATGCCCTGATCTTCGCAACATCCTGCGCCGTCGCCGGATTGTACACCACCATGCTGAGATCCGGCCGGCCATCCACCTGAAACGCCGAATATTCGAAGGAGAGCAGCCCGAGCACTGGGTGCTTGATGTGTTTGGCGCCCTCGCCGTGGGTGCGTACATCGTGGTCGCGCCACATGGCCCGGAATTCCGGGCTCTTGCGACAGAGCTCGTCGACGAGCGGCTCCACCTCGGCGGCAGCACCGGCGCGCGCCGCATCCACCCGAAAAGCGGCGACGACGAAGCGGGCGACACTTTCCCAGTCATATTGGGCCGCGCGCACCCGCGGATCGAGGAAGATGAAGCGCAGCACGTTGCGCTCTTCCGGCGCCAGCGCGCCATAATCGGTAAGCAGCACGGTCGCCGCGCGGTTCCAGGCGACGACATCCCAGATCGCGGTGCGGATCAGCGCTGGGCAAGGGTCGAGCGCGTCGAGCACGCCCTGCAGCCGCGGCGTGACACCCTCTTGCCTGCGGTAGCGCACTTCTGGCGGGCGGCCGAGGCCGATCAGGAAGAGGTGCTCGCGCTCGACATCGGTTAGCATCAGCGCCCGTGAGATCCGGTCAAGCACGTCGGCGGACGGCGCGCCGCCGCGGCCCTGCTCCAACCAAGTGTACCAGGTCGGACTGATATTGGCGCGGCTCGCCACCTCCTCGCGGCGCAGGCCGGGCGTGCGGCGGCGCTCGCCGGCAAAGCCGAGGGCGGCGGGATCGAGCCTGGCGCGGCGATCTTTGAGGTAAGCGCCCAGCCGATTTTCGGAGCTGATGAATTCGTTCATCCAGTTAGCTCTTATACCATGATAATATCACTACTTTACCATGATAGCAGCCTACTCGATATCTGTCCCGTCACATCAGGAGATATCGACATGCGTGTATTCGTCACTGGAGCGACCGGCTGGGTCGGCTCGGCCGTCGTCAGCGAATTGATCGGCGCCGGCCACCACGTGCTTGGACTTGCCCGTTCGGACAAGGGGGCGGCGGAACTGGCAGCCGCCGGCGCCGACGTTCAGCGCGGCATGCTGGAGGATCTGGAAGGCCTCAGGCGCGGCGCAGCCGAGGCCGACGGTGTCATCCACACCGGCTTCAACCACGATTTCTCCAAATTCGCTGAAAACTGCGCCGTCGACCGGCGCGCCATCGAGGCGCTCGGCGAAGCCCTCAGCGGCTCGGAGCGCCCGCTGCTCGTCACCGCCGGCCTCGGACATGCGCCGGGCCGCATCGGCACCGAGAAGGACCCGCCGATGCCGACGACGCAGACCTATCCCCGCGCCTCCGAAATCACCGCAGTATCGCTTGTCGCCCGGGGCGTGCGCGCCTCCACCGTCCGGCTGCCGCCGTCGGTACATGGTCACGGCGATCACGGCTTCGTGCCGATTCTCATAGAGACGGCCCGGCAGACGGGCGTCTCCGCCTACATAGGCGATGGGGGCAACCGCTGGCCAGCCGTCCACCGGCGCGATGCCGCCCGGGTCTACCGCCTGGCGCTGGAACGCGGCGCCGTGGGGGGCCCCTTTCTGGCAGTAGCAGAAGAGGGCATACCATTCCGGGAGATTGCCGAACTCATCGGCCGCCACCTCGGCGTGCCGGCCGTCTCGCTATCACGGGAAGAGGCGGCGGAGCATTTCGGCTGGTTCGCAATGTTTGCCGGCTTCGACGTGCCGACCTCCAGCGCTCACACCCGCGCCCTCCTCGGCTGGCAGCCGAGGGAGCCTGGCCTGCTTGCGGATATCGACCACTCGGCCTATTTCGGCAGGTAGCTTCAACCTGAGGGGGAGATACCGCGCCAACTGCCCACGAGAGCCATCCTGAGGTGACCCGGGTGCGCTGACAGAGAATGGATGCAAGAAACGATGTTGGAGCGCGTACTTCGAGGCTCCGGCCTTCGGCCTACGCACCTCAGGATAACGAGCGTTGGGAACGCCGCGGCGCTGGGGGATGCACGTCAGGAGAGAGAGTGCGCCGCCCAAGAGAGCCTCATCCTGAGACGCCCCGCAGGGTTTCGAAGGACGAGGCAGGCGCACCACCATCTCAGCGCATCCGCCCCTCGTTCATGTCGGTGGGATCGTAATTGATGTCCCAGTCCTTCTCGGGCTTCTTCTTGCCGGGCGGGCGCTTATTCACCGTGGCGTCCTCGGAGCCGGTGATTACGGTCGGCTTGGCGCTCACCACACCGCTGGCTTTGCGGTCGGCCCGGGATTTGGCGAACTGGCCGGCTGCGTCTTTTTCGGGATTGGCCATGTCATTCGCCTTTCTGCTTCATCGCGTCGGAAATGTCGTTCATTTCCGGATCGCGATTGTTTTCGCCATTGGCGTCGAGATTTTTGTTCGGATCGTCCTTGGCTTTGAGATAGCCGCGCGGTCTATTGCCCTTCGGCCCTTCCCAGCGGGGGGATTGGTCGGTCGTGCCGGGGGCGCCGTCCTTGGGGGTCGTCATGCCCATCGTCGTTTCTCCTTGGTTGAGTAGGGAAAACCGGAAAGATCGCGAGGTGTTCCGGCAGCACCGTCCAGTTCTTCGTCGCCGCATTGGCCGGTCGGGTGAAGATCATAAAGATGACGATGTTGACCACGATCAGCACGGCGGCAGAGATCGACAGCGTCATGGCCGGTCCATCGGCTCTGAGGGCCGCGGCATTGCCGATATTCGCGAGAAAAGCGAGCGGCAGCATGAGGCCGACGATCCACCATCCGGCACAGGCCCGCTGAGCGACATAATAATCGCCTTCCCCATCCCGATCTTGTTTGGGAGCGAGAGAAGGTGGGCGGCAGGCGCCAATGATGACGGCAAGGAATCTCATGTCTGAGGAACCAGCGGCCGGACGAAGGGTTCCCGGAAAATATGGAACTGTGTCGGCCCCCATCGGTTGGTGAAAGGTCGTGAACCTCGAAAAAGGAGCCGAACATGAGCAAGACCAACGTTCGTGAACTTCAGAAACGCGCCGAACAGCAAGTCAAGAACACCAGCGCCGGCGGCCACCTCGGCGGCACCTATTTCGGCCAGCAACCAGACGGAAAAACAGCGTCGGACACCACCAACGACAGCGCCAAGGCAAGGCCGAACGATGGGAGCAATTGAGACGGGGCGCCTTTCCTTCGCGTTTGCAGTGGGCGCGGCGACCCGGCCTATGAGGCGGCCGCAACCGCGCGGCGCGTCTTCTGGCAGACCCGCGGCGGCATGCGGGAGGGCTTCGCTGCCGAACGCGAAACGGCCAACGTCCATAACCAGACGAAATGGTTCGGTCCGCACCGCCGCGTCCTCGCCGTCGATGCGCCGGAAAAGCTCATCCTCGCTACCGACGGCCTCTCCACTCCCTGGGCGGGCATTTCCGAGCCTGAGAATGGTGTCGAATGCGAGCTCTTCATGGAATTCGATCCTGCGACGCTGAATTGAACCGGAACGGCAAACTGGGCAAATCTCCTGATCAGTCTCGGCGATCTCGTCGCCGACGGCCACCGCGTTGCCCGGGACGTCGAAAAGCACGGCGCCATCCTCTTCTGCCGGCTGACGGAGGATTACGCGCCGCTGACCCGCATCATCCTGAGCTGCGACACCAGCCGCATCGACGGCTTGCCCTTCGGCTCCGTGCCGCTGATCCGCGCGACGCCGGTCGCCGAAGCTGAGATCGAAGGCCGCAACCCCGACGAGGACTGGGGAGCGACGGCGGCGCGCCAAGCGCTGGCGAAGCGCGGGATCAGGCTTCAGAGCCGATCATTTCATCGACATGTCATGAAACTTCTCGCTCCGGATCGGCTTTCTACAACGAAGCCAAACAAGGAGCTCCAAATGTCCGGCAAAGCCAAAAATAATGGTAAGACCGCCATCGTTTCAGTTCAGAACCCGTTAGCAGGCGAACAAGCCGCCACTGCGTCCGTGCTCGAAGACATGCAGAAAGCAAGCCTGGAGACCCGTCAGCCGGAGCCGCGGGTGGCGTTGTTCTCCTGGGAGATCGATCCGCCGGAACTGGCCAAACTGATCTCCGAGGTGGTGACACTGCCGATGGTCCTGTGGTCGACGGGTATATCCCTGACCTATTCCCTCTGGCTGTCTTCGCTGCTTCCCGCACGCGAGACGATCGGCTCAATCAAGCAAAGCGCGGATTACGGTTAGCAACTTCGGCCGATTGCGGCCGACCGCCCCCACAGTCTCTGCAACTTCCACCTTCCGCCCCCGCTCCATAGAATATTTGCGGAATGACGGGCGGAGAGGCGGCAAGCGGCGGCGCGGCTCTTCAAGTCTCGAGCAGCAATTGCATTATTCGTTGATGTCAGGCTCGATGACCCGGGCAAGATTGCGTAACGACTCCTGCCAGCCGAGATAGCAGGCTTCGGGCGGGATGACGTCGGGCACGCCGGCCTGGGTGATGTCCACTTCGGTGCCGACCGAGACTTTCTTAAGCGTTACGGTGACCTCCATCTCGCCCGGCAGGTTCGGGTCGTCGAACTTGTCCGTATAACGAACGCGTTCGCCCGGGACGAGTTCAAGAAATTCACCGCCAAAGGCGTGGCTATTGCCGGTCGTGAAATTGCGGAACGACATTCTGAAGGTGCCGCCGACCGCTGGTTCCAGGTGATGCACGGTGCAGAGGAACCCGTTCGGCGGAAGCCATTTGGCGAGCGCATCGGCCTCGACGAAGGCGCGATAGACCTTCTCCGGGCTGGTGGCGAAAACGCGGTGCAGGCGTATGGTGCTTGGCATGGTCGTGATCCTTTGGGTGGACGGAATGAACGAGCTAAGGACGGATAAACCATCGCCCATCCGACACGGGTTCGATCTTTTCTTCAAAAAATCATGCCCGGTCGCGCGGCCATCAGCTCGGCATGCCTTCGAACTGCGGAAGGTGGAGGGGCGTTGCCCAAGCCAGCCGGCGTTTGGTGAACATCTCGACGCCGGGCTGTATCAGTTCGGGCCGATCCAGGCTGCCAAGGGTGACGAAGACGAGGCCGGGAAAACTTTCGAGATTGCTGCTGAACAACCGCGCGCCGCATTCGGGGCAGAAGTTACGGTCGAGGCCCCTGCCGGAATCGGCGACGTAATGAAACGCTTTCGGACTGCCGACGGTCAGGGCGAAATCGTCCTGCGGCACGGCAAAGAAAGTGGCGGCCTCGCCGCCTGAGGCTTTCTTGCAATCCAGGCAATGGCAGTCTGCAACGAAGGTCGGATCTGTATCGAAGCCGAACTGTATCGCGCCGCAGGCACATTTCCCCGTATATTTCCTGCTCATACCAGGCCCTTTCATCCGATGTTGCAGATGGGCGGGCGCGCCCCCGCCTCCCGCGTTTCAGGCTGCAGCCTGCTCGCCCAGCGCGTTGAGCAGCAGCCGTGCGGCCTGCTTCGACGAGGCCGGGTTCTGTCCGGTGATCAGCAGCCCGTCCTGGACGACATGCACGGCCCAGTCCTCAGTCGCCGAAAACTTCGCCCCCTGCTCCCTCAGCACGTCTTCGAGCAGATAGGGCACGACCTCGACGAGGTGCACGGCGGCCTCCTCGGAATTGGTAAAGCCGGTCACCGTGCGCCCCTTCGCGATCGGCCCGCCGTCCGGCGCCGTTACATTGGTCAGGATTCCCGGTGCGTGACAGACGAGCGCCAGCGGCTTTCCCGCCGCAAGCATCTCCTCGATCAGCGTGTGCGCATTGCGGTCGTTCGTCAGGTCCCAAAGCGGGCCATGGCCCCCGGGGAAGAACACAGTGTCATAATCGGCCTGATCGATGTCGGACAGCCTCAACGTGTTGGCAAGCGCAGCCGTCGCGGTCGGGTCCTTTTCAAATCGCCTCGTGTCGTCCGTCTGAAACGCCGGCTCATTGCTCTTCGGATCGAGCGGAGGCTGGCCCCCTTTCGGCGACGCGAGCACGACCTCCGCCCCGGCGTCACGGAAGACGAAGTAAGGGGCCGCGAGCTCCTCAAGCCAGAAGCCCGTTTTCTTGCCGGTATTTCCCAGCTGATCATGTGATGTGAGAACCATGAGAATTTTCATTGCTCAGCTCCTTCGATCCGGCCGGCGGACAAAGCTCCCCGCGTCCGGTTTAACGGTGATGACTGCCTGCAATCTCATGCTGAATGAGAGAAAGCATAGATCGGCTGCACCCGCGACACAAGCCTTCCGCCATCGGCCAGCGCTGCCGGCGCTCGGATAGCGTGCCACGCAAAAGCGTGCCTGTGCGTTTCGGGGCCTGGGTGTATGAAGAAGGACAAATCGCCCATAGGATCGGCCGCACTGCATTGGCATCCGAAGGATCTGGAAAGTGATCAAGCCGAATTATCGGGATATTGCCCGCCACGCGGGCGTTGGAACGGCCACGGTCGAGCGGGTCCTGAACGGACGCGGGGGCGTTCGGCCGGAACTGGTCGAGAAGGTCATATCCGCCGCGCGGCACCTGGACTATCCGCGCAAGCTTCCCGACACCCATCGCGGCCTGCTCAGGATAGAAGTGCTGATGGTTCGCCCGGAAACGAGCTTCTATCGTCGCCTTTCCCACGCCTTCGAAAGGATTGCTGCGACCCTTGATCCGTTGGTGGTTGTGCACCGCAGTTTCACCGACGAGATGAATCCGGAGGCGATTGCGCGGCGCATCCTCTCCACCGACCTTTCACGTGCCGGCTTGATCCTTGCCGTGCCGAGCAGCCCCTTGATCAGCGCCGCGGTGGAAAAGGTAAATTCGCAAGGCCTGCCGGTAGTCCACGTCGTCACCCGCGCTTCCGAGCGCGTCGGCGAGTTCGTCGGCATCGACAATACTGCCGCGGGCCGGACGGCTGCGCTCTATATCAGCCGAATGGCCCTTCGAACCGGCCCTGTCGTTGCGATCTGCCATCCCATCTATCAGGTGCACCGCGACCGGATTCGCGGCTTTTCGGATTATTTTCGCGACCATCCCGGCGCCTCCAATTTCGAATGGCTGGGCTTCGGCGGCGATGAAGAGCGCGCCAGCGCCGATCTCTTGTGGTCGGCTCTGGAGATGTATCCCGGCCTTGCCGGCCTCTACAATGCCGGCGGCGCCAATTCCGCCCTGATCGAAGTGCTGCGCCGCCATCCGAGCGGCGGCAACGTGTTCTTCGTCGGACATGAATTGACGGACTATACCCGCGCGGCCCTGAAGGACGGCATCATGGATGTCGTGCTGGATCAGGCGCCGGAAGCCCAAGCGCGGCGGGCGCTCGACCACATCCTGCGCCGTATTGGCTTGACCGATATCGAGCCGGACCGGACCCCGATCCGCTTCATCACCATCACTAAGGAAGGACTTTGATCTAATTAGATCAAAGAAGGCTTCGGTGTTCGTAACGCCCCCTGCTACTTTCGCGTCAGGAGAAGATCCGGCGCGCAAGAAGCCGCATCGGATCAAGGCGCACGGGGCGCTCTCCTTTACCAAAAAAGAGTGCGGGCACGGAGACATCAGGCGCCCGGAGGAGATGCCAATGGATGATCTGAACTTCGGCAAGCGTAACAAGCGCGGCGACTGGGCGCCGAACCACCCGGTCGAAACCGCGCCGCTTTTCGTCTTCCCCCCGCAACTGACGGCAATCCTGAAATGGCTGCCGCACTACTTCCTTCCCTGGAACCTGATTTTTGCGGTGTCTGCGCTCGCCTATTGGGCCTGGATCATTCCCCCGGTCGCCACGATGCAGACGCTGAGCTTCGGCTGGATAGCGTGGCTATTCGCCGTGAATGCGATCTGCGTATTCCTGTTCTATGGAGCCTTTGAACTGCATCTTTATGTTCTGAAGCGCCAGGAAAACCGCTTCAAGTACAATGGCAAGTTCCCCGCCGACCAGAAAAACAATGCTTTCTGGTTCCAAAGCCAGAACCTTGACAATATTCTGCGCACTTTCCTTTCGGGCGTCGTGATCTGGACCGCCATCGAGGTCGGCATGCTCTGGGCCTATGCCAACGGCTATGCGCCGTGGCTCGGCCTTGCCGAAAACCCCTGGACGCTGGCGCTCGTCGCGCTCGTCGTTCCGATCATTCACGAGTTCCACTTCTTCTGCATTCACCGGCTCATCCACACGCCCTTTCTCTATAAGTGGGTGCATTCGGTCCACCACAATTCCGTCAACCCCTCCCCCTGGTCGTCGCTGTCGATGCACCCAGTCGAGCATCTGCTCTATTTCGGAACGGCGTTTTACCACCTGATCCTGCCCTCCAACCCGGTCATCATGCTCTATCAACTGCACTATGCCGGCTTCGGGGCAATTCCCGGCCATGTCGGCTTTGACAAGGTCGAGGTCGGCAAGGACAGGCTGATCGATAGTCACGCCTATGCGCATTACCTCCACCACAAATATTTCGAGGTGAACTACGGCGATGCCCTGATCCCGCTCGATAAGTGGTTCGGCACCTGGCACGACGGCTCGCCCGAAGGCGAAGTGCAGATGCAGGAACGCTACCGCAGGCGCAAGGAAAGGCTCGCAGCCCGCAAGGCTCGCCTGGAAGCCGAAGGAGCCGCCGAATGACCTGGGTTTCAGCTGGCAGACTTGACGACATCGAACAGGAAGGCGCCATCCGTTTCGACCATGGCGGACGCACCTACGCGATCTACCGTGGCCCGGATGACAGCGTCTACTGCACCGCCGGGCTCTGCACCCACGAGGCGATTCACCTCGCCGACGGACTGGTCTTGGATTTCGAGGTGGAATGTCCGAAGCATTCCGGCGCCTTCGACTACCGCACGGGTGAAGCGCTGAGGCTGCCGGCTTGCGAGAATCTGAAGACCTATCCGGCGGAGGTGGTCGACGGAGAGGTGCGCGTGGCCCTCGGTTAAGTGGCCAAAGAACATGGCGGAATACGCCAAGAAGAACTGAACCTCGCCGGCCGGCGTCTCCTCGTCACGAGCGCCGGCTGCTCTTGCTGTCGGAGAATGCTATGAACGGTATGGTCATCATTGGTGCGGGCGAGTCCGGAACCCGGGCGGCCTTCGCCCTGCGCGAGGCGGGTTATTGCGGAGCAGTCACGCTGGTCGGAGCCGAGCCTCATCTGCCCTATGAACGGCCACCTCTGTCGAAAATCGTCGACGACACGGTGCAGATGAAGCTGATCTGCGCGAAAGAAGCGCTTGAGGCGGCCGGCATCACCTATCTCAAGGGCTGCTCGGTCTCCAAGCTGGATCCCGTCGCCGCAACCGTAAGCTTGAGCCATGGTCAGCTATTGGGTTACGAAAAACTGCTGCTGACCACCGGCGCACGGCCGAGGCGGCTTGCCTGTGCCGGCGCAGAACGCGCGCTCGACTTTCGCACCCACGCCGACGCCGAAGCGATCTTCTCCAAGGTTGCGCCCGGCCGGCGCGTCGCGATCATCGGCGCAGGTCTGATCGGGATGGAACTCGCATCGGTCCTTCGTGCAAAGGACGTTGCGGTCGATGTGATCGAGGCCGCGCCGAAACCTTTGGGCCGCGCCGTCCCTGCCCGTTTTGCCGACAAGCTGCATGCCCGGCATGCCACCGAAGGCGTGCGCTTCCACTTTGATCGGAGCGTTGCGGAAATCGGTAACGATAGTGTCGTCTTGAGCGATGGCACCATCCTGTCCGCTGACCTCGTCGTCAGCGCCATCGGGGTCCAGCCTGAAATGACCTTGGCGGAAGCATCGGGACTGGCCACGGGCAACGGAATTCTGACGGACGCATGCCTTCGCACCAGCGCGCCGAACATATTTGCCGCGGGCGATTGCGCGGCGGTGGCTCAAGCTGGCGGAGGACACATCCGCTTTGAAAGCTGGCGGAATGCCAGAATGCAGGCCGAGACCGCAGCAAGGAACATGGTCGGCGCCGCCGAGACTTTTGCCGCCATTCCCTGGTTTTGGTCCGACCAGTACGATCTCGGCCTCCAGGTGGCGGGGCAGCCGCTGCCCGGACATCAGAGCGTCCGGCGATCGGCAGCGGAGGGAGAGCTCGAATTCTATCTCGATGACGGGCAATTGGTAGCCGCCGCGGGTCTCGGCATCGGCAACGGCCTGGCCAAGCATATCAAACTTGCCGAAATGCTGATCGCCGCTTGTATCAGTCCCGAACCTGCGGCATTGGCCGACCCGGGCGTGAACCTCAAGACCCTTCTGAAAAGCGCGCGGGCCGCGTGATGCAGAAGCTCCTGATCTTCCAGTCGCTCTGGGCCATGGAGCGCCGGCACACGGACGGGTTCGAGCCCAGCCTCGACGACAATATCGCTGAGATCTGCGAGGCGGGCTTCGACGGCATCAGTGCGCACTATACAAACCGCGGCGATGTCATCCGCCTCAACCAGGCCATCCGAGGCACCGGCTTGAAGATCGAGGCAGTCTGCTTCCCCCGCTGCGTCGAGGATTTGCGTCTGCCGCTGGAACTTGCCGCGGCCTTTCCGGTCAGCCACATCAATCTGCAGCCCGATATCCGCCCCCGCCGGATCGAGGATTGCCTGCCGATTCTCGATGGCTGGATGCGGCTCGCCGAAGATGCGGGTATCCCGGTATTCATCGAAACCCATCGCGACAGGATGACGACGGACCTGTTCTTCACGCTCGATCTGCTCGATCGACGCCCCGATCTGCCGTTGCTGGCCGATCTTTCGCATTTCCTGGTCGGGCGCGAATTCGCCTTTCCGGTCGATGAGGAAAATCACGCGCATGTCAGGCGCATCCTGCAGAATGCCCATGCATTTCACGGCCGCGTCGCTTCACGCGAACAGGTGCAGATCGAAATTTCCTTCCCGCATCACCGGCCGTGGGTTGATCTCTTCCTGCAGTGGTGGGACTACGGCTTTCGCCATTGGCGATCACGTGCAGCCGATGATGCCGAGCTGGTCTTTACCTGCGAATTAGGGCCCAAGCCCTATGCCATCACCGGCAGAGACGGCAACGACTCGACGGACAGATGGGCCGAATCACTGGCGCTGCGCCAGATGGTGCGCGAACTGTGGACTGCCATTGCCTGAGCCGCCGGAACAATCGCGCGGCAAGTCGTTCTTTCGTCAGCCCCCAGGCACCGCTTCCAAGGCGGCGGCAAACAACCGGTCAGAACACTGCAGATGCGTCCACAGCCCGTGAACGCGTTGGCGGAGGTTGGGGATTGTTAATCAGAATTGCCTAATGTATTTCTTAACGTGCACAAGTTGTGCGGTAGTTAAGTTGCTATAATATCTGGTAGGGCATTCAATCAGGGAGAGCCTCCGACATGCGGAAAATTCCTGCTGCCAGCTTGGCCCTCGAAAAACCGGAGACAATCGATTCGGGGGGCCTGGTCGACCGGCTTTTGTTCTTTGATCGCGATTTCAATCCCGTTGAAAATTTGCTTGGCAATGCGCTGCCCGCTTCCGTCAAACCAGCCGCCTCCTTCTGGGAGCATTTTCCGGAGCTGGACAAATCGGCAGTCATGCTCGCTTTCCGTTCACTGGGTGACAGCGCCCAGCCTTTGCGAATAACAGACGCACTCGGCGGATCACATGACCTGACGATCTATCGGATCGGTGATCTGTTTGCCGTGGTCCGATCCGAGGAGCAGGTTGACGACGAACGCGCAACCCTTTTGCATCTCGCCACCCACGATCCATTGACTGGACTGCCGAACCGGCGCCAATTCAGCGAGGACCTGACCGCGCTGTTGCAGGAGATCGCAGGCACGAGCGAAACTCTATCATTGATGCAACTCGACCTTGACGACTTCAAACCCGTCAACGACACGCTCGGGCATGCCGCGGGCGACAAGCTTCTTCAATCGGCTGCAAAGCGTATTCAAGCCTGCCTCTCCAGCGATGACAGAGCCTATCGACTGGCCGGCGACGAATTCACGGTGATTTCCGTCGGCGGGGGACATCCCGCCAAAGCCCATCGCCTGGCCGAAGATCTGGTTGCTGCGTTCAAAAAGCCCTTCGCGATAGACGGCATTGCGGTCTTTGTCGGCACCAGCATCGGCATATCCACCGCTCCGCCGGACGGCACGAGTCCGGAACAGCTGATGAAGGCTTCCGACCTCGCACTCTACGCCGCCAAGAAAGAAGGGCGTGGTCGGGCTAAAGCCTATGACCCAACAATGCTCGAATTGCTGGAGCAGCGGGAACTGCTGCGCCGCAGCCTGCGCACGGCGCTCGACCAACAGCAGTTCTATGTCGAATACCAGCCCATCGCCGAGCACGGCTGCATTGTCGGTTTCGAAGCATTGCTGCGGTGGCACCACCCTCTGCTTGGAAAAATACCACCGGCGGCATTCATTCCGATGGCCGAGGCGGATGGAATGATGCCAGAGATAGGCGCGTGGGTTTTGGGGCAGGCATGCCGCGAGGCGAAGAAGTGGCCTGATAACTACATAGTCGCCGTCAATTTGTCGGTGGCTGAATTCTTGACAAGCGGTCTCACCGACCGGATTTCCCAGACGCTGGACTTGGTCGGACTTCAGCCCGAGCGTCTGGAGCTCGAAATAACCGAAAGCGTGCTGCTCGAGCGGACCGTCAACAACATCGACACTCTGAATACCCTTAACGTGTTGGGCCTGCGGATTTCACTGGATGATTTCGGCACGGAATATTCTTCCCTGAGCTATCTCAAGACATTCCCTTTCGACACGATCAAAATCGACAAGTACTTTATTACCGATCTCGAAACCGATGTGAAAAGTCAGGCAATCGTCCGCTGTGTCGTGAACCTCGCACATGACCTCGACATGCAGGTGACGGCCGAGGGGGTTGAGACGCCCGGTCAGGCGGAATGGTTGCGCAGCGTGGGCTGCGACAGGCTTCAGGGCTATTTGGTGAGCAGGCCACTTCCGGTCGAGGCCATTGAGGAATTCATTACCCGGGCAGAAGGATCCAAAAAGCAAGCTTGACCACGCGCCGATTTTCGCCGTGCATTTAGACCACGCAGATCTGACGCTCCAGACGGACGATTGGAGGGTATATTGGAAGAGGAAGCATCCCGCTTCGACGATCCGGCATTTTCGCCGATGGTATCGCTTGAGATGAATATCGCGATGTTCAAATCTCAATGGCAATTTTGCGATGAGATAGCGGAATATATCTCCGACATTCTCGGCCAGGGCCACAGTGATCCCGCTCGCTACTCCAACTTTCTTTCGGTCGCGGCGAACGAGCTCATCGAATTTGCCTTCCGCGCGACGGACAAGCGGGGAAGGATAAGTTTCAGCCTCTATCGCAGCGCGACATTCAATCGGCTGAGAATTACGTTTCCTTACGAGGAAGAAGTTGCCCACAAGCACACAAAGCCAAGATCATCAGGGAAAACACAGCCCCTCGACAGCGGGTCCGGTCACTTGGTCGCAAGGTCTGATAGAACGGCTTTGCTCAACAGTTTGACAACAATATTCGGCGCCGCGATCCGCATCGAGAAAGATGATGTCGATGGGATCGAAATCGTTGCGGATTTCCCCTCGGCCGAGGACTTCCAATGAACCTTCTTCCCCTGCCCTTCACAGTACGGTCTGATCCGACAAATCAGGAGCTCGTGCTGTCTGGCAAAATGCGGCCGGAAAGCGCCGCCGAGATTGGCGAAGCTCTCGAGCTGGTGCGGCAGAGTTTGGAAAGATATAGCGGCATCGTTTATCTCAACGTCAAACGCCTCACCCACATCAACATGACAGCCTTCGCCGCTCTGGCCGATGTCCTGGCAGCAGGCTGCCGAGCTCGGCCGGAACGGGAGATCAAGATTATTACGTCGAGCGTGATGGCATGGTCTGCCTCGCTCTTCGAGATGCTGGCAGCATCGCAGCCAAACCTGTCGGTCGAGGTCTATGATTCGGCATTCTATCCGGGGCAAAGCTTCGTCGAGGACGAGAGCTTCATTCCCATTCTGCGCACGCAGACGAAGATGACATGGAGGCACGAACGCGAACTCTTGCCGCGCCACGGTCTGCGCAGCAGTCTCGCCATGGCCGATATCTGCTGCGGCATTGGTGATTTCGCAGCTCTGGTTCAACGGGAATTCAAGCCGACGCGCCTTGTCGCACTAGACCACTCGGTGCGCAGTCTCGATTATGCCCGCAAGGTCGCTGCCGAGTTCGGCCTGGAAGGCATCGAGTACACCTATGGCGATGCGTCTCAGATGCTGCTTCGAGACAATCAATTCGATTTCGTAACCTGCCGGCACTCGCTGCAGATTTTCGACCGCCCCGAAATGCTCTTGCGTGAGCTTTATCGCATCTGCAAGCCCGGCGGCCGTGTCTACATCACCAACGAAAAGAACTCGCATTGTCTGGGTGAGCCGCATGCCGACTCGATCAGATGGACCTACGAGGAAGTGGCGAAATTGTTCAGGCACTTCGACATGGATGTCGAGATGGGGCCGAAAAGCCGCCACCTCCTGCTCAACGCCGGATTCGATAACATCCAGGTCGACTGCTTCATGGTCACGAACCTTGACGGCGATCCCCAGGACTTCGCAGACATCATCGAGGCCTGGGAAAATGTCTATGCCGGTGAGATGGCCGTCCGCCGCGGCGACTCGCCGGATTTCATTCGCAGATTCCGGCAAGGATTCAAGGATCACGTCTTTGCCGCTCTTCACCCCAAAGGTTATGCCGGCTGGCCGATCTGGGCAGCCTCTGGTCGAAAGCCGCTGTGATGGATGGAGGATTATCGAAAAGAACGGTAGGACTGGCCTCGTTTCGGGCGAAATTCATCCTGGTCGTCGGTGGAGCCGTTCTCTTCGACTTGCTGGTCAGCGGTGGCCTGGCGCTTTGGAATGTTCAGAGGCTGTCGCGTGACGCGACACTCGAAGTCGGCCAGGGTCTCGAAGCCGCCAGCCAGGAATATATACGCACCTATGCCGATTCGACCGCAGCCCAGGTGAACCTGCTCCTGCGCCAGGTTCACAACGACGTCGACACTTTGGCAGGCGTGCTGCAGGCGCAGATCGACAACCCCGCCCGCAATACCGATGTCGGCGCGGCAATCGCCCGCACATCGCCGGACAGCGTCAGTCTATCTTACGACGAGAAGGGGAAATGGTCGCAGAACGCGCCCGGCTCCGCTTCGGTCGTCAGCGTCTGGGGTTACCTGCTCGGACAGGACCATCAGCCGAAATCCGAAATCAGGCGCGATATAGAGACAAGCGCGGTTCTCGATCTCGTTGCGCCGAGCCTGCTGCAGCACGGCGCGTCAAAGCTGCAGATGTATTACATCGGACCGAGGGAACGACCGATCTTCAGGACAGCGCCCTACACCGACCAGGCTCAGACCTTCGACCGCCTTTATCCCGGGCACAACGAGGCTGATTTCTGGAACTTCTTTTTTCCCGGGCTTTACGAGTCCTGGCAAGGCTGGGCCAGGGACATGAAGACGCGACCGGTCGCGGACGACATCACGCAAACGGCTCCCTATACCGATGCCATTACCGGGAAGCTGATCGTCAGTTTCTTTCATCCGCTTTGGACCGCCGATCGGAAGGATGTCGCCGGGACGGCCGGCGCCGATATCACGCTCGACCAGCTCGCCCAGACGGTTGAAAACGTGAAGGTGGCCCAGTCCGGCTTCGGATTTCTGGCAATGTCCGACGGAAACGTGGTCGCGATCAACAGCACCGGCGAAGAGACGCTCGGTCTGCGTTCCGCGAGCGATGCGAGCGGAACCGGCGTGACCGGGCTGGAACGTTCCTTGAAAGGAAGCTCCCAGCCTGCGATAGCGAAACTGGCTCTCGACCGGGAACAGGGCATTCAACATCTGCTGCTGCAGCGGGACGGCAACCAGGTTCCCTATATTGTCATCGTCAAGAAACTGCCCGCGACCAACCTGTGGTCCAGCGGCCCGGTTCGGCAGGAGGCAATGCTGCTTGGGGTAGTTGTTCCGGAACGGGAAATCGACGCCTCCCTCTATGCCGCCCAGGCCAAGATTTCCGAGGCCACCAACCGCATCGTGATCTACCAGATCCTGGCGATCTTGATGTCGTTGCTCATCGTGACGATCGCGGTGTTTGCGGCTTCGAAACGCATAACGAGCGGGATCAGCGCACTTGCCGGCGCCGCCAAGCGGATTCAGGCGCAGGACTATTCAGTCAGAGTGGCAATAACAAGCAAGGACGAGGTCGGCGCGGCCGGTGAGGCTTTCAATCGGATGGCCGAGCAGATCAGCTATCACACCGAAAATCTCGAGCAACTCGTCGAAGAACGAACCGCCCAGATCGAAGATCAGAAGGAAGAGATTTCGACGCTGAATGCGCAGCTCGAGCGGGAAAATCGTCGTCTGGGAACGGAGCTCGCCGTCGCCGAGAGAATCCAGCTGATGGTTCTGCCGCTGCAACAGGAGCTTGAGGAATTTCAGGACATCGAGATCGCAGCCTATATGAGACCTGCGGAAGAAGTCGGCGGCGATTATTACGACGTCTTGAAGAACGGAAAACGGTTGAAGATCGGCATCGGCGACGTCACCGGCCACGGGCTCGAAAGCGGCGTGTTGATGCTGATGGTCCAGTCCGTCGCCCGCGCTCTTCAGGAAGCGGGGAACTCCGACGCCGTCAAATTTCTGGCGAATCTAAACAGTGCCCTATTCAAAAACATAGTCAGGACCAGAATAGACAAACATCTCACCCTGGCCTTTCTCGATTATGACGGCAAGGAGATGATCTTGTCGGGACAGCACGAGGAAGTCGTCATCGTGCGGGCGAACGGTGAGATCCAACGCATCGACACCATGGATCTCGGTATACCGATCGGATTGGAAGCCGATATTTCCACCTTTATCAAAACACGTGAAATAGCATTCGAGAAGGGCGACCTCATACTCCTGCACACCGACGGCGTGACAGAAGCCGCAAACGATGCGGGAGAGCTGTTCGGCATCGAACGTCTCTGCAGGGAAGCACTTCGCTTGAAAGGTCAGAGTGCTGAGAAAGTCGTTTCTGAAATTGTTGCAGCGCTGATGCTCTTCATCGGATCGCAGAAAATCTACGACGACATCACGCTTCTCGCGGTACGGCATAGGTGAGACATGGCGCCCAAAATATATGGCATCGAATCTCTGGCGGACATCAGCCTGGGTTCTGGCGCTCGCCTGACATTGAGCGATGGGCCGCTTCAGCTTAGATGGAAGCATTCGGGAATGACTTCGGACTTCCTAGCGAAGATCATGGCGCTGCCCTATTCCCGGTCGAGGAAAGATTATCTGCAGGCGCATCATGATATTGGATACCTCAGCAACGAGCTGATCGAAAATGCAGTCAAATTCCGACAGCCTGGCGAGATCCTCATCGAAGCCGGCATAATCGAAGGAAGCTTTCTGCTCAGGGTGAAGAATGCCATCGACAGCGCGACGTCGTCGCGCTTCCAGCAGCTCCTGCATCGCCTTCAATCGAAGGAACCCGGCGTACTCCTTCTTGAGCAAATCGAAACCAACGCCATATCGCCGGAAAGCGGTTCCGGTTTGGGCCTGCTCACCCTTTTGAGCGATTACGATGCGAGAATGGCATGGACATTCGAAGAGAATAAGGACGAGCATATCATACTGACGACGACTGCAGCTGTGGCGATGCCGCCCTCCTCCAATCTGTGAGCGAAGAATGGAAATCAGCGACGAAAACTTCCGCGTATGGGCGGAAAAAAACGAGGTGTATTTCGACGGCGTCTTCCGCCTGGCAGGCCCGGACGCCTATGCGCCGATCTATTCAATGATAACAGGCCTTCTCCATGAAGGGCACAAACAGGTGACGTTCAACCTGACGGGCCTCGAATTTCTGAATTCCTCGGGCATCAACCTCCTGGCGAAGCTCACCATCGAAGCCAGAAAGATGGGCGACCTCCTGCTTATCGTCAAAGGCACCAATCAACATCCGTGGCAGGCAAAATCCCTCCCGAATCTGAAGAAGCTGCACCCGCTGCTCGACTTGCGCCTGGCGTGATCGACCTTGAGCCGAGGACGACGGAGATTGGGGTTGGCGTCTCGCCAAACTCGGCAGGCCCGCATGCCGCATCTCGGATGACGACCGGTGCTCCGCTCCACGTTTGACCTCACCGCGCCAATCTGTGACCACCCTTCCATGGCCGAGCAAAGGGAACTTGCTCCATGGAATTCATGCCGCATAGCACGATCTTTCACCCATCCGGATGATTGCAATCACTGGTCCGAACTATAGTCTAGGGCAGGTTTTCGGCAACTCCATCGAAATAGTCATCGATTGGGGCTCGATCTTCGCGACGAACTCTTTTTGAAGAGCATGCCCGAGCAAGCAGATGCGGCTGGTGTAAAGGAACCGTCATGGCTGGAGCAGCCTTGGTCGGTCCGTAGGCTCCATGTCGTCGGATGATCTTTAAAGGGTAACGACATGCGCAAAACAATGGCCATCGGCCTGGTTGCCGTGATCGCCATCTATGTTCTCGGCGGCATGAGCGCGAGACATGAGATCTTTCCCTGGCCACAACTTTCCGCGCTGAAGAAAACGATTGCCGGAGAGAAGGCGGCGGCTTCAAGCCGTTATACTTTCGACGACAAGGAACGACTCATCGCAGATGAATCAAAAACCGCTGTGACCTGCCCGACTCAAACTGATCGGACTGCCGTCCTACTCATTCTTGGCCAATCGAACGCGGCCAACTACGGTGGACAACGGCACCGGTCGGATTATGGCGCTCGCGTTGTAAACGCCTTTGACAAACGGTGCTTCATCGCTGCGTCGCCACTTCTTGGATCGACCAATACCAAGGGGGAGTACTGGACGCTTCTTGGGAACAAATTGATCGGGTCGGGACAAAATGACAGCGTCATTCTCGCACCACTCGCATATTCCGGATCGGAGGTCGCTCGATGGGCGACAGGCGGTGACCTCAATCCTGTGCTGATCGATACAATGAAACAGCTTCAGGATTCCGGTTATAGAATAACGAGCGTCCTCTGGGTGCAAGGAGAGGCGGACCTCGTTCTGGGCACCACTTCGGAGGCCTATCAGAAACATTTCATGTCGATGGTTGACACATTGCGTCAGCACGGCGTCGAAGCCCCCGTTTACATTTCGATCGCATCGAAATGCCTCGAACCGAGCAACGGCGGCTTCAAGGAACATATTCCAGACAATCCTATTGTACGGGCGCAACTGGCCTTGTCAAAAAGCGGCCACGGTATCCGAGAGGGCGCGAATTCTGACGCCTTGCTCGATGGAGACGACCGCTACGACGATTGCCATATCGGGGGCTCAGGCGCGGAGAAAGTGTCGCAGGCCTGGCTGAACCTTTTGCGTGGCGAGAGCCACCTGGAAAGCTCGCGATAATCTTCCCTGAACCGTTTGCGCGCCTTCGCGAGCTTGGATGTTTCCTTAGGACCATAGCCGGGGCCTTTCGCCGGACCTCAGTCCGATGTGCAGCGCGCGATAGCAATCTATCCTTCAAGTCAGATCTCGACGTGCAGTTGCACGCCATCTGGTGGTCTCATTCGGAGGAAAACGATGCGGAAAGCAACCTTAGCGTCCCTGGCCGTGCTTTCGCTGACGCTTGCAGCAAGCCCGGTAACGATTGCGGGGCTCGACATGAGCGCGCTGGCGAAGGACGGCGGAAACGGCGGCGGCAATGGTGGTGGCAATGGTGGTGGCAACGGCGGCGGTAATGGCGGCGGCCACGGAAACGGTGGCGGCCACGACAGCGGTTCAAACCATGGCAACTCCAACTCGTCAGCCGTGAGAGGCAAATCGTCAGAGGCATCGGGCAAGTCCAAATCGGGCAAGTCAGATACCGCAGCCACCAACAAGAAGGAGAAGAACCTTTCAGCACAGCTTGCGGGCCTGAATTCCTTGAAACGGAATTACAGGGCGCTGATGAACACATCGGACCCGCGCATGGCCGCCATCTCGGCCTACGCCGTGGCTTATGCCCAGTATGAAATCGACAACGGTATCGAGCCCGCGGCCGACGATCCCCTGCTGGGCGATCAGGCGCTGGAGGACGCTTTGGCTTCCGCAACGAAAACCGGTCAGGTCAGCCCGGCGGTCCTGGATCAAGCCAAGACCATTCTCGGGGTTGGCGATGCCGACGGCAAGATTGATCAAATCCGCACCTCGCTGGAAAACGCCGCGTCGGCGGCGCCAGACGAATAGCCACATGGCGAGATGTGAGAGGTGCGAAGCCGACTCTGGTAAGTTTCGCACCGAACTACGAGAGCATTTCCGTTTCTGTTTGCGTCCGGAAATGCTCTATTTTTTTGCCAATTTTCCGGCGGCCCAAGCCTTCCTTATCAGTCATTCCGCGTCTGCCGCCAGATCTGCGAAGACATGGTTCGCATAGTCCGAGATGGACCCCACCCCTGCACTTCCGCCGATATGATCCTGCGCCACACAAGTTCAGCATCTTACTGTTCGCCAGCCCACCCGGATAGCGGGCCCGAGCGCCGGACGACCTAGACCATCACTTGTCTTGCGTGCGGCATGTCACTCTTGCGCAAGCAATGTCCTTCCTGATGTACACCGAAATTCACAGAAAATTCGCACGGATAGAACAACGCCCGCGATGAGGACGACAATCCCAGCGCTTTCGATCGGGGTCGGCCAACGAGCATGTACGACAAGTCCACCGATCACACCGAAGGCCGTTTCCGAGACGATCAATTGCGCAGCCAAGGCAACCGGCAGGCTCCGCGACGCAATGTTCCAGGCCCAGACGCCGCCTACGGTTGCCAGCAGCGCGAAAGAAGCGCCCCAAACATACAAGCTGCCGGCGGCACTCCAACCGAATCCCAGCGTTGGAAGCCGGAAGAGGTCCAGCGCGGCGCCGAAGGGGTAGAAGGCCAGCATCAGGATGCCACCTCCCACCAATATCAACGCAGCCCACACACCGGAGGGCATTTCCGGCCGGGCCGCCAGTGCAGCCTGATTGGCAAGAGCGAACCAGACCCAAAGTCCCACGGCGGCCAGCGCCAGTGGCACGCCAACCCAAAATGATCGCACCGAATTCAATCCTTCGGTCGTAAGTGCCGTGCCGTTGACGAGAGCAAGGCCGGCCAGCACCAGCGCCAGAGGCATCATGAGAGATCGCCATGGCAATGATCCCTGACGCTTGTTACCAACGACCATCAATACGATCGGCACCAGGCCGAGAAAGGCAGGAGCGATGACCGGACCGGCAAAGACGGCCGCGCCCGTCACAGTCAGGAAGTAGCCGACATATCCGATGAAAGCGAGCCAGATTGCATTCAGCCAGTTGCGAGGTGTCAGGTGGCGCAGGACACCCTTCTCGGAAAACAGGATGTAAAGTCCGACCAGCGCCGAGACACCATGACGGACGAGGGCGAAATCAAAGGTGGAATAGTCGCCGATGATCAAGGGCACGATGAAGTTGAGCGAAAAGGCAAAAGCCGCAAAGAGAGCGGCCGACACGCCAACATAGAAGATTCTGTCCATGACGATTACTCCTTCTGAAGTTGCGTCACCGAGCCGTTGATCTCCGTGACACCGACGGTGTCTATCGGCAGTCAGCGAAACCCTTGATCGGATGGGAGAAATGTACTGGCCGGGAGCCCTGGCCGGCAGCCGGTGAAATTGAGAACCACCTTCTCAATGCTCATCCACCGGATCGTGAAGCGGTTCCGCATCGGCGAGACCGTTTGAACGACAAGAGGCTACCCGGGTGATGATGAGGGGTGCGCCCGCGGCCATTGCTGTTCATCAGAACCGATTTCCCATATCCTCAAGATCGAGGCTTTCACTCGTCGGGGTGTTATGGATCGGCTTGATGCAATGCGGGTTCTGCTTGCAGTGGTTGACGCCGGCAGCTTGTCGGCGGGCAGCCGGAAGCTGAACGCGCCGCTGCCGAGCGTCAGCCGCAAGGTTGCCGATCTGGAGCGATATCTCGGCGCAAACCTCATCATCCGGACAAGCCGCAACCTGCAGCTCACCGATGCCGGTCGCGACTATGTCGATGCGGCGCGCAGGATCATTGCCGATCTCGAGGAGGTCGAACGCAGGGCCTCAGGCGAATATCAGACGCCGCGGGGACTGCTGACCATCACGATGCCGATCGAGTTTGGCCACCGCTACGTTCTGCCGATCGCGCTCGATTTCATGAACAAGCATCCCGAAGTGACCTTGAGCCTTCTGTCCCTCGACCGCTCTGTTCATCTGGTCAACGAACAGGTCGACGTCGCGATCCGACTTGGCGAGTTGGCCGACAGTTCGCTCTATGCGGTCAAGGCCGGCGAGTTCCGCCTGTTGACCTGCGCAAGCCCGGCCTACCTGGAGCGGCATGGCACGCCCCAGCATCCGACCGAGCTCACCGATCACGACGGCATCATGTTCAACGACAGGTCCTTCTTCTGGAATTTCGAGATCGAGGGGAAGCCGGTCGAGGCGATGCCACGGAGCCGGATCGAGGTGAACACCGCGGCCAACTGCGTCGCCGCCGCGTGCAATGGAGCCGGGATCGCCCGCCTCTTCGACTATCAAGTTCCCGAGGAGCTGTCTTCGGGAATGCTCGTGCAGATCTTGAAGGACTATGACGGCGGGCCCAAGCCGATCCACATCGTTTATTCCCGTCAGGGCCTGCTTGCCCTCAAGCTGCGCGCCTTCATCGACTGGATTCTGCCGCGGCTTCGCGCGGCCTGCAGCAGATATGGCGATGCGCCGTCACCGGAATGAAGTGCGCACTTCCCCGACCGTCCGCGCCCGATCCTGGAGGTGCCGATAATCGCCAAGCATGGTCATTGTCATGGCGGTCGCTGAGACTCAATTCGTCAGCGAACGATGCGGTCCACCTGCGCCTGAAGGTGTGGGCCAATCAGCAGGATGGCGGGAATGACGATGAGATAGGCGATGCTCCACGAGCGCAGCCACGTCAGCACGAATTCCTCGGAAAAACCCAGATTGAGCGCGAGCAGTGTGAAAGAGATGATCCCTGTCGTTACGATGCCCATCGACAGGGCGAAGGCGACCTTGCGTTTGAAAAGCGTGTTCATGTCCGTCTCCTGGCTGGATGAGAGATCAAGACCGCCTCGGCAGGTCTCAATCCCGGTTAGCACTTCGAAGATCGCGCAATGCCGGCACCGGCGGTAGCGGGGAAACCTGAGAGGCAGCCTCTTGAGTTCGGCAAGTTCCGAACGACGGCGAACCCTCGGCGGTTGGAAGCGATATGCCCTCGCAACGCGCTGCTTTCGACATCCTCCACAGCGCTGCGGCTTCGCAACCTGGTGCAGGACTGAGCGAAAACGAGAGGCTTGCTCTCACGCCTGCTCGCTACCGGGCAAGTCTTGCCGAGCTCATATTCCCGTCATCGCCGCCCGGGACCCTGCTGGGCCGTGGCGGCGCCTGAGACACCAGCAGTGTGCTGTCCCACCGGCTGAAATCGAACAAGGAGCATCCAAATGTCGAAAGTCATCTACACCGGCACCACCAACACCACCGGCGGACGCGACGGCGCATCCCGCACTTCCGACGGTCGCCTCGATGTGAAACTCTCCCCGCCCGGTTCCTCGGCTCCAGGCACCAATCCCGAACAGCTCTTCGCCGCCGCCTGGTCCGCCTGTTTCCTCGGTGCGATCGGAAGAGCGGCTGCCGAACGCCAGCTTCGCATCCCCGCCGATGCTGCCGTCAATGCCGAGATCGACCTCGTCTCGAACGATGACGGCGGCTATGTCCTGCAGGCGCGACTGAACGCGAAGTTGCCGGGCATCGAGACTGACATCGCCAAGTCCCTGGTCGAGCGCGCTCACCAGCTCTGCCCCTACTCCAAGGCCACACGCGGCAACATCGCCGTCGAACTCACCGCCGCCTGATCGGCCTCAACTCAGCGTCGCGCCGGTGTCCCGACGATGTCGGTCACGACAGGCGCGTCTACAAAGGATTATGTCATGACCACGGTCGCAAGAGCCCTCGCAACAGCAGCCTTCCTGCTCGCCGGCACATCCCTCCACGCACAGGCGCCGCATCAGGCGGCGACGCAGTTCCTTCCGATCAAGAACGAAGCCGCGCCCAAGCTCTTCGTGGATCAGCCCCTTGCAGAACCGCTGGCCACCAGAGGCGTGGCCATCATTCCCTATAGAACCGAGAACTTCCGCATCCTGCCCATTTTCGGCGCCAGCGCGACCGATGTCTCGCCTCGGGCCGGACACCTTCATGTCAGCATCGACGACCTGCCATGGCGGTGGGCCGATGCGAGCGGCACCGGCGCCATCGTCCTGACCGGCCTGCCGCCGGGCGAACACAAGGTGCTCATCGAACTTGCCACTCCAGTGCACGAAGTGCTGGGCGGAAAGCCTGTGAAATTTACCGTACCGCCGGTCGGCGGCGCGCAACATTAGGGCTCGCCCGGCCCCACCACGGCCGGGTGCAAGTAGATCCGATATTCGTCGATCAGACCAAGTTCGGTCAGGATGTGGACGAACTCCGGGCCAGCGACGTCGATCTCCCCAATTTCACCCAAGCACGGTGGTAACGGACTTGGATGAGCGGAATCTGGGATGTCGATCTTGCTAAGAAGTTTGTCGTTACTGGTTGGAATAACATTGGCGGTGCCAGCCTTTGGCGATTGCTTAACCGCCAGTGAGACCAAACAGGGCGTGCTGCTGACCAGAGAAGCGCCTTTCTATTCCGTATTCTACAAGCCCGACGGCCCGGGTCTCACCGAACAGCGGCTGATGGAGCGCGACGGCTCACTGCAGCCGGTGTCGGCCGTATATGTGCACCCCTTGCTCGTCGAAAAGAGAGTGAGTGCCAGCGGCACGCATGAGCTGAAATACGCGAACGCGATTGCGTTGGACGATCTACCACAGAAGAAGGCATGGCAATCCGGCACCACGCTTTTCATCAATGGCAAAAAAACTGATTCGGGCACGACTTTTATACGGTTCGACGGCTTGGGAGAGGAAACAATTGCATCTTGTTCCTACAAAGTTTGGGCCATTAACAGCCGTCTGAAACTGACGGAATTGCCTCCGATCATTTTCGAACAATACTATTCCCCCGAGCTTCATCTCGTTCTTCGTTCGGTGAGGCTGAGCCCCTCCAACCAACCGTTGAGCGAGGTTCGATTTGATCGGTTCCAAATCGGCTGGGGCAACTAGAGATATCGTGTCCCCTCTATCTTCCCAGAAAGCCCGCTGGGCGCACTCTCCCTGCCTATCACTCCGTCGTCGCGAGTCGATGGCGACTGGCGGCTGTGCCTTTCCCTATCCGGCAGTTTGGTCGAATTGTCCTCACTCCGAACATCTCGTCATCGACGGAGAGTTTCGATGCGGAGGCCCGGAGCCTCCTCCCACTCCATCACAAGTGGCGGCACTCAAGCGGCGTCCGGTCGTGGATCCCTGAACTCGTTCAGATCGGCGCGCCATCTCCCACGCCTCGTTGCAATTCGCGCTCACGCGACTACCTTTCGTGCGAGGCCACTTTCCCCAGTGGCAAAGAGAACATCACGCGAGCAAGCCATGTGCCGAAACATAAAACCACTGTTCAACTTCGATCCGCCTGCAACGGACGAAGAGATTCATGATGCCGCGCTCCAGTTCGTGCGCAAGCTCAGCGGAGCGACCAAGCCGTCGAAGCGCAATGAGGCCGCGTTCGAACGCGCGGTCAGTTCGATCGCAGCTTGCGCCCGTGAATTGCTCGATTCGTTGGAGACGTCTCAGCCGCCTCGCGATCGCGAGGAAGTAGCGGCGAAGGCGCGTGCGAAATCCGCGATGCGGTTCGCGTAAAAAAGGGTCCCGTTCTTACGGGAAGCCTCAGCCGGGCTGCGGATACATTCGCTTACAAAAATGCCGGTTTCCCGACACATGCCCGGTTCAATCATCGACTGAAATGGCGATGCGGCCGATTCGCTGCAATGGTCAATTCAGGAAGGATGACACGATGAAAATGATCCAGGCGATACCGCTCGCCCTTCTCCTTGGCGGCGCGGCGATAGCGCATGCGGAACAGCCGCTGCAGCGCACCGACCTCGTCAGAAGCGATATCGATGTACCCGGCCACGAGGCCGTTCAGGTGCGCGTCGATTTCGCCCCCGGCGTTCTCGCGCCGAAGCATGCGCATCCGGGCGAAGAAATCGCCTTCGTTATCGAGGGCACGCTGGAATATCGGCTCGACGGGCAGGAGCCGGTAACGCTGAAGGCCGGCCAATCGCTGTTCATTCCCTCCGGCGTCGTGCATTCGGCCAGAAACGTCGGCAGCGGCAAGGCTTCGGAGCTGGCGACCTACATCGTCCGTAAGGGCGAAGCGCTGGTCGTGCCCGCCAACTGAGGCCGCGTGAGGATTGGGGCGGGCGCGGGAAGCACTCGCCGCGTGGACCCGCGCCTTGGCTCCAGTTTAAGCCTATTGCTGCGGCTGCGCCGGCGGCGGGGTGCCGATCTTGTCCAGAACCTTCTTAGCGAGCGCCGGGTCGCTCTGCGCTGCCGTCAGGATCGACGAATATTCCTCGACGGAGATGTCGTTGGAGGCCTGGACGGTGTCGACCATCTGCTTCTTGGCTTCTTCCTGCAGCTTTTGCTTCGCAGCTTGGTCCTTGGTCGCGTCGATCTTGGCCGAATATTCCTGCCTGACCTTGTCGACCTGCACGTAGGCAACGGCAAAGGCCTCGAGTTTCTGATCACTGACAGGGGCAGCCGCACCGGTACCACCCTGTCCTTGCATCGGCGCCTGCCCCTGTGCCGGCGGCTGCTGTTGCGCCTGGGCAAGCTCGGTCGCGGATGCCGGGCTGAGAGCAAGCAGACTGAACACCGCGGCTGTCATCGTTGCGAGGGATGTGTAACGAGTGATCATTTTCATTCCTTTTCCGGTGATTTGGACGGCAGCAAAGACCGCCTCGGTCGATCGCTCAGCCGCTGGAAAGGCTGGCGAGGTCACGACGATGAAGCCCGGAAAAGGGCTCGGTGCGGCGGTAAAGGGGCCATTTTCTGACGATTGAGCGGCAGCTTTGTGGCCCCAGCTCAACTATTACCGCGCGAACCTGCGCGCCCCCATTACGCAGAAAATGACAGCCACCGTCACCGCGAGCATCGCCCAGGTGACCGGTTCGTGCAGCAGCGTGGCGGCGAGCGCCAGGCCGAAGAAGGGCTGGAGCAGTTGCAGTTGGCCGACGGCGGCGATGCCGCCTTGCGAGAGGCCGCGATACCAGAAGATGAAACCGATCAGCATCGAGAACAGCGAGACATAGGCAAGGCCGATGAGCGCCGGCGTTCCAATGCCGGCGAAACTTTCCGGCCGGTAGACGAACGCGACTGCAATCATGATTGGCAGCGAAAGGACCAGCGCCCAGGAAATCACCTGCCAGCCGCCGAGCGTGCGCGACAGCCGGCCGCCCTCGGCATAACCGAGGCCGCAGGCGACGATTGCCGCGAGCATCAGCAGGTCGCCGACCGGCGAGGCCGTCAGACCTTGCGTCAGGGCAAAGCCCGCCACCAGCGCGCTGCCGAGGATGGAGAACAGCCAGAAGGCCGGCTTCGGCCGTTCGCCGCCGCGGATGACGCCGAAGGTCGCCGTTGCCAGCGGCAGCAGACCGACGAAGACGATCGAATGGGCTGACGTCACATGCTGCAGCGCCAGCGCCGTCAGCAGTGGAAAGCCCGCCACGACGCCAAGCGCGACCACGGCAAGCGAGATGATATCGCGCCCGGCCGGCCGCTTCTCACGAAAGACGATCAGCAGGCAGAGCGCCAGCACCCCGGCGATCGCCGCGCGCGCAACAGTCAGGAAGACCGGATCGAACTGCGCCACCGCCACGCGCGTCGCCGGCAGCGAGCCGCTGAAGATCACCACACCAATCAAACCATTGACCCATCCTGCCGTCATGCGCTCCATCATGCGTTCCCTTCCCAGATGCATGTCGTCGAAACCCTGCGGCCTTGAGAGAACGGCATGCATAAACAATAACCTGAGGCGCGTTAGCTGAATCGAATTCACAAGAACGGGCCGTCCAGCCTTATCCGCCAAAACCGATAGCCACGACAGTGACGGTCTGATACGGTTTCGCAAAACTGTTATGGTTCAAAAGGCAGTACGGATGAACGAAAAGATAGCGGGACGCACCCGCGTCGAGATGGTGATGGCGACGATCCGGCAGCGCATCGCCGGGCGCAGCCTGACGCCGGGGGCAAGGCTGCCTTCGGTGCGGAGCCTGGCGTCCAGCATGAAGCTCTCGACTTCGACCGTCGTCGACGCCTATGAGCGCCTGGCCGCCGAGGGCGCGATCATCTCACGGCCGGGTTCCGGCTTCTATGTCGCCAACCAGGCGGCCCCCTTCGCACTGGCCGAGGCCGGGCCGAAACTCGACCGCGCCGTCGATCCCTTGTGGATTTCGCGGCAATCGCTGGAGTCCGATGAAGCCGATCTCAAACCCGGCTGTGGCTGGCTGCCGTCCTCCTGGCTGCCTGGCGAGGGCATGCGCCGGGCGCTCCGAACGCTTGCGCGCGCCGAGGGGCCGGCCCTTGCCGATTACGGCTCGCCGCTCGGCCTGCGGCCGCTGCGCCAGCTGATTTCGCGGCGCATGGGCGAGCGCGGCATCGAGGCTTCGCCGGCTCAGATCCTGCTCGCCGAGTCCAGCACGCAGGCGATCGACTTGCTCTGCCGTTTCCTGCTCGAACCCGGCGACACGGTGCTGGTCGACGATCCCTGCTACTTCAACTTCCACGCATTGCTGCGCGCCCACCGGGCGAAGATCGTCGGTGTGCCCTACACATCGTCAGGCCCCGATGTCGAACTCTTCGCGCAGACGCTCGCCGAACATCGGCCGCGGCTCTACATCACCAACTCGGCCATCCACAATCCGACCGGCGCGACACTCTCCCCCGTCACAGCCCACCGGGTCCTGAAACTCGCCGACCAGTTCGATCTCACCATCATCGAGGACGATATCTTCGCAGATTTCGAATATTCGGTCGCGCCTCGCCTCGCCGCCTTTGACGGGCTCGAGCGCGTCATCCATATCGGCAGCTTTTCGAAGACGCTTTCGGCCTCTGCCCGCTGCGGCTTCATCGTCGCCAGGCCCGAATGGATCGAGGGCCTCACCGACCTCAAGATCGCCACCTCCTTCGGCGGCGCCCGGATGACGGCCGAGCTGGTGCTCAAGGTCTTGAGCGACGGCGGTTACCGCAAACACATGGAAATGCTCAGGCAGCGGCTGGCGCGCGCCATGACCGAGGTCACCGCTCGTCTGAAGGGCTTCGGGATAAAACCCTGGCTGGAGCCCCAGGCCGGCATGTTCCTCTGGTGCCGCCTGCCCGATGATATCGACGCAGCTGATGTGGCGCGAGCGGCGTTGGAAAAGCGGATCGTGCTGGCGCCGGGCAATGCGTTCAGCCTGTCGCAATCGGCGACGAATTTCATGCGCTTCAATGTGTCGCAGACGCTGGATGAGAGAGTATTTGCGGTATTGGGGGATGTGTTGGGAAAGGCCGCGCGATAAAGCTACAGCACATCCCTCGGAAAAACCGCGAAGACATCAGAGCGACCGAAAGGTCATGCGTGAGACACCCCCTCTGGCCTGCCGGTAGAATCAGCCAACGATTTCGGACGCGCTGGTCTCACCCCACCCAATCAAAACGACCGATTGAGCGCCTTATCGTTCTCCAGCCGCGTCACGCAGCCCTCCAGCTTGGCGAGCAGCAGGTCGAAGTCGAGCGGCTTCGTCAGATAATCCGCAGCACCGGCCCGCAGGCCGGCGAGCGTGTTTTCCCGGTCTGTCAGCGCCGTCAGCATGATGAAGGGAATGTTGGAGAGCTCCGGGTGATTGATCTGGATTTCCGCCAGAAGCTGATGCCCATCCATAACAGGCATGGAAATGTCGCTGATGACGATATCAGGCCATTTCGACAGGATCATTTCCAGGCCCTCTGCGCCGTTCGAGGCCTGGAGCGTCCTGTAGCCGGCTTCGCTCAACTCTTCGACGAGGAGATTCCGGATCTCGACTTCGTCTTCTATGCACAGGACTGTAACCATAAGCTCTTCCTTAAGCTGCAACTTGTTGATCCGACAATAGAAACTCTATTGGCAGAGAGATGGTGAATGTTGTGCCTTTGCCAAGCTCACTCGTCACCTCGACGGTGCCGCCGTGCAGCTCGATGACCTGCTTGACGACGTTCAGGCCAATGCCGGTTCCGGCAATACCCGTCGCGCTGCGGGCGCGATAATAAGGTTGAAACAGTTTCGGCAGATCATCCGCATCCATGCCGATGCCGCTATCGGCAACGGCGATTTCCACCATTTTCTCTTCAACCCGAGCGTGAACATAAATGTCAGGCTGATCGGGCGAATATCTGACGGCGTTCGACATCAGATTGATGAAGACCTGTTCCATCGCGCTTCGATCGAAGGTCAATACGTCAGGTATGAGTTCGAGATCGAGATGGAAGACATGCGAAGGGCTGAGTTCGCGCTGCCGATCACAGCAGGCGACGAGCAAGGCTTTCAGATCACCTTCGCTCCTCTTCAGTATGATCTGTCCGGCTTCGAGCCGGCCGCTCGCAAGGATGCTCTCCATGAGATCGACCATGCGCACCACCGCGCTGCGGATCACTCCGGCTTTTTCGTGAACATACTCGCCGCTGACGTTGGTCGTCGAGCGGCAGAGCCGCTGGGCGGCCGCATCGATGATGGCAAGCGGCGTTCGAAATTCGTGCGAGGCCATAGCAACGAACTGGCGCTGCAGCGCATTCACCTGGCGTTCGTGCACCAGCAGGCGGTCCAGCTCCTGCCTTTGTCTTTCGATTTTGGCTGTTCGGTCCGCCACCATCTCTTCCAGATGGTGGCGGTGGTGGGTGAGTTCGGCCTGGCTGTCCAGCAGGGTCAGCGAGGTGCGATGCAGTCCTCGTCCGAGCCAGAACACCGCGGCGATCAACAGAGCCAGACAGCCGAGCCCTGCCGGCGCGATCTGCTGGAGCAGCATGAAGCCCGGGCGGATCGGCTGCCACACGAGATAGCCGATCACCCCGCCGTTATAGGACGAGACAGGCACTTGCGCCCGCTCGTCGTCTCCCTTCGAAAGGGAAAAATGCAATCCTTCGAGCCGCGCATAATGGGCAATGCTTTCAGCCGCTTTTCCGTCGATGAACTTGACCGAGACGGCGATGAACTCCTGACCCGCTTCGATCTGCATCCTTGTCGAACTCGGCATAACAGGGCGCGCGCTTGTTATCGCCGGTCTGTTGCCGATCATGATCGTGCGTACCCTGGCCAGCTGGCCAAGCGGTTCGCCACCGCTTCTTTTGCGCTCGACGAGAGCCGCCCGCGTCTCGCCGGCCAGCGCCGTCATTTCCTCGCCGTCGTCGCTGCCGAGGCGCGGCGGCATGGTGTCCGTTCCGTCGCGGAACGCAAACAGCAGGCGATTGGTAGTGTCGAAGATGTAGGTTCTATCGTGTCCGAAATATTGGCTCGTCCAGCGGCCGACATTGTCAAGCAACCATTCATGGTTCCGCTGCTTGGAATAAAGAAAGGCGTCGTCCCATTTCGTGACGCTTTCCTGTTCCCGGGGAAGCGCCTTGAACTGCTCATCCAATCCTTGTCGCACAAAGTCGGCCTGGCGGCGCAAGTAGAGATCATCGACGTTCACGGCGGCAATCCATGCGAATCCGCACAGCAATACGGCCGCCGCACAGGTGAGCGCCACCAGGACGAGCGTGATGTGCGATGTGAGCCTGACCTTCAATACTTGCAACCTTTTGATGGCGCCCCTTCCCTCGAAATTGACACGCAAAAGTTGACGGACGGTGAATTGCTCCCCGCAGGTATTTGCGTGGCCGGAGCCGCCGGCACCCACGAGAGCCTAAGCCTGAGGTGCCCCGCAAGGGGCGCCGAAGGGCGAGGCGGGTGCGCTGACGCCGGCTTCTTACAATGAGCAGCCCCACCCTGGCGGCGCAGCCCTCACGGCCGGCGCACAGCGCGGATCTTGCCGCTATTGCCTCCGCCACAGAAGAAGCAGCCGCCGCCGTCGGATTCGAGGCCGGAGACGCCAGTGCCTTCGGGCATGTCGAGCCGCTCCAGCACCTCGCCGGACTCGGGGTCGATGCGCCTGACATCGCTGTCGTCGCCCTCCCAGGTGCCGTGCCAGAGCTGGCCGTCGACCCAGGTGACGCCTGTCACGACGCGGTTGGATTCGATCGTGCGCAGGATCTTGCCGGTCTCAGGATCGATCTGATGGATCCTGCGGCCGCGATGCTGGCCGACCCAGAGCGTGCCCTCGGCCCAGGCAAGGCCGGAATCGCCGCCATTGCCGGGGGCCGGGATGGTGGAAAGAATCTGGCCGGTCTTCGGGTCGATCTTGTGAATGACGTCCTCGGCAATCTGATAGAGGAACTCGCCGTCGAAAGCCGTGCCGGCGTGAGAGGCGACTTCGATCGACCGCACCACTTCGCCGCTGTCGGGATCGAGTGCGTTCAGCCTGTCGCCCGAGGCGAACCAGACATGCCGGCCGTCGAAGGTGACGCCGTGAACGCGCTCCGCACCCGGAAAGGGTCCATATTCACGCAGAATGGTCGCAGCCGATGTCTTCATGTCTTCCTCCTTGTCGGTTGACCCATACTAGTCGCTCGGCAGCGGTCCCGGGAGTAACAAGATCGTCGGGAAAGAGGAGAGCGGCGGGCTCATCCAGCGGCGCGCCCGCCCGCGTCCGATCGCTTGCACCTTCTCCTCGCCGGCGAGCGCATCCAGCGCCCGCTGCACGGTGCGCGGACTGGTGCCGAGCGCGATTGCCAACGCCGAACTCGACCACGTTTCGCCATCGGCGAGCAAGGCGAGCACCGCCGCATGCGGCCCTTCGACGAGCGGGGCAAGCACTGCAACCTCAGCGGCGCCGGCAGGGGAAAGGGTAAAACCGCGCTCGGTAGCCGAGACTTCCGCCAGCCCGGCTAATTCCGTCCGCAGCCGGCCGATCTCGACGCGCAGCCGGGCGCGATGCGATTCATCGGCATGCTTGCCGCGGAAGGCGCGTGCGATCAGCGCCCCGCGCGACACATCCGCCGGCCAGGCTTCGGCAAGCGCACGAGCGAGGGCGAAAAGCACCGGCCGGCTCGCCAGCGGCACCACCGCACTGCCCGCGCGCACGACATGGCGGCAGGCATCGACGACGAGCGTGCCATTTGAAAAGAGCGCCTCCACCTCGGCAAGCAGCAGCGGCCGTTCATGCCCACGCGAAACCAGGCGCGCCGCCGGCAGATCGAGCACATGTCCAGCGGTCTCGACCTCCGCCGTGAGCACGGGCATGTCGGCCCGCCGCGCCGCAAGCCTTGCCCGTTCGAGCGCCGCGCGCGCCGGCTGCGTCCGCAAGCGCCGGACCGCGATCCCAGCCGCGACAAGCTCATGGGCGGCCAGCAAGGCCGGCGGCAGCGGCGTCGGGTCGAGCGCGGCCAGCGCCTGCTCGGCCTCGTCGAGCCGGCCGATCAGCACCATCAGGCGAATGGCGATATTGCCGGCATGGGCGGCGTTGACCCGGTCGCCATGCGCTTCCAGAACCTTGCGCGCCCCCTCCAGCACCTTCGGCGGCCAGGTGAGATCGCGCGATACGAGCGCGATCTCGGCCTCGGCGACGACACAGCGGGCGCGGGCCACCGCCTCCCGCGGTCCGAATGCGCGCGCAGCGCTCTTCAGCAGCGCCTTGGCGCGGATGAGGTCACCGAGCTGCGCCATGGCGATGCCGCGCAGCGCCAGCGCAGGCGCATCGTCGCGCAGCGCCACCCGTTTCAGCGCGCCAAGCGTATCGCCCGATGCCAGCGCCTGCGCCGCGGCCGTAATCAGCGAGTCCATTCAAATCCCGTCACACTTGTCACTCCCGGCATTTGTCCCTCCCGCCGTAATCTTCTTTCAACGGCAGGCAAGCGCGCCGGATGCTACGACGAGAGACAGGCAAAGGAGAAGACCCATGACGGCAATGCTAAACGCAACTCGCGAGCAATGGCTGGCGGCGAGACTTGATCTGCTCGAGGAGGAAAAGGAACTGACCCGGCGAAGCGATGCGCTGGCGGCCAAACGCCAGCAATTGCCCCGTGTGAGGATCGGCAAGGACTACCACTTCGACACCGAAGGCGGCGGTGCTTCGCTGAAGGATCTCTTCGGCGGGCGTTCGCAGCTCCTGATCTATCATTTCATGTTCGGGCCGGATTACAGCGCCGGATGCCCCTCCTGCTCCTCGATCGCCGACGGCTTCAACGGTTTCTTCGTCCACCTGGAAAATCACGACGTCGCCTTCTGGGCGGTCTCGCGCGCGCCGCTTGCAAAGCTTGAGGCCTTCAAGCGGCGCATGGACTGGAGCTTTCCCTGGGCCTCGTCAGCCGGCAGCGATTTCAACGCCGATTTCAGCGTCTGGTTCAGCCCGGAGCAGCAGCGTCTCGGCGAGATCGAATACAACTACCGTCGCGAACCGCCCGCCCCCGAACCGCCGGCGGGCAAGACCGTGCCGGACTGGCAGTCGCGCGGCAGCGACGAACCCATCGTCCAGATCGCGTCCATGACCGGCACCGACGTTCCCACCTACACCCGCGACCGCCCCGGCGTCAGCGCTTTCGAACTCATCGATGGCGGCGTCTACCACAGCTATTCCAGTTATGCGCGCGGACTCGACGGGCTCTGGGGCGTGTACCAATGGCTGGACCGCGCGCCGAAGGGCCGCAACGAAACCGGCATCTGGTGGCGCCACCACGACCGCTACGGCAAGGAGTGACAACAATGGCGCTCTTCGCTCACGCCTCAAAACGGGCTGACGACGTCAGCCCCTCCCTCGGCACCGCGAGTTGGCTGTCGATCGCCGCCGCTGACGGACCCGCCGACGAGCCGGTCAAGCCCGCTCTCGCCGCCGCCGATTTTCTGTCTCTCGCCGCCGCCCCAACATTTGCGATCATGGCGCTGCTGACGGCAGTAACCGGCAGCGCCGACACGATCTGCACGACTACATCGGATGCCTTCCCGATCGGCGGGATGGTGCCGATGTACCTGCTGATGAGCGCCTTTCACCTGGCTCCCTGGCTGGGGCTTGCCAGCAGGCTGGGGCTGGGGTGCAGATGACGGTTCGGCGCCTCTGACATTGCTTCGCGTCCCGCTTGAGCAAACGCCTCCGGGAAAGCGCGCCGTTCTCTCTGGTTGTGATTGTCTTACGCACCGAAACTATGCCATGACCGATCCACTATGACGCAACGGATAAAGGTGCGACATGAAGAAGATCGGTTTTCTCTCGTTCGGGCACTGGACGCCCTCGCTTCAATCGCAGACGCGCTCGGCGGGCGATGCGCTGCTGCAGTCGATCGACCTTGCCGTGGCGGCCGAGGAGCTCGGCGCCGATGGTGCCTATTTCCGCGTGCACCATTTCGCCAGGCAGCTCGCAGCGCCTTTTCCGCTGCTGGCGGCCGTCGGCGCCAGGACCAACCGGATCGAAATCGGCACGGCCGTGATCGACATGCGCTACGAGAACCCGCTCTATATGGCCGAGGATGCCGGTGCTGCCGATCTCATCGCCGGGGGGCGGCTGCAACTCGGCATCAGCCGGGGCTCGCCCGAACAGGTGATCGACGGCTGGCGCCATTTCGGCTATGCGCCGCCGGAAGGTCAGAGCGAGGCCGACATGGCCAGGCATCATGCCGAAGTCTTCCTTGAGGTGCTGCGCGGCGAAGGCTTCGCCAAACCGAACCCGCGGCCGATGTTTCCGAATCCACCCGGCCTCCTGCGTCTCGAGCCGCATTCGGAAGGCCTGCGCGAGCGTATCTGGTGGGGGGCGAGCTCCAACGCCACCGCCGTCTGGGCCGCCAAGCTCGGCATGAACCTGCAGAGCTCAACACTGAAGGACGACGAAACCGGCGAGCCGTTCCACGTCCAGCAGGCCGACCAGATCCGCGCCTATCGTGAAGCCTGGAAGGCGGCCGGCCATACACGCGAACCGCGCGTTTCGGTCAGCCGCAGCATCTTCGCGCTCGTCGACGAACGTGACCGCGCCTATTTCGGCTTTGGCGGCGACGAAGGCGACAAGATCGGCTTCATCGACGAGAAGACCCGGGCGATCTTCGGCCGCAGCTACGCCGCCGAACCTGACGTGCTCATCAAGCAGCTTGCGGAAGACGAGGCGATTGCCGAGGCCGACACGCTGCTGCTCACCGTGCCAAACCAGCTCGGCGTCGCCTACAACGCCCACGTCATCGAAGCGATCCTCACCCACGTCGCTCCGGCGCTCGGCTGGCGCTGACAGCGAGGCTTGCGCGAGCCTTCAATAGAAGCGGTGGTGATGAGAAACGGCAGCTGTCGTCGGCCGCCATCATTTCGATGCACCCGTGACCTAACTGGCGCGGTCGACGTTGATGATGCGAGCCTTGAATCTGTCACATCGCGACCGACTTAAGGCTGCAGTCAAATCGCTCGAGTTGCCTAATGCCGCGCACGAACCTGAACGATATCCTGATCTTCATGGCCGTCGTCGATGCCGGAAGCTTTATCGCCGGCGGCCAGGCCATGGGCCTCTCCCGTTCGGCAGCGGGAAAGGCCGTCACCCGCCTGGAAGAGCGGCTCGGGGCGCGCCTGCTCAACCGGACAACGAGAACACTGAGCCTGACCGACGAAGGACGACTGTTCTACGAGCACGGGCTGCAGATCCTGGCATCGGTCGACGAGGCGGAGGCGAGCATTGCGGGGCAAAGCGGCACGCCGCGAGGCGTTCTCAGGCTTGCCGTTCCCGGTCTCTTCGGACGGCTCGTCGTCCTTCCCTTACTCGAAAAATATCTTCGCACCTGGCCCGACATGCAGGTCGAAGTGAACTTCACCGATCGCCCGGCCGACAACGTCGAAGATGGCTTCGATCTGGCGATCGAGATTGGCGCGACGCCATCGGCGGCCGACAGCCGGTTGATCGCGCGCGTGATCTCCAGTGACAAGGCGCGGCTCTGTGCCTCGCCCTCCTACCTCTCCGAACGCGGCATGCCTCGCGATATAGGGGATCTGGCGGCCCATGACTGCCTGTTCTTCACCAGCCGCGGCCAAAGGCAGGGCTGGCGCTTTCGCAGTGGTGGCGGCTGGATCAAGGCGCAGGGGCGCAGCCGCCTGAGGCTCGACAGCGGAGAAGCCGTTCGTGACGCCTGCATGGCCGGCCTCGGAATCGCCCTTCTTCCGCACTTCGTTGTCGCCGCCGAGTTGACCGCCGGTCGTCTCCGGCAGGTCCTGTCTGACCTCGAAACCGACGACACGAAGATCGTGGCGCTCTATCCCGACAAAGGCATGCTGGAGCCGCGAGTGCGCTGCTTCATCGATCTGTTGTTCGAGGAAATCGGAGGGCAAGGCTAGGGCCTGCGCGGGGCTCATGCCACGGCCTTGTCAAAACCGCGAAAGCTCTTGAGCGCCAGCGGAAAGAGGGTCGCAGCGAGGTAAGCGAGGCCGCAAAGGAGCAACGCCGCGCCAAGCCCGATCGTGCTGATCAGCGCGCCACCGACGAGGCCGCCGAAGGGGATGAGGGCAAAGCAGAGAGCGGTATTCATCGCCGTGACGCGGCCGGTCAGCGGTTTGGGGATGCGCTCGAAGATCACCGCCGACAGGATAGGGTTGAGGAAACCGGAGGCAAAGCCTGCGATTGCGAGCGTCGCAAAGACGGAGCCGAGCGGCGCATCCACCGCGAGCACCAGAAAGCGTGGACATCCGGTCAGGAGGAAAGCCACGGTATAGACGATCAGACGCGGCATGCGCTCGCCAATAACAGCGGCAATCGCCGCCCCCGCGACGGAAGCGCCGCAGAAGGCGGCGAACATCGCTCCGAGCAGCTCCGGCCCATGACCGGCGTTCTTCGTCCAGACGGGCAGCAGCACGGCGTGATAGGCTTGATCGAGCAGATTGGTGATCGCCACCATGGTGACAATACTGACGAGCACGGCATCGCTGCGCAGAAAGCGCCAGCCTCCCCGGAGATCGTCGAGATAGGATGACGCTGGCCGCGCGTCGGACGCGGCGAGGATCGCAGGAGTGCGGCGGATGCCCGGTATGCCAGTCGCAATGATTACGGTGGCCGCGGCAAAGGTGGCGGCGTTGACGATGAGCGCCTGCCCCGGGCCGATCAGCCCGATCAGCAAGCCGGCGCCGGCCGCGCCCATCGTCGAGGCCAGCCGCTCGATGGCGCTGGAGACGCCGGTCACCCGTTCGAGCGGCACATCGGCGAGAGCGGCGATATCGGGAACCATCGCCTGCTTGGCGGCGTCGGAGGGACCACGCAGCACACCCATGGCAAAGACAAGAGGCAGCAGCATCGGCACCGTCAACACGCCGAAGAGATCGAGAAGCGGAACGAGACCCACCACAGCCATGGAAGCGGCGTCGCAGATGATGGCGATGCGCTTGGCGCCGACCCGGTCGATCAGCGGCCCGCCGAGCGCTTTGGCGAGCACGTAAGGCAGCATCTCCATCATCGCCGTCAACCCGGTCAGCACCGGGCTGCCGGTGGCGCTCAGCACCAGCCAGGGAACGGCGACAGTCGAAAGCCGGGTGCCGGACAGCGATAGCGTCTCGGCGGCGGCGAGCGCGAGAAACGGCTTGCCCCTTCTCACGGCTCGTTATCCCGCTCGCGGTGCGGAACACGGCCTGGATAGGGGAAGGCGTGCAACATGACATAGAAGGGAACGATGTCAGGATTGCGAGACGCCGCCTCCCCCAACGGCGGGGCCTCCCGCATCGCTTCGAGAATGATATCGCTCAGCCGTTTCGTCAGGGCTTCGGCCTTTTCAGCGGTCATCGGGATGATGATGTCGTCGGCGGCCGTCGCCTTGCGCCATTTGGCCGGCAGCTCCGCATATTCCTCAAGCGCCTGCTGCATCTGGCCAACCTGCAGCGAGAGCGCCGCCTGATTGAAGGCGACATCGAGATCGAGCGCCTCCCCCTGCGTCTCGCTTGCGGGCACCGAGGTCAGCTCATGGCGCGCGCGCCACCAACGGTCGCGTCGTGAGCCATGCGGCGCCTCCTCGATGAAGCCATATTGGGCAAGCTGGCGCAGATGATAGCTGGTCGCGCCGCTGTTCAGGCCGAGCCGCGCGGCGAGCTGCGTCGCCGTGGCGGGGCCGTCGATCCTCAGCATGCCGAGCATGCGCAGGCGGACGGGGTGCGCCAGCGCCTTCAGTGCGGTGGGTTCGGGCACGACCCGGCTGACGGTCCGGGAGATGGCGGCATCTGGGGAGGGTCGGGGATTGTACTCATTCATGACCCAAGGATACAATCGCAAACATATCTTTGCAAATATTTCTTTGCAGACCTTTTCCGAAGGAGATTCGAAAACGATCTTCAGCGATGGCCAGGCTTGATCACACGCCTACGAGAATGATTCTTCTGCGCGGTTTGTGGGAAAACATGCCATGGCAGGTGAAGGCGGACAGCCCGATCTCAGGGTTCAAACCCCAGCCAAAGTGAAGATGGCGCAGGGCTCGGCGATGCCGCGCAGGGCATGCTCGCCGAGCGGCGTCAGCGCGGCCTCGGTATTCGCCGCCACGGCACCTGAGATCAGAACGCTGTGGCCGAGCGGCTTGCAGAGCCCTTCCAGCCGGCTGACCAGATTGACCGCCGGGCCGATGGCGGTGAAGTCAAGCCGGTCGGCGGCGCCGATATTGCCCCAGAGGATTTCGCCGAAATGCAGGGCGGCGCCGAAGGGCAGCGGCGCCAGCCCCTCAGCCTCGCGCATCCGATCGAGATGGATCATGCCGGCGCGGCTGGCGGCGACGGCCCGAAGCGCCGCCTCGCAGGCTTCTCGATCAGCCCGGGCCTCGTCACCGGAAGCGGCGGTGACGGGAAAGATCGCCAGCACGCCGTCGCCGATGAATTTCAGCACCTCGCCGCCGAAGGCGTGCACGGCGCCGGCGACGCGGTCGAAATAGGCGTCGAGCGCTGATATCATCGCCTGCGGCTCCGTCACCTGGGAAAGTGCGGTGAAATCCCGCAAATCGGCGCAGAGAAGAGCGGCGCGAATGGTTTCGCCGGTGCCGCGGGCAAGTGCACCGGACTGAACCCGAGCCGCACTGCGCCGGCCGAGATAGGCTTCAAGCAGTGCCGCCCGCGCCTCCCGCGCCGCAAGGGCCGCAAGCGGCGCGGCGGCAAAACGCGCGATCTCCTGCAGCCGCGCGGCTTCATCAGGAGAAAATTCGTCCGCCCCCGTCCTCCTGCCGACGCCCGCCCAGCCGAGCACAGCGCCGTCCCGCGAAGCTCCAATGCTCTCCTCCCAAACCGGCCCAAGCCCGGCCAGCCATTCGCGCCCGGCATCGCTTTGAGGTGGGGCGGCAAAACCCAACGCCTCGATGACGGCTCCGGTTTCGGCTCGCCACAGCCAGGTACGGCGCGCGATGATCGGATGCGGCACCGAAAGTGTCAGCGCGCCGCCGGAAAGCGCCAGGCCATCGGCCAGCAGCCGGCGCCCGAGCTCGGCCAGAAACCGTTCGGGACCGGGCGAAGCCGCAGCCTCGTCAATCAGCCAGGCAAGAGAGGAAGGCAGATCCATGGGTTAACATTGGCATTGCAACAGGACGTGGGCAACCCCGAGACATCAGCCCACGGACACTCCCGCGGCCTCTGAGGTGGTCTCCGGTATCCGCCTGTTGGCAACCAAAACCCCCGACGTCATCCTCGTCCTTGTGCCGAGGATCTGCGACGATCCAATTATGCATCTGAAAATAAACGGTTTTCGTTCAAACAACTGCCCTGGTCAGATACTCGGCACAAGGCCGGGCATGACGGAGGAGACTTTGTCGGCAACTGAGGACACCTCAGGTGTCCGGGGGATTTCCTTTCGGCACTTGCGCCAGCCGGGTCCCTCCGCACCCCTGTCAACCTCACCGTCCAACAACTCTGTGGAAAACCATTCACCACGGTGGAAAACAACCCAATAAACACTTTTAAATTGCGCGACATTGATTCGATTATGTGCCAGCCTGTCATTAGCGATTGAGGGGTTGCGATGGGCACGACATACTGGCCGAAAGACCCGCTTGACGGGAATGACATGACGCTGCTGACGTCGATCCTTCGACGCTGGTGCGAGCGCTATGGGATCGACTTTACAGCCGAGGAAAGCAAGCGGAAGGCGAAGGAACTCGTGGAATGGTTCGAGTTCGGCGTCAAGGATCCGGCCGAGCTTGAAGAGCTGATCGACGGAAAGCACTGGCTCGTCAGCCGCATTTGAGCGCATTCGTTATTTCAACGGATAAAGGCCGGGCGAAACATCGCACCGGCCCTCGTTTGTCTGCCTCTGTCAAAGGCTTTTTAGTAGTCATCCCGCCAGCGGCGTTCGCGGTCCCAGCGCCGCTCATAGCCCCAGCGCGGGCCATCCCAATCGCGATGACGCCGCTCCCAGCCCCAGCGGGGCGGACCGCCATAGAAAGCTACAGGCGGCGGGCGGTGCCAGTTGCGCCGGCATTCGCCCCAGCGGGTCAGGTGCCAACCGCGACCACAGGCGTAGTCGACCTTTGTGACAGTGCTCTCAACCTTGATTGCCCCGATCGGCATCGCCTGAGCCGTGCCGATCGAGAGGCTGCCAGCGAGCAAGGCAGCCGCGATAGAAAGTGCCTTCATCGAAAACTCCATTTCATCCAGCCGCAATCACCTTAGGACCGCCAAATTGAACTGGAGATGAACTGCACGTTCATGTTTGCGGACGAAAAAGCAGCACTTTTTTGACCGCGGCAAACCGTTCTTCCCGTAGCGTCAAGCGCTTGAGGGGCGTCCCGCCGCCTGCCGAAAACCGTTCATCTCCTGCCGTAAAATGGATCTGGACCGGGGTTGCGCCCGGCGGCGACCTCGGTGAGCCGTCCGAGGTAATGCGCCCAGCCTTCCTCGTGGCCAGCGCACTGCTCCGCACTCGGCAGGCCGCTATGGGTGAGCCGCAAAAGCGTCCCGCCTCCCTGTTCGATCAGGTCGATCTCGACCAGACTCGACCCGGGCGGCACCACCTCGCTGCCGTCCCAGCCGAAGCTGTAGGCAAGCCGATGCACCGGCACCACCTCGCGAAACGAGCCGCGCGCAAAACGGGCGCCGGTGACGTTGACGAGATAGAGCCCGCCGGGCTCCGGCTCGACCTCGGCCTCCGTCCCCATCCAGCGCAGGATCTTCTCCGGATCGGTCATCAGCGCAAACACCGCCGCCGGCGGCGCTGCAAGATGCGTCTCGCGGCGCACGACGAAAGATTCTGGCATCGCTCTCTCCCATGGTTGCTGCTCTACCCCTCAGTGAGGCGGAGCAGCATGCTTTTTCGACATGGATATTCCTCAGCAGAAGCATGTAGGCGGAAGGGCGTGCTCAACAAGGGTGGTGGAGCATGTGCCCTTCGCTGACGCTCAGCGCATTCGCTCCCATCGTCGCTCACCCCCTCATCTGCCCTGACGGGCTTCTTTTCCCCGCCGGGGCGAAGGGGAAGCAAGCCTCACGGTGACCATACCTACCGCAAACATCTCAAATGGAGCGAGGCGCCCGCCGCGATTCCCCTTCTCCCCAGCGGGGAAAAGAAGCCCGGCAGGCAGATGAGGGGCGGGGAGCGAAAGCGATGAACGCCTTGAGCTGCAGCGAAAGGCAAATGGCCATATTAGAGGACACACCAACGCACCCATCCGGAAACCATCTTACCCTATTGCCAGCCCGCCGCCTTGCCCCTATTGTCCGCGCCGTTCTCAGGGCGGGGTGAAAGTCCCTACCGGCGGTATGCAGTTTCGATTGCGAGCCCGCGAGCGCCTTCCTCGGAAGGGTCAGCAGATCAGGTGAGATGCCTGAGCCGACGGTCATAGTCCGGATGAAAGAGAACGTGCGCTGCTGCTGCCCTCCGGGCTGGCGGCGGATGCTCGTGATCGCCTTGGGTGATGTGTCTGTACGCCAAAGGAGATTACCATGACACCCACCCGTTATGCCTTCGTCAAAGCCGGCTGGCACGCCGATATCGTCGACCGTGCGCTTGAAGGCTTCCAACAGCTTGTTCCCGCCGAACAGATCGACATATTCGATGTCCCCGGCGCTTTCGAAATGCCGCTTTTGTCGCGCGATCTTGCCGCGACCGGACGTTACGCCGCCGTCATCGCCGCTGCCTTCGTCGTCGACGGCGGGATCTACCGCCACGAATTCGTCGCCCAGGCCGTCGTCGACGGCCTGATGCGTGCCGGCATGGATACGGGCGTGCCGGTGCTATCCGTTTCGCTGACACCGCACCAGTATCAGGAGACGGAACACCATACCCAGATCTATCGCGCGCACTTCGTCGAGAAAGGCCGCGAGGCGGCACGCGCCGCCCTGATGATCGGCAAAACGCGCGCCGCCCTTGCGGCATAGAAGCCCGCGCGACAGGCGCAGGATCGGTCCGCTATCCCCCAACTGACGAAGTCGGCCAACCGCTCTTTCGTCATGCTCGGGTTTGTCCCGAGCATCTACATCAGGTGCAGCAGATCATCGGCCAAGGCCGAGGACGACGCCAAATAGAGGACGGGCTTGTCGACAAACTGACGGCGGGAGAAGCCCGCCGTCTTCTCCAACAGCAGAATAATTGATTCGACGCCCACCCCACGCTGTGGTCCACTCGATCCCGACATGTATCGCCATTCTTAATGCGTCCAAACCTCAAGGGAGCTGAAGATGAGCAATGCAATGCGCAGTGAAACCCCCATCGAAATTCCAGAAACACGGCCGATCGACACCAAGCTCGAAGTGGTCGTCATCCCCGTTTCCGACGTCGACCGCGCCAAACGCTTTTATGAGAACCTGGGCTGGAGGCTCGACGCCGACTTTGCCAATGATGTCGATTTCCGGGTGATTCAGTTCACCCCGCCGGGCTCCGGCTGCGCCATCATCTTCGGCAGGAACGTCACGGCCGCCGCCCCCGGCTCAGCGCAAGGGCTCTACCTGATCGTCTCCGACATCGAGGCCGCGCGGCGCGATCTCATCGCCCGCGGCGTCGAGGTGAGCGAGGTCTTCCACGACGCATCGGGCGTCTATGCCGGCACGGACGAGCCCTATCTCTTCGGCCGCCTGCGCGTCGCCGGCCGCGACCCCGAGCACCGCAGCTACCGTTCCTTCGCCTCCTTCAAGGATCCGGATGGCAACGGCTGGTTGTTTCAGGAAGTCACCACCCGCCTGCCGGGACGCATCGACGCCGATGAGACGGCCTTCTCGACATCGAGCGACCTTGCGGCGGCACTCCGCCGCGCCGCCCAAGCCCACGGCGAACACGAGAAACGCAACGGCGGCAAGCATGACGAGAACTGGCCGGACTGGTACGCCGAATACATGGTCAGCGAGCAGGCCGGCAGGCAGCTGCCGTTGTAGGTTGCGGCGACAGACGCTGGGAGTACCCGCTTCGCCTTCGAGCCCCTCAGGGCGAGGCTTCTTTCCTTTCTAGGGGTGCCATGCGGCACCCCCGTCTCTGCTCGTCCCAAGTCGCGCGCCATAGCCCGCACCTCATCGATCAAATATATCCCGCCACTGCTTCTCGCCGATCAGACAATCCGTCGTCGGCGCGTCGGCGGCGATCCTCTCCACCCCAGGCGACGGGGAAATGCCGCTGATCTCGAGCACCAGCTTTCGGCGCACGGCGATGGCGAAATCCTCGATCTTGTTGACCGGCAGCACGAAGCTGCCGGGGCCGCCGATCACGCAATCGGCATAATATTTGTCGAGCCCGCCGGGTGCATCGGAAGGACGCAGCATGATGGTCAGCCCGTTGATGATCATGCCTGATGCCACCGCCTTGTCGCGGGCGGGTGTGACAGGATCGCCGGAATTGTTGGGGCCGTCGCCGGAAATGTCGATCACCTCGCGCCTGCCGCGAAAGGGACCGGTGATGATCATGCTGGCGCCCTGATCGATGGCGGTGGAGATCGAGGTGCGTCGTTGCGTGGCGATCGGCCGGGCATCGAGCTTGTCGGCGAAAGCGATCGCATCCGCTTCCGTCTCGATCACCTGCCAGTCGATCATCGAATCCTGGACGACATAGCCAGCCCATTCGAAATAGCTGATGGCAATGCGGCCGGTGAGACCGCCCTTGACCGCATCGATGAATTCCTTATGCTTCAGCGCCTCGACATAACCGTCGCGCTGAATGTCGATCTCCTCGAAATCCATGGACCGCGAGGTGTCGACGGCAAGCACAAGCGTCACGTCGACCTCGTTTCCGCCCGCCCCAGCTGCCGGCGCGACGCCGGTAATAGCCATGAGCACAGCAAGTGTCGTCAGCATCGGCAAATCCTCGTCAGGAAGCGAAGAAACTGTAACACAGCTTGCGGAGGTGCGGGTGCTCGGACGCGCCGGCGGTTTCAATTTTCAGTGATGACAAAGCGCCAGGCGCGCCAAATTGAGGGTGTCGAAATCGTGGCGCCTGTGAGTGCTCGTTTGGCGTATTCCCGGGCCTTATGTCAGGCCTGCTATGGGACATCTGTCCCTTATGCCATCCCGCATTCAGTGGAGCGGCAACCACAATGGGCTTTTCCATGTCTTCAGCGCTTCCAGAAAGACCTGAAGGCGCAAGGGCAGGAAGCGCCGGGTGGGGTATACGGCATGTACGAAGATTTCCTCCGACGACCAGTCGGGCAGCAGGCGGATGAGCTCACCTCTCCGGATTTCGTCGTCGCAATAGGTCGAGGGCAGCAGCCCGATTCCGTGGCCGCGATAGGTAAAGGCGCTGACTGCATCAAAATCCCGGCTGGAGACCGGCCCCTTAACACGGACGTCGATCGCTCGCCGACCGCTGACCAGATGCCACTCCCCTTCGCCGTTGCGGCCGTTCAGGAGCACGCAATCATGATCCCTAAGGTCCTCCGGCTTCGAAGGAAGCGCCCGGCCTTCGAAATAGCTGGGTGCGGCGACGAGATATCGGACGCTCTTGCCGAGCCGTTGCGCGACGATGGAGGAGTCCTTCAGCTCGCCGAAACGGATGGCGAGGTCGATATTTTCGGCGATCAGATCAAGAAACAGATTGGTGACGAAAAGATCGATTTGAATATCGGGATAGATCTTCAGAAAACAGGAGACGAATTCGTAGAAGGGTTCCTGCCCGAAGATCACCGGAACGGAGATCTTCAACAATCCCTCCGGCTTTCTTTGCGTTTTCGTAAGAGCCTGCTCGGCGTCCACGAGATGAGCGAGCGGCTCGCTGCACCTATTGTAATAGGCCTGCCCCTGCGCGGTAAGACTGAGCTTACGCGTCGTGCGCTGGATGAGCGTCACACCGAGCTGTTCTTCTAACGATGTCACCTTCCGACTGACGGTTGAAACGGGCATGCCGAGGGAATGGGCCGCACGGCTGAAACTCCCGTACTGCGCCACCTTTACGAAAACAGCGATGTCGTTGAGGTCCGCCATGCCTTCACTTTTGCATCATTGCAAAAGAGAATCCAGATATTTCCATCTAATCGAGCAATAGGGTTTTCGCCATATTCACCTTGCGAAAACACACCAACCGATGGCCGGCGCTAAGGCGCCGGCCCATCTCGAGCGACCCGCCCTCGCAAGGCTCGTGTTGCCCGAACCAGATTAATGGAGTTCAACATGACCAAGCAAAAGACAGTCATCATTACCGGGGCCTCCCAGGGTATCGGAGCAGGCCTCGTCAATGCCTTCGTCGAACGCGGCTACAACGTCGTCGCCACCTCCCGCCAGGTCAGCGCGTCGGATTCTCTCACGGCTTCCGACAGGCTGGCCCTCGTCGACGGCGACATCGGCGATCCCGAGACTGCGGCCCACGTGGCCAAAACCGCGATCGACCGTTTCGGCTCGATCGACGCGCTCGTCAACAATGCCGGCATCTTCTTGGCCAAGCCGTTTGTCGATTTCACGATGACGGATTTCAGGACGTTGTCTTCGACCAATCTCGAAGGTTTCATCCATCTGACCCAACTGGCCGTCAGACAGATGCGCGCACAGAAGTCAGGCGGCAGCGTCGTCAGCATCACGACGCCATTGACCGATCATCCGATCGCCGGCTTCTCCGCTTCGGTGTCGATGATGACGAAAGGCGGCATCAACGCGATCTCCAAGAACTTGGCGATGGAATATGCGAACGAGAAAATTCGCTTCAATATCGTGGCTCCCGGTGTCGTGGACACGCCGCTGCACAAGGACAATCCGAAGGATTTCCTGAGCACGCTGTCGCCGATAGCTGGCATTTCAAATGTCGATGAGATCGTCGAAGCGGTCCTCTTCCTGACGGAAGCCCCGCGTATCACCGGGGAGGTGCTGCACGTCGACGGCGGAGCACATCTGGGCAAATGGTAAACCATCGAAAAGTGCAGGCAGCCAGCGCGGAACGGCGGCTGCAGGACCTCGGCATCACGCTTCCCCCGCCGCCGACGCCCTTCGGGGCCTATGTCGAGGCGATCCGGACAGGCAAGCTGGTCTTCTTCAGCGGCATGCTGCCGGTCATCGACCGCAAACCGCGCTATATCGGCCGCGTCGGCGGTACGCTGACGGCCGAAGACGGCAGGAAGGCAGCCGAAACGGCGACGCTCAGCGCCCTCGCCGCCGCCAGAGAGTACCTCGGCTCGCTGGACAGGGTCGTCAGGGTCGTCAAGCTCGGCGTCTATATCGCCACCGAAGGCGATTTCCGCGACCACCCGAAGGTCGCTGATGGAGCATCCGAAATGCTGCTCCAGGTCTTCGGCGAGGAAAGACTCTCCGGCCGCGTCGTCCTCGGCGTCGCCAGCCTGCCCTTAGGTGTGCCGATCGAGATCGAGTTCGTCCTCGAAGTCGAAGATTGAATGATCAGGGCGCGCCTCGGCGCGCCCCGCATCCCTGGCATCGCCGCCTCACCCTCACCCGGCAATCAAAAGCAAGACATAGGCGATCACGCTCACCATCAAGCCACGAAAGGCGAAGGTGACGCAGCGATATTTGTTGCAGGCGATGGCAGAGAGGATGTTGGCGTTTTCAAAATATTGGTCGAAGAGGTAGCGCTCGTCACGGCGAACAGCGGCCTCGAAGAACATGTCGCGATGCTTGGGCCAAGAGCCCCAGAACAGCGAGGTGGAGGCGCCGAGACGCCGCGGCAGCACGACAAGAATCGCCGACAGGATGGAGAAGACCGAGGCTGCGGCAAGCAGGCCGGAAAACAGTATGCTGCCCGGCGTGCCGCCTGTGTAGCGCCCCAGGCTGAAGACGGCCCGCACCTCGCTGGAACTCACCAGAAAGGCAAGCATGAAAGTAAAGATATAGGCGGCCTTCTGATCGGATATCTTGATCTGATCATAAAATATGTCGTTGATTTTCTTGATATGATCGAAATACTCGGTGCTGACGTCCCCGCTTGAGGGATTGCTCAGCATTACCTCAGTGGCATTTTCAAACTCGCTCACCTGAATACTCCATACCCCAAAGTGTTTCCCTGATATTACACTCCTCGGCGAAAGCAAGAACACGTGTGCAACATGCTTGACTTTTCCACTCTACGCGGACAAAGGGGAAGCGGGGTATGGGGTCGAGGACATGCGGGGTTATTCCAGTAACATCTGTCGCATCGGGATGGCGCTTGCGTTTGCCGTGCCCGGTTTCGGGCTGCCGGCGATGGCTGATCCCGTGCCGCGCGCCACGCCGGTCGCCGGCTCGGTGATCGCCCGAAAGACCGGCGAGGAAGTGCGATTCATCGACGTGTCGGACTGGCGCGTCGTTGACATCAACCAGGATCTGTTGACTGGCGACGTGCTGCGCACCAATGCCAATGGCCAGCTCGCCATCGTCTTTTCCGATCATACGCAGGTGCGACTCGGCCGCAATTCCTCCCTGCAAGTCAAGAAGATGGCCGCAAGCGGCGATACGGTGCTCAATCTCCAATCCGGCACCATCTGGGCACGCGCAGAGCGCGGCGGCCAGGGCCTGACCGTGGAAACACCGGCCGCCGCCGCCGCGATCCGCGGCACCGACTGGACGATGACTGTCGAGGGCGCCAAGACCTCGATGATCGTGCTCGAAGGCCGCGTGGCGCTCTCCAACCCGCAGGGCAGCGTCGAGGTCAGCGAGGGTGAAGGGGCAGTCGCCACCATCGGCCAGGCGCCGCACAAGATCATCAGCGTCAATCCCGACGACCGCGAGCAGATGCTCTTCTATCTGGACCTGCGCGACGGCTTCGACCTGATGCCGACCTCGCCATTGCGGGCCGACCGCATGGCGACGGAGCGCCGCCGCCTGCTGGCGCTGCCGCCGGAGCGCCGCACCACCGAAGACTGGCTGGAACTCGCCGAAGTGCAGAGCGCCTTCGACGGACGCCAGGCCGCAGCCGCAACACTAGAGAATATCCGCGGCCGCAAGCTGACGGCAGCCCAGCAGGCCCGCATCGACCTGATCGACGCCACCATCGCCGGCTCTGAAAAGCGCTATGGCGATGCCGCCAAGCTCTTCCAGAGGGCCCTGCCGCATCTCGATCCGACACGCCGCAACATGGCGCAATATGGCGCCTATTTCGCCCGCTCGCTTGCCGATCCGAAGCATGCCGAACCGCCGCCGGCCAATACCACCGGCCCCTACGGCGCCATCATGCAGGCCTATACGGCCGGCTTCCTGCAAAACCCGCGCGCAGCTCTCGAGATCATCAAGAAAGCCGAACAGCGCTATCCCGACGATCCGACCCTGCCGGCGGTCCGCGCCCAGCTGGCGCAGCTCACCGACGACCGCGAACAAATGAAGGAGGCGATCGAACGCTCGCTGGCGCTCGACCCCGACCATCCGATGGCGCTCTCCGCTCGCGCGAGCTACAAGGTGGTTTATCAGAGCGACATCAACGGCGCGCTTGCCGATCTGAACCGCGCCATAGCACTTGCCCCCGGCGCATCAGGCACGCTGAATTCGCTCGGCCTGCTGGAGAGTTCGCGCGACGCCAATGGCGAAGCGGAAAAGGCCTTCAAGAAGGCGATCGAGCTCGATCCGCAGGACCCGCTGCTGCACGCGAACTTGGCAATCCTCTATCTCGACCAGGGGCGGATGAAGGAGGCCAAGCGCGAGATCGATACGGCAATCGCCCTCGATCCATCCTTCGATCTCGTCCTGCTCGCCCGCGGCCGCTATTACCTGCAGACCGGCGAGCGCGACAAAGCATTGCAAGATCTGCTTGCCGCCAGCACGGCCAATCCGGCGCATTCGCAGTCGCAGTTGATGCTCGCTGCCGCCCATTACGAAAAGGGCGACCGCATTCCATCCCAGCAGGCACTCGACAATGCCGACCGCCTCGACAAGAACGATCCGGCTATCTCGGCATTCCGCACTGCCGTCGATATCGACGATTACGACGCCGACGGCGCGATCCGCAACGCGCAGGAGTTCCTGCGCCGCTCGCGCGCCCGCGGCGGCGATTACAGCGGCCTCGGCGCCAATGCGAGCGCCGGCTCGACGCTGAACGACGCCTTCCGGCTCCAGGGGCTGGATGCCTGGGGCCGCTATTACGGCGATGCGGTTTTCGATCCCTTCCAAGGCAGCGGCTATATCGATCAGTCGATCAAGGGCAGCATCTTTCCTTTCGTCAACGCGACGAACTTCAGCGACGACAATATCATCCAGAACCGCGGCAACGCGTCGAGCTACTCATCCTTCATCCAGGGCCTGCTGATCTCTCCGCACATGCTCTCCGGCCGCTCGCGCTCGGCAACCCTATTCGACGTGCCCTTCATCGAAGGCTCGCTCGGCGGCGGCATCAACAGTGTCGACGGCCATACAAGGCGCATCGGCGAAGCCGATATCCAAGGCTATTCAAACGCGACGATCCCGATCAGCTTCTACGGCAATCTGACCTGGGAAGAACTGGCGCTCGACCGCGACTACCGGGATTTCGGCGGTGTCCAGACGGATAACAAGCTGCTGGGCGCCAACGGTTATCTGACGGCAACAGTCACGCCTGACGATCGCGTAGTAGCCTTCGTCAACCATGGCAAGAACGATGGAACCCTGAATGCGTTGTCCTCAAACACCGGGTTCATGGAACTCCTGTTCCGTGTCCCTATCGCGCTGCCTCTCTACACAACAGAGCAGACCGCACGAGAAACCACATATGCCGGCATCGGCTGGAGCCATACGTTTGCCTATGAAAACGTGTTGAATGGAGCGTTGCTTTATTCAGGAAGCAAATCGACCACGAACAGCGCGCTTGATGTCGACGTGGACCCGGTGTTTATCGGCGCAGGGGTTCCCTTCGTCATTCCCTTTACCAACGTCACTCAGGAGATCGAATCTCATACCTATATCGGCGCTTTGAGCCATTCCATAGGTGCCGGACCTTTGACATTTCGCTACGGCATCGAAGGCGGCTGGATGGATGCCAGCAGCAGCGTCGATACGACGCTCCTGGGCTTGACAGCTCCTCCCGATCGTACCGAGAATACCATCGATATCGGCCGCGCCTATGTCGATGTGCTGCATGAGATCACGCCCGATCTCAAGGGCGAATACGCCTTGTTCGCCACGCGCATGGAGGGGGACGGCATTGATATCAGCCGGCTGGAGCCGCGCTTCGGTCTCGCCTGGGCGCCGGTTGAAAACCATTGGCTGCGTGCTGCCTTCATGCGTCAGAGCTTTGATACCACCGTGCCGACTCTTTCCCCGATCGGCGTACTTGGGCTGCAGGCGAACCAGTTTTCGAACAATCTGCAAGGCTATACGGATACGGTCGCCCTCCAGTGGGATGCCGAATGGACCGACCGTTTCTTCACGTCAGTGGAGTACCAGCATCAGGAACTGCATGATTTCTCGATCGATTTTCCGCTCATCTCGCTGCCCTCGGATACGAGTCTGCCGATCTCGCGCGGCCGCATCGATCGCGCTGCCGTCACCGCCAACGTCGTGCTCGGCCATGGTTTCGGCCTTTCCGCCACCTACGCCTACATGGATTCGGAAAACAGGGATCCGCTCGAACCGATCTACGGCGGCCCCCTTCCCTTCATACCGCAGAATTCAGGACAGATTGCGCTGACCTGGGTCAACGAAGCCAAGGTCAAGGCGACGGTTGCCGCCAACTATATCGGCGAGCGCGACGGCGATCGGTTCGGCACCAAACTCGACGATTATTGGAGCCTCGACGCCCACTTGGTCTGGGAGCCCTTCGACAAGCGCATGGAGCTGGAAGCGGCCGCCTATAATCTGCTCGACGAGGACTTCGAGATCACGCCCGGCGTGCCCGGCTGGGGCCGCGCGTTCAAGGGCACCCTCAAAGTCCGCTTCTGATGCGGGTGCGGGACAAGCCCCTGCAGGCCAGGCAGACCAGGAGCCGCCATCTCAGGCTGCTGGTGCTATCGCTGACCACGCTGATCGCCATCTTGCTCCTGTCGCGCCTGCCCGCCTGGTTGCTGCTGGAGCTCAGAAGCTTCGACTATCTCTCGACCGTCGACGACCCCCGTCCGCCACCCGGCGGACCCGTCATAGTGGCGATCGACGAACCCTCGCTTGCCGATATCAATGCGCAGTGGCCCTGGCCGCGCAGCCTGCATGCCGAGCTCATCAGCCAACTGCGCGCCGCCGGCGCCCGCGTGATCGGCCTCGATATCATCATGGCCGAACCCTCTACATCTGATAATGACGCGGCGATCACCAGGGCGGTCGGCCCCGATGTGGTGCTGGCCGGCGACGAGACACTGATCGAGACGCCGCAGGCCTCGCAACTGATCCGCGCGACACCCCTGCCGCAAATGATCGAAGCGGGCGCCGTCACCGGCATCGCCTCGATCGATCTGAGCGGCGACGGCATCTTCCGGCGCATCCCGGGCTATGAGGATGGCTTCGCGGCGATGCTAGCAAAGGTCTCGGGCGTGGCGCCCGAAGCGCTGCCGGCTGGCCGGCTTATCCAATCCTTCGGCCCGGCCCGCAGCTATCCCACAGTCTCCTATTACCAGGCGCTTGACCCGAAGAACCTGTTGCCGCCGGGCTACTTCAAGGACCGCGTCGTGCTCGTCGGCTTAAGCCTGCAGAACGCACCTGCCATCGACAAGGGCGGTGTCGATGCCTTCGCCACACCCTATACAGTTCACACCGGCAAGCTGGTCTCCGGCGTCGAAATCCAGGCGACGATCTACGACAATATCCGCGGCGGCCTATCGATCGCCGAGGGCCGGCTGCCGACGGTTGCCGCCTGCATCCTGGTATCGGTGCTGCTTGCCGCCGCCACCGTCTGGCGCTCAACGGGCTGGCTGACGGTGGTGAACAGTGCGGCGGCGCTCCTCGCCTTCGCGGCCGTCAGTGCCGCCGGCATCCGACTTACCCATGTCTTCGTTTCACCGCTCGGCCCGACCGTCGCCTATATCTCCGTCGTCTTCGCCCAGGCCGCCTTCGATTTCGCCGAGGAGCGCCGCAACAAGCGTCAGATCACCCGCGCCTTCGCCCAATACATCTCGCCTGATCTTGTCAAGCGCCTGTCGAGTGACCCGTCGCAGCTGAGGCTCGGCGGCGAGCGGCGCACGCTTTCGGTGCTGTTCTCGGACGTACGCGGCTTCACCACGATCGCCGAGACGCTGAAGGACGATCCGGAGCAGCTGACCGGCCTGATCAACCGTCTGCTGACGCCGCTTTCAGACGTGGTGATGGATCACGGCGGCACGATCGACAAATATATGGGCGACTGCATCATGGCCTTCTGGAATGCGCCGCTCGACGACCCCGACCATGCGCTTCACGCCGTGCGCGCCTCGCTCGCCATGCAGTCGGCGATTTCCCGGCTGAACGGGCAGCTGGAGCGGGAGGCGGCTGCACTCGGCCGCAAGCCGCATGTTTTGAAGATGGGCGTCGGCATCAACACCGGCGAATGCATCGTCGGCAACATGGGCTCGACCCGCCGCTTCGACTATTCCTGCCTCGGCGACAGCGTCAACCTCGCCTCCCGCCTTGAAGGCGCATCGAAGAATTACGGCGTGGCGCTGCTGCTCGGAGAAGAAACCGCCAGGCTGGTCGCTGACACCTATATCGTCGTCGAACTCGACCGCATCATCGTCAAGGGCCGCACCGCCCCCTCACCCGTCTTCACCGTCGTTCACAAAGCCGACGCCAAAGCGCTGGCCGCCCACCAGGCCTTCATCGACGCCAAATATTCCGCCACGCTCGCCCCGTCGGACCCGGTCTTCGACAAGCTGTCTGCCGATATTCCCGAGCTTGCCGGTTATTATGCGATCGTCAGGGATGCGCTGACGGAAGGCGGGGAGTAATCGCGCAGCGACAGTTGTGCACAGATGCTCCTCCAGGAACCGCTCGTTTTCCCCAACGCTGTTCCTTTGCATCCATCCAGCCTTGGCGCACCCGCCTCGCCCTTCGAGGCCCCTGCGGGGACCTCAGGATGAGGCTCTCTTGAGCTTCGGCGCGGCATCCTCCAACGCGCTCCTCATCCTTGTACGTTGCCGTTGCTGTATAGTGGCGTTGTGCGACTGGGATGCCTATTTCAGGTGGGAGTGGATGGGCGTGCCGCGTGGCACCCCCTCTGTCCTGCCGGACATCTCCCCCGCAAGGAGGGGAGATGGGCTGGGCGTAACGGCTTCCCCAAACAACTAAAGCACCATGATTGTCGCTGCCGGCTGGGAAGGAGCGACGGTCAGGCCACTTGCCAATCTCCACCCTTGTCGGGGAGATAACGCCTCCCTTCTGGTAGATAGATTGTCAAGTCTTTCGGTGCATCGCGGCATCACAAGAAGGTGTGCGGCCGAGACGTTGACTCTCGTTTTTATTTACCTACTAGTAGGAAGGCAATTACAAAGGAATTTGCCGATGCAAACTCAATCTTCCCCCCAGTCCGACTGGCTGAGATCCTATTATTTCATCCGTGCCGCCTTCTCCGTGATCTGGATTGCCGCCGCCATTCTCCTTGCCCGGCAGCCAAGCGCCGTGGCCTTTCTGCTGGTGATCTATCCCCTGTGGGATGCGCTGGCCAATCTGGTCGACACCAGGGTCAATGGCGGCCTGCAGGCCAACCCGTCTCAGACGTTGAATGTCGCCGTCAGCACCGTCACGGCCCTCGCCGTCGTCATCGCGCTCGGCCACAGCACCTACGCGGTGCTGACCGTGTTCGGGGCCTGGGCGATCCTTTCCGGCCTGTTGCAGCTCTATACCGGCGTCAGGCGCTGGCGCATCTACGGCGCCCAATGGGTCATGATCATGAGCGGCGCGCAATCGGCCCTTGCCGGCGGCTTCATGATCAGCCAGTCCTTTGCCGCCGCCGCGCCGAATATCCTCGATATCGTGCCCTATGCCGGGTTCGGCGCCTTCTACTTCCTGCTGTCCTCGGTCTGGCTCGTCGTCGCAGTCCGTCGCAAGGCACGTGCATAAACGGCCCCGGCCACACGGCGGCAATCTCGGGGCATCCATCGCCACCGGCGGGGGTCGGGCACCAGCCACTCCCATGCTCTCGGCAGCACACGAGATTGGGGGAGACGCCCCCCATCTTTCCGGCTATTAAGAGTGACCGCATATCCCGCCCACAGGCCCTGAGGTCACTCCATGGCTTTGAAAGTCCTCTTCATTGGCGGCACCGGCCAGATCTCCCATCCATGCGTCGAACGCGCCGTTGCCGAGGGCCATCATGTCAGCGTCTTCAATCGCGGCCTGAGAAGCACAGCCTTGCCTGACGGGGTAACCCCGATCGTCGGGGAACTCGGATCGAGCGCCTATGCCAATCTCGCCAAAGCGAACTATGATGTCGTCTGCCAGTTCATCGCCTTCACGCCAGATCAGGTGGCACGTGACATCGAGGTCTTCGCCGGAAATTGCCGCCAATATATCTTCATCTCATCGGCCTCGGTCTACGAAAAACCGCCGCGTCATTACGTGATCACCGAGAAGACCCCGGCGATCAATCCTTACTGGCCGTACAGCCAGGCCAAGATCGCCTGCGAGGAACTGCTCAGGAAATCCGGTGATCTTGCATGGACGATCGTCCGCCCCAGCCACACCGTCCGCACCGGCCTGCCGATCATGATGGGCGACAGCGACATCATGGCTAGGCGCATGCTGGACGGCGACCCCATCATCGTGGCCGGCGACGGCCACACTCCATGGACACTCACCCGCTCAGTCGATTTCGCGGTGCCTTTCATCGGCCTTTTCGGCAATCGCGCGGCGCTCCGTGAAATCTTCCACATCACCTCGGACCGCGCCCACATCTGGAACGATATCCAGAAGACCATCGCAAGATTGCTCGGCGTGGAGGCCAAGATCGTCCACGTGCCGACGGACACGCTGATCAAGTACAATCCGGATTGGATCGGCCCCCTCCTCGGCGACAAGGCTTGGACTGCGATCTTCGACAATTCGAAGGTCAAGCGCGTGGCTGGCGACTTTACCTGCGCCGAGAGCCTGGACGAAATCCTGGCCGACTCTATCATGCACCTCAAGCAGCGCCTGGCGAAGAGCCGCCCGCCGAAGGGGGAGCTGGATGCGTTGATTGATAGGATTTGCGCAGAGCAGAGTGCTCTTGGTTAGGTCTGCTCTTTAGGGCTGAGGCTCAAGGTCAGATAGAATTTAAGTCAGCATCTCCAAAAGGGCCGAGGGCGAACGGAGGAGGCCTCCCACCACGACCCCTACAAGACCAAGTGCCAACGCTCCCACAAGCCCGTGACTTTACCAGCCGAAATAGGCACCTGCTGCGGTAGCTGTAACAGTGACCGAAATGTTCCACACGATCGCCACCAGTGACATCAACCGGCCCACAGCTCATTGCTTCTTTTTCGTCACGGTAGAAATCATCCTCCAAGCCCTTGATGGGTCTGATATAATAATCAACCTTCCTTCCCACCAGATAGGCCCCCGCGCTAATTCAGGACATACGCTCAAGAAAGCTATCCCTGTTTTCAAGGCATCGGCTTCCAAGGCTGTCACGCGATAGCCCAACGTCTGTTTTAACGCGCGGCATTCTCCAACGCTTTTTATCAGGCGCGGCATCCTCCAACATCCCTCATCCTGAAGGCGCGCAGGCCAAAGGCCGGAGCCCGAAGACAGGGCGCAACCCTGCTTCTTGCCTACATCCGACACCGGCGCACCGCTCGCGCCTATTCTCCCCGCCGCGCCTCCACAGGAGCCTCCTGCCTGAAGCAGTCGAAAAAGCGCCCGCCATGCAGGGCAATTTCCCGATCGGCGAGAGCCAGGAACCGGGCGCCGTCACCCTGCACCGCCAGTCTGAACGCGGCATCGAAGTCTGCTGCCAGTTCCACATCGAGCTCCCGCAGGAGCCGCGGCGCCCACTTGCCGCGACCAGCCCATGCGCCGCGCCCGCGCAGCATCAAATCGGCGAGCTTCTGATAGAGAAGCGCGGCGATGGCGGCAATCTCTTCAGGCGGGCGGTGGCCGCGCAGGTCATCGGCGAGATCGGTGACCTGATAGCGCAGCATATCGTAGCTCGGGCCATCGAGAGGCTTCGGCCCTGCGGCAAGAACGCTCGCCGCCTTCGCCTGGATGAACCGCGCACGCTCGATGTCAGGCCCGACGATGCTGCCCGTCGCAACCATATGGACCATGATGGGACAGCCGCCCTCCGCATCCTGATGGAGATAAAACGCCAGCGTCTGCGGATCATGGACGAAGGCTTCGACCGGAAAACGGTCTTCGGTGAAGGATTCCCGCCAGGCCCGCTCGAGCGACGGAAATACAACGACGAGATCGATGTCCGAAAACTCGGTCCCCTCACCGCGCATGATGGAACCGGAAACATAGGCGAAGGCGGCCCCGGCATAACGGCTGGCCAGAGAGCGGCAGGCGGCGGCAAGCGTCCGCTCGGCAACAATTTGTTTCCCGATATCGTCCATGTTCTCGTCCTCGAATGCGGGAGACGAGCGGCAACAAAAAACCCGCTCGTTTCCGGCGGGTTGGTGTCTTCTGCGATGAACGGAATTCAGTTCACGCGTCTGCCACCCGCCGCCAAGCGGTGGTCGTAGACGTCGTGGAGACTGCGAAAATCCTGCTCATGGACGTAAGTTATCGCCCGCCGGCAACAGCGTCAATCCGCCAAGCACGCTTCCCCGCGACACTGTTTTCCGTCTAAGATGAGCCTAAGACTCGTTGAACAGGAAGCCCCGCCATGCCCCATCCCGCCACCGTCATTCCGCGTCCCGCACCGGTTTTGCTGCCGGTTGATGGCAGCGACGAGCGTTTTCCGGTGCGCCGCGTCTATTGCGTCGGGCGTAATTATGCCGACCATGCGATCGAGATGGGTCATGATCCGAGCCGCGAGCCGCCCTTCTTCTTCCAGAAGAACGCCGATAATCTGCTGCCGCCTGGCAATGCCTTCCCCTACCCGCCGCTGTCGAACGACGTGCATTACGAGGTGGAATGCGTGCTGGCGTTGAAATCGGGCGGTGCGAACATCCAGGCCGCGAATGCACTTGACTGCATCTACGGCTATGCCGTCGGCATCGATTTCACCCGCCGCGACCTGCAGGGCGAGGCCAAGAAGCTCGGCCGTCCCTGGGAACTCGCCAAGGCCTTCGAACATTCCGCCCCCCTCTCGGCGATCGTGCCGGCGAGCCGCCTCGGCCATCCCGCCGACGGCCGGATCTGGCTGGAGCAGAACGGCAGGCGCGCCCAGGACGGCGACCTCAACCAGATGATCTGGAAGGTGCCGGAGATCATCGCCGAACTGTCGAAGCTCTTCGTACTGGCGCCCGGAGACGTGATCATGACCGGCACGCCGGCCGGTGTCGGCGCGGTTGCCAGGGGCGACCGCATCACCTGCGGCATCGAGGGCGTCGCGATGCTCTCCGTCGACATTGTCTGAGGAGAGACCCATGCCCGTCTACGCCCTCGGCGGCCTGATGCCGAAACTGCCGCCCGCCGGCCTCCACTGGATCGCGCCGGATGCGCATGTGATCGGCGATATCGAACTCGGCGAGAATGTCGGCATCTGGTTCGGATCGGTGCTGCGCGGCGATAATGAGAAAATCACCATCGGCGCCGGCACCAATATCCAGGAAGGGGTGATGGCCCATACCGACATGGGCTTTCCGCTGACGACAGGCAAGGGCTGCACCATCGGCCACCACGCCATCCTCCACGGCTGCACGCTCGGCGACAACGTGCTGATCGGCATGGGTGCGACCATTCTCAACGGCGCCAAGATCGGCAACAACTGCCTCGTCGGTGCCAATGCGCTGGTGACGGAGGGCAAGGAATTCCCTGACAACTCGTTAATCGTCGGCGCACCCGCCCGTGTGGTGCGGGTGCTTGACGAGGCGGCTGTCGAGGGTATTCGCCGCTCGGCGGAAAATTATGTGGCGAATTGGCAGCGGTTCGGGCGGGATCTCAGGTTGATTGCGTGATTGCCGGTGGCAGCCCTCGCGGCCCTCATCGGAAAGCAAGCCTAGCGGCTGGCTGGCAACCTCGGACTTCGCGCAGGCCCGGCCACACGGCATACTGATCAACCCTCATCCTCGGATGCGCAGGCGAAAGGGCCGGAGCCTCGAAGGACGAGGACCGGTCACAGGCGCTTGAAACTGCTCACCAAACACCGGGAATCCACCGCCAGCGCACCCGTTCCATATACTCCGCATATCCTTCAAGCCCCTTGCGCAACTCCGCCTCCTCTCCGAGCGTCCGGCCAAAGAGCACGACGACGAGCAGCCCCACGGGGATCAACGCATAGATCGACGCGAGTGACAGCGCTGTCCCGGCGGCGAGCAAAATGGCGGTTGCATAGCCGGGGTGGCGGATGACGGCGTAGGGGCCGCTGTCGATCACCTTGTGGTCGCGGTCGGTCTGGATGCGCACCGTCGGCTCGAAATGCCGGTTGACCGATTGTGCCCAGGTGAGGCCGAGATAGCCCGCGCTCATCACGAGATAGCCGAGGACAACAACCCACCAGGGTTGCGGCGCCCAGTGGAAACGGCCGTCATCGAACGCGCCGACCGGAAGAATGGCGGCAAAGAGAATGATCGTCAGCGTCGCGACCACGGCGTCCCAGCGCTTGGTTCCCTTCTGATATCGGCTACGCGCCGCAAACAACTCCGGATTCGTCCGCCAGATCCAGACGAGCGCGATTGCTGTCAGCGCCACGAAGAGGCCGAGAAAGATCCAGCCGCGCGGCCAGGCGAACGTGCCGGCGGGCCAGAACAGTGCGACAATCATCACTGCAACGGTTATCGCGAGCGATCCGAGCGACGGCGCCGCCGCAAACGAGCGACGCGGCCGGCTGTGTTCCTGCGTCATGACCGTTTTTCCGTTCCACCGGGCAAGCGCCTTCTGCTGTCGGCAGCGGCCGCAAAAGTCTGACTGTCCTACGCCTGATTTAGGAAGTGAAACGCGCGCAACAACCCGTGGCGAGACGGCAAATGAAACCGCCCCGATAACAGGCGTCATTGTTTCCGCAGTTGCGTGGCCGGAGACTGCCGTTGCGGCAGGATTGGATATTGCTGAAAAACGCCTATTCGGCCGCTTCCAAGAACTGGTTCTCGCCCGACGAAGCGGCAAGCGCCCGAACCTTGGCTTCCGTCTTGGCAATCAGCTGATAGAATTCGTCCTGTGCTTCCACATCCAGCTGAATGACGGCATTGACGTCATCAGGGGTATCGCAAACACAGGCAACCGCCGAAATTGGACAGATGCCGCCGGGATAACGCTTACCGGTCCCCGTGTAGGCACGACGGCCCCAGCGCTCGGAATACACCGTTTCCTCCCGATCGAGATGGAGGATCGTGCCTTTACAGGCGGTCACGATGGCCGCCTTGCCGTAGGCGAACCAATGATAATTCAGCTTCCGGAGAATATATTTGCCAGTGATGTCTTCGCCAGCCAGTTCGGCAGGGTCTTCTATCATTCGGATCATGAGAGCGTCCTCAACATGAGAGCAATATCCGTCATCTCTACTTGCCTCGCAAGTCAAAAAGTGCAGCTTTTGTAGTAGCTTAGTCACAAAGTGTTTCTGATTCTTACATCTTGCACGCGCCAGGCAGCTTGCTGGCCATGCAATCCATCGTCGAATTTCCTGCCTTTGCACCCGATTCCGCCTTTTCCAGCGGGCAGCCAAGCCGCCTTGCGTTTTCCCGTTGAGGCCCAATATATGAAACCTGGATCGGCCAATCAGCCGTCGGATGACGGCTCAACTGGTCCGCCGGTTCACACCAGCAGGAGTGCCCCATGGTCGAAGCCGTCAACCGCATCTCCTCCACGGCCGCGTCCGAGCCCACCAAGGTCGGCATCAGCACCTCGATCGGCTCGGAACCCGACAATGCCTGGGTTGCCGCCCGCCAGTCGCAGATCACGGCCGATCAGCACGCATCCAAGGGAGCCGCGGAGACGAATGGTGCGGGCACTCTTGTTCCGCATGCGGATCTGCTTGTCGACCACGAGGAGCATCCACGAAAGCAGCATGGGCATGCGCGATCGGGCGAAGGGGAAGAGGCCGGCGAAGACGCGGAACAGCCGCTCCTGTCTGGTGAAAGCGAGCGGATCGGCACCCGCAATTTCGACGACGATACGCCTTTCGGCGAGCGCGTCGCCATCCTCTGACGAAGTCCCGCTCCGCCGTGTCACAGCCCGTCCACAAGCTGAGCTTCGATCGCCGCCTTGTCGATGACCGACCAGACTTCGATGATTTTTCCGCCGCGAAATTCGTAGATCACGTTTTCGGTAAAGGAAAGGTGCCTGCCGTTCACATCCAGCCCGAGAAATTTTCCTTTCGGCGAACAGTCGAAGCCCAGACGGCAGGCAACGTAAGGCGGATCTATAAGAAGCATTAGCACATTGAAAGAAAGATCGGGAATCAGATCGAAATCCCGCACCAGCATGGCGACATAGCCCGCAAGTCCAAGCCGCCGGCCATTACGGACCGCATCCTCGTCGACGAACTGGCCGAGATCGGGCCAGTCCTGCCGGTTCAGGCAGGCGATGTAGCCTCGGTAAAGATCGGCAAGTTCGGCTTTGGTCACGAACGAATTCCTTGCTCGGCTGAAGCATTCGGCAGCGGCGGCGAACGCGCCGACTCGCGGCTTTCAGCTCAGGAGAACTCGCCGGCGCGGGGACCGGCAAGCGTCACGCGCCAGCCTGTGCGCGACTGGAAATCCTGGGTGGCCAAAAACGTGTAACCCGTCGTGCGCCAGGGCTTCACGGTGCTGGTCAGATTGTCGAGCACATAATCGCCGCCGGCCGTGCGGGCAATCAGAACGACGTGGTTCTGATCATGCGGTCCGATCACCACGGAAAGCGCCAGCCTGTTCGATGGAAAACCCGCCTCGATCAAGTCCTTCATCTTCTGCAGCGCATAGTCCTCGCAGTCGCCACGGCCGGCAGCTGGCAGTGACCAGACATCCCCATTTCCGGATGACGAGCGATCTTCCGCCGAAACGATACGTCCGTTTACGGCACGATTGACCTTTTGAAGAAGCGCTATTCCCGCCTGCTCGTCCAACTGTTGCGCCACCGTCCTGCCGCACAGCCACTTGTACTTGGCGCAGGCCGCAGCGAATCCCACCGGTGCGCCGATGCTTCGCGTCACGGGCAGCGATGATCCCGCAACTGCCTGAAAATGCGGAACAATTACCAAAAATATCGCAAGAGAAAGGAGACGCTTCATGGCCGATTCCTTCTGTTCGTAATGGGAAAATATCACGACCAGTATAAAAATTTATTAAAATTTTATACTTGCGAATTTAACTCTATTTGGCGATAGAAACAGATTAACCATTGTTTATTCTTCATGTTAATCCCTTGTTAGTATAAGTCTTCTCCCCATTAACGGTTAATTAACCTTGGGAGACGAGTGAAATGATCAGCAGAGCAGCAAAATTCAGCCTCGCTGTGGCGTCCCTTCTGGCAAGCAGCAGCTTGGCGACGGCAGCCCCCACAGTCGTTAACTGCAAGGCCGCAGTCCGCGGCACCCTCGAATACAGGCTGTGCATGCCCACGCGGACAGTACAGACCGACAGCAAATTCGGTCCGAACGATAAGGATCGCAGCAGCCATGACGCCGGTGGCAAGAAGACTTCCAGCACCAGCTCGCACGCCATCAATGGCAACGGTGGCAATGGCGGGGACAGTAAAGACGTCGGCCAAAATGGCGGCAGCGGCGATCAAAGCGGCAGCGGCGACCAAGGCGGCAGCGGCGATCAGGGCGGCAGCAGCGACCAGGGCGGTAGCGGAGATCAGGGCGGTACCGGCGATCAGGGCGGTAGCGGTGATCAGGGCGGTACCGGTGATCAGGGCGGCAGCGGCGACCAGGGCGGCAGTGGCGACCAGGGCGGCAGCGGCGACCAGGGCGGCAGCAGCGATCAGGGCGGCAGCGGCGATCAGGGCGGTGGCGGCGATCAGGGCGGCAGCGGCGATCAGGGCGGTGGCGGCGATCAGGGCGGTAGCGGCGATCAGGGCGGTAGCGGTGATCAGGGCGGTAGCGGTGATCAGGGCGGCAGCGGTGACCAGGGCGGCAGCGGCGACCAGGGCGACAAGGGCGATAAGGGCGACAAGGGCGGCAAAGGCGACAAGGGCGACAAGGGCGGCAAGGGCGATAAGGGCGACAAGGGCGGCAAAGGCGACAAGGGCGACAAGGGCGGCAAGGGCGACAAAGGCGACAAGGGCGGCAAAGGCGACAAGGGCGGCAAAGGCGACAAGGGCGGCAAAGGCGACAAGGGCGGCAAGGGCGACAAGGGCGACAAAGGCGACAAGGGCGGCAAGGACCACGATGATCACGGCCGCGGCAAAGGCGGGAAGGATCACGACCACGCCAAGGACGAACCCGGTAAGGGTGGAAAAGACCATCACGGCGGCAGCAAGGACGGGGAAGATCACGGCCACGGCAAGGGCGGCAACGACGGCGCGAGCAGCAGCGGCAATGACGGTGCCGGCAAGGGCGGCAACGACGGCGCGGGCAGCAGCGGCAATGATGGCGCCGGCAAGGGCGGCAACGACGGCGCGGGCAGCAGCGGCAATGACGGTGCCGGCAAGGGCGGCAACGACGGCGCGGGCAGCAGCGGCAATGACGGCGCCGGCAAGGGCGGCAACGACGGCGCGGGCAGCAGCGGCAATGACGGCGCCGGCAAGGGCGGCAACGACGGCGCGGGCAGCAGCGGCAATGATGGTGCCGGCAAGGGCGGCAACGACGGCGCGGGCAGCAGCGGCAATGACGGCGCCGGCAAGGGCGGTTCCGGCAAAAACTGATCGGAACGATTGAGGCGGTCTGCCCGCGCCAGTCCGCTGGCCGGCAGAGCGGGCCAACCCCTCTTTCCTGATGCTCGCGCTTGTCGCGAGCATCTCCCTGCGGTCGCACCAAGCAGATCCTCGAAGCCAGCGCGAGGCTGACTCGGACGGAAAAAGGTTGTCAGCACGTGGAGGGCCGGTTTGCCGGCCTTATCCTTTTGAGCGCTCTGTTGTTTGCAACGGGACGGCTCCCCGTCTTACGCCCCGCAGGCCTCGCACAATCCGCGAATCTCGATCGTGGTCTTCTCGGGCTTGAACTTCTGCCCGCGCACCCAGCTCATCAGCCGGTGGTCGACCTCGTGGTCGTGGAATTCCATCACCTGGCCACAGCTTTCGCAGATGGCAAAGGCGACGATGCCGTGGCTGTGGCAATTGTCGCCCGGATGGGCGCAGGCGACGAAGGAATTGATGCTTTCGAGCCGATGCACGACACCATATTCGAGCAGCTTCTCCAGCGCCCGGTAGACCTGCAGCGGCGCGCGAAAACCATGGTCGCGCAGCTTGTCGAGGATGGTATAGGCGCTGAGCGGCCCCTCGGCCTTCTCAAGCACCTCGAAGACCAGCGACTGGTTCTTGGTGAGTTGCGGTGTTGTCATGAGCCTTGTCCTTGCGCGAGCGCGCGGCGCCTGACGGGAAGCAGGCTGAGAATGAAGAGGATCAGCGCCGCGACCACGATCGAAGGACCGGACGGCGTGTCGTAGGTCAGCGAGCCGAACAGCCCGCCAACGACGGCGGCCGCTCCGATCAGCGAGGCCAGCACAGCCATGATCTCCGGCGTGACCGAGAAGCGCCGCGCCGCCGCCGCCGGAATGATCAGCAGCGAGGTGATCAGCATGATGCCGACGATCTTCATGGCAATCGCGATGACGACGGCCATCAACAGCATGAAGAACAGCCGCGCCCGCTCGGGTCTCAGCCCCTCGGCCTCGGCAAGCTCGGCATTGACGGTGGCCGCGAGCAGCGGCCGCCAGAGCCAGGCGATCGCCGCCAGCACGAACAGCCCGCCGCCCCAGATCAGCGCAATATCGGTGGTGGACACGGCGAGGATATCGCCGAACAGGAAGGCGATGAGATCGATTCTGACCCAACTCATGAAGGCGACCATGACGAGGCCGATCGCCAGCGTCGCATGCGAGAGGATGCCGAGCAGCGCATCGGCCGACAGCGCCTGGCGCTTCTGCAGGAAGAGCAGCAGCACCGAGACGAGCGCGGCGACAGCGAAGACGGCTAGCGTCAGGTTGAATTCGAAGAGCAGCGAAAGCGCGACGCCGAGCAGCGCCGAATGGGCGATCGTATCGCCGAAATAGGCCATGCGCCGCCAGATGATGAAGCAGCCGAGCGGCCCGGTCGTCAGCGCCAGCCCGACGCCGGCAAGGATGGCGCGCACGAAGAAATCGTCAAGCATGGCGGCCCTCCCCGCTGCGGGAATGGGCATGTTCATGAGCATGATCGTGCCCATGATGATCGCCATGAGCGTGGGCATGCGCATGCCCATGATCTTGGCCATGTGCATGCTCACGGGAATCGTGAGCGTGCTCATGCGCGTGATGTCCATCTTCGGGATGGCAATGGTCGGTCACTGAGCCGTCCGCATGCAGCACGCGACCATCCGGCAGGTGCGTGTGGTCGTGATGATGGCTGTAGACGGCGAGCGTCTGAGCCGCCCGGCTGCCGAACAGGCGCACATATTCCGGGCTGCGGCTGACGGCCTCGGGCGTGCCGCGGCAGCAGACATGGCCGTTGAGGCAGATCACCGTATCGGTCTCGGCCATGACGACATGGAGATCGTGCGAGATCAGCAGGACGCCGCAGCCGCTGGCGTTGCGGATCGATTTGATGAGGTCGTAGAGCGCGATCTCGCCGGAGAAATCCACCCCCTGCACCGGCTCGTCGAGCACCAGCAGGTCAGGCTTGCGGGCAATCGCCCGGGCCATCAGCGCCCGCTGGAACTCACCGCCGGAAAGGTGCTGCACCTCGGCGCCAATCATGTGGGCAATGCCGGCGGCTTCGAGTGCGGCCTGTATGTCGCGCTCCGGCAGCGGCCCGGTCAGCGTCATCAGTCGGCGCACCGTCAGCGGCAGCGTCCAGTCGATCGAAAGCTTCTGCGGGACATAGCCGACCTTGAGGCCGGAGAGGCGCTCCACCCTGCCCTCGTCCGGCTTCAGCACACCGATCGCCGCCTTGGCGCTCGTCGATTTGCCCGAGCCGTTCGGCCCGATCAGCGTGACGATTTCGCCGCGCGAAACGGAAAATTCCACGCCGCGCACCAGCCAGCGGCCGCCGCGCAACACGCCGACATTTTCGAGCGAAACCAGCCGTTCGCCCTTGGTATTTGCGGGAGAGAGCATCAAATTTTCCGAAAGCGCTGTTGCATCCTGCTATTGCACACGTTATAGCATAACGCAATTGATGTAATAACATAACATTTGTAATTCAAGCGGAGCAGATGATGAAACGCGCCTTGGGGCCTGCCCTGAAAACCCTGGCCCTCAGAATTTCGGCTGCCCTCGCCATCCCGGTCCTCGCGATCCCCGCCCTGCTCTTTGCCGGGACAATGCGGGCTGCCGATGCGCCCGTCGTCGTCACATCGATCAAGCCGATCCACTCACTGGTTGCGGCGATCATGCAGGGCGTGCGCGAGCCGGAACTGATCGTCGATGGCGCCGCCTCCCCGCACACCTACAGCATGAAGCCCTCGAACGCGCGGACCTTGCAGGAGGCGAAGGTCGTCTTCTGGGTCGGCCCGAACCTGGAGGCTTTCCTGGAAAAGCCGCTCGAGACGCTGGGCTCGAACGCCAGTGTCGTCGAACTCGACAACGCTCCAGGACTAACCAAGCTGCCCTTCCGCGAAGGCGGCGCCTTCGAGCCGCATGACGACGGGGACCACGAAAGCGCCCCCGAGCATGCGGATGCCGCCGAAGATGACCATGGCCACGATCATGCGGCTGAGCCCGGACATGACAGTGGCCACGCGCATCACGATGATCATGAAGAGCATGAGCACGGCCACGGCGCCTTCGACACGCATCTCTGGCTCGACCCGATGAATGCCAAGGCGATGGCGACTGTCATCACCACGACACTGGTCGCCGCCGACCCCGCCAATGCACTGACCTATCAGGCCAATGCCAAGGCGCTTGACGATAAGCTGACGGCGCTGGACAAGGAGATCGCCGCCACCGTCGCCCCCGTCAAGGACAAGCCTTTCGTCGTCTTCCACGACGCCTACCAATATTTCGAGAACCGTTACGGCATCCGCGTCGCCGGCTCGATCACCGTCAGCCCGGAAACCATTCCCGGCGCCGAGCGCGTGTCGGAAATCCACCGCAAGGTCGGCGAACTCGGCGCAACCTGCGTCTTTGCCGAACCGCAATTCGAGCCGCGCCTCGTCAAGGTCGTCATCGAAGGCACGAGCGCCAAATCAGGTGTGCTCGATCCGGAAGCAGCGACCCTCAAGGCCGGCCCCGATCTCTACTTCACCCTCATGCGCGGCATTGCCGACAGCATGAAGGCCTGCCTCTCCAGCGCATGACATTCATGCGACGCGCGGGAGCGCCTTGATAAAAGGCCTCCCGGGGAGAGCTGAGGCGGAAAGAGGCGGATGACCCCGTTCCGCCTTTTTTCGTCGCCACAGATGTAATGATATAACATCAAATATCGATCCGATGAGGTTCCCATGGACAACAGACTTCCGGTCACGGTACTCTCCGGCTTTCTCGGCGCCGGCAAGACGACCCTGCTCAACCATGTGCTCGCCAATCGCGAGGGCCTGCGCGTCGCCGTGATCGTCAACGACATGAGCGAGGTGAACATCGACGCCGCACTGGTGCGCGATGGCGGCGCCAATCTCTCTCGCACGGAGGAACAGCTGGTCGAGATGACCAACGGCTGCATCTGCTGCACTCTGCGCGACGACCTGCTGAAGGAGGTGCGTCAGCTCGCAGATCAGGGCCGCTTTGATTACCTGCTGATCGAATCCACAGGTATCGCCGAACCCCTGCCCGTCGCCACCACCTTCGAATTCAGCGACGAGAACGGTGAAAGCCTGTCCGATGTCGCAAGGCTTGATACGATGGTGACCGTCGTCGATGCCGCCAATCTGCTGGCCGACTATGCCTCGGCCGATCTCCTCGCCGACCGCGGCGAAACCGCAGGCGACGGCGACAACAGGATGATCGTCGACCTGCTGGTCGAGCAGATCGAATTCGCCGATGTCGTGGTGCTGAACAAGATCGGCACGGCAAGCGACGAGCAGCGCGACGCCGCACGCAAGATCATCATCGGCCTCAATCCGGATGCGAAGCTGATCGAGGCGGATTTCGGCAAGGTGCCGCTCGCGGAGGTGCTTGGCACCGGCCGTTTCGACATCGAGAGGGCCGAGACCCATCCGCTCTGGTACAAGGAACTGCACGGCTTCAGGGATCACGTGCCGGAGACCGAGGAATACGGCATTCGCTCCTTCGTATATCGCGAGAAGCGGCCCTTCCATCCGGCAAGATTGCAGGCTTTTTTCGATCGGACATGGCCGGGCGTGGTGCGCGCCAAGGGCTTCTTCTGGCTGGCGACCCGACCGCACCATGTCGGCGAGATCAGTCAGGCCGGCGCGATCGTGCGCACCGGCAAGATGGGCCTGTGGTGGGCTTCCGTGCCGCGCGAACAATGGCCCGACGCGCCCGGTTTCCTCAGCGCCATCGGCCCCTATCTCGACCCCGTATGGGGCGACCGTCGCCAGGAAATCGTCTTCATCGGCGCCGACCCGATGGACGACGCGTGGATCAGCAGCGAACTCGACGCCTGTCTGGTGGAAAGTGATGCCTTCACACCTGAACGCTGGCGCAACCTGCCCGACCCCTTCGCCAGCTGGAGCCGGCAGGCGGCATGAAGGCGACAGCGATCAAACGATATCGCTGCGTCTGCGAGGAATGCGATCCGTTGCCGCCGGTCGAGGGGCTGCATCCGTCGACGCATGAGGGCGATGTGAAGGTTGATGCCGAAGAGACTGCTTGGCATCATCGCCGCTGTGCGCCGGAAGGTTTAGGGCAGGCGTCACCTCACCCACCCTCATCCCTGTGACGAGCACAGGAATGAGGAAGGCGGGGAGAGCGACTGTGCTTATCCCTTCACCGCCCTCATCCATTCCCAATCGGCGTTTTAGTTTAATTTTACACACTCCAGTGAACTGCCGTTCTTCCCGACACGACGCGATCGACGCATAGTCCCGAAGATCGGATTCGATTTTGTGCGGAATTGGGCGCAGATTCAAATAACGGAGCGCTGCTCCGCACCTTCGATCGAGCGCCTGGGGCCATTGGATCCGTCGTCCGGGATCGCTCGCCTTAAAGATGATGGAGGAAATCATGCCCGGCATCAGCATGCGTTATATCGTTGACGACGTCGACGCCGCGTTGGAATTCTACACGCGGCATCTCGGCTTTTCGGTCGCGCTTCACCCGGCCCCGAGCTTCGCCATTCTGACGAGGGACGGTTTTCGTCTGCTCGTCAGCGGCACAACCGGACCGGGCGGAGCCTCCCAGGCGATGCCGGACGGACGATGGCCGGAGCCCGGTGGATGGAACCGCATCCAGATCGAAGTCGCCGACCTCGAAGCCGAAGTCACTAAGCTGCGCCAGGCGGGCGCGCATTTTCGCAACGACATAGTCCAGGGCATCGGCGGCAAGCAGATCCTGCTGGAAGACCCGGCCGGAAACCCTGTCGAGCTCTTCGAAGCGCCGAAGCGATAAGCGCCGCGGCATCGCAAGAATGGCGGCCGCGCCTTGCCAGCTCTGTGCGAGCGTGTAGTTTCGGACTCGCATCAATTCAGGGGTAAGCAAAATATGTCCGAATCCGCGGGCGGGCTCTTCGACTTTGTCGGGATACTAGCCGTGTTCTTTCTCGTCGCTGCCAATGGCTTCTTCGTCGCCGCAGAATTCGCACTGGTTTCGATGAGGCGCAGCCGTGTTACCGAGCTTGTCGCGGCCGGTCGCATGAACGCCTCCGCTCTCCAGCGCGCCATCGACAATCTCGATGCTAATCTCGCCGCAACCCAGCTCGGCATCACCATCTCGTCGCTGGCTCTGGGCTGGGTAGGCGAGCCGGCGCTCGCCCATCTGATCGAACCGCTGCTCTCCTGGCTGCCTGAACCGTGGGCGACAACCGGCGCCCATACCGTCTCCATCGTCATCGCTTTCGTCATCATCACGGCGCTGCACATCGTGCTCGGCGAACTTGCGCCGAAAAGCCTGGCGCTGCAGCGCAGCGAGGCGACCTCGCTTGCCGTCGTGCGTCCCCTCGGCCTCTTCCTGCTATTGTTCAAGCCGGCGATCTTCACCTTGAACGGTATGGGCAACCTTGTGCTGCGGGCGGTCGGCCTTCGCGCCGGAACCGGAGAATCCTCGTTCCACTCCCCGCAGGAGTTAAAGTTGCTGGTCGCCGAGAGCCAGGAGGCCGGTCTTCTGAACCAGGTGCAGCAGCAACTCGTCGAGCGGGTATTCAACATCGGCGACCGGCCGATCTCCGACATCATGACCCCGCGTCTCGACATCGAATGGTTTGATGCCGACGACAGCGAGGCGGAGATTCTGAAGACGATCCGAGAGTGCAGCCATGAGCAGTTGCTGGTCGCCCGCGGCTCGATCGACGAACCGATCGGCATGGTGTTGAAGAAGGATCTTCTCGATCAGGTCCTCGACGGCGGCAAGGTCAGGCCGCTGGAGGTGATCAAGCAGCCCCTGGTGCTGCACGAGGGTAGCAAGGTCGTGCGCGTCATCGACAGCTTCAAGGCGTCGCCCGTTCGCCTCGCCATCGTCGTCGACGAATATGGCAGTCTCGAAGGCATCGTCACCCAGACCGACCTGCTCGAAGCCATCGCCGGCGATCTGCCGGGCGCCGACGAGGAGCCCGACATTGTCGTGCGGGAAGACGGTTCGCTGCTGATTGACGCGATGATGCCGGCCTTCGACGCCTTCGAACGGCTGGGCCTCAAGGATCGCCCCGACGCCGATTTTCATACGCTGGCGGGCTTCGCGCTGCATCAGCTCCAGCATATCCCGGAAGCCGGCGAAACCTTCCTCTTCGAAGACTGGCGCTTTGAGGTGCTCGACATGGACGGCATGCGCATCGACAAGATGCTCGCAACCCGCGTTCCCGCCGAGGGAACAGAGGCCTGATCAGTTTATCGCCAGCGTCCAGAGCATGCCAGCGATCGCACAGCCGAAGAGCGTCGTGATAACCGAGGTCTTGAAGCGGAAAAGTGCGATGGCGGCGGCGACAGAGAGCGCGATCGCCGCCGGTACGGCAGATTGCAGCTGTGGAATATCGAGCCGCAGGTTTCCGAAACTGACCTGCGCGACTTCGGCAAACAGCGTATGCAGGCCGAACCAGATGGCGAGGTTGAGAATGACGCCGACCACCGCCGCCGTGATCGCCGACATTGCCCCGGCAAGCGCGACATTGCCGCGCAACTTTTCGATAAAGGGCGCACCAAGGAAGATCCAGAGGAAACAGGGCACGAAGGTTACCCATGTCGTCAGGATCGCAGCAAGGGTGGCGGCAAGCATCGGATCGAGCGAGCCGGGATTGCGAAAGGCGGCCATGAAGCCGACGAACTGGAGCACCATGATCAGCGGCCCCGGCGTCGTCTCGGCCATGCCGAGACCGTCCAGCATCTCGCCCGGCTTCAGCCAGCCGAAATGCTGCACGGCCTCCTGCGCGACATAGCCGAGCGCGGCATAGGCGCCGCCGAAGGTGACGACCGCCATCTTGCTGAAGAACAGGCCGATCTGGCTGAAGACGTCACCTGGGCCGAAGAACGCGTAAAGGGTGGCGACCGGCACCAGCCAGAGGGCGAGCAGTATAGCTGATATGCGCATCGACCAGGCGAGGTTGGCGCGCGCATGCGCCGGAATACCCTCGCCTAGCGCCGATTCCGCATCCGACAGCATCGCGCCGCTTGCGGCCTTATGGCCGCCGCCCGCCTTGAAGGCGTCGAGACCGAGCCTGCCGCCGAAGAAACCGATGATTCCGGCGGCCAACACAATCAGCGGGAACGGCACGTGGAGGAAGAAGATGGCGACGAAGGCCGCGGCCGCCACGGCAAGCATGACGCGGTTCCTCAGCGCCCGGCTGCCGATGCGGATGACGGCCTGCACGACGACGGCAAGGACGGCCGCTTTCAGGCCGAAGAACAGGCCGGCGACGATGCCGACGCTGCCATAGGCCGCGTAGATGTAGCTGAGGCCGAGGATCGACAGGAAGCCCGGCAGCACGAAGAGCACGCCGGCAACGAGACCGCCCAATGTGCGGTGCATCAGCCAGCCGATATAGACAGCGAGCTGCTGCGCCTCGGGGCCAGGAAGCAGCATGCAATAATTCAGCGCATGCAGAAAGCGGTGCTCGCCGATCCATCGCTTCTCGTCGACGATAATGCGGTGCATGACGGCGATCTGGCCGGCCGGGCCGCCGAAGCTCAAGGCGGCGACGCGCAGCCACACCCGGAACGCCTCCCCAAACGAAACGCCGTGGTGATGCCCCTCGCCCGCGTCCTTCTTGCCCGCCTGTCCGGCGGGCGCATTCTCCGTCATGTCGACCATCTCATACTCTCTTTTTCGGCGCGGGCCAGTTGTGGGTCTCTTCGGTCGCATCGCGGCACCAGCGGAAGAAGGCATCGTAGAGAAGCATTCCGGCCTCGAGCTGCTCCAGATCGTCGGAATACATTCTCGAGAGGCCGAGCGAGGCGGCAAGCAGACCGGATGCCTCGGGCGCGAGATCGAGCCTGGCCGTATCCGCCGCCCTGACGATCCGCGCCAGGCGCAAGAGCGGTTCGGAGGCCAGGCCGAACTCCTCGACCATCACGTCGAAGGTGCAGAGCTCGCCACGATGGCTCCAGAACACGTCCTCGATATCGAAGGGCGCAGCCCCGAAGCGCTCGCCGACGGCGACAACTTCAGGCGCCGGCACGAACAGGAAGACGGCATTCGGATCGACGAAACGCCGAATCAGCCAGGGACAGGCAATGCGGTCGATTTTTGGCCGCGCCCGTGTCACCCAGACGGTGCGTCCCTGCCCGTCGCGACGCGGCAGCTTCGCCTCGGGCACGACGGGTCCCGCCGCGACCCAGGCTTCGAAGCCGCCTTCGAGGCTTTCCGCCTCGATCCCGGCATGCCTGAGATAGGCGGCGACACCATGGCTGAGTTTGGCGCCCCTGTGGCAGACCACGACGACGGCATCGGCATTGATGCTATCAGCCCAGGACGCAACCTCGGCGTGGTCGCGCCGGATCGAGCCCGGCACCAGGCGCGGATCGAGCCCGAAATCCTCGTCCGTGCGGACGTCGATGATGCAGGGCGCCCCAGGAGTACCAATGAGGCGGCTGAGCTTGTCGGGAGAAATTTCGAGAAATGACGGCATGACGCGTCCTCCGTTGATCGGGTTTACCGGACGCGATTCTTCAGCATGACGCCTCGTGGGGTGATCGCGACCCCAGATCCAAAGCATTGGCAAAGACACCCCGTCCTGTCAAGAACGACGCTTCCGCTGCGGTTATGCCCGTCTATACGGCGGCTGTGCTGTGCGTATGACAGCACGATCTCCTCAGGCGTCATCCCCGCAATTGCCTTTTGCTTTCCGCTCAAGAAGCCGCTCCAGGCTCAAAAATCCCGCCAACACAGGCACTTCGGCCCCAGAATGGAACAAAAGTCCCACTGATCCATTACTTCATCACCGAAAGAGGAGAAAGTACCATGTCGTACGACCCCAATAATGCCAACGATCCGAACCGCCCGCTGAACCCGAACCTGGATCTGCGCACGACGCCGACGACGCGCAGCAGCAATACGTGGGTTGTTTGGGTTGCTGCATTGGCCGTGATCGCTGTTGCTGCATTCGCCTATTCGCAGTGGAGCAGCACACCTCCCGGCACTTCGCCGGATACGACAGCCTCCACGACCCAGTCCGAGCCGGCCCCGGCTAAGCCGATCGCTCCGACCGATAACAGCGCAACGCCTGCTCCGGCACCCGCACCGGCTACCCCGCCGGCCGCTCCTGCTCAGCAGTAACCGCTGCCGGTCGAAAGGAGCCGCGCTAGATACCTCCTTGGCGCGTCCGGCCAGGACACGCCAAGGAGGATCTATGCATCGAAGATGCGTATGATCCTAAGGTGACCGCAATCTCAGAGTGACGCGCGGGCACGAGCTTCTTTTGTGCGGCCGCCCCTTGAATAACCGCAATCGGCACTTATTTAGAGATTATTAAATTTGTCTCTGACGGCTGACCACGGATGTACTGGCAGCCGTCATTGAGACAGATCGAGGAAGGTCGGTGCGAGTTTCGCCCGGCCTTTTTTCTTGTTCTCGTCACCAACTCCGAACCAGTCCGGCTACCTGCCTTTATTGATTTCTTGCCGTCGGACCCTTAAGGCTCTGCCGGTCTGGAAAAGCGGTCTCGGCTACCGGAGGTCTTGTAACTGCCGCCGGAATGGCTCTCCATCGTGTCGACATCGCCGCCATCGGTCCGGACCGGGCCGGCGCTTTCGCAGGCTCGATTGGTCGAGCGACGCTGGGATTCAAAGGCTAGTTGGGGATTCTGTTATAGAAAGACTGAGGATCGTAGACGCACTCATGGTCGAGGAGGCAGATCTTGCCGTCCGCGTCTCTCACTCGCGCAGTGTCGTATTTGTCCCCCAGATTGCACCTCGCCGGCGGATAACGAAAGCTGCGGCCGCCGAATCCCATGCGCACGAAGACCCGCTTTTCCTGCTGAATGACGCGTCGGAGTTCCGCGCAGCTGTGGTCCCTGGCATTGACTTCCACCGTCTCGGCGGCAAAGGCTGCCGACGACAGCGATAACGCGACGGCCACGACGACACTTTTCATGGGTAACTCCTGAATGGGAGGGCTGAAGTAGGGCGCTCGGCCCAGAGGGCCAGTAGGGAATTCGCCTGCACCGCGTCGGAGCAGGAATTCCCGCCCGCTCTCATTCAAAGCGACCATCGCCTGACGTGTGGTGCCTGGTGATGCGATGCCCCTCCATCCGCAATCCATCTGTTGTTACCCTTATTGCCGCACGATCCGCACCGCAGCCTTGGCGTCGGCATGCCGATCATCGTACTGGCGCCGAACCGTCGCGCGAGCTCCGAATGGTCGATCCAGGCTTCGTGACAGCATGCCACGCACCTCGCGCTGAGGCTCTCCCCTTTCTTGACCTCGGCCAATGTCAGCTGATCCCCGCCATGGGCCGTGGCCCTTCTCGCAGGTTTGGTCGAGCCCAGTCCTGAAGCCCCTCGTCGGCTGCCTTCGTTGACTGAGTAGCCGGCGTCGGCGCCAGACCTGACAAGGTCGATGCCCTTCTGGTGCTTCATGGTACAAGACGCTCTTTCTGAGCCTTCAAGCGGCGCACGATATTTTTCGACATCAGACTGCTGGCGATAAGGAGCTGATCTCTCAAGAAGTTGGCGTCGGCCAGCAGGTTGCGATAGTAGCGAGCGCATAGCTTTTATGTGCTCGCAAAATAGGGGCAGCCAGATCCACTTCTGAAGGTGGCCAACCGGTTACGGCGGCCCCGATGCTAAAGCCAGGCTGCTCTGACATGACATTTCCCTGGCATTGAGGCTCCGGGTTCAAGGAGTTTCGCTCCCATTTGTCAATGGTTCTCAAAGAGTTAAGACAGTTGCCGCATTGTCAGGGGAAATTGTAAAGCGAGGCGGGATCATAGACGCAGGCATAATCAAGGACGCACTGCCGCCCTTCAGCATCGCGGAAACTCGCCGTGCTGCGCTTGTCGCCCAGGCTGCATTGCGCCGGCGGATACCGAAAACTGCGCCCGCCAAAACCGACTCGAACGAAGACCTTCTTATTCTGACGGATGATCTGCGCAATCTCGCCGCAGCTATGTGCGCTCGCTTTGACTTCCATCACGCCGCCAGCAAGAGCCGGCGACGACAGCGACAAGGCAACGGCAAAGACGACGCTTTTCATGAAACCCTCCAGCTTCGGAGAAGAACATAGGGCAAGCGTGTCGGTGCAGCCAGTATCAACCAGATCTTCCGTTTCTGGAACGATTTCCATCAAACCGGAAGCCCGGTCCGAATTTAAAAATCTCGATCTTTTCAAGAAGATTGGTGGGTGATGTAGGGCTCGAACCTACGACCCGCTGATTAAGAGTCAGCTGCTCTACCAACTGAGCTAATCACCCGTTCGCGCTTGGCTGCGCGGTGTGACGGGGCGTATAAACAGGATCGGCAGGCTTGTCCAGCGCATCAGCGAAAATTCTTTGGTTAATCTCAAAGATTTTTCCGCAGCGCCGAAATGCGGCGCACAATCCTAAAAATCGGAAACGATCTCCGCGAGGGATGATGCGCCAATTCAAGGTGATAGAGCGTCCCGCCTGCCGGAGCGCGGCGCTCTCATAAACTCAAAGATCGAGTGTGCCACTCGCCAGTCGCACCGCCTGGCCGCCGATCCGCGCGTTGGAAATCGTCCCGCCTTCGACATCGATATGCAGGTGGATGAAGGACGGACGGCCCATCTCGACGCCCTGCTCGATCATGATCGGGTGGTGCCCGTCGGTCAGCCGGTCAAAATGGCGGATTGCGCCGGAGAGAGCGGCCGCCGCCGCCCCGGTGGCCGGATCCTCGACGATGCCCATGCCGCTGGCGAACATGCGCGCATGGAACTTCGCCACGTGGTTGACGCCGCCGCGGCAATAGACATAGGCCGAGGCCAGCGCGCCATCGACGAAGGGCACGATCTTTTCCCAAAGCTGCGGATCGAATTCCACCCGCTGCGCCGTGCCGACATCGTGCACCGGAATGAGCAGAAACGGAACGCCGGCGCTCCAGACCGACGGAACGTGGTTTTCGAAGCCGATTTCGGTGACCTTCAACGACAGCGCATCGGCAATACCGAGCTTGTCGAGCGGCATGACGGCCTGCTGCGATTTGCGCGGCAGGTCAAATTCGGCAAAGCTCGCCTCGCCCTGCCTCAGCCGCACGGCGCAACGCACCGGCCCGACATTTTCCTCAAGCACCATGACGAGATCGAGCGCCGCTGCGCCATGAGCCCGCTCGGCCAGCGCCACCGCCGTGCCGACTGTGGGATGACCGGCAAAGGGCAGCTCGCGGCCCGGCGTGAAGATTCTGAGCTTCGCCGCGTAGGCGGGATTGGTTGAAGGCTGCACGAAAACCGTTTCGGAGAGATTGATCTCCCGGGTGATCGCCTGCATCGCCTCGTCGCTGAGATTGTCGCCGTCGAAAACCACCGCCAGCGGATTGCCCGCAAGCTTTCGATCGGTGAACACGTCATAGACGCTGTAGCTTCGCGCCACATCGGCCTCCTTGAATCGATCGTCGCGCCGCCAACCTGCCCGACCATGCGACCGAGTGCAAGGCGCTAACTCGGGTAAGAACAACCCGTCTCCGGCACGAGACGTCGGCAGCCCGCAATTTGCGCGGGATCGTTAATGAAAATCGATTTTTTCTCGGAAGCGCTTGACGAGCGTGGTACCCCCGAAAGGGGCCTCGAAGGACGAGGGCGGCCTCCGATTGCCGCGCCCTATGCGCCACTCTTCCCGAAATACCAGTCAATCACCGGCAGCATGGAGATGTTATACGGATACGCGTCACGATCAGCCGAACGGATCGCCACCGCACCCGCGATCTCCTTGTCTTCGGCGACCAGCATGTGGGCCTCGATCCGATCGACCATCTCGTCTGCCGTCAGGTCGAAACGGAAGAGCCTCAGCAACGTCACCGTACGCCTGGCGTGGCTGGAAAAGAGCTGCTGCCCCGCCACCGAATCGGAAAGATTGAGGCCGGTTTCCTCGAGAACCTCGCGGCGCATATTGGCTTCGATGTCGCAGCGCCCGTTGAAGATATCCTCGGGTTCCAGCGAGCCGGCGGCGAAATAGACCTGGCCGGGATTGGCGGTGTGCGCACCCATGCGGATCGCAACCAGCGCGCCGTCGGAGCTTTCGAGCACGGGATAGGCGAAGATGTGCAGCCCGCCTTGGCGTTGGGGCTGGCGGCGCCAGTACATGAAGGCGGAAAAGGGCGTGACGTAGCCCTCACCCGAAATTCCTTCCTTACCGAGCGACAGCCGCTGCTGGAAAATCAGCCGCCCATCGAAGAGCGCCGGGTTGGCGGCGATCTCCCTCACCCAATTCTCGCGGATCGCCGTCTCCTCGGCGGCGACGAAAGGATGAGTGCCGGGCAGGACGCGGAGATCAACGCCGGCGATGGGGAAGACCGTGTTCTCCGGCGGCCAGCCGGCGAAATCATCGGGAAAATCGGCGTTCGGAAAATTTCTGCTCAAATTCGTTTTCATGTTCGCTTTCAGGGGAGATCCAGTGTCATGATGACGGGGCAATGGTCGGAGGCCTTCGGCCGGTCCCAGCCGGTACGGGGATAACGCTCCACCTCCTGCCCCGGCGGGAAGATGGTGCGGTAGGGTTGGCCGCTGCGGATGATCTCGGGCAGGCGGCCGGCATTATGGGCGGCAAGTGCGGGCGAAAGCCAGATATAATCGAGCTGGCAGAGGTGCTGCTCCTGCGGCCCGCGCGCATGATAAAGCGTCCAGCGGTCGAGGGGCTGACGACGGCGGACGACATTTTCCGCAAAACTGTCATGGCTGAAGACGTCGAGCGCGCTTTCGGTCTCCGCCTGATGCTCGAAATGATAACCGGTGCCGCGCCGCCCAACGACGGCGACGCGCTCCTGATAGTCGTTCATGTCGCCGCAGATCGCAAAGCTCTTCGAGGCGGTGTGGCCGGCGCCGAAGCGGTCCTCGATGATGCGACGCACGGCGCGCGCCTCGGCGCGACGGAGCGGCAGTGTCGATTGCCGCCCGTCCAGCCCGTCGCGCGGATTGCCCATCGACTTGAAATGCACAACATAGAGCGAGAAAGGCCTGCCGCCGATCAGGAGGTCGAGCTCCAGGCAGTCGCGCTTGAAGATCTTGTCGTCGATACGGTTGGTAAGCGCCAGTTCCTCGTCGAAGAGATCGAAATCGCGATAGGTCGTCATCGCGTGACTTCTGATATCCCTGAGTTCGATCTTCTGGCCATCGCGCGTTTCCTCGCGCATCAGCACGGCGACATCGATTCCGCGGCTGTCATTGCCCTCGACCAGGAATTTCTGCCGATAGCCGTTTCCGACCATGCGGAAGAGATAGCCGTATTCGAACGCCTGAAGAGCGGCCATATTGTCGATTTCCTGCAGGCAGAGGATATCGGCGTCGGCATCGGCGATCGCCAGCGCCGTCATCTGCCTCGTATCATCGGTGGCGGCGATCACGCGCGCCTGCTCGAGCTGCTGATAGACGCCCTCGCTGTTCACCTCGAAAAGCTTGATGACGCGGTCCTGGCGAAGCTGGTTGCGAAAACCCGTAAAATCGAAACGGGTGAGCAGGTTTTCGACGTTGAAAGTGGCGAGGCGAAGCGACATGGAATGAGTCCGGTTGCGCGCAGTACCTTATCCGGCAATCGCTGCAGGAAAAGGTGGCGGGCCGAGAAAATTGCGGACAAACGCCCCTCTTGCCGCCCCCGGATGCGATTATCTCGATCAGAGCCGCCACCCCGCGCGGATGACGACACGCACGGCTTCTCCGGCCTCGACGACGACGCGGCTGTAGGCGCGCAGCGTCTGGCCGTTGCCGAGCGTCAGTTTGACGGCGTAGCGCTCGCCCTCGAAAAGCACGGATTCGACGGTCGCGGGAGCGCCCTCGCCGCCGATGATCACATCCTCCGGCCGCACCAGAATATCGGCGCCATCGATATTGGCCGCCTGCAGCGCATCCTGCAACTCATCCCACTCCAGATGGCGTTCGCCGCCCATCACAGGCAGCGTCAGGATCGCGCCGCGCCCGATCAGCCCGCCGACAATGCGGCCGTCCGGCCGGGCATAGATTTCGGCCGGCGATGCCACCTGCAGCAGCCGGCCCTCCGACATGACGGCGACGTCGGTCGCGAGCGCCATCGCCTCGCTCTGATCGTGGGTGACGTAAATCATCGTCGCGCCCGAGCGCTGGTGGAACTCGCGGAAGGTCTCCTCCATCTCCTGCTTCAGGTGCCGGTCGAGATTGGCGAGCGGCTCATCGAGCAGCACGACGTCAGGCGACGTCACCAGGCAGCGGGCGAGCGCCACTCGCTGGCGCTGGCCGCCGGAGAGATCGGCCGGCCGCCGCCCGGCGTAATCGGCGAGCCGGACGGTGGAGAGCGCGTCCTGTACTTTCGCCCGGTAGGCCTCACCCGAGATGCCGTGCACCTTGAGGGGATAGCCGACATTGTCGGCCACGCTCATATGCGGCCAGAGCGCATAGGATTGGAAGACCATCGCCATATTGCGCTTTTCCGGCGGCAGCGATTGCGCCGCATCGGCAAGCAGCCGCTCCCCGAGATGGATCGAGCCGTCGGAAGGCGCCTCGAAACCGGCGATCATCCGCAGCACCGTCGTCTTGCCGCAGCCGGAAGGCCCGAGCAGCGCCAGGAAACCGCCCTCGCGCACATCGAGCGAAAAACCGCTGACGGCCGCCCTTCCGGTGCCGAAATCCTTGGCCACCTGATTGAGGGTCAGTTGCGCCATGGGACCACCCCTTTCGGAAGGCGTTTGGCCAGAAGCTCGAGCAGCAGCATCATGACGACGACCATGAGCACGACGAGCACTGAGAGCGCCGAAGCAAGGTCGGAACTGCCGCTGTCATCGAGATTGTAGATCGCGACGCCGAGCGTCTGGGTGCCGGCCGACCAGAGCAGCGCCGAGATCGTCAGCTCGTTGCAGGCGATCAGGAAGACGAGGATGACCGAGGCGCCGACGGCGGGCGCAATCAGCGGCACGATGATATCGAAGAGTCGGCGGACGAAGCCGGCGCCGGAAAGCCGTGCGGCCTCTTCCAGCGCTGGATCGAGCTGGTGGAAGGCGGTGATCAGCGGCTTTAGGCTGACGGCGAAAAAGGAGGAGAAATAGGCGATCAGGATGATCCAGATCGTGCCGTAAAGCGAGATGTTGAGGACCGGGACGGGTGCGGCGAAGACCAGGATGAAGGCGACCGCCAAGACGATGCCGGGCAGCGAATAGGGTATCTCGATCAGGCTGGCGACGATGCGCGACGCCAGGTCTCTGCGCCGCGTCAGCACATAAGCCGCAAGCACCGTTACGACGAGCAGACCAAGCGCGGTGGCGCCGGCAAGCGACAGCGAATTGACAAAGGCCGTGCGCGTGACCGCCTGCCGGAATAGGATCTCCTGAAGGGCATGCAGCGACATGGTCTTGAAGGTGAGCGGCACGCCATAGGCCGGCACCAGCGCGCCGGCGACGAGCGCGGAGAAGGGTGCGGCCAGCATGAAGAACAGGATCGCCCAGAGAAGCGGCGTGGCAAGGAAGCGCCAGCGGCCGAGCTGGAAAGCGGCACTTGCCCCTGACAGGCCGATGACACGATAGTCCCGGCCTCTGAGCGCCCGGTCCTGGATCATCAGCCCTGCGACCGAGATCATCGCGATGATGCCCGAGAGCACGGCGACATCGCCGAAGGTGCGGCTGGTGAAGGCTGAGAATTTGGTGAAGATGAGCGTCGGCAGCGTATAGATCGAGGCCGGGATGCCGAGAATGGCGGGAATGCCGAAATTGCCGGTGCAGGAGACGAAGGAGATTGCCGCCCCGGCGATGATGCCGGGCAGCGACAGCGGCAGGATGATGTCGCGGAACACCCTGAGGCTCGAGGCGCCGGAAAGCCGCGCGGCCTCGACACCGTCGCGCGGCAGCGTCATCAGCCCGGCCCTGAGCGCCAGATAGACCAGCGGCGCATGCTGCACGCCATAGAGCAGCGCGATGCCGCCCACCGAATAGAGCGGCTGCGGCGACCCCAGCGGCGGCGCAAGCGAGAGCGCCTTCAACAACGGGCTCGACGGCCCCGACATCTGCACCCAGGCAAGCGCCGTCACCTGCGGCGGGATCATCATCGGCAGCACGAAGAAGAAGCTGAGCGGCCCTTTGCCGGGAAGATCGGTCAGCGTCAGCAGGAAGGCGAAGAGGCAGCCGATGAGAAGCGAGATGATCGTGCCCAAGACCGCGGTGACGATGGTGTAATAGGTGGCCTGCCAGAGCGACGGTTCGCTCAGCACATCGATGACGCCGCCGTTGGCGAAGGCCGCAATGCCGACCATGGCGAGGCGGGCGAGCGGCAGCACGCTGAGGATCAGGACTGATATGACGATAAAAGGAAACAGCCAGGCGGGCTGGCTGTTTCCCGATCTCACATAACCATGCATGGAAGGATCAGTTCGAACCGTAAATGCCCGAGAAGGTCTTCAGATCCTGATCGGTATTTTTCAGAGCTTCCTCCGCCTTGATCGGCAGCACCTTGATGGCGTCGCGCGCCGGGAAACCCTCCGGCAGCTTCATGTCGTTGCGGGCCGGGATATAGCCGAGCTTGAGGAAGCCTTCCTGGCCCTTTTCCGAGAGCACGTAATCGACGAATTTCTTCGCCGCCTCCGCATTCTTGGTGCTGGCGAGAATGCCGACCGGCTCGGTGACGGCGGAAACGCCTTCGCTCGGGAAGACGAACTCGACGGGCGCGCCCTTGGCCTTCTCGCGGATCGGCAGGTAATCGACGACCATGCCGTAAGCCTTTTCGCCCGAGGCGACCGACTTCAGCACGGCGCCGTTGCCGCCGGCGACAATCGCGCCGTTTGCCTGAAGCGCCTTGTAAAAGTCCCAGCCGAGGCCGGGAACGGCAGCCAGTGTCTGGGCGTGGATGAGCGCCGCACCCGAGGCGAGCGGGCTCGGCATGGTGACGAGGCCCTTGGCCTCCGGCTTGGTCAGGTCCTTCCAGCCCGCGGGCTTCATGCCGGCCGAGGTGTTGTACATGATGCCTGTCGTGATCAGCTTGGTCGAGTAATAGTAGCCGTCGGCGTCATAGAGACTGGCGTCGTATTGCGCGGCTTCCGGCGACTTGTAGGCGAGCAGCTTGCCGTCTTGCTTCAAGCGCTCCAGCGTCACCATGTCGGCGATGAGCAGAAGGTCGGCGACCGGGTTGCCGGCCTGGATCTCGGCCTGGAGCTTGGCGATGATCTTCGGCGTGCCGTCGCGCACCCAGTCGACCTTGATATCGGGATTGGCGACCATGAAGCCATCGACCGTCGCCTGCGCATCCTCGTTCGGCTGGCTGGTGTAGAGAACGAGGTTTGCGGCCGAGGTCGGAATGGCAAAAAAGCTCGCGGCGAGAAGAGCAGCGGCGGAAACGATCGTCTTCATGGGAGGGGTCCTCGGGATTGCGTCACCCTCCCTTATTAGGGGTCGTTGACAGGTATGTGACAGGACGCAGCGGCTGCGCTGCGCCCTGTGCTGCTGAATTGCCGTCACCCTTCAGAGAGACGTTACTTCGCGGCCTCTTCGATGAGCTCCGCCACCTTCTGCGGCTGCGAAACCATCACGACGTGGGATGCGCCATCGACCACGACGGTCAGCTTGGACCCTGCCCGCTCGGCCATGAAGCCAAGAGCTGCGGCCGGGATGTTCTTGTCGCTGGTGCCGTAGACAAACCATGACGGCAGTTTCTTCCAGGCAGGCTCGCCGGATTTTTCGGTCAGGGCCGCTTCGGTGATCGGCCGCTGGGCCGCCGCCATCAGGGCAGCCTGCTCAGCCGGCACGTCGCTGGCGAACTGGTCATGGAACTTGGTCTGGTCTATGGAAAGATCGACGCCGCCTGCACTGAGCTTCACCGGAACCGCCAGCGCTCCGCTCAGCGTACCGCCGGGAAACTTGCCGGCGAGATCCGCAACCGATTCCCCTGCCTCCGGCGCGAAGGCCGCGACATAGACCAGGGACTTGACGTTGTCATGGCCGTTCGCGGCGGTCGAGATCACCTGCCCTCCATAGGAATGGCCGACCAAGACGACGGGGCCGGCAATGCTGCCGACGACATCGGAAACATAGGCGGCGTCGCCGGAAACGCTACGCAGCGGATTGGCGGCAGCAACGACCGGGAAACCGTCCTTGCGCAGGATCTCGACCACGCCGTTCCAGCTGGATGAATCGGCAAAGGCGCCGTGAACGAGAACGACGGTAGGTTTGGCCGACTGAGCGACGGCAGCCCCGGAAAGAAGAGCGCCCGCCAGGGCGACGACTGCAGCAAACTTGAACATGGGTCATTTCCTTTCGTCGGTTGAAGTTCAAAGGAGCCGAACTGGTACGTTCGCGTGCCTTCAAGTTTCCAAATCGGAATCTAATTTGTGGACGATTTATTTGTGTGCGATATAAATAACCCTCATCGTTCACGTCGTCAATAGCTTGCAAACAGATCGTGCGCAAATTATATTAAGCGCAGAGGAGAACGTGATGAAAGACACGCCATCGAATGGTGTTGCCGACGTGCCGAAGATCGATGAATTGCTTTGCTTTTCAATCTATTCGGCAGGCCACGCCTTCAATCAGCTTTACCGCCCCCTGCTCGACGAGTTGGATCTGACCTATCCGCAATTCCTCGTCATGACCGCCTTGTGGGCGCGCGACGACCGCACGGTGAAGGATCTCGGCGAGACGCTTTTCCTCGATTCCAGCACTCTCACCCCGCTCTTGAAGCGACTGGAAAATGTCGATCTCGTCACTCGCAACCGGAATCCCGCCGACGAGCGCCAGGTGCTTTTGCGCCTGACGCAGAAGGGACAGTCCCTCAAGAGCCGCGCGACCCACGTGTTCGACTGCATCGGCAAAGCCGTCGGTCTCGACGCCGAGACCGTGAGCAAGATTCGCGATACGATCGCTTCGCTCCGCGACAACATTCACAAGAAGAACAAGGACGAGACCTGATCCGCGGCAGCCCCCCGTTGCGTCGTCTCCACGCCAGAACGATTTCCGTCGACAAGCCGATCACATATTGTACGATCTGCCCGCGCCCCAGCGCCGCGCAATTGATCTTAGCCTCGGGCGCCCGCAATCTCGCCGACCCCTCACGCAGGCGTGAACATGCCGCCATTCATGCTATTGCGTCGAGGTACGTCAATCGCGTTTCGATGAAGGAGGAGTTTCAATGGAATATCGTCTGCTCGGCCGTTCCGGCTTGAAGATTTCGACTTTGACCATGGGCACGATGACCTTCGGCGGCGTCGGTTGGGCGAAGATGGTCGGCGATCTCGGCGTCTCCGAGGCGAAGAAGATGATCGACATCTGCATCGATGCCGGCATCAACCTGATCGACACCGCCAACGTCTATTCGTCAGGCGAATGCGAAAATATCATCGGCGAGGCGCTCGCCGGCAAGCGGCCGCAGGGCGTGCTGCTCGCCACCAAAGCCCGCTTCGGCATGGGCGACGGCCCGAACGACCGCGGCCTGTCGCGCCACCACCTGATTCGCGAATGCGAGGCCAGCCTGAAGCGCCTGAAGACCGATGTCATCGACCTCTATCAGGTGCATGAATGGGACGGCCAGACGCCGCTCGAAGAGACGATGGAAGCGCTCGACACGCTGATCCGGCAGGGCAAGGTGCGTTATGTCGGCTGCTCGAACTATTCCGGCTGGCACATCATGAAGGCGCTCGGCATTGCCAACGAACACCGCTACCAACGCTTCGTGAGTCAGCAGATCCATTATACGCTCGAAGCCCGCGACGCCGAATACGAGCTGCTGCCGATTTCGATTGACCAGGGCCTCGGCGTGCTGGTCTGGAGCCCGCTTGCCGGCGGTCTGCTCTCCGGCAAACACCGCCGCAACCAGGCCGCTCCCGAAGGCACGCGCCAGTTCGCCGGCTGGACCGAACCGCCGATCCGCGACGAAAACCGCCTCTGGAACATCGTCGAGACGCTGGTGGCGATCGGCGAGGAACGCGGCGTTTCGGCCGCTCAAGTGGCGCTCGCCTGGCTGGTCGGCCGCAAGGCCGTCACCTCGGTCATCATCGGCGGGCGCACCGAAGCCCAGTTCCGCGACAACATCGCCGCCGCAGAGCTGAAGCTCACCGGAGAGGAGCGCAAGCGTCTCGACGCCGTCAGCCTGCCGCCGGTGATCTATCCCTACTGGCACCAGCTGAACACGGCGAGCGACAGGCTCGGGGAAGCCGACCTCGAGCTTTTTGGCCCACATCTGCAGCAATAGCACCAAGCTGCAAGTCAGCCATTGCACGGCGAAAGACAAGCATGTCGCGCAAAAGTGTTCAGCGGTTTCGCGGGGACGACATGCGTGAAATTAAAAAGCTAAATCGTGGCACCGAATCTGAGGGATCGCGCTGCGATTTAGCCATCACAAAAGATGCGCCTTCGCCGTGTTATCGTGAGGTCCCGCCATTCCCGCGAGGTTCTCATGCTGAAGAATTACAAGGTCTTGAAAGGCACCGCGAGCGCGCTCGCCCTTGATGACGACAACGATCCCCATCTCGAAATCCGCATCGAGGCGAACGGCGTCAGCTACCGCATCGCGCTGAATGTCCGCTCCAAGGAATCGCCGCACGACCTGCTCTATGCCAACGTCGTCGATTTCAAGCACGGGACGCTGACGGAGGCGCTCGAAGCCCTGCCGATGGGCTTGACCGACATCCGCAGGGATCGTCCGGAGCTTGCAATCGATTATGTCCGTAGCGGCCTGATCGAGCGCGAGGACATGAACGTCGCGCCCTTCCAGCTCTCCGGCCCGAAGAACGATCTTCGCGAGTTCATCGAGCCGATCGTCGACGAAGGCATTGCCGATCCCGACATCCATTTCTATGCCTTCGGCGAAGCCTGGGGGGCCGAGCGCAACAAACCCGACCAATATTTCGAATTCGAGCCGGGCAACGGCATCCACGATATCCATATGAACCAGGGAGACAGTGGCGGTTTCAAGGCCACCAACGGGCCCAACCAGGACGGAGCGCTGCTCGTCCATTTCACCGATACCGACGAATGGGCGGCAATCTTCCTCTGCTTCCAGTCGCAGAACTGGAACACCGATGCGGCGACCGGCCATCCGGTTTCGGAAAATCGCGGCGGCCAGGGCCGCGGCGAAGGCACCCGCCGGCCGCAGCCGGTCGTCGCCTCATCCCTGCGCATCATCGCCGCGCTGATCAACCCGGTGAACGGCGCAGGCGGCATCGAGAATGAGACGGTGACGATTATCAACCGTTCCGACATATCGGTATCGCTCGATGGCTGGAAGCTGGAGGACGAAAACGGCCGGACGCAGACGCTGTCGGGAGCGCTTGCCGCAGGCGAGATCCGCACCATCGCGCTCGACGCAGCCGCCGGCGGCCCGCAGCTCGCCAACCGGGGCGGCGACATCATCCTGCGCAACACCGACGGAGCGGTCGCCGACCGCGTCGGCTACGGCAAGAGCGAAACGGCGAACGAGGGCTGGACGACGATTTTTTGATTGTTGTTCCGCCTGGCTGGCTTGCCGAAAGCATGGCAATGGAAGGATAAACCGCTTACCCGTTTCCTCTGAGAGAAGAAGGCGGAAGTAGTTCCCTCCCCTCCCTCGTTGCTGTGCTCGTCACAGGAATCCAGCGTGCCCAAGGACTTGGGCACGAGAGAGTCTTTCACGAATAAGAGTCCATCACGGCGCGGACGCGCCGTCCCTCATTCCTGTGACGAGCACAGGAATGAGGGACGGCGGTGAGTGCCGCGGCGTCTTCTCATCTCTCAAGCAATCACCCACCAATTTCCTCAGCGATCAACCTACCCAACCGACCAATCCCATCCTCGATCATCTGCTCATTCGCGCAGGAGAAGCTGACGCGGAAGGTGTTGGCGCCGGAGCCGTCGGCGAAGAACGCGTTGCCGGGCACGAAGGCGACCTTAGCCGTTTCGAGCGATTTCGCCAGCAGCTTGGCGCCGTCCATGCCTTCCGGCAGCGTGATCCAGATGAACATGCCGCCTTCCGGTTTCGTCCAGCCCGTGCCCTCGGGCATGTACTTCTGGAGCGCTGCCAGCATGCAGTCGCGGCGATGGCTGTAGACCGCTTTGATCTTGGCGACCTGCTTGTTGAAGCCGCGCACGGCGACATCCGATATCGCCATCTGGTTGATCGTCGAGGAATGCAGGTCGGCCGCCTGCTTCATCAGCACCAGCTTGCGGATGACGGGCGCATTGGCGACGATGAAGCCGACGCGAAGGCCGGGCGCGAGGGTCTTGGAGAAGCTGCCGCAATAGATCGTGCGCGTATCGTTGATATGGCCCTTTTCGGCTATTTCGAGCGCCAGGATCGGCGGGATCGGATCGCCATCGTAACGCAGCGACTGATAGGCAGCATCTTCGATGACGGCGACGTCGAGTTCTTCGGCAAGCGCCAACACCTTCTTGCGGCCATCGAGATCGACCGTTTCGCCGGTCGGATTGGAAAAATCCGCCGAGAGATAGGCGAACTTCACCTTGCCGCCGGCAGCGGCCGCGGCAACGCGATAGGATTCGGGTGTCCGGTTGCCGTTCAGCGTCAGTTGGTCGTAGGCCGGTTCATAGGCGTTGAAGGCCTGCAGGGCGCCAAGATAGGTCGGCCAGGTCACGAGCGCGGTATCATTGGGCGACAGGAAGAGCTTGCCGAGATAATCGAGCCCCTGCTGCGAGCCGGAAACGATGAAGACGTTGTCGAGTTCGCAGGGAATGCCGAGCGCCGCCATCTGCCCGGCCAGCCATTCGCGCAGCGGCTTGTATCCTTCGCTGACCGAATATTGCAGCGCCGAGTTGACCGCAGCACCCGAGAAAATATCCGCATAGGCCCGCTGGAATTCGTCGGCTGGAAACAGCGCCGGATCCGGAATGCCGCCAGCAAAGGAAATGATGTCAGGCTGGTCGAGAAGCTTCAGGAGCTCGCGGATTTCGGATGCGCGCATGCGCGACGATCGCGACGCAAACATGGTGTCCCAGTTCAGCATGGAGGTTTCCTCGTATTTTCTATGTCGCCGACAAATCATGCGGCGGAAATTATGTCAATAATGCTGACCTATTTTCTTGTCATGGTGACAAGTCGAAGATCTCATATTCCAAGGCCTTGGTGCAAAATTCGCGAACGTCATTCCCGATAGGAGTGAAATTCCCGAACCGACCGAAGCCTTTCGGGTAATGCTGATGTCGCGGTTTCACTTGATGGTGACGCATCCCTGATCGAAGGCGCTCGGTTCCAAATTTGTTGCTCGACGTCAGCCACCTCAAGCGATTATTCCTCTGATCAAAGCCGAAACCGGCTGCTTCAGACCTTTCCAAAACCGGCTCCGCGGCGGTAGTGTCGCCGCCACCATTTTATTTGCTATCAAGGTGCCAGCAATGACCGTGACGTCGGCCTCTCCTGAAATCAAAATCGAACTCCACAAGTCTCCCGTCTCGGATGCCGACCGCATCCAGGCACTGGAGACGCCCGGCTTCGGGAAGCTCTTCACGGATCACATGGTCCTGGCCCGATGGACGGCCGACAAGGGCTGGCACGACGCGAAGGTTACGCCCAGGCGGCCCTTGGAGCTCGATCCCGCGAGCGCCGTGCTGCACTACGCGCAGGAAATCTTCGAGGGCATGAAAGCCTACAAAGCAGACGATGGCCGGATTCTGCTCTTTCGGCCTGAAGAGAACGCATGCCGCTTCGCGCAGTCGGCGACCCGCATGGCGATGCCTCCTGTGCCCGAAGAACTCTTTTTGAAGGCGGTCGAAGCACTGGTCCGCGTCGACAAGGCCTGGATTCCGTCCGGCGACGCCAGCCTTTACCTCCGCCCCTTCATGTTCGCCAACGAGGCGTTTCTCGGCGTTCGTCCGGCTCAGGAATATGTCTTCTGCATCATCGCCTCTCCGGTCGGCGCCTACTTCAAGGGCGGCGCGAAGGCCGTCTCCCTGTGGGTCGAGACCGAATACACCCGTGCAGCCAACGGCGGCACCGGCGCTGCAAAATGCGGCGGAAATTACGCTGCCAGCCTGGTGGCGCAAGCGGAAGCCGCGAAGAGGGGTTGCGATCAGGTCGTCTTCCTCGATGCCGCGGAGCATCGCTGGGTCGAAGAACTCGGCGGCATGAACGTCTTCTTCGTGATGAATGATGGATCGATGGTGACCCCGCCCCTTGGCGGCACGATCCTGCCGGGCATCACCCGGGCTTCCGTCATCGTGCTCGCCGAAGAAAGGGGCTTGCGCGTGGAGCAGCGTCCCTACTCCTTCGCGGAATGGCAAGAGGATGCCGCCAGTGGCAGGCTCGTCGAAGCCTTCGCTTGCGGCACTGCCGCAGTCCTGGCGGGCATCGGCCTGGTTCGACATGCCGGCGGCGAGTTTCTGGTCGGAGACGGACAGACCGGCAAGCTGACCAGCGAACTGCGCCAGCAGCTCGTCAGTCTGCAGAAGGGCGTAACGAACGATGAGCACGGCTGGACGCGCCTCATCCCGGTCTGAACGTCAGGCTTTCCACGCGAACGGCGGCGCCAACACTGGCATGATAGGCGCCGCTCTCGGCCTCGCCTTCAAAGCAGTCGGGCTGACGCCAATACGATCGTTTACGCGACCACGAGCGCCACGATGCCGGCATCCTGACTTGCGACGCCCGTGTCAAGGATCTCGAACGCGCCGTCTACAGCGCTAAGAAGACTGACCATCATGTGACCCAAGCGCTCGACTGCGGGTGCCAACGCTTCTATCAACGGTCGGGAATGGTAACGGGCATCAGGGACGGCTGAACCGGCACGCACGGACGGCAGCGAATTCAATGGCGAAAATGACGATCTCGCTTCCGAATAATCTGGCGGATTACATCTCGCGCTGTGTCGCAAGCGGCAGATACGACAGCGCCGACGCATTCGTGGCGGAGCTGATCGTGAAGGACCAGGACCACCGTAAGCTCGACGACGACGAACTGCGCGAGATCCTGAGGCAGGCCGAGGAGAGCGGTATCAGCGACCGGCGCATTCACGATATCCTGTTGGAAACGAAGGTGAAGCTGCGTGACATCAACCTATAGGCTGACCCGAACGGCCGACGCCGTACTGTCAGGCATTGACGAGTATGCCAATCTGCATTTCGGCGAGGCGCAGGCGGATGCCTACCTTCTCGACTGGGACCGGATTTTCATACTTCTTTCGCGCGTGCCCTCCATGGGCGACGAGTGTGACGCGCTCGGCGCCGGCCTTCGCCGCCTCCTCCACATGCGCCACGTCGCCTTCTACCGGGAAATACCCGACGGCATACTCGTCATCGACATCATCGGCGCCGACCGACTTGCAGAAAGACATCTCCAATCCAACCGACGACCCCGACCGGCCACCCCCCATGCCCCATAACAGCACCTCCGCCTTCTACGACAACAACGCAGAGATATACGCCAACCGCGCGCGCAGCCTGCCGAAACAGAAGCTCGACGCCTTTCTTGCCCGACTTGCGCCGGGAGCCGCGATCCTCGAACTTGGCTGCGGCGGCGGCCAGGACAGCGCCTACATGCTCTCTCAAGGCTTTGACGTGACGCCAACCGACGGCTCACCCGAACTCGCAGCACAGGCCGAGGCGCGAATCGGCAGGAAGGTCAAGGTCATGCTGTTTGAGGATCTCAACGCCCAGGCCGCGTTCGACGGCGTCTGGGCCGAAGCGAGTCTCCTTCATGTCCCGAGATCGGCCCTGCCCGACATCTTCGCCCGTATTCACCGCGCGCTCAGAACCGGCGGCATCCTCCACGCAAGCTTCAAGTCGGGAGAAGCCGAAGGGCATGATGGCTTCGGGCGCTATTACAACTATCCATCCGCCGATTGGCTGTCGGCGCTTCTGAGGGCAGGCGGCTGGCGCAACCTCGCCGTCGAGGAAAGCGACGGCGGCGGATATGACGGCAAGCCGACCCGCTGGCTCATCGTGAGTGCGCAACGATAAAGGTCGGCGCTTCGTCCCCGTGTTCGGCGGCAGTCTTGGCACCGTCGCCCTTTCAGGCGAAAACGCTGCCCCTCCTTCATTCCTCCGCCTGTCGCAGGCATGACCGACAGAGGGGCCTCCAAACATTGTCATTCCGGTAGTGCAACGCGAAAGGCGGCCGCCGCAATTCCGCGATTTCGCCGAGGAGGCGATCGACAAACCGGTGCCGCCGCAACGGAACTATCCGCTGCCTCCACGGTTGGATCGCATATCTGCGCTCTTGCCGCTCGGAGCATGCCATGGCTATACTTTCCCCCAACGATCGGGACGCGACCGCCTATCCGATACAGTCGCTCTTCGTCCCGTTCCCTTTCGTCTGCTTCACGCTTGCGCTCGCGACCGATATCGCCTTCTGGCAGAGCAACAACCTCATGTGGCAGAACTTCTCCGCCTGGCTGTTGTGCGCCGGCCTGGTGTTCGGCGCGATTGCGATCCTGGCTGGCTTGATTGACCTTGCGCGGCCCCGCACCCGTCCGCTGCGGTCGGCTTTCCCGTCTGTGCTTCTCTACCTGATCATCCTCGTCCTCGCCTTCCTGAACAGCCTTGTCCATGCCGGCGACGGATGGACTGCCGTGGTTCCCTATGGGCTGACGCTCTCGGCCGTTACATCAGCGCTTTGCCTGGTGGCAGTCGCTGTTTCTGCCCGCAAATATGCCAGATTGGCCTGGAGGATATGATGATGAGGTCCCTCATTCTCGGCCCGTCGGTTCTGTTGCTTTTCTTCGGATTCGGCACGTCGGCGCAGGAGGCCGAATTCGATCTGTCGCAGCAGATCGGCCCGAACCCGATTCTGCCTGAGCCGTCTTCCTCCCTGATATCTGATCTGAAGGTCGCGGAAGTGGTCGACTGGAAGGAAGGAGAGACGCCTGCCGTTCCCGATGGCTTGAAGGTCACTGCCTATGCGAAGGGCCTTGCCAATCCGCGCACGGTCCATACCCTGCCCAACGGCGACGTGCTCGTCGTCCAGTCCCGCGGCCCGACCGGCGAACCGACCTCGCGGCCGAAGGATCTCATCCGCGGCTGGATCATGTCTATCGCCCACGGCGGCAGCGGTGAACAGAAAGAGAGCAATATCATTACGCTGCTGCGTGACACCAATCGCGACGGCACCGTCGATGAACGCCATGACCTGCTGAAGAAGCTCGATTCTCCCTTCGGCCTTGCCTGGATAAACAATACGCTTTACGTCGCCACGACGAGCGCCATCCTTGCCTACCCTTACGAACTCGGCCGGAACGACATCACCGCGCAGCCGAAAATCCTGACGCCGCTTCCCGGCGGCCCGATCAATCATCATTGGACAAAGGATCTGGCCCTCAGCCCCGACGGCCTGACGCTCTATGTCTCGGTCGGTTCGAATTCCAACATCGTCGAGAACGGGCTGGAGGCAGAGAAAGGCCGTGCAGCGGTCTGGCAGGTCGACCGGCAAACCGGCGCCGCCCGCGTTTTCGCCTCCGGTCTGCGCAATCCGAACGGTCTCACCTTCAATCCCGAAACGGGGGCGCTCTGGGTTGTCGTCAATGAGCGTGACGAGCTCGGCCCAAACCTCGTTCCCGACTATATGACCTCTGTGGAGGACGGCGCCTTCTACGGCTGGCCGTGGAGCTACTACGGCAATCACGTCGACGCTCGCGTTCATCCGCCCCGAACCGATATGATCGAAAAGGCAATCCGACCGGACTACGCCCTGTCCAGCCATGTTGCCGCGCTCGGATTGACCTTCTCGATGAATTCCGCGCTGCCAGCCGCATACGCCAACGGCGCCTTCATCGGCGAGCACGGCAGCTGGAACCGGAATAGCTTCAATGGCTACAAAGTAGTCTTCGTACCGTTCCAGAATGGCAAGCCATCTGGCAAGGCCCAGGACGTCGTCACTGGCTTTATCCAGGGCGATCAGGCAAAGGGGCGGCCGGTCGGAGTGGGGATCGATGGGACGGGAGCGCTGCTTGTTGCAGATGATGCCGGCAACACCGTTTGGCGCGTCGCTTCATCCGACGGCAAAGTCACGCCGCAGCCAATTGGCACCGATCAGCTATCGGGGAATCCACAAGGCTCGACGAATTCGAAAACAGCGCCGACCTTCGCTTCGAACCCCGGCATCGGAACGGAACCGACGAATTCCACCGCCCAAACCCAGGGACACCAGGCCTCGGTCGACGAGCGCTTGACCGGCCAAAAACCACTTTCCGGACTGCCGGACAAGTTTCAGCCTGGGCCGATGCAGATTGCCCCTGCGGCCGGCCCCTAAGGACTTGGTGGAGGCCTAATTCGAAAGAAGGACTGAGATGACATCTGGGAAACTACAAACGGAGGTTTCAGGCATGCCGACCACATCCCGGGAGTTCAAACGACTCCTAAGCGCGCTGTCGCTCGCCGTGGCGATCCTTCCCCTACCGCTCCAGGCGAACGCGCAGGCGCCGCCTGACAAATGCGTCGCCCCGTCACAGCCAAACCAGAGCCGCGGTTCAGCGGATGACCACCAAGATCTCTCCAAGAAACTGGACGAATGCAACGGCGAACTCAGGCCCCCTCCCGTCGGCGACGCCGAGATGGTGGAGCCGGCGCCCGACACCGGTTATTCGCGCATCATCCGTCCGGGAGATATGCCGCCCAACACCAATCCGTCGAACAATTCTGATGATTAGTTTCACCGTCCAGAAATCTTTGTGTGAGCCGACAAGGACAATGTCGCACAGAATTGACGGGTTTTTCTTCTTCAGCGGGAACCGAAAACCATCAAGAGGGTTCGACCACATCTGAAGAAGCCGGCTAAAGCTGAACATGCCGCAGGTATCTCAAAAGCGGACGAAGATTGGAGGGGGAGATACCGAAGATCCCTTATTGACCACCTGTCTCGCTGGATGGATCGCCCGTTCGCTCGGCAGAAGCGGAATTCACCGAATGAGCCAATTGGCAGATATGAAGAACGCTGAACTCCTCCAACTCCCGGGGATCGGCCCCCGGTCCGTCGAGCAGATACGGTCGGCGATCAGAAAATTCAAACGTAACCGAACACACATCTCGGCGGCACAGTCGAAGCAATGATCGACGCTGCGGATCGGAGCACGGAATGAACGAGAAGGCTCGACTGGAAAGCGACATCGCAGCCCTGAGGCCATGGTTTCACAACCTGCGAATTAACGGCGTTCAGACAGCACCTGATCATTTCCTTGGTGACTACCCCTCCTTCAAATGGGCCCACTTTCAGCAGGTTGTGCCTGAAGATCTCCGGGGGTGCAGCGTTCTCGACATCGGCTGCAACGCCGGGTTCTATTCACTTGAAATGAAAAGAAGAAATGCCGGACGGGTCGTCGGAATCGATTCCGACCCGCATTACCTCAGGCAAGCCGAGTTCGCAGCCAGACAGACAGGTGAGGATATCGAGTTCAAGCTGATGTCGGTGTACGAGGTGGAAAAACTGAAGGAGAGATTTGACCTGGTCCTTTTCATGGGTGTCCTTTATCACCTGCGGCATCCGCTGCTGGCGCTCGACCTTCTGCATGAGCATGTTGTCGGCGGCCAGATGCTGTTTCAATGCATGCAGCGCGGTGAAGAGGAAGTCGCGGCACTCAGCGAAAACTACGACTTCTTCAACACGACAATATTTGAGCAGCGCGGCTTTCCCAAAGTGTATTTCGTGGAACAACGTTACGCTGGCGACCCGACCAATTGGTTCATTCCGAACAAGGCGGCGGTCGAAGCGATGCTGAGAAGCGCCGGGTTTGTCATTCGTGCCAATCCGGAACGTGAAGTTTATCTGGTGGAACATGGAACTCGCCACCCGATGGCGGAACCGCCTCCGTCATTTGCTGATAAACTGCCAGATCGCCGCAGTCATGGTCCAATCAATGGCGGCAGGCGGTCCAGGTAACGTTTGATGGTATTTTCAATGCGCTCTGCCTCCGCGCCATCGACGCTGGCCCTGGCCTGCGACCACAGGCCTATCTGAAAACCGAGATAGCAGGGCTCAAAAAACCTGAGCACGTCGTCGCTGAGATCGCAGTCCGCTTCCCGACCGACGAGATCGACAAGACGATCACGCTCCTTGCTCGAGAGTTCGAATTCCACGCAGGCACCCACGACGTCCCAGGCAATGTCCTGGCACCCGATCAGATCGTGGGCCGCATTGTGATCGAGCGCATCCGTCTTCACGATGCGCCGCCCGGCGGTGGTCGTCAGCCATTCCCAGGGGTGAAGCCGGTTGTCCGTGTCGACCGGCCGCAATCGTCCGGCTAGCCGCCCGGGCGTGCCTGTCAGGCACCTCAAATTTTCTGCCGTGTCCGATCCTGCCGCTTCCGCAATATTGTGAGTGGCCATCTCATACAGTTTCTGGATCGAGGCGCCGCCGCTTCGTGCCGGGAGGTGACGGGCACGAAAACCGAGATAACGTCCGAGGTGATCCACGATGTCGCGCCTGCTGACGCCGCTATGGTCGAGGGGCGTTCCATCCAGCCACTCGTCGATGAGAAATCCGTAACAGGTGCCGGCAATCTTCGGGATAAAGCCGGCTTCGCTCAGCAAAGAGCCTCTTCTGGCCTTGTCGACGTCGCTCCCGCAGAGTCCGGCAAACTTGACATGCCAGGCCCGTCCTTCGGCCTCCATCAGGAATTTGCGTTTTTCCATCTGCATGTAGCTCGGCGGCCAATGTGAAGGATCGCGATACCGAACCCCGCGCCAAGCGCCACCGGACAGGTCCCGCCACGATGAACGCGCAACTCCGACAACATCGGCCGCCCATGTCTGCAGACGGTGTTTCGGATCTTGGGGCTTGAGGACAAGATCGTCGAAGCTGACGACATGGCGTGGCCGATCTCGCCAACGGGTCCGATGGGGCTCGCTTGCATGCGGGCCCGGTTCACCCGTGTGGCTCGGGAAAAAATGAAGCCGGCCAGACGCCACGCCGTTCTCCTGCAACCAGTCCGCAACGCAACCGAACGAGCTCCCCGATAGCCCCGGCCCCTCATCGACGATGGCAAAATCGGTTTCAGGGTCGGCAAGAATGCGCTTCGATAGAGCCGGTGCGACACGTACACGCCGCTCGAAGGGGTGGCCAGTCGGGCGCAACGAATAAGCCGGCTCGGCACCCAAGGCTGCAGAAACCAGGGCCGCGAGTCCGGTTCCTATGCTTCGTATCCCGATGACGACTGTCTTAGGCGTCAAATTGGAGATCGAAGCCGACTCGATATAGCTCTCGGGATACACAGCATAAAAAGCGTAGCCCTCTGCGCGTTTCGTCCGCACCGGATCGGCACTGGCAAGACAATCGAGTTTGGCTCGCCAATCCTCTGGAAAGAACAGACTGCCGGCAAAACCGTTTCGCCACGATCGCATGATCGCCCGTGCCTGCATGCGCAGAAGTTTCGCGCCTGCGTCCTGAGACACGGACATATCGTCCGCGCCCTTTCTCCCGAATTCCTGATCGGCCAGTCCCTGAACCAGTTCCCCAGTCAGGATGAATGCACGAACCAGGGCTTCGTGGCGCTGCCGGCTCGGCTGCATGTCGATGCACGCCATCATCATTTTGGAAATCGATGCGCGGACTGCAGCTGCGTTCTCGATGTGCTCGACATCGCCATAGACCAGCATCCGGTCCTCCTCTTTGCGGCAATGCCTGCCCGAACTCGACGACCGCCAGACGTGATTGAAATAATCGGGAGGGCCGGGAACCGTGGCGGCTCCCGCTTGTTAGCTTTGTAGATGCCTCGGCAAGCAGCCCCTGGAGGGAACCATGCGTTCGAAATCCATTCGCGTTGGATTGGTGGGAGTTGGCAATTGCGCCTCGTCATTGGTTCAAGGACTTACCTACTATGATAACGCCCGGGAAAACGAGCCGGTTCCAGGCCTCATGCACATTGATCTCGGTGGATATCACGTGCACGATATTGAGATATCCGCAGCCTTCGATGTCGCGGCTTCAAAGGTAGGGCGCGATGTCGCGGAAGCGATCTACGCCGAGCCAAACAACACGCAACGTTTCGCAGATGTCGCTCCGCTCGGGGTCGAGGTGAATCGCGGCAGAACGATGGATGGGATAGGGAGATATCTTAAGGATCGGATCGAGGAATCGACGGAGCCTTCAGCGGACGTGGCGGAAATCCTCAGGCAAACCCGCACGGACGTGCTGGTTTCGTATCTTCCCGTTGGCTCGGAAGAAGCAACGAAGTGGTACGCCGAACAGGCGCTCGCGGCAGGTTGCGCCTTTATCAATTGCATTCCGGTCTTCATAGCCTCCAAACCGGAATGGCAGCAGAAGTTCGCCGCCCGAAAGCTGCCGATCATCGGCGACGACATCAAGAGCCAGGTGGGGGCGACCATCGTCCACAGAATGCTCGTCAATCTCTTCCGCGAACGGGGCGTCCGTGTAGATCGGACCTACCAGCTCAATTTCGGCGGAAACACCGATTTTCTCAATATGCTCGAGCGCGAGCGGCTGGAATCAAAGAAAATCTCCAAGACCCAGTCGGTCACCAGCCAATTGGACATTCCGCTTCCTGCAGACGATGTACATGTCGGGCCGAGTGACCATGTTCCGTGGCTCACCGATAGGAAATGGGCCTATATTCGGCTCGAGGGTACCACTTTCGGGGGCGTGCCGCTCAATGCAGAGCTCAAGCTTGAGGTGTGGGACTCGCCCAATTCCGCCGGCGTGGTCATCGATGCAATACGCTGCGCCAAACTGGCCCTCGACCGAGGCCTAGGCGGAGCTCTGACAGGGCCGTCGAGCTATTTCATGAAATCGCCGCCGCAGCAGTTCACCGATTACGAGGCCCGCCGCCGAACGCAGAACTTCATCGATGACCAGGAGGATGTTCTGCGCGGAGCCGCGGAATGACGGCAACGTTCTTCCTGGTGCGTCACGCCGCGCACGACAATGTCGGGAATTTCCTGGCGGGCCGTACAGCCGGTATTTCGCTTGGCGAAGCCGGCCGCTCGCAAGTTCAGCGTCTCGGGCAGAGGCTGCGGCGCGAGGACATCAATGAGATCTACACCAGCCCGCGCGAACGAACACGGGAGACGGCAGAAGGTATCGCATCGGCCTGTGGCCTGTCTCTACCGCAAACGGACGATGCTTTGGACGAGGTGAATTTCGGCAATTGGTCCGGAAAGACGTTCGACGTTCTCAACGACGATCCCCTGTGGCGCCGCTGGAATACCACACGCAGCCTCACCCGCACGCCCGGAGGCGAGACCATGCTGGACATCCAGGCTCGGATTTTCAGCCTCATGGAGAGCCTTACCAGCTGCGGGAATGGGAAGCGAATAGCTCTGGTGTCTCATGCCGATGTGATCAAGGCGGCGGTCTGTCATGTTCTGGGACTGCCGCTCGATGCTTGGCCGAGATTTGATATCGCGCCCGCCTCCGTCACGACGGTTGTGATCGGCGACTGGGGTGCAAAAGTGATGACGCTCAACGAAGTGACCTTATAACCCGTTCGTTAAATCCTGCCCGGGGAAGTCAAATGATCGAAGCTGCAATGATCTGGAACGAGCCGAACAACAAGTCGCACTGGGATCCTGAGATCGATCCCGAATGGAGCCTGTTTGCGCAAATGGCAATCCTGGCGGCCGATGCTATCGCAGCCAAGAATCCGGAACTGACGAAGGTGCTCGGCGGAATATCTCCGATAGACCCCTTCTTCATCAGCCGCATGAAGAATTACGGTGTGCTCGATCACCTTGATGCCGTCGCGCTGCATGGTTTCCCGCTCGACTGGAACCTCTGGCAGATTCATGACTGGCCGGAGAAAATCAACGAAATACGCGCCGTCACCGATCTGCCGATCTGGGTCAGCGAAGTGGGCGTCTCGACCTTCGGCGCGGAGGAAGTGCAGTTGTGGGGTCTCCAACGAACTGCCGAGTTGCTCAAGGGCAAAGTCGAGCGCTGCCAATGGTACAGCCTCTACGACCTCCCACGATCATGGGAGGCAACAACGCGTCATCGCGAAGCCGAAGGCTCCTCCTACTATCGACACTACTATATGGGCATTTTGCGCGAAGACGGAACGCCGAAACCGGCGCTTGAGGAGTTTGCCAAACACACGCCGGATTTCGGACTGGTGCAATGGTTCCATTTCGAAGATCCGCGGCTGGATGAGGCCGCTGCCTGGATGAGGCGGCTGGGCGTGAAATCTGTGCGTACCGGGCTTTCCTGGGCAGACCGATTCCGGCCCAATGCCCTCGATTGGTTCGACCGACAGATGCGGGCCCTCGAAGATTTTGACGTAACGGTGACATTCTGCTTCACTCCGGAGCATCGAGGTATCGCGCCGCACCATACCAGTGCACCCCTGGTGCCCGAAGAATTCGCCGGCTTCTGCGAAGAAATGGTCGACCGTTACGCGCCGCACAGGGATAGCGGATATGTGTCGCGCGTTGCCAAGTCGGCAGCCCGACTGCTGGGGCTTGAATCACGTGCGTCCCTCGGAGCCGGCTAAACCCAGGCTCTGGGCTATCCTGCCGATCGGTCCCCGGGAATAAGCGACGCCCTGATAGCATGCCAGGGCAGCACGAGCCCACAGAATGTAAAGTCTGGGGCTATGCAGGAAAACGGCGATCGAAAAGACGCGATGACTCCAGAAACTGATCCCATAGCGCATGATGTAGACCGCCATGCGCTGCCGAGACAGGTTCGGGCTGCCGGCACGGACGCGTTTACGCGGGCGCATACCCATGCGAGGCCAGGTCAAGCGGAATGCGAGGCCCTCGCGACGCTGGCGGAATCCGGCGGCCTGGGTGGCGATAACGAAGTCGGAATCCACTGAAGACAGTACGATCCTCTTGTCAGCGATCCCCGCATCTATCGCATCCAGAAGTGCTGTTGAGCGGACGATCATCACGTTCGTTCCTCTTCCATCAGAGGAATAGGGCTCCTTCCAGGCATCCCCGAAAGCGATATCGGCCGTTTCCGCAACGACGTCGTCGCAGAAATTGCAGGCGGAATTCTGAAAAAAGCCCGCGCCCCAGTCCCCATCGGCCAGATGCCACCAGTCTTGGGCGCACGTCTCTCCGTTTTCGAGGGTCAACTCAGCCCGATACCAATTCGCAGGCCGATCCTGGGCTTTCTTCCTGTAGTCGAGCCGTTTAACCCTGCTGATGTCCTGCCCCATCTGCCATGCGAAGCTCTCGGCCATGCGCGCGCTTTTCATATGGCCGCAAAACAGCCCAAGCGTGAAGGCAATTCGCTCCTTCAATATCGGGTCATTGGCACAGGCCAGTCGCACCGCCTTGATGAAACAGGGAATGCCAACCACGGCGTACCGGCCGGGCGCCTCGCGAATGGACTGAAGCACGCCGGAAAGCTCGACGGGATAATATCGGGATTTAGCGCCGGCCTGAAGTTCCTGCAGATTACGTGACAGCGAATAATGAAACAGGCGCCCTTCCGATTGCGGATCATCGCTCGCCTTGACGTGAGCAACACCGTCGACAAGCCCCAGGCGCAGCAATTCCGCCGCCACCCAGGTGACCATGCCGCCGGAACTGCCACTCGAACGATATTCCCCTTCCTCGACATGGCCGACAAAGGCAGCCTCGAAACGGCCCAGCAGAGGGTCTCGGTTTCTCGCACCGGCAAAATATTCGGCTACCAATTCGTCCTCGTCCCGGGCCACCGGCGAAAACGGGCAAATTCGCGCAAATTCTTCATCACGGCCCCGCAACCAAGTCGTCGGGCCTGTCGGCTTCATCTGCCCGTACCGGTCGAGTTCCATGCGCACATCAGGTCGCGCTGACCTTGCGGCACAGGAGCCGCAGCCGATGCAGAAGCCGGCGCCTGCAATATCCTTGGGAGCGATGCCCGGCGTGAGCCGATTCTGTCGAGCGGAGCTATTGCAAGGCATGGCTGAGATAGACGTTGGATGTATCGCGCAGCGAAGATATGCGCTGCGAAATGCCCATAGGAAGTGGGTTACCGAGGATAACATCCAGATGCGAGGGCGTCGTATCTTCGGTCAGCACATGATGTTCGGCTCGGACGAGCCGCGTTAGATCGCGAAGCTTGTTGGAGCGGTAATCGGAGAGCACACATGCAAATGGCTTGTCGTTGACGAGCGAGAACACGCATCCATGAAAGAAGTTCGTTACGACAGCCTTTGCTTTGGAAATGAAGCTGGCGAAGTCCTCCGGGCCGGCATCAATCCATTGTTCGTCGGCCCAATCGTTCCGATAGCCGATGCTGACAAGCGGATGACCCCGGTCTCGTGCCCATCGGCGCACTGCATCCTGAAACCACACGGGAAAACTGTGCCCGTAGACGGCTATATACGCTGCCGCCTCCCCGTCATCCCCGCTCGCCTTCATCGTCTGCGGAAATTGCAGGCACGGGTCGAGAACGAGTTCGGGCTCCAGTCCCAATGTCTCGCGGATGATCCGGTCCGAATGGAGGTCCCGAACCGAAATATGAGAGAACTTACGCAGCTTTTCCGCCCAACCCTCCAGCCGCTCCGACGACGCCAGACTTCCAAACGTCGCGGCATAGGAGACAAGACGCCCGCATCGCAGGCCCTCTCCATAAAACAGCGGATACCCGCCATACCAGGGATGGCGAAGGTTCCACACCTCGTCGCTGCCGACGACGATGAGCGAATAGTCGTCCATCGCCGCTGGGTTCTCCAAGGGAAAAGGCGATGAAAGAGGTAGGCTGGCAAACGAGTGAAAGAATTTCCGGATCTTCGCTTTGTAGAGCGGGTAGTCTTCCTTTGGCGTTGCGGCAGGAAGCAGCGGTTGCAGCGCGCATCGCCATTCCGCGCGGTTCACGCGATCGGACACATGTTCCAGAAGAACGGCTTCCACTCCCATGGACGCAAGGCCTTCGGCCAGACAGCGTGCCTGCCAATAGGAGCCGTAATTTATGCAGCGATGAAAGGTAAGAATTCCGGCCTTAGGCATCTGGTCCCTGAAGCAGATCGAATAGATTCCACTAACCGACCAACTCCAGTTCCGTTCCCAACAAACCGCAGCTCGCTCCTGGTTCGGGAGCAGCTTTCTTCAGCATGTCGCAATGAATCAGATAACCCCCAGCTCAGCCGGGGGTTATCAGCAGTTTGCAGGCTGAAGCTTTCACTCCGGCCTTGCTGAAACAGCTTAGTTGACCGACTTGTCGACCAGCTTGTTCTTGCCGATCCAGGGCATCATGCCGCGCAGCTTGGCGCCGACTTCCTCGATCTGATGGCTGTCGTTGTTGCGGCGGATGCCCTTGAAGCGGGCGGCGCCCGACCGGTATTCCTGCATCCACTCGGAGGTGAACTTGCCGGTCTGGATGTCCTTGAGCACGCGCTTCATCTCAGCCTTGGTTTCTTCGGTGATGATGCGGGGACCGGTGACGTATTCGCCCCACTCGGCCGTGTTGGAGATCGAGTAGTTCATGTTGGCGATGCCGCCTTCATAGATCAGGTCGACGATCAGCTTCACTTCATGCAGGCACTCGAAATAGGCCATTTCAGGCGCGTAACCGGCTTCAACCAGCGTTTCGAAACCGGCGCGGATGAGCTCGACGAGACCGCCGCAGAGAACGACCTGTTCGCCGAAGAGGTCGGTTTCACACTCTTCGCGGAAGTTGGTTTCGATGATGCCGGAACGGCCGCCGCCGACGCCGCAGGCGTAGGAGAGAGCGAGTTCAAGAGCGTTGCCGGAGGCGTTCTGATGAACGGCGACGAGGCAGGGAACGCCGCCGCCCTTCTGGTATTCGCCGCGAACCGTGTGGCCCGGGCCCTTCGGGGCGATCATGACGACGTCGACCGAAGCCTTCGGCTCGATCAGGCCGAAGTGAACGTTGAGGCCGTGGGCGAAAGCGATGGCGGCGCCGTCGCGGATGTTCGGCGCGATGTCCGACTTGTAGATGTCGGCCTGCAGTTCGTCCGGCGTTGCCATCATCATCAGGTCGGCCCAGCCGGCGGCTTCTGCGACGGTCATGACCTTGAAGCCATCGGCCTCGGCCTTCTTGACCGTGGGCGAACCGGCCTTCAGCGCGATGGCGAGGTTCTGGGCGCCGCTGTCCTTGAGGTTCAGCGCATGGGCGCGGCCCTGCGAGCCGTAGCCGATGACGGCGACCTTCTTGGCCTTGATGAGGTTGAGATCGGCATCACGATCGTAATAGACGCGCATTTGAAGTTCCTTCCCTTGTGCTTGTCCTGTTGACTGTCATTAAGGCGAAATCAGCCGAGAGCCGGCATCTCCGCCAGAACCTTGTCCGTGCCGTAGAGCCGGAGGAAGGCGGTGACCGCCCTCTCCGCCTGGCGCGCGGTATCCTTGAGGCCGGGTTCGCCGAGCAGCATGCGCACATGCAGGTCGGAAACGACAAGGCCGTAAAGCGTATGATAGGCTTCGTCCGCATCGGAAAACCGCAGCAGCCCTGCCCTCTTTCCGGCGTCGATCAGCGCCATGGCGCGCCGGTCGATCTGGCGGCGGCCGCGTTCGAGCAAAAGCTTGCCGAGTTTCGAGCCGTCGCGGTGCGACTGGCCAATGGCAAGCCGGTTCAGCGCCAGCGAGACGTCGCCGGCGAGCACCTCCAGCAGGTCCCGCGCGAAGATGACGACATGATCGTGCAGGCTCGTCGCCGTCAGCCGTTCGCCGTTGCGCTCGAAGGTGCGCACCTTGCTCGCCTGATAGGCGATCATCGCCGACAAGAGGCCGTCGCGATCGCCGAACCACTTGTAGAGGCTTTCCTTGGAGCAATTGGCGGCGCGCGCAACACCGGAGGTCGTCAGCGCCTTCTCGCCGCCATCAACGAGCAGCCGCAGCGCCTGCTCCAGAACGGCGTTCTGGCGCGACGAAAATTCGTTCGGCTCTGCAGTATCGACGGACACGGTCAAGGCTCCCCTATACGTACCGTACGGTACGGTTCGCGAGCTTTATGCGACAATCCGATCGGGCCGTCAAGCAGGTCCAGGCAGATTTTTATACGGGAAAGGCCGGCGCTGCACCAGAATTGGATAGGCGGACACCGGATGCAGATTGCATAATGCCGCGCAAAATCATTTGCCGGGAGTCTTCCATGTTGCGTCCATCTGCCGCCCTTCTCCTGACGGGAGCGATGCTCCTGGCAACGACGTCCTTCACCGGCCGCGCCGCCGCGCAGTCGGATAGTGAGGTCTATAATCGCATCGAGGAATTGCACGGCGATGCCGCCGGGTTCGACCGGCCGCTGCGCCAACTCGTCCAGGCGATGCGCGCCGGCGATGCAGAAACCATCGCAGGCCTTGCCGAATATCCGCTGAGCGTAAAGGCAGATGGCGAAACCTATGATGTCGAAAACGCCGAGGATTTCATCGAGAATTTCGACGATCTGGTGACCCAGGAGACCCGCCGCGCTGTCGGCCGCCAGCAGTATGAGGATCTCTTCGTCAGCAGCGAAGGAGTGATGCTCGCAAATGGCGCCGTCTGGATGGGTGCAGTCTGTGACGACAACGCCTGCGAGGAGAGCCATTGGGCGATCATCGCCATCAATAATTAGCCCGCGGCATTTGTCGCACAGCGATGTCAGCCATCGCTGCGAAGCTTGCGCGCCAACGTCTGAAGCTCCTTGAACGCCTGGTAACGCTTGCGGTGGAGATTGGAAATTTCGCCCCCCGATGGCTGAAACCGTGTTTCCGCCCGGGTGAGTTCGCTCATCGCTGCTCGGACATCCGCAAACTGCCGGCCGGCGACGGCGCCGAGAATGGCCGCTCCCAGCAATACCGGCTCCTCGGCCTTCGTCGCCACCACCGGCTTGCCGCTCGCATCGGCGAGCAATTGGCGGACGAAATCGTGCTGGCCGGCCCCGCCGCTGATGACGATGTTCTCGATGGTCACCCCCGCCTCGCCCTGCGTTTCGATGATCTGCCTGAGGCCGTAGCCAATGCCGCAAAGCCCCGCGATATAAAGCGCGACCAGGTTGTCGACATCCCGCTCCATGCCGAGACCGACAATGACCGCGCGGGCATGCGGATCAGCAAAGGGCGCACGGTTGCCGAGGAATTCGGGTACGACGTGCAGCCCGGCCACCAGCTTGACGGCGCCGGAAGAACGCCCCGCCTTGCGGGCGGCCATGTCGGCAAGCAAGACCGGCAGAGCAATACCGGCGCTCTTTGCAAGCTCCTTCGCCTCGCCGGCCGCCGGGTGGAAGGAGAGGAGGTGGTCTATCGCCGCGCCGGCGGCACTCTGGCCGCCTTCGTTTAGCCACAGGCCCGGCACCATCGCCGAATAGTAAGGTCCCCAGACACCGGGCACGAAAGACGGTTCTGCCGTCGACGTCATCGTGCAGGAAGAGGTCCCGAAAACATAAGCAAGATTTGCTTCCGGATCGGCACCGACGGTTCCGACACCGCCGGCATGGGCATCGATCAGCCCGGCTGCTACGGCCGTGCCCGGCGTCAGGCCGAGCTCCTTCGCCGCTGCCGCAGTCAGTCCTTGGCCGAGTGCCGAACCGGGCTCGACAATGACTTTTCCGATGCGGGCAAACCCTTCGTCTGCCAGCACGCCGAGACCGATCTGATGAAAATAACCGCTGTCCCACCGCTTTTCATGAGCGAGATAGGTCCATTTGCAGGTGACTGTACAGGTCGAGCGCGACAGATCGCCAGTCGCCCGCCAGGTAAGGAAATCCGCAAGATCGAAAAACTGCCAGGCAGCATCAAAGACGCCAGGGCGGTTTTCCCTGAGCCAGAGAAGTTTGGGTGTTTCCATTTCGGGCGAAATACGACCGCCGACATAACGCAGCACCTCATGCCCAAACGCATTGATGCGCTCCGCCTGCGAGACGGCGCGATGGTCCATCCAGACGATGATGTCCCGGTCCGGATCTTCCGAAGGCCCGATGGGAAGCGACTTGCCGCCTTCGCCGAGGACGACGAGCGAGCAGGTGGCGTCGAATCCGAGCCCGACCACGGAAGCCGGGTCGACGCCGGCTGCGGCAACCGCCTCTCGCACGGCCGCGCAAACGGCGCTCCAGATTTCGCTGCTCGATTGTTCGACGATGGAACCGGCTTCATGAAACAGGCTGATATTTCGCTTGGCGGAGGCAAGCATGCGGCCGGCCATATCGAACAGGCCGGCTCGAGCGCTGCCGGTGCCGACATCGACGCCGATGACATATTTAGCGCCGGCTTCCGCTGTATGAGATGTGTCGCTCATGGTCTCTCGTTTCAGATCGCCAAGGATCGGGTTGATTAGCGGCTGGGGTCGAATTTCGAAGTCTGTTGTCTGGAAAGAGTCCCGCCTCCAGGGAGGCTGACATTACGCGGTCACGGCGACATGGCAAGGAGGCTGGGCACCGAGCGCGCCCACCGCCCGGGGCGCCTCACAGCCTCCCTCCGACATTTTCCAGAATGGCGGTAAGCTCCCCTGCCCCTGTCGCAACGGCGGTGGCTCCGGCGGCATCGAGCACGGCGCGGCGGCCGGGCCTCGGATCGGCCGGATCGACGAATCCGATGGCCGTCATGCCTGCGGCGATTGCCGCCGTCACACCATGAACGCTGTCGTCGATCATGATGCATCTCGCCGGCCGGGCCCGAAAACGCTCGGCGCAATATAGCAGCAGATCGGGCGCCGGCTTCGGCCGGGAGACGAATTCGGCGCTGAACACGTCTTCGCCGAAGGCGCTCCAGAGATCGAGTTTGCCCAGGCTGTTGCGCAACCGCCGCATCGTGCTGTTCGATGCGACGCATTTAGGGCGGTCGAGACTGTTGACGACCTCGGCGATGCCGGCAATGGGCGTCAGCGAGCGCGCGAATTCCTCGAACAGGTGAAGATGCCATTTCTCGAACAGCGCGGCGACGTCGATGATCCCGTATTCACGCCGGCACATCTCGGCGATGATGCTTTCCGAATTTCCGGTGAATTTGACATGCGCCTCGGCTGCGGTGATCGCAATGCCTGCGCCCTGGAGCGTATCTGCCAGTGTGCGGCTGGCGATCGGCTCGCTGTCGATCAGCACGCCGTCGCAATCGAAGATCACGAGGTCGATGCTGTCCACGGCGCCTGGGATGCCGGGATAATCGATGCGGCTATTGAGCATGTCTCAACCCCGCGCCTGCAAGGCGAGATCCGGACGGTCCGTCGTGATCTGCCGGATCGGTTTGGCAAGCCAATAGTCGAGATCGCTCAGTTCGTTCGGAACCCAGGCGCCGAGGCGGTCCAGCGGCACAATTTGGGTGATCTCGTCCCACTTCGCCTGCAGGAGAGATTTTTCGACGGCGATGATATCCGAGCATCGCTTCATCAGGCTGAGGCCGCTCGCAAGGCCGAGGCGTTCGGCGGACTTGGTGTCGAAGGACGACAAGATGCGAATTCCAGGAGCGACCTTGCGAATATCGGCAAGCACATCGGGATGAAAGCTCGTCAGGATCGAGCGCTCCACAAGACCAAGCCGCTCGACGGCGGCAAATGCCGTGGCGGCGAGCCCCTCGTAAGGCGTCCCATCGGCCTGGGTCTTCAGCTCGATATGAAGCTCGAGGGGCGTGTTCTTGAAGACGGCGAGGACCTCTTCCAGCGCCGGGATCGTTTCCCCAACGCTTTCCTTGAGACGGATTTCGCGATGTTGTCGGGGGCCGAGATCGGCGACCATGCCCTGCGCATCGGTCGTGCGATCGAGCGTCGGATCATGAATGACCAGCATTTCTCCCGATCGTGTCAGGTGGATGTCGAATTCCACGCCATCCACCGGCATTTGCGCAAGTTTACGGAAGCCCGAGAGGCTGTTCTCGGGCCAGAGATTGCGGCCACCGCGGTGGCCGATGATATGCACCATCGTCTGAATATCCTTGAGATTCGGCGTTTACTTCCCGGAGTCCACCAGCCCCTTGGTGAACCAGCGTTGCATGAAGAGAATGACGGCTGCCGGCGGAAGCATGACGAGCAGCGCAGCACTCATCGCAATGTTCCAGGCGGGTGCGGAGTCGGAGACCGGAACGAGTTGCTTCAGCCCGAGCACCGCTGTTCCCATCTCTTTGTCCGTGGTGAAGAGCAGCGGCCACAAATACTGGTTCCAGCCATAGAGGAACAGGATGATCGACAAGGCCGCGATGTTGGCGCTCGACAGCGGAAGAAGGATATCCTTGAAAAATTTCAGCGGACCGGCGCCGTCGAGCTTGGCCGCCTCGCAAAGTTCATCCGGAACTGTCAGGAAGAACTGTCGGAACAGGAATGTTGCGGAGGCGGAGGCAATCAGCGGCAGGATCAGGCCGGCATAGCTGTTGACCATGTTCCATTTCAACGAGGCTTCGATGCTGTATCCTGTCAGCCGTTCCACGACGCCGGAAAGCCCGACGGTCCCGACCAGCCAGCGGATCGGGCCGGCGGCATCGGCGACCGCCTCGTAGGTCGGAATGATGCGGACCTCGACCGGAAGCATCAGCGACACGAAGATGAGCCAGAAGGCCGTCATGCGAAATGGGAAGCGGAAATAGGTCACGCCGAATGCGGCGATCAGCGAGATCGCCAGCTTGCCGATGACGATGCCGGCGGTGACGATGATCGAATTCAGGAACAGCTGGGAGAATTCGCCCTGTTGCCAGGCCGCTGCCAGGTTTTCAAAGAAATGCCTGCCCGGCACCACCGGGAACGGCGCCTGCTGAACCTCCTGCAAGGTGAGCGACCCGGCGACGAAGGCAAAATAAAGAGGCAGGCAGACGAAAACCGCGCCGACGAGCAAGATCGCGTGGCAGAAGATCGACAGACCGAGATGACGTTCGGGCATGACTACACCTGGTAATTGACCTTGCGCTCGAGGGCGCGGAATTGAACGATGGTGAACAGGACGGCGATCAGCATCAAAAGCACCGACTGGGCGGCCGACGCGCCGAGATCCAGTTGCACGAAGCCGTCCTGATAGACCTTGTAGACCAGGCTGTTCGTCGCCCCCGCTGGGCCGCCGCGCGTGACGGCATCGATGATGCCGAAGGTTTCAAACAAGCCGTAGACGAAGTTCATCACCACGAGGAAGAAGATCGTCGGCGAGATCAGCGGAAGCGAAATCGTGAAAAAGCGCCGGACGGGTCTTGCGCCGTCGAGCTTTGCCGCTTCCAGAATCGAGACCGGCACGGCGAGCAATGCGGCGACGAGAAAGATGTAGTCGTAGCAGACATTCTTCCAGACGGAAGCGATGGTCACCAGAAGCTGCGCATCGAAAGGCCGCCGGTTCGGATCCCATTCGAAGCCGAACCCGTGCAGAAGCTGCGCGATCGGCCCCACCGCCGGATTGAACAGGAAGGCCCAGATCACGCCCGATATGACAGGCGCGATCGCATAGGGAAGCAGGATGATGCTCTTGTAGATCCCCCTACCTCTGATCACGAAATCGGTCGCGAAGGCAAAGAGCCCGGCAAGCAGAAGCGTTGCGGCGTTCTGTGCGACGGTGAACCAGAGCGTGAACAGCGCGCTGGCGCGATATTCCGGGCTTGTGAACAGATTGTGGAAATTTTCCAGCCCGACGAAAATCTGCGTGCCGCCGAAGGGATCGACCTGAACGAAAGCCAGCGACAGCGCCTTGTAGGATGGGATGAAAAAGAAGAACAGCAGGATCACCAGTTGCGGCGCAACCAGGCCGAAGGCGAGCCACGGCTTGCTGAAGTGGGCGGACTTCAACCCGGCCTCCGCCGGCTGCGCAACCGAGCGGCCCGTCGACAGAAGATCGGGGATACGAAGGCGCCGGGCGGCGCCTTCCATCTTTCCCAGGGTTCTACTTTGCTGCATGAAGCTGCTCATACTGGCGGAGGATCTGGTTTCCGCGGGCCGCCGCGGCATCCAGCGCCTGCTGTGGTGTCTTCTGGCCGGTCCACACACCCTGGATCTCTTCCACCAGAAGCGCCATCGCCTGATTATGATTGCCGAAGCGGAAGCCGCGCGAATTATCGGTCGGGGTGCCGCGCGTGAGCTGGAGAATGGCGATCTCGCGGGTCGGGTGGTCCTTGAAGTAGCCCTCGGACTTGGCCTGCTCATAGGCGGCATTCGTAACCGGGACGTAGCCTGTCTGCTTGCTCCACCAGACCTGCGTCTTCGGCGAGGCGACGAAATTCAGGAAGGCGGCCGCGCCGGCGTATTCTTCCTCGGTCTTGCCTTTGAGAACCCAGAGCGCACCGCCGCCAATGGTGCTGTTTTTCGGCTCGACGCCTTCCTCATGCGGCAGGAACGTTGCGCTCCAATTGAATTTCGCGCCGCTCTCGACGGCGGCATGCGCCGCGGTGGAGGCCACATAGGTCGAGCAGGTTCCAGAGGTGAACAGTTGGTCTGGCGAGAGGCCCTGCCCCGCGATCTGCAGGATGCCGGCGTCCATCCACGTCTTGAGGCGCGTCACCTGACCCACCAGCAAGGGGCTCTTGTTGAAGATGAATTCGGTGTCGAGGCCGCCGAAACCATTCGCCTTGGTGCCGTAAGGCTGATCCTGGATCGCGGCATAGTTCTCGATCAGGCTCCAGTAGAAGTCGTTCGCAAGCGCCATCTGGCATTTTGAAACGCCTTTGTCCTTGATGGCGCGCAGCTGCTTGTCGAGCTCCTGCCAGGTCTCGCCCGGCTTGTCGAACCCGGCTGCCTTGAAGTGATCGGCATTGTACCAGAAGATCGGCGTCGAGCTGTTGAAGGGCATTGCCGCCGGCTTGCCGTCGACGAGATAAAAACCGGCGACCGGAGCGACGAAATCGTTCCAGTCGATCTTGTAGTCTTCCTTCTCCATCAGCTCCGGCACCGGAATGATCGCGCCGGAATTGTACATGGTCAGAAAGCCGCGCTCGGCCGCCTGGATCAGCACCGGTTGCTGATGGACGCGGTAGGCTGCCACCATTGCCGCCATGGTCTCTTCATAATTGCCTTTGCCGATGCCGACGACCTCGTATTTGTCCTGCGAGGCGTTGAAGTCCTTAATCAACTGATTGGTGATTTCAGCCAGGCGGCCGCCTGCCGCATTCCACCATTCGATCTTGACGCGATCGGCTGCGCTGGCGTCGCCCGCATTTGCCAATCCGAGCGTCATCAGTGCAGCGCCCGCCGCGAATGACCGGATCGTCAGCCCCATGCGGGACCTTATCGAAGACATTGCCGTCATTTGGTTTTCCTCTCCATTGCCTTGTTCGCCGACCGGGCGTCGAGCGTCGGTCAACCCCTCCCAGAGTGGCGATAAAACAAGGTTGGGGTCACTTGTTACAAATGTCAATAGCATGTTACAAATGTATGACGATCCAGGAGGAAGGATGCCATGGCCGCTATCGAACTGATCGACCTGAGGAAGAATTACGGACCGGTTCCCGCGGTAAAAGGGATCAATCTGACCGTCGCGGACGGCGAAATGATCGTATTGGTCGGGCCATCAGGATGTGGGAAATCGACCTTGCTGCGGATGATCGCGGGGCTCGAAGCCATAAGCTCCGGGCACCTCAGGATATCAGGCAACGACGTTGGCCGTGTCGATCCGGCCGACCGCAACATTGCGATGGTCTTCCAGAACTACGCGCTCTATCCTCATATGACCGTTCGGCAGAATCTCGAATATGGACTCAAGAACCGCCGCGTTCCTCGCCACGAGATCGACCGGCGGATCGCTGACGCCGCCGACATTCTGGAAATCGGCGAATTCCTCGAGCGCCGCCCTCGTCAGCTCTCAGGCGGACAGCGCCAACGCGTTGCCATGGGCCGCGCCATCGTCCGCGATCCAGCCGCCTTCCTCTTTGACGAACCGTTGTCCAATCTGGATGCGAAGCTTCGCGTGCAAATGCGCGTCGAAATCCGCAGGTTGCAGCGGCAGCTCGAGACGACCAGCCTCTATGTGACGCACGACCAACTCGAGGCGATGACCCTCGCCGACAGGCTCGTCGTCATGAACGGCGGCCGAATCGAGCAGATCGGGACACCGATCGAGGTGTATCGCCGTCCCGAAACCGTCTTCGTTGCCGGCTTCATCGGTTCGCCGCCGATGAATCTGATCGAACTGGATGAACTCGGCCTCAGCGACATCGCGCTTCCGAAAGACACCGATCTCGTCGGCGTCAGACCTGGTTCGATCAACCTCGGGGTCGGATCGGCGCATGATCTCCGGTTCGACGCCTATGTCGAATTGATCGAAACCGTTGGCGATGAGAACAACGTGCATCTGCGCATCGACGACAGCCGGAAGCACATCGTCGCGAGCGTGCCTAGCGATCGGCGTCTGCAGGAACACGACCGCATTTCGTGCCATGTACGCATGGAAGGTTTGCATCCCTTCAGCAAGTCGACCGGCCGGCGAACCGACTGACCGCGGTGAAGCGGCCGACGACGGGCCCCTGCGATTGACAAGCGCCGGGGATTTGAGATCCATGGCGTCGAACGGAGGCGCAGATTATTGCATGTCACAGAACAGAAGTGCTTCTTCCGCGCCCGTTGCGCTGCCGGACGAGCAGATGCAGGTGCGCGTCGTCTGGCTCTATTACATGGAGGGACGCACCCAGGGTGAAATCGCCGAAGCGCTTTCGACCAACAGGCTTCGCGTCAACAAGATCATCGCCGAGGCGCGCCGATCCGGCCTTGTGACGATCACCCTCAATTCCCGGCTGACCTCCTGTATCGCCCTGGAGCAGCAGCTGGCGGCAGAATTCAACCTCAATCGGGCAATTATCGTACCGACGCCGGAGGATGCGGAACTGATCCCCGTCCTGCTCGGCCAGGCGGCCGCCGATTATCTCGTCCAGTTGCTGAACGGCGGCAATATCCGCGGCGTTGGCGTCGGGTGGGGAGCGACGCTCCGCGAGATGGTGCGTCATATGCCCTCCCTCAAACGGCCTGATATCTGCGTCAATTCGGTCATGGGCGGGCTGACGCACGGCATCGAAATCAATACCTTTGACATTGCGAGCGACCTTGCTCGCCAGCTCAATGCCGAATGCTCCTATCTTGCTGCGCCGATCTACGCCGGCAGCCCGGAATCGCGGACGGCAATCATCCAACAGGATGTTTTTGAATCGGCCTTTCGACAGATCGAGACCAATGACGTCATCGTGCTCAGCATCGGCGACATGACCGAGCGTTCGCTGCTGATGCGCTACGGCTTGCCGCGCAACATCAACATTGAGGAATTGCTCGCAGCCGGTGCCTGTGGTGACGTGCTCGGCCAGTTCGTCGATAAGATCGGGCGGCCGATCGACCATGCGATAAACAGGTGCGCGATCGCTCCCGAGTTGGAAGCTCTGCGCTCCATTCCCAATGTCGTCTTCGCGTCAGGCGGCTGGAACAAGGCGCAGGCTATCGCAGCCGTGCTGCTGTCCGGCCTCGGCAACGTGTTGATTTGCGATGAAGACACTGCACGACAGGCACAACAGCTTGCTGGCGAGCTCAGGACGAGCGGCAGTTCGTAGAGCCGGACATGCACGGCATCGGCAGCTAAGTCTAAGACGCCCTGGCGCAACCGGCCGGGAGCGAGAGAGGCTCCGCCGGCGTTACCTTGTCGATCGCATAAAGCTTGGCGAAACCGGCATCCTCGATAAGCGTCAGCCCCGCCGGCATTGAGTTACCGACGTAGCGGTCAGGGATATCGGCATTGGCGACGAGGATGAAATCGAAACGCCTGCGCCAATCCGAAAGATAGGGCGTAAAGCCCTCATACTCCCGCATCATTGCCGGGCATGAAAGTACGCCGATCGACACCAGATTGCCCTCGGGAACCGCGATATGAGACCATGGCGGCAGGACGGAAAGCGGCTGCTTGCCTTTTGCCGTGAAGAGCGTCGGCACGAAAGCATGCGAGAACGGCACGGCGAGCGTCGGCAGATGCCGGAAGGTATCCAATCCCCAGGCGAAGTGCCGATTGGAATGGGCAAGGCTGCTGGCGGTCTCCGGTTCATGCCCCAGGGGCAGCACGGCCGCGCCGGCAGGCATCTTTCTCAGCGCAGTCTCGACAGCCGCGACATCTTTCTGCGCCAGCCACCAATTCCAGCCGATCCAGGCGGCTCGGCCGAAGACCGCAAGGTTGATGATCAGCGCCAGCGACAGCGCCTGCCGGCGCGTCAAATTGGCAAACGGGCACACCATCGCCATGGCCACGAGTGCTGTCATGATCGGAAAGCGCCAGCTGATCCAGCCGGTGCCGAGAGCGTGTCGCGGCGAAATACAGGAAAGAAGCAACAATCCGCAGGCGGTGACCGCGAGCCCTGCATGCACCTGAATGTCGCCCGTCCGTGCGGCCCGCGTGCAGATGAGGATCAGTGGCAGAATCAGCACGACGTCAACCAACGGAAGATAAGTCGTGATGGCGGAGACAATGTTTATCAGGATCAGGATGACGCCATCGTTCCAGGCAAGTCCAAGGCCGCTCCCGCCGGCATCCGGTAAAGCAGCAGTACGGAGGTACAAAGCGAGCGGCGGTAGGGCGCAGACACTGACCACGAGCGCCAAGCGGCCGGCAAGCCTTGCCAACCCCACCCTCGATCGCAATATGTCGATGCGCCAGGAAAATTCGAGGCCGCAGACGATGGCGATATAGAACCCGAGCGAGAAGATGTGCATCACTGTCAGCAGCAATGCGGCGGCGAGGCGCCAGGCAAAAATCCAGACCGGATTTCCGCCCTGCAGCCGCAGATCGATGCACGAGAAGAACAAGGCCATGCCGAGGCCGATCTGAAAATTGATGAAGCCGCCGATCATCGTGGCGCACCAGCTAAACGAGAGCATGGCGATCTGCCAGTAGTGCCGGCCGCCGAACAGCGCGCGGTGCAGCCCGATCGCACCAAGCGGCGGCAACACGATCGCCAGAAAAAGCAATGCCCGCGCCAGCCTGTCGGCGCCGACGAGCGGCCCCAGCCAGACGGCGACAAGATCGATTCCGACATTGGTGAAGGTGCGGTTCCAATCGATCGCATAGATCTCAGGGAACGGCTGTTCGCCGATGCCGCCCGAAAGCAGCCAGATCCGGGCGTAGTGATTGGCGTAGTCGAGAACCGGCGGGAAGTGAAACAGGCCGACCAATGCAGCCGCAAGCGTGACGAACACGGCGATCGCTATGGTGGAGTCTTGCCGGGCGATCAAATCCTCCGGCCCGGCCGCGGCATGAATAGGCGCAGCAATTCGATTCATTATTTGGTCCGGTTGCTCCTTTGCGGCCGCGGCGGCTCTGTCGGCGCGAAGGCCGAATCCAGCGCCGCGCGCCGGTCGCCGGCGCTCATTTCCGAAAAAGCCGTCGGCAGTTCGGCATGGTAGCTGCCCCGCAGGATCGTCTCGACGATGAACATCGGCCGCCGCTTGCTCTCCTGGACGAGACGACCAAGATACTCGCCGATGATGCCGATGCAGATCAGCTGGATGGCGCTGAATACGCTGACGGCGGCCATGATCGACGACCAGCCGGTGACGGTCTCGCCCTGCAGCCAGCGAACAAGGGTATAGACGAGCAGCGCCACCGCCACACCGGCGCTGATCATGCCGAGCCATGTGGCGATGCGCAGCGGCGTCGTTGAAAAGCTGGTGATCGCATCGAGCGCGAAATTGATCATCTTGCGCAGTGGATATTTCGTAGTGCCGGCAAAACGGGCGTCCCGCTCGTAAGGCAGAGCCACCTGCCGGCCGCCGATCCAGCTGACCATGCCGCGGATGAAACGATCGCGCTCCGGCATCGCCAGCAGGATATCGACGACGCGCCGGCGCATCAGCCGGAAATCGCCGGTGTCACGCGGAATGGTCACGGAAGCGAGTCTCGAGAGCGTGCGATAGAAGAGCGACGCGGAGGCGAGCTTGAACCAGGTTTCGCCCTCGCGACGCGTGCGCTGGCCGTAAACGACATCGGCGCCGCGCTCCATGATCGGCATCATCATCAACAGCAGTTCGGGCGGGTCCTGAAGATCGGCGTCGATCAAAAGCACGCGCTCGCCCCGCGACGCCGAAAGGCCGGCCGTCGATGCCAGCTGATGGCCGTGATTGCGCAGGAGACGGACGCCGAGCACCTGCGGCACTTTTGCCGCCAGATCCGAAATGATCTCCCAGGTGCCGTCCGACGAGCCGTCATCGACCAAAATGAGCTCGAAGGCGTCGCCGGCGACGCTCTGCGCAGCGGCGGCGGCGCGGCGGCAGAATTCGCGCAGGCCGTCTTCCTCGTTATGACAAGGCGCGACGATGGAAAGTAACGGTGCTTGCGTCATGCGGACGGCGGTGCCTGCTTGTTTGATGGCGCCAGCCTAGCCGGGAAAGGTCAAACATCCTTTAATGGCTGGCCGGCAGCCGCGCCGACGCCCCTCAGCGCTATTCCGCCGCGATGATCTCGCGCACGCCGTCGACATCGCGGGCCGGCGACGCGCCATAGAGGCGGCTATATTCGCGGCTGAATTGCGACGGGCTCTGATAACCGACGCGGTGGCCAGCCGTGCCCGCGTCGAGCCGCTCGACGAGCATCAGCCGGCGCGCCTCGTGCAGACGAAGCTGCTTCTGATACTGGACGGGCGTCATCGCCGTCACCGACTTGAAATGGTGATGGAAGGACGACACGCTCATATTGACGCGCTCGGCAAGGTCTTCGATGCGCAGCGGCCGCGCGAAATTCTCTTTCAGCCAGGCAACGGCGCGCGCAATCCGGTTGCTGTGGCTGTCTGCCGTGGCGATGTTGATCAGCCGCGCGCCGTGCGGCCCGGTCAGCACCCGGTAAAGGATTTCCTGCTCGATCAGCGGCGCCATGGCCGGAATGTCACCTGGACGATCGAGCAAGCGCAGCAGGCGGACGGCGGCATCCATCAGCTCCGGCGGCGCGACGTTCACCACCATCCCGCGCTGCCCATCGGTATGGGCGGCCGGGCGCGGAACGTCGATGCGGCTGAGCAACTCCAGCAGCTTCTCGGAATCGATTGCCAGCCCAAGACAGAGATGCGGCACCTCGGGGCTCGCCTCCGTGACCCGCCAAGCGACCGGCAGGTCGAGCGAGGTCAGGAGATAATCGCCGGTCCCGTAGCTGATCTGCTCCGTCCCAAGCTGCAGGCTCTTGGCGCCCTGCAGCACGAAGGCGAAACAGGGCCGATAACTGCTGTGCAAGGGATCGCTCGGCTTGGACCGGCGACTGACATGAAGATTGCCGATGGCAGTCGAGAACTCGCCGTCGCTGGGCGCAAAGCGCATCGCGATGTCGACGATTTCCTGATAGGGGCTGAAGGGCAAAGTCATGCGGCAACTCTTTCTGTCAACTGTCTGAGCCGGCGATACCGTCTCTATCTAGAGTGCCACGGCCGTTTCGCAAACAGATAGGCGCCTCACTTTTGCAGGATCGTGCAAAAAGCTGAGAGGATCGCTCTAACCCTCTCCCGTCGTTCCGGGCAATAGTCCGCCATCCCATTCAACCCCTCCCAAAACGAAAAGGAAGGTTCCCATGCCGATTGCAAGAGGCTACGCCGCCACCGACGCTTCCAAGCCGCTGACTCCTTTCACCTTCGAGCGCCGCGACCCCAGACCAGATGATGTCGTCATCGACATCAAGTTTGCCGGTATCTGCCATTCAGACATCCACACCGTCCGCAACGAATGGAAGAACGCCGTCTATCCGATCGTGCCCGGCCATGAGATCGCCGGCATCGTCACGGCCATCGGCTCCGCTGTCACCAAGTTCAAGGTCGGCGACCGCGTCGGCGTCGGCTGCTTCGTCGATTCCTGCATCGGCTGCGCCGAGCGCGACCTCGATCGCGAACAGTACATGCCGGGTCTCAGCGGCACCTACAATGACTTCGAAGCCGACGGCAAGACGCGCACCCAGGGCGGTTACTCCGACTCGATCGTCGTCAAGGAGGGCTATGTCATGTCCATCCCCGACAACCTGCCGCTCGACGCCTCCGCGCCGCTGCTCTGCGCCGGCATCACCCTCTATTCGCCGCTGCGCCACTGGAATGCCGGCCCCGGCAAGAAGGTCGCGATCGTCGGCATGGGCGGCCTCGGCCATATGGGCGTAAAACTGGGTTCGGCCATGGGCGCCGATATCACCGTTCTCTCCCAGAGCCTTTCCAAGAAGGAAGACGGGCTGAAGCTCGGCGCCAAGGAATATTACGCCACCAACGACCCGGAAACCTTCAAGAAGCTTGCCGGCACGTTCGATCTGATCATCTGCACCGTCAGCGCCGAGATCGACTGGAACGCCTATCTCGGCCTTCTCAAGGTGGACGGCTCCTTCGTGGTCGTCGGGGCGCCGGAGAATCCGATCCCGGTGCATGCCTTCTCGATTATCCCCGGCCGCAAGAGTATCTCCGGCTCGATGATCGGCTCGATCAAGGAGACCCAGGAAATGCTGGATTTCTGCGGCAAGCACAACATCGTCTCCGAGATCGAGAAGATCGACATCGACCAGGTCAACGAAGCCTATGAACGCGTCCTGAAGAGCGACGTCCGCTACCGCTTCGTCATCGACATCGCCTCGCTGGCGGCCTGAAGATAGGGGGAGGCGGCTGCTCCGACAGCCGCGCCAATGTGACATGCCGGCAGCCGCCGAAGTCGGAAAGCTCGACTTCGGCGGCGGTCTTCGTGTCTGCTGAAGATGACGGCTATCGGGCAACTCGGGCATCCCCTGAAAAGGCGAGCCGGAGGCCGAGGAGGACCATCATGATACCGGCGAACCTCTCCTGCCATACGATCGGCATCGGACGGCGCGAGAGCCAGCCGCCGAGCGTGCTCGCGCCGAATGCGACGGAACTGAGGATGACGAAATTTGAAAGTTTCGTCACCGCCCCGAAAACAAGAAGCTGAACCGCCACCGGCCAGGAACTCTCAGGATTGACGAATTGCGGAAGGAAGGCAAAGAGAAAGACGAGCGCCTTCGGATTGGTGAGATTGTTGATCGTGCCCTCGCGAAGCGCTGCCGCAGTCGAGACGGACCGCGCCGCCGCCCTTGCGCCGGCGCCGTGTCGGCCTGCTCCGCAATAAGGTTGGCGCCCAGCCAGGCCAAATAGGCGGCTCCCGCCCAGCGCAGAATGTCGAAAGCAAGCGGCGAGGCTTGAAGCAGCGAGGCAACGCCCAGGATCAGCAACGAGACCTGGATGGCCCCGGCAAGGACGGTTGTGACTTGCCCCAAGAAGCAGCCTACCCCTCCTCCCGCATCGTCTCCCGCTGAGTGATCAGCCGGGCGCTGTGCTGGCCGCTCAGATAAATCCACAGCCAGCTCCAGGCGACGGAGAAGCGCGAGCGGGTGCCGATCAGGAAGTAGATATGGGCAAGGCCCCAGATCCACCAGGCAATCCAGCCTTTGAGCTTGATCCGGCCGAAATCGATGATCGCGGCACTCTTGCCGATCGTCGCCAGACTGCCCTGGTGCCAGTATTTGAAGGGCGCCGGTGCCGGCTTGCCCGAAAGACGCGCGCGGATGACCTTGGCGACATAAGCGCCCTGTTGCTTGGCGGCGGGTGCGATACCCGGCACCGGTTTGCCGTCCTCGCGCATCACGGAGGCCGTGTCGCCGATGACGAAGACATCGGGCAGGCCGGGCGCGCTCAGATCCTTTTCGACAACCACACGCCCCGCCCGGTCGGCCGGCACGTCAAGCCACCGGGCGGCCGGCGAAGCCGTAACGCCGGCGGCCCAGACGATCGTCCGGCTAGGGATGAAGGTCTCCCCGATCTGCACGCCGTCGGCGCCGCACTCCGTCACCGGCTTGCCGAGGAGGACCTCGACCCCGAGTTTCTCCAGCGCCTTTTGTGCATAAGCCGAAAGCTCCTGGGCGAAGGTCGGCAGCACCCGCGGGCCGGCCTCGACCAGCACGACGCGGGTCTTGCGCGTATCGATGTTGCGGAATTCGTCCGGCAGCGTGAAATGCGCGAGCTCGGCGATAATGCCGGCAAGCTCGACCCCGGTTGGCCCGGCGCCGACGATGGTGAAGGTCAGCAGCGCATCGCGTATCGCCGGATCGGCCTCCATCTCCGCCTTCTCGAAGGCGAGCAGCACCCGCCGGCGGATCGTCGTCGCGTCCTCCAGCGTCTTGAGGCCGGGCGCCACCGGCTCCCATTCGTCATGGCCGAAATAGGCATGTGTCGCCCCGGTCGCCAGCACCAGCGTGTCGTAACCCAGAGTCATGCCGCTGCGTAACGAGACCGTCTTTGCGCCACTGTCGACATCGGTGACTTCGCCGAGCAGCACCGTCACGTCGGGCCGATCGGCATAGAGGCGGCGAATCGGCCAGGCGATTTCCGAGGTGGATAGAATGGTCGTCGCCACCTGATAGAGCAGCGGCTGGAAGAGATGGTGGTTGCGCCGGTCGACGAGCGTGATCTTCACGCCTGCGTCTCTCAACCCGTTGACGAGCTGCAGCCCGCCGAATCCGCCGCCGACAACGACGACGTGATGATCGCCCATGACCTGCCCCTTTTGCGCCATTTCGCTGAAAGACAATGTGGGCCTCGGCGCAAAGCTTGCCAACCGCCGTTTCGGCATGTCTCCCCTGCGCCGATCGCAGCCGAAAAGGCCGCCCGACGGATCCGAAGAAGTTGGGCGGCCTGAAACCAGTTCATAACGCAGATGGCGTCAGTGCCGATCAATAGGGACCAATGCACTGACGACGGGGGCCAGAATAGGGCTGGAAGGTATTGTCATACGCTCTGTACGAACGATACCGGGCATAGCACCAGCTCTCGTGGCTGCCGCCCCCTCCATAGTAGGCAGACGACGCATAGGCCCGATAGGGCCGGCCATAATAGCCGCCGTAATACCCGAAAGGCCGGCGGTAGTAGCCGTAGGGCGAGCCATAATAGCGGTAAGGCGAACCGTAATAGCCGTAGGGTGAACCGTAGTACGAGCCGTAATAGGGCTGCGCCAACGCGCCGCCAATGATGGTGCCAACGGCCAGACCGCCCAAGGCCCAGCCCCAGCCCGATCCATTGTGGTGATGATGGCCGTGATACCCGCCTCCATGATAACCGCCACCCCAATGACCGCCGTGGCCACGCCACTGCACTTGCTCGATTTGCTGCTGTGCTTCGATCCTGGGTGGGTTGATAGCCGGAAACGCCTGAGCCGGCGTGACGCCGGGGGCACCCACGATCAAGGCCAACGTGACGATTGCCAGCTTTCTCATGACTGTTCTCCTCTTCCTCCAAGAGGAGGAATATCCTCCCCTCCTCCTGAACCAAAGGTGAACATAATATAACGAAAAACGTTCCGTATCGAGACAAATTAATCGCTGCCGATGGCACTGAGGATTATCGGCTCCTCCTGCATTCCGACCTTATTTTTTCCGCATGGCACGGTTCACCGGGCGTAACCCACGGGTATCGCCATTCCATGTTTCAATTCTTCCATGGAGATCGACGCCGAGACGTCGAAGAGTTCCAGCTTGCGCACGATCTGCTTGTAGATCACGTCGTAGTGCTCGACGCGCGGCAGGACGATCTTCAGGATGTAATCGTGATTGCCGGTCAACCGGTGGGCCTCGACGATCTCGGGAATGTCGCTGATGATCCGGCGGAAGCTTTCCGTCCATTCATCGGAATGATGCGCCGTCTTCACCAGCGCGAAGACCGTCGTCGGAACGCCCATCCTTTCGCGGTCGAGCACGACGATGCGCCGGGCGATATGGCCGCTTTCCTCCAGCCGCTGGATGCGCCGCGAGCAGGCCGACACCGAAAGCGCTACGCGCTCGGCAAGGTTGGTTACGGAGATGCCCGCATCCTTCTGCAGCATATCGAGAATACGTCTGTCGCGATCATCCAGCATGTGTGAGAAGTGAACCCTCCGCCTTAATTTTGCGCCACCCCTCCAAACCGCGCAAAATAATAGCACACATTAGACGCGCAGGACAAACAACGCAAACACGTCGCGCCGGCATTGCGGCATCATTTCCGAAAGTTGAAGCATGGGAGCATGAAGAGATGGAAACGATCGGCCTGATCGGCGGCATGAGTTTCGAAAGTTCGGCGGTCTATTACCGGCTGGTCAACGAGATGGTGCGCACCCGCAAGGGCGGCCTCGCCTCGGCCGAGGTCATAATGCATTCCGTCAATTTTGAAGAGATCGTCGCGCTTCAGAAGGCCGGCAACTGGGATGGAGCCGCCCGCCGCCTCGCCGACGTGGCCTTGCGCCTGCAGATCGCCGGCGCCAATTGCGTCCTCATCTGCACCAATACCATGCACCTGATCGCCGAGGAAGTCGCGGCAAGGATTTCCGTGCCGCTGATCCACATCATCGACGAAACGGCGAAATCGCTGCATGCCGCCGGCCGCAAGCGCCCGCTGCTGCTTGCCACCCGCTACACGATGGAGCACGGCTTCTACGCCGACCGCATGAAGAACCTTGGCATCGACATCATGGTGCCCAACGCCGCCGACCGCACCACTGTGCACGACATCATCTTCAACGAACTGTGCGCCGGCAAGGTGCATGACCGCTCGCGCGAGAAGCTCATCGATATCATCGACCACGCCGTGGAAAACGGCGCCGACAGTATCATCCTCGGCTGCACCGAGATTTGTCTGATCCTCGATCCCGACCGTCTGCCGCTGCCGGGCTTCGACACCACGGCGATCCATGCCCGGGCTGCGGTCGAATTCGTCCTTGGCGCAGAGGAAGATGTGGAAGAGGAAGCCGCTTGATGCGCGTCGACATGTAGTTGACTCAGTCAACTAAATGCATGACAATGGTCGTCATACGGAGACTATTGTCAGTGTGTTGACTCAGTCGGCCAACCCTTCTTTCGACATGCTCGGGCTTGTCCCGAGCGTCTGCTTCCGGTCGATAGGCCAGCAGATCTCGGCACAAGGCCGAGGATGACGGCGAGCGAGGAGCGGGCCTTGTCAGCAGTCTGGCGAGATCTCCCCCTGGAGATCACCATGTCCGACATCGCCCTCATCGAAACCGCCCGCGACTTCAACCGCTTTTACACGAATTTCCTCGGCCTCCTGAACAAGGCCTATCTCGACTCGCCCTACACACTGACGGATGCCCGCATCCTTTTCGAGATCGGCTCGCATGCGGGCGTCAGCGCCACCGCACTCGCCCGCGACCTGCATCTCGATCCGGCCTATCTCAGCCGCATCCTCAAGCGTTTCCGCGCCGAAGGGCTGATCGATAACAGCGCCGATCCAGCCGATCTGCGCAGCCAGATCATCACTATCACCGACCGGGGACGCAAAGAGTTCGAAGAACTCGGCCGACGCGCCAATGCGCAGATCGCCGCCCGTTTCGACACGCTTGCAGCCAGCGAGCCGCAGGCGGTCGTCTCGGCCATGAACACGATCCGCGCCCTGCTCGACCCGGCGGCAAAGCCCGTGCCGGCGATCATCCGTGCCCATCGCGCCGGCGATATCGGCTGGATCGTCGAGAGCCAGAGCCGCTTCTATACCGACGAATATGGCTGGGACCTGCGCTTCGAGGCGCTGATCGCCGAGGTCGCCGGCAAATTCCTCGCCAATTTCGATCCCGAGAAGGAATATTGCTGGATCGCCGAGCGCGGCGGCGTCAATATCGGCTCGGTCCTCGTCACCAATGGCGGCGACGGCATCGCCAAGCTGCGCCTGCTCTATGTCGACAAATCCGCCCGCGGGCTCGGGCTCGGCAAGCTACTGGTCGAGGAATGCATCCGATTCGCCAGACACAAGGGCTATCGCCAGCTTTCGCTCTGGACGAACGACATGCTGGATACGGCCCGCGCGATCTACGTCAAGGCCGGCTTCCGACTTGTCTCCGAGGAGAGACATCGGATGTTCGGCCCGGAGGCGAACGGGCAGACATGGGTACTCGATCTCTGAATTTGCTGCATAGCAGAAAATTCCGCTTGATTTGGAAATGATCGTTCCCTAATTAGGGGCCATGACCATCGCCGACCTCACATCAGATCAAAAAACCCGCAGCCGTGGCCGTCCGCGGGAGTTCGATATGGACGCGGCCCTGGATGCGGCCCTGCGGGTCTTTTCCGAACGCGGCTATCACGCCACCTCCATCAGCGATCTGGCCGAGGGGATGGGCCTTGCCTCGGGCAGCATCTACAAGGCGTTCAAGGACAAGCGCGGTATCTTTGTCGCCGCTTTTTCCCGTTATCGCCAACTCGGCCGGCGGCGCCTGGAAGCCATGATCGCGTCTGCGGAAACAAGCCGCGAAAAGGTCTTCCAGATGGTGATGTATTATACGGAGCTCTCCCATGGCGAGGCCGGCCGCAAAGGCTGCCTCGTCGTCGGCGGTGCCAATGACTTCGCCCTGCTCGACGATGAAACGGCCGCCCATGTCGCCACTGCCTTTGCCGCTGACGAGAAGCTGATGGCCGATCTCATCCGCATCGGCCAGGCCGACCACACCATCCCGCAGACGGTGGACCCTGATGCCGCCGCCCTCGCCTTTCTCTGCTTTACCAAGGGCTTGCGCGTCATCGGCAAAACAGGACGCAGCAGGCAGGAGATGGTTGCCGCAGCCGAAGCGGCGATGAAGCTCGTGACCTGAACGGGTACGTCCAGACGATCGAAATAGTGGCATCCGCTCAAGGATCGGGTGGCCGCAGCCAGCATTTTTGCATTCAACTTTCACGATCTTTGAATACCGGAGTTTCTGATGAGCATTTCAGCCACTACGCCGGATAAAGCCATTCCACGCGCACTATCCCCCTGGCTCACCTTCCTTTTCGCCGCCGCCTGCGGGCTGGTCGCCGCCAATCTCTATTACGGCCAGCCGCTTGCCGGCCCGATCAGTGCCGATCTCGGCTTCTCCCCTGCCGCAACCGGCCTGATCGTCACGCTGACGCAGATCGGCTACGGCCTCGGCCTGCTGCTGATCGTGCCACTCGGCGACCTCACGGAAAACCGCCGGCTGGTGCTGCTGCTGATCGCCGTCTCTGCCGTGGCACTGATCGGCGCCGCCCTGTCGACGACGCCTGCGATGTTTCTCACCGCCTCGCTCTCCATTGGCCTCGCCTCCGTCGCCGTCCAGGTGCTCGTACCCTTTGCCGCGAACATGGCGCCGGATGCCACACGCGGCCAGGTCGTCGGCAATGTCATGAGCGGCCTGCTCTGCGGCATCATGTTGGCGCGGCCCTTCGCGAGCTTCGTCGCCGAGGCCTCCTCCTGGCACATGGTCTATTACGTCACGGCAGCGTTGATGCTCGTGCTCGCCATCGTGCTGCGCGCCAACCTGCCGGTCCGTGTGCCGAAGACGAGGCTCGGCTATGGCGAACTGCTGGCCTCCATGGCCCATCTGGCCCTGACCTCGCGGGTGCTGCAGCGCCGCGCCCTTTACCAGGCCGGCATGTTCGGCGCCTTCAGCCTGTTCTGGACGACGACGCCGCTGCTGCTCGCGAGCCCGGCTTTTGGCTTGACGCAGAACGGCATCGCCCTCTTTGCGCTTGCCGGTGCCGCCGGCGCCGTCGCCTCGCCAATCGCCGGCCGCCTTGCCGACCGCGGCATGACCAGAATCGCCTCGACGATTGCCATGCTGCTCGGCATGGCCTCCTTCCTGATCAGCCACTTCGCAAGCGACGGTTCGCTCGCCGCCCTGATCCTTCTCACCGTTGCCGCGATCATGCTCGATTTCGGCGTCACGACCAATCTCGTCTGCGGCCAGCGCGCCATTTACGGCCTTAACCCGGAACATCGCAGCCGACTGAACGGCCTCTTCATGGCCACCTTCTTTGGCGGCGGCGCGCTCGGCTCGGCGCTCGGCGGCTGGGCCTATGCGACCGGCGGCTGGACGATGACGTCGTGGATCGGCTTCGCCTTCCCTGCGCTGGCCTTCCTGCTGTTCCTGACGGAAGGGCGTGGCAACAAAGCCTAGAGCATGTCTCGCAAAAGCGTGCAGCGGTTTTGCGATTAAGACATGCGGAAAAACAAAGACCTAAAGCATGATAGCGAATCTGAAAGATCGCGACATGCTTTAGCTCTCTGCAGAATCGAAGCGCAAGCGAGCGTCACGAACCGCTTCGTGGTTCGCTTCCGCCCAATTCAAGAGCTGCGACAGCGGCTGGTAGAGCGAACGGCCGAGATCGGTCATCGAATATTCGACGCTCGGCGGCTTGGTGGGGAAGACTTCGCGATTGACATAACCGTCCCTCTGCAGGTCGCGCAGCGTCTGCGTCAGCATGCGCTGTGAGATATCGGGGAGCATCCGCCGCAACTCGCCAAACCGGCAAGGCCGAGCCGCCAATATCTCAAGCAGCAACGTCGACCATTTGCCGCCGATATGCTGCATCATGTCCCTGACTGGGCAGTTGGAAAAATCGAGACCAGCGAGATCGATCTCGCGCCGCATCTCCGGCATCCTGTTCTTCAAACTGAGGACCTCGCCGCTCATCTGCTGGTTCCCTTTTGGTAACGTAGAGCCGAAAAACTGCCTGCTTTACACCGCCAAGTCAATTCCTATTCTAGTGTTAGTCTCTTTTTGAGACTGTCATCAAACGCAGAAGGAAATGACGTATGAGCGAAACCATCCTGGTCACCGGCGCCGCCGGACAGCTCGGCCAGCGTGTCATCCATCACCTCATCGACACCTACAAGGTCGCCCCAGGCAGGATCGTCGCGGCAACGCGCAGCCCGGAAAAGCTCGTTGAGCTGGCGAACAAGGGCGTCGCCACCCACAAGGCCGATTTCGATGATGCGGCCAGCCTGGAGAAGGCCTTCGCCGGCGTCGACCGGCTGCTGATCATCAGCACCGACGCGCTCGATACCCCCGGCAAGCGCCTCACCCAGCACAAGGCTGCCGTCGCTGCCGCCGCCAAGGCAGGCGTCAAACACATTGCCTATACTTCGATGCCGTCCCCGGACAATTCGCTCGTCATCTTCGCACCCGACCACCTCGGCACCGAAAACGCTATCAAGGCGAGCGGCATCGCCTATACGATCTTCCGCAACGCCTGGTATCACGACAATTACCTGCACGGCATGCCGCACAACCTGCAAGGCGGCAAATGGTACAGCGCCACGGGCGACGGCAAGATCTCGACTATTGCACGCGACGACTGCGCCCTGGCGATCGCCGCAGCGCTTGCCTCCGGCACCTCCGAAAGCGCCACCTATACCCTAACCGGCACTGAACTGCTGACCAACCGGCAGGTCGCCGCCACCGTCTCCGGGGCCGCCGGCAAGCCGCTCGACGTGGTCGACGTCAATGACGAGCAGCTCGGCCAGGGCATCCGCGGCGCCGGCCTCCCCGGCTTCATCGCCGACATGCTGGTCTCCGCCGACGCCAACATCCGCGCCGGCAAGTTCGAGATCATGACCGAAGACTTCATCAAGCTGACGGGTAAACAGCCGCAGCCGCTGAAGGATTTCTTCGTGGCGCATAAGGCTGCGTTGACGGCTGCTGGCGCCGATGCCCATTGAACATTCCGCTCATCCCTGCGCGTGTCGCAGGATGAGCGGTCAGGTTTTGAATGAGAAAACCTCGTTGCTGCAAACGAGTCATTCACGGCGCGGACGCGCCGTGGCTGGATTCCTGTGACAAGCACAGGAATGAGGGGCGGAAAGGTAACGCTTCCCGTTACCCGCTGTCTCGATGACGACCGGAAATTCTGGCAACAGCGCTTATTTTGATCTCCCTCATTCCTGTGCTTGTCGCAGGAATCCAGTGCGCCCAAGTCCTTGGGCGCTGACGACCCAATACGCCCACTGCGCCTGCCGCCAGAAACGTCATGACTCGATTCCGGTCAAAACACAGAGGCAACGGCCTTCCTCAAACCTTCTGCCCGCATGCCCTGCAAAAACGCCTCACCGTTTCCGCCATGCCATATTCCAGCGCATCGGCAGTCAGTCCATGGCCAATGGAAACCTCGGCAAGCGCTGGAATGCGCTTCACCAGATCAGGCAGGTTTGCGACCGTCAGATCGTGCCCGGCATTGACGCCAAGGCCGATCGCCAGCGCCGCGTCTGCAGTCTTTCCCAGCGCTTCGAGGATGGGAGCCGCCCGTTCGGGCGCGTCGTAGCAGCCGCCATAGGGGCCGGTATAGAGTTCGATTCGGTCGGCGCCGACCGCCTTGGCGATCTTGACCGCTTCCGCATCGCCGTCGCCGTCAGCAAAGAGCGAGACCCGGCATCCCATCTTCTTCAGCCGGGCGACGACATCGGTGAGGAACGCCTGATGTTTGCGGAAATCCCAGCCGTGATCGGAGGTCGCCTGGGAGGGATCGTCGGGCACCAACGTCACCTGCTCGGGTGCAGCGCCGGCGCAGAGATTGAGGAATTCGTCAGTCGGGTATCCCTCGATGTTGAACTCGGCCTTGGGGAATTCATCGTCGATCAGGTTGCGGATAACGGGCAGGTCGGAAAAACGGATATGCCGCTGATCGGGGCGCGGATGCACCGTCAGGCCGCTGGCGCCTGATGCAAGGGCTATGCGCCCCAGGACTTCGACACTCGGCCAGGGCAGATCACGCCGGTTGCGCAGCATGGCAATAGCGTTGAGGTTCACGGAGAGCTTGGCTGGCATGGCGGGATATCCATCGGTCTCGGAAACGGGTGGCCCCGCTTTTAAGCCAAGTGTCCGGCGATGGCCAACGAGAATCGCAGATGAATGCGACGCCGATCATTGATGGATCGGCATTACAACAGTGAGGAGCTACCAGGAATAGCAGTTCCCGCCGCTGCGAAGATGCGGCGGGTGCGGCACGTGTTTTGCCAGAACCTTCGCGCAAAGCCTGCAAAGCACGCCGTCGCGTTGCTATCCCATTTAAAAGAGATTATTTTTAGCACTTCTAAAAAAGATCGTTCACGCATAACGTGGACATTGTGTCGCGTAAACGTAGGCCGCGTACTGCTTCTTTCCCCATGTAAGACGCTCAGAGGAAACCCCACTCGCCGCGACCGGGAAGCAACTGGCAAATCCGCATGAGGTGCAACAAGATGCCCTAGGAGGGTTCATGCCAGACGGTTCCAAACGCCTGTTTGCTGCCGCCGGTATCGTTTCGGAGGCCCGGTCGAAATACCGGTTCCTGCCTTCGGCCGCGCTGCCGCCGGATCTACCGGGAGGTCCGGTGCCTATCGCCGATATGGCCGACGCATTCGGCGTTACGCACAGGACATTGCATTTCTACGAAGAAAAGGGACTGATCTCGGCCAATCGCATCGGCCTGATGCGGGTCTATGGCCAGGACGACGTGATGCGCATGGCCGTCATCACAGTCTGCCGCGAGACAGGAATGCCGATCGCGGTTATCCAGGAGTTGATGGACGAGCTTCGCAAGGCCGATTCGCAGGAAACAGCCGAGGCGATGTTTCGCGAGGCCTTGCAGGTGCGCAAGCGCGAACTGACGGCCGAAATGTCGACGCTGCACCGCCAGCTCCAACAGGTCGGCGATCTCCTGGATTTCGACGACGGCATGGAGACGCCGCCGCTCAACGACAATCAGGACAGTTCCAGCCTGACCGCGCAGGAACTGCGTTGCCTGGAACTGATGGCAGAGGGCTATTCCACCCAGCGCATCGCCCGGGCGCTCGACCTGAAGCATGACGAGACCCGCGATCTCGAAGCCGGCATCATCCTGAAATTCCGTGCCAACAATCGCTTCCAGGCAATCGCCAAGGCGGTCCTGCTCGGCATCGTGCAAGCTTAGCCCGGGTCGTGCCCGGACGTTCGCCACCGTCCCCTTCCCCCGGCCGAGCGCTGTCAGCGAACGATCGTCAGCGTCTCCGCCGCGCGCGTGATCGCGGTATAGAGCCAGCGTTCCCTCGTATCGCGAAAAGCCCAGCTCTCATCGAAGAGCACGACGTCATTCCATTGCGAGCCCTGCGCCTTGTGGACGGTCAGGGCATAACCGTAGTCGAACTCGTCATAGCGCTTGCGGGTGTTCCAAGGAATCTCGCCTTCGACATCCTCGAAGGCTTGTTTCAGCAGCTTGATCTTGGCCGCCCCGCGATCCATGTCGTCGTCCTCGGGACGGACGAGCAGATTGATGCCGGGCTTCGTCGTTTCCTTCGACGAGGTCATCACCTGCCAGAGCGAGCCGTTGAGCAGGCCCTTGGCCGGATCGTTCCGGAGGCAGACGAGCTTGTCGCCGGTCTGCGGATAATCGGCGGAAAAACCCTTCAATTCGCGCAGCCGCTGATTATAGCGCCGCCGCGTGCGGTTGGTACCGACGAGCACCTGGTCGGCATCGAGCACGAGCTGCTGCGTCACCTCATTCTTCGAAATCACCTTGGCGGTGCCGTAGTCGCCATACATGATCTCATTGCCTTCGCGCACCTGCATGGCGAGCTTGATGATCGGATTGTCGCGCGCCTGCCGGTGGATATCGGTCAGAAGATAATCCGGGTCCTGGTTGGTGAAGTAGCCGCCGCCGCTGACGGGCGGCAGCTGGCCGGGATCGCCAAGCACCAGGATCGGCGTGCCGAAGCTCATCAGGTCCTTGCCGAGCGCCTCGTCCACCATCGAGCATTCGTCGACGATGATCAGTGCCGCTTTCGCCACCGGGCTCTGCCGGTTGATCGCAAACATCGGCGCAATCGAAGTCTTGCCGGTTTCCTCGTCCTCCACCGCCTCCTCGCCACGCGGGCGATAGATCAGCGAATGAATGGTCTTGGCGTTGGAGGCGCCGCGCGAACGCAGCACCTGCGCGGCCTTGCCCGTAAAGGCGGCAAACAGCACGTCGCCGTCGACATTCTCGGCAAAATGCCGGGCAAGCGTCGTCTTGCCCGTTCCGGCATAGCCGAACAGGCGAAAGAGCGGCGAGCGCCCTTCGTTCAGCCATTTCGAAACAGCCTTCAGGGCTTCGTCTTGTTGCGGCGCAAATTGCATGATCGGACGACTTGGCAGGATTCGCCGCTATTAGGCAAGGCGGAAACTGACACCGCATGGCCGATGGCGGCAGATCCTGCCAAATCACCCGTCCCAGCCCCGGTCCACGCCGCCTGCGCACATCGACGGGTCCTGCGCCATCGCATCCATCAGAAAATCCAGAACAGTCTTGACGCGCAGCGGCATGTTGCGTCGCGAGGGATAGACGACGGTAACCGGCAGCCGGCTCGGCTGAAAATCCTTCATCACCGGGATCAGCCGCCCGGCGGCAATGTCGGGCATGGCGATGACGTGGGAGAGCACCGCAAGCCCCGCGCCGGCAAGGACCGCCCTGTGAATGGCGACGGCGTTACAGGCCGTCAGCCGCGGCGATATCCTGACGGATATGTCCTCCGAGCCATTCGAGAAGGACCATATGTTGGCCTCGCCTGCCCTGCTGTAGCACAGGCATTCATGGTCCTTGATGTCCTTCGGGGCGCGCGGCGCCGCCCTGCGTGCGAGATAGGCGGGAGAAGCGACGAGGAAAGCCGTCGTCCAGCCGATCCGCCGGCAGACGAGGCTGCTGTCGGCGACCGGGCCAAGGCGCACTTCGAGATCCAGGCGCTCCTCGATCATATCCGAGCTCTGCTCCCTGAAAAGCAGCTCGACCAACAGCTTCGGATGGGCGGCGAGAAGATCGCCCAGCCGCTCGCTGAGATAGAGGCCGAGCGGTGCCGGAACGCTCAGCCGGACCTTGCCCGAAGCGACCACTCCATCCGATCCGGCGGCATCGCCGAGCTCCTCCACCGCTTCGAGAATCCTGAGCGCCATCGGCAGCATCCGTTCCCCTTCCGCCGTCAGTGACAGGCCGCTCGTCGTGCGATGCAGGAGGCGCGTGTTGAAATGACCTTCGAGTGCGGCAACCTGCCGCGAGACCGCTGGCTGGGTCACGTCGAGATCGTGTGCTGCCGCTGAAAACGAGCCCGTCTCCACGACGCGTTGAAAGCTCTGCAATGCCGAAACGATATCCATGACAGCCCCCTCATACTTTTGCGCATAGGCTTTATGCCGCCAGACTAGGCGAGAATGGCTTTACAGTCCAGCAATTAAGGATATCGTTTATCCATAAGGATGCAAAATATCCTTAATTAGAGGAAAAAGACATGACCCAGCGATTGAACTACGCCCAGCAGTCCCCCGAACTTTTCAAGAAATTCATGGAATTCAGCATGGCGCTCCGCAGCAGCGTGATCAACGAGAAGCTGCAGGCCCTGGTCGAGATCCGCGCTTCGCAAATCAACGGATGCGGCTTCTGCCTCGACATGCATGTGAAGCAGGCCAAAATCCTCGGCGAGAGCGAGCTGCGGATCTATCACGTCGCCATCTGGCGGGAATCGAACCTGTTCATTCCCCGCGAGCGCGCAGCGCTGGCCTGGACCGAAGCGCTGACGAAACTTCCCGAGGGCGGCGTGCCCGACGAGATCTATGAGCGGGTTCGCGGCCAGCTTTCCGAAAAGGAAATCTCCGACCTGACCTTCGTTGTCATGGCCATCAATGCCTGGAACCGCGTCAATGTCGGCTTCAAGACCGTGCCCGGCACGGCCGACAAAGCCTATGGCCTCGATAAGGCAGGCCTGAACTAAGCCTCGCAATTCATAGAAGATTCAATTTTGACGCTGCCGCGCCGCGGCAGCGAAAGGAGATCCCTTATGAAAATCGTCGTCATCGGCGGGACCGGCCTCATCGGTTCGAAGACTGTCGAGCGCCTGCGCAAACGCGGGCATGAGGTGATTGCCGCCTCGCCGAACTCAGGCGTCAACACGATCTCCGGAGAAGGGCTGGCGGAAGCGCTTGCGGGCGCCCAGGTCGTGCTCGACCTTGCAAATTCACCCTCCTTCGAGGACCAGGCCGTGCTCGAATTCTTTGAGACCTCGGGACGCAATCTTCTCGCCGCCGAAAAGGCCGCAGGCGTCAAGCACCATATCGCCCTTTCGGTCGTGGGCACCGAGCGCCTGCAGGAAAGCGGCTATTTCCGCGGCAAGCTCGCCCAGGAAAAGCTGATCGAGTCCTCGGGCATTCCCTATACCATTGTGCATTCGACGCAGTTCATGGAATTCCTGAACGGCATCGCCCAATCCGGCACGGTCGGCCAGACGGTTCGGCTGTCGCCCGCCTATGTGCAGCCGATCGCGTCCGATGATGTTGCCGACGCCATGACCGATGTGGCGCTTTCAGCCCCGGCCAATGCGACGGTCGAGATCGCAGGTCCCGAGCGCGCCCGCCTCAGCGAGCTCGTCGCCCGCTACCTGACGGCGGTGAAAGACCCGAGGACCGTCGAGGCCGATGCAGAGGCGCGATATTTCGGCGCAAGGCTGAACGATCAGTCGCTCGTCTCCGATGATAATCCGCGGCTCGGCACGATCACCTTCGAAGAGTGGTTCGCCAAATCAGCCCGGTCGAAGTGATTGGCCTGCCTCAGGACGCGGCCGCTCGGACGCGTCCTCTCCACCTCAGCAACAAAGGAGATTCCCATGATCAGAGCATCAATCATCGCCGCCGCGCTCGCCTTTCTCGCCGCGACCGGTGCCGCCGCCCACGACAGCAGCAAATCCGCGAAGGTGACGCTCGTCTATGAGCACGAACTGCCGAACGTGCCGGGCAAGAGCATCAAGGGCGTGCTGGTCGAATACGGCCCGGGCGGCTTTTCCGAAGGCCATACCCACCCGGATTCGGCCTTCATCTACGCCACCGTGCTCGAAGGATCGATCCGCAGCCAGGTCAATGACGGCCCGGCCAAGGTCTATCAGGCCGGGGAGAGCTTTTCCGAAATGCCGGGCGACCGCCATGGCGTCAGCGCCAACGGCAGCGAGACCGAGCCCGCCCGCCTGCTCGCCGTCTTCGTCGTCGACACCAACCAGAAGGAATTGACCTTCCCGCTGCAGAACTGACGACCCGCCATTGGCTATCCGCGCAAATCCCGCGCTTGCGCGGGCGGCCGACATGCTGAATCAGGTGCCGCCGCCCCTTCCGGAGACAGACAGAGATGATCTACGACGCGCTCTTCGGCAAGCCGCTGATATCCCTGATCGTGGTCGGCTTTGCCGGTATCTTCGTCTGGTACTTCCTCTCCAGCCAGCGGCCGACGACGCGGCTGGTGGTGCAGATCCTCTTTTTTGCGGTGATGACGCTGATCCTCGTCGGCAGCGGCATCGAACCACACCGTTTCCAGGGATATCAGTCCGAAGACCCGCAGGCCCTGCTCGTCATCGTCGCCAAATCGCTCTGGTGGGTCCACCTGGCATGGGCCGTCATCGGTTTCATCAGGCTTTATCTGGTGCTGGAGGGCAGTCCGCGGGAGGCCCGGCTGCTTCAGGATCTCGTCATCGGCGTCGTCTATATCGGCATGGCGCTCTCGATCCTCGCCTTCGTCTTCGGGGTGCCGATCGGCACCCTCGTCGCGACGTCGGGCGTGGTCGCCATCATTCTCGGTCTGGCGCTCCAGAACACGCTCGCCGACGTCTTTTCCGGCATCGCGCTCACGCTCGGACGGCCCTATGTCATCGGCGACTGGATCCTTTTGAGCGACGGCACGGAAGGGCGCGTCGCCGAAAGCAACTGGCGCGCGACGCACATTCTGACCGGCGCAAACAATGTCGTCGTCCTGCCGAACAGCTTTCTCGCGAAACTCGGCCTGACCAATGTGAGTCGGCCGGACGAGACCCATCTCCTGATCCTCACCATCCGCATCGCCCCGACACGGATGCCGGCATCGGTCCGCCAGGTCATGCTCTCCGCGCTCACGAGCTGCAATACGATCGTGCGCGAGCCGCCGCCGGTCGTCGCGTTGAAGGGGCTGGATGCCACCGCGCTCGAAGTCGAGCTGCAGTTCCGGGTGACGAGCCCCAGCCAGCGCGTGCCGGCGCGAAACGAGGTGCTCGATCTCGTCTATCGCTATTGCAAATCCGCCGGCCTGCTTCTCGCCGTCCCACCCGCGGCCAATGTCCTCGCGGCCGACCTGCCCACGGAAGAAAACGCCAAGCCGCCGAGCGTCACACCGCTTGCGCTGATCGAAGCCATTCCGGTCTTTGCGACGCTGACATCAAATGAAAAGCAGAAACTCGCCGAAACCACCGCTGTCCGGCAGTTCCGCAGGGGCGATGTGATCGTGCGGGAGGGCGAGATGCTGCCCGCGCTGATGATGGTGCGCGCCGGCATCATCGTGGCGCGGCGCGAAGGCGAAGAGCGCGGGCGGTTTGCGCCGGGCGATTTCTTCGGCGAGACCGGCCTGCTCGCCGGCATGCTGGAGATCTGCGCCTTGGAGGCCCTGACCCCGGTGACGGTCTATGAAATCGACCAAGAGGCCTTCGCGCCGCTGCTCACCGAACGCCCCGCTTTGGCCGAAGAGATCGCCGAAGCCCTCGCAGGCCGCGCCGAACGCTTGCGCGACGGCGCCGCCCTGCCTCCGGAACAGGTCCGCAACGCGCATGCCATCCTGAACACCATCAGAACCATTTTCAGGGCATGATCAGCCGGCGCGCTGGAGGACCCATTGAAACGTATTCTGCCAGATGTCCGCCGGCACCTCCTCGGATAAGGTGCCGACGAGATCGGAAAGCCGGACGGCTCTCAGCGTATTTCGCCAGGCCTCGTCGGCTTCCCACATGATGCGCGCGACCGCGCAAGGCTTGCTGTCGCAGTAGCCGGCGGGCCGGCACGGATTGTTCTCCCGGATATTCGTGCAGGTGAAGCTGCGCGCCTTTCCCTCGACCGCTTCGACGATGTCGAGGAAATTGATCTCGGACGGGGATCTCGCAAGCCTGTAGCCGCCGCTCGGGCCAAGCGTGGTATTGACGAGCGAGGCTTGCGAAAGGCTTTGCAGCGCCTTGGAGAGATATTCCTTCGGCAGACCATGAAGCTCGGCGAGCGCCTTGGTGGAGAGATACCTGCCCTCGGGCAGGCCCGCGAGAATGGCGCAGCAATGCAGCGCCCACTCGACCTGGCTTTTCAGGATCATTCAGCAACTCGCAATGGCTGGTTCCGCGAACCAAATTAAGGACATAGAATATCCGCAAGAGGGCATGATGTAAATGACCGGCGATGATAGTGAAGACATCCACCTTCGCCGAGCAGATCGTCCCGCAACCGCCATTTTCCGCGAAAAACTTTCGCTCAGCCGGGAATAAATTTGCGTCGTCCCGTGTCTCATCTCAGGTATCGCAGCATTGCGAGCCCAACCTGAGGAGAGACATCATGACATCCGTGAAATTCCTGTCCGTCGCGGCGGCAGCCGCCCTTGCCGCGAGTGCTACTTTCGCCGCCCCTCCTGTCAAGGAAGTCGAATCCACCAAGGGCAAGGTGCTTGCCGGCGAAAACGGCATGACCCTCTACACCTTCAAGAAGGACGCCAAGGGCGTTTCCAACTGCTACGACGATTGCGCCAAGAACTGGCCTCCGCTGATGGCGGCTTCCGATGCCAAGGCCGATGGTCCATATTCGATCATCGAACGCAAGGACGGCACCAAGCAATGGGCCAAGGACGGGATGCCGCTCTATTACTGGGTCAAGGACAAGAAGGCCGGCGACATCACCGGCGACGGCGTCGGCGGCAACTGGGATCTCGCCAAACCTTGATCGTAGAGGCCCTGATCACAAGAGAACCGGCGTGAAGACACCCGCACCCGAAACATTCGAGGGCCAGATCCTGGCCCTCCTCCCCTCGCTCAGGCGCTATTCGCGCAGCCTGACGCGCTCGGATGCCGATGGCGAGGACCTGCTTCAGGATTGCGTCGAGAAGATTCTGACGCGCCGCGGCCAATGGCGCGGCCTCAATCTGCGCGGCTGGGTCCTGACCATCATGACCAATCTCTACCGCAACGGCCGGCGCGGCAAGGCACGCGCCGGCATGGTCGAGCTTGATGCCGCGGAGGATATGGCAGCGCCCGAACCGCCGGCCGATCCGCTGGAGCGCGCCCGGCTCAACGATGCGCTGAACAGCCTTTCGGAGGAGCACCGCGCCGTGCTGATGCTCGTCGTCATCGAGGGATATAGCTACAGCGAGATCGCCGCCGCCCTCGATATCCCGATCGGCACCGTCATGTCGCGCCTGTCGCGCGCCCGCCGGCGCGTCGCCGAGCACCTGAAGGCCGACAACGTCATTACGCTTCGGAGGCCGAAATGAACGAGACCAACCCGATCGTCACCGAAGCCGATCTCCACGCCTATGCCGACGGGCAACTGCCTGAAATGGCCCGCGCGCGCATCGAAGCCTACCTCGCCGACAATTCGGACGAAGCGGCGATGGTCGCCGAATGGCAGGCGCAGAATGCCGGCATCCGCTCGCTGTTTTCAGGCTACGAGAAGGCCAGGAAGACCGATCCTCTGCTGGTCGCGCTCCCGCGCGCAGTCTCGCCCACGCGAAATCGCTGGGCACTCGCCGCCGCAACCCTCGTCGTCTTCGTCCTCGGCGCCGTCAGCGGCCATTACGGCCCGGGCCTTCTGGAAAAGCCGGATCTGCAGCTTACCGGCTCCGAAACCTTTCCGAAACAGGCCGAGACCGCCTTTACCGTCTATGCCGCCGAGGTCCGCCATCCCGTCGAGGTCTTCGCCGACGAGGAGGCTCATCTCGCCACCTGGCTCGGCAAGCGCCTGGCGATCGAAAACCTCAAGATCCCGAACCTGCAGCCGCTCGGCTTCAAGCTGGTCGGCGGCCGCCTGCTGCCGGTCGACGGCAAGCCGGGGGCGATGTTCATGTACGAGAACCAGGCCGGCGAGCGCCTGACCGTCATGGTCGGGCGCCATCGGGAAAACCGCACGACCAGCTTCCGCTTCGCCTCGTCAGGTAATCTCGAAACCTTTTACTGGATCGACGGAGAGCTCGGCTATGCGGTCACCGGCGAAATCTCGCGCGAAGCGCTGCGCGCGGTGGCCGAGGAGTGCTACCGGCAGTTTCCGTCGTGACGCTCAGCGCAGCGGATCGTTGCCAAGCTCGATCGGCTTGCCATGCGGCGTCGCTTCCGCCGCCCGCTGCCAGCTCTTTTGCAGATCAAGGATGGCGGAGGCATCCACCACGCCACGACTGACCAGCATGCCCGAAAGCGCCGCCACCCAGCAGTCGAAATAGTCGCTGCCGTCCTCGGCCCGGCCGGGCTGATGCAATTCGTTTGAGAGAGCCGCCGCCCACTCGCTCCAGGAAAACAGCCCCTTCTCATGCAGATGCACGGTCATGGCGAAAGCTTCGGCCGCCCAGGGTTCGGGGAAGACGGGATCACCCTCCGGCGACTTCGGCAGGCCCGGAGATTGCGAGAGCTGAGAGGGGTTTTCACACGCGCTCAAGATAGCTCTCCCACGCATCGATCGAGACCGTGAGCGACGGGTCGGCGCCCTCGCCCCAGACCTCAGTGCCGTCGAAGACGACGGTATAAAGCCATTGCGGGTTCTCGCCCCTGCCATGCGCATTGTCGTCGGGAAAGACGAAGGAACCCTGCACCGCTTCGACGATACCGGTCTTGGCCCTGGCATAACGCGGCAGGCGCGTATGGGTCGCCGGATTGAAATTCCTCGTCCGCACCGTCTCGCCGACCGCAAAGATCGGCGCGGCCTCGACAGGACGATCGCATGGCCCGCCTTTCGCGAGAACTGCCGGCACCATCTCTGCCTTCAGCACCCGTTTGGGCGCCGCCCCATCCTGCAGCCTATGCCCGGACAACAGCTCCTCGCGCGTCACAAAACCGTGCCGTTCGAGCAGGGTCTCGACGCCGCGTATCCAGATCTCGTAATAGCTCGCCGCGAGATAATCGGCCGGCGGAATGTTTTCGCGCGCATGCCGGCTTTCATCGATCGTCCAGGCCCCGAAAGCGCCGCAGGAAAGCGTGATGCCGAGCGCCCGCTTTTCCCATTCCATATGGAAATAAGGCTCGTCCTTTTCAGGCGCGACCGGCCCGAAACCCATCTGCCCGCCGAGATCGTGCGGTCCGTTCATGACAGAGCCTCCGGGCTGCCTGCAACAGCCGTCCCGATCATCGCATCGCGGCTGACGAGACCAGCCAACGCGGCCTCGTCCATGCCCTCCGTACCTTTGGGCCGCTCGGGGATGACGAGATAACGCAGCTCCGCCGTCGAATCCCAGACGCGGATCTTTTTCCCCTCAGGCAGCGTCAGCCCGAACTCGGCCAGCACGCCGCGCGGATCGATGACGGCGCGCGAGCGATAGGCCGGCGCCTTGTACCAGACCGGCGGCAGGCCGAGCACCGACCAGGGATAACAGGAGCAGAGCGTGCAGACGATGAGGTTATGGGTGTCGGGCGTATTGAAGACGGCGCGCATATGCTCGCCCTGCCGGCCGGTAAACCCAAGGCTCGCAATCGCCGCCGTCGCATCGCGCTTCAGCCAGTCCGCGAATTCCGGATCGCTCCAGGCCTTGGCGACGACACGCGCACCATTTCGCGGCCCCACCTTCGTCTCATAAGTCTCGACAATCGCATCGATCGCCGCCGGATCGATCAACCCCTTCTCCGTCAGCAGCGTCTCCAGCGCTTTGACGCGCGCCTGCATGTCGGAATAGTGATTGTCTCCGTCATGCCCATGGGCATGACGATGGAGATCGTCGTGGTCATGGTCGTGCAAGGCAATGTCCTCCCAGAACGGAGCGTCCGTTTCTTATCTCGGCGGTAGCCCGGACACCCCTTCCACCCAGCGGGGAGAAGGGGACTCGCGGCAAGGCCCGGCCCTTCCTCAAAGCATTCTCGCATAAACATCTCTTCTCTTTCTATCACACCCCAAAACCCCGCCAAGCCCTCCTATCCCCCTCGAACTTTTCCGCTAATCTCCTGCCATGAACATCCTGATTCTCGGCGCAACCGGCTTCATAGGCTCCGTCGTCGCGGCCCGGCTTGCGGCTGATGGGGATGCCGTGACCGGGCTCGGCCGCAATCCCGCACGAGCGCGCTTGAAGCAGCCGGCGATAAACTGGCGGCGGGCTGATCTCTCGCGCATGACGAAGGCTGAGGATTGGGAGGATATTCTTAAGGACCAGCATGTCGTCGTCAATTGCGCCGGCGCGCTGCAGGACGGCCTATCGGACGATCTGGCGGCCACTCAGGCAGAGGCGATGCTGGCGCTTTATGCCGCCGCGAAAGGCTCCCATCCTCTGATCGTGCAGATATCGGCAAGGACGGCCGGCGCGGCCGGCGAACTGCCTTTCCTCGCCACCAAGCGGCAGGCCGACGAGGCGCTGGCGGCAAGCGGCCTGCCTCACCTCATCCTGCGCCCTGCCCTCGTTCTCGGCCGCAACGCCCATGGCGGCTCGTCGCTCATCCGGGCGCTTGCCGCCTTTCCCCTGGCGCTGCCGCTCACCCATGCGCAAAGCCCGGTCGAAACGCTTTCCGTGGATGACGTGGCGGAGGCCGTGTCGCGGGCGGTCGCAGGCGATCTGCGCGGGGATATCGTTCTTGCCGCCGACGAGGTGCTGACGCTCGCCGATCTCGTGCGCCTTCACCGGCAATGGCTGGGCCTGCCGCCCGCCCGCGTGATTTCCCTTGGCGCCTGGCTTGCGCGGCCCGTGACCTGGCTCGCCGATGCCGCGGGCCTGCTCGGCTGGCGTTCGCCGCTGCGCTCGACAGCGACGACAGTCATGTCCGAAGGCATCAAAAGCGCGAAGGCGGAGAGCGGCCTTGCCGCGACATCAGCCGTGGCAACGCTTTCGGCCAATCCCTCCGGCGTGCAGGATCTCTGGTTCGCCAGGCTCTATCTCCTGAAGCCGCTGGTCATAGCAGGCCTGTCGGTCTTCTGGCTGCTCTCCGGCCTGATTCCGCTGCTGGCGGTGCAGAAGGCCTCCGCGCATTTCCTGCCCTTCATGCCCGAAGCGGCGGCGACGGTGCTGACGCTTGTCACTTGCCTCATCGATATCGCGCTCGGCGCCGCCGTCCTTGTCCGCCCGCTCGCCGGACGCGCCCTCCTCGGCATGCTCGCCGTCTCACTGGCCTATCTCACAGGCGGCACACTTCTCGAACCCGCCCTCTGGCTCGATCCGCTCGGCCCGCTCGTCAAGGTGCTGCCGTCCATCCTGCTGACGCTCACGGCGCTTGCCACCCTGGATGAACGCTGATGCTCGAGCAATGGCTACTGCTTGCCCATGTCATCGGCGCGACCGTGCTCTTCGGCACCGGCGCCGGCATCGCCTTTTTCATGGTGATGGCGCACCGCACGCGCGATCCCGCGCTGATCGCCCATGTCGCGGCAACCGTCGTCATCGCCGACACCGTCTTCACGGCGACCGCTGCCCTTCTCCAGCCGGTGAGCGGCTATCTCCTGGCGCGGTCGATCGGCTGGGACCTGTCGGAGGGCTGGATTGCGCTGTCGCTGCTGCTTTATGTCGTGACCGGCCTGTTCTGGCTGCCGGTCGTCTGGATTCAGATCCAACTGCGCGACCTCGCCCGCGCCGCGGCAAGCTCGGGAAGCGCTCTGCCGCCGAGCTATGACAGCCTCTACCGCATCTGGTTCGCCTTCGGCTTTCCGGCCTTCACGGCCGTCCTCAGCATATTCTGGCTGATGCTGACGAAACCCTCGATCGCTCTAATTTAGCATCGGCCAGAGGCTCGTCACCAGAAGCACCGCCATGCTGACATTGAACCATTTCAGCCGCACCGGATCGGACAGCCATTCCCTGAGCGCCGAACCGAAACCTGCCCAGGTCGAGACACTCGGCACGTTGACCACCGCGAAAGCCAGGCCGACGATCAGCACGCTCAAGAGGTAGAGCTCGGGATTGGTATAGGTCGCCATCGCGGTCACCGCCATCACCCAGGCTTTCGGATTGACCAATTGGAAGGCTGCCGCCGGGACAAAGGACATTGGCGCAGCGCCACTCTTACCCTCGCTGAGCGAGCGCGACGAGGCGATCTTCCAGGCAATCCAGACGAGATAGGCGCCGCCGGCGAACTTCAGCGCCGTATAGACCACGGGCATCGTGTGCAGCAGCGCCCCGATCCCGAAACCAACGCCGATCAGCAGCGAGAAGAAACCGGCGCCAATGCCGAACATATGCGGGATCGTTCGGCGGAGGCCGAAAATTCACGCCCGAGGCGAAGAGCATCATATTGTTCGGCCCCGGCGTGATCGAAGTGGTGAAGGCGAAGAGAACGAGGGCATCGCCGATGCCATCGCATCATTGTCATGGTGACAGGATTACTTGAAAGATAGCGGCGCAGCCCAATCTCTTCCCCAGGATCAAGACCATGCAGGACGACCCTATCCCATCGATCACATTCCCGAACGGCACGGAAGTGCCGGCGCTCGGCCAGGGAACCTGGGCCATGGGCGAGGATGCCGGCCATGCGAGCGCCGAGATCGAGAGCCTCAGAGCCGGCATCGATCTCGGCATGACGCTGATCGACACCGCCGAAATGTATGGCGACGGCGGCGCCGAAGAGATCGTTGGCGAGGCGATCAAGGGACGGCGCGACGAGGTCTTCATCGTCAGCAAGGTCTATCCCTGGAACGCCAGCCTGAAAGGCACGATCGAAGCCTGCGAACACAGTCTCGAACGCCTCGGCACCGACCGCATCGATCTCTATCTCCTGCACTGGCGCGGCAACTATCCGCTTGCCGAGACCGTCGCCGCCTTCGAGATGCTGAAGGCCTCCGGCAAGATCGGCGCCTGGGGCGTCTCCAACTTTGATACCGACGACATGGAGGAACTGCTTGGCGTGCCCGACGGCGCCAATGTCGCCGCTAACCAGGTGCTGTACAACCTCACCCGCCGCGGCGTCGAGTTCGACCTTTTGCCCTGGTGCCGGAGCCGCGGCATCCCCGTTATGGCCTATTCGCCAATCGAGCAGGGGCACGTCCTCCATCATCCGGAACTAATTCACATCGCAAAGGCCTACCAGGCGACACCAGCCCAACTGGCGCTCGCCTTCCTCCTGAAACGCGACGGCGTCATCGCCATCCCGAAGACCTCGAATGCCGAACGCGTTCGCGAAAACCGCGACTGTATCTCGCTTGATATCACCGACGAGGATTGGCAAGCGCTCGACGCCGCCTTCCCGCCACCGGCCAGGAAAAAGCCGCTGGAGATGCTGTGATCGACAGCGGCTACCCAGCTAAGAGCCCCTCATCCGGCTGCCGCCACCTTCTCCCCGCTTGCGGGGCGAAGGGGATATGCCGCACCGGCTTCATCCACCTCGACGTTGTATTTGGCACGTCGCCTCGCCCCGTTTACGGGGAAGGGTTAGGGTGAGGGGCAGCTTATCGGCACGGACCTGACAGCGGTAGCAGGCTCACATCCCCTGCGCGCCGCGGTTCATTGCCGCGATGCCGGTGCGGCAGACCTCGATCAGGCCCAGCGGCTTCATGATCGCGATGAACTGGTCGATCTTCGACGACTTGCCCGTTATCTCCAGGATAAAGTGGTCGATCGTCGCATCCACCACCTTGGCATGGAAGGCATCGGCAAGGCGCAGTGTCTCGGCGCGCATGTCGCCCTCGCCGATCACCTTGACCAGCGCCACTTCACGCTCGATCGGCCGATCCTGGCCGAGTTCACGGGCTCGTACCGTGAGATCGACGACGCGGTGCACCGGCACGATGCGCTCGAGCTGCGCCTTGATCTGCTCCAGCACGTGCGGCGTCCCGCGGGTGACGATGGTGATGCGGGAAAGATGTGCCTGGTGTTCGGTCTCGGAGACGGTGAGGCTCTCGATATTGTAGCCGCGGCCGGAGAACAGGCCGATGACGCGGGCAAGGACGCCGGGCTCGTTGTCGACGAGAACCGAGAGCGTGTGGCTCTCGACCGCGGTCGTTTCCGGAGAGATGAAATAGGCAGAGCCCGTGGGCTGAAGGTGTGCGTTCATGGTCCTGGGTTTCCTCTCGCCGCATAACCCCGAAAAATCGGCCACGATTTTCGGAAAGGATTATGCGCAATTATTAAGTCTTAGACGAGCTGGCGGCCCTTGGCGTCGATCGCGTTGGCAACCGCTTCGTCGGTAGCTTCGTCGGGCAGCAGCATCTCGTTATGCGCCTTGCCCGAGGGGATCATCGGGAAGCAGTTGGCGAGATTGGCGACGCGGCAATCGAAAATGACCGGCTTCTTGACCTCGATCATCTCGACGATGGCATCGTCGAGCTCGTCCGGCTTGTCGCAGCGCAGGCCGACCGCGCCATAGGCTTCCGCCAGTTTGACGAAATCGGGCATCGCTTCCGTATAGGAATGCGACAGGCGGTTGCCGTGCAGCAGCTGCTGCCACTGGCGCACCATGCCCATATACTGGTTGTTCATGATGAAGATCTTGATCGGCGCATCGTACTGAATCGCCGTCGACATTTCCTGGATGCACATCTGGATCGAGGCGTCGCCGGCAATGTCGATGACGAGGCTGCCGGGATGAGCTATCTGGACGCCGAGGGCGGCCGGCAAGCCGTAGCCCATCGTGCCGAGGCCGCCCGAGGTCATCCAGCGGTTCGGCTGCTCGAAACCGAAGAACTGTGCTGCCCACATCTGATGCTGGCCGACTTCGGTCGTGATGTAGGTGTCGCGGTCCTTGGTATGCGCAAAGAGCCGCTCCAGCGCATATTGCGGCATGATGACGTCGCTGTTCTTCGTATAGGCGAAGGAGTTTCGCGCGCGCCAGCGGGCGATATCGCTCCACCAGCCTTCGAGGCGATTCTTCTCCGGCTTCTTCGGCAGCGCCCGCCACAGGCGGACCATGTCTTCGAGGACATGGCCGACATCGCCGCGGATGCCGATGTCGACGCGGACGTTCTTGTTGATCGAGGACGGATCGATATCGATATGGATCTTCTTCGAGTTCGGCGAGAAGGCGTTGAGGCGGCCGGTGATGCGGTCGTCGAAGCGGGCGCCGATGCAGACCATGACGTCGCAATCATGCATCGCCATGTTGGCTTCGTAGGAGCCGTGCATGCCGAGCATCTTCAGCCAGTTCTTGCCTGAAGCCGGATAGGCGCCGAGGCCCATCAGCGTCGAAGTGATCGGGAAATCGGTGAGGTCGACCAGCTCGCGCAGCAGCTTGGAGGCTTCGGGGCCGGAATTGACGACGCCGCCGCCGGAATAGATGATCGGACGGCGCGCATTCGCCATCATCTCGATCGCAGCGTGAATCTGGTTGAGGTCGCCCTGGATCTTCGGCTGGTAGCTCTTCTGGATCGCGTAATCGGCGGGCGGCGTGTAGGTGCCGGTCGCAAACTGCACGTCTTTCGGAATGTCGACGACGACGGGGCCCGGACGGCCGGACTGGGCGATGCGGAAGGCCTCATGAATGATGGCGGCGAGCTGATTGACGTCCTTGACCAGCCAGTTGTGCTTGGTGCAGGGCCGGGTGATGCCGACCGTGTCGCATTCCTGGAAGGCGTCGGAGCCGATCAGTGGGGTCGGAACCTGACCGGTCAGGCAGACGAGCGGGACCGAATCCATCAGTGCATCCTGCAGCGGCGTGACCGCATTGGTAGCGCCCGGACCCGAGGTCACCAGCATGACGCCGACCTTGCCGGTGGAGCGGGCGTAGCCTTCGGCCGCATGGCCGGCACCCTGCTCGTGGCGGACGAGAATGTGCTTGATCTCGTCCTGCTGGAAGATCTCGTCATAGATCGGCAGAACCGCGCCGCCGGGATAGCCGAAGATATGTTCGACGCCATTATCCTTCAGCGCCTTGAGAACGATCTCCGCCCCCGTCATCCGATTGCCTGCCGCCTGATTGTCCGTGCTCATCTGTGTCTGTTCCGTTTGATGCTGGGATTTGCGTTTGTGGCCGGGAGCCCGATTTCGGGCACAAAAAAAGGCCCCGGAGGACCTGTCATCTAGCGCATGGGTGGCAATCGCCGGATGGTTACACCATCCTGCCCATGCGCCTTCCCACCACGATAAGAGCCGTTGCGATTTTCATGGCGGGAAGTGATAGACAGAAAATTTCGCAGCGTCAACGCATGCCGCAACAAAAACTGCCTCGCGCCTCCGCACCCCCGAAATCGGTAGGATGAAGGATTTGTTAAAGGATCGACTTTATCCTTTAACGCTACCGTAGGGAGTAGCCTTTGCTCAACAACGACTTGCGCATGTCTGGCAAGGCAGGCGAGCACGATCGACGAGACGGCCACGCGCCGGGAAATCGCTTTCTCGGCCGCGTCGTTGCATGCAGCGGCTCCAGGGCGACGATTGCCGCGGTCGCCGAACAGGGCGGCACCGATCTTACCGAACTCTGGTCCGTCGGCCGGCTGATTTCGATCAGCGTCGGCCGCAACCGCGTCGTCGCTCTCGTCTATTCGATGAATACCGGCAGCCATGCCTGGGGCGAAGGCGAGGACAATTATTTCAAGATCGAGACGGAGCTTCTCGGCGAAGTCCGCGTCGACGAAGACGGGCGCGAGGAATTCTCGACCGGCATCTCGCGTTACCCCTATCTCGGCGCCATCGCTCATCGCATCCGCGCCGCCGACCTGATGCGCATCTATGATGCCGGAACGGGCACGACGGCCGTCATCGGCAAACTGACCCAGGACGAAAGCATCGATGCGGCAATCCACATCCCCTCGATGCTCTCCAAGCATTTCGCCGTCGTCGGCTCGACTGGCGTCGGCAAATCGACCGCCGTATCGCTGCTGCTGCACAAGGCGATCGCCGCCGATCCGAAGCTGCGCGTGCTGATCCTCGATCCGCACAACGAATTCGCCGCCGCCTTTCCCCAGCACGCTGTCACCATCGATACCGATACGCTCGACCTGCCCTTCTGGCTGATGCGGCTCGAAGAGTTTGCCGAAGTCGTCTTCCGCGGCCGCCCGCCGGTGCCCGAAGAGCTCGACCTGCTGCGCGACATCATGCCGGAGGCCAAGCGCGCCTTCCGCGGCAGCGACAATTCGCTGGTGCGCCGCACCACGGAAAAAAGTTCGATCACCGCCGACACACCCGTTCCCTACCGAATGGCCGATCTCCTGGCGCTGATCGACGAACGCATCGGCCGTCTGGAAGGCCGTGCGGAAAAGCCCTCCCTGCGTTCGCTGAAGATGCGCCTCATCGCCGCGATAAACGATCCGCGCTATCACTTCATGTTCTCCAACAACACGATCAGCGACACGATCACCGATACCATCGCTCAGATCTTTCGCATCCCGGGCGAAAGCAGGCCGATCTGCACCTTCCAGCTCGCAGGCATCCCCTCCGAGGTCGTCAACTCGGTTGCGTCAGTGCTCTGCCGCATGGCTTTCGAAGTGGCGCTGTGGAGCGACGGCGCCATCCACATGCTCGTCGTCTGCGAGGAAGCCCACCGCTACATCCCCTCCGATCCGACACTGGGCTTCGTGCCGACGCGCCAGGCGATCGCCCGCATCGCCAAGGAAGGCCGCAAATACGGCGTCTCGCTCGGCATCATCACCCAGCGGCCGGGCGAGCTCGACCAGACCATCCTGTCGCAGTGCTCGACGCTGTTTGCGATGCGCCTTGCCAATGACCGCGACCAGGAAATCATCCGCTCGGCGATCCCGAATTCGTCGATCTCGACGACAAGCTTCATCTCCTCGATCGGCAATGGCGAGGCGATTGCCTTCGGCGAGGCGATCAGCGTGCCGATGCGCATGCGCTTCTCCCGTGTCGACGAGAACCTGCTGCCGAAGGCCGCCAGCGCCAACAACAAACATAGCGAGGAAGATCCCGACACCGTCGATCTGCGCAAGATCGTCACCCGCATGAGGGCGGTGACCGTCGGGCCCGATATTTCGAATTTCCAGCAGAGCGTTGCGGCATCCATGCCAGGTTTCGACGAGGCGCTGGAAGCCGCCGAGGTTTTCGACACAAAACCCGTCCCCCCGCCCCCGCCGGCTTCGGCACCACTCGAATCCTACCGGCGCGAATTGCTGCCGCAGGCGCCGCGGCTGGACCCGGCGGAGCCGACCCCGACCGATCCGCGGCTGGACGCGCTGCGCCGCGAACTGCGTCGCGAGGAGCCGGTCTTTCCCCGGCCGGTGCCGCCGACAGACCAGTCGCCGATCACCCGCCGGGAACCCGGCACGTCACTGCGCGAAAGCATCCTGAAAAAGCCGCTGAGCAGCCTTTACAACAAGGATTGATGCTCCAGTGCGATCAACGGCCGGGCAGTATCGAGCACATGTTGGAGATCCGCCGACCCAAGCGGCAGGAGCGGCCGCGGGAGCTCCGTACGGACATCATGGAGATGCTCGGCCAGCATATAGACCACGCGGATGCTTCCATGCGCCTTGAACACCGCCCAGAGCGGCTGCAGAAGACCATCGAGCCGACGCGCCTCGCCGTCATTGCCAACCATGGCGGCCTTGGTCAAAGCAAGCGCCGTGCGCGGGAGCAGCCCGCCGATGACGCTGTACCACGCGTCTGCACTTGCAAGCAGCGCCTCCGCCGCACCCCAGTCACCGCTGTAGCCGATCGCGAGATCGGTCTTTTTCCGTAATGTCGCAAGCTCCGCTCGCAAGTCGCCGTCAACAGGCAGCGGCATTTTCACCGCCTTGATCGTCTCGATATCGGAGAGGCGCTGCAGAAGCTCGCGGCTGAACGTGAAGTGTGTCGTGCCGGGGTTGTTGTAGATGCAAAGCGGCAACTTGGTCGCCTTCGCCACAGCGAGGAAGTGCTGATAGACCTCTTCCTGGGTCAGCGGCGTATACGACACAGGCGCAAGCAGAAGCGCATCGGCGCCGGCAGCCTCGGCATCCCTGGCAAGATCGACGGCATGATCCGTCCTCAGTGCGCCGGCGCCGACAACCAGCGGAACACGGCCCTTGACGCATTCGACCGCCGCCTTGACGGCCCGCAGCCGCTCCTCACGGGTGAGATAGACGTAAATCCCGGTACTGCCGAGAAGACCGATGGAGGCCACACCTGCCTCGCAAAGGCGTTCCAGCAAGCGGCCGATGGCCTCGGCGTCGACCCGGCCATCCGGACCGGCAGGCGTCGGCGGAAAGGCCGAGAGGCCATGAAACGGTGAAGAAGACATGATGCAATCCTCAAAAAGCGGTCAATGGAAGAACAGCAGGCGCGAACCCGCGCCGGCGAAGAAAACGGCAAGGCTTGCTTCGATCCAGCGGCGCGCCCGCGCGTAGCCGCGCACCAGTGGCGCCGTCGAGAAGAGCACGGCATAACCGGAAAATATCGAGACCCCGAGAAGCACGCAGCCGCCGAAAGCCAGGAGGGCCATTTCAGGCGAAGCGCCGGGCTTGAGGCCGAGAGACATGATCGCCACCCAGGCCAACACCGCCTTCGGGTTTCCAAGATGCATCAGGATTCCACGCCGATACAGCGCGCCGAGCGCGGTGGCAGGCCGGGGGACCTCGCCTGTCGGTGCCTCCACGGCAACGGCCGAGCGAGCGGCCTTCCAGGCGAGCCAGAGCAGGTAGAGCCCGCCCGCGAGCTTGAGGAGGATGAGGGCATGAGCATAGCGGACCAGCAATGTGGAAATGCCGGTGACCGCGATCAGGCCCCAGCAGGTCGACATCGTGATTACCCCGGCGGCAAGCGCCAGCGCCGGCTGGCGCCCCTGGCTCATGGCCACGTTCATGATGGCCATGTTGCTTGGCCCGGGGCTGCCTGCGGCGATGACATAGGCGATATAGACGACGAGAAGATCTTGCATGTCCCTTTTCCGGAAGCTGTTGATGCGCTTCCTTCTCCCAGGAAATTGGTTCACCATGAAGCGCCATTTTCAAGAATCTTCATGGACCACTCTCAATGTCGAAGCGGCGCAGCAGCATCGCAATCCCATCGCTCAATGTGCTCGACAGGACGGCGAATATCGGCCGCCAGCTTGCCCAGGCGCTAAGGAGCGCGATCGCCCGCGGCGAGTTGAGACCGGGCGAGCGCCTGCCTTCGACGCGCACGCTTGCGGCATCCCTAAAGATCGCCCGCGGCACCGTCGTCGAGGTTTTCGATCAGTTGACCGCCGAGGGTTATCTCGAAGCGAGAGTGGGAGCCGGAACCCGTGTTGCCGCGGCTCTGACGGACGCGTCTCCAGCCATCCCGCCGGCACCGGCCGAACCGGCCGCCGACGATGCGATCGACCTGCCCGCCCCAGCGGCCCGGCTGATATCAATCGCCCGCGCGCTCACCTCTCACCCGCCCGTTCCCTTCGCCATATCAGTCCCGGCAGCCGGTATTGCGCCTGACGATAATTGGCGCCGTCTCGGCAATCGGGTGCGTGCTTCGAAGCAGGCTGCCCCGTCAGGCTATCAGGATCCGATGGGCCTGCTCGAGCTGCGCCTCGCCATTGCCGAACACGTCCGCCGTGCGCGAGCCGTCCATTGCGAACCGGAACAGGTGATCGTCACATCAGGCACCCAGCAGGGTCTCTACATGGCCGGCCGGGTCCTGCTGTCGCGCCACGACCCCGTCTGGGCCGAGGATCCCGCCTATCCCGGACTCACCGCCGTGCTCGACGATCTCGGCCTGCGGACGCATCGCCTGCCGGTCGATGCACAGGGAATGAACGTCGAACGCGGGCTCGAGTTATGTCCAGAAGCGCGGGCCGCCTTCGTGACGGCGTCACACCAATATCCGATCGGCATGCCGCTCAGCATGACGCGGCGCAACGCCCTGATCGCGTGGGCCGACAGGAACCGCGCCTGGATCGTGGAGGACGATTACGACAGTGAACTGCGTTATGCCGGACACCCTTTTCCTTCGATGCAGGGGCTGCGTCCGTCGCGTGTCATCTATCTCGGCACCTTCAGCAAGGTCCTCTTTCCTTCGCTGCGCCTCGGTTACGCCATCGTCCCGCCGCCGCTCGCAGAAGCCTTCGCCGGAGCACGCGCCATTCTGGACCGGCATTCTCCGATAGCCGAACAGCACGTTCTGGCGGCCTACATGAGGGAAGGTTATTTCGAAGCGCATATCAGGCGCATCCGAAGTCTCTATGCCGAACGCCGCGCTATTCTGCTCGCGGCGCTCGAGCGGGCTTTGCCGCAGGGGTGCCAGGTTCAGCCGAGCGATCAGGGCATGCACGTTCTTCTGTGGCTGCCAGAGGAGATGGATGACGTGCGACTTGCGGCGCGCGCCCTCTCGGCCGGCCTCGCGGTGCGGGCGATCTCTCCGATGTATGCCGCGCAGCCTGCGCGCGCCGGCCTGATGCTGGGTTTCGGCGGCTTCCCACAGGCGCAACTGGAGGCGGCGGTAGGCGAGCTCTCCAGACTTCTGCAAGCGCTTATCGCGTAAACTGGAGCGGGAGGTCCGCAACGGGGATGACAACTAGACGGTCAGCCTTTGCCAGCTCTCGTCCATCTGGTTGCGGAACCAGGTCATTTGCCGCTTGGCATATTGCCGTGTCGCCGCAGCCCCCTTCTCCAGCATCTCATCGCGCGTCATCTCGCCCTTCAGCATCGCCGCGATCTGCGACACGCCAATGGCCTTCATGACAGGCGCTTCGGCCGGCAGGCCGAGCGCAAGCAGCGCCTTCACCTCGTCTTCCGCACCCTGTTGCAGCATCTTTTCGAAACGGCCGTTGATGCGGGCATGCAGCACCGCCCGGTCCGGCAGAACGACGATCTTGAGGGCCTCGTCGGCATCGATCACCACAGGCCCGGACCGGCCCTGGAAATCGGCGATCGAGCGTCCCGTCGCCTTGATCACCTCCAGCGCCCGGACGATGCGCTGGCCGTCCTGGCGGTTGAGGCTTGCCGCCATGACGGGATCGACGTCGGACAGCTGGGCGTAAAGCGCGTCCGGCCCTTCTTCCACGAGTCGCGTGCGTAATTCTTCCCGCAGTGTCTCGGGGATATCCGGCATGTCGGAGAGACCACCGGTCAGCGCCTTGAAGTAAAGCCCCGTGCCGCCGACGAAGACCGGCAGCTGCCCGGCGGCCCTGAGCGCCGGCAAAAGCGCCGAGACATTACGCAGCCACGCGCCTGTGGAATAGCCGGCCCCCGCCGGCACGTGGCCGTAAAGATGATGCGGCACGCCTTGCATCTCCTCTGCCGACGGACGCGCGGTCAGCACCCGCAATGTATCGTAGACCTGCATGCTGTCGGCATTGATAACGGCGCCGCCATGGCGTTTGGCCAATTCGACGGCGAGCGCGGACTTGCCGCTGGCGGTCGGCCCGGTTATCAGGATCGCGTTCTTTACGCTCAGAAGGTTTTCCATCATGGCCCTCGTTGCCACGCTTGTTGCCAATCCGTCAAATCCCGTTCTGACCGCCGACGTCGCCGAACAGGCGGCTGAGGCCGTCACGGCTTCCGGCCTCTACTGGCTGGCCGACGGCATTGCCTGTGACATCGCGCTGCGCGACGGCACGGATGCGCAAGCCGCCGAGGCCAATATCCTGGCGGTCATCGCCAGTGCGCCAATCGACCTCGTCATCCAGGAGCAGGACAGCCGCCGCAAGAAGCTGCTGATCGCCGACATGGACTCGACTATGATCGGCCAGGAATGCATCGACGAACTTGCCGCCGAAGTCGGGCTGAAGGAAAAAGTCGCCGCGATCACTGCGCGCGCCATGAACGGTGAGATCGCCTTTGAGCCCGCCCTGCGTGAGCGGGTCGCTCTGTTGAAGGGCCTGCCACTATCGGTCGTCGACGAGGTCATCGCCCGGCGTATCACGCTCACTCCGGGTGGTCCGGAACTGATTGCCACGATGAAGTCGAAAGGCCATTACACCGCCCTTGTCTCCGGCGGCTTCACCGTCTTCACTAGCCGCATCGCCGCCAGCCTCGGCTTTGATGAGAACCGCGCCAACACGTTGCTCGAAGAGGGCGGCATCCTTTCCGGCTTTGTCGCCGAGCCGATCCTCGGCAAGCAGGCGAAGGTGGATGCGCTGAACGAAATTTCGACAAGCCTCGGCATTTCGCCACAAGAGGCAATTGCCGTCGGCGACGGCGCCAACGACCTCGGCATGCTGCAACTCGCCGGCTCCGGCGTCGCCCTTCACGCTAAGCCCACCGTTGCCGCCCAGGCACAAATGCGCATCAATCACGCCGACCTGACGGCACTTCTTTACATCCAGGGTTACCGGAAGACGGATTTTGTGACGGGTTGAAGGCGAGAACAGGAAAGCTGCGCCTAGTCGCCGCCGTAGCTCGCTCACTCCATCGGCACCGCCACGAACCGCAGATCGCCATTGGCCGATGCGATCATCAGCTGGGCGTTGCGCCGGCCTTCCTGTTTCAGCGATTTCACCTTTGCGGCAACCGCGTCCGGGGACTTCATGAACTCCTGCGCCACCTCGACGATAACGTCCCCTGGCTTCAACCCCTTTTCGGCCGAGGCGGAGCCGGGCTCCACCTCCGTCACGACGACGCCGTCGACGCTCTCGGCGATGCCGAAAGCCTTGCGTGTTTCGGGACTGAGGAGCGACAGCGACAAGCCGAGCACGTTCTTCGGCGTGGCCGCATCCGGCGATACCTGGCCCTGTTGGTGCTGATCCGGCGCCGGTGCGCCCGGTACGGGCGCTGCCTGGTCGCCGGTATCCGGCTGGTCCATATCGTCGTTCTCGTCGGGATCAGGGGTGATCACGCCGTCCTGCGAGCCATCGGGCGCCGCATCGCCGGATGCAGCCTGATCGCTGTCTTCGAGCCGTCCGAGCTTCACCTTGACGGTCTGCTCCTTGCCGTCGCGCAGCACCACGACGTCGACCTCTTTTCCGACCGTGCTTTCGGCCACGACGCGCGGCAGGTCGCGCATCTCATTGACCGTCTTGCCGTCAAATTTCAAAATGACGTCGCCCGCCTTGATCGAGCCGTCGTCGACGGGACCGCCCTTGATGACGCCGGCGACCAGCGCGCCCTTGGCGGTGTCGAGTCCGAGGCTGTCGGCGATGTCGTCGGTCACCGGCTGGATGCGCACGCCGAGCCAGCCGCGCCGCGTCTCGCCATACTGGCGCAACTGCTCGACGACGCCGGAAGCAAGTTCGGACGGTACCGAGAAGCCGATGCCGATCGAGCCGCCGCTCGGCGAGATGATCGCCGTGTTGATGCCGATCACTTCACCCTTCATGTTGAAGAGCGGCCCCCCGGAGTTGCCCTTGTTGATCGCCGCATCCGTCTGGATGAAGTTGTCGTAGGGGCCGGCATTGATGTTGCGGCCGCGCCCGGAAATGATGCCGACCGTCACCGAACCGCCGAAGCCGAACGGATTGCCGATCGCCATGACCCAGTCGCCGATGCGCATCTCGCTGGAATCGCCGAATTTCACCGATTTCAGCGGCGTCTTCGGCTCGACCTTCAGCACCGAGAGGTCGGTCTTCGTATCCGTTCCGATCAGCTTCGCCTTGAGCTTCGAGCCGTCGGCGAAATTGACCTCGATGTCGTCGGCCCCCTCGATCACGTGGTTGTTGGTGACGATATAACCGGCCGGATCGATGACGAAACCGGACCCAAGCGAGCTGACATTATGGTTGGGGCCTTTGTTGCCCTGCTGTTTGTTGAAGAAATCGTTGAAGAATTCCTGGAATGGCGACCCGTCAGGCGCACGCGGCGCCGGGCCGACCCCCTCGTCATCCTTCACATTCTGCGAGGTCGAGATATTGACCACCGCATCGAGCAACCCTTCGGCGAGATCGGCAACGGAAGCGGGACCGTTGGACGGCACGGTGGTCTGAACCGGTGGGGTCTGCTGCGGTTCGGCCGGTGCGGACGGCGCCGGAGCGGGTGCAGCCGGAACGGGCGCGGCAACCCCGGGCGCTGCTGTTTCAGGCGTGGTTTGCGCAAAAGCAATCCCGCTCATGCCGGCTTGCGCCAAGATGGCGGCGCTGGCCAGAAGCGCGAGCGTTCGTCTGAAGGGCGAGCGAATCGTGGTGGCCATCAAGCTTCCTCATAAGCGGTAAATGCGCACATTGAGCACCAGCATAAGGCGGAATGATGGAGGGTGAAATCACCTTTTCGCGAAATCCCCGTGCAATCTGACGGACCATCACAAAAGTCCGGCCTTGGCTCTTGAAACCGAAAAGGGTCGGCGCTGGGCCGACCCTTTCTCGATGTTGGCGGGAAGCAGATCCCGTGTTTTCAGTTTGCCGGCGGGGCTGGCGCCGCCGGAGCGGTTGCTCCGGGTGTTGCGGGAGCCGGCGCGCCCGGGCTGGCCGCCGCGGGGCCGGCGGCCTTGTTGAAATAGCGGAAGAATTCCGAATCCGGCGACAGGACCAGCGTTGTGTCCTGCGACGAAAGCGCTGCTGAATAGGCTGCCATCGAGCGATAGAACTCGAAGAAGCCCGGGTCTCTTGAGAATGCATCGGCGAAGACGCGGTTGCGTTCGGCGTCGCCCTGGCCACGCAGGATCTCGGAGTCGCGCTGTGCGCCGGCAGTCAGCTCAACGACCTGGCGGTCGGCAATGGCGCGGCGGCGCTGACCTTCCTCGTTGCCCTGCGCGCGCAGAAGCTCAGCTTCTGCCAGTCGCTCAGCCCGCATGCGGTTATAGGTGCGCTCGGAAACATCCTGTGTCAGGTCGGTCCGGCTGATGCGCACGTCGTCGAGCGTGATTCCGAGCGTCTCCGCATCGGCTTGCAGCTCGTTGCGAACCTCGAGCATCATCGCCACGCGCTCCCGGGAGAGCGCGGCTTCGATGCTGCGCACGCCGTAGACCCTGCGCAAGGCGGAATCGAGACGCGTGCGAAGCCGCGCTTCCGCCGCCTCCCTGTCGCCCGAGACCGTTTCGCGGAAACGGCGCGCGTCGTTGATGCGGTAGATGAGGAAGGCGTTCACCTCATAGAAGGCTCCGCCGGAAACCTGGACACGTATGTTGTCAAGATCGAAGCGCAGTTCCTGCTTCGGCACGTATTGCACCCTGTCGGCATCGGCAAAGGCGAAAGGCAGTTTGAAATAGATGCCTGGGTCAGTCTTGACCGACTGGATTTCACCAAAGCGAACGACGATAGCCTGTTCGCGGGCGGTCACGACGAAGACCGAGGAATAGATCCCGACCAGCATGACCGCCAGAAGGACCAGAACTACGGGAAGTCTGTTCGACATGGGTCTCAGCCTCCCTGCTGCTGTTGTTGCTGCGTCGGCTTGCCGACCTCATTGAGAGGCAGATAGGGCACGGCGCCCGCCTTTTGGTCTATGATCACTTTCTTGGAACCCTTCAGGACCTGTTCCATCGTCTCCAGGAACAGCCGCTCCCGCGTCACGTCAGGAGCCTTGGAATATTCGTCGTAGATCGAAACGAAGCGTTGCGCTTCACCTTCAGCCTCCTTGACGATCCGGTCCTTGTAGGCGGCTGCGGCTTCGCGGATGCGGGCCGCGTCACCGCGGGCCTGGCCGAGCTTCTGGTTGGCGTATTGGTTCGCCTCCTCCACGAGACGCTGCTTGTCCTGATCGGCACGCTGCACTTCCTCGAAGGCATCGGCCACGTCACGCGGCGGTGCGACGTCCTCGATCGTCACGCGGTTGATCGCAATGCCGGCGCCGTAGCGATCCATCGTATCCTGGATGATGTTGCGCACTTCGGTTTCGATCGGCCCGCGATTATCGCGGAAGGCATCCTGTGCCGGGCGCCGGCCGACGATTTCGCGCATGGCGCTTTCGGAAACCTGCTGCAGCGTTTCAGCCGGATTTTCGAGACGGAAAAGATAGGATTTCGGGTCGTTGATTGTGTAGAGCACGGAGAACTGCACGTTGACGATGTTCTGGTCGCCGGAGAGCATCAGTCCAGCCGTCGAATTGCTGTTGTTGCGTCCGCCAATATTCTGTTGCTGCTCGGTCACCTTCACGATCTCGACCGCGTCCATCGGCCAGATGCGGAAATGCAGGCCGGGCATGGAAATTTCCTCTCGCGGCTTGCCGAAGCGCAGTTCGACGCCGCGTTCGTCCGGCTGGACGGTGTAGACGCACTGGATCAGCCAGAAAACGGCGACGATCGCCACGACGATCGCCGCCACCCCACCATTGAAACCGCCGGGAACGATATTGCGCAACTGATCCTGGCCGCGCCGGATGATGTCTTCCAGATCGGGCGGTCCGCCCTTGCCGCCACGCGGGCGGTTCGGCCCCTGGCCCCATGGTCCCTGATTGTTACCGCCGCCGCCCCAAGGGCCGCCGCCGCCATTCTGATTGCTCCAGGGCATCAAAACCTCGTTGTTCGTTAAGTCTTCCCCGCATCCGGGACCGTGGGGGCTGACCGGCCGATGCGTTGGTGACCGTTATAAGTATCGCCGCACCGGCTTTCAACGCAGCGTGAGAAACTTGGTCAATTTAATTGGAAAATAGTTCGTTTTCAGGCGTGACGGCGTTCATAGACGACGTAGCGAGTGGGATAGCTGTCCCTTTCGCCGGCCGGCACCACGATCGTCTCCGCCGCCTGCCAGAGATCGGGATCGATCGCCGGAAACGACGCGTCGCCGTCGAGGTCGGCCTCGACATGGGTGATGCACATTCGGTCGGCAAGATTGATCGCCTGCGCGTAGATCTGGCCGCCGCCGATGATGCAGATCTCGTCGGCGCCGGTTTCGCGCGCCAGCCTTCCAGCCGCGTCCATTGCCTCAGGCAGTGAATGCGCCATACTGACATCGGGATGATCGATCGCCGCTTGCCGCGAGATCACCACGTTCGGCCGTCCCGGCAGCGGCTTGCCGATCGAATCATAGGTCTTGCGGCCCATCACCACAGGCTTGCCCAGCGTCAGCGCCTTGAAGCGCTTGAGATCGCTCGACAGGCGCCACGGCATGTCGCCGTCGCGGCCGATTGTACCGTTGTGGGCAACGGCGGCGATGATGGTCCTGCGAAAGTCGGCCATGAAATGTCCCGGATCAGACGGCGATCGGCGCCTTGATGCTGGCATCGGCCTCGTAGCCGATCAGCTCGAAATCATCGAAGGTGAAGCCGAAGATGTCTTTCACATCGGGGTTGATGCGCATGAAGGGCAGCGGCTTCGGCCGGCGTGTCATCTGCAGCTTCGCCTGGTCGAAATGGTTATGATAGAGATGCGCATCGCCGAGCGTGTGGACGAAATCGCCGGGTTTGAGCCCGGTCACCTGAGCCACCATCATCGTCAGCAGCGCATAGGAAGCGATATTGAAGGGCACGCCGAGAAAGATGTCGGCGGAGCGCTGGTAAAGCTGGCAGGAGAGCCTGCCGTCGGCAACATAGAACTGGAACAGGCAATGACAGGGCGGCAGCGCCATGTTGTCCACTTCGGCCGGATTCCACGCCGAGACGATGTGACGGCGCGAATTCCGATTGTTGACGATGCCTTTGACCAGATTGGCGATCTGGTCGATATGGCCGCCGTCCGGTGCCGGCCAGGAGCGCCATTGGGCGCCATAGACCGGCCCGAGGTCGCCGTTTTCATCGGCCCACTCATCCCAGATCGAGACGCCGTTCTCCCTGAGATAGCGGATATTCGTTTCGCCCTTCAGGAACCACAAAAGCTCGTGGATAATCGAGCGCAGATGCAGCTTCTTCGTGGTCAGCACGGGAAAGCCTTCTTCTAGGTCGAATCGCATCTGATAGCCGAAAACCGAGCGGGTGCCGGTGCCCGTGCGGTCGCCCCGGTCGGAGCCCTTTTCCATCACATGCTTCAGAAGATCAAGATATTGCTGCATGGCGCGCTGATTCCGTTTTCCCCAGTTTAAGCCTTCGCCTTCACGAAACCAATCGCCGGCAGGCATTTTCCCGTTCTTTCTGCCGCCGGAGATAAAGCTTTTATGACGTTTGCCCTTTCCTTGGGCAAAGGAAATCACTATATGAAACCTGCCGGCTTTCGGGCCGGCTATGGCAATAAATGAGCGGTGTAATAAACCTATTGGACCCGGGGGCGGTACCCGGCGCCTCCACCAAAAACCGGCGGCATCAAAGGCCGGCTTTTGATGGGGGCGAAACAGGATCGACAAGGGTGTAAAGATCGACTTTTTGCTCGGCATTGTACCGCCGTTATCGGGCTAAAATTGTAGTTGCAAACGACAACTATGCGGAAGCTCGTCTCGCTGCTTAATCGCGGTGTGACACTTCAATCAAAGTCCTAGTGGTTCGCACCTCTAGGCGGGGTCCGAAGGCACCTGGCAACAGAAGCCTTCACCTTCTCCCTGCTGACGAAATCATGTATGCTGATCTCTAGCGTGACTCGGCTCCGGACTTTCCCAAGGCGCCTGAACGTGCCATATACCTTGTGAAAAGACTTCAGAACCGACGAAAGACAGGAAAAGCATGGGGCAGGATCATATCCGCTACGACATTCTGGCGCAGGATGCACTTCGCGGCGTCATCCGCAAGGTTTTGGCGGAGGTGGCAACGACGGGCCGCCTGCCCGGCGACCATCACTTCTTCATCACCTTCCTCACGGGCGCCGCCGGCGTGCGCATCTCGCAGCACCTGAAGTCCAAATATCCCGAGCAGATGACCATCGTCATCCAGCATCAGTTCTGGGATCTCAAGATCACCGAGACGCATTTCGAAATAGGCCTCTCCTTCTCCGACGTTCCTGAAAAACTGGTCATTCCGTTCAATGCGATCCGCGGCTTCTATGATCCCTCCGTCAATTTCGAGCTCGAATTCGACGTGCCGCTCGCTGACGGCGAGGAGCTGCCGTCCGGTGAGATCACCGCCTATCCCGTCGACGCGGCAGGAAAGCCTGACGAAGCCGCCGGCGCAAAACCGGCCGACGGCGAAGAGAAGAAACCGGGCTCCGTCGTCTCGCTCGACTCCTTCCGCAAGAAGCAGTGATTTCAAAGGGAGGCTCAGCCTCCCTTTTTCATAAGGATCAAGTCTCGCGCATGAGCGCCGAAATCATCAATCTGCGTCAGTTCCGCAAGAAGCAGGCCCGCTCCGAAAAGGAGAAGCAGGCCGAGCAGAACCGCATTTCCTTCGGCCGCACCAAGGCCGAAAAGCAGCTTACCCGCAGCCTGAATGAGAAGGCCGACAAGGCTCACCGCGACGGCCGGATCGAGACGGATGACGACGGCGCATGAAGCTTCACGCAAAGCCTGAAGAGCAGGAAACGACTCTGCGATCAGCCACTTGCGCGATTTCTTTGAATCGATCCTCCAAGCCGATTGCGATGTGAACCGGCTGATGATCCGCAAACACTCGGCGACACTGCATGGCCATCGCACCAGCTTTTCGCTGGAAGATGAATTCTGGGCCGAGCTGAAGACGATTGCGGCAAGCCGTTCGATGTCGCTTGCCGCCCTGATTTCCGAGATCGACGACCACCGCCCGCCGGACAGTAACTTGTCCTCGGCGCTGCGGCTCCATGTGCTTTCGTGGGCGAAGGCCGGCTGTGGCCGCCAGCCGTGACGCCGGGAATTCAAATAAAAACCTAAGATCTCAGGGGAGGCAAACCCCAAGTGTCTTCATTGAGCCTGAATGCCAGGCAGCTGGTCGAAATCGAGCTGACCCGGCTGCGTCTGCCCAGAGCGCCGGGCCGCTTCCGCCTCGGCGGCCGCCCTCGCCTGCGCATCGGCCTTGGCTTTTGCCTCCGCTGCACGTGCGGCCTCCGCCTCCGCGACGGCCTTCTGCGCAGCCGCCTCCTGCGCCAGTCTGCGCAGCCGCTCTTCTTCCGCCTGCCGTTGCCGTTCGATTTCGGCCGCTCTGACGCGCTCGGCGTCGTTGAACCGATAGAGCGCCACTTCGCGGCGCAGCCGCTGCTTTTCGAGCACGATCGCCTGCAGCCGCTCGACGCGCCGCCGCTCGCGCTCGAAGGCGCGCAGCGACAGATAGCTGGTGATATCGGTCACGTCCATCGTCTTGCCGGGTGACGGCAGCATGCCGGAAAAGTTCAGCCTCAGCGCCGGCTCGACACCCGGAAGCGCCTCCGCGCCTGGATTGAGGCCGATGCCGACCGTCGCGCTGATCCGCTTCTCCGGCAAGGCGATCTGTGCGTCAGCGGTAACCCGGGCCAGATCGTTGGCCACGGTCACATTCTGCACCCTGAGCGTTCCGTCGGTGACGTTGAAGGGAATTCCGAGCGGCGGCAGCTTCGCCTCGCCGTTGTTGAGCAACGTCTCGACGATCGGATGCACCTTGCCGGCATTGATCTGTTCCTGCATCGGGTCGGTGGCGGCAAGCAGCGGCGGAAGGATGGCAAGGTTCAGTCCGCGTATGCTCGTGTCGCCGAGTCTCAGCTCCCCCGAACCATTGAGCGAGCTGGCGATCTCGCCAATCGTCTTTCCCGAGGCCTCCATCGACAGCGACAGGCCGAACTTGCCGTTGGCGATCGGTGCGCCATCGCGCAGCCAGATGACGCCCGCAAGATCGGAATCGGCAAGCGCCAGCTTCGTCTGCAGGAAACCGGTGCCGTCGGCATTGGTGAAGAGAAGATTACCGGAGAGCTTGCCGCCATCCCAGTTGCCGGCCATGTCGTTGAGCTGCAACTCGTCGCCCTTATAGGCGACGTTGCTGATGAAATCGGACACTGGCGTTTCCGGCAGGCCAGGCCAGAATTCCTTGGCCGACAGCTTCACCCTGACGTCCAGATCCTTGAAGGTGGGCAAGCCCAGCGGCGCCTTCGACAGCGTGCCGCTGGCGGGATCAACGATCTGGCCGAACACCGCCTCGCCGAGCCAGCCGGCATCTGCCTTGGCGAGCGTCAGCTCGCCGCTCGCCGTCGTCTTCGCAGCCTTGCGGTCGAAGGTCAGCGCACCGGAAAACGCATTGTCGGCCGCATGTCCCTTGAGATCGGACAAAACGATCTTGTCACGATCGACGGCGGCGTTGACCTGCAGGCCGAACGGCAACCCCGTTCCGGTCTGCGGCAGGGCTATGCCGTTCATGATGAGATAGGGGTCGATATCGGCGCTGTCGAGCGAGACGACGATCTGACCGTTCATGAAGCTCTCCGGCCGCACGTCAACCTTGCCCTTCGCGGTAAACGAGGTCCGGTCGGTCGCAAAGGTCAGCGCCGCATCGGCAGGATCGTTGCCAGACGCCTTCACCTTGAGCGTCAGGCGGCCATTCGCGCCGACATCGACCGGCAGCGGGTCGAGTCCGGCCTGGCCGAACAAGATTGACGGCACGGCGTTTTCGAGCGTCCCCTCGAGGCTCGTCGTGCCGTTGCCGGTCAGCGCCAGAAGATCGGACATGCGGTAATCGAGGTTGACCCGGCTGCCGTTCGAGACGCCGGCCAGTGTCACTGTCAGCGCATCACCCTCATCGCCACCGAGCGTCAGCGCGCCGCGCAACGCCGTATTGCCGTACCAGCCGGCATTGCGCACCAGCCGGTCGAGCACGGGGTGGTGTGGAAGATGCTCGCGCAGCATGGTGAAGAAGCCGCCGGGATCGGCCGATTTGAAGGTGATTTCGCCCGCACCCTTGTAGTCGAGCAGCGAGCCTTCGGCGCGGCCGGTCGCCGTCAACTCGGCGCCTGCGAGATTCTTGACCGACAGCCGGTCGACCGCAAGCGCCCCGTCCGCGATCGTGAAGGTGGTCTCGACATTCTCGGCGTCGACCCCGAAGGCGGTGAACCTGTCGGCCTTGAGCTGTGCGGCGATCTTATGGTCGAGGACATTGTCGCCGCTCTCCTGCCCGGTCGCAAGCCCGGCCAGCGCCTGCAGCGCGTCAAGATCGAGCGTATCGCCATTCAGAGCCACCGACAGGGTCGGCGTCTGGCCGGAGATCGCCTGCCGCTCCAGGCGGCCCTTCAGCGTCGCCGATCCGACGGCGATTTCGAGGTTCTCGAAACGCTGCAATTCATGAGTCAGGCTGACATTGGCGGAAAACCCCGCCTGCCGCAATTGACGGATGGCCGGGTCGACCGAGCCGGCCAGCCAGGAGGCTAGGCCCGTTGGCTGGTTAGAGGCCACCACGATCTGGCCGTTGAAAGACGGGTCTCCCTGAAGCAGGAGCTTGCCCTTGCCCTCGACCTGGGTCCGCCCCGGCAGCGTGCCGACGGCGCTATCGATCATCCAGCCCGTACCGGCCGGCTCCAGCTCCAGTTGAACATCGCGTAGCGTCGTGTCGCCGGCGACGATCGCCGGCAGCTTGACGCTTGCCTTCCCCGGCACCTGCGGGATCGGCACCTGCGCAACAATATCGATCAGAGAATTCAACCGCTGGCGCGCCGAAACCGCGGCATCCCGCGTCGTCTTGCCAGCCGCGCCCTGATTGCCGATGCGGTTCACGTCTATCTGCTGCCCGTCGGCGGTCAACAGGAATTCCGGCGCGTTGCCGGTATCGAGCGTCGCCTCCCCGGTTATCACATAGGGATCGTCCGTCGGACCGATCTCCATCCGGTATTCGGGAATGCGGATACGTTCGTTGGTAAGCTCGAAGCGCCCCTTGAGCCTCGGCGGCTGCTCGTTCTTGTTGGCCGACTTGGCGCTGTTGCCGCTTTCGATCGCCGCCGAAAGCTGGCCCTGATAGTTCGGCTTGCGGTCGACCAGCTTCAGTTCGCCGTCGAGATCGATACTGACCGGATGTTTGTCCGGCGACAGCTTCGTGCGCATGCGCAGCACGCCCCTCTCGTCCGGCTGGCTGCTCGAAATCGAGAAATTGCCATGTTCGCCGTCGAGGACCGCATCGCCCTCGACGCGCCAGGGGCCGGCGAGCGATTTGGCCGACATCTCCGCATTCAGGCCGGTGATGCGGCGCGCCCGGCCCGACTGGTCGTCGAGGAAGTCGACTTCGCCACCGCTGACATGCACATTTTCGAGAACGACTGTTTTGGCCGGTATTTCGGCGCGGCTGCCGCGCATCCAGTCGAGTGTGCCGTCCTTGAGCAATCTGAGGCGCACCTTCGGATTGACGACGCGCATATCGAAGATCAGCGCCTCGCCCGACAGGAATGGCGCAAGCTCGGCATCCATGGAAAATTGTTCGACCTTGACGATCGGCGTGCCGTCGGCCTCCTGACCGACACGCACGTCATGCAGCGTGACCGACGGAAACGGCAGCAGACGGGCATCCACCGTGCCATGGACGGTGACTTTCTTGCCAATGATGCGGCTTGCCTGATCCTCGAAGTTCTTGCGGAAATCGGTCCAGTCGATGAACAGCGGCGCAAGCAGCGCCACAAACAGCACTACGACGATCACTCCCCCCAGAAAGACGAGGAATCGGCCTACCAATGCGAGGATTCTCCATTCGGGATTGTGTTGCCGACACTGTTCAGGGTTCTGTTGTCGACACTAGCGCTATTCATGGGATGGGCAAGGCCCAAGTTCATGAGAATATTCCGTTTTCAGCCTTGGTGAAAAATCTTGCCGGGGTTGAAGATACCATCCGGATCGAGCGCCTGCTTCACCTGTCGCATCAGATCCACCGAGCCTCCGAGCTCCTGCTCTAGAAAGGCCATCTTGCCTTGTCCGATCCCGTGCTCGCCGGTGCATGTTCCGTCCATATCGAGTGCCCGGCGGTTGAGCCGCTCAACGAAGCTCTCGGCCCTGGCGATGTCTCCGGCGCTTTTGTCGTCGAACAGCAGCAGCACATGGAAGTTCCCGTCGCCGGCATGGCCGACGATAGGGCCGAGCAGCCCATGTTCCTCGATATCCGCCTGCGTTTCGGAAACGCAGTCGGCAAGCCTCGATATCGGAACACAAACATCGGTCGAAAGTGCGGCAAACCCCGGCGCCAGCGCCCTCGCGGACCAATAGGCGTCATGACGCGCCTTCCAGAGCTTTGTCCGCTCCTCGGCATTGGCGGTCCAAAAAAACTCGCCCCCGCCGCATTCAGCCGCGATCTCAGCGAAGGCTGCCGATTGCAGCGGCACGGTCTCGTCGGTGCCGTGGAATTCGAGGAAAAGTGTCGGGCTTTCGGCATAAGACAGGCCGGAATAGGCGTTGCACGCCCGCATCTGCACAGCATCGAGCAGCTCGATGCGCGCCACCGGAATGCCCATCTGGATCGTCATGACGACGGCATCGCAAGCTGCCTTGATGCTCGGAAAGGCGCAGACGCCGCCGGCTATCTTCTGCGGGATAGCCTGCAGGCGCAGCGTCACCGAGGTCAATATGCCAAGCGTGCCTTCGGCGCCGACAAAGAGCCGCGTCAGGTCATAGCCGGCCGACGACTTGCGGGCACGCCGCGCCGTGCGGATCTCCTCACCATTGGCGGTGACTGCCGTAACGGCAAGGACATTGTCCTTCATCGTGCCGTAGCGCACGGCATTGGTGCCGGAAGCCCGCGTCGACGCCATGCCGCCGATCGAGGCATTGGCTCCGGGATCGATCGGGAAGAACAGGCCGGTATCACGCAGATGGATGTTCAGGGCCTCGCGGGTGATACCGGGTTCGACCGTGCAGTCGAGATCCTCCGGATTGACCTCAAGGACCCGGTTCATGCGGCTGAAATCGATTGAAATACCGCCGCTGACGGCATTGACCTGACCTTCCAGCGAGGAGCCGGTGCCGAAGCCGATCACTGGAGCCTTGTGCGCCGCACAGGCCCTGACCGCCATCTTCACATCGTCGGCGCTTTCGGCAAACAGAACGCCGTCGGGCAGTTGCGGCGGGATATAGGTGGTCGTATGGGCGTGTTGTTCACGGAAGGACTGGCCGGTCTGGAAGCGCTCGCCGAAGCTCTGTTTGAGAATACCGAGGACGGCGGATATCCCCGCCTCATTGCGTGTTCCAGCCCTTGCGTCCTTCAGCGCCATCCCTTTGATCTCCCTGCCATTCCGCGTAGACGAGACCGCGTCCCGGAAACTACAGCGCCGTGCGCCTGCTCAGACGCACAAGGACGCTGTACAACTTTAAAATTGCTGCGTAATTCGCCTCACATCGATTCCGAGTTTAAGGAGATATGCAGCAGGCTGGGTATGGGGCAAGTCAACGCGGCTGTCCAGTTCTGATTGGGAAAAGATTTCACTCCTCTTTTGTTGGAGACCAGGGGCTATGGACAGGCCCCGGCCGCCTCAGACGATCGGTGGATTGAGGAGCGCAAAGCCCTGCTGCCGTCGATAGGGGAAATAAGGATAAGGTGCAGTCACCGCGCTGACCTCGTCGAGTCTTTCAATCTGATTCTTCGACAGGCTCCAGCCGGCCGCGGCAAGGTTCTGCCTGAGCTGATCTTCGTTCCGGGCGCCAATGATGACGCTCGATACTGTCGGCCGGCCGAGCAGCCAGTTTATCGCGATCTGCGGTACTGTCTTGCCGGTCTCCGCTGCGATCGAATCGAGCACCGCGATGATGTCGAACAGCCTCTCATCATCGACAGGTGGGCCGTATTGAGCCGTCTCGTGCAGGCGGCTTGCGGCCGGCAGCGGCTCGCCACGGCGGATCTTGCCGGTAAGCCGCCCCCAGGCGAGCGGGCTCCAGACGAGAGCGCCGACGCCCTGGTCCGCGCCGAGCGGCATCAGTTCCCATTCATAGTCGCGGCCCGCCAACGAATAATAGACCTGATGGGCGATATAACGCGGATAGCCTTGACGCTCGGCCGCGGCCAGCGACTTCATCAACTCCCAGCCGGAAAAGTTCGAGACGCCGACATAACGGATCTTGCCTGCGGCGACGAGGCCGTCGAGCGTCGACAGCACCTCCTCGATCGGCGTCGAGGCATCGAAGGCGTGAAGCTGCAAGAGGTCGATATAGTCGGTGCCAAGCCGGCGCAGCGCATCCTCGGTCGCCCGGATCAGCCGTGCCCGCGAGGTGCCCCAGTCCTGCCGCCCCTCGCCCATCGGCAGCGCGGTCTTGGTCGAGATCAGCACGGCGTCCCGCCAGCCGCGGATCGCCTGGCCGAGCACTTCCTCGGAAGCGCCGACCGAATAGACGTCAGCCGTGTCGAAAAGATTGACGCCGGCTTCGAGGCAGATGTCGACGAGCCGCCGGGCCTCTTCGGCACCGGTATTGCCCCAGGCGCCGAACAGTGGGCCGCTGCCGCCGAACGTACCCGCGCCGAAGCTCAAAACCGGCACCCTGAGCCCGGAGGCCCCGAGTTTTCTGTACTCCATCCATCTGTCTCCTTTGTTTCCTCTGAGATAGACCCAGCCTCTCCATTGATATAGATTGCCTGATAGAACATCATCTGTGACTTGAATTCATCATGAGCCGTCAGGACATCAACCGCTCCGGCGAGATGGAAGTCTTCGTCAGCGTTGTCGAGCGCGGCGGCTTTTCAGCAGCCGCCACCGCGCGGCGCATGACGCCGTCGGCCGTGAGCAAGCTCGTCGCCCGGCTGGAGGCGCGCCTCGGCGCCCGCCTCGTTAACCGCTCGACCCGCAAGCTGCAACTGACGCCTGAGGGCTGCGCCTTCTATGAGCGCAGCATCGCCATTCTTGCCGATATCGCCGAGGCCGAACGCCAGGCTTCCTCAGGCGAACAGGCCTCGGGCCGCATCCGCATCAACACCAGCGGCTCCTTCGGCAATCATGTGCTGGCCCCGCTCGTGCCCGCCTTCCTGGCGCTTCATCCCGTCGTGACGCTCGATATCGCCCACACCGATAAGGTGGTCGATCTGATGGAAGAACGCGCCGATGTTGCGATCCGCACCGGCCCCTTGAAGAACTCCAGCCTGATCGCCCGCAAGCTCGGCGCCACCGGCAAGCTCATCGTCGCTTCACCCGATTATCTCAGGCGGCATGGCGAACCGCGCAGCGTCGCCGATCTCAGCCGTCATTGCCGGATCGGATTTTCCTACGCCCGCGCCGTAGAGGGCTGGCCGCTGCGCGAGGACAGCGAAACCGTGTCGGTGCCGATCACGCCCGGCGTGCAGGTCGCCGACGGCGAAGCCATGCGCCATCTGGCACTTGCCGGCGCAGGCCTTGCACGACTGGCCGCGTTCACGGTGCGCGCCGATATCGAAGCCGGCCGGCTGGTGCCGGTGCTGGAAGCGGCCAATCCCGGCGATATCGAGGAATTCTATGCCGTCTATATGGGCCAGGGCGGGCCGCTGCCGGCGCGCGTGCGCGCGCTGCTCGATTTCCTCGTCGAACATGTGCGTCTCTGATGAGATAACAAGGACTTGATGCGGCGGCTTGAGTCAAGTTCGCATGGCAGATCGGCCGGAAGCCAGATTTCGTAATTGACCGCACTCGAGGCAGCCGCCTATACCGAGGCCGCGCCGACCGGCCCTTCAGCCGGCCTCTCTTCGTCATGCCGGAGCTTCCTCCCATCTTCAGCCCTCAGGACTTGGCACCGGCCGGGAAACATACGGGGATTCATGCCACTCAGCCACGCACGCCGCCTGATGCGGGATGCCGGCCTGCCGAAATGGGCGCTGCTGCTCACGCTTTCCACGGCCTTCACCGTCTTTCTCGAACTCTTCGCCCTGCCCGCCTCGCTGCTGATCGGACCGATGGTTGCCGCCATCGTGCTGGCGCTGACCGTCGGCAAGGGAAAGCTTCGCGTGCCGCTTCAGCCGCTGCAGTTCGGTCAGGTCCTTGTCGGTCTGATGATGGCGCGCACCATCACCCCTGATATTCTCGGCGCCATGGCGAAGGAAGCGCCGCTCTTCCTGCTGTTCGTCTTCTCGGTGATCGCCATCGCCACCGGTCTCGGCTGGCTGTTGACGCGCTGGCAGGTGCTGCCGGGCACAACGGCCGTCTGGGGCTCGTCGCCGGGCGCTGCCTCCGCCATGGTCATCATGTCGGAAGCCTATGGCGCCGATGCCCGCCTCGTCGCCTTCATGCAGTATCTGCGCGTCGTCTTCGTCGCCGTCGGCGCTTCGGCGATTTCGCGCCTCTGGGTGGCGGCCGACGGTGGCGAGCCGCCGCCGCTCGTCCTCTTTCCCGCAGTCGACTGGCCGGCCCTTGCGGCGACGCTCGCCTTTGCCGGCTTTTGCACCTATGCCGTACGCCGCCTGCGCATCCAGGGCGGCATGATCATCGTTCCGCTCTTTCTCGGCGCCTTCCTGCAAGGCATCGGCCTGCTGAAGATCGAGCTGCCGATGTGGCTGCTCGCCACGGCCTATGCGCTCGTCGGCTGGAGCATCGGCCTGCGTTTCACCCGCTCGATCATCAGCCACGTGGCGCGCGCCCTGCCGCGGGTCGCCGCCTGCATCGTGCTGCTGATGGCGCTCTGCGGCTGCATGGCAGCGGCACTGCACGTCTTCGCCGGCATCGATCCGCTGACCGCCTATCTCGCCACCAGCCCCGGCGGAGCCGATTCCGTCGCCATTATCGCCGCATCAAGCGATGTCGACGTGCCCTTCGTGATGGCGATGCAGACCGGCCGTTTCTTGGTCATTCTGCTGATCGGGCCGGCGCTCGCCCGCTTCATCGCGCGCCGTTCCGGCCTTGCGGAAAATCCCGTCTGAGACTGACCCACTGGCCGGGAGTGACGCCGTACGCCTTCTTGAAATGGCGATTGAAATGCGCCTGGTCGGCAAAACCCGTCGCGGCCGCCACATCGGCAAAACCCTCGCCGGCACCCATCAGCGCCCTCGCCTGCTGCAGGCGCCGCATCAGCAAGTAACGGTGCGGGCTGGTGGCAAAGGCCGTGCGGAAATGCCGTGACAGCGTGAAGCGGTCGAGGCCGGTAATCTTCTCCAGTTCGTCCGAGCGCACCGGCCTGAGCGCATGTGCCTCCAGATAATCGCGTGCTGCCCGCACCTGCCGCCAGGCGACCGTGCCCAGTGGCCGGCGGCGCACCTGCGAATGCCGTAACAAGCCACCGGCGACGCGGCTGACGAAATCGTCGACGAAAAGCTCGTCCAGCTCCCGATCGAGTGCGCCGAGCGCTCCCAGAAGCACCTTCGCCAGCGCACTATCGGCAGTCACGGGCTGCTCGACGAAGGGAAGCCCGACCTTCTCCACCTCAAGGCATTCCATCAGCAGCGAAGGCTCCAGGTAGAGCATGCGGTAATGCAGCCCGGCCTCGGTCGCCGCGCCGCCGTCATGCTCCTCGTCGGGATGCAGCACGATCACCTGCCCCGGCAGGCTGAAGCGCCGCTCGCCGCGATATGTGAAAGTCTGAACGCCGTGCAGCGTGACACCAAGCGCATAGGTATCGTGCCGATGCGGCTCGAAGACGTTGCCGGAAAACTGCGCCTCGATACGCTCGATGCCGGGAAAGGCGGGCGCAGTCAGGATGCCGCTGCCGGCGGGCACGGCCAGCATGCCGCTGCCCACCTGCGGCTCGCACAAACGTTCAAGACCCTCGAAGACCTGCGGCGTTAGATCCTGGCTCAACGCGTTTCGATACCCTGATGAGAGAGACTGGAATGTTTGATACCAAAATTGCGATCGTCCTGCGAAACAATCTTGCTGGCTGGCAGAAGCTGAACGTCACAGCCTTCTTGTCGACAGGCATCGTCGGACAATATCCTGAGATCATCGGCGAGCCCTACAAGGACCGCGCCGGCAATCTCTACAATCCGCTATCGATCCAGCCAATCATCGTGCTTTCCGCCGACGAAGCGACGATATCGACCATCCACCGCCGCGCGCTGGAACGTGAGGTAACCTCCTCCATCTTCATCGAGGAGATGTTTGCCACCGGCCACGACGCCGCCAACCGCGCCGTCTTTGCCGAGTTTGCCCCTGACGACGCCAATGTCGTCGGCATCGCGATCAGAGCCGACAAGAAGATCGTCGACAAGATCACCAAAGGCGCGACGATGCAGCATTGATGCGATCAGCGGAAACGAAAGAGGCCGAGCGCGAGCTCGGCCTCTGTTGTCTGAAAGAGCGCCTGCTCAGCCCTGCGTGATCGGCGCGATCTGGATTTCGACGCGGCGGTTCTGGGCACGTCCAGCTTCGCTCGCGTTGGAGGCGACGGGTTGGGACGGGCCGAAACCGACGGCGGAGACGCGGCGCTGGTCGATACCTTGGCCGCCGAGATAATCGGCAACCGAAAGCGCGCGGCGCTGCGACAGGTCCTGGTTATGCTGCAAGCTGCCGGTCGAATCCGTATGGCCGTTGACGTCAATCAGCGTGCGGTTGAACTTGCGCAGCACGATCGCCACCGAATTCAGCGTCGGATAGAAGCCCGGTTTCACGGCATCCTGGTCGACGTCGAAAGTGATGTTCGAGGGCATGTTGAGGATGATGTTGTCGCCCTGGCGGGTGACGGAGATGCCGGTACCTTCGAGCTGGGCGCGAAGCTCGGCTTCCTGCTGGTCCATGTAGTTGCCGATCGCGCCGCCGGCCAGCGCGCCGATACCGGCGCCGATCAGCGCTGCGTTGCGCTTGCCATGTCCGCCGCCGCCGACGGCCACACCGACGAGAGCGCCACCGAGCGCGCCGAGCGCAGCACCGCCCGCGGTATTGGAAACTTTCTGCTCACCAGTATAGGGATCGGTCGTCGTGCAGGCGCTGAGATAGCTTGCTGCGACAGCCAGAAGTATGAATTTCTTGATCATGGACAGGACGGTCTCCGTTCAAAACTGATGCGAGCAAATGGCAAGGATTACGGCAAGAAAATGAAGATGTTCCCTTGATAGGGGAATTTCAGGCGCCGAAACAGCAGCCATGTTGCAGCAATGCGCTGATATCACCAGTTTTTATCAATAGGTGGGGCGCTAGGCTGCATCTGATATCGCGCGGAACGCCAGTGGCCGGCCCCGCCCTTCGAGGCCCCTGTGAGGCACCTCAGGATGAGGTCGGAGTCGCGGCTTGCCAACGCAAGACGCAGTGAAGAGCACAACAATCAGCCCTCATGGTGCGGAGGCCCAAGGGGCCGCCTCGAACCACGAGAGCGGTTAGCTGGATGATCAACCTTTAGAAATTCTGGAACAGCTGCCTGACCGTATCGTAGGTCGCATTAGCGATGTTCAGCGATTGCAGACCGAGCTGCTGCTGCGTCTGCAGCGCCCTGAGCCTGCTCGACTCCTCCTCCATATCGGCATCGACGAGCCGGCCGATTCCGGCGGTGACGTTGTCGTGCAGCTGCGTGGCGAAGTCGTTCTGCAGCTCAATGCGTTTTTCCAGCGCGCCGAAGGCAGATCCGACCGTCGTCAGCTGCGTCAGCGCGGCATCGACGACGCTGATCATTTCGTCGACCTGCCCTTTCGTCGTGTTTGCCGATAGCGAAATGACGACCTGCCCTGCTGTGGTCCCGTTTTTGCTGGTTATCAGCACGTAGTTCTGCGCGGTCCCGAGCTCGGTGGCGAAATAGGCCGAGGTCAGCACGCCGTATTCGCCCGAACCGGTGGCCCGGTCGTCGATCAGGTAGCGCGCATCCTTTGAGGTTGTGGCCCCGACAGGCGTATTGTCGATATGGTAGCTCAGCATGCCCACAGAGACCGTGCCGTCGGCATTGCGAATGAAGGACGCCGGAATCTGGCGCGGCTGCGTGGGCGTCGCATCATTATTGAGGATCACCCAGTTATCGCTGTTGAAGGTCGCCGATTCCGAAACGCTGCGCAGCTGCTCCTGCAACTGTTTGAGTTCTTCGTTGATCTTGTTCTTGTCGACCCCGTTCTCGGTGGCGGCGACAAGCTTGGCCTTGATCTCGGAGACGACGTCGATGACATTCTGCACACCGGTATAGGCCGTGCCCATCGTCGCAGCCGCCATACCGAGCGCGTCCTGGATCGCCGAAACGGCCTTGTTGTCGGTGCGTGCGGTGGTGGCGATCGACCAGTAGACGGCGTTGTCGGCCGCTTTGGCGACACGCATGCCTGTCGTGATGTGGTTCTGCGTGACCGTCATACTGCGATTGATATCACGCAGCACAGAGAGCGCCGCATCAACGGAAACGCGCTGATAAATACTCACGGAACTAGACTCCAAAAACACAACAGAACGCAACTGAACAGGGATGAACCTTCCACGCAGACACTCATGTCCGGGGTCGCTGGGTCTCCAGCGCATTGCCTTCAAGAAACGAAGAAGGCCACGGTTCCTGGCCACGATCATTGCCGCTTATGCTTAAAAAACGGCTAATCTTCAGAGGAAATTTATCTTGTTCCGCAAGACTTCATACACCATAAGAAACGCCGCCGAAGGCAATCCGGCGGCGTGTTCAATGCGGATGGAAGGCTTATTCGGCGGCCTGCAGCTGCTCCTCGCCGGGTGCCGCAAGCGGCCTTGTCGCGACCGACATCTCCTCGTGCAGGCGCGCCTCCTCATGCGCATGCGGCTTGGCGAAGCGGGCAAGCAGGAGATAGGCGACCGGTGTGATGAACAGCGTCACCAACGTGGCGAAACCGAGGCCGCCGACGATCACCCAGCCGAGCGCCACGCGCGCTTCCGCACCCGCGCCATGGGCAAAGACCAGCGGCACGCCGCCGAGAATGGTGGCGATCATCGTCATCATCACCGGGCGAAGGCGCAGCGCGCAGGCCTTTTCGATCGAGGAGCGCACGTCCTCGCCCCTGTCGCGCAGCTGATTGGCGAATTCGACGATCAGGATGCCGTTCTTCGCCATCACGCCGACGAGCAGCACCAGGCCGATCTGGCTGTAGATATTCAGGCTGGAGCCGGTGATGATCAAAGCGAAGACGGCGCAGGCAAGGCCGAGCGGCACGGTCGACATGATGATCACCGAGGAGAGCACGCTTTCGAACTGGGCGGCGAGAACCAGGAAGATGATGACGATGGCAAAGCCGAAGGTCAGCGCCATGCCGCTCGAATTCTCTTCCAGCGTCGCGGCTTCCGCAAGCGGCAGTAGACGCGCGCCGGGCGGCAGCAGGGGTTCCGCAAGTTCCGTCACCTGTCTGACTGCATCGCCGAGCGACATGCCGTTCCTGAGGCCGGCGGTGATCGCGACCGAGGCGAGCTGCTGCTCGCGGTTCAGCTGCGGCGCGACCGAACCTTCCTTCATCGTGGCAATGACGGACATCGGCACGATCTTGCCGTCGCTGGTTTTCATGAACACGTTTTCGAGATCCGTGGGATCATCGATCGGCCGCGTCGTCGAAGTCAAAAGCACGGGATAGGATTCGCCGTCGACGAAGACGTCGACCACCGAGCGCCCTTCGAGCAGCGACTGGATCGCCGTCGAAAGCCCTGATATGTCGATGCCGAGATCGGACGCGCGCTCGCGGTCGATCGCCACCGATACCTGCGCCTGGCTGGGCTCGTTGGTCAGCCGCGGCGTATCGTATTGGCCGGTGGCATCGAGCGCCTGCACCAGCTTGGCGGCCGCCGCCGTCAGCGCCTCGTGATCGTTACCAACAAGCGCCATTTGCACGCCGCTGCCGGCGCCGCGGATGCGCAGGCTGTTGGAGGAAATGGCGTTGCCGCGCAGCGCCGGCACCTTCGCCGCCGCCTGGTTGATGTCGCCGACGATCTCCGCCTGCGTCCTCTGCCGCTCTCCCCAAGGGGCAAGCGTCAGCACCATGAAGCCGCTGTTCAGCGAGCCGCCCTGACCGGAGATCGAGAAGACATTGCGGATGTCACCGCTGTCGACCAGCGGCTGCAGATATTCCTCGACGAGCTGCATCTTGTCTCGGGTATACTCCAGGCTCGATCCCTGCGGCGTCGTCAGCCGCATCATCACCAGCGACCGGTCCTCTTCCGGGGTCAGTTCACTCTTGACCGTCGAGAAGGCGATGAGTGCCGCGCCGGCAAAAATCATCGAGACCAGGATAACGACGAAGGGCGCATTGAGGCATCCGTGCAGCGCCCATTTATAGCAACGGGCGAGCGCGCCGCCGAAACGGCCGAGGGCGCCGTGATCTTCAATCATCGGCTTCGTCAACATGCGCGAGGCAAGCATCGGGCACAATGTCAGCGCCACGATCGACGACAGTCCGACCGAGAAGGCGAGCACGAAGCCGAATTCGCGGAAGAGACCGCCGACCTGCCCTGGCAGGAAGGAGAGCGGGATGAAGACGGCCGCGAGCGTCGCCGTCGTGGCGATAACGGCGAAGAATACCTCGCGCGTGCCGAGCACGGCGGCCGCACGCGGCCCCATGCCCTCGGCGCGCCGGCGCACGATGTTTTCGAGCACCACGATCGCGTCGTCGACGACGAGGCCGGTGGCGAGCACGATGGCGAGCAGCGTCAGGATGTTGATCGAGAATCCGACGATGTAGATCGCGGCCAGAGTCCCGATCAGCGCCACCGGCATGCTGACGGCCGGGATCAGCGTCGCCCGCCAGTCGCGCAGGAAGAGATAGATGACGGCGGTGACGATGACGGCGGCGAGCACCAGTGCCAGCACCACCTCATGGATTGCGCCCTGGATGAAGACGGCGTCGTCGCTGGTGATAGCGATCGTCGTTCCCTCAGGCAGCGTCTTCGACAGCTGCTCGACGGCAGCCTTGATGCCGGTCGAGATATTCAGCGTATTCGACTGCGCCTGGCGGATGATGCCAAGGCCGATGCCCGGCTTGCCGTTCGAACGCAGCGCCGTATCGCCGTCGCGGGGCCCGAGCGTCACGGTCGCCACGTCGCCCAACCGGACGCGGTCCTGCAGCATAACATTGGAAAAATCCGCCGGCGTCTGCAGGTTGGCGGTAGCGCGCACGACGATATCCTGCGTCGTGCTCTTCAGCGAGCCGGCGGGAACGTCGAGCGCGGCATTGTCCAGCGCCTTCGTCATGTCGCCGATCGTCAGCCCGCGGCTGGCAAGCGCTCCCTGATCGACATCGACGCGGAAGACCTTTTCCTGTTCGCCATATTCCTCGACATCGGCGACGCCGTCGACGGAGGCGAGGCGATCGATCACCTCGTTCTCGACCAGTTGCGTCAGGTCGTCCATGTTGAGCTTGGTCGAGGTGACGGCAAGGCGCATGATCGCCGAGGAATCTGAATCCGCTTTGACGATCTGCGGCGCATCCGCCTCGTCGGGCAGGTTCTGGGTGATGCGGCCGATTGCATCGCGCACGTCGTTGGCGGCGACCGCGAGATCAATCGCATCGGAGAATTCGAGCGTTACCCGGCTCTGGCCGAACGAAGAAGTAGACGAGATCGATTTCAGGCCGCTGACGCGGGCGGCGGCGCCTTCGATCACCTTGGTCAGTTCCTGGTCAATCGTCTGCGGCGAAGCGCCGTCGAAGGTGGTGCGTACCGTGACGACGGGACGGTCGACATCCGGCAGCTCTCGCACTTCGACGCCGACATAGGCTGCAAGGCCGGCGACGACCATTAGCGTGTTGAACACCAGCGCCAGGATCGGCCGGCGAACGAAAAGCGCGGTGAAGCTCTGCTTGCCCGACGCTCGGTCCTGAGGCATCTCGGTCACGCTCATTGGGTCGCGACCTCCCCGCTCGCGGCGATATCGGCGGAAACACGGACCGCGCCGCCCTCACGCACGCGCTGCAGGCCCTGCGTCACGATCTTATCGCCGTCCTTGAGATCGGCCTTGACGAGAATGAAGTCGGGATTGCGCTGCACGATTCTCACCCGCACCTTGTGCGACTTGTCGTCCGTCACCTGCCACACGAAAGATCCTTGCGAATCCCACTGCACGGATTGCGGATCGACCGCCGGGTATTTGTCGCCGGGAAATTTCATGCTGACGCTGAAGGACATGCCGGCGCGCAGCTCGTCGGAAGAGTTGTCGATCCGGGCGCGCAGGCGCAGCGTGCGGCTTGCCGCGTCGATACGGTTGTCGATCGCCTCTATCACGCCCGAAAACACCTGCCCAGGCTTTGCCACCGACATCGCCTCCACCGGCTGGCCGACTGCAACCGTATTGGAAAAACGCTCCGGCACCCAAAAGTCGACGAGGATTTCCGATCGGTCGTCCAATGTGACGATCGGCGTTGATGTCGTGACATTATCGCCGATATTGACCGGCACGATGCCGACGATGCCGTCAATCGGCGCCGTGATGTTGCGCCGGGCGAGATTGAGCTCGGCGGCCTGCAGCTGCAGCCGCGCGCCCTGCTCGGCGATCTCGGAATCGAAGACGTCCATGCGCGACACGCTGGATTTGATGTTGTGGTAGAGATTGGACTTCTCGACGGCGGCTTTCACCGCCACATCCGCCTGGCCACGGGCGATCACCTGCTCCTCGCTGTCCAGCTTGGCGAGAACCTGCCCCGCCTTCACCCTGTCGCCCGACTTGATGAGGATTTCGCGGATCGTGCCCGTGGCCTGCGGCGTAACCGCGACCGAGCGGATCGCATCCCCCGTGCCGATGGCGTTCAGCCGGTCGTTGACGACGCCTTGAACGACGGCCTGCGTCGCGACGAGAATGGCGCTGTTGCGCCCGCCGCCGCTGCGGTGGTTCTGTCCCTGTCCCGGCCCTTGGCCCCGTTGCCCCTGACCCCCGGCGGAAGCACCGGCATCAGCTGTTTCAGGAGCTTTAGGCGCGATCATGGAAACGAGGCTATCCGGAATGCCTGCATCGCGCATCTTATCGCCGGCGCCGGGCGCAAGGAAAACCCACGCGGCAAAACCGGCAATGATGACGATGAGCGAAAGTACAAACTGCTTCCAAAAGGCCATTCACGTCTCCGGAGGGACTCGAGGTTGGACCAGGGTCGGTCGAAAGAGGCGCTGCGCGATCGGCATCCCGGAGATCTAATCCCCAGGGATCGAGATTCCCGGCTGGTGCGACAATATCGCGCTTTTGCAGCTTAACGGCAAGCATAAGCACCCGGCATTACCGATTTGTAATATCAGCAAAGATTGGAAATTATCCGGCCGCTCACTTTTGCTTGAACGAAGCTCGCAAACGTCTTCTCGCCGTCTCTGTCGGTACGGGATATCCAGCAAAACCAGTGAAGAGCAATGTCTATCGGCGCATCGACCACCGCAGGCCGATCGTCGCTGCGATCCCCAGTATCGGCCACACCGCCCAGAAGGTCCCGCTCCAGGTGAAGAGGTTGATGCCGATGATGCCGAGCGCGACGATCGCGAGCGTGGCAAACTTGCGATCGAACCAGGTCTGGCCGCGATTCCAGGCAAGCGCCGCCACCACGGCAAGCGCCAGCACGGGAAACCGCGCCCAGAAAACGCCCTTCCACGACAGGAGATTGATGGCGATCAGCATGACGGCGATGACGCCGAGCACGGCAAACAGCTTCCGTCCGCCAGGCGCCGGCCTTGCCTCGGTCATGACGGCGGCCGCTGGCTGCGGCCGGGCGGCGGCCGCTGGCTGCGGCCGGGCGGCGACGGGTCGTTCGGCAGGCGGGGCCTCGTCGCTTCCGTCGCCGATTCTCACCGCATAGCTCGGCACGCCCTCTTCGACGTTCTTCACCATCAGCGGCCCGAGAAACTCGAAACCGACCGCCACCTTGTTGCGCACCTGGTCGTAGACGGTGCTCGATATCACGATGCCGCCGGGGGCGGCCGAGGCCTGCAGCCGCGCGGCGATATTGACACCGTCGCCATAGATGTCATCGCCCTCGACGATCACGTCGCCGAGATTGATGCCGATGCGGAAGAGCATGCGCCCGTCGCTTGGGCGGCGGGCATTGAAGCCGGCAAGTTCGTTCTGCGTATCGACGGCGGCGCGCACCGCCTCGACCACGCTCGGAAACTCGGCGATCAACCCGTCGCCCCAGGTGTTGACGACACGGCCGCCATGGCTTTCGATGAGGTGTGCCATCGCCTCGCGGCAGCGCTTCAGCGTCGCGAGCGTCCCCTCCTCGTCGGCTCCCATCAGCCGCGTATAGTCCTGCACGTCAGCACAGAAGATCGTCGTCAGCTTCCGCCGGGTTTCGCTCATGGTCACTCGCCTTTGCGCTATCGGCCCCGAAAGGTCGCTGCAAGGTGGAATTGGGTTGAGTGGAGACCAATATGAACGATTGCAGCGGCGGTAAATTACGCAGCCTTTGTGTTTGTTGCCATCGATAATTGCAGATCGCCGCCGGATGCGGACGAATGGATGGACGCGCACGACGCGCGTTAGCCCGGCGCGCCGCAAGAAACCCAGATCATTGAACGATCTTGCGCGGACTCGCCGTATGTTCTTTCGCCACGGTGCTCGAACCGTCGATTTCCTGAAGCAACACATCGTAGCCCCAGAGATCGGCGAGATGTTGAAGAACGAGCTTCGTGTCACCTTCCTGCAGATAGCAGCCGTTCATGACGATATGCTGCAGCAGCAGTCGCCGGTCGCCGGCGAGATCGACATCGACGATATCGATTGCCGGATCGGTCCAGCCGATATCGTATTCGCGGGAGAGCTGGCGGCGGATGCGCAGATAGCCACGCTCATTGTGAATTGCCGAGACCAGCACACCTTCGGTCTGTTCCGGGTCGTCGTAGAGATGGAACAGCCGCAACCGCCGGATCAGGTTCGGGCTCAGGAACTGACTGATGAAACTTTCGTCCCGATAATTTGCCCAAACGTCGCGCAGGACCCCCATCGCGTCGCCTCGTCCCGCAATATCGGGAAACCATGCCCGGTCCTCTTCCGTCGGCTTCGTGACGACCCTCTCGATGTCCTGCATCATCGCAAAACCAAGCGCATAGGGATTGAAGCCCGAGAACCGCCGATCGTCGTAGTTTGGCTGGAAGACGACATTGGCGTGGGACTTCAGGAATTCGAGGAAGTTCCCGTCGCTGATCTGCCCCCGCTCGTGAAGCCGGTTCATGATCTGGTAATGGACAAAGGTGGCGGTTCCCTCATTCATCACCTTAGTCTGCCGCTGGGGGTGGAAATATTGCGCGACGTGGCGGACGATGCGAAGGATCTCGCGCTGCCACGGCTGCAGCCGGGGCGCGGATTTCTCAAGAAAATAGAGGATGTTATCCTGCGGGAGACCGAGCGCGGCACGGCGCTTCTCCAAGCCGATGTCACCCGCCTTCTTCGCCTTGCCGACGGGAACCGTGCGCCACAGGTCGTTGAACATCTGCTCTTCGTGGGCGCGACGCTCCTGCTGCCGCTTCTCCTCCTGGCGAAGGTCGATTGTGGTCTTGCCGGCATATCGATGCACCCCATGCGACATCAGCGCATGCGCCGCATCGAGCGTTCTTTCGACGGCCGTCTCGCCGTAACGCTCTTCGCAGCGGGTGATATAACCCTTGGCGAAATCAAGGTAATCGAGAATTCCCTCGGCATCGGTCCAGAGCTTGAAGAGATAATTGTTCTTGAAGAAGTGATTGTGGCCGAAGGCCGCATGGGCGATGACGAGCGTCTGCATCGTCGCCGTGTTTTCCTCCATCAGATAGGAGATGCAGGGAGAACTGTTGATGACGATCTCATAGGCAAGGTCGCGCATCCCGCGGCGGTAGAAGGTTTCATGATGCGCAAAGTGTTTTCCGAAGGACCAATGGCGGTAAAACAGCGGCATGCCGGTCGAGGAATAGGCATCCAGCATCTGCTCCGAGGTGATGACTTCGATCTGGTTCGGATAGACATCGAGACCGAGCTCGCCGAGCGCGATCTCCTCGCACGCATCATGGATGCGCTGCAGCGTTGCAAAGTCCCAGTCGGCTCCCTCGAATAAGAGCCGCTCTCTTGGCCTCACCGTCATGGTCATGGCGTCACCTTCGACTGTGCCTCACGTTTCTGGAAGAGATCGTGGAAAACAGGGAATATTTCGCTTCGCCGGCAGACCTTGCGCATCGAAAGCGGCAGCGGTTCGGAACGGATCCCGTCATAGAGCATCCAGAGGGGCGACCGCGAGACTGAAGAATCGCCGCCTTCCTCGCCGACTTCGATATAGGCGAAATACTGGCACAGCGGCAAAATCTCGCGCAGCAGCTGCCCGGTCAGATTTCCGTCCGAATGGGCGTTGTCGCCGTCCGAGGCTTGGGCGCCATAGATATTCCACTCCGCCGGATCGAAACGCGCCGCGATGATCGCCCGCATGGCGGCAAGCGCGCTCGACACCAGCGTGCCGCCCGTCGCAGGACCGTAGAAGAAGGTTTCTTCGTCGACCTCCTCTGCCCTGTCAGTATGGCGGATGAAGACGATTTCCACTTTCTTGTAGCGTTTCGACAGGAAAAGGTAGAGCAGCAGGTAGAACCGCTTGGCAAGGTCCTTCATGTGCTCCGACATGGAGCCCGAGACGTCCATCAGGCAGAACATCACCGCTTTGGCGACAGGCTTCGGCTCGTTTTCGAAGCGGCGATAACGCACGTCGAGCGGATCGATATAGGGAATGCGCCGGCTTTTTTCCGTCAGGGATTTGAGTTTTGCCTCAAGCGTCACGCGGGTCTCGTCGTCCTCGCATTCCTCGATCTGCCGCTGCAGGGCTTCGATTTCTTCGCGGCGCGGGCGGCCAAGCGCAACGCGGCGCATCATCGCCAGCTTCGTGGTGCGACCGACGGCAATGTTGGCGGGGGATCCCGATACGGAATAACCGGCCCGAAACGGAGTTTCTTCCTCCGTTTCGGCTAGACGCCGCTTGGCAAGGTCTGGCAATTCAAGATCATCGAGGAACACATCGAGGAATTCCTCCCGCGTCAGCACGAAGCGGAAGCCGTCCTCACCGTCGCCTTCGCCTGCATCTTTTGGTTTTCCGCCCTTTCCACCCGGCGGCCGCGGAATGATGTCCCCTTCGACGAAAGCCCGGTTCCCGGGCAGGATGTGATCGGCGATGCCGCCTTCGCCCCGTCGAAAGCTTGGTTCGGCCATTCCATCGATCGGCAGGCTGATCTCCCCACCGTCGAGCACGTCTCGAATGTTTCGATTTTGCAGCGAACGTTTCACCGCCTGCTGCACGGCTCCCTTCATGCGTCGAAGGAACCGCTGACGATTTTCCAGACTTTTACCGCGCGGATTTAGCCGCCGGTCGACAATGTGCATAATGGCTCCGCATTAACTTGCCTGTTTGACGCGCATGTACCATTCGACGAGGCGCCGAACCTGCCGTTCCGTGTAACCTCGCGCGGCCATGCGCGAGACGAATTCGCTATGCTTCTTTTCTGTTTCCGAATCCTTCTTCGATCCGAAGGAAATGACCGGCAAGAGATCTTCGACCTGCGAGAACATACGCTTCTCGATGACTTCCCGGATTTTCTCGTAGCTCGTCCATGACGGATTTTTTCCGCCGTTGGCTGCCCGCGATCTCAGAGAGAACTTGACAATTTCGTTGCGGAAGTCCTTTGGATTGGCGATCCCCGCCGGCTTTTCGATCTTCGTTAGCTCCTGGTTGAGGAGCTCGCGGTCGAGAAGCTGACCGGTATCGGGATCCTTGAAGTCCACATCTTCGATCCAGGCATCGGCATAATCTACATAGCGGTCGAACAGATTCTGTCCGTAGTCCGCATAGGATTCAAGATAAGCCTTCTGAATCTCGTTGCCAATGAACTCTGCGTAGCGTGGCGCAAGATCGGCCTTGATGAATTCCAGATAACGCTTCTCGACATCGTCGGGAAACTGCTCGCGACGGATCGCCTGTTCCAGCACATACATCAGATGGACGGGATCGGCGCCGATATCCGTGGTGTCGTGATTGAAGGTGGAGGCGAGCACTTTGAAGGCGAAACGGGTCGATATCCCGTCCATGCCTTCGTCGATCCCGGCAGCATCCCGGTATTCCTGGACGCTGCGGGCGCGTGGATCGCTTTCCTTCAGGCTCTCCCCGTCATAGGTGCGCATCTTCGAGAAGAAGGTCGAATTCTCGTGCTTGCGCAGGCGCGAAAGGACGGAGAACCGCGCCAGCATTTCGAGCGTTGCCGGGGCGCATGGTGCATCCACCAGTTCCGATCCCTCGATCAGCTTTTCGTAGATCTTCTGTTCCTCTGTCACCCTGAGACAATAGGGCACTTTGATCACGCAGATGCGGTCGATGAAGGCCTCATTGTTCTTGTTGGCCTTGAAGGTCTGCCATTCCGCCTCGTTCGAATGCGCAAGGACGATGCCGGAGAAAGGTATGGCGCCGATATTCTCGGAGCCGATATAATTGCCCTCCTGCGTTGCCGTCAGCAGCGGGTGCAGCATCTTGATCGGCGCCTTGAACATCTCGACGAATTCGAGCACGCCCTGATTGGCACGGTTCAGTCCGCCCGAATAGCTGTAGGCGTCCGGATCGTTCTGAGAATAGGTTTCCAGTTTGCGGATATCCACCTTGCCGACCAAAGAGGAGATGTCCTGGTTGTTCTCGTCTCCAGGCTCGGTCTTGGCAATCGCGATCTGGCGCAATCGCGAGGGTTGTATCCTGACGACGCGGAATCGGGAGATATCGCCGCCGAAATCGTCGAGCCGCTTCAGGCACCACGGGCTCATCAATCCGTTCAGGCGCCGCTGCGGGATCCCGTACTGCTCCTGCAGGAGCGAGCCCATCGTCTCGGGATCGAAGAGATTGAGCGGGCTTTCGAACACAGGGCTGATCTCGTCACCGGCCTTCAGCACGTAGATCGGATACACCTCCATCAACTGCTTCAGCCGCTCCGCCAGCGACGACTTGCCGCCGCCGACCGGACCGAGCAGATAAAGAATCTGCTTGCGCTCCTCGAGCCCCTGCGCCGCATGCCGAAAAAAGGAGACGATGCGTTCGATTGTCTCTTCCATGCCGTGAAAGCCGGCAAAGGCCGGATAAACCCGGATGGTCCTGTTCATGAAGATCCTGCCGAGGCGCGCGTCCTTGGCGGTGTCCACCATCTGTGGTTCGCCTATGGCAGCGAGCAGACGCTCGGTCGCGTTGGCATAGGCGATCGGGTCGGTTTTGCAGAGATCGAGATATTCCGACACCGACATGTCGCTTTCGCGGCGCGATTCATAACTGCGTGTGAACGCATCGAATACGGATTCACTCAGCATGGGACCTCCATTAAGGTAATGCCGCAGGCTCTAAGCCGTATAACCATCGAGATGGCCACGGCGTTCCTAAGAATCAATAGTTTCGTAGGTATATTCCACGCTGACCGGCCGTTTGTGGCAATGCACAAAATCGTGCATGCACCGGTATTTTTTTACTCCACGAAACTGTTTCTTATTGTAGTTGAGAAAAGGCTTGTCGCGATATCAGCACATTTAGCGACGTGACATGGAAGTAAAAAAGGTATGCAATAGCGCCCGTGATTCGAGCCGTAAATAATCGGCGATTGCCCGCCGGTGAGAGCCAGTCGGCTCCGACAGCGGGCAGCGAGTTCGCCGCCCGCAGAATGAAACCGGGCGAACGTCACATCCGACCGGCATATCCTACTCATGCGCCTCCTGGCTCTCAGCCGTTGAACGCCTTTTCCAGCGCAGCCACATCGATCTTGACCATGCCGAGCATGACTTCGGTGACGCGCCTTGCCCGCTCGCGATCTTCGTCGGCGATCATCTCGGAGAGCGCGCGCGGGACGATCTGCCAGGAAAGGCCCCAGCGGTCCTTCAGCCAGCCGCAGGCCTCCGGCGTGCCGCCATTGGCGAGGAAGGCATCCCATATCCGATCGATCTCCGCCTGGCTTTCCAGAAGGATCGCTATCGAAAAGGAATGGTTGAAGCTGTCGAGCGGACCGGCCTTCATCGCCAGGAAGGCTTGGTCGCCAAGCGTGAACTCGATCAGCTCGACGCTGCCGGGAGGGCCGCTCGGGGTTTCCGCCGGAAGTATGGTGGTTCGGCCGATCCTGGAATCCGGAATGATCGACACGTAGAATTCTACGGCTTCGCGTGCCTGCTCCGCGAACCAGAGATTTGAAATGACCTTGGGCATGGACAGCCTCCTTGTTGGCGAGTATCCCGGACTTCTGTCCGATGCTTCGAGGACGTCTGGTCGGCACCGGTTCCGACAGGCCGCGATCGGATTTTTTGGCCGCCCACCCCCCCCAATAGCGGTGGCTCGGGAATGAAAGCAGAACATCTTTTCTGGTCTTTCCTTCCCGAATCACTACATTACGCGCCATGAGCAATAGTTTCGACGATATTCCCTTCTTCGACGAGGAGCCGGGCGATGTGGCGCGTAAGCCGCAGCCGTCTGTCGCAACCGCCGGAAGGCCGGCCGCCGGCGGCGGCATCGCCGCCCGCGCCATGGCGGCCCGTGACGGCGGCAAACGGCCGGACTATCTCGCCGGATTGAACCCGGAACAGACCGAAGCCGTCGAAACGCTGGAAGGCCCCGTCCTCGTGCTCGCCGGCGCCGGCACGGGAAAGACGCGCGTGCTGACGACCCGCATCGCCCATATCCTCAATACCGGCCGCGCCTTCCCGTCACAGATCCTCGCCGTCACCTTTACCAACAAGGCCGCGCGCGAGATGAAGGAGCGCATCGCCCTGCTCGTCGGCGGCGCCGTCGAAGGCATGCCGTGGCTCGGCACCTTCCACTCGATCGGCGTCAAGCTCCTGCGCCGCCATGGCGAGCTCGTCGGCCTGAGCTCCGGTTTCACCATTCTCGACACCGACGACGTCGTGCGCCTGATCAAGCAGCTGATCCAGGCCGAAGGCCTCGACGACAAGCGCTGGCCGGCAAAGCAGTTCGCCGGCATGATCGACACCTGGAAGAACAAGGGCCTCGGACCGGCCGATATTCCCGAAGGCGACGCCCGCGCCTTTGCCAATGGCCGCGGCCGCGATCTCTATTTCGCCTATCAGGCGCGCCTGTCGACGCTCAACGCCTGCGATTTCGGCGACCTGCTGATGCATCCGATCGCGATCTTCCGCAAGAATCCGGATCTTTTGAAGGAATATCACGGCCGCTTCCGCTATATCCTTGTCGACGAGTACCAGGACACCAACACTGCTCAGTACATGTGGCTGAGGCTTCTTGCCCAGCGCGCCAAGGGTGAGCCGCAGAATGTCTGCTGCGTCGGTGACGACGACCAGTCGATCTATGGCTGGCGCGGCGCGGAGGTCGACAATATCCTGCGCTTCGAGAAGGATTTCCCCGGCGCCAAGGTGATCAAGCTCGAGCGCAATTACCGATCGACCGAACATATCCTTGGCGCCGCCGCCCATCTGATCGCCCATAATGAAGGCCGCTTGGGCAAGACGTTGTTCACCGATCGCGCCGACCCAGATGACGTCAAGGTCCAGGTTCACGCCTCCTGGGACTCGGAGGAGGAAGCCCGCGCCATTGGCGAGGAGATCGAGCAACTCCAGCGCAACAAGCATCTGCTGAACGACATGGCGATCCTCGTGCGCGCCTCCTTCCAGATGCGCGAATTCGAAGATCGCTTCGTCACCCTTGGCCTCAACTACCGCGTCATTGGTGGCCCGCGCTTCTATGAGCGCCTCGAAATCCGCGATGCCCTGGCCTATTTCCGCCTGGTGGCGCAGCCGGCCGACGACCTCGCCTTCGAACGTATCATCAACACGCCGAAGCGCGGCCTCGGCGATACGACGGTGCGCGCGCTGCACGATTATGCACGCGCCCGCGACATCCCGATGCTGGCGGCCGCCGCCGACATCATCGAGACGGACGAGCTGAAGCCGAAGGCGCGAAAAGCCCTCTTCGACGTGATTCAATCTTTCCGCCGATGGCAGGAACTGCTTGAAAACACGCCACATACCGAACTTGCCGAGCAGATCCTCGAAGAGTCCGGCTATACCGACATGTGGAAGAACGACAAGAGCGCGGAAGCCCCGGGCCGCTTGGAAAACCTGAAGGAACTGATCCGCTCGATGGAAAGCTTCGAGTCAATGCGCGGCTTTCTCGAACACGTCTCCCTTGTGATGGATGCCGACACCAACGAGAACCTCGACGCCGTCTCGATCATGACGCTGCATTCGGCCAAGGGCCTGGAATTCGACACCGTTTTCCTGCCCGGCTGGGAGGAAGGCCTTTTTCCGCACCAGCGCTCGCTCGATGAAAGCGGCCGTGCCGGCCTGGAGGAGGAACGCCGCCTCGCCTATGTCGGCATCACCCGCGCCAAACGTCGCTGCCACATCTGGTTCGTCTCCAACCGCCGCATCCACGGTCTCTGGCAATCGACCCTGCCCTCGCGTTTCCTGGACGAATTGCCGGAGACCCATGTCGAGGTCGCCGAGATGGAACAGAGCTACGGCGGTTACGGCCGCGGCGGTTACGGCCAGTCCCGCTTCGACAAAGCCGAACCCTTCGCCAACTCCTATTCGACCCCCGGCTGGAAGCGCGCCCAGGCCAACAGGACCGACGCCACCCGCGACAATTGGGGCACCCGCTCCGGCCACGCCGTCGAACGCATCGGTTATGGCGAAAACGGCCCGAAGGGACGCACGATCGACGGGGAACTGGTGGCGAAGTCCACGTCCTCTGAATCATCGCGCTTCACCCTCGGCGACCGCGTCTTCCACCTGAAATTCGGCAATGGCAACATCACTGGCATCGAAGGCAACAAGCTGACGATCGATTTCGATCGCGCCGGACAGAAGCGGGTGCTGGACGGGTTCGTCGAGCGCGTGTGATTTTGCGGTTATACCGCGTGGAAACCGTTATCCGAACATCCGCATACTGCTGAGCCCGAGAATATCGTTCAGCAGGGCGATGCCCATTCCGACGGCGACGATCGACAGCCCGATCAGGAACAGTCGCCGAGCCCGGTCATATTTTGCGGCGAGCAGGGAGTCGCGCGCGAGCAGATCCGCAAACACCTTCACCTGAATGGCGATACCGACGGTCAGAAATGACATCGGCAGCAGATCGACGCGGCTCCAGTCATTGGGATTGGACACCCAAAGACTGATGAAATTGAGGGAGAAACCAAGAATGATCCCGGTCGCCGTCAGCGACCCGTTGCGGAAGGTGGCGTCGATCTTTTCATCTGCTTGAGGCTCGGACATGGCTTCAATCTTGACTTGCTGATGAGCTCAGAAAGACAGAAATCGCGGCGGCCGGCAAGATCGAGCGGACGTCGCCGTCGAAGAAGGCGCTGCAGCACCTCAGCCGGCAGACCGATGAAGGCTGACACCGGAAAATGAGGCTCGGCCGGGGAGATCCGCAGTGTAAAACCTTCGCCTTCCCGCCGTTTCGAGAGGAGAGTTACTGCGATCACATATCAATGGTTGCATTAGCGTGTGCTTTTTCGACTAGCCACTACCGGAGGTACCAGAATTAACACTTGCGCGCCCGCGCTGGGAAATCCACTACTGGTGTGTTGGTGTGTTCGGTGCATTTGGCGTTTGCATTGCAATAACGCGAAGGGATTGGCCTTGATGAAAGCGCTGCTGCTCGTCGATATCCAGAACGGCTTCTGTCCGGGCGGCAATCTGCCGGTGCCAGACGGCGACAAGGTGGTCCCCGTCGCAAACCGGCTGATCGACAGTGGCAGATATGATCTAATCGTCGCCTCCCAGGATTGGCATCCGCCCGGCCACGGCAGCTTCGCCTCTGCCCATCCGGGTGCCACCCCCTTCGAGATGGGCGAATTGTCCGGCAAGCCACAAATGATGTGGCCCGACCACTGTATCCAGGGTACGCTCGACGCCGAATTACATCCGGAACTGAGATCCGAAGAGATCGACCTGATCCAGCAGAAGGGCGAGGATCCCAGGATCGACAGCTATTCGGCATTCCGCGACAATGACCGCGATGCTTCGACCGGTCTTTCCAATTTTCTCCAGGAACAGGGTGTCACCGATCTCGACGTCTGCGGGCTGGCGACCGATTACTGTGTCAAGTTCTCGGCGCTCGACGCGCTCGAGATGATGCCTGGGGTGCGCGTCCGCTTCATCGAGGACGCAAGCCGCGGCATCACCCCCGAAGGTGTTGCCGCCGCCATCGACGAAATGCGGGCGCACGGCATCACTGTGATAAAAAGCGCAGATGCCTTGCGCCAATGAGCTTGCGATCGCCGGCTATTTCAACAAATAGGCATCGAATGTCTCATCGCTGCCGGCAACGGGGCCGAAGCGCTTGACCAGGGTCATCTCGCTCCGGAGTGCGGAAATGTCCTCTGGCGTCAGGGACAGCAGCCAATTGTAACTTTCGCGCAATGACACCGGCGCGGCAATTCGATCAAGCCGTTGTGAGAGAAGAACGACGACAGGAGCATGCTCGCTCTGCTGCAACTGCCGCGCCGTCTGCAGAATGTCGGCAAGGCTGAGAGAAAGCCGCGCATTGCGGGTATAGTGCACAATGGCACCGAACCGCTCCTCTCTTAGGAGATAGGTGCGATTGGAAACATAATAGGGCAAGGCTTCCACGAGATAGTCGGGATCCGCCATGATGATCGCATCCTTGAGATCAGGACGGGATTGAATGAACGAGCCGAGATCCTGGGCTCGGCTGAGCGGCATGTCGGTGAAAAGGAATTGATGGACCCTCTCGATGCCGGAAGCGACCTGCAGCGCGAGCAATATCATGAAGCACAGGCGCCCGATCTTCACGATGCCGCCGGCAGCTTCGGTGCCGGCAACATCGGCGAGGCCGGCCCGAGGCGGCAGGGTCAAAGCGGTGATTGCGATCATGAAGACCAGCCACAGCGCCTGATGCCTGTAGCTACCTGGGTAAACCAGCGTAAAAAGCAGAGAAAGCCCGAGGAGAACCAGTGCTGCTGCGAACATCGCCGGTCGCCGGTTCGCCAGCCCCAACAGACTGCCATAGATGAGCACAGCCATGAGCGACGCGAATATCCGGGCGAACAATGGATCAGCCAAGACCAGTGCAAGGATCCGGTCGGGGTAGAACGCCATGAAATAGGAACTGGGGGCGACAAGCGCCGAAAGGACAAGCAAAGCGAAATTCTTGCCCGCAAGATCGTTCTGCCCCGCATCGTTGAAGGTCGGATAGACCGTCATGACGCAGAGAACAATGCCGACGGCGGCAATGGCAGCGGCTGTCAAAAAGGCCCGATATGCGCTCAAAGGGGGTCTTGGCCGCGCCAGAACCAGATCGAAAAACCAATGGGCGAGGAAACCGCCGACGAGGACCACCGAATGGACGTTGGTATTGGCCAGCAAGGCGAACAGCAGGCCGAGCAATATTCCGTTGCGTCGGCCTTTCCCCCAGTTCAGGACGATAAGGAAGACCACCAGCATGCTGATGCCGTAATTTCGCGACATCGCCGCGTAATCGAAGATCGAAAAGCTGCTGAACAGCGACAGCAGCATGATGGGAAGGGGCAGTTTCAACCGGAAAACAAGAAGGTAGGCGGCGGCGGCCGCAATCGTCAGTGCGACGATTTTCAAGACGACGGGCGAGCCGATCATGACATGGGCGGCGCGCAGCAGGATATACCACAGGGCAGGATGCCCCTCGCCACGCAGTTGGCGAAGCATGGCGGCGAAATTGTCTCCCTGAAGGGCCAGTGACAATGCGCGAACTTCGTCACGCCATACCGTTTCGGACCAGCAAAGCGCAGACGCCAGCGCAAGCCAGGCGAGAAAGAGCATCGCCTTGGCGAGCCTGGCGGATCGAGGTTCATCAATAACAGAGACAATCAGGGCCAAATGACACCAACCTGGTGAAGGAAAGCGCCGACCGTATCGCCGCAGCCATAATTTGGCGTTAAGCGGGCCCGCCGCCCGATTTTCAGGCGCTGGATTTCTGCTCTCTCTCAAGAAGATGAATATCTTCGGCCACGTCTTCCATTCTCTTCAGTAGGGCAGCCTGGGCATCTCTCAGCCCTCGATTGTAGAAGTACGGGCCAATCTCCTCGGTAAAAAAATCGAGCAGGAATTCGGCCGGCAGCATGCCGATGGGATCAAGTTCGCGGTCGAAATAAGCGCGGATGCGTGCAACGATCTCAGTCTTTTCTTCCCTGGAAAATTCGATCTTCTGCACGTCTGCCTCTCCGACAAATGCAATCACCACGTTGATGCTTCAGCGAAATCGATTGGTCAATCAACGAAATTCAATTGTCGCGGAAGACCATAGCTCATAAGGGAAACCTGAATTTCCAACAGGACACTCACATGAATCGCGCCGACTTTGTTGAAGGTTTGCGGGGCGGCTCGGCCGTTGCACTGGCATCGGCGCCCTTTGGCGCGCTGTTCGGAGCGCTGGCGGTTGAAAACGGCATGTCGCTTTCCGAGGCCGCCTTCATGAGCGCCACGGTCTATGCAGGCGCCAGCCAGATGGTCGGCATCGAACTCTTCGGCCACAATGTCCATGCCTGGCTGATCGTGCTGTCGATCCTTGCCGTCAATTTCCGCCACGTGCTCTATTCCGCGGCCTTAGCGCGCTACATCGGCCATTTCAGCTCGGTGCAGAAATTCTTCACCTTCTTCCTGCTCGTCGATCCGCAATTTGCGGCGGCGGTCAAGCGCGGCGAAGCCGGCAAGCCGCTCACCTTCGCCTGGTATCTCGGCTTCGGCATCATCATCTACATCCCCTGGGTGCTGATCAGCATCGCCGGCGGCATGCTCGGCGGCTTCATCGGCGATCCCAAGGCGATCGGCCTCGATATCCTGTTGCCAGCCTATTTTCTCGGCATTGTCGTTGGTTTCCGCAAGCGCGACAATTTCCTGCCGGTGGCGCTCGTCAGCGCGGTGGCATCAGTGCTCGCCTACCGTTACGTCGGCTCGCCCTGGCATGTCAGCCTGGGTGCGGCCGCCGGCATCGTGCTGGCTGCCCTGCTGCCGCTGCCGCGCGAGGTGCCGGATCTCGAAGCCGACGCCCTTCAATCCGAAGTGCACGAGGTCTGAGCCATGGAATTCGATCTCCACATGGCGCTCGTCATCCTCGCCGCTGCAGTCGCCACCTTCGCCACCCGGATCGGCGGCTATATCCTCATCACCCGAATGAAGAGCATTCCCCCGCGGGTGGAAGCGGCGCTGAATGCCGTGCCGGCCGCCGTGCTGACGACTCTTGTCGCACCTGCCTTCTTCATCGGCGGCTGGGAATCGAAACTGGCGCTGATCGTTGCCCTTATCGTCGGTCTGCGCATTGCTCATACATGGATGCTGGTTGCCGCCTGGGTTGTCGTGATGGCATGGCGCTACACGATCGGCGCCTAGCCCTGCCTTGCGCCTGAAAGATGCGCGACCTTGCAGCCCGAAAGCAGTGTCCGCCACCTCTTGCCTAATATTCGAGCGGCAGCGTCGCGTTTTCGAGCCAAGCCCTGACGTCGTGATCGTGGATCAGCGGCATCAGCGCCTCGCATGTGCGGCGGTGATAGTCGTTGAACCAATGCAGCTCATCATGGGTCAGAAGCTCGGGAATGACGAGGCTGCGGTCGATCGGGCAGAAGGTCAGCGTCTCGAAGCCGAGCATCGGCATGTCGCCGCCGTCAATCTCCTCGGCGCCGCGCACATAGATCAGGTTCTCGATGCGGATGCCGAAGCTGCCCGGCCGATAATAACCGGGTTCGTTCGAAAGGATCATGCCGGGCAGCAGCTCCTGCGTCGAGAGCCTGGAGATGCGCTGCGGTCCCTCATGCACCGAGAGATAGGAGCCGACTCCGTGGCCTGTGCCATGGGCAAAATCGGCGCCTGCCCGCCACAGTGCGATGCGCGCCAGCGGATCGAGGTCGCAGCCGCGTGTACCCTTCGGGAAACGTGCCGTGCTGATCTGGATCATTCCCTTGAGCACCATCGTGAAGAAACGGCGATGCTCCTCTGAAACCGTGCCGATTCCGACCGTGCGGGTAATATCGGTCGTGCCGTTGATATATTGCGCACCGGAATCGATGAGGAAGAGTTCGCCTGCCTCGATCATCCGGTTGGTCTCGGTGGTGACGCGATAATGCATGATCGCTGCATGTTCGCCGGCGCCCGAGATCGTATCGAAGGAAATGTCCTTCAGCGGGTTCTGCATGCTTTGGCCGACACGGGCGCGCACCGCCTCCAGATGTTCGGCGGCGGCGATCTCGCTTACGCTGCCTGGTTTCTCCTGCGACAGCCAATAAAGGAATTCCACCATCGCTGCTCCATCCTGCAGATGTGCAGCGGCCGAGCCGTTGATTTCGACGTCGTTTTTCACAGCACGCGGCAGCTTGGCGGGATCGGCGCCCTCCACCACTTCACCGCCAGCCCGGCGGATGATCTCCGCCAGCGCATGAGAGGCGATATCAGCGTCGATCAGCACGCGGCCGCCGTCCCTGGAAACGGCAGCGAGCCTCTCTTCGAGCGCCGAAGGCGGCAGCTGCGTGCAGATCTGCCCGAGATAGGCTTCGGGCTCGATGCCTGTCTTGCGCTTGTCGAGGAAGAGTTCGGCCCGTCCGTCGGCATGAATGATAGCGCGCGCCAGCGGATGCGGCGTGTGCGGCACGTCGGCGCCGCGGATATTGAAGATCCAGGCAACCGACGAGGGATCGGCGATCAGCACCGCAGCAAGGTTTTTCTTCGAAAGATCGGCAGCTATCGTCGCAATCTTGTCGCTCGCCAGCACGCCGGCCTGGGCAACATTCTGGATGGTGACGGCGCCGAGCGGCTCGGCGGGCCGGTCGTGCCAGAGCCTGTCGAGCGGATTGTACGGCAGGAAGACCAACGTCCCGCCGATCTGCGCCAGTGCTTTTTCCAGGCGCCGTACCTCCGCGCCCGCGTGCAGCCAGGGATCGATGCCGAGCCTCAGCCCCTTGCTTCCGTTTGCGGCAAGCCAGACATGCGGCGGCTCGTTGACGAGATCACCACCCGAGAACACCGAGCCGTCGACCTGTTCGGCCAGTTGCGTCACATAGCGCCCGTCGACGAAGACGATCGCTTGGGTCCGCAGGATCAGCGCAATGCCCGCCGAGCCGGTGAAGCCCGTCAGCCATGCCAGGCGCTCGGAGCAGGCCGGAACATATTCGCCGTTGAATTCGTCGGCGCGCGGCACGAGGAAGGCATCTATGCCGAGCGCATCGAATCCGGCACGCAACGCCGAAACCCGATCCTTGCCGAACTGCGGCGTGGAGGTGACCTCGAAAGACTGGAACATGCTGGGAAATCCGAATGGTTGAAACGAATCCGGTTAATGGGATGCGCGCCATGTTAGCGAAATTTCAATCGATGGGGAGAAAAAGCGACGAAACGAGTCGAAGTCACTGCCGACGCTCGTCATTTTGACAGAACGATGACGCCAAGAGTTTATTTGGCACGCTTTATGCATTGGCCGCATGGCTCCCATGAGGAAAACCCTCTGCCTCCGCATTTCAGAATAGCTATATAGGCGCCATCGAACAGTTCGGATGAACAGCAAACAAAGGTTTTTGAAATGACCGCCTCTCTCTCGCGCTTCGCATATAGCAGCCCGGTACAGGCTGGCGAACGCCAGACCGTGCGTCACGTGATCGGCGCCCGCCGCCCGCAGAACGAGGACAGCCTCAAGCTGCTCGGTGCCGGTCAGCGCGTCACGCGCCACCAGGGCGCACCCAGCTACGCGTTCTAAGCTTAAAGCCTGTTCGTCTCCTCCCTCCCGGACAGGCCCATTGGAATGCAGTAGAGCCCGCTTGAGCACTCCTCCTCCTTCGAGCTCGCGGGCGTTGGCCGGATAGGCCGGTCTAAGGCGGTGCCACTGGCGCCGCCTTTTTCTTTTGTCTGAAGGGAGCTATTGTTTTTAGACAGCGCCAAAAGCAGTTTGTCTCCCATGGCGCGCGCAAACCTCCACCTCCCTCATTCCTGTGCTCGTCACAGGAATCCAGCGTGCCCAAGTCCTTGGGCACAAGAGACTCTCTTCAATCGCTCATAAAGCTATTCACCGCGCAGACGCGCGGTGGCTGGATTCCTGTGACGAGCAGCCGCGCCTTGGCAACGGTAAATGTTTCAGGGCGAGTTTGAGCTTCGTAGCGAAAACTCAAGGCCGATCGAAATGAATTGTCACCCAACCGTTCCGCCAGATCGTCCTGACATGGCGGAGCCGAGCGCCACTATAGGCGGCGATCACCTTCCACCGTTGTGACGCGAGAATGCCCGAAAGAATCACCGAACCGCCGGGCGCAAGATACGTAGCGAGCTTTGGCGCCATTCGGATCAACGGCCGGGCGAGAATATTGGCGATGATAAGGTCGAATGGGCCATGCTCCAAGAAAGCCGTCGAATGAAAGCCCGGCGCGGTCTTCGTGACGATGCCCGACGCGATGCCGTTGCGTTGTACGTTCTCAGCCGCGACCCGCGTCGCGATCGGATCGATATCGGTCGCAAGCACCGGTATATTTTTGAGCTTGCGCACCGCGATCGCCAGAACGCCACTGCCGGTGCCGAGATCGAGCGCGTTGCGAACCCGGCGCGAACGCACCACGGCATCGATCATCTCCAAGCAACCGGCCGTTGTGCCGTGATGGCCGGTGCCGAAGGCTTGGCCGGCATCGATCTCGATGGCGATGTCGCCGGAGAGGACCTTGTCGCGGTCATGCGAGCCATGCACCAGGAAGCGCCCTGCCCTGACCGGCTTCAGCCCTTCGAGCGATTTCGCCACCCAATCGACATCCGGGATGACTTCTCGCAACAGCTGAGCATCGGGAAAAGCAACCTTCAGCGCCGCCTCGATGCGGGAGCGCACATCTGACTCGTCCTCGGTCATCATATAGACCGAGGCTTCCCAGACATCCTTCCTTTCATCGATTTCGGTGGTGCCGATGGCAAAGTCTTCTTCGCCGAGGACTTGGGTCAGGAGGTCGAGGATCGCTTCTGCCTCGCTTTCGGTGGTCGACACGTAAAGGCGGATTTCACTCACGATAGGCGGTCTTTCCCGTTTCCGTTGCCCGCCACCGGTCGAGCCAACGCCCTATCACGCTGAAGCCGTCATCCCTTACTGACGAGATTCTCCAGTTTCTTTACCGCCGTGTCCGGATTTTCGCCATAGGCGATCGTTCCGGCAAACCGCCCGGCTGAATCGAGCAGGAATACCGAGGCAGTATGATCCATCGTATAGTCGCCGTTTGGATCCTTCTCGTCGACCGGCACCTTTTTGGCATAGACGCGGAACCCCTTGATGACTTCGGCGATCTTGTCGGGCGGGCCTGAAATGCCGGTAATGCGTTTGGAAACGTTGGAGACGTACTCGTTCATGATCTCGGGCGTATCGCGTTCCGGATCGACGGTCACGAAATAGGCCTGCAGTTTGTCACCATGGGGATCGACCTTCTCCATCCAACCGTTCAGCTCGAAAAGCGTCGTCGGGCAGACTTCCGGGCAATGGGTAAAGCCGAAGAACAATGCCGTCGGCTTGCCGCGCAACGCCTGTTCGGTGATCGGCTGGCCGCTTTGAGAAACCAGCGTGAAAGGCACGCCGAAGGGAGCTTCCGCCACGACATCCCGCGACTTCATGGAATAACTCACCGCGCCGAGAACTCCGGCAAGTATCAGAACACCGATCCAGACGGCGATGCGGAATGTCTTCATGGCGTGATCCTCGATCGGGCGGATTTGCCACCCGCCCCTGTCGGCGTGATTATCGTCTCGGCCGAAGGCGCGCAATTCAAGAATATGTTTTTTGACCCGTGATTAATTGTCTCACGAACCGCAGCCGTCGATCACCCGAAAGTCAGCCTGCCAGACTTGGCGTTCATCAAAAAAGCATTGCGCTTGAACGACTTCCCTTCTGCCCGAACCGACGATCTCACGATCAACACCATTAGGAAAGGCTTAAACCGTCATGTCTATATTTAGCGGTGCGTGCGGCGTGATCGAGCCGTTCTGACATGAAGTCTGCCGAGTGGCGAAACCTCCGGACGTCCGCATGAGGGTAGGAAAAAGATAAACCCCGCGCGGTTTATGGGAGGTCTTTTCATGACGAAATCAGCAGTGCGCAAGAGCCTGTCGGTCAGCCAGCGGCTCTGGACGCTCGGCGGCGCGGCCTTCATTGGTTTCGGCACGATGCTCGGCATCGGCTGGTACGAAAATGTGCGGGTCGAGGCCAGCTTGCGTCGCGCCGGCGAAATACAGACGAGCGTCAATCATATCGATGACATGCGGGTTGCGAACTTGACGATGGTCCTGGCCGCCATGGACATCATCGTCGACAAGGATGACAAGGTGGTGGAGCCGGCACGCCTTAAGCTGATCGGCGACTCCCTCGCCGCCCTTACCAGCGGCTCGAAGGAAATGCGTCTGCTCGCCGACGAGATGAATGACGGCAATCTGCTAAAGAGTTACGACGCCGACGTCGCCGCAATGGGTAAGGCCATCCAGACCGATCTAGTCGCGCTGGTTCAGCAGGGCGCGCCCGATGCGGACTTCGACAAGATCGACGACGCGATCGATAGCGCCGGCGACGAGCTGACCGCGACCCTCGACAAGCTGGCCGCTGACGGCACCATTTTCGCCCAACAACATGTCGAGCTCGCCAATGCCGTATCGCGGGAGGCCCTCATCCTGCAGATCGGCCTCGGTGTCCTGGCCATCCTCACAATGGGCGTCCTGCAATATGTCCATGGCGGCTCGATCCGGCGCGGCATCGGCGCCGTGCGCCAGAGCATGCAGCGCATCATGAGCGGCGACCTAGCCAGCGACGTTCAGGAAAAGAACCGCGGCGACGAGATCGGCGAAATGGCCCGCGCCGCCGACAGCTTCCGCCTCGCCGCCATCGAAAAACGCGACCTTGAAGCCCAGACTCAGACCGAAAGGCAACGCAGCGATGCCGAGCACCGTGCCCGCGAAGCCGCCAAGCTTGCCGATGCTGAAGCTCTGAACGCCGCCGTCAGCGCTCTCGGCGCCGGCCTCACCCGTCTGTCGGGCGGCGATGTGACCGTAACGATCGACCAGCCGTTCCGCGACGAGCTGGAGCGCTTGCGCCTGGATTTCAACCAGACGACCGTGACGCTGCGCAAAGCGATGAGCGACATCGCCATCAACAGCAGCTCGATCGAAGCGAACAGCCGCCAGATGCGCGCCGCCGCCGACGACCTCGCCAAACGCACCGAGCAGCAGGCCGCCTCGCTGGAAGAGACCTCCGCCGCCCTCGACCAGATCACCGCCACCGTCCGTAACGCCACCAACCGCGCCGAGGAAGTGGGCCACATGGTCTCTCACACCCGCGAAAATACAGCGAAGTCGGACATCGTCGTTGGTGATGCGATGGCCGCGATGGAGCGAATCGAGGGCGCCTCCCGCGAGATCGGCAAGATCATCAACGTCATCGACGAGATCGCGTTCCAGACGAACCTCCTCGCGCTCAACGCCGGTGTCGAGGCAGCGCGTGCCGGCGAGGCCGGCAAGGGTTTTGCCGTTGTCGCCCAGGAAGTGCGCGAACTCGCTGGCCGTGCTGCGGGTGCTGCCAAGGATATCAAGGCCTTGATCGGAAAATCCGGCGAGGAAGTGAAGATCGGCGGCGAACTGGTGACGGCCGCAGGTGAAGCGCTTCGCCAGATCGGCGAGGATGTTCTGCGCATCGATGAGCATGTTAAATCAATCGTAACCTCTGCGCGCGAACAATCGGTTGGATTGAACGAAATCAATACTTCGATCAGCCAGATGGATCAGGTCACGCAGAAGAACGCGGCCATGGTGGAAGAGACGAACGCCGCAAGCCATACGCTCGCCATCGATGCCGAAAACCTGACGCAGTTGGTCAAGCAGTTCAAGACCGGCGAGGGCATGAGCGCCCGGCAAACGCCGCGAGAGGCAACGGCCGCCTCGCATTCGAGACCTTCTCCCGCACGCAGCCTGATAGGCAAAGTCGCGGGCGCATTCAACGGCGGTTCCGCCGCCAAAGCCATCGCCGCTCCCGCCGGGGACAACTGGGAAGAATTCTGATCATGAACAACAACGCCATCAAGCAGTCAGGCGCCTACCTCGAAATCGTTTCGTTCCACCTGGGCGACCAGGAGTTCTGCATCGACATCATGGCCATCCGCGAAATCCGTGGGTGGGCGCCGGTGACGCCGATGCCGCACACCCCGCCCTACGTTCTCGGCCTCATCAACCTGCGCGGCGCGGTGATCCCGGTCATCGACATGGCCTGCCGCCTCGGCATGAAGATGACCGAGCCTTCCGAGCGTTCGGCGATCATCGTCACTGACATCGCGGGCAAGCTGGTTGGTCTGCTGGTCGAGCAGGTTTCCGACATGATGACGATCAAGAGCGAAGACCTGCAGCCGCCGCCGGAAATCATCCCGGAAGCCCAGCGCGCCTTCTGCCGTGGCATCGTCGCGCTGGAGAAGACCATGGTCTGCTTCCTGAACCTCGATACGGTCATCGCCGACGAGCTGAATCAGGCGGCTTGATATTTATCACCAGAGAGATTGCGAAGGCTCGGCTCGTCCGGGCCTTTTCGTTTTGGAAGACGTGACTGATCTGACCTATTGACCTGATGCCCCTCTCCTCCCTCATCCCTGTGCTTGTCACAGAGATCCAGCCACCGAGCGTCTGCGCGGTGAATGACCATCGCTCGGGCGGAGAGTCTTCTGCGCCAAAAGACTTGGGCGCGCTGGGTCCCTATGACAAGCACAGGGATGAGGGAGTTTGGGGAGACGACTCACCCCCTTCCTAACATCCGCAACCCTACTATGGCTTCCCATTCTTCCACGTCACATTCTGCCCATAGAGCGGAATGGTCGAAATCGACATCTTCGCCGAGCCGTCCGTCAACTCCCGCGAATGGGCGAGATAGATCAGCGTGTCGTTGCTCTTGTCGTAAATGCGGTTGACAACGAGCGTCTTCCAGATCAGCGACATGCCCTGACGAAACACCTCGCTGCCGTCCCTGGAGAGGTCGATGTTGCCGATCTCTATGGGGCCTGTCTGCCGGCATGCGATGGAATTGTTGGACGGATCTTCGAACCAGTTGCCGTTCTTGAAGCGATCGATCAGGCTGCGATCGAAATAGGTGACGTGGCAGGTGACACCCTTGACCTCGGGATCGGAAAGTGCCTCGACGATGATGTCGTTGCCGATCCAGTCGACCCCGACCTTGCCGACGACCTCGGCCGAGGTGGCGCCCGCGGAAATGGCAGCGAAGGAAAATGCGGCGAGAAAAAACGTGCGCAGCTTGGACATGGCGGCTCCCTGGATGATCCGCATCCTAGATAAGCATGCCCACAGGCTTTGCAAGAAAGCGCCGCTGCGGCGCGGGACACTCAGCCCTTCCTGCAGGTGCAGGGCTCATAGCCCCTCGCCGTCAACCGCCCCGGCGTCATTCCGATCAGCGCCGGGATCGCCTCCACGGCTTTCGCCTTGACTGCCTTCGCCATTTCGATCGCCGCTGCCGCGCAGACCGCCGCATCTTCGGCGGCGTTGTGGTGCATGAAACGCAGCCCAAGATGCTCGGCGATCAGGTTCAGCCGATGTGAGAGGAAATGTGGCCAGATCCGCTGCGCCATCTTCAGGCTGCAGAGATAGGTCAGTTCCGGATAGGATTGCCGGTAGAGATCGAGGCTCGCCCGCCAGACGCTGAAATCGAAGGCCGCGTTGTGCGCGATCATCGTCGCGCCGCTGATATCATCGTAGAACTCGTCCATCACCTCGGGAAACTCCGGCGCATCCTCGACATGCTCCGGCCGGATACCGTGGATCGCGATGTTCATGCCGGAAAACCGCATGTTGCGCGGCCGGATCAGCCTCTCCTCGACACGCGTCACCCGCCCCTCTTCGATCCAGGCAAGGCCGACCGAGCAAGCGCTGCCGCGCTGCTCATTGGCAGTCTCGAAATCGATGGCGATGGTCGTCAAGGACAAATATCCGAATCGTCTGCCCTACCGGAATAATCATAGCGGCGCGCGAAGGCAAATTTCGACCTGTTGACATCCACACCGATGGGGAAACTTCCGCGCATGATCAACTCTGTGACCCTTACCATGTATCATATCGCCACGACCCTTCCGGGGTACGCGGGAGCGATGGTGCGTCACTAGCCGTCCGATCATCCCGAGAACCCTGCCGAGGCGAGCAGAGTTTTCGAAAAGCCGGCTCTCCTCCCCTGAAATCCAAGGAGGCCATCCAATGTCTGAAACCGAAGAGAATAAACCCCGCGACCGAGCTGGCGTCGTCGTGCGCGCCGTCCGTCTTTCCGATGCCGAGGAAATCAGCGATCTCATAAATTTGCCGGGCTATCGGGCAGGCACGCTGCGGCCGCCCTACCAGCGGGTCGAAGAGGTCCGCAAGAACATGGAAAATCCTTCGCCAGGCGCGCTTAACCTCGTCGTCACGCTGGAGGGCAAGATCGTCGGCAATTGCGGCCTCAACCGCCTCGGCGGCCGCCGGCAACACGTCGCCAGCATCGGCATGGGCGTGCATGACGACTTCACCGGCCGCGGGTTCGGCCTTATCTTGCTTGGTGCGATGGTCGACGCCGCCGACGACTGGCTCGACGTCAAACGGCTGGAACTGACCGTCTACACGGATAATGAGGCCGCGATCGCCCTCTACGAGAAATTCGGTTTCGAGAAGGAAGGGCTCCTGCGCGCATTCGCCTACCGCGCCGGAGAATATGTCGACGCCTACACGATGGCGCGGCTGAGGACTGAGACAAAGGGCCATCGACACCGACGTCAAACGCAGGGAGGGCCTGCCAAACGCTCCTTCGTCATACTCGAGCTTGTCCCGAGCATCTGCAACGATCGATACAGGGGAGATCCTCGACACAAAGCCGAGGATGACTCCGAGGAACCCTCAAGGCCTTCACACCGATCTCCTACCCGCCAATCAGCGCCAGCCACTCATCCTCGTCCATCGTCTGGACGCCGAGCTCACGCGCCTTGTCGAGCTTCGAGCCGGCGCCAGGGCCGGCGACGACGATATCGGTTTTCTTCGACACCGAGCCCGCCACCTTGGCGCCGAGACTTTCGGCCCTCGCCTTCGCCTCGTCGCGGGTGAATTTTTCGAGCGAACCAGTGAAGACCACCGTCTTGCCGGCGACCGGGCTGCCTGACGTGACCGGTTGTTCGGCCTCCGTAGGCGTCACCTCGTCGAGCAGGCGGCCGATCACCTCGATATTGCGTGGCTCCTTGTAGAACTCGACCATGGCGCGCGCCACGACCTCGCCGATGCCCTCGATAGTGTTGAGATCGTTCCAGGCATCGCCGGAAAGCGGTGCCGCCTCCTTCATCGCGGTCGCAAAGGCCTCATAGGTGCCGTAGGAGCGCGCCAAGAGCTTTGCCGTGGTCTCGCCGACATGGCGGATCCCGAGCGCATAGATGAAGCGGTGGAGCGCGATGCTGCGCCGCTCGTTGATCGCCGCATAGAGCTTGCCGACGCTGACCTTGCCGAAGCCGTCGATATTCTCCAGCTTGGTGAGCGAGGATTGCTGGCGCTTCTCCAGCGTGAAAATCTCCGGGGCCGTGCGGATCTGCAGCGACGGGTCCTCGTTTTCAAAGAAGAAGTCGATCTGCTTCGAACCGAGCCCTTCGATATCGAAGGCATTGCGCGACACGAAATGCTTCAGGTGCTCTGTCGCCTGCGCCCGGCAGATAAAGCCGCCGGTGCAGCGACGCACCGAATCCATCTTGCCGGTCTTCTCGTTGACCTCGCGCACCGCGTGCGAACCGCAGACCGGGCATGTCTTCGGAAATTCGTAAGACCTTGCCGCCTCCGGCCGCTTCTCCATCACGACATCGAGGATCTGTGGAATGACGTCGCCGGCGCGCTGGACGATGACGGTATCGCCCTCGCGGATATCGTGTTCCTCCGGCCGGATGCGCTCGCCGCTATTGCCGATGCCCTTGATGTAATCCTCATTATGCAGCGTCGCATTGGTGACGACGACGCCGCCGACCGTGATCGGCTTCAGCCGCGCCACAGGCGTCAGCGCCCCGGTGCGGCCGACCTGGATCTCGATCTTCTCGACCTCGGTAAAGGCCTGCTCGGCCGGGAATTTATGCGCCGTCGCCCAGCGTGGGCTGCGCGAACGGAAGCCCAGGCGCTGCTGCAGTTCCAGGCTGTCGACCTTGTAGACGACGCCGTCGATATCGTAATCGAGATCCGGGCGCTTGAGGCCGATCTCATCGTAATGCGCCAGGATGTCGGCGACCGAATTCAGCCGCTTCATCAGCGGATTGACCGGAAATCCCCAATCCTTGAAGGTCTGCACCATGGAAAATTGCGTATCGGCCGGCATGTCAGACATCTCGCCCCAGGCATAGGCAAAGAATTTCAGCTTGCGGCTCGCCGTCACCTTGGCATCGAGCTGGCGCAGCGACCCCGCTGCCGTGTTGCGCGGATTGACATAGGTTTGTTTGCCCTCCGCCTCCATCTGCCGGTTCAGCGCCAGGAAATCGCTCTTGGCCATATAGACTTCGCCGCGGATCTCCACGACCGTGGGAACGCCCTTCGGCAATTGGTTGGGTATTTCGGCGATCGTCCGGATATTGGCGGTGACGTTCTCGCCCGTGGTGCCGTCGCCGCGCGTGGCAGCCGTCGTCAGCCTGCCGTTCTCGTAGCGGATCGACATCGAAAGCCCGTCGATCTTCGGTTCGGCGGTAAAGGCGATCGACTGGTCCGGCAGGCGACCGAGGAAGCGATAAACGCTGGCGACGAAATCCTGCACGTCCTCCTGCGAAAAGGTGTTGTCGAGCGACAGCATCGGCCGCGCGTGGACGACGGGCGAGAAGGTGACCGAGGGCGCAGCACCGACCCGCCGCGACGGGCTGTCCTCACGGATCAACTCGGGAAACCGCGCTTCCAGCGCATCGTTGCGGCGCTTCAATGCGTCGTAATCGGCATCCGAAATCTCCGGCCGGTCCTTGCCGTGGTAGAGCGCATCGTGATGCGCGATCTCCTTCGCCAGCCGTTCGAGCTCGACAGCAGCCTCTTCGATCGTCACCGTATCGACGGCGGAACTTTCGGTGGACATGGAACATCACTCCAGAGAATCTGGCCAGAAATCTGCATTGTTTTTAGAGCAAAATCGACGGATGAAAAGAGAGGCTGCATATCCCGTATCGGGAAGATCGACCCGCCGGCTTCTCCACCCTTATTCCTGTGCCTGTCACAAGAATCCAGCCACGGCGCGTCCGCGCCGTGAATGACTTACAGGTCGGCAAACAATCTCTCGCACCCAAAGAGTTGGGCGTTCCGGATCCCTGTGACGAGCACAGGGATGAGGGAAGTTGAGGTAGGCGTATGCACCAGACCTCTGCTCACGACACCGTTGTCGCCGTCCTGCCCGCCCTATTCCCAATCCCGCGCATTACGCAGCCGGATGCCGCTGACATGCAGGCCGGTATTCCCAAGGCTCTTCAGCGGCCGCAAGCTGTCGACTACCCGCAGCTCCACCCCGCGCGGCGCAAACTCCCGGTCGAGGCGCGAGATCGCAGTTCGCTCGATGGGAACGACGCGTGTACGGGCGACCCACATGCCTGCATCGCCGAGATCCTCGAAATCCTCGACCGGCAGCTCGTAGCGATGGATCGTCTCCGCTTCGAGCTTTTCCAGCCACTGGCGCTCGATGAAGGCGGCAGCCCGCCAGTCGCCGAGCCAGTGCCGCCGCTCGGCTCCGGACGTCTCGGAGGTTGCCCATATCAGGATGCGAGGGCAATCGCGGGGAAAGAGATACATGAAGTCATGGTCAGCATCGATCGCCCAGACGAGCGGAGCGTTCAGCCATTCCTTGCCCGCTGGGCGGGCCGAGGGAATGCGAACCCGGCGCGGCTCGAAGGCTGCAATGTCGGGACCATCACTGAAATGGAAAAGACGCATGGCAATGGATCGCCGCTGATCGGAGTGACCGGCATAATGTGAAGCGGAATATTTGTCACCGCTGCATGTATAGCATGCCGGATGGCTCAGCATCGGACGAGCTCGCCTACCTCTCCTCCTCATTCCTGGGCTCGTCACAGGAATCCAGCCACCGCGCGTCTGCGCGGTGAATGACTCACGCAGAATGAAAGGAGTCTTCCGCGCCCAAGGACTTGAGCTTGCTGGATCTCTGTGACCTCCCTCGGGCAAAGCCCTGAGGCCACAGGGATGAGGGAGATTGACGTGAATGTTCGCGCCAAACTTGATCGTAGAAATGGAAAGCGCTGGTCGGACAATATCCGTCAAGCCGAACGCTTGTCACCGTTGCCGGCAGCAGCGATCAGCCGTTACCGGCCAGCAACCGCTTGGCGGCCGCCCTCGCCTCCTCCGTCACCGAAGCGCCGGCGAGCATGCGGGCGATTTCTTCGGTGCGGTCCTTCTGCGCCATCGTCGCGACGCGAGTGGCGATCTTTTCGGAACCTTCGGCCGCCGGCCCCTTGGAGATCAGCAGGTGCGTCGCCGCCCGGGCTGCGACCTGCGGCGCATGCGTGACCGATAGCACCTGCACCCGATCAGAGAGCCGCTTCAGCCGCTGGCCGATCGCATCGGCCACAGCACCGCCGACACCGGTATCGATTTCGTCGAAGACGAGCGTCGGCGCGGACCCGCGATCGGCGAGCGCCACCTTCAGCGCCAGCAGGAAACGCGACAATTCGCCGCCGGAGGCGACCTTCATGATCGAGCCGGGGCGCGTGCCGGGATTGGTCTGGACATGGAACTCGACGACGTCGATGCCTTCGGGCAGCGCCTCCTGCGCATCCGTGGTGATCTCGACCATGAAACGAGCGCGTTCGAGCTTCAGAGCTGGCAGTTCGGCCATCACGGCGGCAGCCAGCGCGGCGCCGGCCTGATGGCGCTTGTCGGAAAGCGAGCGCGCCGCCGAATCGTAATTCTCTCGCGCCAGACCGACCTCCGCTTCCAGACGCGCAAGCCGCTCCTCGCCCGCATCGAGGTCGGCAAGATCGGCGATCATGCGCACCGCCAGCGCCGGCAGCTCGGTGACCGGCACGGAATATTTGCGCGACGCGGCTCTGAGCGCGAAAAGCCGCTCCTCCACCCGCTCCAGCTCCCTGGGATCGTATTCGGTTTTGCGCAGCGCTGCCTCGACTTCCATCTGCGCATTGGAAAGCTGGTCGAGCGCGGCATCGAGCAGCGTCACCGTCTCCTCGAGCAGCCCGGGCGCTTCATGGCTCTTGCGTTCCAGTCGGCGCACCAGCGAGGCGATATGCGGCACCGGCGAGGCATTGCCGTTGAGGAATTCGGAGGCTTCGGCGATGTCGCCGGCAATTCGCTCTGCCTTCATCATCCTCTGCCGGCTTTCGGCGAGTTCTTCTTCCTCACCGTCTTGCGGCGAAAGCTTCTCGAGCTCCTCGACAGAGGAACGCAGATAGTCAGCCTCGCGCGCCGCGCTTTCCACCTTCTCGCGGTGTTTCTTCAGCGTCCGTTCGCTGTCGCGCCACAGACGATACAGCCGGGACACCTCAGCGACTTCATCAGTAAGGCCGCCGAAGGCATCGAGCAGGTTGCGGTGGGCATTGGTGTCGACAAGAGCGCGATCATCGTGCTGGCCGTGGATCTCGACCAGCATCTGGCCGGCCTGGCGCATCAGCTGCACACTGACCGGCTGGTCGTTGACATAGGCCTTGGTGCGCCCATCGGCTGATTGTTGACGGCGGAAGATCAGGTCGCCATCGTCGTCTATGCCGTTTTCACGCAGGAGCACCCGCGCCCCGTGGTCCATGCCGACATCGAACACCGCCGTCACCTGGCCCCTGTCTTCGCCATGGCGCACCAGACCGCCATCACCGCGCCCGCCGAGCGCCAGCGACAGACTGTCGAGCAGGATGGATTTGCCCGCTCCCGTCTCGCCCGTCAGCACGGAAAGGCCGGTCTCGAAGGCAAGATCCAGCCGCTCGATCAGGACGATATCGCGGATCGAAAGCTGGATCAGCATGGGACTTAGGAACCGAGCAGGAGTTTCTTGCCTGCCGCAGCGATCCACGAGCCCTTGTTCTCACGCGGCTCGGCGCCACCCGTCTGCAGCAGCTTGTAGGAATCGGCGTACCACTGGCTGTCCGGATAGTTGTGACCAAGAACGGCTGCCGCGGTCTGCGCCTCGTCGACGATACCCATGGCGTAATAAGCCTCGACGAGACGGGCCAGGGCCTCTTCGATCTGGTTCGTGTTCGGATACTTCTCGACGACGATGCGGAAGCGCGAAATTGCGGCGAGATATTCCTTCCGCTCCATATAGTAACGGCCGATCTGCATTTCCTTGCCGGCGAGCTGATCACGGGCGTAGCGGATCTTCGCCTGGGCATCGTCGACATATTCGGAGTTCGGATAATTGTCGACGACCGCCTGCATCGCCTCGATCGTCTTGGCCGAGGCGCGCTGGTCCTGGGTGACGTCGACGATCTGTTTGGAATAGGTGAGACCGATGAGATACTGCACATAGGCAGCGTCCTGAGACTTCGGATATTGCGACATGTAACGGTTGCCCGACGCAAGCGCATCATCGAGCTTGCCCTGGCGGTATTTGACGAAGGTGCTCATCACAAGCGCCTTGCGCGCCCATTCGGAGAATGGGTTCTCGCGATCGATCGCATCGAACTTGCGCGACGCTTCCGCCATGTTGCCCGCCTTCATATTGGCAAGGCCCTGGGTGTAGAGCACGTCAGGCGGATCGGTTTCGAGGCCAAGCTTGGTGATGTCGATATCGGGATCCGACTGGCAGCCGGAGATCGAGGCGCCTGCGCTAAGCACCAGAAGCGATGCGAACAAAGCGCGCGCTGTCTTCATCATACCTTCAGATCCTGCATAAGCCATTCAAAAGAACCCCACTGCCGCCGCTCGCTCCACGACAGCCACGCCTCGCTGGCGTTTCTAGCCACAAATGTGCATCAAGAGCAACGCAATGATAAGGCATTAACGCATTTTTGTGGCAGCCGCCGCCGGATTGGCCGGCTTTTCATCTTCTTGCTGATCTGTTGCAGCAGCGCATCTGCAAGAAATGCCTGTTGCCGCCAGTGCGACCGGATATAAAAAAACCGCCTCCGGGAAAGAGGCGGCCTGGTCTTGAGAATATGCTGGAGGTCATGCCGACCAGGGAGTGAATTCCGAAGCGCTGACGGCGATCAGCTCACGAGCGGCGACGCGCTGGCGCGGCGTCGAAGTCTCGACCACCTCGTAGGCAGAGGGATCGGCGAGCAGCGCCTTCAAAGCATTGGCATTCATCTTGTGGCCGCCACGATAGGATCGGTAGCAACCGATGAACTGGACGCCGGCGAGAGACAGGTCGCCAACGGCATCAAGCGTCTTGTGGCGGACAAACTCGTCCTTGGCGTATCGCAGGCCTTCGACATTGATGACCGTATTGTCGTCCGAGATGACGACGGAATTTTCAAGCGAAGAACCGAGCGCATGGCCCGATGCCCAGAGACGCTCGACATCACGCATGAAGCCGAAGGTGCGGGCGCGAGAAAGTTCGGACTTGAAGACGGCGGCGCTTATGTCGCCGACCCACTTCTGCCGGCCGATCAGCGGGCATTCGAAATCGATCTCGACTTCGAAGCGCGTGCCGTCGTAGGGACGGAATTCGCTCCAGGAGCCGCCATGCTCGATCCGCACCGGCTTGGTGATGCGGATATAACGACGCTTGACGCCGAGCGAGACGAGACCGGCCTGCTCGATCGCTTCGACGAAGGGCAGCGAACTGCCGTCCATGATCGGCATTTCTGCGCCCTGCACCTCGATGATGACATTGTCGAGGCCGAGCGCATAGACGGCGGCCATGACATGTTCAATCGTCGCGATTGAACGCGTGGGTGAGAAACCGAGCACCGTGCAGAGGTCTGTATTGCCGACCTGCGAGGAGACGGCCTTCAGTTCGGTGATGTCGCCATTATCGTGCAGGCGCTGGAAAACGACGCCGGTGTCCGCTTCGGCCGGGTTCAGCGTGATCGAGACATTCGCACCCGAATGAACGCCGATGCCCGAGAGCGTCACGGGACGCGAAACCGTCGTTTGAAAACCCAGCAAGCCAATTGCCATAAAATCTGCCTTTATTTTTCCGCTCCAGCGGCTTGTCCCACGGCGCGGTTATCATTCCTTCTGCAGAAAGAGTCTCGTCCAGACGACTCCCAGCGCAGTTTTCTTGCGCCATATTTACGTGCGCCGGCGCTCCAATCCAAATCACTGTTTCTTTCGTTTTGTTACGAAGTCACACGGTTGATATCGCTCAAGAATTCCCGGCCGAAAAACAGCAATGCCCGGGACCTGGATCCCGGGCATGAACGGTGCCGATGCCCCGATATTTCAGTTCGACTGGCGGCGCAGGAATGCCGGAATTTCCAGCTGATCGTCTTCCTGCATCATGCGAGCCTGCGGAACCGCGCGACCCTGATCGTCGAGATTGCCGCGACGCGGCGCATAGAGGCTTGCTTCCGGCGACAACGGACGGCGCTGCTGTGACGCGGCCGGCGGTGCGGCGGTCATGTCGGCGGCAACGGCGTCATCGTCGCGGCGGCCAAGCGAATTGGTGATTCGCTTGAGCAGGCCCATCGGGCCGCGCTCTTCCTGGCTATGCGCGGAAGCCGGCTGCGTGCGATGGTCGAGTTCAGCCTGGACGACCGGCGGGAAATCCTCGACCTTCGGCATGCGCACCGGTTCAGCCGCCTGCCGGATAACCGGCTCCTGTCGGACCGGCTGCTGCTGGATGGGCTGCTGCTGGACGGGCTGGCTTATCACCGGCTGGCTCATTACCGGCGCCGGAGCCTGCTGCTGCACCTGCGGACGGATCGCCGGAGCTTCCTGTGCAGGCGCGAAGATCTTGCTCTGCGGGCGGAAGACTTCCTGCTGCGCAGCAGGCTGCTGGACGGGTGCTGCGGCACGCGGGGCCGAAATTTCGAGCTCACGTTCCATCTCGGCTTGGCGGATGGTCTGCGCGATCGGATCGATGGCCTTCGGTGCCTGCATCACCGGGGCAGGCTGAACTGCGGCCGCTGCCGGAGCAACAGCCGCGGAGGGACGGATAGCGGGCCTGGCGGCCGGCTGGAAGTTGCGCTCGGCGGCTTCGCTGATCGCCCGGTCGATACCGGTCGCGACGACCGAGACGCGAATGATGCCTTCGAGCGATTCGTCGAAGGTGGCGCCGAGGATGATGTTGGCGTCCGGATCGACTTCTTCGCGGATGCGGGTCGCAGCTTCGTCGACTTCGAAGAGGGTGAGGTCGCGACCGCCGGTGATGGAGATCAGCAGGCCCTGCGCACCCTTCATCGAGGTTTCGTCGAGCAGCGGGTTGGCGATTGCCGCTTCGGCTGCCTGCAGTGCGCGGCCGGAGCCGGAGGCTTCGCCGGTGCCCATCATCGCGCGGCCCATCTCGCGCATCACCGAGCGGACGTCGGCGAAGTCGAGGTTGATGAGGCCTTCCTTGACCATCAGGTCGGTGATGCAGGCGACGCCTGAATAGAGAACCTGGTCGGCCATGGCAAAAGCATCGGCGAAGGTCGTCTTGTCGTTGGCGATGCGGAAGAGGTTCTGGTTCGGAATGACGATCAGCGTGTCGACAGACTTCTGCAGTTCCTGGATGCCCATCTCGGCCAGACGCATGCGGCGGCCGCCTTCGAAATGGAACGGCTTGGTGACGACGCCGACCGTCAGGATGCCCTTGTTGCGGGCTGCCTGCGCGACGACGGGCGCAGCGCCGGTGCCGGTGCCGCCGCCCATGCCCGCGGTGACGAAGCACATATGCGTGCCGTTCAGGTGATCAATGATCTCGTCGATGCACTCTTCGGCGGCCGCACGGCCGACTTCCGGCTGCGAGCCGGCACCGAGGCCTTCGGTGACGTTGGCGCCGAGCTGGATGATGCGCTCGGCCTTCGTCATCGTCAGCGCCTGCGCGTCCGTGTTGGCAACGACGAAGTCGACGCCCTGGAGGCCTGCGGTGATCATGTTGTTGACGGCGTTGCCGCCGCCGCCGCCGACGCCGAACACGGTGATGCGCGGCTTCAGCTCGGTGATGTCAGGCTTTTGCAGCTTGATGGTCATGGTACCTGTTCCTTCTCTCTCTGGCCGCATCGCCACGCCGGCCAATTACGCAAATTTCAGAAACTTTCCTTCAGCCACTGGCCCATGCGGGCTATGCGGCTGTTATTTCCCCCAAGCGACATGAGCAGACCGCTCTGTGACGCATGTGTCTCCATGTCCGCGACCTGCGGATAAATCATCAGGCCGACGGCCGTCGAAAAGGCCGGGCCCTTGGCCGCCGTCGGCAGTCCCGAGACGCCCATCGGACGGCCGATGCGGACGTTGCGGGCCAGAATGCGCCGCGCCACCTCGGCAAGGCCGGTCAGCTGGCTCGCGCCTCCCGTCAACACGACGCGTTTTCCGACGATCGGGCTGAAGCCGGAACGCTGGATCCGGTCGCGGATCAGTTCCATCGTCTCTTCGATTCGGGCCGATACGATGCGCGAAACCAGCGCCCGCGGCACCTGAGACGGCTGGTCGCGATCGTCCTCGCCGATTGGCGGGATCGAGATCAGCTCGCGCTCATCGGAGGAATTCAAGAGTGCGGAGGCATGCACGACCTTCAGCCGCTCTGCATCCTCGATGCGGGTCGAAAGGCCGCGCGCCAGGTCGGTGGTGACATGATGGCCGCCGAGGCCGACGGCATCGGTATGAACGAGCTTCCCTTCGGCAAAGACCGAAATCGTCGTCGTGCCGCCGCCCATGTCGATCGCCGCGCAGCCGAGTTCGACCTCATCGTCGACGAGAGCCGCAAGACCGGATGCATAGGGGGTCGCCACAATGCCCTCGACCGACAGATGCGCGCGGTTGACGCTGAGTTCCAGATTCTTCAGCGCCGAGCGCTCCGCGGTCACGACATGCATGTCGACGCCGAGCGCATCGCCGTACATTGCCAGCGGGTCGCGGATGCCGCGCTCGCCGTCGAGCGAGAAGCCGGTCGCCAGCGAATGCAGCACCGAACGGTCCTGGCGCAGCGACTGCTGACAAGCGGCCGACAGCACCTTCTTCAAATCGTTGAGTTCGACTTCCTGGCCGCCCAGGTCGATCGTCGCGGTGTAGATATCGCTGCCGAGGCGGCCGGCCGTCAGGTTGACGATCAGGCTTTCGACGGTCAGCCCCGCCATCCGCTCCGCCGCATCGACGGCAAGACGGATGACGCCTTCCAACGCGTCGAGATCGGCGATGACGCCGGTCTTGATGCCGCGGGAGCGCTGATGGCCGATACCGATGATCTCGATATTGTGCGTGCGGCCCGGCAGGATCTGGCTTTCCTCGCGCGGCGTCAGCCGGCCGATCATGCAGACGACCTTGGTCGAGCCGATGTCGAGCACCGAAACGACATGCGACCGCTTCGACGAAAGCGGCTTCAGGCGCGGCAATCCGAAATGGGATGAACCGAACAAGCTCATATATTCTGCCCCGCCTTCTTCAATTCCTTGGTACGCTCCGTTACCGCCGCCTGCCGGCGGACCGCCGCTTCCGGTGTCAGCTGGATCGCGGTCCTGTCGGGCAATCTCAGATCGACCGCGGCGATGTCCCGCTCCAGGAGCTGATGCTCCCTGTCGAACTTCGAAAGCGTCGCCAGCGCCTGATCGATGCCGTCTTCCGGCAGCTTGACGATGACGCCGTTATCCATGTGCAGATCCCAACGACGGCCCGATATCCACACATAGGCCTTCACGCGGGCCTTCACGTCGGGCCACTTCGAGAAGGCGTCGCCGAGCGAAGCCGCCGCGGTCTCGGCGTCGCGGCCGACGACGAGCGGCAGCGACGAAAACTTGTTGTCACGCAGTGGCGCAATAACGCTGCCGTTCTTCTCGATGAGCGAAAGCTCCTGCCCGTGCTGCCAGATCGCATAGGCCTCACGCTCCTTGAGCTTCACTTCGATCGTCCTCGGATAGACCTTTCGAACCTCGACATTCTCGACCCACGGAAGGTGCGCGATCTTCCGGCGGGCCGCATCGACGTCGAGCGCGACCAGCGAGGTCGTGCCGTCGAGACCGATCAGCTGCAGGATCTCGATTTCGGAGGTTTCCGAATTGCCGGAGACTTTTACGTCCTCGATCGCAAAACCTGCGGCCGTCGTCGTGGCCTGCGCGACGGCTTCAGTGTGACCGCCGAGCGACATGCCGTAGAGGCCGGTCGCAACCAGGAAGGCAAGCGCCGACACCGTCCCGGTATGGGCCGGAATGTAGATGCGGCCGCTGCCGAGACTGATCAGGAAGCGGGTGACGCGGCGCAGCGGACGCGGCAGCACGAACCGCTCTTCGGCCTCCACGATCGGAAGCACGGCATGATGGCTGGGGCGCCCTATCCTTTTGACCGTCAACGCAAACAAGACGCGTCCTCCACCATCCACCGGAGAAACTCACCAAAGGAATAGCCGGCATGACCGGCCATTTCGGGCACGAGCGAGGTAGGAGTCATGCCTGGCTGGGTATTGACCTCCAGCCAGATGATCTCGCCGTCTTCGGAGAAACGATCGTCGTAACGAAAGTCGGACCGACTGACGCCGCGACAACCGATTGCCTGATGCGCCCTTAGGGCCAATGTTTGTATTTTTTGGTAAATATTCGGTGAAATTTTCGCCGGGATGACGTGTTTTGAACCGCCCGCAGCATATTTGGAATCGTAATCATAAAAATTGTGTCCCTGCGGCACCACCTCCGTGACACCGAGCGCAGTCTCGCCCATGACGCCGCAGGTGAGCTCGCGGCCGTAGACATAGCGTTCGACCAGCACTTCTTCGCCATAACGCCATTCGGGCGAACTGACGACCTGCGGCGGATGCGCCTGATCTTCGCTGACGATCACGACGCCGAAGCTCGAGCCCTCGCGCACAGGCTTCACCACATAAGGCGGCTTTATCGGATGCGTCGGAGGAAAGGCGAAACGGTTGATGACCTGCGATTCGGCGACAGGGATGCCGGCGGCGGCAGCGACACGCTTCGCCTTGTCCTTATCCATTGCGAGCGCCGAGGCAAGCACACCTGAATGCGTATAGGGGATCTCCAGATATTCTAGGATGCCCTGGATGGTCCCGTCCTCACCGAACGGCCCATGAAGCGCATTGAAGACGACATCGGGCCTCAATGCCGCAAGCTTTTCAGAAACATCGCGGGCGACATCGATCGTGGTCACCTTGAAGCCTTCTGCTTCGAGTGCCTCTGCGCAAGCCTTTCCCGAGGAAAGGCTGACGGGCCTTTCCGAGGAAAATCCGCCCATCAGGACAGCAACATGCTTGCGACTCATCAACGCCCCCAAAAATAACTTCCACTTTTGAAATCGACGCTTGCGCGAAGCTGTCTACGTCGTTCGCGCCTTTGCCGGGCCTCACATGCATTAGAGCATCATTATGGTTAATGAAGTGTTTACTTTGGTTAACTGTTAGCCCGGAGTTTCGCGGCCTTTTAACATTTGCTCATTGTGCGACCGACCCCTCGCCGTCCGGGAATGAACCTGCGCGGAGGTGAAAAAGCGCATCCGTTCAACGACATACCCAATTGCGCTCACCCGCGATGGAGATAGCCAAGGGAATCGGATGCAATCTCTCAGCCGGATACCGGCAACAGTGAGGCGGCGGCCGGCGTCTCGAATTGATTAATGCAGAGCGCCTCGGCGCGCGGGCGTCACCGCTTTTCTATTGATGCCGATAGCGCTTCCGGTTAGCGAAGGCGCATGGGTGAGCAGGGAGAAAATCATGCGATGCCTCGTCACCGGCGCTGCCGGCTTCGTCGGTGGTCCGCTTGTCAAACGGCTGCACACAGACAAGACTTGCAAGCTCGTGGCCACCACGAGATCCAAGACCTCTGCCTTTCCGTCTGCGGTAGCGCATTTTCCGATTGAAATTACCGACGGAACCGACTGGAAGGCCGCGCTTGAAGGCGTCGACGTCATCATCCATCTCGCCGCCCGCGTTCACATCATGGACGACCGCGCAGCCGATCCGCTGGCGGAATTCCGCCGGGTCAACACCGCCGCCGCGCTCAATCTCGCCGAACAGGCCGCCCGCGCCGGCGTGAAGAGATTCGTCTTCGTCAGCACCATCAAGGTCAACGGAGAAGAGAACGACCGGCCGTTCCGGCACGACGACACACCGAAGCCGATTGATCCCTACGGCATTTCGAAGCTGGAATGCGAAATCGGCCTGCGCGAAATCGCGGCACGCACCGGCATGGAAGTCGTCATCATCCGCCCGCCGCTGGTCTATGGCCCCGGCGCACGCGGCAACTTCGCGCTTCTCGTCAATCTTGTCCGCAAGAAGCTGCCACTCCCCTTCGCTTCACTGAAGAACCGCCGCACATTGGTCGCGGTGCAAAATCTCGTCGATCTGATCATCGCCTGCATTGACCATCCCGCCGCCGCGGGCGAGACTTTCCTTGCCGGAGATGGCGAGGACCTCTCGACGCCTGAGCTCATCAGGGGAGTTGCCGCAGGACTCGGCGTCAAGCCGATGCTGGTCCCCGTCCCGCCTGCGCTGCTGCACATGGCGGCGAAGGCAGCCGGGAAGGAAGCCGTCTACCAGCGCCTTTGCGGTTCGCTACAGGTCGACATATCCCGGGCGCGTGAGGTTCTGGGCTGGTCGCCCGTCGTCACCCCGCGCGAAGGGCTGAAACTGGCAGTGAAGTAGGCCCTATTCGCTCGTCACGCCCTGGAACGGGCGCACTTCCCGGCCGGGCATGAAGACGCCGAGGCGCTTGATTTCCCATTCGAGCTTGATGCCGTCTTTCTCGAAGACCTCACGGCGAACCTGCTCGCCGAGATATTCGAGATCATAGCCGGTCGCCTGGCCCATGTTGATCATGAAGTTGCAGTGAAGCGATGACATCTGCGCACCGCCGATCACCAAGCCGCGGCAGCCGGCTTCGTCGATCAGCTTCCAAGCGGAATGGCCGGGCGGGTTCTTGAAGGTCGAACCGCCGGTTTTCTCACGCACCGGCTGCACCGTCTCGCGGTGATTGCGCACAGCGTCCATTTCGGCGCGGATCTGGGCGCGATCTTCCGGATAGCCCTCGAACAGGACCGAGGTGAAGATCAGATCGGCGGGTGCCTTTGAATGCCGGTAGGAATAACCCATCTCCGCATTGGAAAGCACATGCTTGTTGCCCTTGCGGTCGACGGCGTTAACCTCGATCAGCCGCTCACGCGTCTCGACACCGTTGGCGCCGGCATTCATCCGCGCCGCGCCGCCGATACCGCCCGGAATGCCGTAGAAGAAATGGAAGCCGCCGATGCCGTTGTCCATCGCCATTGCCGCGACGTGTTTGTCGGGGCAGATGGCGCCGGCGAGGATGCGGTTTTCGCCGGCAAGCTCGACGAAGCCGAAGCCTTTGGCCGAGAGGCGCAGCACAACGCCTGGAATGCCGCCGTCGCGCACCAGGATGTTGGAGCCGACGCCGACCACCGTCAGAGGTACCTCTTCCGGCAATATCTTCAGGAAGGCAATGAGGTCGTCGACGTCATGCGGCTGGAACATCAGTTCGGCGAGGCCGCCGGCCCTGAACCAGGTGACGCGATCCATGGGGGCATCCGGCGTGATACGGCCGCGGATATCCTTTACACCGTCTCCGAGAGACGCCAGAAGCTTTTCCCCATTCACCTGTTTCATGCGGACTTTCCCGATAGACCTTCCAGTTGCTTGGGCAGTGCTGCCGCCCATGATGTGATGCTCCCAGCCCCCAACAGAACCACGAAATCACCAGGCTTTGCAACCTCCGCAACCATTTGCGGCAGAAGCTCCGCCGAAGCGAGGAAGCGGGCGTCGCGATGGCCGCCGGATTTAATCCGCGAGACGAGCGACATGGAGTCGATCCCTTCGATCGCATCCTCGCCTGCCGCATAAACGGGCGCCAGGAAAATGCTGTCGGCGTCGTTGAAGCAGGCGGCGAATTCCTCGAACAGGCTCGCGAGACGCGTGTAACGATGCGGTTGATGGACGGCGATGATGCGCCCCTTGCAGGATTCACGGGCCGCCTTCAGCACCGCTTTGATCTCCACCGGATGGTGGCCGTAGTCGTCGAAGATCTGCACCCCGTTCCATTCGCCGGTCAGCGTGAAGCGACGCTTGACGCCGCCGAAGGAAGAAAGCCCCTTGGCGATATCTTCACTCGAGATGCCAAGTCGGTTGGCGACCGCGATCGCCGCCGTGGCGTTCGATATATTGTGGCGGCCGGGCATCGGCATGACCAGCCCCTTGAGCTCGGTCCTCTGGCCGGTGCGGCGACGGCGGATCTCGACGTCGAAGATCGAGCGCGTGCCGTCGATGCGCACATTCTTGAAACGCACGTCGGCTTGCGGGTTCTCGCCATAGGTGATGATCTTGCGGTCTTCGATGCGGCCGACCAACGCCTGCACCTCGGGATGGTCGAGGCACATCACGCCGAAGCCGTAGAACGGCACGTTTTCGACGAATTGCCGGAAGGCGGCGCGCACGGCGTCGAAACTGCCATAATGGTCGAGGTGCTCCGGGTCAATATTGGTGATGACGGCGACATCGGCTGGAAGTTTCAGGAAGGTGCCGTCGGATTCGTCGGCCTCGACCACCATCCACTCGCCCTCGCCCATGCGGGCGTTGGTGCCGTAGGCGTTGATGATGCCGCCGTTGATGACGGTCGGATCGAGCCCGCCGGCTTCGAGCAGGGTGGCGACCAGCGAGGTGGTCGTCGTCTTGCCGTGGGTGCCGCCAATGGCGATCGCATTGCGGAAGCGCATCAGCTCGGCGAGCATTTCGGCGCGGCGTACCACCGGCAGCAGCTTTTCACGCGCGGCGATAAGTTCCGGATTGGTCTTCTTGATCGCCGTCGAAACGACCACAACTTCGGCATCACCGAGATTTTCGGCGCGATGGCCGACGAATACCTCAATGCCTTTGTCGCGCAGTCGCTGCACATTGGCGCTGTCGGATTGATCCGATCCCTGCACCTTGTGCCCGAGATTGTGCAGCACTTCGGCAATGCCGCTCATGCCGATGCCGCCAATGCCGATAAAATGGACGAGACCGATCGCCTTCGGCAGTTTCATGCGCGTGTCCTCTTGAATTCTGAGACTGTCTTGCCGGCGGCAATAGCCTCAACCATGTCGGCAAGCAAGTTCGCCGCGTTCGGTTTCCCGGCGAGCTTGGCCGCCGCCGCCATCTGCGAAAGCTTGTCCGGATCGTTCATCACATGGCTCAGTATAGAGGCGATACGCTCAGGTGAAAGCTCAGACTGAGAGATCACCTTCGCCCCCCCGGTCGCAGCCAGTGCTGCGGCGTTCGCCGCCTGATCATGGTCGAGCGCATGCGGATAGGGCACGAGAATGGCCGGGCGTCCGATGACGGAGATCTCCGAAACCGTCGAAGCGCCGGAGCGGCAGATCACCAGATGTGCCTGTGCAAGACGTTCCGCCATATCGTTGAAAAATGGCGCGATGTCGGCTCCCATCTCCAGCTTGGCGACACAGCCGCTGACCATTTCCAAATCCTCAGGGCGCACCTGCTGCGTCACCCTGAGCCGTGTGCGCAGACCGTCATCGAGAAGGCTGATCGCCGTCGGCATGGCCTTGGAAAAATACTGCGCGCCCTGGCTGCCGCCGAAAACGACGAGATTGAAGGGCTCACCGGGATGCGACGGCGTGTAAGGCTGCTCGGCTGCGGCAAGAATTGCCGGGCGCACGGGATTGCCTGTTGCAACCGTCTTATCGGAAAAAGCATCGCCACTTTCCGGCAGAAAGCCGCCGGCAATCGCCCTGACGCGCGGCGCCAGCGCCTTGTTGGCGCGGCCCATGACCGCATTCTGCTCATGCAGCATCGAGGCGACGCCGAGCCGCGTCGCGGCCAGCAGCGGCGGCACGGTGGGGTAACCGCCGAAGCCGACAACAATCACCGGCTTCAGCCGCTGGATCAGCCTTTTGGCCGCTCGAATGCCGCTCCACAGTGTCCACAGCGAGCGGGCGACGGCAACGGGGTTCTTCGAGCCGATCGTCGCCGACGGCACGACATGGATCTCCTCGGCCGGGAACTTGCCGGCGTAGCGTTCGGCCCGGCTGTCAGTGACGAGATGCACCGAATAACCACGCTCCCTCAGCTTGAAGGCCAGCGCCTCCGCCGGGAACACATGGCCGCCGGTCCCCCCGGCGGCAAGCAGCACGATGCCTTTGCTCATGACCTCTTACTCCGCGGGCATGCCGTGCGGGACGCGGAAGAGGCTCCGGTCCTGCGCACGTTTTTCCGGGCGGTGGCGCGTCAGCGCCAGAATGAAGCCGGCGGTGACGCAGATCGCCACCATGGACGAGCCGCCGTAGGAAATCAGCGGCAGCGTCATCCCCTTCGCCGGCAGCAGTTCAAGATTGACGCCGATGTTGATAATCGACTGAATGCCCATCTGCAGCACGAGGCCAGCGACGGCAAAGCGGTTGAAATCATTGCGCTCGCGATAGGCATGCGAGAGGCCGCGCAGCACCAGCGCGGAAAACAGCGCAACGAGCGCCATGCAGAAGACGATGCCGAATTCCTCGGCCGCGACCGAGAAGATGAAGTCGGTATGCGCATCCGGGATAATACGCTTGACGATGCCTTCGCCCGGCCCCTGACCGAACCAGCTGCCGCGGATGATCGCCTCACGCGCCGTGTCGATCTGGAACGTGTCACCTTCGCCGGTCATGAACTTGTCTATGCGCAGCGCAACGTGCGGAAAGACGTAGTAGGCGCTGAGCAGACCGCCGGCGCCGCCGATGCCGAGCAGCATGATCCAGATCCACGGCATGCCGGCCATGAAGAACATGCCACCCCAGACGGCGGTCGTCAGGATGGTTTGACCGAGGTCGGGCTGCGCGACCAGCAGCGCCGCAACGATGCCGAACAGAATGATGGCAAAGAGATTGCCGGGGATTTCAGGCTGACGCGCATGCTCGGCAAACAGCCAGGCGCAGACGACGACGAAAGCGGGCTTCATGAATTCCGACGGCTGGATTGAAAGGCCGGCGATCCAGATCCAGCGCCTGCCGCCCTTGACCTCCTGGCCGACGAAGAGAACCAGCACCATCATGGCGAGCGAAATGATCAGGAGCAGGATCGCGGTTCGCCGCACCTGGCGCGGCGTCAGGAACGACAGCCCGAGCATGACGGCGATCGACGGGATCATGAAGGCCGCATGACGCTTGACGAAATGGAAGGGTTCGAGCCCGATGCGCTCGGCAACAGCTGGAGATGCCGCAAACGACAGCATGAACCCGATGCCCATCAGGAATATGAACATCGCCAGGAAGAAGCGGTCGATGGTCCAGAACCAATCGGCCAGAGGCCCACGTTCCGCGCGGCTTACCATGTCATCTCTCTCCTGTTGCCGGACCGATCAGCATCGTCATTCCGTCAAGGGCGGCCACATGGCTGACGAAGGCATCGCCCCTGACTTCGAAGTTCTTATACTGGTCGAAGCTTGCGCAAGCCGGGGATAACATCACGGCGGAAGCAGCAGCTTCGTCGCGCTCCGCATCGGCCGCCGCATGTGCGACTGCGCGCTCCAGCGTGCCGGAGATCTCGTAGGGCACGGCCTCGCCGAGTGTGGCGGCGAACTCCGCTGCCGCCTCGCCGATCAGATAGGCCTTGGCGATGCGCGGGAAATAGGGCACGAGCGTCGTGATGCCGCCAGCCTTCGGCAGGCCGCCGGCGATCCAGTAGATGCGATCATAGCTCGAAAGCGCCGGCGCCGCGGCATCGGCATTGGTCGCCTTGGAATCGTTGACGAAAACGACGCGGCCTCGTTTGCCCACAGGCTGCATACGGTGCTTGAGGCCGGGAAAGGAGGCAAGGCCCGAACGAATGTCGTCGGCGGAAACCCCGACGGCAAGGCAGGCGGCAACGGCCGCGGCGGCATTCTGCGCATTGTGGCTGCCGCGCAGCGTCTGAATGCCGTCGATCTCCGCAAAGGGCAGCATGGCGCCGCCGCCGGCCTTAACGAGCGTAGTGCCCTCGGCATAGATGCCCTCAGCCACCACGTTGCGGCGCGAAATCCGGACCACCTTGACACCTGCCCGCTCGATCCGGTCGGCGATCAGCGCCGAATGGCTGTCATCGATGCCGACGACTGCGACATCGCTGCCGGCGACCAGACGCTCCTTGATGTCGGCGTAGTGCTGCATTGTGCCATGGCGGTCGAGATGATCGGGCGTCAGGTTGAGCAGGATGCCCGCGGAGGGGTTCAGCGTCGGCGCCAGATCGATCTGATAGGAAGAGCATTCGATGACAAAATAACGCCCCGCCTTCGGCGGATCGAGCGTCAGCACCGCCGTGCCGATATTGCCGCCGAGCTGAGTGTCGTAGCCTGCGGATTTCAGGATGTGGGCGATCAGCGCCGTCGTCGTCGACTTGCCGTTGGTGCCGGTGATGGCGATGAAGGGGCAATCCGGCGCATGGGCGCGGCGTTCGCGCACGAAGAGCTCGACGTCGCCGACGATGTCGACGCCGGCCGCCCGCGCGAGGTCGACGGTCCAGTGCGGCTTGGGATGGGTGAGCGGCACGCCGGGGGACAGCACGAACAGCGCCTGCTGGCTCCAGTCGATGACGTGCAGATCCTCCGTCCGGATGCCTTCCGCCGAAGCCTTGGCGACGCTGTCGGGATTGTCGTCCCACGCGGTCACCTCGGCGCCGCCCGCGACGAGCGCGTGAGCAGTCGCAAAACCGGAGCCGCCGAGCCCGAAGAGCGCGACCTTCTTGTCCTTGAGCGTCGTGGCGGGGATCATCGCCGCCTCACCGGAGCTTCAGCGTCGAAAGGCCGAGCAGGGCCAGGCCGACGGCGATGATCCAGAAGCGGATCACCACCTGGCTCTCGGTCCAGCCCTTCTTCTCGAAATGATGATGGATCGGCGCCATCAGGAAGACGCGCCGGCCGGTCATCTTGAAGAAGCCGACCTGGATGATGACCGACAGCGTCTCAATGACGAAGAGGCCGCCGATGATCGCCATGACGATCTCATGCTTGGTGGCGACGGCAACGGTGCCGATCGTGCCGCCGAGCGCAAGCGAGCCGGTATCGCCCATGAAGATGGCGGCCGGCGGCGCGTTGAACCAGAGGAAGCCGAGGCCGGCGCCAATGACGGCGCCGAGCACGACGGCGAGCTCACCGGTGCCGGGCACGAAATTGATCTGCAGGTAGTTCGCAAACACCACATTGCCGGCGAGATAGGCGATGACGCCGAAGGAGGCGGCAGCGATCATGACTGGCACGATGGCAAGCCCGTCGAGGCCATCGGTCAGATTGACGGCATTGCCGGCGCCGACGATGACGAAGCCGCCGAAGACGACGAACATGATGCCGAGATTGATCAGGAAGTCCTTGAAGAAGGGAAAAGCGATGGAGGAACCGAAGGTCGAACCGGCGGTCCCCGATGCAAGGGCCGTGCGCATCATGAAATAGACCGCGATGCCGGCGATGACGAATTCGATGCCGAGACGCGCCTTGCCGGAAAAGCCTTTGTGACTCTGCTTGGTCACCTTGAGATAATCGTCATAGAAGCCGATTGCGCCGAAGCCCAGCGTCACCAGCAAGGTGGCGACGACATAGACGTTGGAAAGATCGGCCCAGAGCAGCGACGCCCCGACGATGCCGGCCAGGATCATCAGCCCGCCCATGGTCGGCGTGCCGGCCTTCTTGAAATGCGTCTGCGGCCCGTCCGCGCGGATCGGTTGCCCCTTGCCCTGCCGGATGCGCAGCGAATTGATGATCGTCGGCCCGAACAGGAAAACAATCAATGCGGAGGTGAAGAGAGCGGCCCCTGTGCGGAAAGTGATATATCTGAACAGATTCAGAAATTTGAAATATTCCGACAGTTCGACAAGCCAGATCAGCATTCAGGGCCCCTTGTTTACCCGATCAAAGTTCGCGTTGCGTGTCGGCAAATGCTGGGAACTTGTCAAGGAGCGCGGCGACGATCTTGCCGAAACCGATGCCCAGAGACGATTTCACCATCAACACGTCGCCCGGTGCGACCGAGTTCAATACATATTTCGCCAATTCGTCCGTCCTCTCGCTATATTCGACCTGGACGCTTTCCGGCAGCGATTCCTTCAGCGCCACCATCTCTGCTCCTGCGAGCCAGACATGTTCGATGCCGGCCGCAAGTAGCGGCACGGCGAGATCGCTATGGACCTTCTGAGCATACTCGCCCATCTCGAGCATGTCGCCGAGCACGGCGATACGGCGTCCGCGGCCGGTCGGCTCGGAGGCCGCCAGCAGTGCGATCGCCGCGCGCATCGAAGCGGGATTGGCGTTATAGCTCTCGTCGATCAGCGTGAAGCTGCCGCTGCCGATCGACAGCCGGTGGCGCTTGCCCCTGCCCTTTTCCGGCTGCAGCGTCCCAAGCGCCCCGATCGCCTTTTCCATATCGGCGCCGACGATCCTGACAACGCCGAGCGCCGCGAGAGCATTTTCGGCGATATGGCGGCCCGGCGCACCGATCGCGACCTCCAGCGTCTCGCCGCCGATCGTCAGCCACAACGTCGAATTCTCGTCCGAGCCGTTGAATTCCGCGAGCCGGAATTCCGCCTTGGCATGCTGGCCGAAGGAATGAATATGCTCGATGCCGAGCGACTGCGCCGTTCGATCAAGGAAATTGAACTGGTCATTGTCGCGGTTGAGCACGACATGGCCGCCGGGCTCGAGCCCCTCGAAGATCTCCGCTTTAGCGGCAGCAATCTCCCTGATGCTCTTGAAATTGCCGAGATGGGCCGGCGCGATCGTCGTGATGACCGCGACATCGGGGCGAATCATCGCCACCAGCGGCCGGATCTCACCCGGATGGTTCATGCCGACCTCGAAGACGCCGTAATCCGTATCATCAGGCATGCGCGCCAGCGTCAGCGGCACGCCCCAGTGATTGTTGAAGGAGGCGACGGAGGCGTGCACCTTGCCCGACGGCGACAGCACGTGCCGCAGCATCTCCTTGGTGGTTGTCTTGCCGACAGAACCGGTGACGGCGATGATCTTTGCCCGCGAGCGCTCGCGGGAAGCCTGTCCCAGGCGGCCGAGTGCGGCGAGCACGTCGTCGACGACAATCATCGGCACCGTCAGGCGACCCATCGCGGGAAGCCTCGCCTCGCTGACGACCAGCAGCGAAGCCCCATTCGCCATTGCCATCGAAGCATAATCGTGACCGTCGACGCGGTCGCCCTTGATCGCGAAGAAGGCTTCGCCTGATCTAATCGAGCGGCTGTCGATGGAAATGCCGGTGATGCCTTCGGGCAGCGTGCCGAAGGGGCGCCCCGCCATCGCTGCGATCATGTCTTCGGTCGTCCAGAGCCAGCTCAAGATTGCAGTTCCTCCAAGGCCTTGCGCACCTCCGCGTGGTCGGAGAACGGCAGTGTGACGCTCCCAATCGTCTGCCCCTCCTCGTGCCCCTTGCCGGCAACGATCAGCGTATCGCCGGTTTTCAGCATGCCGACCGCCTCGCGGATAGCCGCGGCGCGATCGCCGATCTCGGAGGCGCAACCTGCTGCCGCCATGATCTCGGCCCGGATCGAAGCCGGCTCCTCCGAACGCGGATTGTCGTCGGTGACGATGACGACATCGGCAAGGCGGCAGGCGATTTCACCCATGATCGGCCGCTTGCCGCGGTCGCGGTCGCCGCCGCAGCCGAAGACGACGACGACACGGCCGGTGGTGAATGGCCTCACCGAATTCAGCACATTTTCCAACGCATCCGGCTTGTGGGCATAATCGACATAAGCGAGTGCGCCATCTTTGGTATGGCCGACCAGTTCGAGGCGGCCGGACGCGCCCACCAGTTTCTCGAGCGCCGCCATCGCGACCTTCGGTTCGACTCCCGTGGACATGGCAAGTCCTGCCGCAACCAGCGCGTTGGCGACCTGGAAATCGCCGGCCAGCGGAATATCCACCTCGAAGATCTCGTCGCCGATATGGATCTCTGCCGTCTGCTTGTGGCGAAAATGCTCGACGCGTTTCAATGACAGATATTGCCCCTTGCGCCCGACGGTGCGGACATCGTGACCCGCATCGGCAGCCGCCTTGATGGCCTGAGCAGACCACGGATCGTCCGCGAAGACGACGGCCGGGGCACCCTTGGGCAGCAGCGTATCGAAAAGCCGCATCTTGGCGGCCATGTAGGCCTCGATCGTCGGATGATAATCCATGTGATCGCGGCCGAGATTGGTGAAGGCTGCGGCGGCGAGCCTGACGCCGTCGAGACGGCATTGGTCGAGGCCGTGGCTGGAAGCCTCCATCGAGGCATGCGTAACACCCTCGTCGGCGAGCTCCGCCAGCAGTTTGTGCAGCGACACCGGATCCGGCGTCGTCAGTGCGCCATATTCATTGCGCGTCGGCGAAACGACACCTGTTGTGCCGATCATCGCGGCTGCCTGGCCGGCATGTGCCCAGATCTGGCGGGTGAAAGAGGCGACGGAAGTCTTGCCGGCCGTGCCGGTGACGGCGACCATGGTCTCGGGCTGCCTGCCGTAAAAGCGGGAGGCGGCAATGGAAAGGAAGCGGCGCGGCTCCTTGACCGCAAGCACCGGGATGGGAGCATCGACAGCCTGGGAGGTGATCGCGACGGCGGCCCCGCGGCCGGCGGCATCCGTGATGAAGCCCGCGCCATCCGCCTTGGTGCCGGCGACCGCGACAAAAGCGTTGCCCGGTTCCACCTTGCGGCTGTCCGAAGACAGGCCTGAGATATCAAGCAAGCCTGCCGGGCCTTCCAGTTGTGCTTCAAGTTCCGGAAACTGATCTCCGGCCAGGTCTCGCAATTTCATCGAACGCACTTTTCTCTCTTGAAGCCGGTTCACCCCTCGCGAATCGGCGTCGGTATTCATTCACACTCAATAAGACACCAGCAAGGCCGAACCGCCCTCCCCAAATTTCGGCTCGATGCCGAGAATGGGAGCCGCGCGACGGATGATCTCACGAGCGATCGGGCCGGCAGTACCGGCGGAGATCGTTCCACCATATTGCTTCTCGCCTGTTTTCGGCTCGTCGCAGAAGGTGATGACCACATATTGGGGATTGTCGATCGGGAAGGCGGAGATGAATGAGTTGAAGTTGAGCGTCGCGGAATAACGCCCGTTCACCACCTTGTCCGCCGTGCCGGTCTTGCTGCCGACGGCAAAGCCCGGAACACGGGCGACGCGTCCCGACCCTTTGTAACCGTTGAAATCGAGAAGATAGCGGATCTCATCGCTGGTCGACTTCTTGAGGACCTGCTTGGCGACCTGGTCAGCCTGTTCGCGGGTGCGCGGCAGGAATGTCGGCTCGATCAGCTTGCCGCCGTTGACAAGGGCGGCAGCCGCCACGCCCGTCTGCAGCGCGGTCGTCGAGACGCCGTGGCCGAAGGAAATCGTGATCGAATTGATCTTCTTCCAGACGCGCGGCTGGCTCGGCATCTTCACTTCCGGCAGTTCGGTCTGCATCTTCGTCAGCAAGCCGAATTTGGTCAGATAGTCCTTCTGCGCGTCGATGCCGACGAGGTCGATGACGCGCGCCGTGCCGATATTCGATGAATACTGGAAGATTTCGGGAACGGTCAGCCAGCGCCGCTGTCCGTGAAAGTCATGGATGGTGAAGCCGCCGATATAGATCGGCTTGCTGGCGTCGAACGTGTCGGACATCTTCACCTTGCCGCTGTCGAGCGCCATCGCCAGCGAGAAGGTCTTGAAGGTCGACCCCATTTCGAAGGTGCCGTTCGTCATCCGGTTGAGCCAGCCTTCCTTGGCGCCCTCCTGCGGATTGTTCGGATCGAAGTCGGGTGCCGATGCCATGCCGAGCACTTCCCCGGTGTGCACGTCGATAACAGCCGCGCCGGCCCCCTTGGACTGGAAATTGTTGACGGCGTTGACGACGGCATCGCGAACGATGTTCTGCACGCGCAGGTCGATCGACAGCCGCACCGGCTCCAGCGGCTGGTCGCTCGTCATGCCGACCGAGGCGAGATCGGCGAGCCCCTGGTCGTCGATAAATTTCTCCATGCCGGCCACGCCGCGGTTGTCGATGTTGACATAGCCGAGGATGTGCGCCGCGGTCGAGCCGCCGGGATAGAAGCGGCGCTTCTCCGGCCGAAAGCCGATGCCGGGAATGCCGAGCGCCAGGATCTGGCTCTGCTGCTTCGGCGTCAGCTGCCGGCGCAGCCAGGCGAAATGCGAGCTCTTGACCGAAAGTTTCTTGTAGGTGTCCCTGACGTCGAGCTCCGGCAGAACAGTTGCAAGCTTCTCGACCGCCTCATCGACGTCAACGACCTTGTTCGGCTCGGCAAACAGCGAGACCGTGCGGATGTCGGTCGCCAGCACCTCGCCATTGCGATCGAGAATGTCGGGCCGCGAGGCCATAAGCCGGTCGGGCGGCAGGATGCTGGAGACGACCTCCTGATCCTTCATGGCATATTCGACCAGACGGCCGCCGATGACGACATAGACACCCATGAAGCCAAGGATCAGCAGCCCGACGCGGCTTTTTGCCTGCCCCGTCTTCTTCTTGCGCGACCCCTCGATGGCGACGCCGGCAGAAGGGCCGCCGAAGCGGTTATAGACGCCGGCGGAGAAATGCGCCTGGCTCTTCAGGACCATGATGCGGGAAAGAAACGACATTATTCCACCGACCCCGTTTCAATCTCGTCTGCTTCATCCGCCACCACTCCACGCTGCTCGGCCGCGTCGCGCTGCTGTGCTGCGCCGCGTGGCGCGGGCATCGGCACGGGCTGCGCTTTGCCGGTCGCGCCTTTGGCGCTGGCGACCGTCGCACCCTTGGCATCGGCTTTGGCCTCCGTTACGTCGGGTACCGGAACCGCGGATTTCAGCATCGGCAATTCCTTGGCATGCACGAGTGCCGTCGAATCCGTCGGCTGCAGCTGCAATTCCGCATTGTAGGCATTGACCAGCCGCTCCAGCCGGTTCGGCTGCGATTGCAGCGCCCAATCGGCCTTGAGAAGATCGATCGTGTCCTTCTCGAGCTTGATCTCGGCTTCGAGGCGATGAACCTCCTCGAGCTTCAATTCGGCGCGATGTTTGATCGTGTAGGTGACGGCGGCAGTCGCCGTCATGACGCCGATGAGCACGAGATCGAATGTTTTCAGCATATCAACCTCCGAGCTTTCCGAGCGTGGCAAGATTGGGAAACCCGAAGAGCGACATATCCGCGGCCTCGGCGGCCGCGTCTGTCCGCAGGCCGGCGCGCAGCTTGGCGGAGCGGGCGCGCGGATTGGCTTCAGCCTCCGCCTCGCTCGCAGAAACCATCGGCTTGCCGATTGCCGTGAACGTCGCCGCCCGCTCATGTGCTGCCGGCAGGTGCCGCGAGCCGGTCGCCTTGCCGGCGCGGTCGGAGAAGAATTTCTTGACGATGCGGTCTTCAAGCGAATGAAAGGTGACGACGACGAGCCGGCCGCCGGGCTTCAGAGCTCGTTCCGCCGCAAACAATGCCTGCGCCAGCTCCCCGAGCTCGTCATTGACGAAAATGCGCAATGCCTGGAAGACGCGCGTCGCGGGATGGATCTTGTCCTTCATCTTGCGCGGAGTGACCAGCTCGATGAGACCGGCAAGATCGCGCGTCGTTTCGAAGGGCTTTTCCTCGCGCCGCTTCTCGATCGCATGTGCGATTCGCGGTGCCTGGTTTTCCTCGCCGAGAAAATGGAAGATGCGGATCAGATCCGCGACCTTGGCGCGATTGACGACATCGGCGGCCGAAACGCCTGTTGCCGACATGCGCATGTCGAGCGGCCCGCTCTTCTGGAAGGAGAAGCCGCGCTCGGGCTCATCGATCTGCATGGAAGAGACGCCAATATCGAGCACCACGCCGTCAAGCCCGCCCTGCGGCGCATGATCAGCAAGATTCGAGAACTGCGCGTGAATGAGCCGGAGGCGGCCGGCATGAGCGGCAACCATCGCCTGGCCCGCCGCAATCGCTGTGGGATCACGATCGAGCGCAATCACCTCGGCGCCGGCCGCGAGGATGGCCGCGCTATAACCACCCGCACCGAATGTACCATCGAGGATGAGCTTGCCGGGTGCGGGCGAGAGCGCTGCGAGGACCTCATTGAGAAGAACAGGAATGTGACGAACCGGTCCGCCACCGGCATCAGTTGAACCTCCGCCAGGATTCGTCACCATTCCGTTCCCTCGTTCCTTTAGGAACGCTTGCCCGCCAGCTTGCGCTCCCCTCGTGCCTGCGCCTGCGCAGCCAAGAATGCCTGCGGCTGCCAGAGCTGAAAATGATCCGCTCGACCGACGAAGGTCACTTCGTCCGAGATGCCGGTGAAGTCGCGGATGAAATCCGTGACCATCAGCCGCCCCTCGGCATCGAGCTTCATGAAGACCCCGCCTCCGTGGATCAGAAGCGACATCGCGTTCGCATCCGGCGAAAATGGATCTTCCGCAGCAATCTGCCGCTCGAATCTTTCGAGAAGATCCGAGCCGCCGACGCTGATCGCCGGAAACACAAAGTCCTGGAAACAGTAGAGCTCCTGGACGTTGCGCTGCGCCAGCACGGAACGGAATGCCGAAGGCACGGAAACCCTGCCCTTGGCATCGATCCTGTTGGTCGCGTTCGAAAGGAAGCGGCTCATGACTCGAAACATCCGTTCCCGCAGGGAGCCGGACAAAAAGACGCCCGAAAGTCCCAATATCAGGCACAGCCTCGCAAGCCGGATGAGCCAAATCCCACCCGACGCTTCCAGAGAGGAAGGCGCCTTTGCTTTGCGATGAATGGGCAAATGATTGCCCTGGTGCAGTGCGCATTTGGGATAGCATGGGACCATATGGGCGTCAATGGGATGCGACCGTTTTGCAACGGACGTATGATCAAACATTTATAAGCTGTTAAGTTTAACAAAGGGTTAGCGCAGCCATTTTGCAGATGGCAAGCATTGATTGCGCCTTATTAAAATCCGTCCATAACGTGCATGAATATCAGCTTGGAAACAGTCGGTTTCAGCGACTTAGGCTGAAAATCCAGGCCCTGCCGCAGCTCGGATGTTAATCGCCAGTTGGCCTGTAAGCCGGGTTCTGTATGGCTCCGGCGCGAACCGGAACGTGGCAGCCATTCCTCTGGGACAGCGCTCGCACGCTGCCTCACGCAACCCACCCGGATGACTGGCCTGGAAACCGGCCGGAGAGCCTTTCGGCCCTCCACGTCATCCCTATTCGGTCTTGCTCCCGGTGGGGTTTACCGTGCCATATCCGTTGCCGGAGATGCGGTGGGCTCTTACCCCACCCTTTCACCCTTACCTGTCTTGACAGGCGGTTTGCTTTCTGTGGCACTTTCCCTGAGGTCGCCCTCGCCGGACGTTATCCGGCACCGTGTTTCCGTGGAGCCCGGACTTTCCTCACCTTACCGCCTTTCGGCATTGGTAAAGCGCGGCTGCCCGGCCAACTGGCAGGGCTCCCATAAACGAGAGAGCCCGTAAATGCCACCGAAATATAGGGGACAGCCCTAACGGAAATTAGGTGTGAAATCCGTGGAGTAGCCCTGTTCGCTGATTCTGCCCGACAAAAGCAGCTCCGCGCCGAGTCTGCCGATTTCGTCCGAACTCTTCGCCGAGGTGCCGGCGCAGCCCGTCAGCACCGCGATCGCAGGCGAAGAGGTATAGCCGATCATCGGATAGCCGCTTTCCGTATAGGAGACGACGCAGGCGGCCGTCGAAATCGACAGCGGCGCCATATCGGGCACAAGGTCGGCGACGAAGCGCTGCAGATGCGAGCGCACGCTCTCTCGCCCTTCGGTCTTGAACCAGGCCCGCATCTCGATGTCGTTGTGTAAGATCAGATCGTCGGGATCGCCGCCAATCTTCAGGTAGAATTTGCGATCGGGATAACGGATCGGCGGCAGCAGATAGATATGGGTGCCGGGCACGTCGAGAATGAGCGACGGCATCGCCGCAAGGCGGAGCGCATCAGCCTCGCCGATCTCGAACAGCGTTACGGTCCGGCCATAAACCGTCATGGCAACAGGCCGTGGCAAGAGATTTTCGGCAATGGAAAATCCGCCCGCTGCCAGCAGCACCTTTTCACCGCGATAGCTGAGGCCCCCGGCAGTCTTGACGCTCGCCAGCCCGTCCTCCTCGCGGATCCAGACCACATGATCTCGGATGACAGTCGCGCCTGCCCTTTCTGCCAGCAGAGATTGTGCCTTGACCAGTTTGCGCGGGCTGATATGTCCGGCGCCCCTCGCCTCGAACACACCTGCACTGCCGGCGGGAAAGGCAAAGAAGGGAAATGCGGTCTTCAATCCGCCCGCGTCCAGAAGCCTGGTCTCGATGCCGAGCGAAACGGCGGCCTGCCGAGTCCTTTCGAGATAATCGCCTCTATCAGGCGCGACGACGACGCAGCCGGCCTCCCGATAGAAGTCGATGCCGCTCTCGTTCGCGATCTCGCCGTAGCGACCGATCGAGCGATTGGCGAGCAGCGCCCAGTTGCGGTCGGGATCGATGGTGCGGGTAATGCGCCCCTCGTCGTAATGGCTGGCGAAAACGCCTTCATGCGCCTTGCGATCGTCAGGCTCGTCCGGGCCGATTACCGCGACACCATCCGTCTGCCGCGCCAGATGCCGCGCGGCGGCGGCTCCCATCAGCCCGCGGCCGACGACGATATATTTGAAATCGACTGCCATGATATCCCTCTCAAGCGAAGACCGGCGTCAGCTCGCGGCCGAAATCCTCATCCCCGAGCCGCCCTTCCCTGAGAAGCACGGCGCCGAGACGCCCGAGTTCGTCGGAAGATTTGGCCGCGACGAAATTGCCGCCAGTCAGCACCGCGATCCGCGGCGACGGCGTGAAGCCGACGTAAGGATAACCGGTCGGGGTGAAATTCGCCACGCACGGAGCCGACGTGACCGGGCATCCGGCAAGCTCCGGCATCAGTCGCAGGGCGATGCGCGAGAGATGATCGCGCTCGGCCATACTGCCGTCGGAACGGAACCACGTGCCGGCCTCTTCCAGCCGGCTGAAGGAAAGCGCCTCGGTATCGCCGCCAAGCTTCAGATAGATCTTGCCGTCCAGATAACGCACCGGCGGCAGAATATAGATGTGGTCCTCCTCCCGGTCGCCGAGCACGATGGTCGATGGCATGTCGCCGAAAATCGCCATTTCGCGGTCGCCGATTTCGTAGAAGACAACGGTACGCGCCATCACTCTCAAATCGACGGGACGCGGCAGCAGGGCATGGAAATTGCTGAAAGCGCCGGCCGCGACCAATACGCGCTCGGCGCTATAGCTTCTGTCACCGGCCGTCACCTCAACATGGGAACCTGTGTCGCGCACCGACGTCGCGGTCGCCTCGATCAGCGAGACGCCGCCCTGTTCGGCAAGCCTGGCTTGCGCGCGCACCAGCGCCCGCGGATTGATGTGCCCGGCGCGCTTGCGCTCGAAATATCCGCTGAAATCAGGGCCGACGGCAAGATAGGGAAAACGCCGGTCGAGTTCCGCCGGGGCGACGATCTCGATATCGCTGCCGAGCGTCTCGCTGACGGTCAGCGCCCTCAGAAGAAAGTCCTGCTCGTCCTTCGGTGGGGGACCGGCAAAAAGACATCCGACTTCCGAAAAGAAGGAAATGCCGCTCTTCGCCTCGATGTCGCGGTAGCGCCGGAGCGCCCGCGCGGCGAAAGTTCCCCAGGCGAGATTGCCGTCGAAGGTGCGGGTAATGCGCGCTTCGTCATAATGGCTGGCAAAAACGCCGTGATGGACCTTGCGATCCTCCGGCTCCGAAGGGCCGATCAGCGCGACGCCGTCGGCCATGGAAGAGAGATGCCGTGCGGCCGCCGCTCCCATCATGCCGCGCCCGATGACGATGAACCTGAAATCGACTGCCATATCTCACCTCATATCGAGGTGCCCACCTCGTTTCGAGGTGGGATATCACGGCGAGCGTCCCGATTCATATTACAAAAACAGCAGCGGAAGATTTCCCTCCGAGCCGCGCGGCGGCTCAGTCGAGCATCGCCAGGACCTTGCCGCAATAAGTCTTCGACACCGGATTCATGCGCGTTGCGCCATGGCCGGCATTATATTTGAGGATGGTGTTGCAGGTCTGCCCGCCGCCGAGCTGGTGGGCGGCCGCCAGATACTTCATGCCGTATTTGATGTTGGTCTCGGGATCGAACAGGCCTTTGCGCGTGCCGGAATATCCCATCATCCTGGCCGTTGCCGGCTTGATCTGCATCAGGCCGATTTCGCCGGCGCTGCCGCGTGCCTTCGGATTGAAATTGCTCTCGACGCGAACGACCGCCTGGGCGAGCGCCACCGGAACGTTGTATTCAGCCGCATATTTGTTGATCAGCGCAGCATAGGGAATGCTGTTGGAGAAATCGGGCATGGCATAGCCGCTCTGTCGATCGACGGTTTTCAGCGGGATGGTTTCGGCCCTGACGCCCCAGTCATCATTAGCCGAGGCAAAGTTATACCCCGCCAGCAGCATGCCAAGGCATGCCGCAGCACCAATAATAAACTCTTTCATATAGTTTCTTCACTCCGACCCAAAGAACTGCAGGGACTGCGCGCCTCGCTGTCATCCGGATACACGCGATCAAGGACTGATCGCGCTCCATGGCAATTCTTATCGTTTCATTTGGCGGCCACGGTTACACTTGAAATCAGCCGCGAGCGCCGTTCAGCGGGCGTCCTTAGACCATCGCAATGAGGAGATAATAGGGAAATGATGTGGCGGGGCGGATTTCTCGCTTGTGACGGCAAAACTGCCCGGAATTCCGGCTGCCGCCGTCAGGAAAATCGCGGTAGCGCCGACAGCAGCCGGTGCAGCGTGTCGATCGTCGAGAAATCGGCGATCCCGTCCACCCGTTCGGGCCGGAAATGGCGCTGGAAGGCTTCCACGTCGCCGGCCGTCTTTTCGGAGAATTTGCCCGTAATTTCAGTGCTGTAACCGTAAAGCGACAGCATTGACTGCAGCGCTTCCACCGGCTGGCCGGCGTCCCCGCGCTGGAAGAAACGCCCGCCGGTGATCGTCGCCGGCTCGACCCAATGGCCCACACCCGCCCGATGAAGCTCGGCCCAAGGGAATTTCTCGCCAGGATCAACCTTGCGAATCGGTGCGACATCGGAATGCCCGAGCACTCTTTCCGGCACAATCGACCAACGTTTGACACAGTCACGACACAATTCGATGACTGCTGCGATCTGCTCTTTCGGATAATCGGGAAGACCGCCGGGATGGCCGGCATTGGCGATTTCAATGCCGATCGACAGCGAATTGATATCGCTCTCGCCGTGCCAGCTGCTCTTGCCGGCATGCCAGGCGCGCCGCGCCTCCGGCACAAGCTGGATCACCTCGCCATTCTCATGCACGAAATAATGGCTGGAAACCTGACTCTCTTCCCGACACAGCCAGTCGAGCGCGCCATCGGCCGTCGGCATCCCGGTATAATGCAGGAGGATCATATCGGGACGACGCCCGCCCGCCCGCTCGCCTCGGTTGGGCGATGGCCGCACGCAAGCGCCTCGATAATCGGCCTCGAAAGAGGTCATGCGGCGCGGCGTTCCTTCTCGATCGCCGCATATGCTGCGTTCAGCGCCGCCATGCGCTCATTGGCGATCAAATGAAACTCCTTCGGCACCCCGCGCGAGATCAGTCGATCGGGATGATGTTCGCTGACCAGGCCACGGTAACGGCGGCGGATCGTCGGAAAATCGTCGGAAGGCGACACGCCGAGCACCTTGTAGGGATCGCCGCCGGACGAGACATGGCGAGCTGCGATCTGCTCGAAACGAGTCTCGCTCATCTGGAAGATCTCGGCGATATGGCCGAGGAAATTCAGCTCCTTCTCGTGAATCAGCCCATCGGCCTTGGCAATGTGGAACAGGCCGTCAAGCACGTCTTCCAGGACCGGGCAATTGGCCGCGCAGGTGACGCAGAGCGTCGAAAGCCGCTCGGCATAGGCTTCGTAGCCGGCGACATCCTGGCGTGCGAGATTATAGAGCCTGGCAACATTCTTGGCCTGATCCTCGGGAAATTCGAAGATCTCGCGGAAAGCCTCGACCTCTTTCTCGCTGACGATGCCGTCGGCCTTGGCCATCTTGGCCGAAAGCGCAATGATCGCCACGGAGAAAGCCACTTTGCGCCGGGTCTCGGGATCGCCTTCGAAAACCGTTCGAATAGCCTCGACCACCGCGGAGAGCGCATTGCCCGCGGTATTGCCAATGGCATTCAACAATTTTTCCCAGAAGGACATCGAAATCTCTCGTAAGCGTGCCAAGTATGAGCAATCAGCTTGACCAAAGAATCGTAGCCTTTGCAAGGCGACTATTGGTCGTAGCATCGAAAACAGTTTTCACGATTCAGTAATTATTGCACTGCAGCAAGCGATCGACCGGTTCGCCGGATCCGCCGTGAGAGGGGTTGCCGCACCACGCTCGCTCAATGCTTGACCGCCGATTTCCACAAACAGTTCCCGGCGGCAGCTCGGGCTTGAAACGATTATATCGCGCTTCCCGCCGCCTTTGCCGTTCAACTCGGCAGAAAGCCGCGTTTTTCGTAAATTCTTTACTTTACAGGGCCCTTTCCCTGCCGCATCCATGCGCTAGCTAACGCTGCCCACAGAAACATCGCAGGAGGGATCCATGGCCAAACAGAAAGTCGCAATGCTGACCGCTGGAGGCCTGGCGCCCTGTCTTTCCTCTGCCGTCGGCGGCCTCATTGAACGCTACAGCGACATCGCCCCCGAAATCGACATCGTCGCTTATAAGTCCGGCTATCAGGGCGTGCTGCTCGGTGACCGCATCGAGATCACCGGTCAAATGCGTGCAAAGGCGCCGCTGCTGCACCGCTATGGCGGCTCACCGATCGGCAATAGCCGCGTCAAGCTCACCAATGCCGCCGACTGCGTCAAGCGCGGCCTTGTCAAGGAAGGCGAGAATCCGCTGAGGGTCGCCGCCGAGCGTCTTGCCGATGACGGCATCACCATTCTCCACACGATCGGGGGCGACGACACCAATACGACGGCCGCCGACCTTGCTGCCTACCTCGCCGCCAACGGCTATGACCTGACCGTCGTCGGCTTGCCGAAGACGGTCGACAACGATGTCGTGCCCATCCGCCAATCGCTCGGCGCCTGGACGGCCGCCGAAGTCGGTGCGCATTTCTTCGACAATGTCAGCAACGAGCAGACGGCTGCGCCGCGCACGCTCGTCATCCACGAAGTGATGGGCCGCCATTGCGGCTGGCTGACGGCAGCCACCGCCCGTTCCTATCTTCAGCGCACCAGCCGCAACCAGTATGTCGACGGCCTGCTGATGGACGCGCATCTGAAGAGCATCGACGCCGTCTATCTGCCCGAAATGTCCTTCGACCTCGACGCCGAGGCCGCCCGCCTGAAGGAAATCATGGACCGCACCGGCCATGCCACCGTCTTCGTCTCGGAAGGCGCCTGCCTCGACGCTATCGTCGCCGAGCGTGAAGCTGCGGGTGAGACCGTAAAGCGTGACGCTTTCGGCCACGTGAAGATCGACACGATCAATGTCGGCGCCTGGTTCCAGAAGCAGTTCGCCAACCTCCTGAACGCCGAGCGTTCGCTGGTGCAGAAATCGGGCTATTTCGCTCGCTCGGCCCCGGCCAATGGCGACGACCTCAGGCTGATCCAGAGCATGGTCGATCTCGCCGTCGAAAGCGCGCTCAATAAGGTGTCCGGCGTCACCGGCCATGACGAAGCGCAGAACGGTAAGTTGCGCACTATAGAATTTCCCCGCATCAAAGGTGGCAAAGCTTTCGACCTGTCGACGGCGTGGTTTGCAGAAGTCATGGACAATATAGGGCAGAAATACAAAGAAGCATGATTGACGGACGGTTAATATGGTGTCTTTGCTTATTCCCGACGGAATAGGAGGAGATTCCATGTCGCTTGAAGCCTGGCTCGCTTTTGCTGCCGCATCCGCCATCATGCTGGCCATACCGGGACCAACGATACTGCTCGTCGTTTCCTATGCGCTTGGCCATGGCCGCCGGACGGCCTTTGCGACGGTGAGCGGCGTGGCGCTTGGCGACTTCACCGCAATGACCGCATCCCTCTTCGGTCTCGGCGCAGTGCTCGCCACCTCCGCCGCCCTCTTCACCCTTTTGAAGTGGATCGGCGGCGCCTACCTGATCTGGCTGGGAATCAAGCTCTGGCGGGCTCCCGTGATTGGCGAGCCGGTCGCCGACAACGACAATCTGCCGGAGGAAAAGTCGCTTAAGATCTTCCTCCACGCCTATGTCGTCACCGCCCTCAATCCGAAGAGTATCGTCTTCTTCGTCGCCTTCGTGCCGCAGTTCCTCAACCCGACCCTGCCCTTCTTCGGGCAGATGGCGATCATGGAAGCGACCTTCCTGGTGCTGGCGATCCTCAACGCCGCTGCCTACGCTTTTCTCGCCCATTCCGCTCGCGGACTGATTCGCAAGGCGAGTGTCCAGCGCGCCGTGAACCGGACCGGCGGCACCCTGCTGATCGCTGCAGGCGCCGTAACGGCTGGGTATCGCCGTATTGCGGCTTGAAATCCGGGTATCGCGCTATTGCAGCTGAGAAATATTCCGTGGTTGCCGGAATGCAACGAATAGGTTAATGGGGTCATCGGGTTTAAATTTTTTAGTAACTTTTATACGCTGCCGGGGCGGCGCGATTTCACGAAAGTGACGGAATGGTAGCGATCGGATTGTCCGGCCTGAAACGCAGTCTTGTCGTTTCCACGGTGCTCTGCTGCGGCGTGATCACCGGCTGCACGAGCGTTGAATATACCTCTCAGGCCGAACTGACAGCCGCTCAGACAGTGGTGCCGACGCCGAAGCCTGGCGAAGACGCGACACTCGCCGCGATCCCGATCGCGACCGGCCAGGCAATTGCAGGCGCCATGCTTCCCCAGCCACGCCCGTCGCTCACCGCAACGGCAATGCCGGCGGTGGCCGCATCCCAGCCGGTCGATCTTACCATGCAGGCAGGCAAACAGCCGGCAGCCTATGCGCAGATCCCGTTGACGCCTGAGATGACGGCGATCCAATCCGTCGTGCCGACCCCGCGCCCGGGAACGCCGTCACAGCCGGCGACGCAGCTTGCCTTTGCCGCCACCCCCCAGAACAGCGCGCTTGCAGCACTGGCCGCCGTCGACACGACGCCGCGCTCCATGGATTACGGCTTCGACGAATCCGGACCGATCGATCCGCCGACAGCTCCCCCGATGTTCAGCGACGACGACAGGGACGATGCGCCGACCGTCGAGAAGAGCTTCGTCACCAAGCTCATCCAGAAATATTCGAAGATCTACGAGATTCCCGAGACGCTGCTCCACCGCATCGTCCATCGCGAGAGCCGTTACAATCCGAAGGCTTATAACAAGCGCGGCTATTTCGGCCTCATGCAGATTAAATACAACACCGCCAAATCCATGGGCTATGACGGTGCGCCGGGCGGCCTCTTCGACGCCGAGACCAACATCAAATATGCCGCGAAATATCTGCGTGGCGCCTGGCTCGTCTCTGACAACAAGGAAGACGACGCCGTCCGCCTCTATGCGCGCGGCTATTACTACGATGCCAAGCGCAAGGGCATGAATGATGTCGCCCAGGGTAATTACTGAAACCGGGCAGCTATCGAGACAAACCAATCGAAACAGCGGTCGTAGCCTACGGCTGCGGTTGCGGCTGATGCCCCTGTGATTCGGCCTGCTGTTGCGGCGCTCGCGCTTGCGGCAACGCCGCCAGGACTGCCTTCAGAAGCGTCTGCGGTTGATAGCCGAGCCAGCCCGGTGTCAGGCCGAGCCGAACGACGATCAGATTGGCGGAAGGCACGATCGCCATGCTCTGCCCGTCATGCCCCGTGAGCCAGAACGTATCCTCGGGCAGCCCGAACGCGGCGCTTGAGCCACCGGGCGCGAGCCAGGCCTGACCTTGAGTATACCGGCCGTTCGACGCCGCCGTCGGCGTGCGCATGGCGCCGACGAAACCCTCCGGCAACAGCCGCTGGCCGTTCCACACGCCATCCTGCAGCAGGAACTGCCCAAAGCGGGCCCAATCATGCGCCGTCGCGTAGAGATAGGAGCTTCCGACAAAGGTGCCACGCGCGTCGAGTTCGAAGACGGCACTCGTCATGCCGAGTGGGGAGAAGAGCGCGTCGTGCGGGTAGGAGAAGGCTGCCGGCGCCCTGCCGACTCTGTCCATCCAGATGCGCGACAAGAGCACCGCCGTGCCGCTCGAATAGAGGAAGCGCTGACCCGGCGCCGCCTCCATCGGCGCATTGGCCGGCAACGACACCATGTCGGGGTCGAGATAGAGCATGCGCGTCACATCCGCGACATCACCATAATTCTCGTTGAAGGCAAGACCGCTCTCCATGCCGAGCAGGTCGGAAACTTTGATTTTGGCGCGCGCATCATCCTTCCACTGCGCCAGCAGATGATTGTCGTCGAAGGAAATCTTACCATCGAGCATCAGCCGGCCGAGGATGGCCGCATTCACCGTCTTCGTCATCGACCAGCCGATCAGCGGCGTCTTCGCTGAGAATCCGGGACCATAGGCTTCGGCGACGATTCGGCCATCGCGCACGACCACAATCCCTCGCATGGCCGGGCCGGCAATCCCTGTGTCGTTAAGCACCGCAGCGATCCTTTCGTCCCGACCGCCGACACCCTCGCCTTCCGGCCACAGCGCCGCGTTCGCCTCCATTCTTGCCGGCGCGTCGAAAGCTACGGCATTCGCCGCCGCCTCGAAATCGCCGTCGGGCACGCTCGTGCAGCCGAAAGCGCCGCGGTAAAGCGCGTAGCTCGAAGCAAACAGCCCCAGGAAGCGCGCGGTCACACGGTTGTTGTCGCGGTCGACGCTGACGCGCACGAGCCGCAGCAACGGATTTCCCGGCGCCTGCACGTCATCCGCCAGCACGTCTTCGGCGTTCCGGCCGGCAACGAAGACATTGGAGCAGACGATCTTGGCGGCATAGCCGTCGCCGACGCGCAGAAGCTCCGGCGGCCGGACGAGCAGCCAGACGGCGCCGGCAACGACGATGAGAACGACAAGGAGCGCAAGCGCCTTCAGGACACGCAGGACAAATCGCATGGCATTCCTCCGAATGCCCGGAGAGAAGCAGGAATTCCGCCTGCCTGGAAGGGCGCGGCGCGAAGAATATCCCGTCACCCCGATCACTTTCCGAGGAGGGGCGATGTTTTCGAACGGCACGGGCCCACAGCCCGCGTCATCAAACTGTAGCAGTGGCGCGCTACACGCCCTGAACGCTAAAAAGGTGACAGACTCATGTCAGAATTTGCACCGGATGCCGGCTTCCGCAAGAACCGGAAACTCAAGGACGCCCTTCTCCGCCACAAGGCTTTTTCAAAGGAGGGCTTCTCCGAGCGTCTCTTCAGTCTTCTCTTCTCCGGTCTCGTCTATCCGCAGATCTGGGAGGATCCGGATCTCGACATGCAGGCGATGGAGCTGAAGCCCGATCATCGCATCGTCACCATCGGCTCCGGCGGCTGCAACATGCTCGCCTATCTCTCCAAGGCGCCGGCCTCGATCGACGTCGTCGACCTCAACCCGCACCACATCGCGCTGAACCGCCTGAAGCTTGCTGCGTTCAAGCACCTTCCCGGTCACGCCGATCTCGTCCGATTCCTGGCGATGCCGAACGAGAAGTCGAACAGCCGCGCTTATGACCAGCATCTCGCTGCCAAACTCGATGAAGCGACCCGCAGCTATTGGAACGGCCGCAAGTTCGGCCGCCGCCGCGTCACCGTCTTCGACCGCAACATCTACGAAACAGGCCTGCTCGGCCGCTTCATCGGCGCAGCCCATCTTCTGGCCCGCCTGCATGGCGTCAAGCTGCGCGAAATGACCAAGACCCGCTCGATCCGCGAACAGCGCCAATTCTTCGAAGAACAGATCGCCCCCCTGTTCGAAAAGCCGGTCGTGCGCTGGATCACCGGCCGCAAGAGCTCACTCTTCGGCCTCGGCATTCCGCCGCAGCAATATGACGAGCTCGCAAGCCTTGCCGCCGATCATTCGATCGCACCGGTGCTGAAGCATCGCCTGGAAAAGCTCGCCTGTCATTTCCCGATGCGCGACAACTATTTCGCCTGGCAGGCCTTCGGCCGCCGCTACGGCACCGAAGAAGAGGGCCCGCTGCCGACCTATCTAAAGGCGGAGCACTACGAGGTGATCCGCGCCAATGTCGACCGCGTCAACGTCCACCACGCAAGCTTCACCGAACTTCTGGCCTGCGAGCCGGCAGCCTCTCGCGACCGTTATATCCTGCTCGACGCGCAGGACTGGATGACTGACGACCAACTGAACGACGTCTGGCGGGAAATCACCCGCACGGCGCGCGAAGGCGCGCGCGTGATCTTCCGCACCGCCGCCGAAAAGAGCATCATCGAAGGCCGTCTGTCTCCTTCGATCCGCGACCAATGGGATTATTTCGAGGAGAAATCGCGAGAACTGACCGCGCTCGATCGCTCCGCGATCTACGGCGGTTTCCACATTTACGGGAAGAAGGCGTGAGTAAGATCGGCGCCGAGACGGCAGGAAAGAGCGATCAACATGCCAGCCTGATGGATGGCATGTACCGCTACCAGCGCCATATCTACGACCTGACCCGCAAATATTACCTCCTCGGCCGCGACAGCACGATCCGCCATCTCGACGTGCCAGACGGCGGCACCCTGCTCGAAGTCGGCTGCGGCACCGGCCGCAACATGGCCTTGGCGCACAAGCATTTTCCAGGCGCAAAGCTGTTCGGACTCGACATTTCCCAGGAAATGCTGATTTCGGCCCGCAAGACCTTCGCCACCAAGGCGACCATCCCGGAATTCCGCGTCGCCGACGCGACGGCGTTTACACCGCGCGAATTCGGCGTCAGCGGCTTCGACCGCATCCTCATTTCCTATGCCCTGTCGATGATCCCGGACTGGGAACGCGCCGTCGACGCGTCGATCGCCGCACTTAATCCCGGCGGCCAGTTGCATATCGTCGATTTCGGCCAGCAGGAAGGCCTGCCGCGTTGGTTCCGCCGCATGCTGCAGGCTTGGCTTGCGAGATTCCATGTCACTCCGCGCGCCGATCTGCGGGAGGTCCTGGAAGCGCAGGCCCAGGAACACAATGCGCGTTTATCCTTCGAAACAGTCGGCGGCGGTTACGCCTGGCGGGCGGCCATCATCAGCAGGCGCTCATAATTCGCTTGAAACTAACCGATTTTTTACGTTGATATGATGAAAAGAGGGTTATTCCTCTGCTGGGCTCGTCATTTTCGAAGGTCAGGCTGTGGAGCAAAGAGATCATTCGGTTCACGACGGGATACCCATGCGCCGGCTTTTGTTTTGCGTTCTGCCCCTGGCCATCCTGCTGGCGGGGTGTTCCTCCTCCGGTCACGACTATCTCGAAACCGCATCGATCAAGCCGAAGACGCGCTTCCGGGATACCGATCCGCAGGATTTCGGCCCCAAGCATCCGCAGCAGAATGCGATCCACGGCATCGACATCTCCAAATGGCAGGGCGATATCGACTGGAGCACGGTGAGGAATTCCGGCGTCGCCTTTGCCTTCATCAAGGCGACGGAAGGCAAGGACAGGGTCGACCCCCGCTTCGATGAATATTGGCGCGAAGCGCGCGCCGCCGGCATCCCGCACGCCCCCTACCATTTCTATTATTTCTGCTCCTCGGCCGATGAGCAGGCCGACTGGTTCATCCGCAACGTGCCGAAGGAGGCCATGCGCCTGCCGCCGGTGCTCGACGTCGAATGGAACGCCGAATCGAAGACCTGTCGTTACCGCCCCGACGCGGAAACCGTGCGCTCCGAAATGCAGCGTTTCATGGACCGGCTGGAGGCCTATTATGGCAAGCGCCCGATTATCTACACCTCGGTCGATTTCCACCGCGATAATCTCGCCGGCTACTTCCAGGATTATCATTTCTGGGTCCGCTCGGTGGCAAAACATCCCGAGGTGACCTATTCCGACCGCCGCTGGGCCTTCTGGCAATATACCTCGACCGGCGTGATTCCCGGCATCAAGGGGCCGACCGACATCAACGTCTTTGCCGGCAGCGCAAAGAACTGGAACAATTGGGTCGCGGCCGTTTCCAAGGATAGAAATTCTTAGTAACGTCTTTCAATCTTTCTTGCTTCCGTCACATTCCTCTGTGAAAGCGACGGGCATCCATTTGCTATAAGGACCGCATTCATGCACCGCTCGCTCACAAGCCGCTCTGCACTCGCCCTCCTGTTTGCCCTCGCTTTTGCAGGCGGCGCGGCCGCCCAGCAGGCGCCCGCGGCCTCGGCTCCGGCAGCCCCCTGCGGCGGCGATCTGTCTGCCTTTCTCCAGGGCGTCAAGGCTGATGCGGTCGCCGCAGGCGCCAGCGCCGCAGCCGCCGACGAGGCGCTGGCCGGCGCCGAAATCGATCCCAAGGTCCTGAGCCGGGATCGCGCCCAGGGCGTCTTCAAGCAGACCTTCCTAGAATTCTCGCAGCGCACCGTCAGCCAAGCCCGTCTCGACATCGGCCGCCAGAAGATGAAGCAATATGCCGACGTCTTTGCCCGGGCCGAGCAGGAATTCGGCATTCCCCAAGGCGTCATCACCGCATTCTGGGCGATGGAAACCGATTTCGGCGCCGTCCAGGGCGATTTCAACACCCGCAATGCTCTGGTGACGCTGTCGCACGACTGCCGCCGCCCAGAACTCTTCCGCCCGCAGCTGATCGCCTTGATCGAGATGGTCGAGCACGGCGACCTTGACCCCGCCACCAACACCGGCGCCTGGGCCGGCGAGATCGGCCAGGTCCAGATGTTGCCGCGCGACATCATCGCCTATGGCATGGACGGCGACGGCGACGGCCATGTCCGCCTGAAGCAGAGCGGCCCGGACGCCATCCTGACGGCAGCGAAATTCATCCAGCATCTCGGCTTCGAGCGCGGTCAGCCCTGGCTGCAGGAAGTCACCCTGCCCGACAACCTGCCTTGGGAGAAATCCGGCCTTGGCGGCGCAATGAAGGCCAGCGAGTGGTTCGCGCTCGGCGTCAAGCCGCGCGACGGCAATACGGCCTTCGGTGAGCTCGAGGGCGATCTGGTCCTGCCGCAGGGCCGCATGGGACCGGCCTTCATCGCCTACCCGAATTTCAAGATATATCTCGAATGGAACAAGTCTTTCATCTACACGACCTCGGCCGCCTATTTCGCGACCCGCCTTTCCGGCGCCCCGACCTATCTCAAGGGCGCGCCGGAACAAGGGCTTGCCAACGACCAGATGAAGACGCTGCAGACCAAGCTGCAGTCGCTCGGCCACGATGTCGGAGAGATCGACGGCATTCTCGGTTCCGGCACGCGTATCGCGATCCAGAAGGAACAGCAGCGCTTGGGGATACCGGCCGACGGCTGGGCGACGCCTGCCCTTCTCAACGCTCTCTGATCGCCGCTGACGTTTACCGCCACCCGTTTTGCAAGAAACGGGTGGCGGCATTTGCCGCTTGGGCTAAAGCTTCCTGATGAAGAACCGGTGCCGGTTGCGGACGGTTCGCTTGCGGTGGAGGAAGCGGCATGGACAGCAAGATGAATGCCTGGACTTGGGGGCTGCTGGTCCTGCTCGGCCTGATCTGGGGCGGCTCCTTTTTCTTTGCCCGCATCGCCGTCCAGCACGTGCCACCGCTGACCCTCGTCTTCCTCAGGCTGTTGCTCGCCGCGCTCGCGCTGCATGTCTATATTGCCGGGCGTCTTGACATCTATTCGATCTTCAAGGCCCGCTGGCGCGAGTTCCTGATCCTCGGCGTCATCAACAATGTCCTGCCGCATGCCCTGATCTTCTTCGGCCAGACCCGCATCGGCGCCGGGCTAGCGGCGATCCTGAACGCGACGACGCCGATCTGGACGGTGCTCATCGCCAATTACCTCACCTCGGACGAGAAGCTGAGCTCGGCCAAGATCGCAGGCTGCCTCGTGGGTCTCCTCGGGACGATCGTGCTGGTCGGCCCCGGCATCTCCGCCGGCAGCGAAGCCGCGCTCTGGGCGCTGCTGTTTCCGGTGCTCGCCGCCGTCTCCTACGGTTTTGCCGCCACCTACGGCAAACGTTTCAAGGGCGTCCCTGCCGCGGTCACCGCCGCCGGCCAGTTGACCGCATCCTCACTGATCGCTCTGCCATTGTCGCTGCTGGCCGATCGACCCTGGGCACTGACCATACCGCCGCTCGAAGTGCTGCTTGCCATCCTGGCGCTGGCGCTGCTTTCGACCGCCTTCGCCTATATTCTCTATTTCAGGGTCATCGCGACCGCCGGCGCCACCAACGCCTCGCTCGTCACGCTGCTGGTGCCGCCGAGCGCCATCCTTCTCGGCGTGCTCTTCCTCCGCGAAAGGCTCAGCCTGAGCGAATTCGCCGGCATGGCGTTGATCGGTTTCGGCCTCGTCATCCTCGACGGGCGCGCCTATCGCCTGCTGGCCAAGCCCGCCTGACCTCAGGTTGCATTTTTCGTATGTTTTCAACCAGTTGCGGCTTCGCCAAGTTTCGGGCGCATAGGTAAATTCGCAGTCGCCTGATTTAACGCCGTGTTAAAATGTGTGAAGAAAAATTTTCTCGAAATTATCGTTTTGTCTCATGGCCTTAGGAAAATGATGTTCGACTTGTCCACTGGCCGTTTCGGCAGCGCAGCATAAAATCCGCTTCCCAACCGACATATTTCAGACATAATATCCGACGGCTAACGCGAGGAGACAGACATGGGACTCACGCAATCCTTGAATGTTCTGTTGGTCAGTGCAGCGTTTGCTTTCGTCTTATCCATGCTCTTCATTTGAGCCGGAATGACGGAGGCGGAATGCTGATAGTGCCTAAACTCCCCTGATCAATCCGCCAACGAAAAAGCGCAGGTCCCGCCCGACATGCGCTTTTTCACTTTTGAACGTCTGCAAGGATCAGGCGGCGGCTCCCGCGCTCTTTGTCGTTCGGCGGGCAAAGCCGAGATTGTCAAGCACCGCGGAAACCAGCGGCGCGCGATTCATCGTATAGAGATGGAAATCACCGATGCCGCGCCGGACGAGATCCTCGATCTGCTCGGCGGCAACTTCGGCCGCGACCTTCGCCCGGTCCTCGGGCTTATCGTCGAGGCCCGCGAAACGCTCGTCGAGGAAGCCAGGGATGACCGCGCCACAGGCGCCGGCGAAACGCTTCAACTGCGTCAGGTTCTGGATCGGCATGATACCTGGCACGATCGGGATCGAGATGCCGGCGGCGCGCACCCGCTCCAGGTAGCGCTCGAAATTGTCATTGTCGAAGAAGAACTGCGTCAGCGCCCGGTCGGCGCCGTTATCGGCCTTGCGCTTCAGCATGTCGATATCGGCGGCCGTATCACGGCTTTCCGGGTGCTTTTCCGGATAGGCGGAGACCGAAATCTCGAAATCACCGACCGACTTGAGGCCGGCCACCAGTTCTGCCGCATTGGCGTAACCGCCGGGATGCGGCTGATAGGGCGCGCCGACGCCGCCGGGCGCATCACCGCGCAAAGCCACGAAATGCTTTACGCCGACCTTGCGAAACGTATCGATCATATGATGCGTTTCCTCCTTCGTCGCACCAACGCAGGTCAGGTGCGAGGCGGTGGCAAGCGGCGTCTGCGACAGGAAACGCGTAACAGCAGACAGCGTCGGCGCCTTGGTGGTGCCGCCGGCGCCGTAGGTCACCGACACGAAATCCGGATCCCAATCCTGCAGCTTGCTGACAGTATCCCAGAGCTGCCCTTCCATTTCCTCCGATTTCGGCGGAAAAAATTCGAAGGAGATCCCGAAGTTGCGCCCGCGTCCTTCGCTTTTCAAAGCCATGTCATACTCTCCCGGCAAATGTGGGTTCGGCGCCTTCGCTCGTTTGCGAAGCCATGAGGCGCCTCGGATCGCGCGCGAGCCAGACGGTGACCGTCAACCCCTGCCCGCCCTGCTGACCCGGATGAAGATCGACGACCTGCTCGACGTCGAGCCCGGCCTTGCGCAACCAGTCGGACATCGCCTGGTGCGAAAAGCCGAGACGGACATGGGCATGTTCGTCTCTGAGATATTCGAGCGTGTGCGGCGCGAGGTCGATGACCACGAGCCGCCCGCCCGGCCGCAGCATGCGCGCCGCTTCCGCGATCGCAATCTCCGGCTGATCGAAGAAATGCAGCACCTGATGGATCGTCACAAGGTCGAAATCCTGCCCCTCGAACGGAAGGTTCAAGATATCGGCGTGGCGCACCGTCGCCTTGGTGATGCGGGACTTGTCGAGATTGGCGCGCGCCACGCTCAGCATGTCGCGACTGGCGTCGACACCGACAGCACGGCGGTAAAGTCCGGACAGGAGTTCGAGGATGCGGCCGGTGCCGGTGCCGAGATCCAGCAGCGAATCGATCGGCTGGTTGCCGAGCAGCCGAATGACGGCGGCGTCGACCTCCTCATCCGCCGCGTGCAGGCGGCGAAGCTCGTCCCATTCCGCGGCATTGCGGCTGAAATAGGCTTGCGCCCGCTCGGCCCGCTGGCGCTTGACAGCCGAAAGACGCTCGCCGTCACGAAGGATGGTCGGGTCGTTCTCGGAGACATGTTTCAGCAGCGCCCGCACCAGCATGGCCGCCTTGCCGTCCTGCTTGAGGCGAAAATAGGCCCAGGCGCCTTCCTGATAGCGTTCGATCAGTTCGGCCTCGCCGAGCAGCTTCAGGTGGCGGGAGATGCGCGGCTGCGACTGGCCGAGGATTTCAGTAAGATCGGTCACCGTCAGGTCGCCGCCGTCGAGAAGCGCCAGAAGACGCAGACGCGTGGGTTCTCCGGCCGCCTTCAAGACGTCCACCAGCCCATCCAGTCCCAGCTTCAAAGGTTCGCTCATCATTGGCCCAATCAAGATATAAAGATATCTTTATGTGATTTGAAAAGCGGTGGCAAGCGGCAATTCGCACTGTTCGCGAAATTGCCTGCGCAAATTGCGACGGGGTCGGACACGAAAAAGCCCCGGTCGAACCGGGGCTTCGGAAGCAGAAATGAAGCAGGGATCAGCGTGTCAGGCGCTTATGGGCCTGGCTGCCCGGATTGAGCGCATCCGGGCCGAGGCGACGGACCTTGTCCTCCTCATAATCCTCGAAGTTGCCTTCGAACCATTCGACATGGCCCTCGCCCTCAAAAGCCAGGATATGCGTTGCCAGGCGGTCGAGGAACATGCGATCGTGGCTGATGACGATGGCGCAACCGGCAAAATTCTCAAGCGCGTTCTCAAGGGCGCCAAGCGTTTCCGTATCAAGGTCGTTGGTCGGCTCGTCGAGCAGCAGAACGTTGCCGCCGGATTTCAACATCTTGGCGAGGTGAACGCGGTTACGCTGGCCGCCCGAGAGACTGCCGACCTTCTGCTGCTGATCGCCGCCCTTGAAGTTGAAGGCGCCGCAATAAGCACGGGAGTTCATGTCGAACTTGCCGAGCTTGATCACTTCGGCGCCGCCGGAGATTTCTTCCCAGACGGTCTTGTTGGGATCGAGCGCATCGCGGCTCTGGTCGACATAGCTGAGGTGCACGGTTTCGCCGATCCGGATCGTACCACCATCCGGCGTTTCCTGGCCGGTGATCATCTTGAACAGCGTCGTCTTTCCGGCGCCGTTCGGACCGATGATGCCGACAATGCCCCCCGGCGGCAGCTTCAGCGACAGGTCGTTGACCAGCGTGCGGCCGTCGAAGCCCTTGGTGATGCCCTCCATCTCGATGACCACCTGACCGAGGCGCTCGCTCACCGGGATGATGATCTGCGCGTCGCCGGGACGCTGCTTCTCGGCCGCCTCCACCAACTGCTCGTAGGATTTGATACGCGCCTTCGACTTGGCCTGGCGAGCCTTCGGGCTGGAAGCAATCCATTCCTGCTCGCGGCTGATCGCCTTCTGGCGTGATGCCTCTTCGCGGTTTTCCTGCAGCATGCGCTTGGCCTTGGCCTGCAGATAGGCGGAGTAGTTGCCTTCATAAGGGATGCCGCGGCCGCGATCGAGTTCGAGGATCCAGCCGGTGACGTTGTCCAGGAAGTAGCGGTCGTGGGTAATCATCATCACGGCGCCGGGATAGTCGCGCAGGTGCTTTTCGAGCCAGGCGATGGTTTCGGCATCCAGATGGTTGGTCGGTTCGTCGAGCAGCAGCAGATCCGGCTGCGACAGCAGCAGACGGCAGAGCGCGACGCGGCGGCGCTCACCACCGGAAAGATTGGTGACATCGGCATCGCGCGGCGGGCAGCGCAGGGCTTCCATCGCCATCTCGACCTGGCTTTCCAGATCCCAGAGGTTCTGGCTGTCGATGATGTCCTGGAGCTTCGCCCCCTCTTCCGCGGTCTCGTCCGAGTAGTTCATCATCAATTCGTTGTAACGATCGACGATCGCCGTCTTCGCGGCAACACCTTCCATGACGTTCTCGAAAACCGTCTTGGTGGGGTCGAGTTTCGGCTCCTGCTCGAGATAGCCGACCGTGGCCCCCTCGGCGAGCCAGGCTTCGCCGGTATACTCCTTGTCCTGGCCGGCGATGATGCGCAGCACAGTGGATTTACCGGCGCCGTTCGGTCCGAGGATGCCGATCTTGGCATCCGGGTAGAAGGAAAGGTGGATGTTCTCCAGGATCTTCTTGTTGCCATAAGCCTTGTTGAGGCCGGACATATGATAGATGAATTGACGTGCCATGCTGCGCTGCTCCGGGCGGGAAACTTCGTTTCGTGCCGCTATGTAGGCGAAACAGCGCCTGTGAGCAACGCCGAAACCCGTTTACGCCGGATTCCGGTCAGAAGCCCGCCGCATCGACAACGCCCTCGTCACAGCCGAACGTGGTTTTTCCCGCTGCCTGGATCAGATCGGCAAGGCCCGCGCTTTTTGCCGATGCCGTTCCCGCATCCGCAGACAGGCCGATCGTCAACTCGCTGATCACCCTGACATTGCCGGCTCGCCGGCAGCTCATCTTGACGCGCTCGCCCGCACCCGGCCCGAAGCTCTTGTCGAAAGCAGCCTTGATCGCCTCGGCCTTGACCGCCTTGCCGATATTGGCGGCAAAGAGATCGCGCACGGCCGATGTATTGAGCGCATCCACTAAATGGACGCCGACGCCGAAATAATCCTCAACGCTCATTTTCGTGCAGGTGCCATGCTTTATCCATTCGTGCCGTTCAAGGCCGGACTGGGTGCCGGGCATTGCCTTTGCAAGCGACGCCTGCGTCTCGGCCGAAAGCGCAACCGCGGGCAATGTATCCCATTTGCCGTCCTTGTCGGCAGCCTTCTGGTCCTCACTGACGCCGCAATAATCCTGCCGCATCGGCCACAGGCCGTGCAGCGAGAAATTCGTCGCGTCATGGCGCTCGCCGGTCTGGCTGGCGCATTCGGGCTTCTTCTGGTTCGTCTGGCAGAAGGCGGGCTGCCAGCTCGCAGCAAGAATGAAACGGGTACGGCCATCGGCCTCCTGCGCCACGGCAGCGCCGGCAAGGATCATCGACAAGGCGAACGTAAAGGTACGCAACTGCATGCTGCTCATTTCAACCCCCAAAGAAGAACAATGCAGGAACAGATAAGCACAAAGAGTAAACGGCAGCAACCCTGAATCGCAGCCGTGCCGAAATTTGTTATCGACTGCGCGTCGCCGGAAACAGCTGACTATTGCGGGGACCTCACTGTCTTAGAGTTACGCGAGCACCGTGTCGCACTTATAGTTGCAGCATATTCGCTTAAATCGATTCCGCTTTAAGGAATTATGCAGTAGCGATCTGCTCTGCTGGGGCGGGGAGGATCCGGATGTTTTCTGATACGCAAAGACTCGCGATAGGGGAAGCGTCTCTGGCCTATCACCATGCCGAGGCTACCCACCCGGCGCGCGGCGTCCTGTTGATATCGCACGGCCTGGCGGAGCATTCGAAGCGGTACGGCCGCTTTGCCGCGGCGATGGCGGCGCGCGGCTACCACGTCTATGCCCATGATCACCGCGGCCACGGCGAGACGACGGCGCCCGACGCGCCGATTGGCCGCTTCGCCGGCCGGGATGGCGTCGACCGGGTGATCGGCGATGTCCTTGCCGTGCGCGCCCATGCGGCCTCGCGCCATCCCGGCCTGAAGGTGATCCTCTTCGGCCATTCGATGGGCGGTCTCGTGGCGCTCAATGTCGCCGTCACCGCTCCGGGCGACTTCGACGCTGTCGCCGTCTGGAATTCGAATTTCGCCGTCGGCCTTGCCGGCCGAGCCGCCCAGGCGATCTTGCTTGCCGAGCGGATGCTGAAGGGCTCCGACGTGCCGAGCGGCCTCTTGCCGAAGCTCACCTTCGGAGCTTGGGGAAAATCGATCCCGGACCGCCGCACCGAGTTCGACTGGCTGTCCCGCCATGCCGATGAAGTCGACAAATATATCGGCGATCCGCTCTGCGGCTTCGATGCTTCGGTCTCGCTCTGGCTCGATCTCTTCGAACTGACGTTTCGCGCACCGCAGAAGCTCCATCTCGACCGGCTGCCGCGCGACATGCCGATCCATCTGGTCGGCGGCGGCGAGGATCCGGCGACGGGGCGTGGAAAAGCCATCCTCTGGCTGTCAAACCATTTGAAAGCGCAAGGCTTCTCTCGTATCAGCACTCGGATATATCAGGATATGCGGCATGAAACGCTGAACGAGATCGACGCCGAAGCGGCGACCGCCGCCTTCGCGGACTGGTGCGACGAGGCACTCGCAAGATCCTGAGCCAGAGAGATCCCATCATGAGCAGCACCTCCGCCCGGCCCGCTTCGTCCGCCTCCGAAGTGACGACGGGGCTTGCGCTGATGTTTCTTTCGGTGATGTTCTCGCCGCTCATCGACATCTTCGCCAAGCTTGCCGTCGTCACCGTCCCCTCCGCCGAGATCACCGCCGGCCGCTTCCTCGTGCAGGCGCTCTGCATGCTGCCGATCGTGCTATGGCGACGCAGCTTTACCGATTTCTCGTGGCGCCAGAGCCTGTTCCACGCCATCCGCGGCTTCGTCATCACCGTCTCGATGATCTCTTTCGTCACCACGCTGAAATATATGGCGGTCGCCGACGCGATCGCGATCTTCTTTATCGAGCCGATCATCGTGACGATCCTCGGCGGCATTTTCCTCGAGGAGACGATCGGCTGGCGGCGCTATACCGCCTGCGGCGTCGGCTTCTTCGGGGCGATGCTGATCATCCAGCCCAGTTTCGAGGAGGTCGGCTCCATCGCGCTCCTGCCTGTCGTCAGCGCGCTCTGCATTGCGATCTTCGTGTTGATGACCCGCGTCCTCTCGCACCGGGAGGACCCCTGGTCGATGCAGTTCCAGATGGGCATCTGGGGCTTGCTCTTCTGCGCTTTCCTGCTTTTTGTCGGCGAAGGAAGCGGCTCCGATCTCTTCGATCCCGTCATGCCTGCAGGCAGCGCCTGGTTCTACGTGGCCGGCGTCGGCGCCATGGCCGCGATCGCCGGCATCCTCGGCGTCTATGCCTTTCGTGCGGCACCGGCGTCGACGCTGGCGCCGCTGCAATATTTCGAGATCGTTTCGGCAACGATCTTCGCCTGGCTTGTTTTCGGCGATTTTCCGGATGCGATCAAATGGCTCGGCATCACGATCATTATGGCGTCGGGCTTCTACATCCTCTGGCGCGAGCGCCGCTTTGCTTCAAAGCCGGTATCCGATACATCTGAGGTGACGCTGGCGCCGTAGACACCGACGGGAGGAACATGACCGAGACCGCGACGAACATGCCGCCGCTTGCCGGCATCCGGGTGATCGAGCTTGCCCGCGTGCTCGCCGGCCCCTGGGCGGGCCAGATGCTTGCCGATCTCGGCGCCGACGTCATCAAGGTGGAAAATCCCGACGGTGGCGACGACACCCGCCAATGGGGACCGCCCTTCGTCGAAGGTGCCGACGGCGAAAATCTCTCGGCCGCCTATTACCACGCCGCCAATCGCGGCAAGCGCTCAATCACCGCCGACCTCAAGAGCTCTGAGGGCCAGGATCTCGTTCGTCGCCTCACAGCCACAGCCGATGTAGTGATCGAGAATTTCAAGGTCGGAGGCCTCGTCAAATACGGGCTCGATTACGACAGCCTGCGCAAGCAGAACCCGAGGCTCGTCTATTGCTCGATCACCGGCTTCGGCCAGACCGGCCCCTATGCCGGCCTCGCCGGCTACGATTACATCGTCCAGGGCATGTCCGGCTTCATGTCGATAACAGGCGAGCCGGACGGCCAACCGATGAAGGCGGGCGTGGCGATCGCCGACATCTTCACCGGCATCTATGCCGTCTCGGCGATCGAGGCCGCCCTGATCCATGCCCTGAAAACCGGACAAGGCCAGTTGATCGACATGGCCCTGCTCGACGTGCAATCGGCCGTCCTCGCCAATCAGAACATGAATTACCTCATCTCCGGCGCAGCACCGACCCGCCTCGGCAACGCCCATCCGAACATCTCGCCCTATGAGGTCGTGCCGACGGCCGACGGTTATCTCATCCTGGCCGTCGGCAACGACGGCCAGTTCCGCCGCCTGTCTACCATCCTCGGCCTGGAGACGATCGCGGATGACGAGCGTTTCTCCACCAACAAGGCCCGCGTCGCCAACCGCGGCGAGGTGCGCCGCCTGATCTCCACCGAGACGCTGAAATGGCAGAAGGCGGATCTCCTGAAGGCCTGCGAGCAGAACGCGGTTCCATCGGGCGCGATCAACACGATCGAGGAAATGTTCGCCGACCCGCAAGTGAAGGCTCGCGGTCTGCGCATCGACCTTGCCGATGCCGCCGGCACCGTCATCCCCGGGGTCAGGACGCCGGTGGGGCTGTCGGAAACACCATTGCGCTACGTCAGGCCGAGCCCGCGTCTCGGCGAACACAGGGAAGAAATTCTGGCGGAACTCGCCGAGCTTGAGAGGAAGACATCGTCATGAAGAAGGTATCATTATGAAACAAACGGGCGGGGAACTGATCGTCGAGGCGCTGAAGGCGAACGGTGTCAAACGCCTCTCCTGCGTGCCCGGCGAGAGTTTCCTCGCCGTGCTCGACGCCTTGCGTGACAGCGATATCGACGTCCTCGTCTGCCGGCAGGAAGGCGGGGCGGCGATGATGGCGGATTGCTGGGGCAGGCTCACCGGCGAACCCGGCATCTGCATGGTGACCCGCGGCCCCGGCGCCACCAACGCCTCCGCCGGCCTGCATATATCAAGGCAGGATTCGATCCCGATGATCCTCTTCATCGGCCAGGTGCAGCGTGATGCACGTGAGCGCGAGGCCTTCCAGGAGGTCGAATTCCGCCGCGCCTTCACCGAATTCGCCAAATGGGTGGGTGAAATCGACGATGCCGCCCGAATTCCCGAATTCGTCACCCGCGCCTTTGCGATCGCAACCTCCGGCCGTCCCGGCCCCGTGGTGCTGACGCTGCCGGAAGACATGCTGCGCGACGAGGTCGAGGCGCCCCTCGCCAGGCGTTATGCCAACGTCGAGGCGCATCCCGGCCCCAGCCAGATCGACGATCTCTATCTGCGTCTGCTCAAAGCTGAGCGACCGGTGGTGATCCTCGGCGGCACGCGCTGGGATGCCGATGCCGTCGCCGATTTTGCAATCTTCGCCGAGCGTTTCCAATTGCCGGTCGGCTGCTCCTTCCGCCGGCAGATGCTGTTCGATCACCTTCATCCCTGCTATGCCGGCGATGTCGGCATCGGCATCAATCCGGCGCTCGCCAAGGAGATCAAGGAGAGCGACCTGGTGATCCTGCTCGGCGCCCGCATGTCGGAAATGCCCTCGTCGTCCTACACGCTGATCGACATCCCCTACCCCCAGCAATCGCTGGTCCACGTCTATCCCGATGCGTCCGAACTCGGCCGTATCTATCGCCCGGATCTGGCGATCTGCGCGGCACCGGCCGATTTCGTCGCTGCACTTACCGATCTGAAAGCGCCGACCGAGCCGCACTGGGCGGAGCGCACGGAGCGCATGCACCAAGCCTATCTCGCCTGGTCGAAGCCGCCAGCGATAGGTCCTGGCGCTGTCCATATGGGACCGATCATGGAGTGGCTGGAGGCGAATACCAGGCAGGACGCAATCTTCACCAACGGCGCCGGCAACTATGCCACCTGGCTGCATCGCTTCCATCGTTTCCGCCGCTTCAACACCCAGGCCGCGCCCACCTCCGGCTCGATGGGTTACGGGTTGCCCGCCGCGGTGGCCGCCAAGCGGCTTTTTCCCGAGCGTGAGGTCATCTGTTTTGCCGGCGACGGCTGTTTCCTGATGCATGGCCAGGAATTCGCCACCGCCATCCGCTACGGTCTGCCGATCATCGCAATCGTCGTCAACAACGGCATGTACGGCACGATCCGCATGCATCAGGAGCGCGAATATCCCGGCCGCGTCAGCAGCACCGATCTCACCAACCCCGACTTCGCGGCCCTTGCCCGCGCCTATGGCGGCCACGGCGAGACGGTGGAAAACACGGAGGAATTCGCCCCGGCTTTCGAGCGCGCGCGAAGAAGCGGCAAACCGGCGATCATCGAGGTGAAGCTCGATCCGGAAGCGATCACACCGACCAGAACGCTTTCGGAAATCGCGCAAACAAAAAGCCGGTAAGGGCGCCCCACCGGCTTTGAGAGACGGAACTGCGGCGAACTTAGTCGAGCGCAGCCGTAACGATGAACTCGACCTTGTATTTCGGCGCGGCGAGCTTGGCTTCGCTGGTGGCGCGTGCCGGCGGATTGGCCGGATCGATCCAGGCTTCCCAGGCTGCGTTCATCTCGCCGAAATAAGCGATGTCGGAAAGATAGACGAGGGTCTGCAGGATCTTCGACTTGTTGCTGCCGGCGGCCGCCAGCAGACGGTCGACTTCGGCGAGCGCAGACTTGCACTGATCGGTGACGCTTTCGCCCTCACCCACCTGGCCTGCGAGGTAGACCGTGTTGCCGTGAATGACGGCGCCGCTCATGCGCGCGCCGACGTCGATACGCTTAATGCTCATTATCGTCTCCTGCATCAATGAAAGGTGCCGGCGCTGAGGTTCAACGCCGGAAGTAGGAGCCCGGAAAGGGCGGTTAATTGCGGATATGCTGAGTTTTCTGATAGATCGCCGTCGAGCGCGCGCCCGAGCGGCAATAGCCAAGCATTGGCCGCGGGAATTCGTCGAGCGCGTCGACCATGCCCTGCACTGCCTCTTCGGTCACGCCCATCGGTCCAACCGGCACATGAGCGATGTCGAGTCCGAGCTCTTTGGCACGCGCCTCGATGACGGAAAACGACGCCTGGTCGGGGCTTTCATGGTCGGGGCGATGGCAGACGATCGATTTGAAGCCCAACGCCTTGATCTCATCGAGGTCCTCAAGCGTGATCTGTCCCGAAACCGAATATTCATCGTCGAGCTGGCGAATATCCATCGTCTTGTCTCCTCAAAGATCGTGGGCTGAAGGTCTACGACGGGAGGCCCGCAAGCGTCAACAACACTTCACTCACAGGAAGGCAAAGGTCAGCGCATAGCTGCGGCTTTCGCCCGGGGCGAGCATGTTGAATTCACCGGCCGCATGAAGCTCGTCGCGCAATACCCAGCGATGCGACACCGGCTCGATGCCGATAATATGAGCGGGTGCCTTCTGGTTCCGCCAAACCTGCAGATAAGGCAGCGTATCGGCGCGGAAGCGCACGTTGAGCGTCCTGCCGCCAATTGCGGCGATCGGCCCGAGCCGGACTTCCGCCGAGCCCTCCTCCGTCGCCGTCGCCGGCACACAGAAGATGCCGCCGGGCTCCTCGCCGAATGTCCAGGGGAAGCCGCCATTCTCCAGCATCCGGCCTTCGAGCCGCGTGCCGTCGTCCAGCCATTTGCCGCCGACATTCATATGGTACATCAGGAAGGTCGGCACCGCCTGATCGCTGGTATTGATAACCCGGTCTTCGAGCCGCACCTCGCCGTTCGCGCCGTCGATCCGCCACAGCCGCTCGATGCGCTGCGGCAGTCCCTCGACCGTGGTAATGTCGACATCGGCGCGGCATTCGGCATTGCCATTCTCGTGTTTCGTCCACAGGATCTTGGCGGCGTGGCCGGAGGCCGATCCGTGCAGCGGATAGACCTTGCCGTCGGCACGGCCGGCGATCGGCTGGCGATGGCGGATATGGTCCGGGCCGCAGGTGAAGAGGAAACCTTCGAGCGAGTGATCGATTCGCGGATCGCCATCGTCCGGAATGGCACGCTTTGGCGCAATATCGACGCCGTCGACAATGCATCCGCCGATATCGAGCACCGATGTTTCATCCAGCATCAGGCGCGGCCCGCTTGCAGCGGCAAATTCGATCATCTCGGTCTCCTCAAGGTTAGCGGCCGCCGTAGCGTTAGAGCTTTTCCGGGTTAGATTGCAGCATTCTGTTGGCTCAAACGGGTCGGATGGTCGACCGGCCGGCGCGCGTCGTAGCCAAGCTCTACGGCCAAGCCGGCCGGTCGATCAGCCGCCCTGTTTCAGCCAACCCTCCCGCAAATTTGGCTGGCAAATCTGCAAGACTTTGGAATCGCCGGACGCACATCGCTACGCCACGGCGAAGCGGTGCGGCCGGTGGGCCGGGCATGTTTCCGCCAGGATCAGAGGCGATCGGCTCGGACGTACCTTGGGGTATGCCCTTCGCCAATCGCCTTTGCCCTGACGAAAACCTGCTCCGGCAGAATGCCGCAGTCTAACCCGGAAAAGCTCTAAGTTTCGCGCCCTCTTTCGTCAATCGCGCCGTTCTCCTCTTGCGCTTTTGCCGCAACCGTGGATTTTGCGGAACGGACACAAGGATGCAAACGTTTATGAGTAAAAGGAAATCTTAGGGATTTTCATATTTTGTTCAGCACGCTTTCATAAATTCCACACTAGCGTCAAAATTCGCGGGTGTGTGTCGGCCCAGTCACTGTTCGAGGTGTGAGACGTGAATCGCTTTTTGAAGTCGGCATTTTCGCTTGCGGCCGTGCTGGCAGCCGTTGCGGCTGCAGCACCGCAGGCCGGCGCGCAGCAGTTTCGTGACCGTCGCCAGAGCGATGTCGTGCTGGTCACGCCGAACGGCGAAATCCTCGATTATGTCCCGCGCGGCTTTGCCTATGCCCGCGACCGCAGCGGCAACCGCGTGCTGATCGACGCCTACGGCAACGTCGTCGCCACCGAAATGCGCGCCCGCGGCTACTATCCACCACGGCCCGGCCCGCGCGAGGTTTATACCGACCAGGGTGGCAACGATCCCTATTATGCCGACGACAATTCCTATGGCGATACGCGTTATTCCGAACGCGGCGCCGTCACCGGTGGCATTCCGCGCGACGCTGCAATCGAGCGCCTGCCGCTCGGCGAGGAGCCCTATCCGAACGACAACAGCATTGGCAATCCGCAATCGGGCGACGATTACGCTTCGATCGATCCCGATCAGCAGATCCCGCCCGCCGATGCGCCGAAGGCAGCACCCGACGAGCCCGTGATCACGCTGAAGAACAAATCGAAGCCCGAGATCGTCGCGCTGCAGGTCTTCCTCGACCGCGCCGGCATCTCTCCCGGCGTCATCGACGGGCACATGGGCTCGAACGTCACCAAGGGCATTTATGCTTACGACCAGATGACGGGGTCAAAGCTCGACCCCAACGACACCGATGCCATTCTGGAAGAGCTGCGCATGAACGGCGGCCTGCCCGTCGTCAGCTATACGATCACGCCGGCCGATGCCGCCGGCCCCTTCGTCGCGGAGATCCCGGAAGATTATTCGCATAAGGCGCTGCTGCCGTCGCTCGCCTATACCTCGACCACTGAAATGCTGGCCGAGCGTTTCCATATGGACGAGGCCTTCCTCAAGGAGATGAATCCCGGCGCCGATTTCAGTGTTCCCGGCACGGTGATCAAGGTCGTCAATCCCGGCGAGATGAAGACCGGCGAGGTCGCCCGCATCATCGCCGACAAGGGGCGCAAACAGGTTTTCGCCTATGACGGCACCGGCAATCTTATCGCCGCCTACCCGGCTTCGATCGGCTCAACCGACACCCCCTCCCCGTCCGGCACGGTGACGGTCGAGCGCGTCGCGTTCAATCCCGGTTATACCTACAACCCGAAGATCAACTTTCAGCAGGGCGCCAACGACAAGATCCTCAACATTCCCCCAGGCCCGAACGGCCCGGTCGGCACCGTCTGGATGGCGCTTTCCAGGCCGACTTACGGCATCCACGGCACGCCGGAGCCCTCCAAGATCGGCCGCACCCAGAGCCACGGCTGCATTCGCCTGACCAACTGGGATGCAACCGAGCTTGCGAAAATGGTCAAGCCCGGTGTGACGGTCGAGTTCGTCGACTGAGCCAAAGCCAAACTGGTCACCAACGATAAGGCCGCCGGATCGCCCCGACGGCCTTTCTGTTTCAATGCTTGGGTATTCAGGCCGCCGTCGCCATGCGAGCCGAGGCTGTCAACCGAACAGGCACCTTGCGCATGATTTCCTGGGCGAAACAGGCGGCGTTCTCACGCGCCTTGTCGAGATTGCTGACGCGCGTGGGGTCCATGGTCTGCAGCGTGCCGCCACAGTCGAAGATGTCGCGGAAGGCCGAACGTTCGATAATCGCCGTGTCCAGCACCGGCACGTGCCGCTCGCTGAGCAGCGACTTGACGAGTTGCAGCGCCCGGGTCGTCACCTTCGAGCTGACGCGGGTCAGCACCACCGAATGGCCGATCTTGATGCCTGCCTTCTCGTCCAGATACTGCAGCAGTTCGAGCACCTGCGCGCCGCCGCGCGCATCCATGGCACAGCCCTGGATCGGGATCAGTACATGGTCGGAAAGACCGACGGCGGTGGCAAGCAGCGGATTGCGCGCGCCCGGCAGGTCGACGATGAAATAGTCGGTATTATGCTTGTTTTCGCTGATATGCTGCGGCAGCGAGGCGGTCGTCACGAAATCGATCACTGAAATATTAGGCACGTGCCCCGATATCTCGTGCCAACGTGAAATCCAATGCTGCGGATCGGCATCCAGAATGGTCACGCGATAGCCCTGACGGGCAAGCTCGGTCGCGAGCAAGAGAACAGCGGTCGTCTTGCCGGCGCCGCCCTTGGTATTTGCGAATGTAATGACTGGCATGTTCGGTCCTCGGAGGAAATGGCGCGAGCCGGCATCGCTCTTGTGCGCACTGTCGGAGCATCGTGCGGTTAACCCATCCTTTACAATCATGGTTAACAAATTGCGAACGCGCGCGGCGAAATTGCAGGCGGTATTTTTCACATCCCAAAAATTCAGGATGCCTCCAAAATGAAAGAGCCCGGAAAGCAAGAGCTTTCCGGGCCGATCTGCAGGTCCATCTGATCTTATCAGAAGCAGTCCCTGAAAAGCGCCTTGGTGTTTTCGAGCGTCATGGCAACCGGATTGCCCCCGGCGCTCGGATCTTCGATCGCCATGGCCGACAGTTCGTCGATGCGGTCGGACGCGATTCCCATTGCCGTCAGCGTATCCGGCACACCGAGATCGGAACGGAGCTTCAGCACATAATCGTAGAAGCCGTCGAAACCGCCCGAAATGCCGAGATAGGCGGCCGCCCGGCCGATCTTCTCCTCGATGACAGCGCGGTTGAAGCGCAGCACCGCCGGCATGACAACCGCATTGGTCATGCCGTGATGGGTGTTGTAGACCGCGCCGATCGGGTGCGACAGCGCATGGATGGCGCCGAGCCCCTTCTGGAAAGCGACCGCGCCCATGGCAGCGGCGGCCATCATGTTGGCGCGGGCTTCGAGATCGGTCCCTTCCCGATAGGCGCGCGGCAGGAATTCCTTGACGAGACGCATGCCTTCGAGCGCGATGCCGGCCGACATCGGGTGATAGAAGGGCGAGGAATAGGCCTCCAGGCAATGGGCGAAGGCATCCATGCCGGTGCCGGCGGTGATGATCTTCGGCATGCCGACCGTCAGTTCCGGATCGGAGATGACGACGCCTGGCAGGAACTTCGGATGGAAGATGATCTTCTTCACATGTGTGACGGAATTGGTGATGACGCTGGCGCGGCCGACTTCCGAGCCGGTGCCGGCCGTCGTCGGCACGGCGACGATCGGGGCGATGCCTTCGAGGCTCGCGCGTGTCCACCAGTCGCCGATATCCTCGAAATCCCAGACTGGCCGGCTCTGGCCGGCCATGAAGGCGACGCACTTGCCGAGATCGAGACCGGAGCCGCCGCCAAAGGCGACGACACCGTCATGGCCGCCATCCTTGAAAGCCTTGACGCCGGCCTCGAGGTTCTTCTCGTTCGGGTTCGGATCGACATCGGCAAAGATCGCCCGGCCGAGACCGGCATCTTCGAGGATATCGAGCGCGTTCTTGGTGATCGCCATCGAGGCGAGGCCGCGGTCGGTGACGAGCAGCGGCTTTTTGATGCCAAGGCTCTTGCAGGCGTCGGACAGTTCCTTGATGCGGCCCCGGCCGAGCTTGACCGATGTCGGATAGCTCCAGTTTGCAGTGATGTTGCTGCTCATGCTGTGACTTTCTTCAGGTGGAAGGATTTCGGGCGAGTCAGATTCTGGAAACCGATGATCGAGAGCGAACCGCCGCGGCCGGTCTCCTTGACACCGGTCCAGCAGAGCGCCGGATCGAGATAGTCGGCGCGGTTCATGAAGACGGTGCCGGTTTCGATCTCGCGGCCAAGCCGCGCCGCCCGCTCGGCATCCTTGGTCCATAGCGAAGCGGTCAGCCCGTACTGGCTGTCGTTCATCAAGGCCAGTGCCTCTTCGTCGCTCTTCACCTTCATGATGCCGACCGCCGGGCCGAAGGTCTCCTCGCGCATGAAGGCCATGGAATGGTCGACATCGACGAGGACCTGCGGCGCGAGATAGGCGCCGCCGTCATCCTGTGGGAAAAGCTTGGGGTCGACAAGCGCCTTGGCGCCCTTGGAAACCGCATCGGCGATCTGCTCGCGCACGACCTTGGCGAAGCGCTTGTTCGCCATCGGCCCGAGCGAAGTCTCAGGATCGAGCGGATTGCCGAGCTTGTAGTTCGACACCCAGGCGACCGATTTCTCGACGAAGGCATCGTAAAGAGACTCATGCACATAGATGCGCTCGATGCCGCAGCAGCACTGGCCGGAATTATAGGTCGCGCCGTCCATCAACGTGTCGACGGCCGCATCGAGATCGGCGTCTTCCATGACGTAGCCCGGATCCTTGCCGCCGAGTTCGAGGCCGAGGCCCGTGAAGGTGCCGGCGGCGGCCCGCTCCATCGACCGCCCGCCTTCGACCGATCCGGTAAAGTTGACGAAATTGAAGCTGCCGGCGGCAATCAGCGCCGAGGTCGTCTCATGGTCGAGGAAGACGTTCTGGAACACATCCTCGGGAACACCGGCCTCGATAAAGGCCTGCACCAGCCGTTCGCCGACGAGCAATGTCTGCGAGGCATGTTTCAGCACCACCGTATTGCCGGCCATCAGCGCCGGCGCGATCGTGTTGATCGCCGTCATATAGGGGTAGTTCCAGGGTGCAACGACGAAGACGACGCCATGCGCTTCGCGTTCGATACGGCGCTCGAAACGGTCGCTCTCCTCGACGACAACAGGTGCCAGCGCACCCGCCGCAATCGACGCGACATAATTGGAGCGCTCGTTGAAGCCCTTGTATTCACCGCCGTATTTGATCGGCCGGCCCATCTGCCAGGCAAGCTCCGGCACGACGACGTCGGACATTTCGTTCAGCCGTGCGGCGCCTTTCAGGACAAGCTGGACACGCTCTTCAAGCGGTCGCCTCGCCCAGGCCTTCTGCGCCTTGCGGGCGCGCGCCACCACGTCCTTGGCGGCGTCGAGCGAAAGTGCCGGGCGCTCCGCGTAAACCGATCCGTCGACCGGTGAAATGCATTGGATCATTGCCATGATCGATTTCCTGTCCTCGTATTCATCAAAAATTGAGTGAGGCCGCAGCCCCTCATCCGCCTGCCGGCACCTTCTCCCCGCTTACGGGGAGAAGGGATATGCAGCACCGTTTTCCTCAACCGCCAGCCCCGCAAGGGCACGTCCCCTCCCCGTTTCTACGGGGGGAGGGTTAGGGTGAGGAGCAATCCCGCGAAATCCGTATTAAGCTCTTTCGAAACCCCGCGCCACTTCCCAATCGGTGATGCGGCGGTCGTATTCTTCCTGCTCCCATTCGGCAGCACGGGTGTAATGGTCGATGACGTCGTCGCCGAAGGCTTTGCGCAGCATCGCCGATTCCGTCATTTCAGTCGTTGCCGCGCGCAGCGTGCGCGGAATTTCGCGAATGTCCTTGCCGCCATAGGCGTCACCGACGAACGGAGCTTCGAGCTCCAGCTTGTTCTCGATGCCGTCGATACCGGCGGCAAGCAGCGCGGCGAAGGCGAGATAAGGATTGAGATCGGAGCCTCCGACGCGGCATTCGATACGGATTCCCTTGGTCTCCTCGCCGCAGAGGCGGTAGCCGGCAGTGCGGTTGTCCTTGCTCCAGATCGCCTTGGTCGGTGCGAAGGTGCCGGCCATGAAGCGCTTGTAGGAATTAATGTAGGGCGCCAGGAAATAGGTGATCTCGCTCGCATGGGCGAGAAGCCCGGCGATGTAATTGTGCATTAGCGGCGACATGCCGTATTTGCCGGTGTGATCGAAGAACAGCGGCTTTTCCTCGAGGCTCCAGAGCGACTGGTGGATATGCGAGGAGCTGCCGGCGGCATTGTAGTTCCACTTGGCGAGGAAGGTGATGGCCTTGCCCTTCGACCAGGCGATCTCCTTGCAGCCGTTTTTGATGATCGCATGCCGGTCGGCCATGGCGAGCGCGTCGGCATAGCGCACGTTGATCTCCTCCTGACCGGCGGAAGCCTCGCCCTTGGAGTTCTCGACCGGAATGCCGGCGCCCTGCAGCCCGGTGCGGATCGCCCGCATCACCTCTTCTTCCTTCGTGGTCTGGAAGATGTGGTAGTCCTCGTTGTAGGCGCTGGCGAGCTTCAGGTTGCGGTAACCCGAGGCATGCGCCGCCTCGTAGCTCTGGTCGAACAGAAAGAATTCCAGCTCGGAGGCCATATAGGCCTTCATGCCCATGTCTTCGAGGCGCTTCACCTGCTTCTTCAGGATCGCACGCGGCGAATGGGCGACTTCCTCATGCGTGTGATGGTCGAGCACGTCGCAGAGTACGAGCGCCGTGCCCTCGAGCCAGGGAATGCGGCGCAGCGTCGCAAGATCCGGCTTCATCGTATAATCGCCGTAACCCTTCTCCCAGCTCGTCGCCTTGTAGCCGGAGACGGTCTCCATCTCCATGTCGGTGGCTTGCAGGTAGTTGCAGCTGTGCGTTTCCTTCCAGGCGCTTTCGACAAAATATTCGGCCTGGAAGCGCTTGCCCATCAGCCGCCCCTGCATGTCCACCTGGCAGGCCAGAACGGTGTCGATGCGCCCTTCGGCAACATCCTTCCTGAGATCGTCGATTGTATAGCTGCTGCTCATGAGTAATCCGCCTGAAATTGGGATTGAAAAAATCGGGGCAACAAAATCGCATGCGCCCGGCCTAGTGTGGCGGCCCGATGCCTTTTCGTTGAACCGGTGATGGGGCCGCAGGAGCGGCCCCGCCATTTGAGAGGGAAGCCTCGTTGCTTAACGTTCGCCGCTTTCGCCGACGGCCGCTTCTGCCGCCGCGATTTCGGCCTGGCGCTTCGCCACTTCGGCGCCGATCGGCGGCCCCTTGAAGCGCCGGCTCTCGAAGCCGAACCAGACGATCGCCGTCAGCAAGAGGAACCCGACGGTAACGTAAAGCGCAGCACCGTTCGGCGGCTGGACTCCGAGAACGAAGATCAGGACCATCGCGATGATCGAGAGCACGGCAAAGAGCTTGAAGAGGCCTTCGCCGAGGTTCCACGGGCCCATCTTGTCCCACTTAGACGTACCCCAGGCGAAGAGGCCGAGCGTTATCGGGATCGCAAAGGAGAAGAACAGGAAGATGACCGTGCACGAAACTACGATCGTGTAAACCGGCGTATCGCCGATTTTCACGAAGTCGAGTGAGGTGAACCAAACGAACAGAACCGACAGGATCGATCCCGTCCAGATCGCGGCCACCGGAGTGCGGTATTGCGGGCTGACCTTCGACAGCGCCTTGGCGGCCGGAAGGCCACCGTCACGCGAGAAGGCGAAGATCATGCGCGAGACCGAGGTGACGGTCGCAAGGCCGCACAGCCATTGGCTGACGAAGATCGCTAGATAGAGGATGTCCTTGACGACGGGGTTTACCTGGCTGTCCATCGCCCAGAAGAACACGTTCCAGCCCTGTTTGGCCGCGTCGTCCATGTTCGGCAGCATGAGCACAAAGGCGCACAGCATGATATAACCGAACAGCGCCGACCACAGGACCGAGGCGACCATGCCGCGCGGCACCGAATGGGCGGCCTTGACCGTCTCCTCCGACGTATGCGCCGAGGCGTCATAGCCGGTGATGGTGTAGATCGGCAACAACAGGCCGAGAAGGAAGACCCAGGCGCCCGAGGTCGACGGCCATACGCTACCGCCGATTTCGCCGGAATAGTTGGCGAACGTGAAGAGGCGGCCGAACTCATAGGAAGGGGCCGCGATAAGGCAGACGGCCGCCAGCGCGATCGAGGTTGCGAAGATCAGGTAGCCCGAGAAGTCCGTGAGCTTCGCGGTCAAGCCAATCCCCATGTGGTTTACCAGCGCCTGCGCGCCGGTAATTATGACGAGGAAAATGATCCGCACCGTGATCGTGTCCGTCAGCCCGAGATAAGTGGTGCCGAAGGAGCCCATGAAGAAGTAATAGGTACCGACGTTGATGGCGCCGAGAACGGTGACGAGACCGAGCAGATTGAACCAGGCTGTCAGCCAGCCGGTGAAGCGGTTGCCGAGGATCGAGCCCCAGTGATAGAGGCCGCCCGCCGTCGGATAGGCGGAGCTGATCTGCGCCATGGCGACGGCGAAAACGAGCGAGATGAAGCATCCCACGGGCCAGCCGATGCCGATCGCCGCTCCGCCGGCGCCCGAAGTCGCCTGCGCCAGCGAATTGATGCCGCCGGAGAGAATGCAGATAATGGAGAATGAGACGGCGAAATTCGAGAATGAGCTCATTCGCCGTTCGAGTTCCTGGGCATAGCCCATGGAATGCAGGATGTGCACATCCTGCTTCTTGTCCAGTTCGGTGTAGTCCGACATGACTTCCCCCTGTTGACGAACCGGCCGCGGGATTGCAGGCCGGTTCAGTGCCAATTGCCCGCGGCATTTTCGCCGTGCGGACGTCCGCAGATAAACTGCTCCCTCGGGTCTTTTTTTATTCAGGCTTCCAGGCTGCGCTGGAGAAGCCCTGTCAGATAGTCGGCCATGACCCTTTGGCCGCCATCGTCTGCGACGAGGTCGTTGCGGACCTCGATCATCACATTGCGCAAGCCGTTCGAAAGCCCGTGCAGGATCAGCGTGTGGGTCACGCCGTCCTCCGGCCCATAAGGCTGGTTGCGTTCAGTCCTGTAAAGCGGCGCTTCAGCAGCAGCATCCATCATGCGGTCGGCCAGCCGGCTATCTTCGTCGTGCAGTATGCCAAGTTCGACGGCGCGTTGCCGGCCGTGATAGACCGGCGTGAAGCTGTGCATCGTCACGATAATGCTGTCTTGCCCCCTCGCCCTGCGATCGCGGATCAGCTCGCGAATGGCGTCGTGAAATGGCACGTAGAGCGCATCGGTGCGCGCCAGGCGTTCTTCGGCGGTCAAATCTTTGTTGCCGGGAATGGCATAGATTTCGCTGGTCTCCGGCATGGCGCCCGGTGAACTCGGCGGCCGGTTGCAGTCGTAGATGAGTCGGGAGAAGCGCTGGTAGACGAGCGTTGCGTCGAGTGCTTGCGATATGGCGCGGGCAACGGCGAGCGCGCCGGGGTCCCACGCAATATGGCTCGACAGCGCTTCGCTCGGCAAACCGAGATCGCTGAAGCAGGCAGGAAGCGCATTGGAAGCGTGCTCGCAGACGAGCAACACCGGGCTCTGGCCGCCGACGCGCTCGATCCCGACGCAGTTGCCGTCCGCTTCGCTGAGGATTTTCGGCCGGGCCAGCACCAAAGGCGCCACTCCTATCCATTAATAAAATGTTATAAGAAAAGAATTCTTCAGGTTTCCATCACTGTCAAGCATCCTCTGAAAAATTCTTTTCATGACACCGGTTGACATGGATTATGACAGCGTTGTTAACTTTGGTTGGGAAAGTGGCGCTAGACCATCCCGGGGAGCAAGATTAGGTGACAGTTGCGTCAAAGACGGTTTCGGACGTCATACACTCGCATTTCGGGCTGTTGACGCGCGCCGAAAAACAATTGGCTGAAAGCCTTCTCGACAATTATCCGGTGTCCGGCCTCGGCAGTATTACCACCATCGCCGAGAATGCCGGCGTGTCCACGCCGACCGTCGTGCGCATGGTGCAAAAGCTCGGCTTCAAAGGCTATCCGGATTTTCAGGCGCACCTGCATCTGGAGGTCGAAGCGACGATCTCCAACCCAATTGCCAAGCATGATCGCTGGGCGCAGAATGCACCGGGAACCCATATCCTCAACCGTTTCGCCGATGCCATCATGGGCAATCTGCGCCAGACGCTGACCGATCTCGACACCGCGACCTTCGACAGCGTCGCCTCGCTGCTGTCGGACCGCAAGCGCGGCCTCTACTTCGTCGGCGGCCGCATCACCGGCGCCCTTGCCGAATATTTCTTCACGCATATGCAGGTCATCCGGCCTGCCACGACGCTGCTGTCCTCCAATTCCAGCAGCTGGCCGCAATATGTCCTCAACATGAATGCCGGCGATATCCTGATCATCTTCGATATCCGCCGTTACGAACAGGAGATGGTGAGCCTGGCAACCGCCGCCCGAAAGCGCGGCGCCGAAATCGTCGTCTTCACCGACCAGTGGGGCTCGCCCGCCGCCAAGCTGGCCAGGCATGCCTTCCGTGTGCGGATCGAGGCGCCCTCAGCCTGGGATTCGTCCGTCGTTACTCTTTTCATCGTCGAGGCGCTGATCGAGGCCGTTCAGAATTCCACCTGGGATGAGACGAAGGAACGCATGAAGACCCTGGAGGGCTTGTTCGAGCAGACCACGCTTTTCCGCAAACTCGGTTAGGAGGACAAGACTAAAGGAGAGGAAAAACAATGACGGATTTGGCGGAAGTGAGCGATGCAGTCGCAATCGAAACATCTGTCGCAAGCGCCTGCTATCCCGGCAAAATTAACGTCATCCAACCGTCACACAAGCTTCATGTAAGCTAATTAACAGCATCGCCAGACACTGAAAACCCGAAGGAGAACAACAGTGATCTCTAATCTTTCTCGACTCCTGTCGCTTTCTACTGCGATGATCGTGGCTTCGACCGCGATTGCTGCCGCAGAACCGAGCGCTGAACTCATCGCCGCCGCCAAGAAGGAAGGCACGCTGACCACGATCGCCCTTCCGCATGACTGGTGCGGCTACGGCGACGTCATTGCCGGCTTCAAGGCCAAGTATGGTCTCGAAGTCAACGAACTGAACCCGGATGCCGGTTCGGGCGACGAAATCGAAGCCATCAAGGCCAACAAGGGCAACACCGGCCCGCAGGCTCCCGATGTCATCGACGTCGGCCTCTCCTTCGGCCCGTCCGCCAAGAAGGACGGCCTGATCCAGCCCTACAAGGTCTCCACCTGGGACTCGATCCCGGATTCCGCAAAAGATTCCGAAGGCTACTGGTACGGCGACTATTACGGCGTTCTCTCGTTCCTCGTGAACAAGGATCTCGTCAAGGAATCGCCGGCAGACTGGGCAGACCTGAAGAAGAGCGACTATGCAAACACCGTCGCACTCGCCGGCGACCCGCGCACGGCCAACCAGGCCGTCCAGGGCGTGTATGCCGCTGGCCTTTCCGCGTCCGGCGGTGATGCAGCCAAGGCAGGCGAAGAAGGCCTGAAGTTCTTCGCCGAACTCAACAAGGCCGGCAACTTCGTGCCGGTCGTCGGCAAGGCTGCCCCCTTCGCGCAGGGCTCCACGCCGATCATCGTCGCCTGGGACTACAACGCACTTTCGTGGGGTGAAAGCCTGAAGGGCAATCCCCCGTTCGAAGTCGTCGTTCCGAAGACCGGCGTCGTTGCCGGCGTCTATGTGCAGGCGATCTCCGCCTTCGCTCCGCACCCGAACGCTGCCAAGCTCTGGATGGAATACCTCTACTCCGACGAAGGTCAGCTCGGCTGGCTGAAGGGCTATTGTCACCCGATCCGCTTCAACGATCTTGCCAAGAACAACAAGATCCCGAAGGACCTGCTCGACAAGCTGCCGCCGGCAGCAGCCTATGAAAAGGCTGTCTTCCCGACGCTCGAAGAACAGGCTGCCGGCAAGGAAGCCATCACCAAGAACTGGGATTCCGTCGTCGGCGCAGCCGTCAAGTAAAATCCGATCCGGCCTCCCCGCCCAAAAGGCGGGGAGGCTTTCTCACTCCGACGCCCCAGGATGAGCTTTCCATGAGTACCGTTTCAACACCGATGGTAAGCAGCGCCCCCTTGATCAACAAAGACCGCGTGATCGACTGGCTGGGTATTGCACCCTTCATTATTTTTTCCCTGCTGTTCCTGATCATCCCCACGCTTTATCTCGTGGCCGGCGCGTTCCTGACGCCCGAGGGCGATTTCACGCTGAAGAATATCGGCGATCTCTTCACTCCATCCATTATCAGCGCCTACTGGATCAGTATTCGCGTGTCCGTCGCCTCCGCTCTCGGCGGCGCGCTGATCGGCTTCTTCCTCGCCTGGGCCGTCGTGCTCGGCGGCCTGCCCGCCTCGGTGCGCTCGACGCTTCTGACCTTCTCCGGCGTCGCCTCGAATTTCGCCGGCGTGCCGCTCGCCTTCGCCTTTCTCGCAACACTTGGCCGCACCGGGCTCGTGACGGTTTTCCTGCGGGAATGGTTCGGCTTCAATCTCTATGGCACAGGTTTCAACCTGCTGTCTTTCCTCGGCCTCACTATCACCTACATGTATTTCCAGATCCCGCTGATGGTGCTGATCCTGACGCCGGCGCTCGACGGCATGAAGAAGGAATGGCGCGAAGCATCGCAAATCCTCGGCGCCACCAACCGCCAATACTGGACGATGGTCGCCCTGCCGATCCTCTGGCCGAGCCTGCTCGGCACGACTCTGCTGCTCTTCGCCAACGCCTTCGGCGCCATCGCCACCGCCTTCGCGCTGACCGGCAGTTCGCTGAACATCGTGCCGATCCTGCTCTACGCGCAGATCCGCGGAGACGTTCTGCACAATGCCAACCTCGGTTACGCCATCGCTCTCGGCATGATTGTCATCACAGGCGTATCCAACATCCTTTATCTCATGCTGCGCATGCGCGCCGAGCGGTGGCAGAAATGAAAACACAACGTCTCGGAGCCTGGGCTGCCATCATTCTCGGCGCATCCTATTTCATCATCCCACTGATCGGCACCGTCGAATTTTCGCTGCGCATGCGCCGCGGCGAATACAGCCTCGACGCCTATCAGTCGGTTTTCTCGGACATTCAGTTCCGCGAGACCTTCGGCTATTCCATGCTGATGGCGTTGCTCACCATCGTCTTCGGCATGCTGCTCGTGGTGCCGACGGCCTATTGGGTGCGGCTGCGCCTGCCGCAGATGCGTCCGGTCGTCGAGTTCATCACGCTGCTGCCGCTCGTCATTCCGGCGATCGTCATCGTCTTCGGCTACCTCAGAATGTACAATTCGTCATCCTACTTGCCGCTGACGGGTTCGACGACAGGGACTAACGCCCTGCTGGTCTTCTCCTATATCACGCTGTCCCTGCCCTACATGTACCGCGCTGTCGATACCGCCATGCGCGCCATCGATGTCCGCACGCTGACGGAGGCGGCCGAAAGCCTCGGCGCCCGCTGGACGACCATCATGTTCCGCTGCATCTTCCCGAACGTGATGAGCGGCGTACTCTCCGGCGCCTTCATCACGCTGGCGATCGTCATGGGCGAATTCACCTTCGCCGCGCTGCTCAACCGCCCGGCCTTCGGTCCGTACCTGCAGCTCGTCGGCGCCAACAAGGCCTACGAGCCTTCGGCGCTCGCCGTCATCGCCTTCTCGATCACCTGGCTCAGCATGGGCCTGCTCAACCTCGTTTCCCGCTTCGGCAAAGCCCGCCCGGCAAAGGCTTAAGGTAACTGGCTCATGTCCTTTCTCGCACTGAACAACATTCAGAAATCCTTCGGCCCGGTCCAGGTCGTCAAGAACTTCAACATGAACATCGAGAAGGGTGAATTCGTCTCCTTCCTCGGACCGTCGGGCTGCGGCAAGACGACCGTTTTGCGCATGATCGCCGGCTTTGAAACACCGACCGGCGGCACGCTGACCATCAACGGCAAGGACCAGAGCTCGCTGAAGCCGAACCAGCGCAATATCGGCATGGTCTTCCAGGCCTACGCGTTGTTCCCGAACATGACGGTGCACGACAATGTCGCCTTCGGCCTCAAGGTCGCCGGCGCCGCCAAGCCCGAGATCGACGCCCGCGTCAAGGAAATGCTCGGCCTGATTAAGCTCGATCACCTTGCCGATCGCTTCCCTTACCAGATGTCGGGCGGCCAGCAGCAGCGCGTGGCGCTCGCCCGCGCGCTTGCCGTCAAGCCGCAGGTGCTGTTGCTCGACGAGCCGCTCTCCGCACTCGACGCCAAGATCCGCGTATCGCTGCGCGAGGAAATTCGCCAGATCCAGCAACAGCTCGGCATCACCACTGTTTTCGTCACCCACGATCAGGAAGAGGCGCTGTCGATCTCCGATCGCATCGTCGTCATGAATGCCGGCAAGGCCGATCAGATCGGTTCGCCCTTCGAGATCTACAACACGCCAGCCACGCGCTTCGTCGCCTCGTTCGTCGGCACATTGAACCTCATTGAGGCCAAGGTCGTCGATCCCGATGCCAACCTCATCCAGATCGGCGATCAGAAGATCACGCTGAAGCAGTCGGTCGCAGCCAACAAGGCCGGCGAAACCATCTCGCTGGCGCTGCGCCCGGAAGCCGGCTCCCTCTCCGACAGCGCCAGAAGCGACACCGCGCTGACGGGCCAAGTCGTCTCGGCTCACTTCTTAGGCTCGGTCATCCGCACCCGAATGGATGTCGGCGGCAACGTCATCTCCTTCGACATGTTCAACAGCCCCGGCACCACGCCACCGCAGGCCGGCGAAACCGTGACGCTGCGCTTCATGGCAGCCGACCTGCTGATCATCCGCGACTGATCCGGAAACGCAACTCGTGCGAAAGGCGCCGCCGACGCAGCGCCTTTTTCATTTCAGGCCGCCCGAACTGTCAGAAAAGGTGATGCAGCCATCACGACAAAGCGCTTGAACTCTCCCAGCTCCGTGCCAGAAGTTGAATAAACCAAACGAGCCGGGCAGCCCGCGGCCCGGTATTTTGCGCGAGGGGATATTTCAATGATTACCTGCCACCTGCGCTATGTGATCGATCCATACAAGCTTGCCGAATTCGAGGAATATGCCCGGCTCTGGATTCCGATCGTCAATAGGATGGGCGGCACCCATCACGGTTATTTCCTACCCTCTGAAGGCGCCAACAACATTGCCGTGGCATTGTTTTCCTTCTCAAGCCTTGCCACCTACGAGGACTACCGCACGCGCATGGCAAGTGATCCGGAATGTCAGGCGGCTTTCGAACTCGACAAGCGCAACCGCAGCATCGTCAGTTATGAGCGCAGCTTCATGCGGCCCGTCCTCGGCTGATCGAGCCCGCGCCGACTGGAAGCAAAAGCCCCGCACGCTGGCGGGGCTATTCGTTCCGTCATCCGCTCAGCGGATCGCCCGGTCGTCGGCATCGAAGCGATGCACGCGCGCCTGGTCCGGCGTCGCATAGACGATTTCGTCGGGCTCATACTGGTGCTCGCCGAAGAGGCGCGCCGTCAGCAGGCCGCACTGGTCGGATTCCAGATAGATGATCGTGTCGGCGCCGAGATGCTCGACATGCACGACCTTCGCAGCCCAGCTCCCCTGCTCGCGCGACAGCGTCATGTGTTCGGGGCGCACCCCGATCGTCTTGGCGCTGTGATCGCCGACCTTCTCGCCCGGGATGAAATTCATCTGAGGCGAGCCGATGAAACCGGCAACGAAGACGTTGGCCGGGCGATTATAGAGTTCCATCGGCGAGCCGATCTGTTCGATCGCGCCGGCATTCAACACGACGATCTTGTCGGCAAGCGTCATCGCCTCGACCTGGTCGTGGGTGACGTAGATCATCGTCGCCTTCAGGCTACGATGCAGCCGAGCGATTTCCAGGCGAGTCTGCACGCGTAGCGCCGCATCGAGGTTCGACAGCGGCTCATCGAACAGGAAGAGTTCCGGTTCGCGCACGATGGCGCGGCCGATCGCGACGCGCTGGCGCTGGCCGCCGGAAAGCTCTGCCGGCCGACGTGCGAGATAAGGTGCCAGCGATAGCATGCCGGACGCCTTGCCGACGCGTTTGTCGATCTCCTCTCTGGAGGTGCCGGCCTGCTTGAGGCCGAGGCCCATATTGTCCTTGACCGTCAGGTGCGGATAGAGCGCATAAGACTGGAACACCATGGCGATGCCGCGTTTGGCCGGCGGCGTCAGCGTTTCGTCGCGGCCGTTGATGACCACGGCGCCCGAGGTGACATCCTCAAGGCCCGCAATGCTGCGCAGCAGCGTCGATTTCCCACAGCCCGACGGCCCGACAAAGATGACGAATTCGCCGTCCCTGACTTCGAGGTCGATGCCTTTCAGCACCTCATGCGTGCCATAGGTCTTGCGGATGGATTTGAGTTGAAGTGATCCCACTGTCTTTCCCTTACAATCTGACCGGCTGGCCGGTGCGCACGCTCTCGTCGGCGGCAAGGCAGATGCGCAGTGACGCCACCGCATCCGCCATATGGCGGTCGAGGTTCAGATCCTCACGGATCGCCCTCAGCATGAAGGCCTGTTCCAGGTCGCAGAGCTCCTGATGACCGGGCTCACCCGTCATCCTCATGTCCTGGTCTGGCCGGATGAACTTGCCGTCCGGGCCGGTTTCGGCCGTATGCAGACGGATCACGGAGGTCTTGGTGTGCGTGTCGATATCGTCGGACTTGGCGTTTGGATCCATGACAATCGACACCGCCCCCTTCGGCGACATCACGTCCTTCACGAAGAAGGCGGTCTCCGAGATCATCGGCCCCCAGCCGGCCTCGTACCAGCCGACCGAACCGTCCTCGAAAAGCACCTGCAGCTGACCGTAATTATACATGTCGGCAGCGATCTCATCGGACAGGCGCAGCCCCATGCCGCGCACCTCGACGGCCCTGGCGTCGGTCATCTGGCACATCACGTCGACATAATGAACGCCGCAATCGACAATCGGCGAGGTCGTGCGCATCAGCGACTTGTGCGTCGCCCAGGTCGGGCCGCTGGACTGCTGGTTGAGGTTCATGCGGAAGACGTAAGGCGGGCCGAGCTTGCGCGCCTCCTCGATCAGCTTCGTCCAGGATGGGTGATGCCGCAGGATATAACCGATCACCAGCTTGCGCCCGGCCTTCTCAGCCGCCGCCACGACCCGCTCCGCGTCGGCGACGGTGGTCGCCAGCGGCTTTTCCACGAAGACATGACAGCCGGCCTCGAAGGCGGCGACGGCATAATCGGCATGGCTGTCGGAATAGGTGTTGATCGAGCAGAGGTCCGGCTTCAGCTCGGCAAGGGCCGTAGTGAAGTCAGGATGAACAGCATAGCCCTGCAGCGCGGGCTCCAGCTCCGGTGTCGAGCGATTGACGAGACCGACGATTTCGAAGCCGGGATTGTTGTGATAGGCAAGCGCATGGCTGCGGCCCATATTGCCGAGGCCGGCAACGAGGACGCGGATCGGTTTCTCCTGGCTCATTTGACGGCTCCAGAGGTGATGCCGCGGATCAGTTGCCGCGAGAAGATGACGTAAAGGACGAGGATAGGCAGGATCGCGAGCGACAAGGCCGCCAGCACCGCATTCCAGTTGGTGACGAACTGGCCGATGAAGATCTGCGAGCCGAGCGTCACCGTCTTGGTGCTTTCCGCAGGCGCCAGGATCAGCGGGAACCAGAGGTCGTTCCAGATCGGGATCATGGTGAAGACGGCGACCGTCGCCATGGCCGGGCGCACCAGCGGCAGCACCAGGCGGAAGAAGATCGCATATTCGGAAAGCCCGTCGATACGCCCGGCATTCTTGAGATCGTCCGAAACCGTGCGCATGAATTCCGACAGGATGAAGATCGCCAGCGGTATGCCCTGCGCGGTGTAGACGAGGATCAGCGCCGTCAGCGTATTGACCAGGCCGGCCGCCACCATGCCCTGCAGGATCGCCACCGTGCCGAGGCGGATCGGGATCATGATGCCGATCGCCATATAGAGCCCGAGCAGCAAGTTGCCGCGAAAGCGGTATTCCGACAGCGCAAAGGCCGCCATGGCGCCGAAGAGCAGCACCAAGAGGATCGAGACGATCGTGACGACGAAGCTGTTCTGGAAATAGGTGGCGAAATCGCCTTGCCCCAGCACCGTCTGATAGCCGACGAGGCTGAAGGTCGACGGCGTCGGGATCATCAGCGGCTCACGGAAGATCGAGGCGCGATCCTTGAACGAGTTGACGATCGTCAGAAATACCGGAAACAGCGCGACCAGCGTATAGGTGCTGAGCGCCAGGTGCACGAGGCCGGTGCGGATGGGAGATGTGCGTGCCTTGGACATGCGCGCTCCTCAGAACTGGTAGCGACGCATGCGCCGCTGGATGACGAAGAGATAAAGCGAGACGCCGGCGAGAATGATGAGGAACATCACGGTGGCGATCGTCGCACCCATCGAGCGGTCGCCGAGCTGCAGCTGGAAACCGAAGAAGGTGCGGTAGAGCAGCGTGCCGAGAATGTCGGTCGACATGTCAGGCCCGGCAAGCGCCCCCTGCACGGTGTAGATCAGGTCGAATGCGTTGAAATTGCCGACGAAGGTGAGGATAGAGATGATGCCGATCGCCGGCAGGATGAGCGGCAGCTTGATCTTCCAGAACTGCGCCCAGCCGGTGACGCCGTCGCATTCGGCAGCCTCGATCACCTCTTCGGGGATGCTGAGAAGCGCTGCATAGATCAGCATCATGGGAATGCCGATATACTGCCAGTTCGAGATCAGCGACACGGCGATCAGCGCCGAACCCGGCTTGCCGAGCCAAGGTGCGAACAGGAATTTCAGGCCGATGAGATCGAGCATCCAGGGCGCGACACCCCAGATCGGTGAAAGGATCAGCTTCCAGATGAAACCGACGATGACGAAGGAGAGCAGCGTCGGCAGGAACATCGCCGTGCGGTAGAAGGCGACACCGCGCAGCTTCGGCACCGAAAGCAGGGCTGCGAGCGCAATGCCGATCGGGTTCTGCACGCACATATGGATGGCGAAGAAGATCAGATTGTTGACGAGCGCGTTCCAGAAATCATGCGCCCAGCGCGGATCGCCGAACAGAACCTTGAAATTCGCAAGTCCGACAAAAGCTGATTGCCCGTCGACCGTGTTGTAAAGCGACAGCCTGAGCGTCTCGATGAGCGGCAGCACCATGACGGCGGAATAAACGATCACGGCGGGCAGCATGAAGACGAAGATGTGCCAGCGCACCGGGCGCTTGATCGGGACGATTTCGGCCGCGTTGTGGGTTTCGCTCATGGCTTTTGCCTTGTTGCTAGATAGATCTTGGTGCCGGGAAGCTGGACTATTATGCACCGTCAGGGTGCTTCTTCGCTAAGGCGAACCGCCATGCCTCTGCGTGACGAAAGACCCCTTTTGGCCTTCCGGCCATCTTCCCCACAAGGGGGAAGAAGACTCGCGGAGCGATTCCCTCCCTGCCGGAACCGCTTTTTTTGCGGCAGGCTAAGCCCCTCCCCTTGTAGGAAGGGGTTGGGGAGGGGTTTCACATCACTTGGCCGGCTTGTACCAGCTGTCGAGGCCCTTCTGCAGCTTCTCGGCGGCGACCTTCGGCGTATCCGTGCCGTTGATCACATTGGCCGATTCGACCCAGGTCTCGTTTTCAAGGTTCGGCGTGCCGCGCGACAGGATCTGGTAGGTCGAACGCACGGTCGACTTGTACGGGCCGCGCCAGGAGACGAATTCCTGAGCAAGCGGATCGGACATCTTCACCGGGTTGGAGTTCAGGCTGAAGAAGCCCGGCAGTGCATTGGCGTAGATATCGGCGAACTCAGGCGAAGCGACCCAGCTGAGGAACTTCTTGGCTTCCTCGGCATGCGTGCTCTTCGCGTTCAAGGCGACGCCGATATCGGGATGGTCGGAGATGTAGCCCTGGTCACCGGCCTTCGGAACCGGCGGCGGGAAGGCGCCCATCTTGAACTGCGCCTGCGTGTTGAAGAGCGCAATTTCCCAGGAACCAGCCGGATAGATCGCGGCGCGGCCGAGCGTGAAGAGGTTCTGGCTGTCCGAATAGGTCTGGGCTTCGAAACCGTCACCGAGATAAGGCTTCCACTTGGCAAGTTCCTCAAACGGTTTGACCCACTCCGGATCGGTCAGCTTCTGCTTGCCCGCGATCAGGGCTTCGCGGCCCTCTTCACCCTTCCAGTAGTTCGGGCCGATGTTCTGGTAGCCCATGGTGGCGGCTTCCCAGAGATCCTTCGTGCCCATGGCAAGCGGAATATAGGTGCCATCGGCCTTGATCTTATCGAGGGCTGCGTAGAACTCGTCCTGCGTCTTCGGCACGGAGATGCCGAGCTTGTCGAAGGCATCCTTGTTGTAGATGAAGCCGTGGATGACCGAAGCCATCGGCACGCAGAAGGTCGACTTGCCGTCGTCGGTCGTCCAGGCGGCCTTGGCGACCGGCGAGAAATTCTCCATGCCCGGCAGGCTGGTGATATCGACGAGCTGCTTCTTATTGAAGAGTTCGAGCGAGGCATCGAACGGACGGCAGGTGATGATATCGCCTGCGGAACCGGCATCGAGCTTGGCGTTCAGCGAAGCGTTGTATTCAGTCGGCGCGGTCGGCGAGAAGACGACTTTGATACCGGGGTTTTTCGCTTCGAACGCCGGAATGATCTTTTCCTGCCAGATCTGCAGGTCGTCGTTACGCCAGCTTTCGACGGTCAGCGTGACATCGGCGGCATGGACGAGACCTGCCGACGTCAGCAGGCTTGAGGCAAGCAGCAGGCTTTTCAGAGCAGTGTTTTTCATTTCCCTCTCCTGTTTTTAGCGCCGGAAAGCGCCGTTTTCGATCTGAAACAAGCAATTGGCGTGTATGAGGAAACACCCAACGCCCCTTGGAGGACCGCCAGCGGCTGCCGGTCCCGAAAGCTCGACGGACACGAAGGCGGATCGCCTGCGGCCGGACTGCGCGCTTTTCGGTGACTGCACCGGACGCGCCGAAAATCATGGGAAAGCCAATGGATGCCTGAATTCCATCGCCGGACCAACAGGCCGCTGGCATTCTGGCAATCATCCTCGAAGCGGTTCCGGCTTGGCTCTGCTGCCGGTTTTCGTGGGCTTCGAAACGCTGTTCCCTTTTGTCGAATTAAGGCCAAAAAAATACCAATTGTCCAGACGAATTTTAACTTTTTGGCCTCCACGGCTTCATTAAAAATTTTTATTAAGTAAAATCAAATAGATAAAAAGGCGCAATTTCTCAGCCATTCCCACTTGGTAAATGGTATTTTTTTGGTATTGTAGGAAAAACAGGTGGGAACGGCGTATTCGGAGGTCCGATGACAGAGCTTGCAATCGGCATAGATGGCGGCGGAACGAGCTGCCGGGCCGCGGTCGCGGACAGAAACGGCACTATCATCGGCCGCGGCAAATCGGGGCCTGCCAATATCCTGTCCGATCTGGACAATTCTCTTCTCAATATCGTCGACTCCGCCCGGCAGGCTTTGCGCGATGCCGGGCTCGCCGCGGAAACAATTTCCTCCGTCGCAGCGGTCGTCGGCGTCGCTGGCGCCAACGTCACGGATTATGGCCAGCGAATCGAAAAGGCCCTGCCCTTTGCCGAAGGCCGCGTTGTTACCGACGCGCTGATCGCGCTCCAGGGCGCGCTCGGCGATGGCGACGGCATTGTCGGTGCTTTCGGCACCGGCTCGGTCTATAACGCCCGGAAAGACGGTCGGCTGAACGGCATCGGCGGCTGGGGCTTCGTCGTCGGCGACCAGGCAAGCGGCGCCCGCCTGGGCCGCGACCTCATGGAACGATCGCTGCTCGCCCATGACGGCGTGCGCCCGGCTTCCGCGATCACCGAAGCGGTCATGGCCGAATACGGCAATGATCCCGAGCGCATTGTCGAATTTGCGCATTCGGCAAGACCGACGGATTTTGCCCGTTACGCGCCTGCAGTCTTCGAACATGCAACGAGGGGCGATACGGTCGCGGTCGCCATCGTCACGGACGCGGCAACGGCGATCGGCGAAAGCCTTGAAGCGCTGCTCTGGCCCGGATGCCCGTCAATCTGCCTGCTTGGCGGTCTTGCGGTAGCCTATGAGCCCTGGCTTCCCCAACGCTACAGGCCGCTGCTTGCCAAACCGAAAAACGATGCCCTTCAAGGCGCGGTGGAACTTGCGGTCAAGCTCCTGAATGAGCGACAGAGAGGTGCGGCATGACCGATGATCTCGCCACAATCCTCTCCCTGGAACGCCTGCAGGCGGCCGGCACCGGCCCGCTCTACGTCAAGCTGCGCCGCACGCTCGAAGAGGCCGTGCGCGCCGGCACGCTTGGTCACGGCGACGCGCTGCCGCCGGAGCGCGACATCGCCGAACTTGCCGCCGTCAGCCGGGTCACCGTGCGCAAGGCGATCGACGAACTCGTCGCCGACGGCCTGTTGGTGCGCCGCCACGGCTCGGGCACCTTTGTCGCCAAGCCGGTCTCCAAGGTCGAGCAGCGCCTGTCGCAGCTCACCTCTTTCACCGAAGACATGGCACGCCGCGGCATGTCCTCCCGCTCGGAATGGCTGCATAAGGGCATTCATACCCCCTCGCCCGACGAGATGATGATCCTTGGCCTCGCCGCGGGCGTGAAGGTTTCGCGCCTCTCGCGCCTGCGGATCGCCGACGACCAGCCGCTGGCAATCGAGAATGCCAGCGTCTCCGGCGAATTCCTCCCCGATCCCTCCTCCGTCACCAATTCGCTCTACGCCGAACTCGAACGCCTCAACGTCCGTCCGGTGCGCGCCGTCCAGCGCATTTCGGCGACCAATATGAAGGAAGCCGACGCCCAGCTTCTCGGCGTCTCCGTGGGTGCGGCCGGCCTGTCGATCGAACGCATCTCCTATCTCGGCTCCGGCCGTGCCGTGGAGTTCACCCGCTCGCTCTATCGCGGCGATGCCTACGACTTCGTGGCCGAGCTGACGATCGGGGTGAGCTGACGGCTTGAGCTTATCCAAATTATACGTATAATCCGCGTATTGAAGTTTGGAATCCTATCGTGACTCGAACCACGTCTCTGGAGTTTCAGCGAAAATTCGGTGAGTTTCAGCATCAGGCACAGCGCGAGCCTGTCGAAATCACCCGTCATGGCCGCCGCGAATTCGTGCTGATGTCGGCCGAGCACTATGATTGGCTGAGGGCCGCCGCGCAGCGGACGCACGTCACAGCCGACGCCTTGTCCGTCGTCATCGATGCCGTCGAAAGAGCGGAGATGGATGCCGCGCATGCCCCTCTCGATGAACTGCTGAAATAAAGCCGCATGGCCGCAATTCCCGAACCTAAGCCCGGCCTCGTCGTGCGCTATGATTACCTCTGGTCGCGCGAAGCATCGGCGGGTCGCGACCAAGGCAAGGACAGGCCCGCCTGCCTCGTCGCGGCAAGCGATAGCCTCGCCAATCCGCGCTACGTCGTTCTGCTGCCGATCACGCATACGCCGCCATCCGGCGACACGGTCGGAATAGAAATCCCGCCGAAAGTGAAGCAGGCAATCGGTCTGGACGACGCGCCGAGTTGGGTCATCGTCTCCGAACATAATATCGATGAATGGCCGAATGGCGGGCTTTCGCCCGTACCGGGCAGCGAGGGAATATTCGCCTACGGCTTCATTCCGCCCAGTCTTTTCGTAACGATCAAAGGGAAATTTCTTGATCTTGCCAAAGCCAGGAAGAGCGATCCCGTCCGCCGCTGATGCCTATCGCTCAAGAGCGGCTTTCGAGGGACGACATGCGGCAAAATCAAAGCTGCAGCATAGTTTTCACGTTCAATTTCAAAAGCATGAAGCCGGAAACTGAATCACTTTCCGGCTTCATCGTCTCTTGGTTCATTGTATTAACAGCGGCGAACGTCTCTACGCCGCGTCCTCAATCTCCTCATCCGCCTTGCGCGGCACATAATTCAGTACCGGCCCGAGCCAACGCTCGACATCGGAAACCTCCATGCCCTTGCGCTTGGCATAGTCCTCCACCTGATCGCGCTCGACCTTGGCGACGCCGAAATAATAGGAGTCGGGGTGGCCGATATAGATGCCGGATACGGAGGAGCCGGGCCACATCGCATAGCTTTCAGTCAGTTTCACTCCGGCGGCTTTTTCCGCATCGAGCAACTTGAAGAGCGTTGCCTTTTCCGTGTGGTCGGGCTGGGCGGGATAACCGGGCGCCGGACGGATGCCGGCATAGGCTTCGCCGATCAGATCCTCGTTGCTGAGGTGCTCATCTCTTGCATAGCCCCAATATTCGCGCCGCACCTGCTCATGCATGCGCTCGGCAAAGGCTTCGGCGAAGCGGTCGGCCAGCGCCTTGACGAGGATTGAGGAATAGTCGTCGTTCGACCGCTCAAACCGTTCGGCAATGGCGATTTCCTCGATGCCGGCCGTTACCACGAAGCCGCCGACATAGTCCTGAACGCCGCTGGTGACAGGCGCCACGAAGTCCGAAAGCGCCACGTTCGCCCGCCCGTCCCGCTTCGAAAGCTGCTGGCGAAGCGTGTAGAAAGTGGCAAGCTCCTTGCTGCGGCTTTCATCCGTGAAGAGGCGGATATCGTCGCCGACAGCGCCGGCCGGCCAGAAGCCGATGACGGCGCGCGGGCGGAACCACTTCTCGCCGATGATCTTCTTCAGCATGGCCTGCGCATCGGCCCAGAGCGCACGCGCCGCCTCGCCCTGCTTCTCGTCTTCGAGAATGGCCGGGAAACGGCCGCGCAATTCCCAGGTCTGGAAGAACGGCGTCCAGTCGATATATCTGGCAAGCTCGGCCAGATCGTAATCCTCGAACACCCGCGTGCCGAAGAACTCAGGCCTCGTCGGCTTGTAGGCCGACCAGTCGACCTTATGCGCATTCTCGCGGGCTCGTGCCAGCGGCAGGCGCACCTTCTCCGCTTCGCTCCGGGCATGAGCGGCGGCCACCTTGGCATATTCGGCTCTTACATCGTCGACGTAACCCTGCCGCGTTTCTGGCGAGAGCAGCGCCGAGACGACGCCGACGGCGCGGCTCGCATCGGTCACGTAGATCGCCTGTCCCTTGTCGTAGCCGGGATGGATCTTCACGGCGGTATGCACGCGGCTGGTCGTGGCACCGCCGATCAGCAGCGGGATCTCGAAGCCCTGCCGCTCCATTTCGGCCGCGACATGCACCATCTCGTCGAGCGACGGCGTGATCAGGCCGGAAAGGCCGATGATATCGACCTTTTCGGCGATCGCTGTTTCGAGGATCTTCGTCGCCGGCACCATGACGCCGAGGTCGACGATCTCGTAATTGTTGCAGGCGAGCACGACGCCGACGATGTTCTTGCCGATATCGTGCACATCACCCTTGACCGTCGCCATCAGGATCTTGCCTGCCGACCGCCGTTCCTCGCCGCCGTTGAGGCGCTTTTCCTCTTCCATGTAGGGCAGCAGTACGGCGACCGCCTGCTTCATGACGCGCGCCGACTTGACCACCTGCGGCAGGAACATCTTGCCCGAACCGAACAGGTCGCCGACGACGTTCATGCCGGCCATCAGCGGTCCTTCGATGACGTGCAGCGGCCGGGCGGCCTGCCGGCGCGCCTCTTCCGTATCGGCCTCGATATATTCGGTGATGCCGTTGACCAGCGCATGTTCGAGACGCTTCTCGACGCTCCATTCGCGCCAAGAGAGATCCTGGACACGACCCTCCTTTGCCCCGGCGCCGCGGAAACGCTCGGCCACTTCGAGCAGCCGCTCGGTGCTGTCGGCGCGGCGGTTGAGCACCACGTCCTCGCAGGCCTCGCGCAGCTCGGGATCGATGTTGTCGTAGACGGCGAGCTGGCCGGCATTGACGATGCCCATGTCCATGCCGGCCTGGATGGCGTGGTAGAGAAACACCGCATGCATCGCCTCGCGCACCGGCTCGTTGCCGCGGAACGAGAAGGACAGGTTGGAGACGCCGCCAGAGATATGCACGAGCGGCATGCGCTCACGGATCGTCCGCGTCGCCTCTATGAAGTCGACGCCGTAATTATTGTGCTCTTCGATGCCGGTCGCGACCGCAAAGATGTTCGGGTCGAAGATGATGTCCTCGGGCGGAAAACCGATCTTCTCGGTCAACAGCTTGTAAGCGCGCGTGCAGATCTCGACCTTGCGGTCGTAATTGTCGGCCTGCCCGGTTTCGTCGAAGGCCATGACGACGACGGCAGCGCCGTAATTGCGCAGGAGCCGCGCTTGGGCGAGAAAGTTCTCCTCGCCTTCCTTCAGCGAGATCGAGTTGACGATCGGCTTGCCCTGCACCCGCTTCAGGCCGGATTCGATGATCGAGAATTTCGACGAGTCGATCATGACAGGCACGCGGGCAATGTCGGGCTCGGCGGCGATCAGGTTGAGGAACTCGACCATCGCCTTCTCGGAATCGATCAGGCCCTCGTCCATGTTGATGTCGATCACCTGCGCGCCGTTTTCGACCTGGTCGCGGGCGACGTCGAGTGCCGGCGTGTAATCGGCATTGGTAATCAGCTTGCGGAACTTCGCCGAGCCGGTGACGTTGGTGCGCTCGCCGACATTGACGAAAGGAATGTCCTTGGTCAGTTCGAAGGGTTCGAGACCCGACAGCGACATGAAGGGGCGATGCTCCGGGATCGGGCGCGGCTTGTATTTCGCAACGGTCTCGGCAATCGCCCTGATATGTTCCGGCGTCGAGCCGCAGCAGCCGCCGACGATATTGACCAGGCCTTCACGCGCGAAGCTGTCGATCTGTGCCGCCATCAGCTCCGGCGTTTCGTCGTACTGGCCGAACTCGTTCGGCAGGCCGGCATTCGGATAGGCGCAGATAAAGGTATCGGCGACGCCCGAAAGCTCCTGCAGGTGCGGGCGCATCGCGTTAGCCCCGAGCGCGCAGTTGAGGCCGATCGTGAAAGGATTGGCGTGGCGCACCGAGTTCCAGAAAGCCGACGGCGTCTGGCCGGAGAGCGTGCGGCCGGAAAGGTCGGTGATCGTGCCGGAGATCATCACCGGCAGGCGCACGCCCTTGGCCTCGAAACGCTCCTCGCAGGCGAAGATCGCGGCCTTGGCATTCAGGGTGTCGAAGATCGTCTCGATCAGGATGATGTCGGCGCCGCCGTCGATCAGCCCGTCGATCTGCTCGCCATAGGCTTCCCTGAGGTCGTCGAAGGTGACGGCGCGGAAGCCAGGATTGTTGACGTCGGGCGAGATCGAGGCGGTGCGGTTGGTTGGACCGATGGCGCCGGCGACGAAACGACGGCGGCCGTCCTCGCGTTCGGCGCGGATCGCCGCGCGGCGGACGATCTCCGCACCTTCCTTGTTCAGCGCATAGACCTCGCCTTCCATCTGGTAATCGGCCTGGGCGATGCGGGTCGAGGAGAAGGTGTTGGTCTCGAGGATATCGGCGCCGGCCTTGGCGTATTTGTAATGGATTTCTTCGATCGCATCCGGCTGGCTCAGGATCAGAAGGTCGTTATTGCCCTTCTGATGGCAGGCGCAGCCGATGAAGCGGGTTCCGCGGAACTGGTCTTCGTCATAGCCGAGCCCCTGGATCTGCGTGCCCATGGCGCCGTCGAGAACAAGGATGCGCTCGCTCGCGGCCTTTTTCAAAGCGGCGAAAACTTCACTGCCGTCACGCTTGCCCGTTTCCGGACCAAAGAGATTTTCAAACACGGGCGGGCTCCTTGACGTCGTAAGACCAGACTTCCAGATCACATAAAGATATCTTTATGTCAATATATGACTATCGATTTCGTGCTTCGCAAAGCTTCGCCGATGACAGGCTCGCCCGAGCCCTATATAGGCCTTTGCCAGGCTTGTGCACGAAATCGGAGGAGTATCATGGCATCCGCAACCGGCAACGCCGCGCTTGGAAACTGGACAAGCCGCGCCTATCACCGCAGCTGGCTGCTGGCGCAGGCTAATGGTCTCTTCGATTTCTTCCAGCATGATTCGATCAATCCCAAGGGCGGCTTCTACGATCTCGACGACGCCGGCCGGCCCCTCGATGCCGAGGGCCAGGTGCGCGGCATCCATATCGCGGCGCGCGCGGTCCATTGTTTTTCGATCGGCGCCCTGCTCGGCCGTCCCGGCGCCTCCAATGTCGTCGACCACGGCATGGACTATCTCTGGAACCACCATCGTGACCGCAAGAATGGCGGCTATTTCTGGTCGCTCGACAATAATGGTCCGGTCGATTCCAACAAGCAGGGTTACGGTCATGCTTTCGTGCTGCTCGCCGCCTCGTCGGCCAAGACGATCGGCCATCCGCTTGCCGACGGCATGCTCGCCGATATCACCGAGATCCTGAACACCAGGTTCTGGGAGCCGCGCCACGGCGCCATCGCCGAGGAATTCACCGCCGACTGGCAGCCGCTCGAGGGCGGCGCCTATCGCGGCCAGAACTCCAACATGCACCTGACCGAGGCGCTGATGGCCGCCTTCGAAGCCACCGGTGACAAGGAATACCTCGCCAAGGCCGAAAGCATCGCCGATCTCGTCATCCGCCGCGCGGCCGGTTCGGTCGACTGGCGCGTCGCCGAACATTTCGATGCCGAATGGAACCTCGATAAGGATTACTATCATCCGAACGAAATGTTCCGTCCGGCCGGCACGACGCCCGGCCATTGGCTGGAATGGGCCCGCCTCATCCTGCAGCTCTGGGCGCTCGGCGGCAAACGCATCGAATGGATGCCGGATGCGGCGAAAGCCCTTTTCGAGCAATCCATGGTCCTCGGCTGGGACAACGACAAGGGCGGCTTCTTCTACACCCTCGACTGGGCGGATAAACCGGCCAAGCGCAACAAGCTCTGGTGGCCGGCCTGCGAAGGTGCTGCCGCCGCACACTTCCTCAACGAGCACCTGCCGAGCGACTACCACGAGGAATGCTACCGCAAGATCTGGAACGTTATCGAGCGCGCCTTCATCGATCACAGGAACGGCGGCTGGCATGAGGAACTGACGGAGGATCTCATCCCGTCGCACTCGCTTTTCCCAGGTAAGGGCGATATCTACCACGCCCTGCAGGCCTGCCTCATCCCGCTCTTTCCGGCAACCGGCAGCCTGACGAAGGGCATTGCCGACGTCGGCGGCAGGCTCTGAGACATCGATCCAAAGTTCACCGTCCCCCCAGCGCGTCTGAAAAGACGCGCTGGGCTGCAAACTTCAATAGCCCGGTGCCCTCAACTCTGCGGTGGGGTTGCGCTGGAACCACTCGACATCCTCGTTTACACGGTCGAGTTCGTCCTGCACGTCGCGCTGGTCGCGACGAATGTCGTGCATGTCGTCTTCGAGATCCTCGATCCGCCGGCGTAACTCCGACCTGTCGCCGTCCTTCGCATCCTTCAGCCTGTCGGACAGCTCGTCGATTTCAGCCTCCTTGGAGCTGTAATCGTTCTGCATCGAATTGAGTCGCTCCTGTAGCCCGTGCTGCTTGCTGCCGAGGTTGAAGCCGCGCAGGAAGCCGGATGCCGTTTCGGGCGGGCAGACATTGGCGTAGCCACTGCCCGCCTGGCCGCGCGCCAGACCGCTGAGGGGCGTGCAGTAACGCACCAGGCCGGACTGGTATCCCTGGAACCAGATCGTTTGATCCGGCACGATCTTCACGCGTTCGCAGGATTTCGCATGCGCGGCGAAACGCTGCTGCGGCTCATAGCCTGCGGCCCCGTCGCTCTCGCCGATCACCCGCCAGTCGGCGGCAACACATTCCTCCTTGGACAGCGTATTGCAGGAGGCAAGCAAAAGACCGAAACCGATGGCGGCGGCAAGCGCAAAGAACAAGCGGATCATAGCGTCCCGGGAAGGTTAAGGAGGGCGGATGCCGCACCTTAACTGCAGGACAAGGCCGCGTCACCGGAGCGGCGGCGCGATTTTGCATTTTTCATGGCTTTTTTCTGTCGAAATCAGGGCGGCGCGCGCCACCTCAGAGCGGAGCGAGCCGCAACGTATCCAGATCTTTCGCCAGCATCAGCGCTAAGGCCTCGACCACAAGATTGTGGTCGTCGCGCTGCGGCAGGCCGGAGACGGTCACGGCGCCGATGCAGCCGGTGCCTTTGACGTTGATCGGAAAACTGCCGCCATGCGGCGCATAATCGGCGCCATCAAGCCCGTTGTCCTCGACGGTCTTGCCATCCTTGCTGAGCTTCAGGCCGGAGGCATAGCTGCTGCGGAAATAGCGCAGAACCATGTTGCGCTTGCGGCGGACCCAGTTGACGTTGTCAGGCGTCACGCCCGGCAATGCTGCGTAGAAGACCGGCATCGAATGCAGCGTCACGTCGATCGCGATCCCGAGGCCGCGCTCGCTGGCGAGTTCCTGCAGAAGCTTGCCGAGCTGCCAGGCAGTGGTGAGATCGAAGGCGTCGAAGCTCAGCGCCTTTTCCTGCTCGGCGATCCGACTGAGATCGTTGTCGATTGTCATGATAGGCGCTCCTCTCCTGCAATGATCCGCTGCAGACCATTCTCATCAGAAGAGAAAAAGTAAAGCAAAACTTGGGTCTATCAGAGCTTCGGCGTCAGCATCTCGAAACGGTCGCGGATGGTGGCGCAGGTATCGCCGCCCAATCGCGCAATGGCATCGACCGCCGCAGGATCGACATGCAGCCTCTCGGGATCGACGACGCCGTCACGATAATGCGCGTAGAGGATTTCGCCCATGACGATCTGCCGCGAGCGGCCAAGCTCCAGCGTCACATGCCGCCGGCATTCGAAGGCGGCCGGTGCCTCGGCGATGAACGGCGACGCCACCTTCTCGCCCGGCACCGCCGTCAACCCGGCTTCCTTCAACTCGTCGATGCCGCGCGGATATTTGCTGCCGCAGACATGCATTGCCTCGGCGATGGCGAAGGAGACGATGTTGACCGTGAAGACTTCGGTCATGCGGATATTGTGGCCGGTATCCTTGAACGACATATCCGCATTGTTCTCGACGCCGATCGCCAGGATCGGCGGTTCGGCCGACAGGCAGTTGAAGAAGCTGAAGGGCGCCGCGTTGATCCGGCCATGCTCGTCGACCGTCGTCACCAGCGCGATCGGCCGCGGGATGATCGTGCCGATCATCAGCTTGTAACGCTCGCGCTCCGAAAGCTCTTTGAAATCGAAGGAGACGGCCATGGGTTAGCCGATTTCCGGGGCCGGCGAGAAACCGCTCATCGCGCCCATAAAGGGTTTCGGCAGCGGCGAGGCGTAGGAGCCGCGCTTGCTGGTGGAAAGCCCGAGCGACACCAGCGCCTCGGCCTGCTTGACGGCGGCCGCCACTCCGTCGACGACGGGCACGCCGTAAATCTCCTGCAATTGCCTGGCCAGATCCGTCATGCCGGCACAGCCAAGCACGATCGCCTCGGCGCCGTCTTCGGCAAGCGCCCGCTCGATCTCGGCCTTCAGCTTGCCGATCGCGCCCGAGGCCGCATTTTCCAACTCCAGTACCGGGATGTCGGAGGCGCGCACCTTGGCGCGCTCGCCCATGCCGTAGCGGCGCACCAGATTGTCGATCAGCACCCGCGACCGCTCCAGCGTCGTCACCACGGTAAAGCGCTGCGCCAGGAAGCCCGCCGTGAACACGGCGGATTCGCAAAGCCCGAGGATCGGCACATCGGCGAAGCTCCGTGCCGCGTCGAGCCCGGTGTCGTCGAAGCAGGCGATGACGGCTGCATCGTAGCCCGCCGCCTGCCGGGCGTGGAGTTCGGAAAGCAGGCCGGGGATCGCCAGCGCCCCATCGTAATGCCCCTCGATGGAGGCCGGCCCCATGGTGGATGTCGCGGCGATGATCTCGGTGCCGGATGCTGCGACCACCCGCGCGGCGGCCGCAGCCTTCTCGGTCATGGAGGCCGTGGTATTCGGATTGACGATGAGGATGCGCATATCAGTCTATCTTTGCCTGCCGCCGCCCCAGCATCGTCATGATGCCGAGCGCAATGAGAATGATGGTGAAGGAAAACAGCGTCGTCACCGTGCCGAGTGCATAGAGCACCGGCGTCGTGACATTGGTCGTCATGCCGTAGATTTCGAGCGGCAGCGTATTGTAGCTGCCCGACGTCATCAATGTGCGCGCGAATTCGTCATAGGAAAGCGTGAAGCCGAACAGCCCGACGCCGATCAGGCTCGGGGCGATCATCGGCAGCACGACATGCCGGAACGTCTGCCAGGAGGTGGCGCCAAGATCGCGGGCCGCTTCCTCGTAAGCGGGCGAGAAACGGTTGAAGACGGCAAACATGATCAGCACGCCGAAGGGCAGCGTCCAGGTCAGATGCGCCCCGAAGGCCGAGGAATACCATGCGGGCTTGAGACCGCCCTCCTGAAAGACGACGCCGATGCCGAGCGAAATGATGATCGACGGCACGACGAGGCTTGCGACCGTGGCGTAGAACAGCGCCGTCGATCCGCGGAAACGGCGGCGGAAGGCAAGGCCGGCCAGCAGCGACACGACGACGGTTACCACCATCACCATCAGCCCGAGGGTGAAGGAGCGACGGAACGAGGCGCCGAAATCGCCGACCGCCTGCTTTTCGAACAGGTTGAAGAACCAATGGGTGGAAATCCCGTTCATCGGGAAGGTCAGGCCGCCGTCCGGTCCCTGGAAGGAGAGGATGAGGATCGCCGAGAGCGGGCCGTAGAGGAACAGCACGAAGAGGACGAAGAAGGTCGCCAGCAGATAGAATTCGAGGCCGCGTTTTTCGTGGTTCATCTCAAAGCTCCTTGCGGATATCGACGACACGCAGGATGGCGGCGACCATCATGAGCACCACCGCAAGCAGCACCACGGCATTGGCGGCGGCGGCCGGATATTGCAGCAACGACATCTGGTTCTTCATCATCAGCGCCACCGAGGCGCTCTGGCCGCCGGACATCACCTGCACCGTCGAGAAGTCGGCCATCACCAACGTGACCACGAAGATCGTGCCGATCGCCATGCCGGGCTTGGCAAGCGGAATGACCACGTTCCAGAGCACCTGCCAGCCGGAGGCGCCGGCATCGCGGGCCGCCTCGAACAGCGACCGGTCGATACGCATCAGCGTGTTGAAGATCGGCGTCACCATGAACAGCGTATAGAGATGCACCATGGCGAGCACGACGGCGAAATCGGAATAGAGCAGCCATTCGATCGGCTGCGGAACGATGCCCATCTTGATCAGCGCCGAATTGACCAGGCCATTGCGCCCGAGCACCGGGATCCAGGAGATCATGCGGATGATGTTCGAGGTCATGAACGGCACCGTGCAGACGAGGAAGAGGATCATCTGCGTCGAGGTCTTGCGGATGTGGAAGGCCAGGAAATAGGCGACCCAGAAGCCGATGACCAGCGTCAGCGCCCAGACGATGGCGGTGAATTTCAGCGTGTTGAGATAGGTCTTCCACGTCACCCATGAACCGAGCGTGTCGGTGTAGTTCATGGTGAGGAAAGCGGGATAGAGGCCGGCGAAGTCGTAGTCCCAGAAGCTGACGACAGCGATCATTGCGATCGGTAGCAGGAAGAAGAAACCGAGGATGGCGATGAGCGGCGTCGCCTGGAGATAGGAGATGGCCGAGGGGGAGAGGCGGAAGGTATGGCGGTTCGCCGGCCGCGAAGCCTGATCCGTCTGCTCTGAAACGATCGCCGCCATTCCTTGCCCTTTCGGAAGTCATTCATCATCCGCATGGGAGGGCTCGAAAGACCCCTCCCCAACCCTCCCCACAAGGGGGAGGGAGTTTCTGTGCCGCGCCACCTCCGGACTCCCTCCCCTTGTGCGGAGGGTTGGGGAGGGGAAAGCGGCAACCGCTTACGCCGCGATGAACTCGTTCCAGCGGCGGACCATGTAGCGGTCTTCGTCCATGACCGAGTTCCAGCAGGCGACCGCGCCCATGCGGGCTTCGAAGGAGCCGCCGTCGCGCACAGCGCCGGCCTTCTCCATGACCTTGCCTTCGGGCGAGAGGATATCGCCCTGTGCCGGCTTGCCTTCGATCCAGTAACCCCATTCGTCTGCCGTCATGAAGTTCTTGGCCGTCTCCATGCAGGCAGAATAGTAGCCCTGGCGGTTGAGGTAGCCACCGACCCAGCCCGACGTATACCAGTTGATATATTCGTACGCCGCATCGAGTTGTGCCCCCTTGAGATGCGAGGCGAGGCCGAGGCCGCCGCCCCAGGCGCGGTAACCTTCCTTGAGCGGCTGATACTTGCAGGCGATGCCCTTGGAGCGGACGGCGGCGACGGCCGGCGACCACATCGACTGGATGACGACTTCGCCCGAGGCCATGAGGTTGACCGACTCGTCGAAGCTCTTCCAGAAGGCGCGGAACTGGCCGTCGCCTTTGGCCTTGATCAGGAATTCGATCGTCTTGTCGATCTCCTCCTTGGTCATGTTGCCCTTGTCGGCATATTTGATGTTGCCCATGGCTTCCATGATCATCGCCGCATCCATGATGCCGATCGACGGGATGTTGAGGATCGAAGTCTTGCCCTTGAACTTCGGATCCATGATGTCGGCCCAGCTGGTAATGTCTCGGCCGACGAGATCGGGGCGGATGCCGAGCGTGTCGGCATTGTAGATGGTGGGAACCATCGTCATCCACTGCGTCGGCTCCTTGGCGAACTTTTTGGCGCCCTGCGCCTCGACGAAGCCGACCGTATGTGGCGCAGTGCCCTGGGCGATGACGCTGTCCGGCTTCAGCTTGCCGTTGATGAACAGCGGCACGATCTTGTCGTAATATTTGAGCTTCTTGACGTCCATCGGCTGCAGCACGCCTGTTGGAAACACCTTCTTGGCGATCCAGTATTCGATGTCGGCGATATCGTAGCTGTCGGGCTGGGTGACGGCACGCTGGGCCGCGGCGTCGGAATCAGTCGCCGTCATCTCCAGCGTGATGCCGAGGTCAGCTTTGCACTTTTCAGCGATGGCATTGATGTTGGAAACGCCGGTGCCGAACTGGCGAAGCGTGATGTTCGTCTTCGCCCAGATGGTGGGAAAGCCGGAGATAGCTCCGGAGCCGGCGATGGCGCCGACGGCGGCAGCACCCGTCTTCAAGAGCGTGCGGCGGGAAAGACCCTTTTCCGCCTTGGTCGATGTCGTTTCAGTCGTCATGTCAGTTCCCCTTTTCTTGATGTGGAAGTTGATGTTTTTGATTGCTCATGCAGAGGCGCGGCCGAGAAGCACCGCATCCTCACGTTCCCAGCTGAGTGAGACCGCGTCACCGACGGCGACCGGGCGGGCGAAATAGTCGCTATCGTCAGATATGACGGTGAAGTCGTCGCTGCCGGCGCCGAGAACGGTGATCTTCACCGAGGAGCCGCGATATTCGACGTTAGCGACGATGCCGTTGAAGCCGAGTGTCCACTCAGTCGCCACCTGCAGGCGCACGCGATCGGTGCGGATGCCGATATCGACCGGCTCGCCGACTTCCCTGCCCTCGCCCCGCACGGAAAAGCTCTGCCCCTCCGGCACGGTCATGACGAGCATGCCGTCCGCGCTCGACGTCACCCGGCCGGACAAGACGTTGTGATCACCCATGAAGCGGGCGACGAAGGCGGTTGCCGGCTTCTCGAAAACCTCGCGGGGTGCCGCCGCCTGCTCGATCCGGCCGTCATTCATGATGACGATGACGTCGGCGAGCGCCATCGCCTCTTCCTGGCTGTGGGTGACGTGGACGAAGGTGATGCCGAGCGACTTCTGCAGCTTCTTCAGTTCGGCGCGCATGCGGATCTTCAGGAACGGATCGAGCGCCGACAGCGGCTCGTCGAGCAACAGCGCCTCCGGATCGGTAATCAAGGCGCGGGCCAGCGCCACACGCTGCTGCTGGCCGCCGGAAAGCTGAGCCGGACGCCGGTTGGCATAGGGCTCCATCTGCATCAACTTCAGCATCTCGAGCGCCTTGGCCCGCCGCTGAGGCTTGTCGACGCCCTTCATCTTGAGGCTGAAAGCGACATTGTCGACCAGGTCAAGATGCGGGAAAAGCGCGTAGGACTGGAACATCATCGCCGTGCCGCGCCTGGCTGGCGGAAGATCGGTGACGACTGTTTTGCCGAGCCTGATGTCGCCCGAAGAAATGCTCTCATGGCCGGCGATCATTCGCAGCGTCGAGGTCTTGCCGCAGCCCGACGGGCCGAGGAAGCAGCAATAGGAACCGGCCGGAATCTTCAGGCTGATCCCATGCACGGCCGTCGTCGTTCCGTAAACCTTCGAAACGGATACTATATCGATCTCTGCCGCTTTCGACATCATGCCTTCCCCTTGTTCGGGAAAGACGATGCATCTGCCGTGCCAATCGCATCCAACCTCGACTAAGCTATTAACAGGAAAGGATTTTAATACTCGAGACCGTGCAGGCACATTTTATGGGCACCGCATCGTCTGCACATCATTTAGGCTATCGTCTGCAATTTACGCAGAAAATCGTATACAATTTAACCGGCGTTTCGATGACAAATTCCGTTTAACTTTTGCCGCGAAGCCGGGTATGGTTTGCCCGCCATCAGGGAATAGTCTTCATGAAATCCGCCGCCAAGGCCATCCAGGCCGAAGAAGTCGCCGAAACCGGCGCGCACCAGATCCGCGACGCCATTCGCGAGGCAATCGTCGAGCGCAGGCTTTCCCCCGGCACCAAGCTTTCCGAAGGCGATGTCGGCAAACTTTTCAACGTCAGCCGCACACTTGCCCGCGCGGCGCTGCAGGCGCTTTCCTATGAGGGCCTCGTCAGCGTCGAAAAGAACCGCGGCGCCTTCGTCGCCTATCCCTCCCCTGATGAGGCGCGGCAGATCTTTTCCGCCCGGCGCCTCGTCGAGCCCGGCATATTGCGCGAGGCGGCGGCGCGGATCACCCCCGATGACATCAGGAATCTGCGAGAGCTTTTGCAGGAAGAAGGCCGCCTGATGAACGAGCGCGGCCAGACGGCGCGGCGCGCCGAGATCAAGGCATCCGGCGATTTCCACCTGATGCTGGCGGAAATTTCGGGCAACGCCATCATGCAGCGTTTCATGGAGGAGCTCGTCGCCCGCTCATCCCTCGTCATCGCGCTCTACGGCCAGTCGACCGCTTCCAGTTGCGGCCATTCCGAACATGGCGACATCATCTCGGCGATCGAAGGCAACGAACTCGACCGCGCCTGTCGGCTGATGCTGCATCACATCGCCCATATCGAGTCCGATCTTGACCTGCGCGAACGCAAGAGCCTCGGTCTCAAGGAAGCCTTCGAACTCTGAACGGGTGGGCGCACGTCGCCCGCAGCTATCACGACGCCTTCTTCGGCAGCTTGTCCAGCGCGGCGAAAATTTCTTCCACCGTGCGCGGCTCGCCCGAACGCAGCTTCACCGAGCCGTCACGCCCGATCAGGATCAGCCCGAACTCGCTGTAAGGCGGTCCCTGCAGCCGCTCGCGAATATCGTCCGCATCAAGCTCCCAAGCATCGTCGAACAGCGAGAAGGCGCCGCCGCCGGCGATGATGAAAACTTCGACGTCTTCCTCGATGAGGCGCATCTGTGCGTTCCGCAACCATTCGTCCTGGATTGCTGGGCGGTCGTCCTGCGCATCGGCGAAGATGATCAGCACCCGTTTGCTGCCTCGAAACTGCTCGAGCGATTGCGGGAGTTCCGGCTCACGTCGCGGTGTGCCGATGATTTCATGAACGATGGATCTCAGCATGGTGCTATTCCTCGCCCGTCATCTCACGGGCTGTGACTGCGCATTCCAGCGGCCGCGTATTTCAAGACGAGCAAGAACGCTGTAACGCGCTGAATAACTGAATAATTCCCAAATCCGATACGAACTGGGATCATGCAGTAAACGGCTGGAATCGGGGGAGGTTCCGACGAAGCGGAAAAGGATCGCAGCTCCTAAAGCGCAACGCGATCTTTCAGATTCGCTTCTTGCGCTTTAGGTCTTTGTTTGACGCATGTCCTTATCGCAAAACCGCAGCACACTTTTGCGCGACATGCTTTGGCCGCGATTTCTTTCCCGTCAATCGCGGCTCTGGTCCTCGGCCGCATGCGCCGAGACGGCCACGAGGTCCGCTGTGCCGTTCGCAAGGAGGCGTTTGCGCACCAGCACGCGCATGACGCGTGCCGCCGTCGAGAAGGTCATCTGGTCGAGCGGACCTTCGCCCTCCCACGGCTTGGTCAGCCGCTCGGTGACGGCGCCGACGATATTCATCGGCACGATATCGGTGCATTCGCGCATGGCTTCGAAAACGAAGCTTATCGGGATGACCCTTCCTTCATGGGTCACGATCGGTTCGGTCAATTCGCTGTCCCACTCCTCGAAGGCGTAAAGTGCTTCGCGAAACAGCTGCTGGAGGGTAAACGGCGCGTGGCCGTTATGAAGTGGCGGCAGGGCATTCATCATGTCTGTCTCCTCTTGATGGATTAAGCCAAAATCCTCCTGGATCGGTCGGCATGAACGCGGGGAACACAGCGTCTTTTTTGCCCCTGCGGACCGAATAACACGATTGATTCTATAGAGTAACCTTTCGTGAATAAAGCCCATTTCTCGGCCGAGGTGGCACCCGTTTTCCTAAACGCATGAAATTCCTGCATGTTTTAGGCGAAATTTTCTCAGTACGCCGCGTTCATGAAAATCCATGCCAGCCGCGTGAGCATGGTGCGGGAGGCGGAAAAAACCCTGAAAAATCACGGAACTTTTGCGGCTGTAATCTGTTTTGTTCGCGCACTTCGCAAAAGCAGATGGGGTTACCAGCAATGACGCAAATCCGTGAACCGGAGCGGCGGGCCAGAGTCCTGCGCGGCCGTCCTTACAGCCTTGATGAATTCGCCTCAAAATATGGCCTGCGCAGCGACCAGGCCGAGAGCCTGTTTACCCGTTTCGGGCCTTCCTCGATCGAACTCGATTTGCTGATGGCAGCCAAGCGCCGCGCGCCTGTTCTGCCGGACAGAATTGCCGAATAACGCCTTTCACGGACGGAACCGACGGATGAGCGACAGACGCCACGAATGGATTAGCAAGCGGGCCTATGCGATCTGGGAGGAACAGGGCCGCCCTGACGGCCGGGATAGCGAACATTGGCGCCAGGCGGTCGCCGAGCGGGACGCGCTGGAACGCACCCAGGCCTCCGTCGACGGACGTGAAGTGCTGGTGAAGTTTCGCCCGAAGCCGCCACGGCCGGAACTGCCGCGCGACGGCTGGCTCACCCCGCCGGCCAAGGCCGGTTGACCCCAGCGGCCAGCCGCGAGATTTTGCACGGCGCCGTTCAATTGCACTGCATCCCCGGATGCCGATGCCCTCGCTCTTCGAGCCGCGACGGGGCACATCAGGATATGGGCGGAGATAGGGTGCGGCTTGCCTCACCGGCGCGGGAGCACCCTGGCGCCGGCGCGCTGCGCTCGCCATGCTAGCCTGCCGCCAGGGAAGTCACCGTCTGTATCCTACACTGCAGCGACGGCTCCCATTATACCGGGCTGACCAGCAGGAGATCGAGGCACGCGTGTGGAGCACAATGCCGGGACCCATGCCGGCTACACTGCCAAGCGCCTCCCGGTCGACCTCGTCTTTACCGAAACCTATGACCGTATCCCCGTCGCGCAACCCGTTTATACACCAACGGCAACGGACAAGGATGAGGGCGGAGAGAGGGGCAGCTTGCCTCACGGATGGCGGAGAGAGGGATGCGGTGCCTCAGCCGAGGGCGGATAGAGGGCGCGGTTTGGCTCACCGGAGAACGGCGCACGGCGGAGCGTCAATAAATGGCACAGTCCAACCTCCTTCCCCGAACGCCGCTGTTTCCGCTTGAAACACTTCGTCAAGCATATTGGCACAAATCCACGGAGTACGGGTTTTTCTTTCACCCGCCCCCGACATTGCCCCTCGACACTCTCCTCGCAAAATCGGAAACGGAACGGGGATGAAAAACTGCGCATGCGCGAAGCGTGGTTCCATCCGGCCGCGGCGCTGATTGATGCCCGGCCGAGCCTCTCATGTCGGGGAAGCCTCACGCCGCCCGCCGGGGCGGGCCATGTCAGAAGGCGTTGTTTTCCTGGCAAAGTGCCCGGTGGACCTCGGTCCAGAACAGTGCCAGCGGGGTGTCGCCGTTGCGCTCGGCAACAAGGGCGCGGATCAACGCTTCGGAACCTGCCATGTCCTGCCAGCTGGATTTCAGGCCTTTGGCGGCCTGTCGGCATTCGGCAATCTCGAACGGTCTCTTGCTGTCCATATGAGGTCTCCTCATGAAGGCGCTAGCAGGCGGCGGCCGGATTGTCATTCCCCGCATATGTGGGGATGCCTTGTATTTATGACGGTCCTCACGGTAGGATTGAGGGAACTGGGACAACGGAAATGATCGAGAATACCTACAGCGACAAGTTCGAACCCGCTTTCGAACAGATCAAGGCCGCAACCAATGTGGATGCCGCCATCCGTATTCTCCAGGCGGAATATGGCCTCGATTTCGTGACTTACCATCTCGCCCAGACGATCGCGAGCAAGATCGATTCCCCCTTCGTGCGCACCACCTATCCGGATGCCTGGGTCTCCCGCTACCTCTTGAACAGCTATGTGAAGGTCGATCCGATCGTCAAGCAGGGCTTCGAGCGCCAGCTGCCCTTCGATTGGAGCGAGGTCGAGCCGACGCCGGAAGCCTATGCCATGCTGGTCGACGCCCAGAAGCACGGCATCGGCGGCAACGGCTATTCCATTCCCGTCGCCGACAAGGCGCAGCGCCGCGCGCTCCTGTCGCTGAACGCCCGCATTCCGGCCGACGACTGGGCCGAGCTCGTGCGCCGCTGCCGCAATGAATGGATTGAGATCGCCCATCTGATCCACCGCAAGGCCGTTTATGAGCTGCATGGCGAGAACGATCCGGTGCCGACATTGTCGCCGCGCGAGATCGAGTGCCTGCACTGGACGGCGCTCGGCAAGGATTACAAGGATATCTCGGTCATATTGGGCATATCGGAGCACACGACGCGCGACTACCTGAAAACTGCCCGCTTCAAGCTCGGCTGCGCCACGATTTCGGCCGCGGCCTCGCGGGCCGTGCAATTGCGCATCATCAATCCCTGAGAATCGGAATCGATTTCCGAAAATACGTGTTGATTCAACAGCCGGAGGATCGCGATCCTTCCCGGCCGCGCCTCGTCTTTGCCCGTCGCCACCCAATCCTGATACTTTTGGGCTAATCCCCCCATCTGAGGGGGCCCATCTGAGGGAATTTCCGATCCGGCCCGCCTGAACCATTGTGCTCTCCACGAACTGCAAACGCTGGAGGGCAAAATGTTCGTTATCATTCAGGCACATGAGTATCAGAAACACGCCGCCGTACTCGAGCAGATGTTCCGCCTGCGAAAGAAGGTCTTCGCCGACCAGCTCGGCTGGGACGTTCCTGTCATCGGCCCTTACGAACGCGACAGCTACGATTCGCTTTCACCGGCCTACCTCGTCTGGTGCAACGACAGCCGCACCCGCCTTTATGGCGGCATGCGGCTGATGCCGACGACCGGTCCGACGCTTCTCTACGACGTCTTCCGTGAGACCTTTCCAGCTGCCGCCGATCTCGTCGCCCCGGGCATCTGGGAAGGCACGCGCATGTGCATCGACGAGGAGGCGATCGCCAAGGATTTCCCCAATATCGATGCCGGGCGCGCCTTCTCGATGATGCTGCTGGCGCTTTGCGAATGCGCGCTCGACCACGGCATCCATACGATGATTTCCAACTACGAACCCTATCTCAAGCGCGTCTACAAACGCGCAGGCGCCGAAGTGGAAGAACTCGGCCGCGCCGACGGCTACGGCAAGTATCCCGTCTGCTGCGGCGCCTTCGAAGTGTCGGACCGCGTGCTGCGCAAGATGCGCGCCGCCCTCGGCCTGACCCTACCCCTTTATGTCAGACATGTTCCGGCCCGCTCGGTCGTGACGCAATTCCTGGAGATGGCAGCATGAAACGCCTCGTTGAAACCGCAACACCGAAAGACATCTCCGCCCTGGAGCGCCATGTCCTCGCATCCCGCGACATCGCCACGCAGATAGGGGATCCGTTCCTCTCCTATCTGCTTTCGATGGCGCTGTTCACAATCTACGAAAAGAAGGCTCAGCATGAGAATGAGGCGCTGAAGAGCAGCTTCGGCTGAGGGTGCGGTCCCCTCCGCCGCGCCTGAAGAGGGGCTCGCCTCGCAGCGCCTCGCGCGGCCGCAAAACCTGTCCCCGTTTTGCGGCCGCGCGCCCCGGTTAGCCGAGGTCGTCACCTCATCGGGGAGGACATTTATGCCATCAGGGAATCGATCGCCGCAATCAGCGTGTCGTGCAGATAGGGCTTGGGCAGGAAGGCGGTATTGGCGGGCAGCGCCATCGGATCGAGCCGCACCATGCCGGAGGTGATAATGATGCCGATATTCGGCCGCATCGCCCTCACCCGCTTGGCAAGCTGGATGCCATCCATCGAACCGGCCATGTTGACGTCAGTGAACAGGATATCGATATCCTGCCGCCCCTTCAGCACCACCAGCGCCTCATCCGCATTCGCCGCCTCCAGCGCCACATGACCGACGTCCTCCAGCACATCGAGGATATTGAACCGGATCAGCGGCTCATCCTCCACGATGAGCACCACGGCACTGTTCGAAGTCATCTGCAATCGCCCTTTCCGTGCGAAATATGATTCGAATAAGTGTATCCGCCATGCGAAGGTTCCAGTGCCTCTGCCCATGAAATATGCATCATCCACAGATGTTGCCCTGCCCGCTTGTGGCTCCCTGCAATATGAGCTAGAGCGAACCGATGCCGTGGGAACCATTGCCCCGGCAACCAGGCGTCGGACATCCGACGCTGAGGGCCTGTAGCTCAATGGTTAGAGCCGGCGGCTCATAACCGCTTGGTTGGGGGTTCGAGTCCCTCCGGGCCCACCATTTTTCTAGTTCGCTGTCACGCTTGAAGGTGACGTTGCAGTCGGAACGACCCTTCCTGACACAGTCGAGATCCACAATCCCAGATCAACCTGATTACGGCTATGTTGTCGTGTGCTCGTCAATCCGAAGGCCCGCGCGGTGATCGAGGTCATCCAATAAGCTGAAAGCATCGCGGGCCCGGTTCCAAGGCCCGCGATTCCTCTATCATTCCACCTTCGTCCGCGTCAGGCTCCGTTCGCTCGGGGCAAACAGTTGATTCAGAATTACATCCACCGCGGTCAGCCGCGTCAGGTGACGTCTTAACCGCGGCGTCTCCTTTGTGCATTCAAGAAACGAAGGGACAATTTGTTCGTCGAATTTCGACCTGTTCCTTCGCGGTGGATCTTCACCGCCTGCGGTGCTCGTCCGGAGACGAAGACAGTGTTGTATCCCGCGCAGACCCTTCTGAAGCACGAGCCGAACCACGTAACAGGGGTCGATTCGTAAAATCACTCCAATGGTCACGAGTGACAGATATGTTCTCCGATCTTGTCGGAATTCCCAGAACGCAAATTTTTGCGTGGCGTCGATTGCACTTCGAACCACGTATCGGGGGAGGTGCGGATTTGCGGCCAGCGAACGCCTGACGACTTCCAGAGCACCTTTGCCCATTCGCAGGTGATTGGAAGACATGCTGCCGGGATGCTGTCGGTATCCCACCAGCTGCTCGGGAACGACTTCGATGCAGTAGCGTGCCGCGAGCCTGAGCTCGAAATCAAGGTCTTCGCAGCCTCCGATACCCGTTGCTGCATATGAGCTATCAAATCCACCAATCTCAAGCGCAACGTTTCGCCGGACGAGAAGCGCGCTTCCATTGCCCACGTACTTAAAAGACAGATGCCGGGCATAGATATATCCTCTTGCGACATGGGAAGTGCCAGGGCGAATAATTTCGTCGTCCTCGTTGATGAGGCAATGCTGCGCGTAGACCGCAGCCCACCGCGAGGACAACCGGTTGAGAGCGTTCACCTGTTTTTCGATTTTCGTCCGGTGCCAGAGATCGTCGGCGTCGAGGAATGCCACAAATCGACCTGATGATGCCTCGATGCCCGTATTCCTTGCGGCCGCGACACCGCGGTTAGGCGTGGACAGGAGGCGGATCCGCGAATCCGACATCGCTATCTGCGCGACGAGTTTTGCCGTGTCGTCTGTGGAGCCGTCGTTGACGACAATAATCTCCAGGACAGTGTAGGTCTGGCGCAGGGCGGACCGAAGCGTGCGCTCAATATAGATGGAAGCGTTGAAGGCCGGGATGACCACAGAGACCAAGGTCTGGTCAGAATTAGTGGTCCCTCGTCGATCCTCCTCTGTACATGACAGCATTGCAGATCTCTCGCCACGTCAACGACAAAGATACTTTCGTACGGATGAAGGAACTGCATTATTGATTTCCGGCGTTCTTCTACATTCACTTCGGAAGCGGGAAAATCTCAGCCGCCGACATCTTTAGACGATCGCCTTAAACGCCTACTCTCCAACTTTGATCTGCGGGCGCAACGGACTTTGGTCTGACGTAGCCCCCTCTACTTTCGTAGAAGGGATAGGTATGCCAGCCATCCGGAAGAAGATTATCTGAAAGGAAGTGCTAACCCCTCCCTCCCGTTTGCGTTGCGATGAGGTTTGATCAGTTTGGACCGAAGCGCTCCGCGACGCCGGCATGGCGCCACGTCACGCCAGGCATCCCGTCAGTGGACGATAGCAATCACAGGAATTCCGCTTCCTCTGCAGCGCGAATGAGGGCGGCAACCTCGCCAAGTGACGCCGGGTGAATATCTGAGCAAATTGGACTGCGCGGAAGCCTGTGGCCGAGATTAAGCTTGGCGGGACTCTCCTACGGCTGATCCAATGGCAGTTCTTAGAACTTCACACCGATTCCGAACTTGAGTTCGTGCTGGTTGAGGTCGACATCAACGCCGAGAATGTCTTTCTCGCCGAAGTCATTATACCGATACTCGCCACGGGCGAAGATGTTGTTGGTGATGGCAAAGTCGACGCCAGCGCCGACAGTGTAGCCGTTGAAGGTCTCCGTTTCCTTATCGAATCCCGGCAGGTCAACGTATCCACGCGCAGCGGTCCAACCGGCCGCGCCATAAAGCAGCGCTCTGTCAAAGGCGTAGCCGACACGACCACGAACTGCACCGGCCCAATCGGTGCCGACATCCGCCCCCAGCGCTTCCTCTTCGTTCCAGTTGTATTCGAGGTTGCCCTCGATGCCGACTACGATGTTGTTGTCGAACTGGAAATTGTAACCCGCAAATGCACCGAAGACGCCACCGTTGAAATCCTGGGAATCGCTGGCGCCGCCGGCGCTGAAGTCACCGTTTAGCCAACTGGCGCCGCCATCGATTCCGAGATATGGGCCCGACCAGGTAAAAACTGGCGCAGCCGCAACAGGTGCGGTCGGGACATCCTGCACGGCATCCGCTGCAAAGGCGGTCGTTGCGGCAAGTGCTAGAAAAGTTGTGGCGATCGTGAGCTTCATGTTCGTGACCCCATGTCTTGCAACACAACTGGAGGGTACAGCCTAGTTCAACAAATAGCTGTAACGCCAAAGACACACTCGCATAACTGCACGGTAGAGAACATATCCGCCGAAGCGGTCATGGCAAGTAGCGCACCCTCTAATAACTGCATGAACGCCCATCGCTTGGCCTGAACCCACCACCGCAGGCCGGATTGAGCGGCTGACTCTCGTAGTAGTAACCGCCGTCGATCGACGAAGTCTGGTCGATGTATCCTGATGATGTGCAGGCCGAAATGAGCGTGGCAAGGCTGATCAGCGTTCCGGTCGCGATCAATGCGAAAAATCGGTTCATCTGAGCTTCTCCTTCGGGCATGGCTTCAACCCAAGCCGTACAATTTACACGCCGCGGTGCAGAGAGCATTGATCTGCGGCAATCGACTGCCTCCGGTAGGTTCTTGTCACGCTAAAGTGATCGCCTTTCAGCTCATCTTTTCAAGACTATGCGCTGTCACATAACTGTCATGCAAAATTGCCCGTTGTTAAGGCAGCCTGCGCAAAATATATGCCGCCAGCTAACAAAAAAAAGAATGAGTGAACTGCCATGAGCCTACAGAAACTTTTCAACCGCAACCTCCTGACCCGTTTTGTCGCCGGTCTCGGTGCGGTTCCCCAGCGCATTCGCGAAGCGCGCGAAGAGCGCAAGCCCGCGATTCATCCCTCCTTCATGGATGATTTCGGCGCCTGACGCGCGGCGCAAAGCCGCCGCTGACCAATCTTTTCAAGCGGCGGATAACTCCTTCCTGAACCATTCTGTCGATCGGCCGGCCTTCGGCGTAGCCGCCAATCCTGCCGAATTCGATATAGCCGAGCTTCGGATAGAAGCTCGGCGCCTGGGTCGAGAGCGTGTCGACGCAGGCCACGACTGCGGCGCGGCGGCGCCCCTCCTCCGCCGCCGCCATCAGCTTCGTGCCGATGCCGTTGGGCCGTTCAGATTGCGTGACCCATAGATTGCCGATGAAGAGAACCGCCGATTGTCCTCAGAAATCGTGGAACTGCCGACCAGGCCCACAAAGTTCGTGCCGGTCTCGGTCCTGGAGGCGGGCGCCATATGTCGGCAGATCGTCATGCCGTTCTTTAACGGTGTTGCGCCAATCATCGGCCCGAAGGTTGCTTCGGAGCCGGAAAGCCGAGCCATCGGCGATTGATCAGCGCGTCACCCTCAACCTCCCTCATTCCTGTGCTCGTCAGGAATGAGGGATGAGAAGGAGGGGACCTTCACCCCAACCAACCTCCCCATGAGGAACCTAATGACGGGGCGAGACCCTAGCGGGGCCGGGGCAGCACCCCTCTCCTCCCGCACCCTCACATTTTTCTCCCGTTCCGCCACCGCTCCTCCCTTCCGCCGCAATAGCTTCACAATCAACCGACAGAAAGCTCATCGGGAAACGACAACTAGGGAATGAAACATGGCGCCGATTTTTTCCAAGACACTTGTGATGACTGCCCTTCTTGCTCTGCCGCTCGGCAGCGCCGCGCCTGCATTGGCGCAGGAGGCAAAGCCGCGTGAGGCGGTGATTTCGGTGACTGGCGATGGCGAATCGTCCTTGGCGCCGGACATGGCGGTCGTCAATCTCGCCGTCGTCAAGCAGGCGAAGACCGCCCGTGAAGCGCTCGATGAGAACAACAAGGCGATGAACGACGTGCTGAAGGCGCTGAAGGACGGCGGAATCGCCGAGCGCGATCTGCAGACCTCCGGCTTCTCCATCCAGCCGCAGTTCAATTATCCGCAGCCGGTCGACGGCCAGCAGCAGCAGCCGCAGCTGATCGGCTACCAGACGATCAACTCGGTTACCGTGCGCCTGCGCGACCTTTCCAAGCTCGGCCAGGTGATCGACCAATCCGTTACCCTCGGCATCAACCAGGGCGGCGACATCCAGTTCACCAACGACAAGCCGGAGGCGGCGCTCGAAGAGGCGCGCAAGAACGCCGTCGCCGAAGCCGTCAAGAAGGCGAAAACGCTGAGCGAAGCCGCCGGCGTCAAGCTCGGCCGTATCATCGAAATCAACGAGAATGAGCCGCGCCCGCTGCCGCAGCCCGCTTATCGCGCCACGATGATGAAGGAAGCCGACGCTGCCGTTCCCGTCCAGGGCGGCGAGAACAATTACACTGTCAGCGTCACCGTGACCTTCGCCATTGAGCAGTAAACGGAAGCGCCGCGCGTCTTTTGACGCCATGTGCTGACTGCTGGCGGCCGCCTGCTAGCGCCGATGCCCCTCACCCTAACCCTCTCCCCGTTCTGACGGGGAGAGGGGACGTGCCCCAAGAGAGCTCAGCGGGGAACAGAGAGCTAGCGAGATATCCCCTTCGGCCCGCCAGAGCGGGGAGAGGTGCCGGCAGGCGGATGAGGGCTGATCTCGTGATTTTCATCGACAGGACAGCCGCGGCACAAGGCCCAGGAAACGGAGCTCCTGCGTCTAAACTGAACGCCGCGCGCCCTTCCAGGCGCGCGGCTTTGGAATCTCACAAAGAAACCGCCCGTGCCGGTTCAGCGAGACGGGCGCAGGACAATCAACGGCGCAAAGCCGGGCAGCCGCGGACGTTGGCGAAGCTCATTTCATCGGGGCCGCGGCGGGTCCAGCCCTGAACGATGACGCGGCGCGGGGTGATGTCGACGACGCGCGGGCGGCGGAAGCCCCAATCGCGGGCGAGATCTTCCGCCAGCCGCGGATCGCAGCCGCGCGGGCGCCGGCCGAAGCCCGGCGGCGGAGGCGGACGGCGATAATCGCGCGGCGGATCACGATCCTGATCGCCGATAATGATACTAAATTGAGCGGCCGCCGGGACCACCGTGCCGGCAAGAGTGCCTGCGGCAAGCATGGCGGCAAGACCCGCCTTTGCCAGAAACTGCATCATCGGAAAACCTTTCGTTCCATAGTCGGTGCGGTCGAGCCGCCCTCCCCACTCTCCGCATCACGCCGAGGCGTCAGTGGAATCACTTATACAAATCGGAGAAGAGACGGCTGAAAGTGTCGCCGTCAAGGCGAAAGGGCAAGCGCACATAGGCGCTTGCCGTGCAATTTTCAACGCCGGATCAGCGGGCAGCCGCGGACATTGGCGAAGACCATCCTGTCCCAGCCGCGACGATCGCGCCCGGCGACGACGACGACACGCGGCGACATGCGGGTGATGTGGGCTCTGCGCAGGCCGAAATCGCGCGCCTTGTTCACGGCGTGCATCGGCGAGCAGCCGCGGATTGGACGATAATATTGCGCCTCGACGATGAAGTTTGTCTGCGGCCCTGCGGCTGCCGCCGTGGAAACAGTGGCCGGAATGGATGAGAGGGCGAGCACTGCGGCAAGGCAAGCCTTGGTGAGGAAATGCGTCATGGAGTGTCTCCGTCGATTGGTCTTTTAAGCTCTCCCATAAGGGATTGCCTCGACACTAAATGCGGCAAGCTGAATGCTGTTCGAACCGACCATTCAGTTTGCATTCACAAGAAGATGAGCGGTTTTTGACGGCTCTTCTTTCGATCGGGATTCGCGTGATCTCTCGTCTGAAGGAGATCGCTCATCACCCGCCCCCTCCTTCGAGGCTCCGGCCTATGGCCTACGCGCCTGAGGATGAGGGCTGATCGTGGTGCCATGGGGCTGGTGGGCTGATCGGTGTGCCGCGTGGCCGATGGCTGATCGCCGTGCCATAGCCTCGGCAAGGACGCACGGCGCTCTCAGGCCCCGAGATGCAGCACGATTTCGCGCTGGTGCGGCCGGTCTCGGTGTTCGAAGAGATAGAGGCCCTGCCAGGTGCCGAGCGTCAAGCGTCCCCTGGCGACCGGAATGCCGATCGACACCTGCGTCAGCGCCGCTTTGATATGCGCCGGCATGTCGTCCGGCCCCTCGGCCCTGTGCACGATCCAGTCCATCGATGGGTCGGAGGCCGGTGGCACGAGCCGACGGAAGAAGGCGAGAAGATCGGTGCGCACGTCGGGATCGGCATTTTCCTGGATCAGCAGTGAACAGGATGTGTGGCGCACGAAGACGGTGAGAAGCCCCTCCTCCCGTCCCGCGGCGCGGACGAAGGCCTCCGCCTGATCGGTGAATTCGTAAAGTCCCTGGCCGCGTGTGGACAGGGTGAGGATTGTCTGGGGCACGGGCGGTCTCCGTCTCGCAATGACATTGCCCGCGAGTTGGCGCGCCGTGACGGCCAAGTCAATGGCCCACGAATGGGCAGATCGATGCCCGCCATCGGCTAAGGCCCATTCACGAGCTTGAGGATGAGCTGCTGGATATTGCCGCCGTCGCCCATTTCGACCTTGTCGAAGTCGCGGCCGCGCTGGCGCTGCTTTGCGGAAATCTCGCCGAGGCGCCGGGTCAGCTCGACCCTGATCTTCTTGCAGTCGGGGTCGTCGGCAACGGTGAAGCCGACGCTCATCGCCTCGATTTCCCTAACCATGTCCTTGATGGTTTCGCCGTGCACCCGCTCATGCGCGGCAACGCCTGAAATGAAGCCATCCCAGCTGCTCTTGACGGCTGGCGGCAGCCCGGCCGAGGGCTGCGGCAGTGTGTAGGTGATGATGAGCTTCGGCCGATTGGTGACGATGGCGCAGGCATTGCCCTGCGGCTCGTACTTGCGGGTCCAGGTGAGCTTGAACGTCGTATGCGCGATGACCCGGCCGGTGACGCCGGCCTTGGGGCCCTGTGCCCCGATCGATTGATAAAGTTCGGCGCCGGTCTTGCCTGAAATCGAATAGGGCCGCACCTCCTCGATCGCCTGCCATTCGCTCTGCGCCGCGGCCGGTAATGCGGCGAAAACTGCCGCCAGTAGGTAGGGTAGAAAAGTCTTCGTCACGCATCGTCCCGTCAAGTGATTCCCGCCACCCTAACGGCGCCGTTCCTCCCTTTCAACGCGCATGCGATGCGGCAGATATCAGCGCGGCTCTCTGGAGATGCTGAGATAAGCGGGGTCGAATTCGGCGATCTCCTGCAGGCGTTCCCAATCGACGATGGTGATCGTTCGGTTCTCCCAGGTGAAGACGCCCTCGCGCCTGAGAGCCTGCAGCGTCTTGTTGAGGTGGACCACCGATATGCCGAGCACGTCCGCCATCTCGATCTGCGTCAGCGGAAACTGAAAGCTTTCACCCCGGGTGCGCCTGACGACCTTCAGCCGCATGAAGAGTTCGCAGACGAGATGGGCGATCTGAGCGCGTTTGGAGCGCCGCCCCATGGCGACGATCCATTCCCGGTGAATAGCGCCGTCGACCAGCGTGTCGAGCCAAAGCAGCCGCGTCAAATGCGGCATGCGCTCGGTGATCGCCCTCAAGTCGGCATGATCGGCCAAAGCGACGTGGCAGGGTGACAGCGCAACGATGCCATGATCCATTACCTTGACGGGAAAAGCATGGAGGTCGACAAAGTCGCCGGCAACATGAAGTGCGGTGATCTGCCGGCTGCCGTCCGCCATCACCTTGTAGCGCGCCGCGAACCCGTCGAGCAGCAGCGTGCTGAAGGGCGGGCGGCTGCCTTGGGAAACGAGATCTTCTCCGACGGCGAATTGCCTGTCCTTGACGAGGATCGACCGAAGAAGGTTTTCCTCGTCGTTCGACAGCACATCACGGCTTCCAAGGTTCAGCAACAAGGGTTCAATCACGGTCCTGTCTCCCGCTATCGCAAGGGCTCGGGGCCGTCTCGGTGCAACCTGTATTTTCTATAGGAATCAAGGCCTAGCCTCGGGAACAATTGTCTTCATTGGTTATTTCCTCTCTGACGCGCAGGAAAGAACATGGCTCGCTACTATTTCGATCTACACAACGGGGAAGGTCCGACCCGCGACGAGCACGGCACCGAGCTCAAATCTCGTGAAGACATTCCCAAAGAGGTGACCCGCATCCTGCTGGACGTGGCGCGAGACGAATTGCCGGCAGGTGACCGCATGACGATTGCCGTTACCGTCCGCGACGAGCGCGGCGATCCTGTCACAGTCGCCAGTCTCGTCTTCAGCAATGAATGGATCGACGTCATTCGATGACGGCCTCTGGGATGCCGGCGGGTCCCATATACGCATCAATCCAACTGGTCGATGGATGCGTTCCAGCTCCTTGCTTTCATGCATGTCGTCATCCGCACACTTCCGGGAGCGACATGCATTAAGACCCCGCCCTGTCAGGCGGCAATTAAATTTGACATAGTTCCGCGATTGCCGGGAAGCGTCGACAGGCATTTCTGCGGTGGAGTTCCGGTCGCTTCTATTTCGCGATCTCTTCCAGAATCAGCCGAATTTCCGCAAGCGGTTTGCGGCTTTCGTCGAAAAGCTCGACCGAAAGCATGTTCAAAGGCGCAGTCGGCAGGCCTTCGGCTGCCATTTCCGCGAGGACCCTTCGCGCCTCTGCCTTGGCAGCCTCGACGGATTCGAATTCGTATCCGGTCTCGGTGCCGACACCATCGCGATCGAAGAGCTGGAAGTGGAATTTCGGCACAGCATGCTCCTTCGATGATGCCCCTAACGATGCTGAAGGCGACAGGTTCCGCCCGAACGATTTTCAGCGCCCGCCATCCGGCGATCTCAGAAGGCGCCGGCCTCGGGCGAAGCCAATTCCTCGATTGCGTCGACACGGTCGGGATAGAAGGCGAGATGGTCTTTGATGTTGCTGACGGCGGCATGCGGGGCTTCGTAGGTCCAAACCGCGTTCTCGGAGCGTTTGCCGCCCAAAGCAATACTGTAATAGGAGGCATCGCCCTTGTAGGGGCAATGTGTGGCGTGATCGGTGCGCTGAAGCAGCGACATATCGACATCCCTGCGAGGGATATACTGGACCGGCGGATAGGAGGCCTCGCGCAGCGTCAGCGCGTTGCGGCTATCGGCAATCGTCCGGCCGGCGACGGTGACGACGACGCGGCAGGGATTGTGCTCGACGGTGATCGGATGGTCCGGCCCCGGAATCTTGATCGACTTGTCCAACATGGGTTCGTCTCCAGAAGATAAGTATGCCCCTGAGATAGGGCGCTCATGCCGCCGGCCCAAGCCCCGAGCGTTTCCTTCCCTTACACCTGGAATGCGAAACGCGGCGATGCCTGACTGAGGGCGGCGGTCGCCGCTGTCACCGACCAGTGACGCGCGAGCGCATCCGCGAGCGTCGCAACCAAGCTGGCGGTATCCTCGCCGGCCCCGGCATGCAGCGCCTCGGCGACGATCAGCACCGAGCGCGTCGTCTCCCGCACCGCCGACAGGCCGCCCTGCCGGTTCGTCCAGCGGCGGGCATGTGCTCTGCCTTCGTCATCCGCGAAGATCACCTCGTCCGGCTCCGGATGTTCGCTTTGACCGCTGAAGGTGAGATAGGTCTCATGCCCCGTTGCATGCCGCACCTGGAGATCGCCGGCAATGTTTTCCGTGTCGAAGACGGCGACAGGAATGGCAAAGGCGAGCGAAATCGCATTGCAGAGATCGATGAGCGGATGAAGGCGCGGCAGGGCGTGCTCCTGGCGGAAGCGACGCAGAAGCGCCTCGGATGCCGCGCGATACTGCGTCGGCTTCAAGCCCATGCGGGAAAAGCCGCGCCGCCACGCCTGGATCTCCGGGAATTCGCTTTCCTGGGCTTCAGCGAGCCGGGCCGCGGCGATCGCGCTGAAACTTGCGATCGCCTCTTCGACGTCAGCTAGCGCATGAATGCCTTCGGCAAAAAGCGCGCCGGCGGCAAGCTGCGGAAAAGCCTGCCATATCGCGTTGGAATGGCTGAACTGCATGATCATTTCCCTTCGATGAATTTCCTGTGGCTTCCTGCAAAGGCAAGCCCGAACACGGCCGCCAGGACGCAGGCAATGCCGGCAATATGGTTTAAACCGATCGGCTCGCCGAGGAGGACGAAGGCGAGCATGACGGCCGAAACCGGCGCAAGCGCGGTGAAGAGCGCGGCTTCCGTGCCGCTCACCCTCTCTGCCCCCGCATACCACAGCAGAAAGCCGCCGACGGTCGGCACCAGAGCATAATAGACGACGGCAGCGGCAGCACTGGCTGAAAACCCATGCGTGAGGGGCGCCTCTAAAATGGCCGGAACGATCGAGACAGCGAAGCCGATGCCGGTCATCAGCGTCGACTGGGCAAGCGGGGCAATGTTGGCGGTCAACCGCTTGTTCAACAGAATGAACAAGCCCTCGCAGATGACCGCGAGAAAAATCAGCAGATTGCCGGCAAGCGAACCGCCGGTCGCCTCCGGTGTGAAGGCGATCGAAAACACGCCGACGCTCGCCAGCGCCACGGCCAGAAGCAGGGCGCGCCCTGGCCGTTCGCGCAGCAGCAGGATCGAAACCGCCGCCGAGACCACCGGCAGCGTGCCGATGATGACGCCCGCATCGGCGGCCGAGGTGAGGCTGAGGCCCGATATCAGCAGCGTCGTATAGCCGACACTGCCGGCGCCGGCCTGAATGACGAGGATGAGACGGTCATACCTGGAGAGCTTCGGCAACCGGGTTCCGCTTGCCCGCATCAGCAGGAAGAAGACGGGAAGAGCGAGGGCGAAGCGCAAGGCGGTGGCGGTAAACGGCGGCAGTCCCGAAGCAATGATCTTACTCGCGATGACAGTGCTGCCGACCGTCAGCATGGCGAGCGCCAGATAGAAATAGCCTTGAACCTGTCTCGACATTCCGCGCCTCCGATTGGATGCGCCGAAGAAACAGCAGCGGTCAGTCGGGGTCTTGAACGAAATTGCAGGGCGTTTGAATCGAAGCAAGGTGGCCAGCCCCGTCCTTCGAGGCCCCTTGAGGGGCACGTCTAGCCGGACGCTGGAGAGAGGTCGCAGCCTGCGGCAGCACGAATCAGCCTTCCACCGCTCAGAGAAATGCCCCGGCATAAAGCCGCGGCGACAGGCCGTATTTGCGCACGAAGACGCGCGTCATGTGGCTCTGGTCGGCAAAGCCGCTGGCAAAGGCGGCTTCGGCAAGCGGCGTGCCCTGAGAAATCAGCCGCCGGGCGATGTGGATGCGGGCCTGGACGAGATAAGCGTGCGGCGTCAGTCCCGTCGCCTTCGCGAAGCCGCGCAGCAGCTGGAAGCGGCTGAGGCCGCTTTCCCGGGAAAGATCGGCCAGCGAGACGGCGGCAAGAGGATCGTCGTCGATCAGATCCCGCGCCGCGCGGATGGATGACGGCACCGGCGGCCTCGCCTCGCTGCCGCCGCCTTCGCGCATGACATCGGCGACGAGTTGCAGAAGCAGTTCCTCGCAGAGCAGCCCGTCGGCAGCACTCGCGGTCACCGCGTAAAACAGCGTTTCGAAGCGGCTGGCGATCGCCGCATCGCGAATGACGGGATGGGAGATTTCCGAGCGCCTTGCGCCGATCTCTTGCGAGAGGCCGGTGACGATCTCGGGATCGAAATAGAGGATGCGCCACGACCGACGCTCGCCGATCGGCGCGCCGTCATGCACCTCGTTCGGATTGACGGTGATGATATCGCCAGCCTCCGCCTCCACCATGCCGCGCCCGCTGAGCGATTTCTGCGCCCCCGACGAGACGAGGCCGATGCCGAACTGCTCATGCGTGTGCCTGGCGAAACTGTGAGGCGTTTCGGCTTCCACCGCTTCGACGCCTGAAAGCGCCGAGCGCAGCATCCTGAACTGGTTTTTCGGCATTTGACATCCGCAGGTCCGATGCCGGCAACTCTGCCAGCCGCGCCTTGATGACGCAACCGTCTAAAGCGCGTCGCGATCTTTCAGATTCGCTCTCCGCGCTTTAGGTCTTTGTTTTTACGCATATCGTTCTCGCAAAACCGCTGTACACTTTTGCGCGACATGCTTTAGAAGAACTCGTCGAGCAGCTGATAGTAATGGATCCTCGCCGGATCGGGCGCCGGCAGGCCGTAACGATCGAGAAATGGCTGCACCAGCGCCTCGCCGAAGTTATAGGCGATGCTGCGGCAGGCGAGCGCGATATCCTGGTAGCGGTCGGCGACGCCGAGGCGGCTGCAATCGATATAGCCTGAGAATTGGCCGTGTAGAGCGACGAAGTTCGGCAGGCAGGCATCGCCATGGGTGACGACGAGATCCTCGCTGGCCGGCCTTAAGCTCTTGAGCTCAGCGAACAGTTCGGCGGCGCTCTTTCCCAGCCGGGCCGGATCGAAATCCTCCTCATCGACGATTCCTGCTTCCATGCGCGCCTTGGCTACCGGCAGGCGCTTTTCCAGGCGGTGATCGAACGGACAGGAAGTGATCGGCAGGCGATGAAGATCGAGCAGTGCCTCCGCCAGCAATTCGATGCGCGCCAGGGGCGCCAGCGCCGAAGCACTGGCGAGATCGGTTCCCGGCAGCGCGCTGAGCAGCAGCCAGTTACGTTCGTCGTCGCTTTCACGGGCGATCACCTCCGGGCAAGGCAGGCCGGAGGCCTTGAGCCAGGCGAGCCGGGCCGCCTCATCGGCAAGCTCGCCGAACGGCCCCGCCGCCTCGACCTTCAGATAGAGCGCCGGCAGGCCCTCGCCTTCCAGGCGAAAGACGCTCGCGGCCGAACGGCCGAGCGCATCCCGCTCCATCCGGTAGCCAGACAGACGGGCAGCAAGCGGGCCAGGCAATCTCTCGAAAGATGTCAATGCAGCGTTTCGGCGGGCGCGGCTTCGACCAGGATCTCGAACGCCTCTTCAAGGGCCGCCACCAGAATATCGGTCAGCTCGTCGCCCTTGTTTTCCAGGAACAGCGCGCTGACGGCTTCATCCTGACGCTCAAGAAAACGCTCGATTTCGTTCGACATATCATTGTCCCTGCTTCACCGTACCATCACGGCCAATGAGGACAGGCTAGGTGCGGTTCCTTGCGCGTGGCTGGTTCCAGTGACGCCGTTGTGGATCGCGTAACTACTCACGAATGCTGTAGGTTGCGTACTGATTGCGAGGGATCAGCCCACCGGCCTCATGGGCAAACGAGACGACTTTCGTGGCATCCCCGTTGACCTCGCAACGAAAACGGATTTTGTACCAGCCTTTAGCAGTGCGGAAAGCCGCACTTTTTATGTCGAGAACTGTGCCGCGGGATAGTGGGAAAGTGGGCACTATAATCGGCTGAAAGCTAGGCGAGCCATGAAAGAGCTGTTGCTGGAGCTCGTTGCCGCAAAGCTGGGCGACACGTTTGCCGCGCGGCACCCCGCTCATCGCTATCCTCGCCACTGGATCATCGTCAGCTGTCTGCGAAAATAACGTCTTTGCTTTGGGCAGGTCGTCCTTTGCAACTTCCGCCTTCGGCGGCTCAGGAGGCTTCTGCGCCTGTGGCTTGACGACTTCAATATCAGTCTTGGCGTCACCGTTAGTTTCTGCCAAAGGCGCATTGCGCTCGTGAGAAACATCAGCCGTAGCAACCTCAGGAAGCTTTACATCCTCCGGAACCGGCCTTTCCGGCGGCGTCTCAGTCTGCGGCTTTTCTGCAGAAGTCTCAGCAAGCGCCTGTTCCGGCTGTGTGTCATGCTGAGGTGCGGCTGTCGCAGGTTTAGCGTCGCCCTGGGATGAATTCCCCGCTGCCGATATTTCGGGTCCACTGTCCCTGTCACCGAACTCAAAGACAGGCTTCAAGCTTGGCATAGGGGTAGCAGGCTTGGCCTGTTCTGCTGTCCTGTTTTCAGCCGGAGGCGGCGGTGGAGGAGGAGGCGGTGGAGGCAACTCAGCCTTCGCCTGCTCTTGCGGCTTCTCTTCCTCTTTCGGTTTCTCCTCGACCTTTTTCTCCTCCGGCTTCTGCTCCTCCGGCGGCGGGACGAGCTCGACCTTCACGCTCTCGTCCTCCGGGGGCTTCGGTTCGATCTTCGGCAAGCCGAAAATCAGAAGCGCAACGACCGGCACGTGCAGAAGCACGGACACACCGATACCCCAGCGGATTTCGGGCCGCCGTTTTGCCGTTTCGTGATTCGTCTCCACCAAGTCCACTTCGTCTGTCACAGCAGCGATGTGGCCTTTAAAGCCGGCAGCATCAAGCCGCAAAAGCAAAAAACCTCGTGATCGCGCCGAAGCCATCGCTGGCCGGTGCGCCATCCGTTCCCTCCTCAGACCCGGGCAACGGGCCACCCACGAGCGGGGCCGAGGCCGCGCCCTTGATGGGGAGAGGCGCTGAAATTCTGCATGCGTTAGCTGAGCGAGCCGATGATCTCTCGATAGGCAGCCTCCGGGAATGCCTTCAGTGTCTGGGTGCGGACATTGCCGGCCATCGCCAGCGAAAGGCCAAATCGCGCCATGACGGCATCGTCAGGCGCTTCGCAGACAGCCACCATGTCGTGGCCGCCCATCGTCAGAAAGAACTGGTTGAAGGAGCCGCCCATGTCGCCTAGCAGTTTCTTCGCCGCATCCAGCCGTTTTGACGAGTCGCGAACAGTGCGCACGCCTTGGTCCGTCCAGTTGATCAACACAATGTAAGTGGTCATCTTGCACCTCCGAACGGAGGATTCGTCCGACACGGGTATGCGTCGGTCCTCGCTCGCGCACCGCGATCGATTTCTTCCCCCGTGGCCGGACTATAATCTTGTCACCACTGAGCGACAAGAAAGCCGCCGGGATCATTGGTATTAATCACAAAAGCAAAAGCCGGGCACGACGCCCGGCTTTCCAATCATGACGGCAATTGTCGAAACCTCAGCTGTCGAGGATCGAGCGCAGCTTGCAGTTTCTTAGCTGTCCAGAAAGCTTCTCAGCTTTCTCGAGCGGCTCGGATGCTTCAGCTTGCGCAGCGCCTTCGCTTCGATCTGGCGGATACGTTCGCGGGTGACCGAGAACTGCTGGCCGACTTCTTCGAGCGTGTGATCGGTGTTCATGCCGATGCCGAAGCGCATGCGCAGCACGCGCTCTTCGCGCGGCGTCAGCGAGGCGAGAACGCGGGTCGTCGTCTCGCGCAGGTTCGCCTGGATGGCGGCGTCGATCGGCAGCAGCGCGTTCTTGTCCTCGATGAAATCGCCGAGATGCGAATCTTCTTCATCGCCCACCGGGGTTTCGAGCGAGATCGGCTCCTTGGCGATCTTCAGGACCTTGCGGACCTTTTCGAGCGGCATGGCGAGCTTTTCGGCCAGTTCTTCCGGCGTCGGCTCGCGGCCGATCTCGTGCAGCATCTGGCGCGAGGTCCGGACGATCTTGTTTATCGTCTCGATCATATGCACCGGAATGCGGATCGTGCGGGCCTGGTCGGCGATCGAGCGGGTGATCGCCTGACGGATCCACCATGTTGCATAGGTCGAGAACTTGTAACCGCGGCGGTATTCGAACTTGTCGACCGCCTTCATCAGGCCGATATTGCCTTCCTGAATGAGGTCGAGGAACTGCAGGCCGCGGTTCGTGTACTTCTTGGCGATTGAAATGACGAGGCGAAGATTCGCTTCGACCATTTCCTTCTTGGCGATTCGGGCTTCGCGCTCGCCCTTCTGCACCATGTGCACGATGCGGCGGAATTCCGAGATCGAGATGCCGGTTTCCGTCGCGAGATTCTGGATCTCCTGGCGGATGTCGCGGATCGTCGTATTCTCTGACTTGGCGAATTCCTTCCAGCCGCGGGCGGCCAGATTGCCGATCGACTTCATCCAGTTCGGATCGAGCTCGGCGCCCTGATATTGCTCGAGGAACGAGTCGCGCTTGACGCCGTAGGATTCGGCCAGGCGCAGCAGGCGGCCTTCGTTCTGCACGAGGCGCTTGTTGATGTCGTAGAGCTGCTCGACCAGCGCGTCGATGCGGTTCTGGTTGAGCGACAGCGACTTGACCGCCTTGATCAGTTCGTCCTTGAGCTCCTTGTAGCGGCGCTCCTGGGCGGAAGACAACGTGCCGGTAGCGGCCAGTCGCTGCTCGACCTGCTGGTCCTGCAGCTTGCGCAGCTTCTTATAAGTCTCGGCGATGATGTCGAGCGTTTCCATGACCTGCGGGCGCAGCTCGGCTTCCATCGCGGCGAGAGAGAGGTTGGATTCGTCCTCGTCCTCTTCCTCCTCTTCAGGAGGCAGGCCTTCGCCGCCGACATCGGTGATGTCGTCGTCGCCGGAGCGGGCGCGCCGGGTCTTTTCCTTCTCTTCCGCCGCCTTGCGGTCGGCCTCGATCTTCTCGGGGCTCTGGAACTGCGGCGCGGCCTTGGCTTCCGGACCGGAATAGGTCGTCTCGAGATCGATGATCTCGCGCAGCAGCGTCGTGCCTTCGTTGAGTTCGTCGCGCCAGATGATCAGGGCCTGGAAGGTCAGCGGGCTCTCACAGAGGCCGGCGATCATCGTCTCGCGGCCGGCTTCGATGCGCTTGGCGATCGCGATTTCGCCCTCGCGCGACAGAAGCTCCACCGAGCCCATCTCGCGCAGATACATGCGCACCGGATCATCGGTACGGTCGGTCGGCTCTTTCTTCTTGGCGGTCGCCAGCGCGGTGCCAGCCGAAGGCGCGAGTTCGCCGCCTTCGCTGTCCTCATCGCCGCCGGCGTCATCGTCATCGCCACTGCCGGAAGCACCAGCCTCTTCGGCTTCCTCGTCCTCGATAACGTTGATGCCCATGTCCGACAGCATCGACATCGTGTCTTCGATCTGCTCGGAGGTCACTTCCTCGGACGGCAGGACGGCGTTCAGCTCGTCCATCGTCACATAGCCGCGCTTCTTGGCGGCCTTGATCATCTTCTTGACCGCGTCGTCGGAAAGATCGAGAAGAGGGCCGTCGCTTGCGCCGTCGCGTTCGACTTCCGCGTCTTCGTTCTCTTTGACCTTGGTTGCCATTTATATCGTCGCCTTCCTGACGCTATCCAATCTCGCTACGGTGAATGGGCCGTCTCAGGGCCTGACGCGCCGCTCGCGTCGCCCTTCAATCACCTGAGCCCACCTAACGGGATGACATTTAAAGTCTGATTAACCACGATCGCCGGCACCGGACAGCAAAGTTTTCTTGCCTTTGGATTTCCGGCCATGGTTGCGCGATCCGCCTTGACCCTGTTCACCGCTTCAACAAGTCGAACGGTGATTCCCACATTTTTTGTTCTCGTCAAGCTTTTCCAGCAAAAAAGCCCGCGAAAACTCGGAAAAAGCCTTATCCACAGGCTTTGAACCGCGGCTGCGATTGCGAACCTTATTTAAGAAGCAGCAAACAAAAGACAAGGGCGGCCGAGATTTTGCTCGCCGCGCCCGTTGTTTCAGCTTTTTGACGCAGTTGCGACGGGGATATATTTCCCTCTTTCCGGGCGGGTATCGGCGGGCTAATGCGCAGCGCCATCATAGGGCGTCACCTTCAGTGCGCCGAGATCGACAGCGGGAATGCAGCGCAGATTGATCGAAGCCATCGCCGAGCCATTAGGGGCCACGCCCTCGCCGAAGGGTGCGATGCCGCATTTGGCGCAGAAATGATGCCGGATGACGTGCCTGTTGAAAGTATAAGTCGAGATATTTTCCTCAGGTGTCTTCAGCACCAGCTTCTCGCGCGGCACGAAGGCAAGAAGGCCGCCCCGCCTGCGGCAGAGCGAACAGTTGCAGTCGAGCGCCTCTGTGAATTCGCCTTCGACAGTGAAAGCGATGTTGCCGCAATGACAGCTTCCATAGAGCATGTCGTCCTCCTCACATCCAATCCATCACGACCTTGCCTGAATTGCCCGACCGCATCGCCTCGAAACCATCGCGGAAATCATCGATCTTGATGCGATGGGTAATGATCGGCGAAAGATCGAGGCCGCCCTGGACGAAGGCAATCATCTTGTACCAGGTCTCGAACATCTCACGGCCATAGATGCCCTTGAGATTGAGCATCTTGAAGATCACCTTGTTCCAGTCGATCTCGAACCCGGCCGGTGCAATGCCGAGAATGGCGATCTTGCCGCCATTGTTCATCTTGTCGATCATATCGCGGAAGGCGGGTGCTGCGCCCGACATTTCGAGCCCCACGTCGAACCCTTCCGTCATGCCGATCGCCTTCATCACGTCGGCGAGATTTTCTTTCGATGCGTCGACGACATGGTCGATACCGAGCTTGCGCGCCAGGTCCAGACGATGCGGATTGATATCGGTGATGACGACCTTGCGAGCGCCGGAACGCTTGGCGACGAGCGCCCCCATGATGCCGATCGGGCCGGCGCCGGTGACGAGCACGTCCTCGCCGACGAGATCGAAGGAAAGCGCGGTATGCACGGCATTGCCGAAGGGGTCGAAGATCGCGGCGATCTCGTCGGATATATCGTCCGGGATCGGCACGACATTGCTTTCGGGAATGCAGACGAATTCGCCAAAGGAACCCGGCCGGTTGACGCCGACCCCCAGCGTGTTGCGGCAGAGATGCCCCCTGCCCGCCCGGCAATTGCGGCACTTGCCGCAGACGATATGCCCCTCGCCGGAGACCCGCTCGCCGACATGATAGCGGGTGACCGCCGAACCGACCTCGGCGATCTCACCGGAGAATTCATGACCGACGACCATCGGCACCGGAATAGTCTTCTGCGCCCACTGGTCCCAATTCCAGATATGAACGTCGGTGCCGCAGATCGCCGATTTCTTCACCCGGATCAGCACATCGTTCGGCCCGACCTCCGGCACCGGCACATTCTCCATCCAGAGCCCGACCTCGGGCCTCGACTTGACCAGCGCCTTCATCATGTTCGACATATTTGTATCCTTGGTCAGTGCCTATTCCGGCTCCTCATCCGCCTGCTGGCACCGTCTCCCCGCGCGCGGGGCGAAGGGGATGTGCCGCACCGGTTTCGTCATCCTCAACGCTGCCTTTGCCACGTCCCCTCGCCCCGTTACGGGGGTCCGCAGGACGGATCGAGACCAGTGGCTCGACCCCGGCAAGGGTTAGGGTGAGGGGCAATCTTCCATTCTCAAATCACCCCCAGTTCCCGCCCAGCTTCCGCAAAGGCCGCGATCGCCCGTTCCACATCCGCCTTCGAATGCGCCGCCGACATCTGTGTGCGGATGCGGGCTTGGCCCTTCGGCACGACGGGGAAGGAGAAGCCGATGACATAGATCCCCTTCTTCAGCATCAGACCCGCCATGTCCTGGGCGAGCTTTGCATTACCCAACATGACCGGAATGATCGGATGGCCTTCGCCGGCAAGGGTGAAGCCAAGCTTCGTCATCTCGTTGCGGAAGAGATCGGCATTGTCGGCAAGGCGCTTGCGTAGAGCATCGCCGTTTTCGATCAGGTCGAATACTTTGAGCGAGGCGGCAGCGATGACGGGGGCCAGCGTGTTCGAGAACAGATAGGGCCGCGAACGCTGCCGCAGCCATTCGACGACTTCGGCTCTCGCCGAAGTGTAACCGCCGGACGCGCCGCCGAGCGCCTTGCCGAGCGTTCCGGTGATGATATCGATCCGGCCCTCGACACCGCAATGTTCCGGCGAGCCGCGACCGTTCCTGCCGACGAAACCAACCGCATGGCTGTCGTCGACCATGACCATGGCGCCGTATTTCTCGGCGAGATCGCAGACGCCACCGAGATTGGCGATGATGCCGTCCATGGAGAAGACGCCGTCGGTGGCAATCAGCTTGAAGCGGCTGCCTTCGGCCTTTTTCAGCTCCTCTTCCAGCGCCGTCATGTCGTTGTTGGCGTAGCGGAAGCGCTTGGCCTTGGAGAGCCGCACGCCATCGATGATCGAGGCATGGTTCAGCGCGTCGGAAATGATCGCATCCTCTTCGCCAAGCAGCGTCTCGAACAGGCCGCCATTGGCATCGAAGCAGGAGGAATAGAGGATCGTATCCTCCATGCCGAGGAAGGAGGAAATGCGGGCTTCGAGTTGCTTATGCTCCTCCTGCGTGCCGCAGATGAAGCGCACCGAAGCCATGCCGTAGCCGTAGCGGTCGAGCGCCTTCTTGCCGGCCTCGGCCAGTTCCTCGTTGTCGGCAAGGCCGAGATAGTTGTTGGCGCAGAAATTCAGCACCCGCTCGCCGGTGGAAATCGCAATCTCGCCCGCCTGCTTGGAACTGATGACCCTCTCTGACTTGTAGAGGCCGGCATCCCTGAGCGCCGAAATTTCGGCCCGGAGATGGGAAAGAAATGGCGAGGTCATGGGCGGCCCTTCCTGACGTTTTTTATAGCAATCGGGTTAGCATATCGCTGCTTGCTTGTCTTCTCGCTGCACCAAAATCAGCAGGTCCGTTCAATCCGTGTCATGCGAAAGAATGATCTCCAGGAAAGCGTCGCCATAACGCTCGAGCTTCGATTGCCCGACGCCGGATATGCCGAGCAATTCCTTGCGGCTGCGCGGCCGCTCCGTCGCAAAGGCAATGAGCGTCGTATCGGGAAAGACGACATAAGGCGGCACGCCGAGCGATTTGGCGATCGCCATGCGCTCGGCTCTCAGCGCCTCGAAAAGCGTCCCGTCGGCGCCCGTCAGGCCCGATTTGCGCTCGCTGCGCTCGGCCTTCTTCGTGCGCCGTTCCGAGGCCGGCCGATCCTTGCGGAAGAAAACCTGCCGTTTATGCTTGAAGACGGCGCGCGCCTCCGGCTCCAGCTTCAGCGCCCCATAGGCCTCATGATCGATACGGATCAGCCCCATGGCGAGCAGCTGGCGGTAGACGGATTGCCAGGTGCGCGCCGGAATGTCCTTGCCGGCGCCGAAGACCGGCATATTCACATGGCCGAAACGCTCGGTCTTTTCGTTGACGTTGCCGACCAGCACGTCGATGACGTGGCCGGCGCCGAAGCGTTCGCCAGTGCGGTAGACGGCGGCAAGCGCCTTGATCGCGGCTTCCGTGCCTTCCCAGGTCTCGACCGGCTTCAGGCAGGTGTCGCAATTGCCGCATTGGCCGGCATGCGCCTCGCCGAAATGGGCAAGGATCGCCTGCCGGCGGCAGGAGGCGGTTTCGCAGATCGCGAGCAAAGCGTTGAGCTTGGCGCGCTCGACCCGCTTGATCTCGTCTGCGGCATTGCCCTCGTCGATCATGCGGCGGCGCTGGATGACGTCGGCCATGCCATAGGCCATCCAGACCTCGGACGGCAGCCCGTCTCGGCCGGCGCGCCCGGTTTCCTGATAATAGGCCTCCACCGAGCCCGGCAGGTCGAGATGGGCGACATAGCGCACATTCGGCTTGTCGATGCCCATGCCGAAGGCGACGGTGGCGACCAGGCAGAGGTTCTCTTCTTTGAGGAAAGCATCCTGGTTGGCGTCGCGCAGCGCCCGGTCCATGCCGGCGTGATAGGGCAGCGCACGGATGCCCTGCCCGTTCAGCCAGTCGGCCGTATCCTCGACCTTGGCGCGCGACAGGCAATAGACGATGCCGCTGTTGCCCTTGTGGCCGGAGAGGAAACGCAGGAGCTGCTGGCGCGGCTGGTCGCGCTCGACGATTTCATAGGCAATATTCGCCCGGTCGAAGCTGGTTGTGAAGATTTCGGCATTGCCGAGCCCCAGCCGCTCGATGATATCGTCACGCGTATGCGGGTCCGCCGTTGCCGTCAGCGCCACGCGGGGCACATCAGGATACTGCTCGGCGAGGCGGCCGAGCTCGCGATATTCCGGCCGGAAATCATGGCCCCATTGCGAGACGCAGTGGGCTTCGTCGATCGCAAACAGCGCGATCTTCTCACTGGCGATCAGCTCGCGGAAACCGTCCGTCAGGATGCGCTCGGGCGTCACGTAGAGGAGGTCGAGCTTTCCCGCCGAAAGCGCCCGGCGAACCTCGACGAACTCCTCGCGCGACAGCGACGAATTGAGTGCCGCAGCCCTGATGCCGAGCTGCTTCATCGCCTCCACCTGATCGCGCATCAACGCAATCAGCGGCGAGACGACGATGCCGACGCCGTCGCGGCAAAGCGCCGGAATCTGGAAACACAGTGATTTTCCCGCACCTGTCGGAAAGAGCACCACGGCATCGCCGCCCGAAACGATATGCTCGACCACCTGCTGCTGCTTGCCGCGGAAGGAGGAATAACCATAGACCTGCTTCAGGACGTCGAGCGGCGAGCGGCCGGCGGAAAACAGCGCATCGGAAGCGGAAAAGCCTGGCTCATTGCGTTCGCTGAGCGGCATCAGTGGCTCGCCGCCCCTTTGACACGGCCGGAAAGCACGCCGAAGCCGTCGATGATCGCCTCCTGGTTCTCGAGGCGTACGCCTTCAAGATGCACTTCCTGCTGCGCCCGTATCAGCTGAACGATCGCCTCGCCGTCGCCGGCTTCGGTCGCCAGCGCGATCTCGCGTTCGAGTTCCATCTTCTGCCGTCGCAGCGCCTTCGCCCGTTTGTGGAAGGCGAGCGCCTGACGATAGCCCTCACGGGCATCCTCCATCGCCGCCTCCTCGGTCGCCGTCCACAGCCTCGCATTGCGCACCTGCTGGTCGAGGCTCTTGATAAGCGGACCGAAGCCTTCGAATTCCAGCCGTTCAGTCAGATATTCGCGCGTCAGATGCGGCCCGGAGACGGCCGCGGCTGCGCCGAGCATCGCCGACCAGAGCCGCTGCAGCTCCCGGCTGTCATATTCGATCGCGGCGATCTCGTCATAATCGTCGATCATCAGGGCCGGATGATTGACGATGGTGAGCGCCAGCACGCTCTCGCGCAGCGCCGTATTGTCCCGGTGTCCGCGCACGGGGCCCGAGCGGGCGAGCCGGTCGGAAATCAGGCTGGGGCTTTTCGGTCCTGCCTTGGCCGCATTGTCACGGCCGTTCCGGGAATTGCCGCTGAAACCGCGCCGCTCGCCATTGTTGCGGTTCTGGAACTGCGGCTGGAAGAAGGCGTTCAGCCGGTCGCGAATATCCTGCTGGTAATGGCGGCGCACATTTTCGTCGGCGATGACGGCCACAAGCTGCTTCAGCCGCGCTTCGAGCTCGGCGCGCGCCTCGGGCGTATCGAACTTGCCGGTGTTGATCTCCCGGCTCCACAACATCTCCGAAAGCGGCTTTGCCTGGCTCATCACCTTGTCGAACGGCGCGCGCCCCTCATCGCGTACGAGATCATCAGGGTCCTTGCCGTCGGGCAGAAGCGCGAAGCGGACCGAGCGCCCGGGCTTCAGATGCGGCAGCGCCAGTTCGGCGGCGCGATTGGCGGCGCGGATGCCGGCGCCGTCGCCATCGAAGCAGAGCACCGGCTGCGGCACCATCTTCCAGAGCAGCTCGAGCTGGTTTTCGGTGAGCGCCGTGCCGAGCGGCGCAACGGCGTTTTCGATGCCCGCCTGATAGAGCGCGATCACGTCCATATAACCTTCGACGGCGATGATGGTGCCGCTCGCATTGTCGTCCTGATCGCCGCGGCCAAGCCCCTGTATGGCGCGGCGCGCGCGGGCAAAATTGTAAAGGACATTGCCCTTGTGGAAGAGCTCGGTTTCGTTGGAGTTCAGATATTTCGCGGGTGCATCTGATGACATGGCGCGGCCGCCGAAGGCGATCACCTTTTCCCGCGACGAGAGGATCGGAAACATGATGCGGTCGCGGAAACGGTCGTAGGAGACCGGCACGTTTTCATGAACGACCAGGCCGCAGGCCTCGATCTGCTCCTTGGAAACACCCTTGCCGGCGAGGAATTCCTTCAGCGCATTGCGGCTGTCAGGCGCATAACCGAGACGGAAGGTCTCAATGGTTCGCCCCGTCAGCCCGCGATCGCGCAGATAGGCGCGCGCCTTTGCGCCATGGGCCGTCTGCAGCTGGTCCTGGAAGAAGCTGGTCGCCATTTCCATGACGTCGATCAGCGAGCCGCGCTCCTTCTCGCGCTTCTCCATCGCGGCGTCGACAAGCGGCATCGGCATGCCCGCCATGTCGGCAATCTGCTGCACGGCCTCGGGAAAACTCAAGCCCTCCAGCTCCGTCAGGAAGCGGAAGTGATCGCCGGTGACGCCGCAGCCGAAGCAGTGATACCGACCCTTTCGGTCCTCGCAGTGGAAGCTCGGCGATTTCTCGCCATGGAACGGGCAGCAGGCCCAGTAGTCGCCACGCGAGACATTGGTCTTGCGCTTGTCCCAGCTGACGCGGCGCGCGATCACGTTCGAAATCGGAACGCGGTCGCGGATCTCATCGAGAAAGGTGTTGGAAAAGCGCATTTATCCCTCTTGGCCAAACTCCATATAAGCTGCTTTGCCGCACCATGCCACGAAACTCGTCGGGAAAACCCGCTATTCACAGGCAAGTGCATCCAACGGTGGCGGCGTCGGTTATCCAATCAACAACGCGTGACCACCCCTGCGACAGGGGTGCGACATTATAGTCGCCGAACAGCCTGGGGTCGGCCACCGCAACAGTTGCGACATAAGTGCTGGCGAAACACGAAATCGAATTAAAATGTTTCAAAACAGGCTTTTATCACCAAGGTCGATCGCGCCTCTTGATCCGCGCGGCGCCAACCGAACCTTCGCCTCGAGGTCGCTCGAAGCGCCGTTTCCGGCAATCATTATTTTTTTGTAATTTGAACGGAGAACCGCACCGCCATAGGTTCGATCCCAACAAAGCGATCCCCGAGCGAAGCACCATCCCTACCCCCGGCGCCGCTTCGCAAGGGTGCCTTTGCAAATACCCTCCGGCTTGGGCCTCAGCCCTGCGTTGCCGGCGGGAGCAAAGAGCAAGAAGGCAGGAGCGCCCCCAGCTCCTGCCTTCTTAAATTTTAGGCTCTGTTTGCCAACTCTCCCTTTGAAATTAACCGCTTATCGACAAAACCGTTGACAGACGGCGCGTGCATGAAAGATGTATGCGCCGAACCCCTGGACCCTTCCCCAATGGCTTTCACCGCGGAAAATCTTGCAGCAGACGATCGCTTTCTCGCTGCGATCCTACAGTGCGTCAATCAACTGCTTGCGATCTATCGCGAGAGCCCGCGCATCGCATCGATTTTCGCCGCGCAGCAGCGCTGGCTGATGGCCCATGCCGGCTTCGCACTTCATTACGGTCATCCCGACGACGGCCAGAGCGGCGGCCTCTATTCCGGCCGCTTTGTCGATTTCGCAGTCAAGAATGACATTGCCAGCCGCAACACGGCCGCAGCCTTCATGCAGGAAATGCTGGCCTATCGTTTCCTGCGTGTGGTGCCCGGACCTGACAAGCGCACACGCTATCTGGAACCGACCGAAATTGCCGAACAGCATTTCACCCGATGGCTCGTCACCCATATGATGATCCTCGACAGCCTCGACGGCGGCGAACGCGCCGACCAGATCACCGTCGCCCCCTCCGCAACAATGGCTGCGATTCAGCCGCGGATCGCAAGGGCGATCATCGGCAGTGAGTCCGTGCGCAATCCCGGCCCCACCTTCAACCTCTTCAACCGGGCGAATTCCGGCGGACTCGTGATGGATTACCTGATCTCCCGCCTTCCGCAATTTCCTCGCACGGCCGAGCGCGTCGTTATCGGTCCCCTGTCGCTCCGGGAGCTCCGCGAACAATTCATGATTTCCAATACCCACCTGAAGCGGCTTCTGACCCAGGCCGCGACCATGGAAAGCGTCGGCTGGACAGAACCTTCGCGCAAGGGCGACCTCTGGCTGTCGCGCCGCTTCATCCTCGAATATTGGAACTATCAGGCGGCGAAGTTTGCCATCGTCGATGCCGCCGCCGAGGCCGTGCTCGGACCTGCGGTCCGTCGAGAGCCGCAGGCGAGACGGGCCATCTGATGCTTATCCGTTCAAAAGCTCCTTGACGGTTGCCGATGCCTTGGCGAAATCCATTTGGCCGGCATAACGCTCCTTGAGCGCCGCCATCACCTTGCCTATGTCCTTGACTCCGGCGGCACCCGTCTCCGCGATGATCGCCGAGATATTGGCGCGCACTTCGCCGTCGGAAAGCTGCTTCGGCATGAAGTCCTGAATGACGGCGATTTCCGCACGCTCCTTGGCAGCGAGCTCCGGTCGGGAATTCTCCTCATAGATCTTTGCCGATTCGTCGCGCTGCTTTACCATCTTGGCGAGGATCTGCAGGATCTCGTCGTCACTCGCCTGCTCCTTGCCGGCGCCGCGATTGGCAATGTCGCGGTCCTTGATGGCCGCCTGAATCAGCCGAACGGTCGACAGCCGCTCCGAATCCTTGGCCTTCATCGCCTCTTTCAGCTGGGTGGCGAGTTGATCGCGCAGCATGTCTTCACTCCTTTTTTGATGCCGCTTCATAAACCACGCCGATGCGACGGATCAAATAAATTGCGCGGTCGTCGCGATAAAGCGCAGGAAAACGGCCGCAATCCCGGCTACAAAGATTGACGCTGAGCGATTGCGTGGCTATTTACCGCCACCTGCACCAAAATTCGTGATCAGGCCTGAAGCGCGCGGCATTGCCGTGCCCACACGCCTGCGAGATCAAATGGCGACGAGCGCGGCTAGGCGCATCGGCCGCCGGAAACGGGATGAAGATGACCGCAACAGCACCCTGGACAACTGAAAAGCCGACCGCCCTGCTCGTTCTTGCCGACGGCACGGTGATCGAAGGCAGGGGCATCGGCGCCACCGGCAAGGTCCAGGCCGAAGTCGTCTTCAACACGGCGCTTACCGGCTACGAAGAGATTATGACCGACCCCTCCTATCTGGGCCAGATCGTCACCTTCACCTTTCCCCACATCGGCAATATCGGCACCAACGACGAAGATATCGAGGACCTGACCCCTGCGGCCCGCCACGGCGCCGTCGGCGTCATCTTCAAGGCCGACATTACCGACCCCTCAAACTACCGCGCCGCCAAGCATCTCGACCAGTGGCTGAAGGCCCGCGGTATCATCGGCCTTTGCGGCATCGACACGCGTGCGCTCACCGCCTGGATCCGCGAGAACGGCGCTCCGAACGCGGTGATCGCCCACGACCCCAACGGCGTCTTCGACATCGAGGCGCTGAAGGCCGAAGCCAAGGCCTGGAGCGGCTTGGAAGGTCTCGATCTCGCCAAGATCGCCTCGTCCGGCCAGTCCTCACAATGGGCGCAGACGCCGTGGGTCTGGAACGAAGGTTACGGCGAACTCGGCGCGGCGGATGCGAAATATCACGTCGTCTGCCTCGATTACGGCGTCAAGCGCAACATCCTGCGCCTGTTTGCCGGCCTCGACTGCAAGGTGACCGTCGTGCCGGCAACAACGAGCGCCGAAGACGTGCTCGCCTTGCAGCCGGACGGTATCTTCCTGTCGAACGGTCCCGGCGATCCAGCGGCAACCGGCGAATATGCCGTGCCTGTCATCAAGACGCTTGTTAAGACCGATATCCCGGTCTTCGGCATCTGCCTCGGCCACCAGATGCTCGGCCTCGCATTGGGCGCGAAGACCGAAAAGATGCATCAGGGCCATCACGGCGCCAATCACCCGGTCAAGGATCACACGACGGGCAAGGTCGAGATCGTCTCGATGAATCACGGCTTCGCGATCGACTCGAAGTCGCTGCCCGATGGCGTTGAAGAGACTCATATTTCGCTTTTCGACGGCACCAATTGCGGCCTGCGCGTGCTCGGCAAGCAGGTTTTCTCCGTCCAGCACCATCCGGAAGCCTCACCCGGCCCGCAGGACAGCCACTATCTCTTCCGCCGCTTCGTCAACATGGTGCGCGAGAAAAAGGGCGAACCGGCGCTCGCAGAGCGGTGATTTCGAGAGTGCCGATTTGGCAGGGGCGCGTTAAACCGGCAGCCACTAGAGCTTTTCCGGGTTAGATTGAAGCATTCTGTTGGCTCAAACGGAGTCGGATGGTCGACCGGCCGGCGCGTGTCGTAGCCCAGCACTACGGCCAAGCCGGCCGGTCGATCAGCCGGCCCGTTTCAGCCAACCCTCCCGCAGATTTGCTTGGCACATCTGCAAGACCTTGGAATCGCCGGACGCACTTGTCGCTTCGCCCACGGCGAAGCGCTGCGGCCGGTGGGCCGGGCATGTTTCCGCCAGGATCAAAGGCGATTGGCTCGGACGTACCTGGGGTATGCCCGTCACCAATCGCCTTCGCCCTGACGAAAACCTGCTCCGGCAGATGCTTCAAGCTGACCAGAAAAGGCTTGTCTTATGATTTCCACGCTTCTTGTTGAGATAAAGAAGCGCCGGAGAGGACGGCCATCCTTCTCCGGCGATGGGGGACGGATCGTGAAATGGCAGGTCGACGTTCTTGCGAATGCCGGGCCGAGCTAGAGTTTGATCGCCCCCATCTTTTCCTATCGTCCTGAACGGATACCTGAGCTTTGGGCTCGGATGACAAGCATAGGAGGCGGAAAAGATGACGGATATTACCATCGGCGCGGACATCTCGAAAGACCATATCGACTTGCACCGCCTGCCGGACGGCCAAACGCTGAATGTTACCAATGACCGCAAGGGCTTTGCTGCCATTCTCAAATGGATCGGCCCAAAGGGCGCGGGGCGCATTGTCTATGAGCCAACCGGCCCCTATCACAAGGCCTTCGAGCGCTTCATGGCGATGCAGGGATTGCAGCTCTGCAAGGTCAATCCCCGCGTTGCCCGGCGCTTTGCAGAGGCCACCGGCCGGCTTGCGAAGACAGACAGGATCGATGCCGCACTGTTGGCCCGCTTCGGCGCGCTTCTTGAACCGCGCATCCTGCAAGCCAACACGCAAATCCACAATGATCTGAAAGAGTTGCATATGGCGCGGCTGGCCCTCATCAAGGACAGGACCGCCGCGAAGAACAGGCGAAGAACCTGTCCAATCCACTGTTGAAGAGACATAACACCCACCGGCTCAGGCAGATCGAGCGCCAGATCAAGGCCGTGGACGAGGCCATCATGGCGCTCATTGCCGAAGACGCGACCCTGAAGGCCAGGCTCGAGATTCTCATCTCGATCCCTGGCGTGTCGCGGGTCACGGCCTTTACGCTGCTCATCGAGATGCCCGAACTGGGGGAACTTGACGAGAAGGCCGCAGCCGCGCTCTCGGGACTGGCGCCGATCTCCCGTCAGTCCGGACGATGGACCGGACGCGCTTTCATTGCCGGCGGAAGGGCCATCGTCCGGCAAGCACTCTACATGCCGGCCCTCGTTGCATGCCGCTTCAACCCGGAACTCAGCGCCAAATACGACCTCCTCATCAAAGCCGGCAAGCCGCCGAAGGTCGCCATCACAGCCATCATGCGAAAGATCATCCTGCTGGCAAACGCACTCCTGCGTCCTCCGTGCAAACGGCGGCAACGGGTTGAAGATCGGACATTAATCATTCGTCATTGTACGACACCGGCCTTGCGTAGCCCCTCCACGACAAGCTCGAAATCGGCGGGGTTCTTAAAGGGCAAGACTTTGCGGCGGTATTCCAGGGAGTATTCGGGATTGACCCGCAGCACTTCTTGCCACGTCGCGCGAGCCTCTTCGAAACGGCCGAGGTGCCCGTAACAGGCGGCCAAAAGCGCACGCGAGACATCAGTAACGGGGTTGCGGCTCACGCGCTGCAGCAATAGTTCGACGGCCTCTTGGTACCTTCTCAGTTGAAACAGAGCCAAGGCCTGAAAGTGCAGGACGACATCAGGAAAGTACGGGTTCAAGATCCTCGCCCGATCGAAACAGGCGAGTGCCTCCTCGGCTCTGCCTGAATAGATTAGTGCCTCGCCGAGGCTGACCTGCCCTTCAGCGAAGTTCGGATTGAGGACTATCGCGCGCTCGGCCTCGTTGATGGCTCTATCGTGCTGTCGCGAGTAAAGCTTGAGCACGCTCAGCGCCCAGTGTGCAACAGGATCGTTATCATCCCGCGCTACCGCCAGCGTCGCAGCCTCTTCAGCTTGCTCGATAGAGCGTTGCGGCGACGCGCTCCACCGGTTCAGGTAGTCGAGCCCGTGGGTAAGGGCGAGGAAGGCGTGCGCCGAGGCGAAGTCCGGGTCCAGTTCGACGGCACGTCGCAAAAGTTTGCGGGCGTCGCTGTTCGTCTGCTTCGTCAGCCGGTGCCACAGTTCCCGGCCACGCAGGAAGCAGTCATACGCCTCAGGGCGCCCGGTCTGCCCCGGCACCAGTCTTTTTCGATCCCCCTCTGTCAGGTTGACCGCCAGCGCATCGACGATCTGCTGCGTTACATCGTCCTGAACCGCGAATATGTCGGTTAGGTCGCGATCGAACCGCTCCGCCCATAAATGTCCGCCGGTGGTCGCGTCGATGAGCTGCGCGGTGATGCGTACCCTGTTCCCCGATTTGCGTACGCTGCCCTCAAGAACATGCCGCACGCCGAGCTTCGTGCCCACCTCCTGCACCTGGACGTTCTTGCCCTTGAAGGTGAACGACGAATTGCGGGCGATGACGAAGAGCTGCGACAACTTCGATAGCGCCGTGATGATGTCTTCCGAGATGCCGTCGGCGAAGTAGTCCTGTTCGGCGTCACCGCTCATGTTGGCGAAGGGCAGGACGGCGATCGACAGCTTCGGCGACGTTGCCGTCGCCGGTTGGCTCGTCCCGGTTTCGGAAGTCGCGGCAGCCTTGGTCCCGGCGCTGCCGACTTGCAGCGAATAGACCCGGATCGGTTCGGCGATGTTCTTGAGTTGCGTGGTGCCGAGATCGCTGACCGAGAGATCAAGCCTCGCCTTGACCTGGCGATAGGCATCCTCGGACAGGCAGATTGTGCCCGCCGCGGCGACGCCCTCCAATCGCGAGGCGATGTTGACGCCGTCGCCCATCAGATCGCCGTCGCTTTCCTCGACGACGTCGCCCAGATGGATACCGATCCGGAACTCGATGCGACGGTCCTGTGGCACGCCGTCATTGCGCTCAACCATACCGTTCTGCACCTCAATGGCGCAGCGCACGGCGTCCACGACGCTGCGGAACTCGACCAGCGCCCCGTCGCCGGTGCGCTTCACCACCCGGCCATGGTGCACGGCGATCGTCGGATCGATGAGATCGCTGCGCAGTGCCCGTAACCTCGCCAGGGTGCGGTCCTCGTCGGCGCCGGCAAGCCGGCTGTACCCGACCACGTCTGCGGCCAGGATTGCAGCTAGCTTTCGGTTCTCGCTCATCGCGCCGTCTCCTCACTTCCAGAATAGCAGGGAGACAGAGGGCAAGAAAGAACTTCCAGCCGCGGCTTAGAGCGATCTTGGTTGAGATCGACTTTTCCAATGGCTCATGGACGCACCCGACGTTGAAGCTCCACGCAATGGTGCATCAAGCTTGGAAAATATCCCCGAAACAGGAAAGCAATGGGCATTCGACCGGCCCTTCCCCTTTCACTCTTGACCTCAAGCATGCTTGAGGAATTACAGAACTGCCTGCAGATCCGATGCAGGAGATATAGATGAGCGGAGCTTTCTATCGTATCGACAAGTTCATCGTGCCGGCGGCGGCGCGTGAGGAATTTCTTGTCAAAGTGATGATGACCCACAAGCTGCTGGAGGCACAGGAGGGCTTCATCGAACACAAGGTGCTGGAGCAGGTGGCGGGTCCCGGCGAATTCAATTTCGTCACCATTGCCGAATGGCAGAATACCGAGGTCGTCGAGCGCGCGCGGGCAGCCGTGATGGCCGCCCATAAGGCCGCAAATTTCGATCCGCAGGAAATGTTTTCGCGTCTCGGCATTCGAGCCGATATCGCCAGTTACAAGCCTGTCGCCGCCTGAGCATGAGACGGCCGGCTCAGGCGCCGGCCGTCGCTCCCTCCCGGCGAAGCAGAAGATAGAACCGTCCGCAGAGCATCGCGGCCGCCGCCGCCAGCCCGACGAGGAAGCCGAACCAGATGCCGATGCCACCCAGACCCAGCGGAAAAGCGAAGGCCCAGGCCAGGAAGAAGCCAATCGGCCAGTAAGCGATCAGCGCCATGATCATCGGCACGCGCGCGTCCTTCAGGCCGCGCAGCAATCCGTTGGCGATCACCTGCAGCCCATCCACCAGTTGGAAAAGCCCGGCAACGACGATCAGCGGCCCGGCATAGGCGAGCACCTCGGGCGCCTCGGGCGAACTGACGTCGAGGAACCAGCTGCCGAGGAATTGCGGCATGGTGGCAAAGAGCACCGAGCCCACCGCCGAAATGGCGCAGGCGAGGATGAACACCATGATCGAAGCCCGCACCAGCCCGTCATAATCGCCCTGCCCGTGCGCGACACCCACGCGCACCGTCGCCGCCTGGCTGAGGCCGAGTGGGATCATGAAAGCGATCGAGGCCCATTGCAGGGCAATGCCGTGGGCGGCAAGTTCGATCGTGCCGATATAGCCCATCAGCAGCGAGGCAACCGTGAACAGGCTGACCTCGGCAAGGATGGTGACGCTGATCGGGAAACCGAGCCGGATGACTTCCAGCAGCGCATGCCAATCTGGCTTCCAGAACCGCACGAAGATCTCGTAGCGGCGCGTCTCCTCCCGCCTCTGCACGAAGGCAAGGATGAAGAGGAAACCAGCCGTCTGCACCACGACCGACACGATCGCCGCACCCTCGAGCCCCATCGCCGGAAAGCCGAAATGGCCGAGCACGAGGGCATAGGCGAAGAACGCGTTCATCACCAGCGTAACAATGGTGACGTTGAGGATGATGGCTGCCTTGCCGATGGCGCTGACAAGCGCGCGCATCACGTTGAAGAGCAGCGCCGGCAGCACGCCGAACTGACCGATCATGATATAGCCATGCGCGAGCTTGGCCACCTCGGGCTTCTGCTGCGCGAAGAGCAGGATCTGCTCGGAATTGAAGAAAGCGGGCTGCATGACGGCCCAATATCCAATCACCACCCACAGCCCCATGCGCAGCGATCGGCGCACAGAGACGACGTCGCCGCGACCATAGGCCTGCGCCACCATCGGAACGACGGCGATGGCAAAACCGGAACCGAAGATGAGGATGGTGAAAAGGAATTGAGCCGACAACACCATCGCCGCCAGATGCTCGGCGCCGAGGCGCCCGACGATCATCACGTCGGTGGTATTGATGCCGAGCTGAGCGAGCTGCGCGCCGATCAGCGGAATGCCGAGCGCCAGTGTTGCGCGGAAATGCGCCCCCCAACGATTATCGCTTGTCGGCGCAAGGCTGCGCGCGTCGATCGGCGTGTCCATGACACCAGTCCTGTGATTGAGATCTGCAACGCCCCGTAGTTGGCGCAAAAATATCACTGGGGCTTAAATCAAAGCCCCGCAAAGAACTACCCCAAAACAGGCAGATGATGAAAAATTCATCATACCATCACCATTTCTGATCGGTTCAGCTCACGCCTTCCAGCGCCTCGGCCGGCTTGCGGGCTCGAACCCTCGTGAGGAATACCCCGGCGGCCAGAACAATGAGCACGGCAGCCGTGAGATAAGGCGCACCGGCAAAGGTGACCGGCGCCTCAGGCCGCGTGAAATAGCCGAACATCTGCGTGAAGATCAGCGGCCCGACAATGGTGGTGATGCTGCTGAGGCTGGTCAGCGCGCCCTGCAACTCGCCCTGCGCCGAAGGCGGCACCTTGCCGGCGGCAATACTGCGCAGCGCCGGATCGGCGACGTTTTCGATGACCGTCGCCACGATGACGACATAAACCACCCAACCCTCCCAGGCGAAGGCATAGCCGGTCAGCCCCGCAGCGGAAAAGCAGAGGCCGAGAAGCGCGGTCTTCCATTCACCGAGCAGCGGCACGACGCGCGGCAGGACCAGCCCCATGACGAGTGCTGCGCCGATGCCGTAAATGCCGAGCGAAAGACCGATCTGGCCCTCGCTCCAGCCATAGCGATAGGTCGAGACGAAAGACCAGACCGAGGGATAGACGGCATGCGCCAGGAAAAACAGGAACATGACGAGGCTGACCCCGCCGATACCAGGGTAATGGCGCATCTGGCGCAATGCGCCGAGCGGATTGGCGCGTTTCCACTCGAAGTGGCGGCGGTTCTTCGCCTCCAGCGTTTCCGGCAGCAGAAAGCAGGCGGCAATGAAATTGAGAAGCGACAAAGCGGCAGCGCCGAGGAACGGCACGCGTGGGCCAAATTCCCCGAGGAATCCACCGATGACCGGGCCGATGGTGAAGCCGACGCCGAAGGCGATGCCGATCAGTCCGAAGTTCTTCGCCCGGTTCTCCTCCGTGCTGATATCGGCGATATAGGCCGAACAGGTGGCGAAGCTGCCGCCGCTGATGCCGGCCAGCACGCGGCCGACGAACAGCATCCAGAAGCTGGTGGCGATGCCGCAGATGAAATTGTCGATCGCGAAGGTCAGCACTGAAAGAAGAAGGATCGGCCGGCGGCCGAAACGGTCGGAGAGGTTTCCGAGCAGCGGCGCGAACAGGAACTGCATGCCGGCATAAACCAGCATCAGCCAGCCGCCGTCGATCGCCGCATCGCTGACACTGCCGCCGGTCAGTTGTTCCAGATAGGCGGGCAGCACCGGCATGATGATGGCGATGCCGATAATGTCAAGGAAGAGGATGATAAAGACCAGAAACAGGCCGCGGCGAACGAATTTGGGATCAAGCATGAAGCATCTCAACAGCAGTTATTTCTGAAAAGACGATCTCATCGCCGGAAAGTGACATAGCTCAGAAAAGAAACCGAAACAATCCGTGAACACTCCACAGCATTGTTGAGTTGTACGGGAAAATCGTCAGAGCCTCAACCGTCGGACGCGCACTGCTGTTTCCAATCGCCGAGGGGATGATTTCCCTTGCAATCGCCCCGGAGGCATCCAGATCAATCAAGGGATCGTGCATTGTGCATGCTCCCGCACAGCCTGTTCGGTGTCGTCCGATTATCACCCGGATGCGAAAGCGCTAAAACCGCATCGGCAGCGCTGCTTTGGCGTCGATGACCCGTCGCGCCAGGCTGGGCAACAAAGGAGAAGACAATGCAGACCTATCGTTTGGGACAGACCGGACCCGATGTCTCGGCCATCGGCCTCGGCTGCATGGGCATGTCGGGCATGTATGGTCCCGCCGACCGCGCGGAGAGCATTGCGACGATCCATGCCGCGCTCGATGCCGGCGTCAATCTGCTCGACACCGGCGATTTCTACGGCATGGGCCACAACGAAATGCTGGTCGGCGAGGCACTGAAGGGCCGCAGGCGCGAAGACGCTGTCATCAGCGTCAAGTTCGGCGCGCTTCGCGATCCCGCGGGCGGATGGAGCGGCATCGATGCCCGCCCGGCGGCCGTGAAGAATTTTCTCGCCTACACACTGCAGCGCCTCGGCGTCGACTATATCGACATCTACCGCCCTGCCCGCCTCGATCCGAATGTGCCGATCGAGGACACCGTCGGCGCGATCGCCGACCTGATCCAATCAGGCTACGTCAAACACATCGGTCTGTCGGAAGTCGGCGCCGAGACGATCCGTCGCGCCGCCGCCACCGCCCCGATTGTCGACCTGCAAATCGAATATTCGCTGATCTCGCGCGGGATCGAGGATCGCATCCTGCCGACGACGCGTGAACTCGGCATTTCGATTACCGCTTACGGCGTGCTTTCGCGCGGCCTGATCAGCGGCCATTGGCAGAAGGGCCAGGCCGCCGCCGGCGACTTCCGTACCCATAGTCCGCGCTTTCAGGAAGGCAATATCGATCAGAACCTCGCGCTGGTCGAGCAGCTGCGCGAGATCGCCCGAGCAAAAAGCGTCTCGGTCGCCCAGATCGCCATCGCCTGGGTCGCCGCCAAGGGCAAGGATATCGTCCCCCTCATCGGCGCCCGCCGCCGCGACCAGCTGACCGAGGCGCTCGGTTCACGCGCCGTCGACCTGTCGCCGGAGGATTTCGCCGCGATTGAACGCGCCGTGCCAAAGGACGCGGCCGCGGGCGGGCGTTATCCGGAACATATGCTGCAGCATATGGATAGTGAGAGGTAAGGCGCGAGGGGGGTACAGCCCCTCACCCTAACCCTCTCCCCTAAACGGGGCGAGGGAACGTGCCAGACGAGACTTGTGCGGGAAAACCGAGAGGCCGCGGCATATGCCCTTCGCCCCGCGTGCGGGGAGAAGGTGCCGGCAGGCGGATGAGGGGCATTTCAAACCGGCCCGGAAAACGTATCACACGCCGTCAGCTGCCCGCTATCGAAACCGCGCTTGAACCACCTGACACGCTGCGCCGAGGTGCCGTGGTTGAAGCTCTCGGGCACCACGTAACCCTGCGAGCGCTTCTGCAGCGTGTCGTCGCCGATCTGCTGGGCGGCGTTCAGCGCCTCCTCGAGATCACCGGCTTCCAAGATGCCCTTCTGCTGCGTGTATTTGCCCCAGATGCCGGCGAAGCAATCGGCCTGCAGCTCGACCCGCACCGACATCTTGTTGGCCTCCTCTTCGCTCATGCGCTGACGGGCCTGGTTGAACTTCGGCAGGATGCCGAGCAGGTTCTGCACGTGATGGCCGACCTCATGGGCAACGACATAGGCTTCGGCAAAATCGCCCGATGCGCCGAAGCGGTCAGACAGCTCCTGGAAGAACGCCGTGTCGAGATAGACCTTATGATCTCCAGGGCAATAAAACGGGCCAGTCGCGGCAGAAGCGAAACCGCAGGCCGACTGCGTCTGGTCGGAGAAAAGCACGAGCCGAGGCTCCTCGTAATCTCGGCCCTGTGCCTGGAAAATGCCGTTCCAAGTATCCTCGGTCTCGGCAAGGACGGTACGGACGAAGGCGGTCATTTCGTCATTGGCGGGCGTTCGAGCACCGGATTCGCTCTGCTCATAACCGGGACCGCTTGACATGTCGCCGGTCTCGAGCACCTGCAGCAGATCGACACCCATCATCTTGAAGATGAAATAGATGATGACGAGGAAAATGATGGTACCGATGCTCAAGCCGCCGCCGGCGCGGCGGACGCCGCCGCCCGAGGGAAAGCTGAAACCACCACCACGGCCAAAACCGCCGCCTGAGGGACTGCCGCGACGATCTTCGATATTGTCGGACTGACGCCGGCCTCTCCATTCCATTTTCGTTCTCCCCGGCAATGCCCGTGCTTGCGCTCAAGGAATTTATATAACCGCCGACAGGAGGAATTCCAGCGGCTTCAACCGCATGCAACACAGGCGGTTGAGCGGCTCACTTTTTCCTCGGGTTTGGTTGCGCCGGTCCCTTTTCTCCGCCACTTTTGCCGCCGCCATGCGACTTGCCTTGGCCCTGAAGTGCCAGCTCCTTATCCACGGTCTCCCGCGAGCCTTCCGCCGGTTCCTTGTCTTTCGGATCCATCATCACAGCTCCAGTTTCTCGGCTCGAAAACTTCAGGGAGAGGATATTGTTCCCTCAGCCCGGTCGGCCGCAGCCATGCCTCGACATGCGTCTCCCATCACGTAAAGAAGATGCGTCAACCGCTTGACGCGACTCCTGCTTTCGCTCTTCCTGTTTGAAGGGGAGAATGCGGGAGGAGATGGCGATGAAGGCGGTACGTCTGCAAGCGACGGGACAGTTGCATCTTTGCGAAGTCGAAAGGCCGGCACCAGGTCCGGGTGAATTGCTCGTCCGGATCGAGGCCTGCGGCATCTGCGGCACTGACCGCCATATCTTCCACGGCGAATTTCCGTCGAAGCCGCCGGTGACGCTCGGCCATGAATTCGCGGGCATCATCGAGACGGTCGGACCGGGTGTGACCGATTTCCGCCCCGGCATGCGCGTGACCGGCGATCCGAACATTTCCTGCGGCGGCTGCGAGGAATGCCGGCGCGGCCGCGTCAATCTCTGCCGGAACCTCCGGGCGATCGGCATTCACCGCGACGGCGGCTTCGCGGATTTTGTCTGCATGCCGCAAAGCCAGGCCTTCGCGCTGCCTGCCGATCTGGATCCGCTCCACGGCGCCTTCTGCGAGCCGCTCGCCTGCTGCATTCACGGCGTCGATCTCGCCGGGCTGCAAGCCGGCGCCTCGGTCATCGTGCTCGGTGGCGGCGTGATCGGCCTGCTCACCCTTCAGTTGGCCAGGCTCGCCGGCGCGACTCGCGTCGTGCTGGTGACGCGGAGCCCTGGAAAACGCCGGCTGGCCGAAAGCCTCGGCGCCACGGCAACAGCGGATCCGGGCGACGGCGATATCATTGCCCGTCTCACCGACACGGACGGACTGCTGCCCGGCGGCGGCGATGTCGTGTTCGAATGCGCCGGTGTCACGGATACCATGCAGCAGGCGCCCCGGCTTGCCCGCCGCGGCGGCAGCGCCGTCATTCTCGGCGTCATGCCGCAGGGAGCAAAGATCGAGATCGAGCCCTTCGACCTGCTGTTTCGCGAAGTCCGGCTGATAAGCTCCTTCGTCAACCCTTTCACCCATGGCCGCGCCGCCGATCTGATTGCCACCGGCAGGATCAAGGTCGAGCCGTTGATCTCCCGCAGGATCGGGCTCGCAGAAGCCCCGGAAGCGATCATCAATCCGGCGCGCGGCGGCGAAATCCGGGTGCTGGTCATCCCCGGACAGGAATAGCCATTCGCGCCTATTCGGATTCCTGTCGATTCCGCGATTTATGGGGTTCCGTTTGCAAAAACATTTGCCTATAAGCCGCTTCTAGCCTGAAAAGACCCAGCATGCGCAACCGACCCGGTGATCTCCACCCTGGCCGGCTTTCTGCGCAGCCAGACAATGGATATCGCCCATGCCGAAGCGCCAAGACATCAAATCGATTCTCATCATCGGCGCGGGACCGATCGTCATTGGCCAGGCTTGCGAATTCGACTATTCCGGCACCCAGGCCTGCAAGGCGCTGAAGGAGGAAGGCTACCGCGTCATCCTCGTCAATTCCAACCCTGCGACGATCATGACCGATCCGGGTCTCGCCGACGCCACTTACGTCGAGCCGATCACCCCCGAAGTTGTTGCCAAGATCATCGCCAAGGAGCGCCCGGACGCACTGCTGCCGACCATGGGCGGCCAGACGGCACTGAACACCGCTCTCTCCCTGAAACGCATGGGCGTGCTCGACCGCTACAATGTCGAGATGATCGGCGCCAAGCCCGCCGCCATCGACATGGCCGAGGACCGCGCGCTGTTCCGCGAAGCCATGGCCCGCATCGGCCTGGAAACGCCGCGCTCGATGCTGGCAAACGCCACCGACATCAAGGATCTCGACCGCAAGACGCACGAGGCCGAGCGCAGCAAACTGCGCGAAAGCCTTTCCGGCCCCGACCTCGACAAGGCGCTGGACGAGCTGGAAAACCAGTGGAACCTCGGCGAGAGCGACCGCAAGCAGCGCTACCTGAACCACGCCATGGCGATCGCCGCCCAGGCGCTCGACCATGTCGGCCTGCCGGCCATCATCCGCCCCTCCTTCACCCTCGGCGGCACCGGCGGCGGCATTGCCTACAACCGCTCGGAATTCTTCGAGATCGTCGGCGGCGGCCTCGATGCTTCGCCGACCACCGAGGTGCTGATCGAAGAATCGGTGCTCGGCTGGAAGGAGTTTGAGATGGAAGTCGTCCGCGACACGGCGGACAACTGCATCATCATCTGCTCGATCGAGAATATCGATCCGATGGGCGTCCACACAGGCGATTCCATCACTGTCGCCCCGGCGCTGACGCTGACCGACAAGGAATACCAGATCATGCGCAACGCCTCGATCGCGGTGCTGCGCGAGATCGGCGTCGAGACCGGCGGCTCGAACGTCCAGTTCGCCGTCAATCCGAAAGATGGCCGCCTCGTCGTCATCGAAATGAACCCGCGCGTCTCGCGCTCCTCGGCACTCGCTTCCAAGGCCACCGGCTTCCCGATCGCCAAGGTCGCCGCCAAGCTCGCTATCGGCTACACGCTCGACGAGTTGGAAAACGACATCACCGGCGGCGCGACGCCGGCCTCCTTCGAGCCGTCGATCGATTATGTCGTCACCAAGATCCCGCGTTTCGCCTTCGAGAAATTCCCCGGCGCCTCGCCTGTTCTGACCACGGCCATGAAGTCGGTCGGCGAAGTCATGGCGATCGGCCGCACCTTTGCCGAATCGCTGCAGAAGGCGCTGCGTGGCCTCGAGACCGGCCTGACCGGCCTCGACGAAATCGAGATTCCCGACTTCGAGGAAGGCGAGTCCAGCCAGAACGCCATCCGCGCCGCCATCGGCACGCCGACGCCGGACCGCCTGCGCATGGTCGCCCAGGCGCTGCGCCAGGGCCTTACCATCGAAGAGGTGCATGAAGGCTGCAAGATCGACCCCTGGTTCATCGCCGAGCTCAAGAACATCGTCGACATGGAAGCCCGCATCCGCGAGCACGGCCTGCCCAATGATGCTGCCAACCTCCGCATGCTGAAGGCCATGGGCTTCTCCGACGCGCGCCTGGCGACGCTGACCGGCAAGCGCCCGAAGGAAGTCGCGGAACTGCGCAACGGCCTGAACGTCCGTCCGGTTTTCAAGCGCATCGACACCTGTGCGGCCGAATTCGCTTCGCCGACCGCCTATATGTATTCGACCTACGAGACGCCCTTCGTCGGCGCCGCCCGCTCGGAAGCTTTGGTGTCCGACCGCAAGAAGGTCGTCATCCTCGGCGGCGGCCCGAACCGAATAGGTCAGGGCATCGAGTTCGACTATTGCTGCTGCCATGCCGCCTTCGCGCTGAAGGATGCCGGTTATGAAGCGATCATGATCAACTGCAACCCGGAAACCGTGTCGACCGACTACGACACGTCGGACCGCCTCTATTTCGAGCCGCTGACGGCCGAAGACGTGATCGAAATCCTGCGCGCCGAGCAGGAGAAGGGGCAAGTCGTCGGCGTCATCGTCCAGTTCGGCGGCCAGACGCCGCTGAAGCTTGCCGAGGCGCTCGAAAAGAACGGCATTCCGATCCTCGGCACCGCGCCTGATATGATCGACCTCGCCGAAGACCGCGACCGCTTCCAGAAGCTTCTGATGAAGCTCGACCTCAACCAGCCGAACAACGGCATCGCCTATTCGGTCGAGCAGGCCCGCCTCGTCGCCGCCGAAATCGGCTTCCCGCTTGTCGTTCGCCCGTCCTACGTACTCGGCGGCCGCGCCATGCAGATCCTGCATTCGGAGGGCCAGCTGCAGACCTACCTGCTGGACACGGTTCCGGAACTGGTGCCGGAGGACATCAAGCAGCGTTATCCCAACGACAAGACCGGCCAGATCAATACCCTGCTCGGCAAGAACCCGCTGCTCTTCGACAGCTACCTGACCCATGCGATCGAAGTCGACGTCGACTGCCTCTCCGACGGCACCGACGTCTATGTCGCCGGCATCATGGAGCACATCGAGGAAGCCGGCATCCATTCCGGCGACTCGGCCTGTTCGCTGCCGCCGCGCTCGTTGCCGGTCGAACTGCTCGACGAGCTGGAGCGCCAGGCGAAAGCCATGGCCAAGGCGCTCAATGTCGGCGGCCTGATGAACGTCCAGTTCGCCATCAAGGACGGCATCGTCTACGTGCTCGAGGTCAATCCGCGCGCTTCCCGCACCGTGCCCTTCGTCGCCAAGACCATCGGCGCGCCGATCGCCAAGATCGCCGCCCGTGTCATGGCCGGCGAGAAACTTGACGCCACCTTCGCCGCCTACGGGCCGAAGCCCGATCCGCGTAAGCTCACGCACATCGCCGTCAAGGAAGCCGTCTTCCCCTTCGCCCGCTTCCCCGGCGTCGACACGCTGCTCGGCCCGGAGATGCGCTCGACCGGCGAAGTGATCGGCCTCGACACCGATTTTGCACTGGCCTTCGCCAAGTCGCAGCTCGGCGCGGGCGTCGAACTGCCGCGTGACGGAACGGTTTTCGTCTCCGTGCGCGACGAGGACAAGCCGCGCGTGCTGCCGGCGATCCGCATCCTCGTCGAAGAAGGCTTCAAGGTGCTGGCAACTGGCGGCACCGCCCGCTTCCTCGGCGAAAACGGCATCACCGCCACCAAGATCAACAAGGTTCTGGAAGGCCGTCCGCATATCGAGGACGCCATCCGCAACCGCCAGGTCCAACTCGTCATCAACACCACCGACGGCAACAAGGCGATCTCGGACTCCAAGTCGCTGCGCCGTGCGACGCTGATGCAGAAGGTGCCCTATTACACGACGATGGCCGGCGCCGAAGCCGCCGCCCAGGCGATCAAGGCGCTGAAGGCCGGCAATCTCGAAGTGCGGCCGCTGCAAAGTTACTTCGCTTGAGACAGGGCAGCGCCACCGCTCGACGGGCAGTGGCGCGAACTCCACCGGAATCAATTTATCCGGCTGAGACCATAAGCCGCTGAACCTTCAGCATATCCACGCGAAACCGGGCCAGCTCCTCCGCCTTCAGTCGCTCGTCCGGAATGCGCAGCAGATAGGACGGATGCACCGTCACGAAGAGCGTGCGCCCTCCTTCGATCGCCATCGCCCTTCCCCTGACATCCTGCAGGCGCTCTTTGACATCGGTCAGCGCCGCAAGCGCCGTCGCCCCCAATGCGACAATCAGTTTCGGCTTGAGGAGCGCCATCTCGCGATCGAGCCACCAGCGGCAATGCTTCACCTCATTCATATTCGGCTTCTGATGGATGCGACGCTTGCCCCGCGGCTCGTATTTGAAATGCTTGACGGCATTGGTGACGTAGAGCCTCGAGCGGTCGATGCCCGCCTCCGATATCACCTGATCGAGAAGCCTGCCGGCGGGACCGACGAAGGGACGCCCGGAAATATCCTCCTGGTCGCCCGGCTGCTCGCCGACGAACATCACCTGCGCATCGCGCGGCCCCTCTCCGAATACCGTCCGCGTCGCATTTGCATGAAGCGGGCAGCGTGTGCAGACAGCGGCCTCCGCGCGCAGTGCTTCCAGCGTGCCCGCAGTAGCCGCTGGTTCTGCGGGGAGATTGCGCGCGGCCCGCTGCAAGCGGTCGTGAAACGGCAGCGACTGCGTCGCCTCCCGCGCCGCCATCTCCCGCACCTTGCTTTCGGCCGATGCAATCAAGCCAGGAATGAGGTCGGCCTCCGGCAGGTTCTTCCAGTATTTCTTCGGCATCTCCGCCTGCATCGCCTTCACCTTCAACCGCGCGGGGTTGAAGATGCTGGCATAGTAGGTTCGCCAGAGTTCGTCCGTGGCATCGGTGAGATTAGGCCTTTCGCATGGCTCGTCGGCAATCGTCAGCCGCTCGCCGTTCCAGGCCGCCGAGCCCTTGGGCGTGGCGATCAGCCAGTCCATGTCGCTGAAACGGCGCTGGAAAAAGGGAGCCGTGCGCCTGACGACATGATGGTCCGGCTCGAACCAGGCGAGGAATTTCCGACGACCTGCCGATACCGCGCCGACTTCCTTGAAACGGACGAAGGCCGTCATCTTGTGCGCGTCGCGCCGAATGTTCTTCGCCATCAGCCTGGCCCGCACAACATCCTCGTCGGAGGTCACCTCCAGCAGTTGCCGATCCAGCTGCAGCCTCCAGAGGAGACGGTACAGCAGAGAAAATCGCGCCGGATCGGAATGGCAGAGGACGGTCTCAGCAAGCTCGATGAAAGCGGGCGGCACCGTCATCGGCTTACGCGTTGTCGCAGGCGCTGGCGGCATGGCGTCCCGTTGAAACGACAGATCGGCCTCGGCGCTTTTTTCGCGCCAGTCGATCTCCTCGGGCAAGATGCCGGCTGCCGCCAAAACGCGTGCGGCATCGCGCCATTCGCCAAGATCTCCACGTCCTGCAAGCACGACCCGGCGCATCACAGCAAGGACAATTGTTCATGCTGCGGCTCGAACACGGCGCGCAGGTCCGGGCGGTCGACCAGCCGTCGCGGCGACCAGCCTTCCGCGGAGATGAAGGATTGGACTTTCTTGATCGAAACTCCGAGTCGGGAGAGATCATCAAGCCGCAGGCGACGAAAACGGCGCGCAGAGACGATCGCTTTCACGGTTTTGGTGCCGAGGCCCGGCACACGCAGCAACCGCTCGCGCTCGGCCTTGTTGAGGTCGACGGGAAATTCGCCCCGGTTGGCAAGCGCCCAGGCAAGCTTCGGATCGAGATTGAGATCGAGCATGCCGTCCGCCTGGTTCGCAGTAATCTCCTCGATGCCGAAACCGTAGAACCGATAGAGCCAGTCGGCCTGGTAAAGCCGATGCTCGCGCATCAGCGGCGGCTTGATCAGCGGCAGGTTTTTCGAGGAGTCCGGGATGGGGCTGAAGGCGGAGTAATAGACGCGCCTCAGGCCATAGCTGCTGTAGAGCCGGCCGCTGCTCGCCAGAATAGTCGCGTCATCGGCCCCATCCGCCCCGACGATCATCTGCGTGCTCTGGCCGGCTGGCACGAAACGCTGGCGTTTCCCGGTCTTAAGCGTCGGTTCATCGGCAGCCTCGATCTTCGACCTGATATCCGCCATCGATCGTCTGATATTGACGGGCTTCTTTTCCGGCGCGAAACGGGAAATCCCGCTGTCGGTCGGCAGCTCGATATTAAGCGACAGCCGATCGGCATGAAGCCCCGCCTCCTCGATCAGATGCGGCGACGCCTCGGGGATCGCTTTCAGATGGATATAGCCGCGGAAATTATGCGTCACCCGCAGCTCGCGGACGATGCGGACCATCTCCTCCATCGTGTAATCGGAAGAGCGAATGATGCCGGAGGAAAGGAAGAGGCCTTCGATATAGTTGCGTCGGTAGAATTCGAGCGTCAGCCAGACGACTTCCTCCGTCGTGAAGCGTGCGCGCTCGACATTGCTGGAGGAGCGATTGACGCAATAGGCACAGTCGTAGATGCAGAAATTGGTGAGCAGGATCTTCAGAAGCGAAATGCACCGTCCATCCGGAGCATAGGCATGGCAGATGCCGGATCCCTCGGTCGAACCCAGTCCGCCGCTTGCGCTCGAATCGCGTTTCACCGTGCCGCTGGAGGCACAGGAAGCATCGTATTTTGCGGCATCGGAAAGGATGGCCAAACGTTCGGTTAGCGACTTCTTCATTAGTATGTTCACTATATGTTCCATGGCGCAAAGTCAATCCCGGCGCGGCTGCCGCTCCCCCGTTTGGCACGCATCACCCGACGTACCAGCGGGTATCCGTTTCATTTATGCGAATTTTCTGGAAATCAGCCGTGGCGATCTGCTATAAGCATGCAACTATGATTGTGGCACGGTTCCGAAGTTCCTCTTCGGGACCTGTTTTCTTTTGTGTGTGCCTGACTGTGCTGACGCAAGACGGCGGCCGCAAGGAGTGAAGGACAGAAAAATGGTTGATAAGGTACCGATGACACAGGGTGGTTTCGTCAAGCTGCAGGAAGAGCTGCGCTGGCGTCAGCAGGAGGAGCGCCCCCGAATCATCGAGGCGATCGCCGAAGCCCGTGCTCATGGCGACCTTTCCGAAAATGCCGAATACCATGCCGCCAAGGAAGCCCAGAGCCACAATGAGGGCCGCATCACCGAGCTGGAAGACCTGACGGCCCGCGCCGAGGTCATCGACCTCACGAAAATGTCCGGCGACAAGATCAAGTTCGGCGCCAAGGTGAAGCTCGTTGACGAGGACACCGAGGAAGAAAAGACCTACCAGATCGTTGGCGACCAGGAAGCCGACGTCAAGGCCGGCCGCATCTCCATCTCCTCCCCGATCGCCCGTGCGCTGATCGGCAAGGAAGTCGGCGATTCCATCGAGGTCAATGCGCCGGGCGGCTCCAAGGCCTACGAAATCCTACAGGTTTCCTGGGGCTGATCGCCCGTCAGACACGAGACCCATTCCTTGCCGGATATTCGTGACGTCGAGATCATCGCGCCCAACTTCAAGCGCCGGCTCTCCGGCGTCACGTCGACCATCGTTCAGCTCATCCCATGCCAGATCTGGCTTGGGATGCGCATAGCGACGCTCGGCCCCGGCCTGCCGGAGGGCTTGGCCAAACTGAGATGGGCGCAGCTTTTCGGGCTGTGGCGTCCGCCGGCCAGGCGACGTCACCGCGTCTGGCACGCCCGCCGCAACAATGAGATGGCCGTCGGCATCCTGCTTCGCCATGTCCTGCGCATGCCGCTGAAGCTGCTCTTCACTTCGGCGGCGCAACGCCGTCACACCGCCTATACGAAATGGCTGATCCGCCGCATGGACGCGGTGATCGCGACCAGTGACCGCTCAGGCTCCTTCCTCGAAGTGCCTCACACTGTCATCCAGCACGGCGTCGACCTTTCTCTCTTTCACCCACCGGAAACCGCCGACGACGGCATAACCGCGACCGGCCTGCCCGGCCGCTATCTCGTCGGCTGCTTCGGCCGCGTGCGCCATCAGAAAGGCACCGATCTATTCGTTAAGGCGATGATCGAGCTCTTGCCGCAGCATCCGGAATGGACAGCCGTCGTCTCCGGCCGCGTGACGGCCGAGCACACCGCCTTCGCCGAAAAGCTCAAGGCCGATGTCGCCGCCGCCGGGCTCACCGACCGCATCCTGTTTCTCGGCGAAGTGCCTGATATCAAGGTCTGGTATCGCCGCCTGACGCTCTACGTCGCCCCTTCCCGCAACGAGGGTTTCGGCTTGACGCCGCTCGAAGCCATGGCCTCGCGGACGGCCGTAGTGGCATCGGATGCGGGCGCCTATGCCGAACTCATTGCCGAGGGCGAGACCGGTTCGGTCGTGGCTGCAGGCGATGGCGAAGCGCTGACGCGGGCAATCGCCCCCTATATCGCAGATCCGGCGCTGGCGATCGTGCATGGCGAGAATGCATTGCGTCATGTCCGGGCGAATTTCGCGCTGGAGAAGGAAGCAAAAGCGATTGGCGCTGTTTACGATCGCCTTCTCGGCGACAACAGTGGTTAAAGCCGAAACGGGAAACTGCCTGCTGAAAAAGCCGGCCAACTTCTCCTTCGTCATGCTCAGGCTTCCCGAGCATCTGCCTCCGTTTGATAGGGCAGCAGATCCTTCGGCACAACAAGGCCGAGGATGACGTCGACTAGAGAACGAGAGTTATCAACGAGCGAACGGCCCATCGGATGACGGGCCGCTGCAAATATCCAAGAATGGCGAACAGGTCGGCCTGTTATTCCGCCGGCTGAAGTCCGGCAGCCGGAGCGCCCTGTTCTGCCTGGCCGCCCAGCGCTCTGGCGAGCTGCGCCGTATCCAGCTCGTTTTCCCAACGGGCAACGACGATCGTCGCGACCGCATTGCCGACGAGGTTGGTCAGCGCCCGGCACTCCGACATGAAGCGATCGATGCCGAGGATGAGCGCCATGCCGGCGACCGGCACGGAGGGCACGACGGAGAGCGTCGCGGCAAGGGTGATGAAGCCGGCGCCGGTGATGCCGGCAGCACCCTTGGAGCTCAGCATCGCTACCAGCAGCAGCAGGATCTGGTCACCCCAGGAGAGATTGATGCCGGTCGCCTGGGCAATGAAGAGGGCTGCCAGCGTCATGTAGATATTGGTGCCGTCGAGGTTGAAGGAATAGCCGGTGGGGATGACGAGGCCGACGACCGAGCGCTTGCAGCCGGCCTTTTCCATCTTGTTCATCAGTCCCGGAAGTGCGGCTTCGGAAGACGAGGTGCCGAGAACCAGCAGCAATTCTTCCTTGATGTAGCGCAGCAGCGCCAGGATCGAGAAGCCGTTATAGCGGGCGACGGCGCCGAGCACGACAAGGACGAAGAGCAGCGAGGTGAGGTAGAAGGTGCCGATCAGCATGGCGAGGTTGGCGATCGATCCGACGCCGTACTTGCCGATCGTGAAGGCCATGGCGCCGAAGGCGCCGATCGGGGCGGCCTTCATCAGGATGGCAACGAGCTTGAAGACGGGGGCCGTCAGGGCGTTGAGGAAATTGACGACCTGCTCGCCCTTTTCGCCAACCATGGCGAGCGCGATGCCGAAGAGCACCGAGAAGAACAGCACCTGCAGAATATCGCCATCGGCAAAGGCGCCGACGATCGTCGACGGGATGATATTCGTCAGGAAGCCGACGATGCTCTGCTCATGCGCCTTATCGGCAAAGGTGGCGACGGCCTTCGGGTCGAGGGATGCCGGATCGATGTTCATGCCGGCGCCGGGCTGGACGACGTTGGCGACGATCATGCCGATGACGAGCGCCAGCGTCGAGAAGGTCAGGAAGTAGAGCATCGCCTTGCCAGCGACGCGGCCGACCTTCTTCAGGTCGCTCATGCCGGCAATGCCGGTGGCCACCGTCAGGAAGATGACCGGCGCGATCACCATCTTGACGAGCTTGATGAAGGCATCGCCGAGCGGCTTCAGCTGGGTGCCGAGGTCGGGATAGAAATGACCGAGAATGATACCCGCAGCGATAGCGGCGAGAACCTGGACGTAGAGATGGGAATAAAAGGGCTTCCTGCCCTTGCTGTCTGCGACTGTATCGAGTGGTGCTGCGATCATGATTTCCTCCTAAAGGCTCGTCCGGAACGAACTCCGGCCTCCCGAGCCGTTCGCTTCAATCCAACAGCTCAGCCGTTGTTGCCATCTCTTTCGCAAGCGCCGTGCCAGTTTCGCGCCACCTTTCTAGAGCCTTGTATTTCCAGCATAAAATCTTTCTGTAGGCCGATGGCTCGTTCAGGAGATGCGAAAAGCCACACAAATCTATTTGCGTCTCGTGCGGAAAAATGCACAAATCCCCCATGTCCTTGTCAGTCTCGCAAAGGCCTTGGCCCGCCTTGCCCTTGCAGCACCGCATCCGCCGGATGTGGTGGGCCTATGCAGTGCTCGCCCTCTCGGCCATCGTCGCAAGCCTCTGGGTCAGCGGCGAGATCGGCCGGCGCCGGGCGGAGGCTGCCCTGGAGGAACAGGCCCGCAACGATGCGAGGATGAACGTGGCGCTGCTGCGCACCGTCCTCGAAAAATACCGGGCGCTGCCCTTCGTGCTGTCGCAAGATGCCGCGCTCGCCGCCGCCCTGGCTGGACGCGACGCCGGCACGTTCGAGCAGTTGAACCGGAAGCTTGAGACACTGGCCGCCGGCACGAAGGCCGCCGTCATCTATGTCATCGACAAGAACGGAATCGCGGTTTCAGCCAGCAACTGGCGCGAACCGACGAGCTTCGTCGGCAACGACTATCGTTTCCGCGAGTATTTTCAGGGCGCTGTCGCTCGAGGGCAGGCAGAGCATTTCGCGCTCGGCACCGTCAGCAAGAAGCCCGGCCTTTATATTTCCGAGCGGATATCAGGCGATGACGGTCTCCTGGGCGTCGTCGTCGTCAAGGTCGAATTCGACGATATCGAGACGGATTGGAATGGCTCGGGCGCCCCGTCCTACGTCATCGACGATCGTGGCATTGTCCTCATCACCAGCATTCCCTCCTGGCGGTTCATGACGATCGGCCGTATCGCCGAGGATCGGCTGACGGCGATCCGCGAGAGCCTTCAATTCGGCGACGCGCCGCTTCAGCCGCTGCCGCTCGATATCATCAGTCACCTAGGCGACAGGCTTGATGTCGTCGAGATCGTCACGCCCGGCGGCGCGGGAAAAACCAGCTTTCTCGATGTGGGGATGCCGATCCCTGCGACCGGCTGGCATCTGCAGCATCTTGTTGCATTGGGGCCGTCCATCGATGCCGCGGTCCGCGAAACGCGCATGCTGGCGCTGCTCTTGCTTTTGCCGCTGCTGGCGGGCGCAGCCTTCCTCTTGCGCCGCCGCCAGACGACCACCCTTCGAATTTTCAGGGAGCAGCAGGCGCGCGAAGAACTGGAACGGCGCGTGGCCGAACGGACGCTTGATCTCAGCCAGGCGCGGGATCGGCTGCAGGCCGAGATCGCCGGTCACCGCAGCACCGAGCAGAAGCTGCAGGCCGTGCAGCAGGATCTGGTGCAGGCCAACCGGCTGGCAATCCTGGGCCAGGTGGCCGCCGGCGTCGCCCACGAGATCAACCAGCCGGTGGCGACCATCCGCGCCTATGCGGACAATGCCCGCACCTTCCTCGACCGCGGCCAGACGGCGCCCGCCGGTGAAAATCTTCAGAACATCGCCGCTCTGACGGAGCGCATCGGCTCGATCACCGAGGAGCTGAAGAGCTTCGCCCGCAAGGGCCGCGGCAGCGCCGAGCCGACAGGCCTGAAGGACGTCATCGAGGGCGCGGTGATGCTGCTGCGTAGCCGATTTGCCGGACGCATGGATACGCTCGACATCGAGCTGCCGCCGGCCGAACTGCAGGTCATGGGCAGTAGGATCCGTCTCGAGCAGGTGCTGATCAACCTGCTTCAGAATGCGCTGGAGGCCGTGGCCCCGAAAGCCGACGAGGCGCGCGTCGAGGTCAGGACATCGAATGACCAGGAGATGGTGACGCTGACGGTCGCCGACAACGGCCCCGGCATTTCGCCCGATATCCGCAAGGGCCTGTTCACGCCCTTCAACACCTCGAAGGAAAAAGGTCTCGGGCTGGGCCTCGTTATCTCCAAGGATATCGTCGGCGATTACGGCGGCCGGATGGAGGTGGAGAGCGATGGCAGCGGGACAAGGTTCATCGTTCATCTGAGGAGGGCCTGATCATGGCCACACCGATGCCCGTTGCGCTGATCGACGACGACAGGGATCTGCGCCGTGCCACCGCCCAGACCCTCGAACTCGCCGGCTTCTCCGTCTCGGCCTATGACGGCGCGAAAGCCGCCCTGGAGGAACTAACGGTCGATTTTGCCGGCCCCGTCGTCACCGATATCCGCATGCCCGAGATCGACGGGCTGCAGCTGTTCGCCACGCTGAAGGGCATGGACGGCGACCTGCCGGTGATATTGATGACCGGCCACGGCGATATTCCGATGGCCGTTCAGGCCATCCAGGACGGCGCCTATGATTTCATCGCCAAACCCTTCGCTGCCGATCGGCTCGTGCACAGCGTACGCCGCGCAGGCGAGAAGCGGCAGCTTGTTCTGGAAAACCGCGCGCTGCGCCGGGCCGCCGAAGACGCGCAGGAGACTTTGCCACTGATCGGCCAGACGCCTGCCATGGAAAACCTGAGGAAAATTCTGCGCCACATCGCCGATACCGATGTCGACGTGCTGGTCGCCGGCGAAACCGGCAGCGGCAAGGAAGTCGTCGCCCAGATCCTGCATCAGTGGAGCCACCGCCGGAAGGGCAATTTCGTGGCGCTGAACTGCGGGGCACTCCCCGAAACCGTCATCGAAAGCGAACTGTTCGGCCACGAGGCCGGCGCCTTTACCGGCGCGCAGAAGCGCCGTATGGGCCGCATCGAGCATGCAAGCGGCGGCACGCTTTTCCTCGACGAGATCGAAAGCATGCCTGTCGCCACGCAGGTCAAGATGCTGCGCGTGCTTGAAATGCGCGAGATCACCCCGCTCGGCACCAACGAGGTGCGCCCGGTCGATCTGCGCGTCGTCGCGGCCGCCAAGATCGACCTTGGCGACCCCGAGGTGCGCGGCGATTTTCGTGAGGACCTCTATTACCGGCTGAATGTCGTGACGATTTCGATTCCGCCGCTGAGGGAACGCCGCGACGATATTCCGCTGCTGTTTTCCCACTTTACCGCGCGCGCCGCCGAGCGCTTCCGCCGCGATGTGCCGCCGCTTTCGGAGGCGGTTCGCCACCACCTTGCCACCCATTCATGGCCCGGCAACGTCCGCGAACTCTCCCACTATGCCGAACGCGTGGTGTTGGGCCTCGAAGGCCGCGCAGCCCCATCCTCTCCCCCGCAGCCGACCGGCGGCACGCTGCCCGAGCGGCTGGAGCGCTACGAGGCGGAAATCATCCGCGACGCACTCGCCAGCAACAACGGCGACGTGCGCCGCACCATCGAGGCGCTCGGCATTCCGAGAAAGACCTTTTACGACAAGCTGCAGCGCCACGGCATCCACCGGGGCGGCTACGCCTCGCGCAAATAGCCATGTCGCGCAAAAGTGTGCAGCGGTTTTGCGGCAACGACATGGGTAAAAGCAAAACCTAAAGCGCAACGAGCGAATCTGAAAGATCACGACGCGCTTTAGGTTGTTTCAGACTTCGACCAATCCGAGCTTCTTTACCTGCCGGATCGTCAGCATGGTGCGCACGGTGTCGACATGCTCGTTCGCCGTCAGAATCTCTATGACGAAATCCTGGAAATGGGTGAGATTCTCCGCCACGCAATGCAACAGGAAATCGCTGTCGCCCGAGACCATCCAGGCCTGACGCACCAGCGGCCATTCGGTGGTGGCGGCGGCAAACGCCTTGAGATTGCCTTCCGACTGGTGTTTGAGCCCGACCATGCAGAAAGCGACCAGATCGAAGCCGAGCTTCGGGCTGTTCAACATGGCGTGATAGCCTTCGATGATCCCGGCTTCCTCGAGTTTGCGGACCCGGCGCAGGCAGGGAGGTGCCGAGATGCCGACGCGATCGGCGAGTTCGACATTTGTCATGCGGCCATCGGCCTGCAGCTCCCGTAGGATCTTTATGTCGATGACGTCGAGTTCCGTGCGACCCACATCGCGGCCTTTCTTTAATTCGTAGCGGCGAGCTTCTATATAAAGCGGCGAAATACGCAAGAAAGTTTCAAGCCGATGACGGAATCTTGCACAACAGCGTGATTTGCCTTGTTGGTAATGCAAGGCTGCCCTTGAATAATAGCATTGGACGTTCATAAATGGCGCATGGACCGCGAAACGGCCGCAATCGCCTTTTAGCCGCCGCCCTCCTGCCAGTCGAAAGGAAATGACATGCCCGCCCGCCATACGAAGGTGCTCATCATCGGTTCCGGACCCGCCGGCTATACCGCCGCGGTCTATGCCGCGCGCGCCATGCTGAAACCGGTCCTGATCGCCGGTCTCGAACAGGGCGGCCAGTTGATGATCACCACCGATGTCGAGAATTATCCGGGCTTTGCCGATCCGATCCAGGGCCCCTGGCTGATGGACCAGATGCTGCAGCAGGCAAAACATGTCGGCGCCGAGATCGTCAACGACCTCGTAACCGAAGTCGACCTGAACCAGCGTCCCTTCGTCGCCCGCACCGACAGCGGCCAGGTCTGGACCGCTGATACGCTGATCATCGCCACCGGCGCCAAGGCGAAGTGGCTGGGCATCGAAAGCGAGCAGCATTTCCAGGGCTTCGGCGTTTCCGCCTGCGCTACCTGCGACGGTTTCTTCTATCGCAACAAGGACGTCATCGTGGTCGGTGGCGGCAACAGCGCCGTCGAAGAAGCGCTCTATCTCTCCAATATCGCGAAGTCGGTCACATTGGTGCACCGCCGCGACTCCTTCCGCGCCGAGAAGATCCTGCAGGAGCGCCTGTTCGCCAAGGAAAACGTCAAGGTGCTGTGGAACACCGAGGTCGCCGAAATCACCGGTACCCCGGCCAAGCCGCCGATGCCGCAATCGGTGACTGGTGCGCGTCTGCGCGACGTCAGAACCGGTGCGATTACCGAAATGCCGATCGACGGCGTCTTCGTCGCCATCGGCCATGCCCCGGCAACCGAGCTTTTCAAGGGCAAGCTGAAGCTGAAGGACAATGGCTACCTCTGGACCGCGCCGGATTCGACCGCGACCAGCCTGGAGGGGGTCTATGCCGCCGGCGACGTGACCGACGATACGTTCCGCCAGGCAATCACCGCCGCCGGCTTGGGGTGCATGGCAGCGCTCGAAGCCGAGCGATATCTGACGGGCCACATGCCTATCGCCGTGGCTGCGGAGTAAGACCGGCATGAGGGGTGGGGGAATGCCATTGGATTGGGACAAGCTGCGTATCTTTCACGCAGCTGCCGAGGCGGGTTCGTTCACGCATGCGGCGGACAAACTGCATCTGTCCCAATCCGCCATCAGCCGCCAGGTCAGCGCGCTGGAGCAGGATGTCGGTACCAAGCTGTTTCACCGCCACGCGCGCGGCCTGATCCTGACGGAACAGGGCGAGTTGCTCTACCGCACCGCTCATGACGTGCTGCTGAAGCTCGAAACCGTGAAGATGCAACTCACCGAGACGACCGAGACACCGTCCGGCAAGCTGCGTGTCACAACGACGGTCGGCCTCGGCCAGGGTTGGCTCACCGACAAGATCCAGGAATTCCTGCAGCTTTATCCCGACGTTCAGATCCAGCTGATCCTCGACAACGAGGAAGTGGATGTGAACATGCGCCATGCCGACTGCGCGATCCGGCTGCGCCAGCCGCAGCAATCCGACCTCATCCAGCGCAAGCTCTTCACCGTGCACATGCACGTCTATGCGGCCCCCTCCTATATCAATCGCCATGGCGAACCACAGAAGATCGAGGATCTCGACAATCACCGTATCATCACCTTCGGCGAGCCGGCGCCGAGCTACCTGCTGGACGTCAACTGGCTCGAAGTCGCCGGCCGCTCCTCCGACAACAAGCGCATCCCGCATCTGCAGATCAACAGCCAGACCTCGATCAAGCGCGCCTGCCTGCTCGGAATCGGCGTCGCCTGCCTGCCGGACTATATCGTCGGCCGCGACCCTGGCCTGATTCAGCTGCCGATCAATGCCGACGTGCCGTCTTTCGACACCTATTTTTGCTATCCCGACGAGATCAAGAATGCCGCCAAGCTGAAGGCTTTCCGCGATTTCATCGTCAGCAAAGCGAGAAACTGGAACTTTTGAGCCAGTTTTATGGAATGATTTCCATACTATGCATTGCGTGCATGACTGGCATGCACAAATGAGGGTTGCCGTTTGCCCATTAAACCACCATATCGCACATAGCTGATGCACATGGTGGCTTTTCCTCCCAGTTCCACCGCATTAGCTGTTCCCCTCTGGAGGTTTTTGAACCTTCACAATTATAAGGGCCCTGGTTTTCCAGCGGCCCTCTTTTTTTGCCTTGCCGCTTCGAGAAATGCCGCGCCGCAAAAAAATTGTGCGGCGCATAGCAGGCATGCACAAAAAAGCATTGAAACCTGCCTAAGGAAGCACCATATCCAATCCAGCTGATGCATTTCGTGGTTTCTCTCCCAGTTCCACCGCATTAGCTGTTCCCCTCTGGAGGTTATTGACCTTCACAATTCAAAGGGCCCTGGTTTTCCGGTGGCCCTCTTTTTTTGCCCAAAATTTGCCCAATCAACAAAAGCTGCCGCCTCACGTCTCCGTGATTTGCATATCGGCATCCCACGATCAATATATCGTTCAAACACGATTTATAGTTCGATAAGCGACGATGGACAAAGACGAGATCATCAAGGCTCTCGCCCACCCTACCCGGATGGACATTCTGAGCTGGCTGAAGAATCCCGCGGAACATTTCCCAACGCAGGAGCATCCCTTTGAAATGGGCGTCTGCGCCAGCCAGTTCGAGCGTTGCGGCCTATCTCAATCCACCGTCTCGGCTCATCTCGGAACCCTGCAGCGCGCCGGCCTCGTCACCACGAAACGTGTCGGCCAGTGGATCTTCTACAAGCGCAACGAAGAAACGATCGCTGCTTTCCTCAAGCAGCTGACACGGGATCTCTAGAATGCCCCTCGCCCTTCTCGTGCTCGCCTTGAGCTCCTTTGCGATAGGCACGACCGAATTCGTCATCATGGGTCTGCTGCCGGAAGTCGCCGCCGATCTCTCGGTGACCATCCCGCAAGCCGGACGGCTGGTGACGGGTTATGCGCTCGCGGTCGCGATCGGCGCACCCGTCATGGCAATTTCGACAGCGAAGCTGAAGCGCCGCATCGCCCTGATTGCGCTGATGGCCTTCTTCATCGCCGGCAACCTGCTTTGCGCTCTGGCGACCGATTATTGGGTGCTGATGATCGCTCGCATCGTGACCGCGCTCTGCCACGGCGCCTTCTTCGGCATCGGCTCGGTCGTCGCCGCCGGCCTGGTCGCCGAAGACCGCAAGGCCCGCGCCGTCGCGCTGATGTTCACCGGCCTGACCCTTGCCAACGTCCTCGGCGTGCCGCTCGGCACCGCGATCGGCCAGGCCTATGGCTGGCGCGCCACGTTCGGCGTCGTCACCGTCATCGGCACCGTCACCATTCTTGGCCTGATCGCCATCCTGCCGAAGGACAAGAAGCAGCAAACCGGCAGCATCCTGCGCGAGATTGCGGCACTCAGGAATGGCGGCCTTTGGCTGGCGCTTTCCACCACCGTCTTCTTCGCTGCCTCGATGTTCGCCCTCTTCACCTATATCGCGCCGCTCCTGCGTGACGTCACCGGCGTTTCGCCTGAGGGCGTCACCTGGACGCTGTTCCTGATCGGCCTCGGGCTGACTGTCGGCAATCTCATCGGCGGCAAGCTTGCCGATTGGCGGCTCGGCGTCACACTTGCCGGCGTCTTCGCCGCCATCGCCGTCACTTCGATCGCCTTCAGCTATACGAGCCGTTTCTTCATCCCGGCTGAAATCACCCTCTTTCTCTGGGCGACCGCAAGCTTTGCCGCCGTGCCGGCGCTGCAGGTCGGCGTCGTCGGTTTCGGCAAGGATGCGCCGAACCTCGTCTCGACGATCAATATCGGCGCCTTCAACACCGGCAATGCGCTCGGCGCCTGGGCGGGCGGCCTGGTCATCGATGCCGGCTTCGATCTCACCCGCGTTCCGCTCGCCGCAGCCCTGATGGCCCTGATCGGCCTGGGTGCGACGGCGCTCACCTATCTCTCCGCCAAGGGCCGAGCTGCGCTTGCCCCCGCAGAGTGATCCTCCCGCAAAAGAAAGGACCATCATGGCCAAGCTTTTCGAACCCACCAAGGTTGGCGATATCGCCGTCAGGAACCGCATCGTCATGGCGCCGCTCACCCGCAACCGTTCGCCGGGCGCGATCCCCAACGACCTCAATGTCGAATATTACCGCCAGCGCGCCACGGCGGGCCTGATCATCACCGAAGCGACCGCGATCACCCATCAGGGCCAGGGTTATGCCGACGTGCCCGGTCTCTACAGCAAGGAAGCGCTCGACGGCTGGAAGCGCGTGACCGACGCCGTCCACACCGCCGGCGGCAGGATCGTCGTCCAGATGTGGCATGTCGGCCGCATCTCGCACACGACGCTGCAGCCGGACGGCGGCAAGCCGGTTTCCTCGACCAATCGCGTCGCCAAGGCAAAGACCTATCTGGTCAACGCCGACGGAAGCGGCAGCTTTGCCGATACCTCCGAGCCCCGCGCGCTCGAAACCTCCGAAATCCCCGGCATCGTCGAGGATTACCGCAAGGCAGCCCGCGCCGCGATCGATGCCGGCTTCGACGGTGTCGAGATCCATGGCGCCAATGGTTATCTGCTCGATCAGTTCATCCGCGATGGCGTCAACGATCGCACCGACCAATATGGCGGCTCGATCGAGAACCGCGCTCGCCTGACCTTCGAAGTCGTCAATGCTGTCGTCAGGGAAGTCGGCGCAGGCCGCACCGCAATCCGCATCTCGCCGGTGACGCCGTCGGGCGAAAGCTATGATTCCAATCCGCAGGCGACCTTCACCCATGTCGTCGAAGGGCTGGCGAAATACGGCCTCGCCTATATCCACGTCATCGAAGGCCAGACCGGCGGCGAGCGCGACTACAAGCAAGGCGACAACCCCTCCTTCGATTACAAGGCGCTGCGCAAGGCCTATGAAACCGCCGGCGGCAAGGCCAGCTGGATGGTCAACAACGGCTATGACCGCGATCTCGCGATCGATGCCGCCGAAAGCGGCCGCGCCGATCTCGTCGCTTTCGGCAAGCCCTTCATTGCCAATCCCGATCTCGTCGAACGGCTGGCAAAGAACCTGCCGCTCAACACGCCCGACCAGTCGACCTTCTACGGTGGCGCCGCCAAAGGCTACCTCGACTATCCCACCCTCGAAAAGGTCGCTTGAGACTTCTTCTACGCATCAAGAAATCCCATCGAGAGGTGGGATTTCTGCGTTGAGTATCCCTATATGGGACGCATGTTTGCTTCCCATCTCGATCGCTGGTCGCTCATATCGGACGGCGAGCCCATCATCACCCATTCGAGCCGCCTGCTGCCGGTCCTCTGGCAGGAGAGGCCCGCCATGTTGAAAGTCGCGACCGATATCGACGAACGATACGGCGCCCTGTTGATGCAATGGTGGGACGGCGACGGCGCTGCGCATGTCTATGCCCACGAAGACGACGCCGTATTGCTGGAAAGGGCAACCGGGAAACGCTCGCTGCTTGCCATGGCGATGAACGGAGAAGACGACGAAGCGAGCCGCATTCTCTGCCGCACCGCAGCCCGGCTGCATGCTCCGCGCGAAAGACCGCTCCCCGATCCCATTCCCCTCACCCTCTGGTTCCGCGAACTCGAGCCAGCCGCCGCCAAATATGGCGGCACGCTTGCCGATTGCTCGGCGGTCGCCAACGTCCTCCTTGCCGATCAGCGCGATCTCTCCGTCCTCCATGGCGACATCCACCACGGCAACATTCTCGATTTCGAGGAGCGCGGCTGGCTGGCGATCGATCCGAAACGGCTCCGCGGCGAGCGCGGTTTCGATTTCGCCAATATCTTCGCCAACGAGGAGTTGCCCACCATTACCGACCCCGCCCGTTTCCGCCGCCAGCTCGACATCGTCTCGGCAGAAGCCCGGCTGGAGCCGAAGCGGCTGCTGCAATGGATCGCCGCCTATTCGGGCCTTTCCGCCGCCTGGTTCCTTGGCGACCCCAATATCGAGCAGGCGGAGACGGCGTTGACGGTCGCGCGGATCGCGCTTTCCGAGCTTCGGGCCTAGAGCATGTCGCAGCACAATGAGGTTCGCGCCTCAACTGGCGCTGGGTCGCGGATTGATTCCTCAGAGATTTTCCTTGAGAAGGACCTCGATCCTTATTCTCTCCTGTTCCGCCAGCGGCTCGCGGGCGTCCGAGCGAGCCCGCATGATACGGATTGCGCTGCGCACCGCATGACCAGGGTCCTGTGCGATGACGGCGTCGATGCGGTCGTCGCGCAAGGCTTCCTCGCTGAACGGCGTACGCTCATGGACGACCACTGCGAGGTTGACGAGATCGACTTTCCCAGCGGTTGCCGAAAGAGGAATGCGCGCCTCGGAACTCAGAACATAAACGGCAATAATGTCCTTGTTGTTATCGAGCACACGCCCGATGATCTCGTTCGCGCGCCGCTCATCGGCATGCGTCTCTATCGAAGGAAGAGACCTAAGGAACGGGAATCGCTCATTAATTATGGTGTCGAAACCGTGCCGGCGCTGAATGCTGTCAAGCGATTGCATCGTCTCGGCCACCACCATCACCTTGCCCGGCGTCCGGCAGGCAAATGTGCCGATCAGCTTTCCGGCGGTCGCCCCGGCCGCGAAATTGTCCACGCCGACGAAATCGGCCGCGGGAAGCTTTTCCTGGCCGGACAGAAACTGCACGACCTTGATGTTTCGTTCGAGCAGCCGCGCCACGGCATCGCGCACCTGGGGCGATTCCGGCGCCATCAGCGCCACTCCGTCGAGTTCTTCCTCACCTATTCCAGCAAGATACTTCGCCACCCCATGCGCGTCGTCGGTGGAAATTTGAACATAATCGATATCGGTAAGATCGCCCTTTAGGGCTTGCCCCAACTCCTCCACCCGTCGCAAAAGCTCGCGAAGATAAAGATCGCCAGACTTGGGCAGGACAAACCTGAACCGATAGCTCTTGTTGCGCGCCAGGCTCACAGCCGCCGGGTTGCGGATAAAGCCAATCCGTTCAATGGCTTCGTGAACGCTGCGAACCGCTTTTTTGCTCACGTTCGGGCGATCGTTCAATACGCGATCAACGGTCGCGAGGCTGACGCCGGCGGCTTCCGCAAGGTCTTTTGCTGTTGGCCGCATAAGGGCTCCTGATGCGATTTGGACCGTTCACGTTTCCCTCAAAAAAATGAAAATTGCAAGAATTGAAGTGCGCACCTCAAAATTTGCTTGCGCTGAGGTGCGCACCTCAGTTATAAATAATTTACGACGGCTCTTCGGGCCAGACCGGAAAGGGCAGTCGATAACGCGGCCACAGCGCGCTCCAGCATATGCGCCCTTGCCGCAATGCTTTTCATTCACCCTCGCGATGGAGGTCGGGAGGTTCAACGGGAGGATCGCAGTTATGAAGTCTCTTTTGATGAGCTCGGCACTCGCTGCCGGGATGTATATCGTCGCGTCTGCCGGTACGGCTTCGCATGCCCAGGCCGCAGACCTCACCCTGTGCTGGGCGGCATGGGATCCTGCCAATGCGCTCGTCGAGCTCAGCAAGGATTTCGAGGCGAAGAGCGGCAACAAGATGCACTACGAATTCGTGCCGTGGCCGAATTTTGCAGATCGCATGCTCAACGAACTGAATTCCGGCGGCAAACTCTGCGACCTGCTGATCGGCGACAGCCAGTGGATCGGCGGCGCGGCCGAGAACAAGCAGTACGTCAAGCTCAACGATTTCTTCGACAAGGAAGGAATCAAGATGGACGATTTCATCCCGGCTACCGTCGTCGGATATGCCGAATGGCCGAAGAACTCGCCCAACTACTGGGCAATGCCGGCCTTCGGCGACGTGGTCGGCTGGACCTATCGCAAGGACTGGTTCTCACGTCCCGAATTGCAGGCCGAGTTCAAGAAGAAATACGGCCGTGATCTCGCCGTTCCGAAGAACTGGGACGAATTGGTCGATATTGCCCAGTTCTTTCAGGGGCGCGAAATCGACGGCAAGAAGGTCTACGGCGCGGCGATCTATACGGAACGGGGCTCCGAAGGCATCACCATGGGCGCCATGAATGCGCTCTACAGCTACGGCTTCGAATATCAGAACCCGAAAAAGCCCTACGATCTCGAAGGTTTCGTCAACTCGCCCGATGCAGTCGCCGGGCTTGAAGAATACAAGAAGCTCTACGATTGCTGCACGCCGCCCGGCCATTCCGACGCCTACATGACCCAGGACGTCGACGCCTATAAATCCGGTCAGGTCGCATTGCAGATGAACTTCACCTTCACCTGGCCGGGGATCAACGCCGATGGCAATGTCGGCGGCGACAAGTCTGGCTACTTCCCCAATCCGGCCGGCCCGAAGGGTGTGCAGTTTGCCCAGCTCGGCGGCCAGGGCATTTCGGTCGTCGCCGCTTCCGACAAACAAACGGAAGCGCTCGACTACATCAAGTGGTTCGGTCAGCCTGAAATCCAGCAGAAATGGTGGAAGCTCGGCGGCTACTCCGCGCTTCGGGAAGTCGTGGAAGATCCGGGCTTCGCCTCCAGCCAGCCCTACTCCAAGCCGTTCCTCGATTCGATGGCGATCGTGAAGGACTTCTGGGCCGAACCTGCCTACGCCTCTCTCCTCCAGGCATCGCAGAAGCGCTTCCACGACTATGTGGTCGCAAACCAGGGCAGCGCTAAAGTCGCGCTCGACGGCCTCGTGAAGGATTGGACGGGCGTCTTCGAGGACGACGGAAAATACTGACGCTGACAGCCGCTTTCTCCCAGCAGTGAGCGTCGCGCAGGGCCGGCCATGTGGACCGAGCCGGCCCTGCATACCACCATCTTTCATGCCAAGGAGATGAACATGCTCCATTCCCCGATCGATCGGGTCGCCAGCGCGACTCCGCCTGCAATCGCGGCCCGGGTCAAAGGCCTGTCCGATCGCGCAATAGCCTGGCTCTTCGTAACACCGTCGATCGTGTTGCTGCTCGCCATCAACATCTTTCCACTGATCTGGACGATCAGGCTGAGTTTCACCAACTTCAGGGTGAACCGGCCCAACGCGCCGATCGAGTTCGTCGGCTTGCGCAACTACATCAACATCCTGACGGATAGCGATATCTGGCAGAGCATGCAGGCCACCGCTCATTTCCTGATCTGGACCATCGTGCTGCAGGTGCTGATCGGCTTTTCGCTTGCCTATCTGATCAACAAGAAGTTCCGCGGCAACGACCTATGGACGACGATCATCGTGCTTCCGATGATGCTGAGCCCCGCCGTCGTCGGCAACTTCTGGACCTTTCTCTACCAGCCGCAAATCGGCCTGTTCAACTACGTGGTCGGCTTCCTCACAGGGAACGATCCTTCCAGCTTCTCGATGATCGCCAACACGTCGCTGGCACCTTGGGCCATCGTCATCGTCGACACCTGGATGTGGACGCCCTTCGTGATGCTGATCTGTCTTGCAGGACTGCGCTCCATTCCAGACAGCATTTACGAGGCGGCCGAATGCGACCGCGCGAGCAAATGGCGTCAGTTCTGGACCATCACCATCCCGATGGTGCTGCCGTTCCTGATGCTGGCCGTCCTCTTCCGCGGCATCGAGAATTTCAAGATGTTCGACCTCGTGGTTCAGCTGACCGGCGGCGGTCCGGGATCGATCACCGAACTGACCTCGATCAATTTGAAGCGCGCCGCTTTCGAGCAATGGCGAACCGGCTACGCATCCGCCTACGCCGTCATTCTTTTCGTCACCGTCTTCGGCCTTGCGTCGATCTACGTCAAAGCTCTGAACAAGGTGAAACAACGATGAGCTATTCCGTAACCGAACCATCCGGGCGTCAGAAGTGGGTTGCCGGTATTCTGGTCGTCTTCTACGCCGTCGTCACCCTCCTTCCGCTGCTGTGGATCATCGGGACCGGTTTCAAATCACCTGAGGACGCGATCGCCTATCCGCCCAAAATGGTGTTCCAGCCGACGGTCGAGGGATATGTGAACCTCTTCACGACCCGCACCCGCGTGCCTGAGGATCAACTCAAGGCACTGGGCGAACCGACGACCTGGTACGATAAACTGGTCCGCAAGGAGGGCGTCGTCATTACCGGTGCTTCGCGCTTTGCCGAGCGGTTCTATAATTCCGTCATCATCGGATTTGGCTCGACCGTCCTGTGCATCACGCTCGGCACGGCGGCTGCCTATGCCTTTTCGCGGTTCAAGGTGCCGTTGAAGGACGATCTTCTCTTCTTCATTCTGTCGACGCGCATGATGCCGCCGATCGCCGTCGCCATCCCGATCTTCCTGATGTTCCGATCGCTGGGTCTCAGCGACACGCATGCCGGCATGATCCTGCTCTATACCGCGGTAAACCTGTCCCTCTCGGTCTGGCTGCTGAAGGGTTTCATCGACGAAATCCCGATCGAATACGAAGAGGCGGCACTGATCGACGGCTATACGCGCTTCCAGGCCTTCTACAAAGTCGTGCTGCCCCAGGCCGTCACCGGCATCGCATCGACGGCGATCTTCTGCCTGATCTTCGCATGGAACGAATATGCCTTTGCCGTCCTCCTCACATCGGGCAACGCGCAAACGGCGCCGCCGTTCATCCCGACGATCATCGGCGTCAGCGGCCAGGACTGGCCCGCCGTCGCCGCCGGCGCCACCATCTTCCTGGTGCCGGTCATGGTCTTCACGATCCTGCTTCGCAAACATCTCCTGCGCGGCATTACCTTCGGAGCGGTCCGCAAATGACGACCTTTCTCAATCGCCTGTTCCGCCTGCGCCGCGATGCATGGGAAATGGTGGCGTCGATCCTGATCGCGCTTGGCGTCGTGATGCTGATGCAGCCCCTGTCGCTGTCGCTCTACTCCTACTCTTTCATCGTGACGCTTGTGGGAACAGTGATGTTCGTCGTCGTCAGCCATTTCCCGGAGTGAAGCATGGCACAGATCAGAATTCAGAATGTGCGCAAGGATTTCGGAGCCTTCAACGCGGTGAAGGCTTCCACCTTCACCGTTGAAGACGGCGAGTTCTTCATGCTTCTCGGCCCGTCCGGCTGCGGCAAGACGACAACCCTGCGGATGATGGCGGGGCTCGAGCTTCCAACCAGCGGCGAAATCTACATCGGCGGCGAAGAGGTGGGGATGAAGAGGGCGAGCGAGCGCGACATCGCCTTCGTCTTCCAGATGTTCGCTCTCTATCCCCACATGAACGTCCGCAAGAACATTTCCTATCCCTTGGTGAGCCAGGGCATGAGGAGGGCCGAGGTCACCGCGCGCGTCGCGGAAGTCGCGAAGATCCTGAAGATCGAGAACATCCTCGATAAGCCGGTCGGTGGCCTCTCCGGCGGCGATCGGCAGCGCGTCGCGCTCGGTCGCGCCATCGTGCGCAATCCGAAGGCCTTCCTCATGGACGAGCCGCTCGGCGCGCTCGACGCCGAGTTCCGCGAGCACATGGCCGAAGAATTGCGGGCTCTGCATGACCGCATGGGCGCGACCACCGTTTATGTGACCCATGACCAGCTGGAAGCCATGCAGATGGGCGACAAGATCGTGGTGATGAACCACGGCGTCGTCGAACAATTCGGCAAGCCCCAGCAGATCTACGACTGGCCAGCGACGAAGTTTGTTGCGAAATTCATCGGCTCGCCGCCGATGAATTTCCTCGAATTTGAAGGCTCGATCGGCGCCGGCGACGACCAGGTCAGCCTCGCCGGACACGTGGTGAAGGTTCCGGTCTGCCGGGACGAACGCCTTGGCAAACTCGCCCTGGGCGTAAGACCCGAACATATCAGCTTCACCGACGATTCAGCCTATCGCGGGCGGGTTATTGCCGTCGAATATCTCGGCACGACGCAGATCGTCACGATCGACACCGCCCACGGTGAGATCAAGGCCCGCACACCGTCCAATCAATCCGCACATGTCGACGAACTGATCGGCCTGGATTTCGATTCCAGGAACCTGACGATCTTTGACTCTGCGACCGGAAACGCGCTTGTTTCCGAGGCCAACGAAGGAGTGGTGCGCCGTGGCTGAGGTCATCCTGAAAAACATCACCAAATCCTTCGCCGGCCATCGTGCACTCGATGACGTCTCGATGATCGTCCCCGACGGCTCGTTCGTGGTCCTTCTTGGACCGACGGGTGCGGGCAAGACGACGACTTTGCGCATGGTGTCCGGCCTCGACAACCCCGATGTCGGCGAAGTCATGATCGGCGGACGGTCCATGCGCGGCCTGACGCCGGCCCAGCGCAACGTCGCCATGGTGTTCCAGCAATATTCGCTCTATCCGCATCTGTCGGTCCGCCAGAACCTGGAATTTCCCCTGAAGTCGCCCTTGCTGAAGACGCCGCAGCGCGTGATCGACGAGAAGGTGAACGCGATTGCGGAAATCCTCCAGATCTCCCACAAGCTCGACAACAAGGCGACCGCGCTATCGGGCGGAGAAATGCAGCGCGTGTCGATCGGGCGCGCACTGGTCAGGAACCCGCAGATCTATCTGATGGATGAGCCGCTGAGCTCACTCGACGCCAAGCTTCGCGCCGATCTCCGAATCGAGCTCAAGAATATCCAGGCCAGATCCGGCGCGACGCTGCTCTATGTCACCCACGACCAGGTCGAGGCGATGACGATGGCAACCCATGTCGGCGTTCTCCAAGAGGGCAGGCTCGTCCAGTTCGGCTCCCCGCGTGAGATCTACGAACATCCGGTCAGCATCTACGCCGCGACGCGCCTCGGGCAGCCCCGCATCAATGTCATTCCCGCGGAGCTCTTCCCAGGCGCGCCGGCGAAGGCCAAATCGATCGGCTTGCGGCCCGAGCATATCGATCAGGGCGATGGCCAGGATGCGACGGTTACGCGCGTCGAACATCTCGGCGATCAGACGCGCCTCCATATCACGTTCAAGACACATAATCTGATCACCGTCACCGACGTCCATACCGAGCTCAAGGGCGGTGAAACCATCAAGATCCAGCCGAACAAGCCGCTCTATTTCGACGCGGCCGGCATGCGCTTAGTTTAAGGGAGGCGAGAATGTCACAGTTCCTCAACAGCAAGGAAAACGCGGTCACCGAAGCACTCGACGGCCTTCTGGCCGCATCCGGCGGCGCGCTCAGCCGCCTCGACGGATATCCGCATATTCGCGTCGTCGTCCGCTCCGATTGGGACAAGAGCAAGGTTGCGATCGTCTCCGGCGGCGGCTCGGGACACGAGCCCGCACACGCCGGTTTCGTCGGCAAGGGGATGCTGACTGCAGCCGTATGCGGCGATGTCTTTGCCTCGCCGAGCGTGGACGCGATCCTTGCCGGTATCCTGGCCGTCACCGGACCAGCCGGCTGCCTGCTCATCGTGAAGAACTATACCGGCGACCGCCTCAATTTCGGTCTCGCCGCCGAACGCGCACGCGCCTTTGGCCTGAACGTCAGCATGGTCATCGTGGATGACGACATCGCGCTGCCGGATCTCCCGCAGTCCCGCGGCGTGGCCGGAACCCTGTTCGTTCACAAGATCGCGGGTGCGCTCGCCGAGAGCGGCGCCGACCTCGGGGCGGTGAGCAAAGCCGCGCGCCGGGTGATCGAAAACACCAGTTCGATCGGCATGTCGCTCGATACGTGCACAGTGCCGGGCTCTCCGAAGGAGCACCGAATTCCGGACGGTCACGCCGAGCTCGGTCTCGGCATTCACGGTGAAGCCGGTGTCGAGCAGGTCGAATATTCGGGTGCGAAAGGCGCGGTCGCCGCGATGGTCGAGCGTCTTGCGCAATCGATGGATGACAGATCTCACGTCGTCCTCGTGAACAACCTCGGCGGCACCTCGGTCCTGGAAATGTCGGTCGTCGTTCACGAACTCCTCCAGTCAGCCATCGCGGGCAGGATTTCACACATCGTCGGACCGGCGCCGATGATGACGTCTCTCGACATGCAGGGATTCTCAATCTCGGTCTTCCCTGCCGGCAAGGCAGAACTGGAGCTTCTTTCCAAGCCGGTTGAACTTGCCGCCTGGCCGGGCGTGACAGCCGTCAAACCTGTTACGGTGCTTTCGCTGCCGGACGGATTGACGCCGATCGCCCCGATTGCATCAAGGCACGAACCCACCCGCCAGTTCCTGACGGATTGCTGCAATCTTCTCATCGGCGCGGAGAGGGACTTGAATGCGCTCGATGCGAAGTCGGGCGACGGCGATACCGGTTCGACCTTGGCCGGTGCTGCCCGCTCGCTCATCGAGGCGCTTGATCGTCTCCCCCTCTCTGATCACACCCAGCTCTTCCGGGCCATGGGGCAGGAACTCAGCCAGACCATGGGCGGCTCCTCGGGTGTGCTTCTCGCAATCTTCTTTGCCGCGGCCGGCGATGGCGCATCGAGCGGGCTGAGCATTCGCGAAGCCCTCAAGGCCGGCCTCTCCCGAATGCAGGAGATCGGCGGCGCGCGTCTGGGCGATCGGACGATGGTCGATGCTCTCTCGCCGGCCCTGGATGCGCTCGACGTGGGATTTGCCGCGGCTGCGGAAGCCGCCCGCGCCGGCGCGGACCTGACCGCCACGCTCGTTCATGCGAAAGCCGGACGCGCCGCATACATCAACGCCAAGCAGCTCGAAGGCCATATCGATCCCGGCGCGGAAGCGGTGGCCCGGCTCTTCGAATTCCTGGCTCTCCGCCCCGATGAGGCGGCAGAGACCGGCAGGCGCATCACCGGCTGAATGTCGACAATGACGATTATCCAGGATATGGAACTTGGCGGGCCTATCTCAGCGATCGAAATGAAGCGTTACCAACCTTAACGAGGTGAAACCGGCGAATGCGCAATGAAGGCGGCCGCTGTGTCGTGATGCGGTTCGGGCAGGCAGCCGAGGGCCACGAGTGTGGCTCTCACCGCCTCATCGATCGGTGTGCGCGGCTCCTTGCCGAGTTCGGCCACAAGCTTGGCGTTGCTCATCCTGAGCGGCACCTTCCAGAGATAGCGCATCTCCTTGATCTCCCTCATGATGGGCATAAAAGGCGCGGCGAGCGGCACGATCCACCACGGGAAGCCGGCGATCTTTGCTTTGCCACCGGAAACGCGCTTGATCGCTTCCGCCATCTGCATGCCATCGGCATCCCAGAAGCCATCCATATGATAAACGGCAAAGGGCGGCAGCCGATCGGCCCGCTCGATGAGCTGGACGATGGTTTCCGCCATGTCGGGCAGATAGGTCCACTGATGGCCGACGCCGCGCCGTCCCGGATTCTTGATTGTGCCAACCGGCTTGCCCGGCGTCACCAGCCCCGATGAAAACCAGCTGTTGGCCGTTGCGCCCGGACCGAAGAAATCGCCGGCCCGCACGATGATCGCGCCCGCGCCGGATTGCGATGCCGCCTTCAGCCGCGTCTCCATCTCGACACGGATCGCACCCTTCCTGGTCACCGGATGCTGCGGGCTTTCCTCCGTCGGCGCCGGCAGAGCATCGGGACCGAAATTATAGACGTTGCCCGGCAGAACGATGCGCGCACCGACGGCGCGAGCGGCGGCAATGGTATTGTCGAGCATCGGCAGCACGAGCTTTTCCCAGTCGCGATAGCCGGGCGGATTGACCGCGTGGACAATCAGGTCAACACCTTCAGCCGCCTCCAGCACGTCGCTGGCATTCATCGCGTCGCCCTGCACCCATTCGAATGCCGGCTCGTTCTTCGATGCCTTGGCGGCGTCGCGGTTGAGCGCCCGGATGCGCCACCCGCGGGCGAGAAGCTTGCGGGCGATTGCGCCGCCGATGCCGCCGGTCGCGCCGAGAACCAGCGCCGTGATCTTGGTCTCTCCACTCATCGCAATCATCTCCTTTCAATTGCATGAGATGACTATGCCCCTGCTTTCCGATAAACAAAATTGACGAAATAAGTGGATCAGTTATACAAAAACATATGCCTCTCGAACCAAGCTGGGATTTCTACCGCAGTTTCCTGACCGTGCTCCAGCAGGGGTCGCTTTCGGCCGCCGCGCGCGAACTGGGGCTGACGCAGCCGACCATAGGCCGCCATGTCGACGCACTGGAACAGGCGATCGGCGCCGAGCTCTTCATCCGGTCGCCGAACGGCCTCGTGCCAACCGACGCCGCACAGGCGCTGAAACCCTATGCCGAAACGCTGGCGGCAACCGCCGCCGCCCTTTTGCGCACCGCATCCGGCGAGCGCGAGAGGGTAGCCGGAACGGTCAGGGTCAGCGCCAGCGAGGTCGTCGCCGTCGAGATCCTGCCTCGGATTCTCGGGCCGCTGCAGGAAGCCTATCCCGAACTCCACATCGAGCTCTCGGCATCCGATGCGATCGAAGATCTGGTAAATCGCGAGGCCGATATCGCCGTACGCATGGCCGAGCCGCAGCAGGATGCTCTCATGGTGCGCCGCATCGGCGACATCCCGATCGGCTTCCACGCCCACCGCCGCTATCTCGAACGGCACAGCATTCCGCAAACCATGGCGGACCTCGCCAACCACCGGCTCATCGGCTTCGACCGGCAGACGGCCTACGTCCGCATGGTGATGAAACGCTATCCGGCGCCCGAAGGGATCAAATTCTCCTACAGGACCGACAGCAATCTTGCCCAGCTCTCCGCAATCCGCGCCGGCGTCGGCATCGGCCTCTGCCAGATCGGACTGGCCCGCGAAAACCCCGACCTCGTGCATGTGCTTCCCGATGCGTTCGAGATTCCGCTCGGCACATGGGTGGTCATGCACGAAAGCCTGAAGACCTCACCGCGCTGCCGCGCCACTTTCGACGCGCTGGTCAAGGGGATCCGGGCTTACCATCGTCATTCCACCGGCGCGCAAGCGGAGATCGAGATCGATTTTCGATGAGAATCATGGGCAATCTCGCAGCATCTATGGAGATAACGATGCACAAGCCGGTTGAACTCGTGAGCTATGACAGGGAATGGCCGGAAGCTTTCCAGCGCATCCGAGCCAAGCTGTTGGCTTTGCTGCCGCAGGCGCTCGCCATCGATCACGTCGGCAGCACCGCCATACCCGGTATGGCCGCCAAGCCCCTCATCGATATCGACATTGTCCTTCCCGGTCTGGAGCATATCGAGAATGCGACGCAGGTGCTTCTCTCGGAAAACTACGAACCGCGCGGCAACCGCTATGACGACGAGGTTTGGGCATTCTTATCGAGAGGTTCGATGCCGGCGGAGCGCGTCTACCTTTGCCCGGCCGGCAACGGCACGCATCGAAACAGGCTGGCTTTCCGGGATTATCTCATCGCGCATCCCGAGGCGGCGGCCGATTATGCCGCGCTGAAACGCAGGCTGGCAGCTGAATTCCGAATGGATGGCGATCGCTATACCACTGAGAAGCGCGAGTTTGTCGACACGATTGTCACGCGGGCATTGAGGGGCTAGGTGCATGTCGCGCAAAAGCGCGCGGTTGTGCGATAACGGCATGCGCAAAGACAAGGACTTAAATCGCAGCGAGCGAATCTGAAAGATCACGACGCGCTTTAGGGTTAATGTCCAGCGCTCTGCGAGGCTCCAGCCGATCGCTCCTGCCATAAGCCGTCGACCACCTCGGTTTCCGGCCGGTCACCGCCCTCAGCATATTCCTCATGCCATTTGCCGTTTTCGTCCTGCCAGCTGATCTCGGCGGAATCGCCGCCGACCTGCTGTTCGGCCGCGACGATGCGCGCAGCTTCGAGCGCCTCGGCATGGGTCGGGAATGCCTCGGAATAGACGCCTCCAAGCCTGTAGGCCCAACCGCCGTCATGCGGCACGACTTCATAGACCACCTTGATCATGCATCCGTCTCCTCATCATCTTGTTGCGCATTCGCATGCTTCCGGACAGGGTCCGGATCATCGCGGCCGCGTGACGAGAATTCGAGGACGCCGCGATCTGCTTTCCGGCCCCGATGGCGTTCAGTATTCCATTAAACGCCGAAGACTGCAAATAGCAGAGTGCCACCGTGCGCTTCCCTTCCGAAATCAGTGACTTAGTTAAAAGGCGTGAATCACAACGGGAGCCGAGGCTTGGGTATCGCGTCACGCCTTAACGAGGAGAGGTTTCTGGTCACCGCACTCGTCGTCGCGGTGATGGCCTATCTTCTGGAACACACGGTTATCGAGATGGGGCGCGGCTTGGCGCTCATCGCCACCGCCGCCTTGGTCGCCACCATCGTACTCGCCTCCATCCGCGTCGCCCATCATGCCGAACTCCTCGCCGTCAAGGTCGGTGATCCCTACGGCACGATGATTCTGACACTTTCGGCTCTCGCCGTCGAAGTCATCATCCTCGCCACCATGATGAGCGGCGAGAGCTCGCCGACGCTCGTGCGCGACACGATCTACTCGGCCCTGATGTTCGATATCAACGGCATCCTCGGCCTCGCGGCCCTCCTTGGCGGCCTCAAGCATGGGGAGCAGCCCTACAACGACAATTCGGGCAAGACCTACGGCGTGATGATCCTGACCGCCATGGGCATTTCGATGATCGTGCCGGAATTCGTGCCGAGCGATAAGTGGCACTATTATTCCGCCTTTACCATCGTCGCGATGATCGCTCTCTACGGCCTCTTCCTGCGTATGCAGGTCGGCCAGCACAGCTATTTCTTCAGCTACAGCTATCCGCGCTCCGAGCGGAAGCGGGAAAGTCAGGAAGAACACGGCGCCGACGGACCGGCCGCTGTCTCGATCGCCACCATCCTCGTCGGCGTCGTCATCATCGGCCTGCTGGCGGAGTTCATGTCGGCTTTCATGACCGAAGGCCTGCGCGACAGCGGCGCGCCGATCGCGGTGACCGCCGTCGTCGTCGCGGCGATTTCGGCCGCGCCTGAAATCCTGACCGCGTTGCGGGCGGCGCTCAAGAACCGAATGCAGGCGACCGTCAACATCGCCATGGGCGCCTCGCTGTCGACGGTGATCCTGACGGTGCCCGTCATGGAGGCGATCGCACTCTATACCGGCCAGCCCTTCATCATGGCGATGACCCCGGTGCAGACGGTGATGGTAACGATCACCTTGATTGCCGCCGCGATCAACCTCAACGACGGCGAGACCAACGCCATAGAAGGCATGACGCATTTCATCCTCTTCGCCACCTTCGTCATGCTGACGGCGCTTGGTCTCTGAGGGCTCCCTCACCGCGGAAAAAGGGAAAGAACAGGCTGTTTAGGCGGACTGTTGGGCGAAGAGCAGGCGTTCGCGGGCCGCGAACCATTCCTCGGCGTAATCGTCGTTCTTGTGTTCCTCGAAATAAGGCCCGCCATCGGTGAAATGGACGTTCTTGGCGTCTTCGCGGTAGTCGTATTCATTGACGAGGTAATTCCACGTCACCGGCAATTCGCCGATGAGGTCTTCATTCTCCAGCCATTTGAACTGATGGAGTTGCAGCCCGGTCGCGGTATTGACGTAGTCGGGCGTCAGCGCGCGGCATTCGTCATTGTTGAAGAGGATGAGGCTCGACCAGTTCTTCTTTTCGTACTTGGTCTGTGCCTGGCCGAGGAACTTGGTGTCGATCTTCGGCTGGTAATCGTGTTTGACGCACATGGCGGCGTAACGCTCGTCGCGCAATGCCCAAAGCTCGGCGATATCGGCACGCATCAGCATGTCGCAATCCATGAAGATGCTCCAGCCGTCGTAACCGCTGAGATAGGGCGTCAGGAAACGCGAGAAGGAAAACTCCGTGGATTGCATCGCGTTGCGCTGGCGGGTGAAAATCCCGCCAAGGTTGGAGAGCGCAATGGGCGAGAACTCGATCGGGATCGACGACTTCTCGATGATGCTCTGCACGAGAACGTGGTAGGCGACCACTTCCTTGGGATCGAATCCCACAAATATTCGAACGTTCTGTTGTTCCATTGTCCACCTTGATCGCCAGTATCGGCAACAGCTTTCGTGGCCACCCACGCCTGTTAGCAAAGGCCCGCGACAGTCATCCCTTCGACTTTTCGAGAAAACGCTGCTTGCGGGTTTTCGGTTTGAACCGCCGAAAGAAATTGTCGACGGCGCGGATGAACTTGGTGACGGACATCAGCCTGTCGATCTGGCTGTTCGTATTGTCGAGCCGCTCCGACAAGACCTCAGCCGCAGTCATCGCGATCTCGATCGGCGGCACCTCAGGAAACCGTTTGGCGAGCGCCGAATAGGGGCTGGCATCGACGCCGCCCATCATCGAGATCGATCCCATGCGCGCAAAGAGACGCAGGAAGATCTGCTCGAACGTCCAATCGTGCACGTCGAACACCTTCCACTTCTCGCTCCGTTTCGCCGAAAAGCCGGCAAGCAGGATCTTGCCCGGCAACTGCAGATCGGCGAGCCACAGCGCCACCGCAAAGCCGCTCGTCGCGATCTTGCCGATCGGATAGAGATCGGCGAGCATTTGCGTCAGATCAAGGTGACGGGCCTTAGCGCCTTCGAAGCGGCTCTTTTCGCTGAGATTTTCCTCGACGGAGACCCGGATGTTGACGACGCCGAGGAAATCGTCGCCGCCAAAGAACCGCAAGACATCCGCCGCCTCGCGCCGGTGGACGATATGGGCGCCCATCACGTCGCTGCGGGCAACCAGCATGGAATGGCCGACGAAGGGTTCGTCGAGCACCTTGTAGACCTTGTTGAAGAAGACGTAGAGCGCCGTCTCCGGCAATTCGCTCCGCAGCCGTTCAATATCGACCGCCTCGCTGTTTGCTACCAGCACGATATGGGAATAGCCCGACAACAACGCCTTCCACGCTTCCGGCGTCAGGAAATTGAAGCCACCATCCGGAGTGGTCGTAGCCTTGTTATCGCTGGGGATTGCTTCCATATCGCCTCACATGCACTTTCCAAGGACGACGCGTTCCGCCCGCCCGACTAGCTGTTGCTGAAATAGGCGCGCATCCGGGCAAGCCGCGTCAGCCCGCCGATCTGCTTTCCCACATGCGAGAGGAAGCCCGCCACTCGGTCCGTCGTCGACGGTTGCCTGCAGAAAGACGCCCAGGACGTGTTGCGAAGATCTTCGGCATAACGATCGGCCATCCGCCGGTGCACCCAGGGAACGTTCGCCTGCCACGGCTTCTTGCGGCCGGTAAAATGAAAGATGGCCGGCCGGCCGACGAAAGGCAGCAGGCCCGTCTGCGTATTCCAGCGCGGATCGAGCACCAGCCAATCGCTATCGAAAGTGACGTTCAGTGCATCCTGGTCGTTGTTCTCGAACAGGTGCGACCGTTCCTCGAAGATCTCCCGGGTCCTTGCGAAAAGCCCCCTCGCCCGGCAGGCCGACCAGTCGAACAGCAGCACGCCGGCATTGAAGTAACGGCCGCCCTCGCTCATGCCGATCTTGCGCTGGCGTGCGCCGGCCTTTTCGGGAAAGGCCATGACATAGTCGTCGACGGCAGCAAGCGCCTTGCCTTGGAGATCCCGCGTGAAGAGTTCGTCGACGGATGCCACCGCGAGCACATCGGCATCGAGGTAAAGCAGGCGCTCGATATGTTCTGGTATATCCCGATCCATATAGAGCCGCGCCAGCGTGGCGGCGGACCAGCGGCCCCGCGCCTGGAGGCCGGTGTCGGGCGTCTTATAGGGCAACACCCTGATCGCCATACCGTGAAGCCGCCCAAAATTATCGACCTCGGCGACCTCGTGCGGCTTGAGGTCAATGCCGAGAAGCAGGAACTCTACATCAGCATTGGTAAGATTGCGCTTGACGGAAAGCAGAGTGCAGCAGGCGGCCGGGAGCATGTTAACGTCAGAACAGACGATGACGGCACTCTGCTGCAAAATCCGGACCCCCGAAGCGGCAATTTGAACTTGATGCCGGATATCTAGTTGGTTTGGCGTCCGCCCGCAACAGCAGATCACCCGCCCCACCGGCACTCCCCGTCACGTTTTGAATCGGAATTCAACGACTTGCGAGGCGAAGTGGATTCAATGCGGCAACGGGTTGAATCGGGATGTGAACTTGGAGCCTTTCCTGGTCAGATTGCAGCATTCTGTTGGCTCAAACGGAGTTGGATGGTCGACCGGTCGGCGCGCGTCGGGCGATCGGCTCGGACGTACCTGCGGGTATGCCCGTCGCCAATCGCCTTTGCCCTGACGAAAACCTGCTCCGGCAGAACGCTGCAATCTGACCAGGAAAGGCTCTAAAGCCGCAGCGCCAAAGGATGATCGACGAGCAGCCGGTCGACGGTGGCAAGCTGCAAGCCTTCGACCTTGCACTGCGCCAGCAGCAGCCGATCAAAGGGATCACGCGTCTCCGGCTCGGGGTCGGCGGCAGTAATCACATGCTGAATTTCGATCCCCAGCAGGATCAGCCCTATTTCCTCAAGAGAACCGGCAATGTCTTCGAGCGGCATGCCGGGATCCAACTTTCCCAGACGAGCCTTGATCGCCGTTTCCCAAAGGCTCGCGACGCTGACGAAGCCCACGGTTTTGCTGTCGCCGAGCAGCGACGCGATCTCCGGAAATCGCGCGCCAGCATCCTTCCTCAGGATCGCGAGAACGATGTGAGTATCAAGAAGAAGTCTCATGACTCCGGCAAAGGCCTCAGGAGGAAATCCTCCGGCAGCGGATCGTCAAAATCATCCGCGATGAACGGCACCGGATTGGTAATACCCCGAGCACGAAGATAGGCCTGACCGGCCTCCAGATTCAAACCGCCGCGTTTCTGATGCGGCACCAGGTCGAACACCGGTCGGCCGTTCCGCGTGACGACAATGGTCTCGCCTGCCTCGACCTCGCGGGCAAGCTCGGTCAGGCGGTTCTTCGCGTCACGGATCGAAACGGTCTTCATGATACCAAATGTAGCCACATGCAGCCACACCGTCAACGCCGGATAAATAAAAGGCCCGCCGTCACCGGCAGGCCTTCGATCGATATGATCGCGGTTCGTTTTACTTGCAGGCGCCGCAGAAGCGCTGGATGCGGCGGCAGGCTTCCTCGAGCAGATCTTCCGACGTCGCATAGGAGATGCGGAAATTCGGGCCGAGGCCGAAGGCGGAGCCGTGAACGACGGCGACGCCTTCCGATTCCAGAAGCTCGGAAACGAAATCTTCGTCCGTCTCGATGACCTTGCCCGACGGCGCCGTCTTGCCGATCAGGCCGGCGCAGGACGGATAGACGTAGAAGGCGCCTTCCGGCACCGGGCAGACGATGCCCTTGGCCTGGTTCAGCATGGACACGACGAGGTCGCGGCGAGCTTCGAAGATTTTCTTGTTCGCCGGGATGAAGTCCTGCGTGCCGTTCAGCGCTTCGACAGCCGCCCACTGGGCGATCGACGTCGCACCCGAGGTCTGCTGACCCTGGATCATGTCCATTGCCTTGATGAGATGGAGCGGGCCGGCGGCATAACCGATACGCCAGCCGGTCATGGCATAGGCCTTGGAGACGCCGTTCATCGTCAGTGTGCGGTCGTAGAGGCTGGGCTCGACCTCCACGGGAGTGACGAACTTGAAGTCGCCATAGGTCAGGTGCTCGTACATGTCGTCCGTCAGCACCCAGACATGCGGATGCTTCATCAGCACGTCGGTCAGCGCCTTCAGTTCGGCATGCGTATAGGCCGCACCCGTCGGGTTGGACGGCGAGTTGAAGATGAACCACTTGGTCTTCGGCGTGATCGCCTTTTCGAGATCGGCGGCCTGGAGCTTGAAATTATGCTCCTGGGTGGCCGAAACGAACACCGGCGTGCCGCCGCAGAGCGCCACCATCTCCGGATAGGACACCCAGTAGGGCGCCGGAATGACGACCTCATCGCCCGGGTTCAGAGTCGCCATGAAGGCGTTGAACAGGATCTGCTTGCCGCCGGTGCCGACGATCGTCTGCTCCCAGGAATATTCCAGGCCGTTCTCGCGCTTGAACTTGGCGGCGATCGCCTTGCGCAGCTCAGGGATACCGGAAACCGGCGTGTACTTCGTCTCGCCGCGGTTGATCGCGTCGATGGCGGCCTTCTTGATATTGTCGGGCGTATCGAAATCCGGCTCGCCCGCGCCGAGGCCGATGACGTCGCGTCCTTTCGCTTTCAGCTCGCGCGCTTTCTGGGAAACGGCGATGGTGGCTGAAGGCTTCACACGGGAAAGAGCATCGGCAAGGAAGGCCATGATATCGGTCCTATTGGTTAAAACGGGCAGAAAGCCGGGACCGGAGTTCTGCGGTTAGCTCTATGTCCAATGTATGACGGCATTTCAAGGGCAAAGGCGTGATGGGGGCAATGATTCTTATCGATCGTTTTGCCGCACCGGCGGGCGGACCCGCCGTCGTTCTCACCGGGACTTGCAGCGCGCAGTCGAAACGCACCGCACACTCTTGTTTGGCTGGCCGCAGCTGTCATCCTCTATCTGGCTGCGGCGGGCGAGATCACCAGCAATGTATGGAACTTGCACATCTTCCATGTGCCGGCCGCGATATTTGCGGCCACGGCGCGCTTCTTCTGGCAAAGCTTTCATCTAAGACAACCCCGGCGGTCGTGCTCCGCTTGATCTGCATCGTGGTCGTCGCTGTGGGCTGGTCGACCCTTCCCCCTCGTCAGGACGATGAAGAAGCCAATCGCCATGAAGGGCAAGCTGCTTGACGAGGAACTGGCGCGGCTGGCGAAACCGGGCGACCTTGTCGTCGCCATCGCGCCCGAGGGCCGGCGATCCCGTCGCGGTCTATTACAGCAGGGCGCGCGGATGGGTGTTTCCACCCGGCGGAGGCGATTCCGAATGGTCGAAATTCGTCGCCAATGACGCCACGGCGATCGGGCAGCTCGAGGACCTGCGCGGCAGGGGGCGGATCTGTTCGGCGTGGCGAAGAACGCCGCCGACAAGCAGGATCTACGGTTCATCGAGCATCATGTCGGCGTCATCGATTATCTGAACAAGACCGCAACCAAGCTTGTGGATTCGGATGATTTGCTGGTCTACAGAATTACCCATCCATGAACGTCACGACAATTGGGGGCACGGGATTTGGGCAGGGTATGACCCCGGCCGCGGTATTTTCACGGTGACGATGATCATGTTTTTCGTCTTTTAAAATCAGAGAGATCGCCGGATTTCAATCGCGCCACGAATAAGCCGCAACAAATGCCGCCCGCCGCCGCAATTCGGTCGCGAGCGCGCCGAGATCGAAGCTGCATCATTCCCTCATCCAAAATTGGTTATTGAGGGTAGGCCAATGTTTCTGGAAGATGAGTTCGCCATTGGGCGCATGCGCATGCGCCGGATCTCCATTTCATGTCTTGTCGCCGTCACCGCCTTTGTCGCCTGCATCGCTGCGATGCTGGGGCTTGCCTCTGCCGCCCGCGCCGAGACGCGGCAGGCATCCGGCCAGCTCGCGGCCCTTCTACGGCCGAACGACGTCAATAGCGGCTCGCTGCTCTTCCCGTCGAAGGAACCGGGCTTTTATGTCGAAGCGCCGCGGCTGAAGACCGACGTCGCAATCGCTGTTTCCGGCCCGATCGCCAGGGTGAAGGTGACCCAGCGTTTCCAGAACCCGAGCCAGGGCTGGGTCGAGGGCACCTACGTCTTCCCGCTGCCGGACAATTCCGCCGTCGATGCGCTGAAGATGCAGATCGGCGAACGCTTCATCGAAGGCCAGATCAAGCCGCGCCAGGAAGCCCGCGAGATCTACGAGCAGGCCAAGGCTGAGGGCAAGAAGACAGCGCTGCTCGAACAGCAACGGCCGAACATCTTCACCAACCAGGTCGCCAATATCGGTCCCGGCGAAGAGATCGTCGTGCAGATCGAATATCAGCAGACGGTCCACCAGTCCGGCGGCGAATTCTCGCTGCGTTTCCCAATGGTCGTCGCGCCGCGCTACAATCCGGCGCCGATCGTCCAGACCGTCGAGTTCAACAACGGTGCCGGCTTCGCAACACCGAGAGACCCGGTGGAAAATCGCGAGAAGATCGAAACCCCGGTGCTCGATCCGCGCGAGAATGCCAAAATCAATCCGATCTCGTTGACAGTCAATCTCAAGGCTAGCTTCCCGCTCAGTGGAGTGAAGTCGTCCTTCCACGACGTCGATATCCGGGAGGACGGCGACCAGGCGAGAACGATCAGCCTGAAAGGAGACGCGGTTCCTGCCGACAAAGATTTCGAGCTCACCTGGAAAGCCGCTCCGGGCAAGACGCCAGGCGCCGGCCTCTTCCGCGAAGCGATTGATGGCAAGACCTATCTGCTTGCCTTCGTCACCCCGCCCACCGCGCCGGATGCGGCAGCGCCGGCAAAACGCGAAGTGGTCTTCGTCATCGACAATTCCGGCTCCATGTCCGGCCAGTCGATCGAGCAGGCAAGACAAAGCTTGGCGCTTGCCATCTCCAGATTGAACCCGGACGACCGCTTCAACGTCATCCGTTTCGACGATACGATGACCGACTATTTCAACGGCCTCGTCGCCGCTACTCCCGATAACCGCGAAAAGGCCATCGCTTACGTCCGGAGCCTGAACGCCGATGGCGGCACGGAAATGCTGCCGGCGCTCGAGGATGCACTTCGCAACCAAGGCCCCGTCGCAACCGGCGCTCTGCGCCAGGTCGTCTTCCTGACGGATGGCGCGATCGGCAACGAAAAACAGCTCTTCCAGGAAATCACCGCAAACCACGGCGATGCCCGCGTATTCACCGTCGGCATCGGCTCGGCGCCGAACACTTATTTCATGACCAAAGCCGCCGAGGTCGGCCGCGGCACCTTCACCCAGATTGGCTCGACCGACCAGGTGGCAAGCCGCATGAGCGAACTCTTCGCCAAGCTGCAGAACCCCGCAATGACCGATATCGCCGCAACCTTCGAAGGCATCGAAGCCGAGGATATCACGCCGAACCCGATGCCCGACCTCTATAGCGGCGAGCCCGTCGTTCTGACTGCGGAATTGCCGCAGGAAAAGCCTACCGGCAAGCTGCAGATCGTCGGCAAGACAGGCAACCAGCCCTGGCGCGTCGAGATGGATATCGCCAATGCCGCAGACGGCAACGGCATTTCCAAGCTCTGGGCGCGACGCAAGATCGACGATTTCGAGGCCCGTGCCTATGAGCGCCAGGACCCCGCGGCACTCGACAAGGACATCGAGACGGTGGCGCTCGCCCACCACCTCGTCTCGCGCGTCACCAGTCTGGTCGCCGTCGACGTCACGCCGTCGCGGCCGGCAACCGAACCGCTCGGCTCGACGAAGCTGCCGCTCAACCTCCCCGAAGGTTGGGACTTCGGAAAGGTCTTCGGCGAAAATGCTGTCCCTTCTGGCGGCGCCGAACGCCATGGCGCGGCCACGCCGGTTGGAAGAGCCGAACCGCAACGGACCGCAGCCGCAACCCAGGATCTCGCCGCATCGCCCGAGATCGCCAACTTGATGGCCGCGGCGCCGACGGCGAAAGCCGCCATGCTGATCGCGCAGAAGAGCTCAACCGTGAACTTGCCGCAGACGGCGACGCGCGCCGACGAGCAGATCATGCGCGGGCTCACCATGCTGCTGCTGGCGCTGGCGGCGGCGAGCGGGCTCGCCATCTGGCGCCGCCGCCTCAAGGGTCTCGTCACTGCCGGAGCCAAGCGCGATGGCTTCTAGCAACAATCAGGAAGCGGCCGAATTCGAGCCGCTTCCGACCTATCTGGAACTCGCCATGGCCGCCGCCACGGCCCACGACATGCCGAAGGCACGGAGGAGAAAGGGTTTCTTCCTCTGGCGTCTTTCGCCGATCGAAAAGACGATCGCCTTCGCCATTGCCGGTCTTGCTTTCTACGGCTTGACGCTGATCGGCGACGGCCTCCTGCTGAAGGCGAAGGCAGAAATCTCTCAGGTCCTGCTGAAGCGTGCTTTTGCCGCCGAACTGAGCGGCAAGGAGACGAAACCCTGGCCTTGGGCCGATTTCATCACTGAAGCGAGGGTGCGTGCGCCGCGCCTCGGCAAGGAGGCGATCGTGCTTTCCGGCGCCTCCGGCCAAGCGCTCGCCTTCGGTCCGGCCTGGCTCGCCAATACACCGCAGCCGGGCGACGAAGGCACCTCCGTCATCGCCGCCCATCGCGACACCCATTTCCGCTGGCTGCAATATATAAGGCCGGGCGATACGATCGAAGTTACCCGCCGCGACGGCAAGCTATTGACATTCAAGGCCGGCGAAGGCCGCGTTGCCCCCTGGGACGCGAGCGGCATCGACCCCTCCTCCGATGGCCGCCGCCTTGTACTGACCACCTGCTGGCCTTTCGATGCGACCGAACGCGGGCCGCTGCGCTACATCCTCGAAGCCGAACTGGTCGATGGTAACGCGGCCGGCTCCGTTCAACCGGCAAACACAAAGCCGTTATTACAGACAGACTGAGGCTTGAAGCTCTGCCCTGCCCACTCCACGTTCCGGATGGAGAGACGACGGGGAAGCAAATGACAAGAATATCCGCCTTCCATTTCGCCGCGACGCTGATTCTTTTCGGCGCCACTTCGGCCAATGCGGCCGATACCGTCAACACGCAGGGTCCTACGGTTCGCGTCGAAAAACTGGCCGATGGTCTCGAACACCCCTGGGCGGTCGAAGTGTTGCCCGACGGCGCCTATCTCGTCACCGAGCGGCCGGGCCGCATACGTATCATCCGCAATGGCAAGCTTTCCGAGCCGATCGGCAACGTGCCCAAAGTGAATGCCCGCGGCCAGGGCGGTCTTATGGACGTGGCGCTTGCCACGGACTTTGTCGCGAGCAGAAAACTCTATTTCACCGCCGCCATCGCCAACAAGCAGGGCTCCGGCACCGAGGCCTTCAGCGCGACGCTATCTCCTGACGAAAAGACGCTTGAGGCGGTGACGCCGATTTTCACCATGAAGCGCTTCACCTCAGGCAACATCCAATATGGCGCGCGTATCGCGATTGCCCCTGACGGCACGCTGTTCATCAGTGTCGGCGACCGCGGCGACCGCGACCGCTCGCAGGACTGGCAGGACGATGCCGGCTCGATCGTTCACATCAATGCCGACGGCAGCATCCCCGCCGACAATCCGTTCAAGGACGGCGGCAAGGCGCTGCCGGAGATCTGGTCGAAGGGCCACCGGAACCCGCAGGGCATCTCTTTCGATGCCAAGGACGGCAAGCTCTACACCGTCGAGCATGGCGCACGCGGCGGCGACGAGATCAATCGGATCGAAGCCCGCAAGAATTATGGCTGGCCGATCATCACCTACGGCCGTGACTATTCGGGCGCCGAGATCGGCGAAGGCACCGCCAAAAAAGGGCTGGAGCAGCCGCTGCACTATTGGGATCCTTCGATCGCGCCCGGCGCGCTCGCTGTCTATCGCGGCGCCATGTTCCCGGAATGGGACGGCGACTTCCTCGTCGCGGCACTGAAATTCCAGCTGCTCTCGCGCATGCAGCGCGACGAGAGCGGCGCCTTCGTCGCCGAAGAGCGCTTGTTCGAAGGTGATTACGGCCGCATCCGCGACGTCATCGTGGCGCCCGATGGCGCGCTGCTGATGGTGACGGACGAGGACGACGGCGCGCTGCTCAGGGTCTCGCGCGCTCCGGCCAGCAACGGTTGAGCGATCACAGCGCGCTGCGCAATTCCTTGCGAATGACGAATTTCAGCCCCGACCAGGTCCCGTCGACAGCGCAGACCTTGATGTCGACCAGGCCAGTTGGCAGCAGGATCTCCCGCAGCACGTCTTCGGTGATATCGGTCGGCACGCGTGAACTCTTCTTCGGCCAGGAGATCCAGATCATGCCGTCGGGCTTTAGGACCCGCAAAAGCGTTGGCGCCGCCGCTTCCAGCACCATGCGCTCAGTGACAAATAGATGCACATAGTCAAACGCCCGCAAAAGCGTCTCGGGAAGCACGCGGACGACCGAAGCAAAACCGGCGAAACCAACGATGTCTTCGATCGTTTCGGGAACATCGAGAAGAGCGGCAGCCTGCCCATGCGCAAGCCCGAGCTTCCTGGCAAGCGGCGTACCGGAATAGCTTGCCGTTCCGGGTGCAGCCATGTCGCTCGCCGGCCGCTGTTTTTCGTGTTGCATGCCTCCACCTCCCCCATCAGCACCAAGTCTTCGCCCTTGCCTAGCGGAAAGGCAACTGCTAACCGCTCGGACACATCTCCCTTCCCTTGGAGGACGACATGACGCGCATTCAGGCGAATCTCCTCCTGTTGTTTGCCGCCGCCATCTGGGGCGGCGGATTCGTCGCACAATCGACGGCGATGAAGGCGATCGGCCCCTTCTGGTTCATCGCCCTGCGTTTTGCGGTTGCCACATTGGCCGTCTTGCCTTTCGTTCTTCTGGAAGCGCGCAAGGCAGAGGCGAAGACCAGCGCGCGCCATGCCAGGCTCTACGTCCTTACCGGCCTTGCCCTTTTCAGCGGCGCTGCCACCCAGCAGGTCGGCCTGCAGACGACGACGGTAACGAATTCCAGCTTCATCACCGGCCTCTATGTCGTCTTCGTGCCGCTCATTGCCGTGTTCTTCCTGCGCCGTGCCCCGCATTGGATCATCTGGCCGGGCGCGCTGATGGCGCTCGCCGGCATCTATCTCCTATCCGGCGGTCATCTTTCGGCGCTCACCTCAGGCGATCTCCTGACCGTGGTCTGCGCCGTCTTCTGGGCGATCCAGATCACCCTTGCCGGCACGACCGTCTCCGAGAACGGAAGGCCACTCGCGCTGGCGGCCACGCAATTTGCCGTTACCACTGTCTTCGGGCTGGCCATTGCCGCAACGGTCGAACCGATCAGCCTTTCCGCGATTTGGTCCGCAGGACCCGAGATCCTTTATGTCGGCATCTTCTCGTCCGGTCTGGCCTTCGTGCTGCAGGTAATCGCGCAGCGCTACACGACGCCGTCGCAGGCGGCGATCTTCCTTTCGTCCGAAGCGCTCTTCGGTGCATCGCTCGCAGCCCTGATTCTCGGTGAGTCGATGCCGGCGACAGGATATACAGGTTGTGCGCTAATGTTTATCGCTATGCTTGTAGTCGAGATCGTCCCCGGATTTGCTCGCCGCCGCTTGCCAGCCGTCTGAACACGCCTCCAAATATGGGTGGACGCCGGATCTGGAAAAAAATTTTAGGAACCCGCAAGGCCCGTTTACGTTGCATTTTTGGCAAAATCTGCCCGAAACTTACATTGCGGACGATATGAATCGTTAATCATCCTCCGTTCGCGACGGAAATTTTGCGTTTTTGCGCAAACCAGATGTCGGGAGCAGTGTGCCCGGAAGGACACGTTAAAAAACTTTTGCTTGCCAAAATCCCTTAAACGCAGCACTCTCGGCTCGTTCGGGCATTTTGCGAGCATGGGAAGTCCTTAAGTATTTGCGCGCCGGGAACGCTAATATTCCGGTCAGCCGGTTCCAGAAAAAGCAGGCGAAAGTCCTGCTTGGAACAGGCCGAGGTAGAGGGGACCTTTTTCTCACATTTCAAGACTTGCCTGCTAACGCCTCCCGCAAGGAGGCAATGCTATGATGCTGCCCGTGTGGATGGCGGGCAGAGAGAAAAGGACCTGACGCATGGCCGAGACTGGCACTGTAAAATTCTTCAATACCGACAAGGGCTTCGGCTTCATCAAGCCGGACCGGGGCGGCGCCGATATCTTCGTTCACATTTCTGCCGTACAGGCCTCCGGGCTGGCCGGTTTGACGGAAAACCAGAAGGTAAGCTTCGACACGGAGCCGGATCGCCGCGGCAAGGGGCCCAAGGCTGTCAATCTGCAGATTGCCGGCTGAGCCCTTAACTAGGCTGTCGAATTCGAGTTGAAGCCCGGCAGCAATGCCGGGTTTTGTCGTTCAGCCTTCGTTCAGCTAGAAATCTCTAGGACTGACACCATCGAGAAGGAGCCGGAGTTCGGTTTCCGAGATTGGGACTTGATGGTTATGAACAGGCTCGCCAAAACTCTTCTGCTGACGGCAACGGCTGCCGCGCTTACTCTCTCCGTCATCGGCGACGCCTCGGCCGGCGACCGCCACTGGCGCCATCATAACAACAACGACGCCTTGGTCGGCGGCGCTGTCGGCCTCGCCACCGGTCTGATCGTCGGCTCGGCCATCGCCAACGCCAATAACGGCCCTGTTTACGACGAACCCCGCTACATCGACCCGCCTTACGAGCCGGGATATTACGAGCCTGCTCCGGTCTATCGCGCCCCGCGCCGCGTCTATGTCGAGCAGCCGCAGTATGTCGAACAGCCGAGATATTATGCGCCCGTCCGCACCTCGGTGGAGCCCTGGTCACCGCAATGGGAGCGTTACTGCTCCTACCGCTACCGCTCCTTCGATCCGCGCAGCGGCACCTATATCGGCAATGACGGCCGCAGCCATTTCTGCACTGCAGGCTGATTGTTCAAAATTCCTGATACAAAGCGCCGCTCCTCAGCGGCGCTTTTGTTTTTTGCCGAGTTTAGGCGGTCTTCTTTTCCCAAGGCATTAGGCCCGCTTCGGCATCCGGGTCAAAATCAGTCGAGACGCTGACGGCACGCCATTCTCGATCGGCCTCGATGCGCGCCGCATCCGCTTTCTCGACATTGCGAACCGCATCGCTGCCGAGCAGCAACCGGAACGGCGGTTGTTCGAGCCCTGAAATGTGGATGACGACCGCAGCCGCCTTGGCAGGATCGCCAGGTTGACGGCCGTCATATTCACGCTGGAAGCGCACTGTGGCGCCGACCGTTTCCGCATAGTTCGCTCGCCCCTCGGCCAGCACCGTCGAGGCACCGGCAAAATCCGTTCTGAAGCCGCCCGGCTCGATCACCGTCACCCTGATGCCGAATGGCGCGATCTCTTTCGACAACACCTCCGAAAAGCCCTCGACGGCGAATTTGGCTGCCGAATAGGCGCCGCGTCCAGCCGGTCCGATACGGCCACCAACGGATGAGAACTGGATGATATGGCCCGCACCCTGTTCGCGCATCAGGGCGATCACCGCCTTGGTCATGATAACAGTGCCGAACAGGTTGGTCTCGATCTGGGCCCGGAAATCGGCAAGGCTGGTATCCTCGATCGGGCCGACATTGCCGTAGCCGGCATTGTTGACAAGCACGTCGATACGGCCGAACCGCTTCACGCCAGCTTCCACCGCGGCAGCTGCCGCCTGCTCGTCGGTCACGTCAAGCGCCAGCGTCAGCACCTGACTGCGGTACAGTTCGGAAAGAACGGCAAGCTGAGCGGGATCGCGCGCCGTCGCCACCAGATTGTCGCCGGCTGCCAGAACCGCCTCCGCCAGCGCCCGACCGAGACCACGCGAACTGCCTGTAATCAACCACACCTTCGACATCGGTAACCTCTCCTTGATTGGTTCCCGGAGCATGTAGGTCGTATTGTTTCCATTCGAAAGAAGGTACCAGTATGATCTATACACACCCTGAGGTAACTGGGAATGGCCGGCGAAATGTTCGATTTCTGTTGCAACATGACCGACGAGCAGGATGCGCGGGCGCGCGCCTTGATCGAGCGGGCGGCGGCGAAATGGCCGCTGCGCATCCTGCACGTCTTGTCCGATGCCGGCGCGCCCTTACGCTTCTCGCGCCTCATGGAGCGGGTTGATGGCATCAGCCAGAAAGTGCTGACTCAGACGCTGCGCACGCTCGAAAACGACGGCCTCATTATTCGCACGCTCTATCCCGAGATTCCACCGCGCGTCGAATATGAATTGACGCCGCTCGGCCGCAATCTGCTCATGCAGGTTGTCACTCTCTGGCGCTGGATCGTCGAGCGCCTGGATGAGTTCGATGCGCGCAAGGCCGTGAAGCTGACGGCAACGGACATTTAAGCGGGAATGCGGATCGTCGCCCTCAAGCCTCCGAGTGGACTGTCGCCGAGCGTGACGTTGCCCCCATGGCTGCGCGCAATATCACGGGCGATCGCAAGACCGAGGCCAGTGCCCGATGCATCGAGGTTGCGGGCCGTGTCCAGCCGGAAGAACGGCTTGAACACGTCTTCGCGATTCTTTTCCGGAATGCCCGGCCCGTCATCGTCAAAAATAACAGTCAGCCACTTGGCATTGTGCTTGGCCTCGATGTCGAGCCTGTCGGCATAACGGCGCGCGTTCGAGGCAAGGTTGGTGACGAGACGCGTGAACGCATTCGGTCTGACGGAAATGTCGTCGTCGCCCTCGATCGAATAGCTGAACCTTTTACGATGCAGGACGAAATCGGATTCCAGCTTGGCGAAGATCTCGCTGAGCTTCAGTTCGCCAACATCCTCTTCGACCTCGCCGCGGGCGAAGGCCATGTAGGCTTCCAGCATCGTCTGCATATCATTGACGTCGTCGTTCAGGCCATGCAGGTCGGGATTGTCGCCGGCGAGCGCCAGTTGCAGCTTGAAGCGGGTGAGAATGGTGCGCAGATCGTGGCTGACGCCGGAAAGCATCGCCGTGCGCTGCTCGATCTGCCGTTCGATGCGTTCACGCATCAGAATGAAAGCAAGGCCGGCGCGCCTGACCTCGTCGGCGCCGCGCGGATAGAAATTGTCGGGCTTCTGCCCTTTGCCGAAGCTTTCGGCAGCCCGGGCCAGCATCAGGATCGGCCGAATCTGTCCGCGCAGGAAGAGGATCGAGATGCCGATCAGCACCAGCGACGTGCCGACCATCCAGACGATGAAGATATGGGTGTTTGAGGCATAGGTCTGACTGCGTTTGGCCAGCACCCGCAGTATCTTGTTCTCGAGCTTGATGCGGATTTCGACGAGATTCGAGTTACCAACCGTGTCGATCCAGAAAGGCCGGTGAATCTCATCGGTGATCTCATCGCTGAGAATGCCGTCAAGGATCGAGAAGAAGGGCTTGACGCGCGGCGGCGGCAGATCGCCGTCCGGCTCGATCGAAATCTGCAAGTTGAGCTGATCGCGCGCGATGCGGATGATCTCGCTATAGTCCGAATTCTGCGGATAGGTCTCGACGATCTCGATAATCGCGGCGATGTCGCGGGTGACGGCGAGCGACAGCCGTTCGGTCACCATTTGCCAGTGACGCTCCATGAAGACGGCGGCCACGACGGATTGCAGCAGCACCATCGGGATGATGATGATCAGCAGTGAGCGCGCGTAGAGTCCGGTGGGCAATCGGCGCCGCAGCCAGCGGACGATCCAGCGCCAGCCCGCCGCCGGAGCGCGGTCTTCCCGCCGCAAACTGTCCATTGTCACCATCGTCGGTCCCGGCCGTTCAGAGCACGATGCGGGAAAGTGTGAACGTCATCGGCATCATGCTCCACTTCTCAAATCTAGTCGATGCTCAGCCTGTATCCGATGCCGCGAACCGTCTGCAGCCAGACGGGGTTGGCCGGATCCTCCTCGATCTTGCGCCTGAGCCGGTTGATCTGCACGTCGATCGTCCGCTCGCCGACCTCTGTGTCATTGCCGATCAGTTCGTGACGGGGGATGGTGTCACCGGCGCGCCGCGCAAAGAGCAGCATGATTTCCTGCTCGCGATCGGTAAGCCGGATCACCTCACTGGCTTTCTTCAGCTCCTTGCGGGTCAAGGAGAAAGTGTAGGGCCCGAACATGACCTGTTCAATCTTCAGCCCCTCACCGCCAGCGTTGCGGCGCAGGATATTGTTGATGCGCAGGACCAGCTCGCGCGGATCGAAGGGTTTTGAGAGATAATCGTCGGCGCCGGCCTCGAGGCCTTCGATGCGGTTGCCCGATTCCGCCAGCGCCGTCAGCATGATGATCGGCACATTCTTGATGGCCCGAAGCCCGCGGGTGACGTCTATGCCGGATTCGCCCGGCATCATCACATCCATGATGATGAGATCGAAATCGAGACCGGCAAGTTTGCGCTGCGCCTCGGCGCCGTCGGCCGCGACAGTGACGCGAAAGCCGTTCTCCGCGAGATAACGATTGAGCAGCGCGCGGATGCGGGAGTCATCGTCGACCACCAGCAGATGCGCCGCATCGTCGGAAATACCTGTCCTGACCGCCATTCAATCCGCCTTCTTTCTGTCCCGCATGCCTCCGAGGAAGGCCTTCACGCCCTCCCGCTCCTGCGCAGAGGCTCCTTCGAATGCCCGCTCAATGCGGCGCGATTGCGGCTCTGCAAGGGCAAGCGCCAGCTCGCGGCCCGATTTCGTCGGATAAAGCTTGCGCTGCCGCCGATCCTCAGGACCGGCCACCTGGCGAATATAGCCTGAGTCGATCAGCTGTTTCAGCACCCTTGCAAGACTCTGCTTGGTGATCTTCAGTGTGTCGAGAAGATCAGCCACCGTCATGCCCGGATTGCGGTTGACGAAATGCACGACGCGGTGATGCGCCCGGCCGAAGCCGCTCTTCTCGAGGATGGCGTCAGGATCGGAAACGAAGTCGCGATAGGCGAAGAAGAACAGTTCGATGATCTCGAAATCGATACCGCCTGTATCTTCCATCGGCGTGGCCAACGGCTCCGGCTTGCCTGCTTTCAGACCGGTCTGTCGTGACACTCGGCATTTCCTTTCTCGTTCCGCATGTTGCGGGAAACTATCCGCAAAATATAGATCAGTATTGTTGGCATAAATTTACGCGGCTGCCAGCTTTGCCGAACTTTCGTGGGAGCTCCCAGCTTCTCAGTTTCCCTGACACTTCTTTTGGAAACCAAGGTCCGCCGGAACTTCCGACCGCAATAAGTAATTCCCTTACCGCCTGTGGATAAAACGTAATGGGGACAACAATCAACAGGCAGGGCGCGCTAAGCGCCGGAGAAGGTTTGGGATCGCTTGGCATCGAGGTGATCGAGGGCGCGATCCGGCCGGAGGAACTGCCTGATTTCAGCGAATGTTTCCTCGCAGGTTCGGTCGCACCGGTTAGGCCGCGGAAGCAACGCCGGTCTCTAAGAGGCCGAACTCTTAATATATTATTATTTTCTCATACAAAGAAAGAAAGCTGGGAAAATCCATCCTTGCGGGATTAAGGCGGGAGGAGGAATTGCCCGGACGAGGCGGCCTGCCGACCGCCTCGTTTCGGATTTCCCGATGATCTTACTGATAGACGTAGACGATCCGACGCGTACCTGGATCGACCAGCACCGGCCGGTCGTTGATCCTTGTGTAGCGGTATTCATAGTCCGGAATCGTCTCGAAAGTCACGTCGGCAGGCACTTCCGCGCCGACGACCACATCGCCGCCAAGCCGGACTGTCTCGGTCGGATTGGTCTCGATGTAGGTCCGCACCGTCTCCGGCGGAGTGATCGTTTCGACGGCTCCAACGGGACCGATCAATTCATCGCCCGGCGCCGGTTGCGGGTCAGCCGGGACAACGCTGGCGGTCGACTCGTAGGTCACGACGGGAACGCCGATCTCGGCGCGATGCTGCTCGACGATAACCTGGTTGCCGCCGTAGTCCATCTGCAGATAATCCGCATAGACCCAGCCGCGCATGCCATTGACGTCGACACGGCACCAGCGGCTGCCCTCGATACAGCCGTCGAGCACCGCGGTCGAGCCGCGGGTGGCAAGGCCGACTGCCGGATATTGCGGGCCCGGACCGGCGCGGACGTTGAGATCGTTGACCGTGGTCGCCACCATCTCCGCCTGCGCCAGACTGCCGCTCGCCAGGAGCACGGCTCCAGCCAATAGGATGTTTCTCTTCAAGGTCATGTGAGCGTCTCCTTGGTTTCGATGGCCGGACAACGCGCGGCGTTCTACGATGTTCCCACGCGCCCCGACCCGGCAAAACAACACCTGTAAATACGCGCTGGCAAGCAATTGAAAAATCATAACAAAACTGGACTTCCCCGACGGGCCGTACGGTGGAAGGGACGTATAAACTTGTGTTGCAGTGGGTCTTGCTGCCGTGAAACACGCGTCAAAAGCCGAAGATTTCGGCTGTCCTCGACGCCGTTTCAGACTATACCCTGAGCACCCGAGACACCCAAGCGAGGCACTTATGGGCATGCTCCAGGCCGGCATCATTCCGGTGACACCCTTTCAGCAGAACTGCACGGTCTTCTTCGATCCCGATACCCGGGAAGGCATCGTCGTCGATCCGGGCGGCGACGTGCCGCTGATCCTTCAGGCGATTGAGAACGGCGACCTGACCATCAAGGAAATCTGGCTGACGCACGGTCATCTAGACCATGCCGGCGGCGCCAGGGAGTTGAAGGAAGCGCTCGGCGTCGACATCGTCGGCCCGCATCAGGACGACCTGCCGCTGCTGCAGCGGATTGAGACCCAGGCCGCGACATACGGCATATCTGGATTGCGCAATGTTCTGCCGGACCGCTGGCTGAAGAACGGCGACAAGGTCTCCTTCGGCGCCCACGAATTCGAGGTCTATCACACGCCCGGCCACGCCCCCGGCCACGTAATCTATTTCAACCGCGCGCAGAATTTCGCCCATCTCGGCGACGTGCTCTTCAACGGCTCGATCGGCCGCACCGACCTGCCGGGCGGCAATCATCAGCAGCTGTTGGATTCGATCCGCGACAAGGTCCTGCCGCTCGGCGACGACGTTGGCTTCATCTGCGGCCACGGGCCCGGCAGCCGCATCGGCGACGAACGGCGAAGCAATCCGTTTCTGCAGGAAATCAGGCCTCGCTGAGCATCCAATGCAGACACGTCAGGCACCACCCGGCAGAACGATGTGAGCCGATACTCACATCATCTTCCTGCCGTTCGGCACCGGCTGTTCGACCGCCGCAAGCACGATCGCGCCATTCTCGTCCTCGAATCCCAGCGTCAGCACTTCCGAACGGAACGGCCCGATCTGCCGCGGCGGGAAGTTGACGACGCCGAGCACCTGCCGGCCGATCAGGATTTCCAGCGTATAATGCACGGTGATTTGCGCCGAGGATTTCTTGATGCCGATCTCAGGGCCGAAATCGATGAGCAGCTTGAAAGCCGGCTTGCGCGCCTCCGGAAAGGGGCTCGCTTCGATGATCGTACCGACACGGATGTCGACACGCTCGAAATCGGCGTAGCTGATCTCTTCCGCCATGTGGTTCTTCCTCAGCCGGCCAGTTCCTCGGCCCGCTTGCGCGCTGCCGCGAGCGCCTTGTCGAACAGGGGCTGCATGCCGTTCTCCGCCATCAGCACGGCGAGCGCCGCCGCCGTCGTGCCGCCGGGAGACGTCACATTCTGGCGCAGCCGCGAAGCATCGTCGGGGGACTGGTGCAAGAGTTCACCAGCCCCCGCGACCGTTTCCCGCGCAAGACGCATGGCGAGGTCCGCCTGCAGGCCGAGCTTTCGGCCTGCCTCCGCCATACATTCGACGAGATAGAATACATAAGCCGGGCCACTGCCGGAAAGCGCCGTCACGGCATCGATATCGGCCTCGGCAGGCACCCATTCGACCGGGCCGGAGACGCTGAGAAGGGCATGGACGCGTTCGCGCTGCGGATTGCTGACCCCTGAATTGGCAAAGGCCCCCGTCACACCGCGGCCGACCATAGCCGGCGTGTTCGGCATGGCTCGCACCATGGCGGCTTTGCCGAGATGTCTTTCGAGAAAACCGAGCGTCTTGCCGGCTGCGACCGAGACAACGACCGTCGCCGGTCCGACGGCGCTCTTCACCGCCGGCAACACCGTCTCCATCACCTGCGGCTTGACCGCGAGGAATAAGACACTCGCCTTCAATTCCGCAGGGACCGTGGTCAGATGCATCGCACCGGCTTCCTTGATCGTCGCCAGCATCGCCGACGAGGGGCCGGGATCCACAACGATGACGGCCGAACCCGGAACGCCGCTCTTCAGCCAGCCGGAGAGCATGGCTCCGCCCATGTTTCCGGCGCCGATCAGCACGATGGGATTTGCCGAGGAGAAAGCCTTCGCTGGCATCTTATGCCTCGCCTACCGTTTCGAACAGCACGGCTTCCATCGCCTTCGCCGCGTCCATGCCGGACCAGACAACGAACTGGAATGCCTGGAAATAGGCTTCGCAGGTGTCGAGCGCGCTGGAAAGCAGCACCTCTACCTGGCGATTGGTCGGCTCCGCGCCGCCTGCAAGCAGCAGCGACTGCCTGAAGATGACGACATCTTCCTGACGCCAGAGGTCGAAATGACCCATCAGCACCTGCCCGTTGATCGCCGAGAGCAGCTTGACCACCTCGTTGACCCTGATGTCGGGGACTTTGATATCGAAAGCACAGCCAAGATGCAGCGCCTCGAATTCCTCCATCCATGAAAAGGAAACGTGATAGTCCGCCCAGCGCCCCTCGACCGTCATTGCGATCTCGTCCTCGCCGGACCGCTCGAACGACCAGTCGTTGTTGGAGGCCACGTACTCGATCATATCGACCGGGTTCGACTGACGCTCGACTTCCAATTCCATCAGGTTCATGCAGCACCTTCTTGACCGGAACGAATGCGGCTTAGCTTGGGATACGAACACAAGAAAGACACACGCAATACCGGAAACCACCATCGGATGATCGTTGAACCGCTGCCAGACTTAACGCAGATAACCTGCCCGGAGCTTACCAAGTCGCTTCGAATCATCATTTAAAATCAGTGTATAATGACCCTTGCCACCTGCCAGCCCCCAGAAGGGAAAATAGGGCGGACCTGCTGTGGAAAGCACTTCGAAACTCAATTCAGAAGGGAGATTAAACGACTCTGCGTATTGGCTTTTTTGGCAGTGTCCACAGGTGGAAAACTCACCTGGAATTTTTTGTGACAGATGCGGCGTGTGGCATGAAGGCAACGCCGCATCTGCGCCATATGGGAATTTAGTGGCTCTCGCCGGCGAGCTTGGCCTCCAACGCCGCGATACGGGCGGCAAGCGCCTCATTTTCATCACGCGCCTTGATCGCCATCTCGCGCACGGCCTCGAATTCCTCGCGCTTGACGACGTCCATGCTGTTCAGCCAACGCTCGGCCTGCGCGTTGAAAGCCGTCTCGATCTCCTTGCGGACGCCCTGGGCGGCACCTGCCGCGTCGGTCATCAGCTTGGCGAACTCGTCCATGATGCGGTTCGTTCCGGTCGTCATGGCGTTTTTCTCCCTTCGTATAAGGTGAATTCAGCCCTTCGGGGCCCCGAAGATTGAGGTAGGGCTTCGCCACCTGGGATGCAAGCGCTTTGCGCGGGATAGCCTTATCCTGAAGAAGGTAGCGGAGGAGCGATCACGAACAATGCACTTGACCGTCCGGGATCGCGGCGGCATGTTCCGCCGACCTCAACGGATGGGAAAATCTTGCCGATAGCAGCCAATCTCCTTGCCATCATGCCTTTCCCGGACATCGATCCGATCGCTTTTTCGCTCGGTCCGTTGGCGATTCACTGGTACGGCCTGGCATACGTCGCCGGCATCCTGCTTGGCTGGGCCTATGCGCGCCGCCTCGCCGCCAACGACAGTCTCTGGCCTGGCAATACATCGCCGATGACGAAGACGCAGCTCGACGATTTCATCGTCTGGGCCGCCCTCGGCGTCGTGCTCGGCGGCCGTCTCGGCTATATCTTCTTCTATGACCTCTCCGCCATCCTGCGCGATCCCATCCGCGCAGTCGAAATCTGGAACGGCGGCATGTCCTTCCACGGCGGCCTGACCGGCACGACGATCGCCATGATCATCTTTGCCCGCCGCAATGCCATTCCGATCTGGAGCCTGTTCGATATCGTCGCCGCCGTCGTTCCCTTCGGCCTGTTCTTCGGCCGCATCGCCAATTTCATCAATGGCGAGCTCTGGGGCCGGCTGAGCGACGTCCCCTGGGCCGTGGTTTTCCCGACCGGTGGTCCCTTCGCCCGCCATCCGAGCCAGCTCTACGAGGCCGGCCTTGAGGGCATCGTTCTGCTCCTGGTGCTTGCCGCCCTCGTCTACGGCATGCGCGCGCTGAAAAGCCCTGGCTTCATCACGGGCGTCTTCGTCTGCGGTTATGCACTGTCGCGCATCTTCGTCGAGTTCTTCCGCGAGCCGGACGCCCAGCTCGGTTACCTCCTCGGCACCAACTGGCTGACCATGGGCATGATCCTCTCCTCCCCGATGATCCTGCTCGGCCTCTGGGCGATCCTGCGGGCCCGCCGCCAGGCCGCGCCGCAGCTCTAAACCGGCAGGACGCGCGACATGACCACCGCTCTAGGCGAAAAGATCAAGGCGATCATCCAGGCCAACGGCCCGATCAGCGTCACCGACTATTTCTCGCTCTGCCTCGCCGATCCCGAGCACGGCTATTACCGCACCCGCGAGCCCTTCGGCCGTTCCGGCGATTTTGTCACCGCGCCCGAAGTCAGCCAGATCTTCGGCGAGATGATCGGCGTCTTCGTCGTCCATGCCTGGCAGCGTCATGGCACGCCGGCAGATGTGCGCCTGGTCGAGATCGGCCCCGGCCGAGGCACGATGATGGCGGATATGCTGCGCGTCATCGCCCGCATCGCCCCGCCGCTCTTCGACACGATGAGCGTGCATCTCGTCGAAACCAGCGAGCGCCTGCGCGACGTCCAGAGCCAGACACTCGAAGCTTATGGCGAAAGGATCGCGTGGCACGGTGGCTTTGATGAGGTCCCGCCGGGCTTCACGCTGATTGCCGCCAACGAATTGTTTGACGCGATCCCGATCCGGCAGTTCGTCCGCACGCAAACGGGTTTCCGCGAGCGCATGGTCGGGCTTGACGCCGATGGCGAACTGACCTTTGCCGCAGGTGTCGCGGGCATCGATCCTGCCCTACTGCCGGAACCAGTGCAGAACCTCCCGCTCGGCACGCTCTTCGAGATCTCGCCCGCCCGCCAGGCCGTGATGATGGCGATCTGTGAGCGGCTGCGCGCCTTCGGCGGCACGGCGCTGGTCATCGACTACGGCCATCTCGTCACTGGCTTCGGCGATACGCTGCAGGCGGTGCGCATGCATGAATTCGACCCGCCGCTCGCCCACCCCGGCGAAGCTGACCTGACGAGCCATGTCGATTTCCAGCAGCTCGCCGAGACGGCGATGACGGCCGGCCTCCATCTGAACGGCGCCCTGCACCAGGGTGACTTTCTGACCGGCCTCGGCATTCTCGAACGCGCCGCCGCCCTCGGGCGTGACCGCGAACCGCAGACCCAGCAGGTGATCCAGTCGGCGATCGACAGGCTTGCCGGCGCCGGTGAGGGTCGGATGGGCGAACTCTTCAAGGTCATGGCGGTCTCCCACCCTGCCGTTGATCTCATGCCCTTTCGCCCGGTGGATTGACAGGGCGCAGGCGGCTGAGCCAACATCCGCGCGAAACAGGAACTTGAAGCGCGCCGTGGATGCGATGCGCTCGGGACAAAACAAACCCCTCGAAAAACCCGGAATTACAGATGCAGGACGCGGCCTCTCCCGCACCGATCCAAAGCACGCTGCTGAACGAAGCGACGGGCGGCACCATCCGCCACGGTTATTTCACCCGGAAAGGCGGTGTTTCCGAAGGGATCTATCGCGGTCTCAACGTCGGCCTCGGCTCCAACGACGAGCGCGGGAACGTCGTGGAAAACCGCCGCCGTGTCGCCGCCTGGTTCGATCTGCCGCTCGAGCGGCTGGCAACTGTTCATCAGGTGCATTCGCCCGACGTCGTGACGATTGGCGCCGATTACGATGGCGCCCGTCCCGACGCGGACGCGATGGTGACGGCAGTTCCCGGCATTGCCCTTGGCGTGCTGGCCGCCGATTGCGGCCCGATCCTCTTTGCCGACCCCGAAAATCGCGTCATCGGCGCCGCCCATGCCGGCTGGAAGGGCGCGCTGACCGGTGTTCTCGAAAACACCATTGCCGCCATGGAAGCATTGGGAGCCGACCGCGCCAGCATACTGGCCTGCCTCGGCCCCTCGATCAGTCAGGCGAGTTACGAGGTCGGGCCGGAATTCGTCGATCGCTTCGTCGCCGAGAATTCGGACTACGAACGCTTTTTCAAGCCGTCCGCAACGCCGGGCCGCGCCATGTTCGATCTGCCGGCGCTGACGATCGACAGGCTGACGCGGGCTGGCGTGCAGGCCGAAAGCCTCGGGCTCTGCACCTATCCGGATAGCGAGCGCTTCTTTTCCTATCGCCGGACGACACATCGCGGCGAGCCGGACTACGGCCGCCAGATTTCAGCGATATCAATCAGGGAGACTTGAGCAGAATGGCACTGCACTTCGAAAAGGCCGAGTTCGCAAGCCGGCTTGCGCGCCTCACCGAGAAGATGAAGGAAGAAAAGCTCGACGCCCTGCTGCTCTTCGCCCAGGAAAGCATGTACTGGCTGACCGGCTACGACACCTTCGGCTACTGCTTTTTCCAGACGCTGATCGTCAAGAGCGACGGCACCATGGCGCTGATCACCCGCTCGGCGGATCTTCGCCAGGCCAGACACACATCGATCCTTGAGGACGTCCACATCTGGGTCGACAGGGTCAATGCCGATCCGACGCTCGACCTGAAGAACCTCATGGTCGAGATGGATCTGCTCGGCGCCCGCATCGGCGTCGAATATGACACCCACGGCATGACCGGCCGCGTCGCCCGTCTGCTCGACGCACAATTGACCACTTTCGGCCAGATCGTCGACGCCTCCTATCTCGTCAGCCGTCTTCGTCTCGTCAAGAGCCCGACGGAGGTCGCCTATGTCGAGCGCGCCGCCGCTCTCGCCGACGACGCGCTCGACGCCGCGATCCGGCTGACCAGGCCCGGCGCTGACGAAGCCGATATCCTCGCCGCCATGCAGGGTGCGGTCTTTTCCGGCGGCGGCGATTATCCCGCCAACGAGTTCATCATCGGCTCGGCTGCCGACGCCCTGCTCTGCCGCTACAAGGCCGGCCGCCGCAAGCTTGACGCCAACGACCAGCTGACGCTGGAATGGGCCGGCACCTATGCGCATTACCATGCCGCCATGATGCGCACGATCGTCATCGGCGAGCCGATGCAACGCCATCGCGAGCTCTACAATGCCTGCCGCGAAACCATCGAGGCGATCGAGACGGTGCTGAAGCCCGGCCACACCTTTGGTGACGTCTTCGACATGCATGCCAGGATCATGGACGAGCGCGGCCTCGCCCGCCACCGGCTGAATGCCTGCGGTTATTCGCTCGGCGCCCGCTTCTCGCCCTCCTGGATGGAGCACCAGATGTTCCATGTCGGCAATCCGCAGCCGATCGAGCCGAACATGTCGCTGTTCGTGCACATGATCATTGCCGATTCCGATACCGGCACGGCAATGACGCTCGGACAGACCTACCTGACGACGGCGGATGCACCGCGCCCACTTTCCCGTCATTCGCTCGATTTCATCGGCCTTTGAAGACCGGGACTGACCGGTGAGAATCCGGAATTGACAGAGGACCGTGCCCGCCCGCATAAATCCGGGCGGGCTGATACGATTGTGGGAAGGACGGATCACGGGATGACGCGAACTGCGACTGTGCCCACGCTCCTGTTCGTCATTGCTCTGCTGACCGCCTGCAACACCACCGACGCGCTGACGCCGCTAGTCGGCATCGGCGAATCCTCCGGAACTCCGCCGTCAAGTCCGGTGACGCAGGGCGAGGCAGAACGTCTGGCCGGCACCCGCCAGCCGGTTTTTGCCGGGAGCACGCAGCCGAGTGGCTATCATCCGGCCTATGATCAGTCGCAAAGAACCTATCGACCCGGCAGCGGCGCGCCGCCGACGACGATGCAGGAGCAGGCAGACGCGCTGTCGAGAAACGGCTCCTCGCCCGCCGCCTCCGCCCCGATCGAGGGACAGGCGCTGCCGCCGGCCGCTGCCGGCGCCGAGACTCCAACACAGCCCGGCCAGCTGCTTGACACGCAGCAACCGCAGCAGACCGCCGGCCTCGCGCCCGGCGCATCTTCCGCGCGTGGCAATACGGTGCGCTTCCTGCCGATCATCGGGGCGCCGGTGCAAGCCGTGACTCCGCTCTCGCGCCAGCTCGGCGCCGAGGCGCGCGCCCACGGCCTTTCCATCAAGAGCTCGAATGACACGAGCAGCGATTACATCCTCAAAGGTTACCTCTCTGCCTTCGGTGACGAAGGCAAGGTCACCGTGGTCTATGTCTGGGACGTTCTCGATGGCGGCGGCGCCCGCCTGCACCGAATCCAAGGCCAGGAAAGCGTGCCGACAGCCGCGGCCGACCCTTGGGCGGGTGTCCCGGCTTCGGTGATGCAACAGATCGCTTCGAAAACCATCGCGGAATTCACCTCCTGGCGGCAAACTCAGGGTGGTTAGTCACAAACTTTTTGCAAATATGAAAGTCTGTGGCGCCTTTGCCCTTGCATTCACGGGGAAGCTGACTAAAAAGCGCGGCTATCAGCGCATAATAGGCGGACCAAAATGAAGGTTTTCGCAGGCAATTCGAACCGGCAACTCGCCGAAGCGATCTGCAACTATCTCAATGTTCCTTTGGGAAGAGCCAGTGTCCGAAGGTTTGCCGACCAGGAAATCTTCGTGGAAATCCAGGAAAACGTGCGCGGCGAGGACGTCTTCCTCGTGCAGCCCACCGCCTTTCCCGCCAACGACCACCTGATGGAGCTGCTGATAATGATCGACGCGATGCGTCGTTCGTCGGCACGCCGTATCACCGCCGTTCTTCCCTATTTCGGCTATGCCCGTCAGGACCGCCGCGCATCCGGCCGCACGCCGATCTCCGCCAAGCTGGTTGCCAACCTCATCACCGAAGCCGGCGCGGATCGCGTCATGACGCTCGATCTCCATGCCGGTCAGATCCAGGGTTTCTTCGATATCCCCACAGACAACCTCTTCGCCATGCCCGTGCTGACGCGCGACATCAAGAGCCATTATGACCTCAGCAACGTCATGGTCGTCTCGCCCGACGTCGGCGGCGTGGTGCGCGCCCGCGCGCTCGCCAAACGGCTGGACTGTCTTCTGGCCATCGTTGACAAGCGTCGCGATCGGCCGGGTGAATCCGAGGTCATGAATATCATCGGCGACGTCACCGGCAAGGACTGCCTGCTGATCGACGACATCGTCGATTCCGGCGGCACCCTCTGCAATGCGGCCGACGCACTGCTCGCCCAGGGTGCCTCCAGCGTCACCGCCTATATCACGCACGGCGTTCTCTCGGGCGGCGCGGTCACCCGCGTCACCTCCTCGAAGCTGCGTGAACTCGTCATCACCGATTCAATCCAGCCGACAACGGCGGTGCTTTCAGCGCACAATATCCGCGTCGTGACGACGGCCCCGCTGATCGGCGAAGCCATCAGCCGCACGAGCCAGGAAGAGTCGGTCTCCAGCCTTTTCGATTAAAAAGCCTCCTCCGTCATACTCGGCGTGCCGAGCATCTGGCCCTTGCAATTCCTTGGCAGGAAAGCATTATTTTCAGATATTTAATCGGCCGGATGAGATCCTCGGCACAAGGCCGAAGATGGCGACACGGCTTTTGCAGTGGTTTGTCAGCGGCCTGAAGGCCGGCACAAGCCGGCCTCTTTCTTTTTCGATTCCAATCGAGAACCTTCAAGGCTGCTGCGGCGGCGCAGGTATCACGTCCTGTCCTTGATCCGGTTCCTGCTCCTGGTCCGACTCCAGCCCCTGATCCTGATTCGGGCCATCCGGTCCCTTGATCTGCTGGCCATTGACCGCCACGGAACCGTCGCGGCTGATGCTGACGTCCCAGCGCGAACGGCCATCCGGATCGATCTTGGCAAAGCCCTTCACCATCATGATGCCGAAGGAGACCTGGTTGAGATCGGGGTCCGTCTTGGCAAGCTCCTGGACCGCCGCGATCGTCTTGTCGAGATCGCGGGCGAGGATCGTCGCCTCCATCGAATAGTCCTTCTCGGTATCGACGCGACCTTCGATCCTGCCGGTTATATCGACGTCATAGACCTGCGATTTGGCACTGATCTTCGGAAACTCGACGGCAAGCCGGCCATCGCGGAAGAGCTTCTTCGCCATCTCCTCGCCGGTCTTCTCGGACGCCGAATCTTTGAAATCCATCGCCATGAGGGCGTCGCCGAAGCTTGCGAAATCCAGGTTCGGAAGCGCGAGCTGGAAATCGAAGTTGCTCGGCATGAAGGCCGAATAGTTTGCCGGCATCAGCGGTGTGTCGAGGCTGATCTCCTGCGCATTCATGCCGAAGCCAAAACGCATTGCGTCACTGGGCCCATCGATGGCGAGGTTGTAGCCGAATGCCTTGGCGCCGCCCTTGCCCATCTCGCTGCTGACGGTCAGGTCGTTGACCCCGATCGTCTCGCTGAACAAGGTCAGAAGGGGGAAGGCTTCCTTCACTATTCCCTTTAGCTTGTCGCTGTTTTCCGGGCTCAATTCCTTCTCATCGAGATGGTCGAGCACGAAGAAGACTATCTCGCGAATCTGCTTGGCCGGCAGGCCGTTCACCTTGGCATCGACATCGATTGAGCCGGCACGAAGTTCGATGGGCGGCATTTGCAGGCCGGAAACCTGCTCGACGAAATCAGACATCGAGCCGCTGCCGGCAAAATCGATACGTCCATTGCCGCCTGTGCTGTCGGTCGAACTCAGCTTCTGGTCCATGCTGGCGATGCTGGCATGGACTTCCTCGGTTTCGGACTTGCTTGATACCTTGATGTCTTTAGCCGCGAAGGTGCCGGAGCGCAGATAGCTGATCGCCGGGTCGAAGACGCCGGTGTAAACAAGCGACGCGATGGAATAGGTGAAATCCGTCGGCTTCTGGTCTGGACCCTTGAAATGGCCCGAGACGTTGAGCTTGTTGTCGCCTTCGACGTTCCAGAGCCCGCTGTCCAATGGCGTGGCGAACATCGAAAACGGTGTCAGCCCTGTGATCGCAAACGTCGCCGGATCGGCCTTGGTAAGCAGCTTCGCCAGATCATAGATGACCTCATAGCGCGTGCCGGCCGGATTGACGGTGATGAGACCGCTTTTTGCCAAATCCTGCGGAAGCAGCTTCGTCAGGGTCTCCTTGACCGCATTGGCGCCCTCCTGGTTGATCTCCGCGCCCTCGGCCCCGGTGAAAAGGCAAAGGGCAAGCATACTCGTTGCCGTGACAAGTTTGAGACGCATGGTCCGGTTTTCTCCTCAGCCGCTTTTCGGTTGCGGCCATCCAAAGATGCGAAGCGCGCCGATGTCAAGCCAAGCGGCGATAGGCACTGGCAATCTTGCCTTTGACCAGGTGCAGATCGCGAGTGATTTCAACAAGGTTCTCGCATTGGGATGGGTGCGGATGCAATCTGGGCGAGTTCGCTCTTCTCAAATGATGGAGCGCCCCGGCGAAAGCCCCTCCATCGTCGGAAAACCGGCGCTATCGGCAACTTGCGTTTCAGGACGACTTATACTATAGGCCACCGGTCCGCGTAGACACCCTTGGAGGCAACGCGGATGAGGACGGGAAAACCCGCCTCCGGTTCGACGGAACAAGGCTTTTGCCCGCCGCCGAACTCTCCAAATAACCTCGAAAGGAAAAGCCATGAGCCAGGAAACTTACGAGCTCAAGGCCGAGGCGCGCGAACGGGTTGGTAAGGGGTCCGCCCGTGAACTTCGCCGCAACGGTTTGATTCCCGCTGTCATCTATGGTGACAAGCAGGCCCCCATTGCCATCGCTATCAACACCAATGAGGTGACGAAGCGCATTCATGCCGGTGGCTTCATGACCACCGTAGCGACCATCGAAGTCGACGGCAAGAAGTACAAGGTTCTGCCGAAGGACTACCAGCTCGATCCGGTCCGCGACTTCACGCTGCATGTCGATTTCCTGCGGGTCTCCGGCAACACCCAGGTGACCGTCGAAATCCCGGTTCACTTCGTCAATGAAACGAAGTCTCCGGGCCTCAAGGTCGGCGGCGTTCTGAACATCGTCCGCCACGCAGTTGAAGTTCACTGCCCGGCCGATGCGATCCCGGAATTCTTCAACATTGACCTCAGCGGCAAGAAGATCGGCGACAGCATCCATATTTCGGAAGTCACCCTTCCGAAGGGCGTCAGCCCGGTCATCGACCGCGACTTCACGATCGCCACCATCGTCGCTCCGGCTGCCGGCGTCGACGAGAGCGCCACGGAAGCTGAAGGTGAAGCCGAAGCCTGATCGCTTCGACCAATTGAAAGCATATAGCCCGCCTCCCCGGTGAACTGGCTCTAGAAAGTTGCCATCCAACTTTCTAGAGCCAGCTTACGGGGAAGGCGGGCTTTTCATTGCCTGCCAAGCCTCCGTTTCAGCAACATTTAACATATTCGTGAAAGCATGGGCCGTCAGCTGCGAAGAAGCCGGCCCGAACGCGCGACAGCAAGTATGCCGGCCTGGGGGAGTAGACGGAACCATGAACAATTCCGTTGAGAACAGGTTTTTTGGGATTGTTTGCGGAGCGCTGCTTGTTTTTGTCGCTCCGCTTTTTGTTCTCTTCCTTTTTCTTTCCTCGGAGCGCGCCGACAAAGAAATACGCGACCATATCTCTGTTCTTCTTGTCGCCAACGCTCAGGCGCTGGCAAAACCGCTCTGGGACCTCGACGAGGAAAGTGTCACCCAGATCAGCGCGACGGTCGTTTCCCAAGGCGCCATCGTCAAGGTCGAGGTGCGTGATCAGTCGGGCCAGCTCGACGTCAGCCAATCCACGATTCCGCGTTCCTTTGACGGCAAGCTCGTGCAGGTGTCGCGTGCCATCATCTACAACACCGTCGACGGTCCGAAGAACCTCGGCAGCATCAGCGTCTATTATCCCGCCCTCGGACTGTTTTCCGGTCTGAAGCAGGAAGAGGTCGTCTTCATTTCGATCTTCATCTTCGCGGTTCTGACCGTTTTCGGCACAGCGCTGATCGGCAACCGATTCTTCGTCATCCAGCCGCTGATGCGTCTGACGGCGGCAATCGAGGCCACCCGGCAGCTCGGCTCGCGCCATCATGTAGACTGGCAGTCGAACGACGAGATGGGACGGCTTGCCCGGAGCTTCAACGAGATGCAAACCAAGCTCGAAAGCGAGGAGATGGAGCTGAAGCTCGCCCATCGTCGCGCCACCGATATCTACAATCTGACACCCGCCATGCTCTTCTCGCTCGATGAGGAAGACCGCATCACCGCCGTCAGCGACTATTGGCTGCTTGCCACCGGATATAGCCGCCCCGAGATCATCGGCCGCAATTTCGCAGATCTGGTGACGTCAAGCAGCCGCGATAAGTTCGTCAAGCGCCGCCAGGGCGAAAATGGCATGACGGTCACCGTCAAATTCGTCTGCCTGGACGGCCGCACCATGGACGTCCTCATTATGGAATCGGAAGCCGCCGCCGGCGCTCACGATCGCCTCTCGCTGTCCGTCATGACGGATGTGACCGAGCTCAAGGCTTCGGAGGACCGCAACCATCGCCAGGCAATCACCGACCATCTGACCGGGCTCCTCAACCGCCAGGGCTTCGAGGCGGTGCTCGACAACAAAATCGCTGCCGCAGACGCCGCCGGCCAGGAACTCGCCTGCCTCTTCGTCGATCTCGACCGCTTCAAGTGGATCAACGACAATATGGGGCACGCTGCCGGCGACACGGCGCTGATCGAACTCGTCGAGCGCCTGAAGACCCATCTTGCCCCCTCCGACGAGGCGGCCCGTCTCGGCGGCGACGAGTTCGCCATCCTGCTGCCGGCGAAAGACGCCGAAACACGCGCAAAGGCGATGTGCGAGCAGATCGCCTCAATCTTCGAAACGCCATTTGCCCCGGACATGCATCTGAGCGCTTCCATCGGCATCGCCATCTACCCACATCATGCCGCGACCGCCGCCGAGCTGCTGCAGAAATCCGACATGGCCATGTATGCCAAGAAGCGGGACGGCAAGAACGGCGCACAGCTCTTCGACAAAGCCATGCTCGACCGCGCCCGCAGCCGCGCCGAAATCGAGGCCAATATCGAAGCCGGTCTCTCCGAGAACTGGTTCGAGGCGTTCCTGCAGCCAATCGTCAATCTGAACGGCCGCGGCGTCGCCGGTTTCGAGGCGCTGATGCGGCTCAACCATCCGCAGAAGGGCCTGATGCCGCCGGCCGAAATAATCAGCGTCGCAGAGGAGACGGGCAAGATCGTCCGCGTCGGCAACCTCATCATGGAAAAGGCGATCTCCAATCTCGCGAAAATCTCTCGCATATCGGGGATGCAGGATACCTACCTTGCCATCAACTTCTCGCCGCTGCAGTTCGAGCCGGCGCTGCCTGCCCGTCTTGCTGCGATCGTCGGTCGCCACGGCATCCGCCCCGAGCGCATCGTCGTCGAAATCACGGAAGCCGTGCTGATGCACGACAACCCGCAGATTCGCATGATTGTCACGGAACTTCGCCGCTTCGGCTGCCGCATCGCGCTCGATGATTTCGGCACCGGCTACTCGTCGCTGAGCTACCTCAATCGTTTCCCTGTCGATATCATCAAGATCGATCAGTCCTTCACCCGCGCGATTAACGACGGCGACGACGACGTGCGCCAGAAGAGCCGCATGCTGATTGAAGGCATCACCACCCTGTCCCACAAGATGAACTGCACCGTCATTGCTGAGGGCATCGAGACGGAAGAGGAATGCCGCACGCTTCACCAGATGGGTCTGGACTACGGCCAGGGTTATCTCTTCCATCGTCCGCAGCACGCAGCCGCACTCATCGAGGAACTGATGGCCCCGCAGTCGGCCGTCGCGCGCGCCTCATAAACGAAGACCCAAGGAGATGAGACGATGAAAAAGCTCCTGCTTCTCGCATGCCTGGCGCTGCCCTGCGCGGCTCACGCACAGACGGTTGCCTTCACGACCGAGGATTACGCTCCCTTCAACTATCGCGAAGGCAAAGAGATCAAGGGCGCGACCGTCGAGCAGGTCGAGAAGGTGATGGCCGCGATCGGCGTCGACTACACGATCGAGGTCATGCCTTGGGCGCGTGCTTTCAGCCTTGCCCGCACCGCGCCGATGACATGTGTTTTCGCCACCGCCCACAACAGCGCGCGCGACCCACTGTTCAAATGGGTCGAACCGCTGCTCATCGACCGAAACATCCTGATCACCCGCAAGGGTTCGGGCATCACCGCCAGCAATCTCGAAGAGGCAAAGAAATATACGATCGGCACCCAGCGCGAGGACTACACCGAGACGATCCTGAAGGAGAAGGGTTTCACCAAGCTGGACGTCGCCAGTGACTTCAACGCCACACTGCGCAAGCTGCTCAGCGGCCGCATCGACATGATGCCGATCTCCGAACTCTACTTCGAAAAGCTGAAGGCCGATCAGCCGGTGGAGATCGTAACCGTGCTCTCCTCCCAGCCAATGGGCATCGCCTGCGAGAAGAGCTTTCCCGACGATCTGCACGCCAAGATGCAGGCTGCCCTCGACAAGCTGATCGCTGATGGCGACCAGAGGCAGATCTTCCAGAAATACGGCATGAACCTGTCGGACTGATGCCGCTCGGTGCGCCCGCCGCCCTTTCCGCTTGACTTTGCTCCCGTTTCCGGGTGGTGAACGTCGGAAAAGCTTAAGCGAGGACGACAGGCCATGCTGATCATTGCGGGTCTCGGCAATCCCGGCGGCAAATACGCCGGCAACCGCCACAATATCGGCTTCATGGCCGTCGACGCCATCCATCGGCGCCACAGCTTCTCCCCCTGGTCGAAGAAGTTCAAGGCGGAAATTGCGGAGGGAGAGCTTGGCGGCGACAAGGTCCTGCTGATCAAGCCGCAGACCTACATGAACCTCTCCGGCGAGGCCGTCGGCGAGGCGATGCGCTTCTACAAGCTCCAGCCCGCCGACCTCGTCGCGATCTATGACGAACTCGACCTGCCCCCTGGCAAGGCGCGGCTGAAGACCGGCGGCGGCCATGGCGGCCATAACGGCATCAAGTCGCTGGACGCCCATTGCGGCAAGGAATACCGGCGGCTGCGCCTTGGCATCGGCCATCCCGGCGTCAAGGAAATGGTGCAGAACCACGTGCTCGGCGATTTCGCCAAGGCCGACAAGGTCTGGCTGGAGCCGCTTCTCGATACGCTCGCCGACAATGCCGACATGCTGGTGCGAAACGAGGATTCGCAGCTGATGAACAAGATCGCGCTGGCGCTCGGCGGCAAGGCCGAGGAAGAGAATCCGCGAAAGGAAAGCAGGGATAGCGACAAGAAGCCGGCCGGCCAATCGCATATCCGCCAGGCCCGCAACAGCAATCAGCCGAAGCTGCCGACCAGCGGCCCGATGGCCGAGATGCTGAAGAAGATGTTCGGCAACAAGGGGGAATAAGACGGATGCCGGACCAGGATCTTAACATCCCTCCGGCGCCGGCAATCTTGTCCGCCAACCTCGCTCAGCCCGGCATGACCTGTTCATCGGCTTTGCTGGCAATTTTGCTGCTGCGACCTCGCGGTGATCATCGTCCCAAATCTGACGCGGAACGCCGGCTGTTACAAGGTGATGCGGCTCACCGGCTATAAAAACCCGGCGACGCTGCGCTTCTACGAGACTTGCCTCTTCCTGCAGGACAAGACGGGCTATCAGATCCGCCGGCCCTGAGCCCAGCTATTCCTCAGGCTCGGTGGTGAACATCAACGGAAAGCCCATCTCCTTGGCAAGGTCGATGCCCTCCTTGGCCTTGGTCTCGGCAATATCCTTAGCGCAGACGACGACCACGCAGGAGCCGAGCTTGTGCGCCGTCATCATCACCCGATAGCCGGTCTCCTCGCTCATGCGGAAAACGACCTTCAGGATCACGATGACGAATTCGCGCGGCGTATAATCGTCGTTGACGAGAATGACCTTGTAGAGCTTCGGCCTGTCCAGCTTCGGCTTCACCTTGGTCTTCGGTTTCAGGGCAACGTCATTGTCACTCATCGGAAAATCCACCCGTTGATGACATGAAAAGGCGGAAGAAACATCCGCCGGACTATATTGCACCGTCAGCACGGCAGTTCAATGACGGATATCACTCCGACGAGAGCAGCAGGCAGGCTCGCCCGGCGCTTTCGACGATGGCGGCAGCCTTCCTGTTGAAGGTCGCGAATACTTCGCCGCCAAGCCTGCGGCCTTCGAAGACGATGACGCCATCGGCGAAATCCCCGCCGGCATCGAGGAAGGACAATCCAGCCTCGACAGCTGCTCTATCGTAGACGACCTTCCTGTCGGCTATCAGCAGCCGGATGGTCGCGGCGATCTCGGCGGCGCTTTTGCGATAAATCCGACCGACGACCCAAACGAACTCGCAGAACGTCAGGTTGGAGACGAACAGCTGCTCAGCCTCGCGCATCAACATCCTTGCACGTTCCGTTTGCTTCGGATCGTCATCCACGGCCGCCCGCACGAGCACATTCGTATCAACGATCATCAGCGACGCCGACCTCGCCAGCCCCGCCCGCCTTTATGGCCTCATCGATCTCCTTGAGCGTCGCATGAATATTGCCCTTGTTCTCGATACTTCCGAAGAAACTCTCGATGGAGCCGCTGGCCGGCTGCGTTTTGACCGCAACGACCTCAAGCTTGCCACCAGGCAGGAGATCGACATCGATCTTGTCGCCGGGCCTGATCCCGAGGTGCCGAAGCACTTCTTTTCTCAAGGTGACCTGTCCTTTTGCCGTCACTGTCAGGGTTGTCATGTCAGCTCTATCCTTTCCGTCAAAGGTAAGGCTAAACCGCCTTACCTTCAAGCCGGCCGGCCTTGCTTTTTCGATTCGTGCCGCAAACCCTTGACCCGAGCCGGCCATTCCCGCATAGGCAGGGCAAAGTTTACCACTAGATATGGATCAAGCCATGGGCTTCAAATGCGGCATCGTCGGTCTGCCGAACGTCGGCAAATCGACCCTCTTCAACGCGCTCACCAAGACGGCGGCCGCGCAGGCGGCGAACTACCCCTTCTGCACCATCGAGCCGAACACCGGCGAAGTCGCGGTGCCCGATCCGCGCATGCGCAAGCTCGCCGACATCGCGAAGTCCAAGGAACTGATCCCGACCCGCATCTCCTTCGTCGATATCGCCGGCCTCGTCCGCGGCGCCTCGAAGGGCGAAGGCCTCGGCAACCAGTTCCTCGCCAATATCCGCGAAGTCGACGCCATCGTGCACGTGTTGCGTTGTTTCGAGGACAGCGACATCACCCATGTCGAGGGCCGCATCAATCCTGTCGCCGATGCCGAGACGATCGAGACCGAACTGATGCTCGCCGATCTCGAGAGCCTGGAGCGCCGCACTGAGCAGACGCGCAAGCGCGCCACCGGCAAGGACAAGGAGTCGATGGCGATGCTGCCGATCATGGAAGCCTCGCTGAAGCTGCTCAACGAAGGCAAGCCGGTGCGCACGCTGCTGTCGAAGCTCGATGCCGAGGAGATCGCTATCCTCAAGGGCCTCAACCTCCTCACCTCGCATCCGGTGCTCTACGTCTGCAATGTCGCCGAAGGCGATGCCTCGACCGGCAACGAATTCACCGCCGCCGTCGCCGCCATGGCGAAGGAGCAGGGCGCCGAAACCGTCATCATCTCGGCGGCGATCGAAGCGGAGGTCGCCCAGCTTGCCGAAGAGGAAGCCAAGGAATTCCTCTCTGCCCTCGGCCTTGACGAGGCGGGCCTCGACCGGCTGATTCGCGCCGGCTACAAGCTGCTCGACCTCATCACCTATTTCACCGTCGGCCCGAAGGAGACGCGCGCCTGGACGATCGAGCGCGGCACCAAGGCGCCGCAGGCCGCCGGCGTCATCCACTCGGATTTCGAACGCGGCTTCATCCGCGCCAACACCATCGCCTACGACGATTACATCAAGTACAATGGCGAAGTTGGCGCCAAGGATGCCGGCAAGGCGCGCGACGAAGGCAAGGAATACGTCGTCCAGGACGGCGACGTCATCCACTTCCGTTTCAACACCTGATGAAATCGTTGCCGCGTTAACCGGGCGGCAGCCTGTTTGCGATTGCCGGCGGCAGTGCCCTGAGCACCAGCCGCCGAAGCGGCATCCAGCCTGTTCCGATAATGAGCACGATCGCGCCGACGACGATCAGCGTCGTGAAGATGTAGGTGTCGACAGTCGCATTTCCCTTCCGAACGACGCTGAAGATCGCAAAGCCGAGGGACAGCAGCCCCGACGTGACGAAGGCGCGACGATCGATGACGAGGCCGATCAGCATCAGCGCCGCCACGGTCGCGACGACCACGGGAGTCCGGGCCGACATGTTCGCCAGGTCGAAGATCCTGCCGCTTTCCCCGAACGACAGTAGGGAGACGGCACTGTAGAGCAGCGCCGGCGCCGCGCCGAGATGCAGCCAAAAGGCGATATCCGAACGCGTCGTCCGCCGCAGCCGGTCGCCGAGATCGAAATAAAGCGCCGTCGCGAACAGGCCGAGCGCGCACACGAAAGCGACCGCGGCCAGCACACCAAGATGATCGACAAAAAACGCGGGATTGCCGCTGAGACCTTGCACCAGTCGCAAAAGCAGCGTGAGCACCAAAGCAAGCGTCGACATGATGGTGAGCGCCAGCGACAACGGCACGCGATAGCGGACATAATAGACGCCGAGCAGGATCGGAAAGCCGGCGACGAACTGCGTCAGATCCGCCCCGATTTCGGAGGTCCACGGCGTGAAGACGCGGGACATCATCAAAAATGTCCAGCAGAACAGTGCGATCGTCAGGCTGACAGCCGGCAAAGCGAGCCGCTGGCGCCGCACCAGGATTTCCGAAAGCACGATGATGGCAACCGGCACGGCGTAAAGTGGCGCCAGCCCCCAGAGGCCGACGACCGCGACAATAACGCCGATGGTGATCAGCACGTCGTGGAAGCCGCGCACGAAGCGCGGCATCTCGGTATCCGACCATGTTTGCTGCGGTTCGGCTGTTGTTGTCACCGGCGCTTCGGCAACGGCAACGCCGCGCTCGATGAGAAACGGCAGAAGACGCCCACCCGCTTCCGGCGAAATTAGCCCCTCGCGCGCCGCTTCGTCGAGTATCGACCTCAGTTCAGTCATACCGGTTTCTCCCCGGAATCATTGAGCCCGCGCGGATGCTATTGTAAGCATTATGCGCTGCATATGGCGGAGGAGAAAATGCCGGCAGAAAAGCTGTCTTTCGAAGATTTCGAGCCCGGACACCGTTTCCCCCTCGGTCCCAAGCTGGTGCTCGCCGCAGAAATCATCGAGTTCGCCAGAGAATTCGACCCGCAGCCGATGCATCTCGACGAAGCTGCCGGCCGCGCCAGCATCCTCGGCGGACTTGCCGCTTCCGGCTGGCATACCTCAGCAATGCTCATGCGCATGATGGCCGACAGCTATATATTGAACGCCCTCTGCGAGGGGGCGCCGGGCATCGATCTGATGGAATGGCGAAAGCCGGTGCTCGCGGGCGATACGCTGCAGGGCCATTCGAGCGTACTCGAAACGCGGCCGATGCGCTCGCGCCCCGGCATGGGCATCGTCAAATTCCGCCACGTGCTGGAAAACCAGCGCGGCGAACTCGTCTGCCTTTCGGAGAATTCGGTCATGATCCGCATGCGCCCCCCGCAGGACGCCGATATGAACCCGGAGCTGCCGGCATGAGAATGGCCGAACTTTATCCTTTCGGCGCGAAGGCCGAAATCGGCAGCTATGCCTTCACCGAGGAAGACATCATCCGCTTTGCCGGACGCTACGATCCGCAGCGTTTTCATATCGACAAGGAAGCGGCGAAAGACACCCTTTTCGGCGGCCTCTGCGCCTCGGGCTGGCATACCACGGCCGCCTGGATGCGGACCTTCCTCGCCTTCTGGAAAAAGCAAAGCATCGCGCTTAGGGAAAGAGGCCTGACGGCACCGAACCTCGGCCCCTCGCCCGGTTTTCAGAAGCTGCAATGGCTGCGGCCCGTCTTTGCAGGCGACGTCGTGAGCTATTCCGTCGCCCTTCTCTCCAGCCGGCCGCTCGCGTCGCGGCCGGGGTGGCACCTCAACACCATTCTCTGCGAAGGCGTCAATCAGAACGGCGATCCGGTGATGCGCTTCGAAAGCGGTGTGCTGGAGTACGACTGACCCCGTCGCAACAGGGGTCAGTGTCCAGTGAATTCGACCAGCGTGTGCACCACGACGCCGAGTTCTTCCAGCTTCCTGCGACCGCCAAGATCGGGCAGGTCGATGACGAAGCAGGCACCGACCACTTCCGCGCCCATTTGGCGCAGAAGCTGCGTCGCCCCCACGGCCGTGCCGCCGGTGGCGATGAGATCGTCGACCAGGATCACCTTCTCCCCAGGCTCGACCGCATCACGATGCATCTCCATCTCGTCGACGCCATATTCCAGGCTGTAGGCGATCCGCACGGTGTCATGCGGCAGCTTGCCCTTCTTGCGGATCGGCACGAAGCCCGAGGAAAGCTGGTGCGCCACCGCACCGCCGAGGATGAAGCCGCGAGCCTCCATGCCGGCGATCTTGTCGATCTTCAGGCCCGCATAAGGCTGCACGAGTTCGTCGACCGCGCGGCGGAAAGCGCGGGGATTGCCGAGCAGCGTGGTGATGTCGCGGAAAATGATGCCGGGCTTGGGATAGTCAGGAATGGAGCGGATGCTGGCGGCAAGCTCCGAAAGCATATTGTTCATGGAAAGTCCGTATCTGCGAGCGCATAAAACCGGCTGCACCCTATCAATTGCCGGGGGTGGAACCAACAAAAAAGGCGGCTCGCAAGCCGCCTTTCGAATTCGGACACGGAACGCTCAATGTTCCTTGTTGGCGTAAACCGAGCGCTTTGTCAGGTAGATCAGCACCGTAAAGATCGCCAGGAACACCATGACCATGAAGCCGGTGCGCTTGCGCTCCTCGAGATGCGGTTCAGCGGCCCACATCAGAAAAGCGGAAACGTCCTTGGCGTACTGATCGACAGTCGCCGGCGCGCCGTCGTCATACGTTACCTGGCCGTCGGAAAGCGGCTTCGGCATAGCGAGAACGGCGGCAGCATGGAAATACGGGTTATAATGCGCGCCCTGAGCCACCTGGAAGCCGGATGGCGGCTCTTCATAGCCGGTCAGCAGCGAGTAGATGTAGTCCGGGCCGCTTTCCTGATACTGCGTAAAGATGTCAAAGACGAATTGCGGGAAGCCGCGCTCGACCTCACGGGCCTTGGCGATCAGCGAAAAATCAGGCGGAGCCGCACCGTTGTTGGACGCAGCCGCCGCTTCAGCATTGGCGAAGGGCGATGGGAAATGATCCGAAGGGACTGCCTTGCGGGTGAACATTTCGCCGGCCGAGTCCGGCCCGTCCTGAACTTCGTAATTGGCAGCGAATGCCTTCACCTGTGCCTCGGAATAACCGAGTTCGTCGAGCGTGCGGAAAGGCACGAGGCTCATCGAATGGCAGGCAGAACAGACTTCCGTGTAAACCTTGAGACCGCGCTGGAGCTGAGCCTTGTCGTAGTGGCCGAAGGGGCCTGCAAAGCTCCATTCCTGCTCCTTTGGTTCCTTTAGCGGATAGTGCGGCGTCGCGCCTTCCTCGTGATGCGCGGGAGCTGCACCATTCGCGGGCGTCGCTTCCTCTGCGAAAGCGGCACTGCCAAGGAGAGCGGCGACGGCAAGCGGCAGAATGCTTGCAACAAGCGTTTTCATAGTTCTATTCCCTTCCGTCGCTCGCTTACGCATTGGCCGCCGCGGCGGCGCCAGTGGTCTTGTTGCGCTTTTCAAGCACCGCTTCAGTGATCGAGTTCGGGATGCGGCGCGGCGTTTCCACCAGACCCAGAACTGGCATCGCGACCAGGAAGAAGGCGAAGTAGAGAAGCGTGCAGATCTGCGACACGATGACGTAGCTGCCTTCCGCAGGCTGCGAACCGAGCCAGCCGAGGATGATCGCGTTGAGCACGAACAGCCAGAAGAACAGCTTGTACCAGGGACGATAGACCGCCGAACGGACCTTCGAGGTGTCAAGCCACGGCAGGAAGAAGAGCACGATGATTGCGCCGAACATCACGAGCACGCCACCGAGTTTGGAGTCGATCGGGCCGATGTTGAAGGTGATCGAACGCAGCATCGCGTAGAACGGCAGGAAGTACCATTCGGGAACGATGTGGGCGGGCGTCTTCAACGGATCGGCCGGGATGTAGTTATCGGCGTGACCGAGGAAGTTCGGCAGGTAGAAGACGAAATAGGCGTAAACGAGCAGAAAGACGGAGACGCCGAGGGCGTCCTTCATCGTCGCATAGGGCGTGAAACGCACCGTGTCCGTCTTCGTCTTGACCTCGACGCCGGTCGGGTTCGTCTGGCCGGTCACATGCAGCGCCCAGATATGCAGGACGACGACGCCCGCAATCATGAAAGGCAGCAGGTAATGCAGCGAGAAGAAACGGTTCAGCGTCGGCTGATCGACGGCAAAGCCGCCCAGCAGGAACTGCTGCACCCATTCGCCGACCAGCGGGAAGGCCGAAAAGAAGCCGGTAATGACGGTCGCGCCCCAGAAGGACATCTGCCCCCAGGGCAGGACGTAGCCCATGAAGCCCGTCGCCATCATCAGCAGGTAGATGACCACGCCCAGGATCCAGAGGATTTCGCGCGGTGCCTTGTAAGAGCCATAGTAGAGGCCCCGGGCAATGTGCAGATAGACGGCAACGAAGAAGAAGGATGCGCCGTTGGCATGCAGGTAGCGCAGCAGCCACCCGTGGTTTACGTCGCGCATGATCTTTTCAACGGAGTTGAAAGCGATCGTCGTGTCGGCGGCGTAGTGCATGGCGAGCACGACACCCGTCAGGATCTGCACGATCAGCATCACGGAAAGCATCGCGCCGAAGGTATAGGCGTAGTTCAGGTTTCTGGGAACCGGATATGCCACGAAGCTGTCATAGACCATGCGCGGCAGAGGCAGGCGCGCATCGACCCATTTTTCGAAGCCGGTTGATGGTTCGTAGCTGGAATGGCCACTCATAAATCAGTCTCCCCTCAACCGATCTTGATTTTGGTATCGGACACAAATGAAAAGGTCGGAATCGCCAGGTTCTGCGGCGCAGGGCCTTTGCGAATGCGGCCGGCCGTGTCGTAGACCGAGCCATGGCAGGGACAGAACCAACCATTGTACTCACCGGCCTGACCGAGCGGAACGCAACCGAGATGGGTGCAGGTGCCGATCATGACGATCCAATTTTCCTTGTCCTTGCCACCCGAACGGTCAACACCGGTTGCCTGCGCTTCAGGTGGAAGGTTTGCGTTGCGCGCGATCGGATCCTTGAGATCCGCCAGCGGAACATCAGCTGCCGCTTTCACTTCCTCCGGTGTGCGGTTGCGGATAAAGATCGGCTTGCCGCGCCACTTGACCGTCAGCGACATGCCGGGCTCAAGGCTCGCGACATCGACTTCGATGGAGGCAAGCGCCAGCGTCGATGCATCCGGACGCATCTGGTCGATGAACGGCCATGCGACAGCAACGGCGCCGACAGCGCCCGCCATACCAGTGGTGAGATAAAGGAAATCACGGCGAGTGGGCTCTGCTGAAGCCTCGCTTGTCGTTACGTGTTCGCTCACGGCTTAACCATCCTCTGCGCAATTATCGCGGAATTCCGCCCCGCCCCCTCTGCTGACGAATCGATCTGGACACATTTCGGCCATAGATTCCCCGGCAATCCGGCGCGTTCTAAGCTTGATCGCAAATTATGTCCAGCCTTGGCAAGGGGATGAGGGCACAATGTCGCGGGAAATTTCAGATGAATTTTTTACGGCAAACACCCGCTTGCCCTTATGTTGCATTGCAACACAAAAGCCACCGTGTTAGGCGCAACCGCAACGATGCCAGCCAGCCGGACCCGAGCGGATGAGAGACACGATCTTTTGCGTAATGAGCGTTCTCACAACCCTCGTTCTCGCTATCATCTCGCTGCGCTATGCCAAAGATTTCTATCTGCTTTCTCTTTTTTATAGCTTCCAGATCCATCTGGCAGCGGCCGCAGCAGTGGCCTCCGGCATAGCCCTCCTCTTCAAGCGCCATTGGTACGCGCTGCTGACACTTGGCGCATCGATGGTTCTCGCCGTCCACGGCATCGTGATGGCGCGTGAATTCGTCGAGCCTAAGGTAGACGAGAGCCGCCCTGCTCTCTTCAAGCTGATGTCCTTCAATATAGAGAATGACAATTTCGCAAACGGCGCTGATATCGCCGACATGGCGATCGGATCCGGCGCCGACGTCGTCAACATCCTCGAGGCCGAACCGGTATTGTCCGAATTGCCGCGACTGCTGAAGACATACCCCTATTACGTCGGCTGCGGCGTCGGCATGGAGCAATGCGATACGCTCGTCCTGTCGAAGCGCCCGCTGATCGAACCTCGCATCCGCAGCCTCGGCCTGCTGTGGCGCAACCGGCTGACGATCTCGACGATCGATTTCGACGGCCAGAAGGTCAACTTGCTCGCCGCGCACCTGACCAAACCCTATTATGACGAATTCCACGGCCTGGAAGTCGAAGATCTCGCCGAGATTATCTCTTCGCTGCCGGGACCGCTCGTGCTTGCTGGTGATTTCAATACGTCGATTCTGGCGCCGGATGTGCAGTATCTCATGCGCAGCCAAGGCTTGGGCACCGCATCGCTGGAGCCTGCGACATGGCCGATCGCCGCCGGCCCGCTCGGCATTTCGATCGATCACGTCTTCAGCAAAGCGCCCCTGCGGCTGAAATCGGTCCGCCGCATCGAGAACAGTTTCGGATCAAACCATTTTGGCCTCATGGCGGAATTCGTCCTCGATCCTTGAGCCTGCATCCTCGTCGGACGCGAGAAATCCGCCGGACTGGCGTGCCCAGAGTTCCGCATAGAGCCCGCCGCGGCGAAGCAGCTCGTCGTGGCTGCCCTCCTCGATAATCCGGCCAAGGTCGACGACGATCAGCCGGTCGAGCGCGGCGATCGTCGAAAGCCGGTGGGCGATTGCGAGCACTGTCTTTCCCTCCATGATCCGATGGAGATTGGACTGGATCGCTTCCTCCACTTCCGAATCGAGCGCCGACGTCGCTTCGTCGAGAACCAGGATCGGCGCGTCCTTCAGCATGACTCGCGCGATGGCGATGCGCTGCCGCTGCCCGCCCGATAGTTTGACGCCGCGTTCGCCGACATGCGCATCGAAACCTCTACGGCCCTGCTGATCCTGCAGGCGCGCAATGAAGTCCACAGCTTCGGCGCGTCGGGCCGCGTCGACCAGCCGCTCCTCGCCGGCATCCGGTCGTCCGAACAGGATATTGTCGCGCACGGAACGGTGCAGCAGCGACGTATCCTGGCTGACGACGCCGATCTGCATCCGCAGCGATTCCTGGGTCACGGCCGATATATCCTGACCGTCGACCAAGATGTGGCCGTCCTGGATGTCATAGAGGCGCAGCAGCAGATTCATCAGCGTTGATTTGCCGGCGCCCGAACGCCCGACGATCCCGACCTTCTCGCCCGGGCGGATGGTCAGGGAGAAATTCTCGACGACGGGCTGCTGACCCTTGCCGTAGCGGAAGGAGACATTGTCAAAGCGGACGCCGGGCTGGCGGATCACCAGGCTCTTCGCATCCGGCCGATCGACGAGCCCGAGCGGCTGCGAAATCAGTTCGGCGGCGTTCTGAATGGTGCCGAGATTGCGCATGATGCCGTTGAACTGCGTCATCAGCCTGCCGAGCAGGAAATTCAGCCGGAGCACCAGCGCCAGCGAGAACGCCACCGCGCCCGAGCTGACGAGGCCGCGCAGCCAGAGATCGACGCTCAAGCCCGCCATCGTCACGATCATCAGGCCGGAGAGCAGCGCCATGGAGGCCCTCACACCGGTAATGAACCGCGTGAAGCGCATCACCGTGTCCTGATAGATATCGAAACCTTGGCGCATGTAGCGGTCGCTCTCTTCATCGCGCGCGAACAGCTTCAGTGTCTGCATATTGCTATAGGCGTCGACCATCCGGCCGTTCAGCATCGATCCGGCCTCCGCCGTTTCGCGCGAGTGATGGCGGATCCGTGGGACGAAGTGGCGGGCAAGCAGGCTGAAGGCGCCAAGCCAGAACAGCACGACGGCGGCGAGCGTAAAGTCCAGCCTGGCGACGAGCACCAGCGTCGTTACCGCATAAATTCCGACAAACCAGACGCTTTCCATCAACGAGGTGACGAGATCCCCGGTTGCCTGGCCGGCCGACCAGACCTTGGTGACGATACGCCCGGAGAAATCGCTCTGAAAGAACGACAATGATTGCCTTGAGACATGGAGATAAGATTGCCAACGTGCTAGATTGTAGAAGCCCGGCGTGATCACCTGCTGATCGACGAGGGCAATCAGGAAGGCAACGACGAAGCGCACGAGCCCGATGAGAGCGAGCATGCCGAACAGCTCGCCGCCATGGGCCGCGATAAGACCGCTCCAGCCGGCGCCGGGCGCAATACTAGCGAGAATATCGACGAGGCGTCCGACGAACCAGAAGAGTGCGGCCTCGATTGCCGCCGACGTGCCGCCGAGAATGAGCATGGCGATGAACGGCATCTTCGCCTGGCCGATGTAGAACCAGATGAAACCGAGCGTAGCGCGCGGCGGCTGCAAGTCGTCGCGCCGGCGGAACGGATCGATCCAGGTTTCAAACAGGCGGAAGAGGGGTCGCAGAAACATGCAAGCGATATAGGCGGATTGAGGGGAGTGGCAAAGGGAATGAAAAGCGGACGCAACCTTATATTTTGGTAATAGACGATAACATCGGCGGCATCGCCATTGATTGCCCCCGAACCCGTCACAATCTGACGATAGGATCGCGCTTAACCGGAGAGACGTCATGGAAACGAAAATGCTCGATGCGCATATTCCGCTTCCGCTTGCAGAAAGGTTGGATGCCCTGGCTCTCGACCTGGCGTTGCCGCGCGACGAGATCGTCATCGAGGCTATCGCCGCCTGGCTCGACAGCGAGGAGCGCCGCCGCATCGTGGCGCTGCGCACGATCGCGGCCGCCAACAGCATCGTCGTCGTCGGACATGACCGCGTGATCGACTGGGCCGACAGTCTTTGAAAAGAACGCCGGCACGAGCGCATCCGGTCTTCGACAATCGTCTCGCGAGCACAAATCATCGAAATCATGAAAATGCCCTCCCCGCTCACGCCGGGAGGGTCGATTCTTATTCCGCGGCCTCTTCCGCCTCTTCGGCATGATCGGAGAGGAAGCCGCCGGACTGGCGGTTCCAGAGGTCGGCGTAGATGCCGCCGCTTCCGATCAGTTCGGCGTGCGAACCGGCCTCGACGATCCGCCCCTTGTCGAGCACGATCAGCCGGTCCATCTCCGTCAGCGTCGAAAGCCGGTGGGCGATCGCGATCACCGTCTTGCCCTCCATCAGGGCGAAGAGGTTTTCTTGGATCGCCGCCTCGACTTCGGAATCGAGTGCCGAGGTTGCCTCGTCGAGCACGAGGATCGGCGCATCCTTTAGGAAGACGCGGGCGATCGCGATCCGCTGCCGCTGACCACCTGAGAGCTTGACGCCGCGCTCGCCGACCTGCGCGTCGAGCCCCTGGCGGCCCTGCATGTCAACGAGCCCTTCGATGAACTCCCAGGCATTGGCGCGTTTGGCCGCTTCGATCACTTCGGCGTCGGTGGCCTCCGGCCGGCCATAGGCGATGTTGTCGCGGATCGAACGGTGCAGCAGCGAGGTGTCCTGCGTCACCACGCCGATCAGCGAACGCAGGCTCTCCTGCGAGACGCCTGATATATCCTGCCCGTCGATCGTGATGCGGCCGGCCTCCAGGTCATAGAAGCGCAGCAGCAGGTTCATCAGCGTCGTCTTGCCGGCGCCGGAACGACCGACCAGACCCACCTTCTCGCCTGCCTTGATGTCAAGCGACAGATTGTCGATGACACCCTTGCCCTTGCCATAGTGGAAGCGAATGCGATCGTAATGGATCGCCCCCTTCTTGGCCGTCATTGCGGGCGCATTCGGCTGGTCGATGATGTCGTGCTGCTTGCTCATCATCTCCATGCCGTCATAGACCGTGCCGATATTCTCGAACAGCGCCGAGACTTCCCACATGATCCACTGCGACATGCCGTTGACGCGCATGGCAAGACCGATGGCGATGGCGATCGCTCCGACCGAGATCGCCCCGTTCAGCCAAAACCAGATCGACAGGCCCGAGACGACAAAGAGCGCGACGCAGTTGTTCAGGTAGACGCTGATATGGAACAGCGTCACCTTTCGCATCTGCTTGTGCACGGTCTGCAGGAACTCGTCCATGCCCTGTTTGGCATAGATCTCCTCGCGTCCCGCATGCGAGAACAGCTTGACGGTTGCGATGTTCGTATAGCTGTCGACCACGCGGCCCGTCATCATCGAGCGCGCATCCGCCTGCTGGGCCGCGAGCTTGCGAAGCCGGGGCACGAAGTAAGAGACGATGCTGACATAGACTGCGAGCCAGATGAGAATCGGGATCATCAGCCGCCAGTCGGCCGCGGCAATCACGATGATCATCGTCAGGAAATAGCTGACGACATAGACGAAGACGTCGAGGATCTTCATCACCGTTTCGCGCACCGCAAGCGAGGTCTGCATCACCTTGGTCGCGACACGCCCGGCAAACTCGTTGGCGAAGAAGGTCATGCTGTGGCGCAGCAGGAAGCGGTGCATCTGCCAGCGCGCCATCATCGGATAATTGCCGAGCAGCATCTGGTGCATGATGAGGGAATCGAGCCCTGCCGCCAGCGGCAAGCCGACCAGCACCAGAGCCGCCATCCAGAACAGCTTGTGGCCTTCCGTCTGCAGGAAGGTGGCGCGATCGGCATTGGTCAGCCAGTCGACGATGTCGCCGAGGAACTGGAAGAGCGCCACTTCGCCGATGGCGATCAGCGACGTCAGCACTGCCATCAGGCCGAGCCACGGCGCTGCCGGCTTGCTGTAATGCCAGCAGAAGGCAAAGAGACCTTTCGGGGGGGCGACGGGCTCCTCGCTCGGAAAGGGATTGAGTCGCTGCTCGAACCAGCCAAACATGAAATTGCTCCGAAACATCACCGTTCCGGCTCCCGGCTTCGCGCCATCCCGGCGCATGCAAGCACATATGGGAACCGGACGTTCAAGGGGCGAGGCTGAAACAGCCGCACAATGGATCAAAAGGGAAGTTTTAGAAAGAAGCCCGCTCTAGCGGTGCCATGTCGCCTTGATCGGCATCACGGCAGGAAAGCGCGAAATGAGCAAAATATTCATGAGGCCCTCCCTGCTGGCGTTCGAAGATGTGCATGCATAACGCGAAAAGTGCGAAACTTCCAGACCTGAACTGGCGCAAATAGCGCGTTTTAGGGCCAAACCGCGTCCTGTTGCGCCGAAATCACAGTTGTATTAGGCCTCCCCGCGTCTAAACGAACAAGCGGCGCATACATGGCGAACCTCAGACTGGCACTCTATCAGCCGGACATTCCCGGCAATACCGGCACGATCCTGCGCCTTGCAGCCTGCCTCGGCTTTGCCGTGGATCTGATCGAGCCCGCCGGCTTCGACGTCTCCGACCGCAACCTGAAACGATCGGGCATGGATTATATCGCCGCCGCGGCGCTGACCCGCCACGTCAGCTGGGACCGCTTCGAGGCCTGGCGCGCCACATCAGGCCGGCGCCTGATCCTCGCCTCGACCAAGGCCGCCGACCGCTACACCGACTTCGCCTTCCGCCCGGATGATGTCCTGCTGTTTGGGCGCGAAAGCGCCGGCGTGCCGGATCACGTGCACGAGAGAGCCGACGCCCGCATCCTCGTTCCGATGGTCGAAGGCCAGCGGTCGATCAATGTCGCAGTCTCGGCGGCCATGATCGTCGGCGAGGCGATGCGCCAAACCGTCTGGGCTTGATCGGCGGCTGTCTGAACGGATTGCCGAATATATCAACAAGTGTCGGAAATCGACATTGTCAATCGATCAAACCGGCGTATATTCATTAGCCGGACAATCAAAACCCCCGCACGATTTTCACAATTTCAATAACTTGGGAAGATTGGCCATCAGGCCGACGCCCTTAGACTGACGAAAGCAGAATAAAACAAGAAAATGGATTCTACGATCATCATGATCAACCTGTTCGGAGCCGTGGCGCTGCTGCTGTTCGGCCTCGCGCAGGTGAAGGACGGCGTGTCCAGGGCCTTCGGCGCCCGGCTGAGAACGGGGCTGGCGACCGGCACGCGCGGCGGCCTTCGCTCATTCCTGTCGGGACTTGTCGCGACCGTCGCGCTGCAGAGCTCGACGGCAACAGCGCTGATGACCGCCTCCTTCGTCGAACGTGATCTGATCAATCCGCGCATGGCCCAGCTCGTCCTGCTCGGCGCCAATGTCGGCACGGCGATCACTGCATGGATCGTCGCGACAGGCATCGAATGGCTCTCACCGCTCCTGATCCTCTCCGGCATCGTGCTTTACCGCGGCCGCTCCAGCACCCGCCAAGGCGGCGGCGCAGCGCTGATCGGGATCGGCCTGATGCTGTTGTCGCTGCATCTCCTGAGCCTTGCGACGGAGCCGATGCGCGCCTCCCCCGCTCTCGCCGCTTTCATCAGTCTGCTGGATGGCGCTCTGCCCGTGGCGCTCCTTTTCTCGGCAGCGCTCGCCTTCGTCTCATCGTCCAGTCTGGCTGTGGTGGTGCTCATCCTGTCGCTCGCCTCGGCCGGCCTGATCTCTGCCGAACTCGTCATCGTGCTCGTGCTCGGCGCCAATCTCGGCGGCGCGATACCGCCCGTCGTCGCGACGATGTCCGGGCCGGTTTCGGCGCGACGCGTCACGTTCGGCAATCTCGCCGTCCGTGCGCTCGGCTGCATCATCGCCCTGCCGCTCGCGGGCTACGGCGCGGAATTCATTCAGGTGCTGCCCTTCGGACCGTCAAAGCTCCCAGTCGATGCGCATCTGCTTTTCAATGTTCTGCTCGCCGCCCTCGCCTGGCCCTTTTCGAGGCCGCTCGCCACGCTGATGACCCGACTGGTTCCGGATCAGGCCGAGCCGGACACGGCTCCGAAATATCTGGACGCCCATGAGCTTTCGACGCCCGTCATTGCTTTGACCAGCGCCACCCGCGAAGTGCTCGGCATCGGCGACATCATCGAGCGCATGCTGATCCGAGTCTCCGAGGCCTTCGAAGGCAATGACTCTTCCAAGCTTTCCGAAATCGCGATCCTCGAAGAGCGTGTCGACAAGCTGCAGCAGGCGGTGAAGGTCTATCTCTCGAAGCTCGGCCGCGAGGGGCTCAGCGACGAGAACGCCCGCCGTTCGATCGTTATCATCGATTATGCCATCAATCTCGAACATATGGGCGATATCATCGAGAAAGGCTTGCTGGAGCAGATATCGAAGAAGATCTCGCTCGGGCTCAGGTTTTCCGACGACGGTCATCAGGAATTGCGTAAGCTGTTCGACCTGACGATCGACAATCTTCGTGTCGCCCAGACGATCTTCGTCACTCGCGATTTCAATCTTGCGCGTCAGATGATGGAGACAAAGGTAGAGGTCCGGCGCATGGAGAAACAGTCGGCCGAACACCATCTGGAGCGCCTGCGTGACGGACGCGCCGACAGTCTGCAGACAAGCTCGCTGCATCTCGATATGCTGCGTGACCTGAAGAGGATCAACGCCCACATCGTCTCGGTGGCGCATCCGATCCTGGATGAAAGCGGCCTTCTGATCGAAAGCCGCGTGCGTGCTGTCGCGGAGTGACGGTCAGTCGGCCGAAGGCAGACGGCGCATGGTGAATTCGATCTGGTCGCCGTCGAGCTGACGCCAGCTTTCGACCTCGGTCCAATAGGCCGCTTTCGGATATTCGTCGAACCATTCGCGCGCCTTGGCGCGGGCATCGAGGAGGCCGAGGCAATATGTCTCACGCACGAAATGGTCTTTCTTGCGGGCAGGATTTTCCGCCCGGTGTCTCGCCATTCTGCGCTTCAGGCCGTCGAAGGACGGAGGTCCTGGAATTTTTGCCATCAACCCTACCTCTGCCGAAAAGATAGTATCGAAACCCTTGCTTTGCGAGTCGAATCTCGATGCCCCGGCCGCAGCCTTGGCGAGAGGCGGCGCCACCTGCTAGATGTGGCGGGCAACAGGGAATGAGCGAGTCGCATCCTGAACGGATGCCGGCCGCGGAGGCGTGACATGGAAAGACCGGAACTGCCGATCGGCTTGCCTGCGGATATCGAAGAGAAGAAGGCGGCCGCCCGCAACTGGTTCGAAGGACTGCGCGATACGATCTGCGCCTCCTTCGAAGCCCTCGAAGACGAACTGCAAGGCCCCTTGTCCGATCAGGAGCCCGGCCGCTTCGTCGCCAAGGACTGGTCGCGTGAAGAAGGCGCTGGCGGCGGTGGCCGCATGTCGATGATGGAAGGCCGCGTGTTCGAGAAGGTCGGCGTCCACACCTCTACCGTTCACGGCGAATTCTCACCGGACTTTCGCACCCAGATACCGGGTGCCAAGGACGATCCGCGTTTCTGGGCCTCGGGCATTTCGCTGATCGCCCATCCCGTCAACCCCAATGTTCCCACGGTGCATATGAACACCCGCATGGTGGTCACAACAAGCCGCTGGTTCGGCGGCGGCGCCGATCTGACGCCGGTGCTGTCGCGCCGCCGCACCCAGGAGGATGAGGACAGCCAGCTCTTCCACAAAGCCATGGAAATCGCCTGCCGAAACCATGCCGTCGCCGATTACGATGCCTACAAGGGCTGGTGCGACGACTATTTTTTCCTCAAGCATCGCAACGAGCCCCGCGGCATCGGCGGCATCTTCTTCGATTGGCTGCATTCGAGCGAAGAAGCCGGCGGCTGGGACGCCGATTTCGCCTTCACGCGCGATGTCGGCAGGGCTTTCGCCATGGTCTATCCGAAGATCGTTCGCTCCAACTTCAACAAGTTGTGGACGGAGGCCGATCGTGACGAACAATTGATCCGCCGGGGCCGCTACGTCGAATTCAATCTGCTGTATGATCGCGGCACGATCTTCGGCCTGAAGACCGGCGGCAACGTCGAATCCATTCTCTCCTCGCTGCCGCCTGTCGTGCGCTGGCCGTGAGACTGTAAAATCTCATCGATTATTCGAACTGAGGGACCTTCATAAAAATTCAGTGAGTCCTAACTTTATATGTACGTGCGTAACAATCGGAGGAGGATTGTCATGACGACAGAAAGCGGCTCGCCTGCGTCCACGGATGTCCAGGAAACATTCCGTGCAATCGACACACCCGAGTTCCTTATCCGCATTGCCGAGAAACTGCGGGCCAAGAGTGGCTCCGATCTGCCGCTGTGCTGCTTCATCGAGCAGGTCAAGCTGCAACTGGCCGGCGGAAAGTCGCCGGAGGAACTGCAGAACGACGCAGCCAACAGCAACACGCCGGGCCATCTCTCGGATACTTTCAAAGCCTGGGCGATGCCCGACTGAACACCTTCTCCGGTCGCCACCTCCTGCCGGCCGGAACCTTCTCTTCGCACGTACATTTCATCAATCGCGTGAGAACGCGATGGCCGTTGCGTTCCAGACAGAGGAGAAAACCATGCGACTTTTCGAATGTGGCACGCTCGTTCCCGGCTGCGCCTGGCACACCCGGGCGGATAATGACGCAGAAGTGGTTCGCCGCGCCGTTGAGCACCTGAAGACTGCTCACGGCGAAACGATCATACGCGAAAACATGGTTGACAACATCAAGGCACGCATCCGCGACGAGGCCACCGCCGCCTGAGAGCGGGTGCCCGCGTCCTGGCAGCGACGACTATGACAGCGCCGCATCCACCCGATGCGGCGTATAATCCCTATTGGATGCGTTCCTGCAGCCGGGCGAGCAGTGCTGGCCGGTCAGCGGCGAAATTCTCCTCTACCCACTGGTTTTCCAGCACCGCAAGCAGTTCCCCGACGCGGGGACCGGATGCGATGCCCGCCGCCATCACATCGCCGCCATTTAGAGGAAATTGCGGCTTCTTCCAGTTCACGGCCTGATCCAGGAGCTTGCCGAGCCGCGCGGAGCGCGCCATTTCGCCAAGATCGCCTTCGGCCTTGCCGCGCGCAACGCCGAGCGCCAACTTCAGCCGCGTCGTGATACCGTCCGCGCCGTTGCGGTAAAGCAGTCGCTCGAAGGCGGCCGGCGATATCTCGTCATTGACCGGTTCCGCTTTCGCCCAGGCCGTCAGGGTGGCGGCTTCCGCATTCGAGAGCTTCAGCCGGGCCGCAAGCGCCGTGAGCCGCGCCGCATCGGGCGGCACGATCGCCGCAAGGCGCAACAGCGGATCGGGCGTCCAGCCGAGCGCCTTTTCGGTGGCAACGAGAGAAGGGATTGCATCGATCCCCCACCGCTCCGATTCCGGCAGAATTTCCGTCAGCACCGCCACCTGCCGCATCCAGAGCAGCGCCCGGCCGGGATCGCCGGCACCAAGCAGCTTTCTAAGCTCCGACCAGACGCGCTCGGCCGAGAGCGTCTTCAGTTTCGAACGCGCCGCAGCACAGGCTTTCAGACCCTCGGGATCCGGCCGCCCGGAACCGTAATAGGCGAAGAAGCGGAAGAAGCGCAGGATGCGCAGATAGTCCTCGGCGATACGCCTTGCCGCATCGCCGATGAAGCGGATTTTGCGCGTCTCGATGTCCGCAAGCCCGCCGACGAGATCCACCACCTCGCCCTTGGCATCGGCATAGAGCGCGTTGATCGTCAGGTCGCGCCGTTCGGCATCGGCCTTCCAATCGGTGCTGAAAGCGACCTTGGCGCGGCGTCCGTCGGTCTCGACATCGGTACGCAGGGTCGTCACCTCGAAGGGCTTGCCGTCGATGACGAGCGTCACCGTGCCGTGCTGCAGCCCTGTCGGCACCGCCTTGATGCCGGCCACTGCTGCCCGCTCCATGACAATTTCGGGCGCCAGCGTCGTGGCGATGTCGATATCGCTGACCGGCAGGCCCATCAGGCTGTTGCGCACCGCGCCGCCAACCACCCGTCCTTCCCCGTCATCGGTATTGAGAAGTGCCAGGACCCGGGCGAGCGCCGGATCGCGGAACCATGCCTGGTCGGCAATGCCGGTCATGCGTAAAGCCTTTCGTAGAGCGTGCGGACGATGCCGGCGGTGATGCCCCAGATCATTCTGGTTTCATAGGGCATGCGGTAGAAATGCCGGTCGATGCCGTCGATCACGCGCCTGTCGCGGTTATGATTGGCCGGATTCATCAGGAAGGAGAGCGGCACCTCGAACACCTCGTCCACCTCGGCCGGGTTCGGCGTCAGCGCGAAACCCCGCTTGACGACGCCGAGCACGGGCGTGATGCGGAAGCCGGTCGAAGCGAGATAATTCGGCAGCCTGCCGACTGTCTCGACGAAGGAACCGGGCAGGCCGATTTCCTCCTCCGTCTCGCGGATCGCCGCCATTTCGGGCGAGATATCGGCCGGATCGATCGAGCCGCCGGGAAAGGCGATCTGACCGGAATGTTTGCGCAGCGTCGCCGTGCGCTTGGTGAAGATCACCCGCGCTTCCTCGCCGTCGTCGACGACGGGCACGAGCACGGCGGCATCGCGCAGCTTGAAGGTCGCAATCTCCTCCACGATATCGGGGTTGAGGATATGGTCGCCGTGATCACGCCAGGCATGGTCCACCGGCCCGCCATTCTGATCGAGCGCACGGCGGCGGAATTCAGCTGCTGAGAACAGCGGATAACGTTGGGTGATCGCATCGTTCATCGGGAAAGCGCATCCAGTTCGTCGGCCGGCATGACGGGAAAGACCTCGCCGGCGGAGCGGACCGCAAACATCGCCCGCCCCTCCACGTCGAGCGTCTCGCCGAGTGCCGCCAGTTCATACATCACCGCACGCGACACCAGCGCCTCCAGCCGCCCGCGCACATACAGATAGGGTTTCAGTTCGGCATTGCCGCCCGCAATGGCAAAGCGCAGCCGATGCCCTCCTCCCGCCTCCACGACATCACCGACATTGGTGCGGAATGTCAGTACCTGTTTGCCCTCCCGCTCCGTCACGCTCATCTCCACGGCGACGAACGGCGCGTCCACGACCCTGATCCCGACCTTTTCCACAGGAGTTACGAGGTAGGTCTTTTCGTCCTCGTCCTTGCGCAACACCGTCGAAAAAAGCCGCACCAGCGCCGGCCGGCCGATCGGCGTGCCCATGTAGAACCAGGTGCCGTCGGCCCTGATCTCCATGTCGATATCCCCGCAGAAGGGCGGATTCCACCGTTCGACCGGGGGCAATCCTCGTTTTTTGCCGGCGGTTTCCTGCGACGCGCGCGAAATCAGCGCGGCAAGCCCCGCCGCATCCGCCTGTCCGCTGATTTCTTCGGCTGCCATTCTTCCGTCCCGGTTTGTCCTTAACGAAGTGAAGTCACGAGATAGTCATTCGTAACGAACTTGTCAGCCCGTCGCATCTCCATAACTCTATCGAGTATGAGGCAGATGTATAAGTCCGCCGATTCGCTGCCGAATGATTTCAGCCGTTGGAGATGCCCGTGGGTATGATGAAGACCGAAGCCAGCCTCGATGAAAAGGCGATCGTCGCCGCCGCCGAAAGGGCGCTCTCCGATATCGCTGCCATCCGCGGGGAAGTCTCCAAAGTGATCTTCGGTCAGGAGAGCGTCGTCGAGAACACCATCCTCGCCGTGCTATCAGGCGGCCATGCCCTGCTCGTCGGCGTCCCCGGCCTTGCCAAGACCCGCTTGGTGACGACACTCGGCGAGGTGCTCGGCCTTGCTGCCAACCGCGTCCAGTTCACGCCAGACCTGATGCCTTCCGATATTCTGGGGTCGGAGGTGATGGATCAGGACGACAGCGGCCGCCGTTCCTTCCGTTTCGTCAAAGGCCCGGTCTTCGCCCAGCTCCTGATGGCCGACGAAATCAACCGCGCCTCGCCGCGCACTCAGTCGGCGCTTCTGCAGGCGATGCAGGAATATCACATCACCATCGCCGGCCAGCGCTATGACCTGCCGGCTCCCTTCCATGTGCTCGCCACCCAGAACCCCCTGGAGCAGGAAGGCACCTATCCTCTGCCCGAGGCCCAGCTCGACCGCTTCCTGCTGCAGGTCGACGTCAACTATCCCGAGCTCGCCGCCGAGCGACAGATCCTGCTCGAGACCACAGGCCTCGGCGAAACCCGGCCAGAAGCCGTCATCGATGCGCAACGGCTGATCGAAATCCAGGCCCTGGTGCGCCAGATGCCGGTGAGCGAGACGGTCGTCGACGCCATCCTTTCGCTGGTGCGCTCCGCCCGCCCCGGTCAGGGGAATGCCTCGACCGACAAGAACGTCGCCTGGGGTCCGGGCCCGCGCGCCGGCCAGGCGATGATGCTCTGCGCGCGCGCCCGCGCGCTCTACGAGGGCCGCCTCGCCCCGTCCCTCGATGATATCTTCGCGCTTGCCGAACCCATTCTTCAGCACCGCATGGCGCTGACCTTCGCCGCCCGCGCCGAAGGCATGTCGGTGCGCGACGTCATTGCCGGCCTGGTCAGGCAGGCAAAGGGATAAGGAAGCCGGACGCGTGGCATCTATCGGACAGACCGTCAACCCGACGTCAGGCAGCGATGCCCTCTCCCGCGCCAGGCAGCGGGCCTCCCTGATGCCGGACTGCCTGGTGGAAGCCAAGCGCATCGCCAATACGGTGATCGCCGGCTGGCACGGCCGTCGCAAACGCGGCATCGGCGAGAATTTCTGGCAGTTCCGGCCCTATGCAGAGGGCGAGAGCCTGTCGCGCATCGATTGGCGCCGCTCTGCCCGCGACGACCATACTTATGTGCGCGAGCGCGAATGGGAAGCAGCGCACACCATCTGGCTCTGGTGCGACATGTCGCCCTCGATGATGTACAAGTCGAGCTACGGCAGCGTCTCCAAGGAAAGCCGGGCGCTGGTCGTCATGCTGGCGCTTGCCGAAATCCTTGCCCGCTCCGGCGAACGCATCGGCTGCCCCGGCATCATGGAACCTGCCTCCACCCGCAATGCCGCCGAACGCCTCGCAGCCGCGCTCATGCACGCGCCGCTGACCGGCGGACTGCCGGAAACGGGAATGATCCGCGGCTGGAGCGACCTCGTGCTCATCGGCGATTTCCTCGACGACGCTCCTGTTATCATGGAGCGGCTCGGTCCGCTTGCCCGCCGCGGCCTGCACGGCCACGTGGTCGAGATATCGGACCCCGCCGAAGAGATCTTTCCCTATAGCGGCCGCACCGAATTCATTGATCCGGAGACGGGGGCCAAGCTCATCTCCGGCCGCGCCGAACACATCCGCGAGACCTATCGCAACGCCTACCTCGCCCGCAGGGAGAGCCTCGGCCAGTCGCTGCGCCATCTCGGCTGGACCTTTACGACCCACCGGACCGATCATCTTGCCTCGGAGGCGCTGGTCGCGGTCCACATGTACCTCTCCGGCATGCCGGCCAAGGCAACGCATGGAGGGCTGCTATGAACGCCCTCCCCTTCGCTTTCGCCTATCCCGCCATTCTCGGCGCCCTCATCGCCTTGCCGGTCATCTGGTGGCTGTTGCGGCTGACGCCGCCACGTCCGAAAACGGAGGTCTTTCCGCCGCTGACGATCCTTGCGTCGGTGCTGAAGCGCGAGGAAACGCCGGCGCAAAGCCCCTGGTGGCTGACGCTGCTGCGCATGCTGCTCGCTGCCATCATCATCCTTGCGATTGCCGATCCGGTCTTCAATCCGCGCACCAATTCTCTGGCATCGGGCGGCCCGCTCGTCCTCTTCGTTGACAACAGCTGGGCGGCAGCACCCGATTGGGAGCGCCGAGTCCAGACCGCCGACGCGCTGGTGGACGATGCCGAATCCGCCGGCGCGCCGGTAGCGATCGCCTTCACCGCCGATCCGACCAACGATGCCGTGCCCGGCACCGCAGCCAGCGCCCGCGACAAGCTGCGGGCTGCCGAGCCGCGGCCGCTGGTTCCCGATCGCGAGCGCGCTTTCCAAGCGCTGCGCGCGGCGCTCAATGGCGTCAAGCCCGGCACTCTCGCCTTCCTGACCGACGGCGCCGCCGCCAAGGCCGATGATCCGACGGTGCGCAGGCTCGCCGAGCTCCAGCCCGCCGATCTGCGCCTGATCGAGGGCGATGCCACGAAGACGGTTGCCGTCACCGCGGCCAGCAATGCGGCCGACGCCATGACCGTAAAGGTCACACGGCTCGACAGTTCGCGCCCCGCATCAGTGGCGCTGAACGCCGTCGATGCCCAAGGCCGCTCGATCGCCAACGGCAGGGTGGATTTCCGTCCCGGCCAGAGCGTTGCCACGAGTTCGATCACCGCTCCCTTCGAGATGCGCAACGATTTCGCCCGCATCAGCGTCGACAACGGCGCGACGGCAGGCGCGGTCCACCTTCTCGACGACGCGTTCAAGCGCCGCCGCGTCGTCCTCCTGTCCGGCACCGGAGCCGATGAATTCCAGCCGCTGCTCTCGCCGCTCTACTACATCCAGCGGGCGCTGCAGCCCTATGCGGATCTCATCCAGCCCACCGATTCCGATCTGGCCGTCGCCATACCGAAGCTTCTCGCCAACAACCCTTCGATCATCATCATGGCCGATATCGGCCGCCTGCCGGAGGAGACCTACGAACCTCTGACACGCTGGATATCGAATGGTGGCATGCTCCTACGTTTCGCCGGCCCGCGCATGGCGGCGGCACCTGCCGACGATCCGCTCATTCCCGTCATCCTACGCCAGGGAGAACGAGCGCTGGGCGGGACCTTGTCCTGGAGCGAACCGCAATCGCTGGCCGAATTTCCGAGCATCGGCCCCTTCGCGGGCATACCGCGTCCCGCCGATGTCGTCGTCAAACGGCAGGTGCTCGCCGAGCCGACACCCGACCTTGCCGAACGCACCTGGGCCAGCCTCGCCGACGGCACGCCGCTGGTGACGATGAAGCAGCTGGCATCCGGCCAGATCGTCCTCTTCCACGTCACCGCGGAAGCGACCTGGTCCGATCTGCCGATCTCGGGCACTTTCGTCGATATGCTGCGTCACCTCCTGCAGATATCGCGCTCAGGCGGTGTGACGTCCGAGGCACGCAGCAGCGCGCGTGTCTCCGAGACCCTTCCGCCCTACCGCATGCTGACGGCCAAGGGTGTGCTCGTTTCCGAGACTGGCTCGGCGCGACCTCTGATCCCCAGGGCCGGAGCCGAACCGACGGCGAATTTCGACAATCCGCCCGGCCTCTACGGTTCGGAAGATGGTTTCACCTCATTGAACGTGCTGCCCGAGAACGCCGAACTGACGCCGCTCGATACCGCTGGAACCAACGCCGTGCGCGAAGGCTTGATCGGTGGCGAAAGCTGGTCGGCAAAGCCGGCTCTTTTCCTGGTCGCCTTTCTGCTGCTGCTCGCCGACAGCCTGATCGTCCTCTTCATGAACGGCGCTTTCTCGCGATTGCGCCCGGCCGCTCGCGCCGTGGGCGTGATCGCCGTCGTACTCGGCGCAGGCTTCCTGCTGCAGCCCGGCACACTTCACGCCAACGACTCCCGGCCCGATGACGACCTCATTCTGGAGAGGCTTGACAACACGCATCTCGCCTATGTCGTCACCGGCGAGCAGGAAGTCGACAATATATCCGAGCGCGGCCTTGAGGGCTTGACCCAGTTCCTGACCTTCCGCACGACGTTGGAGCCGGCGCCGCCCGTCGGCCTTGACCTCACCAGGGACGAACTCACCTTCTACCCGATCATCTATTGGCCGGTTTCGGCAACGGCGCCCATGCCGTCATCGGCCGCGATCAGCCGCATCGACGCCTATATGCGCAACGGCGGCACCGTGCTTTTTGACACGCGCGACCAGCTCAGCGCTCTGGACAATGGCGGCAATGTCAGCGCTAACGGCCAGCGGCTGCAGGAAATCCTCGCCAATCTCGATATACCGCCGCTCGAACCGGTTCCATCGGATCACGTGCTGACGAAATCCTTCTATCTCCTGTCGAGCTTTCCCGGCCGCTATGCCGGCAGCCCGCTTTGGATCGAAGCCCGCCAAGGTGGCCGCGAAACGACCGAAAAATCGGCGGCGACGGCCGACGGGGTTTCGCCGATCCTGATCACCGGCAATGATTTCGCCGGCGCCTGGGCAGTCGACGAAAACGGCACGCCGATACTGCCGACCGTGCCCTCGGATGAAGGGCAGCGTGAATATGCCTACCGGGCCGGCGTCAACATCATGATGTACATGCTGACCGGCAACTACAAGACGGACCAGGTTCATGTTCCCGACCTCCTCGAACGGTTAGGGCAATGAGATGACCTTCGATTTCTCACCCTTCCTGCCCTGGCCGATTCTGGCCGCACTGGCCGTCGTCAGCGCTCTTATCGCCGCCTTTGCGATCTGGCGCGGCATTCGCGGCGCCTGGATCAGGACACTGGCCGCCCTCGCCCTGCTGACCGCCCTTGCCAATCCCGTACTGCTGCAGGAGGATCGAGATCAGCTGTCGACGATCGTCCCCGTCATCGTCGACCGGAGCCAGAGCCAGCAGACGCCCGAGCGCATGAAGATGACCGATGACGCGCTTGCGGCGTTGAAAGGGCAGCTTGCCCGCTTCCCCCAGATAGAACCCCGCTTCGTCGATGTCGAAGGCGACGTCAACTCCGACGTTCCGTCCACCCGCCTGTTCGACGCGCTGGCAGCCAACATCGCCGACGTCCCATCCGCCCGCATCGGCGGCGCCATCATGCTGACAGACGGCGAAGTCCATGATGTCCCGGCCGCCAATCAGACGCTCGGCTTCGATGCGCCGATCCATGGTCTCGTCACCGGCAAGCCTAAAGAATTCGACCGTCGCATCGAAGTCATCAAGGGACCGCGCTTCGGCATCGTCAACGAGGAGCAGCAGGTCGTCCTGCGCGTCTTCGACGATGGTCCGAGCCCCGGCGGCACGGCCGACGTCACGGTGAAGCTGAACGGCGACGAGATCGCTACCTTGCAGGCAACGCCCGGCCAGGATACGCCTTTCTCCTTCAAGGTGCCGGCTGGCGGCAGCAACGTGCTCGAATTTTCCGTCGCCGGGCTTCCCGGCGAAGTCACCACCGCCAACAACCGCGCCGTCCACGTCATCGACGGCATTCGCCAGAATCTGCGCGTCCTGCTCGTCTCCGGCGAGCCGCATGCCGGCGAGCGCGCTTGGCGCAACCTCCTGAAATCCGACGCCTCGGTCGATCTCGTTCACTTCACCATTCTGCGTCCGCCGGAAAAGCAGGACGGCACGCCGATCAACGAACTGTCGCTGATCGCCTTCCCGACGCGTGAACTCTTCATCGACAAGATCAAGGATTTCGACCTGATCATCTTCGATCGCTATCAGGACCGCGCCAACGTGCTGCCGATGCTTTATTATGACAACATCGCGCAATACGTGGAGAACGGCGGCGCGCTGCTGATCGCCGCCGGTCCGGAACATGCGAGCCCAGAGTCGATCGCGATGACGCCGCTCGCCTCCGTGCTGCCGGCAGAGCCGACTGGCCGGATGATCGAAAAGGCCTTCTATCCTCGTCTCTCCGAGGAAGGGCGCAAGCATCCGGTCACGCGCGGCTTGGACGGCTCCGGCGAGGACCCGCCGCATTGGGGCCGCTGGTTCCGTAGCGTCGATGTCGAACGGCCGCAGGGCGAAACGATCATGGTTGGCGCCGACAACCATCCGCTGCTGGTGCTGAACCGCGCCGGCCAAGGCCGCGTCGCCATGCTGCTTTCAGATCAGGGCTGGCTCTGGGCGCGCGGCTTCGAAGGCGGCGGTCCAAATGTCTCGCTGTATCGCCGCATCGCTCATTGGCTGATGAAGGAACCGGCGCTCGAGGAGGAAGCCTTGACGGCGCGCGCCTCCGGCCGAACCCTTGAAGTCACCCGCCAGACAATCGGCGACAATCCCGGTAACGCCACCGTGCGTTATCCCTCCGGTAAGACCGAAACCTTGCCACTCACCCAGACGGAACCCGGGCTCTACAAGGCCGAGAAACGCATGTACGAGGTCGGCCTGTTTGAAATCCGTAACGGCAAGTTATCGACGCTTGTGCACATCGGCGCCGTCGATGCGCCGGAATTCAAGGCAATGATCTCGACGACCGATGTGCTGAAGCCTGTCGTTGACAGGAGCAAAGGTCTCGTGACCCGTGTCGCCAGCGAAAAGGGCGCGATCAGCGTTCCGCCGATCCTGCCGGTGCGCGGCCAGATCCGCGTCTCCGACAACGAGCGTATGATGATCCGCATGACCAACGAAACGGTCCTGAAGGGAATCAACACGTTGCCGCTCTTTGCCGGCTTCGCCGGCGTCGGCATCCTGCTGCTCGCTTTCGGCGCCATGTGGTGGCGCGAAGGGCGATAGTCGCATGCCGGAATTCGAGCTTACGGCATCGCCTTCGGCTGTGGAGCTCGCGGCCATCACCGATGCGCTCTCGGCCTTCAATAACAGCGATGTCGGCCCTTCGGACCGCCAGCCGCTCGCCGTCCTCGTCCGCGATACCGACGGCAAGGTGACCGGCGGCCTGTCGGGATTTACTGCCTGGGGCTGGCTCTTCACCCAAATGCTTTACATCCCCGATACGCTGCGCGGAACGGGCATAGCCGGCAGGATCCTCGCAAAAGCGGAAGACGAGGCCAAGGCGCGAGGATGTCGTGGCGCCTGGATCGATACCTTCAACCCGCAGGCTCTCCGCGCCTATCTGCGCCAGGGTTATGAAATCTTCGGCGAGCTTGAGGATTTCCCGGAAGGCCGCACCCGCAGCTTCCTCCGGAAAAATCTCTGATCATCCGCGCCAGGCGATTATGCCTTTCAGCCGCTCGTGCACACCCTCGGCGATCGGAACGACCAGCACCCGGCCGGGATCGACGGGACCTGGAAAGGCAAGCGCGTTATAGGCCACCTTCTCGAAGCCGAGCGGACCGTAATAGGGCGGATCGCCGACGAGGATGACGGCTTCCGAACCCTTGCGCCGCGCAGCTTCCACCGCGATCCGCACCAGTTCTCGGCCGATACCTATGTTTTTGTGCGAGGGTCGAACGGCAAGCGGGCCAAGAAGATGTCCCTTCACCGTGCCGGCCAGCACCGGCGTCATGCGCACGGAGGCGATCGTCTCGCCGTCGTCAGCGCAGATGAAGGAGAGCGACAGGTCGTGCGGCCCCTGCTCGCGGATACGCGCGGCCGCCCGCGCGAAGCGGCCCGGACCGAAGGCTTCTTCATTGATATGTTCGATGGCGGCGTCGTGGGACGCGTCTTCGGTGAGGTAGACGAGATCGTGCTTGTACATGATGGCAGAAACCGGTTGGACGGATTGATGGGTCTCGAACACGCCTTCGGCGTTCGGGAGCATCAGCGTCGTCGCGGGTTTCTGGAAATGAACATCAGGCAGGCGTTCCTCAAATCGTGAAAAGGCCGATAGCAGGAAAAATTTCCGCCGTCCAACGCAAAATGCACACCCGATCCTGCTGGCGTGGGGGGCGTGACGCACTGTTCAATCTTTACCACCTGCAAAGCCCCACTATCTCAGCTAACTTCGATTCCAACACGGCAATCAAGGGAATGAAGATCATGGGAATGCTTGTGGACGGCGTCTGGCACGACATCTGGTACGACACGAAGGAGAGCAAGGGGCACTTCAAACGGCAGCCCTCGCAATTTCGCAACTGGGTGACGGCGGACGGCGAGGCCGGGCCTTCCGGAAGCGGCGGCTTCAAGGCTGAGGCCGGGCGGTATCATCTCTATGTCTCCCTCGCCTGCCCCTGGGCCCATCGCACCTTGATCTTCCGCAAGCTGAAGAAGCTGGAGGAGCTGATTTCGGTTTCTGTCGTGGATCCGCTGATGCTCGAGAATGGCTGGGAGTTCAAGATCGGTGACGGCGCTGCCAGCGACCATCTGTTTGGCGCTGGGACGCTTTGGCAGATCTACGTCAAGGCGGATCCGCACTATTCCGGCCGTGTCACCGTTCCCGCCCTCTGGGACAAGCAGACCGGCACGATCGTCAACAACGAATCGGCCGAGATCATCCGCATGTTCAACAGCGCCTTCGACGGGCTGACGGGTTCGAAGGCCGATTTCTATCCGGAGGATCTGCGTGCCGAGATCGACATGCTGAACGCCACCGTCTACGACACCGTCAACAACGGCGTCTACAAGGCAGGCTTTGCCACAACTCAAGAAGCTTACGAGGAAAATGTCGGCAAACTATTCGAAACACTCGACATTCTCGACGAACGCCTGGGCAAGGGCCGCTACCTTTTGGGCGACAGATTGACGGAGGCCGATTGGCGCCTCTTCACCACACTGGTGCGTTTCGACCCGGTCTATGTCGGCCACTTCAAGTGCAACATTCGCCGCATCGCCGATTATCGCAATCTGCCGGGCTATCTCAGGGATCTCTATCAGACGGCAGGCGTTGCCGAGACGGTAAACCTGCAGCACATCAAGCAGCACTATTACCGCAGTCACAAGACGATCAATCCGACCGGCATCGTCCCGGTCGGCCCGGCGCTTGATCTCGACAGCCCGCATGGCCGCGCTACAGCGCCGCGCGTCTTTTAGACGCGCAAAGGACGCTGTAGAACTTTAAATTGCTGCAATGCGGCCTAAAGCTTCTCACCAGCGGTGGTCGGGTTCCTGCTCGCCCCGAAGCTCGGCGAGGCGGCGATGCGTCGCCTCGGTCGTGCCCTCGGGCAGGCTGTCGAGCGAAAAGAACCCGCTGTCGGAAATCTCCCAATCCGGCGGCCGCGGCGCCGTCTGCTCGACGGTCACGCGATAGAATACGACGTGGTCGCGCCGGGTGGTCGTGGTGTTGAAATAGACTTGGACCAGCCGAGGTTTCCCGATGATTCTGAGGTTGCCCTCCTCGCGCAGTTCCTTGGCCAGCGCTTCTTCCGCCGTCTCGTTGCGCTCCAGCCCGCCGCCGGGCATATGCCAGCCGCCGATATAGCTGTGGCGCACGAGGAAGATCCGGCCGTCCGCATCGAAGCAGGCGGCCCTGACGCCCATCGTCATGCCGCGGGCGAAGGAGAAATAGACATGCAGCAGGCGCAGGGCCAGCCTGATGTGAGGGGGCCGCTTCTCTTTATCCACCTTCGTCCCGTTTCGGCTCTTCGTCGCGCCGGATGTGTTTGATTTGTCAATAAGCTGGTCTATGTCTCGTAGCATGTTCAAGCTCGCGCATATTTCCGACGTCCACCTCGGACCACTGCCCCGTCTTTCCATTCAAGAGCTGTTTTCCAAACGCATAACCGGCTTTGTGAACTGGCATCGAAATCGACGCAAGCACCTTTTCGCCAGCACGCTGGATCTGCTGCTCGATGACATCCGCGCCCATCAGGCCGACCATTTGGCCGTCACCGGCGACCTCGTCAACCTGGCGAGCGGCATCGAGATCCGCGCCGCCGCCGCCTGGCTGCGCGTGCTTGGTGATCCCGCCGACACCTCGGTCGTTCCGGGCAATCACGACGCCTATGTGCCGGGCGCTTACGAAAAGTCGATGCGCGCCTGGTACGATTATGTCCGCGGCGACCTCGCCCCGCCGCAATGGCAGGAAGACCGCCGCATCTTTCCCTATCTGCGCGTCCGCGGCAAGGTTGCGATCGTCGGCTGCTCCACGGCCGTCGCCACGCCCCCCTTCGCAGCCTCCGGCTTTTTCAGCGCCCGCCAGGCCCGCGATACGGTGAACATGCTGCGTGCGGCCGGCGAAGCCGGTCTCTTCCGCGTCGTCATGATCCATCATCCGCCGATCCGCGGCGCCACCGCCTTCTACAAACGCATGATCGGCATCCGCCGCTTCGCGGCCGTGATTTCGACCGGCGGCGCCGAGCTCGTGCTGCATGGCCACACGCATCTGAATACGCTGCACTGGCTGCGCGGCCAGGTGCAGCCGGTGCCAGTCGTCGGCATAGCATCGGCCTCGCAGGGACCGGGCAGCATTAAGCCGCCGGCGGCCTACAACCTCTTTTCCATCGATGGCTCTCCGGGCGCCTGGGAACTCACCGGCAAGCGCTTCAGCCTGAACCGGACAGGCGATGCGATGATGCCGGAAAGCGTCGATATTTTCGCCCCTTAGCGCTGGCTTCGGACTCTTTTTATGCAGTAGGTGAATCAATCTCGGAAGGCCCTTTGCCACTGTCGCAACATTTGCCACGGAGGCGGCCTACCCTCTTGGTATTTTTGCCGGTAAGCGTACAATCCGACCGACTGCATTGCCTCAGAACGGAGCCGCCAATGACTTCCCCCTTCCATCGCCCGTGCAGAACAACACTTGCCGCCGGCTTTGCCTTCGCCATCGCGACGGCCGCTTTCGCCGTCGGCGACAGCAACGACGACACCAATCCGCCGCCGAAGACCCAGACGACCAAAACCTGCACCGGCGGCAAGGTCTGGGACAAGGCCAAGAAGGAATGCGTCACCCCGAAGAAGAACAGCTTCAACGATGACGATCTCTATAAGTTCGCCCGCGAATTCGCCTATGCCGGCCAGTATGAGAATGCCATCGCCGTGCTCAACCTTGCCCGTAGTCAGAACGACCCGCGGATTTTGAACTATCTTGGCTATGCCAACCGCAAGGCCGGCCGCATGGAGCTCGGCATGTCCTATTACCGCAAGGCATTGAAGGCGGATGAGAATTATATTCTCGCCCGCTCCTACATGGGCATGGCGCTGGTGGAACAAGGAGACATCGAAGGGGCGCGCGTCCAGCTCGTCGAAATTCGCGACCGCGGCGGCGAAGACACCTGGGCCTACCGCGCGCTGCTGCAAAGCTTAAACGGTTACAGGACATATTGACGCAAGCTTTGCGGTCCAGATTAGGAAAACCCCTTGGGAAGGGGATAAGATGACCGAATGCTTGCGAAGTGCAGTGGATTTGCTTCATAAAGCATCTGCATCCCCGGTGCCGACAAAGCCGGTTTCGCGTCCGATGGCGAAGCTTTCGTCCGCGAAACCATTGTGAATGCTTCTTGGATAGACAATGCGTCAGCCCGCAACGACCATCGACCTCCGGCGTGATCTCGTCGGCCTTCTGCCCCACCTTCGCCGCTTCGCGATCACGCTCGCGGGCGAAGCCGGCGTGGCCGACGAACTTATCCAAGCCGTTTGTCTGCGTGCCATTGCCAAGGGGCACCAGTGGAATGGCGAAGGCCGACTGGAAAGCTGGATATACACGCTTGCCCGTCAGCAGTGGACGGAGGACAGCCGCAAGCGGAAGCCGAAGGCCTCGGCACGCGGCAACGTCACCGACATCCGAGAGGCTGCCCGTGAACGCTCGGCCTCGGTCGATCCCGACGCCATCCATCACATGATCGCCGAAATGCCGGACGGCGTTTCTTCGGTCTTCCTGCTCGTCGATGTCGAAGGACATAGCTATCAGCAGGCGGCCGACATCATGGGAATTTCGACGGCAAGCGTCGTCTCCCAGCTTGCCACCGCAAGGCTGCATTTCGCCGGACTTGCCGGCACCCACCCCATCCACAGGTACTGAATTGCTCGATCTTAGGAAATTGCCGCTCGAAGCCCAGCTCACCGCCCTTCTCGACGGCGAGGTCTCTCCCGAGCAGCGGCACGAACTGGAACAGCGCCTGGCAAGCGACGAGAATGCGCGTCGTCTGCATGAAAAGCTGCGCCATGGCGCCGATTTCGGCCGCCGCCGCCTCGACGATGTCCTGAAGGAGCCGGTGCCGCTCGCCCTCGTCCGCTCGATCAAGAGCACCCAGCCGCCAAAGACGCCGATCGCCCAGCGCGCCATGCGCCCCCAGGTGAAACTGGCCCCGAGCGGCCCGCAGGCGCTGGCAGCCGCTCTTATCCTCTTCGTCGTCGGTTGCGGCATCGGCTACTTTGCCGGCACCACCCCCGATGCCGACGAGATCGCCACCACGACCGCCACGGCGCCTGCCAATACCAACGACTGGCTCGGCGACGTCACCGCCTATCAACGCCTGCTGATCCGCCAGCCCCGTCACCTCGTCGAAGTGCCGGCATCACAGGCCGAAGAAATCTCCAGCTGGCTGACGACCGCCATCGGCGTGCCTTTCCGTGTGCCGGATCTCAGCACCGAATCCTGGACCTTCCAGGGTGCCCGCGTCATTCTCGGCGACAATCGCCCCGTCGGTCAGCTCGTCTATTCCAACAGCGACGGCGACATCATCTCCATCTGCTTCCGCAAGGACGCGCAGCCGCCTGAAACCGACGACTTCAAGGAAACGATCAAGGACGAGATTGGCCTGGTGACCTGGCACAATGCCGGCACCTCCTATGTTCTCGCCGGCCCCTCCGCCGAAGCCACCCTCGGCCAGCTCGCCATGAAGATCGCCACGGCGATCTGATCGGCAGATCGACGATTTGACGCGATAGGGGAAATCGACGTTCAGCGCCAGCGGCCCCCTCATCCGCCTGCCGGCACCTTCTCCCCACTGGGGAGAAGAGACTCGCGGCGACGGTCTCGGTTTCCCCCTCTCCCCGGCGGGGAGAAGGGGCCGTAGGGCGGATGAGGGGGCCACACGGCACGCCTTTCACTGCTTTCGCTTGCGCTTAGCGAAGGCGGAACGAAGTCAACCTAATCGTCAGGCCGCGTCCTACCCAAACGATCGCGGCCTGAACCTTTCGCAGATCAAGCCTTGCCGGCTTTCACCTCGAGCACCCGGTTGGCCGCCGAGACGATCGCTTCCAGCGATGCCGCGACGATGTTGGTGTTGATGCCGGCGCCGAAGAGTTTGCCGCCGGGATAGGAGGTCTCGACATAGGAGATCGCCGCCGCATTCGAGCCGTGCTGCAGCGAATGCTCGGAATAGTCCTCGACCGACATTTCGATGCCGAGATAATGCGACAGTGCGTTGATGAAGCCGTCGATCGGGCCGTTGCCGCGCCCTTCGATGCGCTTGGTCTCGCCATTATCGGTGATTTCAGCTGCTACGATCCGCTGGCCTTTGCGCTCGGTGTCGGGATAGGTGTGGTGGTCGACGAACTTGAGGCGCGCCTCGGGCTGCGTCACGTAACGCTCGATGAAGCGGTCGTAGATGCGCTTCGAGGGAAGCTCCTTGCCCTCGACGTCGGTGATGCGCTGGATATCTTCACGGAACTCGACCTGCAGGTTGCGCGGCAGGTTGAGCCCGTAATCCTGCTGCAGGATGTAGGCGATGCCGCCCTTGCCGGACTGCGAGTTGATGCGGATGATCGCCTCGTAGGAACGGCCGACATCGCGCGGATCAATCGGCAGATACGGCACTTCCCAAACGGGATGGTTGGCGACCTGTGCGGCCTTCATGCCCTTGTTGATCGCATCCTGATGCGAGCCGGAGAAGGCCGTATAGACCAGCTCGCCCACATAGGGGTGACGCTCTGCAATCGCCATCTGGTTCGAATATTCGAACACTTCCTTGATCCGCTCGATATTCGAGCAGTCGATCCCGGGATCGACGCCCTGCGTGAACATGTTGAGCGCCATTGTCACGACATCGACATTGCCGGTGCGCTCGCCATTGCCGAACAGCGTGCCTTCGACGCGGTCGGCGCCTGCCAGCAAGGCCAGCTCGGCGGCGGCGATGCCGGTGCCTCGGTCGTTATGCGGATGCAGCGATACGATCAGGTTCTCGCGTTTGTCGAGATTGCGGCACATCCATTCGATCTGATCGGCATAGACGTTCGGCGTCGCCATCTCGACAGTGGACGGCAGGTTGATGATGAGCTTGTTGTCCGGCGTCGGCTTGACGACCTCGATGACGGCGTTGCAGATCTCCAGCGCCACCTCCAGCTCGGTGCCGGTGAAGCTCTCGGGCGAATATTCGAAACGATAGCCGCCGCCGGCCTTGGCTGCCATGTCGGTGATCATCTTGGCGGCGTCGACGGCAATCTGCTTGATGCCCTGCACATCTTTGGCGAAAACGACGCGGCGCTGCAGCTCGCTGGTCGAGTTATAGAAATGCACGATCGGCCGGTTTGCGCCTTCCAGCGCTTCGAAGGTGCGGGTGATGAGCTCCGGGCGGCACTGTACCAGCACCTGCAACGAGACATCGGCGGGCACGTTACCCTCTTCCACGCACCAGCGGGCGAAATCGAAATCGGTCTGCGAGGCGGAGGGGAAACCGATCTCGATTTCCTTGAAGCCCATCTCGAGCAGCAGATGAAACATCCGGGCCTTGCGGTCGTGGCCCATCGGGTCGACCAGCGCCTGATTGCCGTCGCGCAGGTCGACCGAGCACCAGACAGGCGCCTTGGTGATGGTCTTGGTCGGCCAGGTGCGGTCGGGAATATTCACCTGCGGATAGGGCCGGTACTTCATCGCGGCATCGGGCATGCCCTTCGCGGAGGATCGGCTGTTGGTATTGTCCATTGTCTTGTCTCCTCGTGCCGGCATTTGCCCCGCCTCTTAGCCGATCGCATCGGACTTGGCGATAAACAAATGCGGACCTTCTTCGGTCGTTGGGTCAATTTTGAAAGTGAGTCGCGAGGAGCGATACCGGGCGGGCTTTCGGCCGCCGGGCGCTCCTCAACGGACCCGGCAACCGCGCGTAAGGCCGAGGAGAAGAAGCGAGGTCACGGCGCTCGAGACGTCACGCAGGGCGATGCGGCCGCGTGCAATCGTCTCGGAAATCTTGGCGCCAGAGGTCTTCATGGCCGCGCTTATAACCTTGGGCAGCGAAACTGGCAAGCCCTCGCGGCCCGCCGCCTTCGTTACCCGGACTGAGGCCGGTCTTTCCAAACCCTCACCAGCTGCGACAGCACGAGCATCAGCCCGCCGGCGATCAATCCCCAGAAAGCGCCGGAGATGCCGCCGAAGGAAACGCCGGATGCGGTGACGAGGAAAGTGATCGCCGCCGCCTCGCGCGATTCCTGCGCCTGGAAAGCCGACATCGCCGAGGATGAGAAGGCCCCGACCAGCGCCAGCCCCGCCACCGCCTCGATCAGAACGGGCGGCGCCAAGGCGACAAAGGCCGTCACCGCGCCGGCAAGCAGCCCGAGGATGATATAACCGACGCCGGCGATCAGCGATGCCCAATAGCGCCGCTTCGGATCGGCATGGGCGTCATGCCCGGCGCACATGGCCGCGGTGATCGCCGCCAGGTTGACGGCATGGCCGCCGAAAGGCGCCGACAGCAGCGAAAAGAAGCCGGTTACGGCAAAAAGCGGGCCTGGCTTCGGATCGTAATGATTGACCTTCAGCACCGCGATGCCCGGAATGTTCTGCGAGGCCATGGTGACGATGAAGAGTGGCAGCGCGATCGAGATGAAGGCCGCAAAGCTGAATACCGGCCGGACGATTTCCGCCGTCGGCATCAGCGATCGTTCGAGCGAGGCGAAAGCGCCATCGGGAATATCGATGCCGAAGGCGAGCACCAGCACGAAGGCTGCGAGCGCGGCCGGCACCGCCCAGAGCCGCTTGAAGGCACCGACGACGATCCAGGAAATGACGATCGGCAGACCGAGCAGCGGATTGAAGCCGATCGCCTTCACCGGCGCGAAGCAGAGACCGATCAGCACACCGGCGAGCATCGCATTGGCGAGCGGCGCAGGAATGGCGGCCACCGCCCGGCCGAGCGGTTTGAACAACCCGGCAATGATGATCAGTACGGCGCAGATCAGGAATGCGCCGACCGCTGCATTGAAACCGCCCTCGATCGCTCCGGTGCTTGCCAGCAGTGCCGCCCCCGGCGTCGACCAGGCGATGCTGATCGGCAATCGGGTGACGGCGCTGAGCACGATCGCGCAGACGCCCATGGAGATCGACAACGCCATCAGCCCCGAAGCGGCCTGCGCATCCGTCGCACCCACCGCCTGCAGCCCGTGCAGCACGACGGCGAAGGAGCTGGCGGAGCCGACGAAAGCGGTAAGCAGCCCCATGAACAGGGCCTGGACGGAAAAATCTTTGAGCATGGCGGACTCTGAGCTGCGGGAATGGCGCATGGAGCATGATGGCTGCCGCCTGCGCAAGTCCAGATTGAGGGCTTTCCGTCCAGCTCTGCTGGTCGATGACCTCAAGCCATCTGAAAGCAAGACACCCCTGCCTGCGGTCGGCAGGCAAGGGCGTCTTGAACGCTTCAGTCCAGAAAACTCAGATGTCGGCTTGCGACGTCACGATCCGCGAAACGAGGCCGTAATCCTTCGCCTCTTCGGCAGAGAGCCAGTAGTCGCGATCCGTATCCTTGGCGATCTTGTCGATCGGCTGGCCGGTAGCCTCCGCCATGATCTTGTTCAGACGCTCGTTCATCTTGATGATCTCGCGTGCCTGGATCTCGATGTCGGACGCCATGCCGCGCGTGCCGCCCGACGGCTGGTGCAGCAGGAAGCGCGTATTCGGCAGGCACAGGCGCCGCTCTTTGGGAGCCGCGACGTAAATCAGCGCGCCGGCCGAAGCGACCCAGCCCGTACCGATCATCCAGACCTTCGGCCTGATGAACTTGATCATGTCATGGACGGAATCGCCGGATTCGACGTGACCGCCGGGCGAATTGACATAGATGCGAATGTCTTCGTCGCTGGCCGCGGCAAGCGCGACGAGCTGCGAGCAGACCTTCTGCGCCAGTTCCTGGTTGATCGGTCCATAGATGAAGATCGAACGCGACTTGAAAAGATTCGCCTCCGTTTCCTTGCCGAGCGGCAGTTCCTTCGTCTTGTCGTCCTGTTCTTCGTCGTTCATTCGAACCTCTCGGAGATGAATTCGGGTTCCTCGCACATAGTGCGACTCAATGCCTAAAACAATGCGGGAAAAACACAAGGCACCGAAGCGGTGGAGATATCCTTAAGAAGCCGCGCATCGTTCCGCAAGCCTTACTGAAATGTAACGGTTGGAAGGCTTTGAAAAGCCGGAATCGGTTCCTACCTCACCTCTCACATGGCAACCGCCAAATGAAATCAACAGGAGACCGGACATGTCACCGGAAGAACGCCAATTGCTGACCGCCCTCTTCGACCGCGTGCGCACCGCGCAAGCCCAGCCGCGCGATCGCGAAGCCGAAGCCCTGATCGATCAGGCGACGCGCGAGCAGCCGTCCGCCACTTATTATCTCGCCCAGGCCGTCATCGTGCAGGAAAAAGGGCTGGAAGCGGCCGCCAACCACATCAAGGAACTCGAGGAGCGCGTGCGGCAGTTTGAAGCCGGAGCCAGCGAGCACCACCAGGCAGAACAGGGCGGCGGCTTCCTGAGTTCGATCTTCGGCAACACCCAGACGCAGCAGCCCGCGCCTGTCCCCTCCAACCCCGGCCCCTGGAGCCAACCGTCCCGCGCCTATGACGAGCCGCGCGGCTACGATCGCCAGACGCCGCAGCAGCCCGCCGGCCCCTGGAGCCAGCAGGCCTACGCGCCGTCTGCCGGCGGCAGTTTTCTACGCGGCGCTCTCGGCACGGCAGCCGGCGTTGCCGGCGGCATGCTGCTTGCCAACTCGTTGAGCGGCATCTTCGGCAATCACATGTCTTCGCTCGGTTGGGGCTCGCCCTTCGGCGCCAACCCGTTCGGCAATGCTACCGCACCGACCGAAGAGACCATCATCAACAATTATTATGGCAATGACGACACCCGTCAGGCCGCGGATAATGCCGGCAATGACAATGACGACGATGTGCAACAGGCCGATTACGACGATGCGGACGATTACAGTGATGACTCGTCCGGCGACGTTACGGATGTCTGAGGTTTAACGGGCGGAAATGGGCGGCAGTTGGTTTTACATTGCCGCCCCGTATCCCGGCCCTTCGCTTGGGCTCAGGGCGTTCGTCGCTGCAATCGATTCACTCAAATCGATTGCTCGGGCTACGCCCGAGCGCGCCTCACCCACGGCCACGATAGGTTGCGACGCCCTGCTCCGGCAGCCACACACCTTCCGGCGGCTTGCCCGTCTGCCAGAAGACGTCGATCGGAATGCCGCCACGCGGATACCAGTAAGCGCCGATCCTCAGCCACTTGGGGTCGACCAGTTCGACGATGCGCTTGGCGATGTAGATCGAGCAATCCTCGTGGAAGGCGCCGTGATTGCGGAAGGAAAACAAGAAGAGTTTCAGGGACTTCGATTCCACCAGCCATTCGCCGGGGATGTAGTCGATGACGATATGGGCGAAATCCGGCTGCCCCGTCATCGGGCAGAGGGAGGTGAATTCCGGCGCGGTGAAGCGCACGACATAGTCGGTGCCGGCATGATTGGACGGCACTTTTTCCAGCACCGCCTCCTCCGGCGATTTCGCGGTTTCGGTTTGCTGACCCAGCATCGACAGGCTGGAAACATCGGTATTCGGCATCATGCCTCCTTGACGACTTTGACGCGGATGCCATGGGCCTTTTCGCCCTCCGGCTCCACATGAATGGCTATTTTGGCGCCCTCATGCACCGCTCTGATGGCATCCTCAAGGCGGTCGCATATATCATGCGCCTGCCGCACGGACATAGTGCCAGGCACCACCATGTGAAAATCGATGAAAGTGACGGCGCCTGCCCGCCTCGTCTTCAGGTCATGCACGCCGATCGAACCCGCCGCATGGGTGGCGATCGCCTGCTTGATCGCTTCTTCTTCCTGCGGCTCGACCGCCTGGTCCATCAGACCGCCGATCGATTGCGAGATCACCCTCCAGCCTTGATAGAGAATGTTGATGGCAACGAGAATCGCAAGAACCGGGTCGAAGATCGCATTACCCGTCGCCAGGGCCAGCAGCAGGCCGACGAGCACGCCGACGGATGTCACCACATCCGACATGATATGCTGTCCATCCGCCGCCAGCGCCGCCGAGCGATGTTTGCGTCCGGTCCGGATCAACAGGCTCGCCCAGACCGCATTGATGACGCCAGCCGCCAGATTGATCGCAAGGCCGAGCATCGGTGCATCGAGCATGCGCGGCGCAGCGAGATAGCCGACCGCCTCGTTGACGATCAGCAGCGCGGCAACGACGATCAGCACGCCCTCGGTGACCGCGGAGAGATATTCCGCCTTATGATGGCCGAAGGGATGGTCTTGATCGGCCGGCTTCTGCGCATAACGGATCACGAAGAAAGCGACGAAGGCGGCAACAACGTTGACCGTGGATTCGAGCCCGTCCGACAGCAGCGCCACCGATCCGGTCACCCACCAAGCCACCATCTTCAGCCCCATGACGCCGAGCGACAGCGGAATTCCCCACATCGCCAGCTTCCGAACCGTCAGATCGCCGTTGTCGTTCATATCGTCCTCCTGCGGTTGCGAATGAATTGCAGGATCCAAGCCATTGAAATGCAAAACCGCCCACGCGAATGTCGCGCAGGCGGCCCAGTTGAGGGTGATATGGGCGATGATCGAGGATTTGTCAAAGAGAATGACGCGTCCTTCACAGCTGTGGCCGCGTGCCGATGTGAAAGCAGCGCAGGCACACGATACGCGATCTTCTACACCGCCGAGGGAGCGGGATCGGACTGGAGAGATTGCGGCCACCGCAGAAGAGCGGCCTGGCCTGCCGACGTCAGGGCGTAGACGCCTTTTTCCTGGCGCTCGAACCATCCATAGACATTGTCGCGCAGGATCGGACCGGCCTTCGGCGTAAGCGCCTTCATATCCCGCGGGCGCACAATTCCCCGATCGAGCGCGGCCGCGCAGAGCAGCGCCTGCTGGCGATAGGCCGTCATGATCGGCGCCCGCGAGCCGCCGCCAACGGCAGGATCGCCGCGACGGCACTGATGCTCTTTGACGAGGCGCGAACGCCGCTTGGGATTGGTGCGCGGCATCGGCGAGATGGAACTGACGATGACGCTGACCTCGCCGCCATCCGAGACGCCGAGCATGCCGATGCCGAGCCGCCTGCAAAGGTCGCGGTAGCGCTTGTCCGTCTCTCGCCCACGCCCCTTGGCCGAAACCCGCGCCGCGATCCAGACCTCATCACTCATCGCCGCGCGATCGACCGCCTGGAGAAGAAGTTCGAGGTTGAAGGTGAGCTTCAGTTCGCAGACGACCACGACCGGCGGCTCGCCATAGCTCAAGCCAACGAGATCGCATCCGCCGACCTCGCCTTTGACGGCGTAACCCGCCGCCTCCAGGAAGGCTTTGACCGGCAGGTAGAGCGACGTCTCCATGGGAAAATCGCGCTCAGGCGGCGTTGAGATCGGCAATCTCGCCATACCGCGCGAGCAGTCGCGGCGAGCTCATGTCGCCGGTCTCCTCATCGACGATGACGGCATAGGCCGCGACCCCGACGAAACGCTCGGCCATCGCCGAGGCGATCTTTTCCGCGCTGACGGCGTTCGATGCCTGCCGCATTTCGCCTGGCACGAGATTGCCGCGGTTCTTGCGGTAGGGAAGGACGATGAATTTCTCGGCACTGGCCACGGCGATAATTCCCGGTTGATCGTTCCGGAAATGTTCTGATTTTCCTGGCAGAGTCAACCCTCGCCCCGTCCGCGTACGGAAGGGGCGAGATGATACTTGGTTTAAGCCGCCTTCGTCTTCACCTTGCGCGCCAGGTGCGCCACGACATTCTCGATCATCCGCATGCCGGCATCGCCGCCGAGCGTCATGATCGATTCGGGGTGGAACTGCACCGCGGCAATCGGCTCCTTGGCATGTTCAATACCCATGATCGTGCCATCGTCGCTCTCCGCCGTGATGATGAACTCACGCGGCAAAGTCGAGGGATCGGCGAAAATCGAGTGGTAGCGGCCGACCGTCACTTCCTTCGAAAGGCCGGAGAAGACGATGCCCGGTTCCAGCACGCGGATGCGCGACGGCTTGCCGTGCATCGGCAGCGCCAGATGGCGCAATTCCCCACCATAGGCTTCGGCGAGCGCCTGCAGGCCGAGGCAGACGCCGAAGATCGGCAGGTTGCGGGCCCGCGCCTTCTTGATCGTCGCCTTGCAATCGAAATCCTTCGGCGTTCCGGGCCCGGGCGACAACACGACCAGATCCGGGCTCAGCCGGTCGAAGATCTCTTCCGGCACCGGCGTCCGCACGGTCGAAACCGTTGCCCCCGTCTGGCGGAAATAATTGGCGAGCGTATGGACGAAACTGTCCTCATGGTCGACCAGCAGGATGCTGACGCCCTTGCCGACGCTGGCGACGTCGCGCTGAATCTTGCCGGAATTGCCGGTCTTGGCGTCTCGGATGGCGGAAAGCATGGCGGAGGCCTTCAATTCGGTTTCGGCTTCTTCTTCCTCTGGAATGGAATCGTTGAGCAATGTCGCACCGGCACGCACCTCGGCGATGCCGTCCTTGATGCGCACGGTGCGCAGCGTCAGGCCGGTGTTCATATCTCCATTGAAGCCGACCATGCCGATCGCCCCCCCATACCATGCGCGTGGGCTTTTTTCATGGCTCTCGATAAAGCGCATCGCCCAGAGCTTCGGGGCGCCGGTGACGGTCACCGCCCAGGCGTGACTGAGAAAACCGTCGAAGGCATCCATGTCGTCGCGCAGCCGGCCTTCTATATGATCGACCGTGTGGATGAGGCGCGAATACATCTCGATCTGCCGGCGGCCGATCACCTTGACGGAACCGGGCTCGCAGACGCGGCTCTTGTCGTTGCGGTCGACGTCCGAGCACATGGTCAGCTCGGACTCGTCCTTCTTCGAATTCAAGAGCTTCAGGATCTGTTCGCTATCGGCGATCGGGTCGTCGCCGCGCTTGATCGTGCCCGAGATCGGGCAGGTCTCGATGCGCCGTCCGGAGACCCGCACGAACATTTCGGGCGAGGCGCCGACCAGATATTCCTGATTGCCAAGATTGATGAAGAAGGAATAGGGCGACGGATTGATCGCCTTCAGCCGCTTGGAAATGTCGGAAGGCTTGCTTTCGCAGCGCTCCATGAACTTCTGCCCAGGCACGACCTCGAAGAGATCACCCTTGCGGAAGCTTTCCTTCGCCTTGACGACGAGCTCGGCATATTCGCCCGGCCGGTGGTCGCTCTTCGGCGGAATGGCATCCGTCTGCTTGAAGGGCTCGGGCGCGATATCTTCCGCCTTGCCTTCGGTCGTCACGCCGTCCTTCGCGAAATCATACCGGTCGATCCAGGCCTTGGCGGCATAGTTGTCGACGACGAGAATTTCATCCGGCAGGTAGAGCACCATGTCGCGCTGGTCGGAAGGGCGCGTCAGTTTCAGATCGATCGCGTCGAACTGGAAGGCGATGTCATAGCCGAAGGCGCCGTAAAGCCCGAGGCTCGCATCCGCCTGCGAGTAGAAAAGATCGCTCACGGCCCGCAGCACTGTGAACACCGTCGGAATCTTCGAGCGCTCTTCCTCGGTGAACACCCGGTCCGGCGTCTTGACGGAGAGGTCGAGCCGCCGGGCTGAGGAAGCGCCGAGCACGAGGTCAGGGACGGTCTGCAGCCGTTCGGTCACGAAACCGAGGAGCACCTCGCCGCGTTCATTATAGGCTTCGATCCAGACGTTGCGCCCGAAGGAAGAGATGCCGAGCGGCGGATCGACGACGGCGGTGTCCCAACGGGTATAACGGCCCGGATATTCGTAGTTCGACGAAAACACCGCGCCGCGGCGCTCGTCGAGCTTGTCGATATAGGAAGAGACCGCATCGGCATAGGGGATTGCCCGCCGCTGCCGGGTGACTGATATGCCGCCCTTGGTCTCGTAGAGTTCCGCACCATCATCCCGCAGGATCGTTACCATTGTTCCACTCCGTTATCGGGGCCCGGACGACAGGCGGCGATAAAACAAAAAAGCCGCCTCGAAGTTTCGGGCGGCTCACTCGTCGTCTTTGGACACGATTGGTCGAGGCCGCCTCAGCGAGCCCACCACCAAACAGCAATGTTCAAGGACGTAATCATGGAAAATTGTTAGCCTGAGATCAGCCGCCGCGCAAGAGGCGATTGCGCAATGAAAAAGGGCGGCCCGAAAGCCGCCCCTCCCCAGCCGTGAAAGTGTGTCGCCGGCAATCAGAATGTCTTCGTGAGCGACACCTTGAAGGTACGGCCCGGCTCGGAATACCAATCGCGAGGCTGCGATGCGGTCGAGACCAGGTTGACGTCACGTACGGCCAGCGCATTGAAATATTTCTGGTCGAAAATATTGTAGACACCAGCTTGAACGAGCAGGCCGGGCAACTGTTCCGGCGTCCACCAGCCGTTCAGGTCGATGATTGCGTAACCGTGCGCATCGAAGGTTGTGTCGTTGGTGTTGGTGACGGGTGTATTGAGATGGTCTGTGAGCATGCCGGCAGATAGCTTCGAGGACAGATCGAAGCCGAAGGTGTCATTGCTCCAGCCGCCGCCCACAATCGCCTTGAACGGCGCCACCGAGCGCAGGCGCTGGGTGGTTTCTTCATTCCTGCCGTAGGCATAGGCAAGCGAGCATGCAGATTGATGCCGTTATTGAACGTCTTGACGGCACTTGCTTCAACACCCGAGATCGTCGCCGCAGCCACGTTGGTGTAATTGAAGCTCTGAAGCCGGTCGCGTCAACGCTCGTCACCGTCTCGATGAAATTCTGATAACGAGTGTGGAAAGTGGCGATCCGCCCGGTGAAAACATGACGATAACAGTCAACACAAATCGCCCCGCCTTATGTTGGATATTATTGTCAGGTTTTTGCGATCGTCAAAAATGTTGCACGATTGCAACGAAAAACGCTCTCATGCGTTGCCTCTAGCCACCAATATTAGGAATCGCATGGATTGAGAAAATTTTCGACTTTGGCGATCCTCCTCGCCGCTACCGCCTTTCTGGCTGGTGCCCGCCTGCCCCCGCACGGCCCATTGCCAGAGCCTCGGCCCGATGCCGGGCAGACGGCCGCCCCCACCCGCCCGTCCTCAGAAAAAGCGGAACCCTCCGCGCCTGAACAGGTGCCGGCCCCTCAGCCGAAACCTGACGTAAAGGAGCCGGAGACATCCGCACCGGACCAGCCGCCTGCCTCGCCAGCCGAACCGGCAAAGCCTGAGCATTCAGAACCGATGCAGGGCCCGCCGCTTCCGCCGGGCCAGCTAGAGAGCCCGCAGACTCCACCGGAAGAAAAGCCGCCCGGCGAGCAGACGCTTGAAGAGCAGCATCTGACGATCGAATCCGAGAGTGACGCCGAGCATGCCGAATGCACGTCTGCACTCAAGGCTCTGGGTGCCGTCTTCAAGGAAACGCCGCGCATCGATGACGGCAACGGCTGCGGCATCGACAAACCGATCATCGTCTCGGAGGCTCTGCCCGGTATCGCCGTCAAACCGGAGGCAACGATCCGCTGCCCGGCGGCACTCGCACTTGCCCGCTGGATGAAGGAGAGCGTCATCCCTGCCGCTTCCGCCGCCCTGCCGGAGCAGGGTCGCATCACTGTCGTCAACCAGGCTACCGCCTATATGTGCCGCCTGCGCAATGGCGCCGAAACAGGCAAGATCTCCGAGCATGCCCGCGGCAACGCCATCGATATTGCCAGCTTCCATTTCGAAAAGGGCGAGGATGTCGCCGTCCGCTCCCGTCGCGAGGACCCAACGCTGACCGGTGCCTTCCAACGCGCCGTCAGCGCCGCCGGCTGCCTCTATTTCACGACCGTACTCGACCCCGAAAGCGACGCGGCCCACGAAACCCATTTCCATCTCGACATCATCGAAAGGAAGGGCGGCTATCGTTATTGTCATTAACGTCGAAGGTCAGGACCCCATCATCAAACAAGAACTGGCGGGGAACGGAGACGGTGCGGCATATTCCCGTCTCCCCTCGGGGAGAAGAGAGGATCGAGAGGCCGCATCCCGTCCCTTCACCACGCCTGATCAGAACAACCCCTCGATATAACCCTGCTCATTCAAAAAAATCCGTTCCGCTGAGGGCGATTTCGGCAGGCCGGGCATCGTCATGATTTCGCCGGTGATGGCGACGACGAAGCCGGCGCCGGCTGAAAGCCGTACCTCCCGCACGGAGACTATATGGCCTTCTGGCGCGCCGCGCAGGTTCGGATCGGTGGAGAAGGAATATTGCGTCTTCGCCATGCAGACCGGCAGCTTGCCGTAGCCCTGCTCCTCCCATGTCTGCAGCTGATCGCGCACCGCCTTGTCGGCGGTCACCTCGCCGGCATGGTAGATCTTCGAGGCGACGATCTCGATCTTTTCGAACAGCGAAATGTCGTCGCCGTAGAGCGGCTGAAATTTCGCTTGGCCGGATTCGGCCAGTTCCACCACCTTATGCGCCAGTTCCTCGATACCGGCCGAACCCTTCGCCCAGTGCTGGCAGAGGATCGCTTCAGCGCCGAGCCGCGACACGAATTCCTTCACCGCCGCGATCTCGGCATCGGTATCCGAAACGAAATGATTGATCGCGACGACCACGGGCACGCCGAAGCGGCGCACATTGGCAACGTGGCGGCCAAGATTGGCGCAGCCCTTTTTCAACGCCACGACATCCTCGGTGCCGAGATCCTCCTTCTTGACGCCACCATTCATCTTCAGCGCCCTGACGGTCGCGACGATGACGGCCGCGTCCGGCCTCAGCCCGGCCTTGCGGCATTTGATATTGAAGAATTTCTCAGCCCCGAGATCCGCTCCGAATCCCGCTTCCGTCACCACGTAATCTGCGAGCTTCAGCGCCGTCTTCGTCGCCGTCACCGAATTGCAGCCATGGGCTATATTTGCGAAGGGACCGCCATGTACGAAGGCCGGATTGTTCTCCAGCGTCTGCACGAGGTTCGGCTGCATCGCATCCTTGAGCAGCACGGCCATGGCGCCGTCGGCTTTCAGATCGCGCGCATGCACCGGCGTCTTGTCGAAGCGGTAGCCGATGATGATGTCGCCGAGCCGCCGCTCCAGATCCTTCAGATCGGTGGCCAGGCAGAGGATCGCCATCACCTCGGAAGCGACGGTGATGTCGAAGCCGCCCTGGCGTGGAAAACCGTTGGCGACGCCGCCGAGCGAGGAGACCATGCTCCTTAGCGCCCGGTCGTTCATGTCCATGACCCGCCGCCAGGCGATGCGGCGAATGTCGATATTCTCTCCATTGCCCCAGTAGATGTGGTTGTCGATCATCGCCGCCAGCAGATTGTGCGCCGAGGTGATCGCGTGGAAATCGCCGGTGAAATGCAGGTTGATATCTTCCATCGGCACGACCTGCGCATAGCCGCCGCCGGCCGCCCCGCCCTTGACGCCGAAGCAGGGACCGAGCGACGCCTCGCGTATGCAGACGATCGCCCTTTTACCGATCCGGTTCAGCCCGTCGCCGAGGCCGACTGTTGTCGTCGTCTTGCCCTCGCCGGCCGGCGTCGGATTGATCGCTGTGACGAGGATCAGCTTGCCGTCCTTCTTGCCCGCCTGCGCCGCGATGAACTCGGCGCTGACCTTTGCCTTGTCGTGACCATAGGGGACGAGCTGCTCGGCCGCCATGCCGAGCTTTGCCCCAATATCGAAGATCGGCCTCTTGGCCGCGGCGCGCGCGATTTCGATATCGGATTTGATTGATGGCATGGATGCTCCTCCGTCCCGGCCTTTCGCGGGCGCGAAAGCGCTTGTCCTCGCCACTGGGATATCGAAATATCGGCATGCTGTGAATAGCGCTCGCCTTGCGACCGCCCTGCTGGATCATTATGTGGCGCTCAACGATCGCGGCTTCTTAAGGTAAAGACATGAAAGCACTGGAACTCATCATCGAGCGCATCATCCTGTCGAGCCGCTGGATCCTGGTCGCCTTCTATATCGGCCTGGTGGCGGCGCTCGCCGTCTATGCCGTTTCCTTCGGCTACAAGTTCCTGAAAATCGCCGCCGATGTTTTCGTGCTCGACGAGGCGGAAATGATCCTTGCCATGCTCGGCCTAATCGATGCCGCCCTCGTCGCCAGTCTGATCGTCATGGTGATGATTTCAGGCTACGAGAATTTCGTCAGCCGTTTCGACGAGGCCAGCGATGCGGACAACGAGGTTTCCTTCCTTGGCAAGCTCGATTCAGGTAGCCTCAAGATCAAGGTCGCCTCCTCGATCGTCGCCATCTCCTCCATCCACTTGCTGCAGGTCTTTCTCAATGCCGACAAATACGACGACGGCAAGATCATGTGGCTGACTCTGATGCACCTCGCCTTCGTCGCCTCGGCCGTCATGCTCGGCTTCCTCGAGAAGCTCATGAGCGTGACATCGAAGAACGATTTGAAGGACAAGGGATAGAGGGACGACGAACTGGTTGTCACGTCAGTGCGTGGGCAAACCGCTGTCATGGCGTTCCCTTCCGCGTCAATTCGAGGCCCCAGCAACAGGAACGATCTCTGCCTCAGCTTTTCTGGGGCATCGAAGACTTTCCTTGGCATCGGGTCCACACAGGCGATCGCCGGGCTCATCACCATAAGGGATGATGCCATTGACGATGCCAAGCTCGAGCGCCTGCGCACGAGGGATTTCTTTTCGCTCAATCGAGGTCGCGATCATCATCGCCTCGAAAGACTCGGCATTGACACCCATCTCTTCGAAATAGGCGAAGAATTTCGTAGATTCAGCCGTCGTGGGTCTCACAAGGCCGATATCGGAATATCCGACAATCCGCGGCGTTCCGCTCATCAAGACGAGAGCACAGGTCGAAAGGCAGTATGCACCGCCGGCGGAGACCTCCCCCTCGGTCGACCCGCTTTTGGCCATGCTCGCCTTGCAACGCGGATTTAGGGTCGGGCAGTTCGGCAACCGTGTTCTGCCAACCGAGGTCTCCAGACCTGCAGCACGGATGATGCGTCCCATTGCGAAAGCCGCATCCATGTCCCCGCCATTGGACTGAAGCACGATCGGCAGCTTTCTTTCGCCGAGCGGCTTCAAGATCGCCTTCAGCCGGGCCGGGGTATCGGGAGTGATGTCTCCTTCCGCAGAAATCCACTGCGTGCACTCCTCCTGACAATTGCCGTGATGCATCAGGAGAAAGTCCATCGGCTGGGTTGTCGGCAGTTTCTCGCTTGTGTCTGCGACTGCAGCCTGCCCGGGCGCCTCAGCCGCTTCGACCGCCGAATGGCCGTGGCAGACGGCATCAGTGGCTGCACCCGGCCCGCAGAGCGGCATTCCCGGCCACTCATTGTAAGCCAGCATGTCGGTGTTCAGACCCATGCGAAGTGCATCTGCGGGCGGTACGATCGTGATGCGATCAGGAGCCGTACTCATCATCAAAGCGATCAGATCACCGCTGACGCCCATCTCCTTCAAATAGGTCTTCAGGGCAGCAGTGGCCTTCTTGCCGAGCTTGGTGGAGCTGCTCTGTCCCGCCGCCTTGCGTCCAACCTCCTTGCGCGAAATTTCCGCCTTCTTGCCGTTCACGATCTTATATTCGATGCGATAGGAGATACGCACCCTGTTGTAGACGGTCGTGATCTGGTGGACGCCGATGAAGGCCCATTGCGACGAGACGCGCGAGATGCCGCCGGCGAAGGCCAGGGGACACGCAGAAAAGCAGTATGCACCATCCGAATAGGTGACGCCGACCGAGCTGCCATCCTTGGCGATAGCCGCAGCGCAGCGCGCATCATCCTCCGGGCAATCCTTCAGTCGCGTCCCCCCGATAGCTGTTTCCAGGCCTGCCTTGCGGATCATCCGGCCCATCGCATAGGCAGCATCCACCTCACCGCCTTCCGACTGGAAGACGACAGGCAGTTTCCTGTCCCCGATTTTCTTCAGAACTTTCCTAAGCTGGGTGGGAGTATCGGAGGTTATGCGGCCCTCCGCCGATATCCATTCAGGACAGTCTTCCATGCAGAGGAGGCTGCGCACGATGATGAAACGCATCGGGGGTTGCCCTGCCTGCTTCTTCTGCCCAGCCGCCTGCGAAGGCGCGGCACCGAGCGACAAGTTCAACAAAAGAACAACAAGTACTGCCAGAGAAAACAGATGCTTAAAATGCCAACCAGGTGCAAAGCGCACGATTAAATCGCCTCAGTTATACATGATGATACGCTTATCAATTGCATCGTGCCGCAGCAAGCCGGATTTCGACGCCTCCCGCCGCCCAGGCTCTTCCGGCGTGATTCTCTTCCTGCGTGGAGCAGGAAGAATCCCCAGCTATCCCGCCGCAGCAGAAGTCAAAGATACCACAACGCTACTTGCGCAAGCCGCAACTCAACCGATGCGCGCGCAGTTGTGACTATTTCTGTGCGTTTCAGGCTGATCGGCTTGACAAAAGGCAATTGGGACTAGCTTCCGGCGGTGTTTGTGTATTTGATAGCGTTAACATTGAGGCTGCCGGAGGCGTACAAATGTCTTACATGACCACCTCTGAAAGACAGTCGTTGCTTTCGGCGGAACTTGCTGTTGCAGGAACACGCAGCCTGTTTGCGCAAGGGCTCGGCAGAGTCTCCGCGGCCTTCGGACTGTCCTATGCGACGCTGATGCACGCTCCCTCACCGGAAGACCTTCTCCTAAAGCCGCTGCTGATCGAAAGCTCGCTTCCCGCGGCCTATATCAGAGATTTCGATCGCGCCAACATGATGCGTGGTTGCCCTTTCGGCGTACGGTTGAGGGAGTCGGCCGTGCCGCAGGCCTGGCACCTCAGCGATGCCGTCAATGGACAGGCCTTTCCGGCCGAACTGCGCGCCTTGATGCTGCGCCATGCGATACCTGCGGGCGTTGCCATGCCGACCATTGCAGTCGATGGCCGGCGCCTGGTCTTCTGGTTCTGCGGCGAGCGTGCGGCGCTCAGCCAGAGCGAGGTCAACGAGCTGGCGATCATCACTCTGCATGCCCTTGACGCGTTCAATGCGGTCAGACGCAACGAGGAAAGCGCGCACAATGCGCTGTCGGCGCGTGAACTTGAAGTGGTGCGCTGGACGGCACAGGGCAAGACCTCGATCGAAATAGGCCAGATCCTGACGCTCTCGGACCATACCGTGAACGCCTATATGACCAATGCGATCAAAAAACTCGATTGCGTCAACCGGACCCAGTTGGTAGCCAAAGCAATTCGATTAAAGCTGATCAGCTGAAAAATCAGAAGAGGATCGGCACGTCATCCTGTGAATAGGGGGAATCGTGTCTCTTCGCTTCGAGCAGCCTAGCTGCGCGTCGTTGGCTTTGAAGATCATACCGCATGCCGCTGACGACCGACGCCCTAACGATCGAGCACCGACCGGATCTCGACGAGATTCGAGCGCACCCTCAGGATATAGAAGCCCATGGTGGCGAGGTGGCTCGGCATGATCCAGCCGTCTTCGCGACCATTCGAGATGATCGCGGGCTGGATGCGCAGTGCCGCCTGGAACTGCCGCGTGGTGCCGCCCCAGATCGCGCCCAGATTGCGCTCCCGCACGACCTGCGAGAAATCCGCCTGCGCGGCGGTCAGGATGGCGTAATAGGCATAGAGTTGGCCGTAGGCGAACCAGAATCGGTCGTCGGCGCGCGTGTCGAACCAGCCGCGATTGTGGTGTTCCGAGCGCTCGGCAAGCATGTCGGAGGTGCTACCAAGATCGTTGGCGATGCGGTCGATGAACTGCATGAGGTTGTCGGCGCGGCCGTCGAAAACAGCGTTGCAGGCGGCGAGATCTGTGTTGAACTTGCGCAGGTCTCTTATCGCCGTACGGTAGAAGGAAGGCGTCGGCGTCTTCGGGCCGAAGGGATTGAGCCCGAAATACCAGCTGTATTCGTCGAACTGCAGATTGCCGCGTGCGCTCTGCAGGTCATTGTTGATGCCAGACGTGCCACGCACGCGCCCGAGCGTGTCGACAAGCTCCGCCGAAGTCCGACGAACGGCTTGGTTGATACCGCGCTGGAACGAGGCCTTGTTGTCGAGGAAGGGCGTGTGGTCCCAGTCGATGCCGAAGAAGCCCATCTTGTAGAGCAGCATGGAGGAAATCCATGCATTCTGGTCGACGTTAAAATCGGTCAGGTCAGCGGCGACATCGACGATAGCCGAGCGCTGGCAGGTCTTGGCGGTCCCAGCACCCGCCCCTTCGGCGACCGGCAGTTCCTGCCCGGCGGGTACCTTGCGTTCGGAAAGCCGATATTGATCGACGAAAGCGGTGTTGAAATTCGTCCACACCTGCGTCTGCCAGAAGAAATAGCCGTAGAGCATGACGAAGAGGGCGACGAACGCGACGATCGGCAACTGGATCATCCAGCTCCGGCGCTGATACCAGCCATGCGCGGCGAGGAAGGGCCAGAAGGCCCAGGCGGAAAACAGGCGGGCCCAGCGGCCGATCGTCTGGCCGATCAGCCTGAAAAAACCGGCAATCCGGTCAAGCATCGTCGTCTCCTGTCAGGCGAGGCGAACACTACAGCGCCGCGCGCTTTTACACGCGCTAAGGACGCTGTAGCACTTTGAGTTGCTGCATAATTCCTTAAATCGGTTCCGAGTTAAGGAATTAAGCAGGAGGACATCGCCGCCCCGCTGCATCCACATATGCGCTCGCCCGCCCGAGCACAACACGAGCCGCCCGATTTTTACGAATGAAAGCAGCGCGAACAGCGCGGCGTCACGGATCAGGAGCGCAGAAATGGCAACCTGAAGCGGAAGGACCTGCGGGCGGCATCGATGAGCGGCGCTCCCGACACTGCCTGCGACGGCTCGGCCCAAGCAGGAAACTTTCCTGCGGCTTCCAGGTCGGCGCGGCTCTTGCGCCGCTCCAGATCCTGGGCGACCAGCATCCCCTTCTCGAACAGCCTGATCGGCGCTGCAATATCGGGGAAAAGCTCCGGCTTGATCCTGGCCTTCATGCCCGGCCGGTCGGTATCGACCTGCGCCTGATAGATGATCAGCCGCTCCTCGACATCGATCATCAGCTTGCGCAGCAAGACGTTGCAGGTACCGATCCGGCCATTCAGCGAATCCACCAAAGCCTGGAACAGGCCGATGAAGCGCTCGCGCCGCTGGCTGTCCTCCCGCATCTCGTGCTCCTCCGCGGAAATTCGTTCGGCCTCCGCCTTCAACGCCCGCCGCTCTGCCTCCATCTGTTCCCAGTGCGCCCTGTTGCCATAGACGCCGATACGGCCCTGCGTCGTCAGTGCTTTGGCGTTGAGCTCCTTCATCTTCAGTCGGGCGATGTCGATCGAATCGACCAGCCGGCGCCGTTGCTCGACAATGCCTACGAGACCGTGTTCGGCTATCTTGTGGCGTTCGATGATCGAGGTGCGCTGGCTTACAATCAGCCTGGCGAGCGCGTCGGATTTCGCGAGGAGATCGAGCAGCCGCTCGATGGCAGGCGCCTCGCGCACGCGTTCGGTATACATGCGCCACATCCGCTGGCGCGATGTCCAGCCGGCCATTTTCTCGCGCAGCGTCAATCCGCGGGAACTGTCGAGATCGGCCGAAACCTCCCCCGTCATCCGGTCCAATGTAAAGACCAGCTCGGCAAGCAACGCATCGAGCGCCGCGCCATCGGCGATATGGGCCTGGAAGCGCGCATTCTGTTCGAGAAAAACCTCGTCGGCCGATCGTGTTTCGTCGCTGTCAAAGCCGCGGATGCAGGCTTCGCAATAGGCTCCCTCGGCCGCAATCTTTTCGGCAAGGCCGCCTGCGGCTTCGTACTGACTGTCGAACGGCGGAGCTTTGCGCACCTCATCCCTCCGGAGAATCTTCTGCCCAAGCTAGCCGCTCCAGACGCCGAAGAAAACCGGCTCTGTCACCGCCTCACACCGGCTCGGCGATCCAGGCCCCATTCATTTCGTCATCCCAGTGCCTGCGGCAGAGTGAGACATATTTCTCATTGCCGCCGACATCGATCTGCGCGCCTTCGTGCAACACCTTCCCCTGCGCGTCCAGCCGCACCACCATCGTCGCCTTACGCCCGCAGTGGCAGATCGTGCGCACCTCGCGCATTTCGGTCGGCGATCGCCAAAAGCTCCTGGGAGGCCGGAAACAGCTTGCCCTGAAAATCCGTCCTCAGCCCGTAGACCATGACGGGGATGCCGAGTCGGTCGACGATGCGGGCAAGCTGCCAGACATGGAGAGGCGTCATGAAGTGCGCCTCGTCGACGAAGACGCACGAGATCGGCGCCCCTTCGCCGCTCTGCGTCATGACCAGCCGGAACAGATCCTCGTCCGGCTCGAAGGGTATGGCGCTCGCCTCCAGCCCGATCCGCGAACCGATGACGCCGCGGCCGGCGCGCTCGTCGAAGGCGGCGATCAGCTGCAACGTGCGCATGCCGCGCTCCTGATAATTATAGGAGGCTTGCAGCAGCATCGTCGACTTGCCGGCGTTCATCGTCGAGTAGTTGAAATAGAGCTTTGCCATCGGATTTCTCCCTGATCGGTTTATTGAAAGCTCGGATCGGCAAAGAAAAGCCCCGCAACGGCAATAATCACAGGAATTGACGCCCGAAACCCGCCGAAAGGCGCAAAAAACCCGCGACTGCGAAAAATCTGCGAACGTCGCAATCGCACCCGTCGATACGACGCAAACACACTGAGGTCGCTTGTCAAACTGGGCTATTGGTGATTGGCTTGGGGACCTAAAGACTGGGAGTCTAAAATGAAAACAACAAGCGCATTCAAACTCGTCACTGCAACTGCCGTCGCCGCCCTCTCCGTTGCGACCGCCGCTTTCGCCGCCGATCCCGACAGCTGCTCCACCGTCCACTTCTCCGATGTCGGCTGGACTGACATTACCGCCACGACGGCGACCGCCTCCGTCGTCCTGAAGAGCATCGGCTACCAGACCGACGTCAAGGTACTCTCGGTGCCGGTCACCTATACCTCGCTGAAGAACAAGGACATCGACATCTTCCTCGGCAACTGGATGCCGACGCAGGAAAAGGACGTCCGGCCCTATATCGATGACAAGTCGGTTGAATCCTTTGGCCCCAACCTCGTTGGCGCCAAGTACACGCTCGCCACCAACGCCAAGGGTGCTGAGCTCGGCATTAAGGACTTCAAGGATATCGCCGCCCACAAGGACGATCTCGACGGCAAGATCTACGGCATCGAACCCGGCAATGACGGCAACCGCCTCGTCATGGATCTGATCGAAAAGAACACCTTCGGCATGAAGGATATGGAAGTCGTCGAATCCTCCGAACAGGGAATGCTCGCCCAAGTCGCTCGCGCCGAGAAGGCAGGCAAGCCCGTCGTCTTCCTCGGTTGGGAACCCCATCCGATGAACACCAACTTCAAGCTGACCTATCTCACGGGCGGCGACGACGTCTTCGGTCCCGACTTCGGCGGCGCCAAGGTCTACACGAATGTCCGCGCCGGCTACCTCGGCGAATGCCCGAATGTCGGCGCGATGCTGAAGAACCTGACGTTCTCCCTCGACATGGAGAACCAGATCATGGGTAAGATCCTCGACGACGGCAAGGAGCCGGAAGCCGCGGCTACCGAATGGCTGAAGGCCAACCCGTCGGCGCTCGAGCCCTGGCTCGCCGGCGTCAAGACCCGCGACGGCAAGGGCGACGCTCTGGCGGCCGCCAAGACCAGCCTCGGCCTTTGATCACATGAACGGGGCGGTTCGCCGCCCCGCTTCATTTTTGTCCGATTGTTATTTTTCTGGATAGGCGCGCTCTTGAATTGGATCACCGACTCTAAGATTCCCATCGGCCCATTGGCCAAATCCTTCGTGGACTGGCTGACCTCGAATGGCGAATGGTTCTTCAACCAGCTTGCCTTTCTGCTGTCGCACGTCATCGACGGCCTGCTCTTCGTGCTGCAAAAGCCGCATCCGCTGATCGTCATCGCGATTATTTCCGCCCTCGCCTTCTGGCTGCGGCGGTCGATCGCGATCACGCTCTTCACCTGTCTTGGGCTGCTGCTCATCATGAACCAAGGATACTGGAAGGAGACGACGGAGACGCTCGCCCTCGTGCTCGCCTCCACCTTCGTCAGCATGGTGATTGGCATTCCACTCGGTATCGCGGCCGCCCGCCGCGCCTGGGTCTATGCCGCCATGCGCCCGGTACTTGATCTGATGCAGACCATTCCGACATTCGTCTACCTGATCCCGGCACTGATCCTGTTCGGCCTTGGAATGGTTCCGGGCCTGATCGCGACCGTCATCTTCGCGATCCCCGCTCCCATTCGATTGACACGTCTCGGCATTATCTCGACGCCGCCCTCCCTTGTCGAAGCCGCGGTCGCCTTCGGCGCGCGGCCGATGCAGGTGCTGCGCAAGGTCGAGCTCCCCTTCGCGGCGCCGCAGATCATGGCGGGTCTCACACAGACTATCATGTTGTCGCTGTCGATGGTGGTCATCGCCGCACTCGTTGGCGCTGATGGTCTCGGCGTGCCGGTCGTGCGTGCGCTGAACACCGTCAATGTCGCAAAAGGCTTCGAAGCCGGTCTCTGTATCGTCATCCTGGCGATCATTCTCGACCGCATGTTCCGCACGGCGGGTGAAGGAGACGGCGCATGACCGCGGTAAGCTTCAAGGATGTCAGCATTATCTTCGGCGATCGGCCGGAAGCCGCTCTTGCCATGGCCGACCAGGGCAAAACGCGTGACGAGATCGGCGCCGCGACTGGCCTGGTGCTCGGCGTCGCCGATGCGTCGCTGACGATCGAGGAAGGCGAGATCCTCGTGCTGATGGGCCTTTCCGGTTCGGGCAAGTCGACCTTGCTGCGCGCCGTCAACGGGCTCGCTCCCGTGGTGCGCGGCGACGTCGCGGTCTCCACGACCACCGGCCTCGTCAATCCTTACAAATGCAATGCCAAGGCGCTGCGCGAACTGCGCACCCACACCGTCTCCATGGTGTTCCAGCAGTTCGCCCTGCTGCCCTGGCGCACCGTCGCGGAAAATGTCGGCTTCGGTCTCGAACTCGCCGGCATGCCGGAGGCCGAACGCAAGGCCCGCGTCGGCGAGCAGCTCGAACTCGTCAACCTGACGAAATGGGCGAACCGCAAGGTCAACGAATTGTCCGGCGGCATGCAGCAGCGTGTCGGCCTTGCCCGCGCCTTTGCCACCGGCGCCCCGATCCTGCTCATGGACGAGCCTTTCTCGGCGCTCGACCCGCTGATCCGCACCCGCCTGCAGGACGAACTCCTGGAGTTCCAGCGGCGGCTGAAGAAGACCATTCTCTTCGTCAGCCACGATCTCGACGAGGCTTTCCGCATCGGCAATCGCATCGCCATCATGGAGGGCGGCCGGATCATTCAGTGCGGAACGCCGCACGACATCGTCAAGAACCCCGCGGACCAGTATGTCGCCGACTTCGTGCAGAACCTCAACCCGATCAACATGCTGACCGCCGCCGACGTCATGCAGCCCGGTCTCGGCCAGACGGCGGCCGGCATGAGCGTCAGCGCCACGGCCCGTGCCGCAACTCCGCTCGTCGATGTCCTCGACGTACTCGCCCGCCAGCCGGGCAGCATCGGCATCGTGGAAAACGGTACGGTCATCGGCACGATCACCGCCCAGGATGTCGTCGCCGGCCTCACGCGTCATCGCCGCAAGGAGGACGCTTGATGTTTTCGATCCGCTTTGCCACAAAGCGGGTATGAAAGATCAGCCCTCGCCCTTACGCGAAACCGACGACGAGGCCCGCAGGCTCGCCCGCGTGCTGTTGCGCTCCGCACGGTACGCGGCGATTGCCGTTCTCGATCCCGATACTGGTTTTCCCTTTGCCAGCCGAGTGCTCCTCGCCACCGATATCGACGGCGCCCCCGTCATCCTGGTTTCGAAACTTTCGGCTCACACAAAGGCGCTCGCAAGAGACCCGCGCGCCTCGCTGCTGACCGGCGAGCCCGGCAAGGGCGATCCGCTTGCCCATGGCCGGCTGACGACCCAATGCACGGCGGAGCCGATTGAGCATGGTCATCGGCTCCACGAGCGCATTCGCACGCGTTTCCTCGATCGCCATCCCAAGGCAAATCTCTATATCGATTTCCCCGATTTCCTCTTCTTCCGTCTCAAACCGGAGCAGGCGAGCCTCAACGCCGGCTTCGGCCGCGCCTACCGTCTCGACGGCGGGGATCTCATCATCCAATCACCGGCAAACGAAGAGGTTGCCGCCAAAGCGGCCGAAATAGTGCGAGATTTAGTAGAGCGCCATTCCGATGTGGCGCAAACCCTTGCCATGCGCTTAAAAGCCCCGAAATCGGCTTCTTGGCGCATCTGCGGTATCGATCCGGCGGGTTTTGAGATCATTTCCAGCGACTTTTTGGTGCGATGCGAATTCGAAACGCTCGCTGTGGATTCCGATCACATTTGTTCAAACATATCTAAAATAGCATACTCGATACCTTAAATTTAGGTATATACAATCTTCGAGCCCAGTTGCTAATTTTGCCGCGGGCTCCGGCAGACAGCCCTTACCAGATAGATGATGTACGTTTCGCATTAGGAAGATAACAATATGGAAACCCCCGATTTGGCTGACCACACGAATGTGGCGGCAGCACTATTGTCAGCCATGGCCAATCCCAAAAGATTGCTGATCCTGTGCAGCCTGGTAAAAGGCGAGGTCGCCGTCGGAGTGCTTGCCACACAAGTCGGCCTTAGCCAGTCGGCGCTTTCACAGCACCTTTCGAAACTGCGCGCGCAGAAGCTGGTCAAGACCCGCCGCGACGCTCAAACCATCTACTATTCGAGTACATCCGAGCCGGTCATGAAGATCCTGGCGACGCTCGAAGACATCTACCTCGTTCCGAGCAGAAGCAGATCCGCAGCCTGATGATAGCGCTGACATGAACGTCGGCCGGTGCCCGCGCCGTAGGAAATGCTCCCCGCAAATCTCGGCAACGTATTCAAGCAGCTGAACTCAAAACGACCGGCAAATCTCGCAATTTGCCGGTCGCGCTTTTTTGTCGGGACTTTTCTCGTTGACGCGTTGGGAAGCCCTGATAATTTGACCGGGCAGTAAAAATTCGGGCGACAAGCCCCTGGGAACGGGCCGCCAACGGTCAGGAGAACAGCATGTCCAACCGCCTCAATGCACCGAACGATCTTCGTGCCTTCTGGATGCCGTTTACGGCAAATCGCCAGTTCAAGAAGGAGCCGCGGTTTTTCGTCGGCGCCAAGGACATGTATTATACCACCCATGACGGTCGTCAGGTGTTGGACGGCACGGCTGGTCTCTGGTGCGTCAACGCCGGCCACTGCCGCCCGAAAATCACCGAAGCGATCCGCGAGCAGGCGGGCGAACTCGATTACGCGCCGGCTTTCCAGCTCGGCCATCCCAAGGCGTTCGAACTGGCGAACCGGCTGGTCGATATCGCTCCGGAGGGCATGAACCACGTCCTCTACACGAATTCCGGTTCCGAATCCGTCGAGACCGCGCTCAAGGTGGCGCTTGCCTATCACCGCGTGAAGGGTAACGGTTCGCGTTTCCGCCTGATCGGCCGGGAGCGCGGCTATCACGGCGTCAATTTCGGCGGCATCTCCGTCGGCGGCATCGTCGCCAACCGCAAGATGTTCGGCACGCTCCTGACCGGTGTCGACCACATGCCGCACACCCACCAGCCCGGCAAGAACAACTTCACCCGCGGCGAACCTGAGCATGGCGGTGACATCGCTACCGAACTCGAGCGCATCGTCACGCTGCATGACGCCTCCACCATCGCCGCCGTCATCATCGAGCCGGTGGCGGGCTCCACCGGTGTCCTGATTCCGCCGAAAGGCTACCTGCAGAAGCTGCGCGAAATCTGCACCAAACATGGCATCCTTCTGATCTTCGACGAAGTCATCACCGGCTTCGGCCGTCTCGGTGCCCCCTTCGCCGCGCAATATTACGACGTCAAGCCCGACATGATCACTACCGCCAAGGGACTGACCAACGGCGTCATTCCGATGGGCGCTGTCTTCGTCACCTCCGAGATCCATGATGCCTTCATGAACGGCCCGGAGCACATGATCGAGTTCTTCCACGGCTATACCTATTCCGGTAACCCGATCGCTTCCGCCGCAGCCCTTGCCACGCTCGACACCTATAAGGAAGAAGGTCTGCTCACCCGCGCCGGCGAACTTTCCAACTACTGGGCCGACGCGCTGCATTCACTCAGGGATTGCCCCAACGTCATCGACATCAGGAACACCGGCCTGATCGGCGCAATTGAACTCGACCCGATCGCCGGCGAGCCGACGAAACGCGCCTTCACCGCCTTCCTGAAGGCCTATGAGAGCGGGCTTCTGATCCGCACCACCGGCGACATCATCGCACTCTCCCCGCCGCTGATCATCGAGAAGCAGCATATCGACGAACTCTTCGGCAAGCTGCGGACCATTCTTCAGAACAACATCTGAAGACGCTCACGAGGCTCTCATCAAAAGACCCGCGATAGACAATGTTCTCGCGGGTCTTTCCGTCTGAAAATTTAAACCTCAGTTCACAGAGGCGACGGAAAGGCAGAGGGCGAACTTTTTCAGGAGCTGGCGATCGAAATGCCCCTCGGCGCCGAACATCCATTTCAGTGCCTGGCTGGCACTCCACGGCGCCTTATATGGCCGCACAGAGGTAATGGCGTCATACACATCGCAGATCGTGGCCATCCGCGCGTGCAGGCTCACCTCGCTGGCGGGCAAGCTGCGCGGATAGCCTTTGCCGTCGATGCGTTCGTGATGATTGAGGCAAACGTCGAGAACGATGTCCGACATGCCCTCCTGCCGCGACAGGATCGCGTGCCCCTTCTCCGGATGGCCCCGAAGCAAGCCGATTTCATCCTTTTCCAGGGGCCCCGTCTTGTTCAGCACCTCAAGCGGAATTTCAAGCTTGCCGACATCGTGCAGCAAACCCGCGGTGCCGAGCATCTGAATCGTATGCTCGTCGAGTGCGAGATGACGGCTGAAAAGGATCATCAGCGCGCTCACCGAAATGGAATGCAGGAAGGTTACCTCGTCCTTTGATTTCAGGCGCGTGACGCTCAGGAACACCGCGGGGTTCTCATCCATCGACTTGGAGACGGACGAAATCACCGGCGCCACGTGATCTATGCTGACTCCATCGCCGTTCCGCAGCTTTGCGAAAGCCTCTTCCAGCAACTGCACGGATTTCTGGACGGTCTCGCGCGCGGCCTGAATGTCGATCTCGACGTCGCGGCCCGGCAGGCCGTTGGTATCGAGCCCCTTGCTGGTATTGATGACGACGCCGGCAGTGCCGCATTTACGAATTTTTGCAGCATCAATCTCACGCCGCAGGGAAAATCTGCGCTTGGACAAAAACGGATCCTGCCACAGGCCCTCGATAACCTCCACAAACATTCCGATACACACCTGACCGGCGTCGATACGCTTGAGCATGCAGATCTCTGTTTCCCGATAGGTCTATCTAATTCTTTGTATTGTTCTCTTTTTCAATGCGGCGGTATTCGGGGTCCCATGGATACTACTGCCATTGGCCAAACTAACGGTTAATAGGGAAATTAAAGACAACCTTATGGATGTGATTTTGTCCGGAAGCAGGTCGTGACCATTCGCCGCCTCGCGTTTGAAAATCGCGACAAAACGGAGAAAATGATCCGTTCCAACTGAATTTTCAGCCGGATCCGCCGAATTTTCCTTCCATTTTGTTATGAACTTGCGCAATCCCATCAAAATTTCTAGAAATCTTGCCATGAGCCCTCCCCGAGTCAAACATGGCCGGCGGGTTCGCTGATCGCACCGTTACCGATCGTCCTTGGCGCAGCCTCTGGAGTCTGTTGAATGATCGGGAAAGCCGGCGCGGCACATCATCGCGGGTCGACGACCCCATCCAAGGAGACAGACAATGACCCTCAAGACATTGACGGCGACCCTCGTCGCGTCACTCGCCTTTGCGCCCCTTGCTCATGCCGACATCACCATCGGCCTGATCGCGCCGCTGACCGGTCCCGTCGCCGCCTATGGCGATCAGGTGAAGAACGGCGCTCAGACTGCCGTCGACGAGATCAACAAGAAGGGCGGCATTCTCGGCGAGAAGGTCGTGCTGGAACTGGCCGACGATGCCGGCGAACCGAAGCAGGGCGTTTCCGCCGCCAACAAGGTTGTTGGCGACGGCATCCGCTTCGTCGTCGGCCCGGTGACATCGGGCGTTGCGATCCCGGTGTCGGACGTTCTGGCTGAAAACGGCGTGCTGATGGTCACCCCGACCGCAACAGCCCCGGACCTCACCAAGCGCGGCCTCACCAATGTGCTGCGCACCTGCGGCCGCGACGATCAACAGGCCGAAGTCGCCGCCAAATACGTGCTGAAGAATTTCAAGGACAAACGCATCGCCATCGTCAACGACAAGGGCGCCTACGGCAAAGGTCTTGCCGACGCCTTCAAGGCAACGCTGAACGCCGGCGGCGTCACCGAAGTCGTCAATGACGCGATCACCCCTGGCGACAAGGATTTCAGCGCCCTCACCACCCGTATCAAGTCCGAGAAGGTCGACATCGTCTATTTCGGCGGCTACCACCCGGAGGGCGGCCTGCTCGCCCGCCAGCTGCATGACCTCTCCGCCAACGCGATGATCATCGGTGGCGACGGCCTCTCGAACACCGAATTCTGGGCGATCGGCACCGATGCGGCGGGAGGCACGCTGTTCACCAATGCTTCCGACGCCACCAAGAGCCCGGACTCCAAGACGGCTGCCGATGCGCTCGCCGCCAAGAACATTCCGGCCGAGGCCTTCACCCTCAACGCCTATGCCGCCGTCGAAGTTCTGAAAGCCGGCATCGAAAAGGCCGGCAGCGCCGAGGATGCGGAAGCCGTCGCGGCTGCTCTGAAGGACGGGATGGAGGTTCCGACCGCCATCGGCAAGCTCACCTACGGCGAGACCGGCGACCTGACCTCGCAAAGCTTCTCGCTTTACAAGTGGGAAGGCGGGAAGATCGTCGCTGCGGAATAAATCAGGATATAGAGATTGCGACCGGGCGCTATAAGCGCCCGGTTTCGCTTGTGGGCATCGCATGTCGCTGCAGATCGGTTATAAGTTCCGGAATCGGTTGCAATGTGAGCGGTGCCATGACCAACAGACTCGAACGTCTCATCGACCAGGGTGTGGGCCGTATCCCCGCCGACATCGTGCTGAAGGGCGGCAGCTTCTTCGATCTCGTCACCGGCGAAATCGTCCGCTCCGACATCGCCATCGGCGCCGACCGCATCGTCGGCACCGCGGGCGACTATGCGGGCGAGACCGAGATCGACATCTCGGGCAGAACCGTCGTTCCCGGCTTCATCGACACGCATCTGCACATCGAATCCTCGCTGGTCACGCCGCATGAATTCGACCGCTGCGTCCTGCCCTATGGCGTCACGACCGCTATCTGCGATCCGCACGAGATTGCCAATGTGCTCGGCACCGAGGGCATCGAATTCTTCCTCGAATCGTCGCTGGAGACGATCATGGACATCCGCGTCCAGCTCTCCTCGTGCGTGCCGGCAACGCATCTCGAAACTGCGGGCGCTGACTTGCCGATCGAAAGCCTGCTGCCCTTCCGCGACCATCCCAAGGTGATCGGCCTTGCCGAGTTCATGAATTTCCCCGGCGTGATCCACAAGGATCCCATCTGCATGGCCAAGCTTGACGCCTTCCAGGGCGGTCATATCGACGGTCATGCGCCGCTTCTGTCCGGCAAGGATCTCAACGGTTATCTCTCGGCCGGCATCCGCACCGAGCATGAGTGCACGAGCGCCACCGAGGCGCTGGAAAAGATCCGCAAGGGCATGCATATCCTGGTGCGCGAGGGCTCGGTGTCCAAGGACCTCGCCGCGCTGATCCCGATCATCACCGAGCGGCTTTCCCCCTACCTCGCGCTCTGCACCGACGACCGCAATCCACTCGATATTGCCGAACAGGGCCATCTCGATCATATGATCCGCACGGCGATCGCCAACGGCGTCGAGCCCTTGGCGATCTACCGCGCCGCCTCGATCTCGGCCGCTCGCGCCTTCGGCCTTAGAGACCGCGGCCTGGTGGCGCCCGGCTGGCGCGCCGATCTCGTGGTTCTCGACAGCCTGGAAAGCTGCCGTGCAGAGATGGTTTTTTCCGCCGGCCGCCGCGTGACCGACGCGCTTTTTGCCACGCGCAGACCGGTCGCCCCGATCGGCCTCGACAGCGTCAAGGCCCGGCCGGTCAATGCCGCCCATTTCGGTGTGCCGGTCGCCGAGGGCGAAACATCGGTCATCGGCGTCATGCCGGGCAAGATCATCACCGAGCATCGCCGCTACCGCCTGCCGGCCAAGGGCAACGAGACGACGGTCGATCTAACCAACGACATCATCAAGGTCGCCGTCATCGAGCGCCACGGCAAGAACGGCAACCATGCCAACGGCTTCGTCCAAGGCTTCGGCCTGAAGAAGGGTGCGATCGCCTCCACCGTCGGCCATGACAGCCACAATATCTGCGTCGTCGGGGTCAATGAGGACGACATGGCTCGCGCCGCAAACCGCCTCGGCGAGATCAAGGGTGGTTTCGTCGTGGTCGAGGACGGCAAGATAACCGGCGAAATCGCCCTGCCCGTCGCCGGCCTGATGAGTCTGGAACCCTACGAGAAGGTGCGCGACACGCTGCACCATCTGCGCAAGGCCGCCTTGGCACTCGGCGCCACGCTGGAAGAGCCATTCCTCCAGTTGGCCTTCCTGCCGCTGCCCGTCATCCCGCATCTGAAGATTTCCGACCGCGGCATGGTCGATGTGGACAAATTCGCGCTGATCGGGTAAGTAGCGCCAGGGTTGGAGTGCTTACTGCCAGGCTTCCGGCCATTCACTCTCAACAGGTTTCGCAACGGGCACCGTCCCGAGCAGCTTCGAGAGGCCACCAACCCGCGCGCAGAACCCGTCCAGCGCTGCAAGCGTGACCGTTCCGGCTCCGTCCACAGCCTCGTACCCCGGCATGGTCAACGGCTCTCCGAACACCATGCCGTCAGGCAGGCGGAATTCCGCCGGTTTGCGCGTCAGGTTGAAAACGAACAGCAGTTTCTCTTCACCCTTTTCGCGGGTGAAGGCGAGCAGGTCCTGGTTGGTGCCGATGAAGGTCATCTCGCCGTCAACAAGCGCCGGCTGGCTCCTCCGGAAGGCGAGCGTCCTGCGGTAGTGGTGCAGCACCGAGCTGTTGCTGTCCTCCTGCGTATCCACGGAAAGCGCAGCCTGCTCGTAAGGCACCGGCAGCCAGCTCTTTTCAGCCGAGGTGAAGCCTGCATGCGCCTTGCTGGCTTCCCAAGGCATCGGCGTGCGGCATCCGTCGCGGCCCTTGAAGGCCGGCCAGAAGCGGATGCCGTAGGGATCGCGCAGATCCTCGAAGGCAAGCTCCGCTTCCGGCAGTCCGAGCTCCTCGCCCTGGTAAAGGCAGATCGAACCGCGCAGCGCCGCAAGTACGGAGATCGCGAGCTTGGCGATGACGGGCCGCTCCTCTTCGGTCAGCGCGAACCGGCTGACATGGCGCATGACGTCGTGATTGGAGAATGCCCAGCAGACCCAGCCGTCGGTCACCACCTTCTGGAAGGCTTCGACGCAGCCGCGGATATGTGCGGCGGTGAAATCCGGTCCCAGCAGATCGAACGTGTAGCACATGTGCAGCTTGTCATCGCCGCTCGTATAGGCGGCCACCGTCTTCAGCGAGCGTGCACCGTCGCCGACTTCGCCGACGGTCGTGCGATCCTCATAGCGGTCGAGCAGTGCGCGGAAGCGCTTGAGGAAGCCAATGTTTTCCGGCTGCGTCTTGTCGTAGAGGTGGTTCTGCATGCCATAGGGATTGGTGTCGGGCGCATCGAGGCCCCCATCATTGGTATCGGGCTCGTGCGGCGGATTGCTTCTGAGTTGCTTGTCGCAGAAATAATAGTTGACCGTGTCCAGCCGGAAGCCGTCGACGCCGCGATCGAGCCAGAACTTCACCGTCTCCAGCACCGCCTCCTGCACTTCTGCGTTGTGGAAATTGAGGTCGGGCTGCGACGTCAGGAAATTGTGCTGGTAATATTGCCGGCGCACGCCGTCCCATTCCCAGCCCGGCCCGCCGAAGATCGACAGCCAGTTGTTCGGCGCCGTCCCGTCCGGCTTCGGGTCGGCCCAGACATACCAGTCCGCCTTCGCATTGCTCCGGCTCGCCCGGCTCTCGACAAACCAGGGATGTCGGTCGGAGGTGTGCGAGATCACCTGGTCGATGATGACTTTGATGCCGAGCCTGTGCGCCTCGGCCATCATCTCGTCGAAATCGGCGAGCGTGCCGAAGATCGGGTCGACGTCGCAATAATCGGACACGTCGTAACCCATGTCGGCCATGGGAGACTTGAAGAAGGGTGAAAGCCAGATCGCATCGACGCCGAGGCTGGCGATATGCGGCAGCCGGCGGGTGATGCCTTTGAGATCGCCGAGCCCATCGCTGTTCGTGTCCTGAAACGAGCGCGGGTAGACCTGATAGATCACCGCTCCGCGCCACCAGCCCGCATTCCCGCCTGCCTGCAATGCCATCGGCTACATCTCCTGCCTCGTTTGCGCTCGACACACTAAAGCGGACGAAACAAAAGACAACCACGTGAAGCCGTTATGAACGGAACCGCGACCGCCGCGACGTTTCGTCGCGATCCAACAAGAGGGAGACGCATATGGGCTTGTCCACAACCTCAATCCAGCCCCCGGATTTGGGGTTGCAACGCAAAGCCTTTGCGATAAGGTGCGCACTGACCTGCACGTAAGAGGTCGAAAATCGGGAACAGATGTCTAATAAAGGCGCAAAGCCTAGAAAGGTGGACCCACGATGAACCAGTTCACGAAAAAATTTCTCGCCTCCGCGATGCTTGGCACATTGCTGGCGTTTTCGGCGCACGCGGCGACGCTCAACATCCACAATGGCGGCGATCCGCAGTCGCTCGATCCGCAGAAACTTTCCGGCGACTGGGAGAACCGCATCGCCGGCGACATTTTCGAAGGCCTCGTCACCGAGGATGCCAAGGACAATCCAGTCCCCGGCCAGGCCGAAAGCTGGACCATCTCGCCTGATGGCAAGGTCTACACGTTCAAGCTTCGCGACGGCATCAAGTGGTCCGATGGCCAGCCGGTAACGGCAGGAGACTTCGTCTTCGCCTTCCAGCGCCTCGTCGACCCGAAGAACGCCGCCGATTATGCCTATCTGCAGTTCACCATCAAGAACGCCGAAAAGATCAACAAGGGCGAGATCACCGATCTCAGCCAGCTTGGCGTCAAGGCGATCGACGACAAGACGCTTGAGATCACCCTCGAAAATCCGACCCCCTATTTCCTCAATGCGCTGATGCACTACACCGCCTATCCGCTGCCGAAGCATGTCGTCGAGGCGAAGGACCAGGATTGGGTCAAGATCGGCAACATCGTCACCAACGGCCCCTATAAGCCAGTCGAATGGGTTCCCGGCTCGCACGTCACAACAGTCAAGAACGACCAGTGGTACGGGGCCAAGGACCTGAAGATCGACGGCGCCAAGTTCTTCGTGCTCGAGGATCAGGAAGCCGCACTGAAACGTTACCGTGCCGGCGAATTCGACATCCTCACCGACTTCCCGACCGACCAGTACGAGTGGATGAAGAAGAACCTGCCGGGCCAGGCGCATGTCGCTCCCTTCTCCGGCCTCTATTATTATGTCGTCAACTCGCAGAAGCCGCCCTTCAGCGACAAGCGCGTCCGCCAGGCACTGTCGATGGCGATCAACCGTGAGGTCATCGGCCCGCAGATCCTCGGCACCGGCGAGCTGCCAGCCTATTCCTGGGTTCCGCCGGGCACCGCCAATTACGGCGAGCCGGCCTATGTCAGCTGGAAGGACCTGCCGTATAAGGACAAGGTCGCCGAAGCCAAGAAGCTGCTCACTGAGGCCGGCTTCGGCCCGGACAAGCCGCTTCACGCCGTTCTCAGCTACAACACCAACGACAACCACAAGCGCATCGCCGTTGCGATCGCATCCATGTGGAAGCCGCTTGGCGTCGACGTCGAACTCGTCAATGCCGAAACCAAGGTGCATTACGACCAGATGCAGCGTGGCCAGGTCGAAATCGGCCGTGCCGGCTGGCTTGCCGATTATAATGATCCGGACAACTTCCTGAACCTGCTGGTAACAGGCGTCCAGATGAATTACGGCCGCTGGTCCAATCCCGATTACGACAAGCTGATCAAGGACGGCAACGCGGAAACCGATCTGAAGAAGCGCGCCGAAATCTTCAAGAAGGCCGAGCAGCTGGCGCTTGATGAATCCGCCGCCCTGCCGATCTATTATTATGTCTCGAAGAACGTCGTCTCACCGAAGGTCGAAGGCTTCGTCGACAACATCCAGGACATCCACCGCACGCGCTGGCTGTCGATGAAAGAGTAAGGGAAAACGGTCCTTCCCGCCCCGCGCGGGAAGGACCGGCCCACGACCATGATCAAATACGCTCTCCGTCGCCTGCTGTCGACGATCCCCGTTATGTGGATCGCCGTGACAGCCTCGTTTTTCGTCCTGCGCCTTGCCCCCGGCGGCCCTTTCGATGGCGAAAGGCCATTGCCGCCGGTCATCCTCAAGAACCTCGCGGCCCACTACAATCTCGACAAGCCGCTGATCCAGCAATACCTGCTCTACGTCGGAGATCTGCTCAAGGGCGATCTCGGGCCCTCCTTCTCCAGTGAGGATTTCAGCGTCGCTCAGCAGATCATGATCGGTCTGCCCTATACTTTCACGATCGGCACGGCCGCTTTCCTGCTCGCCATCCTCGTCGGCGTGACCGTCGGCTGTCTCGGGGCGCTCTACCAGAACAAGACGCCGGACTACATTCTCGGCAGCCTCATCTTGATCGGCGTCGTGCTGCCGAACTTCCTCATCGCGCCGATCCTTCAATTGATCTTCGGCATCCACCTCGCCTGGTTTCCGGTCGGCGGCTGGGGTGACGGCTCGCTCAAATTCCTCGTGTTGCCGATCATCGTTCTGGCCCTGCCGCATGCCGGGCGCATCTCGCGCATCACCCGCGGCTCGATGATCGAGGTGATGAACCAGAACTTCATCCGCACCGCCAAGGCCAAGGGCATCGGCCCGCGGCTGACGGTGATGCGCCACGCGCTGAAGCCTGCATTGATGCCTGTCGTCTCCTATCTCGGACCGGCGGCAAGCTACCTTCTCACCGGCTCGCTGGTTGTCGAGAGCATCTTCGGATTGCCCGGCATCGGCCGCTACTTCGTCAATGCGGCGTTGAACCGCGACTATGGAATGGTTCTCGGTACGGTCATCTTCTACATGGTGCTGATCGTGTTCCTGAACCTTCTCGTCGATATCGCCTATGCGTGGCTCGATCCGAAAGTGAGAAACCGATGATCCTCAATCCCGCGAAGCGCGAGCTGCTCGCCCAGGAGCTTCTGCAAGCGGAGGGTCTCGCACCCGAAGGCCGTTCGCTGACCAAGGATGCGTTGCGTCGCCTGGCGCGCAACAAGGCCGCCGTGCTGTCGATCGCCGTCCTCGGGCTCCTGATCCTCGCCGCCTTCCTCGGCCCCTGGTTCATTCCCTTCAACTACGAGGATCCGGATTGGGCGGCCTTCCGCATCCCGCCCTCGATCGAGACGGGCCATTATTTCGGCACCGACCCGAACGGCCGCGACCTTCTCGCCCGTGTGCTCTACGGCACCCGCGTCTCGCTTGCCGTCGCGCTGACGGCGACCGTCGTCTCGGTCGTCATCGGCGTGCTTTATGGCGCGATCTCAGGTTATATCGGCGGCAGGCTGGATGCGATCATGATGCGCTTCGTCGACATCATGTACGCGCTTCCCTACATCCTCTTCGTCATCCTGCTGATGGTGATCTTCGGCCGCAACGTCTACCTGCTCTTTGCCGCGATCGGCGCGCTGGAATGGCTGACTATGGCCCGTATCGTGCGCGGCCAGACGCTGTCGATCAAGCATCGCGAGTTCATTGAGGCGGCGCGGGCCTCCGGGCAGCGGCCGTTCAAGATCATCGTCAAGCACATCATCCCGAACCTCGTCGGGCCGGTGGTCATCTTCGCGGCGCTGACGGTGCCTGAAATCATCGCCACGGAAAGCTTCCTTTCCTATCTCGGCTTCGGCGTGCAGGAACCGCTGACTTCACTCGGCACGCTTATTGCCGAGGGAACCGACGCCATGGAAAGCATGCCCTGGCTGCTGATTTTCCCGGCAAGTTTCCTCGTGATGCTGCTGCTCAGCCTGCTTTTCATCGGCGACGGCCTGCGCGACGCGTTCGACCCGAAGGATCGATAGAATGCTCCAAGAAAATGACATCCTGCTCGAACTCAAGGACTACTCGATCACCTTCGCGACGCCCGACGGCGAGGTGAAGGCGGTCTCCAACATGAACCTCACCGTGCGGCGCGGCGAGCGCATCGCCATCGTCGGCGAGTCCGGCTCCGGCAAGAGCCAGACCTTCCTCGGCATCATGGGCCTCATCGCCAAGAACGGCAAGACGACAGGACAGGCGCTGCTCGAAGGCAAGGACGTGCTGTCGCTGAGACCGCGCGAGCTCGACCAGATCCGCGGCAAGGACATGGCCATGGTCTTTCAGGACCCGATGACGGCGCTGAACCCGTCGCTGAAGATTTCCCGGCAGCTGACGGAACAGCTCGAGGTTCACCGCGGCCTGACGGCGCGCGCCGCATCGGACGCTGCCCTCGACATGCTGAAACGCGTCGGCATCCCCGACCCAACGCGGCGCTTCCACCTTTATCCGCACGAACTGTCAGGCGGCATGCGTCAGCGCATCGTCATCGCCATGGCGCTGCTCACCAAGCCGAAGCTCCTGATTGCCGACGAGCCGACGACGGCGCTCGACGTTACGATCCAGGCGCAGATCCTCGATCTCTTCAACGATCTGACGGCGGAGATGAACACAGCGCTCATCATGATCACCCACGATCTCGGCGTCGTCGCCGGCCTCGCCGACCGCGTCGCCGTCATGTATGCCGGCCGCATTGTCGAGGAGGCGCCTGTCGACGAACTCTTCGATAGTCCCGCCCATCCCTATACGGCGGCCCTGCACGCCTCGATCCCGCGGCCGGACCAGGATGTCGACCACCTCGTCGTCATTCCGGGGCGCCCGCCGAACCTGCAGCACCTGCCAAAGGGCTGCAATTTCTCGCCACGCTGTTCGCAGGTTCAGGACGATTGCATCGACCGCCCGCCGCCGCTCGAAACCCTGGCGCCGCGCCACTGTGCGGCCTGCTACCACCCGTTCCCGCGTCGTGAGGAGTTGCTGAACCATGGCTGAGCGATCGCTGCTGAGAGTCGAAAACCTCACCACCCAGTTCGAACTGCCGGCGAAAGGCCTCTTCAAGCCGCCGGTCTTCCTTACCGCCGTCAATAATGTCAGCTTCGACCTCGCCGAAGGCCGCACGCTCGGCGTCGTCGGCGAATCCGGCTGTGGCAAATCCACACTCGGCCGCTCCATCCTGCGGCTTTTGAAATCGCAGAGGGGCCGCATTCTCTGGCAAGGCCGCAATCTTCTCGACCTGTCGGAGGAGGAAATGCGCGCCGCGCGCCGCGACATGCAGATCATCTTCCAGGATCCGATCGCCTCGCTCGACCCGCGCATGACGGTTGGAGACATCATCGCCGAGCCGCTCACTGTCTTCGAACCGAAACTTTCGAAGTCCGAGCGTACCCAGCGGGTGCGCGACATCATGGGCGCCGTCGGCCTGGTGCCGGAGATGATCAACCGCTATCCGCACGAATTCTCCGGCGGCCAGGCGCAACGCATCGGCATTGCGCGTGCGATCATCACCAAACCGAAGCTCATCGTCTGCGACGAGCCCGTTTCGGCTCTCGACGTTTCGATCCAGGGCCAGGTCATCACGCTTCTGCGCAAGTTGCGCAAAGAATTCGGGCTGACGCTGATCTTCATCAGCCACGACCTCTCGGTCGTGCGCCTGATCTCCGACGATGTGCTGGTGCTCTACCTCGGTCGGGTAGTGGAATCAGGCGACTGCGCCACCGTCTTCGATCATCCGGCCCATCCCTATACACAGGCGCTCTTTTCCGCCGCGCCGATCCCGGATCCGAAGCTCGCGCGCCTGCGCACCCGCATCCGCCTCCAGGGCGATCCGCCCTCGCCGCTCAACCCGCCGAAAGGCTGCGTCTTCTCTCCCCGCTGCTGGAAGGCAACCGACATCTGCCGCACCGAAATGCCGCCGACCGAGGAGGTTCGTCCCGGCCAGAAGGCGGCCTGCTATCATATGGACAGGCCGTGAATGGAACGCGGGCCCTATGAAGCGGCCCGCCTTTTCCAAAGACTTCTCACATCCCCTTCGCCGCGAAACGGCCAAAACACACTTACTTCGGAATCCATAGTCTCCGATAACAAAGAATTAGATGCGGATATGCTATCCCTGCCTCCGCCTGATCATGGGCCTGGGGAACGCATATATGAAATCGAAACTATCCGGATTGATCGCGCTTGCAGCCGCGATCATCGCCACCTCCGCCGTATCGTCGTATGCCGAAGATCTGAAATTCCAGCTCACCAACGGGACCAATTCCGTCCTGACGCGCTTCTACAGCTCGCCGACCGGCGTCAACAACTGGGAAGAAGACGTCTTTGGCGAGGATGTCCTCAATCCGGGCGAGACTGTGAACATCACCATCGCCGACGGCCGCACCGTCTGCAAATACGACATGCGCTTCGAATTCGACGAAGACTCGAACCTCGACACCACCGAAGACACGCAGGACCTTTGCGCGCTCGGCAGTTACACCATTCACGAATAGACACCCTTCGCCGGCGCCGCCTTCGCTTAGCCTGCGAAGGCGGCTTTCCGTTTCTGGTCGCAATGGCGCTCGCAATATCGACCCTTGTCACTCCGCCCGGCTCCGCGTATCAGCGCATGAAGCGTTTATTCAAAGCGATAGAGCGGCTGTTGCATCAGCGGCGCTCCGATGCCGGGAGGGCAAGGTGAACGGAAGACGGTTTCTGTCGATCGGTGAATGCATGGTGGAGCTCTCGCAGGCCGGCGACGGTCTGCTGCGCAAGGGCTTTGCCGGCGATACCTTCAACACCGCCTGGTATGCTCGCGCTTGCCTCGGTCCCGATTGGTCGGTCGATTATTTCACGGCGCTCGGTGACGACGCCATGTCGGACGAGATGGCTGCCTTTATCGCCGGAGCGGGTATCGGCACGAACCTCATCCGCCGCATCAAGGGCAGGACGCCGGGCCTCTACATGATCAACCTGAAGAACGGCGAACGCTCCTTCAGCTATTGGCGCGACAGTTCGGCCGCCCGCAGCCTGGCTGCCGATCCAGATCATTTGCGCGAGGCGGTGGAGAGCGCCGATCTCGTCTATTTCTCCGGCATCACCCTTGCCATCCTGCCGCAGGAGGATGCCGCGACGCTGCTCGCGGAGGTCCGCCGCGCCAAGGCAGCCGGCAAGCTCGTGGTGTTCGACCCGAACATCCGTCCCCGTCTGTGGTCGAGCTACGATGTCATGCACGCGACGATCAGCGAGGGCGCCCGCTCTTCCGTGCTCGTCATGCCGAGCTTCGACGACGAGGCCGCCCATTTCGGCGACGATTCCATCGAAGCAACGATCCAGCGCTATCTCGCACTCGGCGCCATCAATGTCGTCGTCAAGAACGGCGCCGACGGCGTCACCTTGAGTTTCGCCGGTGAGGAGACCTTCGTTCCGGCCGAAAAGGTCGAAAACGTCGTCGACACCACCAGTGCTGGCGACAGTTTCAATGGTGCCTTCCTCGCACGCTATCTTGAGAGTCAGGACGCGCCGGCAGCCGCCCGCTTCGCCGCAGGCGTGGCGGCTCGCGTCGTCAGCGAGCATGGGGCCTTGGTTGCAAGAGAAAAACTCGGGTTGAGTGGTGGCTGAGCCCGCGCGTGACCGCCGCGCAGATATGCCATGCGCGGGCGCTCCCCGCCTTCTCAGCATTCTTCCCGGTTAAGGGTGTAAAAATCAGGACTTCGTCGGCCGATCTGTCTCGCGAACCGCCTCGTCATGATACCAGCAGCTGTCGAGTGCGGCGTCGCAGACATCAGCCGCCTCGCGCTCCATCAGCCTTGCGCGTTCGAACCGGTTTGCGGCCCGGGTCGGCTTGACGGGAAACTGGTAGATCGTCGCGGATTCGCGATGGAAACCGGTGGGCATGAGATCGCCTCCATTCCGTTCGGCGCATCGATATCAGGACTGCGACCATAGCATGATGCACATAGATTATGCAAATTGCACAAAATATATGCATGAAGTAACTATGATTGATCCATATGCTGTCTGCGCCCGAAGCTTCCGCCTATTTGTTCAACACTTCACCATTTCAAGCAAAACGCCCAAATTTTCATCCGGTTCCAAGGCGGAAAACCTCTTTATCCTCCTGAGGAATCAGCCTTCGACCGTTCAAACAGGCTTCTTTTCGAGAAAGAAAAAGCGCGGATCGAGCGGCTCATTGAAGATTTTTCTTTCGCCGGCGATCAAACTGGCACGCTACGTGCTTCACTAGGTGCATCCCCTGGCGGTCGGATGCGTTTGCGCGCCCAGATCATCCGGGTTTGCTCACCTTCGTCGCATTGAGAGAGTCACGATGACAAAATATAAGCTCGAGTATATTTGGCTCGATGGGTACACCCCGGTACCGAACCTGCGTGGCAAGACGCAGATCAAGGAATTCGACGCATTCCCGACGCTGGAACAGCTTCCGCTCTGGGGCTTCGATGGCTCGTCGACGATGCAAGCCGAAGGCCGCAGCTCCGATTGCGTGCTGAAGCCCGTCGCCATCTATCCTGACCCGGCCCGCACCAACGGCGTGCTCGTCATGTGCGAAGTCATGATGCCCGATGGCGTCACGCCGCACCCGAGCAACGCCCGCGCCACCATCCTCGACGACGAAGATGCCTGGTTCGGCTTTGAGCAGGAATATTTCTTCTACCAGAACGGCCGCCCGCTCGGCTTCCCCGAGCAGGGTTATCCGGCTCCGCAGGGCCCCTACTACACCGGCGTCGGCTATTCGAATGTCGGCGACGTCGCCCGCGAAATCGTCGAAGAGCATCTCGATCTCTGCCTCGCTGCCGGCATCAATCACGAAGGCATCAACGCCGAAGTGGCCAAGGGCCAGTGGGAATTCCAGATTTTCGGCAAGGGCTCCAAGAAGGCCGCCGACCAGATCTGGATGGCACGTTACCTCCTGCAGCGCCTGACCGAAAAATACGGCATCGACATCGAATATCACTGCAAGCCGCTCGGCGACACCGACTGGAACGGTTCGGGCATGCATTGCAACTTCTCGACCAAGTACATGCGCGAAGTCGGCGGCAAGGCCTATTTCGAAGCGCTAATGGCGCAGTTCGAAAAGAACCTGATGGATCACATCAACGTCTATGGTCCCGATAACGACAAGCGCCTGACCGGCAAGCACGAGACGGCTCCGTGGAACAAGTTCTCCTACGGCGTTGCCGACCGTGGCGCTTCTATCCGCGTGCCGCACTCCTTCGTCAAGAACGATTACAAGGGCTATCTGGAAGATCGCCGCCCGAACTCGCAGGGCTGCCCCTACCAGATCGCTTCGCAGGTTCTGAAGACGATCTCGGAAGTTCCGCTCGCCGGTTCGGCTTCCGCTGCCGCCTAACCTCCCAAGCGGCGCCGGTCTCCGACCGGCGCCGTCATTCTTTCTGCCTGAAAAACATCGTCGGCCGCTGGCATATTCGCGCCGATCGAGCCGCTAAACGCCTGAAAATACTGGCAAGCGGCTGTAATATTTCCATCATGGTCATGCCTCAAAATAGGCAAGCGGGAATCGCCGTTCCGGAACCCCGCTTTGGGGTTGAGCGTTGACAGATCACTGCAACGCGGATGGAAATCGCGACATGCTGCAACGTCCGGCAAACACTTATAGCGGCGAGAGCTGGGCCCATGCCGCAGCCGCCGGAAACCTGCCGGAAAGGCTGGTAATCGTTACCGACGCCTGGCATCCGCAGGTCAACGGAGTCGTTCGCTCGATCGAGAACACCAATCGCGAACTGGCGAAAATGGGTGTCGAGGTTGCGATGGTGACGCCGGAGCGTTTCCATAGCATCCCCTGCCCGACCTATCCGGAAATCCGGCTGTCGATTGCCAATTACCGACGTGTCGCGCGAGAGATCGAAAAGCACAATCCGACCTATGTGCATATTGCCACCGAAGGTCCGCTGGGATTGACCGCCCGCCGCTGGTGCCTGCGCAAGCGCATGCCTTTCTCCACCAGCTATCACACACGCTTTCCAGAATATGTGTCTGCCCGCCTGCCGATCCCGGAGAGCTGGCTCTATGCCTTCGTGCGTTGGTTCCACAATGGCGGCGCCGGCTGCATGGTCGCGACGCCAAGCCTTGCGCGCGAACTGGCCGCGAGAGGCATCAAGAACCTGATGCCCTGGACCCGCGGCATCGACGCCACGCAATTCCATCCGATGCCGCTTGAGCCGGAGCCCCTTGGCCTCCCTCGCCCGATTTTCATGACCGTCGGCCGCGTGGCGCTGGAAAAGAACCTTCCGGCATTTCTCGACCTCGACCTGCCAGGCTCCAAAGTCGTCGTCGGCGATGGTCCGGCGCGCGCCGAGCTGGAGCAGCGTTATCCGAACGTCCATTTCACCGGAGTGAAATTCGGCGAGGATCTGGCGAAAATCTACGCGCAGGCCGATGTCTTCGTCTTCCCCTCGCTCACCGATACCTTTGGTAATACCATTCTCGAAGCCCTGGCATCGGGCGTGCCGGTCGCCGCCTACCCGGTCACCGGCCCGCTCGATATCATCGGCGAGGACAGCGAGGTCGGAGCACTGGACGCCGACCTGCAGGCCGCGTGCCTGGCCGCTCTCTCCGCCTCGCGCACCAAGGCGCGTGAGCTTGCCATGCAATATTCCTGGGAAGCGGCAACGCAGCAATTCATCAACAATATTCGCGCGGCCAATGGGGTCATCACGCCCAAATGGAAAAAGGCCTGGCAATTTGCCAAGTCGCTTCCAAGAAGCAGAAAGCCCGGCGAAACCGCCGGGCCTCTCTCATCCGCAGACTGATCAGTTCTTTCTGTGCAGGGCGCTGCGAAGCGTGTCGTCGCCGCTAGACGAGCAGAAGAACGGGCGCGCGGCGCAACAATGCCGCGTAAGAGCCCAACCACCCTTAAACCCTACGTCCGCCTCTTCTTCGACTCGTACGGATTATCAGGCGAGCGGAAATGGATGCGGATCGGTACGCTCGGCATATCGAAATCGGCGCGCAGCCCGTTGATCAGGTAGCGCGTATAGGATTCCGGCAGCGCGTCGGAGCGGGTGCAGGAAATCATGAAGGCCGGCGGACGGGCCTTGACCTGTGTCATGTATTTCAGCTTGATGCGGCGGCCGGAAACGGCCGGAGGCGGATGTTGGATCTGCTGCGTCTCCAGCCAGCGATTGAGCCGCGCCGTCGAAATGCGCTTGTTCCAGACCCTGTCGGTATCGATAATCGACTGCATCAACTTGTCGAGGCCCCAGCCGGTCTGGCCGGAGATCGGCACAGCGCGGATACCGCGCGCCTGCGGCAGCAGCCGATCGGTCTTTTCGCGCAGATCCGCCAGCACCGCCTGCCGGTCCTCGATCATATCCCACTTGTTGAAGGCAAGTACGGCCGCGCGGCCCTCACGCAGCACGAGGTCGACGATCTGCAGGTCCTGCTTCTCGAAAGGGATCGTCGCGTCAAAGACGATGACGACGGTCTCGGCGAAACGGATGGCGCGCAGCGCGTCGGCCACGGAAAGTTTTTCCAGCTTCTCGGTCACCCGCGCCTTGCGGCGCATGCCGGCCGTGTCGAACATCTTGATAGTGCGGCCGCGCCAGTCCCATTCGACCGAGATGGAATCGCGGGTAATGCCCGCCTCCGGCCCGGTTAGCAGCCGGTCCTCACCGAGGAAACGGTTGATCAGTGTCGATTTGCCGGCATTCGGACGGCCGACAATCGCCACCCGGAGCGGCTTGGTCTCGTCATAAGCGGGCTCTTCGTCCTCGTCCTCACCTTCATCGGCCGAGTGGGAGATATCAACGTCCGTGACGGCGACATCCTCCTTGGCGTAGGCACGGTCCTTACCGATCGCCTCGACGATCGCGTCGCGCAGGTCGAGCATGCCCTGCCCGTGCTCGGCCGAAATCGGCGTCGGCTCGCCGAGGCCGAGCGTATAGGCGTCGTAGAAGCCGCTGTCGGAGCCGCGCGCCTCGGATTTGTTGGCGACGAGCACGACCGGCTTGCCGCGCCGGCGCAGCATTTCGGCCAGGGCAGTATCGACTGGCGTCAGCCCGTTCTTGGCGTCGACGACGAAAAGCGAAAGATCAGCCTCATCGATTGCCGCTTCCGTCTGCGCGCGCATCCGGCCCTGCAGGCTTTCCTCGTCGGCTTCTTCCAGACCGGCCGTGTCGATAATCGTAAAGGTCAGACCCATCAGCCGCGCGTCACCCGGCCGGCGGTCGCGCGTCACGCCGGGTGTATCGTCGACGAGCGCAAGCTTCTTGCCCACCAGGCGGTTGAAAAGCGTCGACTTGCCGACATTCGGACGACCGACGATGGCGACCGTGAAACTCATTCTTTTTCCTTAAAACTCAGCCCTGCGCGGCGGGCGCCTTGCCGGATGCGGTAATGAGATCAAGCATCATCTGAGCGCGATTGGCAACAGGACGCGGGCTGCCGGTGTCGTCGACAATCGACTGGAACCATTGCCGCGCCTGCGCCATGTTGCCGGCCTTGTAGGCGGCCAGACCGAGTGCTTCGCGCGCCGAATGGCGGAAGGCGCTGCTCGGCACGGCCATTTCTTCGATCGCGGCCGAAACCTGCTCATAAGAACCGTTCTCGATCAGCAGCCAGCCCGCGCGCATTTTGGCGGCATCGCGCACGGCAGCCGGAACGCTGTTGTCTTTGCCGATTTCGTTGAAGGCGGTGATCGCCGCCGCAGCGTCGCCCTTCTGCGCCTTGACGGTCGCCGCCCGCATGCGCGCCAGCACCGGATAGGCGCCATGGCCTTCCTTCTCCAGCTTTTCAAGCGCGGCCAGCGCCTCGTCGTTCTTGTTTTCGTCGGCAAGCTTCATCGCCGCCAGAAACTGGTCGCCGGCGCTGGAGGAGCGGTTGTCGTCCCAATATTCATAGAGAACCTTGCCGGCGGTGCCGGCGACGATCAGGATGGCGACGACAATGATATAGCGGCCGAACCGGCGCCAGGCGCCCTTCATCTGATCGGACCGCAATTCCTCGTTGACTTCACGGATGAAGCTGTCGTCGTTGAATGCCATTCTCGTCTCCGGCCGCGGAAATACCTATACGCATGTGCATGACACGCACATTTCCGGCCTTCTACCCCATTTTGCCGCCATTGTAAGGGGGATGTGAAAGATTCGTCACATGGCGAGCGGCGAAACGCCGATCAGCCATTCGTGCAGCTTCCAGATGATCAGCGCCCAGACGACGATGCCGATGACAAGGGCATAGAGGTCGTACTTGGCCGAGACGAAGGGCCGGCGCGTGATTTCGCCCGCCCGCTCGCGACGCTTGAGCGAAATGCGCACGATCACGCCCCAGGCAAGGAACGCCGCAAACAGCAGGACCGACGACGTCTCGCCATTGGCGAGCAGATGCGCCAGCGCCCAGATCTTCACCGACAGCACCATCGGATGCTTGGTCTTGCTCGCAATGTATCCGGCCGGCAACAGCGAGGCGACGAGACAGATCAGCGCGATCAACATCAGCGTAATGGTGATATGCGCCATCCAGACCGGCGGATTGTAGAGCATGCCGGTCACCTGCCTGGCCTGCCCGAATCCGTAGATCAACAGGATCAGTGTGAGGATGCTCGCAACCGAATACCCGGCACGCCAGCCATTCTCGCCGAGGCGCACGATCATCGAGCGACGCAGATCCGGAGCCACCACCCGCACCAGATGCACACCGAGAAAAAGTATGATGCCGACGATAAGCAGTGCCATTGCGGTCCCTTCCGTGCAGTTTGACATGACTTAGCGGTTGGCGGGAAAAAATACCAGCAAGACCGCAGCTTCGCCGCAATTCTATCGGAGGGAAACCGCGAACAAATTGTCGCGGTGCCCATGTCTCGCCCTCTCCTCGCCACCTGTCTGATTGCCTCTCTCGTTCTTCCCGCGGTGGCAGAGGCGGCCGACCGGCCAAAGCAACTGGTCATCATCTCCTTCGACGGTGCCCACAACAACGCGCTCTGGCTGAAAAGCCGCGAGATGGCCGCCAGGAACGGCGCCCATTTCACCTATTTCCTTTCCTGCACCTTCCTGATGAACGAGGCGGCGAAAAAGGCCTATCAGGCGCCGCACCAGAAACCCGGAAAATCCAATGTCGGCTTTGCCCGGAGCGACGACGAGATCCGCGAGCGCCTCGGCAATATCTGGCACGCCCATCTCGAAGGCCACGACATAGCAAGCCATGCGTGCGGCCATTTTGACGGCCGCCTCTGGAGCGAGGCCGACTGGTCGGCCGAATACGCGACCTTCCATGCGACGTTGAAAAATGCCTGGAAGAGCGTCGGCCTTGAAGAACCCGCCGGCTGGCAGGATCTGGTCGACCATGGCATCAAAGGCTTTCGCGCCCCCTATCTCTCGGCGACGGCGGGCGCCGACATGATCGCCGCCGAAAAGAAGGCGGGCTTCACCTATGACGCAAGCCTCGTGACCAAAGGCCCGGCGATGCCTGTCGAGGAAGACGGCATCCTCCGCTTCGGCCTCCCCCTGATTCCCGAAGGCCCCAGCGAAAAGCCGGTCATCGGCATGGACTACAACCTCTTCGTCCGCCATTCCAAGGGTCAGGAGGACAGCGCGGATACGAAGGCATTCGAGGACCGCGCCTACGCCGCCTTCTCCCAGGTTTTCGACAGCCAGTATAACGGCGACCGCATCCCCCTCCAGCTCGGCTTCCATTTCGTCGAAATGAACGGCGGCGCCTACTGGCGCGCGCTTGACCGCCTGGTCAGCGACGTCTGCCACCGGGCGGACGTGGCCTGTGTGAGCTATTCCGAAGCGATTCCGATGATCGAGGCGCGTGGGAAATTGGAGCGGACGTCGGGGCTCTGACGAAAGCTTTTGAGAACGGGGGGTGGTGCCGTGTGGCCCCCTCATCCACCCTGACGGGCACCTTCTCCCCTCTGGGAAGAAGAGGGAATCGCAAAGTCCACGAAAATTCTCTCGAGCGATGGATCAAGGCGAGGCATTGCCACGAGTCTCTTCTCCCCTCGGGGGTCCGAAGGACGGGTCGAGACCAGTGGCTCGACCCCGGTCGGTGGTGGCAGCCGGATGAGGGGGCCGCATGGCACCACCTCGCCCGCTCCAGCCAAATCCTAGGCATCAACCATCCGCATGCACGACACCAGCCTCGCGCTCCAGATAGTGTCGATCGATCGCAGGCAGCGGCTCGTCGTCAATGGCCGCCTCAAAGGCCTTGAGGCGCTTGTGGATGGAGAGCAGCTCAATGATCGTCGTCCAGGAATTGACCAGATATTGGAACGAATTGCTGACTTGGCCGAAGGCCGTCGAGATCTGCTGAAAGATGCCGTAGGTGATCGTCCCGGCCACGATCGTCGGCACCAGCATGAAGACCACGAAGAGTGCGTCCGCCTGAATGTAGAAATAGCGGGCGACATTGAAATACATGTAGTGGAAATACATGCGGAAATAGTTCCGCCGAACGTTGTTGAAAAGCTCCCTGACTGTCAGCGGCTGCGCCCGCTCCGCATGGTCCTCGCCATAGACGAGTTCCTTGCGATAGGCGGCTTCCACGCGCTGATTACGGAAGTTCAGGCCCGGCAGCTTGATACCGGCGACCGCCAGAAGCAGCGTGCCGAATGCCGACCAGAACAGCGCCAGCCAGAACAGGGAATTCGCCAGCGGGCCGATGACCGGCAGTTCAGTCACATAGTGCGACAGTGCCAGAAGGATCGGAAGGAAGACCACGAGCGTCATCACCGAATTGATGAGGCTGATGCCGAGACCCTCGAGCGTGCTCGAAAAACGCATCGTGTCTTCCTGCACGCGCTGTGAAGCACCTTCGATGTGCCGCAGCTTTTCCCACTTCGACATATAGAAATCGTTCATCGCGGCGCGCCAGCGGAAGATGTAGTGGCTGGTGAAGAAGTCGGTCATGATCGACACGAACATGCTGAGGAACGCGATCTGACAGAAGACCCACATCAGACTGTAGAAATTGTCGACGGAAATGCCCGGCTGCTTCGACAGGGCGTTCTGCAGAAGGTCGCCGAATGGGCGGCGCCAATTGTTGATCACGACCGTGATCTGCACGCCGAAATAGGTCACAAAAATGATGAGCGCAGAACCCCAGATCGACCACAGCTTCCAGGGATGGTGCAGCGCCTTCAGATGCCAAGCGCCGCAGAAGATGATCGCCGAGAGAAAGAAATAGCTGTAAAACCAAACATTTTCGGGCAGCAAGAAGAAGGAAAGATCGATCGGCTGCTGCTCTTCTGCAACCGGTGCAAATCCGAGCGACGCGCCGAGACCGGCCGCGAAGAAATACCAGCCCAATATTGAAATTAGCGTCCAGACGACAAGCGAAATGAAGAAAGGTTTCGGCTGGGGAAAGAAGGAATGAAACACGGGGAGCTTTGCTTTCCTGAACTGTGAGTCTCGGGAGTGTCGGAACACTGATTGTGCCGGAAACTAAGGCAGTTCGAAGGAAGCAGCAATGGGTTCAGCCGATTGTTACGCAGATGTAATCGGTTAGGCGATTTTCCTGATGACGGGCATTACGAGCGCCGCGCAGACAAGAAGTGCTGCGGCAGCGATCACCGTCGGCAGGGTAAAGCTGCCCGAGCGTTCGGCAATCCAGCCGGCAACAATCGGTCCGACGATCTGGCCGACGCCGAAGGCGGCCGTCATCATCGCCAGGATCCGCCGCGGACTCTTCGGGGAAAGCTTGCGGCCGATTTGCAGTCCGTAGGCCGTGATCGCCAGGAACGTCGCCCCGAATAGCGCCCCGCCGATCAGCGGCGCGACCGAAGGCGGCAGCGCTACGGTGGCGAGCACACCGGCGGCCTCGATGAGAAGCGCCGCGACATAGACGCCGCCGAGTCCAAGCGGTCTGACGAGCGGCTTCCAGGCAAACAGCGCCACCGCCGCCGTCACGCCGGCAATGAACCAGCAGAGAAATTCGACGAAAGCTCCCGTCGCCGCCATGCGTGCGATGGTGACGAGGAAGGTCGCGGTGATGACGTAGCCGAAGCCGAACAGGCCGTAGGACAGCGTGACAAGCACCATCGGCCGGCTCCAGTTGAGCGCCGGTTCCTTGCCCGACCGCGCTGCCTGTGCCGGCGCCGTGGGCAAGAGCCACCAGACGATGGCGAGACTTGCCGCGCAATAGAGCGCCCCGCCGATCCAATCGGCGCGCCAGCCGCCCGGCTCATCGTGAAAGCCAAGACCAATCAGGAGCACCATGACCGACGAAAGCGCAATGCCCGCTCCAGGCCCGCCGAAATGCGCCGCCTGCACATGGTCATTGCCGGCAGCAGCCCCGTGGCTGAGCACGATCGACGAGGTGAACACCATCGCGAAGGCGCTGGCAAGGCCGGCCAGGAGCCGGATGACCGCAAAGATCGCAACGGAATCGGTGGCCGCCATCGCAGCGAGCAGGATTGCGTTGGCAAGCAGTGCCAAGAGCGCCACCAGCCGTTCGCGCCCCGCCGCCCAGCCATAAGCCGCCAGCACGGCGCCAACGAGATAACCGACGAAATTCGCCGACGCGATAAAGCCGGCATCCGCCGCCGAAAGCGGCACGCCGCTCATCATGCCGGGCAGGATCGGCGTATAAGAGAAGCGCCCGAAGCCCATGGCTGCCGCCATGGCCACGGCGCCGGCAGCAGCAATCGAAACCAGGTTGGGCGCGGAGCGAGGCGGACGGGAAAGCATGCACCGCTTATCGCGCTGCAACGCAAAGGCCACAAACGACTATTTCTGATCGATCGATCAATTCTGCGAAAGGTAGGATTTTCACCGCCGTTTTTGAACCACAATATCTAGGGCGCAGATCGAAGCGCGGGAGCGAAGGGACGTGGCGGTCAAGCCGAATGAATTGACATGTGCGCCCACCACAACCACCCTCATTTCCTGTGCTTGTCACAGGAATCCCGTGCGCCCAAGTCCTTGGGCGCTGGAGACTCTCTTCAATTGTATATGGGTCAATCACCGCGCAGACGCGCGGTGGCTGGATTCCTGTGACAAGCACAGGAACAAAAAGGAGAGGTGAGCGCTCCCCACGAAGCGACCTGAAGATTCCAAGCCCAAGGGCGAGCCCACTGACCCCAGCCCTACACCCGCCCATCCGGCAGCGTCAATATCACCGGCCCATTCCGCGTCGCAACCACCGTATGCTCAAACTGCACCGTCGGCGCCTTCGGATCGGCATAGAGCGTCCAGGCGTCGTCGCCGCCTTCGGCCCATGTCGCGCCGAGCGAAAGGAATGGCTCGACGGTGAAGACGAGGCCATCCGTCATCACACGCTTTTCCGAAGGATCCGGCCAGGTCGAGAGCTCGGCCGGCTCCTCGTGCAGCGAGCGGCCGACGCCGTGGCTCGCCAGATTGGCGACCAGCGTATAGCGGTTCTTCTGCGCGAAAGCGCCGACGGCGGTGCCGATCTTTGCCAGCGATTCGCCCGATTTCACCTGGTTGAGCCCGACCCAGAGCGCCCGCTTACCGTCGCGGCAGAGCCGCTCGATTTTCGGCTTGACGGGCGGCACCGCGAAGGAGGCGCCGGTATCGGCGAAGAAGCCGTCCTTCTCGGCCGAGACGTCGATATTGATGAGATCGCCGGCGCGGATGACGCGCGGGCCGGGAATGCCGTGGGCGATTTCCTCGTTGATGCTGATGCAGGTCGCGCCCGGAAATTGATAGCAGAACTCCGGCGCCGAGCGTGCGCCCGCATCTTCGAGCACCTTGCGGCCGATCTGGTCGAGCTCCAGCGTCGTCATGCCGGGCTCTATCGTTGCCGCCATCACCTGGATGGCATTGGCGCAGATGCGGCCGATCTCCTTGAGCTTCACCAGTTCGTCGTCGTTTGCGATAACCATTCGTCTGTTCCGCCCTTCCACAGGGCGGCCGCGGCCGCCTCAAACTGAGGCTTTCACTCCTTCGCTCTTTTCAGTCAATGCCTTTCTGACGATCGGCGCCACTTTCGTCCCGTAGAGCTCGATGCCACGCATGATCTGATCATGCGGCATCAGGCCGATCGCCATCTGCAGCAGGAAGCGGTCGTTCTTGAATATCGCGTGATGGGCGATGATCTTTTCCGCGACCCGCTCGGGATCGCCGACGAAAAGCGCGCCGTTCGGCCCGCGCGAAAGATCGAAATGCGCCCGGCTCGTCGGTCCCCAGCCGCGCTCGCGGCCGATGCGGTTCATCACCTCCGCCTGTGGTCCGTAGAACTGGTCGGCGGCTCTCTCCGTCGTGTCCGCGATGAAGCCATGGACATTGATACTGGTCTTCAGCTTCGCCTGATCCTGCCCGGCCCGGCGCGCAGCCTCGCGGTAGAGATCGAAGAGCGGCGCGAAACGGCGCGGCTCGCCGCCAATGATCGCGAGCGCCACCGGCAGTCCGAGCGCGCCGGCGCGCGCCACCGACTGCGGTGTGCCGCCAACCGCGATCCACAGCGGCAGTGGATCCTGCAGCGGCCTGGGATAGACGCCGCGTCCGTTGATCGCCGCGCGAAGCTCACCCTTCCACGCGACAGTCTCATCATCGCGCAGCGCCAGCAGCAGATCGAGCTTCTCCTCGAAAAGCTGGTCGTAATCCTCGAGGTTGTAGCCGAACAGCGGGAAAGACTCGATGAACGAGCCACGCCCTGCCATGATCTCGGCACGGCCGTTCGAAATGAGATCAAGCGTCGAAAACTGCTGGAACACACGCACCGGATCGTCGGAGGAGAGCACAGTAACCGCGCTCGTCAGCCGGATGTTTTTGGTCTTGACGGCCGCAGCCGCCAGCGCCACCGCGGGAGCGGACGCCGCATAGTCCGGCCGATGGTGTTCGCCAAGCCCGAAGACATCGAGCCCCACCTGATCGGCAAGCTCGATCTCCTCGATCAGATGCTTCAGCCGTTCGGCCCCTTCCGCTCCCTTGCTGCGGGAGGGATTGGGATTGACATCGGCGAATGTGTAAAGGCCCAGTTCCATCGTCGGCATCCTGTTGAACTCGATCCGGAGATAAGGATGGCGGCGATGGAGCGCAAACACAAATTGTGGAACGGATTGTTCGAGAATCTTGATAGGCGGCGGCAGTTATTAAGGGTTCGCACCCTCAGCTACATCTAACTGAGCGAACATTGTACGATGGCAAAGAGTCCCTGCGCCATGGACATGGCGCTGCTGGATTCCTGTGACGAGCACAGGAATGAGGGAGCAAATGGTGCGCACCTGGCCAACCATATCCCATACTATTCAGAGCGTTTTTGTTAGATGCTGAACTGCGTGAACCATCGTTGTTGACCTCTGCGACTGCGCGACAGGAGACTTCTCCTCTCACAGGCCCAAGAGATGAAACGAAATGTCCTCCCATTCAGGATTCTCCCGCTCGATCAGATTGAGCTTCCACAGTCGCGGCCATTTCTTAATCGTCTTTTCGCGCGTGATCGCTGTCGTCAGCAGATCATGCTCCTCGAACCACACCAGTGTCTTGACACCATACTTCGACGTAAAACCCGGCGTCAGCTCATTCTGATGCTCGTATAGCCGGCCGGCAAGATCACGCGTCACGCCGGTATAGAGCGTGCCGTTGCGTCCGGATGCGAGGATATAGACGTACCCTTTCATACCAGCAGATTGGCACAGGATAGAATCTGAATTCAACGACTTCGAAGCACAGGTGGAATCATCTTCCAAACCGCCTCGTGCCACACTTGAAGCACGGGACGGCACAGCCTTCACCACGCCGTCCCCGCCGCTCACATTTTCGCCAACAATTCCGCCAACTGATCGGCCGCCTTGCCCCATCCCTCGTGGAAGCCCATCTTCTCGTGCGCTTCCTTGTCTTCGGCGCGCCAGTGCAGCGCCTTGGCTGTATATTTCGTCCTGCCGTTACCGAGGTCTTCGAGCAGAATGACGCCGGTGAAGAAAGGCTTTTCGGCAGGCACCCAGGCGCTGGTATAGGCGTCGGTGAAGACGATCTTCTCATTCTCGACGATCTCGAGATAGACGCCATGATTCGGATACCGATTGCCCTGGGGATCCTGCATGACGACAACACTCGCGCCGCCGGGGCGCACATCGAGCGTCGCGTCTGCCACACTCCACGGGCGCGGGACGAACCACTGCTTCACGAGATCCGGATCGGTCCATGCCTTGAAGATCTTATCGCGCGGGGCGTGGAATTCCCTGATAAGGACGAGTTCATGTTGCGTGCTGGCGGTCATTTCAACATCTCTCCGTTTGAATGAAACCTGTTTCGTCTCAGGTTGTTACAAGGACGTGTAAACTTCGCCGTTCCGACACCACGAAGAATTAATTTGCAATCGGCTGCGCCGCCTCTTCCTGCATCTTGTCGATCTGCCGGCGGATATGCGCGGCTTCCGCCGCCGAATGGGCAAGCGCGATGGCATGGTCGAAGGCTTCGCGCGCCTGGCTGGTCAAACCGAGCTGCTTCAGCAGCCCGCCCCGCAGACCGTGATAATAGAAATAGCCTCCGAGTTTCTCGCCGAGCGGATCGATGAGATCCAGCGCCTCCTGCGGCCCATGCAGCTTGGAAACGACGACCGCGCGATTAAGCGTTACGACAGGCGAGGGCTGAATACGCTCCAACGCCCGGTAAAGCAGATCGATTTCCGTCCAGTCGGTGTCTTCGGCACGTTTCGCGCGCGAATGGATGGCGGCGATGGCCGCCTGAAGCTGGTAGGGGCCGGGCCGGCGGTGGCGTAGCGCCTTGTCGAGCAGCGCCAGGGCCTCATTGATGAAAAGCTGGTTCCAGAGAGAGCGGTCCTGATCCTCGAGCAGCACGATCTCGCCTTCGGCGCTGAAACGCGCCGGGCGGCGCGATATCTGCAGAAGCATGAGCGCAAGCAGCCCCATCAGTTCCGGTTCGGACGGAAACATGTGCAGCATCAGCCGTGCCAGCCGGATCGCCTCGTCGCTGAAGGCGGCCGCCTCATGTTTGGGATTCGCCTGGGTGTAGCCCTCGTTGAAGATCAGATAGATCATCGTGCTGACGATCGACAGGCGTTCGGCCCTCTCCTCAGGGCTCGGCGTTTCGAAAGGCACGCCCGCCTTGGCGACGCGCGCCTTGGCCCGAGTGATGCGCTGCTCCATGGCGCTTTCGGAGACCAGGAAGGCGCGCGCGATCTGCGTCACCGAAAGGCCGGAGACGATGCGCAGCGCCAGCGCGATCTGCTGCGTCGCCGGCAGATCGGGATGGCAGCAGATGAAGAGAAGCCGCAGGATATCGTCGCGATAATTGGAAGCATCCAGCCGCTCGGCAATGTCGCTTTCGGCATCCTCAGTATCGGAAATGACGTCCTCGTCCGGCAACGCCTGCAGCTTCGATCGTTTGCGCACCGCATCGATGCCGCTGTTGCGACCGACGAAAATGAGCCATGCCGCCGGATCGCGCGGCGGTCCTCTTTCCGGCCATGTCCGGATCGCCCTCAGGCATGCCTCCTGAAACGCCTCCTCCGCGGTATCGAGATCGCGGAAATAGCGCAGCAGCGCGCCGAGCGCCTTCGGGCGGGCCGAGGCAAGCGCGAGGTCGATCCAGGCAATGTCGGTCATGATGCAGCATCTCCCGGCCTGAACACGTAGAAAGGCCGAATTTCGTAAGAGGAGGAGCCGGGATTGACCGCGGATAGCTGTTTCGAGAAGGCGACCGCCTCCTCCAGCGTTTCGAAGTCAACCACGTAAAAGCCGAGAAGCGCCTCTTTCGTTTCCGCGAAAGGCCCGTCGATGACGAGAGCCTCGTCTTTGCCCTTGCGAACGGTCGTCGCCGCCGTCGTCGGCATCAGCCGACCGACGGGACCCAGCTTACCGGCTTTGGCAAGCGGCTCCTGCACGGCGTAAAGCTTTTCCATGACGGCAGCCTCCTCCTCCTTGGTCCAGGCGAAGACGGTTTCCTCATGGGCGTAACAAAGGATTGCATAAAGCATCGGTCACTCCTCTTTCCGAATGACGAAGGAGTAACCGCTTAGCCGACAGGCCGCATCAAAAAATTATCCGGGTCAGCGGCGGTTGCAGGAACCAAGGCGCTTACCGAAGGCTAGCCTTCGGTAAGCGTCCGCTTGACCGCATTCTTCCAACCCTTGAGTTTTGCCGCCCGCACCTTCTCGTCCATGTCAGGCTCGAAACGCCGGTCGCGTTTCCATGTCGCCGAAAACCCATCCCTGTCAGGCCACACCCCCGCCCGGCTGCCGGCGAGCCAGGCCGCGCCCAGCGCCGTCGTCTCCAGGATCACCGGGCGATCGACCGGCGCGTCGAGCAGGTCGGCGAGGCGCTGCATCGTCCAGTCGGAGGCGACCATGCCGCCGTCGACGCGGAGCACCGTATCTTCGGCGCCGTTCTTCCAGTCTTTCTGCATGGCGTCGAGCAGGTCGCGGGTCTGGTAGCAGACGGCTTCGAGCGCCGCCCGGGAAAGCTCAGCGGGCCCACTGTTGCGCGTCAGCCCGAAAATCGCGCCGCGCGCCTGGGCATCCCAATATGGCGCGCCGAGGCCGGTGAAGGCGGGCACGAGATAGACCTCCTGCGTCGGATCGGCCTTTTCGGCAAGCGTGTTGGTCTCGGCGGCACTGCCGATGATGCGAAGCCCGTCCCGCAGCCATTGCACGGCAGCACCCGCGATAAAGATCGAGCCCTCAAGCGCATAGGTCGTCTCGCCGTTGAGGCGATAGGCGATTGTCGTCAGCAGTCGGTTTTTCGAACGCACCATGTCTGTGCCGGTGTTGAGCAGCGCAAAGCAGCCCGTGCCGTAAGTCGATTTCAGCATGCCCGGCGCAAAACAGGCCTGGCCGATGGTCGCCGCCTGCTGATCGCCGGCGACACCGAGGATCGGGATGGCAGCGCCGAATATCTCTAAATCGACCGTGCCGAAATCGGCGGCACAATCCTTGACCTCAGGCAGCATGGCGGCCGGCACTCTCAGAATGTCGAGCAGATCCTCGTCCCATGCATTTTCGGCAATGTTGTACATCAGCGTGCGTGAGGCGTTGGTGGCATCCGTCACGAAGCTCTTGCCGCCGGTGAGCCGCCAGATCAGGAAGGTGTCGATCGTCCCGAAGCAGAGATCGCCCCGGGCCGCACGCGCCCGCGCCCCCTTCACATTAGCAAGCATCCAGGAGAGCTTCGTGCCGGAGAAATAGGGATCAAGGATGAGTCCGGTCTTCTTTGTGAAAACCCGTTCCAGATCCTGCCGTTTCAGGTTGTCGCAGTAGCTCGCCGTGCGTCGATCCTGCCAGACGATGGCATTCTGGATCGGCCGGCCGGTCTCGCGCTCCCACACAACAACGGTCTCGCGCTGGTTGGTGATGCCAAGCGCGGCAATGTCCTTCGCCATCACCTTGGCTTCACGCAGCGCCATATGGATGGTGGAGACGACTGAATCCCAGATCTCCTCAGGATCATGCTCCACCCAGCCGGAGCGCGGATAGATTTGAGTGAATTCCTTCTGGCCTTTGCCGACGACCTGCATGGTGCCATCAAAAACGATCGCCCGTGTCGACGTTGTTCCCTGATCGATCGCCAGAACATATCCGCTCATGAAATCCTTCTCCCTGGAGCAATTCCAGCAAAAGCGCGTAGCGGTTTGCGTCCGGAATTGCGTGGATCAAAGAGATAGAGCATTTCCGTGATTCGGAGAAAAACGGAAATGCTCCACGCTGATTATCATGGCAAATCAATAGGACACGGATGCGGGCGAGAAAAGCGAATAAAGCGGAATTGCCAGCCTGCCGCCTTTGGGAATAACCTCGAGGCTAACGCTGCGACGCAGCATCGGCATTCACGGAGAAACAGCATGAGCAGATCAGTCGTCGTCACCGGCTCCACCAGCGGCATCGGTCTTGCGATCGCCACCGCCTTCGCCGAAACCGGCGACAACGTCGTTATCAACGGGTTCGGAAATGCCGATGAAATCAACGCGATCGTCGAGCGGCTTGAATCGGTATCGAAGGGCCGGGCAATCTACCATCCCGCCGACATGACCAAGCCCGCCGAGATCGCCGACCTGATCGAAACCGCCGCAAAAACCTTCGGCACCGTCGATGTCCTCGTCAACAATGCCGGCATTCAGCATGTCGAGAAGATCGAGGATTTCCCGGTCGAAAAATGGGATCAGATCATCGCCATCAACCTGTCGAGCTCCTTTCACACCATGCGCGCCGCCATTCCGCTGATGAAGGCCAAGAAATATGGCCGCATCATCAACATCGCTTCGGCTCACGGGCTCGTCGCCTCCCCCTTCAAATCCGCCTATGTGGCGGCAAAACATGGTATATTAGGCTTGACGAAGACAGCGGCGCTGGAACTTGCGGAGTTCGGCGTGACGGTCAACGCCATCTGCCCCGGCTATGTGCTGACGCCGCTCGTCGAAAAGCAGATACCCGATACCGCCAGGGCGCGCGGCATCACCGAGGAGCAGGTGAAGAGCGAAGTCATCCTCAAGGCGCAGCCGACGCGCGAATTTGTCAAGGCCGAGGAGATCGGTGCGCTGTCGATCTACCTTGCGAGCGATGCCGCCTGCCAGGTGACCGGAACCCACATCTCGATTGACGGTGGCTGGACGGCGGCCTAACCATTTGGAAAACATAACCGGGAATATCATGAACGACAGCATTCGCTTCATCCTGAATGGCGAGGACATCGAGCTCACCGATGTCGGGCCGACCGAGACGCTTCTCGATTTTCTGCGGTTGAAGCGGCGCCTCACTGGCACCAAGGAGGGATGCGCGGAAGGCGATTGCGGGGCCTGCACCGTGCTCGTCGGCCGGCTCGTCGACGGCAAGCTTGCCTATGAATCCGTCAACGCCTGCATCCGTTTCACCGGCTCGCTGCACGCCACGCACGTGGTGACGGTCGAGCACCTGGCCGGCCGGGATGGCGCGCTGCATCCGGTGCAGCAGGCGCTGGTTGATTGTCATGGGTCGCAATGCGGCTTCTGCACCCCGGGCTTCGTGATGTCGCTCTATGGGTTATGGCTGACAAAGGAAAAACCCGGTCGCCGCGAGATCGAAAAGGCATTGCAAGGCAATCTGTGTCGCTGCACCGGCTACGAGCCAATCGTCAAGGCCGCCGAGCAGGTGAGCCTGATGCGCCCGAGCGCGCTGTTCGACCCGCTGGAGCGCACGCGCTCGGAAATCATCGCACGGCTCTGGGCCATGCAGGCGAGCGGCACCATCCTGATTGCCAAAGGCGAAGACCGGTTGATCGTGCCGGCTTCTGTCCAGGCACTGGCCGAAGTTCTCTCGCAGGAGCCCGACGCGACCGTCGTTGCCGGCTCGACCGATGTCGGCCTCTGGGTGACGAAGCAGATGCGGCGGCTGAGCCCGGTCGTATTCATCAACCACCTGAGCGAATTGCAGACCGTCACCGAAAGCGAGGACGGCGTCACCATCGGCGCTGGCGTCAGCTACACCAGGGCCTTCGAAGCGATCGCCCGGAAAATCCCGGCGCTCGGGCGGCTGATCGACCGCATCGGTGGCGAGCAGGTGCGCAACATGGGCACGATTGGCGGCAACATCGCCAACGGCTCCCCGATCGGCGACAGTCCGCCGCCCTTGATCGCGCTCGGGGCGACGTTGACGCTGCGCTCCCTCGAAGGCCAGCGCAAAATCCCCCTCGAGGACTTCTTCATCGCCTACGGCAAACAGGACCGCAGGCCCGGCGAGTTCGTCGAGAGCGTCTTCGTGCCCTATCCCGCAAACAGCCGCTTTGCCGCTTACAAGATCACCAAGCGCCGCGACGAGGACATCACCGCCGTGCTCGGCGCCTTCCTGCTGACCCTCGACGACGCGGAGATCGTCACCGACATCCGCATCGCCTACGGCGGCATGGCGGCAACGCCGAAACGCGCTCGCACGGTGGAGACCGAACTGATCGGCAAATCCTGGACTGAAGCAACGATCGAGGCCGCCCGCCCCGCCTTCGACGTCGATTTCCAACCGCTCACCGACTGGCGCGCCACGGCGGAATACCGCCAGTTGACGGCGAAGAATTTGTTGACGCGGTTCTATCTGGAAACTGTCGGCGCGCCGGCGGAGCTGAAGCGGTTCGAGGAGGTGGCGTGATGGAGAAATTGATCAGAACGCCCGGAATGCAAGCCTTGATGGGAATAGTCGCGGTCTCCTCCTCTCCCTCATTCCTGTGCTTGTCACAGGAATCCAGCGCGCCCAAGTCCCTGGGCGCAGGAGACATTTCCTCAGCGTCATATGAGTCATTCACGGCGCAGACGCGCCGTGGCTGGATTCCTGTGACATCCCTCGGGCGAAGCCCTGAGGGCAAAGGAATGAGGGAGTGCGGAGTAGCCGCATTTCCTAACTCCGTTCGCGGAGGGCTGATCTAATGGACAAGTCCACCTTCGAAGACCCCAAAGTCGTCATCTCGGGCCCAATGTACGGCTCTCTGCGCCATGATTCCGCGCACAAACACGTTACCGGAACGGCCGAATATATCGACGACACCCCCGAACCCGCCGGCCTGCTGCACGGCGCGCTCGGCCTCTCCGACCGGGCACACGCCGAAATCCTCAGCATCGATCTCTCCGAGGTCGCCGCCTATCCCGGCGTCGTCTGGGTCTTCACCGGCAAGGACGTGCCCGGCGTCAACGACGTCAGCTCCAACGGCAGCCATGACGAGCCGCTGCTCGCCGAAACTTTGGTTCAGTTCCACGGCCAGCCGATCTTTGCCGTCATCGCCGAGACGCGCGAGGCCGCCCGCCGCGCCGCTTGGCTGGCGAAGATCGCCTATCGCGACCTCCCGCATTGGAGCGATATCGACGGCGCACTTGCAAACGGCAGCCCGCTGGTCACCACGCCGATGACGCTGCAGCGCGGCGAGCCGGAAACGGAAATGCCGAACGCACCCATGCGCCTGAAGGGCCAAATGCGCATCGGCGGACAGGAGCATTTCTATCTCGAAGGCCATATCGCCGTCGCCTTTCCCGGTGAGGATGACGAGGTAACCGTCTGGTCTTCGACCCAGCATCCGAGCGAGATCCAGCACATCGTCGGCCATGTGCTCGACATCCCTTCGAACGCGGTGACGGTCAATGTGCGCCGCATGGGCGGAGGCTTCGGCGGCAAGGAAACACAGGGCAGCCAGTTCGCGGCCCTTGCCGCCCTTGCGGCCAAGAAGCTCGGCCGCGCCATCAAGTTCCGCCCCGACCGCGACGAGGATATGAGCGCCACCGGCAAACGCCATGATTTCCTCGTCGATTACGAAGTGGGCTTCGACGCTGACGGCCGTATTCACGCTGTCGATGCGACTTATGCGGCGCGTTGCGGCTTCTCCTCCGATCTCTCGGGGCCGGTGACCGACCGGGCCCTCTTTCACGCTGATTCCAGTTACTTCTACCCGCATGTGCATCTGCAGTCGAAACCCTTGAAGACGCACACGGTCTCCAACACCGCCTTCCGCGGCTTCGGCGGTCCGCAGGGCATGCTCGGCGCCGAGCGCTTCATCGAGGAGATCGCCTACGCCCTCGGCAAGGATCCGCTCGATATTCGCAAGCTGAATTTCTACGGCCAGCCGGGCTCCGGGCGCACGCTGACACCTTACCACCAGGAGGTCGAGGACAATATCATCGCCCGTGTCGTCGACGAACTGGAGGAGACGGCCGAATACCGGGCGCGACGCAACGCCATCATCGCCTTCAACCGCGACAGCCGCTACATCAGAAAGGGCATCGCGCTGACGCCGGTCAAATTCGGCATCTCCTTTACCATGACCGCCTTCAACCAGGCCGGCGCCCTCGTCCATATCTATCAGGACGGCTCGATCCACCTGAACCATGGCGGCACCGAAATGGGCCAGGGCCTCTATACCAAGGTGGCGCAGGTGCTGGCCGACAGCTTCCAGATCGATATCTCTAGGGTGAAGATCACCGCAACGACGACCGCCAAGGTGCCGAACACCTCGGCCACCGCCGCCTCCTCCGGCTCGGACCTGAACGGCATGGCGGCCTACGATGCCGCCCGCCAGATCAAGGAACGGCTGGTGGCCTTTGCCGCCGAAAAATGGGATGTGGCCCCCTCCGACGTCGTCTTCCTGCCAAACCGCGTGCGCGTCGGCGAGTTCGAGATCCCCTTCCGTGATTTCATCAAGCAGGCCTATTTCGCCCGCGTCCAGCTTTCAGCCGCCGGCTTCTACAAGACGCCGAAGATCCACTGGGACCGCAAGGCCGGCCGCGGCACCCCCTTCTATTATTTCGCCTACGGCGCCGCCTGCACCGAGGTCTCGATCGATACGCTGACCGGTGAATATCTGATCGACCGCACCGACATTCTCCACGATGTCGGCCGCTCGCTGAACCCGGCGATCGACCTCGGCCAGGTCGAAGGGGCCTTCGTCCAAGGTTTGGGCTGGCTGACGACGGAAGAGCTCTGGTGGGACGACAAGGGACGGCTGCGCACCCATGCCCCGTCGACCTACAAGATCCCGCTCGCCTCCGACCGGCCGAAAATCTTCAACGTGCGGCTGGCCGAATGGTCAGAGAATGCCGAAGCGACGATCGGCCGTTCCAAGGCGGTCGGCGAACCGCCCTTCATGCTGGCGATCTCGGTGCTGGAAGCCCTGTCGATGGCGGTCGCTAGCGTCGCCGATTATAACGTCTGTCCGAGACTCGATGCGCCGGCGACTCCGGAACGGGTGCTGATGGCTGTGGAGCGGATGAAGCGGGTGTAGGATGCGTCCGGCTGATTTGTTGTTTGAGCAGGACGGGCCGAGTGGGTGGCACCCCCCTCTGTCCTGCCGGACAGAGGGGGGGACCGCAGCCACATACCCATCGGTTGCCTTGCCATGAAGGACCTCCCCACCTTCCTCGCCGCCCACCCCGAGAGCGTCCTGGTCGACATCACCGGCACGCAAGGCTCCACTCCGCGCGAGGCCGGCGCTTTCATGCTTGTTTCGGCGAACGCCCTCTGGGGCACGATCGGTGGCGGGCAGTTCGAGTTCATGGCAATCGCAAAAGCGCGCGAGATTCTGGCTGGAACCGGCGGAACGGCCATCATGGACATCCCGCTCGGCCCCGAAATCGGCCAATGCTGCGGCGGGCGCACGCAACTGCGGTTTCGGCGGTTGACGCAAGCGCTGACGGATGAGCTCAAGGCAAGGCTTGCAGGCGAGATTGAGCGCCTGCCGGAGGTTTTTCTCTTTGGCGCCGGCCATGTCGGCCGGGCGCTGGCGGCAGCCCTTGCGCCGCTGCCGCTGTCGGTGACGGTCGTCGAAACGAGACAGCAAGAGCTTGCCAACCTGCCGGATGAAATCAAGGCCCGGCTCGTGCCAATGCCGGAAGCGTTGGTGAAAGATATTTCCGCCGGCGGCGCGGTCGTCATCCTGACCCATGACCACGCGCTGGATTTCCTCATCGCTCGCGAGGCGCTTGCGAGAACCGACCTCGCCTATACCGGCATGATCGGCTCCGCCACCAAGCGCGCCACCCTCGCAAGCTGGCTTTCACGCGAAGGCGACGGCGAGCACGGCTGGATGGAGCGGCTGACGCTGCCGATCGGCGGCTCGACGGTCAGGGACAAGCGCCCCGAAGTGATCGCCGCCATGACCGCTGCCGAGATCCTGACGGCGCTTGCGGCCTACCGCATGCGCTCGTCCTCATAATAGGGATCGCGCCCGTCGAGGAAACCGAGATCGCGCTTAACCCGATCGGGCGCGGCCGTAAGATCGAGGCGCGGCAAGCGGTGGAAACTGGCCATGAGCCAGCCGGCAAGACGTAGGAAAACACTGCTGTTCCGTTGCGGCTGGCTCTCTTCGATAGCATGGCAATCCATGACGTCACCTCATCAGATTGATGGTATGAGTTGCAGTCTGCCGCGAAAAATGGTGCAATTCCAATCGAACGATCGTCTGCCTGCATCAAGAGAACTTATCCATGAAACTTTCGAAGCAATTTCCGCTGAATGCGCTGCGCGTCTTCGAAGCCGCCGCCCGGCTTGGCAGCTTCACCAAGGCGGGTGACGAGCTCGGAATGACGCAGACGGCCGTCAGCTACCAGATCAAGCTCCTGGAGGATAATGTCGGCGAGCCGCTCTTCCTGCGTCGCCCACGCCAGATCGCGCTGACGGAGACCGGTGTACGGCTGGCCCCGAAGGTGACCGAAGCCTTCGCCATGCTGCATGACGCGATGGCGACGGCGCGCGACAGCGTCGAAGGCACGCTCGCCATCAGCTCGACCCATACCTTCGCGTCGAAATGGCTGGCGCCGCGCCTCGGCTCCTTCCATTTGAAGCATCCGGCGATCGCGGTTCGGTTTCAGGCGACCTCCGACATCATCGACTTCGGCCGCGAGCAGATCGACGTCGGCATCCGCTGGGGCGACGGTAACTGGCCGGGGCTCGCGCTGCACCGGTTGATGGGCCTGGAGTTCACGCCGATGCTGAGCCCCAAGCTGGCGGAATCGGCAGGGGGCATCAAAGAGCCGCGCGATCTGCTGAAATTCGATCTCTTCGATGCCGGCGACATCTGGTGGAAACAATGGTTCGAGGCTGCCGGCGTCACCGATACGGATCTCGATCGACGCCCGCGCAACCAGCTGGGCTCGCAGGCGATGGAAGCCGACGCGGCGATGGCCGGCCACGGCATCGCCATCCTTCACCCTGCCTTCTATGAGGCCGAAATCGCGCTCGGCCGGCTCTACCAGCCCTTCGATCTAACCCGCAGCGACGGCAAGGCCTACTGGCTCGCCTATCCCGAAAATCGCCGCAACGTACCGAAGATCAAGGCCTTCCGCAATTGGATCCTGGAGGAGATGAACGCCGCCGGAACCTGACCCGACAAACGCATCAGGGCCAATCAACCTGAACAGGGCTTAGTAGGTTCGGCTTCAAAATCCCATTTCCGGCGCGTAGAAGCAGCGCGGCGTGTTCTCGTTGGGGAACAGACAGAGGTGATAATCACCATCGCCGGACTGCATCGCCTTCGTCATCGGCAGCAGAAAGACGTGAGCATGCGTGACCAGCCGGTGGTCGCCCGGCATCAATGTCACACGATATCCGTTTGGTGTCACCGCGACGCTTTTGGACGGAATCATCTGGCAATCGCCATTATGACTGTCGCCATTGCAACAATAGGGGTCATAACTCCACCCCGAAGGTGCGTCGTGAGCCATCGCCAACGATGCGTATGCCATCATTACACACGTCAGAATGCTGCGCATGGGCATCTCTCCGTCGATGAATGCGCCGCCGATCTCCAACGGTTCTTGTTATTTCATGCCGGCGGCCTGCAAACCTAACTGTATCCGCTCATCATAGTTTCAAGATCCGCCAATTTTAGCAGATCCAATATGAGACAGTAATAATGCATGGCCTTCTCGGCAGCTTTTAGGCACGAGGGTAACAGATCGGCTGTGCGTCCGCGATTGGCGACCTCGGCAACATCGCTGGCGACTGGCGTGACCCGCGACGCTCGCCATGTTGCAAAGGGCATGTGCGGTTCATCATTCTCCTCTTCCCTCCCCGGCAAATTTTCCGCAATGTCACGAGTCGGAGGAAGATAGGGGAACTCGATGTATGAATATGCCATAGCATGGGAATGGCTCGCCTTCGCGGCGCGCTGGTTCCATGTCGTTACCGCGATCGCCTGGATCGGATCGTCCTTCTATTTCATCGCGCTCGATCTCGGACTGGTGAAACGCCCGCATCTGCCGCCCGGCGCCTATGGCGAGGAATGGCAGGTTCATGGCGGCGGCTTCTATCATATCCAGAAATATCTGGTGGCGCCCGCTCAGATGCCTGAGCATCTGACCTGGTTCAAATATGAGAGCTATTTCACCTGGATCTCGGGCTTCCTGATGCTCTGCATCGTCTATTATGGCGGTGCCGACCTTTTTCTCATCGATCGCCACGTCCTTGATATCACGCCGACGGTCGCAATCCTGATCTCGTTGGCGTCACTGGCCTTCGGCTGGGTCGTCTACGATCTGCTGTGCAAATCCCCGCTTGGCCGGGATACCTGGGGTCTTATGGCAGTGCTCTATGTCGTGCTCGTCTTCATGGCCTGGGGTTATACGCAGCTTTTCACCGGCCGCGCCGCCTTCCTGCATCTCGGTGCCTTCACTGCGACCATCATGTCGGCCAACGTCTTCATGATCATCATTCCGAACCAGAAGATCGTCGTCGCCGATCTCATCGCCGGGCGCACGCCCGATCCGAAATACGGTCAAATTGCCAAGCAGCGTTCGCTGCACAACAACTATCTGACGCTGCCCGTCATTTTCTTCATGCTGTCGAACCATTATCCGCTGGCCTTCGGTACGGCGTTCAACTGGGTGATTGCGGCGCTCGTCTTCCTGATGGGCGTCACCATCCGCCACTGGTTCAACACCACCCATGCGAGGAAAGGCCGCCCGACCTGGACCTGGATCGTCACCGTCGTCCTCTTCATCCTGATCATGTGGCTTTCGACCGCGCCAAAGCTGTTGACCGGCGATGCGGATACGGCGGCGGTCGCCCCCGCCTTCCGGCACTTCGCCGGCGATCCGCATTTTCCTGCCGTCAAGCAGCTGGTCTCGACGCGCTGTTCCATGTGCCATGCCGCCGAGCCCGCCTATGAAGGCATCGTGCGGCCACCGAAAGGCGTGATGCTCGAAAACGACGCGGAAATTGCCGCCCATGCCCGGGAAATCTATATACAGGCAGGCCGCAGCCATGCCATGCCACCCGGCAACGTGACCGATATTACGCCGGACGAACGCAGGCTGCTCGTCGCCTGGTTCGAAAGCGCAGTCGAAGGCAAAAAACAATGACGTCGACACTTCTTCGCGGCCGCCTCCTCTCTTTCCATCGCGCGCCCCTGAGTCTCGCCGACAGCCAGAGTTATCTCTACGAGGAAGACGGCGGCCTGCTGATCGAGGACGGGCTGATCGCCGCTGTCGGCCCCTATGCCGAGATCAAGGCGAAAGCCGCCGAAGGCACGGCCGAGATCGATCACCGCCCGCATCTGATCCTCCCCGGCTTCATCGACATGCACCTGCATTTTCCGCAAATGCAGGTGATCGCCTCCTATGCCGCCAACCTGCTCGAATGGCTGAACACCTACACTTTCCCCGAGGAATGCCGCTTCGTCGAAAGCGCGCATGCCGAAAGGATTGCCACACATTTCTACGACGAGTTGATCCGCCACGGCACGACGACGGCGGTCGCCTACTGCTCCGTGCACAAGACCTCGGCCGACGCCTTCTTCGCCGAGGCGATGAAGCGCAATATGCGCATGGTTGGCGGCAAGGTGATGATGGACCGCAACGCCCCCCAGGGCCTGCTCGACACGCCCGAGATGGGTTATGACGAGACCCGCCAGGTGATAGCGGACTGGCACGGCAAGGGCCGCAACCACGTCGCCATCACCCCGCGTTTCGCCATCACCTCGACGCCGGCGCAGATGGAAGCGACAGCAGCGCTCGCCCGCGAATTTCCCGACCTGCACATTCAGACGCATCTGTCGGAAAACCACGACGAGATCAAATTCACCTGCGAGCTCTATCCCGAGGCGATCGACTATACCGACATTTACGCCCGCTATGGTCTGCTCGGGCGGAAGAGTCTCTTCGGCCACGCCATCCACCTGTCCGAACGCGAGGCCGATGTCATGAGCGAGGCCGGCGCCGTCGCCGTTCACTGCCCGACCTCCAACCTTTTCCTCGGCTCCGGCCTCTTTCCATTGAAGGCCTTGGCGCGACGCGAAAAGCCGGTCCGCATCGGTGTCGCAACCGATATCGGCGGCGGCTCCAGCTATTCGATGCTGAAAACAATGGACGAGGCCTATAAGATCCAGCAGTTGCTTGGTGAACGGCTGAACCCGCTGGAAAGCTACTACCTGATGACCCGCGGCAATGCCGAGGCGCTGTCGCTCGCTGGCCGGATCGGCACGCTGGACCCTGGCACCGAAGCCGACCTCGTCGTCCTCGACGCGGCCGCGACGCCGGCCATGGCGCTGAAGATGGAAACGGTAAAGACCCTGCCCGAGGAACTCTTCCTGCTTCAGACGATGGGCGACGACAGAGCGATCGCCGAGACCTACGTTTCCGGCATTGCCTTGAAAACAGGGCTTTGACGATATCGGTTCCCGCCAACAAGGTACAGTGAAGACCGTCTGGGGCGGCCGTTTCCCGTAACGCTCCTTTTGGGATTCATGTTATGGGCGATGGTCGCATTTATACGTGTAGAAGGTTCGATTCATGGCCACTCCGCTCACCATTGACGATCTGAAAAAACTCGCGCAGCGCCGCGTGCCGAAAATGTTCTTCGACTATGCGGATTCGGGCGCCTGGACGGAATCCACCTATCGGGCGAATGAAAGCGATTTCGGCGACATCAAGCTGCGCCAGCGCGTGCTGGTCGACATGAGCGACCGCACGCTCGAAACGACGATGATCGGCCAGAAAGTGTCCATGCCGGTGGCGCTCGCGCCGACCGGCATGACCGGGATGCAGCATGCCGACGGCGAGATGCTGGCCGCGCGCGCAGCGGAAGAATTCGGCGTTCCCTTCACGCTCTCGACGATGAGCATCTGCTCGATCGAGGACGTCGCCTCAGTGACGACGCGTCCCTTCTGGTTCCAGCTCTACGTGATGAGAGACAAGGATTTCGTCCTCGACCTCATCCGTCGCGCCAAGGCCGCGAAATGCTCGGCGCTGGTGCTGACCGCCGACCTGCAGATCCTCGGCCAGCGCCACAAGGACCTGCGCAACGGTCTCTCGGCCCCGCCGAAATTGACCGCGAAACATCTCTGGCAGATGGCAACCCGGCCCCTCTGGTGCCTTGATATGCTGAAGACGAAGCGCCGATATTTCGGCAATATCGTCGGCCATGCAAAGAATGTCGCCAATGTCGCCTCGGTGCCGACATTTGCGCACGAGCAGTTCGACACGCGGCTGTCCTGGTCGGATGTCGCCTGGATCAAGGAACAATGGGGCGGCCCGCTGATCATCAAGGGCATACTCGATCCGGAGGATGCGAAGGCCGCAGCCGACACCGGCGCCGATGCGATCATCGTCTCCAATCACGGCGGCCGCCAGCTTGATGGCGCCCCCTCCTCGATCAGCATGCTGCCGAAGATCGTCGATGCCGTCGGCGACCGCATCGAAGTCCATCTCGATGGCGGCATCCGCTCCGGCCAGGACGTCTTGAAGGCCGTGGCGCTTGGCGCCAAGGGTACCTATATCGGCCGCCCCTTTCTTTACGGGCTCGGCGCCATGGGAAAGGAAGGCGTCACCCTGGCGCTCAACATCATCCGCAAGGAAATGGACATCACCATGGCGCTCTGCGGCAAGCGCGACATCAACGACATAGACTCGTCGATCATATCAGGGCGGCAATGACCTGCTCTGATTGCGCGGGCGAGGCCGGCCAGACGTGCTGGCGAGCCTCTCAATCACCTGCCGTGCCATTCAGCATAGCGGCTGGCCATCGGCGGCATTGAACAGAAGGATCGCGAAAATCACGAGATAGATGGCGAGCGCAAAACGCTGCCGCCAGATGATGCGGCGCGATCCAGCAATCCGCCGCTCGAGGCCACGCGCGGCCCCGTCAAACTTGCGAAGCTGCATCCGGGACAGCACGTCGTCGACGGCGGCGAGAGCGGCGGCCTCTGTCTCGTGGCTCGACGCGAGGCGGAACAACAGCGCATCGAAAAGGAGATGGATCGCCAGCGCAAGGACGATCCCGCAGAAAACGAGCATCAAGAGCCAGCCGAGCCCGGGAGCGAAGCCTCGATATCCCCCGAGGATCGGGCCGGCGGTCAGCGGCAACAGCGCCGTCAGCCCGCAGACGATCGAATTGCGGCCGAGACTTCGCGCCGCCGCCGAGGCCGTGGCATTCCACTGCGTCATTGCAAGCCCTCCGTCACGGCATGAATGCTTTCCAAGGGCAGATGAACCCGCCGCCCCGCCCGTTCGATCAGCCGCAGCGCTTCGGCTGGATTTTCACAACGTCGGCTGATGAGCAGCCAACGCACGATGACGCCGGCGCTCCGCTGGAAACCGAGCGCACAGCAGACAAGAACCGGTCCCTGGTGGCGGGCAACCTCGATAAGGTCCGCCGCGGCAAGCGTCTGGATCTTGTCGAGGCCTATGAGATCAAGGGTGGGAAAGCTGCACCATTGCGTTGACGTCCCGCTCGGGCGCTGAAGTTCGCCGGTAAGATCGATCACCGTGGCAAAACGGTCGGCCTCGTGGCGACGCGGAAAACGGCCGAGATGGACGCCATCGGCGATCGCCACGGATGCCGGCATTCTGCGTGTCCAGAGCCAAACGTTGATGAGAGCGCCGAGCCGGTAGGGCGCCAGTAGCCAGCGACTGGTAAGTGCGGCTCGACCATCGGCACGTTTCAGAAATATCTGCGGGCCGGCGCCGAGATATCCGACTGCGACGATCGCCAGCGCAACGGCCGGCCAGAGCAACAGAAGCGCTGCAGGCGATAGAGGAGTAAAGAGTGCTGCGATGCCGAGAAATGCCAGGGCACCGCACAGATAATAAGTGCCGAGACGGCGCGACTTCGGATCGCCGCTCAACGCAAAATCGGCAAGAGGGGAACGGGCATCGCGCGGGAAAAGCCAGGTGGCAAAAAGGCCAAGCAGCACGCCGGTCGGTATGTCGATGACGTGATGCTGCCACGTCGTCAGCACGGAGGCACCGATGAGGAAGCACCAGACATGCCAGGCAAGCCGCGCCCTCCGCGGCAGCCGGCCGCGCAGATGGTCCCAGATCACCACCAGCAGCGCGATATGCAGCGACGGCGCCTGGTTGAACGGCTTATCGAAGCCGCCGAGGACGGCGAACATGAAACCAGGCAGGCCGCTCGTTGCCGGCCGCACGAAGATCGCTTCGAGCGGAAACACGATAAAGCAGGCGACCGCGATCAACTGGATCGTCAGATAACGCCTCGCCAGCATATCCACATCGCGCGGCGTCGTGTTGATGAACAGGCAGAGCCCGTAGAACAGGTTGATCGACCAATATGGAATGATCGTCCATCCGAGAAACGGAATGGCGCTTTCCCATGTGAAGGCGATGTTCGGCACATCAGCGCGTTGCGACGCCAGCCAGTTGGCGCCGCCATAGGTCAGATAGAAGAACGGCGCCAGGAAGGCGAGCCAGAGTGCGGCCCGCTTCAGGACCGGCGCTGTCCGGGAAAGAGGAGAACGTGCCTGCTCCAACGGCTTTGCCCTCAAACTCTCTCCGCCAGCGAGACGGTGAAAATGCCCCACTGGTCGATGCGCTGTTCGATCTTGCGGAAACCGGCGGCGGCGACCAGCTGGTCCATTTCTTCTTGCGTCCGCCGCCGCATCACCCACGCCTGGCCGCCGCGGTGGGAGGTGAGCGCGCGGGCGATCATCTCCAGTTGCGGATGCCATGGCTGGTTGGTGTAGATGAGCAGGCCACCGGGCTGAATCGCGCGGGCGATCCCATCGAGCGAAGCGGCGATCATCGCATTGTCGGAAAACAGCTCGTAAAGGCCGGAGACGATCGCGAGATCCGGAGCCGGCGTGATTGCAGCCAGCCCCTCGCCGTCAAAGGCGTCCTGCTGGCGGAAGCTCACGAAATCACCCAGTCCACGCGCGGCGATGCTGTTGCGGCCGGCCTCGACGTTGATGGGGGAATAATCCTGCAGCCGCACGCTATCGGGACGCACGACAGCCGTCTCGATGGCATCGAGGACATAACGGCCGTGCCCGGCCGCGATGTCGAGCATGTGGGTGCTCCGGCCGGCTGCCTTCAGGCGCTGCAGCCCCAGGTCGATCAGTTCCTGCAAGTGCAGCTTGCGCTGCCTGATGCCGCGCCAGCCGATCGCCTCGAGGAACACCTTGTCGATTAATCGCCCGCCGGGACCGAGCCCGCGCGGCTCGTTCTCGTAAACGTAATCGAGCGTCGAGCCGGAATCGAAACCGGTCTTCACCCCGGTCTTTATGCCTTCGGACACCAGCGCGCCGAGCCTGATGTTGAGACGACTGAGCGCCCAGTAGATGCCGCGCGGGGATGTGGCCTCCAGAGGGCTCGCGAGCCGGTCGGCCTCGTCCTTGGTATAGCCCTGGACATGGGCTGTGCGAAGGTCGGCAGGCGCCCGAGGCTCGGCGAAACGCGCATCGATGAAATGGCGGATCTCGGCGAGCGCAATCGCGCGGTCCTTTTCGCCAAGCGTGTCATGGTAGAAGCCGGCGAGCACATGCCGTTCCTTGATGCGGCTGCCGAGGTTTTCGTAAAACCGGTGCTGCGGCGCATGCCGCACCACCCAGTCGCTGCCGGAAATCAGCAACTGGGTCGGAACGGTGATGGCGCGGGCGTCGTCGACGACGCGGGCTGCCGCCTCATAGAGTTGCAACAGAATGTTGGAGGCAATCGGCCTAGATATCAATGGGTCGGCTTCAAAGGAGGCGATGCGCTCGGGATCATGCGTCAGAAACCTCGCCTTGACATAGGAATTGACGAAGAACGTTCCCTTGAGCTTTTCCCGGAGCGCAATGCCTTCCCTGGCAAACGGCACGTAAAGCTTGACGCTGAAGGCCGGCGAGGCCAGCACCAGCGCACGGATCGGCGGCGCATAGTCGTGCACCCAGGTGCTGGCCAGCACCGCGCCGACGCTCTGCGCAATGACGGCGATGTTTTCGACAGCAGTGCCGCTGGTCTCGCTGACATGACGGACGAAGCAATCGAGATCACGCGCCGAGGCGGCAAAGGATGGCGAATAACCGCGCTCTCCCGGCGAACGCCCGTGGCCGCGTGCGTCCCAGGCGTAGAAGGCAAAATCATCGAGGCCGAGTTCGGTGGCGAGATGGGCGACCCGGCCGCTGTGCTCGTGGCCGCGATGGAGAAGAATGATCGCGCCCTTCGCTACAGCGCCGGTCGCAGGCCATGTCCGATAAAACAGTCGGGTGCCGTCATGCGAGACAAATTCGGATTCACGCACTGGTCTGGCCGTCAAGGCCGGTTGCACGCTATCGGCAGTTTGCAGCATGATCTTCTCCAATTCTGATTGATGGATGAGTTGCAACCATTAGCGGCAACAGTGATTTGCTTTTATTGCAAAAGTCTAGCTGCAAATGTAAGTCCTTGAGAAGATCGACATGGAATGGGACTTTCCTCACAAGTACGACGATCTGCACGTCCGAGCCGATAGACTATGATCATGCCACGAAATTCCACTGAGGTAGCATGTCCGTTTACCAATTGAAGTCCCGATTTCAGGATATTCTCCGCCCTCTGGTGCGCTCCCTGGCGGCACGAGGCGTCACCGCCAATCAGGTGACCTCGGTTGCTGCCGCCATCTCGGTTGCACTTGGCCTTTTTCTGAGCGTCGCCCCGCTTCCGCATTGGTTTCTCTTGGTGCCTGTATGGTTTCTGCTGCGCATGGGCCTCAATGCCATTGACGGCATGCTGGCGCGCGAACATGGGCAGACGAGCATTTTGGGCGCCTATCTCAACGAGATCGGGGACGTCGTGTCGGATGCCGCCCTTTATTTGCCGTTTGCGCTCATCGATCCGAACGATCTGATGCCGGTCATGGCTGTCATATTCCTCTCGGCGCTGACGGAAGTTGCCGGCATCCTCGGTCAAACGGTCGGCGCAAGCCGGCGTTACGACGGGCCGCTGGGCAAGAGCGACCGTGCGGTGCTGTTCGGCGCGCTCGGCATCTTTATCGCGGTTGGAGGTACATTTGCAGCGTGGACCTCGTGGCTTTGGGCAGTTGTGGCTCTGCTTCTCGTATGGACCACCATCAACCGTATCCGCGCCGGTATTCGTGAGGCGCAAACGGCCGCCGGATAGGAAGCGGAGCCGATCGGGCGCTGGTCCTTGCATCGGCAAGCTATTCCGGAAACTATGTCGAACGCTGTTTCTTTCGAGTTGCTTGGCACGTGCTCCTTCCAAACCTCCCTCCGTTAAAACCAGGTTGTATTTTCAGCGCAACCTCTTGAAAGCACAAAAGCGGTGCTTTATGTTTTATGCTATGGCAAACATAGGTAAGACATCTCACCCATCGCTGCTGCGCTACACACTGGCGCCGGATCATCAGGCCCGGCAGGCGCTTGACGACACCATTGCCGCCTATCGCAGGATGATCGACATCCTCACTGAGATCATCGACGACAAGGCGGGCGCCAATCTCGTCGTCCTGCATGAGCTTGCCTATGAAACCGTTCGCGACCAGACGGGCCTGCCGGCACGGCTGGTCACACTCGGCCTTCGCGATTTCGCCGCCAATCGCGGCGTGATCGCCGATCCGCCGCAGCTGCCGCTCGACGACAAGCTCTTCGCCATCAAAGGCCCTGCGGACCTGACGATCGCCACCGTGCACGGACGCGTTGCCGTACCCTTCGACGTCGCAGGTTATTCCAGGGGATGGGAGAGTATTTTTCCGGCCTATCTTGTTGCCGGCCACAATCATTACGAGATTCACATCGGCGTCACGCCGAATTCCGCTCGGATGGAGGAAAACATGGCGAATGAAGGCATTCTTTCACGCATGGGTCGCCTGATCGCGGGCATCGCGAATGCAGCGGTCGACAAGGCGGAAGGCGTCAACAAGATCGCCGTTATCGAACAGGCAATCCGCGAGATCGATGCGGCGGCGGACGAGGCCCGCACCGACCTCGGCAAGGCGCGCGCCGAGGAATACCGTATCCAGAGCCGCAGGGACGAAATCGTCGAGGACATGAATGCGCTCGATGAAAAGATCCGCCTCGCCGTCTCCTCCGGGCGCGACGATCTCGCAAAGGCCGGCGTCGCCCGCCAGATCGATCTGGAATCCCAGATCGCCGCGCTCGACAAGGCGCTGGCCGATGCCAGCGAGCAGGTGGACGACGGCCAGAAAGCCCTGCAGGCTGTGCTTGCAACGCGCCGCGAGGCCGACGCCCGCCTTGCCGATTTCAAGCGTAGCATCGCCCAGCATCCCGAACAGGCCGCGGCCGGGCACGGCAGGCCCACGCCGGGCGCGGGTGCGGCCCGCGCCGCCGCCGCGGTCTCGCGGCTGACCGGCGTTCCATCAGACGAGCATATCCATAGTTCCGAACTGGACGAACTCGACCGGCTGCACCGCGAACAGGCAATCGAGGCGCGCCTCGCGCGCTTCAAGGCGGATAACCGGTAACGCCGATGGCACTTCTCTTCGCCCCCGAATGTGCTCCCTTCGCCATCGCCGCCGCCGTGCTCGCAGGCCTGACCGCAATCGAAATGCTTGCGACCGTCATGGGTTTTTCGATCATGGAATTTCTGGGAAAACCGGATTTCCATGGCCATGACGGGCTTTCGGGCTATCTGTCCTGGCTCAATGTCGGCGGCGTTCCCCTGCTCATCCTCATCATGCTGGCGCTCGGCTTCTTCGCCATGACGGGCTTTGCCATACAGGCCGTCGCCAACGCCTTCTAGGCCCCGCTTCCTGCCGCCGTCGCCGCCATTCCCGCCATCCTGGTCACGGCTCCCATGGTCAGGGCATCGAGCAGGACCGTGGCGCGGATCGTGCCGCACGACGAGACCTATGCCGTCGATCTCGACGCGCTGATCGGCCGGACCGCCGAAGTATCGCTCGGCCCGCTCGACCAGGGACTGCCCGGACGCGTCCGCGTCAAGGACCAGCATGGAAACTGGCACGTGCTGAGAGCCAAGGCCGCCAGAGACCAAGGCCCTCTCAAGGTCGGCACCGAGGTTCTCCTCGTCGATCGCAAGGCAGATGTATTTATCGCCATTCCCGCACTGGCGGATCCCGCTGCAGCGGATAATCAATCTTTCAGGGAGCAGCCATGATGTATGACATTATTCTACCGGCCGGCATCGGCATCGTTCTGATCTTCGGCATCGGTTTTGTCCTCGCCTCTCTCTATACGCGCTCCAGCCGCGACGAGGCCTATGTGCGCACCGGTCTCGGCGGCCAGAAGGTCGTGCTCGACGGCGGTTCAGTCGTTCTGCCGATCTTCCACTCGATCGCCCGGGTGAACCTGAAGACGCTGCGCCTCGAAGTCCGCCGCGGCGAAGGCGATGCGCTGATCACCAAGGACCGCATGCGCGTCGATATCGGCGCCGAATTCTACGTCCGCGTCAAACCCGACGGCTCCTCGATCGCGCTGGCCGCCCAGACGCTTGGCAGCCGCACCAACGACGCCGAGGCGCTCCGCATCCTCATCGAAGCGAAATTCGTCGATGGCCTTCGCTCGGTGGCGGCGACCATGAACCTCGACGCGCTGCAGGAGCAGCGCATGGATTTCGTCAAGGCGGTGCAGGAAGCCGTCGGCGCCGACCTCCAGTCGAACGGTCTCGAGCTGGAATCTGTGTCGCTCACCCGCCTCGATCAAACGGACATCAAGCATTTCAACGCCAACAACTTCTTCGACGCCCAAGGTCTGGCGGCGCTGACCCGCATCACCGAGGGCCGCAAGAAGGAGCGAAACGAAATCGTTCGCGATACCGAAGTCGCCATTGCCCAGAAGGATCTGGAAGCCCGCCAGCAGTCGCTGGCGATCGAACGGACGAAGCGCGAAGCCGAGCTCAACCAGGAACGCGACATCGCCAACAAATCCGCCGCGACCCGCGCCGAAACCGCACAGCAGGAACAGGCGGCCAAACGCGCCGAGGAGGAGGCCCGCATCGCCTCCGAACAGGCGATCGCCGAGCGCGAGGCAGCCGCCAAGCAGGCCCGCGAAAGCGCAAACATCGATGCCGCCCGCGCCGTCCAGCAGCGCGATACCGAAGCCAAGCGCGACCTTCAGATCGTCGCCCAGGAAAGCGCCATCGCCGTTGCCAACAAGAGCCGCGAGGAATCCGAGGCGAAGGCCACTGCCGAAATGGCCCGCGCCCGCGCCATCGCGGCAGAGGAAAAGGTCGGCACCGCCAAGGCCATCGAAATCGCCGAGCGCGAAAAGCAGATCGCCGTGATCGACGCGCGCAAGACTGCCGAAACCGAAGCCACCGCCGTCACCGTCGGCGCCGAAGCCGAGAAACAGGCCGCGATCGACCAGGCGGAAGCCATCAAGACGCTTGCGACCGCCGAAGCGGATGCGGCGATCATCAAGGCCAAGGGCATTCTCGAAACCGGCCGGGCTCAGGCTGAAAGCGAAGCCCTGCTCAACGAAGCCCGCAACAAGCTCAGCCAGACCATCATCGAGTTCGAGATCACTCGCGAGCGTATCCGCATCATTCCCGAGGCACTCGCCGAGGCGGTCAAGCCGATCGAGAAGATCTCCGACATCAGGATCTTCGACACCGGCGGCATGCTCGGCCGCGGAAACGGCGCGAACGGTGAAAGCGGCATTGGTCTCGGCGATGGGCTGGCCGGCCAGTTGCTCTCCTATCAGGCCAACAAGCCGATCCTCGACAAATTGTTGAAGGAGGCCGGCTTCGACGGCGACAATGCCATTTCATCCCTGCTTGGAAAGCTTGATGGCGCAAAACCGGTAATTTCAGCCGCGGCTCCTGCAAAACAGGCAACCCCGCCTGCCACGCCAGTAACGCCTGTGGCACCGGCCGCGGCTCCTGCACAGACGATCGCCCCTCAGGCGCCGGAGAAGGATTGATCAGAGCGCAGACAGGTCCGGGCTATCGCACCCAGCCTGTCGCCAGCGCGCTCGCCCAGTCGGCACGGCCCCTTTCGGCGGCCAGTGCCGACATCGCCATATGGTCGTAGGCGACGTTCCTGAACTGCCATGTCCATCCCGCCGCCGTCTTTTCTAGAATGGCATAGCCGGCCAACGGATGGCCGGCTTCGACCTTGTGATAATAGGGCAGCACGTCATCATAGGCAGGGCAGCCGACACTGCCGGGATTGACGATAAGCCGGCCATTGGAGAGGCGAACGGCGCGAGGCACATGGCTGTGGCCGCAGAGGATCAGCGGCAGGTCGATGCCTTCGGCGAGCGCCTCGATCGCTTCGATCGGCTTCAGGAAGACAAGCCCTTCCGGCGAGACGGACTCAAGCCAGTAGAGATTGTCGTCCTTCGGCGTCGCGTGGCAGAGATAGGCCTCGCCGCGATAGACGGTATCGAACGGCAGACCCCGCAGCCAATCGAGATGGGATGGCGTCAGTTGCCGGTAGGCGACGGCATCCGAGGCGTGCATTAGGGCCGGGTCCTGCTCAATGAGATAGCGGTCGTGATTGCCGCGCACCGAGGTCAGGCCGAGCGCCATCAGCAGATCAGCTGTCCGGCCGGCATTCAGCGGACTGCTGAAGAAATCACCAAGATTGACGATCTCCTCGATGCCCTGCGCCTGAATATCGGCAAGCACCGCCTCGAGCGCCAGATAGTTGCCGTGAATGTCGGCGATTGCGGCAAAACGCATCTAGCTTCCCCGGTAGGTGGAATAGCCATAGGGCGAAAGCAGCAGCGGCACGTGATAGTGCGCAGTGACATCCGCGATACCGAAGCGGATCGGCACTAGGTCGAGGAAGGCCGGATGCGGCAGCGGCGTGCCGCAGGCCCTGAGATACTCACCGGCGTGGAAGACCAATTCGTAGGTGCCGACGTGAAAGTTTTCGCCGGCAAGCATCGGGCCACCATCGACTCGGCCGTCCGCATTGGTCTCCACCGTTTTCAGATGTCTGCGGATCTCGCCGTCGAGCTGGAAAAGATCGATCCTGAGGCCCTCGGCGGGCTTGCCGAGGGCGGTGTCGAGCACATGTGTCGTCAGTCCGGTCATGGGGCTGGCTCTTTGATGACATAGGGGGTTTCGAAGAAGAATTCCTCAAGATTATTGCCAGGGCCGTCGCGGTCGACGACCAGGAAATCGGAGGTCTGGCCGAGCGCCATCAGGGGGTGATGCCAGACATTGCGGCGATAGTTCACACCCTGGTTTCCGCGCGCGAAAAACACCTGCGGCCTGCCCGGACGTCCGCCCTCGTCCTCGGAGACGACGACGAGGAAGGGGCGGCCGGAAATCGGCGAGAAACTCTGACTGCCGAACGGATGGCGCTCCATCATGTCGACGTCATAGGGGAAGCTGCGCGGCTGGCCGCGAAAGATATTGATGATGACGCGCGCGCCCTCGCCCGCCGCCTCGGCTGCGGCCAATGCATGAAAGCGCTCGGTCGTGCCGCCGTTGATGAGCCGCATCGAGGCTGGATCGGCTTCGATCACTTCGCCGAAGGGGGCGAAGGCCGATCTGGTAAGCGGGCGGGTGTCGAGAAAATCAGACAATGGTTCACTCGCCTTCGGCATGCCAGTGACGAATGGCGTCGATCTCGACGAGAAGTTCCGGCAGCGTGCGATAGGTTGCATCCCAGATGTCGGAGGCATCGAGGGCGAAGACGTCTTCCAGGATACGGTTGCCCGTTCCGCAGATTTTTGTCCACGGCAGAGTGGGATGCTCGGTTGCGAATTCCGGATGGGTTACGAGCAGTCGGGACGCAGCCGCGCCGATGGTGAAGTGGCAGAAGGCAACCGCCTTGAAGGTGAGATTGTCCTCGGCGAAGGCCGCCTCATCCATTCCGCCCACGAAGTATAGCGCTTCGGCTGCCGCCTTCTGCATTTCATTGAGATAGTCGATAGCACGATGCTCGCTCATTCGCCCTCCGGCAACATCGATGTCAGGCGCAGCAGCGCGATCCGCTCGACCTGTGTCGTGGCGGTCGCGAATTCCTCATCCAGGTCATTGCCGATCCGCGTTTCGAAGGCAGAAAGGATATCGTCCTTGTCGAGCCCTTTGACGGCGATGATGAAGGGAAAGCCGAATTTTTCGACATAGGCTGCATTAAGTTCGGTGAAGCGGGCATGTTGGGCCGGGCTCAGCCGATCGAGACCGGCGCCGGCCTGCTCCTTGCGGCTGTCTTCCGTGAGTTCACCTGCTATCGCCAGACGCCCGGCAAGATCGGGATGGGCGCGCAGAATGCCGAGACGCTCATCCCGGCTTGCCGCACGGAAGACGGCGGTGAGCGCTGCGTGCACAGCTGATGCCGTCAGCGGCTCCGTTAGGCTGCCCGCGTCATAGGCCCGTTCAGCAATGAAAGGGGAATGCTCGAAGACGCCGCCGAAGCGGGAAACGAAATCCTCGCGCGACAGCATTAAAGCGCATCCAGCTGATGATGCTTGTGCCAGTGCTCGGCGATCTCGATGCGGCGCGGGATCCAGACCTTGTCATGTTTCAGCACATATTCGATGAAGCGCCTCAGAGCGGCCGCCCGGCCCGGACGCCCGACGAGGCGACAATGCAGGCCGACCGACATCATCTTCGGGCTGCCGTCCTTCCCTTCCTCATAAAGCGTATCGAAAGCATCCTTGAGATAGGTGAAGAACTGATCGCCGGCGTTGAAACCCTGCGGCGTGGCAAAACGCATGTCATTGGTTTCGAGCGTATAGGGGATGATCAGGAAGGGCTTCCCGTCGATGCCCTTCACCCAGTAAGGCAGGTCATCAGCATAGGAATCGGAGGAATAGAGGAAACCGCCCTCTTCCTGCACCAGTCGCAGCGTGTTGTCGGAAGGTTTTCCCTGGTACATCCCGAAGGGCCGCTCGCCGGTAATTTCGGTATGCAGGCGCACGGCTTCGAGAATGTGCTTGCGCTCCAGATCCTCGGGGAAATCCTTGTATTCCAGCCAGCGATAACCGTGGCTGGCGATCTCCCAGCCGGCCTCTTTCATGGCCGCGACGGCTTCGGGATTGCGGGCCATCGCCAGCGTCACGCCGTAGACGGTCGCCTGCACCTTGAGACCGGTGAACATCCGCCAGAGCCGCCAGAAGCCTGCCCGCGAACCATATTCGTAGATCGATTCCATGTTGAGATTGCGCTGCCCCGGCCAGGCGGCCGCGCCGACGATCTCCGACAGCAGGTTTTCGGAAGCCGGATCGCCTTCGAGGATGCAGCTTTCGCCGCCCTCTTCGTAATTGATGACGAACTGCACGGCGACGCGGGCGTCGCCCGGCCACTTCGGATCGGGCGTCTGACGCCCGTAGCCGACGAGATTGCGCGGGTAGGTCTCGGATACCATCAAATCACCTTCTGAAAAGACGGGGAACGGTATCATCCGCAGCCGGAATGTCGAGACGGAAACTGCGCAGCAAAATTTCTCTGTCATTCACAATGGCTTAGCTTGATATCGGCTCAGGCGATCCTGCGCGCGCTGACCTTGCCCATCGGGTGGAGCGAGTGAACGCGGAAGGGGCCGCCGGTGCCTTCCTCGATCATCAAAGCCACATTCGAAACCATCACCGGCTCCCTCAAGACGGGCTCGAAGATCGTTCGCAGCACCGGCTCGATGCGGGGCATGTCGATCGCATTGATGGGGCCCGTCACCGGCATATGGAAGCGGAACTCCTCCATCACATAGGGATTGCCCCAACGATGCAGATTGGCAAATTGCGCCGCCGACAACCCGTCGGGATCACTTCGCTCGATGTCGGCTTCACTCAGCGGCGCCCGGAAACGATCAAACTCCTGGACGATCGCCGAAGCCACATACTGGATCGGCTCACAGGGAGCGCTCGGCATCAGGCTGTAAAAACTGCCGAGCCGGGCGATCTCCAGACGGGGAATCTGGAAAGGGGCATAGGTCCCGGCAAAACGCATGAGATCGCGCAGGAGTTGCGATTCCGACGTGCCGGCGGACAGGTGAAAAGGCGCCTTCAAAACACCGTGAAAACCATAGCGTCGCGGCACGGCGGTATAAAAGGCGATCTCGTGAATGCCGAGGCCGCGGACGGCCGGAGGCTCCACCATATCGCCCGAAAACACGTTTCGGCCTAGCCAATTGGCGGCCACGAGCGACAGGGGGTCGCTCGCCGGAGGCGTGAAGCAAATAGCATAGCGCATGCAATTTCCTCCATCAAGGAAGTGAGCGCCGGCAAGATCCGGCGCTTCCAATGCGCAAGCAGATAGGTGATTTGCATGACAGAATAACGAAACGCAGCTGTATCTAATTCACGTTTAACATGAAGCGACAGCAATATGGCTTGATATCGCGAAGCTTTCCGGCAGCGAAAATTCACAATCTGTATCGCCGGCGATACAAATCGCAGCTTCCGCCAGCCGATGCGCCAGTCCGAAGCTGACCTTGAAACCGCCGGTCAGTGCGATCAATCGGGGATGGACGGGATGGCGGCCGATCATCGGATCGCGGTCGATGGCCTTCGGGCGAAGCCCTGCCCAGCGCTCGATGACAGGGGCGTTGCGGAGCGCCGGCGCGATCGCCCGCGCCGCCTCGATCAGCGCGTCGAGTTGCGCGTCGGTCGAGCCGGGATCGTCAAAGCGGTTCTCGCTGGTGCTGCCGATTGCCGCATACCCGCCTTCGTGCGCCACCAAGTAGAGCCCATCGAGGAAGATCGTCGGCAGCGCCGGGTCGACATCGGCCCTCAACAGCGCCGCCTGCCCCTTCACTGGCTGGCCGAGCGGCCTTTTCGCCCCCGGCGTCAGCTCCTGCAGCAACGGAAAGGACTGATGGCCGGCAGCCAGGATGCAGCGGCTGAAGGCAATGGTTTCGCCGCCAATTTCCGCGGTGCCACGATCGGGATCGAGGGCGGCAACGGCCGCATGCTCCATGATACGCACGTGTTTTGCCCGCCGCAGCAAGGCGATGAGCGCTGAGATCAATGAGCGGGGCGCAACACGGGCGGCGAGCGTATCATGCACGAAGCCACTTTCGCCGGCAGATGCGTCGGGCCAACCACCGACTGGCGCCCTGTCGAGCACATGCCAGTGGAAGTGGCGTTCGCCTGCCCGCCAATGGCGTTCGGCGTCCCCGGAATGGCCGCGGGCGATGCGCTTGAGATGCGGCTTCGGCAGCGGGATCAGCCGCCCAGACCTGTTGTAGCCAGCCGAAAGCCCGGTTTCGGCCTCAAGCGTGGCAATTTCGGTTTCAAGCGAGACCAACGCGTCGAACTGGAACTGCTTTTTCTCCGACCACTGGTCCGGCATATGCGGCATCAGCGCGCCGAGCAGGCCGCCGCTCGCGCCTCCGCCCAAGCTGCCGGCGTCGGCGAGGAGGGTGCTCATGCCGCGGCGTTCGGCATGGACGGCAGCCCAGAGACCCATGATGCCACCGCCGACGATCAGCAAATCGCAAGAAGATTGACCGGGCGCTTGCTGAGGACTATCGGCTTTTTCCATGAAAGACGTGAACCCCGATAAGATTGGCGCGGGCGCGCCGCAGCCGCTCGAATGGCGCGACGGCGATATGCCCTATTCCACCGCCTTTGGCGATCATTTTTATTGCCAGACCGATGGCCGGCTGGAATGCGGGCACGTCTTCCTGGCCGGCAACGGCCTGCCGGAGCGTTGGAGTGGGCGGCCCGAATTTGTGATCGGCGAACTCGGCTTCGGCACCGGGCTCAACTTTGCCGAGACCTGGCGGCAATGGAAACTGCACCGAGCAGACGGTCAGCACCTGCATTTCATCTCCTTCGAACTGCACCCGATGCGCGGCGAAGAGATCGGCCGGGCGCTCTCGCACTGGGGCGAAATCGATGCCGAGCGCGAAGCCCTGACGGCGGCATGGCCGCAGACGCCTGTTCGCACTGTCTCGCTCGATCTCGATGCCCAGACGCGGCTCAGCGTCGTCTGCGGCGCGGCGCTCGACGGCGTCGCGGCGGCAAAGCCCGGCTTCGACGCCTGGTATCTCGATGGCTTCGCCCCCTCGCGCAACGGCGACATGTGGTCGGTGGAACTGATGCGTGAGGTTAACGAAAAGACCGTGGCCGACGGCACCTTCGCAACTTACGCCGCGGCCGGCTTCGTGCGCCGCAACCTCATCGCCGCCGGCTTTGCCGTCGAACGCCGCAAGGGCTTCGCCGGCAAGCGCGAAATGCTCTGCGGCATAAAGGCGTTCAGCGAATAAAAGATCAGTAGCTGGTGCGCTCCGGCTGCAGCTCGTCCTTGCCGAGCCATTGCCGGATCTTCTCCTCCAGCAGTTCCGGGCTGATTGGCTTCGACATGTAGTCGTCCATGCCCGCATCGAGGCAGGCCTCGCGGTCGCTTTCGAGCGCATGGGCGGTGACGCCGATGATCGGCACCCGATGGCCCTGCCCCTTTTCCCTCTCGCGGATCGTCCGTGTCGCCTCATGACCGTTCATGACGGGCATCGAAACGTCCATCATGATGATGCGCGGCGTGTGGCTCTCCCAGGCGGTAACCGCCTCCTGCCCGTTGTTGACGACCAGGAAGGAAAGCCCCGTCGACTGCAGGATCTGGGTGAAGACGATCTGGTTGACCTCGTTGTCCTCGGCGACGAGGACGTCGACGAATTCGGCCGTCCGCTTCTGCGGCACCAGGGCAGGCGCGGGCGCCGGCACGGCCGCCTCAACCCGCAGGCGGGCGATCTCGGCTTCCGAAGCCTGCTTCACGCGGCGGGCGCGCACCACTTCGACGACGGTGTTGCGCAGCACGTTGGCGCGTGCCGGCTTCATCAGATGCGCATGGCCGTTCAGCGCCGCGAATTCCTTTTCCGTGCCGGAAATATCCATCGACGTCAGGAAGATGATCGGCAGTTCGACGAAGCGGGGATCGGCGCGCAGCCGGCGCGCGACATCGGCGCCGTTCATGTCGGGCATGTGATAGTCGAGCACGACAGCGTCCACGGTGACACCGAGATCGACCGCTGCCTTGAGGATCGCCAGACCGGTGCCGCCACCCTCGGCAGCCACTCCGTCGAAGCCCCAGAGCGAAAGCTGCTCGGTGAGAATGCGGCGGTTCACCTCATTGTCGTCGACGACGAGGATGCGCGCGCCCTGTACATTGATCGGCAGCGGCTTCGGCTCGAGGCGGGCGGCCGCCACCGCTAAAGGCAGATTGATGGTGAAGACAGAGCCCTTGCCCCATTCGCTCTCGACATTGATATAGCCGCCGAAGAGATCGACGAGGCCGGCAGTGATCGCAAGGCCGAGCCCCGTTCCCTCATGCCGGCGGGTCGACGAGGTGTCGACCTGCGAAAACTTGTCGAAGACCGTTTCGAGCTTTTCTCGGGGAATGCCGATACCGGTATCCTCGATGCGGATGATCGCCATGATCTCCCCACCAGCGATCGTCTCGAAGCCGACATCGACGAAGACATGGCCGCGCTCGGTGAACTTGACGGCGTTGCCGACGAGATTGGTGACGATTTGGCGGAAACGACCGGCGTCTCCGATCACCGCGGCCGGCAGGTCCGGTGCTGCCCGCACCAGGAGTTCGATATTCTTCTCGGCTGCATGCGAGGAGAGGAGTGTCGCCACATCCTCCACCGCTTCGGTGATATCGAAAGCGGCTTTGCGCAGTTTCATCTGTCCGGCATCGATCTTCGAAAAATCGAGGATGTCGTTGATAATAGTCAGCAGCGCATTGCCCGACTTGACGATGATGTCGATGAAGGTTTTCTGGCGCGCGTCGAGATTGGTCTTGGCCAGCAGTTCCGCCATGCCGAGTACACCATTCATCGGCGTGCGAATCTCGTGGCTCATATTGGCAAGGAATTCGGATTTGGCGCGGTCGGCGGCTTCGGCGCGCGACAGGAGCTGGCGCAATTCCTCCTCGCGGCTCTTGAGTTCGGTGACGTCGGTGAACAGCGCCACCCAATGCTGTCCCCGGCTGACCGTTGCATCCATGTTTACCCAGCGCTCGCCGCCGACATGGAAGGCGGTGGAAATCGGCTGCCTGGCCGCGATGTTGGCGCGCCACTCTTGCAGGATCTGTTCCGCCGCATCGTGGAAATCGCCGCGCGCCGCACAGAATTCGAACATGCCGAGCCAGCCTTGGCCAGCCTCGATATAGTGCGGCGGGATCTGCAGGATATCGGCCATCGCCTCATTGGACATCTTGATGATTCCGTCCTGAACGATGGCAATGCCCTGCGACATGGCGTGCGTCGCGTCGCGCATCATTTCGCCGAGCCGCTCAAGGGCTGCACGCGTCTCGTGGATTTCCTTTTCCCGCTCGCGCACCGCCGAAATATCGGCATAGGTCAGCAGGATACGATCGTTGGAGATGCGGCGGCTGTCGAAGATCACGGATTTGCCGCCCGCCCAGCCAAGCTCGATCGGCTCGGGCTCTTCGGCCTCGAACAGATGTTTGCGGAAGGCGTAGATCTCTTCCGGCGTCTGCGTCCCGTCGTAGCGGCCGAGCTCGTCATTGCGGCGGATGACGTCGATGAACGGGCGGCCGTCGAAGCGATCGTCGAGCGGCAGTTCCCAGATGCTGTAGAATTCGTCGTTGACGTAGAGAATCTGGTGGTCGTTATCGAGGATCAGCACGCCGATCGGCAGCGAACGCAGAATGCTCTCGATGTCCCGATGCAGTATCTCTTGCTGCTTGCGCGATTCAATCAGCGCCTTTTCGCGTTCCTTGAGTGGCGAGATGTCGGAAAAGGAGCCGACGACATAGGTTCGCCCATCCGCCGTCATGACACGGTTGACGCGCGAGATGACGGGATAGACATGCCCGCTATTGCTCGGCATCTCGCTCTCGAGCTCCACCGAAATGCCGTCCCTGAGCGCCAGCAGGTTTTCCTGGTAGATCGCCTCAGCACCTTCCGGCCCGAACATTTCGTGTTCGGTCATTCCCAGATACTCGGAGCGGGCGCGCCCGCTGAAGGTCTCATAATATTTGTTGGCATAGACCAGGCGGTGCTTGTCGTCGCGGACGAAAACCGCAACCGGCAGGTCCTCCAGGACGGTACGTAGAACGTCGAGTTCGTTGACGCTCTCTCCCCAAGCCGATTCGCCGGCGGCCACCGGCGTCGCGCCGTTGCGATAGGCTGCATTGACGACCAGCGGGCGCCCGTCCGCCGCAATGATGCCGATCGGATGAGCGAGATTCTCCAGTGCCTCGCGCACCTGGGCGAGGTCGGCGGCAGTTCCGGAATCGTTTACAGCCTGAGAGCTGCCGGCGGCCTTCCTGCCGGCAACGGCCCGGCGCTCGCGGTCTTCAAAGATGCCGAGGACGTAAATCCGCTCCGGCGACGGCGAGAAGCTTTCGATCTGGATGCGCTCGTGGCCAACGCCCGCGGCATCAAAGCAGACGGCGTTTTCCTCGGTGCCGAACACCAGCGCACGGCGCTCCTTATCCTCGCGATCCTCTTCCTCGGGACGGTCGAAGAGCTCGCGGCTCCGCCTGCCGATGAAATCGGAAATCTCGCGGCCGAGGAAATCGGCATAGGCCTCGTTGACGGCGATGTAGCGCAGCTCGCTATTCTTGACATAGGCCGGGGTGTCCAGATCAGCGATCCGGCGGCAAGCCAATTCCAGAATGTCGCCGGCTGATTTCAAATAATTGTCGCTCCCGCAATGAATGAAATATCAACGACAAAGACTATAACGCCAAGGCTTTTAACAAGGTTTTAACCATAAATTTCGAGAGCGGAATTTTACACGCCGGCTTATCAGGCGAAGAGGCCGCATTTTCTGCGCGAACCCGAAGCATCGTCGGCAGCAAATGCGGCCGGCCGCAATCCGTTTCGCTCTCGACTGCCGTTGAAATCATGACCAAAATTTAATCCGGAGAGCCCTTGTGCGGCCATCGCTCCGCCGCGATCCGGGCGGAGTCTGGCCATGGCTTTAGAGAAGCCAGTCTAAATCAAGGAAAATACCATGTCCGTTCTTCATAAGACCATGGCGACGGGCCTAATCGCGCTGACCTGTGCCGGCGCCTCTCTCGCCACCGCCACCACAGCCGATGCCCATCCCCGCGATGCCTTCTGGGGCGGCCTTGCCGCTGGCGTCGTCGGCGGCGCCCTGCTGTCAGAGGCCGCCCGCCCTGCCTACCCCGTCTATCCGGCCTACCCCGCCTATCGCCCTTATCCCGTCTACCGGACCTATTACCGGCCGTCTTGCCACATCGAATGGCGGCACGACGATTGGGGCGACCCCTACCGCGTCAAGGTCTGCCCGGAATAAAAACCGCATCCGGCGCCGCTTGACCTCCCGGCGGCGCCGGTCCAATCCTGCCACAGAGGGAGGATCAGCATGCCGGAACCGCTCAAGAACCTGCTGCATGAAGGGCTGGCTGGCGATATGGCCGATCGCATCGCCTTCAACGCGCCGTCCTTCGACAGGGAGCGCTTCATAAGGCTCGCGACCGACGGCATCGCAGCGCTGGAACTAATGGAGCGCTCGGCGCTAATCCGCGACGCGCTGTTCGCCACTCTTCCCGGCGATTTCCCCGAAGCCGCCGCCATCCTGATAGCGAGCCTGCCTGCATCGGGCAGACCCGGGCTTTCCGGCTGGATGCTGTTGCCGGTCAATCAGTTCATCGCTGCCCGTGGCCCTGATCATTTCGATCTCGGCCTTGATCTCCTGAAGGCGCTGACGCCGCACTTCACCGGCGAATTCGGCATCCGTCCCTTCATCCATCGTGACCAGGAGCGCGCGCTTACCATCATCTCCAGCTGGGTCGGCGATCCCGACCAGCATGTGCGCCGGCTGGCGAGCGAAGGAACGCGGCCGCGCCTGCCCTGGGCCATGCGGCTGCCGCAGCTCGTGAAAGATCCCGCGCCAATCCTGCCGATCCTCACCGCGCTGATGGATGATCCGGAGGATTATGTGCGCCGCTCCGTCGCCAACAGTCTGAACGATATCGCCAAGGATCATCCGGATCTGGTCGCCGCCCTCATCGCCGGCCACATCGAGGGTGCATCGGCCGAGCGCCGCCGTCTGCTGAAACATGCCTCTCGCACACTCCTGAAGAAAGGCCATGCGCGGGCGCTTGCCAATTTCGGTTTCGGTGCCGCTGCCGCGCTGACGTGCGAGCTGCGGCTTCTGAACGGCGAGGTGATGTTCGGCGAAGGGCTGGATTTCGAAATCCGCCTGACCAATTCAGGCGAAACCACCCACTCACTGATGATCGACTACGCCATCCACCACGTGAAAGCCGATGGCTCGCTTTCGCCCAAGGTCGTCAAATGCAAGACGGTTACATTAGCCCCCCGCCAAACCCATGCGATCGGACGCCGCCACGCCATGCGGCCAATCACCACGCGGCGCTACTATCCCGGCGAGCATCGCATTGCCATCCTTGTCAACGGCGCGGAAAGCGCATCGGAAAGTTTCGTCCTCAGAATGCCCTCGCCCGACCGGAGCTAATGCCTTTTTGTGCGCTGCACTTGACTTTTCCAGCGAACTAGCCCAAATGCGGCTCAGCTTTCACCCTTCCGGCCGCCGCGTGAGCGTGCCCCTGCTAGAAAATACGAAACGCAGGAAGAAGGGACAAAAGCGCATTTCGATAGAACGCCGCACTCCCAATCAGCGGCCAGAAGCGCTGGAAAGCTTTTTCCAACTTGCAAGTTCCCACTTCACGCGGGGTTCTTGACGCCAGAATGAAACCGGATCGCATGGTGCGTTCCGGCGCTAATCATTGTGGCGCCCCGAAAGGTTATGCCTTGACTAATTTTGAATCGCTTGGTGTCTCCAAGCCGATCGTCGCAACCTTGTTCCAGCTCGGCATCGAAACACCGACGCCGATCCAGGAACAGGCCATCCCCCTCCTCCTCGAAGGCCGCGACCTGATCGGCCTTGCCCAGACCGGGACCGGCAAAACAGCCGCCTTCGGCTTGCCGCTCATCGAAAAGCTGCTCGCTGACGAGCGCCGCCCTGATAACCGGACGACGCGGACGCTGATCCTGGCGCCGACCCGTGAGCTGGTGAACCAGATCGCCGACAACCTGAAGAAGTTCATCCGCAAGTCGCATCTGCGCGTCAACGTCGTCGTCGGCGGCGTCTCGATCAACAAGCAGCAACTGCAGCTCGAAAAGGGCACCGACATCCTGGTCGCCACGCCCGGCCGCCTGCTCGACCTCGTCAACCGCCGCGCCATCACGCTGACGACGGTGCGTTATCTCGTGCTCGACGAGGCCGATCAGATGCTCGACCTCGGCTTCGTGCACGACTTGCGCAAGATCGCCAAGCTGGTGCCGAAGAAGCGCCAGACCATGCTGTTTTCGGCCACCATGCCGAAGGCGATCGCCGATCTCGCCGGCGAATATCTCGTCGATCCCGTGAAGGTCGAAGTCACGCCGCCCGGCAAGGCTGCCGACAAGGTCGAGCAGTATGTGCATTTCGTCGCCGGCAAGAACGACAAGACGGAACTGCTGCGCAAGTCGCTGACCGAAAACCCCGACGGCCGCGCCATCGTCTTCCTGCGCACCAAGCATGGTGCGGAGAAGCTGATGAAGCATCTCGACAATATCGGTTATTCCGTCGCCTCCATCCACGGCAACAAGAGCCAGGGCCAGCGCGAGCGAGCGCTGAAGGCCTTCCGCGACGGCAGCATCAAGACGCTGATCGCCACCGACGTCGCCGCCCGCGGCATCGATATCCCGGCCGTCAGCCACGTTTACAACTACGACCTGCCGGAAGTGCCGGATGCCTATGTCCATCGCATCGGCCGCACGGCGCGCGCCGGCCGCGACGGCATCGCTATCGCCTTCTGCGCCCCCGACGAGGCCAAGCTGCTGCGCGATATCGAGCGCCTGATGGGCATCGACATATCAGTTGCCAGCGGCGAGCCGCCGGCACATATCAGTGCCAGCGGCCCGCGCCGCGGCAACGGCAATGGCAACAACCGCAATCGCGGCGGCGGCCAGGGCCGCGGCGAAGGCCGTGACGATGCCAACCGTTCGGAACATCGCGGCAGCCGCCAGGAACGCCGCCCGCGCCGCGACGGCGAAGGCAGCGAAACCCGCGCCGGCGGTGAGGAACGCCGTGAGCGCCGTCCGCGTCCCGAGCGCCCAAGCCGCAACGCGGACTTCCGCGGCCAGCGCCGCGGCGAAGCGGCCCCGGATTTCGGCCCCGACAATGATCTGGCCTCGACCTCCGATTTCCGCCCGGCAAAGCCGCAGCGCCCCGCCCATGGCGGCAATGGCCACCACGCCAATGGGGAGCCGAGCGGTCATCACCGCGGCAACGGCCGGCACGCCCACGGCCGCCCGGCCCGCAAACACGGCGAAGATCGCGGCCCACACCAGGCCCAGGGCGGCGAACAGCGCCGCGACGGCAACGGCGGCAACCGCCGTGGCGGCAACCGCAACGGTGGCCAGCGCCGCGAACGCGCCTGAGGCGCCGATTGATTTCAAGGCGAAAAGGCCGGTGCTTCGGTCTTGAATATGAGGCCGGAGCATTGGGTGAGATGCCCCGGCCTTTTCTCAGCGTGCAGACGGCAACACCGCGACGGCAGTACTCGGTCGCGCTTCCCGTTTTCTGAACGGCCCCGGTTGAGGAGATCGAAGCCGCCTTCGCAGCACTGGCGGGAGCCTTGCAAAACAATGCGCTGTGAAGCCGCCGTCGACGGGCAGCATAACGCCGCAAAGACCGCGCCGAGAAGCCGGACCGCTTGCATCCCGGACGCTTGAGACCTAAATTGGCTCCATGCTTGACCATCCGTCCCGGCCGTTGTCGCCGTCAACCATCCCAATGGATGCCCTGAGCGAAGTCCTGCAGGACTTTCGCTTGAGTGGAGTCAACTATGGACGCTGTGAGCTCAGGCATCCATGGAGCATCGCCTTTCCGCAACAACAGCTGCTTCGTTTTCACTTCGTCAGCCAGGGTCCGTGCTGGATCCATACCGAAGCCCACGCTTGGCAGGAGTTGAACGATGGCGATCTGGTGCTGCTGCCGCAAGGCATCGCACATCGATTGGCGAGCGCGCCGGACGTTGAGGGCGACTCGCTTAAAAGCTGTCAGATTACAAATTTGGGCAGCAACGTCTGCGACGTCTTGCGGGAAGGAACGGGCGCCACTAGCACCCTCTTCTGCGGCTCCATGACTTTGGGCGCCCATGCGCTTAACCCCTTGATCGCCCTGATGCCGCCGATCATCAAGGGCTGCGACGTGGCCGGTAATGACACGATCGTAGGCCCCCTGCTGGCCGCTATGTCGGCGGAGGCGGCACAGCCCCAGATGGGAAGCGCGACGGTCTTGTCGCGTATGGCGGACTTGCTCGCAGCCCGGCTTATCCGCTGCTGGGTCAACTGCAGTGGAGCCTCCACCACCGGCTGGCTCGCCGCCATCCGCGATCCCAATATCGGTCGTGTGTTGGCGGCCATGCATAGGGATCCTGGCCATAACTGGACCCTCGAAAGCCTCGCTGGTGTGGCAGGCCAGTCGCGCTCGATCTTCGCCGAGCGCTTCAGCGCTATCTTGGGAGAAGGCGCGGCACATTATCTCGCCCGTCTGCGCATGCAGCTTGCCCGCGACTTGCTGGCGCAAAACGGCATGTCGGTTGCCGAGGTTGCCTCCCGGTTGGGCTATGAGTCCGAGGCGTCTTTCGCGCGTGCCTTCAAGCGCGTCACAAACGTTTCACCTGGGATTGTGCGTCGCACAAGTTCTTCCGGACGAATGGATATGGATTTCGGATTTTGAGACACATATCATCCTGACAACTTCGTCTATGAAGATCTCCGAACACAGGAGATCCATCAATGACGGACACAACATCACAATTTGACGGGGCCGCAATTGGCCTGGAGACGCCTGAACCATCGGCGTGGAGCGCGGCAACCTGGTTTGCCGTTCTTTCGATGGCGGCCACCAGCTTTGCACTGGTATCTGCTGAGTTCCTGCCGGCGGGCCTGCTGACGCCAATGGCGCGCGACCTCGGCATTTCCGAAGGAACGGCCGGACAAGTCGTCACCGCCACCGCTTCCGTCGGCGCCGTGGCCGCCCTGTTGAGCAATGTTCTGATCGGCAGACTGAACCGCAAGGCGGTCTTGGTCGGTCTCAGTGCGTTGGCTGTCGGCTCTAACATACTTGCATCGTTAGCGACCGATTTTTGGCTGTTGTTGCTGGGCCGGGCTGGGTTGGGCATCGCGCTGAGCGGTTTCTGGGCGCTTTCAGTGGCCGTCGTTGCGAGGCTGGTCGGCGCAAATGCGACAGGTCGGGGCATGGCTATCGTCACCCTCGGCGTTTCGCTCGCCACGATCGCTGCCCCATCAATGGGTGCTTTGATCAGCGATTGGCTGGGATGGCGCAGCGCCATGGCAATGACAGCCGGGCTTGCCGCGCTTGCCATGCTGCTGCAGCTGCTCAGCCTGCCGACGCTCCCTACAAGCACAAGCAACAGCCTCGCCGACGTTTTCCGGCTAACGCGACGGGGCGGCATTCAACTGGGAATGCTTGCCATCCTTTTGCTGATGACCGGGCATTTTGCCGGATCGGTGTATGTGCGTCCCTTCCTAGAACAAGTGACGCTCCTTGAAACCAAATCGATCGCCCTGGCGCTGCTCGGGTTCGGCATCGCCTCCGTGATCGGCAATGTTGCCGGTGGCCGGATGGCCGACGCGAGCATCCGCATGGCACTGGCTGTCACGGCTGTATTGATGGCGTTTGCCGCACTCGCTCTGGTGCTTTGGGGCGCTCATGCCGGCGTTGCGTTTGCACTCGTCACGCTTTGGGGGTTTGCCTTCGGCATGGCGCCGGTAGTGCTGCCGACCAATCTTTCCCGCGCGGCCGCCGACGCTCTGGAGGCGGCGGGTAGCCTGATGGTCGTCTCTTTCCAGGTGGCCATCAGTATCGGCGCGGTTTTTGGCGGCTATATCGTCGACCACTACGGCGCTGTGGGACCCTTGACTCTCACCGCTGTGCTGGCTGCGTCAACGGTTGCCTTGGCGCTGCTGCAGCCCCGCAACTGATCGTTGCTTGCTGCTTGATGTGCCGAGTAGCGCTCTACGGCGCTTTGGATGTGAGGTCGTCGGCAATCGCCGGCGACCTCGGTCAGTTGAGGTTCAGGCCATCCGCTTGTTCGACATTGGCGCAGCGATCAGCCTATACGCTCGCCTGGGCCTGCTGAAGGACCCTGCGGTTTGTCATATATACGCCCGTCACGACGATCACCGTGCCCAGAATCAACGGCAGCGTCAGCCGCTCCCCGAACGCGATGAAGGCTTCGATCGCGACGGCCGGCGGCATCAGGTAGATCAGCGAAGCGGCGCGCGAGACCTGCCCGCGGCGGATGAGGTAAAGCAGCAGCCCGACACCGCCCATCGACAGGCCGAAGACCGACCAGAGAAGCGCGCCATAGGCCTGCGGGGTGCCGTCGAAATGCTGGTGTTCGAAAATCAGCGACAGCGGCAGGGTGAGGATGAGAGCGCCGACATATTGCAGCGTCGCGATGGTCCTGAGGTCGCCGGATTGCAGATGTTTCTTCTGATAAAGCGTACCGTAGGTGACGGAGCCCATGGCGATGAGGTTGATCGCCAGCGGCAGGGCGGCATGGCTGAGATCGGCCGTCGCCGGATCGAACAGCTTCGGCGAAATCGCGATGGCAATACCGATGAAGCCGAGAGCGAGGCCGACCTGTTGGGTCTTCTGCAACCGCTCGCCGACGAGAAAGGGAGCCGCCGTCGCCGTCAGCAACGGCTGCAGCGCCGCGATGATCCCAGATATGCCGGCCGGCACGCCGTTGGCGATCGCCCACCAGAGACCGGCGAGATAGAAGCCGTGCAGGAAAAAGCCGGAATAAATGGCCCGCAGCACCGTCGCCCGACTCTTCGGCCATTGGGCCTTGGTCACTAGGCAAAAGGCCAGGAAGGCCAAGGCCGACAGCGCATAACGTATCGAAAGAAAGGTAAAGGGCTCGGAATGCAGCGCCGCAAATTTCGCCACCACCCAGCCCGTGGACCAGAGGAAAACGAAGAGAGCGGGGGCAAAGCGGTCGAGGGGCATCGGGACATCTCGGGTAAAGAGTTACCGTGCTGATAGCGGCAACCGAAGGCCGCAGTCAAAGGCGAAGCGTTGATGCTTATTTGAAATTTCGCTGATGGGTGGGTGGAGAGTTACAGAATAGACATCCCGTATGGCACCCCCTCTGGCCTGCCGGCCATCTCCCCCACAAGGGTGGAGATCGACAAGCGGTTGGATCATCCGTCCCTCTCTGCTGGATCGAATAGCTCTGCCGTCGTTGTTTGGGGAAGCCAGTGCGCCCAGCCAATCTCCCCACCTATGGGGGGTCCGAAGGACGGGTCGAGACCGGTGGCTCGACCCTGGGGCCGGCAGGCCAGAGGGGGTGCCGCACGGCATGCCTTCTCCTCGTCACAGGAATAAGACGTTCGAATTTGCGCCTGCACCACCAACGCATTGCGATCGACCGAAAACCAATCAAATGCTCACATTTTGCGCAATCCCGGGCGAGCAGTCATCCGCCATACCGCGCGACGCTGCTCCAAACGCCCGAATTTTCACTCTTTCCCGCACCGCAAAATCTTTTCTCCGAACTGCGCATGGTTCTTGCATTGCAATTTGCGTTGTATTCAAATGAACAAAAAAGGGGAGCCGCACCTTTGGCATTTGATGAAATGATTACCGGGGACGAGAGCCCCCGCCCGCCTTATGAAAAATATTTCGAGTGGTACAACAGCCAAGACCGGTCGCATCTGATTGCCAAGTCCCGCGACGCGGAAAATATCTTCCGGAAGACCGGCATCACCTTCGCCGTTTACGGCCATGCCGACAGTTCCGAAAAGCTCATCCCCTTCGATATCATCCCCCGCATCATCTCCGCCCGCGAATGGCGCAAGCTCGCCCAGGGTATCGAGCAACGGGTAATCGCGCTCAACGCCTTTCTGGATGATATCTATCACAAGCAGGAAATCATCCGCGCCGGCCGCATCCCGCGCGAACTGATCGAAAACAATGTCGCCTTCCTGTCCGAGATGATCGGCTTCCGCCCGCCTGGCGGCGTCTACACCCATATCGTCGGCACCGATATCGTACGAACAGGCGAAGACCAGTTTTACGTGCTGGAGGATAATGCCCGCACCCCTTCCGGGGTCAGCTACATGCTGGAAAACCGGGAAACCATGATGCAGATGTTCCCGGAGCTCTTCCATGAGAACAAGGTGCAGCGCGTCGAGGATTATCCCTACCTCTTACGCCAAAGCCTCGCCTCGCTGGCTCCTCCCGGCTGCACCGGCAAGCCACGCGTCGCGGTACTGACTCCGGGCATCTACAATTCTGCGTACTACGAACATTCCTTCCTGGCCGACATGATGGGCGTCGAACTGGTCGAGGGCTCGGATCTGCGCGTCATCGACGGCAAGGTGAAGATGCGCACGACCCGCGGCTACGAGGCGATCGACGTGCTCTACCGCCGCGTCGACGACGACTTCCTCGATCCGCTGACATTCCGGGCCGATTCCGCCCTCGGCATTCCCGGCATCATGGATGTCTACCGCTCCGGCAACATCACCATTGCTAATGCGCCGGGCACCGGCATATCGGATGATAAGGCGATTTATTCCTACATGCCGGAGATCGTCGAATTCTATACCGGCCGCAAGGCGCTGCTCGAAAACGTCCCGACTTGGCGCTGCTCGGAAGCATCGAGCCTGAAATACGTGCTGGAGCACCTGGAAGAGCTGGTCGTCAAGGAAGTGCACGGCTCCGGCGGCTACGGCATGCTTGTGGGACCGACGGCATCGAAAAAGGAGCGCGCCGATTTCGCTGAGAAGCTGAAGGCCAAGCCGAACAATTACATCGCCCAGCCGACGCTGTCGCTCTCCACCGTGCCGATCCTCGTCAACAAGGGCATCGCGCCCCGCCATGTCGACCTTCGCCCCTATGTGCTCGTTTCCGACAAGGTCCAGATTATTCCGGGCGGGCTTACCCGCGTGGCGCTGAAGCAAGGCTCGCTGGTCGTCAATTCCAGCCAGGGCGGCGGCACCAAAGACACCTGGGTACTGGAGGACTGATGCTCGGAAGAACCGCAAACGGCCTCTACTGGATGTTTCGTTACATCGAGCGCGCCGAAAATATTGCCCGTCTTGTCGATGCCGGGCTGCGCATGTCGCTCACCCGCAGCAGCGCCGGCGACGACAACTGGGACGGCGTGCTGCAAAGTGCCGGCGTACGCGAGGCCTATGACGAGGGCCACGCCAAGCTGACCAATGCCGACGCGATCGATTATCTCCTGCGCGATCGCTCCAACCCGTCGAGCGTCATGTCCTGCATCGACTTCGGCCGCAACAATGCCCGCATGGTGCGCACCGCGCTGACGCGGGAGACCTGGGAAGCGACCAACGAATGCTGGATCGATCTGAAATCCCTGCTCGAAAAGCGCGTGAAAGCCGCCGACCTGCCTGAGGTGATCGACGTCATCAAGCGCCGCGCCGGCCTCATCCGCGGCGCCTTTCATGGCTCGACGCTCAGAAACGAGCTCTATAATTTCGCCCGCATCGGCACCTTCATCGAGCGCGCCGACAATACCAGCCGTATCCTCGACGTGAAATATTACGTCCTGCTGCCCTCGGTCTCGTCAGTCGGTTCGTCTCTCGATAACGTGCAGTGGGAGTCGATCCTGCGCTCGGTGTCCGCACACCGCGCCTATAGCTGGGCCTACGACGGCGAGTACCGGGCGATGAACATTGCCGACTTCCTTACCCTCAATGTCCAGATGCCGCGCTCGCTTGCCTATTGCTACGAGAAGATCGTCAGCAATCTCGGCTATCTCGCCCAGGATTACGAGGAGCGGCTTCCCGCCCACGATACTGCCGACGCGATCCGCACCACGCTGCAGACGCGGGCGATCCGCGACATCATGGATCAGGGCCTGCACGAGTTCCTCGAGGACTTCGTCTCACGCAACAACCAGCTCGGTGCCGAGATTTCCGACGGCTACCGGTTCTACGTTTAAGCGGATCAGCACATGAGACTGAAAATCAGCCATCTCACCGAATACCGCTACGACGAACCGGCGCAGTTCTCGCTGCAACGGCTGAGACTGACACCGCCGACAACGGCAGCCCAGAACGTGCTCGGCTGGTCCCTGAAAGTCGAGGGCGCCACCCCGGAGGTGGAATACGACGACCAGTACGGCAACCACGTCAACCTGGTCTCGCTGGAAGGCACGCAGCACGTGACGCGAATCCTCGCCGAGGGCGAGGTCGAGACCGCGGACAATAACGGCGTCACCGGCCCACATACCGGTTTCTGCCCGCTCTGGCTCTTCCTGCGCGAGACGCCGCTCACCAAAAGCGGCAAGCTGGTCAAGGAACTGGTTAAAAGCGTCAGCGGCGATAACGAGCTCGCCCGTCTGCATGCGTTGATGGCCGCCATCCACGAAACGGTCGACTACCGCCCCGGCACCAGCGACACGGCGACGACGGCGGAACAGGCGCTGGAGAAGAAAAGCGGCGTCTGCCAGGACCATGCGCACATCTTCGTCGCCGCCGCCCGCGCCCTGCAGGTGCCGGCGCGTTATGTCTCCGGCTATTTGATGATGGAAGAAAAGATCGAACAGTCGGCGACCCATGCCTGGGCCGAGGCCCATATCTCCGGGCTCGGCTGGGTCGGCTTCGATCCGGCCAACGAAATCTGCCCGGATGAACGCTATGTCCGCATCGCCTCCGGCCTCTGCTACCGCGACGCGGCCCCGATCTCGGGCATGCGTATCGGCACTCCGGGGGAAACGCTGTCCGTCACCGTGAAGGTGGAAGACAACGGGCAGATGCAAAGCCAGAGCCAGAGCTGAGCGAGGGCGGTAACGGCGTATCTATCCAGCCGCGACGACCTGGAGGTGGCCGCGCGCTCCGTAGCTGAGGATTGCCTGATCCGCCGTCAGCAACGGCACGCGATGAAATCGGGCTGTAGCCGCGATGATGCGGTCCGCGGGGTCAGCATGAAACTCGCCGGGCAGCCGGACGCTGTCTATCGCGATGGAAGGCTCGATCGGCGCGAGCTGAATCCCGGGGAGCGACAGAGCGCTGTCGATCCATCGCCCGACATCGTCGCCGAGCGCCAAGCGCCCCTTCTGCACGAGCATGGCGATTTCCCAGGCTGTGATCGCCGAAATCAGAATCCGGCTTTTGCCGGTCATCTCGTCAATGATGCCCCGGGCCTGTGAACCCAGACGCGCATCGTCCTGCATTGCCCAGACGAGGATGTGCGTATCGATGACGATCAACGGAGGGCGTCCCAATCCTCCGGCTCGAGGGCCGGAGACAGAGGATCGTCATAGCGCAATACGCTGCCCTTCATCGCGCCGATGATGCTCTTGCGTTCGCCTGTGTCGCGCGCCGGGGAAAGCACGGCAACCGGCTTGCCGCGCTTGGTGATAACGATGGATTCATCGTCGCTGCGCATCTGATCGATCAGATTCAGGCATTTCGCCTTGAATTCCGCAGCACCGATTACCTTTGACATGACCATATCTCCTGTACACTTGTACAGCATATAGCACTATATCCGCATTCAACAAGTTCGAGCGCGAACGGTTCGAAAGAAATCTTCAGCAAAAAGGCGGGGCAAAAAGCCCCGCCTCTTCGCGATTCCAGATCCGCAAGCCCTGCTCAGTGGCTGTCCTTGCCGACCGCATTTCCGCGACATCCCTTGAGGAAGTTGAGATCGGCGCCAGTATCGGCTCCTTCGACATGCTGCTGATGCAGGAAGGCATAGCCCGATGTCGGCAAGTCATGGTTCGGCTGCCATTCGGCGAGACGGCGCGCCAGTTCCTCGTCTGATATGTCGAGATGCAGGCGACGGTTCGGCACGTCGAGTTCGATCATGTCGCCGTTCTTGACGACCGCCAGCGGTCCACCGACCGCCGCTTCCGGCGAGGTGTGCAGCACGACGGTACCATAGGCCGTTCCCGACATGCGGGCGTCTGATATCCGCACCATGTCGAGGATGCCCTTCTTCAGCACCTTCGGCGGCAGGCCCATGTTGCCGACCTCGGCCATGCCGGGATAACCCTTCGGGCCGCAGTTCTTCATGACCATGACGCAATTCTCGTCGATGTCGAGATTGTCGTCGTTGATCTTCGCCTTGTAGTCGTCGATATCCTCGAACACGACGGCCCTGCCCCGGTGCACCAGGAGATGCGGCGAGGCTGCCGAAGGCTTCAGCACCGCGCCCTTCGGCGCCAGGTTGCCGCGCAGCACGACGATGCCGCCCGAAGAGGTCAGCGCCTTTTCAGCAGGCAGGATGACGTCCTCGTTCCAGTTGATGACGTCCTTGACCTCGTCCCAGACGGTTTCGCCGGAGACCGTCAACGCATCCTTGTGCAGGAGGCCCGCCTCGCCGAGGCGCTTCAGCACGACGGGCAGGCCGCCGGCATAGAAGAACTCTTCCATCAGGTATTTGCCCGACGGCATCAGGTTGACGATCGTCGGAACGTCGCGGCCGCAACGGTCCCAATCGTCGAGCGTCAGATCGATGCCGACGCGGCCGGCGATCGCCAGCAGATGGATGACGGCATTGGTCGATCCGCCGATCGCCGCATTGGTGCGGATGGCGTTTTCGAAGGCCTGCTTTGACATGATCTCCGAGGGCTTCAGATCGTCCTTGACCATCTGCACGATACGGCGGCCGGTCAGTTGCGCCATGACCTTGCGGCGGGAATCGACGCCCGGGATTGCGGCATTGCCCGAGAGCGCCATGCCCAGCGCTTCGGCCATGGACGCCATCGTTGACGCCGTGCCCATCGTATTGCAGGTGCCCGACGAGCGGCTCATCGAAGCTTCCGCTTCGAGGAATTCGGCCTGCGTCATCTCGCCGGCCTTCACCATTTCGGAGAACTTCCACAGATGCGTGCCGGAGCCGACGCGCTCGCCGCGGAAATAGCCGTTCAGCATCGGCCCGCCGGTGACGACGATCGACGGCAGGTCGCAGGAGGCCGCCCCCATCAAGAGCGACGGCGTGGTCTTGTCGCAGCCGACGAGCAGCACACAGCCATCCATCGGCTGGCCACGGATCGCTTCTTCAACGGCCAGTGCCGCAAGGTTGCGGTACATCATCGCGGTCGGGCGGAAGGTGTTTTCCGATGCCGAGAACACCGGCACTTCGAGCGGGAAGCCGCCGGCCTCCCAGACGCCCGCCTTCACCTTCTCGGCGAGCTCTCTGAGATGACCGTTGCAGGGGGTCATATCCGACCAGGTGTTAAGGATGCCGATGACAGGCCGTCCGTCGAACAGGTCGTGCGGATAACCTTGGTTTTTAAGCCAGCCGCGATGATAAATCACGTCGCGGCTCGTGCCGCCGTACCATTCCTGCGACCTCAGCCTGCGCGGCCATTCCGCTTTCTTCTTCATAATCTCTGTCCTTCAGGTGATTGCCGGGCCGCCTCGTACGGCCCGGGTCATCGGATATGTCTCAAGCCAACGTGTAGGCCGTCTTGACCACGGTAAAGAATTCGCTCGCATACTTGCCCTGCTCACGCGGGCCGTAGGACGACCCCTTGCGGCCGCCGAACGGAACGTGGAAATCGACTCCCGCCGTCGGCAGGTTGACCATGACCATGCCGGCTTCCGAATTGCGCTTGAAATGCGTCGCATGCTTCAGGCTGGTCGTGGCAATGCCGGCCGAGAGCCCGAACGGCGTGTCGTTGGCGAGGGCAAGCGCCTCGTCGTAATCCTTCGCCCGGATCACCGAGACGACGGGTCCGAAGATTTCCTCGCGCGAAATGCGCATCTGGTTGGTCGCTTCGGTAAACAGCGTCGGCTGCAGATAGAAACCGGGCGTTTCGCGCGAGATGACCTCGCCGCCGAAGGCGAGCTTGGCCCCTTCCTTTTTGCCGATCTCGATATAGTCGGTATCGGTCTTCAGCTGCCGTTCGTCGACGACCGGACCGATATGGGTGCCGGCCTTGAGCGCATTGTCAACGACGAGCGTCTTCAGCTTGTCGGTGAGCGCCGCGACGAACTTGTCGTGGATGCCTTCGGTGACGATCAGACGCGAGGAAGCAGTGCAGCGCTGGCCCGTGGAGAAGAAGCCGGAATTGGCGGCAGCCTCGACGGCGACGTTGAGGTCGGCGTCGTCGAGCACCACCATCGGGTTCTTGCCGCCCATTTCCAGCTGGAACTTGCGGTTATGCTCGATGGACGCGGCGGCGACACGTCGGCCGGTGCCGGTGGAGCCGGTGAAGGTGATGCCGTGAACATCGGGGCTTTCGAGCATGGCCTGGCCTACGACCGAGCCCTTGCCCATGACGAGGTTCAGGACGCCCTTCGGCAGCCCTGCCCTATTGAGGATGTCGACGATCGCCCAGGAGCAGGCCGGCACCAGTTCGGCCGGCTTGAAGACGATCGTGTTGCCGTAGCAGAGCGCCGGCGCGATCTTCCAGGCGGGGATGGCGATCGGGAAGTTCCACGGCGTGATGATGCCGATGACACCGAGCGCTTCGCGGGTGATCTCGACACCGATATTCGGGCGAACTGACGGGATGACCTCGCCTGCGAGCCGCAGGGCCTCGCCAGCGAAGAATTCGAAGATCTGCGAGGCGCGGATGACTTCGCCGGTCGCCTCAGGCAGCGTCTTGCCCTCTTCGCGGGCGAGCAGCGCGCCGAGTTCGTCCTTGCGGGTCATGATCTCGTCGCCGGTCTTCTTCAGGATGACGTGGCGTTCCCAAATGCCCGAGCGCGACCAGGCCGGAAAGGCGGCCTTGGCGGCGGCGATAGCGTTTCTCGTGTCTTCCGCGCTGCCGTTGGCGTAGAGGCCGACGACCTCGTTCGTATCGGACGGGTTGATGTTCTTCGTCGCGTCCGTGCCGACCCATTCGCCGGCGATCAGGTTTTGATAAATGGTCATGGGCCCAACAAGCCTCCTTTACCGTTTACAAACACGGCCGGCCGCCGACGCGGCCAGGCCTCGAAAATCAGAGTTGCTTGACAACAATCTCTTCTTCGGCCGCCACCTTCAGCGGATTGCGCAGCGGCAGGCCGAATTCGGCGACTTCGATCTCGAAGAGGTCCCCCTCTTCCGTCTTGATGCCGTCGGCAAAGGACAGCGTCGCCGTGCCGAACATATGGACATGGACATCGCCCGGAACACGGAAGAGGCCATATTTGAAATGGTGATATTCGAGGTTCGCAAAGGTGTGCGACATGTTCGCCTCACCCGACAGGAAGGGCTTTTCGAAGATCACCTTGTCGCCGCGCTTGATGCGCGAAGTGCCGCGGATATCGTCGGGCGCGGCGCCGATGCGGATTTCCGGACCATAGGCCGCCGGGCGCAGTTTCGAGTGGGCCAGATAGAGATAGTTGATCCGTTCGGTGACGTGGTCCGAAAACTCGTTCGACAGGGCAAAACCGATGCGGAACGGCGAGCCGTCCTTGGCGATGACATAGATGCCCGCCATCTCAGGCTCTTCGCCGCCGTCAAGCGCGAAGGAGGGCGAGACGAGCGGAGCACCGGGGGCAGCCGTGCCATAGCCGTTGCCCTTGTAGAACCATTCGGGCTGCACGCCCTTTTTGCCAGCCTTCGGCTTGCCGTTCTCCAGCCCCATCTTGAACATCTTCATCGAGTCGGTCAGCGTTTCCTCGGCCGCCTCGGTGGTCTTCTTGTGCATGGAATCACGAGTGGCGGCAGAGCCGAGATGGGTGAGGCCGGTGCCGGTCAGATGCAGGTGGGCGGCGTCGGGATGGGTGATCGGCGGCAGGAAGCGGCCTTCAGCATAAGCCTTCTCAAGGTCGACGGTCTCGCCGTAACCATGGGCCTCGATAACAGCGGCAAGCGACTTGCCGCCGTCGGCGGCTTCCATCGCCAGCGCATAGACGCTGCCGGCGTTGTTGACCGACCTGGCCGCGCCGCCCTGCTCGCGCACGGCGACGACGATCTCTCCGTTGGCACCCTTGATCTGGGAAATAAGCACGACTTCAATCCTTCTCGTTTCGGCGAGTTTTAGAAAAAGCTCCGCCCGTCCGGCTCCCACGGGAGCCGGAATCCATCATTCATATGACTGCGAATGCCTGGGCTGCGCTTAGGCGCTCAGCCCTTGTTCTTGTTGTAGACGTCGAAGAACACGGCGGCGAGAAGCACCGCACCCTTGACCATCTGCTGCGAGTCGGTGCCGAGACCGTGGATCGACATGCCGTTGTTCATGATGCCCATGATAAGCGCGCCGATCACCGCACCCGTCACCTTGCCGACGCCGCCCTGGGCCGACGCGCCGCCGATGAAGCAGGCGGCGATGACGTCGAGCTCGAGACCGAAACCGCCCTTGGCCGTCGCCGAGTTGAGGCGCAGCGCCACGATCAGGCCGGCCAGACCGGCAAGCAGGCCCATATTGGCGAAGGTCAGGAAGGTCAGCCGCTCGGTATTGATACCGGAAAGCTTGGTCGCCTTCTCGTTGCCGCCCATGGCGTAGATGCGCCGGCCGATCGTGGTACGGCGAGTAATGAAGGCATAGGCAGCGACGAGGACGAGCATGACGACAAGCACGTTCGGGAAGCCGCGATAGATTGACAGCTGGTAGCCGAGCCCCAGGATGGCAAGCGAGACTATGATGTTCTGGGCCAGGAAGAAGCCCATCGGTTCGACGTCATTGCCATGCTTCTCGTTCGACAGGCGCTTGCGCCAGGCCAGGTAGAAGAGAGTGACGGCGCCGACGACGGTCAGGATGATCGAGGTCGAGTTGATGCCGCCCATGTCGATGAGGTTGGGCAGGAAGCCGATGCTGATCAGCTGGAACTCCGGCGGGAACGGACCGATGCTGGTGCCGGTGCCCGATGCCGTCATCACGAACAGCGTCAGGCCACGGAAAACCAGCATGCCAGCGAGCGTGACGATGAAGGACGGGATCTTGTGATAGGCGACGAAATAGCCCTGCAGGCCGCCGACCAGCGCGCCGAGCGCCAGGCAGACGACACCCGCCAGGACATAATTGACGTGCCACTGCACCGTCATCACCCCGGCGATGGCGCCGATGAAGCCGACGACCGACCCGACGGAAAGGTCGATATGGCCGGCGACGATGACCAGCAGCATGCCGAGCGCCATGATGACGATGAAGGAGTTCTGCAGAATGATGTTGGTCAGATTGAGCGGCCTGAAGAGAACGCCACCGGTCGAGAACTGGAAGAACACCATGATCGCGATGAGTGCGATGAACATGCCGTATTCGCGGATGTTGCCGCGGATATAGTCTCCGATCGAGACGACACGCCCCTGCTCAGCGATGGGTTGATTGATCGGCGTCATTGTTTCTTCTCCCCTGAGCGCATGATAGCGCGCATGATGGTTTCCTGGCTTGCTTCTCCCTTCGGCAGTTCAGCGACGATGCGTCCTTCGTTCATCACGTAGATGCGGTCACAAGTGCCAAGCAGTTCCGGCATTTCCGATGAGATCATCAGAACGCCTTTCCCATCGGCGGCAAGCTGGTTGATGATAGTGTAGATTTCGTATTTCGCGCCGACATCGATGCCGCGCGTCGGCTCGTCCAGGATCAGGACATCGGGACCGGAAAACAGCCACTTCGACAGAACCACCTTCTGCTGGTTGCCGCCGGAGAGATTGACCGTCTCCTGGAAGATGCTCGAGGAACGGATACGCAGCTTCGACCGATAGTCGGTGGCAACCCGCGATTCCTTGACGCTGTCGATCACCGAGGCATTCGACACCGCCTTCAGATTGACGAGCGTCGTGTTGTGCAGGATCGTGTCGTTGAGCACCAGGCCGAGCTGCTTGCGGTCTTCGGTGACGTAGGCGAGGCCGGCGTCGATCGCCTTGCGCACGGTGCTGACGTCGACCGGCTTGCCGTGCATCAGCGCCTCGCCCGAGACCTTGTGGCCATAGGACTTGCCGAACAGGCTCATGGCGAATTCGGTGCGCCCTGCCCCCATCAGCCCGGCGATACCGACAACTTCGCCCTTGCGAACGGTAACGTTGATATTGTGCAGGACCTGGCGGTCGCGGTGCTGCTGGTGATAGGCGTTCCAATTCTTCACTTCGAGAATGGTTTCGCCGATCGGCACCGAACGCGGGGGATAGCGGTCTTCGAGATCGCGGCCGACCATGTTGCGGATGATAATGTCTTCGCTGATCTCGTCGGCGTGACAGTCGAGCGTCTTGACGGTCATGCCGTCGCGCAGGACGGTGATCTGGTCGGCGACCTTGCGGATCTCGTTCAGTTTGTGGGAAATGATGATGGAGGTGATGCCCTGCTTGCGGAACTCCATCAGCAGGGTGAGCAGCGCATCGGAATCGCTTTCGTTGAGCGACGCCGTCGGCTCGTCGAGGATGAGCAGCTTGACGCTCTTCGACAGCGCCTTGGCGATCTCGACGAGCTGCTGCTTGCCGACACCGATGTCGGTCACCAGCGTGTTCGGAGATTCGGACAGGCCGACTTTCTTGAGCAGCTGCTTCGTGCGATTGAAGGTCTCGTCCCAGCTGATGACGCCGCTCTTGGCATTCTCGTTGCCGAGGAAAATGTTTTCGCCGATCGACAGCAACGGCACCAGCGCCAGTTCCTGGTGGATGATGACGATGCCGATTTCTTCGGAGTCCCTCAGCGCCTTGAAGTTGCGCGTCTCGCCTTCATAGACGATGTCGCCGTCATAACTTCCGGTGGGATAGACGCCCGATAGCACTTTCATCAGGGTCGATTTGCCGGCCCCGTTTTCGCCTACCAATGCGTGAATTTCACCCTTGCGAACCTTGAGGTTCACGTTCTCCAGCGCCTTGACGCCCGGGAACGTCTTGGTGATGCTCCGCATTTCGAGGATGGTATTGTCCATAGTCAAAGTTCCAGCGCCCCCAGCCCGTCAATGGATGGGTAATCATAAAATCGAAGGCCGGAACCCGCAAGCGCGAGCTCCGGCCTCCAGCTTAACTTACTTCAGCTTGTCTTCGGTGTAGTAACCGCTGTCGACGAGGATCTGCTTGTAGTTGGTCTTGTCGACGGCAACCGGCTTCAGCAGATAGGACGGAACGACCTTGACGCCGTTGTCGTAGGTCTTGGTGTCGTTGACCTCAGGCTCCTTGCCGGACATGACGGCATCGACCATGGCAACCGTGACCTTGGCGAGTTCGCGGGTGTCCTTGAAGATCGTCGAGTGCTGTTCGCCAGCAATGATCGACTTGACCGACGGGATTTCAGCGTCCTGGCCGGTGACGATCGGCAGCGGCTGAGCAGCCGTACCGTAACCAACGCCCTTCAGCGAGGAGATGATGCCGATCGAGAGGCCGTCATAGGGAGACAGGACGGCATCGACCTTGGCGTCGGTGTAGTTTGCCGAGAGCAGGTTGTCCATGCGGGCCTGGGCCGTTGCCGGATCCCAACGCAGCGTGCCGACCTTGTCCATGCCGGTCTGGCCGGACTTCACGACGAGCTTGCCCGAGTCGATGTAGGGCTGCAGGACGGACATTGCGCCATCATAGAAGAAGAAGGCGTTGTTGTCGTCCGGCGAGCCGCCGAAGAGTTCGATGTTGAACGGGCCCTTGCCGTCCTTGAGGCCGAGGCCGTCAACGATGGAGTTGGCCTGAAGAACGCCGACCTGGAAGTTGTCGAAGGTGGCGTAGTAGTCGACGTTGCCCGAATCGCGGATCAGACGGTCATAAGCGATGACCTTGATGCCGGCGTCGTGTGCCTTCTGCAGAACGTCGGACAGCGTGGTGCCGTCGATCGAAGCGATGACGAGGACCTTGACGCCCTTGGTCACCATGTTTTCGATCTGCGACAGCTGGTTCGGAATGTCGTCGTCGCCATACTGCAGGTCGGTGCCGTAACCGGCAGCCTGCAGCTGCTTGACGATGTTGTTGCCGTCGTCGATCCAGCGGGCCGAAGCCTTGGTCGGCATGGCAATGCCGACGGTGCCCTTGTCGGCGGCCATCGCCGGTGCAACGAACGAAGCGACGCCGAAGGCAGCCGCGGCCATCAATGAGATAATGGATTTCATTTCTCTCTCCCTTGTTAATAGAGCAGCGGACGAAAAATCGCCCGCCCCGAAACTGTGGCAGGTTCCGTATTGGATAGTTACTTCAGATGGTGAGAAACGAAGTAGGTCTCCTCCACGATCTCACACGTGTTGAGTGCCAACCAGCACACGGCGGCAAACTGGTATGGATTCCTATAACTGTCAAATAGAATAAGTGGTAATGTGCATAACAATTTTGGTATATCGTTAAAAAGTATTACTTTTGATGGAGCGCAGTGGGGAGGCTGCAACCATGACGATCGTTTCAGAGCCCGTTTCGATGGATCACGTCGATATCCACAGCGACAATTTTGGCGACGACAGCTTTCTCCGTTCGGGACTTAAGCTAAATCACCTGCGCATCATCGTCGCAATCGAAGATAGCGGACAAATTTCCGCAGCCGCTGATGTGCTCAACATCTCGCAGCCCGCTGCATCGCGCATGCTGTCGGAAATGGAGGCGATCACCAAGACATCGCTCTATGAACGCGTCGCCCGAGGCGTGGTGCTGACAACCTTCGGCGCGGCCCTTGCCAGACGCGCCCGCAAGATCCTGCTGGAGCTGCGCGAGGCGAGCCGCGAGATCGGCGAATTGAAGAGCGGCAAGGGCGGCCCGGTGTTCATCGGCGCGGTGACGGCGCCGGCCATGAGCCTCGTCGTGCCGGCGATCAACAGGGTGCGCAAGGCCTATCCCGGCATCGAGATCAACATCCAGGTGGAGACGAGCAATGTGCTGGCGCGCGAGCTGCTTGCGGCCCGCCACGACTTCATCATCGGCCGCATTCCCGACGACCTCAACCCGCGCCTGTTCGAAGTGAAAGAGATTGGCATCGAACGCGCCTGCCTGATTGTGCGCAACCGCCATCCGCTCCTCAAAAAAAAGAAGACAAGCAGTCTTTCCGACGTCAGGGATTACGACTGGGTGTTCCAGCCGCCGGGCACGCTGCTGCGCCGCACGATCGAAGACATTTTCCTGTCGCGCGGCGTGGCGCTGCCGGGGAACATCGTCAACACCTCTTCGCTATTGCTCACCTGCGCCATCGTCTGCGAAACCGATGCGATCGCCCCCGTCGCCGTCGATGTCGCCCATTTCCTCGCCAGCCAAGGCGCCAAGGCGTCCGACGTGCGCATGCTGCCGATCGATTTCGACATCAACGTCAAGCCATACAGCCTGATCACGGCGAGAGAACGGGCGCTGCCGCCGAGCGCCAAGCTGCTCTACGACATCATCCTCGAGGAGAGCCGCAAGCAGGGCGGCTAGATGTGAGCTTTCCGGGCGACATCATGCTCCACCGATTTGACCGCAAGCCCTGCACCATCTTGCCAGGATCTAACGTCTTCGAGAGGAAGGCGCATGCTGTTCGGACAATCAGTATTTGAATCGGTGCTCGAGCGGCTGAAGGCGGAGGAAGAACCGGTCGAAGAGACGCAGGGGCCGGCTGCCCACCGCGTATCCGGGCTTGCCACCGGCCTCGCATTCGATGTCATGGAAGGCATTTCGGTCGCATCGCAGCGGATCGGCGAAGCATATTTCGATAATCTGGGCAGCGAGCCTGCGGCCGAGGAGGCTCCCCCGCCGGCGCCGGAACCGGTCATGCCGGACCACCTCGCCCGCATCGCCCCGGAAGAGATCGCCGCCGAACTGGCGATCGCTGCCGCCGATACCCAACAGACGCTGAACGAGAAGCGGCGCGCCTTTGCCAGGGCCAATCATCCTGACGGCGTCGCAGAGCCTTTCCGCGACAATGCCAACAGGCGCATGATGATCGCCAATCTGCTGATCGACGAGGCGATGCGCCGCCTGCCGCAAAGCTGACGCTATCTCGAACGCCGGCAAACTCCCGACGCTATGGAAGAGAGCCGCCATCCGGCTCAATTCGAGCACGCTATATGTGCTGTTTTCCCGCGATTCAACCGATCATCATCGTACTCAGTTCGATTATTTCGCGCTGAGGTAGCGGATAAACCTCCTGCTTTTTGGTATCGGACATAGCGTATTTTCAGGATCCTACAGCCATGCCTACGCCCTTTTCAGTAGGGCACAGCGCTAACTGGCGAAATTGAATGCGATACAACACGTTGTAGCATCGAGCGGTTTAAATGTTTTCAGGAGACCGCCCACATGTCATCTACGGAAGATCCGAAGCAACCGCGCAACACGGCGCGCAGACATTTTCTAGGTGTAGCGGCAGCCGCCGGTGCTCGCCTTGCCGGCCTGGCAGCCATGGCCACGGCAATTTCCATCTCTCCGGCCAAAGCGATGGGTCGGCGTTGGGGACGGGGCGGCTCCGGTGGACACGGAGGTTCCGGCGGGAGCGGTGGCCATGGCGGCAGCGGCGCAAATTGCTTCCTGCGGGGAACGGCGATCCTCACCGATGGCGGTGAGAAGCCCGTCGAGGATCTCAGCATCGGTGATCGCGTTGCCCTTCCTGATGGCAGCACCCGTGCGGTAAAGTGGGTCGGCCGCCAAAGCTTCAAGACGAGCGGCGGACGCTGGCAAAAAGACGTCGTGCCGATCCGAGTTTGCCGCCGCGCACTGGACGGGCACACACCCCATTCGGATCTTTATCTGTCGCCTGGCCACGCGCTGTACCTGAACGGCGTTTTGATCCAGGTGAAGGAGCTCGTGAACGGCACGACGATTGCACCGGTCGCTCCCGCCCCCGACCGATCGATCGACTACTATGCCGTCATGCTCGATACGCACGAAGCTATCCTTGCCGAAGGTGCTGCGGCTGAGTCCTTCCATCTGAAAAACAGCAATCACGAGAACTTCTGCAATTTTGCAGAATACCAGCGTCTCTATGGCGAGGAACACATCGTGATGACATCTTTTGCGCCTTTGTTGGGAGGCGGCTGGTCGCATTTGAAAGCGCTTCTTCTGCTCGGCGTCTCGCCACTTGTACCGATACGCGATCCCTTCGGGGATGCTTGCGAAAAGATCGACGCGCAAGCCAGGGAATTGTCACTCTGACAGGACGGGAATGCGCATAGACCGCGCTCGCTTCACCCGAAGCCGTGCGCCGGCTTTGCGACAATATCGAACAAAGATGTCAAGCGCGGCGCGCATCGGAAAGAGCGCGGCGCGCTTCGGCTGCGACGAAGCCGATGAGCTCGCCGATCTCTTGATCGGCGAATCGCCCGCTACTATTCCGCCTGCCCATCTTTCGAGGGCTTTTTGGCGGATGTCTCATCGGCCTCGTCCTCTCCCTCGGTGCCAGGCTGCGCAGCCGGCTCTGCCGACTGCTGTTGCGGCTTGAAGGTCCAGAACAGCATATAGAAGGCATAGGCGCCGGCCGCCGCGGAGATCACCGCCCAGAAGGGATCACCGCCAATAATCTCGACCGCGGCCCAGCCGAAGCAGACGGCAACGATGCCGACACGCACCCAGAGGCGCTGGTATGCCGGATGATTCGGATCGATCAGTTGCATGTCTGTCCCCGCGGTCGCATTTTGTCGCACTGTCCTTTAGTTGGAATCTTGCAAATGTGAAAGAGTCGCGGGCTTGACGCGACGCGCAGATGATGGAATGAAAATTCCAGATTTATGGTAATTCGGTTTATTTGTTCCGAATTCAAGGGAGATTGAAATGACTGTAAGATTTGGTCTTCTCGGCGCCGGCCGCATCGGCAAGGTCCACGCCAAGGCCGTCAGCGGCGATGCCAATGCGACGCTGGTTGCGGTCGCGGACGCCTTTCCGCAGGCGGCGGAAGCAATCGCTTCTGCCTATGGCTGCGAAGTCCGCACCATCGGGGCAATCGAGGCGGCAAAGGATATCGACGCCGTCGTCATCTGCACGCCGACCGACACCCATGCCGACCTGATCGAGCGCTTCGCCCGCGCCGGCAAGGCGATCTTCTGCGAAAAGCCCATTGATCTCGACGTCGCCCGCGTCAAGGCCTGCATCAAGGTGGTGGAAGCGACCGGCGCCAAGCTGATGGTCGGCTTCAACCGCCGCTTCGACCCGCATTTCATGGCGGTGCGCAAGGTCATCGACGACGGCAAGATCGGTGATGTCGAGATGGTGACGATCACCTCGCGTGATCCCGGCGCCCCGCCGGTCGACTATATCAAGCGCTCGGGCGGCATCTTCCGTGACATGACGATCCACGATTTCGATATGGCCCGCTTCCTGCTCGGCGAAGAGCCGGTCTCGGTGCTGGCGACCGCCGCCGTGCTCGTCGACAAGGCGATCGGCGAAGCCGGCGATTATGACAGCGTCTCGGTGGTCCTGCAGACCGCTTCGGGCAAGCAGGCCATCATCTCCAACTCCCGCCGCGCCACCTATGGCTATGACCAGCGCATCGAAGTGCACGGTTCCAAGGGCATGGCGGCAGCCGAAAACCAGCGCCCGGTCTCGATCGAGGTGGCAAACGGCGACGGTTACACCCGCCCGCCGCTGCATGATTTCTTCATGACCCGCTACACCGAAGCCTATGCCAACGAGATCGCCGCCTTCATCGCGGCGATCGAGAAGGGCACGAAGTTTGCCCCCTCCGGCGCCGATGGCCTGGCAGCGCTGGCGCTCGCAGACGCCGCCGTCCAGTCGGTCAAGGAAGGCAAGCTGATCAAGATCGGCTGACGGTCCTCTCCCGACCGGAAGTCGTGCATGAGATGGCCGGGCTCTGCCCGGCCGTTTTGCGTTTGGCTGTGCTCGGCCTTGTGTCAGGGCTGGCCGACTTGTGACGGGGCTGCCCCTCATCCGGCTGCTGCCATAACGGGACGAAGGGAATATGCCGCGGCCTCTCCGTCCCTCGCTACCTCTCGCAGGGCAAGTCCCCTCGCCCCGTTATTACGGGGAGAAGGTTAGGGTGAGGGGCAGCCATCAACGCCGAAGCGCCGCCAGGATCTCTCCCTAATCCGCCCCCTGCCCCCCCGACAGCACAATATCCTGGTCGATCACCGAGAGCGCCCGGTTGAGGTGGCCCTCGAAGACGAGGATGGGTTCGTCGGCGACGACGCGGATCTCCGGCATGCCTTCCATGCGCACGATATGCGACTGCCCGAGGCCCTCTTCGATGCCCTGGCGCAGCAGGTCATAGTAGCGGGTGCCGGGGCCGGTGATGGCGATCGGCATGCGTTCGGTGAGGCTCAGCATGCGCGACAGACCGTTGCCGAGCGCCAGCCCGGCCTGGCGGAAAGCGAACGCCGAGGTTCGGTGGCCCTGGCGGGCGCGGGCGGCGATCTTGTCGAGTTCGGCGACGGGCACGAATTTGGCCGGGATCGTATCGAGCGGCACTTCGAAGGCGCTGCGCAGGATGGCGTAGAAACCGGCATAGGCTTCGATGCAGCCGCGGGTGCCGCAGCGGCAGAGACCGCCACCCGCCATGTGCAGCATGTGGCCAAAATTGGGAGCGGAGATCTCCTGGCCGGTCTGGCCGCCGCGCCGGACGATTCCGAGTCCGATGCTGTGGCCGAGCGACAGTGCCGCGAGCGAACGGAAATCGGTGCCCTTGGCGATCTCCTCGCGGGCGCCGAGCGCGGCGGCGACGAGCAGCGTCTCGTTGTCGAGGATGACCTTGGCCTGCCAGTCCGGTCGCAGCGCCGATGCGAAATCGATCTGGTCACTGCCGAAGATCGGCGACCACAGAAGAACCGGCTCGGCGGAATGGACGAGGCCCTTGGAACTGATCGAGATCAGCAGCACCTTGTCCTGGGAGATCCGGGAGCGATCGAGAATGCGCGAAAGCCCGGCCTGCACCCGGGCGACGAAGCGGACGGCACCCGCCGGATCATGCGAACGCTCCTCGCTGAAGCGGTCGATCAGCTTGCCTGCATAATCCACCAGCGAATATTGCACGGCATCCGAGGAGATGATGACGACGATCAGATAGCCGCAATCGCGCCGCTGGCGCAACAGCACGCGCGGCCGGCCGCGGCCGCTTGCCGCCTGCTGCTCGGACTTTTCGATGATCTGGGCGCGTTCCAGATCGGCTGTTATCGCCGAGATGGTGGCCGAGGAAAGGCCGGTGAAATCGGATATTTCGGTATGGGCGAGCGCGCCGTGGCGCCGCAGCACGGACAGCACGAGCACGCTGTTTCTCTGCCGGACCAGCTCCGTGCTCGACTTGGTCAGCATGGATGCCGCCCTCTCCTCCTGCTTTCGTGAGACCATGACGCCGCCTGAAAACCGCTTACGGTTTTCGGCATCATGCTCTTCATCCGCCCTCACCTTCCCCTGCATCTCCGGTCGCTTTTGCGCAAGCGAATTAAGCCGGCGATGCAGAGTTGACAGTTGAAAAAATCTCTGACAGTTAATTTCTCGACTGTCGAGAAAAAAATCTCGACAGCTTTCGCGGTGGCCGGAGGAAGCATGGGCTGGGCCGGTCGCAACTCACTCGGGAGGACACTTATGAAGTCTATTATGAAACTGATGGCAGGGGCTGCCATTCTCGTTTCCGTGCATACTGCCGCCATGGCTGCCGATCTCGTCGTCGGCGTTTCCTGGTCGAATTTCCAGGAAGAGCGCTGGAAGACCGACGAAGCCGCCATCAAGAAGGCTCTCGAAGCCAAGGGCGCCAAATATATTTCCGCTGACGCGCAGTCCTCGGCCGCCAAGCAGCTCACCGACGTCGAATCGCTGATCTCGCAGGGCGCCAATGCGCTGATCATCCTTGCCCAGGATTCCGACGCCATCGGCCCGGCGATCGAAAAGGCCGCGGCCGAAGGCATCCCGGTTGTCGGCTACGACCGGCTGATCGAAAACCCGGCTGCCTTCTACATCACCTTCGACAACAAGGAAGTCGGCCGCCTGCAGGCCGAGGGCGTCTTCAAAGCCAAGCCGGAAGGCAACTACGTCTTCATCAAGGGCTCTTCTTCCGACCCGAACGCCGACTTCCTGTTCTCGGGCCAGCAGGAAGTGCTGAAGGCTGCGATCGACGCCGGCAAGATCAAGAATGTCGGCGAAGCCTATACCGACGGCTGGCTGCCGGAGAATGCTCAGCGCAACATGGAGCAGTTCCTGACCGCCAACAACAACAAGGTTGACGCTGTCGTCGCCTCCAACGACGGCACGGCCGGCGGCGCGATCGCAGCGCTCGACGCCCAGGGCCTCGCCGGCTCCGTTCCGGTGTCCGGCCAGGACGGCGACAAGGCGGCGCTGAACCGCATCGCGCTCGGCACGCAGACGGTTTCCGTCTGGAAGGACAGCCGCGAACTCGGCAAGCGCGCCGCTGAAATCGCTCTCGACCTCGCGGGCGGCAAGGATATGAGCAAGATCGACGGCGCCCAGGCCTTCAAGGGCGGGCCGAAGGGCGTGGAAATGCAGTCTGTCTTCCTGAAGCCGCTTGCCATCACCAAGGACAATCTGAACGTCGTCATCGACGCCGGCTGGATTTCCAAGGCTGAAGCCTGCCAGGGCGTCAAAGCCGGCACGGTTGCTGCCTGCAAATAGGCCAGCTTTGAATTAGAATAACCGGCGCCGCAGCGGATACCGTTGCGGCGCCGGATGCGGACGGGAATTCCAACGACGAAGTTTTCTCCGCCTCGCCGCACCATCGCAGACTTGCATTCCCTGCCGGAAGAGCGTCGCGACGCCACGCGACCGGCTTCCGGAAGCATCGCGATGGTCAGTTGAAGACAGACGAATGACGCCTTTGGCAGCCTCTCGCATGCTGGCGCAGCCGTCCAAACAAGAATGGGGGAACGGCAAACCCATGGCCGAAATGGTAAAATCAACGACCTCAAGCGGGCCGCGAACGGCGGAAGCCAATCCGGTGAGCCGCTTCTTCCGCGCCACCGAGATCGACACGCGCCTGCTCGGCATGATCGGCGCGCTCGTCATCATCTGGATCGGTTTCCACATCATCACCGGCGGCCTGTTCCTGACCCCGCGCAATCTCTGGAACCTCTCGGTCCAGACGACCGACATCGCGATCATGACGACGGGCATGGTGCTGATCATCGTCACCCGCAACATCGACCTTTCGGTCGGCTCCGTGCTCGGCCTCTGCGGCATGATCATGGGTGTGACGCAGGCGAAGATCCTGCCCGAATATATCGGCTTCGACAGCCCCTTCACCTGGGTGGTCACGCTGCTCATCGGCATCATTGCCGGCGGCCTGATCGGCACCTTCCAGGGCATGATCATCGCCTTCCTCAACGTTCCCTCCTTCATCGTCACCCTCGGCGGCCTGCTCGTCTGGCGCGGCGCGACCTGGCTCGTCACCAGCGGCCAGACGGTTGCCCCCATGGACCAGACCTTCCGCATCATGGGCGGCGGCGCCGAGGGCTCGATCGGCGCGACCTGGAGCTGGGTCGTCGGCATCGCCGCCTGCCTCTTCGTCATCGCCAGCATCATCGGCTCGCGCCATCAGCGCCGCCGCTTTGGCTTTCCGCGCCGGCCGATCTGGGCGGAATATTTTCTCGCGACCTTGAGCTGCGTGCTGATCCTCGGCGCCGTCTCGATCGCCAACAGCTATTACTGGCCGATCAATATCGCCAAGAAATATGCCGAGACCAACAATATCCCCTGGCCGGAAACCGGCCTCGATATTCCCTACGGCATCGCCGTGCCGGTGCTGATCGCCATCGTCGTCGGCATCATCATGACCTTCATCGCCACCCGCCTGCGCTTCGGGCGCTATGTCTTCGCGATTGGCGGCAACCCCGAGGCGGCCGAACTTGCCGGCATCAAGACCCGCTGGGTGACGGTGCGCATCTTCGCGCTGATGGGCGTACTCGCAGCCATTGCGGCGGCGATTTCCACCGCCCGCCTCAACGCCGCGACCAACTCGCAGGGCACGCTCGACGAGCTCTACACCATCGCCGCCGCCGTTATCGGCGGGACGTCGCTGGCAGGCGGCACCGGCACCATCGCCGGCGCCATGCTCGGCGCGCTCGTCATGCAGTCTCTGCAATCCGGCATGGTGCTGGCGCATGTCGACACACCGCTGCAGAGCGTCGTCGTCGGCACCGTCCTTGTCGTGGCGGTCTGGCTCGACACCGTCTACCGCGCCCGTGCCAAGTGAGAGGAGCTCCAGATATGGCTGATCAACGCACTCCCCTCGTGGAACTGAAAAACATCTCGATCTCCTTCGGCGGCATCCACGCCGTGGACAACGCCTCGGTCGATCTCTACCCCGGCGAAGTGGTGGCCCTGCTCGGCCATAACGGCGCCGGCAAATCGACGCTGATCAAGATCCTCTCCGGCGCCTACAAGCGCGATGGCGGCGAGATCCTGATCAATGGCGAGCCGGCCGAGATCCGCAACCCGCGCGATGCCAAGAAATACGGCATCGAGACGATCTACCAGACGCTTGCTGTGGCAGACAATGTCGACGCCGCCGCCAACCTCTATCTCGGCCGTGAACTGAAGACCCGCTGGGGCACGCTCGACGACGTGGCGATGGAAGCCTCGGCGCGCGAGGTGATGGGGCGCTTGAACCCCAACTTCAAGCGCTTCAAGGAGCCGGTGAAGGCGCTTTCGGGCGGCCAGCGGCAATCGGTGGCGATCGCCCGCGCCATCCTCTTCAACGCCCGCATCCTGATCATGGACGAGCCGACGGCGGCCCTCGGCCCGCAGGAGACGGCGCAGGTGGGCGAGCTGATCAAGCAGCTGAAGAAGGAAGGCATCGGCATCTTCCTCATCAGCCACGACATCCACGATGTCTTCGACCTCGCCGACCGCGTTTCGGTGATGAAGAACGGCCAGGTGGTGGGCCACGCCCGCACCGAGGACGTGACCAAGGACGAGGTGCTCGGCATGATCATCCTCGGCAAGGTGCCGCCGAAAGCCATCCCCGGCCCCGGCGCCATGCAGATCTGACCGCCGGCGCCCTGCCCTAGACAACCAAGCTCCGCCGCCCACAAGGCCGGCGGAGTTTTTATGTGGCATTCCGCAGGCTGACGGATAAAAACGCGCGCCAAATTGCAAGCATCGGTATTTCCGAGAATTTCGCGATTGAAGCCGGCCGCAAGCTAGGCTAAGAACCACCCATCGGACAGGCGATTCAAACCGCCTTCGGCATGCACCCGTAGCTCAGCTGGATAGAGTGTTGGATTCCGATTCCAAAGGTCACAGGTTCGAATCCTGTCGGGTGCGCCAATTTTTTCAGGCATTTTCGGGATTTGCATCAGCGGCGAAAAGCTGCAGGAAGCATATAGGAATCAAGCTCCAATAGCCTTGTCCACATCTCTCATGCCTCACTTCGCCGTTTAGCTGTGGCGGGGCGAGATCTTTGGCGCAACCTGGCACGAGGTTGTCACACGAAAACAAAAGATAACGTCGCCGCCAAAATCGTCCGGCCCGGCAGTTGTTCTTTCGATGCGAGTTATGTGCATTTAACTGCTCCTTGCGGCGGATTTGCCTTGATGCCAATGGCAGCGACCCTGACCTTGCCATGCCTCTCGACAATCTGGCTGCCATTCTATCCGAGCAGCTGAAGTGTTGGCTGACGACATCGCTGACATGGAAGATGACGACACTTACGATCTGAGCGGTTCAGCCAAATCTCTTAAATCGCGGATCTGAGGGGCACCGCGGAACCATTGATTGCCTTACGGAATTTCGTAAACTACCCTTCATTTCCGAGAGCGGTTTGAGGACGCTCCAAAGGGCATCCCGCATGAGGAGCATACAATGATCCACGAATTGCGCATCTATACATGTTTGCCGGAGAGGCTGCCGGCACTACAGCAGCGTTTCGAGACCGCGACGCTGGCGATCTGGGAACGCCTCGGCATCCGCTCACTCGGCTTCTGGACGACGATGATCGGTTCTTCCAGCAACGATCTGACCTATCTGCTCGAATGGCGGTCGCTGGCGGAGCGCGAGCAGAAATGGGCCGAATTCATCGCTGATCGTGAGTGGCAGGAAGCGAAGGCGAAGAGCGAGGCGGATGGGGCGATCGTCGCCAACATCACCAGTTCGCTGCTGAAGCCGACACGCTTCTACCGCGGCTTCTCCAACCCGTCGGAATAACGGTTACGGCCGGCCATGACCACGCGCGACACCGTCACCCTCCCTGAAGACGCCGCCAGCCGGATCGCAGATAGTTCGCGAGCTGATTTGCCGATCATGCGATGTTGATGGAAGTGCCTAAACCGTATTATGGCGAGCACCTACGTGCGAAATGATGACAGCTAAGCAGTCTACTTACACCTCTACCTTCATCCAGCCGTACGGGAGCGGCCTAGCGAGCTTAGTCATCATGCCTTCGCCATTTCTGTTTGAGCGCGCCGCCAACCGTGGACATTTGAGGCTCCCGAGTTCGACGGAACAGCCTCGATCCCACAGAGAGTCGGACAGCAGGCATTTAAGTCACTGCTAATGCTCCCCATATAAGATGCTGCGCCGGTCGGGTTCTTCGTCCGGCGTAGCGGCGTGCTCCTGCGTTCATGGATGGTGCAGTTGAGCCGCCGCACTTCTTTCTCAACGGAAGCCGAAGAAGCTCAGGATAGCGAGTACGATGACTACGGCGCCGACGAGCCAGATTAGGTTATTCATGTGAAATCTCCTTCAAGATGAAATGAGCCAAGCTGCAAGCACATAATGTGTGGCGGCAGTTCATGTTCCATTTCTCATTGCCTGGACATAGACGAGCTGCCCTCCTTTGCGCGCGGCGAGCAGAAGCCTGCCGATGCCGCCGAACGAGGCTGTCGACTTCTCATATCCAATGATCGCGAAGCTGTCGCTCTGGATGCATTTGATCTTCAGTCACTCGCCGCCTCGGCCGCTCCGATAGGTGCTGTTCCGATCCTTGGCGATGATCCCCTCCCCACTCCCTCGTAAACATCTATCGAACGAATGGGGAAGAGATCGGGAAGAAGCTCCTTGTGGAAGGCTTCGCTCGCAGCTGGAGCCCGAGGCGACGCAACGATTGGTGTGATTGAGGTCGAATAGGGGATGGCCGCCCAACGCACAGGAGATACAATGCTCGGGGTATAGCAAAGTGATCGCTGAGCAGCCCACCCACCTCAATGTTACGAGATATTACTGCAAGTAGAAGTCAATTTGTGTTTTCGTGCGAAATCGAAAAATATTCCCACTGGTTGAAAATTCATTTGTGAACGCAGAACCGTTAAAAGTAATATTTTTGAAAAATTTCTGAGCTCGTGCAAAGTAATTTGCAGCGCCCAGGTGCGCGATTCCTTCAAAAGAACCCCACTGTGCCAACCCCCGCTAAGCTGCGGGGCGCTGTTTGTCCAGAATCGTACCGGAACCGCATTGGACAATACAGGTTAACTCACCGGATCGCGGGAGAAAGCCAGTACTTCAGATCGCATAATGCCTTCCTCTCGGCGATCCACCCAGAGTTGGGTCGTGCGGAGGCAATTTTCCGGTCCACTCCCAAGCGACGCTCCGCGCGACCCTCCTCAGCAAGGCTGAGCGCCCTCAGTGGCGCGTCAGAAATCAATCCTGTCTGGTGCGAAGATGATAGCAGTTGCGTCGCTTCTTCTGATTGTCCGTTGAGGAGGGTTCCGGAATGCTGAACTACAACAGCGCAGAAAATTAAGGTCGGAATCGACCCCGCCCCCAAACCTTTTAGCAGGCCCTACTGTTCTCCCGCCAAGATCTCTGTGCTAGGCAGCCCCGAAAGCGCCACTGATGCGCGCGACCAGAGTTACCCTCTCGATATCGAAGGCAGTACGCTTGAAGGTTTACCGACCAGAGATTGACGGCCTAAGGGCCATATCGGTGATAGCGGTTATTCTCTATCACGCCGAGTTCACGGTTGCCGGCCACACGTTGCTTCAGGGTGGATACATCGGCGTCGATGTGTTTTTTGTGATCAGCGGCTTCCTGATTTCCCGGATTTTGCTGACAGAAATCGAAGCGACGGGACGTATCGATTTCCTCAAATTCTATGCCCGGCGTGCCCGAAGAATTCTGCCTGCATTGTTCGCAGTCATTTTCGCGACGATGCCCTTCGCCTATTATTTTTTGTTGCCGTTGGAACTCACTGACTACGCGAACTCCATAGGCTCTTCGCTCCTGTTTGGATCGAACATCTATTTTTATTTTACCGCCGCGCAGTACGGGGAGCCCAATACCCTTCTCAAGCCTTTTCTTCACACCTGGTCGTTGAGCGTCGAAGAGCAATTTTATATTGGGTTTCCGGTCTTGTTGCTGATCGTGCGCCGATACCTGAAATCCAGGTTTTTGCCGTGCGTGTTGGTCGCGGCAGCCCTGAGCTTTGTATTCTGTTTCGTCACGGTACGGCACGATCCGCAACAGGCCTTCTACTCGCCGCTCACCCGGGCCTGGGAACTGCTGGCCGGAACACTGCTCGCCTATTACGAGGTGCGGCGTGGACGGCCTCGCCCCCAGCCGTTGCTCGCGGCGGCCGGGCTTATCCTCGTTGTTGGTTCACTCATCTTGTTTGAAAAGGGTACGGTTCATCCTGGCCGGGTCACTGTGATTCCAGTTCTCGGGACCTGTCTGGTGCTCGCATTCGCCAGCCGCGAGAACGCAATCGGGCGCCTGTTGGCTTCTCGGCCTGCGGCGCTCACCGGATTGGTGTCCTACTCCTTATATTTGTGGCATTATCCGGTCTTCGCCTTCTGGCGGCTGACGAGCTTGGATTTCGGCAACAGCGACAAGTTTCTCGCCATCACGGTGACGGTCCTGGTCTCAGTCGTCAGCTTTGTCGTCGTCGAAAAGCCCCTTCGCCACAGCAGGAGAAGCCGCGCTCTCTGGGTCACCTTAAGCTCATCCGTTGCAACCATCGCGGCTGCTGTCCTTTCAGCAATCATGATGGCCGGTTTTCCTCACAGGTTGGATGACGTCTATTCACCTCTCGCGCAGGCGAACGAAGCACGGCTCGAAAGCACGTTTTTAAGCTTGAACGACAACATTCAAGCTGAGAAGCCCGTGATCTTCATCATTGGGGACTCGCACGCCAGAAACTGGTCGATTGCGCTGAAAAATTACATCGATACCGACCGGTATCAAGTCGTGGCCCTCAGCTATTTGAACTGCATGGTCGAGATCAAGAACGATAATGTCAAAGCCCCCTCTCGCGCCAGCATTTACGACAAATACTGCATTCCCTTTGAACAATATATCAACGACAAATCATTGCTCAGCCGAACGAAAGCGATCTTCCTCACGAGCCTTCGGCCTTTCGAGTACACCGCCAACGCGTTCAGGTTCGAGCTTATTTCCTGGATGAAAAGCCACTCGGATAACGCGCGCGTTTTCGTTTTCGGAAACTATTTCCAGCTCGACGAATCGCACTCGTGCCTGGGGCTGATGTTTCAGAGAAAATCCGATGCCTCCATATGCCTGCGGGAAGCGAGCTATCCGCCGGCCAACCAGCCTTTGGCGCAATTGCCGTTGTTCCCTTCCGATCTTGCGTTCACCTATGTCGATATCGTCAAGCTTCACTGCGATTACGACAAGGAGAAATGCCTCACCAGCAGCAAGGGTGTTCCGTTCATCACAGACTGGAACCATATGACAGCAGAATTTCTGACAACCTTGATTGGTGACATTCTGGAAAAGAGAACCGCCGATCTACGCAGCGACGGCCTGCTCGATTTCCTGGTACCGCCGCACGCCAGCCAAGCCGAACGAACGGCAAGTTCTCAGCCGAACGCCACCTCTTCCGCTTCTCCATCGAATTAAGCGGTGAGACGCCAAGCTTGCGCAACTGATCGTTAGGAATTTGTTGACCATAAACTGGCTTTACTGAGCCTGATGGATGCGGCGTTCCCGCGCGTCGTCCGAGTGTTTGGTGTGGGACGGGTTTGTTCGTGTTGAAGTATTCACAGGGTTTATCGGGTGAAGCCTTGGGCGGAATTGCCGCGCTCCTGTCGCGTGCCAAACGCTTCGCATCGCAGACCATTCTGCCGGCTCTATTTGCGCTGCCGGCACTTATCGGTTCTGCGTCCCTCGCCTCAGCGGAAGATCGGGCGCTGAAGCTGTTCTTTACCCATACGGGCGAAAGGGCCACGATTACCTACAAGCGGGATGGAAAGTTCGATCCCAAGGGCCTGTCTCAGATCAACCGGTTTCTGCGCGACTGGCGAAGGAACGAGCCGACGCGGATGGATCCGCGGCTGCTGGACCTGGTCTGGGAGGTGTACAAGAAGAGCGGCGGCAAGGATTATATCCACGTCGTCTCCGCCTATCGGTCCCCTGCCACCAACAACATGCTGCGCAATCGCTCGCGCAGCACTGGAGTCGCCAAGAAGAGCCAGCACATGCTGGGCAAGGCGATGGATTTCTACGTTCCCGGCGTGAAGCTTTCAACGCTGCGTGCCATTGCCATGCAGATGCAGGTCGGCGGTGTCGGGTATTATCCGACCTCGGGATCGCCCTTCGTGCATCTCGACGTCGGCAATGTCCGGGCCTGGCCCCGCATGTCCCGGCAGGAACTCGCGCGCATATTCCCGAATGGGAAGACGATGCATCTTCCGGCCGATGGCCGCCCGCTGCCGGGATATAACCAGGCGGTTGCAAACTACAGGAAGCGCGTCAGTGCCACCGCGATCGAGATCGCCAGCACCGCCGGAGAAGACGAAGACGTGGCGGCGTCGAGCACGCCGAGCGGCGACACCAAGGACGGCAAGCTGGTGACGGCGCTGCTGCCGGCGCCGAAGAGCCGGGCCTTGAATGCGCTCGCGCAGCAGACCGGCGCGGTCGAGCGGGATGACAAAGGCTCTGCTTCGGATCTTTCATCTCTCCCGATTCCGATACCGGCGATGCGCCCGTCAGCCGTTGCGCAGGACGCGGGCGCGGACGACAGGCTGGAAACTGCCTCGATCGGCCCGATTGCAGCCCTTCCGGAGAAACGGCCGCCCGCATCGCCGGCTCACGCGCGCTTCCATCCCGTCGTCGGCGCACAGCAGACCTCCAGGCAGGACGTTGACATGATCGCCTCCCTGCCGATGATCGCGTCTTGGGAAGAAGCAGATTTCCTTGGATCGACGTCCGAAGCGGCGCTGATGCAATGGGCGCTGCATTCTCCCGGGGCGGCGTTTGGCTTGAGCGCGCCTCGCCTTTCTCCCCGCACGGTTCATCGCGAAGCGCATGTCGCGGCTTCAGACGAGAATCCCGTTCCGGTCGCCGCCACAGGTCCGTTCGACGCCAGCCGGTTTTCGTCGCTCCCGGAGGGTTGACCACTGGAAAACGATAGAAGGCGTTTCTAGGCTTGCGTCAGAGAATTGCTCAGTTGCTGTAGGGACAATGGCGGAGAGCTGATGGCGACGCGGCAATAACAGAGATGCTCTTCTCTCTCTTCGCGATCAGATCAGAGCGATCAAAAAGTTTCAACGCAAAGTTTGAACTATATCATCAATCGCCCAGTGCTCAAGATCCGTATTGATAGATCATGCGTCGCAGGAACTTCTTCAGTACCGGTGCGTTAGGAGTGCGAATGTGATCGTCGCTCGGTCGACCTCGCATTTGTCCTTTCCAACTCTTTGCAGCCCCGCAAGTCAGCGGGGCTTTATTTTGCAGAAGTACTTTGCTCCGTACGGCACCGTACGGAAACTCTTACGGCCCGCGGGCGTTTCTTGCTTCGGATCGCGCAGAGGGAGCCTCTCCTGTCTCCGCGCGCACCCCTATGCTCTGTGCGATCCACAATACCTCAAGACACCGACCCACCATTTCATGCCGCCGTACAAATGCCGCCGCCTCAGGCAACATCTCACTGGCTCAGTGAACAACCGCGATCACCCGTATTCCGGCTTCCTCCGCGGCGCGAATGAGTGCGGCGCGCGCTACATGGGGCGAAATATTGCCCTGGATCGCGTCCAGGCAGGTCTTTACAGCCGCTATATATTCCCGGCCGTCATCCGTCGGCCAGGCGGCGATAAGCGCGCCGGCGACCTCGCCGAGCGACCGGACCAGCCTGTGTTTTTCCTGACCGTCCATTACAAGCATCAGAGGCGCGAAGTCTTCGCTTGTGTGCCAGTCCACGATACCGACCGTCTGTATTGCCATTCGTTGCTTTACCCTCACAAGAAGCCTTCCCTATCCCCTGAAACGCGGGGCCTGGATCGGCAGGTTGGCGCTTCGCCAGGAGGTCTCGGCGGTGTTTCGCGACAGACCAAAACCTTCCTGAGATGTCCCTTGAATCGGACGGGAAGCATCTAAGGCAGGTGATGCCGGGGAAAAGCCGGACCTAAGTCGGACTGGAAGGGCGGCACCTGCTGTTCATATAACAGAGTCATGTAACCTGCAGGTCCGTGGAGGGGCGGAACGGGAGGAGGAGATGAAGTTCGGCCCTGACAACAACAACCACGAAGAGCGCTGTCCGCAAGGCCACAGTTCGGCAGCGACCATCGCCACAATCGAAGCAGCCCTTTCCGCTGATCCCGACATCGACAGCAGCGCTATCGAGGTCAGGATGCTCGGTCCCGTCGTGCTGCTGGAAGGCTATATTACAAAGCCCGCCGACCGCGAGAAAGCCATCTCGCTGGCGGCGATGATCGTCGGCCAGGAGAATGTCCACGACCGGATGCTGAGCCGTTTCCCGACGCAGTAGCGAGGAGTCGGCGGCTGGGACCAAGGTCGGCTAAAGCCCCGGCCTGAAGACCTAACTCCGGAACCGTTCCTCCATTAGCCGGTTGGCACTCCAGCGGAACCAACCGCATCAATGGAGCAATAAATGAATATCAAAGCAGTAACAACTGCCGCTGGCATCCTGCTGGCATCGGCGTCTGCCTTTGCGCAGCAGTCGACGGTCACAGGTGCGGTCGGTGGCGCCGCGACGGGTGCCATCGTCGGCGGCCCGGTGGGTGCCGCCGTCGGGGGCATTGTCGGCGGCGTCGCAGGCAGCGTCATCGATCCGCCGCCGTCAAAGGTGGTGACCTATGTCGAGCAGGCTCCCGCCCCGGCTGAGCGCGTCGTGGCGAAGGAGAAGGTTGTCGTCGGGCAACCCCTGCCGGAGACCGTCGTCGTGACGCCAATTCCCGATGATCCGAAATATGCATACGCGATCGTCAACGATCAGCGTGTGATCGTCGAACCTTCCTCGCGGACGGTTATCCAGGTCATCGAATGACCCCTGGGCGGCAAAGCCGCCATTCCAATCAGGGCGCGCATGTCACACATGAGGGTGCAGGCGGCATCGCGCGTTCGAACTTCGGAGATTGATCATGAAAAGCAACCATCTCACCATGCTTCTGGCAGTGCTGTCGCTTAGCGTGTCGCCGCTTGCCACACTGCCGGCCGCGGCCCAGCAGGACGCCACCAAGAGCAGCGGCCAGACCCAGTCCGGTTCTCAAAGCACGGATTCCGGTTCGCAGGCCGGCTCCGGCAAGACCGACTGCACCCCCGATGCTTCCGGAGCCTGCCCGCAGGGCAAGGGCCAGACGACGCAACAGAAATCCGGCCAGGGCTCCGACATGAAAAAGAGCGCTGAACAGCCTTCGAACGACAACGGTTCGACGAGTGGAAGCCCCTCGGGCAAGGCTTCGACGGAAACCAAGCCCGCATCGCCGGACGCCAGCGGCGCCACCACGACCGAACAGAAGCCCGCCGCCAAATCCGGCACCACCACCACGCAGAGCGGCGATACGTCGAAGCAGCCGAGCGATCAGAACGCGACGATGACAAACAAGAGCTCGTCCGAAACCAACGTCAACAACAACACGACGACCAACAACCAGACGAACACCAAAACCAACGTCAACATCTCGGTCGAGCAGCAGACCGAAATTCGAACGGTCGTAAAGGAGGTCCATGTCAAGCCGGTGAAGGAAGTGGACTTCACGGTCTCCGTCGGGGTGAAAATCCCGAAGAAAGTCCGGCTTGAACCACTGCCCCCACGCATCGTCAAGATCGTTCCGCAGTATGTAGGCTATCGCTTCTTCATCCTTGCGGATGGCCGGATCGTTATCGTCGATCCGAATGCTCTGACGGTTGTCTACATCATCGAGGCCTGACAGCTGGTCCCGGCGGCGCCCTCTTCGCCGCCGGGCCGTCCCCCGGCACCCTCCATTGGATACGCACATTGAGTGACTCGCCTTCCTCTTGGCTTAAGCGTTTACTCAGTCGGTCTGGCGGAGGAAGCAGACCATGGCCATGTATCTCACACGCTTCAGCTACACGCCCGAGACCTGGGCGCGCATGATCGAAAAGCCTGAGGATCGCCGCGAGGCGGCACGCAGCTACATCGAATCCGTGGGCGGCAAACTCCATGGGTTCTGGTACGCCTTCGGCGAGCATGACGGATGGAATTTGTGGGAGGCGCCTGACAACGTATCGATGGCGGCCGTCACGCTTGCGATCGGCGCCGGCGGCGCGCTCAGCTCGATCGAGACCACCGTGCTGCTCGAAGTCGAGGATACGATCCTGGCCCTGGAAAGAGCGAAGTCGATCCGATACCGCCCGCCGGCAGCCTAGGTTGCGGTAGCATCAAAGCGCGCCGAGACCTTTCGGATCCGCTCGCGCTTCAGCTCATGGTTTACGCAGGCGGCTGTCGAAGGATCGCAGCCTACTCGCTCTGCCTGAAATTCCGGATGCGATCGAACAGCACCGCCAGCACGATCGCGCCGCCGATAAAGGTCCCCTGCCAGAAGGCGTTGATGCCGAGCAGGCCGAGGCTGTTGCGGATCACTTCGATCAGCGCCGCGCCGACCAGGGCGCCGAAGGCGGTGCCGACGCCGCCGGCGAGATTGGCGCCGCCGATGACGGCGGCGGCGATGACCTGCAGCTCCATGCCGGCACCGATATTGGTGGTGACGGCGCCGAGCCAGCCGGTCTGGACGATGCCGGCAATGCCGGCAGACAGCGCCGAGATCATGTAGACGGCGACCTTGATGCGGCGCACGGGAACCCCGGTCAGCGTTGCGGCGTGTTCATTGCCGCCAATGGCAAAGATATAGCGGCCGAAGCGCGTCCAGCGCAGCACGAAGCCGGTGAGCAGCGCCAGGATGATCATGTAAAGGACGGGATTGGCAATGCCGAGGAACCAGGCTCCGCCGCCGAGCGCCAGCAGCTTGTCGTGATCGGGACCGAACTGGAAAACCACGGTGTTGTTGGAGGCGACCATGGCGAGGCTGCGCGCCACTGACAGCATGCCGAGCGTCACCACGAAGGGCGGGAAATCGAGATAGGCGATCATCACGCCGTTGAAGGCGCCGACGACAAGCGCCGTGCCGATCGCGGCCGCGATGCCGATTTCGATGCCGTAGCCGGCATGCATGGTGACCGCCAGCACCATGCTGCAGAGGCAGAGCACCGAGCCCACGGAGAGGTCGATGCCGCCGGTGATGATGACGAGCGTCATGCCGAGCGCGATGATGGCGACAAAGGTGACGTTGCGGGTGATGTTGTAGAGGTTCTTCGCCGTCGCGAAGGAATCGGTGGCGAAGGACAGGAAGAGGCAGGCGAGAATGACGGCGATCAGCACCCAGAAGGTCTGGCTGCCGACGAACTCCGAAAGCCGGCTTCGCTCTCTCTGCGCAATCGTCTGGTCAAGGGTAACTGCCATTGCTGACCTTCTTTTCTGCCGTGCCGCGCCGCTCAAACCTGTTCGATGGCGCCTGTTATGAGACCCGTCACTTCCTCCGGCGAACTCGCCGCAATCGGTTTGTCGGCGACTTTCCGGCCGCGGCGCATGACGATGACCCGATCGGCGACGGTGAACACGTCGGGCATGCGATGGCTGATCAGCACGACCGCAATGCCGCGATCGCGCAGCTCGCGGATCAGGTTCAAGACCTCGGCCACCTGGCGAACCGAGATGGCGGCCGTCGGCTCGTCCATCAGCACGATCTTCGCCTCCGACAGCATGGTGCGGGCGATCGCCACCGCCTGCCGCTGACCGCCCGACATCTGTTTGACGAGATCGCGCGGGCGGGTTTCCGATTTCAGCTCCTTGAAGATCTCGCCGGCGCGCCGATACATCGTCTTGTAATCGAGAATGCGGAACGGGCCGACGCCGCGACTGAGCTCCCGGCCGAGGAAGACGTTGGCGGCGGCCGTCAGATTGTTGCAGAGCGCCAGATCCTGATGGACGATCTCGATGCCGTGCTGGCGCGCCTCGACCGGCCGGTGCATGACGATCTCCTTGCCGTCGAGGCGCATCGTGCCCTCGCTCGGCCGGAAGTTGCCGGCGATCATCTTGACCAGCGTGCTCTTTCCGGCGCCGTTATCGCCCATCAGGCCGACGACCTGGCCGGCTTCGAGCGTAAACGACACGTCATTGACAGCCTGGATGGCGCCGAAGTGCTTAGAAATATTGGTGAGTTCGAGAACCGCAACCAGCCGACCACCCTCCCCGGAACCTGCAGGTCTGCCTTCGCCGCCAGTTGCCGGTCAGACGCCTGCGATCTCGCTTTTGCCGATCTCCTCCCGGAAGAGCGATTGGGTTCATTAATGCAAAAGCGCCAGGAATCGTCAATCGAATGTCCGCTAAAACGGCCCCTCATCACAAAAATCTATTTAGTACGACAAATACAGATTGACGCGGGAAACGCGCGCATATTAGCTGTTGCTGGGGAGAGAGGTATGCTGATCCTTGTCACCGGGGCTACGGGCAAGGTCGGGCGGCGCTTCATTACTGGGCTGCTTGACGAGCCGCGATTTTCCAAAGCACGCATTCGCGCGCTTTGCCATAATCGCGTGCTTGATGAAACCGACCGCGTCAGTGTCGTGAAGGGTTCGATCGCCGACAGCGACGTCGTCGCAGCGGCGATGGACGGTGTCACCCATGTCGTGCACCTCGCCACCTGCAAGGAGATCCCCGCGGATGTGATGGACATCACCGTCAAGGGGCTGTTCTGGCTGCTCGAGGCGTTCCGCGCCAGCCCCACGGCAAAGCAGTTCATCCTGATCGGCGGCGATGCCGGCATCGGGCATTTCTTCTATCGCCATGACGGACCGGTGACCGAAAAGACGCCGCATAGCGCCTATCCCGGCTGCTACGCGCTCTCCAAGGTGCTGGAAGAGGTGATGCTCGAGCAGTTCGCCATCCAATACGGCATCAACAGCTGCTGCCTGCGCGCTCCCTGGATCATGGAGAAGGACGATTTCAAGTTTACCCTCTCTTTTGGTGACGATGTCTTCGGCGGGCCGGACTGGAAGAGCCTGGTGCCGCCGGCCGATGCGGAACGTTATGCGCGCGCCGGCACGGTGCCGCTGCTGCGCGATGCCGACGGGCGGCCGCTGAAGCGCAATTTCGTCCATGTCGACGATCTTGTCACGGCGATCCTGGCGGCGATCGACAATCCGCGCGCCGTGGGGCAGCTTTTCAACATCGCGATGGACCGGCCGGTCGATTACGGCGAGGTCGCCGCTTATCTCGCCCGCACGCGCGGGCTCGGCTCGGTCGACATCCCGAGCGAATATCACTCGAACTGGATGGATAACAGCAAGGCGAAGTTCCTCTTGGACTGGCGCCCCGTCTACGATCTGGAAAAGCTCATCGATTCAGCCTGGGAATACCGGCGTTCAAGGGAGGAGCCTCGTATCGTCTGGTATCCCGGTTGATAACAGGGCGGGCGAAGGCGTCCGCCATTTCAAAAGGGAGGAAGCTATGAGGAAGGCATTATTGCTGGGTGCTGCTGCAGTCCTGGCGTTCACGGCCGGTGAGGCCATGGCCGCCAAGAAGCAGCTGGTCATCGTCGTCAAGGGCCTCGACAATCCGTTCTTCGAGGCGATTAACCAGGGTTGCCAGAAGTGGAACAAGGAAAACGCCTCGGCCGAATATGAATGCTTCTATACCGGCCCGGCATCGACCTCGGACGAGGCCGGCGAAGCGCAGATCGTCCAGGATATGCTCGGCAAGGCCGATACGGCGGCAATCGCCATCTCGCCCTCCAACGCCAAGCTGATCGCCCAGACGCTGAAGACGGCCAATCCGAGCGTGCCCGTCATGACGCTCGACGCCGATCTGGCGGCCGAAGATTCGGCTCTGCGCAAGACCTATCTCGGCACCGACAACTACCTGATGGGCGCCAAGATCGGCGAGTATATCAAGAAGGCCAAGCCGAAGGGCGGCAAGATCTGCACCATCGAGGGCAATCCCGGCGCCGACAACATCCTGCGCCGCGCCCAGGGCATGCGTGACACGCTGAGCGGCAAGAAGGGGCTCGACGCCCTGAAGGGCGAAGGCGGCTGGACCGAGGTGGCGGGCTGCCCGGTCTTTACCAATGACGACGGCGCCAAGGGCGTGCAGGCGATGACCGACATCCTTGCCGCCAATCCCGACCTCGATGCCTTCGGCATCATGGGCGGTTGGCCGCTGTTCGGCGCACCGCAGCCCTATCGCGACCTGTTCAAGCCGATGGCCGACAAGATCGGCAAGAACGAATTCGTCATCGGCGCCGCCGACACGATCGGCGACGAAGTGGCGATCGCCAAGGAGGGCCTCGTGACCGCGCTCGTCGGCCAGCGGCCCTTCGAAATGGGCTACAAGGCGCCGACCGTGATGATGGATCTCATCGCCGGCAAGAAGGTCGACGATCCGGTCTTCACCGGGCTTGACGAGTGCACCAAGGATACGGTCGACACCTGCATCCAGAAATGACGCCCTAATCGGAGCGCCCATTCCGGTGGGCGCTCCCCTGCATTACCCTTCGATTTCCGAAAAGATCCAGTCGGAAAAAATGCGCATGGCCGGCGTGACCGGCCGCGACTGCAGGCGCGTCAGCCAATAGTTTCCGAGCGAGATGGCGGTGGCGAAAGGCTGAACGATCGCGCCCGAGCAGAGGTGCCTTGAAAACATCGCGGGCGGGGCGAGCGCCACGCCGAGCCCTTGCAGGGCCGCCTCCATCATGCCGACGGAGGAATCGAAGACGATGCCGGCATTGACTTGGGCGGCCGGCGGCACGCCCGCGGCTTGGAACCAGGTGCTCCACTCATCCGTGCGGTAGCTGCGAAGCAGCGTCACTCCGGCAAGGTCTGCCGGCGATTGGAGATCATCGGCCAGTTTCGGGATGCAGAGAGGCGAAAACGGCGCTTCGAACAGGCTCTCAGCCTGCGTGCCGTGCCATGAGCCGCTGCCGAAGCGGATGGCGAAATCGAGCCCTTCCGCCGCCGGATCGACGCGGTTGTTGTTGGTGGAAATGCGCAGATCGATGAAGGGATGCCGGCGCTGGAAATCCGCAAGCCGCGGCAGGAGCCAGCCGACGGCGAAGGTTCCGACGACGCCGAGGAACAGCAGCTCGCGCACCTGCCCTGCCTCGATCCTGCCGAGCGTCGTCGCCATCTGGTCGAAGGAGGCGGTGACCGTCGGCAGCAGCGCTTCGCCTTCCGCGGTGATCTTCAAGCCGCGGGGAAGGCGCTGAAACAGCGCCACCCCCAACCGCTTCTCCAGGCCCTTGACCTGCTGGCTGACGGCCGCCTGGGTGACGCAGAGCTCGATTGCGGCGCGGGTGAAGCTCAGATGTCGCGCGGAGGCTTCGAAGGCGCGGAGACCGTTCAGCGGAAGGAATGGACGAACCATGTAAGCCCTAGATTTTCTTTTATCTCCCGCGAGATATCATCGTTTGTGATCGGAAAACAGCGCCTTTAAACGCGGCCTGAGTGCGCTTCACGCTCTGTTGACCGACCTTTGGAGGATGACCGATATGAATATTATTGGGGTAAGAATTTTATCAGCCGCTTTGATCTCGACATGCACTTGCGCAAGCGGCTTTGCCGCCGATGCCGCGAAAGTGAGGGCGATCGCCGACGCCGCGATCAAGCCGGTCATGGAGAAGAATGCCATCCCGGGCGTTGCCGTCGGCATCACCATCGATGGAGAGCAGCATGTCTTCACCTATGGCGTCGAGTCGAAAGAGACCGGCCGGTCCGTGGCGCCGACGACGCTGTTCGAACTCGGATCGATCAGCAAGACTTTCACTGCGACGCTGGCATCTTACGCTGACGCGAAGGGCGGGTTTTCGCTTGACGGCAAGGTGAGCACATATCTGCCGGCGATGAAGGGCAAGCCGTTCGGCGATGTCGCGCTGATCAATCTCGCCACCCATGCCGCTGGCGGATTTCCGCTGCAGCTGCCTGACGACGTCAACACCGAAAAGCGGCTGCTTTCCTATTTCGCTGCCTGGGAGCCCTCTTACGCGGCGGGGACGCAGAGAAGTTACGCCAATCCAAGCATCGGCATGCTCGGCTACATCACGGCGAAGGCGATGGGCGGCGATTTCACCGCCCTGATGGAGGGCAAACTGTTTGCCGCTCTCGGATTGAAGAACACCTTTATCAAGGTGCCAAAGTCGCGGCTGGCCGATTATGCCCAAGGCTATAAGCGCAGTGGCGAGCCGGCGCGGCTGACCCCCGCCCTGCTCTCCTCCGAAGCCTATGGCGTGAGATCGACCGCCGGCGACATGATCCGCTTCGTCGGCGCCAATATGGGCCTGGTCAAGCTCGACCAAACGCTGCAGCAGGCGATTGCCAGGACCCATACCGGATATTTCAGCGTCGGGGCGATGACCCAGGATCTGATCTGGGAGCAATATGCCTATCCCGCCACCCTGGCGAGCCTGCTCGAGGGCAATTCGGCCGCGATGCTGAAGACAATTCCGGTCTCTGAGTTCAGGCCACCGATGAAACCGCGTGACGACGTCTGGATCAACAAGACAGGCTCGACCAACGGCTTCGGCGCCTATGTCGCCTTCATTCCCAAGGAACGCCTCGGAATCGCCATCCTGGCCAATAAAAATTATCCCAATGAGGATCGGGTGGCCGCCGCCTATCAGATTTTGACCGCGCTTGCGGCCGACTGATCGCAAAGGGTGCAGTCTGCGTGACGGACGCGGAGCGGACTGTTTACGCGTCGTCCGCGAAGCACAGCGAGGGCAATGCTCTGAATCAAGTGCTCGTCTCGAGTCGGACCTTAGCCCGATGCGCGACTGCGCCCTTATGATAGAGAACTCTTTGCGACTGACGGACATGCTGTAGTCGAGCCGGCTATAGCATGTCCAACAGTCCGCAACTTCGCCCCGCAGTACACAGGTCGATGCTACCTTAAGTACTGAACATTAATAATTAAGATTAACGCGCGAGTATTTCTTAGAATTTCTCTAGGCAATTGCCAGTTCTTATAGGGAATGCTAATAGACAATTACCTTTTTGAAGTCATCAGGGGCAATGCAAATGAAAACTGTATTGATTTCGGGCGGAGCTGGTTTCATCGGATCTCATCTGTGTGACCGACTTCTGCTCAGGACTGACGTTCAGAAACTCGTCGTTGTCGACAATCTTTGGACCGGACTTTTCGAAAACATAGAGCACATCAAGGACCCGCGTTTCCACTTCGTGAAATCGGACGTCGAAACCCTGCAGACCTCCGATAAATTCGACGAAATCTACCACCTTGCCTCTCCCGCGTCGCCGCCCTGGTATATGAAGGAGCCGAAGCGGACGATTTCCGCCAATCTTCTCGGGGCAATGCGGCTTCTCGATCTTCTGAAGAAGGGCGGTCGCTTCGGCTTTACTTCGTCTTCCGAAGTCTATGGCGATCCGCTGGTCTCGCCGCAGCCGGAATCCTACAAAGGCCAGGTCGACTGTACCGGGCCACGCTCGTCCTACGACGAGAGCAAGCGCTGCACGGAATCGCTGCTGTTCGAAATGCAGCGCACCCAGGGGCTCGACGTCAAGGTCGTCCGCCCCTTCAACATTTATGGCCCCCGCACCCGCGCCGACGATGGGCGCGCGGTCTCCAACTTCATCACCCAGGCGCTCTTGGGCCGGCCGATCACCGTATTCGGCGACGGTCTGCAGTCCCGCAGCTGGGGTTATGTCGACGATATCGTCGACGGTTTCGCCCGATATTTCTGGATAAACCAAACCGACTATAAGGGGCCCCTGAATGTCGGCAACGATCGCGAGATCTCGGTTCTGGAGGTCGCGCAATATGTTTCCCGCCTCGTCGGCGGCGCGCCGATCGTCTTCGAGCCCTCCCCCCCGCAGGATCCCACCAACCGGCGGCCGGACCTCAGCAATGCGAACTACGTCATGCCCGAGTGGTCGTGCAAGATCACTTATGAACAGGGTGTGGCTCTGACGCTCGACTGGTTCAGGGAAAAACTGAAGACGGACCAACAGTCATCGCAATTGCGAACGGCGCGGCGCTAATCGGGCAGCTTTCGGACGCACGAAGGCTACTCCGATTTTCCGAACTGACGCATCGTGCCTTCCGAAGATCGATCTCGATTTAGGCTCGATGCGCACGGCTCAAGGGTGCGATCGAGAGTGTATGGATGCGAGTACCAATTCCGTCTGATCTCAAGGATATGAATTTTCCGGTACCCCTTCACTATCTAGAGCTTTTCCGGGTTAGATTGAATCATTCTGTTGGCTCAAACGGAGTCGGATGGTCGACCGGCCGGCGCGCGTCGTAGCCCAGTTCTACGGCCAAGCCGGCCGGTCGATCAGCCGGCCCGTTTCAGCCAACCCTCCCGCAGATTTGCTTGGCAAATCTGCAAGACCTTGGAATCGCCGGACGCACTTGTCGCTTCGCCCACGGCGAAGCGGTGCGGCCGGTGGGCCGGGCATGCTTCCGCCAGGATCAAAGGCGATCGGCTCGGACGTACCTGGGTATGCCCGTCGCAAATCGCCTTTGCCCTGACGAAAACCTGCTCCGGCAGAATGCTTCAATCTAACCCGGAAAAGCTCTAGCCTCGGCTGCAGCAGTCTGGCCGCTACGATTTACTCGTATTTTCATCGAGTGCTGAACGCAATTTCGCCTGCATCCACTGGAGGTGCTGTTCGAATGCATGCGCGCGGAAACTGGCGTTATTGAGGAAGTTCAATGTGAAGTCCGACAAACGCGTAGGGACGTTGTTCGGCAGAGCCTGCCATTCGGCAAGCGCCACAGGAAGATATCCGCGTATTGCCTGACGGTTCAGCCACGGACGGAGGTGCCGTGCGTCCCACGGTTCGGCGCCGATCTGGTGACACATGTCGCCGACGAGTACCGTCCCATTCACGATACGAGCAGCGAGGGGGCGACGTTCCGCCAGCATGGCTTCGGCTGCCTCAAGGCCTTGGTCCAGATTGATCTCGAGCACCTCGATTTCGTTGGCCGAAGCAGTCGGATCCGGCGGAAGCCGCCAATCCTCACCCAACACTTCGGCGGCGCCGCGAAGATAATGATATCCATTGAGCTGCCGCTCTACCTTCTCATAGAGCCTGCGAAGGCCAGCCTTTTCCAACATTTGGAGGACGCGTGGACCAGCCTTGACGAGGGGGTCAAGGACAAAACCGGCTCGGGTGGCGATGATCCTTCGCAAACGTTTCTTCCACCCCTTTCTTTCGGCAAACCGATGGATCTCGAGCAGCCGCTGTATGTCGGGGTGCTTGCGAGCCATCAAGGCATCGGAGCGTCCCTCCTGATGCCTGCGCACCATCTTTCCGGTGAGTGTCATCGTCTGATGTTCGAGATGATAGCCGAGTGCGTCAGGAGCAAAACGAATTGGAACTCCTTTTTTGATCAAACGGAGACCAAATTCGAAGTCTTCTCGTGCACGGGCGAATTGAGGATCGAGCCCGCCCATAGCGTGAAATAGTTCCGCATCCAGCGACAGGTTTCCTGTCAGCACATCGGTAAAAGCGAACCGATGTCCAGGGAGGGACACGCGCTCGAAGTGCCTCGTCCACCATTCGCGGGCGCTGAGGCGGAAGCGGTCCGTCGCAATGTGCGGAAGTGGCGGATAGGGGCCTATCACTACGCCCCCTGGGTGGCGCTGATGTTCACCGACATGCGCCCCAACAAAGTTTTCCCCGGGCTCAATGTCGTCGTCAAGGAAGATCAATAAACGGCCGCTCGCGACCTGCGACCCCGCATTACGGGCGAGTGCCGGACCGACGCCCGGCAACGACAGGGTACGAAGGGGAACGCGGGTACGAAGCGACGCGAGCATTGTCGACGTGTCGTCCTCACAGCCGTCCGCCACAACCAGGATTTCGAATGCGGGGGTCCCATCTCGCTGAGCGTCGAGCTTGCCCAGAAGCGACCTCAGCATGGCGGCACGGTTATGCGTTGGTATGATAACGCTGATGTCAACCATCCTTATGCCCTGCCTTCGCTGCTCGCGCCCGCGCGCGCAGATAACGGACCGGGCCGCTCGCAGCCCCTCTGAACTGGGTTAAGGCGTCGTTGTAAGGCAGGCTGAATTGGTGTGTCTGTCGACGTTGAAAAACTCGCCGAAGAAGCCTGATGTAAGAACGAACCATGCGAGGTAGCGCACGCGGGTTTCCCTCGAACACGAGGGCCTTCGTCAAGATGGCGAACGATGCAGCCTCGTAGCCATACATCTGCTGCTGCAGTTCCTTGCTTGAGCGACGATGGCGGTGCCAGTTCAGAGCCTCGGGATCGTAGATGATCCGATAACCGGCTTCGAGCACACGCCGGAACATGTCCGTGTCGCCACCCGCCAGGCTGAGCGTTCCGGCGTCGAGGGCCTCGTCGAACCATCCTACCGCGTCAACGATGGTTCGGCGCAATGCCATATTGACGCCGGCACCCGCATGCCATCCGGTGAACGGGTCAAGGTTGTGGGCGTCATAGACCTGGCGCCTGAAGCCACGGCAAAAACCGCCAAAATGTTGAAAGGCGATCTGCGAGTCCGTTTCCAGCTCTGCCGCCATGGTGAGGCCGGTTACGGCCAGCACCAGGGGGTCCTCGAAATTGCGAAGCAAGGTTCTAAGCCATAGCGGGTCGGGGACCGCATCGTCGTCGATGAACGCAACGACGTCTGCTCGTGCGTTGCGAAGGGCAGTATTGCGCGCGACGTCGAGACCAGGGCGCGGTTCGCGCAGATATCTCACAGTGTTGAAGCGGCTGACTAAATCTCGCGTGGCGTCGTTCGATGGGGCATTGTCGACGACGAGGATATCGGCCTTATCGGGCATAGCCAATAGCCCGATGAGGCAGCGCTCCAGATCTTCGGTACGATCGCGCGTGCAGATCACGACGGAAGCCTTCGGCAGCTGACTAGGCCTCGGTGACGGGTCAGGGAGGGCCAGCCGATGCCTCAACCAAGCCTCGAACACCGACGAACCGGCCGCAGACAGAATTCGTTCCTTAATTGGCGTCTTGCCGCCTTCGGTGTCGAAGGCGATCACGGCTTGGCCGCACGGACGACCGGCGACCCGGATCAGCACAAGCGCACCCTGATAGTCACCCGTCGGTTCAAAATCCGGCGGAAGGTCAAGAATGTCGATGTCTCGAACCGCAAGGCGCATCAGGAGTTCGGATCCAATCTGGGCTGACCCAATGAGCCGTGGTCCGGCGAGGCGGCGGGGCGCGACTGCACCTGCTGCCACAGTGTCGGAGGATTCAGCATACCCTTTCTTGGGCCGGGTCCGGTCACGGCGAGCGGATAGACTTCGGCATGATAATCGTAAACCTGCTGCCAATCTGCCGAAAAAAGGCCCACCGTAACGCGATAGTCGCCCGGAGCCAGGTCGATTCGATTGAGTGTTGTTTCGATGCGCACCGTGTCCGAGTCTACGACAGGAGCGAATTCGGCCAACTTGCTGTCGATCTCGAAGCAGCACGTATCGTCCGCAGCGTAGACGCCGATGACGATAATGGCATTGCGATCTCTGGTGGCACCAACATAGGTCAATGAAATTGACAGCCGGTCGCCCGCAGCGATGGTGCTTGTCGGCGTGCTTTGCTCATTCAGCAACGCCACGGCTGTGATCTGGAGTTCACCATTGCCGAACCGGCTGACCTGCGGCACCAGTTCGACGGGCAATTTTGTAACGGCGAACTGTTCGTGCTGGACGCTGGCGACCTTCGCCTCGACAGCCGAGGTATAAAGCGGCAGCATTTCGTCGATTGGCCCGTAGCCCACGACGCGGCCGGCTCTCAGGAACAGCACGTGATCGCAGATTTCTCTTATCTGCGAGACGTCGTGTGACACGAAGAAAATAGTGGCGCCGCCATTCAGTATCTCCTTCACCCTTGCAATGCACTTCTGCTGGAAGGCTTGGTCGCCCACGGCGAGGGCCTCATCGATAAGCAAGACGTCCGGGCGCACATGGACTGCCACGGCGAATGCTAGGCGCATGCGCATTCCGGTGCTGTAACTGCGAACCGGGTTCTCAACCGCCGCCTCCAACTCGGCGAAGGCCACAATCTCGTCAAACCGCTCGGCAACCTCGGTTCGCCGCATTCCCGCGATAACGCCCAGCAAGTAGATGTTCTCGCGCCCCGTCAAGTCGTCGGTCAGCCCCGCCCCAATATCGAGCAAGGCGCCAATTCGACCCACCACCTTGATCCGCCCTTCGTCGGGACGACCAACGCCGCCGATCAGACGCAGCAAAGTGGACTTCCCGGCCCCGTTCAGCCCGACAACGCCCACAGCTTGCCCTGGCGTAACCGCAAAGCTGATATGGCGCAGGCCCCAAAAGCTTTTCGACTGCACCATGGACCGCCTGGACAGAAGGTAACCCTTCAAGGTGGTGGAGCGCCCCCCCCCTTGCGCACGATAGCGTTTGCCGACGTCGTGGACGGTGATGGCGCCTTGTCTCATAGTTCGTCCACCAGGCGCGCGCTGCCACGCTCGACCAGCCAAATGCCGGCGAAGAGCATCGGCAAAGAAATCAGCGCAGTCTTCCAATAGATAGCAACGGGAGGCCACGCGTGTTCGACGAAAATGGCGCGGTAGCCCTCGAGAATCCAGGCCATCGGGTTCAAGGTGTGAATTAGCGCCATCGGCTCACTCGCCTTAAGCGGGCTGTAGAACACGGGCGTCAGGTAGAAACCCAGCATCAAAAATACACCTACCAAATGTTGAGTATCGCGGAAATGGACATGCGCGATCGCAACAAGATAGGACAGACCCATCGTGAACAGCGCCTGCGCAATGAAAACGAGTGGAAGTGCCGCGATGCTTAAAGTAAGGCCCCCGGTCTCGATAAACGAGATGATGAAGAGGAGTGGCAGAGCGAGCAGAAGGTGCACTGCCTGTGTGATGACTGCGACAACAGGGAGTATCCCGATCGGAAAGCCTGGCCGGCGCACCAATTCGCTGCTGCCGGTTATGGAAGTCGCCGCTGCGGGTACAGCAGTGCTGAACCAACCCCAGGCCAAAACACCGGAAAAGACGAAGGTGGTGTAATGGGGAATATTTAGGGGAAGGACGTGACGAAAGATCAGGGAAAAAATCAGCAGCTGGCTCAATGGCCGCATCAAGGACCAGCCGAGGCCAATTGCAGACCGTTGATATCTCATCTTCAGATCGCGTGCCAGAAGTGCTAACAGCAGATCGTTCCATTGCAGACAGATGTGAATCAACGCCTTCCACCGATCACGACGCCAGTATTGGTCCCCTCGCTTCGCGCGATCCAGCGCATGATCCTTGAGATGCTCAGGCATTTCGGCTCACTTTTGCCATCGGTTAAATACACCTTGCCTCAAAGTAGTAAAGATCATCATACTCGCGAACTGACACGGTAACTCCAGCGTGATCTTTATCGCAGGAAGCAACAATTATGCCCATAGTTTCCATCATTACACCGGCGCATGGAGCGGAAACAACACTTTCCTCGACGTTGGAGAGCCTGATAGCGCAAAGTCATTCTGACTGGGAATGCATCATCATTGATGATGGCTCAACCGATCAGACCGCCGAGATCGCGGATCGTTTCGCAGCTCGGGATACGCGCTTCCGCGTGCTGCGGCAGGAGCAGAGCGGCGTGTCAGCTGCTCGCAATGCGGGGCTGGCAGAGGCGAAAGGCGAGTGGGTCGTCTTTCTCGACTCAGACGACGCGTTGGCACCGTCCCATCTCGAGATCATGCTGCATCACACACGAACTTTGCCGCAGGCCGACATTCTGCATTGTGGTTGGCGCCGCCTGAGACATGGGGCTCCCTGGTGGCAGCCTCACCCCGCGGTGAAAATGGACAATCCGTTTGCCGAAACAGCGCGCTATTGCCCCTTCGCGATTCACGCCGCCTTGCTTCGCCGGTGCCGGCTTGCAGAAATCGGCGGCTTCGATCCAGAGATGAAAATGTGCGAGGACTGGGACCTGTGGCAGCGCCTCGCCCGGGCTGGCGCCGAGTTTGCGCCTGTCGAAGGCCTGATGGCTGATGTTAGCGTAACGGCCGGCTCGCTGTCGTCAAACAGGGTCAAACATCTCGATTTTGGTCTTAAGGTGATCCGGCGCGGCCACCATTCCGATCCCCGCGTCACCGATCCGGTGCCGGCGCTCGCCCAGGGAATAACGCAGGCCGCGTTGGGAACAGCGTGCTGGTATCTCGCGATCTGGCTCGTCGGCGCCTCAATAGGCCAAGGCGACAATCCTGGCGAACTGCTCGACCGAGTGGCAGAGCCTATTCCACCTGACGCCGATGTCTACGCGCTCATCGAGGTAATGATAGACGGCATTGTGGTCGGCGCCTTCCCGGACGAGCCGATTTGGCCCGGACTTTGGGCGAAGATCCAGGACAAGCTTCCCGAACTGGAGGCTTGGTTTAATCGGCATGGTCCCCAAGAAGCTTTTGGTTCCCTGTTGGTTCGTTCAATGGAGCGAAAGGTCGCTGACCAACTACCCACCAACGTGCTCACCACGATCGGAACAACAAGGATACAGCCAATTGACTTGGATCGCCCTATCGTCGACCTCATCTTGCCCGGCATTGAGCGGTTGCGCTGTTGCATCTGGCGAGGTCCGACCCCGCTAGGGCAAGTGGAGTTTGTTGTCTTTGGAGCAATCGAAGCCGATACGATACGAAATCGACTCAGGATGGTGTTCGGCCCGGAGTTCGATCAGGATGACCGGCGCGCCTCCTCCGCCAACAGGGCAGCGCCAAGCCACCGCGGAGTAGCTCGACGGGTGCTGAAGCTCATGGCGAAAATATCATATTGGGCCAAAGCTAAGAGAGTCGCGCGTCGGTGGAGCAGAGAGGAGCCGACACCGACACGCGTCGAGTCGATATCGGGCATCGCGCATGCTGGGCGCGTTGAATTCGATCGAATCGTCGAAGAGGAACGTCAGCGGGCGGTTGCAGCCTCGACCCGGATGTTAAAGGAGACGCCGTCGAAAAAAACCGGACCGGTGGGCGATGAGGTGCCAAGGTACGATACGGAAGCGTACTGGGAGGAGCTTTTTTCCCAGGTCGATCCTTGGGACTACCGAAACAACTATGAGACTGTGAAATATTTCCAAACACTGTCGTTGTTGGACGATCGGCGCTTTTCAAACGGCCTTGAGCTGGCCTGCGCGGAAGGAACCTTTACACGGATGTTGGCCGCCCGCGTCGACAACCTGCTGGCAACCGACATTTCGGCGTCGGCGGTCGCTCGAGCGGCCTCGCTTCAGGACCATGATTCCACGGTAGCCTATCGCCAGTTGGATCTTTTGCGCGACGACCTGGAAGGGCCTTACGATCTCATCGTCTGCAGTGAAGTTCTGTACTATTTCGAGAACAGAGAAAAGCTCCGGCAGATAGTCGATAAGATTGCGGGCAGTCTTCGCACTGGTGGTTGGTTCGTTACCGCCCACGCCAACCTCCTGGTTGATAGGCCGAATGAGACAGGATTTGGGTGGCCGCATGAATTCGGCGCGATTGGCATAGGTGAGATGTTTGACCAGCATCCGGACTTAACTCTCTCGGTTGAAGCCAAGAGTCCGCTTTATAGAATCCAAAGGTTCGAGAAGGTAGAGCACGGGGGCTTCCTTGAGCCGACACGCGTGGAAGTAAACACGGCGCAGCCTTTGCCTCTTCAGGTCGCCAGCCAAGTGCGCTGGAGAGGCGGGCAGGTTGTGGAAGCGGCCGCCGACTGGAACGATGTCCCGATCTTGATGTATCATCAGGTTTCCGACGACGGCCCGGAACAGCTTTCTCGATACCGCCAGTCTCCGGAGGCTTTTGAATCTCAACTGGCCTTCCTGCGCGACGCCGGATGGCGCGGAATAACATTGGATCGGCTGCTTGCCTGTTTCGACGAAGGTGCCAAACCGCCCGAAAAGACATTAGTTCTGACTTTCGACGACGCTACACGCGATTTTATGACGCATGCCCTTCCGCTGCTGCATCGATACGGCTTCCCATCCTCTCTCTTTGTCCCAACCGAGAGGGTCGGCGGCTCTGCAATATGGGATTCGGCCTATGGACCGCCAGCTCCACTGCTAACTTGGGAGGAACTTGCGGCGGTCGCGAAAAGCGACGTGACGCTGGGCGCCCACGGTGCCCGGCACGTGCGTTTATCTGCCCTGGCACCGGAGAGCCTGTTGCGAGAGCTTGCTGGCTCCAAAGCTATGCTTGAGAAATGCCTAGGTCGCGAAGTGCTGGCGGTCGCATATCCGTACGGCGACTTCGACCCCGCTATCCGGGACATAGCCGAACAGTGTGGCTACCGGATCGGGCTAAGCTGCGTCGGTGGCACGGTGCGGGCGGATGCAGATAAGCTCGCATTGAAAAGACAGGAGGTTTTTCGCGGGATCACCCAGTCAGATTTCGCAAATCTGCTATTTGGCTGAGACAAAGGGTTCCACCGTCCAACCCGCATCGTACTTTGTTCCTAGAGCAAAGCGATGATTGGCGTTTGGAGAGAAACAAGATTCCCGTTTCAGCCATGATCGGGCCTTTCTTTTGAGGCTCCTCATTGCCTTTGATCCCGTGTCGACCGCGAGCATCTTGGCGGCAATTGGCTTGTCATGTCGCGACATTGTTGCCACAAGTTCGATGAGCGCGCGGTATCGGCCCTGTTCAACCGCCTTCTGGACGAGCCACCGGCCACAGCGGCGTAGGCCGACACGGATTACAAAATCCTTTTCCGGGTGTCTCTTGAGCATTTGCTCCGCGACCAGAATCCAGGACCTTAGCATTCGCGTCAGGTTGGATGACATGTTGTCGGGGGTTTGGCGATAGCCGACAAGATGATCCGGCACCACCACAAAAGATGAGAATTCAGCGGCCAAGCAGTAGAAGAGGAGATCTTCACATCCCTGCGCGTCACGCTGTTGGAGTGAGGCGTCAAATCCTCCCGTCGCGTCAAGAATATTCCGCCGTACGAGTGGCGAGCTTGCATTTCCAATGAAGTTATCCGCAAGTACCTCGTCGAGCACATCTCCCTCGATGGAAACTTCATTGCTGCGGTAAATGATGTAATTCTTGTGGTCAATCATCGCATACCAAGTGTAGACCAGCCCGACTTTAGGACCGCCTCTCTCCAATGCCGCCAATTGTCGCTCAATTTTATCAGGTGACCAAAGGTCATCCGCATCAAGGAATGCCACTAGGTCGGCAGACGTAGAGCGCCAACCCGCATTTCGAGCAGCCGCGACGCCGGAATTTCTTTGCTCTAATACTCGCACGCGCGGATCTATGTCAGCGATTGCTTGCGCAATAGCCAGGGTATGGTCCTTAGAACCGTCGTCCACCACGACGATATCGAGCGCTTGATGTGTTTGATTACGAACGCTGCTGATTGTTTCAGCCAGAGTTCGTTCCGCGTTATAGGCCGGGATTACAACAGCAACAGTTACATCACTTCTTGCCGATTTCTTCAAGCTCTCAACTCCGAAGTCTCCACGATCGCAATTAAGATACACCAAGATGCAGGCTTGAGTGTCAATAGATGGAATAGTGGTTACTCGACAAAGGTATTTCTAGCCAGCAGCTGTTGGTATTCGATAGATTGCCGGTCCCGCTGCGCTTTGGCGCGGGCCGCGCCAATCATGCGCGTTCGCAGGATGCCGAGCTCAAACTCGCCGATGCCGACATTCATGCCCAACAACGAACTTTAGCCCGACAAGGAACCCACACCCGTCGAGATCGATGACGCGCAGGGCTTTGGCCAAAGTGCGGCCGCTCAGAGGAATTGGACCCCCTATCCCGCTGGTCGGCGGATGGTGACGCTTCAGGACGAAGGCCTTGTTCCGGCACCTATCGAAGATCGGCCGGTGCGGCGGAAAGTCCGTTGCGACGCCTCGAAGATGGAGCATCTCCGCCAATCGAGAGAAAACGAAATGCTTCGGAACGCCGGCGCTTCCACTCTATCGGCAAGACCCCTCCTTTTAAGTACAATTGAGAAAACCACAAATATTAGGCACACTGAAAAGGCGATAAATTGTGGGAAAAGCATAATCCACAATAATAATCCGTGACAATATCGAATTTAATGGCAATCATAGCTTCGTACTGCGCAGGCAATCTTGCCCGAGGACCCGTCACCACCCCGGCGGGTCCTCAGCTTTGCTGACCAGAGTCTTTCAGGGTTAGCTTGAAGCATTCCGCCGGGCCAGGTTTTCGTCAGGGCAAAGGCGATTGGCGACGGGCATACCCCTGGTAGGTGCGAGCCGATCGCCTTCGGCTGGAGATGCCGGACTGATCGCCGGCCGACTCCGTTTGAGCCAACGGCGATGGTTCCGGGGTCGGACAAGACGAAATCAGCGACAACACAAGCAAGGACCGAAGCTCCGGTGCAATGACGGGGCAGTTACGCAGGTGATATTATTGTCGATCAGAGATCATCCTGCTGTGGGTTATATTTGGTCACCACATCTTATACATATCATTAGCAAAATCTCATTCATCTTTCGGTAGAAATATAAATGCAACTTTTGTCTGAAATGAATGTTTTCATGGTTTGATATAATTTGATTTGTATTATGCTCTCCTTGGGGCTTATTAATTTCTGACCGGTAGATAACCGATATGAATTCTTGTTAGAAAACACAAAACCGCTCCGGTTATTTTGCCCATCGCCGTGTCGGCTGCGCAGCAACCAAATAATACTTTTGAAGGGGCACAACGACCGGCGACCCGGCAGTCTTCGGATCGACCGGCACCGAAGACGTGGCGGCGCAATTCGATATCAAAGAATGATGATCTTGAGGCGAATGACGCTTTGAAACAGCGGTGAATCAAGGAATTATCGCCGTTCATCACGCCACCGACCAGATGGCATGAAGCAGCTTTCGACTGGTCATGACAATTCGCGTGATGAGCCGAGACCCTCGGTACGACAAGCCGCAGCCTAAGAGACGTCCACCCTTGTTCAAGCGCCCCCGCATGGAACGATGGCTCCGGAGCACCCAACGCCTCGCCGCAGGCAACAAGCCCCGAATGTCCGCTCACGACCAAACCTGTGTCGAAATGGTCGCACCTCGTCATCGAATTAACCGTTCATAAAGCATTTACTTGCTCAACTTGTAATTTGTGTCATGGTCACTGCAAGTAGTGAGGAGCCGATCTGATGAGTGATATGGCATCGCAGATTCCGGAATTTGGTTATGATGAACGCGTGATGATCTGCCGGAAACAGATTGAGAAGGCGGTTTATCAGTTCATTGCAAACACGAAGGTCGAGGGGTGCGATCCGGCGGAAGTCGCAATGGCTATCGCCGACATTGCCGACGATTACATTTTACTGCTGGCACAGAAGCGCAATTTGACCCATTGAAATCAGGGATCGGCCAGGCCGGCCGGCGCCAGACGCCCCTGAAACGAGCATCGCCGCCGTCTCCTTGCCCGGAGACAACGTCAACGAAACCGCTTACCATTCATTTGAGCCTATCTTTCTGCCGGGCATCGAACAAATTCTGACCAAGCGGCAATCATCCGACAGCCCACGAGGCGCCGGGCCTCTCCGAAGCTAATAATTCAGATGGATTGCCGATACACTGGGCCTGCAGAGCAGCTGGCATTTCAGCCGGCAGCACCCGTCTCTTGAAACGATCGAGACCCTGCTGTTCGCGACCATCACCGGTACACGGGCGCCCATGACCTCGGAGCCCACGCTATTTTTCACGGTTATCCAAAGTTCTGAAGCAGCAAGGCACCGACCGGCACATCGCCGGGAACCGCAATCGATTTTCGGAAAGCGCGATGCCTGGATCAGGGTGTTAAAGCGTCCTTTGTGCGTCCGATAGGACGCACGGGGCTCTAATGACTTTTTATGCTCACGAGGGGAACCGGAGAGCTCAATTCGGCCAACTCTCTGGTCAGCCCCTCCCCGACTTCCTGCTTCACCGCCTCAAGAGCAAGGTCGAGGCAATTCGCCGCGAATTGCAGTTTGACATCCTGAGCAACCTGGCGTGCATAGGCGATCATCCGTGCCAGTGCGACCAGTTCGTCCAGACCGTCTTTCGCCCCTAAATCTCCATCTATTTTAACAGTCGATGTCACGCCCATGCCCATTTCTCCAACGAATGGAAGAGATGATACGCGGGCTGACGTGGTCGGGCCCGTGAAAAAAGCGTGACACAACTCTCGGTGACGGTCGTCGGCTTCACTTCACAATACAGGCCGTGTGGAGAACGAGGTTTCGCGCAGTTTCCAGGACAAATCGGCATGCACGCGAATATCGGCGGTCGACTGCACCACCTTTAGCAATTCCAGTGCATCGACGCGCTTTTGATCAACGGAATGCGACACGAGGGCAGTCAGAAGCTGCGGGCGATCCGGCTCAGCTACGCCAGCGCATTGCTCGACGATTGCCCGCCACGTCCGTCTCTTGAAGAATATTGCGCTCGCGGCGTCCTCGATGACTTGGCGCCGCGGATCTGGGAGCAACTCATTCCTTTCCATGGCATCGAGCGTGGCGCTGACATTTACGAGCGGTATCGTCAGCGGCTTGCCGCCCAGTGCGCTCGGCGCATGCACGAGCGCGACGGCGGCATCATCGACCAGCCGACCCGTCCGGTAGTCTTCGAAAATGCGGCCGATCCCGATCATCCCGAATGAATGACATTCCGCAGCGCGCAGCGCGCCCATGCTTGCCGCCCCAAAGACCGTCACGCCAAGCGAAAGAGCACGGAGAATTTCCTTGTGCCAGACCGGCGCGGCGTATTCGAAACCGCCATCGATCAGGCCGATGACATTGGCACCCTGTTCCACCACAGCCAGAACATCGCCCTGCGTGGCGGGCGGCAGGACGCGTATCCCCTCGCCGGCAAGTGAGGCTGCGTCGGGAAGACTGGGACCCGCGAAAATGACCTTCAAAAACCTATCGCTCTAGCGAGCGCCCTTGTTCCAAACTGGCGAGCACGCGGCCCCTCCGGATTTTCGAGTTCGGGGATAACGACCTTGACGACGCCAAAGGGAAGCGTGTTGTCGCTCAGGCGTACGGCAATGACCGAACTGATCCCCTTGTTTCGCAATGTCTCCAACACATGCTGCAGCAAATGCGTCAGATCCCGTTGTTCCGGCGTTCGGTGGCGGAAAGGACCGGCAGCCGGCGAGACCGGAACTGCGTCGAAGGCTCGCCGCATCAGCGGCGGCAAGGATCTCGAGAACGTGGCGGGAGAAATATCGTCCCTGGCTCCGCTGATATAAGTAAGTCTGGATTGCGCGGCTTCCGTTACCGCCCGGATGGCCGCGCGCACGGGAGACGGATGGGCTCCCGTACCACCGGTCACCTCGACAAGGCGAATGTCGCTGCCGCCGCGGCAATCCCGCTGGCCTGGAGCGGAATCGCCGGGACCCAGAATGGCGGTGAAGCAGGGAATGGCGATGTCGCTTGTGATATCGAAGAGCCTGAGCGCCAATCCTGGTTTTTCGATCTTGTCGATCAACCCGGTCAGTGCATCGTCCCGGAAGCCGCGGGGGTCGACGCAGCCGGCATAACGATCCCTTTCCGCGCCAACCTGCCACAGCACATGCGCATCCCGCTCGATCCGTTCGAGCACCCCGTGGAAAACGGCCTCCTCGATATTGTTTCCCGATGCCAGGCCGTCAGATGACATCCAGTATCGCGCATCACGCGTGCGGTCGAGCAGCACTGCTTCAAAAGGGATATAAATCGTTTCGCCGGTGAGGATGTTGATGCCGGCCACCCATTCCGTCTCCTCGTCGGGCCCGAGATCGGGTTTATGCATGGCGATCAGGCAGTTCAGCGTATCGATCTTGTGCCCCATCGCCTGCAGACCGAACGAGGTGCTGCGGACAAGATCGACGAAAGGTTCGCCGGCAACTGCCCGTTCAATGGCCTCCATGACAGTGGACACCTTGGCATCGAGATCGGTCAGGCCCTTTCCTTGAGCAATCACGATTGATCGCGAATTCGGAGTATAGGCGCACCAGACGGGAATTCCGACGTCATCAAGCCCGGTATGTCGCGCAACCCTCGTTATGCCGAACCGAGCCAAAAAAGGCTCGACGCGGGAAAGGGTTTCCCGCGGCGACAGGATCCTGTCGGAATACATGGACCGGTCCGTCAGAATGCCGGCTCAGCCGTCGACGTGACCGGAAAGCGCGACCTGCGCCGACGAAACGGCGACGGCCAAATCGACGCCCTTCACGAATATGCCGCCGGCTTTGCGCAGGCTGCTCGCAGTCGCCAATTCCCCCGTCGGATTGAGCGGCTTGACGGTGCCTGCGTCGAGATCGGCTAGCCAAAGACCTTCCTCGCCCGGTATTCCTATAATGACAGCTTTCGCCATGGTATGCCCCTCAGCTATTGTTAAAAACCAGCCTTCAACAGGCCCTCCCGATATAGCTCTTTTTGCCAGTGCTCCTTGAAGGGAACGATGGCGAGCCACTTCTCGACGTCGAACACCGGGTTGATGCTTTCGGCGCGCTGCCGATGGAAGAGTGCCCGTTTTCGATCGCCGATCATTGCGCAACTGGCCGCGGCGATACGATGGGCCGGTGCTTTGTCTTTCATCGCCTCGACATAGGCGATGGCCTCCTCATACTGTTCCAGGAAGAAACTTGCTCCCGCGGCACACCAGAGATAGGCGTCAGGTGCGATCGGATTGAGCGAAATTGCCTTTCTGATCTTGGCGAGCGCGTCGCCGGGGCGGGATGCATGCACGAGCGTGTCGGCATGACTGTAGATGACATCGGCAAAATGCGGACTGAGCTCTTCCGCCAGATTAAGGGCTGCGACGCTGGCATCCACATCACCCAGATAAAGTCTGGTGACCCCGAGCTCACGATGGCCCGCCGCCGATTCCGGATCTCGCTCGATTGCGCGAAGCGCATGCTGCTCCGCCAGGTGCAGCAGTTCATCGTTTCCCTGCGCCGTCACGAGCCACTCGCTGGTGAACGTTCTTGCCAGCCCCGTAAATGACGGGGAGAAATCCGACCTATGCGACAGCGACAGCCTGAACGCCTTCCTTGCCCGCCGGATATGCGGCAGCGTCAGCTTGCTCATCAGGCTCGAGCCGACGAGATAGGCGTGATAAGCCTCAGGATTGGCTTCGAAACGTAGCCGTTCCTCCTCGTTTTCAGCCAACTCACGCGCCACCGACTCGGTCAATTGCTGGGCGATAACCCGCCTTTGACGCGGCAATATATCGGGGGTCATCTTAAAGCGATTGGCCCAGACGATCTCATCCGTGGGGAAATAGATCAACTGGGCGAACAATCCCTCTTCGGAAAGTCGGGTATCGAGAAGATAGGCGATCGAGTGCCTGGCGACCACCGCGGCTTTTTCGGAGTCGCGGCGGATCTGTCCGGCCGTGTGCGGAGCGACGATGGAAATATGCCGAAGCGCACAGAGTTCGATTGTGACGTCTTCGATCAGGGCGTTGGCAAGGGCAAGTCCGGCATCGGCGTGCTTCGCCGTCGGGGGAAGCAACACCAGACGGGGAAGGATCCGCGGGATCGGCGATATGCGTTCGATATCGGTCGACTGGCTGCCGGACTCGGGACGCTTCACCTCCACCCTTGCATGACCGCCGCCATCCGGCAATCTCTCGCCGAACGATGAGCCGCCGGATAGCCGATGCAGCAATGCCCTGACCTGCTCGTCATTTGGATCCCGCTCGAGGATTTGCAGGGCGGCGCTGGAAATGATGCGCGCCGCACCCGGCTTTTGCACATCGGGCACCGCCTCCAGCAATGCTTGCCGCAACTGCAGCGCATGGGCGTCACGCTGCGCCCTGATCCAAGCATCTATCTGCTTTGTCGCCGGCTTGATATTTCCGATGAAACCGCGCTGGGTCGATTCGGCGATCGCCTGTAGTCGATCCAGCGGCGGGCCGCTGGCCCGAAAGACATCCAGATCGCTGGAAACCGCCTGCTTGTTGAGGCACACCATCGTGGCACTGAAATCGAAAGCTATTTCGGTGCGTCCGCCGTCCATCTCGCGGATGCGGGACAGCATTTTGCGCAAGTTGAGCCGCGCCAACTCGGGCTCGACGTCGCTCCATAGAAATTGGGCCAGTTCATAACGGCTGAGTTCATGGCTCCCACCCGCATAGATATGGGCCATCATCAACAGACCCTTGATCGGATAGCGAACCGGCTCGCCATCCGATTCAGTCAGCCGCAGATCGCCGAATGTCTGCAGATGAAGCACGGCCCGTCCTCAGTTGTGTATAAAAGGATCCTGCAGGTCGCTGTCGACGTCAGGCAATCCCGTCATCGCCAGAGTTTTGGCCAAGGCCACCAGCTTCTGCCTGATGTTGGGATCCTCGATGGCGATGAACGCTTTATTGAGCGCGAGCCCTTCCTTCGAGGATAAAAACTTGTTCAATTCGCTCGTCTCGCCTTCGATCGGCCCGGAACCACCGTTCTCGAAGAAGAAGCCGACCGGCACGCGAAGGATCTCGGAAATGCGCTGAAGGCGGCTGGCGCCGATCCGGTTCGTTCCTTTTTCGTATTTTTGAATCTGTTGGAAGGTGATGCCAAGAAGTTCGGCCAAACCATGCTGGGTCATCCCGAGCGTCTTTCGCCGAACTCTCACGCGGTTGCCAACATAGACATCGATGGAATTCGGCGATTTGGCCTTCATCTGCTTAAGTCTCCCGCTTCATCAGTACGCGCGCTGTATAATGGAGAGTTTAAGCAAGAATGCAACTAAAAGTAAATATTTCGTAACGTTTTTTTTCAGCACAGCATGCAGTAGAAACCAACCCTGAACTACTGCGGCGAACGACACGATGTCGCGCCGACTGGCTAAAGCGGCTTGTCGGCGACGGCGATCATTGATTTGGCGAAGGCAGGAATTCTTCCAACATATTCGAAACGGACGTTATCGAAGCCGGTCTCCAGCAACAGTGTGCGCAACGTGTTTTTCGACCAGAACTTGATATGCCCATGATCCTTCAACGGCATGAAGTGATCGTCCATTTTTCCCGTCGCAGCCAGTGCAAGATTCTTCAGATAGCCGTGATAGGGCGTCGATATCACCGCGATGCCGCCCGGCTTGACGAGATCAAACATCGTCGAGGTGAAGCTCTTCGGATCGTAGACATGCTCGACGACCTCCAGGCTGATAACGGCACTGAAACTGCCATAATCCCGGGACAGGTCGTCATAGGCCGAGCCAACGCTCAGCGCCAGCCCGGGATGACGGATATTGGCCTTTCCGATCCCGTCGCTGGAGGGATCGACGCCGACGACATCATATCCTGCTTTCGCAAGAGCCGCGGCGGCCCCGCCGGTGCCGCATCCGAGATCGAAGACGTCATTTTCCGCAGACCCGTCGAAATGATCCCCCAGTACATCGAAGATTTTGGGCAATATGTAGGAGTGTGCGGTTGTCGGTTTGGCGTGAATATAGGTGGTTGCGTCTAGCTCGATGGACATGGTCTCTCCTTTCTGCTGTTGCGCGCAAACCCTATCGATTAATACGTCGAAAATTTGATCGATTTCACCTAAATTCGTCAGCATATAAATATATGTTCTGCAAAACCTGGAATTCGTTGGATAATTTTAAATGCTTTGCGCGAAAAAATTGCGGAAATTGAGCTAATTTACCCGATAAAGATAGGAAATATCCAAATATTACCGACCGTTAGTTGAAATAAACATGTCAATTCAACAATCTTTTCAAAAAACTCGAATTTATTTCAATCCAGTTCCGAGAATGCCCGTTTATGCGATCACAGAAGCGGCAAGATCAGCGGCTACCTCTCGCGGAATTGCCGAACGCTGTGGTGGAATTCTCGGCTGGAATGCTGTTGAAGCGCTTTCGGCGAACCTGTCGCGCTTTTCATGAGGGCGCGGATGAAAGAGCGCGCTCGGTTGCAGACACGAAGCCAAAGATATTTAACCGGATCATGTATACTCCAGACAGACCAACGAAACCCTTCTCGCGTGCCGGAGAAGACAAGCTTGCCCGATAATTCGTCGCCCGCATATGCGAAACAGCCGGCAGGAAAACCGCGGATTCCCGTGATCTTCTGGTTGTTGCTGACGATTTCCCTCTCGCTGGTCATCGGAACGGTGCTTCTGTCCAACGACATGAAACATTTAAAGGCGGTTGGGCATTATTTCGGCTTCGACCTTTCCCCCCCTGAGGTTAAGCCGTCACCGCCCAAAACCCTTCCCCGACCGGCGCCGCCGGCAGTCTACAAGCTTCCCCTGCATGCCACCGAAGCGCCCATGGCACAGACCGCGTCGGCCTTTCTGCGCACATGGCGCATATCCGGGCCTGCAATGTGCGCGGCGCTGCGCCAAGCTGGCGTTCAGACCAGCGAATGGGCGGCGGCCAGCTTCAACGCCGGCACGTTCGAGTGCTTTTACGAGCACAGCGCCAAGCGCGAAAAGGATCAGCTCGCGAATTCAATCTTCGTCATTGTTCGTGGCGATGCCGCCGGCACGATCAGCAGTATGCGCGTGAAGGTCGTCAATCCCGGAACGGATCAGAACGGCCAGCTCGATCCGGCTATCCTGCGCATTTTCGAAACCATGCTGCGTCAACCGCAATGGCTCGATTTTCATGAGACCCTGAATGCGATAAAAAACCTGAAGGATGTCAAGGAAGACGGCTTCGGAGCCAACATCGCCTTCACCCACGAAGTGCTCAATCCGGAGCGCTACAATTTTACCCTCTCGCTGGATGCAACGTCGGGCCCCCAAAGAAGGGCGAGGAATTACTTTTCCGGCAGAACATGGCTTCCTGCGCCGGAGCCCACAATTGCGGCCAACCGCATGCAGCCGCAACTTCCCCGTCAAGAGCCGCCGGCAGAAAATCGCAATTAGAGCCGCGTGCGGCGCACTTCAGACGATGCGACTTGCATCACCGTGATATCTGGACAGGATCCTGTAAAGCTCCATCAAGCTGACTGAACCTGGCCGTTCGGCCCCTTCACCGCCGGCCAGACGCCAGAGACGCTCCACATTGAGGTCCTGAGTAGCCTGCGCAAGTTCGTCGTTGAGCGAGCGGATGACGCGTGCCGATCGACGCAATCGCAACGAGGTTCTGACGAGCGCGCCGAACAGGAGGAGAATGATGCCGACTACCCCGAGAGCAAACGTCGCGAACTGCCGATCATCAAGAAGGGATACGCCGCTGCGAACAGGCGCCATAAAAAAAGCGGCATTTTGAAATGCCATACAAAAATAGCTCATCAGGTAATTAAACCAATCTTTCATAGCGAGCTTCCTCCCGCAGCGGTTTGATATCTTGGATCATGCAGAAGAATCTGGAAATTACCGTCGTTATCCACATCGCTGAAAAGACATCGAAAGTTGTACCGATATCCTAATTAAGATCGACGGCGATGGATCGCAGTCCGCAAGCTTGACCCGTTGATTCCGCCGCAGACGTTAAACACAGCCAACAGTGAGAGAAAGAGTGAATAGAAGACGTTTCCTCGCCTCCATTCCGCTCGCCCTGTTATATGCGCGCGAGGGTCAGGCTTTGGCGCAGGTGCCGCCGTCCGCGGGGCTGCGCGCCCTTGCCGACAGAAAATCGTTTCGATTCGGTTCGGCGATCGATCCGGAGGATGTCGGCAATCCGATTGCGTCTCAGATATACATCGACAACGTCAATTCGATAACGCCGCGAAATGCGCTGAAGTGGAATGCAACGGAAAGGCGGCCAGGCGTCTTTTCCTTCGGGCCCGCCGATCAAATCGTTGCGTTTGCACGCAAAAACAACATGAGGGTTTATGGACACACGCTCGTCTGGTATCGCACGCCCGACTGGGTGTCCGCCATCACCGACGCTGAGACCATTCGGGAGGCGATGAACCGTCATATAAAACAGGTTGTCGCTCGCTATAAGCGGTCGATCGATGCGTGGGATGTGGTGAACGAACCTTTGGAATATGATGCGCCGGATCTGCGGGACTGTATTTTCCGACGCCTTCTTGGCGACGACTATATCCGCATGAGCTTCGACATGGCACACGAGGCCAATCCCGACGCGGTGCTGGTTCTCAACGAGACGCACCTGGAGAAAAAATCCGGCGTGTTCGAACAGAAGCGTGCACGCATCCTGAAGATTGTCGAGGATCTCGTCGCCAGAAAGACGCCGATCGGCGCCGTCGGGCTGCAATCGCATTTCCGCCCCGGTCTTGATCGGATTGATCCGGAGGGAATGGGCCGATTCTGTGCAACGCTGAAGGATATGGGTGTTGGGGTCTTTATCACCGAACTCGATGCGTCCTGCCACTTCCTCAGCCGGGAGACGAGCTCCACGCCGGTCTCCTATGCTGAGATTTTCGGTGACGTGATCACCATCGCAGCCGAGCGTGGTGACTTGAAAGGCGCCACCGTTTGGGGCATGTCGGAGAAATATGGCGGGCTTGACGAGAAGGACACCAAACCCGGCGCGACATGCACGAAGCGCGTTAATCTTTACGACGAAAACAACGATCCGAGAAGTTCGATTGACGGCATCAAGCGGGCAATAGAGGCAATGTGATCGCCAAGACAGTGGAGACGCGAACAGATTCATGAGAAAAGCCGTTATTTACGTGGAAAAATTTCTGCCTGCCAGCCAGGCATTTGTTCTCAACCAGGCAGTGGCGTTTCGCTCCTTCGAAGCTGAAATTCTTGCCGGTTCGCGAATCTCTTCCGCCCATACGAAAAAATCCACTGTCCCGGTTCATGACATCCGCCGGTCTCCGGTCGCGCGGGCCGGTGAGCTGCTTCTGAAAATCCCGCAGATCGGGCTGCCCTTCCTGTTTCCCGCGATCAGCCAAGCCGATCTTGTCCATGCCCATTTCGGCAAGAACGGCTATGTCATCGGTCCCCTGGCGCGGGCCGCCGGCAAGCCACTGGTCACGACATTTCACGGCTTCGACGCCACCTATCGCGGCGATCCGAAAAAGCCGGGCGGCTTCAATCAGGTGCGTTTCTTCGCCAAGGGCCGGAGCGAGATGGCAGGCTGGAACAGCTGGAACATAGCCGTTTCCGATTTCATCCGAGAGCGGCTGCTGGCGCTCGGCTTCCGCGCCGACCGCGTCTTTCGCCATCACATCGGCATTGATCTCGATCTCTTCAAAATGGAGCCGCGCCCCCGAAAAAAGGGATTGGTGGTTTCCATCGCCCGTTTCGTCGACTATAAGGGCCACCGCTTCATGATCGACGCGCTTTCACGCGTGGCGGCCGCCGGTACCCCGGTTGAATTCGTCATGGTCGGACAGGGACCATTGAAGGAGGAAATCGAGGCCTTGGCGCGCCGTTCCTTGCCAAGCGTCACGATCCATGAAAATCTGTCTCAGACTGAGATAAGGGATCTGCTCGCCAGTGCGGAACTCTATCTTCATGGCAGCGTGACGCTCGACAATGGTCATGCGGAAGCCTTCGGCCTCGCCAATCTGGAAGCCGAAGCCGTCGGTACTCCGGTCGTCGCATTCCGCTCGGGGGGCGTGGGCGAAGCGATCGAAGAGGGGAAAACTGGTTATCTCGTGGAGGAGCGGGATGTCGCGGGCATGGCGGAAGCGGTCGGAAGGCTGCTCAACGATCAGGCCCTGTGGACAGCCTTCAGCGCGCGAGCACCGCTTCTGGTGGCCGAGCGCTTCGACATATGTCGTCAAACGGGGATGCTAGAGGACTACTACAGTTCCGTTCTAGACGAATTTTCCAGCCGGGGTCGGACTTGATGGTGCAGACAGGAAAGAAGCCGAAATGGGGACTGAACGTATTTCGGCCGCTGCGGAACGGGATCGTTAAGGCCAAGTGGCTCTATTACACGAAATTCTGGGGTATGGACATCGATCCGACTGCCAGCTTTTCACTCAGCGTGCGCTTCGACAAGACCAATCCGAAGGGACTGCACATCGGCGCCGAAACCTACGTCGCCTTTGAAGCCGCCATCCTGACCCACGACCTCACGCGCGGGCTTTACCTTCACACGAGGATCGGCAAACGCTGCTTCATCGGCGCCCGCAGCATCATCCTGCCCGGCGTCGAGATCGGCGACGAATGTGTCATCGGCTCCGGCTCGGTGGTGACCAAGAGCGTGCCGCCGCGCTCGCTCGTGGCCGGCAACCCGGCCAAGATAATCCGCAGCGACATCAAGATCATTTCGCGTTACGGACGCATGGCCCGCGAGGACGAAACGGTCACGCAGATCGTGACGCACTTGCCGACTGGAGAAGCACGATGAAGATGTTTGCCTATCGCGGGAAACACGAGAATTTCGGCGACGAACTGAACCATTGGCTCTGGGAACGTCTGCTGCCCGGCTTCTTCAATGACGATGAGAGCCGACTCTTTCTCGGCATCGGTTCGATCCTCTACGACAATTTCGACCCGGACCTACAGAAGATCGTCTTCGGCTCGGGCTATGGCGGCTACACCAACGCGCCGAAGGTCGACGGCACCTGGACCTTCTACTTCGTGCGCGGAAAGAAGACTGCCGAGGCCCTCGGCATCGATCCGAGCTACGCCATCGGCGATTCGGGCATCCTCACGCGCAGTTGCTGGGATGCAAAGAGCGTTGAGAAGCGCTACCCCGTCTCCTTTATGCCGCACTACGAAAGCGCCATGTACGGCAGCTGGGACAAGGTCTGTGAGCTCGCCGGCATCCATTACATCGATCCCCGCTGGTCGGTGGAAAAGGTTCTGACCGAAATCAGCGCATCGCATAAGGTCGTCTCCGAGGCGATGCATGGCTGCATCATATCGGATGCGCTGCGCGTTCCGTGGCGGGCGATCCGGCCGATCGCACCAAGCAATCGCGCCAAGTGGTATGATTGGGCGAGTGCGCTCGATCTGGAGATCGACTTCGATCCCATCGGCCCTTCCAACCTCGTCGAGGCAGGCGCATCTTTGGTGCGGAAGAACACATATCTGTTGAAGAACATCACGTTCCGTCACCGCCGCATCCGGCAGCTGACCGGCAACTATGTGTTCGGCTCGACCGTCAAGACGCTGCAGCGGGTGGCTGAGAAGCCCGGACAGCTCAGCTCCGACGAGGCTATCGGAAGAGCGCACGAGAAAATGCTGGTCGAGCTGGATCGGCTGAAGCAGGATTTTTCCAACGGCCAGCGCCCTTTGATGTCGCAGACCCCGTGACGAGGCAATAAGGCATGATGCTTTCTAATTCCGCCAATATTCACCGCTCCCGCAAGGGCAAGAAGTACTCCGGATGGACCCGCAGCCCGCTGAAATGGTCAACGTCATCGACCTCAGGAGCCGTTCGCCCATGAGCAGTGTTACCGACCGGCTGATTCAGGGCAGCATGTGGCTGAGTTTGTCCCGCGCCATCGTCAACGGGCTCTCGGCGCTCAGCACCTTCGTGCTCGCCTGGTATCTGGTGCCGGCTGATTTCGGTCTCGTCGCCATTGCAACGACGATCCAGGTCATTCTGAGTTCGGTCACCGAACTCTCGCTCAATCAGGCGCTTATCCGCCACGAGTCGCCCAGCGAAACGCACTTCAGCGCGGTCTGGACCCTGAGCGTGACGAGAAGCGCGATATTGGCGCTGCTGTTTGCCGCCGCATCCTATCCGATCGCCGAGTTTTACAACGAGCCGCGGCTGACGAGCGTCATGCTCGCCTTGAGTTTCAGCCTGCTCTTGAGCGGTCTTGCCAATCCGCGCCGTGTCATGCTCCAGCGCGATCTGATCTTCTGGCAGGAATTCGTCCTCAACGTCTCGCAAAAGCTGGTCGGCTTCATCGTGACGGTGGCGATTGCGGCCATCTATCAGAGTTACTGGGCTCTCGTGATCGGCACCCTCGCCTATCAGGTGACCAATATCATCGTTTCCTATACCGTCCTGCCGTTCTGGCCGCGCATCACCTTTCGGCATGCACGCGAATTGTTTTCGTTCTCGGTGTGGCTCACGGCCGGACAGATCGTCAACACGCTGAACTGGCGGATCGAATATCTGCTGATCGGAAAGCTGCTCGGCGCCACGCAGCTCGGCCACTACACGGTCGGCAACACCCTTTCGACGCTGCCGACGCGCGAGGCCACGGCGCCGTTGAACCAGACGATCTACCCAGGCTTCTCCAAGGTCCGCAACGATCCGGTCCGGCTGGTCGCAGCCTATCAGCGCGCCCAGGCGCTGCTGGCCGCCGTGGCGCTTCCGGCGGGCATCGGCATGGCCGTGGTGGCCGAGCCAATGATGCGGCTTGCCTTGGGAGAGAAGTGGATTCCCGCCATCTTCATCGTCCAGGCGCTCGCATCGGTGTTTGCCCTGCAGACACTCGGCTCGCTCGTCCAGCCGCTCGGCATGGCGAAGGGCCATACGAAGATGCTGTTCATCCGCGACACGCAGATGCTGGTGGTCCGCATTCCCATCATCATCGCCGGCCTCATGATGGCCGGGCTTCCGGGCGTCGTTTATGCCCGCGTGTTGACTGGCGTGATTTCCACCGTGGTCAACATGCTTCTCGTCAAGCGCTTGATCAATCTGCCGTTCTTGCAGCAGCTCGCAGCCAATTTCCGCGCGCTTGCCAGCGTCGCCTTGATGGCCGCCGGCGTCTGGGGATTGTCGCACATTCTGAGCATGCCTACAGACAAGCTGCACTTGGCGCTCTATCTCGCATTGCTCGTCATCACGGGCGGCATCATCTACGCCGGGTCGAGCTTTGTTCTCTGGGTTGCGATGAAAAGGCCCAACGGCCCGGAAACTGAAGTTCAGCGTATCGCTGTCAAGTTCCTGTCAAAAGCAAAACGTATTGCCGTACCCAAATCGGCCTGAAGTTAAAACGAACATCAACAAGAGAGGCAGAATGACCAGCCAATCCAGATCGGAGCTGATCGCAAAACTCAACGGCATGATCCATGATTGCCTGAAGGACTATGTCTCGCGCGATGAACCGCTTGCGATTCTCGACTTTCCCGACATCCGCAATTGCGGCGACTCGGCGATCTGGCTGGGAGAGATGGCCTATCTCAGGGATCGCTTCGGAAAGCGCCCGGACTATGTCTCCAGGCTTCACGACTTCTCCGCCGACGAGCTGAAACGGCGTGTGCCGACCGGCCCGATCTTCATTCACGGCGGCGGCAATTTCGGCGATATCTGGGTCGCCCACCAGGACTTCCGTGAAATGATCATGGAACGCTTCCCGGATCGGCAGATCATCCAGTTCCCGCAGTCGATCCACTACAGCTCGCCCGAGCGCATCGAGCAGTCCAAAAAGGCCATCGGACGCCACAAGAATTTCGTACTGCTGGTGCGCGACGAAGAATCGAAGGAGTTTTCCGAGAAGCACTTCGACTGCACCGTGCGGCTGTGCCCGGACATGGCCTTTGCCATCGGCCCGCTGCCGGAAAGGGCGACGCAGATTCCCGTCCTCGCCATGTTGCGCGAGGATGCGGAACGCGTCGGCGGCGGTGATCGCAAGATTCCTTCCGATATTCCTGTGGAAGACTGGATTACAGAATCGAAGCGGAAGGTGGACATCGCCAAGAAGTTGGGCGTAGCCTCGGCTTATCTCGCATTGAAGCCGAGCGAAGTTGCCTTGCGCAGGCTGGACGCTGCGGCTCATAACCGCTTCGAGCGTGGCATCAGTCAGATTTCGCGCGCCCGCGCGATCGTGACCGATCGCTTGCACGTCCATATCTGCTCGCTGCTGCTCGGCCGTCCGCATGCGGTGCTGGACAACAGCTATGGAAAGATCCGCCGCTTCATGAATGCTTTCTCCGGCGGTACCGACCTTTCCTACAAAGCGACATCGCTCGAAGACGGAATCGAGTGGGCGCGTCAGCAGGCTGCCAACGGACGCGTCGCGGAGAAAGAAGCTGTGGGCCTGCGGGCTTAAGGGGGAATTCGATGCCACTTGTCACCTTCATCATCCCGGTCCGACATCAGGACAACGCGCGCGATTGGAGCAAGCTGAAGGCAAATCTCAGCCAGACCGTGGCCTCCATTTCCAATCAGACCAATGGAGATTGGCGCGGCATCATCGTAGCCAACGAAGGCGCCGACCTGCCTGATCTGCCGGAAAAATTTTCCGCCGTTCGTGTGACGTTTCCGCCGAACGACATGCACGAACTCGGAAAGGGCAGCAAGGAAGACTTCCTCGATGCCTTCCGCGCCGACAAAGGCCGGCGCGTTCTGAGCGGCATGCTGGCCGCGGCCGACAGCCGCTTTTTCATGATTGTCGATGACGACGATTTCGTCAGCTCCCGGATCGTGCAATATGTATCGGAAAACCGGGATGCCAACGGATGGACGATCGACAACGGTTACATTTGGGACGACGGCGGCAATTTTCTGCTCGGCCATGACGACTTCAGCCATCTCTGCGGCACCTCGCTGATCATTCGCGCCGATCTATATGAACTGCCGCAGCGGTTTGAAGACGCCTCTCTCGACTGGATCAAGTCGATGCTGGGCAGCCACGTCCGCATTGCGGACATTCTTGCCCAGCGCGGAGCGCCCTTGACCAAACTGCCTTTCCGGGGAGCAGTCTACCGGGTCGCCCATGGCGGATCGCACAGCCGCGCGCCGAGCCTGATGCGGCAGTATTTTCTCAATCGTGGCGTACTTCTGAAGCCGCGACGGTTGTTGCGCAATTTTCGCAAGCTGAGGGTTCTCGGCGGCGGTTATCGGCGCGAATTCTTCGGCGGGACGCGGTCGAATCCCGCATAGCAAAACGATCCGTCCAATAGGCATAGGTAGTCAAATCATGAGGCTTTTCTCTTTCGACTTCACCAAGAGGGTTGGTAACTGATGTCGGATCTTTTCGCCAGCGTGCTCTTTTCATCCTATAATGGCGCCAGCCGCCGGCTGCGCCATACTCTGGATTCATTGGTGAGCCAGGAGCTTCCCCATGATCGATGGGAATTGATCGCTGTCGACAATAATAGCAAGGACGATACGTTCGACCTTCTGAAATCGTATAGCGAGAAGCTTCCGATCACCATCCTGCAGCAGCGCAAGCCGGGAAAATCCAGCGCGCTGAATCTGGCCTTGGATCGGGTGAAGGGGGATCTCGTTGTCCTTACCGACGACGACATCCGCGCCGAACCAAATTGGCTGAAAGCGATCGTCGACTGTGCCGCAGCCCATCCGAGCTATGGCGTCTTCGGCGGCAGAATCGTTCCAGATTGGGAGGAGGAGCCGAAGGACCGCTTTATCGACTGGATTCCCATGGGATCGACGTTCGCGATCGTCGATGAAACGCAAAGCGGACCGTGCGATCCGACAAAGGTTTGGGGCCCGAACACAATCGTTCGGCGAGAGCTGCTGGGGACAAGCGTACGCTATCGAGAAGATATCGGCCCTCTTCCGGGAAAGATGTTCGCAATGGGTGAAGACGCTGAAATCATCATCCGCCTGGCCGCGGGCGGAGCCAAATCCTATCGTTGCGCCGAAGCCGTGGTTCACCACTGGATCCCGGCATCGAGCGTGACCGAGGATTGGGTGCAGAAACGCGGCGAGCGGCTTGGCTACGGCATGCCGGCACTCTTTCCTGATGAGGTGCCGGAGGGCGTGAGGATAAGCGGCGTTCCATTGCCGACCTGGATCGAAAGCGCACAGTGGGCTTTCCGTGCTGCCCTCCTCTATCTCCTGCCGCGGTCAAAGAAGCGTTTCTGGGCGATTTGGAAATATTACTACATGCGTGGCTATCGTGCCGGCATTCGCCGGTACGCGCCGCTGGGGCGGTAATCGATTGGCCCAGGAGGCGGTAATTTGAAACTTTCGGTGCTGATCAACAATTTCAATTATGGGCAGTTCCTGCGCCCATGCATCGACAGCGTCCTGTCGCAGACCTGTCCCGACTACGAGGTGATTGTCGTCGACGATGGCTCCACGGATGATTCCAGGGAGATCCTCGCTTCCTACGGCGAGCAGATCCGATCCGTATTGAAGGAAAACGGCGGGCAGGCCTCAAGCTTCAATGCGGGTTTTGCGGCCGCGAGTGGCGGCATCCTCTTTCTCCTTGATGCCGATGATGCGTTTCTGCCTGGCAAACTCGCGCGCATCGCCGAGATCTATGACCGCAACGAGATCGACTGGTGCTTCGACCGTGTGACAACCAACGAAGGCGACCTACCTCCCGCGCAGTTGCAGGTGACGCTGTTCGACAAACGGGACACACTGCGCAGGGGCGGCTTTCCCTCGCTTCCGGTGCCGACCTCCGGCTTGAGCTTCCGACGCGATCTTCTGTCCCAGATCCTGCCAATGTCGGTCGCGAAAGATGTCGTGCTCAGCGACAATTACATCAAGTTTGCAGCCGCCTATCTCGGTCGCGGAGCCATTGTCGAAACGCCGCTGACCTTTCAGCGCATTCACGCCTCGAACCGCTATACGGGCACGAACAGGGCAAAAACACTGCGCCCACGGATCATGATCGCCACAGGATTGGAGCTGGCGCGCCGCTATGATGGGCTGCATGCGCTCGGCAAGAGCCTGGTGGCGGGAGGCATTGCCGAAACGACATCGCTCTTGAAACTGAGGAGCGAAGCCCGCAACACGGTGGCCGGCGGTCCGTTCGGCGATGATGCCGTCAACGAAGTGGCCTTGATGGCAGCGCGCAAGCGTTTGGGCAATATGTTGCGGAGAGGACAGTCATGAACCAGCAGGACACCTTTCCGCATTCATCCGCCGGAACTGATCCGTCAGGGGCGCCGCCGTTGAACATCGCCGTCGGCGTGCTGACTTATCGGCGGCTGGACGGAATTGCCAAGCTGCTCAATGTGATGACACGCCAGACCAGGCACCCGGCTCGCCCCTATCATCTCACGATGGTGATCGTCGACAACGATGCCGCCGGCAGTGCAAGAGCCACGGTCGAGGCCTTTGGCCAAACGGGCGCCTACGATCTAATCTATGTCGTCGAACCGAACCAGGGCATTCCCTTTGCGCGCAATCGCGCGCTCGATTCGGCCCCAGCCGGCACCGACCTCTTCTGCTTTCTCGACGATGACGAATGGCCGGTCGACGGCTGGCTCGATGCGATGCTGGAGACCCGGGAGAATAATCGCGCCGATTGCGTCTACGGTCCGGTCCAGCCGGTCTATCCCGAGAATCCGCCGGAATATTTCATCAAGGCAAGGGTTTTCGAGCGCAAGAAGAACAAGGACGGTCAGCGCATTTCCTATGCGGCTTCGAACAATGTCATGTTCGATTATCGCCTCATCCGCTCATGGAATCTACGCTTCGAAGAGAAAATGCGCTTCACCGGGGGCACTGACTATCTCTTCTTCAATCAGGCAATTCGCCGTGGCATGCAGGTTTTCTGGGCTGACAAGGCGCTCGTCTATGATATTGTTCCCGCCAGCCGCATGACTTGGAAATGGGTGTTGCAGCGACAATACCGGCTCGGCAACACTTTCGCCGTCAGCGAAGTCCTGCACGGCAACCTCAAGCGCCGGCTCTATCGCGCGGCCTATGGCGCCACGAGAGTGATGCTTGGGCTGGTCATGCTGCCGGCGATCCTGGTTTCACCCTATTGGGGCATGCGGGCACTCACCCATGTGCTACGCGGTGCCGGCATGGTGAACGGGATTCTCGGACACGCATACCAGGAATACAGGCCCAATGCCGCCTTCTGATACTGTTTGCAGGAGTACCCTCGGATGAGTCTCGGCCATTCTTATCTTCCGGACCAGGAAATCATCCTGCGGCCAGTCGTCCGGCCGCGGCCACGTCGCGGCATCAGAAAGGAAACGCTTGTCCGCGTCCTTCTCACCGGAATGTTCTACCTAACACTCTTGCGAACAACCGGGATGTGGTACGGCTATCCCTCAAACTTCAATGAAGATGCATCTGTTGATCCGTTTGCGCAGAAACTGATGCTGTATAGCCTCATTCCGTTGATCGGCCTTTACTTCGTATTGGAACCAAACCGTTTCCTTTCCTATTTTCGTAGGATACCGGTTCTGGTTTTCGTCGTTATTATACTGTCAATCATTTCCCTTGGGCTTTCCATCAGTTTTAGCGCATCCGTGCGCGGCATTGCCGCCGTCGCCGTACTGACAGTAGCGCCGTTGCTTTACCGGCATCGATACGGCAGCGTTGAAACCTTCCGGCTTCTGGCGACCTTTGGTATGTTCGCGGCGTTTGCCAACATCCTGTATACCGTGGCCTTGCCAAGATATGCTGTGATGGGAGGATCCTATGCCGGCATGGTTAAGGGTCTATTCTACCACAAGAACGGTCTTGGTCAGTTTTGTGCCGTCAGTTTCATAACCATGCTGTCGCTGGGAATACCAAGAGGACCATTACGCTATAGCCAACTTCTACGCTGGGCGGCGTTGCTGTGTACTCTCCTACTCATCGTTGTTTCCAAATCTTCGACTGCGGTTGTTATGGTGGCGATCGGCGTGGCCACATTGGCCGGCTCACGTATGATGCAAACCGTGGGAAACTCCCTGGCGCGCTCCTTCATTGTTTTCTTCTTCTGCATTATATTGGGGGTGGCGGCATCCTTCGCCTATCTTGGCGTTGCACAAATGATTGCGGACGCATTTGGAAAAGACCTTACCTTTTCCGGACGGACCAACATCTGGGAACAGTTGATGCCGCTGGTGTACGACCGCCCTCTTTTTGGTTACGGTTTTGCCGTTTTCCGTCAGCCGGAAATTATGGAGCAATATGTCTCGCTGACCTTCGACGCGCGCTCCACCCACAACACCTACTTGGAACTTGCCCTCAACATCGGGGTTCCGGGCATGATTGCCTGGACAGCCTTTATTCTTCAGCGTTTGGGCGGCCGTCTAGTAACGATCCAGCGTTCAACCGAGCTTCGCGCCACACACTCCAAGGAAGTTGCAATCATTCTTCTGATCGTGGTTGGCTCAATGATGGAAGCGGGAATGATGCTGGCGCCAGTCATTCTCTGGCCTTACCTGGTTGTTTCGCTTCCGCTAAGCAGAATGAAGCGCGATGGCTCGTCGATGAACACACAGAGTGGATAGAAGTTTTAAATATTTTTTGAGAAACCATACCAAATACACTCGACAGGAAAGAACCAACAGCCGTCACGACAAGGGGTAATGCTGGCGTGCCGGCGGCCCGCTTTCGCGTGAGGTCGCGCGCGAATAAGGGGCAAGGGGATGCTCACCAAACAGAAACCACAAGAGATTTTATCACTTCAATATCTTCGTGCTTTGGCAGCCATCGGAGTGTTGCTGTATCACCGATTCGAGATATTTTGGATCGGGGCATATGGCGTTGACTTGTTCTTTGTTATCAGTGGCTTCGTTATGATCGCCACAACTGACGCGAAAGACAAAAGCCCGTCTGCCTTCCTGCTCGATAGAGTTATTCGCGTGGTTCCAATGTATTGGATCGCGATTCTTTCCGCCGGCCTTTTGGTGTTGATCGGAATTCCGGTTCATCAATATGAACCCAGTATCGTTCCGGTGATCTTGTCTATGCTCTTTATTCCATACGAGAACATGGACGGAGAGACTTGGCCTGTGATCCTGCAGGGATGGACCCTGAACTACGAGATGTATTTCTATGCCGTGTTCTCTCTTATCCTGCTCATCCGGCAAAATCTCCGCATTTGGGCACTGGCGGGGTGCCTCGTTGCGCTGGTGACATTGGGACAGATCGCACCGCTGCAAGGCGCAGCCTTTAAAATCTATACCAACTCTCTTCTCCTTGAGTTCTTGGCAGGTGCGATTTTAGGGCGAACATACGGCTTGACGCTGCAAAGTGTTTCGGTATTGCGGTCCGTGTTGATATCCATAATTCTCGCCGCCACCTTGTTCGCCTGCTCGTACCTGCTGGGCAGGCTAGCATGGAGTGGGCTTGCGGTGCTGGTCGTCGTCGCGGCGTTGACGAGCGAGAGGCTTGGCTGGGCACCTAACATACCGTGGTTGAGATTTTTGGGCGCTGCGTCGTTTTCGGTCTACATATTTCAGCAGCTGTTCTTCACCTTGAGCCGAACGCTGTTCAGTGATCTGAGCGCACTTTCAGGCATAAATTTTCGCTATCTTTGGTTCTGGCGCCCGATGGATGTGGCGATTGCTGCCGGTGGCGGTGCTCTGATTTATATGTTCATCGAAAAGCCAGTTGGGCGCTACCTCAAATCCATCAGCCTCAGAGCTAAGGTTGTTGCGGCGTAGCGCCTTTGCCCGAAAGTTGGAATCGATCTTTGGGAAAGCACGATGCGTGGATTGAAAGCGACGCGCTTTAGTCGTGCGTCCCAAACGACGCACGTCATCCGGAACACTGGAAGCCGCCAATCTTTCAACTGGTCGATCCCATGGCGTCGAGGCCGCGGATGACAGCGCATTGATTGCACCGGCGCTCGGGCGCATTCGTTGCGGGATGTGAAGAGGTGAAAGTCACCACTGTTCACACAGGAGCTGAGGCGAACTCAGCGCACCGGCATGTCAATATGCCTCACAATACCAGTCACCCGAGACTGTTTGTCGGAAAAAGACGTCGTCCTCATTTTCTCCTCGTCATCTGCCGGAAGGACCGCCCTGGCGGCAACTTCCGAGCCGACCGTCGATAGATGCTGGTTGTCTATGAACAACGGGGCGCCGTCGGCGGTGGAAAAACTGCACCGAGCTCGCGGGCAAAGCGCGCTGAAAGGATCGACCAGGATCACGCCAGGCGGTGATTTCTCCGCGACACGCGTGATGATATCCCTGACCGGATCGTCGAAATTCGCGACAGCTTTCATCGGAGCATCATATGGTGTCAGATTACGATCGCCGTCGAGCCATCCTCCAAACGCAGCTCTGAAGGGTATGGCACGCTGGAGCACGGCGCGGACAGGATTAAAGTTGAACAGTGGAACGTCTTGCAGAAGGACGACATCCTTGTTCATGGCCCGCAATTGAGCGATCTGCGATGCAAGTGCCGACTCCAGGGTCGGCCCATTTTGGTTTTCGGCCTGCTCTGCGCCATTGGCTCCTGGGCTGATATAGCGCGAACCGGTCTCTGCTTCACGCATCGGAGCAGACCAGTACCCGGCCAAGATAACTTTCTTGATCGCGTCGTTTTCGCGCAGCAAACCCAATACTTTGGCATTATAAGCCGAGCATTCTGCAGCATGGAGCGGATGGTTGGGCATATAGCGCGTGGCGCTTGTCAGCGGCGGGCAGGATGTTTTTGTAAAGACGTAAAGCTGGTAACCCCGCTCCTGCGCGATGGCTCGCAATCCGGGCGCAAGGGCAGCCGCATGGCTGTCGCCGATCAAAGCTATCGCAGGCTCGGTATTGCCTGCAGGTTGGCAGTTGCTGCCGAGAGCTGGGGAGGTTGCACCATAAGATACGAGGCACGCTTCACGCCCGCCTGCGATCTGTTCAATCCTGGCAACCTGTGAACCAAATCTCTGTGGAACGCCGGCCAGTAGTGCGGTCAGCGCGAAAGGAAACGCGAAAACCGCCAAGGCCGCGGCGTAGCGCCAAAGTGTGCGGCCATTGGAAAGACCCGGGCGCCGAAACGGTTTCTCCACGAGATAATACGTCAGAACCGCCAGAATAAATGAGGTTCCAACGATGAGCAAAGCCGTCGATTGCGGCAATGGCCAGACGGATGCGACGCTGGCGAAGCTCAAAAGAGGCCAATGCCACAGATACCAGGAATATGAGACAAGCCCGATAAAAACGAACGGCCGCGAACCGAGCGCAAAAGCCACGATCGAGCTTGGGGTCGCAATCAGCAGCGCCGACCCGAGAACCGGCAAAAGCGCCGCAGCTCCGGGAAAAGGCGTGGAATCGTTGTAGACGCAGATCGGTAGGACAACCAATATCGCGCCGATCAATGCAATGGCATTGACGACTGCGCTGCCCCCCCGGTCGAGACGCAAACCCTTTGTCTCCATAACAGCGAGAATGCCGCCAATCCCCAGTTCCCATGCGCGCGTCGGAAGCAGGTAAAAGGTGAAAGCGGGATTGATCTTCAACGCTGCAACGGAAAATATGAAGGAGAGTACGACAAGCGTTGCGATCGCGGGAAGAATAGCCTGTTTAAAGTAGCGGTTCAGGAACAAAATGATCCAGGGAAAGACCATATAAAACTGTTCCTCCACGCCGAGACTCCAGGTCATCAGCATGGGCAGCTGGTCGGATGCCGGCGAGAAGTAGTTGCTGGAAAGCCAATAATAGACGTTAGAAAAGCCTAACATGGCGGCAACGGCACTATGCGAAAATTTCCTGAACTCGCCCGGGGACAGGAGGAGAAAACCGATCAGAAACGAAACGGCCAATACGAAAAACAGCGCCGGCAATATGCGCCGTGCCCGCCGCGCATAGAATCTTGTGAATTTGAATTCCGATTTTAGAATGTCGCCATAAATATGTCCTGTAATGAGATACCCGGAGATGACGAAGAAAATATCGACACCAACGAATCCGCCCGAAAATGACCTCAGACCTGCATGAAATAGCACAACGGAAATGACGGCAACCGAACGAAGACCATCTATATCGGGACGGTAAGCGCGTACGGGATTGTTGTGCATCCGATTGTCCTTTCGAGGTGATACAAGACGATACACTGCCACTCGTGAAGTCAATGCCGGCCGAGCCGCTTGCATTGCATTGCATTCAAAAATGATGCATTGCAATAGGAAATCACACTCTCCAACGCATGGCTCGCAAAATGTGAACAATTCTCAGCGGGCTCTAAATATGCTGAGACACCATAGCAGCGCGAACCATAAGATAGTGCGAGGATGGACCTAATATGACTGACGGAAAAAAACGGAAAATTCTCGCCGCTTCGTCCGGAGGTGGTCACTGGGAACAGATGATGGCTATGCGCGCTGCCTTCGAGGGTAGCGAGGTATTTTTCGCCACCACGATTCCCGGTCTCTTAAAAAAGTACGATATCAGCAATGGCTTGGTTTTGCCCGATTGCAGCCGGGACTCGATCGTTATGTCAATCAAGTGTTTTTTCAGCGCGTTCTACATTGTCTTCAAGCTGAAGCCCGATGTCATCCTGTCGACGGGAGCAGCTCCAGGCCTGTTCTGCCTGTTGGCCGGCAGGCTCATGGGCAAGCGAACGATCTGGATCGATAGTGTCGCCAATGTCGAGAAACTCTCCTTATCGGGAAAATTGGCCGGCCATATTGCAACGCTCTGGCTCACGCAATGGCAACATCTCTCGCGGCCGGATGGCCCCCATTACGCAGGAGCTGTCCTTTGATCCTTGTCACCGTCGGAACGCAGCTGCCGTTTGATCGCCTCGTCAAGGCCGTCGATACCTTCGCCAAGGATCTGACCAGACCGGTGCTGGCTCAGATTGGCAAGGGCACCTATACTCCACAGAACATGAAATGGATCAAGAATATCGAGCCTGCGGACTTCGATAAGGTCTTTCGCGATGCGACTGTCATCGTCTCTCACGCGGGAATCGGCACGGTCCTCACGGCGAAGCGTTTCGGCAAACCGATCATTCTTGTTCCACGGAAGGCGGCTCTTGGTGAGCATCGAAACGATCACCAGCTTGCCACGGTCAGTCAGCTTGTCGGCCGGCCGGGCATCTATGTCGCCCAAAGCGATGACGAACTCAAGGACTATCTCCTGCAGGACCTGGACAGCCCCTCTCATGAAGATGTTTCCGATGCCGGCCGGACGTCGCTGGTCAAGTATTTAAAGGGTTATCTCGCGGCAGGTTGAAACCGCCAACGGGCGCAGACGCCCTCGAGACAGAGGAAATTCATTCTCTGCAATCGCGGCCGGCTATGTGCCGGGCGAGTTGGGGAACGATGATCTTAGATGCGACTTCGGGCCTCGGATGGGCGCCGTCAGGAATTGCAGCGGCCAGATCGTCAGGGGTCAGACGCTCCCAATCGGGCCGATAGTCGATAAACTCCAGGCCGCGTTTCCGTGCTTCCGCCTGATGAGCCGAGATATAGCTACCGGCAAAAGGACGGATTAGCCCCCGCAGTCCCGAAAATGGATTCATCGCCATGAGGATGATCCGCGCCCGCGGCAGGCGTTGACGAAGCTGATCGAGAATGTCGGCAATATTCCTTCGGCTTTGTGCCAGGGACACGAACCGATGCAATGTCGCGTCATTGGCGTAGAGCTCGATCAGAATAATATCCGGCTGCTCGGCAACGACCCGATCCAGCTGGGTCAAAGCCCATGTCGACGTCTCGCCGCTCTTTGCGACGCTCTCCACTCTCACGGATCTCTGCAGGCAGGCAGAAAGCCTTGTCTGGAGGCCGGGCTGCCATCCCCCGCGCGCTGTCAGCGATGTTCCGAAAGCCACAATTTTCAGCGGCGGAAGGTTCTCGGCATCACTCTTTCCAGTCATCAAAACCATTACGAGGCACGCTAAAAGCAGAACCAGAACCGATGCCAGTCGCCTCTCGGTCGGCGCCGCTCGCCAAAGCCGCAAACATATCATGACAGAACCATATCTCGGCGAGAGCTATACGTCGCCCGGCAGGAGAACCTTGTGGAACGGCTGGCAGGCCCTTGGAGCCGACCTTGCAGCAGGCTTGAGACAATATCATGAAGGACAGATTGTCACGTCCGCTTCAGTGCGCAAATCAGCCTCGCATTCAACCGGGATAGCAGCTGCCTCGACATGCCGCAACGACGCCGAGGAGCGCCAATCACTCCTCACGAAATACGTGCTGCATCTGATCGGTCAGAGGTTTTGTGAGATAAGAGATGACGGTCCGGTCGCCGATCTTGATAAAGACTTCGGCCGGCATGCCGGGATAGAGCTTTATCGATTTCAGCTTCGCGATACTTTGAGCCTCCGGCTTGACGCGCAGTGGATAGTAGCTGATCCCCGTCCGCTCATCCTTGACGATATCAGGCGCAATTGAGGTGATCACCGCCTGCACATCGGGCGTCGTGCGCTGATCAAAAGCGCTGAAACGCACATCGACGGATTGGCCGACATGGACCTGGTCGATATCGCGGGTGGCGACCTTCGCCTGGACGGTAAGATCGTCATTTTCGGGAACGACGAGCCCCAGCGTCTGACCGGCTTCGATAACGCCATTGACGGTGTGCACCGACAATTCGTGAACGCGGCCGCTGAGCGGCGCGGTGATGTCGAGACGGCGGAGTTGATCGAGCGCAGTGCCGCGGCGCTCCTCATTTTCGGCGATCTGCGCTTCGACATCGGTCAGGTCCTTTGCGATCTCCGAACGGCGATCCTCATCCAGCTGAATCGACTGTCGGTCGATTTCGATCGCCTTGCCCTCGGCCTCTGCCTTTGCAGCGATTTCCTGACCGCTGTTACCCTGGAGATCGGCGCGGGCGCGCTTGAGCGTATTCAAACGCTGAAGCGTGACCAGACCCTTCTTGTAGAGAACATCGACGGCTTCGAGCTCCTGTTCGATTAAGCCGAGGGAATCGCTTGTGGCGTTAATCTGAACGACCAAGCCCTTGATCTGCTCGCCCAGTTGATCCTTGCGCGACGCCAGCTGGCTCTTCATTCCGGTCAGCGCCGATCTGCGGCTGTCGAACAACTTTCGCTCGCCGTCGAGCAGCTGCTGCGCCGCGGTGCTGGATGTCAGATCGCTGAGGTTTTCTTCGACTTCGAACGACTCGGCGCCAATCCGCTCCGCCTTCAGGCGGGCGCGGCGCGCATAAAGCTGAGCAAGCGTGCTCTCGACAATCGACAGCTGTGCTCTTGTCGCCGTTCCATCAAGCCGTATCAAAACCTGTCCGGCCGACACATGCTCGTTTTCGGAGACCAGAAGTTCCGAGACGATGCCGCCCGTCAGATGCTGGATCTTCTTGACGTCGCCGTCGACGACAACGACGCCTTCGCCGATGACGGCGCTGGAAAGTTCCGTCGTCGCCGCCCAACCGCCAATGCCGCAAACCAACGCAATGGAGAGCGCGCCGACAACCGCCACATGGCGATTGAGGGAGCGTTTGGATTCACTAATAACTTTGCTCACGATCTTCCTTCCGGCCTATTCCGCCGCATTGCCGTCGACCACGACCTTAAGCTGAGCCACGCGCTCGGCAATCGGGGTTCGTGCTGCCTCGGTCCGGCTGACCCGCGCCAGAACTTCTTCCTTAGGACCGAATGCGATCATCCTGCCCTCCTGCATCATCAGCACGAAGTCGCACACTGCCAGAACGCCGGAGCGATGCGCGATGACAACGACGATGCCGCCACGTGCACGCACGCTCATGATCGCAGCACTCAGCGCCCGCTCGCCTTCCTCATCCAGATTGGAATTCGGTTCATCGAGCACGACGAGGAATGGTTCGCCGTAGAGCGCTCTCGCAAGCGCGATACGCTGTCTCTGGCCCGCAGAAAGCGCAGCGCCGCCTTCGCCGATTTCGGTCTCGTAACCGTTCGGCAGACGCAGAATGAGGTCGTGAACGCGCGCCGCCCTCGCCGCGGTAACCACCGCTTCCGGCGACATCTCTTTAGCGAAGCGGCAGATATTCTGCGCGACGGTGCCGGAGAAGAGCTCGACATCCTGCGGAAGATAACCGATATGCCGGCCGAGTGCGTCGCCGTCCCACTGGTCAAGCGCCGCGCCATCCAGACGAATGGATCCTCTGACCGTCGGCCAGATGCCCATCATCGCCCGCGCCAGCGACGATTTGCCAGAGGCGCTGTAGCCGATGACCCCGAGAGCGCTCCCGGCTTTCAGGCCGAAGCTGATATCGGAAATGACCAGCCGCTGGCCGGCCGGCGGTCCGCTGGCGACACCTTCAACCGTGACCTGCTTGGAAGGTGCAGCCAGCGCGAGAGGGGCTTGGATCTCCGGAATTGTCTTCAGCAGGTTCGCAAGCCGCGCCCAGCTCTGCTGGGCGGAAACGAAACCGCGCCAATTTCCGATCGCCGCCTCCACAGGCGCCAGAGCGCGGGACGTCAGGATGGAACCGGCGATGATAATACCCGAAGAGGCTTGACCCTGAATGACCAGGATCGCGCCTGTTGCCAGCGTTCCCGATTGCAGGGCGATGCGGAAAATCTTCGACAGCGTCGCATATCCGTTGCCGACATCCGATGCCTGCCGGGTGATGTTCCGGTATTCGCCGTTCTTGCGGTCCCAGATCTCGGCCATGGTGCCTGCCATGCCCATGGCATGAATGACCTCGGAATTGCGGATCGAGCTCTGCGCAAATCCGTTGCGCATGTTGGCGGCTTCCGATTGCCGCTTGGAGAGCGTGCGCGTCCCCTGGTTGGTCAGGAACGTCAGAATGGCGAGAACGAGCGATCCGCCGATCGCGATATATCCAATTGCTGGATGAAACAGGAAACAGATAACGAGATAGAAAGGAAGCCAGGGCAGATCGAACATTGCCGTCGGGCCCATGCCGGACAAGAACGTTCTTATCTGATCGAAATCCCGCAGCGGCTGAAGCCCGTCTCCGCCGATCTTGACCTTCAGCGGCGCTTTGATCAACGCCCGAAACACCCGCCCATTCACCATCTCGTCAAGCGCACCGGCAACGCGAACGAGCATTCTGCTCCTGAGAACTTCGAACGCGCCCTGGAAAACATAAAGAGTCAACGCAAGTATTGCCAAGGCGGCCAGCGTCGGTATGCTTTTGCTGGGAATGACCCGATCATACACCTCAAGCATGAAAAATGAACTTGTCAGATAAAGTATGTTGATAAGCGCGCTAGCTATACCAATGAAGATCAGTCCTCCTTTGCATTTCCGCAAGGCTTTGGACGGTTCATTGACATCAGCTGCTGAACTTTGAAACACGAAGCAATCCTCTTCTACCGCATCGCGCACCAACGAAATGCTGGTCCACAGTGCAGTTACCGGCCATCAATCCGATCATTGACATGGCTGCCTTCGGATCCCCGGCACCGTTGCCGATCCCGCTTGCGAGCCATGACGTAGAACATAAATCCCACTGAAAATGACCGAAAATACAAACTTAACACGAGCAATTTCAGCGGTCTAACTTCAACACTACGATAAGTAAACGAGCCGAAGCAAGTGAATATCGCAAGACCGCCAATAAGGGTTAAAAGCGGCGAGCATGTGGCAACTAAAATCCGGCTTTTACTGACGAACTAAACTATAAATGCAATCTGTAGTTTGATTTGGCTTTTACAGACGCGAACTTTTCCGATCAAGAGGGTGCCGTTCGCATCGCCCACCAGCGAAAACTTGGCCGCCTCGCAAATTGAATCCGCCCGCGGCTCGCGGGAATGCGCCAGACTCCGGTACAGCCTCACGCCAGGACGTGCGAGGCGTGACTGCTATGGAATGCGTCGACGTTGATCGACACGCTCAAGCTGTCGGTATCGATATGGGAAGCGCCATCGGAGATTTTGTATTGGAAGAACTCACTGACTTTGCCGCTGAGGCCTGCGAGTTTGGTGGCATCGACCGTATAACTATAATCGCCGTCGCTTTCGACGTGGATGACGCCGTATTTTCCGGTCAGCGTCAGGCCGTGCTTGTCCACCGCGCTGTCACCGAAGCGGCGAAGCAGTATTGTGCCGTTAATCGCATTGTCGTTATCAAGCAGATTTCCGTGATAGGCACTGCCGGTATCTTCCGCGATCTTCAAGCTATCGTGGACCGCAACAATTTTCGGAACGACCGCTGCAGGCGCGGTCGTGGCCGGCGTTTCCATGCTGGGCGCCGGAGAACCTACCTGAGGCGCCGGTACCTCCACATGCTCGGAAACCGGTGCGACAGGAGTCTGCTCATTGCTCGACGACGTGTCGCCGCTCGCGCTGCCCGCTGCGCTGTCAAGCTCGGCCTGCGCTTGTTCGAGCGTCTTGTTTTCACCGATGGAGAACGTGTTCTGCGCAGCGATTGCAGCGGGCATCGTCAGCGTCGACACCGAACTATCGATGACATTGTCATAGAAGGAGCCTGATGCAGACCTGTCGACCTTCAGTGCCGACGCGGTCAGGTCGTCGAAGACATTGTCGTGGACAATGATGTTCTCGCGGACATAGGCGGGATTGCCGACAGCGCTGACCAGGACGCCGTAGACGCCGTCGTGCAGGTAATTTCCGCTAATATCGTAATTTTTCGCATCGCCGGAGTCGCCAAGACCGATGCCGTACGACCAACTGTAGCCGCCATATCCAGAGATGTCGTTGTCATGGATGGCGATGTTCGTGCCCGCCTGAGCGCTCAGCCCGAAACCGCCGCCGACAAGGGTATTGCCCTCAACCACGGCATCTTGAGCCCGGATCAGCACCAGGACGCCCTTGGCGCTATTGGTTTCCGTCTGCTCGAGATGATTGTCCTTGATCAGGATATTGCTGCTGTTGTTGAGCTGAATGGCGTCAGCCACGCTCCCCTGACTGTTGGTAACGGTATTGTTGACGAGGGTGACGCCCTTGACCTTATCCATCCAAATGCCATCGGCATGCACACCGGTCAGGGTGCTATTCTCGATCGTGATGTTCTGGCTGCTTTGGAAGCTGAGCGAGCCGGCCTTTCCGGCCTGACCGGTATTCGAGACCTCGACGTTGCGGACGATCCAGTTCGATACACTCCCTGCATAGATCGCGTTGGCGCCAGTATCGGCGATCTTGATGTTCTCGACAATGATGTTCGAAGCCTTGGAACCGTGTATCCCGTTATTGCTGCTGTGAATGACCGGCGCATCACCGATGCCATAGCTGCCGATGGTGATCGGAGCGCTGACAGTGCCGGAATATTTCAGGTCGAACTGTTCGTTGAAGACGCTTCCGGCAGCAAGCAGCACGCTGTCGCCAGGATTTAGTTTTAAGGCTTCCACAGCGGACAACGTCGCAAAGGCTGAACTTTCACCGGTTCCGCTGTTATGGTCGGATCCTGTTACTGAATTCACGTAATAGACGGTCATGCTGCGATCTCCCGAGGTTATGGAAGACCTTCTAACTGCGGACATCTCTCCGGCTGCTAAAATGAAACACTAAAATGCGCGATATCTCGGAATATTCTTACATTCGGAGCATGATTATTCTAGTGTACTCAAAATATTGTACCGCGATAAGGTTGCAGAGCCACCAACGCCCATTCTACCTCGATTCGGCACACTACCGCACTGTGATCCGCAGCAAGCTGAAGCCGGCATATACCCGCTCCAGCGCAGCACAACGTTCCCAAACTGAACCTATATGCGGTAAACGGAAGGGTTATTTTCGGCGATATACTACCAACCGATGGGAGAGGGCCCTGCGACTTTGCAAATCCGCTTAATAATCCGTCGCGATTACACAATAGCCCTACGGGGTGATACACTGTCGGACAAGGTTACTACATTTGTCATGGAACAACGATTTTCTAATCGCGAAAGAACCATACAGCGAGATTACAACGGCACGGGCGATCACTAATTGTTAAAACTATAATATTTAGGACTTTCATCGACTTATGCACATTGCGCGCGTATACTTGCAGATCAATACACTCTGAAGTGCTTGTCTGTCGTTAACTACACGCTTGACTCCATGTATTAAGATACTCTTAATCATCCGGCTTGCCGAAGTCAAAAGTGACCGGCGAAGAGCAATTTCAAGGAGAGACACAGATGGCTATTCACGCAACCGACGATACTGCAACATTTCTGGAAACCGACGTCATTTCCGGGAACCTGCTCAGCAACGACACATCCGATGGCAACCTTTTCCTTCGCGCCTTCGACCACCAGAGCGTTGGTGCCAAGCAGGGCAACAATCAGATTACCGCAATCGCAGGCGACTACGGAACGTTCTACGTCAAGCCGGACGGAAGCTATACTTACGTATTGAGTGACGCTGCAAAGGTCGGCTTCACCGCCGGTGAGACGCTCCACGAACGGGTTTCCTACAAGATCTCCGATGGCGCCGGCCATACCGATTTCGGCCTATTCACGCTGAATATCCAGGGTGTCACCCAGGTAAAGCCGATTGCTGTTGACGACCATCTCAGCTTCAACGAGGGCGACGCCATCGCCGGCAATCTGCTGACCAACGACATTCCTGGCGACAATGGCCATCTTTTCCTGCGTCAGTTCGCCAACACCAGCGTAAACGGCGACCCGACCGCAACAACGAACATTGCCGGCACCTATGGGACCTTCCATGTCAAGGCGGACGGCTCGTTTACCTATGACCTAGCTTCGGATATCGCTCCAGGCGACCATATCACCGAAACAATCCAGTACTACAAGATCTCCGACGGTGAAGGCCATACGGATGTCGGCATTCTAACGCTCAACATCACGGGCACGGACGTCGTCTCCGGCGCAACCGTCTGATCATCGATAAACCATCGATGATGCAGCGCCCGCCGCTTACGCGGCGGACGTTGTTGATGTTGTATCAAGACCTGCTTTGTCCGCTCTGACAATGTTTCATCTCAGATGCGGGTTTAGGCAGCTTAAGCTTGCTACGCTCTTCAGGAATGGCGGAGAACGATTATCTGCCGCAGCGCTGTCGAAACCGCGCTGTAGCCCCCTCTCCTACGCTCGCCCAAGTTCGATCGAAGATCGGGCGGAGCTGCGGGTTGACCTTCCTTATCGCGGCATTGACCATACAGCGATCGCCAAGTTTCAGCATTGTGGTGAGATCGCTATCAAGCGCAATCTTTGCAGCGGAAAGGGTTACGCTGGTAAAATCGTTCCAGAAATAAAACCGCGATAAAATCATTCCTTGATCGTGGGGCGCGAGCACGACCGAACGCTTCATCATTTCCGCAATCGAGACTGGATCTTCTGCGATTTTCGACTGCACGGCCGCAAGCCGAAGCCAAAAGTTGCTATTTGTCGGCATGCACGAGAGGGCATGCCGCAAATATTGACGCGCATTTGACGCCGCAGCGGCCCAAGCGTCGTAGTTGACATTGACGTTCTGTCGATCGAGCTGCGTCAGAATGAGCGTGACGCCGGCGGCGACGATGTCAGATCGGCAATAGTGTCCGTCGACCACCTCGACAGCGCGCGCCGCATATCTGGCCGCGACATCGTTCGCGACAGTTTCGCCGCGTTCTATCCTCTCGGCGACAAGCGAAATGCTGGCCGTCCTTATCGAAGCATAGAGTTCTCGGCCGGCCAGCGCCGTAAAGACCACAGCGACGAGGAGGAAAACGATTCTCGTGGGCGAAACATACCGAATGCCGAGCATCAGCTTTCGGTATAGTACCGCGAATAGCGCTTATAATAATACTCGCTGGAACCGAATGTCCGGTAGAGCTTCATCTGCGCCGGATCGACCTTGGTCAATATGGCACCGACGCACTTCGTATAGAGATCCGGTTCGGACAACAGTGTCGACTGAACCACCTTCCGCGAAGTCTTGCCCCACTCGATCACGAAAACGACCGCGTCGAGCTTCGGGTTAATGGCGCGTGCATCCACCACCGGAGCCAGAGGAGGCAAGTCGACGATAATGTAATCGAAACTTTGACGCGCAAGCTCGAGAAGCTGATCCATACCGCGCGACGCGAGCAGCTCCGACGAATGCGGAACGCGATAGCGTGCCACGGTCGGCAGGAATGCGAGCTTTGTTTTGGGGTCAAGGAGAATGAGATCCTTCAGCGGGCGATTGTCGACGATTGCTTCAAGCAAGCCGGCCTCCGCGTGGCGGCCGATGGCCCGCGTCGCTCCCGGATTGCGCATATCGGCGTCGATCAGCAGGCACCGTGCCCCTTGCATGGCCAAAAGCTTGGCAAAATTGATGGCGGTCGTCGACTTGCCTTCACCGGGCAAGCTCGACACCACACCGATGACTTTGCAGCGCTGGTCGGAGGCACTGATATCGATCGCGATCTTCGCGCTTCGAAGCGTCTCGGCGAATGCCGACAGCGGATGCTCCTCGACATAAGTCGTGGTCTTGCCGCCCCTGGCGATGCTTCGCGGGTTCCCGGGATCGACGAGCGTCGGATCCTCGACGTTGTTCTCGATCAACGGCATGACGCCAAGTGATTCGACGTCGAGCATATCCTTGACATCGTCACCGGTGCGGAAGAAGCGATCGCGGAATTCACGGAAAGCGCCAATGCCGCTACCGAACGCGCATCCCAGGAACATGGCGAAAGCGATGACGAGGCTTCTTTTCGGCGCGCTCGGCTTCGTCGGCGTCTCCGCTGTCGTGATGATGCGTGCGGCGGTAATTGGGAAGCTCTGCTGCTGGATCGCTTCCTGATAGCGCGCCAGGAAGCTCTGATAGAGATTCTTGTAAGTATCCCGCGTCCGCTCGAGCTCGCGGAGCTGTACCTGCGTCTCGCCCGCCGTTGCCGCTACACCCGTTGCCTTATCAACGCTGTCGCGCAGCGATTTTTCGCGGGATTGCGCAACGGTGAGCTCGCTCTGATAGCTTTCGGCGATGCGATTCAGCTCGTCGAACATGAGCCGTTCATATTCGGCCATCTCAGCACGGAGCCGGACTGCCTGCACGTGGTCGGGACCAAGCCGCGCCTCGATCTCGGCCTCGAGCTTCGAAGCTTCCAGATATTTCTTGCGAAGGTCGTTTGAAATCGAACTGTCAAGCACATCGGTCACGATCGCATCGGTCTGCTTGGCTTCGATGATCGACTTGATGCGAGTATATTTCGCCTCGGCCTGCGCCGTTTCGGCCTGAGCCTTGATCAACTGGCTGTTCAGTTCGGAAAGCTGCTGCTCGCTGAGCAAAGTGCCCGATCCTGCCTCGACAAGTCCATGCTCGCTGCGGAACTTCTGCACTGCGAGGTCGGTGTCCAGCGCCTGCTGCCGGAGTTCTTCAATACGCTCCTGCAGCCACTCGCCGGCCCGGCGTGTCGCCTCATATTTCGAATTGAGCTTATCAACCAGATAAACATCGGCGATGGCAGCGGCGATTTCTCGCGCCAGATCCGGCGACTGCGAGGTGTAGCTGACGTCGAGGACGTAGGATTTGCCGACACGCTCGACATCGATATTTCCCGCGACGGTTTCCGCAGCCCATCGCCGTTTCATTTCCGCATCAGGAGCAACGGCCCCGTCGTCGGCAAACCAGGAGCGGAAATTGACCAGGGATTTCAGCGTTGCGACAGAAAAAAGCGAGTTCTTCTGCGCCGTGAATACAGGATCATCGACAAGTTTCAGCTTGTCGACGACCGCATAGGCGATCGTGTCGGACTTCAACAGCTCGACCTGGCTGAGGACCGTGCCCTCGTCATCGTCCAGCTGGCCGAAAGCCGCCAGTTGGTTAATCATCTGATTGTCGCTGCGGTCGATCAGCACTTTGGTCTCGGCCGTGTAGACCGGCACCGCAGTCAGCACATAGACGACACCAAGAATGGCGAAGGCGAAAGCGCACACCGCTACGATCCGCCATTGCCGGCGAACAATTGCGATCAGCTTGTCGAAATCGATGAAATCAGCTTCGTTTCCTGTATCGCGGGAGGCGTCGATACGCGGCGTAAGTTTATCTGGCGACAGCAATTTCGATCTCCAACAAAGGCGTCAAGCGCCAAGATCTACAGGCAATTCCAGCTATTGTGTGACCGGGACGCTCTGACTCGTCGACTCCGTCGTGTCAGCGGACGACTGTCCTCCCCCATTCGTGCTGACAAACGTAGTAGTGGTAGTAGTGCTCGAAGACGAGTCGGAATCTGCGTTCGAAACTATCAGCGTACCGGCAGTCGTCGCAGCGCCGTCGAAAGGCGTGCCATCGTCCGACCCCGGGCCGGTTTGTCCAACCTGCCCATCATTGCCGATGCCGGGTGCTGCTGCGGCGGCACTTGCGCCGGGGCCGAGCGCCGCGGTCCCGCCTTCGGCCAGGACCTTTGCAAAGGCAGCAAGCAGCGGCGCGAGGTTCGGATCGGCGCTCGCCGCCTCGGCGACAGCCTTTTCGATAACCAGCTTGAATTGCGGATCTGTCACCTGGCAACTGTTTGCCGCCCGCGCGAGACCGGAGCCGATGGCCGCCATCTGTGCGGCATTCGCCTTCTTGGCCTGCTCGATCACCGGCGACAGCGCGTCGTTGCTGCTTCCGACCAGCGCACGAACACGCGACGACAGAACCAACGGATCGGACAGATCGAGCAGAACGGCGGGATTGGCCGTAAATCCGCCGACATCAATGGAAGTCAGGTTTGCAGGACCCAGGCAAGCAGCCGCAAAGGCGCCCGACGTCATGCCGACAAAAATTGCCGCGGCAATTCCGCTATATGCAAGTTTACGATGAACACTAAACCTTGCCATAAAAGTGGCTTCCTTCATCAAATCCGCTGTCGAAAACAGGCCGCGGCGCCGATCGTACGCGTTCGGCGCCGGCTCTTTCCCACTTAATTTCCGAGTTCTTGCACCGCATTACGGGTATCGCGTGCGTCGTCCGACACGCCGGCGACAGTGGACGATACCGAGTTTACGATGTCAAGGAACTTGACCAATTCGACAGAGTCCGAATTGGAAATATAGATAATATCCTTGTCTTCCATCTTGAATTGCTGAGCGGCAAACAGGGTGGCCGGATCACGAAGATTGGCGCGGATAATCACGGGAACCGTATCGCCCGCAAACCGCGTCGTATCTACATGCATCGCCGCAAGCGTCTTCCTCGGGAGAAGGCGATAGAGCAGAACCTGGGCTGGGTCCGCTCGGTCGTCGCGCAGGCCGCCCGCCTTCGCGATGGCCTCCCCGAGAGTCAGATCCGACTCTTCGAAATCGAACCGGCCGCTGACGCCGGCGGCGCCGAGCGCGAGATAGGTACGGCGCTCATGATCGACCGAGATCGTGTCATCCGGCGCGACATAGATATTCTCCGCCGGATTTTTCAACAGCGTATTGTAGGCGACGGTCGCCGTTCTGCCGCGGCGCTGCAGCGTCACATTCGTTTCAATGTTATTGGTCGTCAAACCACCCGCGGCGGAAATGACGTCGAGGATGCGCTCACCGGCCGGGCTGATCTGAACGCGTTGCGGATTGTTGACGTCACCAAGCACGGCCACCTGACTGGAGCGGTTGGTTGTCGTGGTGATAACCACCTGCGGCTCGATTGCGCGGCTGGCCAGACGATCTTCGACATCCTGCTCGACGGTCTCCTTCAGGCGACCCGCAGCCGGAACGCGACCCGCATAGGGGATCGTGATCGTTCCGTTTCTATCGATGGTCTGCGCCGGCAGAGAGATATAATTGCCGGGCCGGCTACCGGCGTCGGAGGGAATGAAGAGACCGCCGGACTGAGCTTCGAAAATCGCAACCTCGACGACATCGCCATAACCGAGCGGAATTTCAGGCGCTCCACCGCGCCCACCGCCAAAACCCTTGAAGGAGGTCGGTTGCGGAGAGGTGAAATAGGACAGGACGTTCTTGCTGAGGTCAACCAGGGCGTAGTCGATACCGACGCGACGCTCCTTCGTTGTTACCTTTACCGCGGCCCCTCGATCGACATCTTTGTGATCTGGACCGGATCTTGGCAAGGACGTGCAGCTTGCCAAAATACTCGTTAGCGCTACAACAATGGCGACGCGTGTACTACCGACAGGAAAACAACCCATAGAATAACCCGTGTTGACGCCCTTGAAGCTACTGCTCCGCAATCGGACAAATTACAAGACAATCCCTGATCAATAATTACCGAATGCCGTTTATCATTCTCTAACTGTGGCAGCCCGGCAACGCCGAGCCCTTCAGTAAACGAACGGCTCAGCCCGGCTCTCTGACGCCGGCAATAATCTAAAGGCTGCGTCCGCTATAAAATTTCTTGCGTTTAAGAGTCAACCCGCAGCCCCCAATCAATCGGTATTTTCGAAAAACCTTCATAAATTCCATTCATTTAAAGCCGTTTGGCGCGGATCGATCACCCATATTGCCGATCGATTTCGCCGCGACTGCGGCCGAGGCTGATCGCAACGACGGCGCTCAGGAATGCGGAAAAAAATACCGCGAAACCAGGGATTTGCAGCGAAAAATCGACCGCGGCATGAAGGGCGACCAGAACCGTCCCCGCTATGCCGAGCAGAACATAATGTCGCAGGCGCCGCCTGTCGGAGAGCCCGCGCCGGAAAACTTTCGCAAGCACTGCGAAAACAAGAAACGTCGCAACCGGAAACATTATCCCCAGACCCAGAATGCCTTCGAGGTAGAAATTGTGTGCACGGTCAAAAATCCCGAAGATGCCGCAGGCGGGATCGCGGTAGGCGGAAAACACGGTGCGGAAGGTTCCAAGGCCGGTTCCCGTTAGCCAGTGATCCGAAATGGCACGCCATATGCCGGGCAGAATACAGAAACGATCATCATCCTCGAGCCGCCGTTCCTGCGCGCGCAAAATCGCCTGCCCTGCAAACATGCTCAGCAACAGGACGACGAAAATGACCGCCGAGAGAAACTTCACTACCGAACGCCATTTCGACACCGGTGTTAAATGTTGACTTGAACTCTTCCAATTGAGGGCAAGCCAGGGAAAATAAATGAGCGCGGCGACAAAGGTCGCGAATATTCCGGCGCGTGATCGGCTCAGCATCAACGCGGTGAAACATGCGCATAGAAGCAGAATATAGATCCACGTTCTCAAGAGCAGAAGGTTTCGGCCTGGTTCGCCGGGCGGATGGACTGAGTAAGACCGGGCATTGTCCCTGACCAGCGTCAGCATGAGCAACGTTCCTAGCCCGAGGAAAGTCGCGGCCGTATTGCGGTTGACGAAGACGGCCGTCAGGCTGTCGAGGTAGGCGTGTTTCTCTATGACGATCAGGATGGTGGGAAACATCGAAAATTGCAGCAGGCCGAAAACAGCGATGCCCCCCGCCGCGAGCCCCAGGCTGGTGAGCACTTTCCGCGCTCGTTGATCGGTATCGCACAAGATAAGTCCGGTCAGAAAAGTCACGAAAGGCAGGGCCACCCTGAGTATCGACGCAAGCGTGTCGGCCGGCTCGACGGAGATCGCCGCATATTGGACGCCCGCCAGATCGCGCGCAGCGCCCCAGGCGGGGTTTGCCAGCCAGTTGGCCGGCAGTTCAATCGTTTGGATGAATGCCCAGCTCGCCAGCACGACGAGCAAAAGCAAGGCGATCTTGAACACCCACCTGCTTTGTATTGGCTCGGCAAACAGCAATATCGAAACGATCGCGAGAGCAAACATTCCGATTGCGGCGAAGGCGAAGGGCAAAGGTGTGACACTCCCAAAAGGAATGAGCGTCAATATCACCAGGCCGATGAAGGCAACGAGAATCGTCTCCCGCAAGACCTGCCTGTTGATGAGGTTGGATAACATTTGGGACTTCACTCACCGGCAGGGAAAACGAGGCAATCACAACCATTACGGTTAATATACTCGTACTAACATAAGTTGCATATCAAGCGCTTGCGTGTTAAAGTGCAACAGAATTCCACATCGTTAAAATTGTCGCGAACGGCTTAAGCCAATCGAGACAGGACCCGCTTATGCTCCTTCAAGCAGCAGAAACGGGACAGGCGTTCTGTGCCCAATACTTGGCAGATCACTAAATCGCCATGCCATTGACTGAACCAAAAGGCAAGCCTGATCTCAATCGCTTGCCCTGACGGGGATTAAGAGATGAAGAAAACCTTCGTTACACTTCTGGCACTGGCTTTTACAGTAGGAAATGCCTGCTCTGCACTTGCGGCCGGCCCCGCAGGTTTCGCCCGCGGCCTGACCAGCAGTTCCGAGGTCAGCTATATCTCCGAAAAAGAAAAGATCGTTCCGCCTTTCGCCCAGGTGCTGTTCTGCGCCCAGAACCCCGCCGAATGCCGCGACAACAACGGTCTGGCGGTCATCGCACTGACGGACAAGGAAATGCTGCAGCTGAAGAATGTGAACCACACGGTCAATCGTACCATGATTGGCCGCAACGATTCCCGCAACGAACTGAACGGCGATGTCTGGAAGGTGAATGTGCGCAGCGGCGACTGCGAAGATTTTGCATTGACCAAGCGCAGCCGGCTGATAGCGATGGGCTGGTCATCGCGCGCCTTGCGGATTGCAACGGCCTATACACCTTCCGGCGAAGGGCATGCCGTCCTCGTGGTCAGAACCGACAAGGGCGACCTGGTCCTCGACAACAGGCAAAGCAGCATCAAGAACTGGCGCGATACAGATCTGCGCTGGGACAAGATCCAATCGGGAACGGACCCGTACGTCTGGTACCGGCTGTAGCAGCCGAGCAGCCGATAGAGCAGTTCGCCTCATTCCCGGATTGAAATAGAGCCGGCTCTCACGAACGCTCGACTTGTCATATCGCCCACATAAACCTATGTTTTTGCTGTCGAGCGGGCGGCCGGCAACGAACAGCGGCACCCTCGACACGACTTCCGATGTGGGTATTAAGCGATCTTCGATATTGTCTTTTGGCCCAGATTCAGTATGACGAACGCCATGCTGCGACGCAGCATGACGTTCTACTCTAATGATTTGAGGGAAATATGCGCATCACGATGATTGGATCAGGCTATGTCGGCCTCGTTTCAGGCGTTTGCTTTGCGGATTTCGGCCACGACGTCATCTGCGTCGACAAGGATCTGAGTAAGATCGAGGCTCTTCGCGAGGGCCGCATTCCGATCTACGAGCCGGGTCTCGATCAACTGGTTGCCGAAAACACCAGCACCGGCCGCCTGTCGTTTTCGACGGATGTCGGCGAAAGCGTTCGTGGCGCCGACGTTGTGTTCATCGCGGTCGGAACGCCGTCTCGTCGCGGCGACGGCCATGCCGATCTCTCCTACGTCTACGCGGCTGCGCGCGAGATTGCCACCTATGTGGAAGGCTTCACAGTCATCGTCACCAAGTCGACGGTGCCGGTCGGCACTGGAGACGAGGTCGAGCGCATCGTGCGGGAAACCAATCCTTCGGCTGACGTCGCCGTCGTCTCCAATCCCGAATTCCTGCGTGAAGGCGCGGCGATCGAGGATTTCAAGCGTCCTGATCGGATCGTCGTCGGACTGAACGACGACCGGGCACGCGAGACCATGACCGAAGTCTATCGTCCGCTTTACCTCAACCAGGCTCCCCTGGTCTTCACGAGCCGCCGCACCTCCGAGCTCATCAAATATGCGGCTAACGCCTTCCTGGCCATGAAGATCACCTTCATCAACGAGATCGCCGATCTCTGCGAAAGGGTCGACGCAAACGTCCAGGACGTTTCGCGCGGCATCGGCCTTGACGGCCGTATCGGCTCCAAGTTCCTGCATGCCGGTCCGGGTTACGGCGGTTCGTGCTTCCCCAAGGATACGCTTGCCCTTGCCAAGACGGCGCAGGATTACGACGCACCGGTCCGTCTGATCGAAACGACGATCTCGATCAACGACAACCGCAAGCGGGCAATGGGCCGCAAGGTCATTTCGGCGGTCGGCGGAGACATTCGCGGCAAGAAAGTCGCCATCCTCGGACTGACCTTCAAACCGAATACCGACGACATGCGCGACAGCCCGGCCATCGCCATCATTCAGACGCTGCAGGACGCCGGCGCCCAGGTCGTCGGCTATGATCCAGAGGGTATGGACAATGCCCGCAAGGTCATCGAGAACATCGAATATGCGAACGGCCCTTACGAAGCCGCGGCCGACGCCGATGCCATCGTCATCGTCACCGAATGGAACCAGTTCCGCGCACTCGATTTCAATCGCCTGAAGCAGTCGATGCGCGCTCCGGTCCTGGTCGATCTGCGCAACATCTATCGCAGCGACGAAATCCGCAAACACGGCTTTACCTATACCGGTATCGGCACCAATCTTTACCAGGACGCCTGACGGAGCCTGGCAGCCATGTGAACCTTCTGACGCCGCGGCACAATCCCGCGGCGTTTGTTTTTGGAGCGTGCGCCACGCTCTCTTCGCCGAGCGCATCGGCACGAAGATCAGAAATGACTCTTGGAAAAATACGATGCGCAAATCCAGAGTGCGGAGAGCGCGTCCTTCGTCTGAAAAGTCGCACGGCGCGCTAAAGCAGCCCTACCCTCGTCCCCTTGATCGTCAGTACGGTCAGCCGGCCCGTCGCCGACACCGCGGTGTCGATGCCGATGCGTTGCGGACCGAATGTCGGGGCTCGCCCCGGAGTATGTCCGTGGATCACGAGGACAGGAAGCTGCGGTCCTTCGTCGAGGAAGGGCTGCCGGATCCACATCAGGTCGTTGTCTTTTTGTTTCTCGAGATCGATGCCGGGTCTGACGCCCGCATGCACAAAAACCACCCTGCCTAGGCGCACCATGATCGGCAGCGATTCCAGGAACTGGATATGCCGCTCGGGTATCATATTGCGAATGACGCGGGTGATCGTTTCATTTCCCGCCGCCGACTGCAGGAGATGCTCGATATCGATGCCGTATGAGTGCAGCGTCTCCGTCCCGGCGAAACCCAGCCATTCGAGAATACCAGCCGGTTTGCGATAGAGCTTCACCAGTTCAGCATCGTGATTGCCGCAAAGAACCAGGCGCTGAAATCCTGGCGGCGGGTTCTTGCTCAGGAACTCCAGAACCGCGCTCGAATCGGGTCCACGATCGACATAATCGCCGAGCATGACGATGAGTTTCGGCCCCTGAATGCGTGCTGCATCCTCCTCGATGCGGCGATGCACCTCGACGAGCTCGTTGTAACATCCGTGAACATCGCTCATGGCGTAGACCGCAGCGAAGTCGCCTTCGGCAAAGCTCAACCGAGCGCGCTTCTTACGATTGCCGGCCAGTATCGGTATCTGTTGTCGCCACCGTCCTAGATAATTAGACATGTAACCCATTTATGAGACCCGACCGATTGGCGGGTTGATCGATTTCCCATCCATCGCTGCAATGGCACGCAACTCAGTGTTCATAAGAAGTTGGCCTGATCGCGGCGTTGACAATGTAGCCGCAACTTATTGCCACATTCAAAACGACCTGATCTTTCGCCGCTTGCTGAATCGCCTTCACCAGCCTCGTCTGGGGTCGCGACAGAACGCTGCGCGTCCAACACATCAAACAATGCGGATTGTCCATCCCTGTAGCTCCCAAGTGAAAGCGCAAGGGTCTCCTGCGTGAATCCTGGGTGCGAAGCGAGGCAAGCTCGCCAACGATAGATAAACGGCTGCCACGGACAACGGCGTTTCTGTGCTTATGTTTTCGTAGAGAAGATATCACCATCAATATCAAGTTGTATTTTAGTACATGATGATTAATCGCCGGTTAATCTTCTGTCTACTGGATCGATTCTTTCATATTCGGCTGTGCCACCCAAAGTCTCCAGACCGGGGAGAACTCGAAACCGACGGCTTTCCACAGGCGAGGCCTCCGGAAAAGCTGCATAAATCAACTACAGCGAGAGGCATCCGGAAAAAATGAACGTTAAAGCAGATCACGCTTGACGACCCTGCGACGCCGCTTAAAGATGGTGCGCCGCGAGCGTGAATGACGATTATTGATCAGGAATCTGAGATCCAAAACTGCGGGGTGCAAAGTGGAAACTGCGGTTGATTCGAAACTTATCGAGGCGATCAGCTACGACGAAGACAGCCGGCATCTACGGGTCTATCTGACCAACGGCCAGAGACGAGAATATGAAGGTGTCCCCAAAGGCGTCGTCGTCGGTTTGACGATGGCAGAATCGCCGGGGAATTTTTACATGAAGGCAATAAGGGGCAAATATCCTCATCGCCCCTGAGCATGTCGCGCAAAACTGTGCTGCGGTTTTGCAGCAACGCCATGCGTAATCAGCGACCTAAAGCGCAAGGAGCGAATCGAAGATCGCGACGCGCTTCAAATAATTGGTCGATCAGCGACGATGCGGGGCCGGCATTCGCCGGCCCCGTTCGCAGTCTTGGCCACTGTGGCAAAGGTCAATAGCCGCCGAGGAAGTCGCTAACCGCATTGATCTCCGATGGCGCGATCTCGTGCCCACCGGCATGCCAGACCGTCCTGACTTCCGCGCCCCGGCCCTCCAGGTGCGCAGACAGCGCCTGGGTCACCGCGGCCGGAGCGATGGGATCCCGCTGCCCGGCTGTCACCAGAACCTTTCTTCCGGTGAGCGTCGAGCGAGCCTGGGGCTGAAACGGAATGAGCGGATGCATCAAAACCGCCGCATCGAAGATGCCTTTTTCGATCAGCACGTTAGCAAGAATATTCGCCCCATTCGAAAAACCCAGGCCGAGAATGTGGGAAGCCCGATATTCGTCGGCAAACGCCTTGACATAGGCCGCCATCTTCTCCGTCGCGCGTGAAAGGTCGGACATGTCGTAGACCCCTTCGCCGGTGCGGCGAAAGAACCGCGCCGCGCCGTATTCGGAAACATCGCCACGCGGCGAAAGAATCGTTGCTTCGGGCAACAGCCGTCGGCCGAAGTCGAAGAACTGGTTTTCGTCGCCGCCGGTGCCGTGCAGCACGAGCAGAATAGGTTTGTCAGGTGCACCGGCACGCAGCCGGTGCACATATCCGGTTTCGGTCATCTCGCCCTCCCTACGCTTCGAGCGGCTGCAGATGCTGCTCGAGCAAGGCACGAAGATGAGCGTGCTGCTGCGGCAGCTTCAGCGCTTCGCCGAGATGAGCCGTGTCTTCGTCACGGTCGAAGCCGGGCTCATTGGTCGCGACCTCGAACAAAACACCGCCCGGCGTGCGGAAATAGATCGCCCAGAAATAATCACGGTCGATCACAGGCGTCACCTGATAGCCCGTATCCATCAGGGCCTTGCGCACTTCGAGCTGCTTTTCGCGATTCTCGACGGCAAAGGCGACATGGTGGACGGAGCCGGCGCCGGGAAGCGCGCGGGCAATGTTCGGCATCGTCTCAAGGTCGATGAGGTGCGCGCCGTTGCCGTCAGACTTGATCAGCCGCTTGATGCCGTCCCGCTCCTCAGCCACTTGATAACCCATGAACTTCAAGAGTTCGGCCGTCGCGCCCTCGTCTCTCAGCCGCATAGCGACGGAGTGGAAGCCGCGAATGGCGTGGTCTTCGCTGATGCCGCCATGCGTCCAGGGCTGGCGGGCATCATCCTTGACCTCGACAAGCGCGAAGCCGTCACCGTCCGGGCCGGAGAAGTTCAGGCGCTTTTCGCCGAAGCTTTCCTCAGCCTTCAGACCGCCGAGACCAAGCGTGGCGAAGTGGTCGCTCCAGAAGCCGAGCGAGCCTTGCGGGACAGAAAATACCGTCGTGCCGACTTCCCCGGTCCCGGGCCGGCCCTGCGCCATCTTCGGGAACGGGAAATAGGTCATGATCGTGCCGGGCGCACCGGTCTCATCACCATAGTAGAGATGGTAGACATCAGGCGCATCGAAATTGACAGTCTTCTTGACGCGCCGCAGGCCGAGCGCATGGGTGAAAAACTGATTGTTGGTGCGGGCGTCCTCCGCCATCGACGTGACGTGGTGCAGACCCTTGATCTGATCGAGCATGTGAGACCCCTTTCTTGCCCGCAGTCCGCGGGCTTTTGATGGATCATAAATGCGCCTCAGCCGGCCTCCGGAATAGACCCAGAGACCAAAACGCATTGTCTATTATTAGTGAACGAAGATCGAGCCGCGTTCACATCAGGCGCCGTAAGGATCTGCCGGCAATTGCCAGTCGATCGGCGCCCGTCCGCGGGACTGAAGGAAGGCATTCGCCTTGGAAAAATGTTTGCAGCCAAAGAAGCCGTTATGGGCCGAAAGCGGCGAGGGATGCGGCGCCTTGAGCACCAGATGCCGCGTGGTATCGACAAATGCGGCCTTGCGCTGGGCATAGGAGCCCCAGAGCATGAAGACGACAGATTCGCATTCGTCATTGACTTTGCCGATAATGGCATCGGTGAAGCGCTCCCACCCCTTGCCCTGATGGGCGGCCGCTTGCCCTTCCTCGACCGTCAGCACGCTGTTCAGCAGGAGCACGCCCTGCTTTGCCCAATGTTCGAGAAAACCATGGCGCGCTGGCGCTATGCCGAGATCCGTCTCCATCTCCTTATAGATATTGACGAGGGAGGGCGGTATGCGCACGCCGGGTCGGACGCTGAAGCATAGTCCATGAGCCTGCCCAAGCCCGTGATATGGATCCTGTCCGAGGATGACGGCCTTGACGTTGACAATCGGCGTCAGATCAAGAGCGCGGAAATATTCGCTGCCCTTCGGGAAGATCCGCTTGCCCACTCGTTTCTGCGCGACGAGAAAGGATTTGAGTTGTTGCATATAGGGGCTTGAAAACTCCCCCGCCAGCGCGGCCTTCCAGCCCTCATCGAGACTGACGGATGTATCGCTCATCAGGAACCCTTCAGCATAGGACGAAACAATGGACACACGGTTCTAACAAAATCGATCTACGCTGCAATGCCTGTCGGCAATGGGTCTACGTCTTTAGGATCGGCGGGAGAAGACTGCGAGAGGCTGTCCGAGGCATCGTCGTTCGTGTTTAACTATATGACGGCTTCGGTATTTACGCCGGCAGGCGGCCTGAGTAGAACCTTGATTGTAAACTGGAGGCACCTCTTCAAATGAAATTCGGCACGAGCGGCCTTCGCGGACTTTCAGTGGATCTCAAGGGTCGTGCCTCGGCTCTCTACGCGATGGCGTTCGGCAAATATCTGCTGAAAAGCGGCAAGGCACAGACCGGCGACGTCATTTTGATCGGCCGCGACTTTCGCGATTCCAGCCCTGAAATCTCGGGCAATTGCGCTGGCGCGCTTGCCGCGCTCGGCTTCCGCATTTTCGACTGCGGCAATGTCCCGACGCCAGCCCTTGCTCTTTATGGTCTTGAAAGCAAGGCCGCATGCCTGATGATAACCGGCTCTCATATTCCGGCGGACCGCAACGGCATCAAGTTCTACCGTCCGGACGGCGAGATCGACAAATCGGACGAGGCTGCGATTACCGCCTTGGCCGCCGAAATCGAGAAAAGCGGCGAAGCGGTCATGCAGGCGCCAGCGGCGATGGAAGATCGTGAGGCGATCTGTCAACAGCTCTTTTTCGAACGCAATACGGCCCTGCTTCCGCAAGGCGCGCTGTCCGGCCTGAAGATCGGCGTCTACCAGCACAGCACCGTAGCCCGTGATCTCCTGGTCGACGTTCTTGCCCATTATGGCGCTGAGGTCACCGTTCTCGGGCGTTCGGAAAGCTTCATTCCGGTCGATACAGAAGCCGTTTCCGAGGAGACTATCACGCTGATGAAGCGCTGGGTCTCCGATCACAGCTTCGATACAATCGTCTCGACGGATGGCGATGGCGACCGCCCGCTGGTCGCCGACGAAACCGGCACGCCACTGCGCGGCGATCTTCTCGGCCTGGTGGCAGCCAATTTCCTTGGAGCCGGCACGGTGGTGACACCGGTGACCTCCAATTCCGGCATCGAGGCAGCAGGCTCCTTTACCGTCACGCGCACCCGCGTCGGCTCGCCCTTCGTCATAACAGGCATGGAAGAAGCCGTCGCCGCTGGGCGAGATCACGTAATGGGCTTCGAGGCCAATGGCGGGCTGCTGACCGCAACCCCCTTCGTTATTAACGGCAGAGCCGTGCGCGCCCTGCCGACACGCGATTGCTTCGTCCCGATGCTGGCGATCCTGTCGCTCGCCGCCAAACGCCGGCAGCCGCTCTCTGTTATCGCTGCCTCCTATCGCCTGCCCTTTGCCGCCGCCGACCGCCTGGAGAATTTCGCGATCGAGACCAGTGCGGCGCTGATGGGATATCTGCGCGCCTCGGATGAAAATCTCTCCGCTTTCCTGCTGCCGATCGGCGAGGTGGCGGCGAAATCCGACATAGACGGCCTTCGAGTGACGCTCGGAGATGGCGGGATCATCCATTTCCGCCCGTCCGGCAACGCGCCGGAAATGCGCTGCTACGTCGAGGCCGGAAGCGAAACTGCAGCTCTGGCCCTGCTGCAGGCAGGGCTCAATCGAATTAGAGACTGGGCAGGCGCCCGACAATCATGCGACGAAAACGTATTTCAAGGAACCCGCCTATGACGCAGAAAATCGTTCCCGTGATCATGGCCGGCGGTAAAGGCACCCGGCTCTGGCCGCTTTCCCGTGCCACCGCGCCGAAACAATTCATTCAGTTCGTCGGCAACAAGACGCTGTTCCAGGACACCCTCGAACGTGTTTCCGATCCCGCGCTCTATGAAGCCCCGATCGTTGTCACCAACGAGGAATTCCGCTTCCTGGTCGCCGAGCAGGCCCGCGCGCTTGCCATTCCGCTCGCCGCCGTGCTGCTCGAGCCCGTTGCCCGCAACACCGCCGCAGCGGTGGCCGCCGCCGCGACGCTCGCCGCCGAGCTCTTCGGCAAGGACACGATCATCCAGATGCTCGCTTCGGATCACGAGATCCTTGCCGACAAGAGCTATTTCGATTGCATCCGCATCGCCCGCGATGCGGCCGCTGCTGGCAAGCTCGTCACCTTCGGCATTAACCCCACTGAGCCCGCGACCGGGTACGGCTATATCGAAATCGGCGAAGCGCTCGGAAACGGCGCCCACAAGGTCAGCCGCTTCGTGGAAAAGCCGGCCTTGGACAAGGCCGAGCAGATGCTGGCCGATGGCGGCTTCTATTGGAACTCGGGCATCTTCATGTTCCCGGTGACAGAGCTGATTGCCGAACTTCAGGAATATGCGCCCGACGTACTGAAGGCGGCAGGCAAGGCCGTTTCCAAGGCAAGCCGCGATCTCGACTTTACCCGCCTCGATGCCGATCATTTCGCAAAGAGCCCTGATATCTCCATCGACTATGCGATCATGGAGAAGACCTCGAAGGCCGCCGTCGTCCCCTCGCCCTTCAAGTGGTCCGATATGGGAAGCTGGGATGCGGTCTGGAAATCAGGCGTCCGCGACGACAACGGCAATGTCGCCGCCGCAAACACGACCGTCGTCAACACCCGCAACTCGCTCGTCATGACCCACGGCGTGCACCTTGCCGTCCAGGGCATGGACGATGTCGCCGTCATCGCCAGCGAGGACGCGGTCTATGTCGGTCCGCTCAAGGACAGCCAGAATGTCGGGCAGTTGGTCAAGATGCTGGCCTCCGCTTCCGCCACGGCGAAATTCACCGAAACCCATCCGACGTCCTATCGCCCCTGGGGCGGCTATACCTCGATCTTCAACGGCGACCGATTCCAGGTGAAGCGCATCTTCGTCACGCCGGGCAAGAAGCTTTCGCTGCAAAAACACCACCATCGCTCCGAGCACTGGGTCGTCGTAAAGGGAACGGCCGAGGTGACGATCGGCGACAACGTGCAGATGCTGCGCGAGAACGAAAGCGTCTATATCCCGCTCGGAGAAGTCCACCGTCTCGCCAATCCCGGCAAGATCGTTCTCGAGCTCATCGAGGTTCAGACGGGCTCCTATCTCGGCGAGGACGATATCATCCGCATCGTTGACGAATTCGGAAGAACTTAAGCCAAGTGCCGGAACGACAGGCAGGCCAGATCAGCCCGCCGGCGCTTCCGGCATGACCACCATCCCTGTTGAATTCCCCTCCGGGATTCTCGTAGAATGAATGAGCCGACAGACCTGACAGGAGATGTCCTCTGATGCGTACCCTGCCCGCCCTCGCCGGATTTCTTTCAATCCTGCTGCCGGCAATGGCCTTTGCCCAAACGGCGAACATGCGCGCCGCAAGCGAGGCGGAAATCCGCCAGCATCTGCCCGGCACGTCGGAGCTGAAAGAAAGCAGCAACGGCTATGAATATCGCGAAGGCAGCAAGAATGGCTACAAGATCAACAATGGCGAGGTCTGTGTCCGGTTTCCCGACAAGTCGACCGACTGCGTCAACGTGAAGACTGACGGCAAGAATTTTCAGATGATCGACCGCAAGGGCGGCCGAACCAGATTCTGATTTCAGCCCGGCTTATCTTGCCTGTTTATTGTGCCGGCGCCGTCTCGCCGCTCCTATCGACAATGAATTCGGCGATCAGGCCGGAATGGTTGGAGCCGAGATTGTCGTCGAGGCGTTTCAATGACGTCAGATGAAGCGGCGCGCGCGCGAATATGTGATCGATGGCGATGCCGTATCGATCGGCCGCGATCGGCCATGTCGCCGGTTCGGGCGCCATAGTCTTCAGCTTCTGCTTGCGCAGGAGAGCCTGAATGCTGGGGGCGATCGACGACGAATTGAAATCGCCGGACAGCACCAGCGGACCTGAGATCGCATCAAGCGCTTTGCTGAGATCTCCCAACTCTTCCATCTGGTAATCGTCGTAATAGGGTTTGGTCAGATGGGCCGATACGAGATTGACGGTTTGCCCGCCGAAATCGACGCTCGCTGCGACCAGCCTGTCTTTCCGCAAGCTGCCGATGCTCGCGACCTGGCGGGTCACGAACGGGCGTTTGGACAGCACCAGTGTGTCGCAGCTGTCTTTGCCGTGGTCGCAGCCGATATGATACGGATAGACCTTGAACAATCGCTGCAGATGGAACGTCAGCGGCTTGGCTTCGAGCAGATTGACGACATCGGCGTTCGAAGCGATCACCATATCCGCGACGGCGGTCGAATTTTTCCAGTTATCGATCGCAACGTTGAACGACATCAGACGGAAAAGCGGCGCCGTTCCCGTTCCCCTGTCGTCCTCCGCAAATTCACGTAGCATGATAACGCCGTGCGCCGTGAGGAGCAGCGAGACAAGCAGAAGGGCAACGCCGTAAGCATGTCTTCTGACAGCCAGGATGACGAGGCTGGCGGCGGCGAATGTGAGGCCGAGATGGATCTGAAAACTGTAGATGAAGGAGAGCAGCCAGAAATTCGTGAGATAGCGCAGCGACACGACCGCAATGGCCAGGGTCAGAAACGCAGAGAGAATCCAATAAACTATGTTTCTCATCAATCCCTGGTTCCGCCTGAACAGGATGTCGCCCGAAAACCGCTCAACCTTTTCGGCATCATGCGCGAGACGACCCGTCGCCCATAACATGCAAGCCCCTATGGTGCAATGCAGCATAATGTCCGGAAACGACGACAGCAGAGCCGCGTCAGGTGCTATCTTTCAAAGGCCTATCGACTCGGCCTCTTTTTATCCTGTAAGTGGGTGCCATTTTACGGAACCGGCTTTTGCCGTCGGCAGGGAGCCGAGAAAAGGTGGGAATGCGCTACTTCATTACAGGCACTGCCGGCTTTATCGGTTTTCATCTGGCCAGGCGCCTGTTGCAGGAAGGGCATGAGGTGACGGGTTTCGACGGCCTCACGCCTTATTACAACGTCAAGCTCAAAGAGATGCGTCACGCCGCACTCTCTCAGTTTCCGGCCTTCCGGCCTGTCATATCAATGCTTGAGGACCGGCCGGCGCTGGAGGGGGCAGTCTCCGCGGCCGCGCCTGACATCCTGATCCATCTCGCCGCGCAAGCCGGCGTCCGCTACAGCCTGGAAAATCCCGAAGCCTATATACATTCGAATGTCGAAGGCTCCTGGAATATCATGGAAATCGCCCGGCGGGTTGAAGTTCGCCACCTGATGCTGGCCTCGACATCATCGATCTATGGCGCCAACGCGACCGTCCCCTTCCGCGAGACCGATCGCGCCGACGAGCCGCTGACCATCTATGCGGCGACGAAGAAATCGATGGAATTGATGGCGCACAGCTATGCCCATCTCCACAAGATCCCGACGACGGCCTTCCGTTTCTTCACCGTCTATGGCCCATGGGGCCGGCCCGATATGGCGCTGTTCAAATTCGCCAAGAACATGCTCGAAGGCCAGCCAATCGAGATCTACGGCGAAGGCAATATGAGCCGCGACTTCACCTATATCGACGACCTCATCGAAGCAATCGTCAGGTTGTCGGCAATTGCCCCGAGCGAGGAAAATCGCCTCGGTGACGCTGGGATCGAAACACTTTCGCACCAGGCGCCCTTCCGCGTCGTCAATATCGGCGGCGGTCAGCCCGTCAGCCTGATGGATTTCGTCGAGACGGTGGAAAAAGCGCTCGGCCGCCCTGCCATCCGCAAGATGCTGGCAATGCAGAAGGGCGACGTGCCGCGCACCTTCGCTGCCCCCGATCTTCTCGTGGCACTGACGGGATACAAACCCGACACGACACTGGACGTCGGCGTCAAGGCCTTCGTCGACTGGTATATCGACGTACGTCGAGAACTGGATGCCTGAAGCGGGTTGCTTTAGCGGAGGAACGTGACCGCTTCCACAGCGCCGACCGCCGTCGAGAATACATATTCGATGGCAACGCTCAGGCTCCGCGAATAGGCGTTGAACTGATACCCCCTGGCCTCGACCACAGCTGGGCCGCGCAGAACGAGGGGAGCGCTCGGCCGCACGAAACCGGCGCGTGTCGTCAAGGGAATTTCAGGCGAACGGCCGATGGCGGAAGTGTAGATCAGGTCGCGGGCGAGGCTCGCAGGCCCGATGGCGAAGGCCGGACCGGCCCCCGCGGCAATGCTCAAGGTCAGGGCGATGGCGGCAAGAGTTTTCTGCATGTCGAAGTCCCCGTTTTCGGATCGGCGGGCTTTCGTTTCACCCGGCTCCAAGCGATCGACGCGTCTGTCCACGCTTCGGCCGCCTTCATGAGAACACTCTACAGGTCAGTATTTGCAGGGCTTTTAAGCAGATCGATCAAATTTTACGAAATTCGACTTTCTATACGGAAGGGCTCGAGACAGGCATGAAAACGCCTTGGCCGGCGGCTGGACGGCGGCATCGGCAAAACGTCCATGATTGGACGCTGATCGCAGTCTAGAGAATGCGATCCAGCTTCTTGTTGATATGCAGGTTCGGCATCAATCCCGCACTTTGGGCGGCATGATAGGATTCTCGCGCCGCATCGAACGAGATCGACCACATAATGGCGCTCAACAGCAGCGCGATAATATAGATCTGAATACGCATCGATCTGCCGATACGGAAAGAGCAAGGCAGTTTTGTGTCAGAAAATGAGCGTATAACGCGAAACAATATGCTTTCAGAGCCGCCGAGAATGGCACTTGGCATATTTGGGCCCGTGCGTGGAATTCATCCTGATCCAAGGCAGGGAAAGTCGCAGCTTGCGTCCTCACCCGAAAGTGGTTGCCGCGATATAATCAATCGATTGACTGATTTCACTAACGACGCTATAAAAATGTCATGACCCGAGAACGCGACAAGCCAAACCCGCCAGCTTCAGCCCGCGCCGAGATCGCGCGCCAGAAGATGCTCACCGCCGCTCTCGACGTCTTCGGGCGCTACGGTTTCGATGGCGCCTCGACACGCCAGCTGACCGAAGCCGCCGGCGTCAACCTGCAGGCGATTCCCTATTATTTCGGCAGTAAGGAAGGCCTCTATATCGCCACCGCCGAATATCTGATGATGCAGATCGACGCTCATGTCAGCGGCATGCGGGCGCGCATTGGCGCGCATCTGATGGCGCTCGACGCAGCCGGCGAGCCGCTCGGGGAAGCCGACGCCCGACTCTTCCTGACCGAGGTTCTGCAGACCATGGTGACGCTCTTCGTCGCCAAGGAATCCGAACCCTGGGCCCGTTTCCTCATCCGCGAGCAGATGGAGCCGACCGAAGCTTTCAAGCGGGTTTATCAAGGCATCATGCGGCCGATGATCGAAATGGGCCGGCGTCTGGTCGGCGCCATTCTCGGCGAGGATCCGGCGTCCGAACATGTGCGCCTTCGCACTTTCAACCTCGTCGGCAGCATCCTCATCTTCCGCTTCGCCCATGCCTCCGTACTCGCCCAGATGGAATGGGACGCCTTCGGCCCGGAACAGGTGGAAATCCTCCGGGGCCTTGCTGCCGAACTGGCCGATGTCATCGGCCCGCCGAAAGGAGGCGCAGCATGAAACGCATCCTCCCCCTCGCGATCCTTCTCTTGGTTGCGGCAGGTGCCGCCGCCTGGTGGTACGGCCTGCCCGAGCGGTTCGGCTGGTTGCCCGAGGCGCGGCGCGAGTTCGTCCTTTACGGCAATGTCGATATCCGTCAGGTCTCGCTCGGCTTCCGCGTCAGCGGCCGCCTCTCCGAACTGCGCGTCGACGAGGGCGATGTCGTCAGGAGCGGCACGGTCCTGGCGAACCTCGACGCCGCACCCTATGAATTCGCCGTTCGCTCCGGCGAGGCCAATGCCGCTGCCCTTCGCGCGACGCTCGACAAGCTGAAGGCCGGCCCGCGGCCGACCGAGATCGCCCAAGCGCGAGCTGCCTACGACGAAAGCCTCGCGGATCTGCAGAATGCCAACCTCGCCTATGACCGCGCCCGCCAGCTTCGCCCGCAGGGCACGATTTCCGAAGCGAACCTCGACCAGGCGACCGCCGCAAAGGCGATGGCCGCCGCCCGCTCGCAATCCGCCAGCGAGGCACTGAAGCTGCTGCAGGAAGGCTCACGCGTCGAGGATATCGCCGCCGCCGACGCCCAGCTGAAGGCCGCCGAGGCCACACTCGCCTCGGCCCGAACCTCGCTCGCAGACACCGAATTGCGTGCTCCGAACGACGGCGTCATCCTCTCGCGGGTGCGGGAAAATGGCGCGATCGTCTCGCCGGCCGATACCGTCTTCGTGCTTTCACTCACCGAACCTGTCTGGGTGCGCAGCTACGTCGCCGAGCCCGATCTCGGCCGCATCCACCCCGGGATGAAAGTATCCGTCGCCTCCGATACCCTGCCGGATAGACCCTATGAAGGCACCATTGGCTTCATCTCGCCGGTCGCCGAGTTCACGCCGAAGTCGGTGGAAACGCCTGAACTGAGGACCGATCTCGTCTATCGCCTGAGGATCGTCATCGACAAACCCGGCCCCGACCTGCGGCAGGGGATGCCGGTCACGGTGCGGCTGTCCGCGCCACCGGCAGGCGGACAATGACTGCCCCCGAACCCGGTCGAGACGCCAGGCCGCTCGTTCGGATCGACGGCGTCACCAAGCGCTTTGGGGGTGCGCCTGCAGCCCTCGACGCCGTCTCCGGCGTCATCGGCGGCGGCGCGATCACCGGCCTCGTTGGCCCCGACGGCGCCGGCAAGACGACGCTGATCCGGCTGATGACCGGCCTGATGCTGCCCGATACCGGAACGATGGAGGTTCTGGGCTTCGACACCAGAAAGAACGCCGCCGGCATTCAGGCGGCGACCGGCTACATGCCGCAGCGCTTCGGTCTTTATGAGGATCTCTCGGTCCAGGAAAACCTCGATCTCTATGCCGATTTGCGCGGCCTGCCGAAGAGCGAACGCGCCGGCGCCTTCGACGAACTGTTGACCTTCACCGACCTCAAGCGTTTCACCGGCCGGCTCGCCGGAAAGCTCTCCGGCGGCATGAAACAGAAGCTCGGCCTTGCCTGCGCGCTTCTGAAAAAGCCGCGCCTGCTGCTGCTCGACGAACCGGGCGTCGGCGTCGATCCGATCTCGCGCCGCGACCTCTGGAAGATGGTTGAGAACCTGACGAAGGAAGGCATCGGCGTGGTCTGGTCGACCGCTTACCTTGACGAGGCTGAAGCCTGCGACCACGTGCTGCTCTTGAACCAGGGAAAACTGCTCTTCTCGGGAAAACCGAACGAAATGACCGAGCGCGTCAAAGACCGCGTCTTCCGGGTCTCCGACGTCACGGGGCGCCGTCGACAGGTTCTCGCCGAACTCCTGCAGGCCGATGGGGTCATCGACGGCGTGATCCAGGGCGAGGCGATCCGCCTCGTCGCAGCCAGCGGCAAGACGCCCGATATCGGCAAGGCCGGTAACGGCGCATCGCTTTCCCCAGCCCCGGCCCGTTTCGAGGATGCCTTCGTCGATATGCTCGGCGGCGGCCCCGGCGGCCGCTCCCGGCTTGCCGAAGCGCAAGAGCCGCTGAAGGCCGAGGGCGACCGGCCGGTGATCGAGGCCAAGGGCCTGACCAAGCGCTTCGGCGATTTCACCGCCGCCGACGACATCAGCTTCGATATCCGCCGCGGCGAGATCTTCGGCCTGCTTGGGCCAAACGGCGCCGGCAAGTCCACCACCTTCAAGATGCTCTGCGGCCTGCTGAAACCGACCGGCGGCGAAGGCCGCGTTGCGGGTTTCGATCTTCGCCGCGACGCTGCGGAAGCGCGCAATCAGCTCGGCTATATGGCACAGAAATTCTCGCTCTACGGCGATCTTACCGTCATGCAGAACCTGGAATTCTTCGCCGGTGTCTATGGCCTTCGTCGGCAGCGCAGGCGCGAGCGCATCGCGCTAATGGCCGATATTTTCGATTTCGGCCGCCACGCCCGCGAACCCGCCAAGGATCTGCCGCTCGGGCTCAAGCAACGGCTGGCGCTTGCCTGCGCCGTCATGCACGAACCGCGCGCCCTCTTCCTCGATGAACCGACCTCCGGCGTCGATCCGATCACTCGCCGCGAGTTCTGGACGCATATCAACGGCTTGGTCGAAAAAGGCGTCACCGTGCTCGTCACCACCCATTTCATGGACGAGGCGGAATATTGCGACCGCATATCGCTGATCTACCGCGGCCGTTCGATCGCGCTCGGTTCTCCCGATGAGTTGAAGGCACGTGTCGCGACAAGGGATGCGCCGGACCCGACGATGGAGGACGCCTTCATCGCGCTGGTGCAGCAATCGGAAGCGGATGATGCATCATGAGCATTTCCTCCGGCCGGCTCCGGCGTCTTGCAGCTCTGGTGCGCAAGGAAAGCTTCCAGGCGATCCGCGACCCGAGCAGCATCCTCATCGCCTTTGTACTGCCGCTGATCCTGCTCTTCCTCTTCGGCTACGGCGTCTCGCTCGATACAACGCGCACCCGCATTGGCCTCGTGACCGAAGAGATGACGCCGCTGACGCAGGACCTCGCGGCCAGCTTTCGGGCCTCGCGCTATTTCGACGTGGTGATCGGCCGTGACCGCCGCCTGTTCGAAGAAGATCTCGTGATCGGAAAGGTGCGCGGCATCGTCGTCATCCCGGCCGATTTCACCACCCGTTATACCGCCGGCAACCGCCCGGAGGTCCAGGTGATTGTCGACGGCTCCGATCCGAACACGGCGAATTTCGTCCAGAACTATGCGCAGGGCGCCGTTGCCAACTGGGAACAGCAGAGGCAGGCGGACGTCGCCTCCCACAGTCCCGCCATCGCAGTTGAGCAGCGCTTCTGGTTCAATCCGGAGCTGACCAGTCGCAACTTCCTCGTGCCGGGCTCGATAGCCATTGTCATGACGCTTGTCGGTACACTGCTGACCTCGCTCGTTGTCGCCCGCGAATGGGAGCGCGGCACGATGGAAGCAATGATGGCGACGCCGGCGACGGCCGTCGAACTGCTCGCCGGCAAGATCCTGCCCTATTTTCTGCTCGGTCTCACCTCGATGACGCTCTGCGTGCTGCTTGCGGTCTTTCTCTTCGGCGTGCCGTTCCGCGGTTCGGTCGCCGGGCTTTATGCCCTGTCGGCCGCCTTCCTGATCCCGGCGCTGGGGCAAGGCCTGTTGATCTCGACGGCAACCAAGAACCAGTTCCTCGCCTCGCAGCTGGCGCTGATCTCCGCCTTCCTGCCGGCCTTCCTGCTCTCGGGCTTCCTGTTCGAGATCAACTCTATGCCCAGGATCATCCAGTGGATCACCTTCATCGTGCCGGCCCGCTACCTGATCCCCAGCCTGCAGACAGTGTTTCTCGCCGGCGACATCTGGCCAATGTTCGGTCGAGCAATCTCGGTCATGCTGACGATCGGCGGCGTCATGTTCGTGCTGGCCGCACGCAGCACCAGAAAGAGGATTGGCTGAGATGGGGTGGACAAGGCTTTACGCCCTCATCGTCAAGGAGTTGCTCGCCGTGCTGCGCGACCCCAAGGGCCGCGCCATCCTGATCGGCCCACCGATCGTCCAGCTTCTCGTCTTTTCCTATGCGGCGACGCTCGAAGTGCGCAATGTCGACGTCATGATCCTCAACCGCGATAGCGGCCATTGGGGCCAGGAGCTGATCGAGCGCATCGATGGCTCGCCGACCTTCCGCAATATCGAGATCGCCGCCGAGCAGGCGGAGGTCCAGGTGGCGATCGACAATCAGACGGTCATCGCCGCGGTCGAAATCGGCCCGGATTTTTCCCGCAATATCGAAGCGGGAACGCCGAGCGACCTGCAGGTGGTGCTCGACGGCCGCCGCTCCAACGCCTCGCAGATCGTTGCGGGCTACCTTTCGCAGATCGGCGCGGCGCTTGCCGCCGATACCACGGCCGGCAAACGCGCCGGCGCCAGCATCGTCTCATCCGTGCCGCGCAACTGGTTCAACCCGAACCTCACCTATCAATGGTTCATGGTGCCGAACCTGATCGCCAGCATCGCGCTCCTCATCGGCCTGATCGTCACGGCGCTGTCGATCGCCCGCGAGCGCGAGCTCGGCACCTTCGATCAGCTGATGGTCTCACCGTTGCGCCTGCACGAGATCCTGATCGGCAAGCTCATCCCGCCGATGTTGATCGGCCTCTTCCACATCACCGTCTATGTCCTCGCCGCCGTCTTTCTCTTCGAGGTGCCGCTGCGCGGCTCGCTCTTCCTGCTTTACGGCAGCGCGATCTTCTATCTCGGCTCGGTTGCCGGCCTCGGCCTCTTCATCTCGGCGCTGTCGATGACGCAGCAGCAGGCGATCCTCGGCGCCTTCCTGTTCATGGTCCCGGCCATGCTGCTCTCGGGCTTCGCGACCCCCATCGAAAACATGCCGGGCTGGCTGCAGCCGATAACCTACGTCAATCCGCTGCGCTATTTCCTGGTGATCGTCAAAGGCGTTTTCCTCAAGGATATCCCGTTGAGCGAGGTGGTGAACCAGACCATCCCGCTGGCGCTGATCGCCACGGTGACGCTCAGCGCCGCCGCCTGGCTATTCCGCCGGCGCCTGGAATAATCCAATCCGGCGGATGCCTCAGCCGCCTCACAGAATATGAACCGGCCTTCCAAAGCGTGACTCTTTGCTGCGGGAACCTCGATTTGGCGTCGTCGTTACCCAAACGCAACCCCAGCAAAGGAGAAGCAAAATGTACAAGATCCTACTTGTCTCCGGCGCCCTTGCGCTGTCGTCGCTTGCTACCAACGCTCTGGCTGACGGAGCCGTGACCGGCGCTGCCGGCGGCGCCATCACCGGCGCGATCGTCGGTGGCCCCGTAGGCGCTGCCGTGGGCGGCATAGCCGGCGGCGTTGCCGGTGCCGTGGTCGATCCGCCGCCGCGTGAGGTCGTCACCTACGTTCAGCAGCAGCCGGCCCCGACCTCCCGCGTGGTCGTCGAGCAGCCGATCGTCGTCGGCAAGCCGCTTCCGGCCGATGTCGTCGTCACTCCGGTGCCCGACAACCCGAAATATGCTTATACGGTCATCAATGACCGCCGCGTGATCGTCGAACCCCGCACCCATCGCGTCGTGCAGGTCATCGAATAATCAAACCGCCGAGGCCGCATGCTGCGGCCCGGCCACCTCCGGCCCCGCCTCGGCGGGGCCTTTTTCGTGCGCATGCACCAGCGGCTGGCCAGCTGGTTGACCGACCGTTTGGTTTCGTTATTTCGAGGCGCTGATCAGACCTTCAGTTCGCGCCGCTCGCGCTCCGTCTCCATGGCGAGGTCGAGCACCTTCTGCAGATTGGCGGCGTGGCGGAAGTTAGGGTCGGGCTGGATGCCGCTTGCCACCGCCTCGGCGAAGCGCTGGTAGTTGGTCGGCACCGGCGCCACCTCGATGTCCTTCCAGGTGGCGGTCTCGGCATCGTCTCCAAGGCAGCCGCGCAGTTCCGATCCGGCCGGCCGGTGGATGACCTCGAGGCTGCCCTTTTCGCCGTAGATGCGCAGTTTCAGCTCATTCAGGTGGCCCGTCGCCCAGCGGCTGGCATGGATCACGCCGAGCGCGCCGTTGGCGAAATCGACCGACATGGTGAAACTGTCATTGGCGTCGAGCATATATTCGCCAATCTGGCCGCCCGGCGCCTTGTTGAAGGTCTTCAGCCGCGCAAAGACATGGTCGATGTCGGTGGCGGCGCCATAGGCGGCGAAATCAAGGATGTGGATGCCGACATCGCCGAGCACGCCGTTCGAGCCGTGGCCGGTGGAAAGCCGCCACAGCCAGGTCGATTCGGTGCGCCAGTCGCCCCAGGCGCGCGATACGAGCCAGCTCTGGAGATAGGACGCCTCCACATGTTTGATCGTGCCGAGTTCGCCTGATAGCACCATCTCGCGGGCGCGCTGCAGCGGCGCGACGTTGCGATAGGTAAGGTTCACCATGTTGATGACGCCGGCCTTCTCGGCCGCTTCCGTCATCTCCAGCGCCTTCGGATAGTTTTCCGCAAGCGGCTTCTCGCAGAGCACATGTTTGCCGGCCGCAATCAGCGCCATGGTTGTCGGGTGATGGATGCGATCGGGTGTGATGTTCGTCGCCGCCTCGAACTCGCCCCAGGCGATCGCCTCATCCAAGGAATGGAACCGTTTTTCGATATTGAACTTGTCGGCAAAGGCGGAAAGCCGGTCGGGGTCGGTGTCGACAGCGCCAACCACCGTCACCCCGTCGATTTTGCTGAAGTGGGTGAGCTGGTTTTTCGCCATCACGCCCGTGCCAAGAACGAGTAGTCGCATGAATGCTCCTCAGCGATAACCGGCTTCGCCGGCTTGGTGCAGTTTCGGGCCGCGCTCGACGATCGGCTCCAATGCCTTTTCCACGGGCACATTTGGAGCGTCGGTAATGCCAGTCAACGCGCCTTCAGGGTTGTAGGCCCACTTGACGCCGTTGATCAGCACCTTCTGCACCGTGGCGTCGTGATAGGTCGGATAGGTCTCGTGGCCCGGGCGGAAATAGAAGATGTTGCCGGCGCCGCGGCGCCAGGTCAGGCCCGAGCGGAACACTTCCCCGCCCTGGAACCAGGAGATGAACACCGTTTCAAGCGGCTCCGGCACCGAGAATTGCTCGCCATACATTTCCTCGTTCTCGAGCTCGAAATGCTCGCCGATGCCGGCGGCGATCGGATGGCGCGGGTTGATCGTCCACAGCCGCTCGCGCTCGCCCGCCTCGCGCCATTTCAGCGCGCAGGGGGTACCCATCAGCCGCTTGAAGATCTTGGAGAAATGGCCGGAATGCAGCACGAGAAGGCCCATGCCCTCCCAGACGCGCCTGGCGACACGTTCGACGACGACGTCTGAGACCGCACCGTGATCCTTGTGGCCCCACCAGGTCAAGACATCGGTTTCGGCAAGCCGGGCCTCGCTCAGCCCATGTTCCGGCTCCTGCAGCGTCGCCGTGGTCGCCGAGATGCCGGCATCGGTATTCAGCGCATTGGCGATCGTCGTATGCATGCCTTCAGGGTAGATGCCCCGGACGATCGCATTGGTATTCTCGTGGATGTTTTCACCCCAGACGACGGTGCGTATGGTCATGATGTGCTCCTCTGGAAGCCGGAAGTATCGACAGGCGGGAAATTCAAAGCGCTTTGGAAAAAGGCGCTTGGGTGCGCCTCGATCTCCTCCACGTCCGAGCAACACATATCGCTTTGTCAGGGGTTTGACAAAGGGGAAAATTTCTTCCGTGAGACTCCAGAGGACTTTCTGAAATATAGCAATGAAATCAATGAGAAACGGATTTAGAGAACAGATTGACGACGATGACGCCCGATATGATCAGCCCGAGGCCGACAATGGCCGGCAGGTCGAGGCGCTGCTTGAAGAAGATCAGGCCAACCGAAGAAATCAGCACGATTCCCAAAGCGCTCCAAATTGCATAGGCGATGCCGACGGGAATGCTCTTCAGCGTCAAGGATAGGCAATAGAAGGCCGCGGCATAACACGCGACGACAAGCGCCGTCGGCCCGATGCGCGTAAACTGTTGCGACAATTGCAGCGCCGTAGTGCCGATGACTTCGAGCACGATGGCTGCAAAGAGCAGCCCGTAGATGGCGGCCTGGCTCATGACGAATTCCTTTTCGCATTACTTTCCCGTGAGCTCGACAAGACGGCTGATGAGATTCAGCCTCAAAGCACTGCTGATGTCATGGCTCTCCAACGTATCGGCGAACCACAGCCCGTCAGCGGCGAAGCGCACGATCTGTGCATCGAGCGAGGAGTCGGTGCCGACATATTCCTCGGCCCGCGCCTGAACCCATTGGCGCCAGCGAAGGCGCAGCCGGGGTTCGGCGAGAAGCGCGATCGTCACCTGCGTCCAACTCCTGGAATCGTCGGGACGGTCCTTGAGACCGGACACCGCATTGAGATAGGCGCGGGTGAAGCGGCCCTGCGGCACGGGATCGCCGCGCATCAGTTCCTCGATATCGGCATCGAACCTTTCGAGCAGGCTCTCGAACAGCGCGTCGAGCAGCGCATTCTTTGTCGGGAAGTGATGCAGCAAGCCGCCCTTGCTGACGCTGGAGGCAGCGGAAACCGCATCGAGCGTCACGGCCGCCATGCCTTCGCTGGCAGCAAGACGCGCGGCGACCTCCAGCAACTGCTGGCGTACGATAGCGGGTTGCTTCTTGCGATGATGAGCGTTTGACATGCGAGATAAAGATACCGTCCGGACGGTTTTGTCAAGAAGAATCGGCGTAAGCCCATGCCCCACAGGCACTATGCGCGAAATGCCGCGGCACCTTGATGACAGTTGCGATCGTTTTCCATCGGGTGCATGAAGAGCCGGGGATGAGATAATACCGGGGATGGTTCCGTGACGGAGAAGGTCACCACTCTATATGAAGCGATCGGCGGCGATCCCACCGTGCGGGCGCTGACGCATCGCTTCTACGCGCTGATGGATACGCTGCCGCAGGCAAGCAACGTGCGCGCCGCGCACCCGCCGAGCCTCGAAGGCAGCGAAGAAAAATTCTACGAATACATGAGCGGCTATCTTGGCGGCCCGCCGCTCTATACCGACAAGCGCGGCCATCCGCGCCTGCGCAGCCGCCATTTCGTTGCCGAGATCGGGCCGGTGGAGCGCGACGAATGGCTGCTCTGCTTCCGCCGCGCGCTCGACGAGACGATATCAAGCCAGGCACTGCGCGATCTCATCTGGGCGCCGGTCGAACGCCTCGCCCATCACATGCAAAACAAGGAAGAGTCATGAGCCTCAACGCGCGCCTGGAGCCGGCGCTCTATCTCTTTGCCGGCCTGTTCGGCGCAGTCGGCGTGGCGCTCGCCGCCCTTGCCGCCCATGGCGGGGGCGAGGCAAACCTTGCGGCTTCTGCATCCGCCATGTGCCTTGCGCACGCCCCGGCCCTGCTGGCGTTGGCGCTCGGCATCGCCAGGCTCAAGACCGCCGGGCTGGCCGGTTTTCTGATGATCGTGGGAACACTGTTCTTTGCCGGCGATCTCGTCTCGCTCCGCTTCTCCGGCGCTGGCCTCTTCCCCTATGCCGCGCCGACCGGTGGATGGGCGATGATGCTCGGCTGGCTGGCCGTGGCGGCGGGTGCTGTGTTTCGGGTCAGAGCGTAGAGTCACCCCTTCTCCCCAGCGGGGAGAAGAGGGAGGAGGCGGCACCGGCATTCCTTAAGGGCCAAGCCTTAAATCCCGTCGACCACATTAAAACCCTCAAAAACCGGCGGCCCCTTGTACATCGTCTTGCGGTCCCCGGCATTGCGGTGCGCCGCGCGAAAGTTCTCAGACTTCGTCCAGTTCTGAAAATCGTCTTCGCTCTTCCAGACCGTGTGCGAGGAATAGAGCGTGTAGCCCTCTTCTTCGTTGGCCTTGCCGCGCAGCAGGCGGAATTCGACGAAACCGGGGACCTCGGCGAGGCTGGAATCCCGATTGCGCCAGACCGTCTCGAAATCGCCCTCGGTCCCGGTTACGACCTTGAAGCGGTTCATTGCGATATACATGAAATCTCCTTACGCCTTCTTGGCCGCCTTCGCAGCAGGCGAGGGAAAGGCGAGAACATTATTGCCGTTTGCCGCAGCCGCGCCAAGCGGTCTCGTGGCCGCCTCCCCAGGCATGCGCGCCTCCCAGGTCGGGAACAGTGTCACATTCTGATGGAGCTGCTGGCGTGCGGTGTGCTGCTGGAACAGTTCGTGGAGTTCGGGCACGAGGCCGTCGCCGCTCTGCGCGGCGAGCTTGTGCAGGCCGATCATGGTGAATCCGTCGAGGCGCTGGTCGTTCATCGGGAAGTGTCTCGTTCGTTCATCGTCTGCAGCGCACGTTCCAGGCTGGACTTGCTGCCGTTTCGAAGCGGGATGAAGGCCTTGCTGAACTTCTTGCAGCCGGTCTTCACGCGCAGGCAGGCATCGTGGCTGATACAGTCGATAGGGCAGAACACGCAGTCGACGGAGGGAAGCAGCGTGTCGATGCGGGAGACCGCCTCGCGCAGGCCGCCATCGTGATGAATGAGCTCGGCGCCGAAATTGCTGGCGATCTGGCGCAGATGCGCCACCTGGCAGTCACGCCCGCCGACATAAAGAAAACTGCGGCCACCCAGTTTGGATCGTCCGTTGGATGCCTGTCCGGCCTCCTCGCCCGCGGTCTCGCGGACCTCCCGGTTCGATCCCTTCTTGCCCTTGCGAGCCATATGCCACCCGTTCGCTGGTTGATCGTCACACGATTCCTGCGTGTGCGGACGGACCTTATTAAACTTGATTTTTGGAGTAAAGTATAAAGTTGATTGTATTTATCATATTTATCGCGGAGTGACCTCAACCGGAAAGGTGTATGTGCGCTGGGATGCCGTCAGGTCATCGGGCATAGCCGGAAGATTGCAGGAAGCTACCCTGGCAAGTGCGGCACGATCCACATCTGGCAAGCTTGACCCGCGGACGATGCCCGACGCTGTGATATCGCCGCCGCGGCTGACGGTGATGCGAACAGTTAAGCTGGCGCGAGCCCTCCGATACCGCGCCTCCATCCGATCGACGCAACGGAATAATCGTGCAACGAGCTTGCCCTTATAGTTGGCTTCCGACGCGGCGCCGGCTCCATTCCCACCGCCCGATGTCCGTGAATTGTTATCGGAATTGGCGTCTGCCTGCCCATCTGCCACACCTCTGCGCGCTTCTTGTTTGGCATCGCCCTCCGAGCCCTGCGCTTTCTTCGGCGGCTGTTTTCTTCCCACCGGCTTCTTTTCCACTGGCTTTTCAAGCTTGGGTCTCGGCGCTGGCGTAACGATTTCTGCCGGCTGTTCCGGCTCGGGAGAGATGGCGGCCGTCTCGACAGGCTTGATCTCTTCCTGCTCGGGCTGCACCACGGCCGCCACAGGTGGCTCGACAGACATCACCGGAGTGTCCACCGGTTGTTCAGGCACCACCGTTGACATCGGCTGTACGACTGAAGTTTCCGCAGGGGTTTCCGATACAAGAACTTCCGGCTCCGCAGCCGTCACCGTCTCCGCTGACTGACGTGTAATCTCCTGCGCCGGTTGAACAGCTTCGACAGGCTCCGCATCGGTCGGCTGGACGGCCTCCGGCTGCACCTCTGCTGTCTCTACCGGTTTGATCTCATCGGGTTCGACAGCTTCTGGAACGATTTCTTGCTGGATCGTGACATCGGTCTCGCCGGCTGCGCTTTGATCCGCATCAGAACTGCCGAGCATAATGACGCTGATCGCTTCGCCTGCTTCCACCAGTGTCTCGTCAGAAGGCTTGGGCATAACGACAAGCAGCGCCACGGCCAGCGCGACATGAAAGAAGAACGAACCGACACACGTCAGCGCCACCCGCCGCCGCACCGGCTTCTGATCGTCTTCCTGCTTCTCCACCGCCGCATCCATCGGCGGCGCGGAAACGTGAGCGACCGGTTCGGCTTCCGGATGGCCGGGAAAGGAAGAGATCTGTGCTAAATGCGTATAGTGGATCACCGTTTCGCCGGCCGGCTGCCGCTGCGCGTTTCGCAGTTCGGGAAGCTCGTGGCCGGGGTGCATGCCGGGCGCGTTGTCGTTCAGGCTGGTGTCGGCACTCTCCTCCCCGATGAGCACGTGTTCCGATCCGGATTTCGCTGAAATCGCCATTCTTTACGCCTCGGACAGCCGGAAACATGTCCGCCGGGGTTCATCCCCGGCGTCTTCTCATCCTTCGAAAGGAACGGAGATCTGCGAGCGGGTGACGAGACCCTTCATGCATTCGCCGGCGACCGGCCCGTCGCAGACCGGCGTGTCGTTGATGAGGATGCGGGTCACGCTCTCGCATTTGACATTCGGCATGTCGAACTGGCGCACGCGCTTCTTGCCCTGCGGCAGATCGCGGAAGTCGAGAACGGTGATGCGGTCGACGGCATTCTTGTCATTGAAGAAGGCGAGCTCGAAGGAAACCTTGTTGATGGCGGAGGACAGCTTGTTGAGCGCCACGAAGGTCATCATGCAGCCCTTCTGCGAAGGCGCCAGCGCGTTCAGTTCGACATCGAGAGAGGTTGCGAGCGCCGCCTCCTGCGCCTGGACCACGGTTGCAACCACCAAGCCGGCCATTACGGCCGCAACCCCACCCGTCATAATCTTCTCCGCATTGTCGCGAGCCGTCAGCGGACGGCTTCGTATCAGCAATCTCAAAAACTTGACTGCTTTAGTCTCCTATTGCGTCTTTAAAAAACTATGAGTAAGCAAGTCAAGTTAATTGTAAACACAACCGGAGGCCTTCAGATCCCGGTACCACGGAATTGCCTGCCGAAATGATGGTTGAAAAGCCAGACACCTTTAAGCATGTGCCACTGCCCTTAGAGCCTGCGGCGCAGCACCGGATCGTCGAAAGCGCGGATCTTGCCTGCGGCAGCTTGCCGCCGTTGACGGCGTGCTGCCGCAGGCAAGCACCATTTCCTTTCCCTCCACCCTGCGCGAGATCGTCCGCATGGGCCTCACCTTGGGCCTGAACCTGCGCCCCGACAAATCAGATCAGACGGCCGCCGCCGCTCTCGCTTCCGTCGGCCATGTCGGCTTCGAAGGCCGCTTTTACCAAGAGCTTTCGGGCGGCGAACAGCAGCGCGTGCAGCTTGCCCGCGTGCTCTGCCAGATTTCCGAACCGTCGTCGACGGCAAGCCCTGCTGGCTGCTGCTCGACGAGCCGGTCTCCGGTCTGGATATCAGCCACCAGCTGACCATCGTGACGCTCGCCGGCAATTTCTGCGAACGCGGCGGCGTCATCGCAGTCATGCACGACCTCAACCTGACAGCGCTCGTTGCCGACCGGATCGTGCTGATGAAATCCGGCCGGCTCGCCGCCGCCGGCTGACGGCACGCCTTTCGTGCTTGCCCACAGCGCCCGCTGCTGTCCCTGAGCCTGCGCGGGCGGAACTTTTGCCCTGCCAAAACGTTGTCGGCAATGATCTGGGTCAATGCCGGGCGACATCATTCATGCAACGGACGGTGGTGACCCTCGTGCGAAACAGGCGGGCTCGCGCGCGCCCCAGCCAATGGAGACAGCCATGAGCTATTCTATTTTCCAGTCCGGCCGCAGCCGCCGCAACGGCACCTTCCACCATCTCGAATCCGGTATCGAAGAACAGATCGAGGCATTGCGCGACGAGCTCGCCGAATTAACGCGCCTCGTCGGCAAGAACTCGCGCCACCAGAGCGAGAAGATTCGCAGCCAGGCCAACGCTGGCTATGAGGAACTGCTCAGCCGCAGCGAGGATCTGCTGCGCGAACTGCAGCACGGCTATGAGCGCGGAGCCACCGAAATGCGCGAGACGGTGCGCAAACATCCGCTGGCAACTATCGGCGCCGCTGCCGCTTTCGGCTTGGCCATCGCCTTCCTCGCCCGTCGCTGAGGAAGCACGATGCTCTCGATCCTCAGCCTGCTGATGGGCGCAAGCGTGCATCGGACCGTCGCGCGCGTCAAACGCAACAGCATCTTCATCGCGCTTGCCGCGCTCTTCCTCCTCACGGCTTATGCGCTGTCGGTGGCCGCCGGCGCCATTTGGCTCGCCGGCATCTACGGTCCGCTCGCCGCCGTCTTCTTCCTGGCCGTCGGCGCGATGCTGATCGCAATCATCGTGCTAGTGGTGATGTCTATCATCAACGCCCGCGAGGCTCGCCGCGCCCGCGATCGCCGTGCGGCGCTGGAATCTCTGGCGACGGTGGGACTGGGCCTCGTCCGCGCCCAACCGCTGCTCACTGCCGGCGTCCTGGCCGCCATCGTCGCGGCCAATCTTATGGGTTCGAAGCGGGAGGATTAGGGAAGGGCCACAAAGCTTGGCGTGCGATTATCGATAGCGGCACCACGCTAACCTCCTTCATTCCTGTCCTCGGGCTTTGACCCGAGGGCAGGAATGAAGGTGGAGAGTTGGTGCCTCGCACAAGCAACCGTTACGCGGATGCGCCGTTTCCCGGCCCCACCGAGGCAAAAGCCGGTGCCCCGAAGAGCAGATCGGCTCCACATGCAACACCTCTCAGAACGCAAAAGCCTTCGAGGTCAGCGGCGCCGAAGTGGCGTCGGGGCCGAAATCGGCCTCGCCTGAAATCTGCAGCAGTTCCTGCAGGCGCTGCCGCGCGCGGTTGACGCGGCTTTTGATAGTGCCGACGGCGCAGCCGCAGATCTCGGCGGCCTCTTCGTACGAAAATCCCGAGGCGCCGACGAGGATGATCGCCTCGCGCTGGTCCGGCGGCAGCTGATCGAGCGCCTTCTTGAAATCCTGCAGATCGAGTGCGCCATACTGGGAGGGATGCATTGCCATCGATTCCGTGAACAGCCCGTCGCTGTCCTGCACCTCGCGGCCGCTCTTGCGCATCTGGCTGTAGAGTTCGTTGCGCAGGATCGTGAAGAGCCAGGCCTTCATATTGGTGCCCATCTCGAAATGGTCCTGCTTGGCCCAGGCCTTCATGATGGTATCCTGGACGAGATCGTCGGCGCGATCGTGCCGTCCGATCAGCGAAATGGCGAAAGCGCGAAGGCTAGGGAGGGCCGCCAGCAATTCCCGCTTGAAGCTGGGTTGCAGTTTCTCTTCCATGCGACGATCCTATTCGGCCATCTTGGCAGAAGCCATCATTTCAGCATGGTCGAGCTTTTCGAGAAGGTCGAGAAAACGATCGGGGATCGCCTCTTCCTGTGCCGCGGCATAGAGCGACCGCAGCTTGACGCCGATCTGGTTGTTCGGGTCCAGAATATCGCTTGCCCGCAGCTCCAGCTTCCGCTGATCCGCCGCCTCTTTATTGCGTGTAGTCATCAACTCGTCTTCTCACCGTTATCTGTTCCAGAGGCGTGCAATCAAGAAATCAACCACCGACACCGACCGTTCCACTATCGATATCGCTGATATTTGCCGCGGCATGGATCAAATGCTACGCCCTTTCTTCGTCGGGTGGGATAATGCGGCGCGACAAAAAAAGTTCCTGCCGTTCAGGAACTTTTTTACCAAGGAAGCGTTAACCGCCCATTGAACCTACGACCGGCCTGCATACGGGAGCCCTTGATGACACTTTCTACTCGAATTGCGCCGCACCTTCCTTATCTGCGTCGCTATTCCCGCGCCCTTACCGGCACTCAGACTTCAGGTGACGCTTACGTCGCCGCCGTTCTCGAAGCCATTATAGCCGACCTGTCGATCTTTCCGGATACCCCAAATGACCGGGTCGCGCTTTACAAACTGTTCACGCAACTGTTTGGTTCCACTGCGGTCCAGATTCCAGAGCCGACCTCCCCTTATGCATGGGAACAGCGCGCCACGCTCAACCTGTCCAAGGTTTCGCCGGGCGCTCGTCAGGCCTTCCTGCTCGCTTCAGTGGAGAATTTCCGCGTTGCAGAAATCGCGGAAATCCTCGAACTCGATGAACAGGATGTCATGCAGTTGCTCGACAAGGCCTCGCAGGAAATCTCCCGTCAGGTCGCAACCGACATCATGATCATCGAGGATGAACCGCTGATCGCCATGGATATAGAGCAAATGGTCGAAAGCCTCGGCCATCGCGTCACCGGCATTGCCCGCACGCATGCCGAAGCCGTAGCGCTCTACAACAAGACGAAGCCGAGCATGGTGCTCGCCGACATCCAGCTTGCCGACGGCAGTTCCGGCATCGACGCGGTCAACGACATCCTCAAGACGTCGAGCGTGCCGGTGATCTTCATCACCGCGTTCCCGGAACGGCTTCTGACGGGTGAGCGCCCCGAACCCACTTTCCTCGTGACCAAACCGTTCAACCCCGACATGGTCAAGGCCCTGATCAGCCAAGCGCTTTTCTTCAATGAATCGACCAAGGTAGCCGCCTGAGACGCAATTTTCCGGTTCTCGGAACCAAACCGCCGAGACAGGCGTTCCCGTGCTACCGGGGTGCCCCGATGACTTTAACGGTTTTTGCAGCGCTTTATTCTAGAGTTGGCAGGCGGTTTCTGGCGGGGCGTTCCGTTCAGCGACGCTCCGAGATGTCACAAGGAAAGGCGGCCGAGTGAATACGACTGAACCATTGTCGGGCACGCCTTTCACCTTCGAAGGCAAAGCCGCAATGATGGAGCGGGCGCTCGGCAGCGCCGGGATTTCGATCCTCTGCCAGGACGCCCGGCTTTCAATCTTCTACGCCGAAAATCTGCCGCCGCATTTCGCAGCGCTTTTGATGCCCGGCGGCAGTGATGCCGCCCTTTTCGGCGATGTCCATGGGCAATATCTGACGGCGCTGAAACGCAAGGTGCTGGAGACCGGCATTCCCAACAATGCCGAGGTCGAAATCGATGTCGACGGCGAAATGCGTACCTATGAATTGAAGATCCAACGCACTGGCGACCGCAGCACGCTTGGACTTCTGTCCGTGATGACGGAGGTCACTGAGAGCCGGCATCGCGAAAAAGTGCTGAAATCGCTGCTGCGTGAGCTATCGCACCGTTCGAAGAACCTTCTCGCCATCATTCAGGGCATTGCGACCCAAACAGCGCGCAACACGCTCTCGCTAGACAGCTTCCTCCTCAAGTTCCGCGGCAGGCTGCAATCGCTTTCCAATTCCCAGGACCTCGTCACGGATTCAAGCTGGCGGGGCGCCTATCTCTTCGAGCTCGCTGAAAAACAGTTCGCTCCTTACTGGCCGGAGACATCAGGCTCCATGCCGATCTACGGCATCAATGCCCATCTGACGCCGAATGCCGCCGTGCATCTCGGCCTCGCCCTCCACGAGCTCATTGTCAACTCCGCTTCCTACGGGGCAATATCAGGCGGCGCCGCCTCAATCACGTTGAACTGCCGCGAGGCGATGATCAACGACAGGAAGGCAATCGAGATCGCCTGGGCCGAAGTGCTGCAGGATCAGTCGGAGGTCCATGAATTCAGCGACAACAGCTTCGGCCGCACCGTGCTGGAGCGTGTCGTGCCCTCGTCTGTCAACGGCAAAGCGGAATTGAGCCTTGTGCCCGGCCGCATCGAATATCGGCTGACCATTCCGGAAACCGAATTCGAGATCTTCAAGCGTGTGTGATAGCCGGAAACGACAGGCCTGTCAGCAACAGAAAAACAGCCGGTGCGAGGGCGGCGCACCGGCTGTCTTCACTCACCGGGAGGGGACCGTGAGTACGTCCGGATAGTGGGTTGGGGGCGCGCATGTTGGGTCGATGCGATCACCATCCGGATATCGCGATAACGGCGAAGCCAGGATTTGGTTCCCTCGCATTCGAAAAAAATCGTCCTTTTTTAATCTTTTTTCTGATGCTCTTCCCTCGCCGCATCTTCAGATAAATCATCGGTCAAAACTGAAGAAATTAAACGTTAAAAAACAGCGATTTACCGGCACCCTCTCCAGGAGGATCCGTCAAAATTTTACCGTTTGATAAATTTTTAAACCTGAGTTACGCTTTCCCTCACAGGCCGTTTACCAATAATGAGGGAACTTCAATGGAACGACTGGAAACCGGGATTCATGCTGGCCGGCTTTCGCCCGCCGAGTATGACGCTAATTTTTCCGATCTGCATCCGCGCCTCGACAATCATGAGGCGCTGGTCGCCGCCGACCGCTGTTATTTCTGTTATGACGCGCCGTGTATGACGGCCTGTCCCACCTCGATCGACATTCCGCTCTTCATTCGCCAGATTTCGACCGGCAATGCGCTCGGCTCGGCAAAGACGATCTTCGACCAGAACATCCTCGGCGGCATGTGCGCCCGCGTCTGTCCCACCGAAGAGTTGTGCGAGCAGGCCTGCGTGCGCAATACGGCCGAGGAACGGCCCGTCGAAATCGGCCGCCTGCAGCGTTATGCGACCGATGCCGCCATGCAGGCCGGCAAACAGTTTTATATCAGGGCAGAGGCGAGCGGCAAAAGGATTGCCGTCGTCGGCGCCGGCCCGGCAGGCCTTGCCGCCGCACATCGCCTGGCCGTGAAGGGTCATTCCGTCACGATTTACGACGGCAGGGAAAAATCCGGCGGCCTCAACGAATACGGCATCGCCACCTATAAAACAGTAGACGATTTCGCCCAGCGGGAAGTCGATTACATCATGTCGATCGGCGGCATCGAGGTTAAGCAAGGCGCCCTCCTCGGCCGCGATTTTTCGCTTTCCGATCTGCAGGCGCAATATGACGCCGTCTTCCTCGGCATCGGCCTTGCCGGCGTCAACGCCCTGCGCATTGAGGGCGAAAACCTAGCCGGCGTCGACGACGCCGTCGATTTCATCGCCGCCCTTCGCCAGGCTGACGACAAGAGCGACATTGCCATCGGCCGCCGGGTCGTCGTGCTCGGCGGCGGGATGACGGCGATCGACGCTGCCGTGCAGGCAAAGCTGCTCGGCGCCGAGGAAGTGACGATCTGTTATCGCCGTGGCAAGGAGCACATGAACGCCTCGGAATACGAGCAGGATCTGGCCAGTTCCAAGGGCGTCATCATCCGCCACTGGCTGGCGCCGAAATCGATCCTGTCGCAGGACGGCAAAGTTGCCGCGATCGAAGTGGAATATACCAAAATCCTCGAAGGCCGCCTCGTCGGCACCGGCGAGACCGGCGTGATTGCCGCCGACCAGATCTTCAAGGCGATCGGCCAGACCTTTGATGCCGCGGGCCTCGGTTCGCTGCGCATGGAGTCCGGCCGCATTGCCGTCGACGCCGAAGGCCGCACCTCGCTCGACGGCGTCTGGGCCGGCGGCGACTGCGTCTTTGGCGGCGAGGATCTCACGGTTTCCGCCGTCGCCCACGGCCGCGACGCGGCTGAATCCATCCATCGCGCCCTCTCCGCAACAGCCGTTCCGGCTGTCGCGGTTGCTTGAAGGGGAGAATGAACAATGGCTGATCTCCGCAACAATTTCGTCGGCATCAAATCCCCGAACCCGTTCTGGCTGGCCTCCGCGCCGCCGACCGACAAGGCCTATAACGTCGAGCGCGCCTTCAAGGCCGGTTGGGGCGGCGTGGTCTGGAAGACGCTCGGCGAGGAAGGCCCGCCCGTCGTCAACGTCAACGGCCCCCGCTATGGCGCGATCTTTGGCGCCGACCGCCGCCTGCTGGGACTCAACAATATCGAGCTCATCACCGACCGCGACCTCTACACCAACCTGCGTGAGATGAAGCAGGTGAAGATGAACTGGCCGGATCGGGCGCTGATCGCCTCGATCATGGTGCCCTGCGAGGAACAGGCCTGGAAGGCGATCCTGCCGCTGGTCGAAGAGACCGGCGCCGACGGTATCGAACTCAATTTCGGCTGTCCGCACGGCATGTCGGAGCGCGGCATGGGCTCGGCCGTCGGCCAGGTGCCGGAATATATCGAGATGGTCGTGCGCTGGTGCAAGCAGTACACCCGCATGCCCGTCATCACCAAACTGACGCCCAATATCACCGATATCCGCCGTCCCGCCCGCGCCGCCAAGGCCGGCGGCACCGACGCCGTTTCGCTGATCAATACGATCAACTCGATTGTGTCAGTCGATCTCGACAACTTCGCCCCCAACCCGACGGTCGGTGGCAAGGGCAGCCATGGCGGTTATTGCGGCCCGGCGGTCAAGCCGATCGCCCTCAACATGGTGGCCGAGATCGCCCGTGATCCGGAAACCTATGGCCTGCCCATCTCCGGCATCGGCGGCATCACTACCTGGCGGGACGCAGCCGAATTCCTCGTTCTCGGCGCCGGCAACGTCCAGGTCTGCACCGCGGCGATGACCTATGGCTTCAAGATCGTGCAGGAGATGATAACGGGTCTCTCCGACTGGATGGACGAAAAGGGCCATCGTAGCCTCGACGACATTACCGGCCGCGCCGTGCCCAACGTCACCGATTGGCAATATCTGAACCTCAACTATGTCGCCAAGGCGAAGATCGACCAGGACGCCTGCATCAAATGCGGCCGCTGCCATATCGCCTGCGAGGACACCTCGCACCAGGCAATTACCAATGTCGTCAACGGTCTGCGTCATTTCGAGGTAATCGAAGAGGAATGCGTCGGGTGCAATCTCTGCGTCAACGTCTGCCCGGTCGAGAACTGCATCACCATGGAACCGCTTGCTGCCGGTACCCTCGACAAGCGCACCGGCCGCGTCGTCGATCCGAACTACGCCAATTGGACGACCCACCCGAATAATCCGATGGCCCGCCAAGCGGCGGAGTGACTGCTTCGCGACGCCGCGGACAAGTTCGGTCCGCGGCGTTGCGCTGTATTGCAAATGCGGATTTTGGGCCTGATGGGCGGCCCCGAAAGGTGGCGGAAAGCAATTCTGGGAACATCATGAGGCTGCCGAAGTTAGCGCAGGCGATCTCCACGAGAGAGCCATGCACGACCACTCAAACAGCGAAAAGTCGAAACCGGTGTCCCCCAGTTCGAGCCGACGCCTCCCGATCGGAGCGGAGGTTGATGCTGGCGGCGTTTCGTTCCGACTATGGGCCCCTGCCAGAGAACGCTGTTTCGCCGTCATCGAGGAAAATTCCGAATACGAGATGCCGGCGGAGGACGACGGCTACTTCTGCCTCTATCTGCCCGGCCTGGCTGCAGGGACGCGATACCGGTTTCACTTTGGGGATGCAGGTTATCTTCTTGCCGATCCTGCCTCGCGTTTTCAGCCGAAGGGTCCATCCGGGCCGTCAGTTGTCGTGGATCCGGCGCAGTATCAGTGGAATGACCACGATTGGCAGGGAATCCGCGCCTCCGGAGCTGCTCTCTATGAGATGCACATCGGCACCTTCACAAGGGACGGCACCTTTGCGGCAGCCCGGGAAAAACTGGCAAGACTTCGGTCGATTGGCATCAACTGCCTGGAAGTAATGCCGATCAACGAGTTTGAAGGCGAGTTCGGCTGGGGTTACGACGGCACGTTGCTCTATGCTCCCACCCGGCTCTATGGACCACCGGATGATGTGCGCGCCTTCGTCGACGAAGCCCACCGGATCGGCATGGGGGTGATCCTCGACGTGGTCTACAATCACTTCGGTAAAGGCGAGCGTTTTTGCGAATTCACACCAGACTATTTCACCGAGCGTTACTCGAACGAATGGGGCAAGTCGATCAACTTCGATGGTGCGAACAGCCGTGGCGTTCGCGAATATGTCGCAAAGAACGCGGCCTATTGGATCGACGAATTTCATTTTGATGGATTGCGCATCGATGCAACGCAGGCCTTGTTCGACTCAAGCCGCGAACACATCGTCACGGTCATCGCCAGGGAAGCTCGCGCAGCAGCGAGACAGCGTCAAATCTATCTCGTCAGCGAAAATGAGCCGCAACAAACCAATATGGTGCGGCCGGCTGAGGTGGGAGGGCATGGGCTGGACGCCTTGTGGAATGAGGATTTCCACCGCTCCGCGACAGTGGCGCTGACGGGCCGCAATGAAGCCTATTATCATGATCATCGCGGTACGGCTCAGGAACTCGTTTCTGCCGCCAAGTATGGCTGCCTGTTTCAGGGACAAAGATATGATTGGCAGGATCGGCCGCGGGGAGCCGCCGGGCTCGACCTCAAACCGTGGAATTTCGTACATTTTCTCCAAAATCACGATCAGGTCGCCAACTCCGGCATAGGAGCCAGAATCGGCCACATAACGTCTCCGGCACGACTTCGAGCCCTGACGGCGCTCCAGTTGCTGGGGCCGCAGACGCCCATGCTCTTTCAGGGACAGGAGTTTGGTTCCTCTTCTCCGTTCTATTATTTCGCCGATCACGACGGAGAAATTGCCGACATCGTACGGCAGGGACGGCGTAGTTTTATCAGCCAATTCCCGAACCTGAGGGATGAAGAACTCATTAGACACATGGCTGATCCATGTGCTCGCGCGACGTTCGACAAGGTGAAGCTTGATTGGGCCGAATGGGAGAGGAACGCGGCGATCGTTCAGCTTCATCGCGACCTGCTGAATCTGCGTCAGACAGATAAGGCATTTTCTCGCCAGGCGTGCGCCCGTGACGGCCAGTTGGACGGCAGTCTCTTGTCCAGCACCGCCTTCCTCCTGAGGTTCTTCGCGGAAAAACCGTCTGATGAGAGATTATTGCTGATCAACTTCGGCAATGATCTCGTGGTCGACAGTCTGCCGGATCCGCTTTTTGCTTCACCGCAAGGTCATCAATGGTGTCTCTCGTGGTCGAGTGAAGATCCCTCATATGGTGGCAGCGGACGCCGGCCCTATGATTTCCAGAAGCGTTGGGTCTTGAACGGAGATATCGCTTTGGTCCTCGCACCTGTAAAAGTCGGGAACCGGCGAAACGCCTCAGGAGTACCCGTGAAGGGCTGGCAAGCCGGCATTTCGCGAGCAGAAGACGCCGGCCTGATCCAATACCTCGCATAACCGTCCCATGAAGCGGGGCTTATCGGCAGCTGCGCTTCATAGGCCAGTTCAGGTGGCGCCGCCGATCCTCTCAGACCCCCTGCGCGTTTCCAGGTCGTGGGCGTATGGTCCCGCATGTCCACCGGTTCTCATGAAGTGCTTATCAATTTCGGCGATGATCGCTTCAGCCCTTTCTCCGGCATTTAATCGGATCAGAGCGTCCAGTTTCGCTTCCGCGCGGTCATCATTTTCCTTCGAAGACGGAGATCCGATGTAGAGAAAGTAGGCAAGACCGACGACCTGCCAGAGCAGTTGCAGGAATTCGGACTGCCAATTTTCAAAGGTGTCTCTGCCCATCTCCATGAGATAGGCATCGATATCAGCGGCTTGACCGTGGCTCTGCTGCTCCCCGACAAAAGCAAACCAGCCAAATAACCAATGGCCGGCGAGCGAAAACAGAAAGAAGCCGACGGCGATCCAGGCGTAGGCGTATTTCTTGAACATGATACCTCCTTTGGACAGGCAACTGGTGCGCAGAGTGCGAGAGCAGCCGCATTTGAGGTCCTCATCAGCTGATCCTGGCCTGTCTTTCACGTTCCCCCGGAATGAGAGATGCAGCAGCCGTCGCCCCCGGACCTGAAAGCGGGCAGCACCTCATGTCGATGATTTCGCGCTGATTGCGCCCGACGTTGTGGATGTGGATCACCGCGTCCTCATACCAGCTGCTGATACGGTTCGGCACCGCGACGGTCTCCCGTTAATCTCTCTTGCACACCTTCTAACGGTCCCGGAAGGAGGGGTTCCAGGTCCACCGAGGCCGCGGGAAACCGGATGAAGGTCCGGCCCGGTGGAACCCGCGGGCGTCATCGGTGTTCTCCCAAGATCCCAAACAAGTAGGAAAGCCTCCGATGGATCAGTCCACGACATCGCTGGGAGGTCCCGTGCGATCGCCTCTCCAACCGAAATGGTGGCATACGGCAACTGTCTACCAAGTCTATCCGCGCAGCTTCTGCGACTCGAACGGAGATGGCATCGGCGATCTTCCCGGCGTCACCGCAAAGCTCGATTACCTGAAGAAACTCGGGATCGACATCATCTGGCTGTCGCCGATCTACAAGTCGCCGATGGACGACAATGGTTACGACATATCCGACTATCGGGACATCGCCCTCGAGTTTGGCACGCTCGCAGATTTCGACCAGTTGGTGGCTGAGGCGAAAGACCAGGGGATCGGCATCATGCTCGACCTCGTCGTCAACCACACCTCCGACGAGCATCCGTGGTTTCTTCAATCCCGCCAAGACCTCGACAACCCATTCCGCGACTTCTACATCTGGCGCAAGCCCGCCCCAGACGGAGGACCGCCAAACAGATTAAAATCCTCCTTCGGCGGGCCGGCATGGACGCTCGATCCCGCCACCGGCGAATACTACCTGCACATGTTTTCCCGCCGCCAGCCGGACCTCAATTGGGAGATCGACGGGGTACGGGCGGAAATCTATGACATGATGAACTGGTGGCTCGAGCGCGGCATTGCCGGCTTCCGCATGGATGTCATCGACTATATCGGCAAGCAGGTGGATCAGGAACTCGTCAAGGACGGACCACATCTGCACGATTATCTGCAGGAGATGAATGCCAGGACCTTCGGCAACAGCGATATCCTGACCGTCGGCGAAGCCTGGAGCGCCACGCCGGCGCGGCCCTTCTCTATTCCGGGCGTGAACGCCGGGAACTGTCGATGATCTTCCAGTTCGAGCACGTCACCCAGCAATGGGACGCGGTCTATGGCAAATGGCGCCCGAAGCCGTTCGACCTCGTGAATCTCAAGACCGTGCTCAGCAAGTGGCAGCTTGCTCTATCCGAAGATGGGTGGAATTCGCTCTTCTGGGGCAATCACGATTTGCCGCGCGCCGTTTCGCGCTACGGCAATGTCAGCGGCTATCACGTCGAGTCGGCGAAGATGCTGGCGACCGTGTTGCATCTCCTGAAAGGCACGCCTTTCGTCTATCGGGGCGAGGAGATCGGCATGACGAACGTCCCCTTCACCTCGATCGAACAGTATCGCGATATCGAAACCATCAACATGCACAGGCTGCACGTGGAGGCCGGCCTTTCACCGCAGGAATTCATCCGCGGAGCAAACGAGAACGGCCGCGATAACGCCCGCACACCGATGCAATGGAGTGCTGCCCCCTATGGCGGCTTTTCCACAGGCGCCCCCTGGATCGAGGTCAATCCCAATTACCCGAAGGTCAACGCCGAAGCCGCCATCAAGGACGAAAAGTCGATCTGGAACCATTATCGCAAGCTGATCGCTCTCCGGAAAACCCACCCTGCCATTGTCTATGGGGAGTACCGGTCCTGGCTCGACCAACACCCCGATGTCTTCGTGTATACCCGCACGCTCGACAGGAGCTGGATCATTGTCGTCGCCAATTTCACGCCGCGGGAAATTGCGGTAAGTCTGCCGACAGAGCTGGCGATCCATGGAGAATGCCTGATCTGCAATTATGAACCGGTGCACACGATCGGCGAAACCGTTGAGCTCAAGCCGTACGAAACCTTCGCGATAGAATGTAAGTGAAGCTCTCGGACCAGCCTGTTAAACAACCGACGGGTTGACGGCTTTCGGCGATATCGAACGCGTTGAAAAGTTGGACCCTATGTCGGGATAACGCGCTCAGCCGCCAAATGACTTCCGATAGGCATTCGGGCTCGTGCCCAGCCGCTTGCGGAAGTGGTGCCGCATCGTCGCCAAGGTGCCGAAGCCGCTGGATATCGCGATGTCGTCGAGCGATACGGCAAGCTCTCTTTCAAGAAGGTCGCGCGCATGGCGCAGCCGCTCCTTCAGCAGCCATTCGCCGACGCTGAGACCTGTCGTCGCTTCGAAGCGGCGCTGGAAAGTGCGAACGCTCATGCCAGCCCTTTTGGCGAGCAGACTGATCGGCTGCTCCACGGCAAGGCTTTGACGCATCCATTCGATCAGCGGGCTGAGGCGTATGCCCTCACGTTCCTGCGGAATCGGCGCGCCGATGAACTGTGCCTGCCCACCTTCGCGGTGCGGCGGCACGATGAGGCGGCGGGCGACGCTGTTTGCCGCCTCCGAGCCGAAATCGCCGCGCACGACATGCAGGCAGAGATCGATGCCGGCCGCGCTGCCGGCCGCTGTCAGCAGGCTGCCCTCATCGATGTAGAGTACATCCGCGTCGAGCGTGATGTCAGGATAACGCGCTGCGATCGTGGCGACATAGCGCCAATGCGTTGTAGCCCTGCGGTTGGCAAGCAACCCGGACGCGGCAAGAACCGCAACTCCGGAACAGAGCGACATGATTCGCGCGCCGCGCTGGTGCGCTGCCTTGAGAGCGGCGGAAAGCGGTTCCGGCACCGGCGCATCGATTGACCGCCAGCCGGGCACGACGATCAGGTCCGCCGCATCGAGCACTTCCAGCCCCTTGTCGACCGCGACCGTCAATCCGCCGGCGGCGCGAAGCGGCCCCGGCTCGATACCGCAGACGGAGAAGCGATACCACCCCTCGCCCATCTCGGGACGCGGCAGGCCGAAGACCTCATAGGCTATCCCGAATTCGAAGGTGCAGAGCCCGTCATAGGCAAGTACGGCGACCAGCGGTCCGTTCCGCCGCGGAGATGTGTTTGGCATGATCTTTACGCTGACAGTCATGTTGGCCAATTTCGCAAATCTCTAGCATCGGCGATACCAGGCGGCAATTCCAACTAGAAGGAAAAACAAATGCCGAGTTCCGTCTCCGAAATCCCCGCTGCCGCACCCGATCTTGCTGTCGCCCACTATGCCGCCAAGCTCGCCTTCGAAACCGACTGCTCGGATGTCCGCGCTGCCTTTACCGCCGGCAAGGTCGATTTCGTTCTCCTCGACGTGCGCTCGCCGGCGCTGTTTGCGCAGTCGCATGTGCCTGGCGCGGTTAACCTGCCGCACGGCAAGATGACCGCCCACCGCATGTCGGGATGGGCCAGCGATACGCTCTTCGTCGTCTATTGCGCCGGTCCTCACTGCAACGGCGCCGACAAGGCCGCTTTCCGCCTCGCCAAGCTCGGCCTCCGGGCCAAGCTGATGATCGGCGGCATGACCGGCTGGGCCGACGAGGGCTTCGCCTTCGAAAGCCAAGCCGCCGCTGCCGAATAGGGTATCGCTCCCCTTCGCGATGCGAGGGGAGCGCATCTCTCAAAACTTAATGACGATCTTGCCGAAGGGACCTCGATAGAGATGATCGAGCGCCTGCGGCAGCTCCTCGAAGCCATAATGCCTGTCGATAACAGGCTTCAGCCTGATCTGGTCGACGGCGCGCACCAGATCCTCCAGCGCCCTGCGGTGACCGACCGTAATTCCCTGCATGACGGGCGCCTTGAGAAGCAGCGGCGCCACCGGCGCCGAGATCTCGAAACCCTCGAAGACGCCGATCACCGAAATGCGTCCGTTAACCGCCACAGCCTTCAGCGCCTGGCCGAGATGCGGTCCGCCGACGATTTCGAGCACGTGGTCGGCGCCGTAATCGCCGGTCAGTCGATGGAACTGCTCCACCCAGTCGCGCTCATGCCGGTTGATCAGGTGATCGGCGCCAAGCGCCAGCGCCCGGTCGAGCTTTTCGCTGCTGCCCGATGTGATGAAGACCTCGGCGCCATGTGCCTTGGCAATCTGCAGGCCGAAGAGCGCCACGCCGCCGGTTCCCTGTACCAGCACTTTGTCGCCGGCCTTGAGCTTGCCGCATTCGATCAGCGCGAACCATGCCGTCAACCCGGCGCAGGGCAGCGTGCTCGCTTCGGCGGCATCGAGCGTTTTCGGCGCAAGTGTGAACCACTCTTCGGAAAACACGGTGTGTTCGCTCAGCACGCCGGGATAGAAGCCGCCGCGCGTCTGGTAAGGCGGATTGCGCGCAGTGCCCGGCCCGCGTCCGTCGATCCAATCCGGGGAAAAGGTGGAGATAACTCGATCGCCGGGTTTGAAGCGTGTGACATCCGGGCCGACGGCCTCGACCTCGCCTGCCATGTCCGAGGCCGGTACGAAGGGAAACTGCAGCGGCAGTCCCATGCCGCTCTCGAGCACCAGCCTGTCGCGGAAATTGAGGGAGACCGCCTGCGTCCGCACCCGGATCATCGTGCCGGACACGTCGGGAATTCTCGCTTCACCAATCTTCAGATTGGCCTCCGCCCCAATAGCGTCGGTTTGCCACTGCCTTGTCGTCTGCATCTTTCTGCTCCTTCTCGATTGGAGGAGTAGCAGATATATCGTTGAATATTGATCGCCTGTTGCGATATAAAATCGTCAAACTGGTGCCGCAAAGGAAACAACGATGGAGCAGTTGAAGGGGATTTCGATCTTCGTCCAGACGGTCGAAGCCGGCGGATTCTCCGCCGCCGCCGAACGGCTTCACCTCACCCGCTCGGCAGTCAGCAAGACAATCGCAAGGCTCGAACAGCGACTCGGCGTCCGGCTCTTCAACCGCACGACCCGGACCCAGAGTCTCACCGACGAGGGCCGGTTCTTCTATGAGCGGTGCCTGAGAGCCATCGAGGAAATCCGGATCGGTGAGGCCCAGCTTGAGTCGGGCAGGCGCGAGGTCCGCGGCAGGCTGCGGGTATCGATGCCGGCACTGTTCGGGCGCCATTGCGCCGCGCCGATCCTGACCCGCCTGCTCGATGACCACCCCGATCTCGAACTGGACTTATCCTTCAGCGATCGGGTCGTCGATCTCTCGGAGGACGGCTTCGACCTTGCCGTCCGCAACGGTCCTCTGAAGGACAATCCCGACCTGATGGCGCGCACGATCGCCCGGCAAACAATGACGGTCTGCGCCTCGCCCGCTTATCTCGAAACCTATGGCGTGCCGCAAACGCTCGACGATCTCGCCCGTCATCATGGTATCGTCTATCGCAGGGGTGATAATGACAAGGCCTGGACCTTCCCGGCTCCGGCCGGGCCCCCACGCGAAGTTCTGCCGACATCGCGGTTACGGCTCGACGATCTCGCCTCGATCGCAGACGCCGCGGTTGAAGGCCGCGGGCTTGCCTGGCTGACCTGCTGGCTGGTGCGGGACAGGGTCCTCTCAGGTGAACTCGTGCGGGTTCTGACCGATACGCCATCCACCATATTTGAAGCCTATGCCGTCTGGCCGCGATCGCCGGTGATGCTGCCGAAAGTGCGTCTTGCCATCGATACGCTGGCCGCGGAACTGCCGGCGATCATGAGCTGAATCTCACCAAATCGAGCCGGAGGCGAAGCCCATGTTTTTCTATAGGTTTCTCTGGAAATGCCGAGACGCTGCAATATATCGCTAGTTCGTCGCTCTCGCATTCGCAGCATCCTCTGCCACTTCACTCAGAACACGGTCCGTATGTCACTTCGAAGCGTGCTCCGCGCAGAAACAGCAGATTGCCACGCCAAAGTCGATAAGCTCTTCGGCATTTTCGACCTCTCCAGCAGAGAGCAGTACAGGACATTCCTGCGCGCGCACGCCCGCATCATACCGGCAGCCGAACATGCGCTCGAGGAAGCCGGAGTCGTTCGCCTGCTGCCCGATTGGCCGGAAAGAAGGCGCGCGCAGCTGCTGTTTGCCGACATCGGCGAACTCGGCGACCGGTTGCCCAAGCGCCTTCCGCCACCGCCATTGCAGGGCGACGCGGCGCTCTGGGGCGCCCTCTACGTCCTTGAAGGCTCCAAGCTCGGCGGCGCCATGCTCGCCAGGTCCGTGCCCGATCACCTGCCCAGCAGCTATCTCACGCCGCAGGGGTCCAAGGGCGCTACTAGGGTCTTCATGGATCGTCTCGATGCAAGCAGCGTCGACGTTCCCGCCGCCACCATTTCGGCGGCCCGCATGCTCTTCGAACTTTTCCTCAGAGCCGGCCAACTCGAACTGGAAGCCGTCGCATGAGCAGCGTGCGCCAACCCGTCGATCTCACCAATTGCGATCGTGAGCCCATCCATCAGCTCGGCGCCATCCAGCCGTTCGGTTTCCTCCTGGCGATATCGCTCGATTGGATGGTCACGCGGGCCTCGGCGAATCTTGCGGAATTTCTCGGGGTGGAACACACCGACGCGCTCGGTCGTCCCGTCTCGTCGCTGATCTTGCCCGAGGCGGTCCACACGATCCGCAACAAGCTGACCACCATACGCAGCTCCGATGTCGTCGAGCGCATTTTCGACATTACCCTGCTGCCTGAGGAGTCCCGCTTCGACCTCGCCGTCCACCTGCAAGAAAATCTGGTCATCCTTGAAGGCGAGCGCAGCCAGCAAGACAAGCGCAACGCCCCGTCGCTCTCCATGCGCAGCATGATCTCCCGCCTCGATCAAACTGAGACGCTGGAAGCCTTCTTCCGCGAGGGCGCGAGGCAGGCACGCGCGCTTACCGGCTTCGACCGGGTCATGGTCTATCGCTTCGATGAAGGCGGCTCGGGCGAGGTCGTGGCGGAAGCCGCCCGCAGCGGCATTGGCTCGTTTCTTGGGTTGCACTATCCGGCCTCCGACATTCCGGTGCAGGCGCGCGCCCTTTATCTGCGCAATCTGTTTCGCATCATCGCCGATGTGGACGCGGTGCCCGTGCCGGTTCTCCCGCAATTGGACGAAGAGGGCCAGCCGCTCGATCTCTCTATGTCGGTGCTGCGCTCGGTCTCGCCGATCCACATCGAATATTTGAAGAACATGGGGGTCGGTGCGTCGCTCTCCATATCGATCGTCGTGGACGGCAAGCTCTGGGGCCTGTTTGCCTGCCATCACTACGGTCCGCGTCTGCCGTCGGCGCAAAGCCGCTCCACCGCCGAACTCTTCGGCCAAATGTTCGCTTCGCGCCTGGAAAGCCGCGAGCGGCGGCTGGCGCTCGACTACGAGACCAAGGCGCGCCGCATCGCCGACCGGCTTCTCACTTCCGTCGCCGACAATGCCAGCCTGCTCGACGATCCGGCCTGGCTGATCGAGGCGCTCGCCGACGCCGTTCCCGCCGACGGGATCGGCGTCTGGATCAACGGCCGGATGGCGCTTGCCGGGATCGGGCCGGATGAGAGAGGCTTTTCGGCCCTCGTCCGCCACCTCAACCGCAACGCCAGCGGGCGCATCTATGCGGTGGACAGGCTTGGCGAAACCTATCCGGATCTTGAGATCGACGATGCGGTGGCAGGCATGCTCGCCATACCGATCTCGCGTTCGCCGCGCGATTACGTCGTGCTGTTCCGTCAGGAATTGGTGCGCACCGTTCGCTGGGGCGGCGACCCGCACAAGCCAGTGGAATACGGCCCCAACGGTCCGCGGCTGACGCCGCGCAAGAGTTTCGAAGCCTGGTCCGAACTGGTGCGCGGCCGCTCCCTGCCCTTTACCGAGGCCGAGCGCCGGGTCGCTGAAACCATCCGCGTCACGTTAATCGAGGTGGTGCTGCGTCTGACCGACGAGGCCAGCATGGCCCGCCAGGTGGCGAACGAGCGGCAGGAACTGCTGATCGCCGAACTCAACCACCGCGTCCGCAACATATTGAGCCTGATCACCGGCATCATCCGGCAGTCGCAGACGACGTCGGTCGGCCTCGGCGATTATGTCCGTCAGCTCGAGGGCCGCATTCAGTCGCTCGCCCGCGCCCATGACCAGATCACGAGGGATCACTGGGCACCCGCTTCGCTGCGGCAATTGTTGTCGGCTGAAACCGCGGCCTACCTCGGAAAGAACGCGCAACGCTTCCGGATAAGCGGCGAAGACGTCCTCCTAGAGCCCCAGGCTTTTACCATCGTCGCCTTGGTCTTCCATGAGCTGATGACCAACAGCGCCAAATACGGCAGCCTCTCCGGCGCCGGCAGCGGCACCGTCGAGCTCGGCTGGCATCGCGATGATGAAGGCAGTCTACGCATCGGCTGGCGCGAAAAGGACGGCCCGCCCGTCGCCGAGCCGGAGCGTCACGGATTCGGCTCGACGATCATCCGGCGCTCCATTCCCTATGACCTCGGCGGCAAGGCCGAAATCCGCTACATCAAGGAAGGGCTGGAGGCGGATTTTTCGATACCGGCCCGCTACGTGAGCGATGTCGACCAGAGTCTATTGCCCCAGGCGACGGCTGCCGGCGTTGCGGAACGCAAGACTGTTCCCGCTGACCGGGAGCCGCTCTCCGGCTTGAAGATCCTGCTGGTGGAAAACAACCTGATCATCGCCATGGATGGCGAGGATATCCTGCGCCGCCTCGGTGCCGAAGTGACGACGGCGCCCAGCGTCGCCGAGGCGATGGAGATCCTGGCCGGCCGGTCCTTCGATTTCGCGCTTCTCGATGTCAATCTGGGAGACGAGACGAGTTTCGGGATTGCCGACCGATTGGCAGCCGCAGGCGTGCCCTTCGTTTTTGCCACGGGTTATGGCGAAGGCATCGCCCAAGCCAACACCCACTCGGGCGCGCCGGTATTGCAGAAGCCCTATACGACCGAAGGCATCACGGATCTTCTTGCCCGGGTGCAGCTTCCGAAGGGAGGGTGAAACGGTCAAGTTCTCGCAGTATCCGGCCGCAGCCCGCCGATGAAAAGCTGTTCCAAAAACCGCGCCGCATCCTCGAAGCGCCCCTCGCCGGCGTGCTCCTGCCCCAGCACGGCGCGCACCTGGACGTCGAAGTCCGCATAATGCTGCGTCGTCGACCAGATCGAAAAGATCAGGTGGTAGGGATCACACTCGACGATCTTGCCTGATTTCGTCCAGGCGCGGATGACCTCCGCCTTCTCGTCGACCAATTCCTTCAGTGGCCCCTTCAGCTCGTCCTCGATATGGGGGGCACCCTGCAGCACTTCGTTGGCGAAAAGCCTGCTCTCGCGCGGAAAATCGCGCGCCATCTCAAGCTTGCGCCGGATGTAGCTGCGGATTTCTTCCTCCGGATTGCCCTCGGCGTCGAAGGCGCGCAGCGGCTCCAGCCAGGTGTAGAGCACCCGATCGATCAGCGCCCGGTGCATGGCTTCCTTGGTGCGGAAATAATAGAGCAGATTGGGCTTCGACATGCCGGCCACTTCGGCGATCTGATCGATCGTCGAGCCGCGAAAGCCGCGGGCCGAGAAGACATCGAGCGCCGCCTCCAGAATCTGCTCTTCCTTCTCCTCCTGGATTCGCGTCCGCCGCAAGGTCTTCGCTGCTCTCGGAATAGCCATAGGCTATCGTTTCCCCTTGCAATTCAACTTCTTCGCTCAAGTCTTGGCTAGGGTCGGTCCTGCCATTTTCTTGAGCAACTGCCCGCATTTTTATCGGCAATTTTCGTGATTTTCGTCTTGAGCCCGGCGGTGGAAGTTGTAATGTTTACCAATCGGTCAAATATCCGCCAGATGAAAAACAAAGGCAACTGGCGATTTTCCTGCGCTCGATAAAACCAATAAGAGGCGCGGGATCAGACCATGGGAACAGGCGGGCATGCCCCTTGCATGACTGCCGCAAACAGGTGAGGGCTTGAAGAATGGTGGCAGCACCAGGCGAGAACATGCGCGTCAATGGCGACCGTCTCTGGGACAGTCTCATGGACATGGCGAAAATCGGCCCAGGAATCGCCGGCGGCAACAACCGCCAGACGCTAACGGATTCGGATGCCGAGGGCCGAAACCTTTTCAAGACATGGTGCGACGAAGCGGGCCTGACCATGGGTGTTGACCGCATGGGCACGATGTTCGCCACCCGCCCCGGCACCGATCCCGATGCCCTGCCGGTCTATGTCGGCTCGCATCTCGATACCCAGCCGACCGGCGGCAAATATGACGGCGTTCTCGGTGTGCTTTCGGCCCTGGAAATCGTGCGGACGATGAACGACCTGGGCATCAAGACCAAGCATCCAATCGTCGTCACCAATTGGACGAACGAGGAAGGCGCGCGCTTCGCCCCTGCCATGCTGGCGTCCGGCGTCTTCGCCGGTGTGCACAGCCTGGACTTCGCCTATAACCGCAGGGATCCCGAAGGCAATCTCTTCGGCGATGAGCTGAAGCGCATCGGCTGGGTCGGCGACGAAGAGGTCGGCGCCCGCAAGATGCACGCCTATTTCGAATATCACATCGAGCAGGGCCCTATCCTCGAAGCTGAAGACAAGCAGATCGGCGTCGTCACCCATTGTCAGGGCCTGTGGTGGCTGGAATTCACGCTCACCGGCAAGGAAGCCCATACCGGCTCGACACCGATGAACATGCGCGTCAATGCCGGCCTCGCCATGTCGCGCATCCTCGAAATGGTCCAGGCTGTCGCGATGGGCGAACAGCCGGGCGCCGTCGGCGGCGTCGGTCAGGTCTTCTTCTCGCCGAACTCCCGCAACGTGCTGCCGGGCAAAGTGGTCTTCACCGTCGACATCCGTTCGCCCGACAAGGCCAAGCTCGATCGCATGCGGGCAAAGATCGAAGCGGAAGCGCCTGGCATCTGCGATGCACTGGGTGTCGGCTGTTCCATCGAGGCGATCGGCCATTTCGCGCCGGTCACCTTCGACGAAAAGCTCGTCGCCTCGGTTCGCTCTGCCGCCGAACACCTGGGTTACAGCCACATGAACATCATCTCCGGCGCCGGCCACGACGCCTGCTGGGCCGCCAAGGTGGCGCCTGCTACCATGGTCATGTGCCCCTGCGTCGGCGGGCTCAGCCACAACGAGGCGGAAGAGATTTCCAAGGAATGGGCGACCGCGGGTGCCGATGTGCTGTTCCATGCTGTTGTGGAGACGGCGGAGATTGTGGTGTGATGGCGTCGAACTTGCCAACGACGTATCTCGACTATGCCGATGCCTTTAAGTTCGGAATTCAGCGAACTGCCGACGACATCGCATGGGCCACCTCCAATGTGGTGCCAGTGACTGAAGGGCCGTGGGGCGACATCCCTAGCGTGCAGATCTATTATGTTGGCGTCAACACTGCAGGCGAGCGGATTAGGCTTCCGCAAATACCCAGCTTTTGGCGGTATAAACCTTCCGGGGTCCAACTGGCCAATTCGGATGACCCCGACCCAAATGGGCCCCATCGAACCTATTATATCTATGGACCTAGGCCTTGTGTCGTTCGAATCGAACTCGGCCCTTCCATGCCCGGCATTTTGGTCGAACGTCCCAACGGCGGCCATCCCGTACAGTCAACTGGGCTGATCGATGGCAAGGATTTCTACTTTCGCGAAAGCGATGGTTTTTGGTCATTGTCCGTCGGCGGCACTGACGTCGTTGACCAGCCCGACTGGTATTACGAGGAAGAGCATGACACGCCAGATGAGCTGAGTGAGGAAGCCGTCTACAGCCTCATCGCCAAGGGTGCAGCGCTCCTGCGAAGTGGTACGCCCACGATGGCAGTTGAGCAGTAACAACAAGAGACCGCAGGGAGAAGGAACAGCAGCCATGACCACAGTCATCAAGAACGGCACCATCGTCACGGCCGACCTCACCTACAAGGCTGACGTCAAGATCGACGGCGGCAAGATCATCGAGATCGGCCCGAACCTCTCAGGTGAAGAGAGCCTGGATGCCACGGGCTGTTACGTCATGCCCGGCGGCATCGATCCGCATACCCATCTCGAAATGCCCTTCATGGGCACCTATTCCTCCGACGATTTCGAGAGCGGCACGCGTGCGGCGCTTTCCGGCGGCACGACCATGGTCGTCGATTTCGCCCTTCCCGCCCCTGGCCAGTCGCTGCTCGAAGCGCTGACCATGTGGGACAACAAATCGACGCGGGCCAATTGCGACTATTCCTTCCACATGGCCGTCACCTGGTGGAGCGAGCAGGTCTTCAAGGAGATGGAGACCATCGTCCGCGACAAGGGCATCAATACCTTCAAGCACTTCATGGCCTACAAGGGCGCGCTGATGGTCGACGATGACGAGATGTTCGCCTCCTTCCAGCGCTGCGCCGAACTTGGCGCGCTGCCGCTGGTGCATGCCGAAAACGGCGACGTCGTCGCCTCGATGTCGGCAAAGCTGCTCGCCGAAGGCAATAACGGCCCCGAGGCGCATGCCTATTCCCGTCCCGCCGAAGTCGAGGGCGAGGCCACCAACCGCGCCATCATGATCGCCGACATGGCCGGCTGCCCGGTTTATATCGTCCATACCTCCTGCGAACAGGCGCACGAGGCGATCCGCCGGGCGCGCGCCAAGGGCATGCGCGTCTATGGCGAACCGCTGATCCAGCACCTGACGCTCGACGAGAGCGAATATTCCAACCCCGATTGGGACCATGCCGCCCGCCGCGTCATGTCGCCGCCCTTCCGCAGCAAGCAGCATCAGGACTCGCTCTGGGCCGGACTTGCCTCCGGTTCGTTGCAGGTGGTCGCAACCGACCACTGCGCTTTCACCACGGCGCAAAAACGTTTCGGCGTCGGCGACTTCACCAAGATCCCGAACGGCACCGGCGGCCTTGAAGACCGAATGCCTATGCTCTGGACGCACGGCGTCAACACCGGCCGCCTGACGATGAACGAATTCGTCGCCGTCACCTCGACCAACATCGCCAAGATTCTCAATATCTATCCGAAGAAGGGCGCGATACTCGTCGGCGCCGATGCCGATATCGTCGTCTGGGACCCGAACCGTTCGAAGGTTATCTCGTCCAAGAGCCAGCAGTCGGCGATCGACTACAACGTCTTCGAAGGCAAGGAAGTAACCGGCCTGCCGCGCTATACGCTGACGCGCGGCGTCGTCGCGATCGAGGAAAACACGATCCAGACCCGCGAGGGCCACGGCGAGTTCGTCAGACGCGAACCGGTGACAGCCGTCAGCAAAGCGCTGTCCACCTGGAAGGAGATCACCTCCCCGCGCAAGGTGGAACGCAGCGGCATCCCGGCAACCGGCGTGTGACGATGGAGCATAACGATACGGCCATCATCTGGGGAACGACGCCTCCATGCGGATGACCTCACGCCGGCACCAACGCGTCCAGCTCCGGCAGAAGCACGACGCTTTCCTGCTCGTGCGGATCGGTGCGGGCGATGACCGCCGTGCAGGGCGTGCTGCTGAGGTTCGCAGGCATATGCGGCACGCCGGCCGGGATGTAGAAGAGCTCGCCGGCATGGGTGACGACGTGATGCTCCAGTTGGTCACCGTACCAGGTATGAGCCTCGCCGGAGAGCACGTAGATCGCCGTCTCATGCGCCTCGTGCAGGTGCGCCTTGGCACGCACGCCGGGCGGGATCGTCAGGAGGTGCATGCAGATGCCCGTGGCGCCGACGGTCTCGGCCGCTATCCCTTCGAAATAGCTGAGCCCCTGCTTGCCGTCATAGGCGTGCTTGGGACGAACGATGTGGCAGGTGGGTTTTGATGTCGCATCCATCTTCTTACTCCGTAAATTGTGCCGCCGGCAGAGCCTGCGGCGATGGTAACACGCAAACCGCGGTCCCGCGGGGAAAACAAGATCGGTCGCATTGATGCAAGCACCCTCGGTCGTATCCGCCAAGGATCTCTGTCTCACCTATCAAGCGAATGACGGCCCCGTTCGGGCGCTGAGCGATGTCAATCTCGATGTCCGCAAGGGCGATTTCGTCTCTTTCATCGGCCCGTCCGGCTGCGGAAAGACGACCTTCCTGCGGGTCATCGCCGATCTCGAAAAGAGCACATCAGGCGAGATCTCGATCAACGGCATGACGCCCGAGGAGGCGCGCAGGGCCCGTGCCTACGGCTATGTCTTCCAGGCGCCGGCGCTCTATCCCTGGCGCACGATCGAAAGCAACATCGCCCTGCCGCTGGAGATCATGGGCTATCGCGGCGCTGATCGCACGCGGCGCATCGCCGAGGCGCTCGACCTCGTCAGCCTTTCCGGCTTCGAAAAGAAATTCCCCTGGCAGCTTTCCGGCGGCATGCAGCAGCGCGCCTCGATCGCCCGCGCGCTCGCCTTCGACGCCGACCTGCTGTTGATGGACGAACCCTTCGGTGCGCTCGACGAGATCGTCCGCGACCATCTGAACGAAGAGCTATTGAAGCTTTGGGCCCGCACCAACAAGACGATCTGCTTCGTCACCCACTCGATCCCCGAGGCGGTCTACCTCTCGACCAAGATCGTGGTGATGTCGCCGCGCCCCGGCCGCGTGACCGACGTGATCGACTCCACCTTGCCGGCCGAACGCCCGCTCGACATCCGCGACACCCCCGAATTCCTGGAAATCGCCCATCGTGTCCGCGAGGGGCTGAGGACGGGGCATAGCCATGAGGTTTAGAGCGTTGATCTCAAGGGCAGAGGGGGGTGGCTCCGCACGCGACGCCAACAGATGGAGGCAGTCGCTGTGAAACCAGACACCTTCAAAAACAAGATCGTTCCTGTCACCACGATCCTGCTCGGCCTGATCGCCATCTGGTATGTCGCCGCCATTCTCATGAATGCGCCGTTCCAGCGTGACATGGACAGCCGCGCCGGCGTCACGCCGACCACGATGGAATTCATCGGCAAGACGCTGGCGCAGCCAAAGCCGATCCTGCCGGCGCCGCATCAGGTGGCGCAGAATGTCTATGAGAACACTTTCCTGCGCAGCCTTTCGAGCAGCCGCAGCCTCGTCTATCACAGCTGGATAACGCTCTCCTCCACCCTGCTCGGCTTCGGTTTCGGCATGCTGCTCGGCATTCTTCTCGCCGTGCTGATCGTGCACAACCGCGCCATGGACCGCTCGCTGATGCCCTGGCTCGTGGCCAGCCAGACGATACCGATCCTCGCCATCGCGCCGATGATCGTCATCATCTCCTACAACGTGCTCACAGGCGATAATGCGCTGGCGCATCTGCTGAACCTCGATTCCGACGCCTCCCGTCTCGTCTCCAAGGCGCTGATCTCCACCTACCTCTCCTTCTTTCCCGTCGCCGTCGGCATGGTGAAGGGGCTGCGGTCACCCGAAATCCTCTATCTTGACCTGATGCGCACCTATAATGCCAGTCCGATGCAGACCTTTTGGAAACTGCGCGTCCCTGCCTCGATCCCGTTTCTTTTCACCTCGATGAAGGTCGCGATCGCAGCAAGCCTCGTCGGCGCCATCGTCGGTGAGCTGCCGACGGGCGCGGTTGCCGGTATTGGTTCGAAGCTGCTCGCCGGCTCCTATTACAGCCAGACAATTGACATCTGGGCGGCGCTGGTCGCCGGCTCGCTGCTTGCCGGCGTTCTGGTCGCGATTGTCGGCCTGGCGGCGAAGATCGTCGACCGCGCCATGGGCGGGAGGCCGGCATGAGGCGCCTGACCTTCTCCTGGCAAGGCACGGCGGCTCTTCTTCTCTGCGTCACGGCGCTGGCGACCTTGCCGCTTCTGTCCAACGGTGCAGCCCGTCCCCTGACCGACGGCACCGCGAGCCTCATCTTCATCGTCATCGCTTCGGCCGCTCTCCTGTCCTTTGCACCGCAGCCACCGGCCTATCGCGCCACCGTGCTTTTCATCGGCGCGCATGGCGCCGCCTGGCTGCTGCTTGCGGCACTTTCCGGCAACGAGGGCACGGCAACGCGGGCTTACTTCCTGCTGCTCTTCTCTGCCTGGCTGCTCGCCTGGCGATGCGTCACGGAGCTTTCGAAAGTGCCGCCTGCCGCCGCCTTCGGTGCATCGGTGCTCGAACTGCTGATTCCGGCGATTTTCGGCGCCTGGATTCTCATCCTCTGGGAAGCGATCACGCGCGGCGCCGGCATTCCATTCATCCTGTTGCCGCCGCCGAGCGCCATCGGCGCCCGCATCATGGCCTCTCTGCCCATCCTCGGCGACGACGTCAGACAGACGATCTTCAAGGCGGTCCTGATCGGTTATATCGTTGGCTGCCTGAGCGGCTTCGTCGTCGCGGTGCTGGCCGACCGCATCGCCTTCCTGCGCCGCGGCCTGCTGCCGATCGGCAACATGGTGTCGGCCCTACCGATCATCGGCATCGCTCCGGTCATGGTCATGTGGTTCGGCTTCGACTGGCCGTCGAAAGCCGCCGTCGTCATCATCATGACCTTCTTCCCAATGCTGGTGAACACCGTGGCAGGCCTTTCCGCCTCCGGCAGCATGGAGCGCGACCTGATGCGCACCTACGCATCGAGCGACTGGCAGACGTTGCTCAAGCTCAAGCTTCCGGCGGCGATGCCCTTCATTTTCAACGCACTGAAGATCAACTCGACGCTGGCGCTGATTGGTGCCATCGTTGCGGAATTCTTCGGGACGCCGATCGTCGGCATGGGCTTCCGCATCTCGACCGAGATCGGCCGCATGAATGTCGACATGGTCTGGGCGGAAATCGCCGTCGCGGCGCTGGCCGGCTCGATCTTTTATGGCATCATCGCCCTGACCGAACGGGCGGTGACGTTCTGGCATCCGTCTATCCGTGGTGGCTAGGCGCGCGCGGCCTCGCAAATGGGGTCCGGGCATAACTTCAGAGGGTAAGGACAAGAAAATGAAAAAATTGATGGTTGCAATGATGGCGAGCGCCATGTCGCTTGCAGCGGCCCATGCTATGGCCGCCGACAAGGTGGTTCTGCAGCTGAAATGGGTCACACAGAGCCAGTTCGCCGGTTATTACGTCGCCCAGGAGAAGGGTTTCTACAAGGAGGAAGGCCTCGACGTCGACATCAAGCCGGGTGGTCCCGATATCGCGCCTGAGCAGGTGATCGCCGGTGGCGGCGCCGATGTCATCGTCGACTGGATGGGCGGCGCGTTGGTTGCCCGCGAAAAGGGCGTTCCGCTGGTCAACATCGCCCAGCCCTATCAGAAGTCCGGCCTGGAAATGATCTGCCGTAAGGACGGCCCGGTCAAGACCGAGGCCGACTTCAAGGGCCATACGCTCGGCGTCTGGTTCTTCGGCAACGAATACCCCTTCTTCGCCTGGATGAACAAGCTGGGTCTTTCCACCGAAGGCGGCCCGAACGGCGTCACCGTGCTGAAGCAGAGCTTCGACGTGCAGCCGCTCGTCCAGAAGCAGGCCGATTGCATCTCCGTCATGACCTATAATGAATATTGGCAGGCGATCGATGCCGGCTTTAAGCCGGAGGAATTGACGGTCTTCAACTATACGCAAATGGGCAACGACCTTCTCGAGGACGGCCTCTACGCCATGGAAGACAAGCTGAAGGACCCGGCGTTCAAGGAGAAGATGGTCAAGTTCGTCCGCGCCTCGATGAAGGGCTGGAAATATGCGACCGAGAACCCGGACGAGGCGGCAGAGATCGTCGTGGACAATGGCGGCCAGGACGAAAACCATCAGAAGCGCATGATGGGCGAAGTCGCCAAGCTCGTCGGCGACGGCTCCGGCAAGCTGGACGAGGCGCTCTATGCCCGCACCGCCAAAGCGCTGCTCGACCAGAAGATCATCAGCAAGGAACCGTCGGGCGCCTGGACGCACGAGATCACCGACGCCGCATCCAAGTAAGGACGGCCACATTTGAGGCAAACGCGCGGAGAATATTTCCGCGCGTTTGATATTTTTCCCGCTTGATGAAAAAACACCGTGCAGCTGTCGCATTTATCGGGCGTCAAACGTCATTGGATAGAGGCAGGATCAATCATCGTCATGTTCGCATAACCCTTCGGTGATTGATTCAAGTTCTGATGGTAATTAATATCAGCTCATGGGGAATTGTTTTCTGCCGGGCTTGCATATCGAGCAAATCGATACCAATTAGAAGCCGATTTGCCGGCGAGGGATGAAGACGGCAAAAGACGTGTGGATACCCCTGAGAATGCAGGAAAGGCAGTGGCCTGGTCGCGAGCTCAATGGCAGACGCGCGAATTCGGCTAACCTTCTGACGAGATTGGACGAAAACGCATGGCACGCAAGCCGACCGGAATTTTAGGCGCATCCACCCTTTTTGCAGCGGCGCTGGCTGCATCCACCGCCTTTTCGCAGGAGGCGCCGGTCGCAAAGCCGCAGCAGAACCTGCCGGCGATCGTTGTCACCACGGCTGTGAACCGCACCCTTGTCGACCGTGTCATCGGCACCGGAACGGTCAAGCCCGTCGAGGAAGTCTATATCCAGCCGCAGGTCGAGGGACTGTCGATCCGCACGCTGAAAGCCGATATCGGCGACAAGGTTCAGGCGGATAGCACGCTGGCGACGCTGAACGACGACGCGCTGGTCCTGGAGAAGAGCCAGATGATGGCGACCAAGGCCAAGGGCGAGGCAAGCCTCGCCCAGCTGCGCGCCCAGCTCATCGAAGCGCAGGCCAATGCAGAACAGGCAAGGCAGCAGCAGGCCCGCGCCCAGGAAATGGGCAAGAAGGGCACCGTTTCTACCGCCCAGGTCGAGCAGGCCGATGCAACCGCCGCTGCCGCCAATGCCCGCGTCGTCTCCGCCGAACAGGCGATCGAGGTCGCCGAAGCCGATCTGAAGGTCTTCGACAGCCAGATCGCCGACGCCGATCTGAAGCTCGCCCGCACCGACGTTAAGACGCCGGTTGCCGGCGTGGTTTCTGCGAAGAACGCCAAGGTCGGCGCGATCGCCGCCGGCAACGGGGATCCGCTGTTCACCATCATCCGCGACGGCGATATCGAGCTCGTTGCCGAAGTCGCCGAAAGCGATATCGTCAGGATCATGGCCGGCCAGAAGGCGACGATATCGCTTTCCGGCAGCCGCGAAAAGCTTTCCGGCGCCGTGCGCCTGGTTTCACCCACCGTCGATTCGGTGACCCGCCTCGGCCTCGTCCATATCTCCATCGACGATGACAGCAAGGCGCGTTCCGGCATGTATGGTAGCGCCGAGATCATCGTCCGCCAAACCGAGGGCGTATCGCTTCCCTTGACGGCGGTGCTCACCGGCAACGAAGGTTCCTCCGCCCGCAAGGTCGAAGACGGCGTGGTGAAATTCGCCAAGATCGAGACCGGCATCCAGGACGGCGCCTATGTCGAGATCGTCAATGGATTGAAGAGCGGCGACGAGGTCGTTGCCAAGGCGGGCGCCTATGTCCGCGACGGCGACCACATCACGCCGGTGCGTGAACAGCCCTCCGCTTCCAACTAAAGAGACCATCCGATGAATTTTTCAGCCTGGTCCATTCGAAATCCCATCGCGCCGCTGCTGGCCTTCTGCCTGCTGATCTTCATCGGCATTCAGTCCTTCAACACGCTGCCGATCACGCGCTTCCCGAACATCGACGTACCGCTCGTCTCGATCAGCGTCACGCAAAGCGGCGCTTCGCCGGCCGAACTCGAAATGCAGGTGACGAAGGAGATCGAAGATGCGATCGCCTCGATCACCGGCATCGACGAAATCCAGTCGACGGTGACCGACGGCAGCTCGCAGACAAACGTCATGTTCCGGATGGAAGTGCCGACGGAACAGGCCGTACAGGACGTCAAGGACGCGATCGACCGCATCCGCAGCGATCTGCCGGCGACGGCCGAAGCACCAATCGTTACCAAGGTCGATGTCGAGGGCCAGGCGATCCAGACCTTCGCCGTGTCATCACCCGACATGTCGCTGGAAGAACTCTCCTGGTTCGTCGACGACACGATCAAGCGCGCCCTGCAGGGCCAGGCCGGCATCGGCCGCGTCGACCGCTACGGCGGCGCGGAGCGCGAAGTGCGCATCGAACTCGCGCCTGGTAAGCTCGATGCTTACGGCATCACCGCCGCAAGCGTGAACGATCAGCTGCGCGGCACCAATGTCGATCTCGGCTCCGGTCGCGGCCAGGTGGCGGGCAGTGAACAGGCAATCCGCGTTCTGGGCGATGCCCGCAACGTCGCCGAACTTGCCGACACGACGATTGCGCTGCCGAGCGGACGCTTCGTCAAGCTGTCCGATCTCGGCGTGATCAAGGACACCTATGAGGAGCCGAAATCCTTTTCGCGCTTCAACGATACGCCTGTTGTTACCTTCGGCGTTTTCCGCTCGAAGGGCGCCAGCGAGGTCAGCGTCGCCGAAACGGTCGCGCAGAGCCTCGATAAGGTCCGAAGCGAAAATCCGAACGTGAAGATCGAAATGATCGACGATTCGGTCTATTTCACCTACGGCAACTACGAAGCCGCCATCCACACGCTGCTGGAAGGCGCCCTGCTTGCCGTCATCGTCGTTTTGCTGTTCCTCCGAAACTGGCGGGCGACGCTGATTTCGGCCATCGCGCTGCCGCTCTCTGCAATCCCGACCTTCTGGGTCATGGACATGATGGGTTTCTCGCTGAACCTCGTCAGCTTCCTCGCCCTGACGCTCGCGACAGGTATCCTGGTCGACGACGCGATCGTGGAAATCGAGAACATCGCCCGCCATATCAAAATGGGCAAGACGCCCTATCGGGCGGCGATCGAGGCGGCGGATGAAATCGGCCTCGCCGTCATCGCCACCACCTTCACCATCATCGCGGTTTTCGTGCCGGTTTCCTTCATGCCGGGCATTCCGGGCCAGTACTTCATCCAGTTCGGCCTGACCGTCGCTTTCTCCGTCTTCTTCTCTTTGCTGGTCGCGCGCTTGATCACCCCGATGATGGCCGCCTATCTGATGCGCGCCGAAGACGGGATGGAAGACCATCACGACAATGACAGTCTGCTGATGAAGGGTTATACGCGCCTGATCCGGGGAACGACCGGGCATAAGTATTCGCGATATCTGACTTTGCTTGCGGCGATTGGCTTTCTCGTTGGCTCGGTTTTCCTGCTGATGAAGGTTCCGGGCAGCTTCCTGCCGCCGGAAGACGCCTCACGCATCGTTCTCTCCGTCGAGCTACCGCCCAATGCGCGGCTCGACGACACCGAGAAGACGACCAATGCGATCTATGACAGGGTCAAGGACATCAACGGCGTCGAGAGCGTCTTCGTTCTCGGCGGCGCATCTCCGAAGGGCGATCTCGAACTGCGCCGTGCAACCATCACGCTGGCACTCCACAAGCTCGACCAGTCGCTGGTCAAGAAGGTGGTCAACGACGTGCTCGGCCGTATCCCGGTCATTGGGCCGATGCTGCCCAAGGTGGAAGTCCACGGCCGTGAGCGCCCGCAATGGGATATTGAAAAGGAAGTCTTTGCCAAACTGCGCGATATTCCCGATGTCCATATCCTGAAGCTGAACGACCGCGGCGAACGCGACCTCTCCTTCAACTTTCTCTCCAAAAACGAGAAGGACCTGAACGAGGCCGTCGGCATTCTGGAATCGAAACTCCGCGCCGATCCGCTGCTCGCCAATGTCAGCGCCGACGGTGCCCTGCCCCGTCCGGAACTGCAAGTGTATCCGCGCAAGGATGAAGCCGCCCGCCTTGGCATCACGCCGCAGCAGATCTCCGAGACGATCCGCGTCGCCACCATCGGCGATGTCGATGCGGCACTAGCCAAGATCTCGCTCGACGATCGCCAGATCCCGATCCGGGTGCAGGCAGCGCTCGACATGCGCCGCGACCTTGCCGCCATCCGGGCACTGAAGATCCAGACCGCCAGCGGCGGCACCGTTCCGCTCTCGAGCGTCGCCAATATCGACTATTCGGAAGGCGTAAGCTCGATCAAGCGCAATAACCGCTACCGCGTCGTCTCGATCGGTTCCGACCTGCCGCAGGGCGTGGCGCTCGACACGGCCTCGGCCCGCTTCCGTGAGATCGTCAACGCGGCCAAAATCCCGGCGACGGTGCATCTTGCCGAAAGCGGCGACACCAAGGTGCAGACCGAGATGCAGCAGAGCTTCGTCAACGCCATGTTGATGGGCCTTCTGCTGGTGCTGACGGTGCTGATCCTGCTCTTCAAGGACGTGATCCAGCCCTTCACCATCCTCTTCTCGCTTCCGCTCGCGATCGGCGGCGTCGCGGCGGGCCTGATCGTCACCAACAATCCGCTGTCCATGCCAGTCATGATCGGCATTCTCATGCTGATGGGTATCGTCACCAAGAACGCCATCCTGCTCGTCGATTTCGCGATCGAGATGCGCCACCAGGGCATGACGCGGGTCGAAGCCATGGTCGAAGCCGGCCGCAAACGCGCCCGGCCGATCATCATGACCTCGATTGCCATGTCGGCAGGCATGCTGCCGTCCGCGCTCGGCGTCGGCGAAGGCGGCTCGTTCCGCGCGCCGATGGCAATCGCCGTGATCGGCGGCATCATCGTCTCGACGGTGCTTTCGCTCGTCGTCGTGCCTTCCTTCTTCCTGATCATGGACGATCTGTCCCGCCTGCTCGGCTGGATGTTTGGACGCCTGGTCGGCAGGAAGGACGAGGAAGACCTGCCGCTCTCGCGCGAGGATCTTACCCGCGTGACCCGCGAGAACCGCAGCGATATCGATGCGCTGGACGAGCGCCTGACCGCGATCGAAAAGCCGGAAAGCAAGCGCAAGAGCGCCAAAGATACCAATGTGCTTCGCCTGCCGCCGTTCGCGGCTGAATGAGCGAAATCCGAAAAACAGAACGGGCCGGGAGCAATTTCCCGGCCCGTTTCAGTTCGACGTTCCGCAACATCGCCTGTCGCGCAGCTTCAAAGCCCGCCCTGCTCCCTCAGGAAGCTGACGATCGAGCTGACGCCGTCGCCGCGCTTCATGTCGGAGAAGACGAAGGGGCGGCTTGCGCGCATGCGGGTAGCGTCCCGGTCCATCACCTCCAGATCCGCGCCAACATAGGGTGCCAGATCCTTCTTGTTGATGACGAGCAGATCCGAGCGGGTGATGCCTGGCCCGCCCTTGCGCGGGATTTCCTCGCCTTGGCAGACGGAGATGACATAGATGGTGATATCGGCGAGATCCGGCGAAAAAGTTGCCGCCAGATTGTCTCCGCCGGATTCGATGAAGACCACGTCGAGATCGGGAATGCGCTCGTTGAGGCTCGCGATCGCCTGAAGATTGATCGTCGCATCCTCGCGAATGGCGGTGTGCGGGCAGCCGCCCGTCTCCACGCCGACGATGCGCTCCGAAGGCAGGGCCTGCATGCGCACCAGCGCCTCAGCGTCTTCGGTCGTATAGATGTCGTTGGTGACAACAGCGACGGAATAATCGTCGCGCATCGCCTTGCAGAGCTTTTCCGTCAGCGCCGTCTTGCCCGAGCCGACCGGCCCGCCGATGCCGACGCGAAGAGGTCCGTTTCGTGATTTCATATGTCGTACTCCAATAGGATTGCGATGATAGCGAGGCCGCCGGTAGGCGCCACCGTCAAATGGCGCAGTTGCGGGATTATTTTGGTAGGTTACGAGCGGAAAAGTCTGGTCGCCTGGGTTTCGTGGCGCAGGCTGGCGATATCGGCCTGCACCGTCGCCGAACCGAGATCGTCGAGGGTTGAGGCTGCCGCCCGCCGCGCGATCCCCGCAATCTGCTCTTCAAGCCCGGCAAGTATGGCAACGCCATCCTTCTGCCCGGCGACGCCAAGTCGGATGCCTGCTGAAATCGCCTGCGAGGCATAGGCATGCAGAAAGACTGCGAGCACCTTCTCCGGTCTGATGCCATGGGCGCCCGCAACCGCTCCGACCGCGATGGGGTAGGCGGTCTTGCCGGGCAGCCTTTCGAAAACTTCATCCGGCCAGGCTCGCGCCGCCAAGAGGAAGGCCGCGCCGAGCAGCATCGTTTCCTGATGACGCTCGCGCGATCCGGCAAGCGCCTCGGCGAGTGCGGCAACCTCCGTAAGCCGCGCGAGGATCGCTTGGCACCTGTGGCTCTCTGCCAGAAGCACCGCATCGTTCCAGACCGAGCCATGGCCGATCAGCGTGACGACCCAGTCCGCAAGCGAGGACGCACCGGTGACGAGCCCATCGGCCACCGCCCGCTCCAACCCGCCCGAATAAGCAAAACTGCCGATCGGAAAGGCCGGTGAAAGCCATGCCGTCAGGCGCAGCAGTGCCTGTAACTCACGATCTTCGCTCATCGAGCCTCAGTCGTGTTTGTGGCCGTGATGCCCGTGCCCATGATCATGGTCGCAGGTGTGGTCATGCTTGTGGTCATGGCCATGCGTGTGATCATGGTCATGCCCATGGTCATGATTGTGCCCGTGGTCGTGATGAGCGTGCCCGTGGTCATGCGAATGTCCGCCATGGGAATGATAGGCTCCACGTGCCGGATGGAAGGGCTCTTCGATATCGAGCACGGTGGCGCCGAGCCCCTGCAGCATGGTGCGGATGACATGGTCGCGCAGGATGACGATGCGGTCTTCCTCGATCTGGGCGGCAAGATGGCGGTTGCCGAGATGCCAGGCAAGCTCGACCAGATGCGTGCGGTCGCGTCCGCGAATCTCGAAGAGTTTCTCGTCGGCCGCAAGGATCTCGATCAGTTCGCCGTCTTCGCGCACAAGCAGGTCGCCATTGGCGAAGAGCACCGGATCCTTGAGATCGAGCATGACCATCTCGCCATTTTCCAGATGCAGCAGCTTGCGGCGCAGATGCCGCAAATCATGCGGTAGTTTGACCTGGGCGGTCGGGTGGGAGGACGGGGTTCCGACAGGAAGATAGGAGGTAACGCGCTGCATGACTTGTCCGTTTTGCTGAAAGGGCGACCATGCAAAATAGCTCTTGCCGATGCAAGCACCAATGGCCTTTCGTTAGCAGCTTGGCTTTTATATCCCGTAGGCCTGCATCACGTTGTCGCTGCTTAATCCCCTGCCCTCCGTGTCGGGACCAGCTTCGGCAAGTCCGTGCCAGGCATGATGCAGTCCCTCCCGCTCGTGCACGACGCGATTGCGTCCGAGCGCCTTGGCGAGATAAAGCGCCCGGTCGGCCGAGGCGTAGACCTGCTGCTTGTTGCGCCCAGGAATGAGATCGGCCACGCCGCCGGAAATGGTGATGGCAATATGGTTCCCATCTGCCACGAGCGGCCTGCCGGCGATATCGGACTGCACGGCCTGGATCCGCTCCAACCGTTTCTCCAGCGGTTCGCCGGAGACGATGACGCCGAATTCCTCGCCACCGAGGCGCGCAACGACGGATGATTCGTCGAAGGCGGTGATCAGCACCGCCGAGACCGCCGTGATAGCCGCATCGCCGCAGGCATGGCCGAAGCGATCATTGATCGCCTTGAAACGGTCGACGTCGAAAATGACGAGCGAGGCGTCGCCTTCGATCCGATCCAGCGCCTCTGTGAAGGCGCGCCGGTTCAACAGGCCGGAGAGGGTATCGGTGCGGCTGAGCTTTTCGAACTTCGCCCGCGATAGCGTCAGCTCATGCATGGTGAAGCCTGTGGCCAGCGACAGCATTCCGGAGACCGTGCCGCCGACAAGCCAGGAAAAAATGGCGCCGAAGCCGATCGCGTGCGAAAGGGTCACCGGCAGCAGCCCGAGAAAACCGAGTGGCGGTATCGTCAGCGCAATGATGACGCCGGAGAAAATGACGGCAAGAAAGCTCATCCTCAGCGCAAAGACATAGACGTGCCTGCGATATTGAAAATCGCCAAAATCGGCCTGCAGCGACATCCAGTTTCTCATGAGAATCGACCTTCCTGCCCGGCGTTTCAAAGCATTGATAAGAGCCCAATTGCTGCGGGTGTCTTAATCGACTCGCTAAAATTCGAACGATTTCCGACGATTCGGTGGAGAGATTTTTTCTAGCAGGGGCTGCAAGTCTCCAATCCCTGAATCGAACAACGCGCACGAGCAGCTAATATACTGATATATAATAGCTTTATCACGATCTTGCGCCGGGTTGTTTCAGAATGGACTAGCCGGAGAAAAGCCGGGTTTTCCCAGTGGTTTTTACAACCGAACGGAGAGCTCTGTTCACAATTTCGTTTAAGAGCGGATAGGCCAGCGAGTGCGTCAATTGTAGACACCGACAGACAATCGCAATGATTGTGGAAGCGGGTTCCATAAGCCAGTCCGAAGCCCCGCCGAACGGAGTGCAGCGGCAGTCCAGGTGTTGCAGCCGAAGAGGGCATTGAAGTATCCCTTGGCTTCGAAAAACCGATCGATCTCCCCGTAACCCGCATCCGGGATCGGCGCGATCTCGCCCGCGTTGCGGACGAAGCTGTCAGCGATGAATTGGCGCAGCCGCGCCAATTCATCGTCACCAATAACGAATGCGGTAACATCAGGCTGCGGCTCGGCAATATGGCCGGCGAGATCCACATGCAGCACCGAACGATCGATCGTCAGCGCCCGTAGCACCGGCAGCGGCTTTAGCTCACCCCAGGTCGGTGTTTCGAGATAGAAGGCGCGGCCGCCCCAGCCGACCACGAGCCATTCCGCATTCGGGTGACCGAGCGGAAAATCGGGATCATCGAGAAAGGAAAAGGCAGCCCGCGTCTCCGCATCGAGCGGAATGGCAATATCGGTATGGATCGGTCCCGACAGCAGAAGCACCCGGTGGGTCGGCACCGCAGGCGACGCCTTGACCGGGGCAATCAACGGCCGGGGAATGAAGGTCCCGCCCGCTGCCAGAATCAGAAGCAGGAATAGGGCCTGCAACAGCCAGCGGATGCCCGTCCTCATCAGCCGCCCCGCATGCACGGATGCTGGCCTAAAACAGGAAATAGCGCTGCGCCATCGGCAGCACCGTCGCCGGCTCGCAGGTCAGCAATTCGCCGTTTGCCCTGACTTCATAGGTCTCCGGATCGACTTCGATCTCCGGCGTCAGGTCATTGTGGATCATCGACGCCTTGGAAATGCCGCCGCGCGTATTCTTCACCGCCACGAGTTCCTTTGCGACCCCGAGCCTGCCCTTCAGCCCGGCGTCGAGCGAGGCCTGACTGACGAAGGTGACGGAGGAATTGGTGAGGCTGCGACCGTAGGAGGCGAACATTGGCCGATAATGCACCGGCTGCGGCGTCGGGATCGAGGCGTTCGGATCGCCCATCGGGGCCGCCGCAATGGAGCCGCCGAGCAGCACCATGTCGGGCTTCACGCCGAAGAAGGCCGGGTTCCAGAGCACGAGGTCGGCGCGCTTGCCGATCTCGACCGAGCCGATCTCATGGCTGAGACCGTGGGCGATCGCCGGATTGATCGTGTATTTGGCGATATAGCGGCGGACGCGGAAATTGTCGTTATCACCCTTTTCCTCCTTCAGCCGGCCGCGCTGGCGCTTCATCTTGTCGGCCGTCTGCCAGGTGCGGATCGCCACCTCGCCGACGCGGCCCATAGCCTGGCTATCGGACGAGATGATCGAGAAGGCGCCGATATCGTGCAGAATGTCTTCCGCCGCGATCGTCTCCTTACGGATACGGCTTTCGGCAAAGGCGATATCCTCGGGGATCGACGGCGACAGGTGATGGCAGACCATCAGCATGTCGAGATGCTCGGCGATGGTGTTGACGGTATAGGGCCGCGTCGGATTGGTTGACGACGGGATGACGTTCGGCTGGCCGCAGATTTTGATGATATCGGGCGCATGCCCGCCGCCCGCCCCTTCCGTGTGGAAGGCATGGATGGTGCGGCCCTTGATGGCGCCGATCGTATCCTCGACGAAGCCGCTTTCGTTCAGCGTATCGGTGTGGATCATCACCTGCACGTCATATTCGTCGGCGACCGACAGACAGCAGTCGATGGCGCCTGGCGTCGTGCCCCAGTCCTCGTGCAGCTTCAGCGAGGTCGCGCCGGCCAGCACCATTTCGGTCAATGCTCCCGGCAGCGAGGCATTGCCCTTACCGGCAAAGGCAAGGTTCATCGGGAAGGCGTCGGCCGCTTCGATCATGCGGGCGAGATGCCAGGGGCCGGGCGTGCAGGTGGTGGCAAGCGTGCCATGCGCCGGCCCCGTGCCGCCGCCGAGCATGCAGGTCATGCCGGACATCAGCGCTTCTTCGATCTGCTGCGGCGCGATGAAGTGGATATGACTGTCCATGCCGCCTGCAGTAACGATCTTGCCTTCGGCGGCGATCGCCTCCGTGCCCGGGCCGACGATGATATTGACGCCCGGCTGCATATCGGGATTGCCGGCCTTGCCGATCGCAACAATGCGCCCGTTCTTAAGGCCGATATCGGCCTTGTAGATGCCCGAATGATCAACGATCACCGCATTGGTGATGACGGTATCGACCGCGCCGTCGGCCCGCGTCACCTGGCTCTGGCCCATACCGTCACGGATCACCTTGCCGCCGCCGAATTTCACCTCCTCGCCATAGCTGGTGAAATCCCTTTCGATCTCGATGAAGAGCTCCGTATCGGCAAGGCGCACCTTGTCGCCGGTCGTCGGTCCGAACATGCCGGCATAGGCGGCGCGGGAGATCTTGTAGGGCATTCATCAGGCTCCGTGGGAGGAAGAGACAAGTGGTTTTTCGCCGAGTCGCGTGAGACGGCTGGCGGCAACATAACTATCGACAAGCTGCCGTTCGGCCGCAAACGGGTGCCATTCCCAGCCGGCGTGACCGAAGCCGGCCAGCATCACCTCGGCGTGGGGATATTTGTTCAGCACCTCGGCGATGACGATCATGCCGCTGCTCGGCACCACATAGGGCGCCGGCGCAAAGGCCGAAAGCGAGGCGTCAACGTCCTCGTGGAGCGCCTTACCGATGACGACATGCGCCTTGCCGGCGTCAGTGCAGAAGGCAGCGAACGCATCCGTATAGTCGTCGCAGAAATCGTCGAGCTCCGGATGAGAGGCAGTAAGCAGCGCCCGCATGGCGGCAAATTTTTCCGGGTCGCGCACGCACCAGATTTCGCGCGCCGCGACGACGCCGGGATGGGCGCGCCACGCCGGCGAGGCGAGCATCGCCTTGGCCGGCCGGCCGGTATTGCAGACTGCAACGGCATCCGTGCGTCTGCCGCCGGCGCCGTAGGAGCGGCAATCGTTGAAGCGGATGACGAAATCAGCGGCATCGATGATGCCTGCCTGACCTTCTGCGACCTCTCCATTGCCGACGATTACGATCTTTTTGATCACCCTAATTGCTCATCGTGTCTTCGAGCTGTTTCAGCTCTTTCGTGCGTTTATCCGTCTCCTCGGCCAGGCATCCGGCAACCAGCATCGGCTCCATCGTGCCGCCGCGGGCCTGAAATCCGAAGGCATCGCATTCTGCATCGCGATAGTCGATCCAGGCGCGCTGCGCCTTGACCAGCGCCTTCTCCGCGCCTTTCATGTCGCCATCGAGATCCTTGTCGATCGCGGCCATGGCGGCCCGCGTCTTCTTATACTGTTCGTTCAGCGCCTTGTCGGCAGCCTCATGGCGCTCCTCTTCGCAGGAGGTCATATCCGATTGCGTCTGCGGATTCTTGCAATCGACATCCTGCGCGGACACACGGCCGGCCACAAACAGCATCGCCGCCCCGATGAGGCAAATATTCAGACGCATTCGCCTCTCCCGTTCTTCTAAAGCTTTCCCATCACGAGTTGGCGGAAGCCGTAAACCTCGCGCTTGCCGGACAGCGGGATCAGCGTCACCGAACGCGTCTGCCCCGGCTCGAAGCGCACGGCCGTCCCTGCCGGAATATCGAGACGTTTCCCATGCGCCGCCGCGCGGTCGAAGGAAAGTCCGGCATTGGTCTCCGCGAAATGATAGTGGCTGCCGACCTGCACCGGCCGGTCGCCGGTATTGGAAACTTCCAGCGTCACCGTCGGCGCGCCAGCATTGAGTTCGATATCGCCGCTAGCGGCAATGATTTCGCCCGGAATCATAGAGTTCTCCCTAAGCCGCCCTGGGCGCACAGCCCTCGGCCTTCAGCACACGTTTCGTCGAAGCCGGATTTTTGGCAAGCATGGCGGCCGGCCGGATGGGCCTGGCGACGAGATTGCCGCCGCAATTCGGGCAAGTGCCCTTCAATACGCCGTCCACGCAATCGGCGCAGAAGGTGCATTCATAGGTGCAGATCCGCGCTTCAGCGCTCTCCGGCGGCAGATCCTTGTCGCAGCATTCGCAATTGGGTCTGAGTTCCAGCATTTCTATCTCCTCACCTGATCGGTTCGTGCACAGTGACGAGCTTGGTGCCATCCGGGAAGGTCGCCTCCACCTGCACGTCGTGGATCATCTCTGCAACGCCTTCCATCACCTGGTCGCGGCCGATCACATGGGCGCCGGCCTCCATCAGCTCGGCGACCGGGCGGCCGTCGCGGGCGCCTTCGACGACGAAATCGCTGATCAGCGCGATCGCCTCGGGATAGTTCAGCTTGACGCCGCGCTCCAGCCGCCGCCGCGCCACCATCGCCGCCATCGATATCAGCAGCTTGTCTTTTTCTCTTGGAGTGAGGTTCATTACGTATCCATCTGCTTCGTGCTTAAATTCAGAGATTCCAGACTTTCGGCACAGGCGCACCATTACGCAAGGTGGAAATGACCGGGATCAGGATTTTTCTCAGCGAGAAACCGTCGGCTGCCGCAAGGCGCACGACGAGCTTGTCGTTCCAGGCGCTTGCACCGCCCATCGGCCCTTCGAGGAGCGTCCGCACTTTGCCGAGATAGGCCTCCGCAAGCGGCCCGGCATAGAGCAGCGTCGCAAAGGCCACCTGCCCGCAAAGCACGGCCCGACGCGCCGCCAGCGTCGAAATACCTTCGGAAAGCTTCAATTCCTCGGCATGGATCAACTGGCCCGAACGGCGGATACGCCAGCGGTCGCGAAAGAGTCCCGTCTCCACTGCCTCACCCATCGCCTTGCGGCCGAGCAGCACCGCCTCGACGGCCAGGAACTCGGCGCTTTCGTCGAGATCGACATCGAGCCGGCGGAAAAGTGAAGCCCGGTCGAAGAGTATCGTCTCCTGCGGCAGCCAGTCTACGCGCGCTCGCATTCCAACTTCGATGCGGGTCGTCACCTCGGCGGTGCCCGCCGATGCCTTGTAGATCTTCTCGCAAGCCTGGGTGGTAACGTCGATCTTCGTACCGGCGCCGGCAACGACGCTCCAATCCATCCGGTCGCCGCCGGTCAGCCCACCCGCGGTATTGATGATGACGGCTTCCATCGAGGTATCGAACGTATCGGGCAGGCGGATCTTCGCCGCGCCCTCCTGATAGAGCTCGCGGATGCGCGTGCGGCCGTCGAGCAGCCTTGCCGCCAGATGCCCGCGTCCCTCCGCTCTTTGCGGTCTGGTACCAGCCGCCGCAATCGTCATTTCGTCCCTTTCGGTCGCGCCACCGCTTTTCATTTCATCGCGCGGATCACGGAAAGCAAGCAATTCCCATGCCGCCCGGAAGACACCGCGATGCGTGCGGGAGATCGACGAAGCGCCGCTCTCATTGCCGCAAAACGCGGCATCTGCCCGTCAGACGGTCAGATGCCGGCGGGCCTCCGGCGTGTCCAGCGTCTCCGCCAGCCCCTCATGCACGATCTCGCCGCGATCCATGATGTAGACGTAGTCGGCAAGCTCCCGGCAGAAATCCAGATATTGCTCGACGAGCAGGATCGCCATGCCGGTGGAATCGCGGAGATAACGGATCGCCCGGCCGATATCCTTGATGATCGACGGCTGGATACCCTCGGTCGGCTCGTCGAGCACGAGGATCTTCGGCCGCGTCACCATGGCACGCCCGATCGCCAGTTGCTGTTGCTGCCCGCCGGAAAGATCGCCGCCGCGCCGCGACAGCATCGATTTCAGCACCGGGAAGAGACTGAAGATATCGTCGGGAATATTGCGGTCGCGGCGGCCAAGCGGCGCGAAGCCGGTTTCGAGATTTTCCCTCACGGTGAGCAGCGGGAAGATTTCACGGCCCTGCGGCACATAGCCGATCCCCTGCTTGGCGCGGGCAAAGGGCGGCAGGCCGTTCAGCTTCGTATCGTTGAAGGTGACGGCGCCGGCCGACAGTGGATGCTGGCCGGTGACGGCGCGCAACAGCGAGCTCTTGCCGACCCCATTGCGGCCCAGCACGCAGGTGATCTTGCCCATCTCCGCCTTGATGGAGATGCCGCGCAGCGCCTGCGCGGCGCCATAATGCAGATTTGCGTTTTCGACTGTCAGCATCCGTTCACCATTCCCCATCAGTTCATCAGGCTGCGCCTCAGCGTCTGCAGGGCATAGTCCTGTTCTTTCGTTCTCTCGCCGCCGACCGCAGCTACGTCCTCGGCGATACCGATCAGTTGTTGGCGCTCCTGCATGTCGAGCACCTTGATCCAAAGATCCCTGAACCGGCGGATCGGATCTTCGGGACTGGTGACGTTCTTGGACGCCCACTCGCCGAAAACCAGAACCTCTTCCATGTCGGCCGGCCGAATGATGCCTTTCATGCGGCCGCGGATGACATCCCTCGCCGCGTCGACATACATCGGCTTCTCCTTGGCAAGGCAGAAGAAGAAGGCGACCGCCGCAATCGCCGGATCGGCGATCGAAGCGAGCGGCGCCGCCTCCGCCTGTTTGCGGCGCTTTCCGCGCTTATAAGCGCCCCGCATACGCTCGACTGAATCGATAATCTCGTTTCCCGCCTCGCGCACCATTTTAAACCGCCAATACCAGATAACCGCGCCGCTGAGCGCCGCGACCAGAATACCGAGAAAAGCCATGATGAAACCCCACAATGAAACCCACTCGTTTTAGAGCGCCTTCTTTTGTCAGGTTCAAGCCTGGAGGTTGCATTCCTCACCGTCCCAGATAGTTCTCGATCACCTTCGGATCGGAGCTGACGAAATCGATCGATCCTTCGGCCAGCACCGAACCTTCTGCAAGACACGTCACCTTGACGCCGAGGTCGCGGATGAAGCCCATGTCATGTTCGACGACGACAACCGACCGGGTCCTGGCGATATCCTTGAGCAGGATCGCCGTTTCCGCCGTCTCCGCGTCCGTCATACCGGCCACCGGTTCGTCGACGAGCAGCAGCTTCGGCTCCTGCGCGAGCAGCATGCCGATCTCCAGCCACTGCTTCTGCCCATGAGAGAGATTGGCCGCCAGTTCGTCGCGCCGGTGCGTCAGCCGCACGGTTTCCAGGATTTCCTCTATCCGTGCCCTGTCCCCGCCCGAAAGCCGGTAGAACAGCGTCGAAAACACCCCACGGCGGCGGTTCAGCGCCAGTTCCAGATTGTCCCAGACCGTATGGCTTTCGAAGACCGTCGGCTTCTGGAACTTGCGGCCGATGCCGAGCTGAGCAATGTCGGCCTCATCCCTTGTCGTGAGATCGATTGTGCCGTTGAAGAACACCTCGCCCTCATCGGGTCTGGTCTTGCCGGTGATGATATCCATCATCGTCGTCTTGCCGGCGCCGTTCGGGCCGATGATGGCGCGGAGCTCACCGGGCTCAATGACGATCGAGAGCGAATTCAGCGCCTTGAAGCCGTCGAAGGAAACTGAGACGCCGCTGAGATAAAGCACACTATTCGGTTTGACGTCGGGAATCACTGTGTTCACTCCGCTGCCTGGATTTTCGGCTCGATGCCATCTTCCTCTGCCGCCGGCGGGACAGAATCGGAGACGGCTTTCCGTTTGCCGAGATGGTGCGAGATCGTGCCGACGACGCCCTTCGGCAGGAACAGCGTGACGGCGACGAAGAGGCCGCCGAGCGCAAACAGCCAGAACTCCGGAAAGAGGCCCGTGAAGATCGTCTTGCCGCCGTTGACGAGGATCGCGCCGATGATCGGCCCGATCAGCGTTCCCCGCCCGCCGACCGCCGTCCAGATGACGACTTCGATCGAGTTGGCGGGCGCGAATTCGCCAGGATTGATGATGCCGACCTGCGGCACGTAGAGCGCGCCTGCAATACCGGCCATCATCGCCGAGACGACGAAGGTGAAGAGCTTGAAATGCTCGACGCGGTAGCCGAGGAAGCGTGTGCGGCTTTCCGCATCGCGCACGCCGACGAGCACCTTGCCGAATTTCGAACGTACGATTGCCGAGGCGATCGTGAGCGACAGCGCCAGGAAGACCGCGGTCGCGGCAAAGAGGCTGGCGCGTGTGCCGTCAGCCTGGATGTTGAAGCCGAGGATGTCCTTGAAATCGGTCATGCCGTTATTGCCGCCGAACCCCATGTCGTTGCGGAAAAAGGCAAGCAGCAGCGCGTAGGTCATCGCCTGGGTGATGATCGAGAGATAGACGCCGTTGACTCGCGAGCGGAAGGCGAACCAGCCGAAGATGAAGGCGAGCAGCCCGGGCACGAGGAGCACCATCAGTGCCGCGAACCAGAACTGGTCGAAGCCGTACCAGAACCAGGGCAGTTCCTTCCAATTCAGGAACACCATGAAATCGGGCAGGATGGGATCGCCGTAGACGCCGCGCGAGCCGATCTGGCGCATCAGATACATGCCCATCGCATAGCCGCCGAGCGCGAAGAAGGCGCCGTGGCCGAGCGAAAGGATGCCGCAGAAGCCCCAGACGAGATCGAGCGCCAGCGCCAGCAGCGCATAGGTCAGATACTTGCCGAACAGCGCCATGATATAGGTCGGCACGTGCAGCGGGTGCGTCGGGCCGGTAGCAAGGTTCAGCACCGGCACGAGAATGGCGACCGCCAGCAACAGGGCGACGGCAATGGAGATCCTGCGATCGAGAGACCGGAGAAGGAAGGCCGTTATCATGCTTCCACCGCCCTTCCTTTGAGTGCGAAGAGCCCGCGCGGACGCTTCTGGATGAAGAGAATGATGAGGACGAGCACCAGGATCTTGCCGAGCACGGCGCCGGCGAAGGGCTCGAGGAACTTGTTGACGACGCCGAGCGACAGCGCGCCGACCAGCGTTCCCCAGAGATTGCCGACACCGCCGAAGACGACGACCATGAAACTGTCGATGATGTAGTTCTGGCCGAGGTTCGGCGAGACATTGTCGATCTGCGAGAGCGCCACGCCGGCCATTCCGGCGATGCCGGAGCCGAGCGCGAAGGTGAAGGCGTCGACCCAGCCGGTGCGGATGCCCATCGACGAGGCCATGCGTCGGTTCTGCGTCACCGCCCGCATCTGCAGGCCGAAGGCGGAGCGCTTGAGCAACATCAGGAGTGTCAGGAACACCACCATCGAGAAGACGATGATCCAGAGCCGGTTCCAGGTGATGACGAGCCCGCCGAAATCGAAGGCGCCGGACATCCAGCTCGGATTGCGCACCTCGCGGTTGGTCGGGCCGAAATAGCTGCGGATCGCCTGCTGCAGGATCAACGATACGCCCCAGGTGGCGAGCAGCGTTTCCAGCGGCCGGCCGTAGAGATAACGGATGACGACGCGCTCGATGACGAGGCCGACGAAACCGGTAAAGACGAAGGCGGCCGGCACCGCGAAGGCAAGCGAATAATCGGCAAGCGACGGAAAGGCCGAGGTGATATATTCCTGCACAACGTAGGTCGTATAGGCGCCGATCATCACCATCTCGCCATGCGCCATGTTGATGACGCCCATGACGCCGAAGGTGATGGCAAGGCCGATCGCGGCCAAGAGCAGCACCGAGCCGAGCGACAGGCCGTACCAGATGTTCTGGACGACATCCCAGAGCGCCAGGTCGCGGTTGATCGCATTGATCTCCGTCTGGATCGCGGGCTTCAGATCGTCGGGGGCATTCGTCATCGCCGTCGTCAGGATCGTCAGCGCATCGCGGCCGCCGCGGGCGGCGATCATGTCGATGGCGGCCCGCTTCTCCTCGATGCCGGCATCGCTCTTCAGCACCATCACGGCCCGCGCCGCTTCCATCGTGTTTTTGATCTGGCCGTCCTTCTCGGCTGAAAGAGCCGAATTCAGCAGTTCGAGATTGGCGGGATCGGCATCCCTCAACATGCCCTCGGCCGCCGTGAGCCGCGCGGAGCGATTCGGGCTCAAAAGCGTCAGCTGGCTCATCACAGTCGTGATCGTGGTGCGCAGCGAATTGTTGATCTTGACCTTCGACATCATGTCGGGGTCGACATCGGCAACCGCCTCGCCGGTGATCGGGTCCGAATAGGTGGGCTCGTCCTCCGTGCCATCCTGAACGAGAACGGGACCGCCCTCCGAATTGACGTAGAGTTGGCCATCGCTCAGCTGCTGCAGGATCTGGCTCACATGCGAATCCCCGGACGCGGCGAGCGCCCGGATGGCCGCCTCGCGCTCGGGAAAGCCGCCGACGCCGAGCGCATCGACGAGAGCGTGCACGTCGTCCTCGGCGCGAAGGCCAGTCACAGAAAGCGTCAGGCCCGGAAGCATCAGACAAAATGTCAGAAGGAGAATCTTGATGGCGCGAAACATCGGCTCTCTCGCCTTGAGTATCGTCGGCCTTGCGGCGCAGCGGTAAGGACGGAGCTTCCGCCCGGATCGGCTCCGGACGGAAGTCTTCAGGCTATCAGCGGATGGGTCTCCTCAGGAGCCCTTGCCGCCGCACTTGCCGGTGGCAACGTTGAAATTGCCGCAGGAGAGAGGCTTGCGCCAATCGGAGATCAGGTCCTTGGAGTCGGGCAGGTAATCAGACCATTCGTCACCAACGACGGCGGGCGTCTGCTGGACGATTTCGAATTGGCCGTCAGCCTGGATTTCACCGATCAGCACCGGCTTGGTGATGTGGTGGTTGGGCATGACGGTGGCATAGCCGCCGGAGAGGTTCGGAACGGTGACGCCGATGATGTTGTCGAGAACGGCATCGGTATTGGTGGTGCCGGCGGCCTGTACGGCCTTCACCCAGGCGTTGAAGCCGATATAGGCGGCTTCCATCGGGTCGTTCGTCACGCGCTTGTCGTTCTTGGTGAAGGCATGCCATTCCTTGATAAACTTCTTGTTGGCCGGGCTTTCCACGGACTCGAAGTAGTTCCAGGCGGCGAGATGGCCGACCAGCGGCTTGGTATCGAGACCGGCAAGCTCTTCTTCGCCGACCGAGAAGGCGACGACCGGGATGTCGGTCGCCTTGATGCCCTGGTTGCCGAGTTCCTTGTAAAAGGGAACGTTGGCGTCACCATTGATGGTGGAGACGACGGCGGTCTTCTTGCCGGCCGAGCCGAATTCCTTGATCTTGGCGACCTCGGTCTGCCAGTCGGAGAAGCCGAACGGCGTGTAGTTGACGAGAATGTCTTCCTTCGGAATGCCCTTGGATTCGAGATAGGCCGCGAGGATCTTGTTGGTCGTGCGGGGATAGACGTAGTCGGTGCCTTCGAGCACGAAGCGCTTCACGCCTTCAGTGTTCATCAGGTAGTCGACGGCAGGGATCGCCTGCTGGTTCGGGGCCGCACCCGTATAGAAGATGTTGCGCGAGGATTCTTCGCCTTCATACTGCACGGGATAGAAGAGCAGCGAGTTCAGCTCTTCGAAAACCGGCAGGACGGATTTGCGCGAGGACGAGGTCCAGCAGCCGAAGACGGCGGCGACCTTGTCCTTTTCGATCAGTTCGCGGGCCTTTTCGGCGAAGAGCGGCCAGTCGGAAGCCGGATCGACGACGACGGCTTCAAGCTTCTTGCCGAGAAGACCGCCCTTCTTGTTCTGCTCGTCGATGAGCATCAGCATGGCGTCTTTCAGGGTGGTTTCGGAAATCGCCATCGTGCCCGAGAGCGAATGCAGCACGCCGACCTTGATCGTGTCATCGGCGGCCACCGCGCAGCTGAAGGCAGCCGACGCTGCCATGACGGCGCCGAGCGCGGCACCGGTAATCGTGGATTTGAGATTCATTGGTTGATCCCCTCTCTTGTTCCGCAACAGGCCGGAAACGGAGTTAACTGTTGCCGAGGGGACTATCGGGTGCTGCAGCGCGAAAACACATACGCAAAATGACGTAGGCGCAGGGGTCGAATGAGCACGCCGGGAAAGCACGGGCATCCCCATCAAAGGGGATGCCCTGTCGGTTCGATATTAGCCGTGGATCGTCAGGGTGACCGAGGTCGGGCCGTAGGAGACGGTCGCCCTGTGGCCGGAGATGGTGAACTTGCCGAAGGTGCCGGTGACAGCCGCGGCCTTCAGGATTTCGATCTTCGTTCCCGGCGCCGGGGCAAAGCCATGGGCGAGCGTCACGTCAAGATCGCCGGCGAGCGTCGCCTTGCCTGCAACGACCAGCGTGCCGGCGCCATTCGCGCCGAGCGTCGGCTTCGCCGTCGCACTGGCGAGCTGCTGATAGTCGCCGCCCACGGCCAAGGGCTTGTCGGCCGCCACGATGAGAGAACCGCCATTGACCATCAACCCGCCGGCGCCGAGGGCCGAGGGGGAGCCGGCTACCAGCACGCCCTCTTCCAGCACGGTGCCGCCAGCATAGCTGTTGGCACCGGAAAGACCGAGAATGCCGCTGCCGCGTTTTACCAGCTTGCCCTTGCCGCCGATGTCGTTGCGCCAGGTGTCGATCGCATTGAAGCCACCCTTTGCCGCATCCATCATCACGGTCACATCCTGTTTGAAGGCGCCATAGCCGTCGGCGGCGGCAAAGAGATTGAGGCGACCGTAGCCTTCCGCGTCGTCGAGCAGCGGATAGCCCGAAGCGATTTCCGTTGTGCCAAGCACCTCGCGGCGCTGTTCACCATCGAGATAAGGCAGACGGGTTTCGAGAAGCGTTTCGGCGCCCTCCGGCACGCGAGCCGGCTGATCGGTCGCATGGATCGTCGGCAGGCCATAGCTCAGGCGCTGCAGAACGTAAGCGCGATTGGCATCATGATCGGCGAAACGGTCCGCCGAAAGTGGCGCCGCATGGGCTGCGACTTCGAGCGCACCCGCATCCGCAACACCCGACTTGGCGATCAGCCATGATTGCGCCTGGGCGTAGGCGGCGCTCTTCAGCGCTGAATCGTCGGACTTGTTCAGGTTATAAACGACCGTGGCGGTGCCGAGCATGCGGCCGCCCATAACGTCGAGGGGAGAGTGCATTCCGGCAAGGATGCGGTCTTCACCCATTTCGCTGGCACGCGCGATCATTTCCTGGAATCGCTGCGGCACCAGATAGGCCATGGCGAGCGCATCCCGCCAGGCTTCCGCCGTATGTCCGCTGGGGAAGCCACCGTCCTCGACCGGCTTGCCGCTTTTGGCGGGCTCGAGCGTCGGGACGACCGAAACGTCCGGGCTCCAGCGATAGGGGCGGGCATATTTGAAATAGCGCTTGGCGGGCTCTGTCGAGCCATCGCCGCTCGCGGCGTTGATGAAGTCGATGGCGAGACCCATGTCCGGATTGGCATCGGTCTTGTTTTCCGTGTCCGGTTTGCTGCCGGCGCCGCGATTGTTACCCTTGTCGTCATATTTGACCGTCGTCGCGTCGGCCGCCACCTCAGTGATCGTGGTGATCTGCTTGGAACCGGCCTTCCAGGCATCCGTCAGCGGACCGAGACCATCGACGATGCTGGTATTCTTGCCGCGCCGATCGTCGAGATAGGCGGCAACCGCCTGCTCGGCCGTCCGCGCCTTCGTCGCCTTCACGACATAGGCGATGTTCGCATCGTGGACTGGCTTGTTGACGATCTGGCCGTCGGTCTTGCTGAAAGGGATGCCGTCCCAATCCGTCTTGGCGACTGCAGGGCAATTGTCCTTGGCTGCGGCTTCCACACCGGCATCGACGAAAGGCGTGCGCGGGGTCCAGACCTCGAGAAGGCCGGAGAGAAGATGGACGGCAGCATTGGTGTCCACCGTCGAGAAGCATGCGTCACCGCGCTTATTGGTGTTTCCTGTTTCAGCATAAGGCGCTTTCGCGGCCGTGGTCTGCTCGGCGGCGGCAAGCGATGGCACGATCGAAAGGAGGCAGACAAGAGCGGTGCTCAGGCGGCAAAGTTTTGAAACAGACATGGCTGCACCCGAAATGGTTGAACGAACGGCAGGAGGGTTAGAGCGCTTATGTGACAGCGCCGTTTCAAAAATATTACTGTTCTGCGAATCCGCCAGTGCTCAGCCTCTTGCCTTTCCCGTCCATCCCGCCAAAACTGCAGTGGAAACGATGAGCCCAACGAGAGTGCCGGAAAGAGGGCATGACAGCGCGCCAACGCATCATTCCGGTGAGACGCGAATATAATCGCTGGGTCGCCAACCAGACGCTGGAAGATTACGCGCTGCGCTTCACCGCAAAGAGCGCCCGGCATTTTTCCTCCGAGCGCATCTCGCAGACGGCCATCGGTGCAATTTCCTTCCTGGCGCTCGAAGCGATCGGCGCCGCGATCACCCTCTCCTACGGCACCACCAATGCCTTTTATGCGATCATCGTCGCCTCGGTCGCCATGCTGGCGATCGGTCTGCCGATCAGCCGATACGCCATCCGGCACGGCGTCGACATTGATCTTCTGACCCGCGGCGCCGGCTTCGGCTACATCGGCTCGACCATCACCTCGCTGATCTATGCGGGCTTCACCTTCATGCTGTTTGCGATCGAGGCCTCGATCATGTCCGGGGCGCTGGAGCTCACCCTCGGCATCCCGCTCTGGATCGGCTATATCATCAGCGCCGTCATGGTGATCCCGCTGGTGACGCACGGCGTGCGGCTGATCAGCAAGTTCCAGCTGATGACCCAGCCCTTCTGGATCGTGCTGAATATCCTGCCCTTCATCTTCATCGCCTTCATGGACTGGGAAAAGTTCGATCTCTGGCGCGCCTTCGCCGGCATCCATCATGCTTCGGGTCCGGCTGGCACCGTTGCCGAATTCGATCTGGTCGAATTCGGCGCGGCCTCCGCCGTCATCCTGGCGCTGATGTCGCAGATCGGCGAACAGGCCGACTTCCTGCGCTTCCTGCCGCCGGTCTCGCAGCGCAAGTGGCGCCATCGTCTCGCCGTCTTCCTCGCCGGTCCCGGCTGGGTCATCATCGGCGCACCGAAGCTGCTTGCCGGCTCGTTCCTCGTCGTGCTGACCCTCGCCTCGGGCGTGCCTCTCGACCGTGCCGCCGATCCGGCGCAGATGTATCTGACCGCCTTCGGCTACATGGTTCCCTGGCATAACGCCACACTGCTGCTGATGGCCGCCTTCGTCGTCGTTTCGCAGCTCAAGATCAACGTGATGAACGCCTATGCCGGCTCGCTCGCCTGGTCGAACTTCTTCTCGCGGCTGACCCACAGCCATCCCGGCCGCGTCATCTGGCTTGTCTTCAACGTCGCAATCGCCCTGCTCCTGATGGAACTCGGCATCTACCGGCTGCTGGAAGAGACGCTCGGCATCTTCTCGATCATCGCCATGGCCTGGCTCTGCACGATCTCGGCCGATCTCTTCATCAACAAGCCGCTGGGACTTGCCCCTCCTGGCATCGAGTTCAAGCGCGCCCATCTCTACGACATCAACCCGGTCGGCCTCGGCGCCATGACGCTGTCGGCGACGATATCGCTGGTCGCCCATTTCGGCGCCTTCGGCGAGACAGCCGCTTCACTCGCCCCCTATATCACCCTCGTCATCGCCCTCATCGCCACGCCGGCGCTCGCCTGGGCGACAAAGGGAAAATTCTACCTCGCGCGCAAGCCGCGCCAGAGTTGGAAGAACCAGACGAATATCACCTGTTCCGTCTGCGAGCATCCATTCGAGCCAGAGGATATGGCCTGGTGTCCGGCCTACGTCGCACCGATCTGCTCGCTCTGCTGTTCGCTCGACAGCCGCTGCCACGACATGTGCAAGCCAGCCGCTCGCTTCAATGCCCAGGTCGGCACGGTCGCGAGAACGCTGCTGCCCGAGAGCATTCTGGGCAAGCTGACGACGCGCCTCGGCCGCTACGCCATCGCCGTTGCGCTGGCGCTGACCGCCATCGGCGCGATCCTGGCGATGATCGCCCATCAGGTTGCCTCCGCTTCGCCGGAAACGGCAGACGTGGTCAATCGCACGATCCTCATCGTCTTCTTCGTGTTTTCGGTGATTTCAGGCGTTGTCTGCTGGTTCTATGTGCTCGCCCATGACAGCCGTGTCGTTGCCGAGGAGGAATCCTCCCGTCAGAACACGCTGCTGCTCAAGGAAATCGCCGCCCACAAGAAAACCGATGCCGCGCTGCAGAACGCCAAGGAGACGGCCGAGGCTGCCAACCGCGCCAAGAGCCGCTATGTCGTCGGCCTCAGCCACGAGCTGCGCACGCCTTTGAACGCCGTGCTCGGTTATGCGCAGATCCTCGAACGCGACGAAACGATCCCGGCGCCGCGCCAATCCTCGATCAAGGTCATCCGCCGCAGCGCCGAACATCTCTCCGGGCTGATCGACGGCCTGCTCGATATCTCCAAGATCGAGGCCGGCCGCCTGCAGGTCTATTCCAACGAGATCAACATCCAGGATTTCCTCGACCAGATCATCGAGCTGTTTCGGCCGCAGGCGCAGGCAAAGGGGCTCGCCTTCATCCATGATCGCTCGCCCGCCTTGCCGCAATTCGTCCGCACCGACGAAAAGCGCCTGCGCCAGATTCTCGTCAACCTGCTCTCCAATGCCATCAAGTTCACCGACGAAGGCAGCGTCACCTTCGATGTCGCCTATCGCAGCCAGGTCGCGACCTTCACCGTCACCGATACCGGCCGCGGCATCGCCGAGAAGGACCTGATGCGGATCTACGAACCTTTCCAGCGGGGCGAGGCAGACAGCGTGCGGCCGATGCCGGGCCTCGGTCTCGGGCTTACCATCACCCGGCTTCTGACCAACACGCTTGGTGGCGAGATTGCGGTATCGAGCGTCAAGGACGAAGGCTCGACATTCCGCGTGCGGCTGATGCTGTCCGCCGTCATGCGCGCCGCCGCGCCGCCGCAAGAAAAACGCATCGCCGGTTACGACGGTCCGCGCCGCACCATCGTCGTCGTCGACGACAATGAGGATCACCGCGAGATGATGCGCGAAATCCTGGCGCCGCTCGATTTCATCGTGCTGACGGCCGCAGGCGGCGCCGAATGCCTGACGCTGATCGACGGCATCCTGCCCGATCTGTTCCTCGTCGATATCCTGATGCCCGGCATGAGCGGCTGGCAGCTCGTCTCGCGTCTGCGCGAGGCCGGCCAGACAGCACCGGTTGTGATGCTTTCGGCCAATATCGGTGATGCGACGGTTCTAAGTGACAGCGACGACAGCCACAATGATGCGATCGGCAAGCCCGTCGACATCCGCCGGCTGCGCGACAAGCTCGCCTTGCATCTTGGCCTGAACTGGGTCTATGCCGATGACGCCCCCGCCGCTCCTGCAAAGATCGCAGCGCCGATGCTGGGCCCGGGTGCAGCCCATGTGCAGGAATTGCTGCGGCTCGGCGAGATCGGTTACATCAGGGGCATCGAAGCCAAGCTTTCGGACCTTGCCAAGGTGGAGGCAAATCGGCCATTCACCGAGGCTCTTCGACCCTATGTGGCCGCCTTCGATCTGGCCGGCTTCATGACCTTCCTGCACGACTTCGACGAAAAGGTGGAATCCATTGGCTGAGCCGGCCCTCCCTCGCGACATCGTTCTGCTGGTCGACGACTCGCCCGAAGCGCTCGGTTTCCTCACAGACGCGCTCGAACAATCCGGCTTCTCCGTGCTGATCGCCACCTCGGGCACGGCAGCGCTTGGCATCGTCGAGCGGATCACGCCTGATCTCATCCTGCTCGACGCCGTCATGCCCGTAATGGACGGCTTCGAGACCTGCCGAAGGCTGAAAGCGAATGCCACTGTAGCGCAGGTGCCCGTCATCTTCATGACCGGTCTGACGGAGACCGAGCATGTCGTGCACGCGCTGGAATCCGGCGGCGTCGATTACCTCACCAAGCCGATCAACATCGACGAACTGCGCGCCCGCATCCGCGTCCATCTGCGCAATGCCCGCTCGGCCCAGAGCGCCCGCGTTGCACTGGACGCTGCCGGCCGTCACCTGCTGGCGGTCAAGGGCGACGGCGCGATCCACTGGTCGACGCCGCAGGCGACCCGGCTGGTCAATGCCGCCATGGGCAGTGACGATGGCATGGAGATCGTCGTCCGCCATATCGCCGGCTGGATGCGTGACCGCGGGGCAGCAGTGCGCGACGGCATCATCTCAATCACCCATGCCGGCCAGGCGGCGCTGCAGCTCGCCTTCCTAGGCGCAATTGGCCCGGATGAATATCTCTTCCGCCTCACTGCCGCCAGCCAGCGCAGCGACGACGAGATGCTGCGCCAGCGTTTTTCGCTCACCCAACGAGAATCCGAAGTGCTGCTCTGGATCGCCAAGGGCAAGGCCAACCGTGACATTGGCGAAATACTGGGTTTGTCGGCGCGCACCGTGAATAAGCACCTCGAACAGATCTACGTGAAACTCGGCGTCGAAAACCGGGCGTCGGCGGCCGTGAAGGCGACGCATGTTCTGCATGAAATGTGAGGGATATTGAAACGGAGCGCCACCCGGCGCGATGTCGGTTGCAAGCTTTCGAACGGCTCGATCTGGCACGTCCCTCGCCTCGAAAGGGCGCACCACGATTGAGATGTCCCTAAAAAGAAAGAAGCCCGGCCGAACCGGGCTTCGATCAGATCATGTTATCGACAGGCAAGCGAAGCTTACATGCCCTGCGGGACGTAGGTGTACTTGCCGTCCGCGCCCTTCTTCCATTCGTACATGATGTAGCCAGGAATCTTCGGGTCGCCCTTTTCGTCGAACGAAATGTCGCCGAGAACGGTCGGGAACGGACCCTTTTCCTTCATGGCCGTGGCAACGGCTTCAGGATCCACCGAACCGGCAGCCTTGGCTGCGCCGGCGATCGCCTGCATCGCTGCGTAGGAGTAGAGCGTATAGGCTTCTGGGTTGAAACCGGCGGCCTTGAACTTTTCGACGAGCTCCTTGTTGGCCGGGTTCAGCGTCGGATCGGGGCCGAAGGTGTTCAGAGTACCGGCGACAGCGTCACCAGCGATCGAAGCCAGTTCATTCGAAACGATGCCGTCACCGGAAACCAGCGTTGCCTTCAGGCCCTGGTCTGCGGCCTGACGGATGATGAGACCGGCTTCGGTGTGCAGACCGCCCCAATAGATGATCGAGACGCCGGCTTCCTTCATCTTGGCGATGAGCGCCGAGAAGTCCTTGTCGCCGACGTTGATGCCTTCGTACATGACTTCCGTCAGGCCGGCGGCATTCATCGCCTTCTTGGTTTCGTCTGCAAGGCCCTGACCGTAGGGGGTCTTGTCGTGAACGACGGCGATCTTGGCGTCCTTGAAGTGGTCGGCGAGATACTTGCCGGCGATGGCGCCCTGCTGGTCGTCACGGCCGCAGGTGCGGAACGTGTTCCAGAGGCCCCGTTCCGTGAACTTCGGGTTCGTGGCGGCCGGGGTGATTTCGAGGATGCCGTTTTCGGCATAGACTTCCGAAGCCGGAATCGAAACGCCCGAGTTGAAGTGGCCGATGACGAACTTGACGCCGTCGGCAACGAATTTATTGGCGACCGAAATGCCCTGCTTCGGGTCGGAAACGTCGTCACCGAGTTCGATCTTGATCTGCTCGCCGTTGATGCCGCCAGCAGCGTTGATGTCGGCGGCTGCCTGCTCGGCACCCTTCTGAAGCTGAGCGCCGAAAGCGGCGTTCGGGCCGGTCAGCGGACCAGCGACAGCGATGAGGACGTCGGCCCAAGCGTTGCCGCTGAAGGCGACCATCGCCGTCAGAGCCACTGCCGACAGAAGAGACTTCTTCATATTGTTACTCCCAATTTTTGGGCGGGTTCTGGTCCAAGGCCCGGCGCATTACCCACCATCGACTGCGCCAGGAAAGCTGTTCCACTCTGAAGGCAATTCATGCCTAGTTTCAACGGACTGTCAATGTTTGTCCTTCCACGAAAACGCGGAAGTTTTTTCGTACAGCCAGTAATAGTTGTTGACCATCTGATTGGTACGGCGAAAGCGGTAGCCGGCCGTCGAGAAGACCAGCAAGGTCACGAAGTCGATGCCATAGAAGAGACCGCTGAGCATCGGCCCATTGAACAGGGCGTGGTGCAGAAACTGCATCGCCCAGGCAAGGAGGAAAGTGTAGACGACGGCGAGCGGATAATTGTTCCAGCCGTCAGCCACCGCCTTGCCGGCTCGCCAAGCCGTCCAGAAGCCGATCAGTACGACGAGGGCGCGAATGACAACCCGGACGCCGTCGTCGCTTTCGAAGAAAAGTCCCTGCATGTCAAACTCTCCCTTCGACTAATGTCTTCCGCCTTCGAGATAGGCGGCGCGGACTTCCGGATTGGCGAGCAGTTCCTTGCCGGAGCCGCTCATGGTCACCTTGCCGTTCACCATCACGTAAGCGCGGTGCGAGAGTCTCAGCGCCGCGAATGCATTCTGCTCGACAAGGAACACGGTGAGGCCTTCCTGCTCATTGAGCTTCCGGATTGCTTCGAAAATCCCCTTGACGATCAGCGGCGCCAGGCCGAGCGAAGGTTCGTCGAGCAGCAGCAGCTTCGGGCGCGCCATCAGCGCGCGGCCGATCGACAGCATCTGCTGCTCGCCGCCCGAAAGCGTGCCGCCGCGCTGGGCGTGACGTTCCTTGAGACGCGGGAAGAGCGTGAAGATCTTCTCGACGTCTTCGGCGAAATATTTGAGATTGTCGAGACCCGCCCCCATCTGGAGGTTTTCCATGACCGTCATGCGCGGGAAGATGCGACGCCCTTCCGGCGACTGCGCGATGCGCAGGCGTGCGATTTCATGGGTCGGCATACGGGTGATCTCGCGACCCTCGAAGACGACGGAGCCCTTACGGGCCTGGGGGCTGCCGCAGATCGTCATCATCAGCGTCGACTTGCCGGCGCCATTGGCGCCGATCAGACTGACGATCTCGCCCTTGTTGACCTCGACATCGATGCCGGCCAGCGCGCGGATATTGCCGTAGTAGGTTTCGACGCCATTCACCTGAAGAAGCGGTTGACCCGTCATGACTGCATCGCCCATCAGTTTGCGCCTCCTTCGAGCTGCTCGACGGTTGCGATCACCTCTTCCACTTCTTCATCCTCGACGCCGAGATAGGCCGCAATGACCTTCGGGTCGTGCTTCACATGGTCGGGCGTGCCATCGGAAATCTTCTGGCCATATTCAAGCACGACGACGTGATCGGAGATTTCCATAACCACAGACATGTCATGCTCGATAAGGAGAATGGAGGTTCCGGTATCGGCTCGAATGCCCTGCAGAAGCTCGTTGAGCTTAGCAGATTCGCGTGGGTTGAGGCCTGCGGCCGGTTCGTCCAGGCAAAGCAATTCTGGGCCCGTGCACATTGCACGCGCGATCTCGAGACGCCGCTGGGCGCCGTAAGGCAGGTCGCCTGCCGGATCATCGGCACGGTCGATCAGATCGGCCTTCTCGAGCCAATGGCGCGCCAGCTCGATCGATGCGGCCGCTTCTCGCTTGTAGGGACCGATGCCGATGAGGCCGAGAATGGTATAACCCGACGCCTGCATCAGCTTGTTGTGCTGGGCGACGAGCAGATTTTCCAGAACCGTCAGGCCGGAAAACAGCCGGATGTTTTGGAACGTTCGCGCCACCTTGGCTTCCTTGGTGATGCGAAAGTCCGGGAGACGCTCCAGCAGGTACTGCTTGCCGCTTCTCTGATTAAGCGTGATCATCCCCATCGTCGGCTTATAGAAGCCGGTGATGCAGTTGAAGACGGTGGTCTTGCCGGCGCCGTTCGGACCGATCAACGCGGTGATGTCGCCGCGCTTGGCCTCGAAGGAAAAGTCGTTGATGGCCATCAGGCCGCCGAACTTCATCGACAGGTGCTCGACCTTGAGAAGCGTGTCGCTCGACATCGTATTGGTGACGGGGCTCATCAACCGTGGCCCTCCTTGGTGAAGCTTCCAGATACGGCCTTGCGTGTCTTGAGGAAGGCGGTTGGTTCACGCGATCCGACGAAACCGCGCGGTTTGAATAGCATGACGACCACCATGGCGAGACCGAAGAGCAGCATGCGGTAGAGTTCCGGCGTGAAGTCGGGCCCAAAGACTGCTTTCAGGAAATCCATTTCGCGCAGCGCTTCGGTACCGCCCACCATGACGATCGCGGCGATCGCAATGCCGGTCAGCGAGCCCATGCCGCCGAGAACGACGATGGCGAGAACGACGGCCGATTCCAGGAAGATGAAGGATTCCGGCGAGACGAATCCCTGGCGAGCGGCGAAGAACGAGCCCGCGAAGCCACCGAACATGGCTCCCGTCGCGAACGCCGTCAGCTTGGTCGTCACCGTGTTGATGCCGAGCGAACGGCAAGCGATCTCGTCTTCACGCAGCGCTTCCCAGGCACGCCCGATCGGCATGCGCCGCAGGCGGATGGTGACGTAGGCCGTCAGCATGCACAGCGCCAGGATCAGGTAGAAGAGGAAAATCTTGTAGTACGCGGAAGACATCGGCAGGTGAAAGAGCTTGGCAAAGCCGCCGGCCGTCGCATCGAAAGGAATGCCGAAGAGCGTCGCCTTGGGAATGCTCGAGATACCAAAGGTTCCCTTGGTCACGTCGGTCCAGTTGATCAGGACGAGGCGGATGATTTCACCGAAGGCGAGCGTGACGATGGCGAGATAGTCGCCGCGCAGGCGCAGCACCGGGAAGCCGAGAATGACGCCCCAGAGCGCTGCGAGAATGCCGGAAAGCGGCAGCAGCAACCAGAAGGACAGGCCGAAATAGCTCGACAGCAGGGCGTAGGAATAGGCGCCGACCGCATAGAAGGCGACATAGCCGAGATCGAGAAGGCCCGCGAGGCCGACGACGATGTTCAGTCCCCACGCGAGCATCACGTAGATCAGGATCTGGATGCCGAAATTGTCGACCCATTTCAACGAGCCCTGAGCGCCGACGAGCGCCACGATCACCATGGGATAAAGCAGTAGCGCGAGCAGCGCGATCTTCAGGAAATGCCGATGGAAGAAACTCTTCTCGGTCGAAATGTCGAGATCGCCTTCCCGCGCCTTGCGGAGTTTTCGGCGGTCGATATTCGGCTTGATGAAAACGACCATCGCGAAACGGCCGATCGCGGCGATAGCGACAAAAATCGCCAGCAGTCCCCAACGCTGGACGATGATCAGCTCGTTGTTGATGTTCTGATCGGTTTTTAGGCCGACATAGAGAACGAACATGCCGAGGGAGAGAACGGCGGCGAAAAGGGCTTCGATAAGACCTTTGCGGACAAGTCCGGCATCGGGCTTGCCTGCAGAATTCTCGATATTTGCCATGACGTTATACCTTCTCGACTTCCGGCCGTCCGAGGATGCCCGTCGGTTTGAAGATCAGCACGAAAGCGAGGATGGCGAAGGTCGCCACATCCTTATACGCGATGGTGAAATAGGCTGACCACAGCGATTCGATCAGGCCAATCATCAGCCCACCAAGAACGGCGCCCGGCAACGAGCCGATGCCGCCGAGAACGGCTGCGGTAAATGCCTTCACACCCGGCGTGAAACCATCGGCGAACGAAGCGACGCCATAATACATCAGATACATCGTCCCGGCGACGGCAGCCAGCGCCGCCCCCATGACGAAAGTGATCGAGATCGTCTGGTCGACATTGACGCCGAGCAGCGCCGCCATCTTGCGATCCTGCTCGGTGGCGCGCTGGGCGCGGCCGAGGGCCGTGTGATTGACGATATACCAGAAGACGGTCAGCAGCACCGCCGTGATCAGGATGATGATGATCTGCTTCAGCGACACCGAGATGTTGCCGAACTGGTAAACCGAGCTCACCATCGGCGGGATCGGCTTGTTGCGCGGCCCCTGCGTCACCTGGATGAAGTTGGACAGCACAATCGACATGCCGATCGCGGTGATCAACGGTGCAAGGCGGAAGGATCCGCGCAGCGGACGGTAGGCGACACGCTCGATCGTCCAATTCCACAGACTCGTCATCAGCATCGCGACGACAAGCATCGCCAGCAGCAAAATTGCCACCGGGAGACCTGCGAAGATGGATGTGAGGACGAGAAAGACGATAAGAGCGGCGAAACCACCGAGCATGAAGATGTCGCCATGGGCGAAATTGATCATGCCGATAATGCCATAAACCATCGTATAGCCGATAGCCACGAGGCCATAGATGGATCCGAGCGTCAGCCCATTGAAGAGCTGCTGGACGAAATACTCCATATGTCGTTTTCCCCTGGATGCGAGCCGAAGATGCTGCATCTCTTTTTGGTTATTCGGCTCCTCGTTCAAGGAACCTCATAGGCCGCATGCATAGCGGTTTCGGTGAAAATGTGAAGACAAAAAGGATTTACGCCAGCAGATTCTTATTCGAACAGGCCTAAATGGCGCATTTTGAACCAGAATCCACAGAAAATCGGCAAAGACCGACCCATTTTTAGCCAAAACCTGCTGCCGGCTTAACCATCCGGCAAGCGCGCCGTCGATTTCCTGCGCCGCTTCCCGCGTAAGCTATTCCATAAGGCTGGAAGAAAGCGCAAATTCAACCCTTGAGCCTGCAGTTTTTGCGAATGGTATTTCACAGGTAAATGCCGCCATCCTCGCCTGACAGCTGCGGGAACTTATGGTAGCATCTTCAATCTGCGTTATCGGGGGTGCGGGGCGCGGCGAGAACCACCATATCGATATCTGGTGCGACAGGGATGGTTGACGACGAGCGACAGCGGGCGCTCGCGGCGCGGCGAACGGCAAAAGGACAATGCTGACGACATTTGAAAAGGCGGCGCTCGAAGCCGGTAAGGCCATCATCGCGATCTTGCGCGAAGGCTTTCCCATCACCATGAAGGCGGACGCGAGCCCGGTTACGGTTGCCGACGAGGAGGCCGAACGCATCATCCTCGCCCATCTGTCCAGGGATTATCCCGATATACCCGTCGTGGCGGAAGAGTCGGTTGCCGCTGGAAGCGTGCCCGACATCAGCGGCCGCGGCTTCTTCCTGGTCGACCCGCTCGACGGCACCCGTGAATTCGTCGACGGACGGCAGGAATTCACCGTCAACATCGCTTATATCGAGAACGGCGCCCCGGTCGCCGGGATCGTCTACGCGCCGGCGCTCGGGCTCGCCTTCTTAGGAGAGCACGGCCGTGCCGAAAGGCTTGATGTCACCGAGGACTTCACCATCGGGGCGCGCACCGCAATTGCCGTGCGCGAGCAGCCGGACGACCGGCTTGCACTTGCAAGCCTTCGTCACAACAGCCCGGAGACGGGAACCTTCCTCGCCGATCACGCGATCTCCAAATGCACCAATATCGGCTCCTCGCTGAAATTCTGCCTGCTGGCGGAAGGCAAGGCCGACGTCTATCCACGCTTCACCCGCACGATGGAGTGGGACACCGCGGCCGGCGATGCGGTGCTGCGCGCTGCCGGGGGATCGACGGTGACGCTCGACGGAGCGCCGCTGACCTATGGCAAGACGGGGACAGCGGCCGATTTCGACTTCGCCAACCCGAACTTCATTTCCTGGGGCGGCAGGAAACGCGTCCTCGAACCGGCGTGACCGTCCGCGGGCATTCGCAAATGCCATGATACGCGGTCCCGCTCATGATATGTTCTGCGCCTGCCGCCCGCTCCACGAACGCCTTGGCGCGTGGCGACCACTGCGGCCCCTGCTCTTAATCGTTCAAATATCGTCCTGCCGCGTTCGAGCCGCACCGCAGACACTCGTAGAAATCGGAAAGTGATTTGGCCGATGCGGCGCGCGTGATTCCCGGTGGGCTTAACGTCCATCTTCACCGGTTCGAACCCCTGCCGATTCGGCCTTGATTTTGTCATATTTTGACACAGATTGAGAACGGCCGAACATATCCGGCAAAAAAATTCACGTCGGAATTCGTTAAAAATGCCGTCGGCCAACCGTCGGTCGCGTGTCGAAACAACACGAGGACAGACCTGTGGAAGCCCTCGCCAAGAGCCTAGAAACCTTGACGAAATTCCAATTATTAACGAAATATCATGAGGTTGCCTCAACTTAACGCAAGTGCGAAAGATTTGTTGCGATGCGATATTTCTCTGGACACCATTACACAATTGTCGCATTTTTCCGTTTTAGTAGGGTTACCAACACCTGAGTGCAGCCCTGGTCACAGGGCAAACCATTGATCGCCTATTGCCGCCGCGCCCCTCGAAGACAACAGAGTACGATCCTTGAGCATCACGGAATTAAACAACACCATTTCGACTGATTCCTTCCGGCCGAGCCGCCGCCAGCAGCCGAGCCTGAAGATTCAAACCCCTGTCATCCATAGCGATGCCTCCCAGGCGCCGTGGGTGGATCTCGCCCTGAAGCGGGCGTTCGACATAGTTTCGTCGTTGAGCGCCCTCCTCGTCCTCGCCCCTTTCCTTCTCCTCGTCGCCCTGCTGATCAAGCTCGACAGCCCGGGACCGGTGCTGTTCAAGCAGACCCGCTGGGGTAAGAACTGCAAGGCCATCAAGGTCTACAAGTTCCGTTCCATGCGTACCGATCTCTGCGATGTCTCGGGCGTCGCCCAGACGGTGAAGAACGACCCCCGTATCACCCGCATCGGCGCCATTCTGCGCCGCACGAATATCGACGAGTTGCCACAGCTGTTGAACGTGCTGTTGGGCGATATGTCGGTCGTCGGTCCTCGCTGCCATGCAATCGGCATGCGCGCCGGCGGCATGCTCTATGAAGAGCTCGTGCCGGAATATCATCAGCGCCACGCCATGCGCCCCGGCATGACCGGTCTTGCCCAGATGCGTGGCCTGCGCGGTCCGACCGATCGTCCCGCCAAGGCGCGCGCCCGCATCGCTTGTGATCTTTATTATGTCGGGAATTTCTCGATCTTGATGGACATGCGCATCATCGTCGGGACCGTTGTGTCAGAAGTGACCGGCGGAAAAGGCTTTTAACAGCGGTTCAGCTTTCCACGGAAGCGCAGAACCGCTCTAACCTTTTGTATTGTGCAATTCCCGGCAAAAGCACTTTACGCTTTGCCTGGAATTGCTCTCGCCTTTTTGTGAGAAAGGACAGGGCGGCCGGTGCCGTTCTGGCGACCGCCTGCGTGCGGTCGACCCTGTATGGCTTTTACATCGCGCTCTTCAGATAACCGTCGACAGCGTGCGATGAGAGATCGAGAATGATCGCGATCTCATCGCTGCTCTTGCGATTCGCCGACAGCGCAGCTCTCCGATCTGGGGCCGGCTAGACGTTGCCGGCGAGCCATCTTCAGGATTGCTGTTGCCTGAGAGCTGCTCCAGAAGCTCACGCAGCTAAAGCGCACTGCCATAGAATGCATGGCTGCCCGAGTAGCGAAAATGTATTGTTTCAGGTCAATGCTGGCAATGCGAAGGCGAAGCCGTTTTTCAGGCCGGGCACCTGGAAGAGCGTGCAGCGGCGGCAATTTTCCTGATCGGCCGCACTTCCCGCAATCGATCCCTCCTCACGGAAGATCGGCGGAACCGTCCGCTTCATCGGCGTCACCGGTCCGATGCCGTAGAAGAGATCGACGTGCTCGTGAGAGCCGGCGGGATTTTGCTTCGCTCGTTCACCGGCCACTCCGGGCATCTAAATTTGTTATCAAAGTCTTACGTTGGGCTTAGGCAATTTTTAAATGTGGCAGGCTAGAGTGGCGCTCGTGGTCTTGCGTTGTGTAGAGAGTCCAATGACCGAAATGATACGTCCCCGAGTGAAATATGTCATCGGCCCCGATGGCAGCCCCCTGACCATCGCGGACCTTCCGCCGCCCAATACGCGGCGCTGGGTGATCCGCCGCAAGGCAGAGGTTGTCGCGGCTGTTCGCGGTGGCCTGTTGAGCTTGGAAGAGGCCTGCGAGCGTTACACGCTCACGGTCGAAGAGTTCCTTTCCTGGCAGTCGTCGATCAACAGCCATGGCCTCGCCGGCCTGCGCACCACGCGCATCCAGCAATATCGCCACTGATCGCGCGCCATCGCCGACATTTATTTCGGGCCGGACGCATCTCCCATCAGGGAATGAAGAAGGCCCGAAATTATTGACGAGGCGGCGTAGCACCAGAGGCCGGGCTGCGTGAAGGCATCCGCCAACCCCGTTGTCTTCGCCGCAGCAATGACGATCGCGACCAGCAGCACGTCCATCATTGACCACTTGGACAGATGCGGCACGACGCGCCGATAGAACTGCCTCCCGGCCCCGCTGCCGGCAGCCGTCGCTTCCGCCGCAATCCCGATCATCTTCAGAAACGGAAGCACGATCGAGACCAGCGCGACGACCGCCGCCAGCAGCCCATCGCCGCCTTGCCAGAGCGAGACGACGATTTCGATGAGCGAAGGGGTCTGATCGAAGAAATACAGCGTCTCGAAACGGACCAGCGGTAAGATCAGGCCGAGCGCCAGGAGGAACGGCGCGGCCACGAGAAGAGCGGGGCGGATGATCGAAAGCGCGCTCATTGCCAAAGACCTCGCGTCGATCCGACATTTTTCATGAACACTGCGTCTCCCTGAGGAACTGTTCTACCGCCTTGGCACGACCGCGCCGCCGTGTCACCGTCGGCTGCGATTAATATCTGTGCACGAGGAAAGACGATGGATATCCGAAATGAGGAAGGCGTATCCGGTGGCCGTTATGCCGTGGACGTCGAGGGGCACGAGGCGGAGATGACCTATTCGCGAACCTCGCCGAAGCACGTCATCATCGATCACACGGCAGTTCCCGATGCCCTGCGCGGCAAGGGTGTCGGCCAGGCATTGGCGCTTCACGCGGTGGAAGCGGCCCGCGCCGGCGGTTGGAAGATCATCCCGCTCTGCCCGTTCTTCAAGGCGCAGGCGCAACGTCATCCGGAATGGCAGGATGTCGTGAATTGATTCGCGACGCCTGAAGCGGTCGCCGCGGGGAGCGGCGGCGTGCGGACGCAAAAGGCGGGAAACACCAAAAGCCATGTATGACGGACAGCGCGCCCATCATACATGGCCTCTCTCAGGCGATCGTCAGGCGCCGACGCCGGCGCCCGCATTTTCTCTCAGGCCCTGGCGGCGCGGACGCCGCTGTCACGTTCTTCCAGCGCCGTCGCCCTTGCATATTCCGCCTGCATTTCCTCAAGCGCCAGTTCCAGCGCCTCTTCCTGCATCTTCAGTTCCTTGATCGAAACCTGCAGGTTGTCGGCCCGCTGACGCGCGGCCTTGGCGAAGGTCGGATAAGCAAAGTGATTCGGGTCGGATATACCGGACTTCTTTTCCTCGACGACGATCTGGCTCTCCAGATCCTTCGTCATCCGTTCGAATTCGGACATCATCATCTGCAATTGCTGCAATTGACGTCGTTTTTCGTTCACCTGAAACTCTTTCAGGCGAACGAGACTTTCTCGCGACTTCATACGCATTACTCCCGTGATGCGAGACCCCGGCTCAACTTGAAACCGCCCTGCGCGCCGCTTTGACACGGTTTGCTAAAAAATTTCCTGCGATATTAACAAAAACCTACCGCTGGTAACCTTTCGTTTACGGGCATCGTTAATGATAGGCCCGATGATTTAAGGGTCGGTAAATGCCACGGCACGAAGTTCGAACCTTTTCATTGGCGAGTCGGATGAATCAGTTAGCGCTGTTTCCTAATGTTAACGTTGAGGAACGCCTTTTTGAGATTCCTATTGGAAAACAGAGAAATGGAAAAATTATTTAATAAATTCGATACTCCTTGCCAGAGTGAATTAGAATTTGTTAACCATTTCGTGGCAGCTTCCAAATCACGTAGCTTGTTCGGGTAGCGTGTAGGGGGCCAGACCACCTTTCGGCGGCGGTAAAGGGGATAATTATGCGGGTACTTCTCATCGAGGACGACAGCGCTACGGCGCAGAGCATCGAATTGATGCTCAAATCAGAGAGTTTTAATGTTTACACCACCGATCTCGGTGAAGAAGGCGTCGATCTGGGCAAGCTGTATGATTACGACATCATCCTTCTCGATCTGAACCTGCCCGACATGTCCGGATATGAAGTGCTCCGCACTCTCCGGCTGTCCAAGGTCAAGACACCGATCCTCATTCTGTCGGGCATGGCAGGCATCGAGGACAAGGTTCGCGGCCTCGGCTTCGGCGCCGACGACTACATGACCAAGCCCTTCCACAAGGACGAGCTCGTCGCCCGCATCCACGCTATCGTTCGCCGCTCCAAGGGTCACGCCCAGTCGGTCATCATGACCGGCGAGTTGATCGTCAATCTCGACGCCAAGACCGTCGAAGTCGGCGGCCAGCGCGTCCATCTGACGGGCAAGGAATATCAGATGCTGGAGCTGCTTTCGCTCCGCAAGGGCACCACTCTCACCAAGGAAATGTTCCTGAACCACCTTTACGGCGGCATGGACGAACCGGAGCTGAAGATCATCGACGTCTTCATCTGCAAGCTGCGCAAGAAGCTCGCCAACGCCGCCGGCGGCGCCAATTACATCGAAACCGTCTGGGGCCGTGGTTACGTTCTTCGCGAGCCGGATGGCACCGAATATGCGGAAACCGCTTGATCTTCCGATCCCCCTTATCGGATGACGAAATCCCGCCCTTTCGGCGGGATTTTTCGTTTGCACCGCCGGCGCTGCCGCCCCGTTAGAGGGATTCCGCCTGATCTGGCCGAACAGGTTAACATTCCGGTCAAGGAAAAGCGCAGCGTCAGCCGGAGCCCGGCGGCGCTTGCGGCACTATGCTCAGGGACGGCCGATGCGGCCGGGAAGAAAGCTGATGTCAGGCAGCAATCGCGCGGTTTCCGAAAACGGCGGTTAGGATCTTACGATCGAACGGCTTCAGCAGGAAATCGGTGGCGCCGGCTCGTTTACCCGCCATCAGCTTCTTCAGATCCGCCTCGATGACGCAGTAATAGATCTTGACCTCTTTGCCGCCGTCCATGGCGCGGATCGCCGCGATGAGGTCGAGCGCACCTTCCATGCCGGAATCGACGATGAGGTATTCCGGCAACTCTGCCTGGCAGCGCTGCAGCGCCTCGGCGGCATCGGAGGCCTCGCTGACGAGAAAGTCGAGTTCGGAGAGAATGCGCTTGCCGACCTTACGGACAATGTCCGAATTATCGGTGATCATGAACCTTTGCATGACTACTCCTTTCCCCGCATTCGTCGCAACGAGGGGTCTTCCACAACCTAAGAGAATAGGTCCATCAGGCTAAGGAATCGTTACCGGACGGGCGAGAGCATGCTGCTGCACGCCGAAAAATCAGACCGCAGCAACCGTCGCCGTGAACACCAGTTCGTCCGGACTTGCGCTGTGGTCGAGCGTCATTCCGCACTCCTCGGCCAGAAGCACGGCGTAGTACGGCTGGATCGAATGGGCGTCGATCGCTTCCTCGATCGTCCCCGTCGATATCTCGACGAATTTCGGCGGCAGACGCATCAGCTTGCCTTTCACCGAGAGGGTGAACTTGGCCTCGAATTCAGGATTTTCGAGCGTGACCTCGAGCACGCCGCCGCGCGGAATCGCCGAATAGGCGACGAGGAAGAGGTTGAGCAACAGCTTGACGCGGTTCTTGGCCACGATGGCACGCGGTCCGTTCCAGATCACCTCGGTCTTCTTCTCGGCGAGGGCAAAATCCTTGGCGGCCCGCTCGGCCTCGCCGGTATCGATCGAGGCGCCGACTGAACCCGATGCGCCGAAGGCGAGGCGCGCGAATTTCAGGCGGACGGAAGCGTTGAGCGCACTGGTGCGGATCAGATCCATTGCATCGGAATCAGCGCCGCCTTCATCCAGAAGCTCCAGGCCGTTGTTGATCGCGCCGACGGGCGAGATGACATCGTGGCAAACGCGGCTGCAGAGAAGCGCGGCCAGATCCGGGCCGGACAGGGTGAGGTTCGGGTTCTTGGACATCATCGTCTCCTGAAGGGCGGCAATCTCATCGCGCCCGCAAATATGCTTCATCAAAATTGCGCGAAGTTTGCGATCGTATTCAGTGCCATAATGACACCATATTTGGTAAACCGATTGTTAAGATCATCGGCGCAAAATGCAGCAATCGACGCGAGCGGGTGCCCGCTCCAGCCAAACGACGAACGGATGACATCATGCGCCCTCGATTTCCGCACCGATTCATTGGCTTCTGCAGGTTGCTTTCGGCCCTCGTCTTCTCCTCGCTGATGATTGCCGGGCCGGCCGCGGCCCAGAACAACGGTCAGTATACGATGCAGGAAATCATCGATGCCGGCCACTCCTTCTTCGGCTCCGCCAGCGGCGGCCTTGCCAAGGTGGTCGAGAGCGCCTTCCAGAAATACGGCCTGCCGAACGGTTATATTCTTGGGCAGGAAGGCGGCGGCGCCTTCATCGCCGGTCTCACCTACGGCGAAGGCCAACTCAACACCAAGAACGCCGGCGAGCATCCGCTCTACTGGCAGGGCCCGTCTCTCGGCATCGATTACGGCGGCCAGGGTTCGCGCGTCATGATGCTGGTCTACGACCTGCCCTCCATCGACGGCATCTATGCCCGCTTCGGCGGCGTCAGTGGCTCGGCCTATGTGATCGCCGGCTTCGGCATGACGGTGCTGAAAAACAATGACGTGCTGGTTGTGCCGATCCGCACTGGCGTCGGCGCCCGCCTCGGGGTCAATGTCGGTTATCTCAAGATCACCCAGGCGCCGACCTGGAACCCCTTCTGAGGCGGTAAAGCGGCAGGAATCGGCTGCCGCCGGCATCGGCGGCCTTGCCATGCGTGCCATGCATGCTTAATCATCGCGGCTGACCCCGTATTAACTGTCGAATCGATGGCCGCGCCGTGATCGAATACGCTCTCTTGTTCGGATTGGGCTTCCTGACCGCGGCCTTCCTCGTCTTTCTGGTCTCGCCGGCCGTTCACCGCCGCATTGTCTGGTATACCGAAAACCGTCTCAAGGCGACGATGCCGCTGAGCCCGCAGGAGGTTCGCGCCCAGAAGGATATGGTGCGCGCGCTTCATGCCGCCGAGAATGCCCGCACCACCCAGGACCTTCTGCGTGAGCGCGAGAAATCCCTGTCGCTCCAGCTGCGCCACGATGCGCTCGCCGTCGATGCCGGCAGGCTCGCCGCCGAGATCGGCGAATTGCAGGCCCAGATCGGCGAGATGCATGTCGAGGCGGCCGAGCAGCGCTCGCACCTGCGCAAGGATGAGAACTACATCAGCCAGTTGAAAACCAATCTGCATATTGCCGAACAATCCGCCGCCGACAAGGAGAGCGAACTGGCGACAATGCGAACGCGGCTGAGCAAACTCATCGAACAGGCCGACGGGCTGAGAATCGATCTCGCCGCGCGTGAGACCGAAGCGGAAAGCCTGAAATTCCGCGCCAACGCGCTGCGCGACGAACGCGACACATTGCGCCAGGACGTCAACCTGCTCCAGAAGCGGGCTAGGGATGCCGAACAGAAACTGACGCAGCAGCAGCATATGGTGATCCGCCTGGAGGACAAGGCTGCACGCGAAAGCGCTTCCGCCGCCGAGAAGGAAACGCAGCTCGCCCGCCGTCAGCAGGAGATCGCCAAGTTGAAGGAGCAGTTGAAAGCCGCCAATGCCGAGATCCGCAAGATCAACCGGGTGCTGCGCGATGCCGGCCTGGCCAAGATAGCGGCGGAACTACCGGCGGAACTGACGGCTGAAGACACGACCGCATCCGTGCTCGACACGGCCGCTGTGACGGCTGAGATGGGCGAGGATGTCCGCAAGCGCAGCGCCGCCCTTGCCGAGCGCCTGCAGAAGGCAAAGTCCGTCACCGGACGCGATGGCGCGATCCGCGAGGAGATCGCCTCGATCGCCGCCAATATGGTCGCGCTGACCGCACTCAACGAGGGCCCTTCCTCACCGATCCACGCGCTGCTGCCGGATGCCGGCAACAAGAACCCGAACGATCGCGTCAGCCTTGCCGACAGGGCGGCGGCCGTCATCGCCAATCCGGTGCGTTAGCCCATCGATCCGACGCGCGTCGTTCCAAACGTCAGATCCGCCCCATGGCGGAGGCCATGGAAAACAATGCGATCCCCGTCGCAGTCGCCGCGTTGAGACTGTCGAGCTCCTCCGATTGCGGGATACGGGCGCTCTGAAAGTGCGCCAGCAGTGCCTCCGGCAAGCCCTCCCCCTCCGTGCCGATGACGAGCGCCATGCGTGCCCCGGCCGGAATGGCGCGGATGTCGGTCTTCCCATGCGGCGACAGCGTCCAGATCGCAAACCCACGTTGGGCAAGCGCCAGAAGCAGGTCCAGCGCCTTGCCGCCGCGCCGGTGCGGAACGCTCAACACCGAGCCGACCGACACGCGCAATGCCTTGCGATAGAGCGGATCGCAGCAGGTTTCGTCGAGCAGCACGGCATCCGCCCGGAAGGCGGCAGCATTGCGAAACATCGAGCCGGCATTGTCGTGGTTGGAAATGCCGCAGCCGACCAGCACCAGCGCCCGTTCCGGCAATGCGTCGAGAAGTGCTGCCTCGCCGCGGTCCTCTCGCTTGCCGAGGGCGAGAACGCCGCGATGCAGATGAAAGCCGACGACACCATCGAGCACTTCAGCCTCGGCGACATAAACCGGCACGCTAGCCGGAAACCGTTCGAGGATGGATTGCAGACCGTCGACGCGATTGCGCAGCAGCAGGATTTTCTCGGCCGAGAAGCCGCGACGTGCCGCATGCGCCTCGGCGAGCATGCGCAGCACGACAGTGCCTTCGGCGATAAAGCGGTTTTCCCGGCCCGTCAGGTCACGCTCTCTTATATCGCGAAACTCGGCAATGCGTGGGTCGTCGGCGCTGTCGATGACGATCGGGGCCATCTCGCCTCAATTCCCGGCGACGGTGACGTCGGCGACGGTGCGGCCGGTCCTCAGATCGAATACCAGCGCCTTCCTCGTGCCTTCAACCGTTTCTCCATAGAACAGGATCTGTCCCGCCGAAAACGAGGTTGACTGCACCTTGAACCCGAGCGGCAGGGAAAGGGTCGCAGCAAGCGGTGCATCCGAAGGCACACCGGAAGCTGCGGCAGTGGACGCGGTCTCCTTGGGCTCGCGCATCGTCTTGTAGACAACAGCGCCGAAGACCGCCATAAGGCTGACGAACATGATGGCGCCGGATACAATCTGCAGGCGGACCATCTTGCGCCGGACACTTTCCATCGCCGGATCAAGGGGCTTCTCTTCCTGGTCGTCTGGCTCGATTGCGGTCATCTTTGCGTTCCGTTCTAAAAATACGTCGGAGAAGAAGCGTCTTGAGCGACCCCTTTAAACAAGCAGCCGGCATTAGAAAAGTCCTGACCGCCGATGAAACCGCCGAAGGCCGGCTCGACGCATGGCTGACCGCGCAGGTCGGTAAGGATTTTTCCCGCAGCCGCATCAAGGCGCTGATCAAGGAGGGGCTGGTTTCTTTGCGAGGCGAGCAGGTTACCGATCCGCAGCGCAAGGTGCGCGTCGGCGACAGCTTCGAAATCACCCTGCCCGAACCTGAAGACCCGACCCCAAAGGGCGAAGATATCCCGCTCGACATCCTTTATGAGGACGATGACCTTATCGTCATATCGAAACCGGCAGGTCTGGTCGTCCATCCCGGCTCCGGTAACTGGACAGGAACTCTGGTCAACGCGCTGATCCATCATTGCGGCGATACGCTCTCCGGCATCGGCGGCGTGCGCCGTCCTGGCATTGTCCATCGTCTCGACAAGGACACGACAGGCGTCATGGTCGTCGCCAAGAACGACGTCGCCCATCGCCACCTCTCGCTTCAATTTGCCGACCACGGCCGCAGCATGCCGCTGGAGCGGGCTTACCGGGCAGTCGTCTGGGGCCGTCCCCGCGCTCTGTCGGGAACAATCGATGCGCCTCTCGGCCGCGCCACCGGCGACCGCACCCGCCGGGCCGTCAAGCGCACCGACAGCCAGGATGCCGACGCGGCGATCACCCACTACGAAGTGATCGAGCGCTTCCAGGAGAACCCTGACGCGACCGCGCTCGCGTCGCTGGTCGAGTGCCACTTGGAAACCGGCCGCACCCATCAGATTCGCGTGCACATGGCCCATATCGGTCATCCGCTCGTTGGCGACATCGTTTACGGCGCCGGCTTCAGGACCAAGGCCAATCTGCTGCCCGAAGAGATCCGCAAGGTTGTCAATGGTTTCGGCCGTCAGGCACTGCATGCCTTCATGCTGCAATTCGAGCATCCCCGCACCGGCGAACTCAAGCATTTCGAAATACCGCTGCCGGACGATATGGTGAAACTGGTCGAGGCATTGCGACGATAAAGCGGCTTCGGGACACCGCTCTCGCCGCCTCACACCTGCGTGAGCGGCACCTTGAACCGCCGTTTCGCCATACTTATCTGTATATGGACTTAGTGCGGGCTTGGAACAAAAGCCGCACGTCCCGGTTCGCCTTTTAACGCGGGGGCGCGTTTCCATCGGGAGCCGGAATTCACTTTAGGAGGGTGCACTATGGCCCGAAATACCTTGCCGTCCATTACCGCCGGCGAAGCCGGTCTCAACCGTTATCTCGACGAAATCCGCAAATTCCCGATGCTGGAGCCGCAGCAGGAATATATGTTGGCCAAGCGTTATGCCGAGCATGGCGACCGCGACGCTGCCCATAAACTCGTCACCAGCCATCTTCGCCTCGTCGCGAAGATCGCGATGGGTTATCGCGGCTACGGCCTGCCGATCGGCGAAGTCGTCTCTGAAGGCAATGTCGGTCTGATGCAGGCCGTCAAGAAATTCGATCCCGAACGCGGCTTCCGCCTCGCCACCTACGCCATGTGGTGGATCAAGGCCTCGATCCAGGAATATATCCTACGGTCGTGGTCGCTGGTGAAAATGGGCACGACCGCCAACCAGAAGCGTCTGTTCTTCAATCTGCGCCGGCTGAAGGGCCGCATCCAGGCGATCGACGACGGCGACCTGAAGCCGGAGCACGTCTCGGAAATCGCCACCAAGCTGAACGTCTCGGAGGAGGAGGTCATCTCGATGAACCGCCGTCTCTCCGGCGACGCCTCGCTGAACGCGCCGATCAAGGCGGCCGAAGGCGACAGCGGTCAATGGCAGGATTGGCTTGTGGACGACCATGAGAGCCAGGAAGACGTGCTGATCGAACAGGATGAGCTCGAAACCCGCCGGCGCATGCTGGCCAAAGCAATGAGTGTTCTGAACGAACGCGAGCGCCGCATCTTCGAGGCCCGCCGCCTTGCCGAGGATCCGGTGACGCTGGAAGATCTCTCGGCCGAGTTCGACATCAGCCGCGAACGCGTCCGTCAGATCGAAGTCCGCGCCTTTGAAAAGGTGCAGGATGCTGTTCGCAAGGAAGCCCTGGAACGCGCCAAGGCCATTCGCGTCGTCGAAGCCACGGCCTGATCGGCTGAGCTCGAGAATTGCAAACGCCACCTCCTAGACGGGAGGTGGCGTTTTTGTTTTGTAGCGGGCGACGCCTGCGGGAAGGACGTCAAAGGGGTGCCGTGCAGCCCCCCTCATCCGACCCTTCGGGCCACCGTCTGCTGGGGAGAAGAGGAGGAGCAAGCTGCTCGCCCTCATTTCCAAAAAGAATGCTTTATGAAAGACAGGAGCTTGCCACGATTCTCTTCTCCCCAGCGGGGGTCCGAAGGACGGGTCGAGACCTGTGGCTCGACGCCAGCGGGAGCCAGCCGGCGAATGAGGAGGCCGGTGGCACAAGGCATCGAGAACCCACTCACTGGCTCGTGGAGACATCCCCGAGTGCAGTCCACTCCTTGATGGCTGTATTGAAGGCGTTCGTTCCCGTGCCCCCCTTCTCCATTGTCAGCAGCGCACGGCGGCCGTTGCGGTAGGTGATCGGAATATCGATCCAGTTGCGGGTCGACAACAGATCGAGATTGGCCTTGCGCGCATCGGGATAGTCGTTGAGCGCAATCATGTGGAAATCATCGGTGATCTTGGCCGGAACCGCGATCAGCGCGTCGCCGCGATCCTGTTCCGTGCGCTTCATCGAAATGCGCTGGACGCTCTCGATGCTGCCGCCTTCGAAATTCGGCGGCACCGAGAAGACGATCTCGACGAGATGACTTGCCGGCAGGGACGGATCGGAGTTGCGCTTGAAGGTAACGAGAGCGGAGAGGTTGCGCTCGGGAACGCTGACGTTGCCCTGCACCGTCGCCTCCTGCCGGCCGTCCTGGCCGGCCTCGTGCTGGACGCTCCAGACGACCGTTCCCTCGATGGCCGTCGGCGAGCTCTGGCCGATACGCTCCTCATAGAGGAACATTTTTTCCGACGAACCGACCGGCGCAGCCTGCTGCGGCGATGCCGTGGGACCGTTCGGCGTCAGCGTTTCGGGCGGGGCCGCATCGCCTTGCGCGCTGGCGGGCGGCGTATCCGCTGCCGCAACATTCTGTTCGGCCACCGATTTTCCTTCGGCAGTCGGCGTTCCCGGCACCGTCGCCGGACCGCTATCGACTTCAGTTCCGTCGGAAAGCAGTCGTTGCGTAAATTTGGAATTGGCCGCCGCGCCGTCATTGTTCAATGACGCCACTTGCTGGTTCGGCTGTGCCGCGGCCGGCGGCGGATTCTGCGCTTCCGGCGCAACTGGCTGGGCTGGAGTCGGCGTGGCCTGAGTCGACGTCTCGGACCCCGCCGGCGTCATTGCCGCCTCGTTTCTCGTAGCCTGCGATGGCGCCGAGCTGACAAGCCCATCGACCATCGCCACCAGCGCTTCTCTGTTCATCCAGCCGGCATAGGCGCCGCCACCGATCAGGATAAGCGCGAAGAGGAGAGTGATTATCGTGCCGATGCCGAAGCGGCGGCGCTTCGGTTCCATGCGGAAATTCTTGCCCTGCAGCTTCGAGGCGACGATCTGATCGATATCCATCGCCGGATTGGCGTCGTCATCGTCGGCGGCGATCGGACCGCGGCGGTCATAGCCACGCAGGGCCTTCGCTTCGCGCCACTCCTCGCTCGGCGCGCCGGCGGGGGGTGTAGGCTTGCCGTCGTGCACCTCCGCGAAGATATCAACGTCGTCGAAATGCGATGAAACGGGCGTCTTCTTGTCGGTGCCTGCCTCGATCGGCGGCAGGTCGTCAAAGGCAGCCTTCTCCCAGGAGAAAGCTTCCTTAGCGGCCGGCATGACAGCGGCGGGCGCCATTTTCTCGAGACTCGATATCACGTCTTCGAAGGCACGCGCCGAAGCGTCGCCGGTGACCGGCGCCGTTTCCGAATATTGCCGGAGCTCCTCTTCGGCCCATTCGGTCTCAGCATCCTTGGGCGCCGGAGCCGGCGTCTCGACGGCAGGCTCGGCCCAGACAGGATCGAAATGTCCCGCAGCATCCGCCTGCAGCGGCTCCTCGCGGCTATGTTCGACGAATTCCGCCCGATCGAAATCGGCGACCGGCTCCACGAGCCGGTTGGATGCATGCTCCATGCCGCGTGTGATCGGCTGAAACGACTCGATGGGCTCGTAAGCTGCCTCGGCCTTCGGCTCATGGCTTTCCGCCATCGCCGGTTCGGCCGCGATCTCCTGGGGATGCTGCTCATCGGCACGATGCTCGTCGGCTTCCTCGTAGGAATGATCGGCAGATGGCGTTTCGAAGCCGTGATGTTCCGGCTGCATTTCTTCGGCGGCGACGTCACGCGCCTCGCCGGCATGCCATTCCTCGGCCGGCGCCTCCTCCTCATGCGAGGGATGCCAATAGGCCTCGACGGGTGCAGCTGTCTCAGCGGAAACAGGTGCTTGTTCGGGCTCAGGTTCCGCGGAAAGGGGCTCCTCAGCCGCGACCTCTTCCTCAGTTTCCTGCCGTGCGTCGGCTTCCAGGTGATCCGGCTCGTGGGCTGCGTCGGTTGTCGGCGATCCCGCATCGGCTTCACCGGCCGGCTCGTCGACAGCCGTCTGGGGCGCAGGCGGCGACGTGCTTTCGTCAGGAACCGCTTGTTCTTCCAAGATTTCCGGCGCGGCGCCGGCGCCAGCCGCCTCATCGAGGGGCAGCGCTTCGGAGTGTTCAGCCTCCACTTCGCGGATGGCGGCCTCGAGCTTTTCGAGCTGGCGTTGCAGCATGGCTTCCGGCGGACGCGGCTTCATATTCTCGAGCTGCCGCTGCACTGCGCCGCGAGCACGCTCGTAGACTTTCACCCGCATCTCGGGGGTATTTTCAGCCAGGCCATCGACGGCCCGCCGAATAACTGCAATAAAATCCGCCATTCTTACTTTCTCAAGAAGTCCGGCCTTCTGCCGAACTGTCCTCCACAGTGGGCCGTGACCTTAATCCTCAAACGGATCGGTCACAAGTATCGTGTCGTCCCGTTCCGGACTGGTGGAAAGGAGCGCGACCGGCGCTCCGATCAGTTCTTCGACCTGGCGAACATACTTGATCGCCTGCGCCGGAAGATCCGCCCAACTGCGGGCGCCGACGGTCGATTCTTTCCATCCCTCCAGCGTGACATAGATCGGTTCGACCCGAGCTTGCGCTCCCTGGCTTGCGGGAAGATGATCAATCTGTTCGCCGTCGAGCATATAACCGACGCAGATCTTCAATTCCTCGAGACCGTCGAGCACGTCGAGCTTGGTGAGCGCGATGCCGGTGATGCCGTTGGTGGCGACCGACTGGCGCACCAATGCTGCGTCGAACCAGCCGCAGCGACGCTTGCGCCCCGTCACGGTACCGAACTCATGCCCCTTCTCACCCAGGAACTGGCCGATTTCGTCGGTTAGCTCCGTCGGGAACGGACCTTCGCCGACGCGTGTCGTATAGGCCTTGGTGATGCCGAGGATATAGCCGAGTGAGCCAGGTCCCATGCCGGAACCGGCCGCCGCCTGGCCGGCCACGGTGTTGGAGGAGGTTACGAAAGGATAGGTGCCGTGATCGATGTCGAGCAAACTGCCCTGCGCGCCTTCGAACAGGATGCGGGCGCCCTTGCGACGCTCCTTATCAAGCAACAGCCAGACCGTGTCGCGGAACGGCAGCACCCGATCGGCGATCGAGGTCAGTTCGTCCATGATCGCCTGGTGGCTGACCTCGGCGACGCCGAGGCCGCGGCGAAGCGCATTGTGATGCGTCAGGATGCGGTCGACCTTGCCGGAAAGGCTGTCGAGATCGGCAAGATCCATGACCCGGATGGCGCGGCGGCCGACCTTGTCCTCATAGGCCGGGCCGATGCCGCGGCGCGTCGTGCCGATCTTCGTGCCGCTGTTGGACGCCGCATCCTCGCGCATCGCGTCGAGCTCGCGGTGCAGCGACAGGATGAGCGTCGCATTGTCGGCGATCCGCAGATTATCAGGCGTCACCTTCACGCCCTGCGCCTCCAGCCGGCCGATCTCGGCGATCAGGGCATGCGGATCGACGACGACGCCGTTGCCGATCACAGCCATCTTGCCGGGACGCACGACGCCGGAAGGCAACAGCGAGAGCTTATAGCTCGTGCCGTCGATGACGAGCGTATGGCCGGCATTGTGGCCGCCCTGATAGCGCACGACAATATCCGCACGTTCCGAAAGCCAATCGACAATTTTGCCTTTGCCTTCGTCACCCCATTGCGAACCGACCACGACTACGTTCGTCATCCAACTCTTCCTGTTACCGGCGGAGAACCGCGCACCTGCTCAAACCCGCGCATCTATAAAGCTTTGTTTTTGGGAAAGCGACCCTGTTGTCACAGCCGATTGGGCTTTTTACGTGACAAATCAGCAGCCGGCAGTCTATTTCCCCTGGGAAAAAGCCGATTATCTCTAGCAAAGTGACGAGGAAGCACGCTCTTGCAAGCCACAGCCTATATCTGCCTCGTCATCGCCACCCTCTGCTGGGGCGGCAACTCCGTCGCCGGCAAACTTGCGGTCGGTCATATCAGCCCGATGATGCTGACCTTTCTGCGTTGGTTCCTCGCCGTCGCGCTCATCGCCTTGATATCCGTGCCGCAACTGAAGAAGGATTGGCCCGTGGCGAGGAAAAACCTGCCACTGCTCCTTTGCTACGGCGCCATCGGCTATACACTCTTCAACGCCATGCTCTACTCGGCGGTACAATATACGACGGCGATCAACGTCGCCATCGAGCAAGCCGGCATTCCGATGCTGATCTTCCTGTTGAATTTCTTCTTTTTCCGCACTGGTATCTCGCTGGCGCAATGTTTCGGCTTCGGCATGACGCTGCTGGGCGTGGCGCTGACGGCTTCCCATGGCGACCTCGCCACGCTGCTGCAATTGCAGCTCAACCGGGGCGACGGGCTGATGCTGATCGCGATTGCCGCCTATGCGCTCTACACCATCTTCCTGCGCTGGAAACCGGCGGTGGATTGGCGCACGCTGATGGCCTTTCCCGCCCTCGCCGCCATGCTGACCTCGCTGCCGCTGCTTCTTTGGGAGATCGCCCGCGGCGTTGCGCAGTGGCCGGACCAGGCCGGTTGGAGCATCACCTTCTATACGGCGATCTTCCCCTCATTGCTGGCGCAGATCCTATATATCAAGGGTGTCGAGGCTATCGGCGCCAACCGCGCCGGTCTCTTCATCAATCTCGTGCCGGTGTTCGGAACACTGCTCTCCGTCGTTCTGATCGGAGAACGGCTTCAGTCCTTCCATATGATAGCGCTGATGCTGACGCTCGGCGGCATCGCGATCGCCGAAAAGGGCCGACCGAAAGCGTCCGCTCCCACCGTGCCCGCCTCGCCCGTGGACTAGCTAACCAAGCTCCAGCGTCGTCACTCCGAAGACATGCTTCAACGGGATGGCTGGCGCTGGTCCCCGATACATCCGCATGGTCTCGAACACCGGCTGGAGGCCTATGCTTTCGGCAAGCGCGATCGCCTCGCGGTTTTCGACGGGGATGTCGATGAAGATCTGAGCGCCCTTTGCTTCGGGGATTAATTCGACAAGCAGCGCCGCGGCGCTGTCTGCATCGTTGGCGAAAAGCGGGCCGATCTTGTAGCCTTCATAGCAGCGGCGGATCGTGCCGTAGCCGCGGATCTTGTGGCTTTTGCGGACCACAGCCGTACGCCGCCCCTTACGGCTGCTGCACCAGGCGGCGAGGAAGGCATCCCGCGGCTGCGGAAAGATCGCCGCATCATAACGCTGCAGCCCTTCCAGGCGTGAATCCAGCGCCGGCTGCGCGACAAGCGTCGAGCCCGGCAAAGAGGAGGCAACACCGCCGTAACGAATGGTGGAATAGGCGGGCTCAAAGCCAGCCTTGCGATAATTCCCCTGCTGCGCGGCAACGGCGTCGAGACCGATCGTCCGACCTTCCGCCGTGGCGATCCCCGCTTCCCAGATCGCCTTGCCATAGCCCTTGCCGCGGAAATCCGGGTGAACGATGTAGAGGCCGAGAAAGGCGAAGCTGTCGCCATATTTGACGACTGAGAGCGAGCCGACGGGGACTTCACCGACGGAGCCGACGAAAAATCCCGACGGATCGGCTTCGAGGAATGCAAACGAATCGTCGAGACCCGGATTCCACCCCTCCTGACGCGCCCATTCGAGCACGAGTTCCAATTCGCCGGGCCGCATCGAACGAACGGCAAATTCCGAATTCATGCGCCCTTCCCAGATTGAATGTCCCGCAAGTCCATCCCGCCAACGGCAAAGCAATTGTCAGGTCACCGCCACCGCACCTGCGAATGATGGAGAAGCAGCGCCGATGGTCTTGACCACGCCTATAGTCGTTTTCAGTAAGCTTCGTTTCCGCATTACCATGAAACAATGCCGTTGCAAGCTCAAGAAAATTACTTGGCGCCCAATAATCGTCCTGCCGGCGCGAATAAATGTCGCGCCGAAATCTCTCGCTTACTCAACCCCGAAGACCAAGAAGCATTTCAGCGGAAATCAGCCACCTATCGCTGCCCTTTGCTTTTCCACTCCGCCCGCGAGCGAAGGGAACAGCCGGTCTGTCTGGGCTGCCGGCGCGGGATAGCCGAACGCATAACCCTGCAGACCGTCGCAACCCAACTGCGCCAGCACCGCGGCGTGTGCCTCGGTCTCTATGCCCTCGGCGATCACCTCGACATCGAGCGCCTTGGCGATCTCGACGATTGATCCTACGACGCGCCGCTGCTCGTCCGAGCTGACGACCTCAGCAACGAGTTGCCGGTCGATCTTCAGCCGCTTCGGCCGCAGCTTGACGAGACCGATGAGCGAGGCATGGCCCGATCCGAAATCGTCGATTTCGATGTCGATGCCCAGCTGTTTGATGTCATCGATATGATCGAGCAGCTTTTCGTCGCTGTCGTCCAGGAAAATCGTCTCGACCAGCTCGAACACGACTGCGCCCGGCGGAATATCGAGCTTCTTCAATTTGCCGAGCAGCGCCGGATCGGCAAGGCGCGACGCCGAAATGTTGACGGCGATGCGCGGAACCGCAACGCCCCGCAACTGCCAGGACAACCGGTCTTCGAGAACGCTCTTCAGAATCGCGGCGTCGATCTCGGCCGCAAGCCCGTGCTCGTCGGCGACCTTGAGGAACACCCCCGGCGCAAGCACGCCCTTCTCGGGATGTTTCCAGCGGGCCAGCGCCTCGAAGCCGATCACCTCGCGCGTTTGGGCGTCGAGCTGCACCTGATAATAGGGAACAATCTCGCCGCGATCCAGACCGAGCTTGAGCTCTTCAGCCAGGCGGCGTTTCGATCGCAGATCTTCCTGCAGTTGCCTCGTAAAGAATTCGATGCGGTTGCGCCCAAGCTTCTTGGCTTGATAGAGCGCCAGGTCGGATTCGGCCAGGAGGTTGCGTGCCCGCCGATCGCCGCTCCATGAAACGCCGATCGATGCACCGGATTGCAGCATCTCTTGACCGAAACGGATCTTCTTCCGCAGCCGCCGCTGAACATCCTCTGTGATCAGTCTCAATTCCGCGAGATCGGCGAAATTGACGAGCACGATAACGAACTCGTCGCCGCCAACGCGGGCAACCATACCGTTCGCGGGAATGGCAGCGGTGATGCGAAGGGCCGCGGCCCGCAGCACCGCATCGCCGGCCGCATGGCCGTGGCTGTCGTTGATCTGCTTGAACTGGTCGAGATCGAGATGCAGGACGCCAAGCGTCGTGACGCTCCGGTCCGCCGGCAGCTCTGCGAGCCGTTTGTCGAGCAGGCGGCGGTTCGGCAGACCGGTAAGGTAATCATGATCGGCAACATGCTCGATGCGCGCATTGCTTTCCTCAAGCGCCAGCGCTCTCGCCTCGGCCACCATCTTCTGTCGCTCGAGTTCCGCGTTGAGCTGCACGTCGGCCGTCACATCCCATTCGGCGCCGATGAAGGAGGGCGCCCCCTCCGCATCCACATAGAAATGCGCCCGCGAGCGAAGGTGGCGGATCTCGCCGCTCGGCAGCACGATCCGGAATTGCGAGTCGTATGCGCCTCGCGCCGTGATCGCCTGTTCGAAATCGCGTTCGGCCCGCTCGCGGTCATCAGGGTGGATCGCATTCGACCAGAACCATGCCGGCACATGTCGGCATGTCTCGCCGGTTTCGTAGAGCCGGTGCATCTGCGCATCCCACAAGATCCCGCCCTTGGCGATGCTGTACTCCCAGACTCCGATCCGGGATGCATCGAGGGCGAGTTCGAGCCGGCGCAGAAGATCCTGGAACTCTTGTTCGGATCGTGTGGCTTTGTTTTCTGACAACGCGGTCTCAGCCTTGGAAGCTTCCTTAATTGCAATATGGTCTCAAGCCGGCATTAAAGAAGCCTTGTGCGGACGCCCGAACTGGTCACTAGGTGAACTGTTCGTTACGACGTTCCTTTTTGGATCATGAGATTGCAATCTGCGTTCAAACCACATCAATGGTTGTGCCGTGGCGTGTTTTTCGCGATCTGGCGGAACTCCGAAGCCCCCTCTAAAACCGCGCCGTCAGACAGTTGCGTGACCGAGCGGCGGTAGATCCGCTGCCACGGCGTCGCATCCGCCAGCACCGCCGGAATGCCGTCGGCCTTGCGCCGCTCGATCTCGGCGTCATCCACCAGCATGTCGCAGCGCCCCACATTGAAATCGATGCGGATGACATCGCCGGTCCGAAGCCAGGCGAGGCCGCCACCGGCTGCACTTTCCGGCGAGGCGTTGAGAATCGATGGACTGTCGGCGGTGCCCGACTGACGGCCGTCGCCGATCGTCGGCAGACTCCGGATGCCGCGTTTCAGGAGATGATCCGGCGGCTGCATGTTGACGACCTCAGCCGATCCAGGCCAGCCGAGCGGCCCCGCTCCGCGGATGACGAGGATGGTATCCTCGTCGACGCCGAGTTCAGGGTCGTTGATGCGCCTGTGATAATCCTCGGAACCATCGAAAACCACCGCCCTGCCCTCGAAAACACCTTCCCGCCCGGGCTCCAGAAGATAGCGCTGGCGGAAATCTTCCGAGACTACGCTCATCTTCATGATCGCGAAATCGAAGAGATTGCCCTTGAGGACGAGGAAGCCCGCCCGCTCCTTCAGCGGTTCGTCGAAAGGCCGGATGACCTCGCGGTCGCTGGCCTGGCGGCCTTTCAGGTTCTCGGCCATCGTCCTCCCCGTCACCGTGCGACAGTCGCCGTCGAGCTTTCCGGCCTGCAGCAGCTCCCACATGATCGCCGGCGTGCCGCCCGCGCGGTGATAGCGCTCGCCGAGATAGGCGCCCGCCGGCTGGACATTGGCCAGAAGCGGGATATCGAAGCCGTGCACCTGCCAGTCATCCGGATAAAGTTCGACGCCGGCGTGCTTGGCCATGGCAGCCAGATGCGGCTGCGCATTGGTCGAGCCGCCGATCGCCGAATTGGTGCGGATCGCATTGAGGAACGCGGCCCGCGTCAGGATATCCGATGGCTTCAGATCCTCGAACACGATCTCGACGGCGCGCCGTCCGGTGCGGTAGGCCATCTGCCCCCGCTCCCGGTAGGCGGCCGGAATGGCGCCGCAGCCGGTGAGCGATAGGCCGAGTGCTTCCGCCAGCGCATTCATCGTCGAGGCGGTGCCCATCGTATTGCAGTGACCGACGGATGGAGCCGAATCGAGCGCCGCCTGCAGAAACTCCTCCCGATCGATTTCACCGGCCGCATATTTCCGCCGCATCCGCCAGATGACGGTGCCGGAGCCGGCCAGTTCCCCCTCGTGCCAGCCATCGAGCATCGGCCCGCCGGAGAGCACGATGGCCGGAATATCGACTGTCGAAGCAGCCATGATTGCCGAAGGCGTGGTCTTGTCGCAGCCGGTGGTCAACACGACACCGTCGAGCGGATAGCCGTAGAGGATCTCGACAAGGCCGAGATAGGCTAGATTGCGGTCGAGGGCGGCGGTCGGGCGCTTGCAGTTCTCGAAGATCGGATGCGTCGGAAATTCGATGGGGATGCCGCCCGCGTCGCGAATACCGTCACGCACGCGCTTGGCGAGCTCGACATGCACCCTGTTGCAGGGCGTCAGATCGCTACCGCTCTGGGCAATTCCGATGATCGGCCTGCCGGACCGCAGTTCTTCCGGCGTGATGCCGTAATTCATGAAACGCTCGAGATAGAGCGCCGCCATGTCGATATGATCGGGATTGTCGAACCAATCCTGCGAACGCAGGCGGCGCTTCTTCGGTTGGCTGTCCGTCATTATCATCCTCCCGATCGGCTATTCTTCTCTTTGAAGTCGAGAAGCGAAGCACTGCATTCCGTCACCATTTCCGCAACCGCGCCGGCTTGCCGGCATCGACTACCCGGATGGTGGAGATGGAGCCGCGCCGATCCTCCCATCTGCTATCCGTCTTTGATAGTCCCCTCGTCCACGGTTGCAACCGTTTTGATGAACGTAACGCATTTTCGTCGGGTGTCGGAAATCGATACGGGCGAGAACCGAAGTTCCCGCCCGATTTACTCGACAAAGGAAGATTGAATTCCGTTTATTCCGCTGCTAGCCGGATGACCTCGGCCTCTTCCTCCTTGTGCTCGTCCGGCTTGTGCTGGATGAGCGGACGGTTGCCCGTCAGCCGTCGCAGCAGCACGTAGAACACCGGCGTCATGAAGATGCCGAAGAAGGTCACGCCGATCATGCCGGAGAACACCGCGACACCCATGGCGGCACGCATTTCCGCGCCGGCGCCCGTGGAGGCGACCAGCGGCACGACGCCCATGATGAAGGCCATGGAGGTCATGAGGATCGGGCGAAGGCGAAGGCGACTGGCCTCGACCGCCGCCTCCCGCGGCGTCCTGCCCTCGAACTCCAGTTCGCGGGCGAATTCCACGATCAGGATCGCGTTCTTCGCCGAGAGGCCGACTAGCACCACGAGACCGATCTGGGTGAAGATATTATTGTCTCCACCGGTGAGCCAGACACCCGTCAGCGCGGCCAGCACGCCCATCGGCACGATCATGATGATCGCCAGCGGCAGGGTCAGGCTCTCGTACTGGGCAGCCAGCACCAGGAAGACCAGCAGCAGCGCCAGCGGGAAAACGACGACGCTCGAATTACCGGCCAGGATCTGCTGATAGGTCAGATCCGTCCATTCGAAGTCGATGCCGGCAGGCAGTGTCTCGCGAAGGATCTTCTCGATTGCCGCCTGCGCCTGGCCGGACGAAAAGCCCGGTGCCGGACCGCCGTTGATATCGGCGGCGAGGAAGCCGTTGTAACGGTTGGCGCGTTCGGGACCGGTGCTCGGCTCCACCTTCAGCAGCGCCGAAAGCGGGATCATCTCGCCCGATGCCGAACGGACCTTCAGCTGCCCGATATCTTCCGGCTGGGCGCGGAATTTCGCATCGGCCTGCACCCGGACGCTGTAGGTGCGGCCGAACGCATTGAAATCGTTCACATAGAGCGAGCCGAGATAGATCTGCAGCGTCTGGAAGACGTCGGTGACGGAAACCCCGAGCTGCTCGGCCTTGGCGCGATCGAGATCGGCATAGAGCTGCGGCACGTTGATCTGGAAGCTGGAGAACAGCCCGGCAAGTTCAGGCGTCTGGTAGGCCTTGGCAAGCACTGCCTTGGTCGCCTCATCGAGCGCCTGGTTGCCCAAGCCTGCGCGATCCTCGATCTGCAGCTTGAAACCGCCGGTCGTGCCGAGACCGTTGACCGGCGGCGGCGGGAACATGGCGATGAAGGCATCCTGGATGGCACCGAATTTCTGGTTCAACGCCATGGCGATGGCGCCGCCAGAAAGATCCGGCGTCTTACGCTCCTCGAAATCCTTCAGCGTCACGAAGACGATGCCGGCATTCGAAGAGTTGGTGAAGCCGTTGATCGACAGGCCGGGGAAGGCGATTGCATTGGCGACGCCGGGCTGCGCGAGCGCGATATCGGTCATGCGCTTGATGACGTCTTCCGTGCGGTCGAGGCTTGCGGCATCCGGCAGCTGAGCGAAGCCGATCAGATACTGCTTGTCCTGCGACGGCACGAAGCCACCGGGAACCGTGGTGAACATGCTGTAGGTCGCGCCGACCAGCGCCAGGTAGACCACCATGACGATGCTCTTGCGCGACACCAGGCCGCCAACACCTTTGCCATAGGCATTCGAGCCTGCGCCGAAGAGGCGGTTGAAGCCACGGAAGAACCAACCGAAGATCGCGTCCATGAACCGCGTCAGCCAGTCCTTGGGCGCGTCGTGGCCCTTCAGCAGAAGGGCGGCGAGGGCCGGCGACAGGGTCAGTGAGTTGAAGGCCGAGATGACGGTCGAGATCGCGATCGTCAGCGCGAACTGACGATAGAACTGACCCGACAGGCCGGAGATGAAGGCGAGCGGCACGAATACCGCGACGAGCACCAGCGCGATCGCGATGATCGGACCGGACACTTCCTTCATCGCCTTATAGGTGGCCGCGCGCGGCGACAGGCCATGCTCGATATTGCGCTCGACGTTTTCGACGACGACGATCGCGTCGTCCACCACGATACCGATGGCAAGCACCAATCCGAACAGACTGAGCGCGTTGATCGAGAAGCCGAAGACATACATGACCGCGAAAGTGCCGATGATGGAGACCGGAACCGCGATCAGCGGAATGATCGAAGCGCGCCACGTCTGCAGGAAGACGATGACGACGAGGACGACGAGCGCGATGGCTTCAAGCAGCGTGTCGATGACCTTCTCGATCGAGGAGCGGACGAATTTCGTCGTATCGTAGACGATCTCGTATTTGACGCCCTCAGGCATGGCCAATTGCAGCTGATCCATGGTTGCGCGCACGTTGTCGGCGATTTCGATCGCATTCGACCCGGGCGCCTGAAGGGCGGCCACGGCGACGGCCGGCTTGCCGTCGAGCAGCGACCGCAACGTATAGTCGGCGGCGCCAAGCTCGATGCGGGCGACGTCGCGAAGGCGGGTGATCTCGCCATTGGCGCCCGTCTTGACGATGATGTTGCCGAACTCCTCGGGCGTACGCAGGCGGCCCTGGGCATTCACGTTGAGCTGCAGGTCGACGCCCGGCTGGCTCGGCGAGGCGCCGATAATGCCGGCGGCCGCCTGGACGTTCTGCGAGCTGATCGCGTTGCTGATGTCGCTGGCGGCGAGTTCATGCTCGGCGGCCTTCTGCGGGTCGATCCAGACACGCATCGAATAATCGCCGGCGCCGAACACCTGCACCTGGCCGACGCCGGGGATGCGGGCAAGCCGATCCTTGATGTTCAAGGTCGCGTAGTTGCGAAGATAGGTGATGTCGTGGCTGTTCCCGTCGGAGACGAGGTTGACGACCATGATGAAGTCGGGCGAGCTCTTGACTGTCGTGATCCCGAGGGCGCGCACCTCCGCCGGCAGGCGCGGTTCGGCCTGCGAAACGCGGTTCTGCACGAGCTGCTGTGCCTTGTCAGGGTCGGTGCCGAGCTTGAAGGTGACGGTGACATTGAGCACGCCATCCGACGTCGCCTGGCTCGACATGTAGAGCATGTCCTCGACGCCGTTGATCTGCTCTTCGAGCGGTGTCGCCACGGTTTCGGCAATGACGCTCGGATTTGCGCCGGGATAGGTGGCGCGCACGACGACCGACGGCGGCACGACGTTGGGATACTCGGAAATCGGCAGCGCCCGCAGGCCGATCAGGCCGGCAACGACGATGAGGACCGAAAGAACGCCGGCAAAGACCGGCCGGTCGACAAAGAATCTGGAGATGTTCATTTCAAAGCCCTCTCCGGGGTGAACATGGATGCAAACTCCCTCTCCGGCGGGTGAGGCGCCGCCGGCGGGTCATATTATTTCGGGTATCGGCCTTCCCCGCAGGAGAAGGCGGGATCTTACTGAGCGGTCGCGACCTTCTCTTCCATCTGCGGAACGACGACGGCACCGGGACGGATGCGCTGCAGGCCGTTGACGACGATCTTCTCGCCGGCCTTCAGGCCACTTTCGACCACCCGCTGCCCCTCAGTCAAAGCGCCGAGCTGCACCTGCCGGTAGGCGACCCTGTTCTCACCGTCGACGACGAAGACGAATTTCTTGTCCTGGTCGGTGCCGACGGCGCGGTCGCTGATGACGATCTTGTTCTCGGCCTTCGGCTGGCCCATGCGCACGCGCACGAACTGGCCGGGGATGAGGCGTCCGCCCGGATTATCGAAGACGGCGCGCACACCGATGGTGCCGCTCGATGCGTCAACCTCGTTGTCGATCAACTGCAGCTTGCCCTTGATCGGCGTGCCTTCGTCGGCGAGCGTGCCGACCTCGACCGGAATCTCTTCGACGGGCGGCAGGGCGCCGTCCGTCTGCGGCAGCTGGGCGAGAGCGCGGGTCACCATCTCTTCGCTGGCGTTGAAGCTCGCATAGATCGGATCGACCGAAACGAGCGTCGTCAGCGCAGGCGAGGCCGATCCGGCCGCAACCAGGTTGCCTGTCGTCACCTCGATCTTGCCGATGCGGCCGGCAACCGGCGCCCGTACCTGAGTATAATCGAGATTGAGCTGGGCAGACTGCAACGCGGCTTGTGCCGAACGCAAGCCTGCCTGCGCCTCGGCCAGCGCGCTCTGGCGCTGATCGAGATCGCTCTGGGAGATGGTGCGGTTATCGGAAAGCCTGCGGCCGCGGTCAAGCTCGGTCTGCGCCAGACTGACCTTGGCTTCGGCCGAAGCCACCTGGCCTTGGGCCTGCGCCACGCTCGCCTGGTAGGGAGCCGGATCGATGGTGAAGAGCAGGTCGCCCTGCTTCACCAGCGCGCCCTCACGGAAAGCCACCGAAAGGATCGCGCCTTCGACACGGGGACGGACCTGGACACGATCGACCGCTTCGAGACGGCCGGAGAAGGTCTCCCAGGCCGTCACGTCGCGGGCTTCGACCACGGCCACCGTCACCGGTACGGCGGGAGGCTGCGCGGGAGCGGAAGCTGCCGTAGCCGTCGTGCTCATCGGCAGCTCGAAAAACAATGCAGCGCCTGAAACGGACGCAATAAGTCCTATGCCGGCGCCCACGAGGGCCCAGCGCTTGCTTCTGGACGTCATCAGTACTCTCCTTGCGGCCCCAGGCCGCCAAAATATCAGATCTTCTTCAATGCAATTGCGGTTGGACGCTTACGTCCTGTAGGAAACGTCCGAAATGGCGGCTGACGTGTTCCTGCCAGTCGGGTGCCTCCCCAGATTTCCCACCATAAATCGAGGGCCAGCCCGTCCCGGCGGGAAGGACATGCTGGCGCACACCGACGCCGGCCTTTTTCAGGCGGGCACCGTAACCGAGTGTTTCGTCGTGCAGAGGATCGTCCTCTGCGGTGAATATCAGCGCTGGCGCGACGCCTGAAAGACGCGAACAGAGGCAGGGGGCCGCGTAGGGGTGGCAGCCGCCACCGCTCAGATAATGGCTCCAGCCGTCCGCCCAGCGCTGTCGCATGCCGATCGCTTCGGCCTTGCGGATCGACGACGTGCCCATGAAGGGATCGAGCAGCGGTGAAATCAGTACCTGGCCGTCGAGCGCATCCGGCATCTCATCGCGCGCCTTGAGCGCCACTCCGGCAGCGACGTTGCCGCCCGCCTCCTCGCCGGCGACGAATAGCAGCGACTTGCGGTCGCCGAGACCAGCGGCGCGCTTGTTGGCGAGATAGGTGAAAACGGAGAAGGAGACTTCCAACGCCTTCGGAAAGAGGTTGCCGGACAGTGTGCTGTAGTCGACGGCGGCGACGATGGCGCCGGCTTTGGCGAGACTGACGGCAACCGGCCGGTCGACATTCGTTTCGCTGTCGAGAAATGCCCCCCCATGCAGGTAAAGCACGATCGGCGGACCCTTGCCGTAATCGGCGCCTTGGTAGACGCGCGCGGAAACGGGGCCGATGGCCACCTTATCCAGCATCATGTCCTTCCATTCTACCGTCATCGATCCTGTCTCTTTTGCACGCAACCGCCGGGCACACAGCACCTGCCGCTTGCATTTCGTATAAAAAAGATATTGTTATTCAGAACAGGGAATAAGAAGCAATATCGCGATAACACTGTTCCGATTCTCGAATAATGGTGCAACGCAAACTGCGGACTTGAAACCGATGGATCAACTTTCGGCAATGCGCGTCTTCATCCGCGTCGTGGAGACGGGCAATTTCACCCGCGCCGCCGACATGCTCGCAATGCCCAAGGCGACGGTGACCAATCTCATCCAGGGCCTGGAAGCGCATCTGCGCACCAAGCTTCTGAACCGCACCACGCGACGGGTCATGGTGACCACGGACGGCGCGCTTTATTACGAACGCGCCGCCCAGATCATCTCCGAGCTGGAGGAACTCGACGGCAGCCTCTCCAACTCGCAAAGCTTGCCGAGCGGGCGGCTGCGCATCGAGATGAGCGGCGCCTTTGCTGACGCCATCGTCGTTCCGGCACTTTGCGATTTCTACCAACGCTATCCCGACATCCGTCTGGATCTGGGGGTCAGCGACCGCACGGTGGATTACCTGGTCGAAAACGTCGATTGCGCGCTGCGGGCGGGCACGCCCACCGACCAGTCGCTGATAGCCCGGCGCGTTTCGGAGATGGAGCTCGTCACCTGCGCTTCGCCGAGCTACATTCAGAAATTCGGCATGCCCGAACGGCCGGAGGATTTGGAGGCCACGCACTACTCCGTCAGTTATTTCCGCGCCCAGAACAACCGGACCCTGCCCTTCGAATTTCGCAGGGGCAACGAAATGGTCGAGACTACCCCGCGCTGCATCGCCTCGGTCAATGACAGCCGCACCTATCTGACCGCGGCCCTGACGGGCCTCGGCGTCGCGCAGGTGCCGACCTTCATGGCGCGTGAACCGATGCGGCGGGGCGAACTCGTCCGCGTGCTGCCGGACTGGCGCCGCGATCCGGTGCCGCTTTATGTGGTTTATCCACCGAACCGCCACCTCAGCAACAAGGTCCGCGTCTTCGTCGATTGGCTGGTCAAGCTCCTGGTCGAGGCCAAGCTGAACGATTTCTAGAGCATGTCGCGCGGCGGCAAAACAGAGACGGCCCGGAAGGCAAGAGAAACCTTCGACGGGCCGCAAATTTTGAACATCGGACCTGTCGCGCCGCAGACTGGGCGCGGCAGGCTCTGGAGGTTCGGGAGAGAGCGTCAGGGAACTCCACTCTCTCGCGATAAAGTAACTATAGCCACTCCCGACAAGATTGTAAGGGGGAAGACCTACAATCTTCGTTCACATGATTGCGATGACGGCGCCTTCGTCAGATCACGCCGCCATTGGCGCGCAGCGTCTGGCCATTGATCCAGCCGCCGTCCGGGCCGGCGAGAAAGGCGACCACGCAGGCAATGTCCTCAGGCGAGCCGAGCCGCTCCAGCGGGTTCATCTTCGCCATGCGGGCAATGAGTTCCTCCGTCTTGCCGTTGAGGAAAAGATCAGTAGCCACCGGCCCGGGCGCGATGGCATTGACCGTGATGTTACGGCCGCGCATCTCCTTGGCCATGATCGCCGTCAGCGTTTCGACGGCGGCCTTGGTGGCGGCGTAAACCCCGTAGGTTTCGAGCTTCAGCCCGACGACCGAAGTCGAAAAGTTGATGACCCTGCCGCCATCGCGCAGGCGCCGGGCCGCTTCCCTGAGCGTATTGAAAGTGCCCTTGAGATTGACGCCGATCTGGCGATCGAAGTTTTCGTCGTCAGCCTCGGCAAGCGACGACAGCATCATGATGCCGGCATTGTTGACGAGCACATCGACGCCGCCAAAGGCGTCTTCCGCAGCGTCGAACATCCGCCGGACGGCTTCAGCATCGCTGACATCCGCCTTGGCCGCCAGCGCCCTGCCGCCAGCCTGCTCGATCTCTCGGGCGAGGTCTTCGGCCGCGGCCGCACTGCCGGAATAGTTGACGACGACGGTGAAACCGTCTCTGGCGAGGCGTCTGGCAACGGCCGCGCCGATACCACGGGAAGCGCCGGTGACCAGTGCGATCTTGCTGTCTTTGTTGGAAGCCATTGTTCTTCTCCTTCTGCGCCGCAGCGCGTTTTCGATGAGAAGAAGATGAGCCTTTTCCTGCGGCGGATAATCGTGCATTCTCCGCCATCACTATCCGGGAAATACGAACAAAGAAGATGGACAGGTTCGATGCCATGCGTGTGTTCTGCCGCGTTGTAGAGCGCCGCAGCTTCACCCTCGCTGCGGGAGACACCGGCCTGCCGCGCTCGACCGTTACTGACGCTGTCAAGCAGCTCGAGGCCCGCCTCGGCGTGCGCCTGCTCCAGCGCACGACGCGCCATGTCAGCCCGACGCTCGACGGCGAGGCCTATTATCAGAGCTGCCTGTCGATCCTCGCCGACATCGAGAACGCGGAAGGGGCCTTTGCCGGCGCCAGACCGAAAGGCCTGCTGCGCGTCGATGTGCACGGCACGCTCGCGCGCTATTTCGTGCTGCCGAGCTTGCCGTCCTTTCTGGAGAGCTATCCCGAGATCGAGTTCTATATGAGCGAAGGCGATCGGCTGGTCGATCTGGTGCACGAAGGCATCGATTGCGTGCTGCGCGTCGGTACGCCTGCGGACAGCGACATGATCATCAGGCGTGTCGCCATGCTTGATGAGGTCACGCTCGCCTCTCCCGCCTATGTCGCCGCGCGCGGCCTGCCGCAGCATCCGGACCGGCTTGCCGGCCATCGCATGGTCGGCTTCCGCTCCAGCAGCGCGGACGGTCTGCTGCCGCTCGAATTCATCGTCGATGGCACGGTACGCAAGCTAAGTATTCCCGCGGCCGTCACCGTCAACGCCGCCGAAAGCTATGTTGCTGCAGCGAGGATGGGCCTCGGCCTGATCCAGATCCCGCGCTACCACGCCGAAAAAGACCTGTCCGACGGCACGCTGGTCCACGTGCTCCCGGATTTTCCGCTGACCCCGACGCCGGTCTCCCTGCTCTATCCCCGCAACCGCCAGCTTTCGCCGCGCGTGCGCGTCTTCGTCGATTGGCTGGTGAAGGTCTTCACTCGACAAAATTCCAAAAACACGCTTTGCTAATATGAGCGCTTGCGGGGAAGGGCCATGGCACTCAGCGATATCACCGTCTATCAGACGGAAGACGGTTTCGTCGTCGAATTCGGCGGTGAAGGCGAAGACAGCATTGCCGTAACGCTGCGAAGCGCAGCCCAACTGACTTCGGAAAATGCGGTCGCGCGCGCCAGGGCCCTGCTTGCGGCAGCAACCGAACCAGCCCATGGCGACGGCGCACGCAGCAAGGATCCGGCCTTGCTCGAAGAGGAGCTGGAGGAAGGTCTGGAAGATTCCTTCCCTGCCAGTGATCCGGTCTCGGTTACATCATCCTCGATCCCGATGCGTGATCCGAATGCCGGCCGCTGACGCGGCCGGCCTCATCAAATGGTTTTGGGATGACGGCGGCGGCAGCGAATGTTATCTGCCTCGGTTATGACCGATGGTGGAATGACAAAGAGCTCGATCGGCGCCGGCGCGCTTGCCGGCGAAGGCCTCAGGGCGTTTTTCGAGCGCGACGCGATCACTGTGGCCCGCGACCTGCTCGGCTGCCATCTCACAGTTCATGGCGCCGGCGGCCGCATCACCGAGACCGAAGCCTATTTCCCCGATGACGAAGCCTCGCACAGTTTTCGCGGCCCGACCAGGCGCAACGGCGCCATGTTCGGCCGGCCCGGCAATGTCTACATCTACCGCATCTACGGCATGTACTGGTGCCTGAACTTCGTCTGTCATCCGGGCTCGGCCGTGCTGATCCGGGCGCTCGAGCCGGAAACGGGAATTGCCGCCATGACGGAGCGGCGCGGCACCGATATGCTGACGGCGCTCTGCAGCGGCCCGGGCAAGCTCTGCCAGGCGCTCGGCATCGATATCGAAATCAACGACAGGCCGCTCGACCGCCCGCCCTATGCGCTGACACCGTCTGCGCCGGTGCCTGTCGTCTCGGGAAAACGCATCGGCATCACTAGAAATGCCGAAGCACCGTGGCGCTTCGGCATTCAGGGATCGCGATATCTCAGCAAACCGTTTCGCTAAGCAATTCCAGCAAAAGTGTGAAGCGGTTTTGCCAGGAAAAACCGGAAGCCGGCTTTCCCAGGGATTGCGTAAACGCTTGAAGTCTATTCCATGACCGCGCTGTGGTCGACGGCGGGCGCCGCCTTCGGCTTGCGCAGCAGCAGCGCCAGCGGGATGACCGCGAGCGACATCAGCATCAAGAGCTTGAAATCGTCCATATAGGCGATGATCGTCGATTGCAGGGTGATGATCTCGTTGAGCGAAGCACGGCCAGTGGCCGTCAGGGGGCTCAACCCTTGCGCCGCCATGGCGTTGAAGGCGTGGTTGAAAGGCGTCACATAGGCCGCGATCGACTCGTGATTGCTCTGCGTGTTCTCGACGATCAGTGCCGAGACGATCGAGATGCCGACCGCCGAACCGATGTTTCGCGACAGATTGTAGAGGCCGGTGCCGTCGCCACGCATTTGGGCGGGCAGCGTCGCGAAGGCAATCGTCGTCAGCGGCACGAAGAGAAAGCCGAGGCCGGCGCCCTGGATGAAGCCGACCGAGACGATCGTCCATTGCGAAACATCGGGCGTCCAGCCCGTCATGTCGTACATCGCCCAGGCGGTCAAGCCGAGGCCGAGCACCAGCAGCAAGCGCGTATCGACCTTGCCGATCAGCCGTCCGACAATGAACATGCAGAGCATGGTGCCGAGCCCGCGCGGCCCCATGACGATGCCGGCGGTGATGACGGGATAGCCCATAAGCGTCTGCAGATAGGGGGTCATCAGCGCCAACGAGGCGAGATAGGTGACGCCAACAACGAAGATGAAGATCATGCTGACCGTGAAGTTCTGGTCGAGAAACAGCTTCGGATTAACGAAGGATTTCTCTGCCGTCAGCGTGTGCACCAGAAGCAGATAGAATGCCGCGGCGCAGACAATCGCTTCGACCATGATCTCGCCCGAGGAGAACCAGTCGAGCTGTTCGCCGCGGTCGAGGAAGAGCTGCAGCGCGGCGATGAACAGGCTCATCATTCCGAAACCGAACCAGTCCAGCTTGGCGAGCAGATCCCGCTTGGTCTCGGTGACGAAGACGACGATGCCCATGAAGGCGAGCGCGCCGATCGGCACGTTGATGTAGAACACCCAACGCCAGCTGATATTGTCGGTCAGCCAGCCGCCGATGACCGGGCCGAGCACCGGCCCGACCATGACCGAGACGCCGAAAAGCGCCATGGCCGAACCGCGTTCCTCGACAGAATAGATGTCGAGAAGGATGCCCTGGGAAAGCGGCACCAGCGATGCGCCGAACAGGCCCTGCAACAGGCGGAAGGCGACGATCTGGTTCAGCGATTGCGCAAGGCCGCAGAGAACGGAGGCGGCCACGAAGCCGGCGATGGCGACGAGCAGCACGCGCTTGCGGCCGAATTTCGCGGCGAGGAAACCGGAGGGCGGCGTCATGATCGCCGCCGCGACGATATAGGAAGTGAGCACCCAATTGATCTGGTCGGCGGAGGCAGACACGCTGCCCTGGATATAGGGCAGCGCCACGTTGGCGATCGTCGTGTCCAGCGCCTGCATGATGACGGCGAGGATGACGCAGGCCGTGATCGCGCCGCGATTGGCGACCGAGGTCGCCGGAGATGCCAGAGCGTCACTCATGGTCCTCGCCCTGAGGCCGGCCCAGAAGCGTGTTGACGAAGTCGGGCAGGCCTCTGATATGGCCGGTATCGATGTCGACGACCGTGCTCATGCCGACGCGCAGCGGCGGCTTGCCTGCGGCATCCTCGATGCTGACGCGCATCGGAATGCGCTGCACGACCTTCACCCAGTTGCCGGTGGTGTTCTGCGCCGGCAGCAGCGAGAAGCTGGAGCCGGAGGCCGGGCTGATGCTCTCGACCTTACCCTTCCACGTCACGCCGGGATAGGTGTCGACGTAGATCTCGGCGGTCTGACCTGCTTTGACATAGGTCAGCTCGGTTTCCTTCGGGCTGGCGGCGATCCACAGATGATCGGTGGCGACAAGCGAGAAGGCCTGCTGCGAGGCCTGCAGGTAGGAGCCGACCTGAAGCGCGTTGACATTGGTGACGATGCCGTCGAACGGCGCCTTGACAACACTGTGGTCGAGTTCGCGCTGGGCGTTGTCGACCTGCGATTTGGCCTGCAGATAGAGCGGGTTTTCCTCGACCGGCTGGTCGGCGCTGCCGCCGAGCTGGGCGAGCGTCGTTGCTGCTTCCGCCTTGGCGACGGCAACCTTCTGCTGAGCGGCCTCCAGATTGTGCTTGGCCTCGTCGTAGGCCGACTGCGTCGCGCTGCCGTTGTTGACGAGGGCCTGCTGCCGGTCGAACTGATCCTGGTAATAGGGCAGATCGGCCTGCGCCTGGGTGATCTCGGCGAGAGACTGCTGATAGCTCGCCTTGAGGTTCATGATCTGGTTGCGCTGCGCGCCGAGCTGCGCCTTGGCGCCGTCGAGCGCGATTTTGAAGGAATCGGCCCTCAGGCTGAACAGCACCTGCCCCGCCTTGACCGCCTCGTTCTCATGCACGTCGATCTGATCGACGATGCCGGAGACATCGGTGGTGACCCCGACCATGTCGGCCTGGATGTAGGCGTTGTCGGTCGACATCACCTGGCCGCCATTGACGTAATAATAGCCGCCGACGACGAGCGCCACCGGCAGGAGCGCGAACAGGATCGGCCGCGTGAGACTGCGCCGGCGGCGGACCTTGCTACCGCCAGGCGCAGCCACGGCAGCAGCCGGCGCTGAATTGGATGAAGGCGCTTCGGCTACCGTTTCCTGCTGTTTCGCTTCATTTTCTTCAACAGGTGACTTGGCATTGGCGTCGGCAACGACGCGGAGGGGAGATTGATCAGCCATCGTTCATCTCATTCTCGTCAACCGGGGTCCTGCATGCCTGGACCAGGTTGGTCTTCATTACGGACAGGATGTGGAAAAGCTGCTCGCGCTGCTCGGCTGAGACCCCGTCCAGTGCCTCTGCGCGGGTGACATCGCCAAGTTCGCGCATTTCGGCGAGCAGGGGATGCGCCTCGTCGCGCATGTAGAGCAGCCAGATCCGCCGGTCGGTCGGATGCTGGCGGCGTTCGATGAGCCCACGTTCGGCGAGCTTGTCGAGAATGCGCACCAGCGTGATCGGCTCGACTTCGAGAATCTCGGCAAGGCCGCTCTGGTGGATGCCCTCGTTGTTCGAGAGATAGGCGAGCGTCTGCCATTGCGACCGCGTCAGGCCGAGGCATTTCGCGCGTTGCTCGAACCGCTTGCGCAGCAGCCGTGCGACGTCGTGCAGAAGGAAACCGAGTGTGGGCGTGGCGTTCATGGAAACCTATGCCGGATATTTATAAGCATACTTATGATATGGCCACATATATTGAGTACAGATGCCTGCACAAGAGCGTAAGCCGGCGATTCCGCAACCCCGGCCAAAATGCCGCAGGCCGCGGCCGGGCGCTTGCCGTCCCTCACAGCTTTAGGCTCGAACGGTAGCCGTGGCATCGCCCGGCCCTAGTTTCAGGCAAAGAACCACCCGCTGAAATGGCCTGGAGGGCCCATGGCGTTCTTCGAAAGCATGCTGACGCTGCTCTTGGTGGCGATCATCTTCCTGCAATTCTCCAGGAAGTTCCGTGTTCCTTATCCGACCATGCTGGCGATCGCCGGCATCATTGTCGCTGCCTTCCCATGGGCTCCGGAGGTGGCGATCGATCCCAGGCTGGCGCTGGCGCTTTTCATCGCACCCGTACTTTTCGATGCCGCGTACGATTTGCCGCCGAGGACGTTGAGGCGCAACTGGCTGCCACTCTTTTCGCTCGCCGCAATCGCCGTCATTTTGACGGCCGCGGCCGTCACAGCCGTCGGCGTCGCAATGGCCGGCCTGCCGCTTGCCGTGGCCGTCGCACTCGGCGCTATCGTCGCCCCACCGGACGCGGTTGCGGCGACCGTCATGCTCGACCGTTTCAATCTGCCGCGCCAGACCTATGTAATCCTCAAGGGCGAGAGCCTGCTCAATGACGCAGTCGCCCTCCTCATCTTCAGCGCCGCAGTGGCGGCCGCCACCAATCCCGCCTTCTTCACCGGCATTCTGGCAGAATTGACGCTGGCAGCGCCGGGCGGTCTCATCCTCGGCTATCTTCTCGGCCGTCTCTACATGATCGTTGGTCTGAAGCTCGCCGGCACGCTCGGCGGCACGCTGCTCGAGTTCGTCGCCACCTTCGGCACGTGGATCATTGCCGAGCGACTGCACCTTTCGGCGATCCTGGCGATCGTCGCATATGCCATGGTGATCGCCCGCTACATGCCGGAGCGGCAGACGGCCCGGCATCGCATTCATTCCTATTCGGTTTGGGAAGCCGCGGTTTTCCTGCTTAACGTGCTCGCCTTCCTGCTGATGGGCTTGCAGGTCCGCCAGATCGTCCTCGATCTCGATCCCGGCCGCCTGAATTTTGCCATGACCTTGGCAGCCGCGGTCTTCGTCACTGTCATTGTCGTGCGCCTGGCCTGGGTGCTCGTCTATAACCGCGCCATCACCTTTCTTGCCGAGCGCGGTCTCACGACACAAGCTGCTCCCACGTTTGCCGCGAGCCTACTTGCCGGCTGGTGCGGCATGCGCGGTCTCGTAACATTGGCAACTGCGCTCGCCCTGCCGATCGACTTCCATGATCGCGATATCATCCTGCTCAGCGCGCTGGCCGTCGTTCTCGGCACGCTCATCGTCCAGGGATTGACGCTCGGGCCGCTGATCCGCTTCCTGAAATTCGATCCGGACACATCCCTGAACCGCGACATCACCAAAGCCCGCGTGGCATTGATCGACGCGGCGCTTGCCGAGCTTGAAGGTCAAGACAAATCGACCCGCATTCTGCGTGACGTCTATACCTCTGAGCGCGAGATCGCCGCCGACGGCAAACACCCGCGCGAGGTCAGCAGGCTCGACAAACAGCGCCGCAATGTCATCGGTGCGAAACGCCGCAAACTGGCCGCGATGCGCCGCGCCGGCGAGATCGACGACGACGTCTTTCATATGCTGGAACAGGAGCTTGATTGGGCTGAGCTTGCCGTTCTGCCGCCCGGTCGAGATGAGATCGTCGAAAGCTGATGCCGTTCCATGAAGTTCACGGATTCCGGAAAAGCGAATAATTGGCATTTGCTATTTTTTGTCGCTGCCGCTTATATCCCGTTCCATAGCGTTTCGATTTTCCATTGTGCATCGCATACCGGCTTTCCCTTCCAACGATTGAACGCCGGGGAAATCACGGGAGCCAGAGGCTTTCGTTCAAAGCAACAAGACATGAATAGCATCACTTCATCTTAAGTTCGGTGGCAGTCGATCGGCCGCCGCGATTGGAGGGACCGATATGACTTTCGCGCTTCGACGGAAATTGTTGCTCGCCTGCATCGCCACGTTCATGCCTATGGTCGCGATGGCGCAGGGCGCACCGTCCGCCCCTCCCCCTGTCACGGTCGCGAAGCCGGTGGTGCGCGATGTCATCGACAATGACGAATTCATCGGCCGTTTCCAGCCGGTCGACGAAGTCTCCGTGCGTTCGCGCGTCGGCGGCTACCTGCAGGAAGTTCATTTCGAAGATGGCGCCCTGGTCAAGCAGGGCGACCTGCTCTTCGTCATCGACCAGCGGCCGTTCGTCACCGCGCTCAGCCAAGCGAAGGCCGCGCTCGAAGCGTCGCAGTCCACCCTTGTTTTCGCCGACGCTCAGTACAAGCGCGCCCAGTCGCTCGCTTCGAGTGGCAGCCAATCCGCACAGACGCTGGACGATCGCCGCCGTGAATTCGATTCCGCCCAGGCCAATGTCCGCGGCGCTCAGGCCGCCGCCGACCGCGCGGCGCTCGACCTCGAATATACCGAGATCAGGGCGCCACTGAGCGGCCGCATCGACCGCCGCCTGCTCTCGACCGGCAATCTCGTGCAGGCCGACCAGACGGTGCTCACCACGATCGTCTCGCTCGACCCGATCGACTTCTATTTCGACGTCGACGAGCGCCGCCTGCTGAATTTCGCCGACACCGCACGCAAGCAGGGCAAGGATCTGCAGCTCGGCGGCGGCGGCGTCGATGTATCCGTCACGATCTCCGACCCCACCGCCAAACCTTTCATGGGAAAGCTCGATTTCGCCGAGAACCGGGTCGACAATGAGAGCGGCACCATCCGCATCCGCGCCCGCCTTGCAAATCCCGACCTCGTCCTGCAGCCGGGCCTGTTCGGCCGTGTGCAGGTCGCAGCCTCCAATACCTACAAGGCCATTCTCGTTCCCGATGAGGCGATCGGCTCGGACCAGAACGAACGCGTCGTCTATGTCGTCGACGCGCAAGGCAAGGTTTCGACCAAGCCGGTGCGGCCCGGACCTCGGCTCTACGGCTATCGCGTCATCCGCGAAGGTCTCGACGGCACCGAGACGATCATCGTCAACGGCCTGATGCGGGCGCGGCCGGGTTCGACCATCACGCCGCAGATGAGCGAACTGCCGCAGGAGCGGCAGGACACGCCCCCCGAATCCGCAAACGCGGAGAGCGGACAATGAGATTCGCCCATTTCTTCGTGGACCGGCCGATTTTTGCGGCCGTCATCTCGATCCTCTTTCTCGTCGTCGGCGGCATCGCCTATACGCAGCTGCCGGTCTCTCAATATCCGGAGATCGCGCCGCCGACCATCGTCGTGCGCACCTCCTATCCTGGCGCCGACCCGCAGACCATCGCCGATACCGTTTCGACCCCGCTCGAACAGCAGATCAACGGCGTCGAAGACATGCTGTACATGTCGTCCTATTCCAGCGCCGACGGCGCCATGTCGCTGACGATCACCTTCAAGCTCGGCACCGATCTCGACAAGGTGCAGGTGCTGGTCCAGAACCGCGTTTCCATCGCGCTGCCCCGTCTTCCCGAGGAGGTTCAGCGGCTCGGCGTGACCACCGACAAGAGCTCGCCCGACCTGATGATGGTGGTGCACCTCCTGTCGCCGTCGCATCGTTATGACCAGCTTTACGTCTCGAACTATGCCCGCAACCGCATCCGTGACGTGCTCGTGCGCCTCGACGGCGTCGGCGATGTGCAGATCTTCGGCGAACGGCAGTATTCGATGCGCATCTGGCTGGATCCGGAAAAACTCTCCGCCTATGGCATGACCTCGGATGACGTCGTCTCCGCCCTGAGGGACCAGAACGTACAGGTCTCCGGCGGCAAGATCGGCGCGCCGCCGGTGACCGGCAGGAACGCCTTCGAATATACGGTGCGAACGGATGGGCGTTTCTCCGATGTGCGCGAGTTCCGCTATGTCATCGTCAAATCGACGGGGGCGGGCCGGCTCGTACAGTTGCAGGATGTCGCCCGCATCGAACTCGGCGCGCAGGACTACGTCACCAACAGCTACCTCAACAACGACCCTGCGGTCGCTCTCGGCATTTTCGCCCGGCCGGGAACCAACGCTCTCGATACGGCCCACCAGGTCCAGACGCTGATGAAGGATATCTCCCAGAGTTTCCCGGAGGGCCTGGAATATCGCATCGTCTACGACACGACCGAATTCATCTCGGATTCGATCGATGAGGTCTACAGAACCATCGCCGAAGCGGCCATCCTGGTGGCGATCGTCGTTCTCGTCTTCCTGCAATCCTGGCGGACCGCGATCATCCCGATCGTCGCCATCCCAGTGTCGCTGATCGGCACCTTCGCTATCCTGCTCGCCTTCGGTTTCTCGCTCAATATGCTGACGCTGTTCGGCCTGGTGCTCGCCATCGGCATCGTCGTCGACGACGCGATCGTGGTGGTGGAAAACGTCGAGCGCAATCTGGCGCGCGGCATGACGCCGAAGCAGGCGTCGCACGTGACGATGGACGAAGTCGGCACCGCTGTGGTGGCGATCTCGCTGGTGCTGATCGCGGTCTTCGTGCCGACGGCCTTCATTCCGGGCATATCAGGTCAGTTCTACAGGCAGTTCGCCGTGACGATCTCGGTCACCACTGCGATATCGGCCTTGAACTCCCTGACGCTTTCGCCCGCCCTTGCCGGCATATTGCTGAAAGCCCACGATCACGAGACGAAGCGCAAAAGCATTGCCTCACGCCTGGGCACCGGTCTTGCAAACGGCTTCAATCGCGGCTTCGACCGGATGAGCTCCGGCTATTCGTGGACCGTCCGGCACCTGGTCGGCAGCTGGATAGGCTTGACCTGCTCGATGCTCGCCTTCGCCGGCCTGCTCGGCGCGACCTGGTACATGACCACCCGGGTGCCCTCGGGTTTCATCCCGACCATGGACCAGGGTTACGCGATCGTTGTGGTGCAGCTTCCGGACGGCGCCTCGCTGGCGCGGACTGATGCCGTCGTCAAACAGGTGGGCGACATCGCCCGAACCGTGCCCGGCGTCGGCAATGCCGTGCAGTTTGCCGGTTTCAGCGGAGCGACCTTCACCAATGCCTCGAATGCGGGGGTCGTCTTCGTTCCGTTCAAATCCTTCGCCGAACGCGAGGAAGGCGGAGAAAACGCCAACAAGATCATCGGCGAGCTCTTCGGCAAGCTGCAGAGCATCCAGGAAGCCTTCATCATCGCAATCCCGCCGCCATCCGTGCGCGGCGTCGGAAACTCCGGCGGCTTCAAGATGCAGATTTCCGATCTCGAAAATCCCGACATGACGCGCGTGCTGGGCCTTGCCCGCCAGATGATGGGGGCGGCGGCAACGACCGAAGGGCTGACCGGCGTCTTTACGACCTTCTCCGATGCCAGCCCGCAATATTTCCTGTCGATCGACCGCGACAAGGCGCGCTTCCTGAACGTGCCGATCCCCAATATCTTCAATGCGCTTTCGATCAACCTCGGCGTCGCCTACGTGAACGATTTCAACGCGTTCGGCCGCGTCTACCAGGTTCGCGCCCAGGCCGACCGGCAATACCGCATGGACAGGGAGGATATTCTCGCGCTGAAGGTACGCTCGGCGACCGGCGCGCTGGTTCCTCTCGGCACTCTGATGGACATTCAGGATTCCAGCGGCCCGGCGCTCGTCCAGCGCTACAACATGTATGTCTCGGTGCCGCTTCAGGGCAATCCGACACCCGGCACCTCGACGGGCGACGCGCTGAAGAAGATGGAGGAGCTGGCGGCCAAGATCCTTCCGCCGGGGACGACCTTCGAATGGACGGAACTCGCCTATCAGGAAACCCATACCGGCAACACCGCCGTCTACATCTTCGCCCTCTCCGTCATTTTCGTCTTCCTGGCGCTGGCGGCCCAATATGAAAGCTGGGTTCTGCCACTCGCGATCATTCTCATCGTCCCGCTTGCCGTGCTCGCCGCACTGATCGGGGTCTCGCTGAGAGGAATGGACAACAACGTCCTGACGCAGATCGGCCTGATCGTCCTGATCGGCCTTGCGGCCAAGAACGCCATTCTGATCGTCGAGTTCGCCAGGCAGGCGGAAGAGGAAGGAAAAACGCCAGTGGAGGCCGCCATCGAGGCGAGCCACCTTCGCCTGCGCCCGATCCTGATGACGGCATTCGCCTTCATCTTCGGCGTTCTGCCGCTCGCCATCGCCACCGGCCCCGGCGCCGAGATGCGCCAGTCGCTCGGCACCGCCGTCTTTTCGGGCATGCTCGGGGTGACGCTCTTCGGCCTGTTCCTGACGCCGGTCTTCTATGTCGTTCTGCGCGGCTGGCGCCGCAGCCGGCCGGCTGAAAGGCCGGTCGAAGCCGCCCCGGCCCAAAGCGAGACGGTCTGATCACGGTGTCATACAGCCTCCCGGTGGGATGATGTCAGGTGGAAAACAGATGCACCCGGCCCTGCCAGAACCGGGCAACGGTCAGCCTACCGCTGCGAAAGGCGCGCGTATCGAGATTGAGCCGCCTCGGGCGAATGTCGGGCTCGTCGCTGGGCGTGTGGCCGTGGACGACGAGTTTCGGCAAGGGAACCCTGCTTTCAAGAAAGCGGTGGCGGATGAGGACCAGGTCCTCATCCGTCTGTGCGGAGAGCGGCAGCATCGGGTCGATGCCGGCGTGCACGAACACCACGCTCGGTGTGTCCAGCATGATGGGCAGCGCTCGCATGAAATCGAGATGCGTATGCGGCAGAGACTGCCGCAGAAAGGCGTCGAGCTGCACGCCGGAGGGAAAGACGAGCGGCAGATGCTCCGGATCGAGGCCATAGGATTTCAGCGATTCCGCTGACCCCATCCGCATCCAGTCGTCATAAGGGAGCCAGCCGTCGACATAGTCGAGCATGGCGATCTCGTGATTGCCGGCAAGGCAGATGCGGTCGAAACCATCAGGCGGCGGCTCCATGAGGTGAGCGATGACCTGCGCCGATTCCAGACCCCGGTCGATATAGTCACCCAGTGTCACGATCAGCTTTTGCCCGGGCAATCGCGCGCCATCTTGCAGGATCGCCTCCTCAGCTTTTAAAAGCAGATCGTAGCGGCCGTGAATGTCGCCGATCGCATAAGTTGGAATCTCGGCGATATCCAGCGTCAGACGCGGTCTCGGCTGGCGCCCCATTTTCCAAACCTCGCTATGGCGAGCAAGTGCTTCACCCATCATGTTCCTCAATTGGATAGCCCCGGTTAACCATAAGTAGAGTGGAGGGCGAGGCGATCAAGTTGGTGAGAAAATTCGAAGCGTCCGGTTTTTCTGGAAAAACCGTTCTTATCATTCGAAGGAAAATCCCTCAATCCTGTCATCCTTCGAGGAAAGAGTGAGCGATGGGAACGTTATCGCAGTTTCAAGACCGTCTGAGGCCGCCGGCCCGCCGCATCGAAAACGAAGAGGAGGCCGTATCCACGGCTCGCAACCTCGCCGACACATTCCGTCATCAGGCAAATGAGCGCGATATCAACCGCATCCTGCCTTTTGCCGAGCTCGACGCGCTGTCGATATCGGGACTGACGGCAATCTCTGTTCCGCCCGAACATGAAGGGCTCGACGTGTCGAACGCCCTGCTTGCCGAAATCATCGCGATCATTGCCGAGGCCGACGCCTCGATTGGCGAGACACTGGAAAATCACTTTTCCGTACTGGAAACCCTCCGTACCCAGGCGGCCGAGGATCTGAAAGCATCGCTGTTTGCCCGTGTGCTGCTCGGCGACCGCTTCGCCGGCGCAACCGTCGCCGACGGCAGCGAGCTGTCGATCGACGGACCGGGGTACCGTTTGAGCGGGCGGATGCGGCCGGCGCCCGGTATTCTCTATGCCGATTGGATTGCCGCTGCCCTCACACTTCCGCCCGGCCGCCCTGTGACGCTCTACCTCAGCCGCAACAGCGGGGACGTGCAAGTGGTCGATGATTGGGACGGTTTCGGCCAGCGCACCAATGGATCGGCAACGACGCTCGCCGGCGCAGTGCATGTCGATGCCGGCACGATCGCGCCGGCCCCGTCGTCCGGTTCGACGGGCGTTTCGCTCGGCCTGCTGCTCAAGGCTGGAGTGGCCCTCGGCATCGCGCGGGCCGCCTGGGCCGACCTGATGACAGCCATTGGCGATCATACCGTCTCCCGCTCCCGGCTCGGCGAACACGCCGTCGGCATCGAAATCACGGCGGCAGCTCTGGAGCGAGCGGGCCGCAAACTCGATATCGCCCAGGTCAATCCTGTAGAGGCTGCGATGGCGGATGCCTATTTTTCCGCCTCGGCGGCCGCGATCACTGCCGGAGAAACCGCTCTCAACGCCGCAAACGCACTGTTCGAGCTCGCGGGCGAAGCGTCAACCGGCATAGGCCTTAATCTCGACCGCCATTGGCGCAATGCACGCATCCACGCGCTGTCGCTGCCTCGCGATCGATTGCTGGACCGCGCCGGCGACCATATGTCGAGATGAGCCCTGAACGACACAGCATGGCGCTTTAGACCGTATGAAATCGAAACGTCTCAGCTGGCGGCGGAGATCGGCAATTCGTCCCCGGTGTCTTCAATGCGGCCGCCGGCTGCGACGAATTGGTCGAGGGTCATATTGTCCAGAATGGCGGCGATCGCATCCCGAACATCGGTCATCGAACGCCGCACCTGACAGGTTTCCGGGTCGGCGCAGTCGTCGCAGGCCTCGTAAGCCGTCCGGCTGGCGCAGCGGATCGGCGCCAGCGGCCCATCGAGCGTGCGGATGACATGGCCGATGCGGATCTCGGAAGCCGGCCGCGAGAGAGAATACCCGCCGCCAGGCCCCTTTTTTGAACGCAGGATACCGACATTGCGCAGCTCGAGCAGGATCGTGTCGAGAAACTTCTTCGGAATATTGTTGCGCGCCGCGACGTCATTGATGAAGGCAGTCTCGCCCGGCGCCAGGCGCGCCAGATCGACCAGTGCCTTCAGGCCGTATTTTCCCTTCTTCGTCAGCATTGTCGTCGCCTTTTGAAAACCGCAATATTTGCCCGTCAATAGCAGGCAAATAACGTCGAAAGCGTGAAGATACAACAAAATAGCTAATTTTTATAGCTTGTATCGGCAACGTCCACGGCCGGCTGGCAGTCATGCGAAGAACAGGCTTGCCGTGCTGCTCATTGCGCCAGCTTCGATCAAATCGTCTTCAGCATGCCGCCATCGACGAAATAGGTCGATCCGATGCAGTAACTCGCCCTCTCCGAACTCAGAAAGACGAAGACGTTCGCCAGTTCCTCCGGCGTGCCGAAGCGTTTGGAGGCAGCATGCTCATTGGCAACGCTTTGCAGGTACCCTTCCCAGTTTCCGCCGCTTTCGGCCGTCAGCTGCTTGGCGGTCTTGATCCAGTCGGGCGTCAGGATCAGGCCGGCATTGATGCAGTTGACGCGGATATTGTCCTGGATGAGCTCGGTCGAGAGCGTCTTTGAAAACATCATCAGCGCCGATTTGCTGACATTGTAGATCGGTTCGTACCAGAGCGGCTGGACGGCGCAGATCGAGGCATTGTGCAGGATCACCCCGCCGCCTCGCTTCTTCATCTGCGGTGCGATGCCGCGCGCAAGCCTCACGGCGGCCATCACGTGCAGGTCCCAATAGGCCTGCCATTTCTCATCAGGCGCCTCCATGACGGTCTCGTTCGATCCGGTGCCGGCATTATTGATGAGGATATCGGCGCCACCCTTTTCGGCAGCCGCGGCAATGATCGCCTCCGTTCCCGCAGCCGTCGCGACGTCGGCGGCGACGGCGGTGGCGCTGACGCCGAATTTCTCGGCAATGCGGGCGCCCTCCGCCTCCAGCCGTTCGCCGCCACGCGCAGCCAGCACGAGGTCCACGCCCTCAGCCGCCAGCCCTTCGGCGATCGCCAGTCCGATGCCGACCGACGCACCCGTTATGACGGCGATCTTACCCTTCAATCCCAGATCCATGTCTTCCTCCGAAGCGCCGGCGATCCCGGCTCGTGGAAGCAAGTGTTCCGCCAATGAATCCGGGCGTCAAGCACCCAAACGCCTCTTGCGGCGGTCTCCGTTCTGTCGCAGCCTGCATCCGCACCGGGAGGAGTTTTCATGCGACGTTATTCAGCCTGTATAGAGTGGCTGTTTGCCGAGGACGGCGACAGCTTTCCCGACCGCATCCGTCGCGCCCATGCTGGCGGCCTGACGGCGGTCGAATTCTGGCGCTGGACCGACAAGGATCTGGACGCGATCGAGGCGGCGTTGAAGGAAACCGGCCTTGCCGTCACCAGCCTCGTCGCCGAGCCGATGATCGCGCTGACCGATGCCGCCAACCGGAAGGCCTGGCTGAAAGGCCTTGCCGATTCCGTCACAGTCGCCAAACGCCTCGGCGCGCCGGTGCTGATCGCCCAGGCAGGCGACGATCTCGCCGGCTTCAGCCGTGAAGAACAGCGCCGGGCCCTCAGCGAAACCTTGAAACCAGGTGCCGATATCCTGAAAGGCAGCGGCGTGCGGCTCGGCGTAGAACCTCTCAACATCCGTATCGATCATATCGGCTACTTCCTCGATTCAACCCGCGAAGGCCTCGACGTCGTCGATGACGTCGCCCGCCCCGAGATCGGCATCGTCTACGACATCTACCATTCCGCCGTGATGGGCGAACGCACCGAAGACGTGCTGGACGGCCGCCTCGACCGTGTTTTCCACGTCCATGTCGCCGATCATCCCGGCCGCAACGAACCGGGTTCCGGCGGGATAGACCTCGCTCATCGCCTCGACTGGATCTTCGCCAACGGCTATGCCGGCGCCGTCGGTCTGGAATACCGGCCGACCAAGCCCGGCGCGGACGCAGTCAAGGCTGCCATTGCTGCGCTCGGTGGTTAAACCCCGGGGACATCGACGCTCGCCGCCGCCTTGCAAGGTCCGGCCGAGCGGCGCTCGATAATGCGCGAGGCGATCATGATGCGCCTCGCCGGCATGCCCGGCAGGCGTGGATTCTCGATCCGCTCAAGCAATAGCCGCAGCCCCACGGCCCCGCATTCCTGCCCCTCCATCCTCACCGTCGTCAGCGCCGGCGAGATCAGTGACGCCGGCGAGTAGTCGCCGAAACCGACAACCGAAATATCGTCCGGAATGCGGTACCCCTGCCCAAGCAGTTCGGAGACCACGGTCAGCGCTAACCCGTCATGGGCGCAGAAAAAAGCCGTCGGGCGAATGCCTTTGTCCACGAGCGCCCGGAACGCCGTGCCGAAGCCATTCTCTTCGTCGAATTGCATAACATGGAGCGCAACATCAGGATAACGTTCGGCGATTTCGCGAGCGCCGTAATGGCGCTCCTGACGTCCCCGCAGGCCCGGCATGCCATAGACGTACACGATGGACCGGTGGCCGAGTCCGACTAGATACTCCACCACCGCCTGCCCTGCCTCATGGTCGGTGCCGCCGACATGGTCGACCTGCTCGAGCGCATCGACCCAGCCGAAACGCACGATCGGAACGCCGGTGGCGCTCGCCGCTGCCACGGCCTCACGGGCATGCGGACCAACGAGCATCAGGCCATCACAGCTGCGCGCCAACTCTTCCAACTGGCCGACATCATGGGTCCAGCGCACGCGCAGCGTCATGCCAAGCCGATGAGCCTCTCGCTGCACACCGTTCTGCACCTGCATATAGAGCTCGCTGTTGACGGCATCGAGATCGTGAAAGACCACCGCAACCTCGCCGGCAGCACCATGCCCGGCGGGCTTGGTGTAGCCTAGGCGCTGCGCCGTGTCGCGGATCAGCGCGCGCGTTTCCTCGCTGACACCGCTCTTGCCGGCGAGCGACCGCGAGACCGCAAATTTCGACAGCCCGACCTCTCGCGCGATCGTCTGCAAAGTAACCCGGCCCCTGCTTCCCACGTGGCACCTCGCCCTTCGATTGATAGGCGCTGGTTATACCAACTGCGCCTGTATGCCAAATTTTCTCACTAACGTGAACATAACGCTTTACCTAACAATATCCAAATGTAATCTTTCCCTCATCCCGGCCCCACAGCAAAAATAATGATAATGGCACGGGTTTTTGGAGGAGATCCCTATGATCAAGCTGAAACGACGTGCGTTTCTGGCCGGGACGTCGGCCGCCCTGATAATGCCGGCCCTGCCGGTTTTCGCCGCTGACTTCAAGGAAGCGGATGTCCTGAAAGCGAAAGTGTCGAGCGGCGCCCTGCCGGGTCTCCAGGAGAGGCTTCCCGAAAATCCGCTCGTCGTCAAACCGGTTGAAAGCATCGGCAAATACGGCGGCGACTGGAACATGGCGCTAGTCGGCGGCGGGTCGCTGTCGATGCTGTTCCGCTACCAGGCCTATGAGCCGCTGCTACGCTATACGCGCGATTGGTCTGGCGTGACGCTGAATGTCGCCGAGTCCTTTGAGGGCGATGCCGACTCCAAGGTCTATACGATCCGCCTGCGCAAGGGCATGAAATGGTCGGATGGCCATCCCTACACCACCGCCGACATCAAGTTCTGGTACGATACTGTTTTCACCGACAAGCGCGTCGCCTTTGTCGGTCAGGATCATTGGAAATCCGGCGGTAAGCCGGCCAAGCTGGAGATCGTGGACGAGCAGACCTTCAAGGTCATCTTCGACAAGCCGAACGGCCTGTTCCCGCTGCAGGTCGCCTGGGCAAACAACGATCAGACGACGCGCACGCCGAAGCATTATCTCGAGCAATTCCACATCGATTACAATCCGAAGGCCGATGAACTCGCCAACCAACGCGGCTTCGAAAGTTGGATCGCGTCGTTCCAGGCGGCCGCCGGCTTCCAGGACGACAACGCCTTCTTCCTCAACTCCTCGAAGAAGCCCTGCGTGCATGCCTGGGTGTTCACGATCGCGCCAGGCGAAAACACCGAACGGGCTGTTGCCGAGCGCAATCCATACTATTGGAAGGTTGATAGCGAGGGCAACCAGCTGCCCTATATGGACCGCATCGTTTACCAGATGGTCGCCGACCCGCAGGTTCTGCTGCTGAAGGCCATGCAGGGCGAGGTCGACCTGATGGACCAGTACATTGCCACGCCGAACAACAAATCGGTTCTCTACGATGCGCGTGAGCAGGGCGGCTATGATTTCTACACGCTGACTTCGACCGAAGCCAATGTCATGAATTTCATCTTCAACCTGAACCACAATGACGAGACCAAGCGGAAGCTCTTCCGGAACAAGGATTTCCGTGCCGCACTCTCGACCGCACTCGACCGGCAGTCGCTGATCGATGCGGTGCTCGTCGGCCAGGGGGCGCCTGCCCAGCCGTCGATCAAGAAGGAAGATCCGCTTTACAACGAGCAACTCGCCACGCAGTTCACGGCCTATGACGTCGACAAGGCGAATGCCATGCTCGATCAGATCGTGCCGAAGCGCGACGACCAGAACTTCCGCCTCGACGAAAAGGGCCGCCGCCTGACGATCATCTTCGAGATCGACCAGGCGCGCGCCGTCTTCCTCGATCTCTTCCAGCTGGTGATCCCGATGTTCCAGGCGGTCGGCATCGATGCGCAGATGCGCACGATGGACCGTTCGCTCTGGGAGACGCGCGTCCGCCAGGGCCGTGATTTCGATGCGACCGCCCATCAGTTCGGCGCAAATGGCGGCGTCGCCGCCATGCTCGACCCGCGCTACTACGTGCCGACCGATGCCAACGCCATGTACGCCCCGGCCTGGCAACTCTGGTATCGCGACCGCACCAATGCCAATGCCGAGGAACCGCCGGAAAGCACGAAGAACCAGCTTGCGCTCTACGACAAGCTGAAGACGACTTCCGACCCATCGGGCCAGCGCGAGGTCATGAAGCAGATCCTTCAAGGCGCCGCCGACAATTTCTATGTCTTCGGCATCTCGCTGCCGCCCGACGGCTACGGCATCGTCAAAAACAACATGAAGAACATCACGAAAACCATGCCGAACTCCTTCGGCTGGCCGACGCCCGCTCCGACCATGCCGGAGCAGTTCTACAAGGTCTAGAGCAGTTCCAGGAAAATGCGAAGCGGTTTTCCTGGAACTGCGTTAAGACAAAAACTCAGAGCGATTACACGACTGGTAAGATTGAACCGCTCTGATGACCTTTTTCCATGATGCCTTCTCAGGCGCCGGCCCCTCCGGTTGGCGCTGAGGCGCTCTCTTTTGCCAATGATTGGATGAAGACGATGCTCGACGCCAGGAGACAGAACACCCACACGCTGAGGACGCCGGACTGGTTTAAGACCGCGACCCGCTGGACCCAGCTGACCTTCGTGGAAGACGACCCGGAGAAATACGACCCGGCCTTCTGGATCGACGTCTTCAAACGCACGAAATCGAACGCGGTCTGCCTCAGTGCCGGCGGCTATATCGCCTATTATCCGAGCGAAGTGCCTTACCACTATGTCAGCAAATATCTCGGCGACAAGGATATCTTCGGCGCGCTCGTCGATGCCGCCCGCAAGCTCGACATGCACGTCATGGCCCGCGTCGACCCGCATGCGGTCCATGACGATGCCGCCAAAGCCAATCCGGAATGGGTGATGATCAATGCCGACGGCACGCCGCGCCGCCACTGGGCCTATCCCGATGTCTGGGTCACCAATGCTTATGGCGACTACAACACCGTCTTCATGCCTGAGGTGGTCAAGGAGATCGTCCGCAAATACGATATCGACGCGGTCTTCGCCAATCGCTGGCAGGGCCACGGCGTCGATTACAGCGAAGACAGCGCCCGCCGCTTCAAGGACATGTTCGGCTATGCCCTTCCTGCAAGACCCGATGCCGAGGATCCCGCCTGGCAGGCCTGGGTGCAGTGGCGCCGCCGCGTGCTCACCGACATGATCGCGCAGTGGGACGATGCCGTCAAAGCGATCCGCCCGCATGCGAGCTTCATTCCGAACATGGGTGGCGCTTCGCTGATGGAATTCGATCTCTCGGTCATCGCCAAACACTGCCCCTTCCTCGTCGTCGACCATCAGGGCCGCAAGGGCCTTGAGCTCGGCTGGTCGGCAGGCCGCAATGGCAAGCGCATCCGAGCCACCTTCCCCGACCGCCCGGTCGTGCTGATCACCTCGATCGGCCCCGAGGAGGAATATCGCTGGAAGGATGCCGTCACCTCGGGCGAGGAGATGCAGCTCTGGATCAATGACGGCACCGCCCACGGCCTCTACGCCTGGTTCACCAAGTTCAACGGCGTCGTGCCTGACAAACGCTGGGTCGAGCCGGTGGCCGACGCATTCGCCCTGCAGGCAGCCATCGAGCCGGTGCTGGAAAGCATGAAGCCGACCGCCGAAATCGCCGTCATCGATCCCTCGACGACGCTGCGCCACTGGGCGCCGGAAGAACGGCATTCCGCCGAGAAGCACGACCTCGGTTTCTACCATGCCCTCGTCGAGGCCCGCCTGCCCTTCGAGCTGCTTTCGGACCAGGTGTTGACCGACGAGAGCCTCGATCGGTTCAAGCTCATCATCCTTGCCAACGCTTCCTGCCTTTCGGATGCGCAGAACGCGGCGATCCGCGCCTATGTCGATCGCGGTGGCAGCATGATTGCCTCTTACGAGACGTCGCTGCGCGACGAATTCGGCAAGAAGCGCCCCGACTTCGGCCTCGCCGACGTGCTGGGTGCCAGCTACGTCTCCGGCCCGCGCGGCATCGTCAAGAACACCTATGTCGCACTTTCCGGCGATCACCCGATCAACCGGGGCTTCGACGGCGCCGAGCGCATCATGGGCGGCACTCGCCTGATCCACGCCGTACCGTCGGCCGATGCGAAGGCGCCCTTCCTCTACGTTCCCGACTTTCCCGATCTGCCGATGGAAGAGGTCTATCCGCGAGAAGAACCAAAAGGTGCTGCCGTCATCGCCCGCGAGACTGGCAAGGGTGGCCGCACAGTCTATATTCCCTGGAATATCGGTGAGATCTTCTGGGAGGTCTATGCCGTCGATCATGCGCGGCTCCTCGCCAACGCCGTCCATTGGGCACTCGGCAAGACACCACGCGTCACCATCGAGGGCAAGGGCGTCATCGATCTGGCGCTACGCGAAAACGGTGAGGGCATGGCAGTCAGCCTCTTCAACCTCACCAACCCGATGATGATGAAAGGCCCGATCCGCGACAATTACCCTCTGGCAGCGCAGACCATTTCGGTGGAGATTCCGGAGGGCCGATCGGTGGCGAAGGCATGGCTCGTCGTTGCCGACCGCGCCGCAAGCTTCAGCCTTGCGAACGGCCGTGCGCAGGTGGAGGTGCCCGGTATCGACCGGCTGGAAGTCCTGCATCTCACCTGGAAATGAAGTGACAGGCGACGGAGGAGCGCTTTCGGCCTGAAGGGCCGACGGCGCGTGAAGATCCGGGGGAGGCGCGTCACAGCGTTCCCGACGGGAGGAGAAACGTTTCGATGCTTGGCTATATCTTCAAGCGCGTACTCTACATGATCCCGACCTTGTTCGGCATGTCGCTGATCTCGTTCCTGATCATCCAGCTGCCGCCAGGTGATTACCTGACCTCGATGATCGCCACCATGAGCGACAGCGGCCAAACCGTCGATCCCGCTCAGATCGAGCGGCTGAAGGAAATCTACGGCTTCGATGACCCCTTCTATGTCCAATACCTCAAATGGATCTGGGGCATCGTCAGCCGCGGCGACTTCGGCTACTCCTTCGAGTGGGGTCAGCCAGTCTCCGGGCTGATCTGGGCGCGTATGGGCTCGACGCTGGTTATCTCGCTCTTGAGCCTGCTCTTCGTCTGGATCGTGGCTTTGCCGATCGGCGTCTATTCCGCCGTCCGCCGCCACTCCGTCGGCGACCATGTCTTCACCTTTCTCGGCTTCATCGGCCTTGCGGTGCCGAACTTCATCCTGGCGCTGACGTTGATGTACATCGCCTATAAATTTCTTGGCCAGAGCGTCGGCGGGCTGGTCTCGCCGGCATATGCCGAAGCGCCCTGGAGCTTTGCCAAGGTCGGCGATTTCCTCGCCCATCTCTGGATCCCGATCATCATCATTGGCGCGTCTGGAACGGCAGCGATGATCCGGATCCTGCGCGCCAACCTGACCGACGAACTGCACAAGCCCTATGTCGTTACGGCCCGCGCCAAGGGACTGCCGGAATACAAGGTGATCCTCAAGTATCCGGTCAGAATCGCGCTCAATCCCTTCGTCTCGGCGATCGGCTGGGTGCTGCCGCATCTCGTTTCGGGCGTGACGATCACTGCCATCGTGCTGAACCTTCCGACCGCTGGTCCCCTGCTTTTCCGCGCGCTGATCTCGCAGGACATGTACCTCGCCGGCAGCTTCATTCTGCTTTTGAGCGCGCTGACCCTTGTCGGCATGCTGCTGTCGGATCTGCTGCTGGCCCTGCTCGATCCACGCATCCGGTTCAATTGAGGGCGAACGCGATGAGCACGCACGAGACCTTCGGAAATCATGCTGGTCCGCTTCACACTGTTGCCGATGGCCCCTCGATCAGCCCATTGAAACAGGGCAAGACCGTCTCGACCGCAGCGATCGGTCCCTGGCGGCTGGTCGCTGGCAAGCTGATCCGCCAGAAGGTGGCGATGGTGGCCGGCGTCATTATCCTCTGCCTCTATCTGGTCGGTCTGTTCGCCGAATTCCTGGCGCCCGCTTTGCCGATGACCTCGCGGCCGCAATACACCTATGCCCCGCCGCAGGGCTTCAGCTTCTTCGTCGAAAAGCCGGACGGCAGCTCTGAGTTCAATATCCATGTGAAGGGCTACAAGGTCGAGATCGACAAGGTGGCGCTACGCCGCACCTTCGTCGTCGACGACACCAAGGTCGTCCCGATCGGCTTCTTCGTCAAAGGCGCGGCCTACGATCTCTGGGGCGTGATCCCGATGAACCGGCACCTGATCGGCCCGCTCAACCAAAACGACCCGATGTACCTGCTCGGCGCCGACCGGCTCGGCCGCGATGTCTTCTCTCGGCTCGTCTACGGCACCCGCGTATCCATGTCGATCGGCCTCGTCGGCGTCGCCATGTCGCTGATCCTCGGCGTCGTGCTCGGCTCGATCTCCGGTTTCTACGGCGGCTGGGTCGATACGCTGATCCAGCGCGTCATCGAGGTCGTCAGTGCAATGCCGACCATCCCGCTGTGGCTCGGCCTGGCGGCGGCGATCCCGCTGACATGGTCGCCGGTCAATGTCTATTTCGTCATAACGATCATCGTCTCGCTGCTCGGCTGGACCAGCCTGGCGCGTGAAGTGCGCGGCCGGTTCCTGGCGCTGCGCAGTGAGGATTTCGTCGTTGCCGCCAGGCTCGACGGATCCAGCGAGACCAGGCTGATCTTTCGGCATATCCTGCCGTCACTGACAAGCCATATCCTTGCGGTCGTCACACTGGCCGTACCGACCATGATCGTCGCCGAGACCTCTCTTTCCTTCCTCGGCATCGGCCTTAAGCCGCCGGTCGTCAGTTGGGGCGTGCTGCTGCAGGACGCCCAGAACATCCGCACCGTCGCCACCGCGCCGTGGCTCTTGATCTGGCCGTCGCTCGCAGTCGTCATCGCCGTCCTGTCCTTCAATTTCTTCGGCGACGGCCTGCGCGATGCCGCCGACCCCTACGACAATTGAGGAGGAAACCATGGCCGACCTTTCAAAAGACGTCGTTCTCTCCGTCGAAAACCTCTCGATCGATTTCAGGCTGCGCACCCACATCCTGCACGCCGTCGAAAATGTCAGTTTCGAGCTGAAACGCGGGCAAACGCTGTGCCTCGTCGGTGAAAGCGGCTCCGGCAAGAGCGTCACCGCCCGTTCGCTGCTGCAGATCGTCGACAGCCCCGGCAGTATTGTTTCCGGCCGCATCCTGCTCAGGGACGGCGACGGGGCCACCGGAAGTAACGGCATCACCGATATTGCCGTCTTGAAGCCGTCCGATCGGGCGATGCGGGCCATCCGCGGTCGCCGCATCGGCCTGATCTTCCAGGAGCCGATGAGTTCGCTGTCGCCGGTTCACACCATCGGTTCGCAGATCATTGAGGCGGTGCGCCTGCACAGTGATCTCGATCATCGCGCCGCCCGCGAAAGGACCGTCGAACTGCTGCGACAGGTCGAGATCCCGAACCCGGACAAGATGGCTGACCGCTACACCTTCGAATTCTCCGGCGGCATGCGCCAACGCGCCATGATCGCCATGGCGCTTGCCGGCAATCCCGACATTCTCATCGCCGACGAGCCGACGACAGCCCTCGACGTCACCACCCAGGCCGAAATCCTCGATCTGATCAAGCGCCTGCAGGTCGAACGCGGCATGGCCATGCTGCTCATCACCCATGACATGGGGATCGTCGCCGAAGTGGCCGACGATGTCGCCGTCATGCGCTTCGGCCGCATCGTCGAGCGCGGACCCGTCGATGCAATCTACCATGCCGCCGAACATCCCTATACCCGCCAACTGCTTGCCTCGACAGTCAAGCTCACGCATCATGTCGATGGCAAGCTGCCCGCCATAGCACTGTCGCCGGCGGCACCGCAGCCGATCCTGTCCGTCCGCCACCTCAGCAAGATCTATGGTTGGCACGGCAAGGCCAACACGTTGCGCGCCGTCGACGACGCCAGCTTCGATCTCTATCCCGGCGAAAACCTCGGTATTGTCGGCGAAAGCGGCTCCGGCAAGACGACACTCGGTCGGCTCATCCTGCGCACCGTCGAGCCGACCTCGGGCAGCATCAGCTATTGCGGCAAGGACGGCGGCGAGATCGACGTCACCAAACTCACCAAGCGCGAACTCCGCACATTCCATCGCGAAGTCCGCTTGGTTTTTCAGGATCCCTTCGCCTCGCTCAATCCGCGCATGACTGTCAAGGAGGTGATCGGCGATCCGCTTGTTGTCAACGGGCTGGCAAGGGGCAAGGCGCTGGCGGACCGTGTCGCCGAACTGATGCGCCTTGTCGGCCTCGACCCGATGGGGATGGAGCGTTATCCACATGCCTTCTCCGGCGGCCAGCGCCAGCGCATCGGCATCGCTCGCGCGCTTGCGCTCGACCCACGCATCATCATCGCCGATGAGGCGACGTCCGCTCTCGATGTCTCGATTCGCAGCCAGATTCTCGACCTGCTGCTCGATATCCGTCAACGGCTGAACCTAAGCTTCATCTTCATTTCGCACGACATTTCGGTGGTGCGTTATTTCTGCGATCGTGTCGCCGTCATGCATCGCGGCAAGATCGTCGAACTCGGCGAGGCCGAACAGATCTGCACCGCTCCTGAGGGGGCCTATACAAAGAGCCTCATCTCCGCCGTTCCCAATCCCGACCCTCGCGACAAGCGCATGCTGCACCGGCATCGTTTCGTCGCGTCTGCCGATATCTAAGGACGATCCCGTGCCGAAATTTTCCGCCAACCTTTCCTTCCTCTACCAAGACCTGCCCTTTCTCGACCGCTTCGCCGCTGCTGCAAAGGACGGCTTCGGTGCCCTCGAATATCTGGGCCCCTATGCCGAACCCAGGGAGAAGGTTGCCGAGGCGCTGAAGGCAAGCGGCCTGAAACAGGCGCTCTTCAACGTGCCGTCCGGCGACTGGGCCGGCGGCGAGCGCGGCATCGCCTGCCTGCCGGAGCGTGCAGAGGAGTTCCGCGATGGACTCGAGCAGGCGCTCGACTATGCCGCAGCGCTCGATTGCCGGCAGGTGAATGTCATCTCCGGCCTGGTGCCAAAAGGTGCGGACCTTCAAACGCTGGAAACGGTGCTGGTCGGCAATCTGAAATATGCTGCGAAACGTTGTGCCGACGCCGGCGTCACCCTGCTGATCGAGCCGATCAACCTGCGGGATATTCCGGGTTTCTTTCTGTCGACCACCACCCATGCGGAGCGCATCCTCGACAGGGTCGGTTCCGACAACCTCTATATCCAGTATGATTTCTACCACATGCAGGTCATGCAGGGCGATCTGATCCCCACCTTCACCCGACTTAAGGAGAAAATCGCCCATGTGCAGATCGCCGACCATCCTGGGCGCAACGAGCCCGGCACCGGCGAGATCAATTACAATTTCATCCTCTCCGAACTCGACCGCCTCGGCTACGACGGCTGGGTCGGCTGCGAGTACAAGCCGAAATCCGGCACCAAGGATGGCCTCGGCTGGATGAGATCCTATCTGAAGTCAGCGAGGGCAGCATGAGCATCGGATTTATCGGACTGGGCGTCATGGGCCGCCCGATGGCGGAGCATCTGATCGATGCCGGCCACACGCTGCATCTGAACCGGGTGAAAGAGACCTCGCAGCATCTTGTCGACAAGGGCGCCATAGCCGCCGCGAGCGCCAGGGTGGTGGCGCATGCTTCGGACATCGTCATCCTGATGCTGCCGGATACATCAGATGTCGAGGCGGTCCTCTTCGGCGAACACGGCGTTGCCTCCGGCCTTTCTCAGAGCAAGCTCGTCATCGACATGAGCTCGATCTCCCCGGTCGCCACCAAAACTTTCGCCAAACGCATCGAGGCCCTCGGCTGCGATTATCTCGATGCTCCCGTTTCCGGCGGAGAGGTGGGTGCCAAGGCTGCCTCTTTGACGATTATGGTCGGTGGCAAGGAGCAAGCATTCGAACGTGCCCGGTCGATTTTCGAAAAGTTGGGCAAGAACATCACCCATGTCGGAGGTAACGGCGACGGGCAGACGGCCAAGGTCGCCAACCAGATCATCGTCGGCCTGACGATAGAGGCAGTTGCCGAAGCGCTGCTCTTTGCCAGGAAGGCCGGCGCCGACCCGGCCAAGGTGCGCTCGGCGCTGATGGGTGGCTTTGCCGCTTCCCGCATCCTCGAAATGCATGGGGAGCGCATGATCAATCAGACCTTCGAGCCCGGCTTCCGCATCCGCCTGCACCGCAAGGACATGACGCTTGCCGTCGATGCCGCCCGCGCACTCGATCTGTCGCTGCCGAACACTGCCGCCACGCAACAACTGATGAACGCCGCGGTCGCCAATGGCGACGGCGAACGCGATCATTCCGCCCTCATCCGCACCCTGGAACTCCTCGCCGGAGGACCGCGCTAGATCAACGCTTTTTAGTATAGCCGGCCATCTTCGACTGCCTACTGCCGGAGCCTTCTTTCCGGACGGCGAAGCCATGTCCGGACATCGAAGAGAAGGACAGGACAATGCTGAACAAAGATATCCAACTGCCCTACGGCGCCGTCTACTTCCGCAAATCCAATCCGCCCCGTGAAGATTGGGAGCGCGACTACGCCACGGCCGGGCAAGACGGCCTCAACATCTTCCGCCACTGGTTCATGTGGAGCGCAATCGAAACCGCCCCCGGCGTCTACGACTGGGAAGAATATGACCGTCAGATGGACCTTGCGGCGGCACACGGCATCAAGACCGTTATCGCCGAGTTGATTCATGCCGTGCCCGACTGGGCGGTGCGCAAATACGCTCATGCATTGCAGGTCAATGCCGACGGCACCAAACTCGGTTCCTATATGGGTGTGTCGTCGGCGACCGGCGGCTTCTCCAACAATGGTGGCGGCGCCGGCGCCCTGACGCTGAACTGCCCGGAAGTGAGGGAAGCAGCGGGCAGATTCCTGACCGCGCTCGCCACCCGCTACAAGGATCATCCGGCGATCTATGGTTACGACGTCTGGAACGAGTGCAACTATTCCGCGGACGTCGATTACAGCCCCTATGCAAAGGCTGTTTTTCGCAAATGGCTCGAAAAGAAATACGGCAGCCTGAAGGTCCTGGCCAAGGCCTGGTACCGCTACAGCTATGCCGAATGGGATGACATCGAGCCGCCGGCGCACATGGCACCCTATCCTGAATGTATCGACTGGCTGCAGTTCAAACGCGACAACTTCTACGATCAGATGCAATGGCGCATCGACACGATCCGCGCCGTCGACCAGAAGAACACCGTCCTTGCCCACGGCATATCCGGCGCAATTCCCAACATGGCTGCCAACGGCTGCGACGACTGGCTTGCAGCCTCCAAGGTCGAGGTCTACGGCTTTACCTGGATCCAGGCGCGCAAGGGGTCGGAAGCCTGGAAGAACTGGTACGGCGTCGACATCAACCGCGCCGCCGCGCGCGGCAAACCCTTTTGGCACGCCGAGCGCCAGGGCGGCCCGCTCTGGCTGCAGCCGCAGGTGATCGGCCGTGACAAGGAGGATGGCCGCGTCGCCGAGCCCGAGGATATTCGCCTCTGGAGCATGACCTCACTTGCCGGCGGCGCCCGCGGCGTGATCAATCTGCGCTGGCGCCCGCTGCTCGACGGTCCGCTCTTCGGCGCTTTCGGCTCCTACGGCATGGACGGCTCGCGCACGCCGCGCTCCGACATGGCAAGCGCCATGGCGAGATGGGCCAATGACAAGGCGCAGGCTCCCCTCTGGGAGGCAAAGCCCGTGCGCGGAGAGGTCGGCATCCTCGTCGTGCGCGAAACGCAGGAGTTCGATTACCTCCTGAACCACGACCGCACGGAAAAGCCCTATCCCGAAGCGATGTGGGGCGCTTATCGCGCCTTCCTCGAAACCGGTACGCAACCGGATTGGGTGCATATCGACGACCTCGCGGACTATGATTTCCTCTATTTCCCTTATCCGATCATGTTCACTTCAGAGCAGGCGAAACGCCTGAAAGCTTGGGTCGAAAACGGCGGCACGCTGATTGCCGAGGCATGCCCCGGCTATTTCGGCGATCGCGGCCATGTCGGCACCGTGCAACCGAACATGGGCCTCGACGAGGTCTTCGGCGCACGCGAGGAGGAGGTCGAATTCATGCCCGATATCGGAGACCGCACCCATTTCGATCTCGACGGCGCGGCGGTCCACGGTGGCGGCTTCCTACAGTCTTATCGGCTGACCGGCGGAACGGGACGTGGCCACTTCACCGACGGTCGTCTTGCCGTCGTGGAAAATGCTTATGGCAAGGGTCGCACGCTGCTGATCGGCACCAATCCTTCCGTTGCCTATTACCGCACACAGGGGAAGGCGAACGGCGCTTTCTTCGCTGAGCTATTGAGATGGAGTGGGAAGAAGCGCCACGTGACGCTGTCGAATGCCGCACTCTTCGCCCGTATCCACGAGGGTGAAAAAGGCAGCTTCCTCTGGCTCGTCAATCCGACGAGAACCACGCAGAAGACGGAGTTGACGCTCGCCCGAGGGACCCTTGCGCAAGGCCGGGCCGTCTGGCCCGTCGGCCATATCGGCCACGGTGGCATCGATGTGCCGGCACGCGATGTGCTGATCCTTCCGCTCGATGGTTAGAACCGGACCATTTTAGGCACGCTCGGCCTACAAACCTCAATCCTGTTCTAAATTAATAGTCAGAGCGTGATGTCGTCGGAAACCGCTTACCCTTTTCGGCATCATTCTCTGAGATTTCAGGATGCGGATGAACTGGCTCCCTCGGCAAAGGCTTCAAGCTCGGGGTCCAAGTCGACCTCGACGATATTGTTGAAGACGGCGGTGGCCAGCATGATGCCGGCAAAGGCGACGAGATCGACGAGCACCTTGGTCTCGTAGCGCAATTTCAGCTTCGCCCAAAGTTCGGTCGGAACGGCATTGGAATCGGTGACAATCGCCTTGCCGAAATCGTCGAGGAGTGCCTCTTCGTCGGAAAACTCCAGCGCGTCGGGGTTGAAGCCCTTGTTGATCAGTGCCCTGCGGAAGAAGGTGACGGCAATCTTCGATCTGGCTGCCTTCGAGATCGCATGCGAGAAAATCCAGATCGCCCGGTCGCTGATCGCAGGATCGAGTTCGGCGCGCAGCGTGAACCACTCGGCATAGATGCGATGAGCCGCTGGCGAATGCAGCAGCGTCCGCTTCATGTTGGTCATGCGCCCGCGCAGCCTGACTTCCTCGTCATGCGCCGCACGAACCTCTGGTGAAGCGGTGTCGTAGTCGATCTGCGGGAGGTGGCTCATCGGGTCCGTTCTTTCCTTGTGCACAGAAGCTACAGAGTGCAGAAGATATCTGCGGCGGTACCGCGGCGATCCACTTGGCCGCCGCCGGGCTCCCGCCTAGACTGGCGAAATCGAAAGTGGAGGCAAGGCGTGAGCGACGACCACGAGCATCATCATGTCAACTGGCGCGAACACGGCGTCAAGGTCATTCCCGGCAATTCGCTCGACCCGAACACCGCGCAGACGCCGGGCATGAACCGTGCGACCGCAATCAATCATGCGCGCGCCGGCGCCGAGAAGATCTGGGCGGGCACGGTGACAATCCATGCCAATGCCAAGACCGGCGCCCACCATCACGGCGATCTCGAAAGCATCATTTACGTCGTCAAGGGCAAGGCCCGCATGCGCTGGGGCGAGCATCTCGAATACACCGCCGAGGCCGGCCCAGGCGACTTTATCTATGTCCCGCCCTATGTGCCGCACCAGGAGATCAACGCCAGCCGCGACGAGACGCTGGAATGCGTGCTCGTCCGCTCAGGCCAGGAACCGGTCGTCGTCAATCTGGATATCGAACCGGTCGAGAGACCGGAAGACGTTCGCTGGATTGATCCCATTCACCGCTGACGCCGGTCAGGCGTGAACGGCGCCGGCGCTGTTCATGGCAGGGTTCTCGATAATCCGGCCGGTATCGGCGGCATAGAGATGGATCGCATTGTGGTCGATCGCGATGCCGATCGGATCACCCGATTTCACCGTCACGGCCTCGGTCAGCGCCACAGCAAAGGGCAGCCCGTCGAAATCGGCATGAACGACGCGGCTTGCGCCGAGCTCTTCGATGAAATCGGCCGTTGCCACCAATGCGCCGGGCGCATCCGGGGCTACCAACCGGGCCGCCTCGGCGCGCATGCCGAGCACGACGCGCTTGCCTTTCAGCAGCGCGGCCCGTTCGCGTGGCAGCGCGATTCTGCGGCTCTGGTCGTAGACGAAGACGCTATCATCGTTGATCGTGCCTTCGAGCAGGTTCATCGCCGGCGTGCCGACAAAACCGGCGACGAAGCGCGACACCGGATGATGATAGACCTCTTCCGGCGTGCCGACCTGCTCCACCCTGCCGCCGTTCATCACCACCAGCCGGTCAGCCAGCGTCATCGCCTCGGTCTGGTCGTGCGTGACGAAGATCGAGGTGGCACCGAGGCGCCGGTGCAGGCGGCGGATTTCGGCACGCATGGCGATGCGCAGCTTGGCGTCGAGGTTCGACAAGGGTTCGTCGAAGAGGAACACCTTCGGCTCGCGGATCATCGCACGGCCCATGGCGACGCGCTGGCGCTGGCCGCCGGAAAGGGCGGCAGGGCGGCGGTCGAGGAAGGGTTCGAGGCTGAGCGCCTTGGCGACCTCGGCAATGCGACGGCTGCGCTCCGCCTTCGCAACACCGGCCACCTTCAAGGCGTAGCCGATGTTCTCGGCGACCGTCATGTGCGGATAGAGCGCATAGTTCTGGAACACCATGGCGCAGCCGCGCTCGCGCGGCTCCAGCTGGTTGACGACGCGGCCGTCGATGGCGATTTCGCCGCCGCTGATTTCCTCAAGCCCGGCGATCATGCGCAAGAGCGTGGACTTGCCGCAGCCGGAGGGGCCGAGAATGACGATGAATTCGCCGGACTGGATCTCCAGATCGACGCCATGAACGACGGGATGCTTGCCGTAGCTCTTCTTCACATCACGGATTGAGATCGGTGCCACAGGACTGTTCCTTCACTTCTCGGTGGAGATGAGGCCACGCACGAACCAGCGCTGCATCAGGATGACGAGCACCAGCGGCGGCGACATGATGATAAGTGTGCCTGCCATGGCGACGTTCCAGTCGGGCAGGCCGAATTCGGACGGGATGAGGGTCTTGAGCTGCGTCACCGCAATGCCGAAATTCGGATCGGTGGTGACAAGCAGCGGCCAGAGATACTGGTTCCAGGCCCAGACGAACATGATGGTGAACAGCGCTATCATGTTCGACCGCGACAGCGGCAGCAGTATGTCGACGAAAAAGCGGACGGCACCGGCGCCGTCCATCTTCGTGGCCTCGGCGAGCTCGTCGGGGACGGTCAGATAGAACTGGCGATAGAGGAAGGTGCCGGTCGCGGTGGCCACCAGCGGCGCCACCAGTCCCGTATAGGAATTCAGCAGGCCCCATTCGAGCTTGATCTGGATGCCAGACACCCAGGCGACGAGCCCGGTAATTCCCGTGATGTCGAGGATCGCCTGGAACGGCGCCAATGCATTCGCCGCAATCGAATAGGTCGGCACGATGCGGACTTCGAGCGGCAGCATCAGCGTGATGAAGATGATCCAGAAAATCAGATACCGGCCACGGAAACGGAAATAGACGATCGAAAAGGCAGCCATCGCGGAAAGGATGACCTTGCCGGCGGCGACCGACGTGGCGAAGATGATGCTGTGAAGCAGCTTGTTGCGGAGATCGGCGCGCACCCAGGCTTCGTGCGCGTTTTCCCAGAAATGCGAGCTCGGCATCAGCGGCAACGGCACATGATTGACCGTCTCCAGATCGAGTGTTGATGCGATGATGACGATGGCGAAAGGCAGAAGCGCGATCACCATGCCGAGCGCCAGAACCGTGTAGCAGACGAAGTTGAATATCGGCGTGCGTTCGATCATGTCAGCGACCTCACTTGTAGTGCACGCGCCGCTCGATGAAGCGGAACTGGAAAATGGTGAGAAGGACGACGAGCGCCATGAGGATGATCGACTGGGCGGCGGCCCCCGAATAATCGAGCCCCCTGAAGCCGTCGAAATAGATCTTGTAGACCATCAGTTCCGTCGCCCGCGCCGGACCGCCCTGAGTCATGACGTCGACGATACCGAAGGAATCCTGGAAGCTTTCGGTGATGTTGATGACGAGCAGGAAAAACAGGGTCGGCGTGAGCAGCGGCAGCTGGAGATCCCACATGCGGCGCAGCGGCCCGGAGCCATCCATGGCCGCGGCCTCGATCAGCGAACGCGGAATGCCCTGAAGCGCCGAAAGGAAGAAGATGAAATTATAGCCGATATATTTCCACGAAAAGGCGACGATGACGGCGATCATCGCGTCTTTGCCGTCGAGCGCCGGGTTCCAGAGACCGGGCCACACTTGGTTGATAACAGACAGGAGGCCTGCCTCCGGCGCCAGAATGAAGCGGAAGGCGAGCCCGAGAGCGGGAGCAGCGATCGCATAAGGCCAGATGAAGACCGACCGATAGATTTTGTGGCCGCGCAGTTCACGATCCGTCAAAAGCGCCAGGATGAGCGCAAACCCCATGGCAATGATCGTCGAGCTAAAGGCGAAAACCATGCTGCGGCTGATCGATTCCCAGTAGATCGGGTCGCTGAGCAATTGCTTGAAATTGTCGAAACCGACCCAGGCATTGCCGCCGCCCCATGGCTGCTCGAGCGTGAACGCCCAATAAAGCGCCTGCGCGCTCGGCCAATAGAAGAAGACGAAGATCAGCAGCAGCATCGGAAACGCGAAGAGCAGTCCGATCGTCGTCGAGGAGAAGGTGACGCGCTTTTCCATGGGGTGGTCGTTTTCGGCCTGGTTTGGTTTAGGCGCGGGCGGCGACTTCGCCTCCGCAGCCGGTATGAATGTATAAGGACGCCCCCAGTCCGCAAGTGGACCGGGGGCGGCTCATATCGGTTGATCAGGGAAGCTGAACGTTCTTGTAGGTCTGCTGGAAGCGGCGCAGCAGTTGATTCCCGCGATCGGCAGCGCCGTCGAGCGAAGCCTGGATATCGGCGTTGTTGACGAAGATTGCCTGCAGACCGTTGGCGATCTCGGTGCGGACCTGCAGCAGGCCGCCGAGGCGGATGCCATGCGGAACCGTATCGTCAGCAGGCGATGCGGTCAGGCTCTGAATGGCGAGCTCGCGGCCGGCATAAGGAGCCTTGTCGTAGAAACCCTGCTTCTTCAGATATTCAAAGCCGGAGTTACGAACCGGAATATAACCGGTGACGGTCGACCAGGTCAGCGCTTCTTCCGGCTTGGCGATGAAGTTGAAGAAGGCAGCGGCAGCCTTGTATTCGGCATCGGTATGCCCCTTCAAGACCCAGAGCGAAGCGCCGCCGACGAAGGAACTGTGACGGGTTGCATTGCCGTAGGTCGGGAGCATTGCCACGCCCCAGTTCATGCCCTGCTTGGCGGTACGGCCGATATTGCCATGGTCACCGACGGAGGTCAGGATGACTTGGCAGTCGCCGGCAGCAAAGGCTTCGACGAAGGTCTGGCCGACGGCCTTGTTCTTGATGACAGCGAGCTTGTTGTCGTACCAGGACTTGAGGTCCTTGACGTAGCTGACGAGAAGCGGGTTCTTGTTGAACACCAGCTCGGCGTCGAGACCTTCGAAGCCGTTCTTCTTCGTCGCGATCGCTTCGCCGTTGACGGCTTCAAATTGCTCGATGTACTGCCAGACTTCGTTGTTGGAGATGTCAAAACCGAGAGGGCAGGCATAACCTGCGTCCTTCAGAGCTTTGAAGTCTTCACCGGCTTCCTGCCAGGTGGTCGGAGCATGGTCCTTGCCGATCTTGGCGAAGGCGTCCTTGTTCCAGTAGAGCAGAGCAGTCGATGAGTTGAAGGGGAAGGAATACATCTCGCCCTTCGACGTCGCATAATAGTTGGCGATCCCGGAGAAGTAGTCTTTCCAGTCGACCGTGTAGCCCATGTCGGTCATCAGCTGGTTTGCCGGGTAGAAGGCGCCGGAAAGCATGATGTCGAGCGTGCCGGCGTCGGAAACCTGGGCGATTGTCGGCTGCTTGCCGGCGCGGAAAGCGGCAATCGTGTTCTGCAGGGAAGCGTCGTAGCTGCCCTGGCTGGTGCAGACGACTTCATAATCGGTCTGCGACTGGTTGAAGCGATCGCACTGTTCCTGGACACGCTTTGCGATATCACCGGAATTGCCGAACCAGAAATCAATCTTGGTCTTTTCGGCGGCGGCAGCGGGCCCAGCAAGAACCGCTGTGGCGAGAAGGGCGCGAACGGCGCCGAGAAGCTTGGCTTGCATGAGAACCTCCAACGTAGAAAGGGGCGCGCTTTAAGCGCACGCCCATTTAGCTGGTTCAAATTGCCGCCGCCAATGAATATTACATGACATGAAATGTTAAAAATCTAGTCGTCACAAAAGTGACATGCAATCGTTATTCACAGCTCCAAGAGAAATATTTCGAGAATATTTGGAAAGACATTAAATATATTTCAAGCTTTTCGCATCTGCTTTCGAAGAGTTGTAATTTTTCAACGCCTTCAATATCTATCTGTATTGCGAAAGAGCACCCCTATTCCAGCAGCCTTTGATAACGAAACTTGCGAAAAACATGGGCATTTTGCCGTTGCACTGCTGTGCAACGCCCGGTTTTGGCCCAAAATCACAGGGAATCCTTCAAGATTGCAGCAAACTGCGGATCGAATGCACGGCTGATGGGTCCGGCTGCCGCCCCGAGCGCCACCGACCAGGGATCTGCCATGCCGGGCTGCAGCCGTGGCAGCATCCGGCCGCGCCTCTCGGCGATCGAAGGCAGCAGCGGGCCGATCGCCGCGATCAGCCTGTTCACCAGCGCTTCCGGTGCGCTGCCGCAGAGGATCACCGTCTGCGGATCGAAGACCGTTTCGATGAGATGGATGCTCCAGCGCAGGTCCGCCGCCGCCGCCTCGATCCAGCCTTCGATGCTTGGATCCCCGCTGGAGGCGAGTTCATTGATGCGCCCATGGAGATCGGGATCGGCGGGATCGGCCGAGAGATGCTGGTAGAGCGAGGCGAGCGAGGCACGGTGTTCGAGCGGTGTCGTTTTACCGTCGGCAAAGAGCAGCGCCATGCCGATCTCGCCGGCATTGCCGTTGGCGCCGCGATAGAGCTCGCCGTTTAGGATCAAACCGGCGCCGATGCCGTAGCCGACGAACAGGCAGACGGCATGGTCGATGCCGTGGGCGGCTCCCACCATGCGCTCGGCGGTCGCAGCCGCTGCCGCATCGTTCTGAAGACCGACATCGAGGCCAGTGCCGTCGCTCAGCGTTTCCAGGAGCGGAAACTTCTGCCAAGCCTCCATCATCCAGGGATCGTCGCCGCTGCCTTCCATGCCGAACGGGCCAGGCATTGCGGCGCCGAGCCCGACCAGGCGTTTTTCCGACTGCTGGACGATACCGGCAAGCCTGGAACGCACGCCGGCGACGAGATCGAGAATGACCTTCGTTCCCGTCGACGGACCTCCGGGCGGCAGCCCGGCTTCTGCGCGTACGAGAACGCTGCCGACGAGGTCGACGGCGACCGCCCGCGTCACGTGCCGGTCGATCTGGAGGCCGATCGCGAAAGCACCTTCGGGCACCAGGCCATAAGGCGTCGAGGGCTGGCCCCTGCCCTTGCGCACAGCCTCCTGCGAACTGACGAGGCCATCGCGCGCGAGTTCCTCGATGATATTCGACACCGTCTGCTTGGTCAGCCGCGTCGCCCGCGCCAGATCGGCGCGCGAGAGCGCACCGTTGATCCTCAAGGCATCGATCATCACGCGCCGGTTATGAGCGCTGGTGCCTTCGTGATTGGTGCCGCTCTTGGCTCGGATCGGCCTGATGTCGTTCATGTGTCAATTGCCTCTTGACTCCAGTAGAATGTTGGCGAAGTAATAAGTCAAGACATTTGACTTAATAAGGGACCGGAGAGTTCCAGGGAACGCAGGAGGCCGCGAAGGGCCTCCACCGACGCTCCGAGATGATGACCAGGCGCGCTTTTTTTCACGCGTGCCCTCTCGAAAACCGATGGCGGCGAAACCGCCCTCGGCCATGCGTAAATTTCAAAAACTGGAGGCTGCAATGCTGAAATCTCTCAACAAGACGCTTCTGGGTGCGGCCTTGATCGGCGCATCCTTTGCTCCGCATGCTTTCGCCGAAACGACGCTGAACGCGCTCTTCATGGCGCAGGCCGCTTACAGTGAGGCCGACGTGCGCGCCATGACCGATGCCTTCGGCAAGGCGAACCCCGATATCAAGGTCAATCTCGAATTCGTCCCCTATGAGGGCCTGCACGATAAGACGGTGCTGGCCCAAGGTTCCGGCGGCGGATACGACGTCGTCCTCTTCGACGTCATCTGGCCTGCCGAATACGCCACCAACAAGGTGCTGGTCGACGTCTCATCCCGTATCACCGACGAGATGAAGAAAGGCGTGCTGCCGGGCGCCTGGACCACCGTGCAGTATGACGGCAAATATTACGGTATGCCGTGGATTCTCGACACCAAATACCTCTTCTACAACAAGGAAATCCTGGAGAAGGCGGGCATCAAGGCGCCACCGAAGACTTGGGACGAACTGGCCGAGCAGGCAAAGACCATCAAGGGCAAGGGTCTGCTCGCCACGCCGATCGCCTGGAGCTGGTCGCAGGCCGAGGCCGCCATCTGCGACTACACCACGCTCGTCAGCGCCTATGGCGGCGATTTTCTGAAGGACGGCAAGCCAGCCTTCCAGAGCGGCGGCGGTCTCGATGCGCTGAAATACATGGTCGCGAGCTATACATCGGGCCTGACCAACCCGAACTCCAAGGAATTTCTGGAAGAAGACGTCCGTAAGGTCTTCCAGAACGGCGACGCCGCCTTCGCGCTGAACTGGACCTACATGTACAACATGGCCAACGATCCGAAGGACAGCAAGGTCGCGGGCAAGGTCGGCGTCGTGCCGGCCCCGGGCGTGGCCGGCAAGAGCGAGGCTTCGGCCGTCAACGGCTCGATGGGCCTCGGCATCACCTCCGCCAGCAAACACCCCGACGAAGCCTGGAAATACATTACCTTCATGACCTCGCAGGCGACGCAAAACGCCTATGCCAAGCTCAGCCTGCCGATCTGGGCCTCTTCCTATGAGGACCCTGCAGTCACCAAGGGCCAGGAAGAGCTGATTTCCGCCGCCAAGGTCGGCCTCGCAGCCATGTATCCGCGCCCGACGACGCCGAAATATCAGGAGCTGTCGACCGCGCTGCAGCAGGCGATCCAGGAATCCCTGCTCGGCCAGTCCTCTCCCGAGGATGCGCTGAAATCGGCGGCCGAAAACAGCGGCCTCTGAGCCCGGCATGACCCGGGCGGCGCCCGCCGTCGCCCGGTCTCCAGAACCTGTGAATGAAAAGGGTCGCCTCGATGTCGGGCACTTGGCTGACAACCCGCGCGTGGCTTTTGATGCTGCCGCTTCTCGTGGTAATGATCTCGGTGATCGGCTGGCCTCTGGTCGATACCGTCAGCCTCTCCTTCACCGATGCCAAACTGGTCGGCACCGAGGGCAGCTTCGTCGGCATCGACAATTACGCCAAGATGCTCTCCGGCTCGAATTTCCAGCGCACACTCATCACCACAGCCTGGTTCGCGATTGTCTCGGTCGCAGCCGAAATGGTGATTGGCGTCCTTGCGGCCCTGCTGCTGAACCAGCAGTTTCGCGGCCGCACCGCGCTGCGCGCCCTGATGATCCTGCCCTGGGCGCTGCCGACCGTCGTCAACGCCACGCTCTGGCGGCTGATTTACAATCCGGAATATGGCGCGCTGAACGCCGCGCTGACCCAGCTCGGCCTGCTCGACGCCTACCGCTCCTGGCTCGGCGAACCCGGCACGGCGCTCGCTGCCCTCATCGTCGCCGACTGCTGGAAGAACTTCCCCCTGGTGGCGCTGATCGCGCTCGCCGCACTCCAGGCCGTGCCGCGCGACATCACCGCCGCCTCGCTCGTCGACGGCGCCGGCCCCTTCGCCCGCTTCCGCTTCGTCATCCTGCCCTATCTCGCCGGCCCGCTGATGGTGGCGCTGGTGCTGCGCACGATCGAAGCCTTCAAGGTGTTCGATATCATCTGGGTCATGACCCGCGGCGGACCGGCCAACAGCACCCGCACGCTGTCGATCCTGGTCTATCAGGAAGCTTTCTCCTTCCAGCGCGCGGGCTCGGGCGCTTCGCTCGCCCTGATCGTCACGCTGCTGGTGACGCTGCTCGCTGCCGGCTACGCGGCCCTGGTGCGCAAGACCGCCGGGAGTGCCGGCTGATGGAACGCCAAAGCCCGCTCTTCTCAGTCTTCATTCATCTCTCAGCGCTGCTGCTTGCCGCCGTCATCCTGGCGCCTATCCTATGGCTGTTCATCATGAGCATCTCGCCGGCCGCCGACCTTGCGGCAAAGCCGCTGCGCTGGTGGCCGCAAGCCGTCGATTTCTCGCGATACCAAGTGCTGCTGTCGACGCTCGAAAACAGCGCCGGCGCCGCCTTCACCTCGTCGCTGCGCAACAGCGTCGAGGTGGCCGGCATGGCGACGATCGCCGCCATCGCGCTCGCCATTCCGGCCGGCTGGGCCGTGTCGCGTACGCCTTCCGTCGGCTGGTCGCTGTCGATGGTAATCGCCACCTACATGCTGCCGCCGGTAGCGCTCGCAGTTCCCCTCTATATGGGCCTCTCCCATCTCGGCATGCTGAACAACGTCTTCGGCCTCGCCCTCGTCTATCTCACCATTCTCGCGCCCTTCACCACCTGGCTGATGAAGTCGGGCTTCGATTCCATTCCGCGCGAGATCGAATCCGCCGCGATGATCGACGGTGCCGGCCTGTTCCAGACGCTCCGGATCATCACCTTGCCGCTCGCCGCCCCCGTGGTCGCGACCTCGAGCCTTTTTGCATTCCTGCTTGCCTGGGATGAATTCTTCTATGCGCTGCTCTTCACCTCGGACCAACGCGCCAAGACGCTGACCGTCGCCATTGCCGATCTCGCGGGCGGCCGCGTTTCCGATTACGGGCTGATCGCGACGGCAGGCGTGCTCGCCGCCCTGCCCCCGGTGCTGATCGGTCTCGTCATGCAACGCGCCCTGATTTCGGGGCTCACCAGCGGCGGCGTCAAGGGATGAAGATGACAACAAAAAGAAACCGGCCCGCCGGGCTTGCGGCGATCGACCGCGAAATGACCCACCAGCACGCCGATGCGATCGCCTCCTATGAAACGGCCGGGCCGATGGCAGCAAAGGCCGCCGCCTCGCTTGAGAAAACCGGCCGGCTGCTCCTGATCGGCATGGGCGGCTCACATGCCGTCAATCGCGCCGTCGAGCCGCTCTATCGTGGTCTTGGCATCGATGCCGTTGCCCTGCCACTGTCCGAGCAGCTCGGCCAACCGCTTCCGATCGCCGGCAGAACGATCTTCGTCACCTCGCAATCGGGCGAAAGCGCTGAGATTGTGCGTTGGTTCAGCGAGACCGGCGGCACGCCGGAAACTTTCGGCCTGACGCTGGAAGCCGGCTCGTTCCTGGCAAGAACCGCCCCGTCGCTCCTTGGCAGCGGCGGCACCGAGCTTGCCTTCGCAGCCACCCGCAGTCTGACGGTGACTTTTGCTCTGCATCTGGCAATCCTTTCCGCGCTCGGCGAAGATCCCGCAGCCGCGCTTGCTGTCCTTGAATCGCCTGAAGACCACGAGATCGCCGCCGCCCTCGCCGCACTCGAAAACGTCGCGACCATCGTCACCTCGGGCCGCCGCCTGCAAGGTGTTGCCGAAGCATTGGCGCTCGGATTGACCGAGCTGTCGCGCCGTCCGTGCTTTTCTTTGGAGGGCGGTCAGCTCCGCCACGGTCCGATGGAGATGCTCGGGCCGGAGATCGGCGTTGTGCTGTTCCGCGGTCAGGATGAAACCGCCGGCCTGGTTACAGCAATGGCACAGTCCGCCGTCGAGACCGGCGCCCCCGTCATCCTGTTCGATGCCTCCACAGAAGCTGCGGTCACCGGAGCAGTGACGATCCGCTTTGCTCCAGCAACAGGTCTTGCCGCGATCTTGGCCATGCTGCCGACGGCCCAGCGACTGATGATCGGCTTTGCCGAAACCCGCGTTGAGAATGCCGGAACACCGATCCGTTCAACCAAGATTACCCGGAGCGAATGAATGCGGCCGCTTGCAGTCATCGGCAACGTCAATGTCGACCTGATCCTCGGGCCGGCTGCCCCTTGGCCGAAAGCCGGGACGGAGATCATCGTCGACCATGACGAGCTCAGGGTCGGCGGCTCCGCCGGCAACAGTGCGCTCGCCTGGCAGGCGCTCGGCATCGAATTCGAGATCGCCGCCAATATCGGCAGTGATCAGTTCGGCCGCTGGCTGGCCGAAGCCTTCGGCCACCGTTCCGAGAAGTGGCCGGTGCGCCCTGAACAAACGACCCTCTCCGTCGGCATTACCCATCCTGGCGGCGAGCGCACTTTCTTCACGACGCGGGGCCACCTGCCGCGCTTCACCCTGGCCGATGTCTTCGCCGTCATCGACGGCGCAAGGCTTCGCGGCGGCTACGCACTTCTCTGCGGCGGCTTCCTGACCGACGATCTGACGCGCCAATATGACGCCTTCTTCGACTGGGCCGAGAGCCATGACATCGCCGTCGCCCTCGACACCGGCTGGCCGCTCGACGGCTGGACCGAGCAGAATTGCGCTGCGACACGCGCTTGGCTGTCCCGCAGCCGCATCGCGCTGCTCAATGAGGTCGAGACGACGACGCTTGCCGGCGTCGCCGATCCGATCGAAGCCGCACGGCACATTAGCTCGCATATGCCGCAAGGTGCGATCGTCGTCGTCAAACGCGGCCCCGATGGCGCAATCGCGATCGGGTCTGACGGCCAACTGGTTTCGGTGACTGCGCCTATTGTGACGGTGGTCGATACCATCGGCGCCGGCGATGTCTTCAACGCCGCCTTTCTCGCAGCACTGGCAAAGGACGAGCCTTTGATATCTTGCCTGAGGGCGGGAACCGAGGTCGCTTCGCGCGCCGTCTCCACCCTTCCCCGCAGCTATGGCGACACGAACTCTCGTCAGGAGCCACAGTCATGAGCGCCCTCGATATCGAAAATATCTGCAAGACCTATGGCGACGTCGAGACGCTGAAAGGCATCGATATTTCCCTGGAAAGCGGCGAATTCCTCGTGCTGCTCGGTTCCTCCGGCTGCGGCAAGTCAACGCTCTTGAACATCATCGCCGGCCTGGCCGAGGCGACGAGCGGTGATGTCAGGATCGGCGGCCGCTCGGTGCTCCGCGTGCATCCGAAGGACCGCGACATCGCCATGGTCTTTCAGTCCTATGCGCTCTATCCCAATCTGACGGTGCATAGGAACATCGGCTTCGGCCTGGAAATGCGTAAAGTTCCGGCGCCGGAGCGCGACAGGGCCGTGCGCGATGCGGCATCGCTCCTGCAGATCGAAAATCTGCTCGATCGCAAGCCGAGCCAGCTCTCCGGCGGCCAGCGGCAACGCGTCGCGATCGGCCGTGCCCTGGTGCGCAAGCCGGAGGTGTTCCTCTTCGACGAGCCGCTCTCCAATCTCGACGCCAAGCTGCGCATGGAAATGCGCACCGAGATCAAGCGCCTTCACCAGATGCTGAAGACGACAGTGGTCTATGTCACCCATGACCAGATCGAGGCGATGACGCTAGCGAGCCGCATTGCCGTCATGCGCGACGGCCGCATCGAACAACTCGGCACGCCTGAAGAGATCTACAACAGTCCGGCGACGCTCTATGTCGCCACCTTCGTCGGCGCGCCGCCGATGAACCTGCTCAAGACAACCGTCCGGGATGGTCGACTGGTGCTCTCTGGTTCCGGTACCAGCCTGCCTTTGCCCGTCCGCTTCGGTAAGGCGGCGGCCGATGGCCGCGACCTGATCCTCGGCATCCGCCCCGAGTCCCTTCGCACGGCTGGATCCGGGGCTTCGCTCGAGGCAACTGTGGAGGTTGCGGAGTTAACCGGCCCGGAGCTCGTCGTCACCGCCCTGGCGGAGAACCAACGGCTGATGGCCTGCCTGCCGCCGCGCACGCTGGTCCCCGGCGACGAAAAACTCACCCTCTTCGTCGACGAGGAGGCGATGCATCTCTTCGATGCACAAACCGGTCTCAGTTGCCTCCGCGAGCAATAGAGGGGTCAAACGGTCGTTCGCTCAATTCGCCGCGTCGGCCGGCTTGCGCTTGTAGACGTGGATATAGTCGACGAGCAGGATGGAAGGGTTCGGCGTTTCATCGATCGGCCAACCCGAGCCGAGCGCCAGGTTCACCAGCGGGTAGAACGGCATGTGGAACTCCTTCGGCGTATCGAAGCTCCAGAGGTATTGGCGATCGAGATAAAAGGTCGTCTTGTCGGCCTGGATATCGACGCCGTAGGTATGATACTCGCTGTTCAAAATTCCGTCCTGGACGGTCTTCCAATAGCCGCCATTGGAATTCTCACCGCCATGGGCCTGGCGCCAGATATGAAAACCCATGCTGAACTCGTAGGGCGCGCGTCCATAATATTCCAGCACGTCGATCTCGGCGGTGTATTTTGACCGGTCGAGCCCGATGAGCCAGAAGGCCGGCCACACACCCTTGCCCGGCGGCAGCTTCATCCGCGCTTCGAAATAGCCGAATTGCTGCGAGAAGCCTTCGCCTTTCGGGTTGACCGCCGAGAGCAGGCCCGACCGCCAAGTTCCATCCTCCCCCTTGCGCGCTTCGATCTTCAGGATTCCCTGATCGTTCGCAAACGGGAAATCGGGCGCCGGATCCGTGAAGCGGGCGTCGCCGAAGTCGCCGTTCCAGGGCGTGTGAGCGATCCAGCGGGAGCTTCTCTCTCCCCACGCCGAGACATCGAGGCTGTCGAAATTCTCCTCGAAGGTCAGCTGATAGGCGTCCATGTTGATCGGCTCCTGGGCGACACTAGGCCGGCTCGGCAACGCCCCCAGTCCGAGAACAACGAGCAACCCAAAACTCTTAGAAGATATGCCGTAACGCATTGCGCTCCTCCGAAACCACTAAAACAATCGTTGGGCTGCACGGGTCTTTTTCATGAAATGACAACTCTGCTCCGTCGCGGCACGAGCCTGTGAACGACGATGGTCTCGATGCCGTCGGGCCTTCCCAGAACCTGCCAGAGCAATAGCGCGAAGACCCAGAAGATTGTCGCCGCCGCCGCGCCGCAAAGCGCCAGGCTGACGATCAGGCTGAAGCCGGTTGGCATGGCGGCGAGATTTGGCTCCATCCAGAGCAGGAAAGCGATCATCGGCAGGCTCGCGGCCAGAGGCCTGCAAAAGGAATTCAGCTGCGCAGCAAAACTCGCCCCGATCAACCGCCGAGTGATGATGAGCGTCACGGCATAAGCGACGAGAACCGCCACAACACGCGCGCCAAGCGCACCCGCCACCTGAAAATAAACGATACCCAGGATGGTGACCGGGACTCTGACTGCGAACTCGGCAAACATCCGCAAGGCGAGGGAACGGGTCTTGTCCATGACCATCGCCAATGCCGGCACTATGTTCGTCGGAAGACCGAGCAGGCTCAGCAGGCACAGCCATTGCAGAATTGGTGCGGCGGATGCCCATTTCTCGCCGACGAGGATACGCACCGTCGGCTCGGCCAGAAAGGCAAGTGCAATGAGAATGGGCGCCGCGACGAAGCTGATTGCACCCGTTGCCTTCAAATAGGCGGCAACCAGGTTGCGACGGTCCTCGACAGTGGAGAACGCCGCCATCAGCGGACGCAGCAACGGGCCGACAAAGGTCTGATAGGGAATGCCGGCGATGTTGTCGGCGACGCTGAAGGCGCCAAATGTCGACAGCCCGGCAAAACGCGGCAAAAGCAGTCGGTCGAGCTGCCAATTAATCGCGCTCAGCACCTGCGACACGGTATTCCAGCTGATCATGTCCTGGAAACGCTTCCACTCCGACAGGCTGAACTTCGGCCGCATCGGCGCAAAGACATAGGAGGTGATCATCGCCGCCGTCGGGCCGGCGACCGCCCCGGCCGCGAGCCCCCAATAGCTGCCCGTCGCCACCGCCACCCCTGCCCCGAACAGCAGCGTCGATCCCTTGGTGATGAGGTCGAGCGCGAATTCGCGTTTGAAATCGAAACGCTGCATGAAAAGGACCATGCGCGGACTGATCATGCTGCGCATGGCCGGCGCGATCGAAAGCACCGCGACAAGCGCAAAAAGTCGGGAATCGTCGTAGATTACGGCCATCGGCCAGGAAATGATCATCATCAGCAGGGTGATGGCCAACCCTCTCAGGAGGCTCAACGTGAAAGCCGTCGCAAACATCTCGTCGGAAGGGGACGGCTGACGCATCAGGGCCTGCGTCAACGGCAGATCCAGGATCGCCTCGATGATGACCAGAACCGATGTCGCAATGGCGACCAATCCGAAATCCGCGGGACTCAACAACCTTGCAAGGACGAGAAGACTGACGAAATCCAGCAGTCGCGCGAGGAATTTTCCGCTGATCGTCCAGATGCTCGCCGTCGCCGTCCTCTGAGATAGGCTTGACATGATCTGTCTATTCCTCGTCGGCAGATTGAGACGGTTTCGATCGCGGCAGCAAGATAGGCAGCTCCAGTCTTGTCCTCAGACCGGTCGTCTATTGAAGACGTCGACCGATCGGTCGGCATGGGTGGAGAGCTGTTGCTCGATGAGCCCGGCCATCCGATCGCGGAAAACCGCCGAGGAAAACTTCAGCGAATGCGCGCGGATGGCTTGCGGATCGATATCGTCCTCCACCTCTTCGAACGCCGCGATGGTTTCCAGCAGGGCTTCAGTGGTTTGCTGAGCGAAGCGAAAACCGACCTGCGGCGAAGATACCGTTTCCCTTGCGCCGCCGGCGTCGAAAGCAAGCACCGGCCGGCCCGATGCCATGGCTTCTACCGGCAGGATGCCGAAATCCTCCGTGCCTGGAAACAACAGGGCACGGCATCGCGAGAGGTGATCACGCAGAACATTGAACGGCTGGTGGCCGAGGAATTGGACAGTCGGGCCGGCGATCGATTTCAGATGAGGCAACTGTTCTCCCTCTCCGATCACGATGAGCTTACGCCCGGTCTCGGTACAGGCGCGAACGGCGATATCCGGCCGCTTATAGGCCGTCAGCTGGCCGGCATAGAGATAGAATTCGCCCTTCCCCTTCCCGACCGAAAAATCATCGGTGGCAACCGGGGGGTGGATGACGATGGAATCCCGATCGTAGAAGCGGCGAATGCGGTTTGCGACATAGTCGGAATTGGCGACGAACACGTCGACGCGAGAAGACGTCGTCACGTCCCAGGCACGCAGCATCGGCGCGGTGACCGACATCAAGGCCCGTCCCATCCACGGCAGGCCATGGCGGTAGACGTGGAACTGATCCCAGATGTAGCGCATCGGCGAATGGCAGTAACAGACATGGAGAGCGTCGGCGCGTGTAATGATGCCCTTGGCGGGCCCGGATTCGCTCGACAGTACGAGATCGTAGTCTTGCAGATCGAATTGCTCGAGCGCGAAGGGCATCAGCGGCAGCATTTTGGTGTAGTGCCGCTGCGCCCCGGGTATCTTCTGCAGAAAGGACGTGTGGATGTTCCGCGTCTTGAGAAAATCGCTGATGCGATCCCGGTTGCAGACGAGGGTGAAAATATCAGCCTGCGGAAACATGCGGCACAATTCTTCAACAACCTTTTCGCCGCCGCGCATTGAGACGAGCCAGTAATGCACGATGGCGACGCGCAGTTGCCTGGTTTCCTTGACGCTTCCCGCCTCGGCCACGCGTCTTTTCGCCATCACGGGCGCGTCGCCGAGAAATGCCCTTGCGTCGGAAAGAGAGGTTGTTGCTTTAAAGGTCAACGGAATACTCCTTGTGTCGCCACACCATCTGTCAGTTCGCGAACTGCATTCGTCGAAAGCAGGCTGCAATATTCGGCAAGGAGAGCGTCGCGCCATTCCTCATGCGTCGAGGCGAGATCTGGCGACATCAGGAAGGCCCGCTCGCTCATGGCGCGGATTTCGTGCCTCGGCATTTGGCTAAATCGCGTCAATGTGTCGGCAAAGGCAGCTTCATCAGCCGTGTCGCAGGCAAACGCCATACCGGCTCGTTCCATTTCCTCGGCGAGAAAGGCGCTGCGCGACATGATGACCGGCAGACCGCTCCTGGCCGCTTCGATCGCCACCAGGCCGAAAGGCTCGGGATAACGCGATGGCATCAACAGGGCGCGCGCCTTGCGGATGGTGGTGCCGATCTCCGCATGCGATTGCCAGCCGACGGCCCTGACGTGATCGCCGGAAGCGGCGACCAACGGCATCAGCGGGCCGTCCCCGATCACGCAGAGCCTGGCGCCGGCTCTGCGTGTGGCGGCCACGGCATCCTCCACGCCCTTTTCCGCGTCGAGCCGCCCGATGAAGACAAATTCGTCGTTCGCCTCCGCCTCGACACGCCCTATCGACAAGGGGGCGACGGGATTGCGGATCGTCGTCAACCGCTCGGCCCGATAGCCGGCGCCGACGAGAAACCCAGCCATCTTCTCATGCAGCAAGATGATCCGGCCGAAATCGGCCTCAGCCCTCAGCAGCCGGAGGATATTCGAGCCGCGGGCGAGCCGCCACAATTTGTGCGAATAACTTCTCTTGTCGCAAGCCGTCGCAATGCAGCCGGCACCGAGCGGACGCCGAAGGCAGATCTCTTGCGCCTGGTAATCGAAAAAGGCGCCGTTGGGACAGGCAGTGAAGAAGTCATGCGCGTGAATCACGCATCGTCCTGCGACCAGAGCCAGTGCCCTGAAAAGCGCGGGGGACAGGATCTGATGCCAGCCATGGACGTGATAGACGGTATTCGCCGTATCCTTCGCGGCAATCCAGTTCGCGACCATGCGGGCAGCCGCACCATTGTGAATGCCGGTCACGAAAGCCTTCGCACGCTCGGCGCTAAGCAGGTCGCGGCTGTTCAATCCGACCATGGCGACCCCGAGAGCAGCAAGTTCCGCATTGGCGGCGTCATCCCCACAAATATAAGTCACGGGAATATCCAGGCCGCGAAAAAGCTTGGCCGAGAGCACCGCCAGCCCCGTCGCGCCGCCCCTGGCCACCGAGTAGTCGTCGATGACGACCACGCGATCAATCATCGTCGTGCCGCGGCCGGCAAAGCGGCTGACATTTGCGGCGGATCGGAGGGCCCCAGGAAACGACAGGCTCATCACTTCGCCGAAAACGCGCCATTCGCACAGGCCTCGAGCGCCTTGCGGTTAAGTATTCGGATCTTGCCCTGCCCTCCGTCGACAATCTTGCATTCCCGCAGGCGCCGCAGGCATTGATTGACCTTCTCGCGGGACGCCGGCAGCGTTGCGGCCAGATCGTTTTGCGAGATGATCACTTCGTTGCCACTGTTTGCGGCATCTTTTCCGTAAACAGCCGAGAGCCGCAGCAACGTGCTCGCCAGTCTTGCCTGAAGGGTCGACGCCGCGTTGGCGATGATCCTATCTTCAAGCTCCGAGACACGCGCCAAGGCCCTTGAGAAGACTTTTTCGCGGAAGCACGAATCGCTAGCATACATGTCGCGCAGCAGCCGGCCTTCGAAGAAATGCAGCTCGCAATTGGAACTGGCTCGGTATTCGAGGTTCAGTGTCTGCCGGCGCAAGACTTCAAGCTCGCCGATCAGACCTGTTTTCGGAATGATTTCGACGATGAATTCCCTGCCGTCGGGCAGCATCGTACTTGCACTGACCAACCCCGAATGCACGCGCGCGAACATATCGACAAGGACCCCGGCCCCGGCAATGATCTCGCCACGACGGAAACGCCGTACGCTCGAGCGGCAGGAGAGGAATTCGTCATCGATGACGATGCGACTGTTGAGGTGAATTCCGCCGCTGGCCGAGATCGCGCCTTTGCTGATGCCGATCCTGCGATCTGATGCATGTGTGATCCCGTCCATGCAATTCACTCCTGATACTAGAATGGTCTCTCACTAATGCTGCACTGCATCAATTATATTGGATTATTACGTTAGTCAAATAACATCCGCGCAAATCTAACGTAAAATTTAAGTCTACTTCAGAAAAAATCATAATACCCACCGGTATAAAATCAAACTTTCTAAAATACACGAGTACCATTGGCCACATCGAACAAAACTGCATATAAAAAAGACTTATTGAATTAAAAACAAGCAGATATTGAAATTCCGATATAAAAATAATGATTGAATTCACACAGAACGACCGACAAAAGCAGATTATAGAACAAATTAAAAGAATTGATGACACGGATCTGTACTCTGAAATCTGTCTGAGATTTCCTAGCATGAAGAATTAATTAAGGATTATGACCTTGGTAACAGACAATCTGGGTGCGGCGCAGCAAGCTCTCAACGGTTGTTGACGGGCAATGTTTTGGAGACCGCGATGGCATGGGAAGCACATAGTTTTGAGGCTTGGTCACGCGTCGAACGGGCCGCGAAGGGTGACGATTCCCCCGATTCCCGGCCTCGTGCAGCGAGCAGGTCGTCGAAGCGTGCGATAGATATTCTTGTCGCGATCACCGCTCTGATCCTGCTCTCTCCGCTTCTGCTGATCGTCGCGATGATCGTGAAACTCTCCGACCGCGGCCCTGTCTTCTATTCCCATACGCGCATTGGCTTCGGCGGAGCGCCGTTCGGATGCCTCAAATTTCGCACGATGAAGCCCGATGCGAGCGCTCAGCTCGCGGAATTGCTGCAAAACAACCCGGCCGCCCGCAGCGAATGGGAAGCGACGCGCAAGTTGAAGAACGATCCGAGGATCACCGCCGTCGGCGATATTCTCAGGCGCTCGAGCATCGACGAGCTTCCCCAGCTGATCAATATCGTACGTGGCGAAATGAGCCTCGTCGGACCCCGCCCGGTCACAGCCGAGGAACTGCCGCGCTACGGCGAACACATGTGGGCCTATATGGCAGTCCGTCCGGGACTGACCGGTCAATGGCAAACCAGCGGGCGCAACGACGTCAGTTACGAGTACAGGGTTTCTCTCGATGTCCACTATCTCAACAACTGGTCGCTCGCTCGAGACTTCTTGATCATCGCCAAGACCATTCCTGCGCTGTTTTCGCAGCGCGGATCGTACTGAGCCTTCAAAGGGGAGACAGCCAACCGTGCCGGGATCGGAAAATGCGCCGCTCCCACGTCCCCTCCAAGCTACCATCACCTGGTTATTCCTTGATTTCCCATTCCGGATTAGGACGACATGACCTCCAGCACGATCTTCAGCGGTGTCTCTCCCATATCCCTGGCAGCAGCAGCCACAGGCGGCGGGAATTCACCGCTGACCATACGGGATATGCTCTTCTTTTTGAGAATGCGCTGGCACTGGATCGTCGTGACCACCATCGCTTTCCTGGCGATCGCCGGAAGCTACATGCTGACCGCCGAACCGACTTTCGTTGCCAGCACGCAGCTTGTGATCTTCCCCCAGGTGAGCGGCTCTGAAGCACAGAGGGCTTTCGCCGAAGATGCCTTCATCGAAGGACAGCTGGAGATCGCCAGATCGAGCGATGTCGTCGGCGGAACCGTGGCGGCGCTTGATCTCGTTCATGATCCGGAGTTTGTCGATCAGACGCCTTCGCTGCAGGACAGAGCGAAGAATTGGCTGATGGGGTTTTCTTCACAACCGGACACGCCATCGCAGGATACGGCGGGCAAGGGAGCGAGCGAAGCGCGGCCGCAGGCGGAGGAGGAGCGGCTCCACGACTGGGCAACCGCCAAACTGCTGAGCATGATGGACATCCGCCGGATCGGAAGCTCGACGATCATCGAGATATCGGCTGCGGCATCGACCCCTCAGAAGGCCGTCGATATCGCCGACACGCTCGCCGGACAATATATCCAGAAGAATATCGCGATGAAGGCCAACGCCGCCCGCCAATACAGCGACTGGCTGGCGAAATTCATAGCCGAGCAACAGCGAGGGCTGGCGGAAGCCGCCAGCGCCTTGGCCAGTTTCACGAGCAATCCGCGCGACCAGTTCAAGCTTGCGGAGTTGCAGAGCGCAACGGACGCGCGCCGCTCTCTCTATGAAAACACCTTGAACCAGCTAACCGAAGCAAAGCAGCGCATTACCTATCCGATGTCCGATGCCACGATCGTCTCGCGAGCCACACTGCCTCTTTCGAAGGCGAGACCGCGCAGCACGCTCATCGCCGCCTTTGCGGCGGCCATCGGCCTTGGAGCCGGTTTCGCACTCGCGATGATAAGACATGCCAGCGACCGCCGGCTCGTCCGCCCGCATCAGATCGCCGAAACCTGTGGCCTGCCCTTCGTCACTGTGCTGGCGACATCAAAGAGGACACGCAACGGCCAGCCGGCATCTTTTCTCGCCACCGGCACGGGCAGCAGTTCACCCGCCTATTCGGTTATTCCAGGCATGACGGAATTGAGCGCAACAGTCGTCGGGCTTCGGCGCAAGCGCCGGATCGTCATCGGAGTGGTCGCCGTCGATCCCGGCAACGGCGCATCGACCATCGCAAGCGAACTTGCCGTGCTGTCGTCGGTATCTGGAGCGAAGACGCTTCTGATTGATGCGGCCGCGCAGAAATCATCGCTCAGCAGGGCGATCGCGCCTCATAGTGCCAGCGGCCTCGTCGACGTCCTCGACAACGGCGACCTCATCCAGACGGCGGCCCTGCCGCTCACCCCGACGCTGAAGTTCCTGCCGCTCGGCAAGGTGGATGCGGTAACACCGGCCATTCGCCTGAGTTCCCGCCGCACGCAATTGAGCTTTGCCGAGCTGAAAAAAGAGTTCGACACCATATTCGTCGACATTTCCGCATTCTCCGCGTCACCGGATGCCAACGCCATCGCGCCGGAGCTGGACGGCGTTCTCGTGGTCGCCTCGCACGGACGCACATCGATCGACGACGCCATGCGCGTCATCGAGACGATGCGGAACGTCGGCGCGGAGATCCTCGGCGCGATTATCAATCACGCTCCGAGGAGCATGCAGCCATGATCGCGCATTCGGCAAAAACGACCAGGCAGGACAGCTTGAGGTCGGCGCCTGTTTCTTGCGACACCGAAGCGACGGCGCGGCGCGCGAGCCGGCCATTGCGGATCGCCGTCGGAATTGCTTCGGCGGGCCGCCCTTCGATCCTGCTGGAAACGGTCGATTATCTCGCCGGCCTGCCCGACCAGCCGCCGCGATTGATCGTCTGCGTACCAGGGATCGACGATGCCGCCGGGCTCGCCGACCGTCTCGACGTGGAAGTCATTATCGGCAGCCGTGGCCTCACCTCCCAGCGCAACAGCATTATCCGGGCGGCCGCGGCCGATACCGATGTTCTGATCTTCCTGGACGACGATTTCATTCCGGCCCCAACCTTCCTGGCACGGATGACAGCCGTCTTTGCAGCCAATCCTGCCATCGCGATTGCCACCGGTGAGGTCCTGGCCGACGGCGTCCTCATTGGGGGGCTCGACATGTCGAAGGCGCTGCAGGTTCTTCACACTGCCGGCGAAGTGTCCGAGCGGGTGACGGATGTCTATAATGCATATGGGTGCAATATGGCAGTTCGCCTCGCTCCCGTCCTCAAACACGCACTGACGTTTGACGAGCAACTGCCGCTCTATGGCTGGCTTGAGGATGTCGATTTCAGCAGGTCCATCGCCCGCTACGGCAGATCCGTGCGCGTTGAAGGCGCCCGTGGAGTACATCTCGGCGTCAGATCCGGGCGACAGCCTGGCCGCAGACTCGGATATTCGCAGGTTGCCAATCCTGTCTACCTGATCCGCAAGGGCACGATCTCGAAAGGCCGGGCGATAGCGCAGATCGGCCGCAACATTCTGGCCAACGCGTCGGGCATAGTGTTCAACGACCGCTTGATCGACCGATGGGGACGTTTGAGCGGCAATTTGCTGGCGCTCACCGATCTCCTTGCCGGCCGCGCCGCACCGTCCCGCATTCTCGAATTCGGCAATCCGCCGTCCCGCGCAATGCCCTCGCCGTCGATCGAAACGAAACGGAGATAGATCAATGCAGCGCACATTCTTGCCCGATCGCGTCATCTCCGCGGCCCTCGCCCTGCTGGTTTTCTGCTGCCTCGCCGGCTGGAGCGTCGCCCACGCGCAAACATTCACCCTCGTGCCGGAAGACAAGGTAAGACTGCGCGTCGTTGAATGGCGTTCAGCGGACTCCCGCTATGCCAGCTGGGAAGCTCTCGATGGTGTCTACACCATCGACGATACCGGCGACTTGTCGATCCCGATCGCTGGCCATGTACAGGCGGCCGGAAGAACAACCGAAGAACTCGCCGCTGCCATCGCCAGCGCGCTCGCGGAAAAGGCGGCACTTCCTGGCAAGCCATACATCGCCCTGGAGGTTGCCGAGCATGCGCCGATTTTTGTGACCGGCACCGTTCAAACCCCGGGACGCTATCCTTTTGAACCGCGGATGACGGTCATGAAGGCCATCAGCATCGCTGGCGGCTTTCTGCGGGAACGCGAAGACAATACTTTCGAGCGCGACCGGATTCAGGCAGCCGGGGCCTATCGAACCGCCGTCCTCAACCGGCGCGACCTCCTGATGCGGCAGGCGCGGCTGCGGGCGGAAATCGCCGGTGAGCAGAGTTTCGAGGTTCCCGCCGAACTCGTCGGAACGCCCGATATGGACAAGCTGAAGGCACAGGAATTGAACCTGATGCGGCTGCGCCGCGTCGATATCGATAGCCAGATCGAAGCGGCGAATGACCTCACCCGCCTCTATGGCCAGCAGGTCGAGTCACTCGAGGCCAAGATCAGCTCGCAAAAGCGGCAGATTGACCTTGCCCAGAAGGAACTGGACAACGTCAACAGCCTGGTAAGCAAGGGATTGGTCAGCAATTCCCGCCAGGTGTCTGTCGACCGCTGGGTTGCGGATGCACAGGGTACCCTGATCGATCTCGAAGTTGCCCTGACCACGGCTCGCCAAGGCCTCAGTGAGGCCGACCGTTCCAAGATCAATATCGTCAACAGGCAGAATAGCGAAAACCAGGAGCTGCTCAACCAGGTCAATCTGGCGATCGGCAGGGCGGCAATCGATATCCAGGTAGCCCAGCTTCTGGGCGAACAGGCCGGCTACGACGCTCAGCTTGCTCAGATGAACGCGGACGCGCCGGGACTTGGCAGAACGCAGAAGAACTACAGGATTGTGCGCCGCAATAACGACGGAACCTCCAGCAACATCGTGGCCGACGAGCAAACCGCATTGCTGCCGCATGATCTCATCGAGGTCGGTTTGGACACCAACCTTCAGGCGTCAACGTCGCCGCTGCAGCCCTCACCCCGGACGCAGAGCTCGACACTCTCGTCATCTGATGTGGCCAGGGATAATCCAACGGGCCGCAGCTGGATATCCCAGACGGGATCGAATTAGGAGGCGATGATGATCAGCGACGACAGCTGGCGGCCTTCGCCTCGTCCATCATATCGGCTTGTCGATGCCGCATTCGGCCAAAGCGCTATTTCAGCTGTTTGCCCGGTTCAGGATTAGAAGCATGTCGATAGAGCCGCTCGGTTTCATCGTTCTCCTGCTTGGCCTGATCACCACAGTCAAAGGAGCGCGCTTTGCCGTGACAACCCTCTGCCTGTTGACGCTGCTGGGAGCCGCGGCGGCTCTGCAATTGCCTGCGCTCGGCGGCAGCAGTATTCAGCCAAGCCATCTTCTGCTCCTGTTTATCGTCGCCGCCACCTTGTTGCGTCCGGTCCAGACGCAAGCGGCGCTGGTTAGCATCGCCTATCCGGGTCCCGGCTTCTGGTTTGCCGCCTACGTCCTGTTTTCCGTCGTGTCGTCGTTTTTCCTGCCGCGCATTTTTGCAGGCGCGACCCTCGTCTACTCCTCTGCGAGAGATGCGACGGGCATGATGTCGACTGTCGCCGCGCCCCTGTCGCCAGGCTCATCCAATCTTAGTCAATCTGTCTATCTGCTTGGCGACCTCGCCTGCTTTGCCGTGGTCGCGGGACTTGCGAGGCTCGGATATGCGAGTTTCATCGCACAGCAGTTGATCCTCGCGTCCATCGCATGTTTTGCTCTGGCTTTGCTTGATATCGGAACGTTCCTGACCGGCCAGTCCTATCTGCTCGATGTCATCAGAAACGCGAATTATACCATGCATACGGCCGAGACGATCAGCGGCTTCAAACGCATCGTCGGCGCCTTTCCCGAAGCAAGCATTTATGGGACGGTCGCACTGGCCTATTTTTCGTTCACGCTTCTGCTCTGGCTGGAGCGTGTTCGAAGCCGTATGGCCGGTATGGCAACGCTTCTCATCGGCCCGACGATCCTGCTCTGCACATCGACAACCGCTTATATCGCCGGGCTTTTCGTTGTCTGCATGCTCGTGCTGTTCTGCTGCAAACGTATGATCGCAGGATCGGCCAAGACCTCGCACGTGACTTTCCTGGCGATAACTCTCTTCCTGATCCCTTGCGCCATCATCGCTCTCAGCCTTGTCCCCGATGCGTGGAATTCCATCACCAGCCTCGTCAACACCACCGTGTCGGACAAACTCCAATCGCAATCCGGCGAAGAGCGCACCGCCTGGAACACGCTGGCATTGATCGCATTCGTCGATACGGCCACTTTCGGCGCCGGCCTCGGAACGGTTCGGGCTTCAAGTTTCCTCGCCGCATTGCTGTCCAACGTCGGATTGACCGGCACGCTTCTCTTCGTCGCCTTCCTGCACAGCCTTGTCAGAGCCTCCGGCCGGCACGTCTCCGGCAATCGGGAGACGCATGCCATCGGAAATGCCGCCATTGTGGCATCGATCTCACAGATCGCCTCTGCTGCGATTTCAGGAAGCGGCACCGATCTCGGTCTGCTGTTCAGCACCACGGCGGGTTTGGCTGCCGGTTGTCTGGCCGCCCCCTGTGTCTCGCAGCATCGGGTGGCCCGATCTGGCGCAAATCAACTTGCCCCGGAGGCATCGGCATCTCTCAGGAGAGCGCCGGTGTTTGCAACATGATGACCTCAGTCGTGAGTTTCGTTCGAGGCCAAGGGCGGGACGCCGTTGCGGCCATGCGCCTGCCCGGGTGGCTTCGCAGCCAATCGCCCGCGCCGCATCCGTGGAAAGGACGGGCGACCGATCCTGTTTCGCCGTCAGCCCTGCTGGCGCTCGCTGGTGGCTGCGACGTTATCGGCGGCGGAATTGTTCTGTCGCGATCTGGCGCTACGGCGCGCAAAACCGGACAGGAACACGCCCGCCAGATACCCGATCTCCATGAGCATCAGGAAAGCGATACCGGAAACGATCGCCCCGATCAGCGAAGACCCGTCGGCGAAAGCCACACTGCCGAAGCCGATTGCCACAAGTATTCCGAAAATCGCGAAGGCCCAGGCGCGGATCGAAGCGCCGGCAGCTATCGAAATCACGGCCGCCACCAAGGTGGTGATCAGCATGACGATCCTCCCTCCCTCTGCATTTCGATAAGGCTTCCGGAATCCATCGTCCTGCCGCGGATCAAAATGTCGAAAGGGGGCCCTGTGACAGGCACGGCATTCTTCATGATGAGCGTCTCAACAATGGAACACACAAAAACCGCCAGCGGCCGGATGCTGTTTCAACAAACGAGCGGTCCAGCGATCCGAAATATATACCGGACCAGCCTGTCATACGACAGGTCTGCCGGATCGATCAACAACTGTTCCCGCTATCCTGAAGGGAGCAGTCACTCACTCGCATTGAAGAGTACCGGAAGGGTGAAGACATGAACAATCAATGCGTCGTCTACGTCACGGATGTCGAATATTCATTTCCAACTATCCTTTCCGCGCTTCAGGCTCGCAAATTCGCAAGCCCCGCAAGCGACGTTTGCGTGCTCATGTCTGAACGTCTCGACAATTTCAATGAGTTGAGAGCCCTCCTCACCGCGAGCGGAGTCGAATTGGTCGATGCGACCGACGCGCTGCAAGATTCGCTCGGCAAGCTCGACCCTTCGCATTTTAGGGGGCGCATCAGCGTCAGCACGATGGCCAAACTTGTCCTTTGCGAGATCCTGCCTGCCCATTACAGCCAGATCATCTATCTCGATGGCGATACCCAGATCGTCAGCGATCTCGGCAAACTCGAAAACGCCACCGTGCCTGAGGGCCGGTTTTTCGCCGCCCGCGATTACACGGCAGTCCAGGACTTCCTCAACACTGGAAAGGACAACCACTACTTCAATGCAGGGGTCCTGAAGTTCCATCGCAACGGCTGGATCGGGCAGGAAGCGCTTGAGCTTTTTGCCAGCAATCCCGGGGCTTGCGAGGGCAAACATGATCAGGGCGCATTGAACTACGTTTGCGGTTCATCGCTCATCCTCGTGTCCAACCGCTGGAACTTTCCCAAGCAGTTTCTGCATCTGGTGAACATGTCGTCGCTGGCGATCGTCCACTACATGGCGCATCCGAAGCCATGGCATGGAACCTTCTTTCCATGGACTGATCGGGAAAGCCAAGTCTATATCGATCTGCGCAAAGCCCATCCGATCTACAACGCGCTCTATCGCGGAGTAAGCTTCGATCGGAAGATGCTCTATAAATATCGGTCGATGCGGGCACGTATCGAACACGCGATCGAGAGGAACGGCCCCCACCCGCGGATCCAGAGCCTGCTGGTTGGCGATTACGCCGTATGATGACCGCACATTGTTCCCACCAGCCGAAATTGCTCTGCGCTCCGTCTGTCGGGCTTCTCGAAGCAAGCCTAATGAATCCGGGAACGGATAATGTTCAGGATGGAATATGAGTTATCGGGTTTCCGTGGCCAGTATCTCGCATTACGCAAAAGCTCGCCTGCGCCGGTCGCTCAAGGCTCGGCAGGTTCGTTACGACCGGTTGCGCAGCGGCCTCAGGCAGGCGCGTCACGTGGTCATCTGCGTCATCCGTGACGAAGGCCATCGGCTGGCATTTTTCCTGCAATATTATCGTGATCTCGGCTTCGAGCATTTCATCTGCATCGACAACGGCTCGACGGACGGAACGGCCGAATTGCTGTCCGGCTTCGACGATGTCTCGCTCCTTTCGGCGCATGGCTCCTACAAGGCGGCAAGGTTCGGAAACGACTGGATCAACGAGGTCATCAACCGGCACTGCCGGGAGAAATGGGTCCTTTATGTCGATGCAGACGAGTTCCTGGTCTATCCGCATTGCGACACCCGCCCGATCGATCAGCTGACCGCCTACATGGAAGCCACTGGCGGCCATTCCCTCCGCTCGGTCATGATCGACATGTACAGCCCGCGTCCGGTTCTCGAAAACATATGTGAACCCGGCCGCAACCCGCTCGAAGTCTGCAACCTTTTCGACCGATCCGGCTATGTCGCACATTTCGACGAACGCAACTGGACAATATGGATCAAAGGCGGCGTTCGCGGACGCATCTATTTTCACGATCGGCTGTGGGACGGGCCGGCGCTCAACAAGATCCCTCTCGTCTATGTGACAGGTGAACGGCTGTTTCTCAAATCATCGCACCAGGTCTGGCCGCTTTCCCTGAATCTGGGCGAGATGCGCGGCGCACTTTGCGTATCCGGCGCCCTTCTCCACTTCAAGTTCCTATCGACCTTCGTGCATAAGGTTTCCGATGCCGCGCATCGTTCTCAGCATACTGATGAATACACCGTTTACTCCTCCGGCAAGGACATGACTGACTTCGTCCATGACGATACGGGCACTTACACGAACTGGAAGGACTTGTCCGATCACGGGCTCATTCAGGGTGAAGGCTGGAAAGATTGGAAGAATATCTCCAGTAGCGAAATCTGAACGGTTCCAGCGCTGACATGCAGCGCACTCGGTGCAGCAACATCCGAAAAGTCATGTTGCGGTCGGCATAAGCCTTTCATCTGGAATAGTCGCCGCGCATCAACAAGGCTCGCGGCGACCGCAAACCCCGATGATCTCTCTGCTGGTCACGCACACTCCCGGATGGGCGGTCGAGAAGCCTATTTCAAAACCGCGCCGGCCAATTCCCGTCTTGTGCCGCGCTGCAGGTAGAGGTTCTCGAGCCAGGTCACCTGTTTCCTCAATTCCAACGCCGGCCTTTCGATGAATCGCCATGAGAAGGCGGCAAAACAAGTGACAATGATGCTGCAGACGATCCCATTCAGCCACCAGTTATGCGCCCAGGGTCCGAGCGCGACGAAGGCCTGCTGGATGGGATAGCCATAGAGGAATACGCCGTAGGAGTAGTCGGCCCCCTGAAGCACTCCGAGCTTGCGGGGCGAGGTCAGGCCGAGAAAGACCGTTACATATCCAATAGCCGGAATGGCAACGAAGTCCCCAAAGGAGCTGAACCAATAAGCCCACAATATGACGGCCACAGCAGCGATGAAGATGCGGACATCCCACAGAATCTTGTCCCTATAGAGATAGATGGTCACGCCCACGAGGAAGGCGCCGATCAGCAGATTCCCCGACGCGGTCGTAGGCATGGATGCCCAGTTGCTTTCATGCTTCCAATATCTCGCAAGCCCAAAACCCACGATCAACGCCGTCGTTGCGATGAGCGCGAGCACGCGCCGCCTGACCACGCCGAGCAGGAAAAGCGCGGCAATCGCGACGTAGCATTCAAGTTCGAAGGGCACGGTCCAGAGCTGCCCGTTCACCATCGCGGCGTCAGGATTGCTCGGGAACACCCCCGGAAGATTGAAGTGAATGTGCCCGGTGACATTCAGCAGATATGCAAAAAACTGGGGGTCGGTAAAGTAGTTACTGAGGTCATACTCGGTATAGATCGCTCCAAGTATAAAAGCAGCCAGAAACACTTCCACTGCCAGGGCGGGGTAAATCCGGATAAATCGATTGCCAAGAAAGGAGATCAACGTCTTCGACCGCCCGAGACTGCCGGCGACCAGGAACCCGCTCAAGGCAAAGAACATGGGCAGCACCGACTTGATAAAAGGACGCAGGGGCGTTTCCCACAAAAACAGATCATCGCCATAGGTGACGCGAGCCGTATGTATCCAAAGCACCGAAAAGGCCAACAGCAATCGCATGTAGTCAAATCCTGTCGGCCGCCCCTTCGCCAGATCAAGCTTTTCGCCGAGAACCATCAGTGACCCTTTCAGAAGTTTTGACGCAATCGCAAGCATCATTGCCGGCTCGGGGACACGTGTCAGTGACCAGAGCTACATCAGGAAAAATTTGAGGGACTGCCCGCTTCGGGACGAATAGCTGACCATCGGTCCAATGGCGCTGTGCTGCCCGAGGCGCCGTTTCACGGTCGGAGACGAATACGGGCGATCGCGCAGCGAATTGGATGAGGAACGAATGAAATTTCTGGCCGCTCTGTTCTGTATCGTTCTCGCCTTTATCGGACTGGGCTTGATGGGAGGCGGCGCCTTGCTGCTCAGCCTCGGCGGCTCGCCCTATTACGCAATCACAGGGCTTGCCTACCTCATTGCGGCCGTTCTGCTATGGCGCCGCAAGCGACTGGGCGCACTCATCATCCTGCTTATCGCCGTTTTCACCCTTCCCTGGGCATTATGGGAGTCCGGCACCAATTTCTGGGGGCTCTTCGCACGCTTGATGTCCCCGATCGCGCTGGCGGGATTTGCGCTTCTTTTTGCACCAGCGCGTTTGCCGACCGCCAGCCGGAAGCTCTTCCACGGCGGCGCCCTGCTTGCCGCCATTCTGTTTGCCGCAGGCTTTGCCCTTGCTTTCACGCCGCATCAGGTGATCCGCCCCTCCGGCGATATTCCTGCCTACAAGACGGTCAGAGGCGACAACTCCCCCTCCGATTGGACATCCTACGGCCGCAGCACGGCCGGAGATCGCTATTCCCCATTCGACCAGATCAATCGCGGCAACATTGCCAAGCTTGACCTTGCCTGGACATATCGCACCGGAAGAGGCGACGGCGTCGACCAGAACACGCCTTTGCAGATCGGCGATACGGTCTACACCTGCACGCCGACGGATGTGATCGCCGCCCTTGATGCCGATACCGGAAAACCCCGCTGGACCTTCGATCCGAAGGCGTCGGCGCCTTATTGGCAGCGTTGCCGCGGCCTCGGCTATTACAAGATGCCGGAGGAGAGCCGATCGCCCGATGGCCTCTGCAACGAGCGCCTGATACAGACGACCATCGATGCCCGCCTCCTCGAGATCGACAGCAAGACCGGCGCGCCATGCACGGGCTTCGGCGACAACGGCACCGTGCAGCTCTCTCAGGGCATGGGTGAAATCAAGACCGGCTACTATTTCCAGACATCGGCTCCGCTGATTGCCCGCAACCTGATTGTCATCGGAGGCTGGGTCATCGACAATCAGGAGGTCGGCGAGCCGTCAGGCGTGATCCGCGCATTCAACGTGGTGACCGGTGAGCTCGAATGGGCCTGGGATCTCGGCAATCCTGCGATCACCAAGCTTCCGCCAGCAGGCGAGACCTACACCCGCGCCACGCCCAATATGTGGACGACAGCCGCCTTCGACGACAAACTCGGCCTCATCTATGCCCCGCTCGGCAATACCACGCCGGATTATTACGGCGCCAGTCGTCCGGCTTTCGCCGATCAGTACAACGCGACATTGGTGGCGCTCGATGTGACGACCGGCAGGGAGAGATGGAAATTCCAGACCGTGCATCACGATATCTGGGACTATGATCTGCCGGCCCAACCGCTGTTGATCGACCTGCCCGATGGCAATGGCGCCACCGTGCCGGCCATCTTGCAGACCACCAAACGTGGGCAGCTTTTCCTGCTCAATCGCCAGACCGGCCTTCCCCTCGCCGAAGTTCAGGAAAAGCCGGTGCCGCAAACGGGCGGCGCGCCGGAGGAGAAACTGTCACCGACACAGCCTTATTCCGTCGGCATGCCGACGATCGGTGCGGAACGTGTCACGGAGCAGCGGGCCTGGGGCCTGACGATGTTCGATCAGCTGGCCTGCCGCATCGCCTTTCGCAAGATGCGCTACGACGGCGATTTCACCCCGATCGGCACGCATCCCGCACTTCAGCAGCCGGGAAATCTGGGCGGTCTCAACTGGGGAAGCGTCTCGGTCGACCTGGCCAACAACCGCGTCTTCATGAACGACATTCGCGTTCCCAGCATCTTCGCCCTCGTTCCGCGGGCCGATTACGTCGATTTCGCCCTCGTCACGACCGCGCACGGCCCCTCCGCCCCACAGCGCGGCACACCTTATGGTATGACGACCGAGAAATGGACGTCGAGACTGCGCATTCCCTGTACGCAACCACCATGGGGCACGCTGACGGCCGTGGATCTGAACACACGCCAAATCGCATGGCAGGTGCCGGCCGGGACTGCTGAACAGCTCGGACCGTTCAAGATCAAGATGAATTTACCCATGTCGATGGGCCTGCCGACCTATGCTGGCACATCTACGACCGCCGGCGGCGTCGTCTTCTTTGCCGGCTTCCAGGACTACTACATCCGCGCCTATGACGCCGAGAACGGCAACGAACTCTGGAAATTTCCTCTGCCGGTCGGCTCGAGTGCGACGCCGATGACCTACGTCTCACCGAAGACAGGCAAGCAATATGTTCTGGTCTCGATTGGCGGAGCAGCAAATTCGACTGATGTCGGCGACTATGTACTCGCCTTCTCCCTGAAAGACGGGAACTAGCGAGGCAATCACACGAAGCCACCTGGCACAGCTCGATACCGTCAATCCCGGCCGTTGGCCGCTGCACTGCCACCACCTGGACCACATGGCGACGGGGATGATGACGTAGATCGCTTATGACGGCGCGATCTGATCAGCAAGCTCGGGCTCCCGCATCCGGCAAGCTCTGGTAACCCGGGAACCAACCCGCCCATGCAAGGTTAAGGCGATATGCCTCCGAGTTGTTGCCTCGGAAATATCTGGAGCGGTTCAGCTTTTCACGGAAGCGCAGAACCGCTCTAACCTTTTGGATTGACGCGATTCCGGAGGGAAAACGGCTTCGCACTTTTCCTGGAATTGCTTTAACCGCCTTCCGACTCGGTCCGGAGGCCGGAAGGAAGTTAGCGATGCGCGACCACCATAATTCCCGACATGAGGAGATGAGCAGGCATCCCTATTCCATGTTCGCTGTCAACATGATCCTCAGCCTCATCGTCATGTACTTCGTGATGTTTTCGATGATCGATGGCTGGAGCGATTTCCGGAACAATCTCAACATGCTCTACATGGCGCTGACGATGGTGGCCCCGATGGGCATCATCATGCTCGCCACCATGGGCGGCATGTACCGGAACAGGAAGCTGAACGCCGCAATCCATGTCGGCCTTGTGATCCTGTTCGTCGCGGCATTTGCAGGCACTCGCACACAGGCTCTCATAGGCGACCGCCAATTCATCGCCTCCATGGTGCCTCATCATTCAGGTGCAATCCTCATGTGCCGGGAAGCCGCCCTCAACGATCCTGAACTGGTCGCGCTCTGCGCCAATATCTCGCGCGGCCAGCGTGCGGAGATCGAGCAGATGAACGCGATCCGCACGCGCCTGGATCAGGGTGCGCGGTAAGCGCCCACGGATGTCAAGAAGGCAATCGAGACAGCCGCTCCAGCCTCGTCGACCACCATTCAACCGGGAGACGAAGATGGCCTGCAAGAGGAATTTCTCGCCCGTCCATGCTCTACCTTCTCGGCCCCGAGCTTATACCAATGCGCCTATTGGCGGCTTGGCGAATGTTGATTTGGGAAGCAGGATTTGTTGTTTTCTGTCCCGCGTCGTCGGCTTCGCCTGCTTGCAGGCCCCATCGAAAGCGCGCGCTTGGCAAGCGACCTTCGCCACATCCGGACGGACTCGATCTTGCTCCCCCGATGACAATAATCTTGTGAAAAATCCGATACTAGGGCACAATTTGCGAAGGCATCTGAAGTTGCGGCGCAGTCTCGAACCCGGCCGTCTCGCGCCGAGTGGCAGTTCGCGTCGGAGGGTCGGCGTCGATGGATCAGGGGTTCTTTCTTCTGTTCGCTGCGGTATCCGTGATCACGGCCCTGACGGTGGTCCTGGCGCGCAATCCGGTTCACAGCGCATTGGCGCTGATGGCGTGTTTTCTGCAGATCTCCGCAATCTTCGTCTTGCTCGAGGCGCCGTTGCTCGCGGTCATCCAGATCTTCGTCTATATCGGCGCGATCATGGTCCTGTTCCTGTTCGTGATCATGATGATCGATGTGCGCGAAGCGGTGTTGCAGCGGTTCTTGCCGGGCGGCAACCTCCCGGCTCTGATACTGCTCGTCCTGCTCGGGGTCGAGATGCTCGTGCTGGTGCTCTGGAGCGACCGCTTTTCGGTCGTGGAGCCCGTCGCGATGGGCGGCGGCGATGAGGTCAGGCAGCTTGGCACAGCACTTTTCGCCGACTATCTCCTGCCGTTTGAAACCGCCTCCGTAATCCTGCTGGCGGCCTTGGTCGGCGCCATCATGCTGGCGCGGAAGGAGCAGGGGTGATGGTTCCGCTCTGGTGGTATATTGTGCTCGGAGTGGTCCTGTTCGTGATCGGAGCGGCGGGCGTGCTGCTCAGGCGCAATATTCTTGTCGTACTGATGTCGCTGGAGCTGCTGCTCAACTCGGTCAACATCAATTTCACCGCTTTCGGGCGTTACCACGCCGATTTCCGCGGGCAGATCTTCGCGATCTTCGTCATCGCAATCACCGCGGCGGAAGTTGCCGTCGCCCTCGGTATCCTGGTTGCCCTCGTGAGGAACAAATCCACCCTCAAGATCGACGACGTGACGGTGATGAAAGGATAGCGGCTTTGGACCCGGTTGTATCGATCCGGCCGTTGCTTGCCATCGCCGTCGCCGGTCTGGCCGCCCTTGCAGTTCTCCTTTTGAATAACCGCGAGAGACTTCGCAATCTGGTCTCGCCATTGGCCGCGATCGCCATGTTCGCGATTGTCTTGTCGATGGCGCCCACGGTGCTGGCGGGCGGGACGGTCGAATTGCGCCTGTTCGAGATTCTGCCGGGGATCGACTTTGCTTTCCGGGTCGATGCGCTCGGAATGGTGTTTGCCACCGTCTCGTCGCTGCTATGGATCGTGGCGGCGATCTATTCCATTGGCTACATGCGGCATTTGAACGAGCATGCGCAGACCCGGTTCTTCGCCTGCTTCGCCAGCAGTCTTGCGGCCGCCGCCGGGGGCGCCTTCGCCGCCAATCTGTTTACGCTGGTGATCTTCTACGAGGTGCTCAGCCTCGTCACCTATCCGCTCGTCTACCACCACGAGGACGAGGAGGGATGGAGGGGTGGCCGCAAGTACCTCGTTTATCTGATGGGCGCCTCGAAAAGCGCGCTGCTCGCCGCACTGGCGCTGACTTACCATATTGCGGGGTCGCTCGACTTTGTCGCGGGGGGACTGCTGGCGGGGAGCGATGCCTCGGCGGCGCTGCTGACGGTCGTCTATTTCTGCTATCTTTTCGGCTTCGCCAAGGCCGCCGTGATGCCGATGCACGCCTGGCTGCCCGCCGCGATGGTCGCGCCGACACCGGTCAGCGCGCTTTTGCATGCAGTGGCAGTGGTCAAGATGGGCGTGTTCTGCGTTCTGCGGGTGGTGTTCCATGTTTTCGGCACCGGACTAGTGGGTGGGCTGGGTCTCGGCATCGCCACGGCCTATCTGGCTTCGTTCACGATCCTGATGGCGTCGGTTTACGCCCTGACGCGGGACGACCTGAAGGCCAGGCTCGCCTATTCGACGGTCAGCCAGCTCTCCTACATCGTCCTGGGCGCGGTTCTGTTGTCGCCGGTCGCGATGGTCGGCGGGATCATCCACATCGCGGCGCACGCATTCTCCAAGATCACGCTCTTTTTCTGCGCCGGGTCGATCTATTGCGCGTCGGGCAAGCGCAACATCAGCGACATGGCCGGTATCGGCCGCAGGCTGCCCTGGACGATGGGGGCATTTTTCGTCGCCTCGCTCAGCATGATCGGGATACCGCCGACCGCGGGCTTCGTCAGCAAGTGGTATCTGGCGAAGGGGGCCGTGGCGGCGGGAGAGACCGCGTTCCTGGTCGTGCTCCTGGTGAGCTCAATCCTGAACGCCGCCTATTTCCTGCCGGTCAGCTATGCCGCCTTCTTCCAGGCGGAGACGCAGGAGAGCCGCACGACGGTCCGTGAAATTCCACTGGTGACGATTCCGCTGGTCGCAACGGCGATCCTGTCGGTGCTGATGGGCATTTTCCCGAGCTATTTTCTTACCCTGGCAGACGGAGTGATCCGATGATCAAGCGTGTCGTCGACTTCTTTGGTGCCGAGCAATATGCGAGGCGGCGGCGCCGACTGTTCTACCTCGTGCTCGTCCTGATCGTCGTCGCCGACTTTCTGGTCTTCCGCGAGCACGCCGAATATCTGTGGGACAGTCTGCCGGGCTGGTCCGCCGTCTACGGATTCGTCTCCTGTGTCCTGCTTATCTTCGTTTCCAAGTTTCTCGGCCATCGGGTCGGGCTGATGCGGCGCGAGGACTATTATGACTGACTTCATCCATCCGGCTCTGCTCTTTATTCTTGGCGCCCTGCCGATCCCTTTCCTCGGCGGGTGGGTCCGCAAGGCCTATCTGCTTCTGATCCCTGCGCTGGCGATCCTTGCCGTGCTTGCGATGGAGCCGGGCAGCTATGGCGAAGCGCGGTTCATCGGGCAGGAGATCCTGATCGCGAAAGTGGACAAGCTCAGCATCGTCTTTGCCACCGTTTTCACCATCATGGCGCTGATCGGCATGGTCTACGCGCTGCACCTGACGGATGCCGGCCAGCACGTGGCGGCATTCGTCTATGTCGGCAGCGCACTTGGCGTGGTGTTTGCCGGTGACTACCTGACCCTCTACCTGTTCTGGGAGGGCATGGCATTCGCCTCCGCCTATCTGGTCTTCGCGCAGCATGGTGGGCCGGCGATCCGGGCCGGGTTCCGTTACCTCATGGTCCATATCACCGGCGGCGTCGTCCTGCTCGGCGGCATCATTTCCCACGGGCTCGCCACCGGTTCACTGCTTTTCGGCCCGATCGCGGGGGCCCTCACCAACGGAGGAATGGGGGTCGGCGACTACCTGATCCTCGCCGGCTTCATCCTCAACGCGGCCGTGCCGCCGCTCAATGCCTGGCTGACCGATGCCTATCCGGAGGCGACCGTCACCGGGGCGGTGTTCATGAGCGCGTTTACCACCAAGACCGCCGTCTATGTGATGGCGCGGGCGTTTCCGGGGACCGAGCTTCTTGTCTGGCTCGGCACCATCATGGCGCTCTACGGCGTCATCTACGCCGTGCTGGAGAACGATTGCCGGCGGCTTCTCGCCTATCACATCGTCAGCCAGGTGGGCTACATGATCGCGGGTATCGGCATCGGGACCGAGATGGCGGTGAACGGAGCCACCAGCCACGCCTTCGCGCATATCCTCTACAAGGCGCTGCTGTTCATGGGTGCCGGCGCCGTCATCTACGTTACCGGCCGACGCAAGCTCACCGAGCTTGGCGGGCTTTACAAAACCATGCCGCTGACCGTGGCGCTTTACATGGTCGGCGCCTTCGCGATCTCGGCCTTCCCGTTCTTCTCGGGGTTCGTCACCAAATCGATGGTGATAGCGGCTGCAGGAGCGGATCACCGCGCACTGGTGGTGCTGGCGCTGACCATGGCATCGTCCGGGACGTTCCTGCACACTGGCCTCAAGCTTCCCTATTACATGTTCTTCGGGACGGACCGGAAACTGGAGGCGCGGGAGCCGCCGCGCAACATGCTGATTGCCATGGGCATGGCGGCGGTGCTCTGCATTGCGATCGGGGTGTTCCCCCAGCCGCTTTATGCGCTTCTGCCCTATCCGGTTGATTTCGAACCCTATACGGGTTTGCATGTGATGGAGAGCCTCGGGCTGCTGATGTTCACCGCCCTGGGGTTCGTGCTGTTCCTCTGGGCGCTCGATCCCGAGAACACGATCAGCCTCGACACTGACTGGTTTTACCGCAAGGGTGCGCGGGCCTTCATGTGGCTCGCCGAAAGACCGCTGGCGCGCTATGAGCAGGCGGTGAGCAATGTCTCCGAGACCGCGGCGCTGCCCTTGCTGCGCGGCGCGGCGCGGGCAGGACTCCGGCTCGATCTTGCCGGCGTGGATGCCGTCGTGAATGGCATTGCGCATTCGATCCTGAACGGCGGCGGGCGGCTCAGGCGGCTCCAGACGGGTGTCGTGACCCATTACGTGCTAGCGATGATCGTCGGTCTTATCGCAGCCACCGCCGTCTTCGTCGTGGCGTGGCGATAGGGGGTGCCATGGGCTTCCCGCTGCTCAGCCTCATCATATTCACACCCGTTGTCGGGGCCGCGATTCTGATGTTCCTGCGCGGTGCCGATGCGGTGCGGTGGACTGCGCTCTCTTTCACCGTCCTCGACCTTGCGCTCTGCATCGCCATGCTGGTCAGCTTCGACACCACGACCCATGCCATGCAGTTCACCGAGACGCACCCGTGGGTACCCGCGCTCGGGATCAATTATGCCCTTGGCATCGACGGAATCAGCGCGCTCTTCGTGTTCCTGACCGCACTGTTGGGGTCGATCTGCGTGCTCGCCTCCTGGGTCGCGATCGACAGCAAGGTGAAGGAATTCATGATCTGCCTGCTCTTCATGCAAGCGCTGATGCTCGGCGTCTTCTGTGCGCTCGATCTGTTCCTTTTCTACGTCTTTTGGGAGGCGATGCTGATCCCGATGTACCTCATCATCGGCGTGTGGGGCGGCGAGGGTCGGGTCTATGCGGCGATCAAGTTTTTCCTCTACACGCTGGCGGGCAGCCTCCTGTTCCTGATCGGTGTCATCGTGCTCTATTTCTACGGTGGCAGGACCTTCGATATCCTCGCCTTGACAGAGCAGGACTTGCCGTTCCGGATCCAGTCCTGGCTGTTCTTCGCCTTCCTGATCGCTTTTGCGGTCAAGGTGCCGATGGTGCCGCTCCATACCTGGCTGCCGGACGCCCATGTGCAGGCGCCGACGGCGGGCAGCATTATCCTCGCCGGCGTGCTCCTGAAGATGGGCGCCTACGGATTCCTGCGGTTCTCGCTGCCGATGCTGCCGGAGGCATCGATGTATTATTCGACGCTGATGCTCGCGCTTTCGGTGCTTGCGATCGTCTATGGCGGGTTGCTCGCGCTGGCGCAGGACGATCTGAAGAAGCTGGTGGCCTATTCCAGCATCAGCCACATGGGCTTCGTAACACTGGGGATTTTTGCGCTGAACCTCCGCGGGCTCGAGGGCGGCATCCTGCAGATGTTCAATCATGGCGTGACGACAGGCGCCCTCTTCCTGTTCGTCGGGCTGATTTACGAGCGGACCCATACCCGCAGCATCGCCGACTATGGCGGGTTGATGAAGGTGGCGCCGGTCTACACCACGTTTCTGGCACTGTTTACCCTGTCGTCGATGGCGTTGCCGGGAACGAATTCGTTCGTGGGCGAATTGCTGGTGCTGTCAGGGGGATTTGCGGCCAACCTGGTCTTTGGCTCGGCCGCCGTTCTGGGCGCATTGCTGGGGGCTGCCTATCTGCTCGGCATGTATGGGAAGGTCGCGCTGGGCCCGGCCAGCGCAAGCGCCCGGTTAACGATACGCGACGTGAACGCCCGTGAGATGGCTGCGATCCTGCCGCTGGCCGTCTTCGTGCTCTGGGTCGGGCTCTATCCGAAACCCTTTCTCAACGTCATCGATGCCTCGGTGAAGCATCTGGTGACACATGTGCACAGTAGGGGGAGCGGCCAATGACCGCCGCCGCGCTTTTCCAGTCGGCCCTAGCGAGCCTGCCCGAGATCGTGGTGATCACCGGCGCCTGCATCCTGCTGATCCTGGGACAGTTTGTGCGAAGGGGACAGGAAGATTTCCTTGTCTGGGCGTCGGTCGCGATCATATTGATTGCCGCCTTGGCGACGCTCATGCTGGCGAGCGAGGTACGGCCGGCCTACACGGGCATGTTCGTCGCCGACCGCTTCGCGGTCTTCTTCAAGTTCGTTTTCTACCTAGCCACCGTTCTGACATTCCTCCTTTCGCGAAGATATGCCGATATCGAAGGGATCGGGAGCAGCGAATACTATGTCCTGCTGCTCTTTGCGCTTTCGGGCATGATGATCATGGCCTCGGCGACCGATCTCCTGTCGATCTATGCAGGCCTCGAACTGATGGTGATTTGCACCTATGTGCTGACCGGCTTCCTGCGGCGTGAGCGGCGGTCGAACGAAGCAGCGCTGAAATATGTCATCCTCGGCGCGGTCTCGACCGGGATTTTCCTTTACGGCGTTTCGCTGGTCTACGGGCTCACCGGCACAACGCAACTGGACGGGATGGCTGCAGCCGTGACTGGCGATCCGCTCGATCCAGGATTGTTGCTGGCGGTGGTCTTCATCGTCGCCGGGCTGGTCTTCAAGGTCGGCGCGGTTCCCTTCCACATGTGGCTGCCGGACGTCTATGAAGGCGCGCCGACAACGATCACCGCCTTCATGTCGGTAGGCCCCAAGGCGGCGGGGTTCGCGGTGATTCTGCGGGTGTTCCTCAACCCTCTGGTCGCAGCCTCGGACGTCTGGATCATCGTTGCCGTCATCGCGGTGGTGACGATGGCGCTTGGCAGCTTCGTGGCGCTGGTGCAGGATAATTTCAAGCGTCTCCTGGCCTATTCCAGTATCGCCCATGCCGGCTTCGCCATTTTCGGCGTGGCCGCTGGCGGCGCCGATGGGATCGCCAGCGTGATGCTCTATCTGCTGATCTACGCCTTCATGAATCTCGGCATTTTCGGCGCCGTCGTCATGATGCGGAACGGCGATTTCTCGGGCGAGGTCATCGAAGACTATGCGGGTTTCGCCAAGTCACATCCGGGGCTGGCGCTTCTGATGCTGCTCTATCTCTTCTCATTGGCCGGCATTCCGCCGACCGCCGGGTTCTTCGCCAAGTTTTACGTGCTGGTCGCCCTCGTCGAGCATGGTTTCGTCATGCTGGCGGTCATCGCAGTGCTGTTCAGCGCGGTCGCCGCCTATTTCTACATCCGCATCGTCATGGTGATCTATATGCACGAGCCGAAGAGGGCGTTCGCCCCGGCGCTGACGCCTCTGGTGGGCGCGACACTCGCCGTCACCGCTGCCGGCACCATCGGCATCGGCCTATTTCCGTCGTGGTTTCTGAAGCTTGCCCAAGACTCGGTCTTTGGCGGGTGAGCGATTGGATTTGCAATGATCACACCGACGGAATAGACTTGAAAGAGAAGGAAGGATTGCCCAAGTCGGGATGAGGTCGGTGGGCAACCGGTGCAGTGATATGACTGCAATGGAATTCTTGCCGGTTCTTTTCATGATCGCCGGAGTCGTTCTGGTGGCGGGGGTGACGTTGTTGGTTTCCTCGCTGCTGCGCCCATCCAATCCCTATCCCGCCAAGAACATGCCTTATGAATGCGGCATGGACGCAGCGGGCGAGGCGGCGGCGGGCCGCTTCAGGGTGCCGTTCTTTATCCTCGCGATCCTGCTGGTCGTTTTCGATGTCGAAGCGATGTTCCTCTTTCCCTGGGCCGTCGTCCTGAAAGAGATCGGGCTGGTCGGCTATATCGAGATGATCGTCTTCATATTGCTGCTTCTCGTGGGCTTCGCCTACGCCTGGCTGAAAGGAGCGCTGGAATGGGAGGCGTAAACAACGCGATCCGCGACAGCGTGCTGTTCACCACGGCCGACAGCATCATCAGTTGGAGCCGGAGATCGGCGCTGTGGCCGGAGACCTTCGGCATTGCCTGCTGCGCCATCGAGATGATCTCGGCCGGTTGTGCCCGCTACGATCTCGACCGGTTCGGCGTGGTGTTCCGCCCTTCGCCGAGACAATCCGACGTCATGATCATCGCCGGCACCGTGACCCGGAAATTCGCGCCCGTCGTGCGGCGACTCTACGACCAGATGCCGGAACCGCGCTGGGTGATCGCCATGGGCACCTGCGCTATTTCGGGCGGGGTCTACAACACCTATGCCGTGGTGCAGGGGTCGGAAACCTTCGTGCCCGTCGATGTGCATGTGCCTGGCTGTCCGCCCCGGCCCGAGGCGCTGATGCACGGCTTCCTTCTGCTTCAAGAAAAGATCAAGAGGTCCCGGGCGCTCGCCGGCACACCTCTGGATCGGGTTATAGCGTCATGAATGCGGAGCCGTCCCTCAATCGCGCTCCGATCCTGGAGCGCTTCGGAGAAACAATCGAGGACCTCGGCACTGCGCACGGTATCGAAGCCTTTGCCGTTGCGCCCGAGAGGATCGTTGAGTTCTGCCGGCTCCTGAAAGAGCATCCGGCGCTGCAGTTCAATTTCCTCTCGGACATTTGCGGCGTCGATCATTATCCCGAAATGCCGCGGTTCGAGGCGGTCTACCATCTTTACTCGCTGCCCAACAGGTGGCGGGTCCGCATCAAGTGCCGACTTGGCGATCCTCCTGAAGTGCCTTCGGTCACGGGCGTCTGGCGTACCGCCAACTGGCATGAGCGTGAGGCCTGGGACATGTATGGTATCCGGTTCGAGGGACATCCCGATCTGCGCCGGATCTACATGTGGGAAGGCTTCGAGGGCTTTCCGCAACGCAAGGATTTCCCCCTCAGGGGCTATAAGGACAAGTTGAACCCCTTCGGTGCCGAGGGTCCGCCGCCAACACAGCCCGACCTTGCCACCAGGGACATTCCGTAAGGGAGGCCGTTCTACGCCGGAACGTTGAGATGACTGAAGTCACCGAGCTCAGCAGGCCTGAGGGTGAAGCGCTCAATACCAGAGAAGTGCTTCTCAACCTCGGTCCGCAGCACCCCAGCACCCATGGGGTTCTTCGGCTCGTCCTCGAACTGGACGGCGAGTTCGTCGAGCGCGTCGATCCGCATATCGGCTATCTCCATCGTGGCACTGAAAAACTGGCGGAGAGCTTCACCTATACCCAGATTTTCCCGCTGACGGATCGGCTCGACTATCTCTGTCCGCCCTCGAACAACCTCGCCTTCGCGCTGGCGGTCGAGAAACTCCTCGGCATAGAAGCCCCAATCCGAGCGCAATATATCCGCGTGATGATGGCCGAGCTAGCACGGATCTCCGGTCACCTCCTGATCACCGGCGCGCTGCCGATGGATCTCGGCGCCATGACCGCGCTGCTTTACGTCATGCGCGAGCGTGAAATGATCATGGACCTCCTGGAAATGATCACCGGTGCGCGCATGCACACGTCCTTCTGCCGGGTTGGCGGGGTGCGCGAGGATCTGCCTGATGGGTTCTTCCCCAGGATCCGGGAGTTTTGCGACATCTTTCCGAACCGTATCCGCGACTATGAGCGACTGCTCGAAGATAACCGGGTGTTTCTCAATCGCACGAAGGGGATCGGCGTGATCTCCGCAGAGGATGCTGTCGATCTCGGCCTCAGCGGCCCGAACCTGCGAGCTTCCGGTGTCGACTGGGACATCCGGCGCGACGAGCCCTACGAGATCTACGACCGGCTCGATTTCAACGTCATCACCCGTGACGAGGGCGATTGCTATGCACGCTGGCGATGCCGCGTCGATGAGATGCGCGAGAGCATAGGGATCATCGAACAATGCATCAACCAGATGCCTGAGGGGCCGTTCCAGATCGACATACCGACAATCGCCTTCCCGCTGGACAAGGATCGGGTGCACTGCTCGATGGAGGCGCTGATCCAGCATTTCGACCTGTCGGCTTACGGCTTCAAGGTGCCGAGGGGCGAGGTCTATTCGGCAATCGAGGCGCCAAAGGGCGAGCTTGGCTTTTACATCATCAGCGACGGGTCTCCAAAACCGTTCCGCATGAAGGTGCGGGCCCCCTCGTTCGTCAATCTTCAGGCCCTCTTCGGGGTCACGAACGCCCGCTATCTGGCGGACATGATCGCCGTGCTCGGCAGCCTTGATCCCGTGATGGCGGAGGTGGACAAGTAGCAAGGATTTGAATGCGATGACCATGCGCGAAAAGATCGAAGAGGCGGCGGCGCGGTATCCCGACCAGCGCTCTGCGATCATGCCCGCGCTCCTGATCGCGCAGGAAGTACATGGCCATCTGCCTGGGCCAGTGTTGGAAGAGATCGCCGACATTCTCGGAGTCGAGCGGATCTGGGTCTACGAGTTGGCGACCTTCTACACCCTCTTCCATACCGAACCGGTGGGGATGTTCCACCTGCAGCTCTGTAACAATGTTTCCTGCATGCTGTGCGGATCGCAGGACCTGCTAGACCATCTGGAAACAGTGCTGGGGATCAGGAAAGGCGGCACCACCCCGGACGGGCTGTTCACGCTCTCGACTGTCGAATGCCTCGGCGCCTGCGAGATGGCTCCGGTGATGCAAGTCGGCGACGATTACCACGCCCACCTTGATGTGATGCGGATAAACGCACTGCTGGACAACCTGCGGGCGATAGCGGGAGCCGCGAGCGTCGAGCACGCCTCTGCGCGGCTGCCGGGAGAGTAGCGCCATGTTCGAGCCGGTTCTTCTCAAAAATGTCGATGTGGCGGATGGTCATTTGGTGTCGACCTACGAGGCTGGAGGCGGCTATCAGGCGCTGGCGAAGGCGCTGCGCGAGTACACGCCTGACGAGATTATCGACCTTGTCAAACGGTCCAACCTGCGCGGTCGCGGCGGTGCCGGATTCCCGACGGGCATGAAATGGGGTTTCGTGCCGAAGCGCGCCGGCAAGCCGACATATCTGTGCTGCAACGCCGATGAAGGCGAACCGGGCACGTTCAAGGACCGGATCATCATGGAGCGTGACCCACATCAACTGATTGAGGGGCTGGCGGTAAGTGCCTACGCGATTGGGGCTGAAACCGCCTATGTCTACATTCGCGGAGAATATGTGACGGCGATCCGTCGTCTGGAGCAGGCGATCGCCGAGGCCCACGCAAGGGGCTATCTCGGAAAGCGCATTCTGGGCTCGGATTTCAATTTCGCCGTCCACATCCACTGCGGCGCCGGCGCCTATATCTGCGGCGAGGAGACTGCGATGCTCGAGTCGCTTGAGGGCAAGCGGGCGCAGCCGCGATTGAAGCCGCCGTTTCCGGCCGTGGCTGGGCTCTACGCCAGCCCGACTGTAATCAACAATGTCGAGACGCTGGCCTGCGTGCCGCATATCGTGATGCGGGGCGCGGACTGGTTCCGCGGCATCGGCCCGGACAAGAGCCCCGGCCCGAAGCTCTACTGCCTCAGTGGGCAGGTGCGCAAACCCGGCCTCTACGAGTTGCCGATGGGCATACCGCTGCGCGAGCTGGTCGAGGAACATGCCGGCGGGGCCTTGCCGGGACGCAAGATCAAGGCAGTGATCCCGGGCGGGGTCTCCGCGCCGGTCATCCCTGAGCACGGGCTGGAGGTGAGAATGGATTTTGACTCGCTGGCTGCCGCCGGCTCGATGCTCGGTTCGGCTGGCGTTATCGTGATCGACGATAGCACCTGCATGGTCAAGGTCGCCACCAGGATCGTCGAGTTCTTCCACCATGAGTCCTGCGGCAAGTGCACGCCCTGTCGGGAAGGATTGAACTGGGTTGTGAAGGTCCTGCGCCGGGTTGAAGGCGGGGATGGAGCGCCCGGCGATCTGGAGCAGCTGGAGATGCTCTGCAAGGGCATTTTCGGCAATACGTTTTGTGCCTTGGGTGACGGTGCAGCGATGGGATTGCGGGCAGCACTCGCGCATTTCCGAGATGAATTCGTCGCCCATGTCGAGGAGCGGAGGTGCCCGTTTCACTGAAGGAGTGTGCTGAATAAGGGTTGTGAGGAAACCATGCTTAAAGTCACGATCGATGGACAAACGCTGGAGGTTGAGGCTGGCTCGACAGTGTTGCAGGCCGCCCGGCGTTTGGGCATCGATATCCCGACCTTTTGCTATCTGAAGCGTCTGCCGCCGCTGGCCTCTTGCCGCATGTGTCTGGTGGAGATCGAGGGCCTGCGGCGGCTGCAGCCGTCCTGCGCTACTGCGGTCACCGATGGCATGGTCGTGCGGACGAATACGCCTCTGATCGAGGAAACGCGCTCTTCCATGCTCGACATGCTGCTCGCCAACCACCCCCTCGACTGCCCCATCTGCGACAAGGGCGGAGAATGCGAGCTTCAGAACATGGTAATGGCCTATGGGCCCCGCGAAAGCCAGTTCCGCGATGACAAACGTGTGTTCCACTCCGAGGACATTCGCCTGAGCCCGGTTATCATCATGAATGTCAACCGCTGCATCCAGTGCCAGCGCTGCGTCCGGATGTGCGAGGAGGTCGTCGGCGCGGTGGCGCTGGGCACCGTCGAGAAAGGCATGGATACCGCCGTCACCGGCTTCGAGGGCAGTCTGGCGAGTTGCGACCAGTGCGGCAATTGCGTCGAGGTCTGCCCGGTCGGCGCGCTGATGAGCTTCCCCTACCGCTATAAGGCGCGCCCCTGGGATCTCGTAGAGACCGACACGATCTGCCCGCATTGTGGCACCGGTTGCCAGCTGACAGTGGGCACGCGCAAGGGCGAGTTCATGCGGGTGCGCTCGAAGTGGGACGAAGGTGTCAACCACGAAACTCTCTGCGTGCGAGGACGCTTCGGCCTCGATTTCGTTGCAAGCCGGGACCGGATCAAGCAGCCAATGATCCGTCAGGATGGCGCCCTGGTTCCGGTTTCCTGGGACGAAGCGGGGGACTATCTGCGCCGGCGACTGCTGGCTGTCGAAGCCAAGAATGCCGGCGGGCTGGCCTCGCCTCGCCTGCCCAACGAGGTGCTTTATCAGTTCCAGAAGCTGATGCGAACAGTATTCCGGACCAACAACATTGATTGTTCGTCACGCTGGGCCGCGCCCTTCGATACGCTCGGCCCGCTATTGGGAACTTTCTACAGCCGCGCACCGCTGGACGACGTAATCGGCAACGACTGCGTGCTCGTCGTCGGCGGCAACGTGACCGAGGAGAATCCCGTCACCGAATACCTGCTGCGAGACGCCGTGCGGCGACGGCAGGCCGGATTGCTGATGCTTTCGGCGCGGCCCTCGCGTCTGGACGCCGATGCCAGGGTGGTGGTTCGCGTGCCGCCGGGCGGAGAAGAGGCAAGCCTTGCGGCGGTGGTAACCGCGCTCATGGCGGCGGCCGGTCAGACCTTGCCGGGCGACTCAATTGCGGACATCGGTGCGACGATCGGCTGGCCGGCAGCGGGCACCGGCGGCGACGGGCCGGATCGTCTCGCCACCGCGCTCAAGGAAGCCCGTAGCGTCACCGTGCTTGTCAGCGTCGACCTCCTGAGATCACCCGAAGCGCGCGCGACGCTGCTGCAGCTCAACAACCTCCTGCAGGGCCTGCGCCTGCTAGGCAAGGGCCCGGCGATGCAGTTTCTCTTCGACCGTGCCAACCAGATGGGTGCCTGGGACATGGGGGTCCTGCCGGCGGCTCTGCCGGGGCTGCGGGCGGTCGCCGATGACGCGGCGCGCGCAGCTCTTGCCCGAAACTGGGACGCCCAAATCCCGTCCGGACCCGGCGCGAATCTCGACGCCATGCTGGAGCTCTGCGTCGGTGGCCGGATGGGCGCGCTCTACATCGTCGGAACCGACCCCCTGGTCGCCTATCCCGACCGGGATTTTGTGACGCGGGCGCTTGGCGCGGCTGATCTCCTGATCGTGCAGGACGCGTTCCTCACGGAGACGGCGGGCATGGCCGAGGTCGTCTTGCCCGCGGCGGGCTATGGCGAGGAATCTGGAACGTTCACCAACAACGAAGGCCGGATCCAGAATGTTCGCAAGTTCCGTGAGCCCGTTTTCGAGGCGCGAGGCAATCTGGCGATTATCGACTTCGTCGCCGCGCTACGCAACCAGGCGCTGCGGCCATCGACGCGAGGCGAAATTTTCGACGAGATTGCCCGGCTGGTTCCGGCCTATCAGGGGTTGACGCAGGACGGACTTGGCGCCGACGGCGCATTCACCAGGGCGGTACCGACATTATCGGCTGGCGTGTTCCTTGCGCCGCCGTCCGTTCCAACAGCAGCCGACCGGCTCATGCTGATCACCGGCGACTGCCTGTTCCACAACGGATATCTTTCCGAACGGTCGGACACGCTGAACACGGTCGCCAACGATCCCTATGTCGCGATGAGCGCGCAGGATACTGCGGAGCTTGGCCTTTCGGATGGCGATCGGGTAATCGTGCGTTCCGGCCAAGGCGAACTGTCGGCGCAGCTCAAGGTCGACAGGCGGTTTCCCAAGGGCCTCGTCTTCGTTCCGGAAAACTATGGAGCCTTGCGTCTCAACAGCCTGCTGCGGCGGGGCGAATATCCATGCGCGGTGGAAGTCCAGAAGGCGCATCCCACTCCTGACGTCGACCGCCCAGGCCGGATCTGGCGTGGGGTTTGAATATCTCAAGCGGTTCAGGTTTTCACGGAAGCGCTGAACCGCTCTAACTTTTTGTTTTTACGCAATTCCGGACGGAAAACCACTTCGCACTTTTCCTGGAATTGCTCTAGGATCGGGGCACCGCAAGGCTCCGCGGCAAGCTGCCCGCCCCAGCGTCATCACATCGAGTTGGCGGCGTCAGTGATACCTGGCCCCGCATATGTAATCCTGCAGCTCCTGCTCTGTACGCTGCGCTTCGTCGAGCCTGTGCTTAACCACATCTCCGATGCTGACCACGCCGACCACGTTGCCTCCATCCGTGACCAACACATGGCGCGTGCGCCGCTGGGTCATGATCCCCATCGCGACGGGCAGCAAATCTTGTGTCGAACACATCGCCACATTGCGGTTCATGATGTCCGCGACCCGCATCGCCGCCGCCTCGGCCCCATATTCCGCCATCGCATTGCAGCAATCGCGCTCCGACAGTGTACCCAGGTATTTGCTGTTCGAGCGGCTCACGACGACGAAGCCGATATTGTTGTCTCGAAACAACCTCAGTACCTCCACCATCGTCTGATCGGGGGCGACTGCGATGACACCGACACCCTTGTTCTTCATGATTTCACCGACAAACATCTGAGCCTCCTGTTTGAGCGCTTCGGTTTGATGGCTGGCGCGCGTTCATGTTCGCCGGATATTCCGCCACCAGTTGTAGCCCTGCGTCTCGTTGGTCTCGACAATTACGTCCTTCTTCGTATTGAGGCGCGCGGCAACCACGCCGCCGCCGGTTGCCGCCTTACCCGGCTTGACGAGCAGATCGTCGCGCCCGATCACCAGGTCAGCGGAGGAAAAACTGGAAAATTCGTATTGTTGCCCAAGCGCGATTGCATCCGCCGGGCAGGCGTCCTCGCACAACCCGCAGAACAGGCAGCGTGCTGTGTCGATTTCAAATTTGGCCGGATGGCGATTGCCCTTCTCGTCCTCGTACGGGACGACTTCGATGCAGTCGCAGGGACAGATCCGCGCGCAGAGTTCGCAGGCCACGCACTTGATCTCGCCCTCTTCATCACGCTTCAAAAAGTGATGCCCTCGGTAACGCGAGTAAGGCAACCATTTTTCGTTGTCCGGATACTGCATGGTCACGGATTTGGAGAACATGTAGCCGAAGGTCAGAGCCAAGGCGCTCGCCAGATCGGCAAAAAACGTCCAGCCAATCCATGTTCCAACTCTGTCCTGCGCGCGCGACATCGCCGCCTCGCTATGGACCCGTTACGGCCCCTAAAAGTACACCAGTTACAATTATGTTCGCCATCGACAGAGGAAGCAAGACTTTCCATCCGATCGCCATCAACTGATCGTAGCGGTAGCGGGGGAAAGTGAAGCGAAACCAAATAAACACATAGACGAACAACGCGACCTTGAGAGCAAACCACAGGAGCGGTGGCAAAGGAACCAGAACGCCGTTCCAACCGCCGAAGAACAGGATCACCACCAAAACCGACACAAGCAATACGATGGCATATTCGCTGACCATAAAGAAGGCAAAGCGGATACCGCTGTATTCGGTATGGAACCCGGCCCCCAGATCGCCTTCCGCTTCCGCCAAGTCGAAGGGGATGCGCTGCGCTTCGGCCAATCCGGCGACGAAGAACACGAAGAATCCGATCGGTTGGTAGACGATGTTCCAGACATCGGCCTGCGCCCGCACGATCTCGAGAAGGCTCATGGATTGCGCCAGCATGACCACGCCGATGACCGCGAACCCCATGGGGATTTCGTAGCTGATCATCTGCGCGCAGGTTCTGAGGCTGCCCAGGACAGCGTATTTGCTGTTGGAGGCCCAACCGCCGAAGATGACGCCATAAACCTCGATCCCGATCACCGAGAAGACGAAAAGGAGCGCCACATTCATGTTGGAGACGTAGAGCGTGATCCCGTGGCCGAGGACCGAGACAGTTTCGCCGAAGGGGATCGCGACGAACACCACAAAGGGTGGGGCGAGTGCCAGGATTGGCGCCAGTTTGAACAGAAACCGGTCGGCCTCAGCCGGGATGTGATCCTCTTTCGTCAGGAGCTTGATTCCGTCCGCCACCGGCTGCAACAGCCCGTGCCATCCCACGCGCATCGGCCCCATCCGCTGCTGCATGTGCCCGGCAACCTTGCGTTCCAGCCAGGTGAGCGGCAAGGGTAGCAACAGCAGGATCGCAATCAGGAACGCGACCTTCAAGACGATCAGGCCAAGGGCGACGATAAGTTCCATGATCCGGCTACTTATTCATCGGGTTGAAGCGCGCGACGGGGCTTTGGCTCCGCTCTACAATGAGCACTGCGCACACTTGTCAGGCTACATGGTACAACGGCGACGCACCCCATACAATGCCGTCGCTGGGCGTGATGCGTTCTGCATAGGACGTTTTGAGAAGAGTAGCTCGCTGTGCAAGATGAAGGCTTCGCGTTTCCGCCGGTTACACCGCGCCATCTTGCTTATCAAAAACCGCCGAGGCTCTCATGGCTGCCGAATGAAAGTTCCGCGGCAGATCAGTCGGCGTCCGGGGAGTTGAACGCCCAGCAGAAACGCAAAGCTCGTCGAGGGTTATGTCGAGTGCTTCTGCCAAGCGATTTGCATGGGTAAATTTGCAAGTTGAATTGGTCGCGGGGTCAAGATTTGGGGTTTTTGTGTCCGGGCTGCGTCGGCTTTTCCTTCTTGCGGGCCGCAGATGAGGCGTCAAATTCTCGAGCTGTTACCAAACAAAAAGCCCGCACGAGGCGGGCTTTTTGGGAAGATTGGTTGCGGGGGCAGGATTTGAACCTGCGGCCTTCAGGTTATGAGCCTGACGAGCTACCGGGCTGCTCCACCCCGCGATATTTCATTCCGGACGTTATGCCCGGGAGCGATGTCAGGCGTAGCCTGACGAGGTGAGGCCGTTTGGAGATCGATCCGGTGGATCGATCTTAGGCCGAACGGGCTGCTCCACCCCGCGGAACTATTATAACACGAAAGGCCGCTTGTGAGCGGCCCTTTGTTTCGGCCTTGGCCGTTTGGGTTTGTTCAGAGAAGATTTTTATCAACTGAGTTGCGTTTTGCAGACCTGGCAGCGACCTACTCTCCCGCGTCTTAAGACGAAGTACCATGGGCGCAGGGGCGTTTCACGGCCGTGTTCGGAAAGGGAACGGGTGCAGCCACCCCGCCATAACCACCAGGTCGGCAAAGCGCAACTTATTGATTTGAGAAGCTGGCAGGCGTTGGCCTGTTTTTTTGAACACGTCTTTTGGATCTCTTCCGGCTGCGGGTGCTTGTGGCACCCATACAGGCCAGAGGCCGTCGCCAATCGTTTGGCGGGCCGTCCGCAGCGCCCTTGGCGCGTCAGGACAAAGGTCAGGCATCATCAGCCTCTGGCTGATGAGCATGAACAATGAGAACGATCAAGCCGATCGAGCTATTAGTACCGGTAAGCTTCATGCGTTGCCGCACTTCCACACCCGGCCTATCAACGTGGTCGTCTTCCACGGCTCTGATAGGGAACACTCGTTTTCAGGTGGGTTTCCCGCTTAGATGCCTTCAGCGGTTATCCCGTCCATATATAGCTACCCTGCTATGCCCTTGGCAGGACAACAGGTCCACCAGAGATATGTCCATCCCGGTCCTCTCGTACTAGGGACAGATCCTGTCAATATTCCTACACCCACGGCAGATAGGGACCGAACTGTCTCACGACGTTCTGAACCCAGCTCACGTACCGCTTTAATTGGCGAACAGCCAAACCCTTGGGACCTGCTCCAGCCCCAGGATGCGATGAGCCGACATCGAGGTGCCAAACAACCCCGTCGATATGGACTCTTGGGGGTCATCAGCCTGTTATCCCCGGCGTACCTTTTATCCGTTGAGCGATGGCCCTTCCACGCGGGACCACCGGATCACTATGACCGACTTTCGTCTCTGCTCGACTTGTCAGTCTCGCAGTCAGGCGGGCTTATGCCATTGCACTCGACGACCGATTTCCGACCGGTCTGAGCCCACCATCGCGCGCCTCCGTTACTCTTTCGGAGGCGACCGCCCCAGTCAAACTACCCACCATACACTGTCCCGGACCCGGATGACGGGCCGCGGTTAGACATCCATGACGATAAGGGTGGTATTTCAAGGATGGCTCCACGGAAACTGGCGTCCCCGCTTCAAAGCCTACCACCTATCCTACACATGCCGACACGAATGCCAGTGTAAAGCTATAGTAAAGGTGCACGGGGTCTTTCCGTCTGACCGCAGGAACCCCGCATCTTCACGGGGAATTCAATTTCACTGAGTCTATGTTGGAGACAGCGGGGAAGTCGTTACGCCATTCGTGCAGGTCGGAACTTACCCGACAAGGAATTTCGCTACCTTAGGACCGTTATAGTTACGGCCGCCGTTTACTGGGGCTTCGATTCAAAGCTTGCACCTCTCCTCTTAACCTTCCAGCACCGGGCAGGCGTCAGACCCTATACGTCGTCTTGCGACTTCGCAGAGCCCTGTGTTTTTGATAAACAGTCGCTACCCCCTGGTCTGTGCCACCCCACAAGAGTTGCCTCATATGGGGTCACGCTTCTTCCGAAGTTACGCGTGCAATTTGCCGAGTTCCTTCAACATAGTTCTCTCAAGCGCCTTGGTATACTCTACCTGACCACCTGTGTCGGTTTCGGGTACGGTCTATACGGTGGAGCTATTTCCTGGAACCGCTCCGCTGCCCATCCAATCCAATTAGAATGAACAACTTGTGCAATCCGTCACTACCACCAGGCCCACGAATATTAACGTGGTTCCCATCGACTACGCGTGTCCGCCTCGTCTTAGGGGCCGGCTAACCCTGCTCAGATTAACTTTAAGCAGGAACCCTTGGTCTTTCGGCGAGAGGGTCTCTCACCCTCTTTATCGTTACTCATGTCAACATTCGCACTTCCGATACCTCCAGGAGCCCTCACGGGTCTCCCTTCATCAGCTTACGGAACGCTCCGCTACCACGTGTATTGCTACACATCCTCAGCTTCGGTGCATGGCTTCAGCCCCGTTACATTTTCGGCGCAAAGACCCTTATTTAGACCAGTGAGCTGTTACGCTTTCTTTAAATGATGGCTGCTTCTAAGCCAACATCCTGGTTGTTTTGGGATCCTCACATCCTTTCCCACTTAGCCATGACTTGGGGACCTTAGCTGGAGGTTAGGGTTGTTGCCCTTTTCACGACGGACGTTAGCACCCGCCGTGTGTCTGCCGAGTAGTACTCCCCGGTATTCGGAGTTTGGTTAGGATCAGTAAGACGGTGAGTCC